>NZ_CP192046.1:4800000-7731803 GCF_050948485.1 Pseudonocardia halophobica | reverse complement strand
TCGGCCCCTCTCCGCGTGCCGACCGTGGGGAGCGGTGGGCACGACCTCGTTCGTCGTCTCGTCGGCGTGGGCTGGGCATCCCCAGACTTATCCACACATGTGCGTAGACCGTACGCAGGGGGATACGGCGGGCCGCGACCACCCTCCTGTCGGGCGCGCGCCCGCAGCGTCCGTCGTGGTGACAGTCGGAGAAGCCCCGATCCCCCCGGATGGAACTGCGAAGCCCGCACGCTAACAACGACCGGCCCGAGGTCACAAGATGCGCAGGTCGGAAGCCTGTACGGACCCGTCCGACGCCCCCGTCCCAACCTGCGGCGATCACGCAGCGCACCCTCGTCGTCACCGGGATCGGGGCTGCCTCGGGGGCGGTTTGCACCGCTCGGAAGCGGCTGCGTACCCTGTTCTGCAGGCGCGGTCCCGTCGCCGGCACGTCCGCGTGCCCCGACACGGCAGATGCTGCCACCGCGCACGACCGAGATCAGTAGCTACCGACGGCCCGAGCACCCCGCGGCGCCGTCGACCGGGAGAGTCGACCGTGAGCAAGCGCACCTTTCAGCCGAACAACCGCCGCCGGGCCAAGACGCACGGCTTCCGGCTTCGGATGCGCACGCGCGCCGGGCGCGCGATCATCTCCGCGCGCCGCCGCAAGGGCCGCTCGCAGCTCTCGGCCTGATCCCCGCACCGTCGGAGTGCTGCCCGCCGGCGCCCGGCTGACCCGTCGGGACGAGTTCGCCTCGACGATCCGCCACGGCCGCCGTGCGGGCCGTTCCCGGCTCGTCGTACATCTGGACATGGCGTCCACCACCGACCCGGCCTCGCAGGCTCCGCCGCGGGCCGGGTTCGTCGTGAGCAAGGCCGTCGGGAACGCGGTGGTCCGCCACCGCGTGGCCCGGCGGTTGCGCCATCTCGTCGCGGCCCGGCTCGGCATCCTGCCGACCGGGTCGTCGCTCGTCGTGCGGGCGCTCCCGCCCGCCGCCGCGGCGACCTCCGCCGAGCTCGGCGCGGACCTGGACTCCGCGCTGCGCTCCGCGTCGAAGAAGCTGCGGGGCCGGGAGCCCGCCCGGTGAGCCCCTCACCTGCGGCCCGCGTCCTGGTCGGCGCGGTGCGCGTCTACCAGCGCTGGATCTCCCCCGCGCTGCCCCCGGCCTGCCGCTTCTACCCGAGCTGCAGCGCCTACGCGCTCGAGGCCGTGCAGGTGCACGGCGCGGCGCGCGGCACGTGGCTGGCCGTGCGACGGCTGCTGCGCTGCCACCCGTGGCACCCTGGCGGGGTGGACCCGGTACCACCCCGGGCCCCGGAACAGGACCCGGAGCCCGAGGAACCCGATCGCCCCGCCCGCCCCGACGACCGTCGAGCCGCCGACTGCACTGAGAAGTGCGAGGAGCAAGCGCCGTGCTGAACTTCATCTACTACCCCGTGTCGTTCATCATGTGGGTCTGGCACAAGGCGTTCGGCTTCGTGTTCGGCGCGGACTCGGGCATTTCCTGGGTGCTCGCAGTGATCTTCCTGGTCTTCACCCTGCGCGCCATCCTGTACAAGCCCTTCGTCGGGCAGGTCCGCTCCATGCGGAAGATGCAGGAGATGGCGCCGGAGATGCAGAAGCTCCGGAAGAAGTACGCCAACGACAAGCAGAAGCTCGCCGCGGAGATGCAGAAGCTCCAGTCGGAGAACGGGGCGAACCCGCTCGGCGGCTGTCTGCCGGTCCTGGTGCAGGTCCCGGTGTTCATCGGCCTGTTCCACGTCCTGCGCGAGTTCAAGCCGGGCAAGACCGAGAACTACTTCTTCGGCGCCGACGAGGTGCGCTCCTTCGTCGACTCGGACTTCTTCGGCGCCAAGCTGGGCGCCTCGGTCATCAACACCCAGTACTCGACGACCAGCCTCGCCGAGCTCGGCGGCAACCTGACCAGCCAGCTGATCGTCATGATCCCGCTGATGATCATCGCGGGTATCTTCACGCACATCACCGCGCGGCACTCGGTGGCCCGCCAGGCGGCCAACCCCGCGGCCATGGCGAACTCGCAGACCGCGATCATGAACAAGCTGATGCTGTACGTGTTCCCGATCGGCGTCGTGGTCGGCGGCCCGTTCCTCCCGCTCGCCATCCTGTTCTACTGGGTCTCCAACAACCTCTGGACCCTCGGTCAGCAGTACGTCGTCTACAAGAAGATCGACGCCGAGGAGGCCGAGAAGAAGGAGAAGGCGTCCGCGCAGCGCAACTCCCTCGCCCCGAAGCCGGGCCAGAAGCCGCAGCGCGACGTCCGCGGCGAGACCGACGGGGCCACCAACGGTGCGGCGCCGGCCGACGAGGTGGAGATCGACTCCAACGGCAGCGGAGACGGCGACCCGTCTGCCGCGCCCGCGAAGAAGCCGGGCGCCAAGCCCGTGAACAAGCCGAAGCCGGGAGCGAAGCCCGTGGGCGGGAAGCCGGCGAACCGGCCGGCCGGCCAGGGCGGGCGCCCCGGCGGCGGCAACCGGACGCAGGCCCGGAAGGGCAAGAAGCGTCGGTGACACGAGGTCGGCGGGCGCGACGACGCGACCCCGACCTCGACGGACCTTCGAGCGGGCGGCCGGGCGGCGCCGCCCGCTCACCTCGTCCGACCCGCCCGGGCGGAGCGGACGAGCGCAACGTGGAGAGGAGACACACGTGCCGAAGACCGCGGAGAGCGGGTCCGAGGACCAGCTGATCAAAGAGGGGGACATCGCGGGCGACTACCTCGAGCGCCTGCTCGACATCCTCGACTACGACGGCGACATCGACCTCGACGTCGAGGCCGGCCGGGCCATCGTCAGCATCGACGGCGGCGAGGACCTGGTGAAGCTCGTGGGCGACCGGGGCCAGGCGCTGGAGTCGCTGCAGGAGCTGACCCGGCTCGCCGTGCAGCAGGCATCGGGCAACCGCAGCCGGCTGATGTTGGACATCGCCGGATGGCGGCAGAGCCGCCGGGACGAGCTCACCGAGCTCGGCACCCGGACCGCGCAGGAGGTCAAGGACTCGGGCCAGTCCGTGCGGCTCCGCCCGATGACCCCGTTCGAGCGCAAGGTCGTGCACGACGCCGTCGCCGCGGTGAAGGGCGTCTCCAGCGAGAGCGAGGGCGAGGAGCCGCGCCGGCAGGTCGTCGTCTTCCGCGACAAGTGAGGCCGGGTTCCCCGGGACCCGTACCCCAGCACCCGCCCGCGCCCTCCGTGTCCGCATCGGACCGGAGGGCGCGGGCGTGTCCGGCCCCTCCAGAATCTGGACGGTTTCACGTGGAACATCCCCCCGCCCCGGCGGAGAAGGTCTTCGGCGACCGCCTCGACCTCGCCGCCCGGTACGTCGAGCACCTCGCGACGTCCGGTGTCGAGCGCGGCCTCATCGGCCCGCGCGAGACCGACCGCCTGTGGGACCGGCACGTCCTGAACTGTGCCGTCGTCGCGGAACTCGTGCCGGACGGCGCGAAGGTCGTCGACGTGGGTTCGGGAGCGGGCCTTCCCGGGATACCGTTGGCGCTGGCTCGCCCGGATCTTCGGATCGTGCTCGTGGAGCCGCTCGCCCGCCGGGTGGAGTGGCTCAGCGAGATCATCGACGATCTGGGCCTGTCGCTCACCGTGGAGCGGGGGCGGGCCGAGGAGAATGCGATCCGGCGTCGATGGGAGGGGGCGGACGTGGTGACCGCTCGTGCCGTCGCGCCGCTCGCCCGGCTCGCCGGCTGGTCGATCCCCCTGCTCCGGGTCGGTGGCAGGCTGCTCGCCGTGAAGGGTGCCTCGGCGCCGGACGAGATCGCCCGGGACGCCGACGAGGTCCGCAGGCTCGGCGGCGGCACCCCGGTGATCGAGCGATGCGGGGCCGGCGTCGTCGACCCGCCGAGCACAGTCGTCTCGGTCGAACGGGAGAGCCGGCCCGCCGGCAGGCCGCGGAGGAGGCGCTCGTGATCCCGCCGTTCCACGTGACACGTCGTCAGGAAGGCCCCGCACGATGAGCATCGGCTGGACCCCCATCGCCGAGGAGGCGGAGCGTGCCGCCCGCCTGCGGCACCCCGACCGGCACTCGATGCCGAAGCCGGCGCACCGGCGGATCCTCACCGTCGCCAACCAGAAGGGCGGCGTCGGGAAGACCACGAGCACCGTCAACATCGCGGCCGCGCTCGCGATGCACGGACTGCGGGTGCTCGTCGTGGACCTCGACCCCCAGGGCAACGCGAGCACGGCCCTCGGCGTCGAGCACCGCGCCGGCACGCCGTCGATCTACGAGGCGCTGCTCGGCGAGATCGGGATCGTCGAGGCCGCCGCGGTGAGCACGGCGTCGGACAACCTGCTGTGCGTGCCCGCCACGATCGACCTGGCCGGCGCCGAGATCGAACTGGTCAGCATGGTCGCCCGCGAGTCGCGGCTGCGGCAGGCGCTGTCCGACGAGGTGCTCGACGAGCTCGCCGTCGACTACGTCCTGATCGACTGCCCGCCCTCGCTGGGGCTGCTGACGGTCAACGCGCTCGTCGCGGCCGCCGAGGTGCTGATCCCGATCCAGTGCGAGTACTACGCGCTGGAGGGGCTCGGCCAGCTGCTGAGCAACATCGACCTCGTGCGGTCGCACCTCAACACCGCGCTGCACGTGTCGACGATCCTGCTGACCATGTACGACGGCCGCACCAAGCTCGCCGACCAGGTCACCTCGGAGGTGCGACAGCACTTCGCCGGCACCGTGCTGCGGACGGTCATCCCGCGCAGCGTGAAGGTCTCCGAGGCCCCGGGCTACAGCCAGACGGTGCTCGCCTACGACCCCGGGTCACGCGGCGCGATGAGCTACGTCGACGCCGCCCGGGAGATCGCGCAGTACGGCTCGCGGATGGGCGGGCCGGAGACGAACGGGGCGTAGATGGCCGAGCGCAAGGGCGGGCTGGGCCGCGGCCTGGCCGCGCTGATCCCCACGGCGCCTCCGGGCGAGCCCCCGACCCGCCCCTCTCCCCCGACGCCGTCGGCGCACGTGCCGGAGTCGTGGGACCGGGGCGCGCCGACCGACGGGTTCGCGCCGGCCGGGGCCGTCGCCGAGGCGGGCGCGGTCTACCGGGAGATCCCGGTCGCGGCGATCCGGCCCAACCCGAAGCAGCCGCGCAGCCAGTTCGACGAGGAGCACCTCGCGGAGCTGGCGCACTCGATCCGCGAGTTCGGGCTGCTGCAGCCCATCGTGGTGCGCGAGAAGGGCTCCGGGAACTACGAGCTCGTCATGGGCGAGCGGCGGTGGCGGGCCTCGCAGCAGGCCGGCCTCGAGGTGCTGCCGGCGATCGTCCGGCGCACCGGCAACGACCAGATGCTGCGGGACGCGCTGCTGGAGAACATCCACCGCGTGCAGCTGAACCCGCTCGAGGAGGCCGCCGCGTACGAGCAGCTCCTCGCGGAGTTCGGCGTGACCCAGACCGAGCTGGCCGACCGCATCGGCCGTAGCCGGCCCGTGGTCACCAACATGATCCGGCTGCTGCGCCTTCCGGTGGCCGTCCAGCGTCGGGTCGCTGCGGGCGTGCTGTCCGCCGGTCACGCCCGCGCCCTCCTCGGGCTCGACGACGCCGAGGCCCAGGAGGAGCTCGCCGCGCGGATCGTCGCCGAGGGCATGTCGGTGCGCGCGACCGAGGAGGCGGTCGTGCTCGCGCGCAACGAGCGGTCGCCGGGCAGGCAGCGGCAGTCCCGGTCCCGTCCGGCGCCGACCGAAGGGATGACCGAGCTGGCCACGCGCCTCTCCGACCGCTTCGACACCACGGTCAAGGTGGAGATGGGCGCACGCAAGGGACGGCTCGTCGTCGAGTTCGGGTCGGCGGAGGACCTCGAGCGCATCGCCGGGTTGATCGAGCGGGGCTGAGCCCCTCCCACGGGGAACGTCGCGGTCGTTCGTTCCCCGTGGAACATCACCCCCGCTCGACGGCGCGCTCCACGAGGGCCGCGAAGACGGTGCCCAGGTCGCTCCCCTCGGCCGCGACGGCGGTGGGGAGCAACGACGTGTCGGTGAGCCCGGGCGACACGTTCACCTCGAGGATCTGGACGCGCCCGTCGGCGTCGACGACGGCGTCCGTGCGGGAGACGTCACGGAGCCCGAGCAGGGCGTGCGCCTGGAGGGCGGTCTCGCGGAGGCGGTCCAGGACGTCGTCGGGCAGCCGGGCCGGGCAGTGGAAGCTCGCGGCCCCCTGCGTGTAGCGGGCCGTGTAGTCGTATACGCCGCCGGGGACGTCGACCTCGACCGGCGGCAACGCGCGCGGCTCGGCGCCGTCGTGCACCACGGAGACGGCGACCTCGGTGCCGGTGACGAACCGCTCGGCGAGGACCGTGTCGGCGTAGGCGAGGCAGCTGACCATCGCCGACGGCAGCTCGGCGGCCGAGCGGACCACCTGGGCCCCGAGGGCTGAGCCGCCCTGGTCCGGCTTGAGCATCAGCGGCAGCCCGAGCCGGTCCACCATCGCGTCGAGCACGGCCTGGGCGCCCAGCTCGCGGAAGGTCGTGTGCGGCAGCGCGACCCAGTCCGGAGTGTCCAGGCCGGAGCGCGCGAGCTCGGCCTTCGCGGTCGGCTTGTCCCACGCGCGCCGGCATGCCGCGGACGCGGTGCCCACGAACGGCACCCCGAGGAGCTCCAGGACGGCCTGCACCGCCCCGTTCTCGCCCTCTCCCCCGTGCAGCGCGACGATCGCGGCGTCGGGGCGCTCGGTGCGCAGGCGCTCGATCAGCGCGGCGTCGGCGTCCCACTCGCGGACCTCCAGCCCGCTGGCGCGCAGGGCGCCGGCCAACCGGCGCCCGGATCGCAGGGACACCTCACGCTCGTGGGAGAGCCCACCCGCCAGCACGGCCACGCTTCGATCGCTCACCGGGGCATTCTGCGCCACGACCTCGCCGGGCCCGGCGTCCGGTCCGGGGTGTTCCACGTGAAACGGCGGCCTCGGGACGGCTCGTGTTTCACGTGAAACGGTCCGGGAACGACGAACGCCCCGCGGTGCGTACCGCGGGGCGTTCGGAGATCCGGGGATCAGGCCGTGTCGGGGCTCGGGGTGTGCGACCCCCGCCTGAGCTCGGGCGCCGGCGCGGCGGGGAGGCCGAAGGTGCGCCGCACCTCCAGCTCCGCCTCGATCACACCGGCGAGGCGGCGGACGCCCTCGGTGATGCGCTCCGGGGTCGGGTAGCAGTACGAGAGCCGCAGCTGCCGGCTGCCGAGCCCGTCGGCGTAGAACCCGGTGCCCGACGCGTATGCCACCCGGGCGGTGACGGCGCGCGGCAGCATCGCCTTGGCGTCGACACCCTCCGGGAGCGTGACCCAGACGTAGAAGCCACCGTCGGGCACGGTCCAGGTGCAGCCCTCGGGCAGGTACGTGTCGAGCGCGGACAGCATCGCGTCCCGCCGCTCGCGGTACTGCTCGGTGTAGGCCTTCACCTGCGCCCGCCAGTCGTGCTTCTCCAGGTAACGGGAGACGACCATCTGCGTGAAGCTCGGCGGGCACAGCGTGGCGGACTCCGCGGCCAGCACCAGCCGGTCCCGCACCGCCGGCGGCACGAGCGCCCACCCGACCCGCAGACCGGAGGCGAACGTCTTGGAGAACGACCCGAGGTAGATGACCGAGCGGTCCAGCGACCGCAGCGCCGGGTAGCGGGTGCCACTGAAGCCCAGCAGCCCGTACGGGTTGTCCTCGACGATGCCCACCCCGTACTCCGCGCACAGGTCCAGCACCCGCTGCCGCCGCTCGACGGCCATGGTCACGCCGGCGGGGTTGTGGAAGTTCGGGATCGTGTAGAGGAACTTCGGGGTGACACCGCGCGCCGCGAGCGAGCGCAGCGCCTCCTCCAGCAGCTGCGGGACGAGCCCGTGCTCGTCCATCGCCACGTGGACCACGCGCGCCTGGTAGGCGGCGAAGCTGCCCAGCGCGCCGACGTACGAGGGCCCCTCGGCGAGGACCACGTCGCTCGGGTCGCAGAACAGCCGGGTGACGAGGTCGAGGGCCATCTGCGACCCGACGGTCACGACGACGTCGTTCGGGTCGGCCTCGATCCCCTCCTCCCGCATGACGTCGCAGATCTGCGCGCGCAGCGCCGGCACGCCCTGGGCGGAGCCGTACTGCAGCGCGACCTGGCCCTCGCGGGCGACGAGGTCGCCGATCTCGCCGGACAGTTCGTCGAGCGGGAGGGCGGCGAGGTTGGGCATGCCGCCCGCGAGCGAGACGACCTCGGGCCGGCTGGCGACGGCGAAGAGGGCGCGGATCTCGGAGGCGACCATCCCGGAGGTCCGTGCCGCGAACCGCTCCGTGGGAGGGACCGGCGCGGCTGCCGCCGCCCGCTCGACGGAGACGTCGGGCTGCTGCGGGGACGGCGGGATCGTCACGGTGGATCCTCCAGGTCGACGGGTGATCGCCGCCCGGCGGCCACGCGCGCGCAGCCTCGGGGAGCGAAAGCGGCACCTGAGTGTAACCGGGACGGGTGTACGCCCTGCCCTTCGGCGAGGCTGAGACACCGGTCGCAGCAGCCGGGGTGTCGCAGGGGCCCGGACCGACCTACCATCGAACGGCCTTCGTGATCACACGGGGGCTCTCGACCACGCGGAACCCGATCGGGTCGGCCGCCCGGAGGTAGCACGTTGTCCTGGCACGTCGCCGCGGTCAACCTCGACAACCTGGGGGACCTCCCCAAGCGTTGTCGCTCCTGCGTCTTCTGGGAGCTCGCACCGCACCTGGCCAAACAGGCCGAGGAGTTCGGCACCACCGATCTCGAGAAGGAGGCCTGGGTCTCGGAGATCCTGCTCGAGTGGGGCTCGTGCGGGAAGATCGTCTACGTCCGCGGGGCGCCCGCCGGCTACGTCATGTACGCGCCGCCCTCCGCGGTTCCCCGCGCCACCGAGATGCCCACCGGCCCCGTGAGCGCCGACGCGGTGCTGCTCACCACCCTCCAGGTCATGCCGGAGTACGCCGGCGAGGGCCTCGGCCGCATGCTCGCGCAGTCCGTGGTGAAGGACCTCACCCGCCGTGGCGTGAAGGCCGTCGAGGCCTTCGGCGAGGCGCGGCCCGGCTCCGAGCCCGGCTGCATCATCCCGGCCGACTTCCTGCGCAGCGTCGGGTTCAAGACGGTCCGGCCGCACCCGCGCTGGCCCCGGCTGCGGATGGAGCTCCGCTCGGGGATCACGTGGAAGGAGGACGTCGAGCACGCGCTCGAGCAACTCCTCGGGACCGTCACGATCCCGATGCAGGCCGCGGCGCCCGTCGGGCAGCCCGGGTACCAGGTACCCGCCCCGGCCGGTGCACGCGTACGCGCGATCTGAGGGCGCGCTGTACGGGCCGCTGAGCGACCGAATTACACGAGTGTGACCCAGGGGCCCGGGAACCGATGATTGGCCGTTCCCGGCCCTGAGATCGATTCTCCCGGCCTCAGATGGCCTGGGCCTGGTTCCGGTTGATCTCGTGGGCCAACACGTCGGAGAACGTGAACGTGCCCGTCGGCTGGTCGTTCTGACCGAGCAGGTACAGCCGCTTGACGGCCACGAGGATGCCCTCGGCGACCACGTCGCGGAAGCCGGGGTCGAGCAGCTTGGTCCGATCGCCGATGTGCGTGAGGTAGCCGAGCTCCACGCGGACGGCCGGCATCTGCGTCAGCCGCAGCAGTTCCCACGTGCGGGCCTGGCTTCCGCAGTCGAGCATCGCGGTGCGGGTGAGCAGCTCGCGCTGGATCAGCCCGGCGAGCGCCTCCCCCACGGTGGAGGTGGCGCCCGAGCCGTTGCCGAAGTGGAAGGTGGCGAGCCCCTGCGCGTACATGCTCCGGTTCGCGTCGGCGTGCAGGGAGAGCACGAGGTCGGCGTTCGCCTCGTTCGCGAACGCGGCGCGCTCGGCCTCGGCCGGGCAGGTGTCCTCCCGGCGGGAGAGCAGCGCCTCCATGCCCGTGGCGGACATGCGCCCGACGAGCCGGCGGGCGAGGTCCCACATCAGGTCGGCCTCGCACACGCCGGCAACCTGGACGCCGCGGTCGAGGCCGCCGTGCCCGGGGTCGACGACGATCCGCTTGCCGCGCATCCGCGGGCCGGCGCGCCGGAGCAGCTCCTGCTCGCGCAGCAGGCCGGGACGCCCGCCGACGACCTTCCGGCCGAGCTGCCGCAGGGCACGCAGGGTGCCGGGGCCGCACACACCGTCCGCGGCAAGCCCGTAGTCCCGCTGGAAGCCGCGCAGGGCCTGCTCGGTGCGCTCGTCGAACACGCCGGAGGGGCGGCCGGGGTCGTAGCCGAGCTCGAGGAGGCGGGTCTGGAGCTGGCCGACGTCGTCCCCGCTCATGGGCGCGGACACCATCAGGGCCAGCATCCGGTCGCCGAGCTTCCAGCCTGCCTCACGCAGCGCACGGTAGGTGTCCGGGCCGACGATCCCGTCGGTGATCAGCCCGCGGCGCTGCTGGAACGCCTGGACGGCCCGCTCGACGGCACCGTCGAACACGTCGTCGGAACCCGGGGCCGGGGCGGCGGCCAGGAGGCCGAACCGCCGCAGCGTGGTCCTGATCTCGACGACCGCCGGGCCGCGGTCCCCGCGGCGGAGCAGCTGCATGCACCCCTCGCTCGATCTCCGTCGCGCCGAACCGACGGCGCGTCTCGATGGTCCGGGCCCGCACGTCGGCACGCGGCGCACTCCGGCATGTCCGGCCCGGTTCTCGGCCGCCGACCATTCTGCCCTGCTGTGCCACGTCCGGGGGACAGCGGGGCGTGCACGGGCGTGTCCGCGCAGTCAGCGGACGAGAACGGCGCCGAACGGCCGAACGGCCCGCCGACCGATCGCCGGGTGTACCGGGCGATCGGCGACAGGCCGTATCGGATCGGTTGCGGAAACGACCTACAGGTAGTCGGACAGGTCGTTCAGCAGGGCGGCCTTCGGCTTGGCGCCGACGATGGTCTTCACCGGCTGGCCGTCCTTGAACAGGATCATGGTCGGGATCGACATGACCTGGTACTGCTGGGCGGTCTTGCCGTTGGCGTCGATGTCGAGCTTCGCGACGGTCAGGTTGTCCTTGTGCTCGCCGGCGATCTCGTCGAGCACCGGGGCGACCATCTTGCACGGCCCGCACCAGGTCGCCCAGAAGTCGACCAGCACGGTCTTGCCGCTCTTGAGGACGTCCTGCTCGAACGTGGCGTCGGTGACGTCCACGGTGTTGTTGCCCATCGCGTTGCTCTCCTCGATCGGTACTGCGCCAGGAAGAAGGGTGCCAGGAAGTACGGGGGACGGTCAGTGGACCGCGGCCGCGACGTCCTCCGCGTCGCTGCCGTAGCCGCCGCCGGCCATCTCGGGGTCGATCGGCTCCTCGGCCAGCCAGCGCTCGGCGTCGATCGCCGCGGAGCAGCCCGACCCGGCGGCGGTGATCGCCTGCCGGTAGGTGTGGTCGACCAGGTCACCGGCCGCGAACACGCCCGGGATGTTGGTGTGCGTCGACGGGGCCGTGGTCTTGACGTAGCCCTCGTCGTCGAGCTCCACCTGGCCGCGGACCAGCTCGCTGCGCGGGTCGTGGCCGATCGCCACGAACATCCCCGAGACCTCGAGGGTGGACTCCTCGCCGGTCACCGTGTCCTTCAGCTTGAGCGCGGACACGCCGTTCTCGCCGACGACCTCGGTGACGGCCTTGTTCAGCTCCCACCGCATCTTCGGGTCGTTCTGCGCGCGCTCCAGCATGATCTTCGAGGCACGGAACTCGTCGCGGCGGTGCACCACCGTGACGCTCGACCCGAACCGGGTGAGGAAGGTGGCCTCCTCCATCGCCGAGTCGCCGCCGCCGATCACGGCGATCGGCTTGTCCCGGAAGAAGAACCCGTCACAGGTGGCACAGGCCGACACGCCGCGGCCGAGCAGCTCCTGCTCCCCCGGCACGCCGAGGTAGCGGGCCGCGGCCCCCATGGCGAGGATGACCGCGCGGGACCGGTAGGTCACGCCGTTGGCGGTGACCTCCTTGACCGGACCCTCGAGCTTCACCGACTCGACGTCCTCGGCCCGCAGGTCGGCGCCGAAGCGCTTGGCCTGCCCGCGCATCTGCTCCATCAGCTCCGGGCCCATGATGCCGTCGGTGAAGCCGGGGAAGTTCTCGACCTCGGTCGTCGTCATCAGGGCGCCGCCGAACTGGGTTCCCTCGAACACCAGGGGCGCGAGCTGGGCGCGCGCGGCGTAGACCGCTGCGGTGTACCCCGCCGGTCCGGAGCCGATGATGATCAGCTCGTGGATCTTCTGCTCGGTGCTCACCGATGCCTCTCCTCCCGCTCTCCGGCCCAGTCAACACGATCCTAGGAGCGGGCATTCCCCCGGCGGAGCGGCGCGCGGCAGGGCTGTGGCTGCGGTCACCCGCCCGTGGTGAGGTCGGCCAGGACCGCGCCGCAGCCCTCGTCCGGGACGACGGCGCGCACCCGGCCGAGCACGCCCGTGCCGAGCACGAGCAGGGTCCCCCGCCGCCCCTCGACGACGACCGGGCGTCCGGCGAGGAGCGGGCCTCGGGCGGGCGCGGCGCCGGCGCGGTCCAGACATGCCGCGAGGGCCGCCGGCTCCCGCAGCTCCCCGACGTCGAGGGTGCCCTCCGCGAGCACCCGCGCGGCAGCGGAGGCGGGGTCGACCGCATCGCCCGCCGGCCGGGTGGACGGCCCGACGACCGCGACGGCGACCAGGGCGGCCGCCGCGGCCGTGAGCAGGAGCGGCCGCCGCCGCCGAACCCGTCGTGCGTAGTCATCGTCGCTATGACGACTATTGCCACCTACAGCGCCGTCCAGCGCGTCGAACCCCGCCGCCAGCCTCGCGGCGACGGCGGTGGGCAGGCGGACCGGCGGCACGGCGGCGAGTTCGGCGCGGGTCGTCGCGAGTGCGGCCAGCACCCGGTCGCTTCCGGGTCCGGCCGCCGCGATCACGCGGCTCGCCGCGTCCTCGTCGGGCAGACCGGCCTCGGCCTCGGCCAGCCGGGTGAGCCAGCCCCCACCGCCCGCGGACCGCTCCGGACCGCTCATGCGCCCTCCTCCCGCAGGTGCCCGAGCAGCCCGGCGAGCCGGACCCGGCCGCGGGCGCAGCGGCTCTTCACGGTGCCCGCCGGCACCTGCAGGATCGCCGCCACCTCGGCGACGGGATATCCCATCACATCGACGAGAACGACGGGAACGCGCTGATCAGCGGGGATATGTGCCAGCGCGTCGAGCACCGCGAGCCGGGTCGTGGCGCCCTCGGCGGGGTCGCGCCCGACCGGCGTCCGGTGGGTGCAGCCGTACCCGGAGGGCGGCCGCGCGCGGTCGTACCGGATCCGGTCGACGCACTTGTTCACCACGATCCGGTGCAGCCACGTGCTCACCGACGCCTCCCCGCGGAAGCCCGCCGAGCGGCGGTAGGCCGACTCGAGCGCGTCCTGCAGGACGTCCGCGGCGTCCTCCGGGTCGCGGAGCACCCGCAGCGCCACCGCCCACAGCCGGTCGCCGTGCCGGCGCACCAGCTCGTCGAACGCGCGGCGCTCGCCGGACCGGTGCGCCTCCAGCAGCTGCAGGTCGGACCGCGCGTCGAGCAGGGGCACGCGGCGGACGCTAGGAGCCGGGTGTCCCCGCGCGGTCCGGAACGGCGCAACCGTTCACAGGAGTGATCTACAGGCCCGCGCGGTAGAAGGTGAGCTCGTCGATCTGGCTCACGTTCGCGTCGCCCCCGCCGCCGAGCTTGGTGATCCACACCAGCACGTGCTGGGTCGGCTGGCTGTCGGCCAGCGAGATCGTGCTGGTGCCGGTGGCGAGGGTCTGCCTGGTCAGCAGCTGGGTGTCCTCGAGGTCGGCGTCGGCCGAAGGAGCCGACCGGATCTCGACGACCGTCCCGGCGCTCGGCGACTGCACCGAGATCCGGGACAGCTGCTCCACCGAGGCGAAGGAGGCCATCAGGCCCACGCCCGGCTTGAGCGCCGGCAGCTGCTGCTTGTAGGTGAAGGTCGACCAGCTGGTGGTCGGGTTCCCGTCGACCGCGCGCTCGACGTCGACGGCGTTGTCCCGGTCCCCGGTGCGGTCGTACACCTCGAGCGAGACACCGCTGACCGCCACGCTCGCGGCGGGGCCACCGGGGGCGGCCGGGTTGGGCGCGGCCGCCGCGTTGTCGCCGACGACGATCGCCGGGCCGCTCGACTCCCCGAACATCGAGCCGACCTGCACACCCAGGTACCCGAGCACCACGAGCACACCCGCGCCGAGCACGCCCAGCCCGATCAGCAGCTTCCGCCGCCGGTCCGGGTCCTGCGGCGTGGCCTTGCGCGTCTTGTTCTGCCAGACGTCGCCGGGCTCGGCCGGCACGCCGTCGTGCTCCGGCGGGAAGATCGCGGCCCGGTCGTCCTCGAGCACGACCTCGCCGATCATCTGCTTCACCGCGGCAGCGGTGTGCACGCGACCGACGGCGGGCCCCACGGCGTGCGACCCGAGTGCGGCCGTGCAGACGGCGTCGAGCTCGACGGGCACGCCGGGACGCAGCGCCGACGGCGGCACCGGGGCGCCGTGCTCGTCCCGCTCCGGGGAGGGCAGGCCGGCGCGCGCGGCGTCGGAGCCCGACAGAGGCCAGCGCGAGGTCAGCAGGGTGTAGAGGACGGCACCGAGCCCGCGGACGTCGTCCTCGGGCGTGAGGCCCGGCCGGGGCAGCACGAACGCGACCTGCGCCCGCCCGTCCCGGGTGACCCGGATCCGCTGCGGGTGGTCGGTGCCGAGCACCAGGCCCCGGCCGTGCGCCTCCTCGGCGGCCGAGGCGAGCTGCTGGACCATGCGGGCCGCGCGCAACGGCTTGATGAGCCCGCCCGCGACGGCCTCGGTCAGGCTGTGCTCGGCGACCCACTCGGTGACGGCCGCGCCCAGCACGTCCGACGGGACGCCGGGCGAGCCCGCGGCCAGGACGTCGAGCAGCCGGGCGCACCCCGCGTGCTCGAAGCCGCCGGAGCGCAGCGCGCGGACGATCATCTCGCCGGCGCGGGCGGTGCCCTCCGGGTCCTCGTCCGCCTCGTCGGCGGGGAGCCGGCGCAGCACGGTGACGCCGACGTCCCGCTGCAGGATCGTGTCCTCGGCCCGCCAGAACTCGGCACCCGCGCTCAGGTCCGAACCGACGCGCAGGACGAGCCGGTAGCGGTTGCCGAGGACGGTGCCGGGGCCGGTCGCCGCCGTGGACCGGACGGCGCTCTCGGCGCGTCCGAGCGAAGCGCCGTTGACCGGCGGCGCGGACTGGACCGAGCGGACCGTGGCCGCGTCGGGCGGGACGGCGGGGCTCGGGATCGCGGTGCCGGGGACCGCGGGGACGGCGGCGGTGGTCGAGGTGACGGATGCGGCGGATGCGGTGGCACCGGTGCCCGGGCCGGGCACAGGGCTCTCCTCCGTCTGCCCGCTCACCGGTCGCGACCTCCACCCCGTGCGCCACGCGCGACTGCCTGCCCCCTACCGCCAGGTCGTCAGCCTACGGCAGATCGCCGTCCGGCGCGGTCACCCCGCGCCGTGACGCGCGCCGGAGTCCGGGCGGGAACTCCCCGGACCCGACGGACGTTCCCCCCGGCCGCTCGCCGGGACGAACCGCAGGTCGGGGACCTTCCGGACCGCGCAGGACCGGCGGCTCCGGCGCTCCGGCCGCGGAGCCGGTCGACGGTCCGCCGTGCGGCGCGCGCACCGGGACCGGCGGTCGGACGGGCCCGGTCGGCGGGCCCGTGCCGGTTCCGTGCGGTCCGGTTCCCCCGTCCGGACCTGGCCGGTCGCCCCGGATCCGCCGGACGATCCGACGGGCGGCGAGCAGCACGAGCAGCACGCCGGCGACCGCGGTGAGCCAGATCGTGACGGTGCCGTAGACGGTCGAGCGGACCTGCAGGCGGGTCGGCTCGCCGAGCGCGCCGCCGTCCGGCGTGCGGACCGAGGCCTCGACGGTGAACTGCCCCGCGCGCAGCACCTCGGCGCTGACCCGGACCTGCACCCGACCGAGCGGGGGCACGCGCTGCACCGGGATCGGGGCGACCCGCAGCCCGGCCGTGCTGGCCAGCTCGACCCTTACCGTCATGGTGATGGGAAGTCCGTTGGCCACGGTCAGCGGCACCGGCGCGTCCCGCGTACCCAGCGAGAACGGCCCCGGCGGCTCCAGCACCCGCACCGAGCCGACCAGCTCGTCGATCCGGGTCCCGACGAGGCCGGCCTGCACCCGCGCTGCGGCCGGGTCGCCGCGCCACCAGCCGGAGACCGCGCGCAGCATCCCCCGCAGCAGGGGGTCGAAGACCTGCTCGGGCGGCGCCCCGACGCCCGTCTCGTAGTCGGCGGCCGCCCGCAGCCGCTCGACGTCGTCGCGGTCCTCGGCCACCGAGGCGACGACCGCCGGCGGGATCTCCAGCGCCCCCATCCGCACGGGGTAGGTGAGCCGCCGCCCGTCCGCCCCGGGCGGGGCGCCCGCCGCGACCGACGCCCCGAGCGCGCGCGGCTCGGCCAGCCCGGCCGTGATCAGCCGGGATGCGCCGTCGAGCAGGGTGTCCGCGCCGCGGCCGTCGATCGCCCACCGGTGCGGCGGGGCGAGGACCAGCGGTCCACCGGCGCGGGCGCCGCCGGACAGTGCCCGGAAGGCGAGCGCGCCGAGCGCGTCCTGCGTGCCGAGGGCCCCGGGGCCGCCGGCCGGGCTGGTGCTGGTGGTCGACGCCCTGCTGCCGCCGGCCGCGAGGGTCAGCAGCGGGTCGGTGAGCACCCCGACCGTCGACGTGCCGCCCGTGGTCGGGTCGGCCAGCGGGACGACGCCGGAGACCTGCGTGGCGCCGGGCTGCTCGACCGAGTCGGCGGAGAGCACGGCGGCCGACGACCCGTCGCCGGCCTGGCCGACGTCCGCCAGGGTGGCCTCGTCGAGCGCCCCGTCGACCGGCCAGACGGTGTCGGCGAGCACCGGCGTCCCGAGCAGCCGCCCGGTCAGCTGCCGCCCGTCGTCGACGGCCCGCCGGGCGAGGTCCGACGCGCCGGACCGGACCAGGGCGACCAGGTCGGCGTCGTCCTGCGCGAGGGCGAGCACGCAGCTGCCGCGCAGGGTGGCGGAGAGCCGGGCGAGCCACGCTCGGGCCGCGTCGGCGCCGGCGCCGGGCGTGACGGTCCCGTCCGGGGCACGCACCTGGTACCCGTCGGCCATCTGCGCGGCGGCCTCGACGAGGTCCGGGTCGATCGCGACGCACACCCCGGCCCGCAGCGGCGAGCCGACGGGTGCGCGGGAGGCTAGCGCCTCGACCAGGCCGGCGAGCCGGCCGCCGGGGGCGAAGGAGGCGGCGAGGCCGTCGTCGGTGAGGGTGACCGGCTCGCCGGGCACGGTCGGCAGCCGCCGCGGCGGCTCGACCATCGGATAGAGCAGCGTGAACGGCGTCGAGCCGGTCGGTGGCGCGGCCGGCCCCGCCGGGGCGCCCCCGGGCAGCGAGAGCACCGGCAGCAGCAGGCGCACCGCCGCCATCCGGGACCGGAGGCCGTCGCGGGTGCCGTTGACGTTGACCAGCAGGGCGTGCACCCCGGTGCGGGCCAGTGCGAGCGACGAGGTGGGCGGCCCGGTGAGCGGCACCGAGAGCGTGACCGGCTCGGACGCGCCGGCGGCCAGGTCGGGCAGATCGGTGAAGACGGGGGTGACGGCGTCGGCGGCGTCGTCGCCGGCCAGGGCCTCGCGCACCGCGGCCTCGCTGCGCAGCGGGTCGCTGCGCTGGACGCGGGCGCCGAGGCCGGTCACCGGGCTCGACCCGGTGTTGGTCAGCGTGCCGGTGAGGGTCAGGGTCGCGGGCCCGTCCGCGGTGACGACGCGGGGCGAGGCGGCCGTGACGTCGAGACGCAGACCGGTGTCCGCGGCCGGGGGCGCGTCGGGCTGCGCCGCGGCCGTCCCCGCCGCCGCCCCGACCAGGGTCGCGAGCAGGGTGAGGATCGCGGCGGCCGCCGCGACCCCTCTCACGCGGTCTCCTCCAGCAGTTGGGTCGCCCGCCGGATCAGCCGCCGCTCGTCGGCGTAGGCGAGCCGGCCCTCCAGCTCCCCGAGCGGAACCCAGGCGACCTCGGCGACCTCGACGTCGTCGTCGCACAGGTCGCCGCCGAGGGCCCGCATCAGGAAGTGGTGCACGGTCTTGTGCACCCGGCGGTCCTCGGCGACGAACCAGAAGTCGATCGTGCCCAGGGGTGCGACCACGCGCCCGATGATGCCGGTCTCCTCCTCGACCTCCCGCACCGCCGCCTCCTCGGCGGTCTCCCCGGCCTCGATGTGTCCTTTCGGCAGGGACCACAGGAGCCGGCCGCGGCGGTCCAGCCGGCCGATCACGGCCGCGCGGCCCAGCTCGTGGTCGACGACGAGGCCACCCGCGGACGTCTCGTCGACCGTCCGCAGACGACGGCGCCGGTCGGCGGGCCTCCCCGCGCGGCGCCCCCCTGAGCGGCCGCGGGAGGAGGACATGTGGCGATGGTAACGAGGGGAGGGTCCCGGGGCGGGGTTCTGCAGGACGCGCGTGCGTCACGCCCCGTTCGTCCCGCCGTCGGATCCCCCGGGCGGCGCCCACGGGCGCCGCCTACACTGGCCCGCCGTGTCTTCCCCGCTCGTGATCTCCGGTACCGCCGTGACCGCGGCACCGGATCGGCCGGACGCACTCCGGCGCGCCCAGGAGAATGCGCTCGTGGAGCTGCTCGACATCCCCGCCGTCGCCGACGAGCTCGGCGACCGGTTCCGTGCGGCCGGGCACACGCTCTACCTCGTCGGCGGCAGCGTCCGGGACGCCCTGCTCCGCCGTGGCGGCGCGGACCTGGACTTCACCACCGACGCCCGGCCCGAGCGCATCCTCGAGATCGTCGCCGGCTGGGCGGATGCGACCTGGGACACCGGCATCGAGTTCGGGACCGTCGGCGTGCGCCGCGACGACGACACCCTCGAGATCACGACCTTCCGCGCCGACGCCTACGACCGCGTCGGCCGCAAGCCGCTCGTCCGGTTCGGGGACTCGCTCGAGGGCGACCTGGTCCGCCGCGACTTCACCGTGAACGCGATGGCCGTCGAGGTGCACACCGCGCCCGGCGACCGCCGGTTCGTCGACCCCTACGGCGGCCTCGCCGCGCTGGCCGCCGGGGTCCTCGACACCCCGGCCGCGCCGCAGGAGTCCTTCGCCGACGACCCGCTGCGGATGCTCCGGGCCGCCCGGTTCGTCTCCCAGCTCGGGTTCACCCCGGCCGAGCGGGTCATCTCGGCGATGTCCGCGATGGCCGGCGAGCTCACCCGGATCACCAAGGAGCGCATCCAGGCCGAGTTCTCCAAGCTGCTGCTCGGCGCGCACCCGCGGCGCGGGATCGAGCTGCTGGTCGACACCGGGCTGGCCGAGTACGTGGTGCCCGAGGTGCCGGCGATGCGGCTCGCGATCGACGAGCACATGCAGCACAAGGACGTCTACACGCACTCGCTCGTCGTCATGGAGCAGGCCATCGAGCGGGAGGAGAAGCCCGACCTGGTGCTGCGCCTCGCGGCCCTGCTGCACGACGTCGGCAAGCCGCCGACCCGGCGCAAGGAGCCGGACGGCCGGGTGAGCTTCCACCACCACGAGGTGGTCGGCGCGAAGATGGTCCGCAAGCGGCTGCGCGACCTGCGCTACCCGAAGCACGTGGTCGACGACGTCAGCCAGCTCGTCTACCTGCACCTGCGGTTCCACGGGTACGGCAAGGGCGAGTGGACGGACTCGGCCGTGCGCCGGTACGTCGCCGACGCCGGGCCGCTGCTCGACCGGCTGCACGCGCTCGTCCGCTCCGACTGCACCACCCGCAACCGGCGGCGGGCCGCGGCGCTGCAGCGCTCGTACGACTCGCTCGAGGAGCGGATCGCCGAGCTGCGCCAGCAGGAGGAGCTCGACGCCATCCGCCCCGACCTCGACGGCAACGCGATCATGCAGATCCTCGGCATCCCGCCGGGCCCGCAGGTCGGCAGGGCCTACAGGCACCTGCTCGCGCTGCGGATGGAGAACGGGCCGATGAGCGCGGAGCAGGCCGAGGCCGAGCTGCGCCGGTGGGCCGCCGAGAACCTCTGAGTCAGGTGCGCCGGCGCAGCTGCGCCTCGTGCCCGGCGAGGCCCAGCAGGTAGACGACGGCGGCCGAGCCCAGCAGCCACGGGGAGTTCCCGTCGGGCGGGGCGAGGAGGGCCGCCGCGGCCACGGCCACGACGTAGCAGGTGTTGAACAGCGCGTCGTAGAGGGCGAAGACCCGGCCGCGGGCCTCGTCGGCGGTCTCCTGCTGGATGGCCGCGTCGGCGCACAGCTTCACCACCTGCCCGGCGGTGCTGAGCACGAAGGCCGCGGCCAGCACCGTCGGGATCGTCGTGACGGCGGCGACCCCGACCTGCGCCAGCGCCGCGACGACGAGGCCCGTCCGGATCGTGGTCGCGCGGCCGAGGCGGTGGGTGAGCCACGGCGTGAGCAGCGCCGCCACACCGACACCGGCGCCGGCGGCCATCACGACCTGCCCGACCCCGGCCAGCCCGGCCCGCCAGACGCCGGCGTCGTGGAACGCGTAGCGGAAGAGCAGCAACGACAGCAGCGTGCTCATGCCGAAGGCCAGCCGGTGCGCGCCGACGGCGCAGAACGCGGCACTGGCCGTGGGCACCCGCACCACCGCGCGGGCGCCGTCCAGCCACCCGCGTGCGACGGCAGCGATCCGGCTGCGCGCCTCGGTCCCGTCCGGTCCGAGCACGCCCCGGGCGAACCCGGCCGCCGCGACGGCCGCGAGGAGCGACCCCACGATCGCGAGCGCCGTGGTCACCCCGGAGCCGGCGTCGCCCGCCCCGACCAGCTCACGGACGCCGATCGCCATGGCCCCGCCCAGCGCGGCCGAGGCCGCCCCGGCGGTCGACGCCACGACGTTGGCCTCGACGAGGTTGCGCGGCTCGACGACGTGCGGCAGCGCCGCCGACAGCCCCGCCCCCACGAACCGGCTCACCCCGACGACGGCGAGCGCGCCGAGGTAGAGCGGCGGACCCGCCACCCCGGTCCCGACCGCCACGGCGACGACCGCGATCAGCACCCCGCGCAGCAGGTTCGCCAGGAGCAGCACCCGGCGGCGGTCCCAACGGTCGAGCAGCGCGCCGGCGAAGGGCCCGATGAACGAGTACGGCAGCAACATCACCGCGAGCCCGGCCGCCACCGCGAGCGGATCGGCCTGGCGCTCCGGGTTGAACAGCACCGCGCCGCCCAGCGCGGCCTGGAAGAAACCGTCCCCCCACTGGGCCGGGACCCGCGAGAGCAGCAGCCTGCGGAAACCGCGGCCCCGCATCAGTGCGCGGACGCCGACCTTCACGGCGGCCGCGTTCCCCGCCGCCGGCGTCAGGGGCGGAGCGGGGTTCGGGAGGGACACGGGTGGAGCGTACGTCCCGGGGCGGGGGTGCGAATATGGGCGAGTGAGGGACGACCGCCCCGGCAGGCAGGCCACCGCTCCGGTCGGACCGGGCACCCTTCTGGTGGCCGCACCCAACCTCACCGATCCCAACTTCTCCCGCACCGTCGTCTACCTCGTCGAGCACCGCGAGCACGGCAGCCTCGGCGTGGTGCTCAACCGGCCGTCCGAGGCCTCGGTGCAGGACGTCCTCCCCCGCTGGGCGGCGCTGGCGTCCGGTCCCGGCACCGTCTTCGTCGGCGGGCCGGTCGACGGCACCACCGCGCTCTGCCTGGCCAGCCTGCGGCCGGGCCATCGGCCCGACGGGGTCGAGGGCGTCGTCGGGGTGAACGGGCCGGTCGTGCTCGTGGACCTGGACAGCGAGCCGGCGGCCGTCGCCTCGCGGGTCCGGGGGCTGCGGGTGTTCGCCGGGTACTCGGGCTGGGACTCCGGACAGCTGGCCGGGGAGATCGCCCGCGGGGACTGGTTCGTGGTCCCGGGCCTGCCCGACGACGTCACCACCGCGCGCCACGCCGACCTCTGGGGCCGGGTGCTGCGGCGTCAGGGCGCGCCGCTGGCCCTGCTCTCCACCTTCCCCGTGGAGATCGGGCTGAACTGACGTCGCGCGGTCGACCCCGGTCGATCGGTCGTCTCGGTCGACCTGTCGGCTTCGGTCGGCAGTGGGTCTCGGTGGCCCGTCGGTCCCGGTCGGCCCTGCTCGGCAACGCGTTCGTGACCTGCGGGACCTTTCGCCGGTCCGGCCGTGCGGGGACCCTGGAGGCCCGCAAGGACCGAGGAGGCCGGATGCCCGCCCGTCGTGCCCCGTCCCGCGCCGGCCTCGCCGTGGTCGCGGCCCTCGCGCCGCTGCTGGCCGCCTGCTCGGTCCTGGTGACGGGCACCCCGACACCCGCCCCGCCCCGCACCCTCGACGGGGCGCAGGTCGAACGGGACGTGCGCGCGGTGCTGGCCGCGGATCCGTCGACCGCGGCGCTGGCCACGGCCCCGGTGCTGTGTCCCCAGCAGGTCGTCGTGTACCCGCAGCTCGTGCTGTTCTGCCAGGCCCAGTTGGGCAGCGTGATCCGCTCGATCCCGGTGACGGTCCTCGACCGGGACGGGAACTACCAGGTCGGCAGGCCGTTCTGACGTCCGTATACGGTGAGACGTACGTCTCAGACGAACGTATAGAAGTCCGCGAGTCGGGAGATCCGGCACCGCGAGTCGGGAGTTCTGGGACCGCGAGTCGGGAGTTCGGGCCCGCGGGCCGGCGGCCGTGGAACCCCGAGTCGAGAGTTCGTCTTGAGCCGTGCCGCTCCGCGCCTCGCGAGCACTCTCACGCCCGTCGTGCGCCGCGACACAACCGCTCTCGTGCTCTCACACCCGCCCCGGCTCCACGACACAGCCGGTCACTCCGCCGCACACCCCGTCGACGACCCGCGGGAGATCACTTCGGATGTGCGGGCTCGGGCGTGCGGGCGTGTCGCGAAGTCGGCAGCGGAGCCGACGGCGTCGCCGTCCCGAGCGGACACACCACGACGTGCGCGGGACACCCTGTCGACCGGGTGTGCCGCGAGGTCAGCAGGTGTGCCATGCGGTCCGGCCGGGTGTGGCAGGTCCGGCCGGGTGTGCCCGCCGATCCGCCTGGTGTGCTGGTACGGGGTGGGTGTGCTGGGTCGGGCGAGGCGGCCGCTGGCGGCCTCCGCCCGCGAGTCCGCTCGGCAGAGCGACCGCGGCGCGGCACCGGCGGCCGCTCCTCCCGATCCGGCGGCCCCTTCACATCCGCCGGGGCGTCCCACACCTGCCGGGATGCGGCGACACACCCGAACAGTCCGTCCCACACCCCGTCGGCGGCCCGCGGGACGCCTCTCCGGGTGTGCGAGCTCGCGCAGCGTGAGCCGGCTCGAGGTGTTAGCCGGGTGACCGCGGCGCCTCACATCCGCCGGGTCGTCCCACTCCCGTAGGCGCACGCCGGCACACCGGATCGCTTCGCCCCACATCCCGTCGACGACCCGTGGGACGCCCTTCCAAGGTGTGCGGGCTCGCGCAGCGAAAGCCGCTGCAGGGTGCCTGTGACCTTCTCGGCTCGAGGTGTCAGCGAGGCGACCGCGACTTCACACCCGCCGGGTGTCTCACGCCCGTCGGAGTGCCTCACATCCGCCGGAGTGCCTTACACCCGCCGGGCGCGTCACACTGGCCGGCCCCGTCACACCAGCCGGAATGCCCTGACACACCCGACGACTCCGTCCCACACCCCGTCGACGGGCCGCGCGACGCCGCTCCGGGTGTGCGAGCTCGCGAGGCGCAGCGGAAGCCGGCGGGACGCCACCGGCGCAGCTACCCGAACCCCTTCCGCGCGCACATCCAGAACTGGGCGGCGCACCCTGTCCACCGAAGAGCGCCGAAGCTCACGAAGAAGAGGTCAACGCAGGGCGGTGCGGCAGCCTGCGACCAGATCACAACCCGCGCAGGAGCCCGTGCAGCCGTTGTCCGCCTCGGCCTCGGCGGCCCGGGTGGCGGTCTCGATCCGGCCGGCGCGGTCGCCGAGCGCCCCGCCGATCCCGGCGAGCACGAGCGCCCCGACGGCGGCGATCGCCGCGACGGTCCAGCCGAGCGCGGCGGGCGGGGCGGCCAGCAGCACGACCCCGGCGAACACGCAGACCGCCCCGGCGGCGGCGAGCGGCGGGGCCGCCACGCGGTTCGCCGAGACCCAGGCGGGCGCGGACTCGAGGGTGGCTGCGGTGCGGACCCCGGCCCAACGGTTGCGCGGCAGCTTCGACCGTGCGCCCAGCACGGCGACCGTGACCAGCGCGACGCCGGCCAGGACGAAGAGCACACCGAGGACGAGGCGCAGGGTCGCGGGCACGTCACCAGGGTAGATCGGGCCTCCGGGCGTGCCGCGCGGCCCCGCCCCCGTGCAACCCCGTCGAAGCCCGTCGGCCAGCGGCGTTACCCTGGGTATCGCGTTCCACGGCCCGCCGGAAGCCCGGCCTCACCCGGCGCCGCGCCGAGCCGCACGCCGAACCGACCACCCGGGCCGTCCGGGGCGGGCGCGATCCGGCCGCGCGGCTCCCGGCGACCGCACCAGCAGGCCGACCGGCGAACCGTCGCGGGACGGTTCATCCTCGAGGTAGAGCGGGATCATGAGCACGGAGAGCACCACCATCGCGCCCGGAGACGCTCCCGCGTCCCCGCCCCACCGCTACGACGCGCGCCTGGCCGGCGAGATCGAGCGCCGCTGGCAGGACCGGTGGGAGGCCGAGGGCACGTTCCACGCGCCCAACCCGGGCGAGCCGGGCTCGGAGAAGCCCAAGGCATATGTGATGGACATGTTCCCGTACCCGTCGGGCGCCGGGCTGCACGTCGGGCACCCGCTCGGCTTCATCGGGACGGACGTGCTGGGCCGCTACCTGCGGATGACCGGGCACAACGTGCTGCACCCGATGGGCTTCGACGCGTTCGGCCTGCCCGCCGAGCAGTACGCCGTGCAGACCGGCACGCACCCCCGCACCACCACCGAGGCGAACATCGCCCGGTACAAGCAGCAGCTGCGGCAGCTGGGCCTGGCCCACGACCCGCGCCGGTCGATCGCGACCACGGACGTCACGTACTACCGCTGGACCCAGTGGATCTTCCTGCAGATCTTCGAGTCCTGGTACGACACCGAGGCCGACCGCGCCCGCCCGATCGCCGAGCTGAAGGACGAGTTCGGGTCCGGTGCCCGGCCCACCCCGGACGGGCGCCCGTACGAGGACCTCACCGAGGCCGAGCGCCGCGAGCTGATCGACTCCTACCGCCTGGCCTACATCTCCGAGGCGCCGGTGAACTGGTGCCCCGGCCTGGGCACCGTGCTGGCCAACGAGGAGGTCACGGCCGACGGCCGCTCCGAGCGCGGCAACTACCCCGTCTTCCGCCGCAACCTCAAGCAGTGGATGATGCGGATCACCGCGTACGCGGACCGGCTGGCCGCGGACCTGGACCGCGTCGACTGGCCCGAGTCGGTCAAGGCGATGCAGCGGAACTGGATCGGCCGCTCCGAGGGCGCCCGGGTCCGCTTCCCCGCCCCCGCCGGCGAGATCGAGGTCTTCACGACTCGCCCGGACACGCTGTTCGGTGCCACCTACATGGTCCTGGCCCCGGAGCACCCGCTGGTGGACCGGCTGACCCCGGCCGCGTGGCCGTCGGGCACGGATGTGCGCTGGACCGGCGGCGCCGGGACGCCCGCGGAGGCCGTCGCGGAGTACCGCGCCGTGGCCGCGCGGAAGTCCGAGCTGGACCGGCAGGAGAACAAGGAGAAGACCGGCGTCTTCACCGGCGCCTTCGCCGTGAACCCCGTGAACGGCGAGGAGATCCCGGTCTTCGTCGCCGACTATGTGCTGATGGGCTACGGAACCGGCGCGATCATGGCCGTCCCGGCCCAGGACCAGCGCGACTGGGACTTCGCCACGGCGTTCGGCCTGGCGATCGTGCGCACCGTCGACCCGGGCGAGGGCTGGCAGGGCGAGGCCTTCACCGGTGAGGGCGCGGCGATCAACTCGGCCAACGCGGAGGTCAGCCTGAACGGGCTGGGCGTCACCGCGGCCAAGCGCGTGATCATCGACTGGCTGGCGGCCAAGGGGTTCGGCGAGGGCGTCGTCCAGTACAAGCTGCGGGACTGGTTGTTCTCCCGGCAGCGGTACTGGGGCGAGCCGTTCCCGATCGTGTGGGACGAGCACGGCCCCGTCGGGCTGCCGGAGGACCAGCTGCCGGTCGTCCTGCCCGACGTCGACGACTACTCCCCCAAGACCTACGACCCGGACGACGCGGACACCGAGCCGGAGCCGCCGCTGTCGCGGGCCGACGAGTGGGTGAACGTCGAGCTGGACCTGGGCGACGGGCCGCGGCAGTACCGCCGCGAGACCAACACGATGCCGCAGTGGGCCGGCTCCTGCTGGTACTACCTGCGCTACCTGGACCCGGGGAACTCCGAGCGCTTCACCGGCGTCGAGGCCGAGAAGTACTGGATCGGCAAGGAGCCGGAGATCTCGCCGGTGGACCCGGGTGGCGTCGACCTGTACGTCGGCGGCGTCGAGCACGCGGTGCTGCACCTGCTGTACTCGCGCTTCTGGCACAAGGTGCTGTTCGACCTGGGGTACGTGTCCAGCGAGGAGCCGTTCCGGAAGCTGTTCAACCAGGGCTACATCCAGGCCTACGCCTACACCGACTCGCGCGGGCTGTACGTGCCGGCCGAGGAGGTGGTCGAGGACGACAACGGCCGTTTCACGTGGAACGGCCAGCCCGTGAACCGTGAGTACGGGAAGATGGGCAAGTCCCTGAAGAACGTCGTCACGCCGGACGAGATGTGCGACCGGTACGGCGCGGACACCTTCCGGCTGTACGAGATGTACACCGGCCCGATGGAGGCCTCGCGGCCCTGGTCGACCCGGGACGTCGTCGGGCCGCAGCGGTTCCTGCAGCGGGTTTGGCGCAACCTGGTCGACGAGAACACCGGCGAGTCGCGGGTCGCGGACGTCGAGCCGGACACCGACACCCTGCGTGCCCTGCACAAGGCGATCGCGGGTGTGCGCGAGGACTACCCGGCGCTGCACTACAACACCGCCGCGGCGAAGCTCATCGAGCTGAACAACCACCTGACCAAGGCGTACCCGGGTGGCGCGCCGCGGTCGGTGGCGGAGCCGCTGGTCCTGATGCTGGCGCCGCTGGCCCCGCACATCAGCGAGGAGCTGTGGAGCCGGCTGGGCCACGGGTCCACGCTGGCCTACGAGACCTTCCCGGCGGCCGACGAGCGGTACCTGGTCCAGGACACGGTCGAGTACCCGATCCAGGTGAACGGCAAGGTGCGCTCGCGGGTCACCGTCCCGGCCGACGCCGACGGCGCAGCCGTGCAGGCCGCCGCGCTGGCCGACGAGAAGATCGTCGCCGCGCTGGACGGGGCCGAGCCGCGGAAGGTGATCGTGGTCCCCGGCCGCCTGGTGAACGTCGTCCGCTGACGGCGCGTCAGCCCGTCTCCGACGCCCGGCGCCGCTTGAGCGGCCGCACCGCCCGCCGCGTCGCCCCGGTCCGGGGCGGCGCGCTGCGGGCCGGGTCGTCGAGCCACTCGTCGACCTCCTTGACGACGAGGCCGGCGTCGGCCAGCGCGGCCCGCGCCTCCTCGACCGGCACGGCCGCCCAGGAACGCTCGGCGAGCGCGGCACGGTTGAGCAGCGAGCGGAGCTTCCGCCCGGTGGCCGGGTCCATCGCGCGCTCGCGGACCACCCGGCGGACGTAGGCCGAGACGACGTCGGACTGCTGGTCACGGGTCTCGTCGAGCGCCGCCAGCGCCACCTGCGCGGACTCGAGCGCGGCGCGGGCGGCGGCGACGACCGCCTGGCCGGCGAAGCCGTTCCCGGCGAGGAGCTCGGCGGCCGCCAGCTCCCGGCGCGCCCGGGCCATGCCCGGCCGCGGGCCGGGCGAGGGTTCCACCGCGTTCACCGCAGCCGCACCGCCTCGGCGCGGGCGCGGACCAGCCACGGCTCCTCGGGACGCGACAGCTGGGCCTGGGTCACGGGGTAGGCGCACACGGTGATCCCGGAGCGCTCGGTGTGCCGCCACAGGACGGACTCGACGGCGCGCAGCTCGCCCCACGGCGACTCCAGGTCGTCGAGCACCAGGAGCAGGTCCAGCTCGGACTCGACCGACCCCTCGCCGCTGGCCCACGGCCCCACCAGCAGGACCTGGTGCAGACGGTCGCCGTAGTGCGTCGCGAGTTCCGCGGCGACGGTGGCGGGCAGGTCCTCGTTCTCCGGGGCCGGGTCGGGGTAGCCGGCCGCCGCCTGCTCGGCGGCCTCCGGGTCGACGAGTCCGGCGTCGGCGAGCCAGTCCAGCGCGCGGCGGCGGGCCCGGGCGTCGCGGAACCGGAACCACTGGTCCCGCACCTCGGGGAACTCGAAGAGGGTGTTCTTGAAGCGGCGGAAGGCACCGCGGCCGTTGAGCGCGCGGTCGAGCAGCTCGGCCGCCCGCCGGTGCTGGACGCCGGCGGTGAAGTCCGCCATGTCCTGGTAGCCCGCGCGGGAGCCGGTCTGCTCGATCGCGACCCAGCCCTGCTCCTCGAGCTCCTCCGAGTCGTCGGGCTCGCCGGAGTAGATTTCGGGCACCGTCGAGACGATCCGGCCCGTGCGCGGATCGATCCACCACTGCACCTCGGGGGTGCGGTCGTCGAGGGCGTCCGCCAGCTCGCCGAGATCGACCTGCGCCGGATCGAGCATGGCTCGCACCCTACCCAGGCACGGGCCGCGCGGACCCGTCGTCGCCCGGCCGGATCAACGCGCCGGATCGGAGGGACCCGGTCAGCGGGGCCGGATGACGACCTCGGGCAGGTGCGCGTCGTCACCTGCGGTCACGGCGGCGAGGATCGCGGCGGCGACGCTCTCGGGCCGCAGGAACTTCGAGCCGTCGTACTCCCCGCCCTCGTGCGCGACGACGGCCCGCTGCATGTCGGTGTCGACGCGGCCGGGGTGCACGGAGGTCACCCGCAGGTCCGGTTCCTCCGCGCGCAGCGCGTCGGCGAAGGCGCGCAGCGCGAACTTGCTGGCGGCGTAGGAGCCCCAGCCGGCGCGGGCGGTGAGCCCCGAGCCGGAGTTGACCAGCACGACGTCGCCGCGGGCCGCCCGCAGCGCGGGAAGCAGCAGCCGGGTCAGCCCGGCCACCGCGACCACGTTCACCTCGAACTGGTGCCGCCAGGTGTCCGGCTCGGTCTCCTCGATCGTCCCGAGGAGACCGACGCCGGCGGAGTGCACCAGGACGTCGAGGCGCGAGAGGTCGAGCCCGGCCACGGCCGCGGCGACGGACCCGTCGTCCGTCAGGTCGACCGGCCAGGCCCGTGCGCCGTCGAGCGCGGCGGCGAGGGACTCGAGCGCCACCGCGTCGCGCCCGCCCAGCACCAGGTCGTGCGTGGGGGCGAGGGCGCGGGCGACGGCGGCGCCGATCCCGCGGGAGGCACCGGTGACGAGGGCGAGCGGCCGGGAGTCCACGGCCGCCACCCTAGGTCCGCTGATCGCGGACCGTCGGATCAGACCCGCCGGGCGCCGCTGAACGGCATGGCGTTCAGCGAGCTGATCTTCACCGGCTGGCCGCTGGTGCTCGCGTGCACGACCTGGCCGTTGCCGATGTACATGGCGACGTGGCTGACCGGCTTGTAGAAGAAGACCAGGTCGCCGGGCTGCAGGCTGCCCTTCGACACCGGGGCGCCCACGCCCGACTGGGCGCGGCTGGTGCGCGGGATCGACACGCCGGCCTGCTTGAACGCGAAGCTGGTCAGGCCGGAGCAGTCGAACGCCGACGGGCCGGAGGCGCCGTAGCGGTAGGGCTTGCCGACCTGGGCGAGCGCCGTCGACAGCGCGGAGGCGCGCTTGGCGGCGGGCGAGAGGCCGGCCGAGGCGGCCTCGACCGCCTGGGCGGGGGCGGTGAACGCGACCGTCCGGACCGCGGCCTCGACGGGGGCGGCGGCGGGAGCGGCCGCGGTGACGGCCGGGGCCTCGGCGTCGGCCCCGGTGGAGGCGGGCGCCAGGGAGAAGAAGGCGGCCGCCGCGGCGGTGGCGGCGACCAGGGTGGAACGCAGCAGCGCAGGTTTGTGCTCGGGCACCGGTGTGCATCCTCGTGAATCGCACCGCCCCACGGCCGCCGGCGTGCGCTCGGGGGAGAGCGGGCAGCCGGTGCGACGGGTGCGGTGGGGAGTACTCCGGCCCTGCTGAGGGAGCTTGCTGGGAGCCCGGGCCGGCGACGCACCCGCCCGTGGGGGCGGTGACCTCGTGCCCGTCCTCCCGGGTGGAGGGCGGTGGCGCGAGGCCGCGAAGGAAATTACGAACGCATTAAGGTCGCCGCCATGACGCAGATTACATTTCCGCCCGGAAAATCGGGTGACGGTGCTCACCGAATTGGTGACACGTTCGGCCCAGTGCTGCCGTGATCAGCTCGTGATAGTACGCCGAAACTCGTCGATGCAGGTGAGAGAGACCCAGATCGGTCACGTGATGCGCCCGTGATGACTCCGTCCGGGTGAAACCATTTCCGGTTCGGAAGCTCCGCGAACATTTCCGGAAGGGAAGCAAAAAGAACCCCGGCCGGAGACGGGCTCCGGCCGGGGTTCCGACGAGGGGTGGGAGCCTCAGCGCTCCCGCTCGCCCCGGATGAACTCCTCGACCGCGGTGCGGGCCTCGGAGTCGCTGTACTGCTCCGGCGGGGACTTCATGAAGTAGCTCGACGCGGAGAGGATGGGACCGCCGATCCCGCGGTCCTTCGCGATCTTCGCGGCGCGCACGGCGTCGATGATGATGCCCGCGGAGTTGGGCGAGTCCCAGACCTCGAGCTTGTACTCCAGGTTGAGTGGGACGTCGCCGAACGCGCGGCCCTCGAGCCGGACGTAGGCCCACTTGCGGTCGTCGAGCCAGGCGACGTAGTCCGACGGGCCGATGTGCACGTTGTCCTTACCCATGTCCCGGTCGACCTGGCTGGTCACCGACTGGGTCTTGGACACCTTCTTCGACTCGAGCCGCTCCAGCTCCTTCATGTTCAGGAAGTCCATGTTCCCGCCCACGTTGAGCTGCATCGTGCGGTCGAGCTGCACGCCGCGGTCCTCGAACAGCTTCGCCAGCACCCGGTGGGTGATGGTCGCGCCGACCTGGGACTTGATGTCGTCGCCGACGATCGGGACGCCCGCGTCGCGGAACTTCTGCGCCCACACCGGGTCCGAGGCGATGAACACCGGCAGGGCGTTCACGAACGCCACGTTCGCGTCGATCGCCGCCTGCGCGTAGAAGCGGTCGGCCGCCTCGCTGCCCACCGGGAGGTAGGAGACGAGCACGTCCGCCTGCGTCTCGCGCAGGACCGCCGCGACGTCGACCGGCTCCTCGTCCGACTCGGTGATCGTCTCGCGGTAGAAGCGGCCCAGCCCGTCGAGGGTGTGGCCGCGCTGCACCGGGACGCCGAGCGGCGGCACGTCGGCGATCTTGATGGTGTTGTTCTCGCTGGCCGTGATGGCCTCCGAGAGATCGCGGCCGACCTTCTTCGCGTCGACGTCGAACGCGGCAACGAACTTCACGTCGCGCACGTGGTAGCCGCCGAAGTCGACGTGCATCAGGCCGGGGACGCGGGTGGCCGGGTCGGCGTCCGCGTAGTACTGGACGCCCTGGACCAGCGACGCCGCGCAGTTGCCGACGCCGACGACGGCGACTCGCACCTCACTCATGCCGGCTCTCCTTCTTTCTCCGTCGGGACTTCAGGCCTCGGGAAGGCCTCGTGGACCGGCCTCGTCGCCGGGGTGACGCTCCCGCTCGATGAGCTCGTTCAGCCACCGCACCTCGCGCTCGGTGGTGTCCAGCCCGAGCTCGTGCAGCTCGCGGGTGTACCGGTCGATCTGCTCGCCGGCCCTGGCGAGCGCCGCGCGCAACCCCTCGCGGCGCTCCTCGACCGCCCGGCGCCTGCCCTCCAGGATCCGCATCCGGGTCTCGGCCGGGGTGCGGGAGAAGAACGCCAGGTGGACGCCGAAGCTCTCGTCGTCCCACGTCTGGGGGCCGGACTCGGCCAGCAGCTCGGCGAACCGCTCCTTGCCGTCGGCGGTGATCCGGTAGACGCGCCGGGCGCGCCGGGACCAGCCGCCGCCCGTCGCCGGGGGGCTCCCGGACCGGTCGGGATCCTCGACGATGAGGCCCGCGCGGACGAGCCTGCGCAGCGCCGGGTAGAGCGAGCCGTAGGAGAAGGCGCGGAACCCGCCGAGCCGCAGCCCGAGCTGTTTGCGCAGCTCGTAGCCGTGCATCGGGGCTTCCAGCAGCAGCCCGAGGATGGCGAACTCGAGCATCCGCCTCCCTCCCTTTCACGAGCCGCCCGGAGACCCCGATGTCCCCGGCGATCGGTCGGATCACTATATCGGCCCGATACATCCACGTGCAGTGCCGAGATTCCGGTCACGCTCCCGACCTGCGGCTGCGCCCGGCGGTCCCGCCCGTCCGGGCGGTTCGGGAACCGCACGGGCGGGTGGCTGAGTACCCTGGTCGGGTGCTCACCCAGCGACAGGTCGTGGACTACGCGTTGCAGCGCCGTGCGCTGCTCGCGGACGTCTACGCCGGTCGGGTGGGAACCGCGGAGGTCTGTGACGCGAGCCCGTACCTGTTGCGGGCCGCTCGGTTCCACGGCCGGCCCACGCAGCAGCAGTGCCCGGTGTGCCGCAGGGAGCGGCTGACACACGTCTGGTGGGTGTTCGGCGAGGAGCTCCGTCAGGTGTCCGGCTCGGCCCGCGACCCGGAGGAGGTCGAGGAGCTGGCGGCCCGGCACGGCGAGTTCTCCGTCTACCTCGTGGAGGTCTGCCGCACGTGCAGCTGGAACCATCTGGTCCAATCGTCGGTGCTGGGCACCGGTGCCCGGCCCGACCGCCCGCGTCGCCGGAGGACCGCCGCCGAGTGACCACCCCTGCCCGATGAGCCCCGACCCCGTGAGCCGTACAGCGCCCGCACCCCACGCCCCAGCCCGGTCCGCCCCTGCTCCCGGCCGGCGGACCGGAGAAGCACGGAGCCCGCGGTGACCGATCAACGCAGCGACCGACCCGCAGCCGGCGGCCCGCCGCCCCGGCCCGGAGTCCCGGACGTCTGGGACATCCGCCCCACACAGGGCCCCCCGCCACGCGGCGCGGGGCCCTGGCGCGGTCGCGCGTCCCGGTCCGGTCCGCCGCAGCAGGGGCCGCACCAGGGCCCGCCCCCCGGTCCGCCGCAGGGTCCGCCGCCCGGGGCGCGCCCGGGTCCGCCCGCGCAGCAGGGGCCCTACGGCCCGCCGAACCGGCCGATGCCGCAACGCGTCGGGCCGGGGCCCCAGGGTCCGCAGGGTCCGCCGATGTCCGGCCCGCCGCCCCTGCTGACCCACGACCCGAGCACGTCCGGCCCCGACGACCGGCCGACCTCGCTCGCCCTGGCCGACCCGCCCGGTCCCCCGCCGCGGCGACCGGGCACCGGCGGGGACGGCGACGGCGACGGCGGTGGTCGCCGGCCCGGAGGACGGAAGCGGCTCGTGCGCAGGATCGTGCTGTGGAGCCTGGCGGCCCTGGTCGTCGGGCCGTTCCTGGCGTTCGCGATCGGCTGGGTGGCGTTCAAGGTGCCCAGCGCCGACGACGTCGCCAACACCCAGGTGGCCACGTTCACCTTCGCCGACGGCAGCCCGCTGGCCACGGTCCGGCCCAACAACATCAACCGGGTCAACGTCACCCTCGACCAGGTGCCGGAGCCGGTGCAGCACGCCGTGCTCTCCGCCGAGGACCGCTCGTTCTTCTCGAACCCGGGCTTCGACATCTCCGGCATCGGCCGCGCGGTGTGGAGCCAGCTGACCGGCGGCATCGGCGGCGGCTCCACGATCACCCAGCAGTACATCAAGGTGACGACCGGCCAGGACCAGTTCTCGCTCTGGCGCAAGTACAAGGAGATCGTGCTCGCCGCGAAGATCTCCAAGGAGCAGACCAAGCAGGAGATCCTCGAGAACTACCTCAACGCGATCTACCTGGGCCGCGGCGCCTACGGCATCCAGGCCGCCAGCCAGGCGTACTTCGGCAAGGACGTCCAGCAGCTGAACGCGTCCGAGGGCGCGATGCTCGCCGGGCTGATCCAGTCGCCGTCGCGCTGGGACCCGGCGAAGAACGAGGACAAGTCCCGCGAGCGCTGGAACTTCGTGCTCGACGGCGAGGTCCAGATGGGCTGGATGACCCAGGCCGAGCGGGCGCAGCAGCAGTACCCGCAGTGGGTGCCGCCGTCGTCGGCCGAGGGTGGCATCCCCGGCGACGCCAACGGCCACATCTACAACCAGGTCCGCGCCGAGCTGGAGCAGAACGGGATCTCCGAGGCGGAGATCAACACCGAGGGCCTGACCGTGCAGACCACGATCGACCCGGACAAGCAGAAGGACGCCGTCGACGCGGCCAACCAGGTGCTGAAGGGCCAGCCGGACAACCTGCGCACGGCGCTGGTGTCGGTCGACCCGAAGACCGGCGCCGTGCTCGCCTACTTCGGCGGCAACGACGGCGTCGGCCTCGACTACGCGCAGGCGTCCAAGCAGCCCGGGTCGTCGTTCAAGCCGTTCGTGCTGGCCGCGGCCCTGCAGCAGCCGGACCCGATCGGTCTGGGCACGCAGTACGACGGCTCCTCGCCGCAGACCCTCGCCGGCCAGAAGGTGTCGAACTCCGAGGGCGTGAGCTGCGGCCGGTGCTCGGTGAAGACGGCGATGACGCAGTCGATCAACACCGTCTTCTACAGGATGGCGCTCGACATCGGCCCGCAGAAGGTGGCCGACGCGGCGATCAAGGCGGGCATCCCGGCCGCGCCGCTGGCCAACCCGACCGGCGGCATCTCGCTCGGTGACAAGAACGTCACCACCGAGAACATGGCGGCGGCCTTCGCCACGTTCGCGGCGGACGGCGTCGCCCGGCAGCCGTACCTCGTCGCGAAGGTGACCACCAGCGACGGCCGGGTCATCTACGACCACGGCGCCGGCTCCTCCGCCGGGATCCAGGCCTTCAGCCAGCAGGTCGCGCGCAACGTCACCGAGTCCATGACGGACGTGGCGAGCTCGTCGCGGATCGGGCTGCGGGACGGCCGCCCGGTCGCCGCCAAGACCGGCACCGTGCAGAGCAGCATCGAGGGCCAGAACAACGACGCCTGGACCGTCGGCTACACCCCGCAGATCGCCACCGCGGTGTGGGTCGGCACGGACGACAACTCGCCGATCAAGAACTCGGCCGGCCGGCCGGTCTACGGGCGGATGCTGCCCGGCTCGATCTGGCAGCAGTACATGTCCGACGCGCTGCGCGGCACGGACGTCGAGGCCTGGTCGAAGTTCACGCCGATCGGGCAGGGCCCGGTCTCCGACTACGCCGGCCAGTCCCCCGCGCCCACGCGGTCCGCCGACTCGAACGACGACGGCGAGGACGGTCAGCAGCGGCGCAGCCGCGACGGCGGGGACAACGGCGACAGCGGGAACAACGGCAACGGCAACTCCGGCCGCGGCAACAACGGCAACGGCAACGGGAACGGCGGCGACTCCGGGGACAGCCGGGACAGCGGCGACGGCGGCGACAGCGGCGGCGACAACTAGGTGACGCCGCGGCCGGTCGCTCCCCAAGGCACCCGGTCCTCCGCGGCCCGGCGGCCGACGCGCCGGCCCGAGCCGCCGCGCGGGCCCGCACGGGTGGTTCCGACGTGGACCGAGCCGCTGGTCGCGGCCGCGAGCCGGGTCGTCGGCGGGCCGCTCGGCCGGCACGCCCTCGTGGGCCGCGCCGCCTTCTGGACCCCGCTGCGGGTGGTGCTGCTGCTCGCGGTGGTCACGCTCGCCCTGGGTTGGCTCGGCAAGTCGCCGTGTCTGCAGCAGTACCGCACGGACGACGGGCAGTTGGCGCTCGACTGGCAGAACAACCGCCAGTACGTCGCCATGTGCTACTCGGACACGGTCCCGCTCTACGCCATCGAGCGGCTCGACGACCCCTCGGCGGTGCCCTACCGGGACTCGTGGACCGACTCCCCCTCGGGCGGCGTCGCGCAGACGCGGTACATGGAGTATCCGGTGCTCACCGGCTTCTACCAGTGGGCGGCGGCGCGGCTGACGGACGGGTGGCAGGCTGCGGCCGCGGTGCTCCCGCTGCCGACGGCGCTCCCCGTCGTCGTGTACTTCGACCTCGTCGCGTTCGGGCTGGCCCTCGCCTGGATCGTCGCGGTGTGGGCCGTGGTCCGGCTGCGGCCAGACCGGCCGTGGGACGGTGCGCTGGTCGCGATCTCCCCGCTCGTCGCCGTGCACGCCTTCACCAACTTCGACGCGCTCGCCGTCGCGCTGGCCTGCGCCGGGCTCCTCGCGATCGCCCGGCGCCGCGCGGTCCTCGGCGGGGTGCTGCTCGGGCTCGGCGGCGCGGCCAAGCTCTACCCGCTGCTCCTGCTGCTGCCGGTGCTGCTCGTCGCCGCCCGGCGCCGCGAGCTAGGCACCGCGTGGCGGACGATCGGCGCCGCCGTCGTCACCTGGCTGGCGGTGAACCTGCCGGTCGCCCTGGCCTGGCCCACGGGCTGGTGGGAGTTCTTCCGGCTCAACCGGACGCGGCCCGCCGACCCCGACTCGCTCTACTACGCGCTCTCGTACTTCACGGGCTGGAGCGGGTTCGACGGCCCGCTGCGCGCCGACCAGGCGCCGAACACGCTCAACGCCGTCACCGCCGCCCTGCTCGTGATCGCCTGCGCCGGCCTGGTCGTGCTGGCCGCCAAGGCACCCCGGCCGCCGCGGCTCGCGTCCCTGGCGTTCCTGATCGTCGCGGCGTTCCTGCTGGTCAACAAGGTGTGGAGCCCGCAGTACTCGCTCTGGCTGGTGCCGCTGGCCGTGCTCGCGCTGCCGCGCTGGCGGCTGCTGCTCGCGTGGATGGCCGTCGACGCCCTGGTCTGGGTGCCGCGGATGTTCTTCTACGTCGGCACGGACAACAAGGGCCTGCCCCCGGACTGGTTCCTGGGCGCGGTCCTGCTCCGCGACGCCGTCGTCGTGCTGCTCTGCGTGCTCGTGGTGCGCTCGATCCTGCGGCCCTCGCGGGACCCGGTGCGCGCCGGCGACCCGTACCGCGACCCCGACTGGCCGGTGCGACGGCGGTCACACGGACCCGCGCACCGCGTGCCGGTCGGGCAGAGTCCGGAGCATGGCACCGGGTAGTGGTCGCGTCGCGGAGCTGCGCGCGGCCGTCGAGCAGCGGCTGGCGGGGTTCGAGCGGCGGGCGGTCGAGCGCCCGGACCTGAAGCGCTCCGCCGTCACGATCACGCTCGTCACCACGGGCGGCGCCGGCCTCGCCGACGGGCTCGCCTTCCTGCTCACCCGGCGGGCCGCGACCCTGCGCCGGCACGCCGGGCAGTGGGCGCTGCCCGGCGGGCGCTCCGACCCGGGCGAGACGATCACCGAGACCGGCCGTCGCGAGCTGCTTGAGGAGATCGGGCTCGGGCTGGACGAGGACGCGGTGCTCGGGCTGCTCGACGACTACCCCACCCGCTCCGGGTACGTGATCACGCCGGTCGTGCTCTGGGGCGGCGAGGTCGGCGAGCTCACCCCGAACCCCGACGAGGTCGGCGAGCTCCACCGGATCCCGCTGGCCGACATCGACGTGGAGCCGCGCTTCCTCACCATCCCGGAGTCCGAGGCGCCGGTCATCCAGGTGCCGCTGTTCGACCGGTTCGTGCACGCGCCGACGGGGGCGGTGCTGTACCAGGTCCGGGAGCTGCTGCTGCACGGTCGTCCGACGCGGGTGGACCACCTGGAGCAGCCGGTGTTCGCCTGGCGGTGAGGCCGCCGGTCTCCCGGGCGTCGACCGTGCCGGGCACGCGCAGGAACAGCACGAACAGGATCGCGAGCAGGGCCGCCCTGCCCCACACGCCGAGCACCACGGACTGGGCGGCGAAGCCCGCGGCGATCCCGGCGTCGGCCCGGACGTCGAGCAGGTAGAACCAGCGGAAGATGCCGACGCCGATCAGCGCGTCGGCCGCGAGGTACGTCGCGATCCAGCCCCACCGGACCCGCAGCAGCACCAGGAACGGCAGCAGCCAGAGCGTGTACTGCGGCGAGTGCACCTTGTGCAGCAGCAGGAATCCGCAGAGCATCGCGCCGCTGACGCCGATCCACGGGTAGACCGCGCCCCGCCGCCACCGCAGCAGGCCGACCCCGGCGGCGACCACGAAGGACAGCAGCACCAGGGCCGGCGACAGCACGTCCGACGCGGGGGCGAAGAACTCGCCCAGGCCCAGGTCCGCCATCAGCGGCCGGACGCCCCAGAACCAGATCGAGTTCGTGCTGACGTCGATCGGCCGCTGCTCCTGGAACGTGAACGACGCGGCCCAGCCGGGGAAGCCGAGCACCGCGAACGGCAGGTTCGCGGCGGCAGCCGTGAGCGCGCCCGCGAGGCACACGCGGATCGCGCCGGGGACGTCGAGGCCGGCGCCGGGCGGGCGGCCCCGGGTGAGGACGTACAGCGCCAGCGGCAGCAGGAAGGCCCCGGGGTAGAGCTTCACCGCGAAGCCGAGGCCGAGCAGTACCGCGGCCACGGTCGCGCGGGTGCCGAGCGGCACCTCCCGGCGCAGCCCGTGCATCACGCACACGGCGCCGACCGCGCACGCGACGGCCGGCAGGTCCCAGTTGTGGAAGGCGTAGAGCACCAGGGGTGGGCCGAGCGCCCACAGCAGCGCCCGCCAGCGCGCGAGCCGGCCCAGCATCCAGCCGGTGACCAGGCCGAACGGGGCGAGGACGAGCGCCGAGACGAGCAGGAAGTCGGCGTCGGTCGACGCGCCGAGCGCGCCCAGCCACATCAGCACGCCGGTGAGCACCGGGTACTCGACGGTGCCGCCCTGCAGCTGCCCGTCCGGCGTGATCGAGCCGTGGACGTACGGGAAGACGTGCTGGTCGACGTCCCGGCCCAGCCACAGCTTCTGGATGTCCGAGTAGCAGACTTCCCGGTACTGCCGGACCGCGTGGTCGGGCGCCGACCGTCCCGCCGCGTCGAACTCCGGCCCGGTGCAGCGGGCCTTGTTGGCGTAGCCCAGCAGCAGGGTCAGCCCTGTGAGCAGGACGATCAGGACCAGGCCCGCGGTGCCGAGCGGGCGACGGGCGGTGCCGTCGGGTGGGGCGGTGTCGTCGGGTGCGGCGGTGTCGTCGGTGGGCCGTGCGGGCGGCGTGGTGTCGTGGGGGGCGGGATCGGTGGGTGGCGTCCCGGTGTCGTGCGCGGCGGGGCCGGCGGGCCGCGCGGCCGGGGAGCCCGCGGCCGCGCTCTCGCTCACCGTCCGAGCTTCTCGCGCAGGAACGCGATGTCCGCCGCCTGGCCCTCGGCGGGGGTCTCCACGACGACCGGGGCGCCCGCCGCGGCGCACACCGCGGCCAGGACCGCGGGCTCGATGGTCCCGGAGTCGACGTTGGCGTGCCGGTCGCGGGCGGAGTCGAACTCGTCCCGCGAGTTGTTCAGGTGCACCAGGTCGATCCGCCCGGTGATGGCCTTCGCCCGGTCCACGACGTCGACCAGGTCCTCGCCGGCGGCGAAGGCGTGGCAGGTGTCGAGGCAGAAGCCGACGCCGAACTCGCCCACCGCGTCCCACAGCCGGGCCAGCGCGTCGAACTTGCGGGCCATCGCGTTGTCGCCGCCCGCGGTGTTCTCGATGAACACCGGCACCGCGAAGCCGCCCTCGTCCTGCTGGCGCTGCACGAACTTGCGCCAGTTGTCGACGCCGACGGCCGGGTCCTCGTCCTGCGTGACGTGCCCGCCGTGCACCACCAGCCCGATCGCGCCGACCGCCTTCGCGCCCTCCGCGTGCTGGACCACGAGCTTCCGGGAGGGGATGCGGATTCTGTTGTTCGGCGAGGCCACGTTCACGACGTACGGCGAGTGGACCACCGTGGCGACCTCCGCGGCCGCGAGCGCCTCGGCGTGGGGGTGCGGCTGCGGCTTCTTCCACCCCTGCGGGTCGGCGAGGAAGAACTGCACGATCTCCGCCCCCCGCTCGGCCGCCGCGGCGAGGGGGTCGTCGTCGCGGACGTGGGCACCGATGAGCATGCCGACGAGGGTAGTGACCCCCACCGACAGTCCCGCACTCGCGCACTCCCGCCGCGGGCCGCTGCGGGCGGGGCCGGTGCCGGCCCGCACCGGACCGTTCACACCCGGGAAGGATCGCGGGGGCGGGGCCGGAGCCGCGGAAACGCGCTGGTAACCTCGTGTGCAACCGCTCCGACCGGTGGCCACCCGGGCCGCCGCGACGAGCCGGACCGCGGACCCCGTGTCCCGCGGCCGGCCCGATTCTGTCGGTGCGGGGTGAGAACCTCCTGCCGCGGAAGCGCCGCGGCCGTTCCAGTCCACAGGAGGTGAGTGGTTCTCATGCGTCACTACGAGCTCATGGTCATTCTCGACCCGAGCCTGGACGAGCGCACGGTACAGCCGTCGCTGGAGACCTTCCTGAACGTCGTCCGCTCCGACGGCGGTTCGGTGGAGAAGGTCGAGGTCTGGGGCAAGCGTCGCCTCGCCTACGAGATCGCCAAGAACGCCGAGGGCATCTACGCGGTGCTCGAGGTGCAGGCGGAGCCGGCCACCGTCGCCGAGCTCGACCGCCAGCTGGGTCTCAACGAGTCCGTCCTGCGCACCAAGGTGCTGCGCAAGGAGCCCAAGAAGGCCGCGAAGGCCGCCCCCGCGCGCACGCCCGCCCCCGCCGCGAGCTGAGGAGGCCCCCATGGCCGGCGAGACTGTGATCACCGTGGTCGGCAACCTCACCGCCGACCCGGAGCTGCGGTTCACCCCCTCCGGGGCGGCCGTCGCCAACTTCACGGTGGCGTCCACGCCGCGCACCTTCGACCGCCAGTCCGGCGAGTGGAAGGACGGCGAGGCGCTGTTCCTGCGCTGCAACATCTGGCGCCAGGCCGCGGAGAACGTCGCGGAGACGCTCACCCGCGGTGCGCGCGTCATCGTGCAGGGCCGGCTGCGGCAGCGGTCGTTCGAGACCCGCGAGGGTGAGAAGCGCACCGTCATCGAGATGGAGGTCGACGAGGTCGGCCCCTCGCTGCGGTACGCCACGGCCAAGGTCAACAAGGTCAGCCGCGGCGGTGGCAGCGGCGGCTTCGGCGGCGGCGGTGGCGGCGGCGGCTTCGGTGGCGGCGGCCAGGGTGGTGGCGGCGGCTACGACGACCCGTGGGGTTCCGCCCCGCCGGCCGGCAGTGGCCCCGCCGCGGACGACGAGCCCCCCTTCTGACCTCGATCCACACCCCTGCGTGAGCGCGGGGACCAGTACATCCAGGAGCACCAGCAATGCCCAAGCCCGTCCTGCGCAAGCCGAAGAAGAAGGTCTGCGCGTTCTGCAAGGACAAGGCCCAGGAGATCGACTACAAGGACACCGGCCTGCTGCGGAAGTTCATCTCCGACCGCGGCAAGATCCGGGCCCGCCGTGTGACCGGCAACTGCCGGCAGCACCAGCGGGACGTCGCCGTCGCGGTGAAGAACAGCCGCGAGGTCGCCCTCCTGCCGTACACCTCGACCGCTCGCTGACCTGAGGAAGGAGTAGCACCGTGAAGCTCATCCTCACGGCCGACGTGCCGAACCTGGGCGCGCCCGGCGACATCGTCGAGGTCAAGGACGGCTACGGCCGCAACTACCTGCTCCCGCGCCAGTTCGCGATCGTCGCGACCCGGGGCGCCGAGAAGCAGGTCGAGCAGATCCGCCGTGCCCAGAAGGCCCGGCAGATCCGCGACCTGGGCCACGCCCAGGAGGTCGCCGGCTCGCTCAAGGAGCTGTCGGTCACCGTCAAGGCCAAGGCCGCGGGCAACTCCGGCCGGCTGTTCGGCTCGGTCACCTCGGCCCAGATCGTCGACGCCGTGCGCGCCGCCGGCGGCCCGGCCCTCGACCGGCACGCGGTCGAGATCGGCGAGCAGATCAAGTCGGTCGGCACCCACCCGGTGAAGGTCCGCCTGCACCCGGAGGTCACGGCCGACCTGCAGGTGGCGGTCGTCGCCGCCTGACGTCCGGCATCGGCGGACCCCGGTCCGTCACTTTCCGTCACGAGGGCGGGATCGCGGTCGAGTCGACCGGGTCCCGCCCTCGCGGCGTTCTCGGGCCGCGGATCGCGCTCGGTGTCGATCGCGGGAGGGGGCTCCGGGAGTGCTCGCGGCGAGCGGTGGCACACCGACCGTCCGGCGCGTGGGAACGACACGCAGAGGTTGCGCCCGCGTCGCTGGGTGACATCGCGGATGCGCCGGGTGGACGCGCGCCGGAGGGTCCCGACACGCCCGTCACGGGACGCGCCGGGCCGATCGGAAAGAAAGTTGTCCACACCGGTCCCCCTGGGTCTGAACTGCGGAAAGGCGCTCTGAGCAGGGGTTGTCCCCACGGTGTCCACAGCTCGGTGGGGAGGGCCGCCTGCCCTGTCCCCGATCCGTCCCCACGCCCTCCCCAGGGTTGTCCACACGCTGGTTTGGGCCCTGGCGCGGACTGGCCTAGCGTCACGTGCCCGGGCCGCGTGGACGACCGCCGTCCGCCCCTCAGACCGTTCGTCGCACGCCACCCGAGGGCGTGACCCCGGACGGGTCCGGGTCGGGGTGGGGCGTTCGCCGCGCGGCCGGGAGAACCGGCTGCGGATCGAACTCATGTTCGATACCATGAGGCCACGTGGTGACAGGGGGTGACGTCGGGCATGGCGGTGACGGATGACCGTCCCAATCGGCCACGAGCCGTCCGCGAGGGCGAGGGCCGGCAGGGCGGGGACTCCGCGGGCGGGGCCGTCCCGAACCCGTTCGACCGTCAGCCCCCGCAGGACCTCACGGCCGAGCAGTCCGTGCTGGGCGGCATGCTGCTGAGCAAGGACGCGATCGCGGACGTGGTGGAGGTGCTGCGGCCGGACGACTTCTACCGCCCGGCGCACCAGACGGTCTACGACTGCATCCTCGATCTCTACGGCCGGGGTGAGCCGGCGGACGCGGTCACGGTGTCGGCGGAGCTGCAGCGCCGCGGCGAGCTGATCCGGCTCGGCGGCGCGCCGTACCTGCACACGCTGATCGCCACGGTGCCGACCGCGGCGAACGCGGCGTACTACGCCGAGATCGTCGCGGAGAAGGCCACGCTGCGGCGGCTGGTCGAGGCGGGCACCCGGATCGTGCAGCTGGGCTATCACGGGGCCGAGGGCGCCGAGGTCGAGGAGGTCGTCGACCGGGCCCAGGCGGCGATCTACGAGGTGACCGAGCGATCCACCAGCGAGGACTACGTCCCGCTCGAGGAGCTGCTGCAGCCCACGATGGACGAGATCGACGCCATCGCCTCCCGCGGTGGCGTCTCGCTGGGCGTGCCCACCGGGTTCCAGGACCTGGATGCGTGCACCAACGGGCTGCACCCGGGACAGATGGTCGTCGTCGCGGCTCGTCCGGGTCTGGGCAAGTCCACCCTCGGGCTGGACTTCGCCCGCAGCTGCTCGATCAAGCACCAGATGACCTCCGCGGTGTTCTCGCTGGAGATGAGCAAGACCGAGATCGTGATGCGGCTGCTGTCGGCGGAGGCGCGGATCCGGCTGGCGGACATGCGGGCGGGCCGGATGAGTGACGACGACTGGACGCGGATGGCGCGGCGGATGTCGGAGATCTCCGAGGCGCCGCTGTTCATCGACGACTCGCCGAACCTCACGCTGATGGAGATCCGGGCCAAGGCGCGGCGGCTCAAGCAGCGCAACGACCTGAAGCTGATCATCCTGGACTACCTGCAGCTGATGACCTCGGGCCGCAAGGTCGAGTCCCGGCAGCAGGAGGTGTCGGAGTTCTCCCGGCAGATCAAGCTGCTGGCCAAGGAGCTCGAGGTGCCGGTGGTGGCGATCTCGCAGCTCAACCGCGGTCCGGAGCAGCGCACGGACAAGCGGCCGATGATCTCGGACCTGCGCGAGTCGGGCTCGATCGAGCAGGACGCGGACATGGTCATCCTGCTGCACCGGCCGGACGCGTTCGAGCGGGACGACCCGCGCGCAGGCGAGGCCGACCTGATCCTGGCCAAGCACCGTAACGGCCCCACCAACACCATCACGGTGGCCCACCAGCTGCACTACAGCCGCTTCGCCGACCTCGCGCACGGCTGACCCGCTGGCTCAGTGGCAGGTGTGCTCGTGGCCCACGTGGGCGTGCTGCTCCAGCTGCAGGGTGCTGTGGCTGAGGCCGAAGCGCTCCCGCAGGGCGGCACCGGCCCGGTCGAGCACGGTCGCCCCGCAACCCGTGGCGTCCTCGGCCTCCTCCGTGACCACCAGGTGCGCGGACATGGACGGCGTGCGGTCGTTGATGGCCCACACGTGCAGGTCGTGCACGTCGGCGACGCCGGGCACGGCGAGCAGCGTGCTGCGGACCTCGGCGACGTCGATCCCCGCCGGCGCGCCCTCCAGCAGCACGTGCCAGACCTCGCGCAGCAGGCCGATCGCCCGGGGCAGGATCAGCGCGGCGATGAGCAGCGAGGCGAGAGTGTCGGCGTAGGGCCAGCCGGTGGTGACGAGCACGATCGCCGCGACCATCACCCCGACCGAGCCGAGCGCGTCCCCCAGGACGTGGAGCATCGCCCCGCGCAGGTTCATGTTGCCGCGGTCCCCGCCGGCGAGGATCGCCAGCGACACGAGGTTGCCCGCGAGCCCCACCGCACCGATGACGAGCAGCGGCAGCCCCGGGATCTCCGCGGGCTCGAACAGCCGGGCCACGCCCTCCACGGCCACCCACACCACGACCGCGACCAGCGCCACGGCGTTGAGCCCGGCCACGAGCACCTCGACCCGGCCGAGGCCGAAGGTCCGGTGGTGGCAGGCCGGCTTGGCGGCGAGCACCGACGCGGCGACGGCGGCGGCGAGCGCCCCGGCGTCCGTGAGCAGGTGGCCCAGGTCCGCGAGGAGTGCGAGCGAGCCGGTGAGCAGGGCGCCGACGCCGCCGAGGACGGCGCAGGCCAGGGTCACGAGCAGGGCGGCGACCAGCCGACGGCGGTCGCTCCCCGCGCCGTGACCGTGCCCGTGTCCGTGACCCGTTCCCATGGCCCGCACGCTACCCATGCGTGATCGTGCATGTAAAGAGAAGGGTCGGGTCCCCTCACCTCGCGCGGTGGCGATCACATCCCTGGTCCCGTCACAACCCTGTCCAAGGTCACGATTCGGTCACCTACACTGGTGGGTGGTGCACCCGGATCAACGGCGAGCGGGACGCCGTTCCCCAACCAGGCCTTCGCGAACCCGGGGGTACCCCGAACGATGCTCAGCGACCGCGAGCGAAGCCAGTTCGCCCTGATCGAGCAGGGCCTCATGTCCGGCGATCCGCTGTTCGTGGCGCGGTGCAGCGCGCTCGGGCGGAAGGTGCGCCGGCACCGGCCCCCGCAGAGCCGCACCGCCCGGCCCGCGGACCGCCGCTCGGTGCACGCCGCGGGCTTCGTGCCCACGATCCTGCTCGGCGGCGGCCTGCTGCTGCTGGTGCTCGGCGGGGCGGCGGCCGCGGTCCCCATCGTCGTGGCCGGGATCCTCATGGCCATGGCCGCGCTCGGGCTGGCCCTGACCGCGCCACAGCGGGCGTGGCCCGACACCCCTTAGGTCACCCCTCAGGTCAGGTGCCCGAGGAGGAGGTGGTTGGCCTCCTCCGCGCTCTGCATCGTCGCGAGGTGCCCGCCGTGGAGCACCTCCAGGTGCGCCCCCGGGATGCCCGCGGCGATGGTGCGGGCGTGCGGCTCGACAGGCGTCGGCTTGTCCTCGTCCCCCGCGATCACGAGCGTCGGCGCGGTCACGGCGTCCAGCCGGTCGCGGTGGTCCCACACCTCGATGGCCTCGCAGCAGGCGATGTAGCCGTCGTCGGGGGTGTCGGAGACCCACCCGACGGCCCGCTCGACGACGTCGGGGTGCTTCTCCGCCCACTCCGGCGTGAACCACTTCTCGACGACGCCCGGCGCGATGCCCGCCGTGCCCTCGGCTCGCACGGCCTCGATGCGCTGCCGCCAGACCGAGGGGTCCGGGAAGTTCGAGGAGGTGCAGCACAGCACCAGCCGGGCGATGCGGTCCGGGTGCTCGGAGCCCAGGTACATCCCGACCATGCCGCCGAGCGAGAGCCCGCACCAGTGCACGCGGTCCGCGCCGAGCGAGTCGAGCGTGGCGAGGACGGCCTCGCCCAGGGTCCGCATCGTGTAGGGGCCGGGCGGGTTGGGCGAGGCGCCGTGTCCGAGGTGGTCCATGCGGATGACCCGGAAGTGCTCGGCGAGGGCCGGGAGGTTCGGCTCCCACATCTCGAGCGTGCTGCCGAGCGAGCCGAGCATGACGAGCACGGGCCCGTCCTCGGGCCCGTCCGTCCGGGTGTGGAGCAGGTCGGTCATGGGCCCGATCCTGTCATCCGGCCCGCAGCGCGGCGACCTCCTCGGCGGTGGCCGGTTCCGTGACCCCCACCTCGTCGGCGACCTCGAGCGGCCAGCCGGTCTCGGCGCGCACCCGGTCGACGGAGACGCCCGGGTGGACGTCGGTGAGCACGAGCTCGGCCGTGGCCGGGTCGGGCCGCAGGATCCCCAGGTCGGTGACGACGGCGACCGTGCCCACCCCGCGCAGGCCCAGCTGCGCGCGGTCCAGCGGACCGGCCAGGGCACCGGGCGCCGTCACGAAGTCCACGCGCTCCACGAACGCGGACAGCCGGTGCGGCAGCAGCACGACGACCCGCCCCGCGCCGGCCGCGATCTCCGCCGCCGCGCCGACGCCGGCGAGCCGTGTCGTCGGCTCGTCGTACTCGCCGAGGACGGTGGTGTTGACGTTGCCGAAGACGTCGACCTGGTCGGCGACGAGCACGCCGACGTCGACCCGCCCACCCTGCAGCCAGTAGGCCGTGTCGGCGACCCCCGCGGTCGCGGCGGGCACACCGTCGACGGTGCCGTCGTCGCCGAGCACGGTCAGCCCGGGCGCGTGCACGGCACGGGCGAGCCGGGCGGCGCGCCGGGCCGCCCCGCAGCCGGCGACGCACACCTCGCCGTCGGCGAGCAGCCGGGCGGCGGTGACGAGGATCTGGTCGCTCACGCGCGGATCCCCTCCAGCCAGCTCGTGAAGCGGGCCCGGTCGCCGGAGACGCCCGCCCAGGAGCGCCCCAGGGTGTCCTCGCACGGGTCGGCCTGCGGATCACCGTCCGGCTCGGCGGCGGGCACCACCGCGATGCGGGTGACCGTGAACGCGGGGAGGACGATCGCGCCGTGCTCGGGCTCGAGCTCGTCGACGACCTCCTCGACCGTGACGAGCGCGTGGCGGGCGGCCAGCACGGCCTCCTTGCGGAGCCCGGGTACCCCGCGGAGCTGCACGTTCCCGGCGCGGTCGGCGCGCTGCGCGTGCACCACGCCGAGATCGGGGCGCAGTGCCGGCAGCGCGGTGAGCTCGGCGCCGGTGAACGGGCAGCGGACCGTCGCGAGGTGCGTGAAGGCCGCGAGATCGGTGCCGGTGTAGCCGTCCCGGACCGTCGCGAAGGGCAGGCCGGAGGCGCCCGCGACGTACCGCGCGGCCATCCCCGCCTGGGTGTGCTCCTCGATCTCGAGCGGCGCGGGCCAGCCGGTGACCAGTGCGTCCCGGATCCGGTGCAGGCCCGGGTCGAGGCGGGAGAACACGAGCTTCCGCACGCATCCCGCGCCGACGAGCTGGTCGCCGGCCGGGCCGGGTGCGGTGCCGACGAGGGTGAGGTCGCGCGGCCTTCGCCGCAGGATCGCGTGGGCGGCGGCCGCGGGGACCGACGCGCCGAGCCCTTCGAGGGCGATCTCCGCGCCGTCGTGCACCAGTGCGTCAACGGCGTCGGCCAGCGGCGAGATCGTGGCCACGGCGCGAAGTTAACGGGCGCAGGCAGGGGCGGCAACCGGACGCAGTGACCGCCGTGACCCTTGCGGTGCTGGTCACGATCGGGGGCGGCGCGGACACCGACGGTGCCACCCTCGTGCCATGACCAGCGTCATCTCGCAGAACGAGGCCGTCGAGGGCGCCGGCCCCGCGGCTGCCGCCGGCACGTTCCGGATCGGCGAGGGGCCCGTGGTCCACCGCCTGGGGTTCGGGGCGATGCGGATCACGGGGCCCGGGGTATGGGGCCCGCCCGCCGATCCCAAGGCCGCGATCGACGTGCTGCGCCGCGCCGTCGACCTCGGCGTGAACCTCGTCGACACCGCCGACTCCTACGGCCCGGAGACCTCCGAGGAGCTGATCCGCGAGGCCCTGCACCCGTACGACGGGCTGACCGTCGCCACCAAGGCGGGGCAGCTGCGCCCGGGGCCGGGGCAGTGGACACCGTGCGGGCGCCCCGAGTACCTGCGCCAGCAGTGCGAGCTGAGCCTGCGCCGGCTCGACGTCGAGCGCATCGACCTGTTCCAGCTGCACCGCGTGGACCCGACGGTCCCGGCCGCGGACCAGTTCGGCGTGCTGGCCGAGCTCAAGGCCGAGGGCAAGATCGCCGAGGTCGGGCTGTCCGAGGTCTCCGTCGAGACGATCGAGCAGGCCCGTGGGATCGTCGAGGTCGCGACGGTGCAGAACCGCTACAACCTCGTCGACCGCGCGAGCGACGACGTCCTGCGCTACTGCACCGAGAACGGCATCGGCTTCATGCCGTGGCACCCGGTCGCGGCCGGCGCCCTCGCGGAGCCCGGCGGCGCCGTCGCCGAGATCGCCTGGGCGCACGGCGTGACCGCGCCGCAGGTCGCGCTCGCGTGGCTGCTGCAGCGCTCGTCGGTCATGCTCCCGATCCCGGGCACGGCGGACCCCGCCCACCTCGAGGACAACTGCCGCGCCGCGGAGCTCGAGCTCGATCTCGCCGAGATCGACCGCCTCGACGCGGGCCTCACCGAGCTCTGACCTACGACGCCTGCCGCTCGGCCCCGGTGACCGGCGGGGCCGCGCGCTCGGCGGTGCGGGTGATGTTGCGGACCATGCCGCCGAAGACGATGCCGTGGAAGGGCGCGACCGACCACCAGTAGAGGTGGCCGGCGAGCCCGTGCGGCACGAAGACGGCGCGCTGGGTGTAGCGGGAGCCGCCGGGGTCGGGGCCGACGCCCATCTCCAGCCAGGCCAGGCCGGGCACCTTCATCTCGGCCCGCAGCCGGAGCAGCGTGCCCTCCTCGAGCTCCTCGACCCGCCACCAGTCCAGGGCGTCGCCGGTGTGGAGCCGGTCGGGGTCGCGCCGGCCGCGGCTCAGCCCCACCCCGCCGACGAGCCGGTCCATCCACCCGCGCACCGACCAGGCGAGCGGGAACGAGTACCAGCCGCGCTCTCCCCCGATCCCGGTGACGACGCGCCACAGCTCCTCGGGCGGCGCGGAGCAGGGCTGCCCGCGGTCGTCGGTGTACACGCTGCCGCCGGACCAGTCCGGGTCGCTCGGCAGCGGGTCCGACGGCGCGCCCTCGACGGCGGCGCCCGACCAGTGGGTCTCGACCTCGCCGGACCGGATCCTCGCCAGGGCCAGCTCGACGGCCCGGTCGTACCCGATACGGCCCTCGGGCGGGTCCGGCACGTACTTCAGGATGTCCTGCTCGCGGCACACCACCTCGTGCACCAGCGACTCGATCAGGGGCGCCGCGATGCCTTTCGGCACCGGTGTGACGATGTTGACCCAGTGCGCCGACAGCCGCGGCGTGAGCACCGGGACGCCGACGACGCGGCGCCGCGGCAGCCCGGCGACCGTCGCGTACCGCTGCATCATGTCCAGGTAGGTCAGCACGTCCGGGCCGCCGATGTCGAAGGTCCGGTTGACGTCCGCCGGCAGGTGGGCGGCTCCGATCAGGTAGCGGAGCACGTCGCGCACCGCGATGGGCTGGATGCGGTTGTGCACCCACCGCGGCGTGAGCATCACGGGCAGCCGCTCGGTGAGGTAGCGCAGCATCTCGAAGCTCGCCGACCCCGACCCGAGGATCACCGCGGCCTGCAGCGCCGCCGTCGGCACCCCGCTGCGCAGCAGGATCTCGCCGACCTCGGCGCGCGAGGTGAGGTGCTCGGACAGCGGCCCGTCCGGGTGCAGCCCGCCCAGGTAGACGATCCGGCGCACGCCCGCGGCGCGCGCGGCCTCGGAGAGGATGAGCGCCGCCCGCCGGTCGATCGAGGAGAAGTCCCGGTCGGCCAGCGAGTGCACGAGGAAGTAGACGACGTCGACGCCCTCGCACGCCCGCCGCACGCTCTCGGCCTCGAGCAGGTCGCCCTGCACGATCTCCGCGTGCCGGGCCCACGGCACGTCGCGCAGCTTGCCGGGATCGCGGACCAGGCAGCGCACCGCGGAGCCGGCGCCGCCCTCCTCGATCAGCCGGGGGGCCAGCCGTCCGCCGATGTACCCGGTCGCGCCGGTAATCAGGTATCGCATCCGCCCGATCCTCCCGCCGCCGGGCCGGATCGGCACGTCAGGCCGAGCGCCGGTGGCGTCAGCCGGAGCGGCGCAACCGGCTCTGCACCCGGCTCCACCACGACGGCACCCGGATGCGGTGCGCGGTCTCGGCGTTGGCCTCGTGGGGGTCGACGGCGTTGATCGTGCGGGCCGGGGGCTCGTCGTCGCGCACGAAGGAGCGGATCGCGGCGCTGAGCACGGCGAGCAGCGGCACCGCGAGCAGGGCGCCCGGGATCCCCGCGATGACCACGCCGCCGGCCACGGCCAGCACCACCGCGAGCGGGTGCAGCCGGACGGCCCGCCCCAGCAGCAGCGGCTGGAGCACGTGCCCCTCCAGCTGCTGCACGGCGATGACGACGGCCAGGATGATCACGGCCGGGATCGGTCCGTTGGCCACCAGCGCGATGAGCACCGCGACCGCGCCGCTCACCACCGCGCCGACGGTCGGCACGAACGCGCCGAGGAAGACCAGCGCCGCCAGCGGGACGACCAGTGGCACGCCGACGGCCCAGAGCCCGATGCCGATGCCGATCGCGTCGACGAAGGCCACGAGCACCGTGGCGCGGGTGTAGCCGACGAGCGTCGCGAAGGCCCGCCGCCCGGCGATGTCGACCTTCTCCCGCCGGGCGCGCGGCGCCGCCTTGAGCAGGAACGCCCAGATCCGCCGGCCGTCGTACAGGAAGAAGATCAGCGTGAAGATGGTGAGCGCGAGCCCGGCGCCGACCTCGGTGATCGTCGCGGCGGTCGTGAGGGCGCCGGACGTGAGGTTGGCCTGGTTGTCCGTGATCGCCTGCCCGATCTGCGCCGGGATGTTCCGCAGCTGCTCGGAGCTGAGGTTGAACGGCGGCCGCGCCAGGAACTGCTGGATCGACGTGAGACTCGCGGTGAGCTGCTGCTGCAGCTGTGCGAAGCCGCCGATGAACGTGTTGACCACGAAGGACAGCAGCCCGCCGATGATGCAGAAGCCCGCGACGATCGTGATCGCCACGGCCGGCCCGCGCGGGACCCGGCGGGCGACGAGCCAGTGCACGACCGGGGCCATGAGCGCGGAGATCAGCGTCGCGATGGCGACCGGGATCACCACGACCCGGAGCTGGATCACGAGGAAGACGAGCAGGCCGGCCGCCGCGGCGATGATCAGGCCCCGCGCCGCGACCTCGGAGGTCACCCGCAACGGCGTGGGTACGTAGGAGGCCGCGTTCCGTCGGCTGCGCTGCTCGGGGACGACCGGGGACGGCGGTGGGACGGGGGTGCCCGCGGGTTCCGGGGTGCGGGGCGCCGCCTCGGGGTCGGTCCGGTTGTCGATCCCGGGGCCGGTCGCGGCCGCCCGATCGTCGGTCATTCGCGAACGGTAGCCCTTCGTCGATCGCGGCGCGGGCGGATCGGGCGTGACGTCGCCGGAAGAGGGCCCGCTGCTCCGTTCCGGTGGCCGGGAGTAGCGGTATCCACCGTGTTGGCCTAGTGGAGTTACGGAGCGTCGAATTACACCCGTGTAGTTGACCGCCTCCTGAGCGGCCACTGAATCAGCCGGGTGAGAGAGTGGTAACGCTCCGGAGCACCTGATGCTTGCGGTGACACGCAGAACCGTAGTGATCTTGGGTTCGGGGCCGCCCCGCCGACACGCCGGACGACGTCGATGACGCCCGATGGTGTGGTGGCCGCCGGGGCCCTGCCGATCTTGTCGGTACCGCCGGTACCAGCGCGGACGGGGTCGGCCGGAGCCGGCGCGGGCGCGCGGGCCCGGGCCCCGTGAAGATCGTCGGGGCGGGCCGGACGGTCGCGCGCGGAGCCGTCCGCCCCGAACGGGTGAGGTCGGGGCGGAGATGCAGGTCTCGAGGTCCCACACGGCGTCTGGATGGCCTCGCAAGCCCCGGCGGGGCGTCACTGAGCGTCTCGAAAGTGGCTCGACTGGACGCGGAGAGCGACGATCGGCGCCCCGTGGCACCGCCACACCACCCGAACGGCTGGAGATGGCCCGAAAGCGGGTAACGGCCGCTCCCGACCCGTTTCCCCGAGAAGGTGACCCCGTTGTGGGTGGTGTGTGCGGCCGAACGGCCCTGTGGGGACAGGGCCGATGGCAGCATCGCGGCACACGGACGACGCGAGGTACAGAGATGACGGAGGTGCGGGGCGTGACCGACAGGGAGCGAGCCCTCGACGGGGCGGTCGGCCGGCGGAAGGCCACGGTGCGGGTGCGGGGCGTCGAGGACACCGGTCCCTTCCCGGGCCGCCATGCGAGCCGGACCGAGATCGCGGCCGAGACGCCGATCTTCCACGCCCTCACGGTCGGCGGCTGGCGCGGCCGGCAGAGCGAGCAGACCCCCCGGCAGGCCCCGGCCCGCCGGCCCGGTCGCCGCTCGGCCGAGGCGCTCGACGACTTCCGCCGCGACCCGCTGACCGCGCCGATCCCGGTGCAGGCCTACTCCACGCTGGCGGCCCGCACCGCGCCGCCGATCCCGGCCGCTCCGGTCGCCCCGGTCGCGCCGCCGGCGCCGCCCGTGCGGCAGCCGGAGCCCGCCCCGGTGTCCGCGGGCTACGACCGCGCGCCGCTCTACGCCGCGCACGTGCCGACCTATGCGCCGGCCGCGCCGGCGTACACCTCGCTGACGGACACCGGCCCGCAGGCGCTGGGCGAGCTGTCCTCGCGCACGGGTCGCCACCACCGCCGGGCCGTCGGGTCCGGATCGGGGCACCACCACCTGGCGTACTGACGCCGGGACGCAGGACCCCGGGGCTGGGGAGCCCCGGTGATGGAGAGAGAGAACGGACCGCGGCAGCTTCGGGCCGCGGCGGACGTCGGTCGGCTGGGGAGCGGATCGGCGTCGACCAGGGGCCGGTGGCCCGGGGTCCGGGGGAGTGACCGGATCGCGGAACCACCGGCCCTCGTCGTGTCCGCACCCAGGAACCACGATGCGTCGAAATGAGCTCCCGAACCGCATCATGGTTCCGTAATGCGCGAAAAGCGGTCGCGACACCGCGTTATGGGTCCATGGTGCACTCAGGGGCCGAGCAGGGCCTCGAGGTGGTCGCCGTTGAAGAGGCGGTCGGGGTCGAGCCGGTCCCGCACGGCGAGGAAGTCCGGCAGCGCCGGGTAGGCCGCCGCGACATCGGCCGCGGTCCAGTCGTGCCGGCCGCCCCAGTGCGGCCGCCCGCCCATCCCCTCCAGCACCGAGCCGACCAGCCGGAAGAGCGGCCCGCGGTCGTCGCCGCGGTGGGTCCGCACGGTGATCCAGGCCGTGGCGCGCCCGTGGGCGGGGTGCAGCCAGCCGGTCTCGGCGGGACCTGTCCGCACCTCCACCGGGCGCCGGATCTCCTGGTTTCGCGCCGCCGTCGCCGCCCCGAGCGCGCGGATCGCGTCCGCGAGCGCCTCGCGCGGCAGCGCCCACTCGGTGAACCCGCCCCGGACGGGGTGCGGGTCGGGCAGCAGCTCGTGCGGCGGCCCGGTCACCACGCCCTCCCAGCGCGGCGCCGGCCGCGAGCGCTGCGCCGACCACTGTGCCGACGCCGTGTGCCCCAGCCGCGTGACGACGCGGCCGAGCGCCTCCACCGGCCCGCCGGGCACGGCTTCGGGCTTCTGGTCGACGACGGGGCCGGCCCACCGCAGCAGCGCCTCGCCGCTGGGCAGGTGCAGCTCCACCGCCGCGAAGCGGTGCGCGTCGAGGGGCCCGTCGACCGCGAGGGCCTCCTCGGCCACGACCGGCTCCTCGTGCGCCTCCACCTCGGTGGCCGGCACCGTGCGTAGCTCCACCTCGGTGACGACGCCGAGGGCCCCGAGACCCGTACGCACGGCGTCCAGCTCCCCGACGTCCCCGTTCTCACCGGCCTTGCGCAGCCGGCCGGTGCCGTCGACGAACCGCATCCCGACGACCTGGTCGGAGAGCGAGCCGATCCCCGCCCCGCCGCCGTGGGTCCCGGTCGCGATCGCGCCGGCCACCGTCGCCAGGGGCGCGTGCGCGACGGGCGCGAGCGCCCGGCCCCGCTGCGCCAGCGCGGCCTGCACCGACGCGAGCGTGGCGCCCGCCCGGGCCCGGACCGTGTCGGAGGTGATCGCGGCGACGCCGGTGAGCGCCGAGCAGTCGACGTGCACGTCGTTGGTGAGGGTGAGGGTGCTGTCCGAGCGGCCGGAGCCGAGCGGGCGGACGGTCAGGCCACGTTCGGCGGCGCGGCGCACGGCGGCGACGACCCCCGCCTCGTCGAGTGGCCGGTCGGTGCGCCGGGGCCGGCACTGCTGCCCGCCCCACCAGTTCACCCACATCGCGTCGACGACAGGAGCCTCACGTGTGGAGCCGGGCGGCGACGGCGCGCAGGTCGGCGCGGGCGCGCTCGGCGTCGACCTTGACCGGCTCGCCGTCGTCGATCACCCGCTCCCCCGCGACCCAGACGTCCCGGACCAGCCGGGACCCGCCGGCCCAGACGAGGTTGGACAGGAGCTGGGCGTCGTCGTCGGGGTCGATGAAGGCCTGGTCGTCGAGGTCGACGTGCACGAGGTCCGCCCAGCGGCCGGGCTCCAGGACCCCGATGTCCGCCCGGTCGATCGCCTCGGCGCCGTCCCGGGTGGCCATGAGCAGCACGTCCGCGGCGGTGAGCGCGGCGGCGTCGTCCTCGCGGACCCGCGCGAAGAGGGCGGCGAGCCGGGCCTGGTGCCAGAGGTCGAGGTCGTCGCCGGAGGCCGGCCCGTCCGTGCCGAGTCCGATGCGGACACCGGCGCGCCGCAGGTCGCCGACCGGGGCGAGGCCCGCCGCGAGCTTGGCGTTGGACCCGGGACAGTGCGCCACCGCGACGCCGTGTCGCCGGTAGAGCGCGATGTCCTCCGCGGACACCTGCACGGAGTGGGCGGCGAGCACCCGCCCCCCGAGCGCGCCGACGGCCTCGAGCTGGGCCGGCACGGAGCCGAACTCCTCCCGCTGCGCGAGGTCCTCCTGCCGGGACTCGGCGACGTGCACGTGCAGCAGCGCGCCGCGTTCCCGGGCCGCCTCGGCCGAGGTGGCCAGCGCCTCGGGCGGCAGCGTGTAGGCGGAGTGCGGCCCGTACCCGAGCTCGACGCGCTCGTGCGGGCCGGACCGCAGCCCGTCGGCGTCGATCCGGGCCGAGACGCCGTCCCGCATCTCCTCCCAGGTGCCGAGCCGGTCCCAGCCGGGCGCGGCGATGATCCCCGGGGTCAGCAGCACCCGGGAGCCGGCGGTGAGCACGGCCTCGATCACGGCGTCGGCGACGAAGTACATCTCCACCGAGGTGGTGCAGCCGGTCCGCAGCAGCTCGACGGCGCCGGCGGTCATCCCGACCCGGACGTCCTCCTCGGTGAACCGCGCCTCGGCCGGCCACATGACCTTCTGCAGCCAGGACATCAGCGGCAGGTCGCCGCCCATCCCGCGCAGCGACAGCATCGGCGTGTGGCAGTGGGTGTTGACCATGCCGGGCATGAGGAGACCGGGCAGCGCGTGCACCGGCCCGTCGAGTTCGGGCGCGTCCGCCCGGGGGCCGACGTGGGCGATCCGCCCGTCCGGCCCGACGTCGACGACGCCGTCGCGCAGCACGGGGAACCCCGCACCGCAGGTCAGGACCACGGGCGCGGTGAAGCGTTCGCCCCCGCTGGTCACCGGCGCGGATCGAGCAGCGAGCGCAGGGACCGGAAGGGCGGGAGCCAGGCGCCGGTGTCCGGCAGGGTCTCGAGGGTCATCCGCGGCAGCGGCTCGCGGAACACGCCGTCGATGTCCTCGAGGTCGAGGAAGGAGATCGTCTCCGAGTTCAGCGCGAAGTTCGCGTACTCGCGGAAGCCGATCACCGTGACGTCCGTGTGCTGCTCGATCAGCTTCTCGAGCGGCTCGCGGAAGGCCCGCCCGTCGCCGGACGCCACCACGACGTGCCGGAGGTGGCCCTCCTGCTCCCGCATCTCGATGTGCCGGAGCATGTCGTCGTCGATGTCGGAGTCCTCGGTGACCTTCGGCTTGGCGAAGACCGCGAACCCGACGTTGCGCAGCGCCTCGACCCACGGCCGCACGACCTCGGTCGATCCGGGCACCACGTTGGTGAACACGCACGCCTCGGCCACGGCCTCGGGGCCCGCGAGGTCGAGCAGCCAGCGGCCGACCGCGTCGAACCGCGGGCGGAAGGCGGACGTGGGCCGCGCGCCCAGCAGCGAGCCGAGGCTCATGTCCATGTTGGGCGCGTCCCAGACGAGCAGCACGCGCGGCAGGGGGCCGGTCGACGTCACGGGGTCAGGGTCTCCCGAGGCTGGGTGCGCATGTCCGTGACCCTATCCCGACTCCGATGCCCGTGGCGGCCCGTCACACTGACCGGGTGAGCACGAACGGAGCGGACGATCCCACGGCGGATCCCCAGGCGACCGCGGAGCGCGTCGCGAAGGCGATGGTGCACCACGACGAGGCGATCCGCGGCGCCGGCATCCGGCTCGTCGACGTGGGGCCGGGGCGGGCGCGGACCGCGCTGACGATCGAGGAGCGGCACGTCAACGGGCACGGCATCGTGCACGGCGGCTACCTGTTCTTCCTCGCCGACGCCGCCTTCTCCTTCGCCTGCAACAGCCACGGCGTCTCGACGGTCGCGTCCGGCGGCGACGTCGCCTTCCTGCGCGCGGCCCGGGTCGGCGAGGAGCTGGAGGCCGAGGCGGTCGAGCGGGCGCTCGTCGGGAAGACCGGGCTCTACGACGTGACGGTCCGGACCGCCGCGGGCCAGGTCGTCGCCGAGTTCCGGGGCCGGTCGCGCGCGGTGCCGCACCTGCCGGCGCCCACCCTGGACTAGGGCGCCTGACGCACGTAGAGCAGGTCCCGGATCGCCCGGCCCTCGCGCACCGCGCGCTGCTCGAACTTCGTCAGCGGGCGCGAGTCCGGGCGGGGCAGCCATCCCTCCGGCCCGGCGGCGGGCGCGCGGTGCAGCAGCGGGCAGGCGTCGCACACCTCGCGCATCTGCAGCGCGTAGTGCTCCCAGTCCGTGGCCAGGTGCAGCCAGCCGCCCGGGCGCAGCCGGGAGGCGGCGAGCGCGACGAACCCGGGCTGGACGAGCCGGCGCTTGTGGTGCCGCCGCTTCGGCCACGGGTCCGGGAAGAAGATCCGGATGCCCTCGAGCAGGCCCTCGGGAACCGCGCGGTCGAGGAGGTCGACGGCGTCGCCGCGCAGCAGCCGCAGGTTCTCCAGCCCCGCCTCCTGCCGCAGCATGAGCAGCCGGGCGAGCCCGGGTTCGTAGACCTCGACGGCCAGATGGTCGACCTCGGGCGCGGCGGCGGCCATCTCGGCGGTGGCGTCGCCCATCCCGGAGCCGATCTCGAGGACCACCGGCGCCGTGCGGCCGAAGAGGGCCTCGGGCTCGAGCCGCTCGACCTCCGCGACGTCGACGCCGTACTCCGGCCACCACCGGTCCCACGCGTGCTGCTGGCCCTCGCTCAGCCGGTTGCGCTGGTGGACGAACGAGGGGATGCGGTGGCCGCCGGAGGCGGAGCCTGCGGAGCCGACCATCGTCCCTGCGGAGTCCCCGGAGCCGACCATGAACCCAGTGTCAGGCACCGTCGGCCGCGGGCAGGGAGACGTGCGAGGTGGCGCCGGGCAGCTTGCCGCGGACGTAGCCCGCGGTCGTGAACCCCAGGCAGACGACGACGGCGGCCGCGGAGGCCGGCCGCTTCGCCTTCACCTCGCGGATCAGCGCCTTGGGCAGCACGGTGGCGACGTAGCCGCGCTCGGTGGACAGCGCGTCGTCCGTGCCGACCAGCTTGGAGACGGCGGCCTTCGACAGCCCCTCCGCCCAGCTGCGGCGGCGCAGGTAGGACCAGTCGACCCGGTCGTCGGAGACGCGGTGGTCGACCTCGGCGCGCGGCTCGAAGAGGATCTTCACCTGGCGCCCGTCGGCCTTGTAGGCCTGCCGGGCCCGGATGCAGAGCTCGGTCTCCTCGCAGCCCAGCGGGTTCTTGCCGATCCGGCCGATGTCCTCGGCGAACCCGCCGACCCGCTTGAACACCTCGCGGCGCAGGGACATGTTGCAGCCCATGAGGTTGCGGACCTCGGCCTGCTCGGTGGGCTGGCCGGTGTAGGTACAGCCGACGACCCAGTCGAGCTCGCCGGTCGCGTCCCGCCCGCCGGGCGCGCCCGGGAGCGTGGCGGGCCGGCCCGAGTCGTCGACGGCGGCCCGGGCCACGGGCCAGCGGGGGTGCGCCACCCCGCCGACGCCGATCACCGCCGGGTCGGCGTAGGGCGCCAGCAGCGCGCGGAGCCAGCCGGGGCGGGCGGAGGCGTCGTCGTCGAGGAACACCACGACGTCGCCGGTCGCCATCTCGACGGCGGTGTTCCGCGCGCCCGACAGGCCCTGCTTGTGCGCGTTCGGCACCACCTGCACCCGCGGGAACGCCGCGCGCGCCCGCTCGAGCAGCCCCTCGTTGTGGTCGACGACCACGATCGTCTCCACCGGCAGCACGTCCTGCGCCGCCACCGACTCGACGGCGGACACGATGTCGGCCCACCGCTTCTCGGTGTAGACGCAGACGACCACGGTCGCGGTGACCGGCGGCTCGGGTGCGGGCTCGAACAGGTTCACGGGGCGGGGTCCTCCGGGTGCGGTCCGCCGGCGGCCGACTCCTGCGGTCAGCTCTTGCGCTTGTCGGCGCGCCGGTGCTCGGACAGCAGGGTACGCAGCACCCGGGTGCCGTCCGCGAAGGTCCGCAGGTTCGTCTCGCCGAACATGCGCTGCTTCTCGACCGACGGCACCTCGGTGATCTTCAGCCCGGCGGCGGCGATGCGGCAGTTGAGCACGGTCTCGATCTCGAACCCGTCGCCCCACAGCATCGTGCCGTCCTCCGGCTGCGGCTCGCCCGGGTCCGGCAGCTCCAGCAGCGGGAGCAGGTCGGCCCAGAAGGCGTTGTAGCCGTAGCAGAGGTCGGTGTACGACGTGCCGAACAGTGCGTTGGCCACCGAGTTCAGCCCGGCGTTCCCGGTGCGGCGCAACAGGGTGATGTCGTCGCTGCCGCCGCCCGCCGCGAAGCGGGTGCCCTTCGCGAAGTCGGCGCCGGCCACGAGGGCCGAGACGAACGCGGGGATCTCCGCCGGGTCGGCCGAGCCGTCCGCGTCGAACATCACGACGACGTCGCCGGTGGCCGCGGCGAACCCGCACGCCATCGCGTTGCCCTTGCCCTTGCGGGTCTGCGTGATGCAACGCACCCAGGGCAATGTGCGACGCGCCGTGCCGATGGTGTCGTCCGTGGAGTTGCCGTCCACGACGATGATCTCGTGCACCGCGGGGCGCACCGCCGCGATCTGTGGCAGGACGACCTCGAGGTTGCGCGCCTCGTTGCGGGTCGGCACCACGACCGTGACGGCCGGGTTGGCCGAGCGCCGCGGCGAGGGCCGCGGTCGCGGCCTCCGGATCCCGGCCGGCGGACCGGCGGGCGGCGCGAAGGGGCCGGGCGGCATCGCGCCGGGCGGCACGGCCCCGGGCGGCGGCCGGTACCCGACGGGCGGGGGCCCGTAGGGACCTGGACGCGGGCCCGGTCCGGGGTGCTGCCCGGGGCCGCCGGGCCGAGGTCCGCGGTACGGCGGCGCACCGGGCGCCCCGGGGGGCACCGGCGACGAGGCCGGACGGGCGGGCGTTACGGCGCTCACACAACCTCCAGACAGGTCCGCTCCAATCGGGACAACGAGTCACCGCGACCCCCGGTTACGGGTGATCGCGATCTCACTCGCCGGGGATCGGGTCGGTCGGGGAGCGTGACCGTGTCGTGACCCGATCCTCGTAGTCGTACGCATCCTGACGCGTCCGATCGGCGGCATGCTCAGCGGTATGTCCGAACCGACCGGTCGTCCGCCCGCGCTCGACGAACGGCTGCTCTCCGTGGCCGTCGAGCTGACCCGTCTCGGCAGGCGGGTCGACGAGCTCGGCGGCACCGTGAACGCGCTGGTCACGGAGCTGCGCGGCCATGCGGCGGACGGCATCCCGGACGGGGCCGCGGTGGGGGCCGCGGCGGGCCCTGCGGAGGCCTCGCGACCGTCCGCCGACGCGTCGGAACCGTCCGTCCCGCCGCGCGTGTCGCGGCACTACACCACCGATCCTGTGGCCACGCTGTGGACGCCCCGGTCGAGTGTGTCGTCGTCGCCCGCGGGTGGACCGTGGGGGCCGCCCTCGCCGGGCGTCGCCTTGGGTCCCCACCCGGGGTTCCAGTACGCCGCGCCGATCGGCCCGCGCCGGCCCAGCCTGGTGGAGCGGCTCCGGAGCCGGCTCTCCGGCCCCGCCCTCCTGGCGGTGACCGGTGCGGCGGTGACGCTGCTCGGTGTCGTCCTGCTGCTGGTGCTGGCCGCCTCGCGGGGCTGGTTCTCCCCGCCCGGCCGCGTGGCCGCGGGGGCCCTCCTCGGGGTGGTCCTGGTCGGGCTCGGGATGCGGCTGCACCGCCGGCCCGAGGCGCGGACCGGGGCGCTCGCGCTGGTCGGCACCGGGGTCACGGCGCTGTACCTGACGGTCGCGGCCGCCACTGCGCTCTACGGCCTCCTGCCCGCGGTCGCCGGCCTCCTCGCCGCCCTCGTCGTCGCCGCGGGCGGGGTGGCCCTGGCCGACCGGTGGCGGTCGCAGGCGCTCGCCGTGGGGTCCGTGGTCGGGGCGGCGCTGCTCGCGCCGTTCGTCGCCGACGGTCCGGGACCGCTGCTCGTCGCGCTCGTCGTGGTGCTGCAGGCCGCGGCGGTGCCGCCGGTGGTGCGGCGCGGCTGGGGCGTGCTCGCCGCGACGGCGGCCAGCGCGCCCGCGCTCTACGGCCTGGTCGGCCCGTACGCCGAACCGCTCGTCCCCGCGATCGCGGCCGCGGTCGCCGCGCTGGTCGTGGGGCTCGTCCCGACGCTCCTGCTCGACCGTCCCGGCACCCGGCCGGCGCCGCTCGCCCTGGCCTGGGTCGTCGCGGCCGCCCCGCTGCCGCTGCTGGCGCTCGCGACCCGGACCGGTCCGTGGCCGGGCGCGGGGCTGGCGCTGCTCGCCGCGGTTGCCCTTCTCGCGCTGGCGATCCCGGGCGGGCGTGCCGCCGTCCGGCTCACCGCACTGGTGGCAGGCTCGGTCGCCCTGCTGGTGGCGACCGTCGTGGCGTTCGACGGCGGCACCCTCGACGCGGTCCTGCTCGGCGAGGGCGTGGTGGTCCTGGTCGCGGCCGCGGTGCTGCGCAGCCGGCCGGGGTTGCTCGTCGGCGGCGGGTTCGCGCTGATCGGCTACCTCGGTGCGCTGGCCGGGGCGCTGCCCGACCCGACCTCGGTCCCCGCCCTACCGGTCCCCTTCCGCGGTCTCGTGCTCGCCGTCCTGGTCCTCGCCGCGGGGGTCGTGGCGCTCGTGGCCGCGGGGCGGACCGGGCTGATCCGGGCCGACGCCCGCACCGCCGTGCTCTGGGTGCCGTTGGCGCTCGTCGCGCTGCACGGCGCCACCACCACGGTGGTGACCGCGGCGCTGCTCGTGGCGCCCGACCGCACGGGCTTCCTCGCCGGGCACGCGCTCGTCACGGTGTCGTGGACGGTCGCGGCGCTGGTCCTGCTGGCCCGCGGGATCACCCGGCCGGCGCTACGGGCGGCGGGTGCGGTCCTGGTGGCGGCAGCGGTCGGCAAGCTGGTGCTGTTCGACCTGCTGGCGCTCGACGGCCTCGCCCGCGTCGCGGCCTTCCTCGGCGCCGGGCTGGTCCTGCTGGCGGCCGGGCACCGCTACGCGCGGCTGGTCGCCCGCGGTACGGGGGACGGGGCCGGGGACGGGACCGGGGACCAGGAACGGCGCGAGGAGTGACGGCGTGGCCTCGCCGGCCAGCCGCAGCGCCTCCCGGCCGTCGACGTCGTGGGCGTGGAAGGCGCCCCGGCCGGCGGCCGTGGTCGCCCCGAGGGTGACGAGTCCGTTGCGCCGCTGCAGGATCGTCTGCCGCACGGTCCAGCCGATCACGCCGTCGAGGTGCAGCGCGACGGTGCTGCGGCGCAGTGACCCCGCGCGCACCACGAGGTAGCCACCGACCACGGCGTGGCCCAGCCCGCGGTAGGTGTCGAGCGCGATCGCCGCGCCGACCGGGGCGCCCACGACGGCGAGGACCACCGCCACGAGCACCGGCCACAGCGTCCCGGTGGCCACGCCCGCCGCGACGAGCGCGACCACCGGCGGCCCGACGACGAGTGCCGCCCGCCGCAGCCGGCGCCGGCGCGCGGCGGGCGGGTGCGGGCACAGCACGGCGGCCGTGGGCGAGCGCGACTCGCCGAGGATCACCGCGGCGACGCGCTCGGCGAGCCGGCGCGGCGCGGTCGGCAGCAGGGTGCGGTGCTCGGTGCTCTCGGTGCCGCTGCCCACGAGCAGCCCGCTCGCGACGGCGTCGACACGCGCGGCCCCGGCCAGCCGCACCCCCAGCGGCTCGACGAGCTCGACGCCGGTCAGCCGCCGCTCCTCGAGCGAGATCGACCGGGTGGTGAGCACCCCGCGCCGGACGCGCAGCGTGCCGCCCGGCTCGCGGTCCAGCCGGAACCCGCTCCACGTCTCGGCGTAGACCAGGAGCGCGACGACCGTGCCGGCCAGCAGGATCCCGAGCACGACCAGCACGATCCGGACCGCCGGCGGCGCCACCCGCAGCAGCGGGCCGAGCGGCCGGTCGACCAGCGCGAGGACCACGGCCAGCACGGCGATCCCGAACAGCGGGGTGGCGGCGGTGAGCACGCCGTAGCGCAGCCACCGCGGGTCCAGCTCGGCGATGCGGCCGTCGGCGGGGCCGGCGGGCGGACCGCCCGCGGAGCGCATCCGGTCGAGCAGCAGCGTGCGCAGCCGGTCGGCCTCCATCCGCTCGACCGGGCGCAGCCGCAGCGTCGCCTCCCCGCGCCCGCGCTGCTGGCCCGTGCCCACGCGCAGGGTGACCAGGCCGAACGCCCGTAGGACCGGGCCTGCGGTCACGTCGACGGTCCGGACGCGCTCGATCGCCATGCTGCGCGCCCGCCGGACCGTCACGCCGGTGCGCAGCTCGACCCGGTCGGCGGTGACCCGGTAACGCGAGCAGCGCCAGCGCGCGTAGGAGGTGGCGACGGCGAACCCGACGAGCAGCAGCGAGACCGCGAGCGTCCACAGCGCGACCGGTCCGGCGAGCTCGGGCTCGCGGGCGGCGACGACGACCACGACGGTCGCGCCCAGGACGGCGACGGTGACGGTCGTCAGCACCCCCGAGACCGGTACACCACGCTGGTCCAGCTCGGTCCAGCCGGCCGGGTCCGGCTCGAGGTCGGCGCTCCCGGCGAGGTCGGCGGCGAGGCCGGCACCGGGGGGCGCGCCGGGCCTCACCGGCCCGCTCCCGCACCCCGTCGGCCCACGATCGTTTCCCCCCGGTCGCGTCGTCCCGTCCCGTCCTCGATGCTCCACTCTGACGTACCGACGGCCCGCGGGCGAGGGGCGGGGTGCGATCGGCGGAACTCGTGCAGGTCGCGTGCGAGCGTGCGCCGGTGCCGCGCCCGACGGGGCCCGGGAGGACCCCCCGGCGGGGGTGAGCCGCGGTGTTCGCGCGGGACGACCACGCGGCGCCGGAGGTGTCCGTTCACGCCTGTGAAGGGTTCCGCCGATCCGCCCAGCGTGCCGCCCCGGTCGGCGAAGCTGCCCGCCGTGACCACGACCGTAGCCCTGCCTCCCCTGACCCGCCGGCACGCCGAGGCGTTGCGCGCCAGGCGCACCGAGGTCGCCGCCGCACTGGCCGAAGCGGACGGACGGCACCGGGCGCGGCTGCGCGGTGACCTCGCCCTCGTCCGGCTCCGCGCGACCGCCGACCTCACGGCCGCCCTCCGTGACCTGCGCACCCTGAGCGCCCCGTGGATCAGCGGTCCGCGCTCGTCGCTGCCGGACGTGCTGGAACCCGCGATCGTGCGCGCGACGGCCACGCTCCTCGCCCGCGGCAGGGGCGAGGCCGAGGCGGCGGTGCGGCGCGCGGCCGGCCGGATGCTCGGCCCGCGCCCGTTGCCGACCGAGCTCGTCCCCCGGCCGCCGACGGGGGCGGGCGCGATCACGGCGCGGCTGCCCGATCCCCCGGGGCGCGTGGGGTGGCTGGACGCGGTGGTGCGCACCGGGTCCGGCACCGCCGTGGTGCGCCTGGTGCTCGTCCTCGTCGCGGGCGCACCCGCGCTGGGGTTGTCCGTGGCGGGCGGCCGCACCCTCCTGCCGGCGGCGATCGGGCTGGCCGTGGCCGCGGTGGTGCTGCTCGCGCGGCGCCGGCGGGTGGCCGTCGAGCGCGAGGAGTGGGGGTACTGGCTCGACACGGCGCTGCGCGACGCCGAGGCCGCGACCGTGTCGGCGTTGTCCGCCTTGCTGATCGACCTCGAGCGGCGGGCCACCGACCTGCTCGACCGCACCGCCGCCGAGCGCCGCATCGCGCTCACCGCGGAGCTGAGATCGCTGGGAGGTTCCGGTGCGCCCTGAGCCGGATGGGGACGTCGACGCCCCGGTCCGGGCCGAACCCCTCGGGTACGACCCCTCCGTGCCGATCCGCGTCGCGATCGGCGCCGACGATCTCGACACGGACGCCGACGGCCACGCCGACTCCGCGGTCCTCGCGGACGGCCCGGACCTCGTGCTGCACACGGACTTCGACGGCGACGGCCTCGCCGACCGCGTCCTCCGCCTCGGCCCGACGACCCTCCCCGCACACCGGGTCCATCCATCCACCATGGACCCTCTGGACGAGGTGCGCTGGTGGGCGCCGTGGACCTGGTTCGCCGACCCCTGACCGGCGTCGGCCGGGCGCGCCGAGGTGTCGCGCCCCCGGGTGCGGGATAGGTTCTGCGCCGTGGTCCCCGATCGCCCTGATCGTCCCGTCCCCGGGTTCCCGGGGCGCGATCCCGTCGACGCCGTCGACCCCGAGTTCCGGTCGCTCCCCCTGCAGGCCCTCGCCGGTGCGGCGCTGAGCCGCGCGATGCTGCTGGGCGCCCAGCACGCCGACCTCCGGGTCGAACGCGTGGTGTCCCAACGCATCTCGTTGCGGGACGGGACCGTCGAGGGCGTCTCGGACGGCGTCACCACCGGCCTCGCGGTCCGCGTGCTGGTCGACGGCGTGTGGGGCTTCGCCTCGCACGTCGAGCTGACCGTGCAGGCGGCGAGCGCCGCGGCCGAGCGCGCGGTGGCGGTGGCGAGGACCCTCGCGCCCGTTGCGCTGGAACGGGTCGAGCGCGCCGACGAGCCGGTGTACCCGGACGCGGTGTGGGTGTCCGCCCACGACGTCGACCCCTTCACCGTGCCGACGCGGGAGAAGGTGGAGCTGCTCACCGACTGGTCGCAGCGGCTGCTGGCGGCGGACGGGATCGACCACGTGCAGGCCTCGGTCACGCAGGTGCGGGAGTGCAAGTTCTACTCCGACCTCGCCGGCACCACGACGCTGCAGCAGCGGGTCCGGATCGAGCCCGGCCTGAGCGCCACCACCGTCGACCCGGGGGCCGGCACCTTCGAGTCGATGCGCACCCTCGCCCCGCCGGCCGGGCGCGGCTGGGAGTACGTCACCGGCACCTCGTACGACTGGGAGGACGAGCTCGCCCGGCTCCCGGAGCTGTTGGCGGAGAAGACGAAGGCGCCGTCCGTCGAGCCGGGCGAGTACGACCTGGTGATCGACCCGACGAACCTCTGGCTCACGATCCACGAGTCGGTCGGCCACGCCACGGAGTACGACCGCGCGATCGGCTACGAGGCCGCCTACGCCGGCGGCTCCTTCGCCACCCCGGACCAGCTCGGCACGCTGCGCTACGGCTCCGGGCACATGCACGTGACCGGCGACCGGACCGTCCCGCACGGGCTGGCCACCATCGGGTTCGACGACGACGGCGTCGCCACCTCGGAGTGGGACCTCGTCCGCGACGGCACGCTCGTCGGCTACCAGCTGGACCGGACCTTCGCCCCGCGGCTGGGGCTCGAGCGGTCCAACGGCTGCGCCTTCGCCGACTCCCCGCACCACGTCCCGATCCAGCGCATGGCCAACGTGTCGCTCCGGCCGGACCCGGTGCGCGACACCACGACCGACGACCTGATCGGCGGGGTCGAGCGCGGGATCTACGTCGTGGGCGACCGCTCGTGGTCGATCGACATGCAGCGCTACAACTTCCAGTTCACCGGCCAGCGCTTCTTCCGGATCGAGAACGGCAGGCTCGTCGGGCAGCTGCGCGACGTCGCCTACCAGGCCACCACGACCGACTTCTGGGGCGCGCTCGCCGCCGTCGGCGGACCCTCGACCTGGCGGCTCGGCGGGGCGATGAACTGCGGCAAGGCCCAGCCCGGGCAGATCGCACCGGTCAGCCACGGCTGCCCGAGCGCGCTGTTCCGCGGCGTGACCGTGCTCAACACCCGGGAGGAGGGCGAGTGACCGGCGCCCTCACCCCGCAGGAGACCGTCGAGCGGACGCTCGCGGCCGGCGCCCACCTCACCGGCTGCGCCGTGATCGTCTCGGAGACCAGCGAGGCCGTGCTCCGCTGGGCCAACTCCACGATGACCACCAACGGGCACACCACCTCCTCACGGGTCACCGTGATCGCGTTCGTGGACGTGCCGGGCGGCACTGCGGCCGGGACCGTCTCGTCGGGCGAGCAGATCACCGAGCCGGAGCGGCTCGCCGACCTCGTCGCCGCGGCGGAGCGCAGCGCGCGGGACGCCGGGCCGTCGCGGGACGCCGCGCCCCTGCCCGAACCGTCCGGCGACGCCGACCCGGGCTGGGCCGAGTCGGCCGCCGCGACGTCGATCGCGGTCTACACCGACCTGGCCGCCGGTCTCGCCGAGGTGCTGGCCGGTCCGTTGCGCCAGTTCGGCTTCGCCGACCACTCGCTGACGACGACCTGGCTCGGCACCTCCACCGGCGTCCGCCGCCGCTGGGTCCAGCCGACCGGTTCGGTGGAACTGAACGTCAAGGACGCCGACTCCTCGGCGTGGACCGGCACGGCGACCACCGACTTCACCGACGTCGACGTCCGGGCGCTGGCCGCCGAGGCGGAGCAGCGGCTGGCGTGGGGCGCGCGGAAGGTCCGCCTGGAGCCCGGCCGGTACGAGACCGTCATGCCGCCGTCGGCAGTCTCGGACATGCTCGTCTACGCGGGCTGGTCCATGGAGGGCCGTGCGGCGCAGGAGGGGCACAGCGCGTTCACCGGCAAGGCGGGTGTCGGCGAGCGGCTGACCGACCTGCCGCTCACGCTGTACTCCGACCCCACCGCGCCCGGGCTGGAGTACGAGCCCGTGGTGATCACGTCGAGCTCCGGGGGCGGGGTCAGCGTGTTCGACAACGGCGCCCCCACCCGCCGGGTGGACTGGATCCGCGAGGGCGTGGTCAACGAGCTCGTCTACTCCCGGGCGGAGGCGGCCGAGTTCGGCACCGCCTTCACCCCGCCCGGCGACAACATGCTGCTCACCGGCGGCTCCGCCGCGACGCTCGACGAGATGGTCGCGCGCACCGAACGCGGCCTGCTGCTCACCTGCCTCTGGTACATCCGCGAGGTCGACCCGGCGACGCTGCTGCTCACCGGGCTGACCCGGGACGGCGTGTACCTGGTCGAGGGCGGCGAGGTCACGGCCGAGGTCGACCACAACTTCCGGTTCAACTACTCGCCGCTGGACATGCTGCGGCGCACCACGGAGGTCGGCCGCACCGAGCCGGCGCTGCCGCGGGAGTGGAAGGACTGGTTCACCCGCGCCCGGATGCCCACCATGCGCATCCCGGACTTCCGGATGTCCTCGGTGTCGCTGGGGAAGTGAGGATCACCGGCCCAGGTGCCGGTCGAGGAATTCGCTGATCGTCGGCTTCAGCTCCTCCGCCCCGGTGAGCGGCGCCCACTGCCCTGCACCTGGCAGCTCCACGCGTTCCCAGTCCGGCCGGGCCGCGCCGAGCACGTCGACCAGCGCGCGCACCGGCTCGAGCGGGTCCGGCGAGTGGATCAGCAGCGTGGGGGCCTCGGCCGTCGCGACCTCGGCCAGGGTGAGGCCGGGGTCGGTCACCGCGTCGAACTCGGCGAGCCGGTGCGCGAGCCCTCTCACCACGGAGGCCTGGTGCTCGGCCGGGAGCGCGTCCCAGTAGCCCGGCCCGAGCCAGTGGTCGGTGAGCTCGCGCGCCGCCTCGTCCGGCCGCCCGGCCGCGATGCCCTCCGCCAGCCGGTCCCGGGAGGCGCACACGGCGTCGAACAGGTCGTCGTGGCCGGCGCGGGCGAGCAGCGCGAACGGCGTCGGCTCCACGAGGACCAGGGCCCGGGCCCGCTCGCCCAGCTCGACGGCGGCCCGCATCGCGACGGCCCCGCCGAAGGAGTGCCCGACCAGCCCCAGCCGTTCCGTGCTGCCCGCGGTCACCGCGTGCACGAGCCGGACCTGGTCCGTCAGCGTCTGCGGCCGGAAGCCCGGCCAGGGCGGGGTGGCGCCGTGCCCGTGCAGGTCCAGCGTGAGCACCCGGTAGCGGTCCAGCAGCGCGTCCGCGAGCGGGTCCCACACCCGGCGGCCGCCGGCGATCGAGCCGAGCAGCACCACGGGCGGACCCGCGCCCACCCGGTCCACGTCCACGTCGACGACGCCGCGTCGCACCAGCACCATCCGATTCGTCCCCCCGGGCCGGAGAGTCGGCGCGGGGGGAGCCGGCGTTAGCCCCGGGAGGACGAGATCAACAACTCACGGAGCCGGGCGAGGAGCGCGTCGACGCCGACGTCGCCGGTCAGCGGGGCGCCGGTGAGCGTGCGCAGGTACAGCCCGTCGCCGACGAGCTGGATGAGCCAGGACAGCACGGGGTCCGGGACCTCGGTGCGCAGCGCGGCGAGGCCGTGCGCGTCGACGTCCGCGAGGGCGCGGCGGGTCGCCTCGCCGGTGGCACTGCCGTCGGCGATGCGCAGCGCGGCGAGGTAGGTGCGGGTCAGCCCGACCGGCGAGGCCGCGCCGGGCACGGAGGTCTGCAGGTAGTAGGCCACGGCGCCGTCGGGGTCCGCGCGCATGCGCGCGACGTCGGCGGCGCTGCGTTCGCGCAGCCGCTCCAGAAGGCCCTCGGCGAGCGCCTCCTTGGACCCGAAGTGGTAGAGCAGGCCGCCCTTGGAGACCTCGGCCGCCGAGGCGACGGCGTCGAGCGTGGCGCTCGCCGGACCCTGCTCGATGAGCAGCGTCTCGTAGGCGTCCAGGACGCGGTCGCGGGCGCTCGGCACATCCGGACCCTACCGACCTGCTCGCCCGGTGAGGCCGCTCACCAGCGGAATGCGCGGCTGGACCCGCCCGTTGAAGCTACTGTACCGTCCGGACGGTACAGCTGTACCGTCCGGACGGTATAGCTGCGTTCCCGCCCCGATCCGCGCCCCCGGGCGCCGCCGGACCCTGCAAGGACCCCGTACCGCCATGACCGCCACCCCGCTCTCCCCGCCGACCTCCGCCCGTTCCCCGCTGCAGATCCCCGCCCGCGCCGGTGTGCGCGAGTGGCTCGCGCTCGCCGTGCTCTTCCTGCCGACGCTGCTGGTCGCCGTCGACAACACCGTGCTGGGCTTCGCCCTGCCGGCGATCAGTCGCGCGCTCCGCCCGGACGCGACGACCCTGTTGTGGATCGTCGACGTCTACCCGCTCGTCCTGGCCGGGCTGCTGATCGCGATGGGCGGGCTCGGCGACCGCATCGGCCGCCGCCGGCTGCTGCTCGTCGGGATCACCGGCTTCGGTGCGGTGTCCCTGCTGGCGGCCTTCGCGACGGACGGGTCGCACCTCGTCGCCGCGCGCGCCGCGCTGGGCTTCTTCGGCGCGATGCTGATGCCCTCGGTGCTGGCGATCCTGCGCACGATCTTCGTCGACCGCACCCAGCGGCGGCTCGCGCTCGCGATCTGGGCGACCGGCTTCGCCGCCGGCGCCGCGCTCGGGCCGATCGTCGGCGGGCTGCTCCTCGAACACTTCTGGTGGGGCGCGGTCTTCCTGGTCAACGTGCCGGTCGCGGTGCTGGTGCTCCTCGCCGCCCCACTGGTGCTGCCCGAGTCGCGGATGGCGGACCCCGGCCGTCCGGACCTCGGCGGCGTCGCGCTGTCGATGCTGGCCGCGGTGCCCGCCGTGCTCGCGATCCACACGGTCGGCGAGCACGGGTTCACCGTCGCGTCGGTGGCCGAACTGGCCGTCGCGGGCGCGGCCGGCGCGCTGTTCGTCAGGCGCTGCCGGGAACTCCCCGGTCGCGGCCGCCGGCCGCTGATCGACCTGGACCTGTTCGCGTCGCCGGTCGTGCGGGTGTCGGTGCTGGCCAACGCGACCACGATGTTCGCCCTCACCGGGCTGCTGTTCTTCGCCGCGCAGTACCTGCAGCTGGTGCTGGGCCGCTCGCCCCTGGAGGCCGGCCTGGTGCTGGTCCCGGGGATGGTCGCGACGATCCTCGCCGGGCTCGGGGCCGCGGCCCTCGCCCGGCGCTTCCCGCTGCGCGCTCTGGTGCCGGCTGGCCTGGTGCTCGCGGCCGCAGGCTACGTGCTCTGCACGCGCCTCGGCGTCGGCTCCGCCGGGACGCTGCTCCTGGTCGCCGCGGTGCTGATCGGCGCGGGCATCGGCCTGTCCGAGACGATCACGAACGACGCGATCCTCGCCGCCGCCCCCGCCGATCGGGCCGGGTCGGCCTCGGCGGTGAGCGAGACCGCCTACGAGCTCGGCGCGGTGCTGGGCACCGCGGTCCTGGGCAGCGTGCTGAGCGCGGTCTACCAGGCCGCGGTCCAGGTGCCGGCCGACGCGGCGCCGGGTGTGGCGCTCGGCGCCGAGGCGTCCGAGACCGCGCGGCAGACGCTGGGCGGTGCCGTCGACGTGGCCGCCGGCATGCCCGCTCCGGCCGCGAACGCGCTGCTCGGCTCGGCGCGGGAGGCCTTCGCCCTCGGCGTCGACGTCACCGCCGGGGTGGGCACGGCCGCGCTGCTGCTCGTCGCGCTCACCGTGGTGCTGGGCCTGCGCCCTCGCCGACCGCGTCCTCGGCGAGGCGGGCGGCGAGCCGGGCCACCGCCTCCCGGACCTCGTCCGGCCGCAGCACGGTGAAGCGCCAGGCCAGCCCCGCGAGGGCGCGCGCCATCCCGTCCGCGTCCTCGGCCCGGGTTCGTAGGAGCGTGCCGTCGGGGTGGGCCTCGACGGAGCCGAGCCAGGCCGGCCACCGCCGGGCGACCTCTGCGGGCGGACCGTGCACCACGACCTCCACCTCGAGCCGGTAGGGCACCTCCGCCAGCCCGGCGACGACGTGGGCCACCGGGTCGAACCCCTCCGGCGCGGCGAACCCGGCCCCGGTCGGCGCCACCCGCGCGACCCGGTCCAGCCGGAAGGTCCGCACCGCCCCGCGACGGTGGTCGTGCCCCGTCACGTACCACCGTCCGGAGTGGAAGACGAGGCCGTAGGGGTCCAGCTCGCGGGTGCTCTCCTCGCCGCGCCAGGAGCGGTAGTCCAGCCGCACCCGGCGCCGGTCCCGCACCGCCTCGCCGAGGCCGAGCAGGACGTCGGCCGCGGGGGCGGCCCCGTCGCGGGCGGCGATGGTGAAGCCGAGCGCCCCGGCGACGGCGGCGACCCGGTCGCGCAGCTCGGCGGGCAGCACCCGCTCCACCTTCGCCCGCGCGCTCGGCACCGCCGGGGCCGCGGCGTGCATCCCGGTGCGCTCGGCCGCGAGCAGCCCGAGCACCACGGCGACGGCCTCGTCGTCGGACAGCATGAGCGGCGGCAGCTTGTAGCCGGGCAGGAGGCGGTAGCCGCCGTACCGCCCGCGCTCCGCCACCACCGGCACGCCGAGCCCCTCCAGGGCGGCGACGTACCGGCGGACCGTGCGGACGTCGACCTCCAGGCGGTCCGCCAGCTCCGGGCCGGTCAGCCCCGGCCGGGCCTGGAGGAGCTCCAGCAGGGCGAGCACGCGACCGGCCGACATCCCGCCAGTAAACAGGACCGAATCGGCCCTGTTTTGGTTCTACCGTTCTCCCCATGACGACATACGTGCTGGTCCCGGGGTTCTGGTTGGGTGCGTGGGCGTGGGACGCGGTGGCCGCGGAGCTGCGCGTCGCGGGCCACGAGGTGCATCCCGTGGAGCTCGGGCACGAGCCGGACGCGACCGCGGAGAGCCACGTCGACGACGTGCTGCAGGTCCTGGAGAAGGCCGGCCCGGCGGTGCTCGTGGGGCACAGCGGCGGCGGCCCGGTCTGCGCGGCCGCGGCCGAGCGGGCCCGGGACCGGGTCACGCGGCTCGTGTTCGTCGACACCGGCCCGCTCCCGGACGACGTGCCGCAGGTCGACTTCAACCCGCCGGAGGCGCAGGAGTGGATCCGGGCCCGGATCGCCGATCACGGCGGGGTGCAGCCGATGCCCACGCGGGCCGAGTTCGCGCAGCTGGGCACGAGCACCGCGGGGCTCGACGACGAGACCTTCGCGGGGCTGCACGCCCGCTCGCTCGCCGAGCCCGCCGGGGTGGTCCTCACCGGCGCCCGGCGCGGCACACCGGACCCGACACTGCCGAAGACGGTCGTGGCGTGCAGCTTCACGCAGGTCCAGGCTCGTGAGCTGATCGCGGCCGGGGTGCCGGCCTTCGCCGAGATGTCCGGGCCGGAGTGGTCGTTCGCCGAGCTCCCGACGGGGCACTGGCCGATGCTCAGCGAGCCGGCGGCGCTGGCCCGGCTGCTGGCCGGGCTCGCCGAACCGGTCTGAGCGGCCCGGTCGGTACGCGCCCGAGCGGGCTCCGCCGATACCCCGCTCGTCCCGCGGGCAAACGCCGTTCGGCGCATTCCCTCGTCGTACCCGGAGGCCCGTCCGGCGCGTCGCGCCGCCGCGGGCGTACCCGGTCCGCACCATGTCCGTTGAGCCTCGGGTCGGGTGAAGTCAACGAGCTGTTCCGCGCCACCGACGCCGCGGCCGGCGAGTGCGAGGAGGTCGGACCGTGTCCCTGGACGCCGTGAGCGCGTACACCCTGGTCGTGGGCGACGAGGACGGCCCGGCCGACGTGCAGGTCTTCTCGACGGCCGAGGCCGCCTGGCGCGCGCTCGACGCGGAGATCCGCCTGCGGTGCGGCATGCGGCCGCGCCCGCGGCGGGTCACCGACCCCGAGGCGGCGGCCCGGCTGGCCGACGCCTGGCGCGCGGGCGAGCCCGAGACGCGCTTCTGGCAGGTGCAGGCGCACCGGCTCCCGATCCTGCTCCCGGCGATCGCCGGTACCCCCTCCCGGCCGTCGGGTCGCCCGTCGCGCGCGGGTGCGTTGCGCAGCGCCTGAAGAGGACGGGAACTGCTGTTCCGCCGGGCATGGTTGCGCTTTTCGAATTCCTAAGCCCTGAGCCCGATTTCACACGTGCGTCATGACGGCGTCGCACCCCTGAACCACGGCGCCGGGGGACGGCCGCCGCGCGCACGTCGCGGACGTGCCCGGATCCTCCGCGAATGCAGTGGTGAGCGCATTTGTCAGCACAAACTGTATCGATTCCATGATCGGTGTTGTGAGTCAATCGACAGTTCGCATCGATGTGTGGAACAGGGTCTGCCCGGTAACCTCTGTAGTCATCTTTCCCCGTTACGAGCCTCGTCCCGACCAGGCGAGGCTCTGCCAGCATTCCCCGGCCGGGGAACGGGGGCCGGCCAGGCTAGGAGACTCACATGACCGCAGCGACCGTCCCAGGGATCGACGATGCGCCCACGACCAACGCGCGCCTGCTGTCATGGGTGCGTGAGATCGCGGAGCTGACCGCACCGGAGGCCGTCGTCTGGTGCGACGGGTCCGAGGCCGAGTGGGACCGTATGACCAGTCGCCTCGTCGAGGCCGGCACCTTCGTCAAGCTGAACGAGGAGAAGAAGCCCAACAGCTTCTACGCCGCCTCCGACCCGGACGACGTCGCGCGGGTCGAGGAGCGCACCTTCATCTGTTCGGCCACGGAGGAGGGCGCGGGTCCCACCAACAACTGGGCCGACCCCACGGAGATGCGCGAGACGCTGCGGGGGCTCTTCCGCGGCTGCATGCGCGGCCGCACGATGTACGTGATCCCGTTCTGCATGGGCCCGCTCGACGCCGAGGAGCCCATGCTGGGCGTCGAGATCACCGACTCCGAGTACGTCGTGGTCTCGATGAAGATCATGACCCGGATGGGCGCCTCGGTGCTGCCGCTGCTGGACGGCCCCGCAGGCGAGAAGTTCGTCCCGGCGGTGCACTCGGTCGGTGCGCCCCTCGAGCCGGGGCAGAAGGACGTGCCCTGGCCCTGCAACGACACGAAGTACATCACCCACTTCCCGGAGACCCGGGAGATCTGGTCCTTCGGCTCCGGCTACGGCGGCAACGCGCTGCTGGGCAAGAAGTGCTACGCGCTGCGGATCGCCTCCGCCATCGCGCACGACGAGGGCTGGCTCGCCGAGCACATGCTGATCCTCAAGCTGATCAGCCCGGAGGAGAAGTCCTACTACGTCGCGGCGGCCTTCCCGTCGGCGTGCGGCAAGACCAACCTGGCGATGCTGCAGCCGACCGTCCCGGGCTGGCGCGCCGAGACCGTCGGGGACGACATCGCCTGGATGCGCTTCGGCGAGGACGGCCGGCTCTACGCGGTCAACCCCGAGTTCGGCTTCTTCGGCGTCGCGCCGGGCACGAACTGGAAGACCAACCCGAACGCGATGCGCACCATCGAGGCCGGGAACGCGATCTTCACCAACGTCGCGCTCACGGACGACGGCGACGTCTGGTGGGAGGGCCTGGAGGGCGACCCGCAGCACCTCAAGGATTGGAAGGGCAACGACTGGACGCCCGGGTCCGAGTCCGACGCCGCGCACCCGAACTCCCGCTACACCGTGCCGATCTCGCAGTGCCCGGTCGTGGCGCCGGAGTGGCAGGACCCGCAGGGCGTGCCGATCTCGGCGATCCTGTTCGGCGGCCGCCGCAAGACCACGGTCCCGCTGGTGACCGAGGCCCGCGACTGGCAGCACGGCACCTTCATGGGCGCCACGATGTCGTCGGAGAAGACCGCGGCCGCGGCCGGCGGGCTCGGCCAGGTGCGCCGTGACCCGATGGCCATGCTTCCGTTCCTCGGCTACAACGTCGGCGACTACTTCCAGCACTGGGTGAAGGTCGGCAAGGACGCGGACGCGAGCAAGCTGCCGCGGATCTTCTACGTCAACTGGTTCCGCCGCGGCGAGGACGGCCGCTTCCTGTGGCCGGGCTTCGGCGAGAACAGCCGCGTGCTGAAGTGGGTCATCGAGCGGATCGAGGGCAAGGCCGCGGCGGCCGAGACCCCGATCGGCTACGTGCCCACGCCGGACCAGATGGACCTCGAGGGCGTCGACGCCAGCGCCGAGGACGTCGCGGCCGCGCTCGCCGTCGACCCCGAGGAGTGGAAGCAGGAGATCCCGCTCATCGAGGAGTGGTTCGCCAAGGTCGGCCACAAGCTGCCGACCTCGATGCGCGACGAGCTCGAGAACCTCAAGCAGCGCCTCGGCCTCTGACCCGAGCCGTACGGACGGCCCGCCCCGGATCTCCGGGGCGGGCCGTTCCGCGTTCCGCGGCGGTCCCGTCCGGGTGCCGTGACCGCCGCCCCGGCGCGTGATCCGGCGATCTCCGCAGGACCGACCTACGATGCGCGCGTCCGAGGCCAATTCCTGGCGCAAGGCCGAGGCGCAGGCTGATCGTCGTCGATCGAATCGGGGAGTCATGGCCGCACACGAAGGCCGGTCCGGGTTCCGCTGGAGCCCGTGGAACCTGCTGCTCCTGGTCCCGCTGCTGATGCTCGTCACGCCGTGGTTCAACAGCACGGACCCGGTGGTGTTCGGGATGCCGTTCTTCTACTGGTCCCAGTTCCTGTGGGTGCCGGTGGGCGTCGTGTGCGTGCTCGTCGTCTACCTGCGGACGAAGGGCGACGGTGAGTACGCGCCCGACGTCGACGAGCGGGTCGACGACCTCGACGAGGGGGCGCGGCGATGATCCAGTGGGTGGAGCTGTCCGTCTTCGTCGTCCTCTTCCTCGTGGTGACGGTGATGGGCTTCATCGCCTCGCGCTGGCAGCGGGGCGGCGGGCTCGACCATCTCGACGAGTGGGGCCTGGGCGGGCGCAAGTTCGGCTCGTGGATCACCTGGTTCCTCGTCGGCGGTGACCTCTACACGGCCTACACCTTCGTCGCGGTGCCCGCGCTGATGTTCGGGGCCGGCGCGATGGGCTTCTTCGCGCTGCCCTACACCGTGGTGCTGTACCCGATCGTCTTCCTGCCGGTGCTGCGGATGTGGTCGGTCTCCCGGGTGCACGGCTACGTGACGCCGGCGGACTTCGTGCGGGGCCGCTACGGCAGCTCGCTGCTGGCCTTCCTCGTGGCGATCACCGGCATCGTCGCCACGATGCCCTACATCGCGCTGCAGCTCGTGGGCCTCGAGGCCGTGCTGCGGACGATGGGGCTCAACGGCACCGGCATCGCCGGGCACCTGCCGCTGCTGGTCGCGTTCGTGATCCTCGCGGTCTACACCTACCAGTCCGGGCTGCGGGCGCCCGCGCTGATCGCGTTCGTCAAGGACATCCTGATCTACCTGGTCATCCTCGTGGCCGTGATCTACCTGCCCGCCAAGTTCGGCGGCTGGTCGGACATCTTCGGCGCGGCCTCGGACAAGCTGGCCCAGCCGAGCCCGGCGACCGGCAAGCCGGCGGGCTCGATCCTGCTGACCGGCAACAACCAGCTGCAGTACATCACCCTGGCGCTGGGGTCGGCGCTCGCGTTGTTCCTCTACCCGCACTCGCTCACCGGCGTGCTCGCGTCGCGCGGGCGGGACGTGCTCAAGCGGAACATGGTGGCGCTGCCGGCGTACTCGCTGCTGCTCGGGCTGCTGGCGCTGCTCGGCTACGTCGCGATCGCCGCGGGCTCCAAGCCGATCACGAACAACGCGACCGGGCGCCCGGACACCAACACGATCATCCCCGTGCTGTTCGAGGGCCAGTTCCCGGACTGGTTCGCGGGCGTCGCCTTCGCGGCCATCGGCATCGGGGCCCTGGTGCCGGCGGCGATCATGTCGATCGCGGCCGCCAACCTCTGGACGCGCAACATCTACAAGGAGTACATCCACCGCTCCGCGACGCCGTCCCAGGAGGCGCGGCAGGCCAAGCTGGCCTCGCTCGTCGTCAAGTTCGGGGCGGTGGCGTTCGTGCTGTTCGTCGACCCGCAGTTCTCGATCGACCTGCAGCTCATCGGCGGCGTGATCATCCTGCAGACGCTGCCGGCCGTGGCGATCGCGCTCTACACCCGCTGGCTGCACCGCTGGGCGCTGGTGGCGGGCTGGCTCGTCGGCATGGCGTACGGGATGTACCTGCTCTACCTCATCCCGAACCCGGCGACGGGCAGGGCGCACTTCGGCGGCTCCGCGCTGACCCTGGACAAGCTGACCGTCTTCGGCTGGCACCCGTTCGCCGGCTCCCAGGTGCAGATCTACGTGGGCTTCGTGGCGCTGATCCTCAATCTGGTGGTGGCGGTCGTCGTGTCCGCGGTGCTGCATGCGATGAAGGTCGGCAACGGCGCCGACGCCACGCAGGGCCCGGACTACCACGCCGACGAGCACTCGAAGCGACTCAAGCCGGTCGCGGACGTGCTGACGCACTGACACCGACCGTGAGGTGAACGCCCGACGCCCGGTCGGGCGAGTGCGGTGTGCTCGTGCGGCCGAACGAGCGCGCCGCGTGACCGGGTCGTCCCGTACGTGTTGCAGGACCACGCCACCGGGGTGGAACATCGGGGCCGCCTGAGCGATACCCCCGGTGACCGCCGGGAACGGCGGTGGCGGGAGGTGAGTCATGGCGGAGATCCGACGTGTGGTCCGCCACCTGCACACGGCGGGTACCGGGCGGGACGGTGAGCCGGAGGAGGAGCTCGTGGCGGAGGGTGCCGACGACGCCCATCCGCGCGCGGGCGCGCCCCCGGAGGGCGACGGGCTGGGCGACCTCGTCGAGCGGCTGGCCGAACGCGCCGCCGACGAGGCGGAGTCCGCCACTCCCGCAGGTGGCCCGTCCGGGCCGCCCCCGGCCGACGCGGCCACGCTCGCCGCGGCCGAGCAGGTCCGGGTCCGGATGCAGGCGGGCGCCGCCCCGGCCGGGCTGCGCCGGCTCGCCGAGGCCCTCGCCGGGGCCGAGGCGGCGACGGTGACGGACGCCGTCGCGCCGGTCGTGCCGCGGCAGCGCACCGCGTCCGAGAGCCCGGCACCGCTCACGGACGTCGTCGCGGCCGTCCGCACCGAGTCCTTCCTGGTCCTCGAGGGTCACCGCCCGACCGAGATCGCGGCGGCCGTCGACGGTCTCGCGCGGGCCGGCCTGCGGGTCGCCGTGACCGCGGCCGACCTGGCCAGGCTCGACGCGGTCGCCCCGACCGTCGACCGGCTGCCGGCCCTCACCGGACCCGAGCAGCGCGAGCTGCGGCTGCTCCTCGCCACGGCCACCCCGGCCCGTCGGGACCAGGCCGGACGCGAGATCCCGCCGCCGCCCGCGTTCCCACCGGTCGACGAGATCCGGGCCCTGTGCGCCAACGCCGCCGGCGCTGCGCGGGCGCGCACCGGCGTACCGGACCTGCTGCGGGACGTCCTCACCACGCTCGACGAGCCGCGGCTCGCGGCCGTCGCCAGCGTCGCCCGTGCGGTGCGTGCCGCCCTCGACGCCCTCGGCCCGCGCGAGGACTCCTGGGTGTGGCCGCTGCTCCCCGACCTCGTGCACTCCCGCCACCGGCCGGTGTTCGACGCGTTGCGGTCGGCCTCCGCCGCAGCCCTCACCCTCGCCGACCGCTCGCGGGACCTGCCGCTCGTCACGCTCGTGGGCGCGCTGCCCCCGCACGCCCACGAGCTGCTCGTCGACTTCCGCGAGTACCTCGACTCCGGCGGCCGCGCCCGGCGGCGCTTCCGCAACGGCGTGCAGCGGGAGGTGCAGCCGGTCCTCGACCTGATCCGGGTGGGCGGGCAGGTCCCCGCCGACGCCCGGTCGGTGCACGCCGCCGTCCTGCACGTCGAGCTCGCGGGCCGGCTCACCGCCGTCGACGAGGGGTGCCGCGCGCTGGGCATCCCGACCCCGAACGACGTCGGCGACCTGCGCGCGCTCGTCACCGGGCTGGACCTGGTCGACGAGGCGGCGCGGGCGGTCGGCCAGCTGCGTCACGACGTCCTGTTCCTGCACCCCACCTCGCCCATCGCCGTGCCGGACCTCGCCGCCGCCGAGCGCGTGGCCGCCGGGATCCTCGAGGTCGCCGAGCACGGGTCCGCCCCCGAGGCGGCCGCCCGGCTGGACGCGATCGCGGACGGGCTCGCCGGCGACGCCCCGCTCGCCGAGCTGGTCGAAGGGCACCGCGCGGCCGTCGAGGCCCTACGCGCGCGGGACGACCATGCTTACGAGGCCGCCCTCGCCGCCCTCGCGCCGGCCCGGCGGGCCGCCGCCGACCAGGCCCGCTGCGACGAGCTGCTGGCCCGGCTCCGCGCCGAGGACCCGGAGGCGGCGCGGGCCTACGCCGACGGGCGCGGGTTCGTGTGGAGCGTGCCGCTGGAGTCGCTGCTGTCCCGGCTGCCGGCCGACGACGTGCTCGACGCCGTCGTGGTGCTCGATGCCGCCGAGCTCTCCGTCGAGCGGTTGCTGGTGGCCGCGGCGGCCCCGCGGCTCCTCGCGGTGGCCGACGCGCACTCCGCCGACACCGGGCCGACCGTCCTCGGGGCGCTGCAGCGGGCCGAGGCCCCGGTCGTCGCCCCGCCGCGTCCGCCCGACCCCGGTGGGCGGGTGGTGCGCCTCCCCACTGCCCGCCGCCCCGAGGCGCCGCGGCGGGAGCAGGCGGGAGCCTGAGGGCTGCCGGGCGCGTCTGCATGGACGGACCGGAGTCGCGAAGGCGGGCTGTCGGCGTACCGAGGTGGACGTCGCGATGGCGGGCTCGGACAGTGCTCGGCCGCTGATCGGCGGCCGGTGCGCGACGAGAACCGAGCGGTCCTCAGCCCGCGGCGCGGAGGGCCGAGCGGATACGGTCGAGCAGCACGAACGGGTCGTCGGCCGAGGGCTCCTGGCGCTCCCAGCGCTCCCCCGAGACCGTCGGGATGTAGAGCACCCACCGGCCGCTGTCGCGCTCCTTGCGGAGCTGGGCGAGCGGGGTCGAGGACCACACCGCGCCCAGCTCGGGGAACGCCGGCGGGCGGCGGTCGAGGATCGTGACGTGGTCGCCCACGGTCGTGTACGCGATCCGGCGGTGCTCGCGCTCCTCGGCGGACAGGCAGTCCGCACACCAGTCGGACAACCGGGTACGGATCTCCTCGGGCACCCCCATGCCCGCAGATGATGACGTTTGCCGGCCCGCCGGGGAAGGACCACGCCCCGGATGTTCTCCGCCGGTTACCCGCCCGCACCGCCCGCCCGAGCGCCGCGGCACACCCGACCGGTCGCCGCATTCCCGACCGGTCGCCGCACACCCGCCCGGGCGTCGCGGCACACCCGCTCGGCCGCCGCGCACCCGTCACAGCACCGCGGCACACCTGGTCGGCCGCCGCGCACCCGTCAGAGCGTGATGGCACACCCGCTGGCTCCCTCTCACACCCTGTCGACAGCCCGCGGGACGTCCCGCAGGGTGTGCGGGCTCTGCTCGACGACGGTCACCGACCTCGAAGAGCGCGCTCGTGCTCACGGTGGCTCGCCCGAGCTCCGCGCCGCACTCACCGCGTCCCACCCGAGCATTGCGCCCTCCGGCGAGCTCTACTCGACGACCGCGCCCTACCCGAGCACCGCCCTACCCGAGCACCGCCCTACCCTCGACCGCTCGCACACCTGCTGGAGCTGCCGTGCGTCCTGGCGTGCGAGCTCTTCGCAACGGCCGTAGGCGCCGCCGGCGTCGGTGAGCGATCGGTCGCACAACCGTCGGGGCGTCCCGCGGGCCGTCGACGGGGTGTGCCGCGAACCGAAGTGGTGTGCGAGCGCTCCCCACCGGGTGTGTCGCGCCGCTCCGGGTGTGCGAGCGCCCCCACCGGGTGTGCCGGAGTGCCCCTCGCTGCCGAACGCCATCGGCCGGGACCCGATGCCGCGCGTTCCGGGGTGTGCCGGGCCCGCCACGCGCTCCCCGCCGGGTACTCCCGCCGAGTTGGAGAGGGTGGGGCCTCCGGGCGTGTCCGGGAGGCACCACCGGAGGTACGGTCGCGGCCATGGGAGATCACGCGGTGAGCCGCTTCGGGCACGTGGAGCTGGAGGACATGCCCGAGGACCTGCGCGAACGGATCGGTGCGATCGCCGAGAAGTCCGGGTTCGTGCCCAATGTCTTCCGCGCCCTGGCGAGGCGCCCCCGCGAGCTGCGCGCCTTCCTCGACTACCACGACGCGCTGATGGACTCGGACGACGGCCTGAGCAAGGCGGAGCGCGAGCTGATCGTGGTGGCGACGTCGGGCGCCAACCACTGCACCTACTGCGTGGTGGCGCACGGCGCGATCCTGCGCATCCGCGCGAAGGACCCCGAGATCGCGGACCGGGTCGCGACGAACCCCTACGCGGTGGAGCTGAGCCGGCGCGAGCGGGCCATCGTGGACCTCGCGCTGCTGATCGCCACCGACTCCGCCGCGCTCACCGACGCCGAGCTCGACGACGCCCGCGCCGCCGGCCTCACGGACGACGAGATCTGGGACGTCGGCGCCATCACCGCCCTCTTCGCCCTCTCGAACCGCATGGCCCACCTGACGGCGTTGCGGCCCAACCCGGAGTTCTTCCTGATGGGCCGCCTGCCGCGCTGATCACGCGCGAGCGGTCACTCGCACCCGGTGCCGTCCTTGTCGGCGTCGAGGCCGTAGATGTCGCTCCCGGTGACCCGCACCGGCCCGCGGACGTACGAGGGCCCGTTGCCGCTGCCGCCCTCGCAGTCCACGTCGGAGTCGACGGGCACGCAGCCGGAGTAGTTCGGGTCGCAGTTCGACGCGGCCCGGGCGGCCGGCGTGGTGGTCCGGACCGGCGGGCGGGTCGTCGGGGCGGCCGCGCGCACCACGGTGGTCCGGGGGGCCGGCGGACGCGTGGTGGTGGCGCGCGTCGTGTGCGGGACCGTCGCGGGGGCGACCACGGCCGCGGCGGTGGTCGTCGGCGGCGGAGTCGTCATGGTCGTGATCGCCGCCGGGCGGCTCGTCGTCGGGGCGGCGGCGAACGACACCGGGGTGGCGGACGACGAGCCGCAGCCGGCGAGCAGGGCGGCGAGGAGTGCGGGGAGACCGACGGCGACGGCGGTGCGGGAGCGGATCACGGGGTGTCGATCGGTGGAGACGGTCCGCGTGCAACCGCATCCGGACGATCTTCGTCAGGACTGACGAGGACGGGCACCGACCGCGGCCGGGTTGGCCACGGGATCAGGACGAACGGGTCACGGGTGCGTCACGAGCGCACGGCGGCGGCGTCGATCGCGAGGTCGCGGAGCAGCCACCTGTCGAGGACGGCGGCGTAGGTGCCGTCGGCGATCAGCGAGGCCAGCGCGGCGCGGACGGCCGGGACCGCACGGTTGTCCACGATCATGCCGGCCGTGCCCTCGCCGTACGGGGCGCCGGGCAGCGCCAGCTTCCCCTTCCCGAGGACGACGGCGTGGCCGGCGGCCGGGGCGTCGGCGACGAAGGCCTCGAGCTGGTCCGCGAGCAGGCGCCGGGTGGCGTCCTCGGCCCCGCCGACCGGCACGATCTCGATCTCCGGCCGCCGGTTGTCCGTGCAGTGCAGGTTCTCCTCGGTGACCCCCGCGTGCTGCGCCGACCCGGCGACGACGCCGATGCGGTGCCCGCAGAGCGTGGTCGGCTCGACGCGGTCGGGGTTGCCGGGCGGTGTGACGATCGCGGTGCGGGCCTCGAGCCACGGCAGCACGCTGCCGCCCAGCGGGTCCTCGGGCACCGGGACCGGCAGGATCCCGACGTCGTGCCGGGCACCCACGAGGGCTCGCGGCAGCGCCGTCGCGGAGACCCCGTCGGACAACGACCGAAGGCCGAGCCGGGCGGCCAACGCGCCGCCGAGCTCCTCCTCGGCCCCGCTCGCCGGCCGGGCCACCCCGGGCACGGCGATGCGTAGCGTCCCGCCCTGCAGCGCCGGCGGGAGCATCGCGGCGAGCGCCGGATCGGCGGCCACCTCGGGCAGCGGCTGCTGGACGACGCCGACGGGCGGCGCGGGGGTGGTCGCGCAACCGACGCCGCCCACGAGCACCGCCCCGGCCGCCAGCACGGCCGCGACGAGCCGGGTCAGTCCTCGGGTGCGCACCCCACGATCGTGTCATCCCACCAGGTCGGCGCCCGATTCGGGTGCTTCGCCCACTTCTGCGGCGTCCGTCACGGCGCCCGGCGCATCGGCCCCACCGCGCACCGGCCCCGGCGCGCCCCGGCCCCGGCGCGCACCGGCCCCAACGCACCGGGCACAGCAGCCGTCGCAGCTACAGCACCTTGGACAGGAACGCCTTCGTCCGCTCGTGCTGCGGGTTGCCGAGCACCTCCCGCGGCGCGCCCTGCTCCACGATCACGCCCTCGTCCATGAACACGAGGGCGTCGCCGACCTCACGGGCGAAGCCCATCTCGTGGGTGACCACGACCATCGTCATGCCCTCGCGCGCGAGCCCGCGCATGACGTCGAGCACCTCGCCGACGAGCTCGGGGTCGAGCGCCGAGGTCGGCTCGTCGAACAGCATCAGGCGCGGCGACATGGCGAGCGCCCGCGCGATGGCGACGCGCTGCTGCTGCCCGCCGGAGAGCTGCGACGGGTAGTTGTCCCGCCGGTCCGCCAGGCCCACCCGGTCGAGCAGCTCCACGGCCCGCGCCTTCGCCGCGGCCTTGTCCTGGCGGCGCACGATGACCGGCGCCTCCATGACGTTCTCGATCGCCGTCTTGTGCGGGAAGAGGTTGAACCGCTGGAACACCATGCCGATGTCCCGCCGCTGGTGCGCGACCTCGGACTCGCGCATCTCGTAGAGCTTCCCGCCGCGTTCCCGGTAGCCGACCAGGTGCCCGTCGACCCGCAGCCGCCCGGAGTCGATCCGCTCCAGGTGGTTGATGCAGCGCAGCAGCGTGGACTTGCCCGATCCGGACGGCCCGATCACGCAGCTGACCTCGCCGGGCTGCACGACGAGGTCCACTCCGCGCAGCACCTGCGTGGGCCCGAAGCTCTTGTGGATGCCGAGGGCCTCGACCATGGGCGTCATGCGGCGGCCTCCTCCGGCGTCCGGCGCAGGAACCCGAACAGCGAGGGGCCGGGCGGCCCGGTCTGCAGCCCGCGCCCGTAGCGCCGCTCGATGAAGCCCTGCCCGACGGACAGGATCGACGTCAGCGCCAGGTACCAGATCGCCGCCACGATGAGCAGCGGGATGGTCTGGAAGTTGACCGAGTAGATCCGCTGCACGGACGTGAGCAGCTCGAAGTACCCGATCACGACGACGAGCGACGAGGTCTTCAGCATCGAGATCGTCTCGTTGCCCGTCGGCGGGATGATCACCCGCATCGCCTGCGGCAGCACGATGCGGCGAAGCGTCTGGGCGCGGGACATGCCGAGCGCGCCGGCCGCCTCGGTCTGGCCGTGCTCGACCGAGGCGATGCCGCCGCGCACGATCTCGGCCATGTACGCGGCCTCGTTGAGCCCGAGGCCGAGCAGGCAGGCCGCGAACTGGTTGATCAGCTGGTTGGTGTCGAAGGAGACGAACTCCGGCCCGAACGGGATCCCGAGCGACAGCCGCGGGTAGAGCGCCGACAGGAAGTTCCAGAACAGCAGCTGCGCGATCAGCGGCGTGCCGCGGAACACCCAGATGTAGAGCGCGGCGACCGAGCTGAGGATCCAGTTCGGCGACAGCCGCATCACGGCGAGCAGGACGCCGCCGACGATGCCGATCACCATGGACAGCACCGTCAGGACCAGCGTGTTCTTCAGCCCGTTGAGCACGGGCGGCGAGAACAGGTAGTCCCCGACGACGGGCCAGCCGAAGCCGTCGTTGGTCAGGATCGTGTGGACGAGCATGGCGGCCAGCACCGCCAGGACGGCCACGGCGACCCACCGCCCCGGGTGCCGGACCGGGACGGCGTTCATGGGCTCGGGACGGCCCGGCGGAGCTGACATCGGGTCGCTCAGGCGTTGATCTGCGACGTCGGGATGGCCCCGTTGCCGACGTTCCACTTGTCGAGGATGGCCTTGTAGGTGCCGTCGTCCATCAGCGCCTGGATCGCGCCCTGGACCGCCTGCGGGAACTCCGCCTGCCCCTTCTTGAGGACGACGCCGTAGGGCGCGGTGTCGTACGGCTCGCCGACGACCTCCACGGCCTTGTTCGTGGTGGTCACGGCGTACGCGGCGACCGGGGAGTCGGAGAGCATGCCGACGATGCGCGACGAGGTCAGCGCGAGCGTGACGTCCGTCTGCTGCTGCAGCTCGGTCACCTGGATCGCCGGCTTGCCCTGGGAGGTGCACTCCTGGCTGCGGGTCACGACCTCCTCGGCCTGCGTGGTGCCGGCCTGGACGCCGATCCCCTTGCCGCAGAGGTCGTCCGGGTTCAGCCCGTCCGGGTTGCCCGCCTTCACGGCCAGACTGGTGCCGGCGGTGAAGTAGCTGACCATGTCGACGGTCGCCGTGCGCTCGGGCGTGATCGAGAACGACGACATTCCGGCCTCGTACCGGGCGCCGTCGATGCCGGGGATGATCCCGGAGAACTGGCTGTTCTGGAACTCGGCCTGCAGCCCCAGCTTCTGCGCGATCGCCGTGCCGAGGTCCACGTCCATCCCGATGATGGTGCGGCCGTCGGTGTCGGTGAACTCGTTGGGCGGGTACGAGGCGTCCGTACCGAAGACGAGCTTGCCGTCGGCGGAGACGGAGGCGGGGACCTTGGCCGCGAGGGCGTCGTCCTTCGCGGCCGCCGGGACGGCCGGGGCGGAGCTCGCGCCGGCGCCACCGCCGCCGGAGCCGTCGCCGCTGGAGCCGCACCCGGCCAGGACGACGGCGAGGGCCGCCGCGGCCAGCGCGGCGGGGATGGTTCGGTTTCGGGCGGACACGCCGGCACCTCCTCTTCGGTCCGCGCGGGTGGCGCGGTCGTCGGGATGCTGCCACCTGGCTGCCGGAAGGACATCCCGGAACGATCGTCCGTTACCCGACGGACACATGGTTGGCCGCCGCGGATCGCGGGAACCAGGACATATCACCGGGCGTTGACGGTGTGGAACGGACGGTGGACGACACCGGACACGACGGGAGGAAGCGCATGGCGGGCTTGTTCAAGAAGCTCGGCGCGCTGGCGGGTGCCGCGGAGGCGGCGCGCCGCTACGCGAAGAAGAACCCGGACAAGGCCGGGAAGTTCGTCGACCAGGCCGCCCAGTTCGTCGACAAGCAGACGAAGGGCAAGTACTCGGGCCAGATCCACGGCGCCGCGCAGAAGGCCAAGGGTGCCGCCGGCATCCACGGCCAGCAGGGCCGGGGCCCTCAGCAGGGCTACGGCCAGCAGGGGCAGCCGGGCTACGGCCAGCAGGGCCACGGGCAGCAGGGTCCGACCGACCCGCCCACCGCCCCCTACCGCGGCTGACACCCGCGACGCGCACGCGCGGCCCGGTCACCTCGTCGAGGTGGCCGGGCCGTCGTCGTTCCCGGCGGTGATCGTTCCGAGGCCCGAGGATCGGACGCCGAACGGAGCCGTGGCCCCACGCACGCCCCGCCGCCCGATCCTGTGGGATCTCGCGGTCCCCCTGCCGGCGCGAGCCGTGCCACTATCACCTCAGAGGACGTCCGGCGCGGGGCGGCCCACACACCCGAGTGGTCCGCCGCCGGCCGTCCGTCGGCCCGCGGGCGGTGTGCCACAGCACGGACCCCGCGTGTCGTGAGCACGAGGAGGAACGCGTGTCCCGTCCACAGAGCTGGGTCCCGACCGATCCCCGATCCGCACCGACCCGCGAGCACGTCCTGTCCGGACTGCACGGCACCGACGAGGGCGGCGCCGAGCTCGTCCAGCTGCTGACCCCCGAGGGGCAGCGGGTGTCCGACGACCGGTTCGGTTCCTGGGCCGACGACGTCGGCGCCGAGGAGCTCAAGGGCTACTACCGCGACATGGTCCTGGTCCGCCGCGTCGACCGCGAGGGCAACGCCCTGCAGCGCCAGGGCCAGCTGGGCATCTGGGTGCCGCTGCTCGGCCAGGAGGCCGCCCAGGTGGGCGCCGGCCGCGCCGCCACCCCGCGCGACATGATCTTCCCCAGTTACCGCGAGCACGGCGTGGCGTGGTGTCGTGGGATCGACCCGACGGACCTGCTGGGCATCTTCCGCGGCACCGACCACGGCTCGTGGGACCCCATCGAGGCCCGGTTCCACCTGTACACGATCGTCATCGGCAACCAGTGCCTCAACGCCACCGGCTACGCCATGGGCCAGAAGTTCGAGGGCAAGGTCGGCGACGGGCCGGACGCCGAGGCCACGATGTGCTTCTTCGGCGACGGCGCCACCAGCCAGGGGGACGTCCACGAGGGGTTCGTGTGGGCGGCCGCCTACGACGCCCCGGTCGTCTTCTACTGCCAGAACAACCAGTGGGCGATCTCGGTGCCGCTCGAACGCCAGACCCGGGTGCCGCTCTTCCAGCGGGCGCGGGGCTACGGCTTCCCGGGCGTGCGGGTCGACGGCAACGACGTCCTCGCCTGCCTTGCCGTCACCCGCTGGGCCCTGGAGGAGTGCCGCACCGGCAACGGGCCCGTCCTGATCGAGGCGTTCACCTACCGCATGGACGCGCACACGACGTCGGACGATCCCTCGCGCTACCGGCTCGCCGACGAGCTCGAGCTGTGGAAGCTCAAGGACCCGATCGAGCGGGTGCGGGTGAACCTGGTGCGCGAGCACGGCGTGGGGCAGGACTTCTTCGACGAGGTGCAGGCCGAGTCGGACGAGCTCGCCGTCCGCTTCCGTGCCTTCTGCGTCGCCATGCCGGACCCCGGTCCGGACCGGATGTTCTCCGAGGTCTACGCCGAGCTGTCGCCGCAGCTGGCGGCGGAGAAGGCGGCGTACCTGGAGTACCACGCGTCGTTCGAGGGGGCGTGAGACGGATGACCACGATGACGCTCGCCAAGGCGCTCAACTCCGGGCTGCGCGCGGCGATGGAACTCGACCCGAAGGTCCTGGTGATGGGCGAGGACGTCGGCAAGCTCGGCGGCGTCTTCCGGGTGACGGACGGGCTGGCCAAGGACTTCGGCGAGCAGCGCGTGCTCGACACCCCGCTGTCGGAGAGCGGGATCATCGGCACCGCGGTGGGCCTCGCGATCCGCGGCTTCCGCCCGGTGTGCGAGATCCAGTTCGACGGGTTCGTGTTCCCCGGCTTCGACCAGATCGTCTCCCAGCTTGCCAAGGTGCGGTTCCGGTCGCAGGGCAAGGTGCCGATGCCCGTCGTCGTGCGGATCCCGTTCGGCGGCGGGATCGGCGCCGTGGAGCACCACAGCGAGTCGCCCGAGTCGCTGTTCGCGCACGTCGCGGGGCTCAAGGTGGTCGCCTGCTCGAACCCGGACGACGCCCACTGGATGATCCGCCAGGCCATCGCCAGCGACGACCCGGTGATCTTCTTCGAGCCCAAGCGGCGGTACTGGGAGAAGGGCGAGGTCTCGGAGACCGAGCCCGCCCCGCTGTTCTCCTCGAGGGTCGTCCGGTCCGGCGCCGACGTGACGGTCGCCTGCTACGGCCCGCTGGTGAAGACCTGCCTGGAGGCCGCGGCGGCCGCGGAGGCGGAGGGCACGGACATCGAGGTGATCGACCTGCGCTCGCTGTCCCCGCTGGACCTCGGGCCGGTGTTCGCGTCAGTACGCCGTACCGGCCGGCTCGTGGTGGTGTCCGAGGCGCCGTCGGAGGCGTCGGTGACCTCGGAGGTCGCGGCCCGGGTGCAGGAGGAGTGCTTCCACTCGCTGGAGGCGCCCGTGCTGCGGGTGACCGGCTTCGACACCCCCTACCCGCCCTCCAAGTGCGAGGACGACTACCTGCCCGATCTCGACCGCGTGCTCGACGGCGTCGACCGCGCGCTGGGGTGGTGAGCGTGCCCGAGATCTTCCGGATGCCCGACGTCGGCGAGGGGCTGACCGAGGCCGAGATCGTGGCCTGGCAGGTCGCCCCCGGCGATCCGGTGGCGGTCAACCAGATCCTGGTCGAGATCGAGACGGCCAAGGCCGTGGTCGAGCTGCCGTCGCCGTTCGCGGGGACGGTCCACGAGCTGCTGGCCGAGCCCGGCGCGACCGTGCAGGTCGGCGAGCCGATCATCGCCATCCGGACGTCCGCGGGCGGCACACCCGAGCCGGCTCCCGCCGTCGAGAGCCCGGCGGAGAGCAAGGGTGCGCTGATCGGCGAGGCCGGCGCCGACGGCCGGATCGCCACGCTCGTCGGCTACGGCCCCCGGCAGGGCACCGCGCGGCGGCGCCCGCGGAAGGGCGTGCCCGGCGCGGCGGCCGCGGTGGCGGAGCCCGAGGTCGCCCCGGTCGTCGCCGGGGAGGAGGCGGCCGCGCAGGTCGGTCCGGCCGCCGCGGCGGCGGCCGCACCGGACCTCGACGACGGGCGGCCGGCGGGCCCGGAGTCCCTGGTCCCGCTGGCCAAGCCGCCGGTGCGCAAGCTGGCGAAGGACCTCGGCGTCGACCTGCGGGCGCTGGCCGGGTCCGGCCCGGGCGGGGTCATCACGCGGGACGACGTCCGCGCGGCGGCCTCGGCGCAGGCCACCGGTGCCACCGGTGCCACCGGTGCCACCGCGGCCCCGGCGACCCAACCCGTGACCGCACCGGCCGCAGCTGCACCCGAGTCCGTCGGCGGGGTGCGGCGCGAGCCGATCCGCGGGGTGCGCAAGGCGACGGCGGCGGCCATGGTGCAGTCCGCGTTCACGGCCCCGCACGTCACCGAGTTCCTGTCGGTCGACGTCACGGAGACCATGGCGCTGCGGGACCGGCTGCGGGCGTCGCGGCGGTTCGCCGACGTCAAGCTCACGCCGCTCGCGTTCGTCGCCAAGGCGGTGTGCCTGGCCGCGCGCCGGACCCCGGCGGTCAACGCGAGCTGGGACGAGCCGGCCGGCGAGATCGTGTACTACGACCACGTCCAGCTCGGGATCGCCGCTGCGACCCCGCGCGGCCTGCTCGTGCCGAAGATCCGGGACGCCGACCGGCTCGACCTGCACGACCTGGCCGTCGCGCTCGGCGAGCTCACCGAGACCGCGCGGGCGGGGAAGACGGCCCCGTCGGACCTGGTCGGTGGCACGATCACGATCACGAACGTCGGGGTGTTCGGCGTCGACACCGGCACGCCGATCCTCAACCCGGGCGAGGCGGCGATCCTGGCCGTCGGGTCGATCAAGCCCGCGCCGTGGGTCGTCGACGGTGAGCTCACGGTGCGGACGGTGTGCCAGCTGGCGCTGTCCTTCGACCACCGGCTGGTCGACGGCGAGCAGGGCTCCCGCTTCCTCGCCGACGTCGGCGCCCTGCTCGAGGACCCCGCGACGGCGATGCTCTGGTGATGACCCGGTGAACGGCGCTCTCGCTCGGTAGGTGTGAACGAGAGCGCCGTTCACTCCATGATCGGGAGAAAAACGCCGGTCCCGTGCGTTGCAGGGGTATGCCGTTCGTGCTGCTGTACCTGGTGGTCGAGATCGTCGCCGTGGTCGCGCTGGGCTCCTGGATCGGCGCCCTGCCGACCCTGCTGGTGCTGCTCGCGGGCTCCGTGCTGGGCCTGTGGCTCGCCCGCCGGGAGGGGCTGCGGGCCGCGCAGGCCCTCGCCGAGGCGGCCCGGAACCGGCGCGTCGCCACCTCGGAGACCACGGACGGGATGCTCGTCGCCGTCGGCGGCCTGCTGCTGTTCGTGCCCGGCCTGGTCACGGACGTGCTGGGGCTGCTGCTGGTGCTGCCGCCCACCCGGGCGCTGGTGCGGCGCCGGCTCGTCGCGTCGACCGAGCGCCGGCACCCCGGCCTGCGCACCGCGCGGATCCGCAGCGAGGGTCAGGTGATCGACGCCGAGGTCGTCGACGTCCAGCCCGGGGCGCGCACGGAGTCGCCGCACCGCCCCGGCGGTCCTATGGTGATCGAGGGGACCGTGGTCGACGAGCGCTGAGCGCTCGCCGGCGCGCCCCCGGTGTTCGTGGCTACTCGGCCTCGGAGGTCAGGAAGGCGACCGTCACGGGGCCGCCGTGGTTGTGCAGCACGGCCGCGCTGCTGCCGGTGAGCAGCAGGCCGACGGCCGCGGTGAGCATGGCCCGGGCGGTCGCCCGCAGCCCGATCCGGCGCTGTCGTCCGGGGCGCATCCGCAATTCCTGCCGGGTGCGTCGCGTCAGGCGGTGCCGTCCCCCTCGAGAACCCACGCTGTCCTCCCGTCACGAACCGAGTGACTACTCCGAACGAGTGTCGGACCCACGGCAGGAACTGCGCTACCCGGACGCTCCGATTCACCCGATGGAACAGCAATTCGGCGGGAAAAGCGCCGATATCACGAGCCGATCAACGTCCACGTCGTCGTGCATCGCGCGGTGACGCGCACCGGCTCCGGTTCGAGCCCCAGATCGGCGACGTCCGGCCCGCCCTCGGCCCGGGCCGCCCGCATCGCCATCATCGGCGCGGCCCCGTGCTCCGGCCCCTCGCTCAGCCGCACCAGCCGGCCCAGGCTGCCGCCCAGCGCCGCCGCGTAGCCCTCGGCCCGGCGGCGGGCGTCGGCCACCGCGCGTCGCTGCGCCTCCGCCAGCACCGCGTCCGGGTCGGCGAGCGACCAGGCCGGCCCGGACAGCGCCGCCGGTTCCGCCCCGAGCAGCAGCGACAACGCCTCCTCGAGCACGCCCGGGTCGTCGACGCGCACCTGGATCGCCTCGCTCGCCCGGCAGCCCGACGGCTTCGACCCCTTGTACTCGGTGTGCACCGACACCCGCCGGCCGCGGACCGTGAGCCCGGGCAGCCCGAGCGCCTTCTCGGCGCCGGCGACGCGACGACCCAGCTCCTCGACGGCGGCGGTGCGGCTGCGCCCACGCGCGTCGAACACCACGGAGAGCTCGGCGCGGTCGGCCGTGTGCTCGACCCACCCGTTGCCCTCGGTCACGATCTCCGGTGCGTTCTCGGTCACGCCCCGAGCCTCCCAGATCCCGGCCGATCGCGGCGTATCCCCGAGTATCGGTCGGGCGCTAGACGGGCGCAGACGCGGCGATGGTTACCGTGATGAGGTGCTCGCCCCCCTCCGGCGTCTGCGCCGGTCGGTCCGCCGCGGTCGCTCCGACGCGCCCGGCCGTGTCATCGACCTCCTCGGCCGCGGCGGCCTCGTCGCCTACGGCGTCGTCCATCTCGTGGTGGCCTGGCTCGCCGTGCGGATCGCGATCGGCCTGCCGAAGGGCTCGGCAGACGCCCAGGGCGCGGTCGCGGAGATCGCGACCGGTGCCGGGGCGGTCGGCCTGGTGGTGGCGGTCGTCGGGCTCGTCGCGTTCGCGGTCTGGCAGCTCACCGCCGCCGCGCTCGGCTTCCGCTGGGTCTCGGGCGGCGAGCGGGTGCGCAAGCGGGCGGGCGCCGTCGCCAAGGCGGTGACGATGCTCGGGCTGGCCGTGATCGCCGTCGCGTTCCTGCGGTCGGGCCCCCGGTCCGGCGACGCGGGCGCACGCGACGTCGTCGCGGACCTCCTGCTGCTGCCCGGCGGCCGGCTGCTGGTGGCGGCGGTGGCCGTGACGATCGGGGTGATGGGCGTGACCATGACCTACACCGGGGTCAAGCGGACGTTCATGGGCGATCTCGACGTCCGGCGGCTGACCCCCGCGATCCGGCGCACGATCGAGGCGGTCGGCGTGGTGGGGCACCTCGCCCGGGCGCTCGCGCTCGGCGTGGTCGGGGTGCTGGTCCTCACCGCGGCCGTGGCCTCGGACGCGCGACGGGCCGGCGGGCTCGACGCCGCGCTGCGGGCCCTCGGCGAGACGCCGCTGGGGATGTCCCTGCTCGTCGTCGTCGCGCTGGGGTTCGGGGCCTTCGGGCTGTACTGCCTGGCCGACGCGGCCTTCCGTCGAGCCTGAGCTACCGCTGTCTAGTCACTGCGCTAGACGAGTGCAGACGGACCGATCGACGACACGCCATCGCCCCGGATAGCGAAATCTAGGGTCGGCGCGAGACGCGCGGATACCGTGCGATCCATGGATCCGGTGCGCAACCCGTTCGCTCCCGGCGCAGGTCAGCGACCCCCGGAGCTGGCGGGCCGGGACCGCGAGGTCGACGCGTTCGAGATCGTGCTGGAACGGGTCGCGCGCGGCCGCCCGGAGCGCAGCCTCGTGCTCACCGGGCTGCGCGGCGTCGGGAAGACGGTGCTGCTCGGCGAGCTGCGGTCGATGGCCGTCCGGGCCGGCTGGGGGTCCGGGAAGATCGAGGCCCGGCCCGACGCCGACCTCCGCCGCCCGCTCTCGGCGGCCTTGCACCGGGCGATCCGGGACCTGGCGGTGCAACACCCGCGGCAGGAGCGCGTCGACGAGGTGCTGGGCGTGCTCAAGGCCTTCGCCCTGCGTGCCTCGCCCGACGGCGCGCGGATGCGGGAGCGCTGGCAGCCCGGTATCGACGTGCCCGTGCGCAACGGCCGCGCCGACTCCGGCGACATCGAGATCGACCTGGTCGAGCTGTTCACCGAGGTCGCGGAGCTGGCCAGCGAGGTCGCCACCGGGATCGCGATCCTCATCGACGAGATGCAGGACCTGCGGCCCGACGACGTCTCCGCCCTCTGCGCCGCCTGCCACGAGCTCTCGCAGTCCCGGATGCCCCTGGTGGTGGTCGGCGCCGGCCTGCCGCACCTGCCGGCCGTGCTGTCGGCGTCGAAGTCCTACTCGGAGCGGCTGTTCAAGTACGCCCGGATCGACAAGCTGGACCGCAAGGACGCCGACTTCGCCCTCATCGCGCCGGCCGAGCGCGAGGAGGCGGCCTTCGACGCCGAGGCCCTCGACCAGCTCTACGAGCGCTCCGGCGGCTACCCCTACTTCGTGCAGGCCTACGGTAAGGCCGCCTGGGACGCCGCGCCGACCAGCCCGATCCGGGCCGACGACGTCGCCCTGGCCGCGCCGGAGGCGGAGGCCGAGCTGGCGGTCGGGTTCTTCGGGTCGCGGTACGAACGGGCCACGCCGGCGGAGCGCGAGTACCTGCGCGCGATGGCCGAGCTGGCGGAGGGGACGGACGAGCCCGTCGTCACCTCGACGATCGCGCAGCACCTCGAGCGCAAGCCCTCGTCGCTGTCACCGGCACGGGACAGCCTGCTGAAGAAGGGCCTCGTCTTCTCGGCCCAACGCGGCCAGATCGCCTTCACCGTGCCGCACTTCGGCCGGTACCTGCTCGCTTCCACCTGACCCAACCACTGCCCCGAACGAGTGAAGAACGTATTTCGGGGACGCAGGCGTAACGACCCGGCCGGACCGGACGAATCCTGGGGTAGCCCCGTGGCGCTGTCGGACCCCCGACCTGGCAGCTCCGCGGGGCATCTTCGTTCCCGGCGGCGCCGTCCGGTCCGTCCGCGCCGTCCGTCACCTGCCCGAGGCGACACCGCCGGGTGACGGTGTCCGCGCTGCCCGTAGCATCACCCCGGTGCCGGACCCGAAGTTCGAGATCCAGATGCTGCACGACCGCGTCATGATCAAGATCGTGGAGTCGGCGGGCGAGCGGCGGAGCTCCTCGGGGATCGTCATCCCGGCCACGGCCCAGGTCGCCAAGCGGCTGATCTGGGGCGAGGTCTTCGGCATCGGCCAGCACGTGCGCAGTGTCAAGGTGGGCGACCGGGTCCTCTTCGCTCCCGAGGACCAGTACGAGGTGGAGGTCCAGGGCTCCAGCTACATCGTGATGCGCGAGCGCGACCTGCACGCCGTCGCGACGGAGCGCACCGAGCACGGGACCGGCCTGTACCTGTAGGGCGCGCGGCGCAGCACGGAACCGCCCCGGGGCACGCGGGACGGGTGGACATCGGTGGGGAAGGAACACGGCCTGATGCCCGAGCGGCAGCCCTCGCCCGGCGAGGTGGACGAGCAGCGCACCGGCGGCGGGGGGAACGGCGCCGGCCCGACCACGGACGGCCCACGGCCGGCACCGGGCCCGCGCACGGACAGCCCGCGCGGCGACGCGCTGTTCTCCCCGTCCCCGCGGCCCACGCCGCAGCCCCGTGAGCAGGGCGCGAACGGGAACGGTACGAACGGCACGGCTGCCGCGAACGGCGCTGCCGCGACGAACGGCGAGGCCGCCACCCGGCCCTCCCCGACCACCCGGCCCTCACCGGGCCCGCGGCCGGCGGCCGCGGCTCCGGGGGCCGGTACGAACGGCGCCGCTCCCGGGACCAACGGTGCCGCTGCCGAGGTCGTGACCGGGAAGGATGCCGCCGAGAGCGGTGCCGCCCCGGGATCCGGTAAGGACGCGGCCGCGCCGACAGTGGACGTCCCAGGCGCAGGATCGGACGGATCCGCCGCGCCCGAGGCCGGGAACACCTCGGGCGAGACCACGCCCACCCCGGCCAGGTCGCAGGCTCCCGGCGTGAGCGCTCCCGCCGCTCCGATCGCCACGGCCGACGGGTCGACCGCGAACGCTCCGGCCGAGGCGCCGGGCGCGGACGGTGCTGCCGCTGTGTGCGCGAACGGTCCCGCCGATGCGGCGGGCCCGAATGCCGCCGCCGCATCGGCCCGGCCGGCGGGCGAGCAACAGCCCTCCGCCCCCGACACCGCCGTGGCCGACACACCCGCAGCCGGCACCCCGGTCGCCGGCACGGCCGAGCCCGGCACCTCCACCCCGGGTGCTCCGGCAGCCGGCGCCTCGCCCGCCGGCAACCCGGCCGCGGGCAACCCGACCGCCGGCGCCCCGAACCCAGGCTCGGCCGCCGGCACCTCGGCCACCGGCACGGCCGCCGGGACCCCGACCACCGGCACGCCGGCAGGCACCCCGGCTGCCGGAACCGCCGCCGTCGGCACCCCCGCGTCGTCCTCTCCCTCCGACGAGACCGACGACCGCCCCACCGCAGTGCATTCCGCCGCGCCCGTCTGGGGCTCGGAGGACACCCAGGTCCTCCCGCGAACCGGTGCGGCGTCGGCGAGCGTCGACCAGCCGACCCAGCGCCTCGGCGCCCCGGCCCGCCCGGTCGACCCGCCGACCGAGCAGTTCCGCATGCCCACGGGTGGCGCGGTCCCGCCGGCGCAGAGCTCCGGCACCCCGCCGACCGGGGACCGCCCCGGCGGCTCCGGCACCGGCGGCGGCCGCAAGAAGCCGCTGCTGATCGTCGCCGGCGTGGTGGCGGTGCTCGGCCTGCTCTACGTCGCCGACCTCGTCGTGTCCGCGGGCAACGTGCCCCGCGGCGTCACCGTCGCCGGGCTGGAGCTCGGCGGGCTCTCCAAGGCCGACGCCCGGCAGCGCCTGCAGGAGGCGATCGAGCCCCGGTCGTCGCTCCCGGTCCAGATCACCGCGGGCCCGGTGCAGAGCCAGATCGACCCGAAGGCCGCCGGCCTCGAGGTGGACTACCAGGCCACCATCGACCAGGCCGGCGCGCAGCCGCTGAACCCGGTCACCCGGATCACGTCGTTCTTCTCCGAGCGCGAGGTCGGCGTGATCAACAAGGCCGACGAGCGGTCGGTCACCACCGCGCTGGAGCAGCTCAAGCCGGTCGTCGACCAGGCCCCCGTCGAGGGCAACGTCCGGTTCGAGGGCACCACCCCGGTCGCCGTCCCGCCGGTCCCGGGCCAGACGCTCGACCTGTCCGCCGCCGTCGGCGTGCTGGAGCGGGAGTGGGCGTCGGGTGCCCCGGTCGCGCTGCCGCTGATCCCGCAACCGACCGCCACCACGAACGACGACGTGCAGGAGGCCATCGAGAAGGTCGCGACGCCGGCCGTCTCCGCGCCCCTGACGATCAAGGGCGAGGGCGCCGACGCCGTCCTGCAGCCCGCGGACATCGCGAGCGCCCTGACCTTCCGCGCCGACGCCGCGGCGAGCCCCAAGCTCGTCCCGGAGATCAACAACGAGGCGCTGAAGGAGGTCGCGTCGCCGCAGCTCGCCGCGACCGAGAAGCCCGCCCGGGACGCGAGCCTGGACTTCTCCTCCGGCACCCCGACCGTCGTCCCCTCGCAGGACGGCCGCGGGATCGACTACGACAAGACCTTCGAGAACGTCGTCGCGGTGCTGACCGGGACCGGCGAGCGCAGCGTGGTCGCGGTGTACGCCGACCAGAAGGCCGAGCTGACCACCGAGAAGCTGTCGTCGCTCGGCATCACCGGCGAGATCAGCTCGTTCACCACCGGCGGGTTCGCGGCCGACTCGGGCCAGAACATCAAGCGGGCGGCCCAGCAGGTCAACGGCACGATCGTGCAGCCCGGCGAGACCTTCAGCCTCAACGCGCTGACCAACCCGCGGAACGCGGCGAACGGCTACGTCGAGGCCGGCATCATCGAGAACGGCCACTCGGCGCGCGGCGTCGGCGGCGGCGTCTCGCAGGTCGCGACCACGCTCTACAACGCGGCGTACTTCGCCGGCATGGTCGACGTGGCGCACAAGGAGCACAGCTTCTACATCAGCCGCTACCCGGTGGCCCGCGAGGCCACGGTGTTCGACGACATCATCGACCTGAAGTTCCGCAACGACGGGCCCACGGGCGTGCTCATCCAGACGTTCTGGACGCCGTCGAACCTCACGGTCAAGATGTTCGGCACCAAGCGCTACGAGGTCACCTCGGAGACCGGGCCGCGGACCAACCCGACCGAGCCGCAGACGATCACCATCCCGCCGGGCCAGGCGTGCACCCCGTCGAAGGGGTCGCAGGGCTTCACGGCCACGGACACGCGGGTGATGCGCAACCTGGAGACCGGCGAGGTCACCCGGAAGACCCGCACGGTGAAGTACAACCCGTCACCCAACGTGATCTGCGGCTGATCCGCCGTCGGACGATCGGGGCGAGCCGCCGTTCAGCCCTCGCGTGACACCTGTCACGGTTCGTACCCTCCTCCTCGGACAACGACGTCGAGGATCGGGGGCACGGATGCGCATCGCGGACATCCTGCGGAGCAAGGGGCACGCCGTCGCGACGATCGAGCCCGAGGCCACGGTGTCGGCCCTGCTCGCCCGTCTGGCCGAGGGGAACTACGGCGCGCTGCCGGTCGTGCAGGACGGCCGGCTCGTGGGAATGGTGTCCGAGCGCGACGTCGTCCGGAAGCTGCACGAGCGAGGCGCGGACCTGCTCGGGATCGCCGTCTCGGAGATCATGACGACCGTGGTGGCCACCTGCACGCCCGACGACGGCGTGAGCCACCTCGCCCAGGTCATGACCAACCGCCGGGTCCGGCACCTCCCGGTGGTGGTCGACGAGGAGCTGCTCGGCATCGTGTCGATCGGCGACCTCGTCAAGGCCCGGATCGACTCCCTGGAGCGCGAGCGCCAGCAGCTGGAGTCCTACATCGCCCAGTGAGCGAACGGCGCTCCCGCTCACAAGGAACGAGCGGGAGCGCCGTTCGAGCTGACTAGAACGAGGCCTCGTCCAGCTCCATCAGCGAGTTGTCCGCCGCCTCGACGATCGCCCTCTCGGCGGTGAGCTTCGGCAGGGCGGTCCGGGCGAAGAACCGGGCGACGCCGATCTTGCCCTCGTAGAACGCCTTGTCCTTGGCGCTGACGTCACCGGCCAGCGCGTTCTGTGCGACGTCCGCCTGGCGCAGCAGCAGCCACCCGACGAGCAGGTCGCCGACGGCCATCAGGAACCGCACGCTGTGCTGGCCGACCTTGTACAGCTCGGCGACGTCCTTCTGCGAGGCGAACAGGTAGCCGGTCAGCGAGCCGAGCATGCCCTGCACGTCGGCCAGCGCGGTGGCCAGCAGCGCCCGCTCCTCCTTGAGCCGGCCGTTGCCGGTCTCGTTCTCGAGGAACGCCTGGATCTCGCCGGCGACGTGCAGCAGCGCGGCGCCGTTGTTCTTGACGATCTTGCGGAAGAGGAGGTCGAGCGACTGGATCGCCGTCGTGCCCTCGTACAGCGAGTCGATCTTCGCGTCGCGGATGTACTGCTCGAGCGGGTAGTCCTGCAGGAAGCCCGAGCCGCCCAGCGTCTGCAGGGACTGCAGCAGCTGCTCCGACGCCCGCTCCGAGCCGACGCCCTTGACGATCGGCAGCAGCAGGTCGTTGACCTTCTCGGCGAGGTCGACATCGCCGCCCTGGCGGATCGTGTCCTGGAAGGTGCCGGTGTAGAGGTAGAGCGCCCGCAGGCCCTCGGCGTACGCCTTCTGCGTCATCAGTGAGCGGCGCACGTCCGGGTGGTGCGTGATCGTGACGCGCGGGGCGGTCTTGTCGGTCTGCCGGGTGAGGTCCGGGCCCTGCACGCGCTCCCTGGCGTACTCCAGCGCGTTGAGGTAACCGGTCGACAGGGTCGCGATGGCCTTGGTGCCGACCATCATCCGGGCGTACTCGATGACCTGGAACATCTGCGCGATGCCGTCGTGCACCTCGCCGAGCAGCCAGCCCTTGGCGGGGACGCCGTGCTGGCCGAACGTGAGCTCGCAGGTCGTGGAGACCTTGAGGCCCATCTTGTGCTCGACGTTCGTGACGAAGGCGCCGTTGCGCTCGCCCAGCTCGCCGGTCTGCGAGTCGAAGTGGAACTTCGGCACGAGGAACAGCGAGAGACCCTTAGTGCCGGGCTTCGGGTCGAGGCCGGGCGCCTCGGGACGAGCCAGCACCAGGTGCATGATGTTCTCGGTCATGTCCTGGTCGCCGGACGTGATGAACCGCTTCACGCCGTCGAGGTGCCACGAGCCGTCCTCCTGCAGCACGGCCCTGGTGCGGCCGGCGCCCACGTCGGACCCGGCGTCGGGCTCGGTGAGCACCATGGTGGCGCCCCAGCCCTTCTCGATCATGATCTCGGCCCAGTGCTGCTGCTCCCCGGTGCCGTTGGCGTGCACCACGGAGGCGAAGTTCGGGCCGGCCATGTACATGTACAGCGCCGGGTTGGCGCCGAGGATCAGCTCCGAGGCCGCCCACTGCACCGACGGGGGCACGCCGAAGCCGCCCAGCTCGACGGGCAGCGACAGCCGGTACCACTCGCCGTCCCACAAGGCCTTGTAGGAGTCCTTGAAGGACTGCGGCAGCCTCGCGGTGTGGGTCTTCGGGTCGAAGACCGGCGGGTTGCGGTCCGCGTCGGCGAAGGACGCGGCGAGCGGGCCGGTGGCCAGCGTGTTCAGCTCGCTCAGGATGCCCTTGGCGGTGTCGGTGTCGACGCCCTCGAACGCGCCCGTGCCGAGCTGCTCCTGAACCCGGAACACCTCGAACAGGTTGAACTCGAGATCGCGCACGTTGCTCTTGTAGTGGCCCATCGCGGTGCTCCTTCCTACCGACGGGTAACCCCCGCCGCCCAGCTTATTACCGACGAGTAACCAAGGCAACCGTCGTCCGGGCCGGCAGTGGTCGTCACACCTTCGGGTCGACCGGTTGTGCACGGAGCGTGCGTGATCCAAGGTTCTCGCGGGGCGGATGTGACTCGTGTGACCACACGAGTCATCCGGACGGGCAGGGGGCCACGATGGGTCGTCAGCGTGGGGTGACGGGAACGGGGCGCGGGGATCTGACCCGCCGCGGTTTCGTCCTGGGTGGACTCGCGGCCGGGGCGCTTGTCGCCGCGCCGGGGCCGGCGCAGGCCGGCGAGCGACCGCCCGGGAGCGCCCTGACCGACGGCGCGGCCTCACCGGACATCGTGGACTGTGCGGGCTGGGGGGCCCGGCCGAACAGCGCGATCGTGCCGATCTGGAACCAGCGCCCGGTGAAGATCCTCGTGCACCACACGGCGTCGGCCAACGTCGCCGACATGAGCCGCGGGGCCGCGGACCGGGTCGCCCGCGCGATCCAGAACTTCCACATGGACAGCCGCGGCTGGCTCGACACCGGCCAGCACTTCACGATCAGCCGCGGCGGCTTCGTGCTCGAGGGCCGGCACCGCTCGCTCGAGGTGCTGCGGATCGGCCAGCGCCAGGTCGAGGGCGCGCACTGCACGGGGCAGAACGTCGTGGCGGTCGGGATCGAGAACGAGGGCACCTACATCGACCAGGACCCGCCCGGCGCGCTCTGGGACTCGCTGCGCACCACCTGCGCGTACATCTGCAGCCAGTACGGCATCGCCCCGACCGAGCTGTACGGGCACCGCGACTTCAAGAACACGATCTGCCCCGGCGACCGGCTCTACGGCATGCTCCCGCGGCTGCGCAGCGAGGTGGCCGAGGTGCTGGGCCGGCGCGTCGAGGAGGCGGACACGCAGAAGGCGAGCTGGCCGCTGCTGCGCGTGGGCGACGTCGGCGACACCGTCCTGGCCGCCCAGTACCTCCTGCGCGACGCCGGCGTCCGCACCAACGTCGACGGCCGCTACACCCCGGTCACCGTCGCCGCCGTCACGGAGTTCCAGCAGGCCACGCGCGCCGAGGAGCCCAACGGGATCCTCGGCGGCGAGTCCTGGCCGGTGCTCGCCCGCACGATGGACCGCGCGACGGAGTCGGGCTCGGACGCCGCGCGGGCGGTCGAAATCCTCGCCGACGGGCGCTCCTCCGAGGCCGTCCCGGACACGGTCGACCGGCCGGTCTGGCAGGACCTCCTCGGCACCTCCGGCGCCCCCACGGACGCCTCCGTGGACCCGGCCGGGCCGCCGCAGTAGCGGCTCCCGCGAGTCTGAGAACCGCCCTCACCCGATCGGGGGTTCGTGGCTACGCCGATGCGGCGGCGGAGCGCTGCACCGCCCCGGATCGATACGCTCGGTCGTCGCACGGTCGGGGGGCCGTTAGGGGGTGGAACGGTGTCCGAACCGGACCCGGGAGAAGCGCTGGCCGGGGCGCCCGCGGCGCGCCGGCTCGTCCGCGCCGTCGCCGCGGATCCCGGCGCGGCCCTGGTGTGCGACGTCGTCGGGCCGGCCGGGGCCGGCAAGACCACGACCCTGCGCGCCGTCGCGGCGGCGTGGTCCACATCGGTCACCGACACGGTCGAGGGCGCGGAGGAGGGTCCCCTCGTCGTCGACGACGCCCACGACCTGGCCGCGCAGGCACTCGACCTGCTGTGCGAGCGCGCGGCCCTGCCCGGGGCGCGGCTCGTCGTCGCCCGCCGGACGTGGCCCCGCACCCCTCAGCTGGCCGCCCTCGGCGCCGCGCTCAGCACCCACCGGCCCCCGCTGGTCCTCGGCACCCTCGACCGCACCGGCGTCGCGGCCCGGGCCGCGCGCCTGCTCGGCGGCCCGGCCGCGGACCCGCTGGTGGAGCACGTCCACACGAAGACCGCGGGCCTGCCCGCGCTGGTGGACCGCATGCTCGCCGAGATCGTCGAGCGGATCGGGCCGCAGAACCGCTCCCGGCTGCTGCGCGACGCCCCGCCCGGATCGCTGCGGGTGCCCGTGCCGACCGGGTTGCTCGACCAGCTCGGGCACCGGCTCTGGGCGCTCGACGCCCGGGTCCGGGAGCTGGCCGTCGCCGTCGCCCTGGGCGCCCCGCTCGACGCCGAGGTGCTGGTCCCCCTGCTCGGCCTGCTCGACTCCGCGGGCGGCGGGATCGACGAGGTCGACGAGCTCGTCGAGGAGGCGCGCGCAGCGGCCGTCCTCACGCCGTCCGGCGGACCCGCTCCCCTCGTGGCCGGCGCGATCCTGCGCGCCGTCCCCGAGGCGCGGCGGCTGGAGATCCGCCGCACGCTCGCCGAGATCGAGCTCGACCGCGGCGGCAGCGTGCTCACCGCGGCCCGCGGGATGCTCGGCACCGGCGCCACCGGCACCCGGTCGGCGGAGGTCTTCACCGCCGCGGGGGACGAGCTCACCCGCACCGACGCGGACGAGGACGCCGGACCCTTCTACGCCGCCGCCGTCGCCGCCGGGGCGCCCGCCCTGCCGCTGGCCGCGCGCCGCGCCGAAGCCGCGATCCGCGCCGGGCGGCTGGACGACGCCCTCGCCGAGGCCGACCAGGTCCTGTCCTCATTGGACCGGGTCGACGTCGACGACGCCCTGCGCGCGGGAACCGTCGCCGCCGCGGTCCTCGCCCACCGCGGGATGCTCGCCCGCAGCGCCGAGCTCTACCGCTGGATGGCCGGGGCCGGGGCGCCGACGGCGCTGGCGATCCCCGCGCTCGTCGGCACGGGGGCCCTCGACGAGGCCCAGGCCGCCCTCCACGTCCCGGCACCGCCGCCGGTCCCCAGCGGCACCGCGACGTCGGCCGGTGCCGTGCTCGGTGCCCCGCCCGGCTTCGGCGGCGGCCCGGCCACCGGCGGCCCCGCGCGGCCGCCGACGCTGCTCGCCGGCGCCGAGGAGCTCACCGCGCAGGGCGTGCTCGACTCGGTCACCGGCTCGCCGACCCGCGCGCTGTCCCAGCTCGCCCGGGCCGCCGCGCTGCTCGAGTCCTCCACCCGCGCCGCCCTGTTGCCGGACACCCCGGCCGCCCTCGCCGCCCTCGTCGCGGTCCAGACCGGGGAGCTCGACGTCGCGAAGTCGCTGCTGGAGCGGGCGGTCACCGTCCGGCTCGGCGGGCCCGCCGCCGCGGCCCGGCACCGGCTCCTGCTCGGTTGGATCGCGCTGAACCGCGGCGCGTTCGGGTCCGCCCGGGCGCACCTCGACGCCATCGGCCGGGACGCCCTCGAACCCCGTGACGAGCTGCTCGCCTCCGCACTGGAGGTCGCGCTCGCCCGCCGCGCCGGCGACCTCGCCTCCCTGATGCCGCTCTGGGGCCGCGCGCGCGAGGCGATCGTGCGCCACCCCGTCGACCTGTTCGTGCTGCAGCCGCTGGGCGAGCTGGCCATCGCGGCGACCCGGCTGCGCGAGCCGAGCTGGGTCCGCCCGCACCTCGACGAGGCCGAGGCCCTGCTCGACCGCCTCGGCAGCCCGCCGCTCTGGGCCGCGCCGCTGCACTGGGCGCGGCTGCACGCGGCGATCCTGGCCGAGGACCGCGAGGAGGCCACCGGGCACGCCGCGGCCCTGCAGGGCGCGGCGGGCGGCAGCCGGTTCGCCGAGGCCATGGCGGTCGCGGCGCCGCACTGGGTGGCGCTGCTCGACTCGCACGTGGACGCCGGCGCGGTCGAGGCGGCCGCGCGCGGCCTGCACGCCGTCGGCCTGTCGTGGGACGGGGGCAAGCTGGCCGGTCAGGCCGCGATCCGCACGGACGACCGCCGGGCGATGAGCGCGCTGCTGACCTGCGCCCGCGCGCTGCAGGGCCAGCAGTCGCCGCCGGCCCCGGCCCGGCCGCAGGAACCCGCTCCGGAAGCGGCCGGCCTGCCCGCCGAGGAGGAGCCCGCCGACGGCCAGCTCTCCGACCGCGAGCGCGAGGTCGCCGCGCTGGTGCTGGAGGGCCTGACCTACAAGCAGATCGGCGAGAAGCTGTTCATCTCGGCCAAGACCGTGGAGCACCACGTGGCCCGGATGCGCCAGCGGCTCGGGTCGACGAGCCGAGGCGAGCTGTTCGCGCAGCTCAAGCGGATCGTCGGCTGAGCGTCGCCGGTCACCGGAGCCGGGCGAGCATTCCCTCGCAGCTGCGCACCACGACCCGCGCGGCGTCCGCGGTCGCCCGGCTCGCCAGCGGGCTCTCCGCCCGCCGCTGCCACCGGACGACGGCGTCGAGCGCGGCGGCGCGCAGCTCGTCCGGCCCGGAGGCGGGGTCGACGCCGAGCCGGGCGGCCACGCCGCTGCCGTCGCCGCCGAGGAGGCGTTCGGCGTCGTCGAGCGCGTCGGCCGGGAAGGTGACGGCCCCGGCCCGCAGCGCGGACAGCATCCGCAGCTCGACGAACTCGTGGGCGCCGGCGAGGATCCGCTCCATCTCCGCGGCGATCGGCTGCGCAGTCGGCCGCGGCTCGCGCTGCAGGACGAGCTCGACGGCGAGCAGCGCCGACCGTGCCTTGAGCAGCTCGCGGCGCTCGGCGAACTGCGTGGCGAGCACCGTGCGCAGCTCCTCCAGCCCGCTGCGCCGCACCAGCTCGGAGGCCAGCGCGGACGGGTCGGTCACGCCCTGGCGGATGAGCGTGGTGCCGAGCCGGACGCCGAAGAGCCCGAACCGCTCCACCAGGCGCGCGCGCACCTCGGGCGCGGGCGCGCCCTCCAGCTCGCGGGTGGCGAACCGGTCCGCGGAGAGGAGCAGGGCGTCGAGCTCGGCGCGCGGCATCCCGGCGAGGGTCGCGAGCGCCCCGTACTCGTCCTGCCGCATGGTGCGCCCGGTCTGGGCGAGCAGCCCGGCCACCGCGACGACGGTCTGGCAGAGCCCTCGGATCTTCGCGTCCGCCCGGTACCGGCGGGCGATGCGGCGGGCCGACGTGAGCGCGTCGAGCCGCCCGACGCCGATCTCGTCCGCCCGGGACAGCACCGCGATCGTGTTCACCGGGGTGGCCCGGGCGACCCCGCGGTCCAGGAAGGACTCGAGGAACCGCACGTCCGTGCTGTGCAGGTGCCGCATCAGGTAGACGACGGCGTCGGCCTGGGAGGGCGAGTCGTCCGGCGCGAGGAAGGCCCCGGCCCGCGCCGCGGCGTCGGCCGACAGCGAGGCGATGCCCGGCGTGTCGACGAGCGTGGTGGACCGCAGGTACTGCGACGGCCAGTCGACGACGAGCCGGTCCACCTGCTCGGCCGGGAGCCCGCCGAGGTCGAGCTGCAGGGCGCCCTGCGACCGGGCGATCGTGAGCTGCCGCGGCGCCCCCGCACGCGGGAACATCTGCACCCGCGGGGCCGGCGCGTCCTGGTACCAGGTGACGACCCTGGTGCACTCCCCGGCGTCCGTCGGCGCGATCTCCTCGCCGACCAGGGCGTTGAGCAGCGTCGACTTGCCCGCCTTGACCTTGCCGGCGATGGCCACGCGCAGCGGCTCCTCGAACCGGGCGAGGTGGTGGCGCAGCCAGCCGACGGCCTGCGGGCTGTCGGCGTAGACGTCGATCGTGCGGCGGAGCAGGGTGCGGACCTCGGCACCCAGGCCGACCGGCTGCGCCGGGGGCCGGAGGGTGGAGTGCTCGGTCACTTCTCGTCCACCAGCGCCCGGGCCCGCTTCGCCAGGGACTCGACCCGGGCGATCTCGGCCTTCAGGTCCTCGATCCGCTTCTGCCGCTTCGAGACGTCCGTGTTCACCGCGCTCTGTGCCGCGGACACCGATGTCGCCAGCGACACCGACAGCTCCTCGGCCAGCACGGTGAAGTGGTCGCGGAGCTGGCGCTGGGCGCGGCGCAGGGTGTCCCGGGAGTCCTTGCCGACCTGGAAGGTCACCTCGTCGATGTGCCGGCGGACGGCCGTCTTCGCCTCGGCCCGGCGCCGCTCGCGCAGCCGTTTGCGCTCGTCCCGCACGGTCTTGCCGCCGAACAGCAGGCCGGCGGCGATGGAGAACGGGTTGAGCAGGGCGAGGCCGGCGAAGCTCGTGGCGAGCCCGATCATCAGCAGGCCGCCGTAGCCGCCGCGCATGCCGACGAACAGCTTCTGGCCCATCCCGAACTTCTCGCCCTCCGGCTGCTCGAGGGCCTGGACCGCGCCGCCCAGCCGGCTTCCGTCGATGTGGATCTCGGGGAGGGCGGCGTCGGCACCCTCGGCGAAATGCTCGGAGACCTGCTCGGCCAGCCAGCGGGCGCGCTGCGCGGTCCACACGTAGTTGGCCGAGGTCGCCTGGCTCACCTGCTGGTGGAACCACTGGGCGAACTGGTCCCAGATGTCGGCCGGGTCGGCGTCGTCGAGCAGCTGCTCGGCCTCGCGGGTGACCGAGCGGAGCCGGTCCCGCAGGTCGTACTCGATGTCCGAGATCAGGTCGGCGACGCCGTCGTTCAGGGTGATCTGCCAACGCGCCGAGCGCTGCCGCAGGTCGTCCGCCCGCGCCTTGGCCCGGGTCAGCTCCTCGACCAGCGCCTCGGCCCTGCCCGGGTCCTCCAGGGCGGCGAGCTCGGCGGTGAACTGCGCGGACAGCTGCTCGGCGACGGCCCGGACGTCCTGGCTGGTCGAGCGGCGGTCCAGGTCGTCCGCCCGGGCGACGACCTTGCGCAGCAGGAAGCCGACCAGCGGCGCGAACCCGGACTCGCTCATCAGCTCGGCGTCGCCGGTCTCGGCGCCCGCGAGCCGCAGCGCCGACGAGACGGGGTAGATCTCCGCCTCGACGCCGGCCTTCCGCAGGTGCCCCTTGTCGAGCTCGACGATCTTGCGCCAGTGCGGGTACAGGTCGGTCTTGGTGACCACGCACCCGACGTTGGGGCACAGGCCCATCGCCGAGCGCAGGAAGTCGATCTCCGGCGCGGTGTACTCCTGCGCGGCGTCGGACACGAGGACGACGGCGTCGGCGGTCGGCAGCGCGGCCATGGTTGCGGCGCCGTGCGCGGAGCCGAGCCCGCCGACGCCGGGGGTGTCGACGAGCACCAGGCCGCTCTGCAGCAGCTTGCGCGGCAGGGTGACCTCGGCGTGGTGCAGGCCGGCGCGGTTCTCCGGGTTGCCGGCCTCGGAGACGAAGTCGGCCAGCCGGGAGGTCTCGACGACGGTCCGCTCCTCGACGGGCTCGGCGTCCTCCGTCGCGCCCGGCGGCACCTTCACCAGGGTCACCGTGGTGGTCTCGGCGAACCGGACCTCGGTGGGCACGGCGGTGGAGATGTCGTCGTCGACGGGGCAGACCGGGGCGTTGACCAGCGCGTTCACCAGCTGACTCTTGCCCTGCTTGAACTCCCCGACGATCAGCACCCGGACGTTCGGGTCGGCCAGCCGGGCCCGGGTCGCCTGCAGCCGGACGGCGAGGTCCGGACGCTCGTAGGCCGACGTGGCCTTGAGCGCCAGGTCGACCAGCTGGACCGCTGCCGGTACCGCCACCGAATCGTCGTCCTCCCCGGTCCCGACCGTCGGGACACCTGTCCGTCACATTCTGCCTACACGAGGACCGCGTCCACGACGAAGGCCCCGACACCCTCGGGTGAGGGTGCCGGGGCGTTCGTCACGCGGGAGGCGTGTCAGGCGTCGACGGTCACGTCGTTACCGCTGCCGATGTTCGTCTCGGTGTCGACGTCGGTGTTGCTGATCGTGGTGTCCTCGTCCGAGACGCTCGACTCGAAGTCGTTGTCCTGGTTGTACGAGTCGTCGATCGAGGTCGAGTTGTTGGTCTCGGTCGAGTACTCGTTGCCCGAGTTGTCGACGTCGTAGTTGCCGGAGGCCGTGCCGCCGACGGAGAGCGCGCCGCCGTCGTCCACCGAGACGTCCTCGAAGGACGCGCTGTTGGCGTCGCCGGAGCCGAAGGCGGTGGTGTTGTCGTCGCCGTCGACCACGTTGTTGCCGTCGCCCACGACGTTGCCGTTGCCGGTCGTGATTGTGGAGTCCTCGATGTCGCCGCCGGCGGCCACGGCACCGTCACCGGACGCCGTGACGGCGTCGATGTCGATCTCCTGGTCGAAGTCGCCGCCGCCGGTGTCGATGTCCTGGTTGATCGAGTTGTCCACGATGGTGTCGCGGTCGTCGATCCAGTTGTTGGTGACGTACGTGTTGAGGTACTTGACCGCGTGCTCGTGGTCGGACTCGTGCGGCTCCTTGTGCGGGGGCGGCGGCGGGGTGTGGTGGTGGTTGCCGCCGGTGTTGTGGTTCCGCTCGAAGTCCGAGTCGTCGTTGTCCTGGATGAGGAGCGCGGCGTCGTGCACGTCCTCGGCGGTGAACTCGGTGAGGCCGCAGCCCTCGATGTAGGCGGCCGGGTCGGCCTTGAAGGCCTCGGCGGCCTCCGGGTCGTTGAGCAGGCTCAGCAGCAGCTCGATCAGGGTCTGGGGGGAAGCCATGTCGTTCGTCTCCGTGAAGGTCGTGAAGTCGTGAGGGAGGGCGGAGCGGAGGTCAGCTGACCTCGACGTCGACCTCGTTGCCGCTCAGCACGTTGGTCTCGCTGTCGACGGTGCTGTTGGTCTCCGAGTAGGAGTCCGACTCCTGCGAGAAGGAGACGTCGTTGTCCTGGTTGTAGGAGTCCTCGACCTCGACGCTGGTGTTGGTCTCGTTGCTGACCGAGTTGTACGAGTCCGAGACGTCGTAGTCGCCGGTCGCGGAGCCGCCGACGGAGAGCGCGCCGCCCTCGTCCACCGACACGTCCTCGAAGGAGGCGCTGTTGGCGTTGCCCGTGCCGAAGGCGGTGGTGTTGCCGTCGCCCTCGACCACGTTGTTGTTGTCCCCCACGATGTTGTCGTCGCCGGTGGTGACGACCGAGTCCTCGATGTCGCCGCCGGCGGCCACGGCGCCGTCGCCCGAGGCGGTCACGGCGTCGATGTCGATGTCCTGGCGGAAGTCGCCGCCGTCCGTGTCGATCTTCTGGTTCACGGAGTTGTCGACGATGGTGTCGCGGTCGTCGACGTGGTTGTTGGTGACGTACTTGTTGATGTACTCGACCGCGCCCTTGTGGCCGTCGTGGTCACCCTCGTGGTGCCCGCCGCCGTGGTGCGGGGCCGCCGCGGCCGCGACCAGGTGGTTGCTGCCGGTGTCGTAGTTGCGGTCGAAGGACGCGGTGTCGTTGTCCTGGATCAGGACCAGCGCGTCGTGGACGTCCTCGGCGGTCAGGTCCTCGAGGCCGGCGTCGCGGAGCGTCTCGTACGGGTTGTCGCGGAAGTCCTGCTGGAGCTCAAGGGACTCCTCGTCGTTGCCGATGAGCTTGAGGAGGAACTCGAGAAGCGTCATGGGGATCGTCTCCAGGTGCGGATCGTGTGTGTCGGCGTCGCGCCGGGCGACCCCGGCTGGCGTTGATCCGAAAGGTAGGAGCGTGGGGCGGCCCCGCCATCGGGGATCGGGCACGGTTCCCCACCGGGTGGCATAGGGGATCGGGGCGGGGCCGTTAGGGGCTTCCGGGGCCCGGCACCCCCGGCGTCACCCGATCGTGTCAGGAGGGGGTCGGGGACGATAACGGCGCAGCTCCGCCACGCGATGGCGACACAGGGCGCGGGGGCGCGCCGGGGGCAGAGCTGCCGGTTCGGCGGGGGGAACGACGATGGGCTACCAGCTCGGCATCGACCTGGGGACGACGTACAGCGCGGCGGCCGTGTGCCGGCCCGCGGGCGAGCACTGGGTCGCCCCGGAGATGGTCGCGCTCTCGGGCCGCCGCACGGACGTCCCCTCGGTGCTGTTCGTGGGGCCGGACGGCGAGGTGCTGGTCGGCGACGCCGCCGAGCGCCGCGCGGTCACCGACCCGGACCGGGTGGTCCGCGAGTTCAAGCGGCGCGTGGGGGACTCGACGCCGATCGTCGTCGCCGGGCGGGCCTGGGCGCCGGAGGAGCTGTGCGCCCGGCTGGTCCGCTGGATCGTCGACCAGGTCGCCGACCGCGAGGGCGGCCCCGCCGAGCGGATCGCCGTCACCCACCCCGCCTCGTGGGGCGGGCACAAGCTGGAGCTGATGGCCGAGGCGCTCGACGAGCAGGGCCTCACCGTGACCTTCCTGGCCGAGCCGCAGGCCGCCGCCCTGCACTACGCCGCGGGCGAGCGGGTGGCCGCGGGCTCGACCATCGCCGTCTACGACCTGGGCGGCGGCACCTTCGACGCCGCCGTCGTGCGCAAGACCGACCGCTCCCACTTCGCGCTGCAGGGCCGGCCCGAGGGGATCGAGCGGCTGGGCGGGGTCGACTTCGACCAGGTGGTGTTCGACCACGTCGTCACCGGGCTGCCCGAGGCCTTCGAAGGGCTCGACGAGGCCGATCCGGCCGTGCTCGCGGCCGTCGCCCGGCTGCGGCGCGAGTGCACCGAGGCCAAGGAGGCGCTGTCGGCCGACACCGAGGCGGCGATCCCCGTCCTGCTGCCCGGCCACCGCGGCTCGGTCCGGCTGCACCGCAGCGAGTTCGAGGACGCCATCCGGGACCGGGTCGAGGAGACCGTCGAGGCGCTGCGCCGGGCCGTCGCCTCCGCCGGGCTGCAGCCCGCGGCGCTCGACGCCGTGCTGCTGGTCGGCGGGTCCTCGCGGGTGCCGCTGGTCGGGCAGCTGGTGTCGCAGGAGCTCGGGCGGCCCGTCGCCGTCGACACCGACCCGAAGAACGCGATCGCGAAGGGCGCGGCGCTCGCCGTCTCCCCGCGCCCCACGGCGTCCTGGCCCGCGGTGGCGCTGGCCCCCATCCCCGGGGGGCCCGCGACCCCCACCGGCGGGACGGCCTTCGTGGCCCCTCCACCGAACCCGCTCACGGACTCCGGCCCGGGCTCGCTGCCCGCGCTCATCGGTGCGACGGTGGCGATCGGCACGCCGCCCGCCGGCGCGACCGGCCCGATCGGCGTCGTCGGATCCACCGGTGGCTGGGCGCCCGCCGGCCCGCCGCCCCGTCCCGGGCTGCCCGCCGCCGCACCCGCGGGCCCGGACTGGGAGTACGACCCCGAGCCCGACGGCCGTCGACGCATGCCGGTCGGCCTGCTGGTCGGCCTCGGCGGGGCGCTGGCGGCCGCGGGCATCGTGGCCGCGGCGGTCTTCTGGCCGTCGGCCGCGCCGGCCGTGAGCACGGGCGTCGGCGGGATGAGCGTGCCCACCTCGGGTGCGCCGGCCGCGGACCCCACGACCGCTCCCGTCGACCCGACGACTGTGAACCAGGCTCCCGCCGGGCAGGCCGGCTCATCCGGATCGGCCGGGAGCGCGAACACCGGCCGGGCCACCACGCCTGCCACGGGCGGGGCACGCACCCCGGCCGCGGGAGGTGCGGCCCCGGCCGCTCCTGCGGCCCCCGCTCCCGGCCCTGTCGCCCCGGGCCCCGCGGCGCCCGCCCCCGGCTCGTCCGCGCCGCCGCCGGCGGGCCCGTCGAACCCCCCGCCGTCCTCGGGTACCGACCCCGGCACCGGGACCGGGACCGGCACGGGCAACGACACGGGCAGCGGGTCCGGATCGGGCACCGGTACGGGCTCGGGCAGCGGGACGGGTACCGGCACGGGAACGGGTACCGGGACCGGCACCGGAGCGGCCCCCGGCCCCTCCACGCCCCCCGCGACCGACGGCGCCCAGACCAGCAGTGCCGCCCCCGCCCCGCCGAGCAGCGCCACCCCGGTCGAGCCCCCGGTCTGACCCTTCCGAGGACAGCCCCACAGCAGCGTCATGGCTCCATAACGCTCCCACCTCGCGCCCCTGCTCCTGCCGGTCCGCGTCGGTGTCCTCCGAGTGGCCGGGAGGAGGCCTCCGGGTGTCCCGTCACCCGTTCCGGGTCTCGGTTGCGTCTCGGCTCCCGTACTCGGCGTGACGTCCCCGGCTCCCCGGCCGATAGTCGGGTGCGGCGCCGCACGAGGGCGCCGGGTGGAGATCGAGTTGTGGGGAGGGACCCGCGGTGGGTCGGCTGGCAGGAGTGGTGATCGGTCTCGAGGCCGCGGCGGTCGTCGTCGCGTATCTCGCCTTCGGGTGGCCGGTGCTGCTGATCGGGATCCCCGCGCTGATCGGTACGGCGTTCGTGCTGCTGTTCGTGCACCTCTCCGAGAAGCCCCGGGCCCGGCTGCAGGAGGCCCGCGCCGCCCGCTACGAGGACGCGCCGGTCCCCGGCGGGCTCATGAGCGGGTTCTTCGAGGTCCCGGCCCCGCGAGCGGTCGTCGAGGTGGATCACACCCGGGCGTGAGCTGCCGGCGGGCCGCCGCCGTGCCACGGTGGTGAGGTGGCCCGAGGCGTGCACCCGTGCTGACCGGCCTGCTGTTCGCCCTCTGCGCGACCGTGCTCAACAGCGGGGCGGGGCTGCTGCAGTCGGCGGCGGCGCAGCAGACCTCGTCGCGCACGCACCTGGCCCTGCGCCCGATGTACCTGGCCGGCCTGCTGGTGGACGGCCTCGGCTGGATCTGCACCGTGGTCGCGCTGCGGCACCTGCCGGTGTTCGCAGTGCAGGCGGCGCTCGGCCTGTCGATCGCCCTGACGGCCGTCGCGACGTGGGGGCTCTATGGCGTCCGGCTGCGGGTGGTGGACCGGGTGGGCGTCGGGGCCTGCGTCCTCGGGCTCGGGGTGGTCGCGGGGAGTGCGGGCGGTGAGGCCCCGGCGGACTTCTCCGGCACCGCGATCGTCGTGCTGGCCTCGGGGGTGGCGGCGCTCGCCGTCGCCGCGATCGCGGTCTGGCGGCTCTCCGCCGCGTGGCCGCTGTCGTTCATCGCGGGCCTGGGCTTCGGCGGGACCTCGCTCGCGGTCCGCGCCGTGCACGTCGCGCCCGACGCCGGGTTCGACGTCGGCCAGCTCGCCGGCCAGCCGGCGACGTACCTGATCGGGCTGTACTGGGTCATCGGGATCACCTGCTACTCGCGGGCGCTGGCGATCGGCAGCCTCGCCGGCGTCACGGCGGTGTTCTCGGTGACCGAGGTGATCGCGCCCGGCCTCGTGGGCATCGTGCTGCTCGGCGACCCGATCCGGAGCGGGTGGATCGTCCCGTTCGCGGCGGGCCTCGTCGTGGCGGTCGCGGGTGTGGTGGCCCTCGCGAATGCGCCGACGCCCCCGACCGTGCATCGTCGGCGCCGGCACGTCCGCTGAGAGCCGAGGGAGCACGGAGGAGCATCGATGCCGACCTTCACCCGCGACGGGGTGACCCTGCACTACGAGGAGCACGGTTCCGGGTTCCCGGTCCTCCTGCTGGCCCCCGGCGGGCTGCGGTCCACGATCGACGCCTGGCAGCGCGCCCCGTGGAACCCGATCGACGAGCTCGCCCCGCTCTACCGCGTGATCGCGATGGACCAGCGCAACGCCGGCGGCGGCTCCGCCGGCCCGGTCTCCGCCGCGGACGGCTGGGACACCTACACCGCCGACCAGCTCGCGGTGCTCGACCACGCGGGCGTCGAGCGGGCGCACGTGCTGGGGATGTGCATCGGCGGCGCGTTCATCGCCAACCTGCTGCGCACGGCGCCGGAGCGGATCACGGCGGCCGTGGCGCTGCAGCCCATCGGCCTGTCCGACAACCGCGGGCGGTTCCACGAGATGGTGCAGGGCTGGGGCGAGGAGCGCGGGATCCCCGCCGAGGACCTCGCCGGCTTCCGGGACAACCTCTACGGGGGCGACGACGTGCTGTGGAGCGTCTCCGACGCCGACGTCGAGCGCTTCGACACCCCGATCCTCGTGCTCATGGGCAACGACGAGTTCCACCCGCCGGCCGCCTCGCGCACCCTGGCGCGGCTGGCGCCGAACGCGTCGCTCCTGGAGACCTGGAAGGACCCGGACAGCATCCCGATGGCGCAGAAGGCCGTCGCGGAGTTCCTGGCCGCGAACACCCCGGCCTGAGATCCGTTTTCTCCACGACGGCAGGTGCCCCGGTCCGTCAGGATCGCCCCATGACCTGGGACGACGTCGTGGCGATCGCGACCGCCTTGCCGGAGGTCGAGGTGTCGACCTCCTACCGCACACCCGCGCTGAGGGTCCGCGGCAAGGGGTTCGCCCGGCTGCGCACCGAGGCCGAGGGCGGGTTGATGCTGGTCTGCGGGTTGGACGAGAAGGAGGCCCTGCTCGGCTCGGGCGACCCGGCCTTCTTCACCACCCCGCACTACGACGGGTACGGCTCGATCCTCGTCGACCTGACGACGGTCGAGCCGGCCCAGCTCGCCGACCTCGTCGAGGAGGCGTGGCGGCGGAAGGCGCCCGCCCGGCTGGTGCGCGACCGCGACGGTCAGGCGCGGTAGGTCTGGGCCACGACGTCGCCGAAGCAGGTGACGTCGGCCAGGTGCAGCGACACCTTGACCCGGTCCTCGGGCCAGAACCGCAGCCCGCCGCCGATCGCGACCGGGAAGACCTGCAGCCGCAGCTCGTCGACCAGCCCGGCCTCGAGCAGGGTCCGGACCAGCGTGGCGCTGCCGTTGACCAGCAGCGGTTCGCCGTCGCCCTTCCTCAGCTCGGTCACCGCGTCGACGACGTCGCCCACCAGCGGCCGCGCGTTCCACGTCAGCTCCTCCGGGCGCGAGGTGGCCACGTACTTGGGGAGCACCGTCATCCGCTCGGCGAACTCACCCTCGCGCTGCGGCCACGCGCCCACGAAGCTCTCGTAGGTGGTGCGGCCGAGCAGCAGCCCGCCCGCCTCGACGACCTCCCGGTACTTGAACTCGAAGAGCTCGGGCGTGGCGTACCCGGGGACCCAGTTGGTGTGCGGGTGCGTCGGCTCGCCGCCGGGCGCCTCCATCACGGCATCGAGCGTCATGAACTCGCTCACCACGATCTCGCGCATGGGTGCCGTCCTCTCCTGCCTCGGATGTCCCCCTGTCGACCGCCCGACGCCCGGGAACTCATCGGCCTACCGTGGCGGCATGACGAGCTGGGTCCCCGACGCGTGCACGCTCCCCACCGAGGAGCGTCCGCTGCGGGTCGCGGAGTTCGACACGCTCCTGTCCACCGGGGTCACCGAGATGGTCCGCGTCGACGCCGGGCACGTTCGGCTCACGCTGCGCCCCGAGCGGGTCGCCGAGGCCGCGGACCTGGTCGCGCGGGAGAGCGCCTGTTGCTCGTTCTTCGACTTCACCCTCGCCGGGACGGTGCTCGACGTCCGGGTGCCCACGGGGCACGTCGCCGTGCTCGACGGGCTGGTCGCGCGGGTGAGCTGATCACGGCTCCAGGAACGCGTGGAGCAGGGCTGCCGCGCGGAGCATGGCGCGGGCCCGGGTGTCGTGGGCGGCCCGGCGCTCCGCCACGGCAGCCCGCAGCGCCTCGGGACTCCCCGTGCGATGCAGCCCGTCGAGCACCGGGCGGATCCGCGCGAAGGGGTAGTGACCCTGCCGGAGGAGGAGGACGATCTGGGCGTCCCGGATGTCGGCGGCCCCGTACCGGCGGGCGCGGCCGATCCGCTCGCGCTGCGGCGCGAGCAGCCCCGCGGCCTCCCACACCCGCAGCGCCGACGGCCGCACCCCGAGCCGCCGGGCGAGCTCGCCGACGGACAGGGGCGGGCCGGGTGGCGCCTGCGGCTCGGCCCCGGCGAGCACCTCGAGCGCGGCGGCGGCCTCGTCGGTGGCCAGGCGTTGGGCGTGCAGGCCGGCGTGGCTCTCGTCGAGCAGTCGGAAGGCCCGGGCGGTGTCGCCCGCGTGCACGGCGTGCATCACCGCCGTCGCGGTGGGACAGCCGTGGCCGACGGCCAGTGCGCGGTACGCCAGCAGCGCGCGCAGGTGCGCCGCGTCGTAGGCCCGGTAGCCCGACGGCGTCCGCGGGACCGGCGGCAGCACGCCGGCGTCCTCGTGGTTGCGGACCTGCTGCGTCGAGATGCCCGCGGCGCGCGCCAGGTCCACGGGACGCATGCGGGTGGGGGTCGACTGCCTCACAGGGTGCGGAAGTACCGCACCGAGGGCAGCGCCGTGTAGCCGCAGTGCTCGTACAGCCCCCGGGCCGCCGCGTGCCCCGGGTCCCCACCGGTCTCGACCATCGCGACCGTGCTGCCGCGCTCGCGCAGCCGGGCCGTCGCGTGCTCGGTGAGGGCCCGCCCGACCCCGAGCCGGTGGTGGGCCGGGTCCACGGCGACCATGTGGATCTCCCCGGTCGTGTCGTCGAGCGAGTGCAGGGCGACGAACCCGGCCACCCGCCCGTCGACCTCGGCCACCCAGGCCTCCATGTCGGCGCAGGCCTGCGCGGCCGCCCCGGCCTGCGCCGTCCGCCAGTCCGGGTAGTAGGCCTCGTACACCCCCGACCCGGCCAGCACCCGCTCCATCGAGGCGAACACGGGTTCCCACGCCCGCAACGACAGCGCGACCACGGCCTCGCGGTCCCCGGCGGTGAACGGACGCAGCTGCACCATCCGGGCATCGTGCCCGGGCGCGTGCCGGCCGCAAAGCGACTTCAGGCGGCGCGGTCCGGCGCGACCGGCAGGGTGAGCCAGGCGCGGCGCTCGAGCAACCGGTCGAGGTCGGCCTGCCACGTCGCGACGGCGGCGGGGTCCCGGCCGGCGTCGCGGGCGATGCGGCCGCGCAGCCGGGCGAGATGCCGGTCGAGGCTGACGAGGTCGGGGCAGTGGTAGCGGTCCCTCGAGCCCTGCACGCTGAGCAGCGGGTCGAGGTGCCGGGCGGGGGCGAACGGGGCGGCGGTGAGCACGGTGTCCTCCGGGTGTCGGTGCTGACCGTGCGAGGGTCGCGAACAGCGAGGGGCGCCGGCGTCGGCGAGCGCTGCCCACACCGGACCGCGAGGTGCCCAGCCGACCGCGGCGACGATGCCCACGCGGGGGGTGCCGAGTGCGTGGAACCCCCGAGAACGACGAAAGCCCAGGCCTGTGACCTGGGCTTTCGGGGTGAGAGCGGATGACGGGAATCGAACCCGCGTATTCAGCTTGGGAAGCTGATGTTCTACCATTGAACTACATCCGCAGTGCGTGAGAGCGACTCTAGCATCCCCGCTGCGGCCCTCGATCCACCTCCCCGGATAGGCTGCGGGCGTGTTGCTCTCGGACCGCGACCTGCGCAAGGAGCTCGAGTCCGGGCGCCTCGGGCTCGACCCGTGGGACGAGGCGATGCTGCAGCCGTCGAGCATCGACGTGCGGCTGGACCGCTTCTTCCGGGTCTTCCAGAACTCCCGCTACACCCACATCGACCCGTCGATCCAGCAGGACGAGCTCACCACGCCGGTCGAGACCGCCGACGGGGACAACTTCGTGCTGCACCCCGGGGAGTTCGTCCTCGGGTCGACGTTCGAGCAGGTCAGCCTGCCGGACGACCTGGCGGGGCGGCTCGAGGGCAAGTCCAGCCTCGGCCGGCTGGGCCTGCTCACCCACTCCACGGCGGGGTTCATCGACCCGGGCTTCACCGGCCACATCACGCTCGAGCTGTCCAACGTCGCGAACCTGCCGATCACGCTGTGGCCGGGCATGAAGATCGGGCAGCTGTGCCTGTTCCGGCTCTCCAGCCCGGCCGAGCGGCCCTACGGCAGCGAGGGCGTCGGCTCCCGCTACCAGGGGCAGCGGGGCCCGACGCCCTCGCGCGCGTGGCGGAACTTCCACAAGGTCGACACCCGGCGCTGAGTCGACCCGCAGGATCAGACCGCGGCCACCCGCGCGTCCCAGCGGAAGTTCCGTGTGGCCAGCCAGCCGAACAGCACCGGCCACGCGACCAGCGAGACCAGGGCGTACGGCGTCCACGGCGCGCCGTAGGCCACCCGGCTCAGCGCGCCGATCGCCCCGCCCGGCAGCAGCGCGAGGATGTCGGGCCAGCCGCCCGCCGGGATCACGGCGATGATCACCGCGGAACCGACCACCACGAAGAACAGCGGCAGCGTGGTGATCTGCGCCCGCTCCGCCGAGGGCGTCACGATCGCGGTGGCGAGCGCCGCCGTCGTCACCAGCGCGAGCCCGCCCAGCACGGCGAGCAGCAGCGCGAGCGGCGCGCTCGGTGCCGGCAGGCCGGCCACGACGTCGAACACCCCGAACAGGATCAGCTGCGCCAGGGCGAGCACGGCCGCGGGCCCGACGGTCCCGACCAGCAGCCCGCCGTCGGAGATCCCGCTGGTCCGGAAGCGCTTCAGCACGCGGGACTGCCGGCGCGCGACCAGCGTCTGCGTCCCGCCGACGTACACTCCCATGCCGAGCGCGAACACGATCTGCATGGCGACGACGTAGGTCGGCGCGTCGATCTGGCTGAAGGTCAGGAAGACGCCGAGGGCGAGCGGCACGACCAGCACGGACGTCAGCATCGTCCGGTTGCGCAGGATCAGCTTCAGCTCGGACCAGACCAGTGCGGTGATGCGGTCCATCACGCCTCCTCGGGTGCCGACACGGTGTCCGAGTCGGTGCGGATCGAGTGGTAGATGTCGGCGAGCGACGCCGGGGCGGCCCGCAGGTCGGACAGCCGGACCCCGTGGTCGGCCGCCCAGGCCAGGAACGCGGTGAGGTCGCGCTGCAGGTCCGTGGTGCTGACCCGGACCGTCCGGCCCTCCAGCACCGCGCCGTCGGGCGGCGTGACGCCCTCGGGGAGCGTCGCCGAGAACCCGGCCGGGCGGCTCGCGAGGATCTGCTCGAGCGTACCGGACACGGCCAGCCGCCCCTCGTGCATGATCGCGACCCGGTCGGCCAGCGCCTCCGCCTCCTCCAGGTAGTGCGTGGTGAGGACGACCGTGCGGCCGGCCTCCTGCAGCTCCTGGATCGCGTCCCAGGTGCGGCGCCGGGACCCCGGGTCGAGGCCGGTCGTCGGCTCGTCGAGGACGACCAGCTCGGGCGATCCCCACACCGCCGTCGCCAGGTCGAGGCGCCGCTTTTCCCCGCCGGACAGGGCGCCGACGCGCACGTCGCGGCGGTGCACCAGGTCGAAGCGCTCCAGCAGCCGGTCCGGCCGGTCCGGCCGGACCGCCAGCTTCCCCCACAGCTCGAGCGTCTCCCCGACCGTCAGCTCCTCGACGAACCCGCCCTCCTGCAGCTGGATCCCCATCCGCGCCCGCAGCTCGTCGCGCTGGGTGCCCGGGTCGAAGCCGAGCACCGAGACCTCGCCCCCGCTGCGCCGCTGGAACCCCTCGAGCACCTCCAGCGTGGTCGTCTTCCCCGCGCCGTTGGTGCCCAGCAGCGAGAACACCTCTCCGCGCAGGACCTCGAGGTCGACCCCCCGGACGGCCTCGAACGTCCCGTACCGCACCTGCAGCCCCCGTACCCGGATGGCCGTGTCGCGTCCCCCCGCACCGGCCACCGCCGGCTCGCTCACCGTCTCCGTCATGACCACCACGGTGCCCGGCGGCCGGGGTGCCGCGGTAGGTGCGCGCATCACACGTCCTGCTGACGCCGTGCACGGCTGGCGATGACAGCTGTCATCGGTCCCGTCGCAGGTCGGGACCGGGCCGGACGGCTCGGATACCGTCGTCGGCGTGACGACCGACCGCCCGCCGACCGCCGAGCCGAAGGGGCGGCTCGCCGCCGAGGAGCGGCAGGTCCGCGCGGCGCGCCGGTTCAGCCGGATCGGGCTGCTCATGACCGTCGGCTGGCTGCTGCTCGTGCCTGCGTTCGTGCTGTGGACGGGGCTGCCGGAGCCCGTCTGGCTGGCCGCGCTCGTGCCGCTCTACCTGGCGGCGATGGTGCTGCACCTGATCCGGATCCGGCGCTACGTCCGGTCCCTCGGCACTCCCGCCCCGCCCGTGTTCGTGGTCGCCGCGTGCGCGGTGGGCCTGGCGATCACGCTCGTCGGGGTCGCCTCGTCGTGGGCCGGGTGGACCTGGGCGCTGGTGGCCGGGATCCTCCTGGGCGACGTCGTCGCGGGCCGGCGGGCGCGGGTGATCGCCCTGTGGGTGGTCGCGTCGGCCGCGGTGGTGGTCGCGCTGACCTACGTCCTCGGCGCGCTCGTGCGGCCCACCGTCGAGGGAGTCCCGATCTCGCCGTGGTTCGCGGCGGGGATCGCCGGGTTCTACGTGGCGAGCATGTGGTGCCTCGACGTCGAGCGGCTGTGGTGGTTCAAGGCCGTCACCGACCTCGACGACTCGCGCCGTACCGCCGCCGAGCTCGCCACCGCACGCGAACGGCTGCGGCTCGCCGACGACCTGCACGACATCCTCGGGCACGCGCTCGAGGTCGTCGCCTTCAAGAGCGAGCTCGCCGCCCGCCTGCTGGAGGCCGACCCCGACCGGGCGCGAGCCGAGATGGACGAGGTGCAACGGGTGGCGCGCGAGTCGTTGACCGAGGTCCGGGCCCTGGTCCGGAGCACCCGGGACACCGATCTCGCCGTCGAGCTCGCGGGGGCGCGGGCGGTCCTCGGCTCCGCAGGGGTGGCGCTGGAGGTGCGCGGCGACCCCGGGGCCGTCGCGCCGGCCGCCCGCAACGTCCTCGGTCGCGTGCTGCGCGAGGCCATGACCAACGTCCTGCGGCACGCCGAACCGAGCCGCTGCACCATCGAGATCGGCGCGGACCGGCTGGTCGTGTGCAACGACGGCGTGTCCGGTCCCGGCGACGGCGCCGGTACCGGGCTCGCGGGGCTGGAGCGCTACCTGGAGGACCACGCCGGGCGGCTCGCCGCCGGCTGCGACGGGCGGGGCGGGTACCGGCTCGAGGCGGTTCTCGGGAGCGGCCGGTGATCCGGCTGGTCCTCGCGGACGACGAGTCGCTCACCCGCGGAGCCGTCGGCGCCCTGCTGAACCTCGAAGCCGACCTGACCGTGGTCGCCGAGGCGTCCTCGGGCGACGAGGCGGTGGCGGCGATCGCCGCGCAGGAGCCGGACGTCGCGGTCCTCGACGTCGAGATGCCCGGCCTCGACGGCGCCGAGGTCGCCCAGTGGGTGCAGGCCAACGCGCCGGGGGTCCGGTGCATCGTGCTGACCCGGCACGCCCGGCCCGGGGTGCTGCGGCGCGCGCTGGCGGCCGGGGCGGCGGGCTTCGTGACGAAGAGTGCGCCCGCCTCGCTGCTCGCCGACGTGATCCGACGGGTGCACGGCGGCGGCCGCTACGTCGACCCCGACCTGGCCATGACCGCCCTGACCACGGAGGACTGCCCGCTCACCGAGCGGGAGCTGCAGGTTCTGCGCAGCGTCGGGCAGGTGGGGCCGGCGGGCACGGCGGGCGACATCGCCGCGCGCGTGCACCTCTCCGCCGGCACCGTCCGCAACTACCTGTCCTCGGCGATGCAGAAGCTCGGCGTCGCGACGCGGGTGGAGGCGCTGGAGCGGGCCCGCGACCACGGCTGGTTGTGAGGCCGCTACCGGGCGCTGCGGGTCGCTAGGCTGGGCGTCGATGGAGCGCCGCGACCCTGCATCCCGCCCCGACCCCTCCACCGGGACGGGGGCGTGGCGCAGTGGGCGGCACGCCCCGGCGCGACGCCCGGCCGAGGAGCCGAGCGACGCCGCCGCTCCGGAGGCGGCGGAGGAGCGTCGAGCTCGCGAGGCCCAGGTCGTCCGGGGGGACGTGGGCGGCTTCGTTGCGCCGCGGGACGGGGCCGAGCGGGACCGGGGCGAGCTGGTCCCGATCGAGCGGGTCCGGGGTGAGCGCGCCCAGGCCGGACGGGACCGGGCCGGTTCGGAGCGGGACGAGCGCGGCGCTCCGCGGGGCCGGGGCGGGCCGGGGCGTTCGTCGGACTCCGCCGGAGGATCCGACCCGAGCGGGCGGGAGCCGCGCGGGGACCGGGCGCCTGCGGCGCAGGCGTTGCGGAGGTTCCGCCCTCGGAGCTGGCGCGGGGCGATCGGGCTCGGGATCCTGGGCGCGGCGGCGCTGCTGTTCCTCTTCGTGGCGTTCGACGACCAGGCCCGCTGGTGGGTGCCGGTCGCGGCCGGGCTCGTGGTGCTCGTGCTCCTGTCGCTGCTGCGGCTGGACCGGCTGCTCAAGGGCTGGACCTGGCACGTCGCCGGGCTCGCGATGCTGGCCGGGCTCGTGCACGAGACCGCCGGGAACCCGTGGTCCTGGGCCTTCGCCGCGAGCATCGGCGTGCTGATCGCGGGGTTGCTGCGGTTGCCGCGGTGGCAGCTGGCAGCCGTCGGGGCGGCATTGTGTCTGGTGTCGTTCGTGGGCTACCAGTTCCGCGCCGCCGAGGTCCGCGACCAGGAGGCGCAGATCGCGCAGCAGGCCGGGACGCAGATGCGGGCGGGCTTCGGCTACGACCGCCCCGACCTCGTGGTGACCAAGCTCGGCGAGGGCCTGACCCCGGCCGATTCGGAGGCGGTGTGCCGGCTCCTCGACCCCGCCGCGCAGACCCAGCTGGCGCAGGCCACCGGCACCGCCGACTGCACCGCCGGGGTCGGCGTGGCCGCGAGCCGGGTGCCTGCGGGCAGCCCGACCTCCGCGCCCCGCACCTCCACCTCACCCACCCCGGTCCCGCCGCCGGGCACCGTCCTCACCCTCGACGGCTGCTCCACCGCCTGGGGCCTCGCCGTCCCCGCGCTGGGCACCGTCGACGTGGTGCGCACGGAGAACACCGCCAAGGCCACCTGGCGGGTCGCGAGCTTCCGCCCCTGCCCCTGACACCGCGACCGGTCAGCAGCACTCCCGCGAGTCGCGCCGTCGCCTCCGCGAGTCGCGCCTCGACCCGGTGTCGGCGGCGCCACCGAGCGCCGCCCCCCGAGCCGTGGACGACCCTCCGAGCTGTCGGAGCGCGACTCGCGGGAGCGCCCAGCCCGCGTCCCACCCACGCGCCATCCCCGAGAACGCCACCGGCCCCGCGATCCGGGGACCGCGGGGCCGGTGAGTGGACTGCGTCAGGAGGTGGAGTCGCCCTTGTCGCCGGTGCCCGAGGAGGCGTCGGTGCGGGCGTGGCCGTTGGTCTCCGGCTTGGGGCCGGAGCCGTTGCTGCCCGTGGACTCCTCCGACGCCTCGGTCGACCCGGTCGGGGGCTCCGACGGCCCGGCCGTCTCGGCCTCGGTCTCCGCGGTCGGCTCCTTGCCCGAGCCTTCGACCGCGGCGTCGTTCATCCCGGTGGTGACCTCGGACCTGTCCGCGTCAGGCCCCGTGGTGTCCGCGGCCGCCGCCTTCTCCGCGACCGCGTCCCCGGGCGCCCCGGCCGGCTTGACCGTCTCCGCCGCGGCGTCGGCGGAGGTCGAGGCAGTGGCGGCGCCGGAGTCGGCGGCACCGGCCGGGGTGTTCTCGGTGAGCGGGGCCGAGGTGGTCTGCTCGACGTCGCCCTCGGTCGCCTCGACGTCGGCCGGGGTCGCGACGGCGGAGTCGCCGCGCTGGACCGACGCGAGCAGCATCTGCGCGACGTCCTGGACCTGGACCTGCTCGCCCTCGCCGCCGGCCTGCTTCTGGGTCAGGCCGTCGCCGATCATCGTGCGGCAGAACGGACAGCCGACGGCGATCGTGCCGGCCGCGGCGGCCGCGCCGTCGCCCCCGGCGGGGGAGAGGGTCTCGAGCGCCTCGGTGGTGCGGGTGACGTTGATCCGCTGCCCGATCCGCTCCTCCATCCACATCCGGGCACCACCTGCGCCGCAGCACATGGAGCGGTCGCCGTGGCGGGGCATCTCGGTCAGCGTGCCGACGGCGGAGACCAGCTCGCGCGGCTCGGAGTAGACCTCGTTGTGCCGGCCGAGGTAGCACGGGTCGTGGTAGGTGACCTTCTTCGAGGCGTCCGGGTCGGCGACCGGGACGAGCTTGCCGGTGCGGACCAGCTTGTTGAGCAGCTGGGTGTGGTGGATGACCTCGTAGTGCCCGTCGAGCTGCGGGTACTCCCGCGAGAGCGAGTTGAGGCAGTGCGGGCAGGTGGTGACCATCTTCCGGGTGCCCGGCTCGCGGCCCTCGAACACGGCGTTGAGCATCTCGGCGGTCTGCTGGGCCATCATCTGGAACAGGAACTCGTTGCCCGCGCGTCGCGCCGGGTCGCCGGTGCAGGTCTCCTCGGTGCCCAGGACCACGTAGTTCACCCCGGCCCGGTGCAGCAGCTCGGCGGTGGCGCGGGTGGTCTTCTTGGCGTTGTCGTCGAAGGCGCCGGCGCAGCCGACCCAGAAGATGTACTCGGTGTCGGCGGAGAGCTCGCCGTCGAACACCGGCACCTCGAAGGGCAGGTCCTGGGTCCAGGCCAGGCGGTCCTTCTGGTTGGAGCCCCAGGGGTTGCCCTTGTTCTCCAGGTTCTTGAACAGCCCGGACAGCTCCGTGGGGAACTCGGTCTCGATCATGACCTGGTAGCGGCGCATGTCGACGATGTGGTCGACGTGCTCGATGTCGACCGGGCACTGCTCCACACACGCCCCGCAGGTGGTGCAGGACCACAGGATGTCCGGGTCGATGACGCCGAGGACGTCCTCGCCGCCGACCAGCGGGCGCTCGGCCTCCTTCACCGCGGCCTCCGGGATGGCGGCCAGGCGGGCCTCGGCGTCGTCGCCGGTGAGCCCGACCTCGTCGCCGGTCATGTCCTTGCGGCCGCCGGCGAGCAGGTACGGGGCCTTGGCGTAGGCGTGGTCGCGCAGCGCGTTGACCAGCAGCTTCGGCGAGAGCGGCTTCTCGGTGTTCCACGCCGGGCACTGCGACTGGCAGCGGCCGCACTCGGTGCAGGTGGTGAAGTCGAGCAGGCCCTTCCAGGTGAAGTCCTCGACCCGCCCGGCGCCGAAGGTGTCGGTGTCCGGGTCGGCCTCCTCCAGGTCGAGCACCTTGCCCTGGCTGGTCATCGGCTTGACGTTGCCGAGCGCCTTGCGCCCGTCGTCCTCGCGCTTGAAGTAGATGTTCGGGAACGCGGTGAACCGGTGCCAGGCCACGCCCATCGTGGGCTTGGCGGCGATCACGATCAGCCACAGCGTGGCCGAGAGCACCTTCACCGCGGCGAACACCGAGACCAGGGTCGCGCTGCCGGGCAGGATCGTGGACAGCGGGCCGGAGACGAAGGTCGACCAGTCCGGGGCGTCGAACGCGCCCATCGCCATCTTCCCGGCCCGCACGACCAGGATGCCCACGCCCTCGAGGAACACGATGGCCTCGACGAAGTAGGCCCGCCCCATGTACGAGCCGTAGAACCGCGACGCCCGCCCGAGCCGGCGCGGGTTCTTCACCTGCCGGTAGACGATCAGCGGGAGGATGCCGACCACGGTGCCGACGCCGAGGATCTCCACCCACAGCGAGTACGGGCCCCACTCGCCGATGATCGGCAGGTGGAAGGTCGGGTTCCACACCTCGACGAACGCCTCGATCAGCGCCAGGAACAGCCCGCCGAAGCCGACCATCACCAGCCAGTGGAACACCCCGACGTGGCTCCACTTCAGCATCCGGGTGTGGCCGAGGGTCTCCTTGAGCATGGTGGCGAACCGCGGCCCGAACGGGCCGTTGCGCGTGGCGTCGGCCTGGCCCAGGCGGATGATGCTCACCATGCTCGCCACCGTGCGCCACACCAGCGCCACGGCCACCACGGCGGACAACACCGTGACGATGCCGAGCACGTACTGCACCCAGGTCATGTGGACGAACCTCCCTGTCGTGGTCCCGGCAAGAAGGCTATACGCGTGGTTACTGACGAGTAGCAACACGAAACGGCCTCGTTGCGGTTCGCGACGACAATCGCGTGAGCGGGAGAATAGGTCACCGGGGCGTCCCCGTGCCCTGTGACGGGCGCGGCACGCTGCGCAGACGGGGGGTGCCGGACGCGCTCCGCAGCCGCTGCTCCCCCGGTCAGGGCGACGAGGTCAGGGTACCCTTCTGAGAGCGGAATCACCAATGTCCGGGTCGTGCGGCCCACCGGGCGGGACGACCGGTCACCGGAGCCGCGCGCCTCTAGCCCGATCGGCGGGCCCCGCTTCACGGTCGGTGGGAGATCTGGGACGAACGGGTGCCACCGGGAGCCGGGAACGCGTGCGAACGGGTGGCTCTGGCATGGTCACACCAGGTCTTCAAGTCGTCGTGGCTACCCTGGTCCGCTGGCGGCCCGTGCTCCCCCCTTTCCCGCAGGGTGCCCGCCCGACCACGGCAGGAGAACACCGATGACCGGACCAGGGGCCCGCACCCTCTGGTACGCCCAGAACCTCACGACGAACGGCCTGCAGGGGTGGATCCAGGACAACATCGTCCCGCTCATCCTGCTGGGCATCGCCATCATCCTGCTGTGGATCGGCGGCAAGGGTGACAACGCCGGCGTCGCCCGCCGGAGCGTCGGACTCCTCGTCGGCCTGGTCGCGCTGGGTATCGCGGTGTCGGGCAACGGGCCGCAGGTCGGTGCCTTCCTCGCCAGCCTGATCACCGGTTAGCCCGTGCTGGTCCGCACCGACGACGAGGTGTACCGGGTCGACTCCGTCTGGCTGGGTCCGCCGCGCGCGACCTTCCCCTGGCGCGCGCGGTACGTCTCCTACGGTGTCGGCCTGCTCGTCATGATCGTGATCATGTTCCTGCAGCGCCGGATCGGCATCGGGCTGGACTTCTTCTCCGTGGCCTGGGCGCTGGTGCTGACCGTGGTCGCCACCCGGTTCCTGGGCAAGAAGATCGACTACGAGCGCCCGCTGAGCCAGGTCGCGGAGCACTTCCGGCACGAGGTCACGGGCCCGCGGCGCCGCCGGCGCGGAGCGGGCGGGCCGGTGCGGTTCGCGCACGTCCGGACCCGACGGGCCCTCCCGCGCCCGGGCCGCCCGGCCGTCCCGGAGCCGCGGCCGGCCGAGCGGACCGCACCGGAACCCGAGCTCGAGCCCGTCCCGCAGGTCGTCGAGGCCGCCCCCGTGCTGCGGGACGTCACCCCGGTCGAGGCCGCCCCGGACGCAGCACCGGACACCGCGCCGAGGACCGCTCCGGAGCCCGCTCCGAGAGCCGCCCCGCGTCGCGTCGGGCGCAGGCCCGCCGCGCCGCAGCCCTGGGCGACCTCGGCGCAGCGCCGCGAGACCGCCGCGAACAATGGGTGGAAGGGGTCCGGCCGTGGCCGCGCGTGAGAAGCGCGATCCCTTCCGCGACGGCCGCCGCCCCGCCGGTCGCTCCCTGCAGGGCGATGCCAAGCTCCCCAAGTTCAGCCCCACGATCGCATTGCGCAGCATCGACGGGCACGTCACCCGCACATCCAGCCAGGTCATGGCCTGGTACCGGCTGTCCCCCCAGGCGTGGAGCTTCCGCAGCGACAGCCAGCGCGAGATCCTCATCCGCCAGATCGCGGCGCAGCTCGGCGAGCTGCAGGGCCGGTGGCTGCACCTGCGCGTGACCACCCGCCCGTACCCGGTGCACATGTGGGCGGAGTCGTTCGACAAGAACGCCCTCGGCCGGATGCCCGACGTCCCGGGCGCCCTGGGCTGGGACGGCTTCCTGGAGGGCGAGCAGCGCCACCTCATGGGACTGTCCATGAGCGACAAGGAGGTCTTCCTCGGCGTCGAGGTGTCCGGCCGCAGCATGCTCGACCGCTGGGTCGAGCGGGCGGCGCCGGTGCTGGGCCGGGTCGTGCCGGCGGCGGTGCGGGCCGAGCTGTCCGCGCTGGAGTCCGAGCTCAACCACCTCGACGCGCTCGTGGCGGGCTCGGGGCTCGACGGCGTGCCCGCCTCGGCGTCGGACATGGCCTGGCTGATGCACCGCTCGGTCGCGCTCGGCCTGCCCGCGCCGCGCAGCCTGTCGTCGGTCCCGGTGGGCGTGACCCGCTGGGAGGAGGAGGACCTCGCGGCCTTCACGGACGGCGTCGAGCTGCACCAGGAGCCCTACGCCCCCACGGTGAAGGTGACCGGCCGGGTCCGCGGCCAGGCCGTCACCCGGGACGTCGCGGTCCTCTCCCTCGGCCTGATGGAGGGCCTGCGCATCCCCGAGGTCGACGACCCGTGGATGCAGCACTCCGACCGGCTCCCCTTCCCGGTGGAGTGGTCGGCGCGGATGTACATCCGCAAGCCGGAGGAGGTGACCGGGGAGCTGCAGCGCCAGATGGGCAAGGTGCGCAGCCAGATCCGGCACTACACCCACGACCACGACCTCGAGCCGCCGATGTCGCTGGCCCGGCAGGCCGACCGCGTGCTCGAGGTCGAGGACGAGCTCACCAGCGGGCTGACCCGGCTCAACACGCGGCTCTACGGCTGGTGGCGGATCGCCGTCTCCGGGCCGGACGAGGGCGAGGCCATCCAGCGCGCCCAGCAGGTGCTGGACCTGTACTCGCCGAAGGTGCAGATCGAGCACCCGGAGGCGCAGTACCGCTACGCCCGCGAGTTCATCCCCGGCGAGGCGATGGCCTCCACCGCGTACCGCCGGCGCGGGTCGGTGACCTGGGCGGCGGCCGCGGTCCCGGCCGCCACGGCCAGCGTGGGCGACCGGCGCGGGATCATGCTCGGCGAGACCTGCACCGCGACCCGACGACCGGTGGCCTGGGACCCCTGGCTCGCGCAGGAGGTCCGGCGGGCCTCCGGCCTCACCGCCGTCGTCGGCGGGCTGGGGTCCGGCAAGTCCTTCCTCACCGGCCTGATCGTCTACAAGACACTCCGGGCGGGTGCACGGTGGACGGTGCTCGACCCGTCGGGCCCGCTGGCCGAGCTGACCCGGCTGCCGGAGCTGGCCTCCTTCTCGCGGCACATCAACCTGCTGCGCGCCGACCCGGGCATCCTCAACCCGTACCGGGTGGTCGCCGAGCCGCGGCCCGAGCACTTCGCCGACGACGAGGACCCCGAGCGGTCCTGGCGCCGCGAGCGGTCCCTGGCCGCCGCCACCCGCCGCCGCCTGGTGCTCGACGTGCTCACCGGCCTGCTGCCCTACGACGTCGCCCGGCTCCCGCACACCCGGATCGTGCTGCTCCGCGCGGTGCGCGAGGTCGGCGGCGCCCCGGACCGGCACCCCGGCCTGGTCATCGACGCGCTGCGCCGGCACCAGCGCGAGGGCGAGGAGCACGCCGGGGTGGTCGCGGACTTCCTCGAGGAGCGCCGCGAGCTCCCGCAGGCCGCGCTGCTGTTCCCGGACACCAGCCGGGACGACCCGTGGGCCGCCGACCGGGACTACCGGCTGACCGTGCTCACCATGCAGGGCATGACGCTGCCGCGTCCGGGCAGCCCGCGCGAGGAGTGGACGGACAACGAGGCGCTGGCCGTCGAGCTGCTCAACCTGGCGTCCTGGCTGACCCAGCGCACGATCTACGACGCCGACCGCAACCTGCGCAAGGGCGTCGCGCTCGACGAGACGCACTTCCTGTCCCAGGTGCCCACCGGCAAGGTGCTGATCGACCGGCTCGCCCGCGACTCCCGCAAGTTCAACGTCCGGGCGCTGTTCGCCTCCCAGCTGGCCGGCGACCTGCTGCGGGTCTCCGGGTTCGCGTCGCTGGTCAACGCCGTGTTCGTCGGGCGCACGGACGACGAGGAGGCCCAGACGGACGCGCTGCGCCTGCTCCGGGTCCCCACCGGCGTCGGCTACGAGCAGATGCTGAGCACGCTCTCCCCGCGTCCGCGGCACGACGACCGGCCGGACGACACCCCGCGCCAGTTCGTGTTCGCCGACGGGCACGGCGGCGTCGAGAAGATCCGGATCGACCTCGAGGCGCCGCACCTCGACCACGTCCGAGAGGCCCTCGACACCAACCCCGACGCCAGCCGGGTCGCCGTCAGCGGCGCTCCGGTCCTCGCGGCGGACTCCGGAAGGGCGCCCGACGAGCCGCGCCCGGTCGGCGTGCGGCAGGTCGTCGTGCCACCGGGCGGGATCGACCTCGACGAGGACCTCGACCCCGTCGACCTGTCCGCGCCCGAGATCCGCACCGGCGAGGCCACCCGCGTCGGACCGGGCCGGCCGGGCTGGGACGACGGGGTGCGGGTGGTCCCGGGCTCGCCGGAGCCGGACCTGGACGACCTCGACGACGAGCAGCTCGACCTCCTGGACGATCTGGAGGAGGGCTGGGCGGACCTGGACGACGACCTCGCCGCGCCGACGTCGGTCGGTGAGGACCGCCCGGTCCACGACGGGCACGGGAGTGACGGCCGTCCCGCCTCCGAGGAAGCCGGCGACGCCGCCGCCGAGCGCGCCCGCTCCGGCGCCCCCGGCGAGGGCGGGCGGTGAGCGCCGCGGCGTCCGTCACGGCGTCGCCCGGCGGGACCACCGGGCTCCTGGCGGTACTGCTCGTCCTGGCCGCCGCCGTGGTGGTCGCCGTACGCAAGGAGCGCGCCCGCCGGCACGCCGGGGCCCCGCGCCGTCGTCGCCGCGCCGCCCTCCTGCTGGTCCTCGCCGTGGTCGCGGGCAGCGGGCTGGTCGGCAGCCCGGCCGTCGCGCAGGGCTTCGACTGCAAGCAGAGCCCCGAGCCGGACCGCCCAGGCACCGGGCTCGTCGGCTCGCTGGACCCGCCCCGGCCCGACGGCGGCGAGCCCGGCTCGGTGTACCGCGAGGTCGGCTACGCCGGGATGACCTGGCACAACTACGACCTGGGCTGCGCCGGCGGCGTCCTCAACCCGGCGACGACCACGGACACGTGGCTCGGCAACCAGACGTTCAACGTCGCGAAGTTCGCCGTGGGCGGGGTGAACTGGGCGCACTACCTGATCGCGGACGGCGGGGCCCTGCTCGACCCGCTGGACAACGTGATCACCGCGGCCACCCGGGCCATGTACGACTCGGTGTTCACGCTCTGGATCGGCGTGGCACTGGTGATCCTCGCGGTGATCCTGCTGGTCCTGGCGCTGCGCGGCGACCTGGCCAGGCAGACGCAGCGGGCGGCGTTCGCGCTCGGCGCCCTGGTGCTCGCCGGCGCGGCCTACCTGGCCCCGGTGAACTGGGCGCGGGCGGCGGACACGCTGCTGCTCGACGGCGTCACGCAGATGCAGGAGGGCTTCCTCTCCCAGGTCGGCCTGGGTGACCGGGACACCTTGCCGACGGTGCTGGTCGACCAGGTCGTCTACACGAACTGGCTGCGCGGCAACTTCGGCTCGCCGGACGTCCCGCAGGCCACGGACCTCGGCCGGCCGCTGCTGCGGGCGTCGACCTTCACGATCAACGAGGTCGCCGAGGGGCAGGACACCCCGCAGCTGGCCGAGCAGAAGAAGAACGACTTCGCCACGCTCGCCGGGCAGATGGGCGACCGGTACAGCTACTTCCAGGGCGAGTCCGGCAGCCGCGTCGGCGTCGGCGTGCTGTCGGTGGTGCAGGCGGTGTGCATCGCGCTGTTCCAGCTGCTGTCGAAGGTGCTGGTGCTGGTCGCGATGCTGCTGCTGCGGCTGATGGTGATGACGGCGCCGGCGATCGCCGTGGTGGCGGTGCTGAAGCCGGACGTGCTGCCCGCGCTGCTGCGCGTGGCCGGCGCCGGGATCGTCAACACGATCATCGTGGGCGCGCTGGCCGGGCTGCACGCGCTGCTCGTGGTGTCGCTGTTCCGGCCCGGTGCGGGCATCGACCTCTGGCTGTCGTTGCTGGTCACCGGTGTGGTCACGGTGGTGCTGTGGGCGGTCGCGCGGCCCTTCCGGCGGCTGGTGTCGATGGTGTCGCTGACCCGGGACCAGTTCGGCGGGATCGTGCCGTCGGTCGGCGGCGGCCCCATGTCCCGGGTGTGGCAGCGGGTCCGCGGCGCGGACCCCGAGGACCGGCAGGGCCGCTGGTGGAACGAGCGCCGGGGGTCCGGCGCCGGCGACGATCCCGACGCCGTGCGCCCCGAGGCCGAGTACTCCCGCGTCCCTCCCGTGCACGCCACGGTCAGCCCGGCCGGACCCGGTGCGCGCACCCCGCGGCGGCACGCCGAGGTCACCGGCGCGGACGCCGCCGCCATCTCGGCCGCGCGCCGTCCGGCCCTGCCCGCGGGCGGGTCCCCGACGCCCGCGGCGACCGGCTCGTACCCCTCGCGCACCGACCCCGGCGAGGTCGACGAGCGCGTGATCTACCGCAGGTCGGATGCGGCGGCGGCCCGCGCCGTCCAGGCCCGACCGGTCGACGCCGAGCTCGTCGACGGCGTCCCGGTCTACCGCATCTACCGCCCCGCCCGGACGGGCCGCGATGCCGATTAGGTCCCCGCGCGGGCGCGCGGCCGCCTACCGGGCGGTGTGGGCGTGGCCCCTGCGCACCCCGCTGCGGCTCGCGGTCACCGTCGTCGTCGTGCTGGGCCTGGCCGTGCTGGTCAGCCTGGCCGTGGGCGCGCTCCGTCCGCCCGCGCAGACGCCGGCGGTGACCAAGCCCGGCGCCACGACGACCACGACCGGCGCCCGGGCGCCCGCCTCGCCCACCCCGACGGCCCTCCCGCCCGTGGCGGCGCTGACCCCGACCACGCTGCCGCTCTCCGCCGCCCCGGCCGAGGCGCTGCAGGTGGCGCAGAACTGGGCCACCGCCTGGGCCACCCACCCCGCGGGCACCACGAACCAGCAGTGGGTGGACTCGCTCGTCCCGTACACGACGCCGGAGTACGTCGGCACGCTCACCGGCGTCGACCCCGCCAACATCCCCGCCACCCGGGTGACCGGATCGGCGACGGCCACGCAGGTCTCCCCCGCCTCCGTCGTCGTCGACGTGCCGACGGACGCGCTGACCCTGCAGGTCACGGTCGTCGACACCGAGGCGGGCTGGCGCGTCTCCGGCTACGACCGGGCCTGACGAGGTGCGCCTGCTCCGGCCGCTGCGGCTGCTGCTGCCCTTCGTGGCGATCGGCGTCGCGCTCGTCGTCTTCCTGACGCTCGGTTTCCTCGCCTTCGCGCCCAACACCGGCCAGCCGCGGGTCACCAGCGGCTGCGACGCCGGTATCGGGCCGATCGGGACCGTCGGGCGCGGGGGCTCGGCGGGGGCGACCATCGACACGCTGACGGACGAGCAGCGGCAGAACGCCGCGACGATCATCGGCGTGGGCAAGGAGCTGCAGGCTCCGCCGCGGGCGTGGCTCGTCGCGCTGGCCACGGCGATGCAGGAGTCGACCCTCCGCAACATCGACTACGGCGACCGGGACTCGCTCGGGCTGTTCCAGCAGCGGCCTTCCCAGGGCTGGGGCTCGCCGGCGCAGGTCACCGACCCGAACTACAGCGCGCGGATCTTCTACGACCGGCTGCTGCAGGTGCCGGACTGGGAGGACCAGCCGGTCACGGTCGCCGCCCAGACCGTGCAGCGGTCGGCCTTCCCCAGCGCCTACGCGAAGTGGGAGGGGCTGGCGGCGGACCTCGTCGAGCAGCTCGGCGACGTCACCGACCCCACCGGCTGCGGGAGCGGCTCGGCCGAGCTCCCGGCCGGGGTCGCCCGGACGGCCATCGAGTTCGCTCTCGGCGAGGTCGGCAAGCCGTACGTCTGGGGCGCCACCGGCCCGAACACCTACGACTGCTCGGGGCTGATGCTGCGGGCGTTCGAGAGGGCCGGGATCAAGCTCCCCCGGGTGTCCCGGGACCAGTACCGGGCCGGCGGGCACCTCCCCGTCCGCCAGGCCCAGGCCGGCGACCTGATGTTCTACGCCTACGACCGCACCGACCCGACGACGATCCACCACGTGTTCCTCTACCTGGGCAACGACCAGATGGTCGAGGCGCCCTACAGCGGGCAGAACGTCCGGGTGCAGCCCGTAAACTGGGACTACAAGGAGCTCGTGCCCCTCGCGACCCGCCCGGGCACCCCTTCCAACACCGCCTGAACCCCATTCGGGAGCACGTACGATGGCCCGCCCGGACGCGTCCCGTCCGTCCCGCCCGCGCTCGACCACGCCGCTGGCCGACTACCTCGACCGCCCCGCCCCGGGCGCCGGCCCGGACTACCTGGTGGTGCCCCGCGGGCTCGCCGAGGCGATGCCGCTGCGCTGGCAGCAGGCGTTCGCCGGGCTGCTGGCCGACCTGCACGACGCCTACGGCCACCTGGACTGGCCGGACTACCGCGTGGTGCCGAGCCGCTGGGAGCTGCTGCGCGACCTCGACGAGGAGCAGCTGGCCGCGGCCGGGTACGTCGCCGACCTGGACCCCGAGGGCGGGCTGGAGTACCGGGACGCCACCGGCGAGGCGGTCGCCGACCCGGAGCACCACCGGGCCCTGGCGCCGGTCGAGGAGACGCTCCCGCGGCCGGGGGACGAGGTGCCGCCGCCGCGGCCCGCTCCCGCGTTGTAAGGAGCTCTACGGCTTTCTCGTTCCTCCGCTAGACGACGGCAGCCTTCGCGATCCGCGGAAAAGTTGAGTCGGGTGGGAACAAGTCGGGTACGCCGCCCGTTGGACCGGGCAGCAAGTTGAGTGAACTGGGCTCAAGGCCGGGTTGACGGCAAGCGCCTCGATCGCGAAACTTGAGCCGGATCCGCTCAACGGCGGTACGGAACCCGACAGTTCTACACAGCACTACGACACACAGTTCGACACGGAGGCACACACCATGGCTCGTGCGGTCGGTATCGACCTCGGGACCACCAACTCCGTCGTCTCCGTCCTGGAGGGCGGGGAGCCGACGGTGATCGCCAACTCCGAGGGCAGCCGCACCACGCCCTCGGTCGTGGCATTCGCGCGCAACGGCGAGGTCCTCGTCGGCCAGTCCGCGAAGAACCAGGCCGTCACCAACGCGGACCGGACGTTCCGCTCGGTGAAGCGGTTCATCGGCTCGGACTGGAAGACCCCCGAGATCGACGGGAAGACCTACGCCGCGCAGGAGATCAGCGCGCGGGTGCTGCAGAAGCTCAAGCGGGACGCGGAGGCGTACCTGGGCGAGCCCGTCACCGACGCGGTCGTCACGGTGCCGGCGTACTTCGAGGACGCGCAGCGCCAGGCCACCAAGGAGGCCGGCCAGATCGCGGGCCTCAACGTCCTGCGCATCGTCAACGAGCCCACCGCGGCCGCGCTGGCCTACGGGCTCGACAAGGGCGAGAGCGAGCAGACGATCCTCGTCTTCGACCTCGGCGGCGGCACCTTCGACGTCTCGCTGCTCGAGATCGGCGACGGCGTCGTGGAGGTCAAGGCCACCAACGGCGACAACCACCTCGGTGGTGACGACTGGGACGAGCGGATCGTGACCTGGCTCGTCGACAAGTTCAAGGGCAGCCACGGCATCGACCTGACCAAGGACAAGATGGCGATGCAGCGGCTCCGCGAGGCTGCGGAGAAGGCCAAGATCGAGCTCTCGAGCTCCTCGAGCGCCACGATCAACCTGCCCTACATCACCGTCGACGCCGACAAGAACCCGCTGTTCCTCGACGAGACGCTGTCCCGCGCCGAGTTCCAGCGCATCACCTCGGACCTGCTCGACCGCACCCGTGCGCCGTTCAACCAGGTGATCAAGGACGCCGGCATCTCGGTCGGCGACATCGACCACGTGGTCCTCGTCGGCGGCTCGACCCGCATGCCGGCCGTCACGGAGCTCGTCAAGGAGCTGACCGGCGGCAAGGAGCCGAACAAGGGCGTCAACCCGGACGAGGTCGTCGCCGTAGGCGCCGCGCTGCAGGCCGGTGTCCTGCGCGGTGAGGTCAAGGACGTCCTGCTGCTCGACGTCACCCCGCTGTCCCTGGGCATCGAGACCAAGGGCGGCGTGATGACCAGGCTGATCGAGCGCAACACCACGATCCCGACCAAGAAGTCCGAGATCTTCACGACGGCGGACGACAACCAGCCGTCGGTGCAGATCCAGGTCTACCAGGGCGAGCGCGAGATCGCGGCCTACAACAAGAAGCTCGGCATGTTCGAGCTGACCGGGCTGCCGCCTGCCCCGCGCGGCGTGCCGCAGATCGAGGTCTCCTTCGACATCGACGCCAACGGCATCGTGAAGGTCTCCGCGGTCGACAAGGGCACCGGCAAGAGCCAGGACATGACGATCACCGGCGGGTCCGCCCTGGGCAAGGACGAGATCGACCGGATGATGCGCGAGGCCGAGCAGCACGCCGAGGAGGACAAGAAGCGGCGTGAGGAGGCCGAGGTCCGCAACCAGGCCGAGACCCTCGTGTACCAGACGGAGAAGTTCGTCAAGGACAACGAGGACAAGGTCCCGGCGGACGTCAAGGACTCGGTGAACTCCGCCGTCGGCGAGGTGCAGGAGGCCCTCAAGGGCACCGACACCGACGCGATCAAGTCCGCGATGGAGAAGCTCGCCACCGAGTCGCAGAAGCTCGGCCAGGCCCTCTACCAGCAGCCGGGCGCCGAGGGCGCCCCGGGCGGCGCGGCCGGGGACAACCCGGGCGCCGGCGCCACGGGCCAGCAGGCCGGTGCGGACGACGTGGTGGACGCCGAGATCGTCGACGACGAGGAGAAGAAGGACAAGTGAGCACCCCGTACGGATCCGACCGCAGGCCGGGCCCGGAGGGGGAGCAGGAGGAGCCGGTCCGCGTGCGCGACCGGCGCCGGATCGACCCCCTGACGGGGGAGGTCCGGTCCTCGGCCGACGTCGGCAGCCAGCAGGCTGCCGGCGCCCCGGCCGGGGCCGCCCCCGGTGGTGAGCCCGAGCCCGGGATCGAGCTCGACGACCCCCGGATCGCCGACCTGGAGAAGCAGCTCGAGGAGCGCACCGCGGACCTCCAGCGGGTCACCGCGGAGTACGCCAACTACCGGCGCCGGGTGGACCGGGACCGGGAGGGCGTGGTCGTGGCCGCGCGCGTCTCGTTCGTGTCCGACCTGCTCACGGTGCTCGACGACCTCGAGCGCGCCGAGCAGCACGGCGACCTCAACGGCCCGTTCAAGTCGGTGGCGGACAAGATCGTCGGTGTGGCGACCCGCCTCGGGCTCGAGGCCTTCGGGGCGGACGGCGAGCTGTTCGACCCGGCGCTGCACGAGGCCGTCCAGCACGAGCCGGCCGAGGCCCCCGGGCCCACGGTCACCGTGCTGACCGCGGTGCTGCGGCGCGGCTACCGCATGGCGGACCGCGTGCTGCGGCCCGCGATGGTCACCGTCGCCGACCGGCCCGAGTCCGAGGTGCCGGCCGCCGCCGAGGTGCCCGACGCCCCGGCCGGTGAGCCGGGCCCGGCGCCCTCGCCGGACGAGCCCACCAACCCGGCCTGAGCCGGGCACTCGGACACCCCAGAGGGACACACGGAAGGAGGCGGGATGACCCAGCGGGACTGGATCGAGAAGGATTTCTACCGTGAGCTGGGCGTCTCGTCCTCGGCGTCGGACTCGGAGATCAAGAAGGCGTACCGCAAGCTCGCCCGCGAGCTGCACCCCGACGCCAACCCGGGCGACGCCGTGGCCGAGACCCGGTTCAAGGCCGTCTCCGAGGCCTACGGCGTGCTCTCCGACCCGGAGAAGCGCGCGGAGTACGACGAGACCCGCAAGCTGTTCGCCGGCGGCGGGTTCTCCGGCGGCTTCCCGGGCGGCCAGGGCTTCCCGGGCGGATTCCCCGGCCAGGGCGGCGCCCAGGGCTTCGACCTGGGCGACCTGTTCGGCCAGGGGGCCGGCTCGGGGGGCGCCGGTGGCCTCGGCGACCTCTTCGGCAACCTGTTCGGCAACCGCGGCGGCGGCACCGCCGCCGGGGGGTACTCCGGCGGGCAGCGCCCGCAGCAGGGTGCGGACGTCGAGAGCAGGCTGACGATCCCGTTCGAGGACGCGGTGCGCGGCGCCACCATGACGCTGAACATCTCCTCGCCCGGGACCTGCGACACCTGCCACGGCTCCGGGGCCAGGCCCGGCACCGGCTCGCACACCTGCCCGATCTGCGGCGGCGCGGGCGTGGTCAGCCGCAGTCAGGGGGCGTTCGCCTTCTCCGAGCCGTGCCGGGACTGCCGCGGCACCGGCCGGGTCGTCGACGAGCCCTGCCCGGAGTGCGGTGGCGACGGCGTGAGCACCAAGGTGCGCACGCTGACCGTCCGCGTGCCGCCGGGGGTCGACGACGGGCAGCGCATCCGGCTGCCCGGCAAGGGTGAGCCGGGCCGCTACGGCGGTCCGCCCGGCGACCTCTACGTGCGGATGAGCGTCACGCCGCACCGGGTCTTCGGGCGCTCGGCGAAGAACCCGAACGACCTCACCCTGAAGGTGCCGGTGACCTTCCCCGAGCTCGTCCAGGGTGCGACGCTGACCGTGCCGACGCTCGACTCCACGGTGTCGCTCAAGATCCCCGCGGGGACCCAGAGCGGCCGGACCTTCCGGGTCCGCGGGCGCGGCGTGCAGGCGAAGAAGGGCGCCGGCGACCTCCTCGTCACCGTCGAGGTCGCGATCCCGCAACGGCTCGACGAGGCCGCGGCGGCGGCGCTGCAGGAGTACGCGGACGCGACGAAGGCGTCCGACCCGCGGGCGGACCTGCTCGCGGGCGAACGCTGAGCACGAGGGACGAGGTGAGGGGACATGTCGGACCGTGACGGCCGTGGCCCCGAGGGCGCCCTCCCGCCCGGCGCGGGCCAGGACACCCCGGTCTTCGTGATCTCCATCGCCGCCGAGCTGTCGGGGCTGCACGCGCAGACCCTGCGCAGCTACGACCGGCTGGGGCTGGTGAGCCCCGGCCGGTCACCCGGTGGCGGCCGGCGCTACTCGGCCCGTGACATCGCGTTGCTCCGCGAGGTCCAGCGGCTCTCCCAGGAGGAGGGCGTGAACCTCGCCGGGGTGAAGCGGATCATCGAGCTGGAGCAGCTGGTAGACCAGCTGCGCTCCCGGGTCGAGGAGCTGACCGAGGAGCTGGCGGCCGCGCACGCGGCGGCCGAGCAGGCCGCCGCGATGGTGCACCAGAGCTACCGCCGCGACCTGGTCCCGACCGAACGGGGCTCGCAGGTCGTGGTGTGGAAGCCGCGGGCCCCGCGCCGCCGTTCCGACCCGCAGGACTGAGACGGATGTGCCGGACCCCGTACCCAGCGGTGCGGGGTTCAGCCGTTCTCGACGGAGCCCTCGCGGGTCGCGTCGATCTCCCGCTCCACGTCCTCGTACGGGCGCCGGGCCAGGGTCGCGCCGGGCAGCTTCGCGTCGAGCAGGCCGGGGTCCGGCTCGTCGACGTCGGCGATCACGGCCGTGCCGCCCGCCGGGACCGTCCGGGCCAGGTGCCCGATCGCCAGCTCCTCCGGGCTCTGCTCGGCGGCGCCGTAGAGGGACACCAGCTGGTTGCCGAACAGCAGGGTGTCGATCGGCCCGAGCAGCAGGGTGACCACCGCGCCGAGGCGCGGGTGCCGCTCTGTGAAGGAGACCGCGTCGCCGGTCTCGTGGTCGAGGGAGAGCGCGCCGTCGGCGTCCCGGTGCACGATCGCCGCGGCCCGCAGCTCCAGCGAGCCCGCGCCGTCGAGCGCGCCGAGCACGTCGAGCACCTCCCGGGGCTCGGCACCGGTCACCACCACGACGTTCTCTGCCATGCGGTGCACGCTAGCGCGCCGATCATGCTCCCGCCGCGACCGCGGCAGGTCGCCCGCCGGGCACCGCGGGGGCGCCGTGCGTAGACTTTCTCCGCGTTGAGCGGAACAGACTCAACTTTCCTGCCGTTGAGGAGTACGAGAGGGCACACCACGTGCCCGGAGACCGCACGATCCGAGGAGACACGGGGATGGATTCCTTCAACCCCACCACCAAGACCCAGCAGGCGATCTCGGCTGCCGCGCAGGCCGCCGCGCTGGCCGGCAACCCGGACGTCGGTCCCACCCACCTGCTCGGCGCCTTGCTGGCCCAGGGGGACGGGATCGCCGCTCCGCTGCTCGCCGCCGTCGGCGCCGACGCCGCGGCCGTGCGCGCCGAGCTGACCCAGCTCGGCAACCGGCTGCCGTCGGCCTCCGGCTCCACCGTGGCCGCGCCCCAGCTGAACCGGGACGCGCTGGCCGCGATCAAGTCCGCCCAGCAGCTCGCCACGGAGATGGGGGACGAGTACGTCTCGACCGAGCACCTCCTCGTCGGCCTGGCCGACAAGGGCGGCCCGGTGAGCCAGCTGCTGCGCCGGCACGGCGCCACCCCGGAGGCGCTGCGCGAGGCGTTCGGCAAGGTCCGCGGGTCGTCCCGCGTGACCAGCCCCGACCCCGAGGGCACCTACCAGGCGCTGGAGAAGTACGGCCAGGACCTGACGGCGCGCGCTCGGGAGGGCAAGCTCGACCCCGTCATCGGACGGGACACCGAGATCCGGCGCGTGGTGCAGGTGCTGTCCCGGCGCACCAAGAACAACCCGGTGCTGATCGGCGAGCCCGGCGTCGGCAAGACCGCGATCGTGGAGGGCCTGGCCCAGCGGATCGTGGCGGGCGACGTCCCGGAGTCGCTGCGCGGCAAGCGCGTCGTGGCCCTGGACCTGGGCTCGATGGTCGCCGGCGCGAAGTACCGCGGTGAGTTCGAGGAGCGGCTCAAGGCCGTCCTGAAGGAGATCACGGACTCGGCCGGCGAGATCATCACGTTCATCGACGAGCTGCACACCATCGTCGGCGCGGGCGCGACCGGCGAGGGCGCGATGGACGCCGGCAACATGATCAAGCCGATGCTCGCCCGCGGCGAGCTGCGGATGGTCGGCGCCACCACGCTCGACGAGTACCGCCAGCACATCGAGAAGGACCCGGCCCTCGAGCGCCGCTTCCAGCAGGTGCTGGTCGGCGAGCCGAGCGTCGAGGACACCGTCGGCATCCTGCGCGGGCTCAAGGAGCGCTACGAGGTGCACCACGGCGTGCGGATCACCGACGCCGCGCTGGTCGCCGCGGCCACGCTGTCGGACCGCTACATCACCGCCCGGTTCCTCCCGGACAAGGCCATCGACCTGGTCGACGAGGCCGCGTCCCGGCTCCGGATGGAGATCGACTCCCGGCCCGTCGAGATCGACACCGTCGAGCGCTCCGTGCGCCGGCTGGAGATCGAGGAGATGGCGCTGGCCAAGGAGTCCGACGAGGCGTCGAAGGAGCGGCTGTCGGCCCTGCGCGCCGAGCTCGCCGAGAAGCGCGAGGAGCTCTCGGCGCTGACCGCGCGCTGGCAGAACGAGAAGACGGCCATCGAGGCGACCCGTGAGCTCAAGGAGCAGCTGGAGCAGCTGAAGGGCGAGTCGGAGCGCGCCGAGCGCGACGGCGACCTCGGCCGCGCCGCCGAGCTGCGCTACGGCCGCATCCCGCAGCTGGAGAAGGAGCTCGCCGAGAAGACCGCCGTCGTGGAGCGCCACGAGGAGGTCATGCTCAAAGAGGAGGTCGGCCCGGACGACGTCGCGGACGTCGTGAGCGCCTGGACCGGCATCCCCGCCGGCCGGATGCTCGAGGGCGAGACCGCGAAGCTCCTGCGCATGGAGGACGAGCTGGGCCGGCGCGTGGTCGGCCAGACCGAGGCCGTGCGCGCGGTGTCCGACGCCGTCCGTCGGGCGCGCGCGGGCATCGCGGACGAGAACCGGCCCACCGGCTCGTTCCTGTTCCTCGGCCCCACCGGCGTCGGCAAGACCGAGCTGGCCAAGGCGCTCGCCGAGTTCCTGTTCGACGACGAGCGGGCCATGGTCCGCATCGACATGAGCGAGTACTCGGAGAAGCACTCGGTGGCCCGGCTCGTCGGGGCGCCCCCCGGCTACGTCGGCTACGACCAGGGCGGCCAGCTCACCGAGGCCGTGCGGCGCCGCCCCTACACGGTGGTGCTGCTCGACGAGGTGGAGAAGGCCCACCCGGACGTCTTCGACACGCTCCTGCAGGTGCTCGACGACGGGCGGCTGACGGACGGCCAGGGCCGGACCGTCGACTTCCGGAACACGATCCTGGTGCTGACCTCCAACCTGGGCAGCCAGGCGATCGCGAACCCGGTGCTCGACGACCAGGGCCGCAGGGACGCCGTCATGTCGGTGGTGCGCGGGCACTTCAAGCCCGAGTTCCTCAACCGGCTCGACGACGTGGTGGTGTTCCACGCGTTGTCGACCGAGGAGCTCACGCACATCGTCGACATCCAGCTCGACGTGCTGCGGCAGCGACTGGCGAGGCGCCGGCTCACCCTCGAGGTGTCCGACGGCGCCCGCGAGTGGCTGGCGATGAACGGGTTCGACCCGGTCTTCGGTGCCCGCCCGCTGCGCCGGCTGGTGCAGTCCGCGATCGGCGACCAGCTCGCGAAGGAGCTGCTCTCCGGCGCGGTGCGCGAGGGCGACACCGTGCGCGTCGACCTCGACCCCACCGCCGAGGGCGGCACCGGCGGCCTGATCGTCGGGCGGGGCGTGCCGGCGGCCGTCTGAGCACGCCGTTGACGATCGTGAAGTGATCGTCCGAAGCGCCATGGGCGCGGACCGTGATCCCTACGGTCCGCGCCCATGAGTGTTCCCAGCAGCAGTGTTCTCGGCGACGGGCAGGCCTGGCTCGCCGACTACCGGCGCCGGATCGAGGAGCTGCGGGGCCGCGCCGAACTGGCGCAGGCCGAGATCGCGGCGTTGACCGGCACCGCCGCCAGTCCCGACGGCGCCGTCCGGGCCACGGTGGACAGCACCGGCGCGTTGAGCGGGCTGGCCTTCGGGCCGGCCGCCGACGGGCTGGACCGCGGAGCCCTGGCCGACCTCGTCGTCGCGACGACGGCGAGCGCCGCCGCCGAGGTGTCCCGCCGGGCGACCGTGGCGCTGGGCCCGCTGCTGGAGCACCGGTGAGCGTGTCCGACGGGTTCGCGGTGGACCCGGCGGTGCTGGAGGCCCACGCCGCCACGCTCGAGGCGGCCGAGCGGCGGCTCGCCGGCCGGGCGCCCGGCCCGGCCGCCCTGTCGCCCGACGCGTTCGGGCTGGTCGGCCGGCTGTTCGCGGGGGCGGCGAGCGAGGCGGCCGGAGCCGGGGTGGCCGCGCTGGAGGCCGCGCAGCGGGGCCTGGTCGCCGCCGCGGGGTCGGCGCGGGAGGCGGCCGCGACCTACCGGGAGGCGGACCTGGCGGCAGCCCTCGCGCTGGAACGCGCGGCCGGGCCGGGCTCGCCGTGACCGCGCCATCCACGCCCACGCCGGCTGCGGAGCCCGGGACGTTCGACGGCGCGGGTCCGGCGTCGAGCGTCGCCGACCTCGCCGACGCGGCCACGGCGGACCGGCCCGACCCGGTCGCGCTGGCGTGGACCGCCGCGGGCGTCGGGCTCGACGCGCTCGGGTTCGTCGCGGACCCCTTCGGCGAGCTCGCGACGGCCGGCATCGGCTGGCTGATCGAGCACGTCGGGTTCCTCCGCGAGCCCCTCGACCGGCTCGCCGGGAACCCGGCCGAGGTCGTCGCGCGGGCCACGGACTGGCACCGCGGGGCGCGGGCCGCGGCCGCCGAGGCGGCGGAGCGGGGCCGCCCGGACCTCGAGGGGTGGACCGGCTCGGCGGCCGACGCCGCGCGCGCCGCGGCCGCCCGGGACGCGGAGTCGCTGACCGGCCTCGCCGCCGGCTGTGCGGCCGTGGCCGACCGGCTGCTGGAGGTCGGGGCGACGATCGGGGCCGAGCGGGCGCTGATCCGCGACACGGTCGCCGGGTTCCTCTGGGACCTCGCCCGCTGGGCGGTGGCCTCGATCGCGAGCGCCGGCACCCTCACCCCGCTCGCCGTCGCCTCCGCGGTCGGCGAGGCCGCGATCCTCGCCGCGCGGATCGCCGACGGGATCCGGACGCTGCTCTCCCGGCTCGACGAGGCGCGGGCGGGCCTCGGTGCCCTCCTCGCCTCACTCTCGCAGGTCACGGGCCGGTTCGCCGTGCCCGGCGCGGCCCGGATCCTCGAACCCCTCGGCGGCTCCGGCGACGCGCTGCTCGGCCTCGGCCGGGACGCCGTCGTCGAGACGGGGAAGGAGGGCGCGAAGGCCGGCGGCGTGCGCGCGGGCTGGGCGGCCGAGCCCGTGCGGCCGCCCGCGTGAGGACGGTCCGATGTGCCGTTCGGCGCCCGTCCGGCCGCGTTCGGCCGTCTTCCCCGGACGGGTGATCGTGGCGTTCCCGCACGTTCCGGGCCTGCGGCGCTAGGGTCGCCGCGTGGGTGTTCCGTCGTGGGTCTGGTTCGTGATCGCCGTGGTCGCGCTGTTCGCCGGCGCCGCGCTGCTCCTCGCCGACCGCCGGCGCGGCGGGGCCGGGGAGCCCGGGGTGCGTGACCGCAGGCGATGGGCCGCGCTGCACGACTGGGAGTACCTCGACGGCGACCCGGTGCTGCCCAGCCGCTGGCGCTACGGGACCGTGCAGAACGGCGGCCCGGGCATCGCCCGCAACCTGGCCAGCGGCACCGTCCCCACCCCGGAGGGCGGCCGGCACGGCTTCATCTTCGACCACGAGCAGCAGGGCACGGTCAACGCCGTGGTCGTGGCCGTGCAGCTGCGCGAGGGCCTGCCGGCGGCCGTCGAGCTGCGGCTGCCGTCGGCCCCGCTGCCCGAGACGGACGGGGCCGGACTGGACCTGCTCGAGCCGGTGGGCGAGCGGTACTCGTTCGTCTCCGACGCCGAGGCCATCCGCCCGCTGCTCACCGCGCGCGTGGCCGACGCCGCCGACGCGGTCGGGGACGACATCGAGCTGCTCTGGGCCGAGGACACCTGGGTGCTCGCCGCGGCGCCGGTCGACGTCACCCCGGAGCGCGGCCAGGACCTGCTCGCCGACCTCGCCGAGGTCGCGACCGCCCTCGAGCACGCGCTCGACGGCACACGCCACACCACGGGCAGCTGAGCGCGGCCCCCGGGCCGACTAGTGTCGCCCGCGTGCCCTCCGTCCTGATCACCGGCGCCACCTCCGGCATCGGTGCCGCCTTCGCCGACCGGCTCGCCGCCGAGGGGCGCGACCTCGTGCTCGTGGCCCGCACCGTCGAGCGCCTCGAGGAGGCGGCCGCGCGGTACCGCGAGGCGGGTGTCTCGGTGGAGGTCCTGCCCGCCGACCTGACCGCTCCGGACGAGCGCGCCCGCGTGGTCCGCCGGCTCGCCGACCCCGACCGCTCACCGGTGGACCTGCTGGTCAACAACGCCGGCATGGGCCAGCGGGGCGGCTTCCTCGCCACGTCCGCCGAGGACCTGCAGGCGCAGCACGACCTCAACGTCACCGCGGTGCTGCAGCTGACCCGGGCGGTCGTGCCGGGGATGGTCGACCGCGGCCGCGGCTCGATAGTCAACGTCTCGAGCGTGGCGGGGTTCCTGCCGGGCAGCGGCTCGACCTACACCGCCGACAAGGCGTGGGTCACCGCCTTCACCGAGGGGGTCGCCGCCTCGCTGGCCGGTACCGGGGTGCGGGCGCTGGCCCTCTGTCCCGGGTTCGTCCGCACGGAGTTCCACGAGCGCGCCGGCATCGACGTCGGCGCGCGCACCGGGCCGCTGTGGCTCGACGCCGCCCGGGTGGTCGACGACTGCCTCGCCGACCTCGCCGACGGGCGCGTCGTGTCCGTCCCGAGCCTGCAGTACAAGGCGATCTCGTCGGTGGTGGGCGTGCTGCCGCGCCGCGTGGTCCGCCGGCTGGTCGCCACCTTCGACCGGGAGCGCTGAAGCATGAGCACCGCCACCGACCCCAGCGACGACACCGACCGGCTGCGGCTGGCCGAGCTCGTGCGCGAGCACGGGGTCGTGCACGGGAAGGTCACGCTGTCCTCCGGCCGCGAGGCCGACTACTACGTCGACCTGCGCCGGGTCACGCTGCACCACGAGGCCGCGCCGCTGGTCGGCCGGCTGCTGCGCACGCTGACCGCGGACTGGGGGTACTCCGCCGTCGGCGGGCTGACCCTGGGCGCGGACCCGGTCGCCGACGCCGTGCTGCACGCCGCCGCGGCCGAGCGGGCCGCCGACCCGGGGGTCCCGCCCGTCGACGCGTTCGTGGTCCGCAAGTCGACCAAGGAGCACGGGCTGCAGCGGCTGATCGAGGGCCCGGACATCACGGGCCGGCCGGTGCTCGTCGTCGAGGACACCTCCACGACGGGCGGGTCGGTGCTGCAGGCGGTCCGCGCCGTGCGTGAGGCCGGGGCCACCGTCGTCGGCGTGGCGACCGTGGTCGACCGCGCCACCGGGGCCCGGGAAGCGATCGAGGCCGAGGGCGCGCAGTACCGCGCGCTCCTCGGCCTCGCCGACCTGGGGCTGTAGAAGAGGTCCCGACCCCCGCCCGGCCCGCCCCATTCCCGGCCGTCGTACCGGGTCATCGGGCAGGACGGGGGCCGGATCCGGCCCCCGCCGGGGTCAGACGACCCGGATGCGGACCGAGTCGAAGGCCGGGGTCTGGTCGGCCCGCTCCATCATCGGGATGCGGTGCGAGCCGTCACCGGCCCACGAGCTGCACTGGGCGGTGCCCTTCGGCAGCCCCGTGACGTCGATGGTCACGGTGCTCTCGCCGGCGCCGCCCTGGTTGTCCTGGGTGGCCACGAAGAAGGCCGGCTTGTCGCCCGCGGCGGGGGCCTCGTCGAGCGAGATCATCCGGCAGGCCGTGTGGAAGTGGCCGCGCTGGATGCCGTTCTCGTCGAGCAGCGAGCTCTCCAGGTAGTAGCCGCCGGCCGCGGCACCGAGGAACCGGTCGCGCTTGAGGTTGCTCGTGGTCACGTCGATGCTGAAGGGCTGGTTCGCCTGTACCTGCTGCGGGAACTTCGTGATCAGCAGGGACGGGTTCTGGGCGGCGTCACCGACCTCGCCGAACTCGGTGGAGACGCAGCGGTCGCCCTTCTGGAACCCGTCGTGCGGGGGCAGGTTGCTCTTCGAGCAGTCGCGGGCGAGGACGTCGAGACCGTTGATCTTCTCGCCGCCCCCCTGGTCGGCGGCCTGCGCGTCCTCCCCGGCGGCCTGCTCGTCGCCCTGGGCGTCCTCCGCGGCGGCCTGGCCCCCGTTCTGCTGGCCGTTGCGCGCGTTCGCGTCCGCCTGGTCGGCGCGGTTCTGCCCGCCGCGGGCCTGCTGCTGCGCGTCGGCGGCGGCGTCGTCGGTGCCGGCGGCGTCCTCCGCGCCACCGGCGGCGTCCTCGGTCCCGGCCGCGTCCTGGTCCTCCTGGTCGGCGACCGGCGCGGCGGCCTGGGCGGCCTGCCCGCTGCCGCCGGTCGGGATCCGGTCGGCGGCGGCGGCGTACCCGCAGGCCGTCGGGACGGCGAGCATGGCGGCGGCCGCGGTGGTCAGCAGGACGCGCCGAAGGCGGGCGGACCGGGCGGTGCGCCCGACGCGGGGGGTCTCGGGGGTGTCTGGGGTGTCGGTCCGGGTTGCCATCAGCGGGTCATTCCTCGGGTAGCGGATCGGGGGGAGCGGGCGGCCGGGTCGGACTCGTCGAGCCGGTGGCCGCCGGTGTCGGTGGGGCGCGGCACGCGGTGGCCGCCGGTCTGGCCGGCCCGGTCGGAACCGAGCAGGTCGTCGAAGCGGAACCCGCCCGAGTCGGCGCCGCGGCGCCGCCGGTGCGAGCCCGTGTCGGACACGGAGGGGAAGCCGCCGGAGTCGCTGACGGCCGTCGCGGTGCGGGCGGTGGGGAAGCCGCCGGAGTCGGCCGCGTTCCGGGCGCGGTGGCCGCCGGTGTCCGAGGCAGCCCGGGTCGGCCGGTGGCCGCCGGTGTCGGCGCGGCGGAAGCCGCCCGAGTCGTCGACGCGGAAGCCGCCGGAGTCGTCGACCCGCAGGCCGCCGCTGTGCGAACCACCCTGCGACCCGCGCCGCCGCGCGCGGTGGCCGCCGGTCGAGGTCGCGCCCGAGGGCTGGGCGGCACCGCCCACCGGGAGCGGGGCGCGCCTGCCGCGTCTGCCCGACGACTCCTCCCGCGGGGCCGGGATCGTGAGCACCGGTGCGGAGTGCAGGGCCGCGAGCTGGCTGCCGGTGGCCGGGGCCGCGGCGGTCGGGGCCTTCTTCTTCCCGCGGCGCAGGGTGACCAGCAGACCGATCGCGGCACCGGCGCAGGCCAGGAAGACGATCGCGGGGACGATCATGTCGGCGGGCGTGGTGGCCCCGCTGAGCAGGCCGGGTGAGGGCGACTCGGGCAGGGCCGAGTAGTCGACGAGGCCGGTGGCCTCGAGCATCGCGATGTGCCCGGTCACGTACTGGAACGAGGTGTCGGCGAACTGCCGGACGAGCTCGTTGCGGGTCCCGACCCGGACCTGGGCGATGACCGGCAGCACGTTGCCGTGCGCCTCGCGCACGATCTGCACGGCGGTCTTGTCGTAGTCCGTGCCGGTCGTGTTCGTGATCTGGTTCATCCAGCCGATCTGCTGGTCCGTCGGCCGGCTCGGCAGCTGCACGCCCAGCTTGTCCGCGACCTCGCGGTCGATCTGGTCGAGCACGGCGTGCTGCTCGGCGAGGTGCTGACCGGTCTCGCGCACCTGCTGGTTGGTGGCCTGCTGGGACATCTGCTGACCGGTCGGCGCCTCCCACAGGCCGGCCTGCCGGACCTTGATCAGCAGATCGCGGTCGGCGGGTCCGAGCGGACCCCACTGGGTCTGCTGCCAGCCGCCGGTGCCGGGCGCGCCGGACGTCCAGGACTGCAGGACGGACACCGTGACGGCGCCGAGGACGGCGACGAGCAGGGCCCAGCGCACGGAACGCGGGATGCGGTGCAACATCGATGGACCTTTCGGGGAGCGGCCCGTGGGGAGCGGGTGCGTGCCGGCCGCGAGGGGGAGCGTGGCCGGGTGGAGCGGAGCGTGCGGAGCGACCGTCGGCACGGGTGCGGGGTCGTCGGGATCGGTTCCCCCGCCGGGCGGCACCGGCCGGCGGAGGGGGTCGGGGATCAGGCCATGTCGAACTGCTCGGTGTGGATGTGGTCGTCGGCCACGCCCATGACGGTCAGTGCGCCGTGCACGTCGGAGACCATCGAGGGCGGACCGCAGAGGAAGTAGTCGTTGCGCGCGCCCACGTCGAGGGTGCGCAGGACGCTGGTCAGCAGCGCGACGTCGATCTCGCCCGTCGCGCCCGTCCAGGCCGCGGACGGCCGGCGGAGGACCTCGGTGACCTCCAGGTCGAGGTAGCTGCGCAGCATCGCGAGCTCGTCGCGGAACAGCAGGTCGCCGGTGTCCCGGGCGACGTAGATCAGCCGGTGCGGCCGCTGGTCGCCGCGGTCCGCCGCGGTGCGCAGCATGCTCATCATCGGGGTGATGCCCACGCCGCCGGCGATCAGGACCAGCCCGGCCGCCGGGACGTCGTCGCAGGTGAAGGAGCCGTACGGGCCGTCGACCCACACCGACTCGCCGGGGCGCAGGTCGCGCACGCCGGTCGCGAAGTCGCCCGTGCCGCGGATGGTGAACTCGGTGTACCGCGGATCGTGTGCGCTGCTGGCGATGGTGAAGGGGTGCTCCTCCACCGCCGAGCGCTGCAGCCGCACCCAGGCGAACTGGCCGGGCGAGAAGTGCAGGCCCTCGCCGCCGTCGCGCGGGGACAGCACCAGCGTGGTCACGGTCGGGTTCTCGGCCCGCACCGCCTGCACGGCGAACTCACCGCCGTGCTCGAGGACCGACCGGCCCCACCAGCGCATCGTGAACACGACCACGACGAGCATGCCGAGCGCGGTGAGGATCGGGCCCATCACGGCGTCGTTCACCAGGTGCTGCAGCCACAGGACGTGCAGCGCGGAGCCGCCCAGCACGAACACGGCCAGCATCACGTGCAGCCAGCGCCAGACCTCGTAGCGCAGGTTGAACCTGCGCCGGTAGAGCGCCAGCACGACCAGCAGCGCGATCGACACCGTGGCGGCGACGGCCGCGCGGGCCCGGTTCGGCGCGGTGGACACCATCAGCAGCGAGACCTGGGTGGGGTTGGCCGCGACGACGGCCGCCAGGTGCACCGCGATGAGGACCGCGGAGAGGATGCCGAGCTGGCGGTGCAGCCCGACGACCGTCTCGATGCCGAAGGCCCGGGTCAGCCCGCGCAGCCGGGACGGCAGCGCGGCGGTGCAGACGAGCGCGGACAGGGCCACGAGCCCGGTGACGGACGACAGCTGCCGCCACATGCCCATGGGCTCGGAGGTCAGCAGGTGCACCAGCGCGGGGCCGGCCAGCACCGCGAGCAGTGCCGTCACCCATGCCGTGCGGGCGCCCGCCGCCGGGGCCGCCGAGACCGTCGTCCTGTCCACGGCGAAGGACGGTAGGCAAGGCCCGCCCGAGGGGTACGGAAGCTTAAGGGCCCGCCGGGCGACGGCGCCCGGGGCGGGCCCGGCGGTCGACGACGGGCGCGAAAATGGTCCGAACGCCCGGGCAATTGCTCCGAACGCCGAGCAACCCCCTCAGATTCGGGCCGCGAATGCGCCGGACGGTCGCCCACCGCCGCCGCTCGCAGACCGACCGTGTCCACACGGCGCAGGGCGCGCGGCGGGGCCCGGGAGATCACCCCCTCACCGGCCGTTGACCCCTCCGCCCCTAGCGTGGCCCACGACGGCCGCAGAGGTCACACTTCGGGCAGTGGGAACGCCTTCGCAACCTGAACGGTGCAGTGTCGGGGACGTTTCGTGCCGCATACTCGAAGGTCACGGAAGAGTCACGGTGGGGGAGGGCTCCATGGCAGGACGAGCGGGGCGCCGGGCACGGCGTGGACCCGCGCTGCTCGCGCCGATGCTGCTGGCGACGGGGATGGTGGTCGCGCTCCTCGCCGGCTGCGGGGCGCCGTCCTGGACCTACGTCACCAACTCCGCCGACCGTACCTATCTGAAGGTGCCCACGTCGTGGAAGCAGGTCCCGCCGAACGAGGTGGAGAGCCAGCTCGGCGTCGAGCCCGCGAAGGACTCCAGCGAGGGCGTGTGGATCCAGGCGTACGACTCCGACGCGCGGCCGTCGCTCAACCACATCATCGGTGAGTCCGCCGAGTCGCCGGCCATCCTGGTGACCGTCCAGCCCATCCCGGTGAAGTCGCGCGGGCAGATCTCCCTCGACACGATCAGGGACTTCATCTACCCGGTGTCCGACACCGCGCGCCAGACGATGCAGCTGGGCGGCCAGCAGAGCGGGCTGACCGGCTTCACCCTGCTCGGGGACGAGGTGCTGACCCCGGGCGAGGGGATCCGCGGCGTGCACACGGTGTTCTCGTACCGGGTCAACGGCGGTGCCCCGCAGATCTTCGACCAGACCGGCTACCTCAACGACGACGCCAGCAAGCTCTACCTCGCGCTGGCCCGCTGCTCGGCGGACTGCTTCGAGAAGCGGCAGTCCGAGATCGACGGCGTCGTCTCCTCGTTCACGGTTCGGGAGGGCCCATGACCATCACCGACGACCCGGCCGACCCCGGGAAGCCGGGGCAGCCGGAGGGTCCGCCGTCCGAGCAGCAGGCGCACCACGAGCCGCCGCCGGAGAAGTTCGAGCCTCGGCGCAGGAAGGCGTCCCTGTGGGACCGCGGCAAGCTGCTGCTGCTGTTCGTCGTCGCGTTCCTGGTGATCGTATGGTCGCAGGTCGCCGACAACCCGCTGATCACCTTCACGGACGCGTTCCGCATCGAGACCGTCGAGTCGCAGTGGCTGCTGTGGCTCGCCGGGCTGGAGCTGCTGCGGCAGATCCACTACTTCGTGTCGGAACGCTGGTCGGCCTACCACGTCTTCTGGACGCGGAAGGTCTTCGGCGGCACCGACCGGGCGCTGAAGAAACGGTTCTCGGACTGGACCCGGTTCCGGCTCGCCCGCGTGATCAAGATCGTGCTGCTGCTGGTGCTGGTCGCCCTGGTCGCCGGCGCGGCCCTGGGCACCTCGCCCTTCCTGGCGATCTTCCAGGCCCCGGCGTTGATCTGGCAGGCGCTGCCGTTCATCTTCCAGCTGGCCTTCGCGTTCTTCTTCATCGCCTTCCAGTTCATCGGCCTGTTCTGGCTGCTCTCGCGCGGCGGCGTGGACACCTACTACCCGGACGACATCAAGACCCGGTTCGCCGACGTCTGGGGTCAGGACCACGTGGTCCAGCGGATCCGCGAGAACATCATGTTCCTGGAGAAGCCGGACGAGATCGAGGCCAAGGGCGGCTACGTCCCCGGCGGCCTCCTGCTCTGGGGTCCGCCCGGCACCGGCAAGACGCTGATGGCCGAGGCCGTCGCGGGCGAGACCGGCAAGCCCTACGTCTTCGTCGACCCGGGCGCCTTCATCAACATGTTCATGGGCGTCGGCATCCTCAAGGTGAAGTCGCTGTTCCGGAAGCTGCGCAAGCTCTCGCTGCGCTACGGCGGCGTCATCGTCTTCTTCGACGAGGCGGACGCGCTGGGCAACCGCGGCTCGCTCGCGGTCACCGGGCCCGGCGGCGGCCCCCGCGGCTTCGGCCCGGCGCCCTTCCACGGGACCGGGTGCCACGGCTTCTCCTACCTGTCCCGGGACACGCAGTCGATGCTGTTCCGCGAGTCCATGGTGCCGGCGCCGCCGGTCGAGGAGCCGCGCAGCCGCTTCGTGATGGGCGGCGCGATGAACGGCGGCGGCGGGGGCGGCATGGGCACGCTGCAGGCGCTGCTCACCGAGCTCTCCGGCCTGAAGAAGCCGCGTGGCCTGCTCAACCGCTGGGGCCGGCGGGCGCTGGGCATGCGGCCGAAGCCGCCGCCCAAGTACCGGATCCTCGTCATGATGGCCACGAACATGCCGGAGTCGCTCGACGAGGCGCTGCTGCGGCCGGGCCGCATCGACCGGATCTACCGCGTCGGCTACCCCTCGAAGGCCGGCCGGATCCGCACCTACCAGGGCTACCTGGACAGGGTGCCGCACGAGATCACGGACGAGCACCTCGACAAGCTCGCGACGATCACCCCGTACGCCACCGGCGCGACGATCAAGGACCTGGTCAACGAGGCCCTGATCACCGCGATCCGGGACGGCCGCGAGGTCATCACCTACCGCGACCTGATGAAGGCCAAGCAGCTCAAGGAGCTCGGCCCGCCCGAGGACGTGGAGTACATCGAGCGCGAGCGGCACGCCGTCGCCGTGCACGAGGGCTGCCACGCCGTCGTCGCCTTCCGGGTGCGCGAGCACATGGAGATCGACCTGGCGACGATCGAGAAGGGCTCGGACTACCTGGGCATGGTCGCGAGCATTCCGCCCGAGGACCAGTTCACCCGGTGGCGCTCCGAGTACGAGGCGGACATCCTCGTCTCCCTCGCCTCGCTGGCGGGTGAGCGGATGTTCTTCGACGGCGACAGCTCGTCCGGCGTGTCCGGCGACCTCGAGTCGGCGACCACGGTGGCCTCGTTCATGGAGGGCTTCTGGGGCATGGGGTCGACGGTGTCGTCGTACTCGTCGGCCCGGCGGCTCGAGGTCGGCGCCCCCGGCGGCGGCAGGGGCGCGCCGGGCAAGGACGGCAGCGCCGAGGAGGTGCTCCGCCGGGCGCTCGCCGACCGGATCGAGGACCACCTCGACGGGCTGCTGGACAAGGCCGCGGAGATCCTCCGGGAGAACCGCTCGTCGGTGCTGGCCATCGCGCACGCGCTGGAGACGCACAAGACGCTGACCGGCGAGGACGTCGAGGCGGTGCTCACCGGGCGGGAGGGCCCGACGATCGACGGCCGCATCTACGCCGACCCGGACTTCCTGGCCCAGCTGGAGGAGTACCACGCCGCGGCGGCCGGGGCGCACCGCGCCCACGCGCCCGTCCGGCTGGCGCTGCCCGCCGTCCGGGAGCGGGAGGAGGGCAGCTCGGCCGCGGCCACGCCGCCGCCGGCGACCCCGTAACCGAGCACGCGTCGAACGCCGGCCCGCCGACCATCCGCGGGCCGGCGTTTTTCTCGCGTGCAACTCCGTACGGTGTACTGATGGAGTTCTTTCCGTACGCCGTACCGAGAGTGGGGGCGCGATGACGATCCTGGTGACGGGCGCGACGGGGAACATCGGGCGGAAGGTCGTCGACCACCTGGTGGCGGGCGGGGTGCCCGAGGTCCGCGCGCTCACCACGAACCCGGACAGGGCCGCGCTGCCGGAGGGTGTGGAGGTGGCGGTCGGCTACCTGCGCAGGGTCGAGACCCTGCCTGCGGCGTTCGAGGGGGTCGAGGCGGTCTACCTGGCGCCCACGCCGGAGACGGTCGACGAGGTGCTCCGGATCGCCCGCGAGGCCGGGGTGCGGCGGGTCGTGGACCTCTCCGGCGAGCACGAGAGCTGGTGGGGCGGGGTCGCGAAGGCGGTGGAGGCGAGCGGCCTTGCCTGGACGCATCTCAGTCCCGGCGACTTCATGGAGAACACGCTGAGCTGGGCGCCGCAGATCGTCGCGACGGACGCCGTGCGCGAGCCGTACCCGCACGGCCGCAGCACCCCGATCGCGATGGACGACATCGCCCGGGTGGCCGCGGTGGCCCTGACGACGCCCGGGCACGAGGGCCGGTCGTACCCGCTCACCGGACCGGAGGTGCTCACCCGCGTCGACCTGGTCGAGCGGATCGGCGCGGCCCGCGGGAAGCCGGTGGAGTTCGTGCAGGTCACCCGGGACGAGGCCGTCGAGGTGCTGCGGCCGGAGATGGGCGGGACCGCGGAGTGGTACGTGGACACGATCCTGAAGGGCGGCGTCGACTGGCCCGCTCAGGTGCAGCCCGCCGTCGAGGAGGTCACGGGCGCACCCGCGACCACCTTCGCCGAGTGGGCTGTGCGGCACGCCGATGCCTTTCGCGGCTAGCGCCCGGCGCGCGGTAACTCCCGACTCGCGCTGCCAGAGCTCCCGACTCGCGGAGTCCTGTCCGCGAGTCGGGAGATCCGGACGCGCGAGTCGGGATCCGTCAGGGGACGAGGATCGCCCGGCCGCGGACCCGGCCGGCGTCGAGGTCGTCGATCGCCTGCTGGAAGTCGTCCAGCTCGTAGCGCTGGGTGTGCAGCGTGACCAGGCCGCGCGCGGCCAGCTCCATCAGGTCGCACAGGTCGTTGTAGCTGCCGACCAGGTTGCCCACGATGTTCTTCTCGGCGGAGATCAGGTCGATGGTCGGCACGTCGACGTTCTCGCCGTACCCGACCACGTGGTAGTCCCCGGCCTGCTTCGTCATCCGCAGGCCCTCGGACGTGCTGCCGCCCTCGCCCACGAAGTCCACGACGACCTCGGCGCCCTCGCCGCGGGTGAGCTCCAGGACGTGGTCCACGTGCCCGCCGTCCGCCACCACTCCGAGGTCCGCACCGATGGACTCGGCGAGCTTCACGGCCTCCGGGTTCCGGTCCACCACGACGATCTTCGCCGGCGTCGACGCCTTCAGCACCTGGATCCCGATGTGCCCCAGCCCGCCGGCGCCGATCACCACGCAGGTGTCGCGCGGGCCGAGCCGCCGGGCCGCCTTGGCCGCCGCGTGGTACGCGGTCAGACCCGCGTCGGCGAGCGCGGCGACGTCGGCCGGCTCCAGCGCGTCGTCCAGCTTGACGACGCTGCGGGCCGAGGTCCGCAGGTACTCGGCGTACCCGCCGTCGGTGTCGATGCCCGGGAACCGGGACCGGTTGCAGTGCACGTCGTCGCCGGTGCGGCAGGCCCGGCAGAGCCCGCAGGTGATCAGCGGGTGCACGATCACCTTGTCGCCCTCGGCCACGTTGGTCACCGCGGAGCCGACCGCCGCCACCCAGCCCGCGTTCTCGTGGCCGATCGTGTACGGCAGCGTGACCTGCGACTTCTCGGCCCACTGCCCCTCGAGGATGTGCAGGTCGGTCCGGCACACACCCGCGCCGCCGATCTTCACGACGACGTCGTACGGCTCGACGACGGTCGGCTCCGGGACCTCGGTCATCTCGAGGCTGCGGTGGTACCCCACCACCTGGACCGCTCTCATGAAGCGCTCTCCTGAAGGTCGTAGCGGGTGGCCAGCAGGCCACGGCAGAAGTGGGCGTTGCCCTCGATCGAGATCCGGGTGGACCGCGCCAGGCGCAGCTGCAGCGGCAGCTCGACCTCCGGGTACGGCGTGCCGCTGTGGTCGACGAACACCGGCAGGTCGTCGCCGGTCCGCAGCCCGATCGCGGCGCGGCGGCGCAGCAGGGCGCGGGTGGCGTCGTCGAGCGGCAGGTCGCCGATCGTGACGCGGCCCAGGTCCTCGACCGCGTGCCCGCCCCGGACCATCCGGGTCAGCACCCGTTCCATGGCGGCGGTGTGGGCCTTGCGCCGGAACGTGGTCCGCAGCTCCTCCAGGTCCTGCTCGGCCTCGTGGGCGAACGTGCCCTTGTAACCGGCGTCGACGGCCAGCCCGGTGTTGATGAGGTCGGAGTCGTGGTGGTCGTCGAGCTCCACGACCACGCGGCGGGTCCAGGGCAGCGCCGTGAGCACGTCCTTCGCGTCGCTCGCCATCAGGTACGCGAAGTTCGGGGCGCAGAAGCTGGTGGGCAGGCGCAGGTGCACCACGACGTCGGCGCCGGTGACGTCGAGCGACCGGACGAAGTTGAGGTCGGTGATCGGCTCGTCGAGCTCGGGGTCGACGACGGCGTCGAGCGCCCGCCAGGCGTCCTCCTGGCGGGAGAGGGAGACGGGGGCCATCACGCCACCGCCACGGCCTGCGGCTCCTCGCGCGGGAGCTGCAGCTCGGCGGGGACCGGGATGTCGTACATCGCGGCGGCGTTGAGCCCGAGGATCTTCTTCTTCTGCGCGGTGGTCAGCGGCGCGTACTCGGAGAGCTCCTCGGGGATCTGGAAGTCCACGAACATCTCGACGAGCCAGCGCGGGGTCCACAGCGCGTAGTCGCTGGAGAACTGGATGCGGTCCTCGTCGAGCCAGTAGAGCAGCTCGCCGATGATCTGCGCGAAGTACTTGGGCCGGGTGTGCATGAACGGGATCGCGACGGCGAGGCCGGCGTGCACGTTCGGCTCCTGGGTGGCGATCCAGCAGAAGTCCTCGAGCCGGGGCAGCCCGCAGTGCTCGACCACGAAGTTCATCTCGGTGAAGTCCGAGGCGACCTTGTCGACGTCGGCGACGTCGAACGCGTCGCGGTCCAGGGGCCGGATGGTCGGGCCCTTGTGGATGTGGATGTTCTTGATCCCCAGCTCCTGGGCGGTCTCCAGGTAGCGGTAGGACCACGGGTCGTCGAGCTTCCAGCCACGGGAGTCCCCGTGCCACTCCGCCGTGTAGAGCTTGCAGCCCTTGAGGTTGAACCGCTTCGCGTCCTCGCGCAGCTGCGTGAGCCCGGTCTCGCCGAACCGCGGGTCCCAGAAGTGGTTGTAGGTCAGCTTGTCCGGGTTGGCCTCGGTGAGCGTGAAGGCCTCCTCGGTCTGCCCGAACCCGTTGTCGTAGAACTCGCCGAGCCGCGCGGGCTGGAAGATCGCGTGGTCGACGTGGCCGACCTCGAACAGGTCGTGCATCAGCCGGTCGCCACCCTGGTAGAGGTACTCCTCGTAGGGCCAGACCTCGGACTCCGGGCTGAGGTTGCGGTGGTAGTCGTAGAAGCAGTCGATGAACTGCTTCCCGTGGATGTTCCGCTGGTTCTCCGGTCGGGCGTCCCACAGGGCGACGTGGGCGTCGACGATGAAGTAGTTCTCCCCGTCCTTCGAGTACATCGTTGTCCTCCTGGCTGTTCGGCGTCGTCAGCGTGTTCGGGTTGGCGGCGACGCTAGGCAGCCGGACGGCCCGGGTGGGCCGATCCGAGTCTCAACCTGAGACGCGGCTCGCACCGGGTCCCGCACCCGCTGTGTCACAGTCGAGGGGCAGGTGGCGCTCGAGGAGGTGCGCGTGGAGGAGATCCGACGGACCGGCGGGGTCACGGCCCCCCGGTTGTCCGCGTCGTGGCGGCGCAGCGAGAGCTACGGGATCCCGCTCGACGCGGTGAACCCGGCGTTCACCGGCGCGGTCGACGACCAGTCGTTGTTCTACGAGTGCGGCAACGAGGTGCTCCACGGGCTGCGCGACACCCTCGCCGGCGAGCCGGTCAGCCTCATGCTCACCGACGCCGCCGGCCTCGTGCTCAGCCGGATGTGCGACGAGAAGGCGCTGGTCGACGCGCTCGACAAGACCTACCTCGCCCCCGGCTTCGCCTTCTCGGAGCGGGAGGCGGGCACCACCGGGCTCGGCCTCGCGCTGGCCGACCGCGCGCCGTCGCTCGTCCGCGGCGACGAGCACTACTGCACCGGCCTCTGGGGCTACACCTGCGCGGCCGTCCCCGTGATGGACCCGGTGTTCGGCCGGCTCGTCGGCAGCGTCAACCTCACCACCTGGTCGGAGAAGTCCGAGGGGCTCCTCCTAGCCCTGGCCCAGATGGCCGCCGGGCACACCAGCGCGCTCATGCTCGCCCGCGGGCGCGGCGCCGAGCCCCGGCCGACGCCCCGCGGCGAGGTCTTCCGCGTCTACTCCGCGCACCGCGGTGTCGAGGCGCCGCCCGAGCTCGGCCGGGCGTGGCGCGCCGCCCTCGACGAGGTGGTCGCGGCGCTGCGTTTTGGGCAGGTCGTCGCCGTGGTCGGCGAGGCCGGCGCCGGCAAGACCGCGCTGCTCGGCACGGCGCTGCGGATGGTGCACCGCGACCACCGCATCCTCAACGCCCGGCCGCCGAACCCGCGCGACGCCGAGGCCTGGCTCGCGCTCTGGACCCCCGAGCTGGCCAAGGAGACGACGAGCGTCATCGCCGGCGGGGTCGACGCGCTCCCGCAGTGGGCCGCCACCGAGCTGGCGGGGATCGTGGCGGCCGCGCCACAGGCGTCGCTCGCCGTGACGGCGTCGGAGGCCGCGGCGATCCCGGCCCCGCTCGCCCGGCTCGTCGACGTCGTGGTCGAGGTGCCGCCGCTGCGCCGCCGACCCGACGACGTCCTCCCCCTCGCCGAGCACCTCGGCGCCCGGGCCCGCGGGCGGGAGGTCCGGTTCACCCCGGCGGCGGTCAGGGCGATGCGGACCTTCTCCTGGCCCGGCAACGTCGAGCAGCTGCGGCGGGTGGTCCGCGAGGCCGTGACCCGCAGCGACGTCGTCGACGCCCGGCACCTCGCGCCCGAGGTCCTCTGCGGCTCCAGCCGGACGCTCACCCGCATCGAGACCCTCGAGCGCGACGAGATCGCCCGCTGCCTCGCCGAACCCGGCGTCACGGTCACCCAGGCCGCCGAGATGCTGGGGATGAGCCGCGCCACGGTCTACCGCAAGATCGCCCAGTACGGCATCCGCACCTCCGACTGACCGCTCCTCGACGCCGTGGCGTCGGCAGCAAGATCCGCGGTTCGGCAAGGGAACGTCCGGAATTCGAACGTTCCGCTCCCCGGACGTGGATCACGGTCGGTGGCGGCCCGGTGCCTTCGACCGGTGGCGTGGCTCTGCGGGCGCTCGCACACAGAGTGGTGGTGCCGCACACGTGGTGCGGCGGTGTGCGGGCGGGTGTGGCCGGGCGGGATCATGGGGTGGTGGAGGAGGACAGTCGCGGGGCGACCGAGTGGGCCGTGCCCGGCCAGGTGGGCGTCGGTCCGTGGGAGGGGCCGTGGCCCGACGACCCGCGCTACGACCCCGAGCTCCTCGTGCACGGTGACCGGCGCAACGTCGTCGACGCCTACCGGTACTGGCGCCGCGAGGCCGTGGTCGCCGACCTCGCGACCCGCGCCCACCCGTTCCACGTCGCGATCGAGAACTTCGGCCACGACCACAACATCGGGACCGTCGTCCGCACGGCCAACGCGTTCGCAGCGGCCGCGGTCCACGTGGTCGGGCGACGGCGCTGGAACCGGCGCGGCGCGATGGTCACCGACCGCTACCAGACGTTGCACCACCACCCGGACATCGCCGGGCTGCTCGCCTTCGCCCGCGAGGACGGGCTGGCGGTGGTCGCCGTCGACAACACCGCGGGCTCGGTGCCGCTGGAGACCGCCGAGCTGCCGCGCGAGACCGTGCTGCTCTTCGGCCAGGAAGGCCCGGGCCTGACGGACGAGGCCCGGGCCGGCGCCGACCTCCTGGTCTCGATCGCCCAGTTCGGCTCCACCCGCTCGATCAACGCCGGCGTCGCCGCGGGCATCACGATGCACGCCTGGATCCGCCGGCACGCCGACCTCTCCCGCGCCTGGTAGTGGAGCCACCCAAGATCGCCGCGAGTGTGTCGCTGCGGCGGTGCGGACAGCCCTCACGTCACGCTGACGACGATCATTGCCCGGCCAGCAGCGCCGTGATCGATGCGAGAGGGACGGCACGGTGCTTCCGACAGCGCTCCTGTCCCGCACGCGGATCTTCCGGAAGGTGCCGTCAAGATCTCGCGAGTGCGTGACGGTGGTAGCGCCAGCCGCACTCCTGACGCTACGACGATCATCCTCGTGGCGGCGTAGTGATCGCCGCGAGTCTGTCGCTGCGGCGGTGCGGACAGCCCTCACGTCACGCTCACGCGATCTTCGGGTGTGTGCCGCCCGGGCCTCTGCGGGCGTGACAGAACTGCGCCGCTCGTCGCGATCGTCGGTCCCGTCACTGCCCGGTGGTCAGCGGGACGGGGCGAGGGCGGTGGGTGGGCCGCTGAGCAGCTGCTTGGCTCCACGGGTGATGTCGTCCGCCAGGACCTCCTCCTCACCTGCGGCGACGGCGTCGAGGATCTGCGCGGCGACCTGCGCCGGCGGGATCTTCGGGACGTCGAGGCGGGCGGTCATGTCGGTGTCCATGTAGCCCATGTGCGCCCCGACGACGAGTGTGCCCTGCCCGCGCAGTTCGGCGCGGACCGAGTTCGTGAGCGACCACGCCGCCGCCTTCGACGCCGAGTACGAGCCGGAGGCCGGGAGGGCGAACCAGGACAGCACGGACAGGACGTCGACGACCGCGCCGCCGCCGTTGCGCGCGAGCACCGGTGCGAACGCCCGGACCACGTGCAGCGGGCCGAGATAGTTCGTCTCCAGCTCGGCCCGCACTGCGTCGAGGTCGGCGTTGAGCAGCGACCCGGCTCCGGCCCGACCGGCGTTGTTCACGACGAGCGTGACGTCGCCGCACGCCTCGGCGGCCCGCCGGACGGACTCGGGGTCCGTGACGTCGAGGGCCACGGGGACGAGCCGCTCGTCGGTGACCGACTGCGGGTCGCGGACGGCCGCGTAGACGGTCTTGGCGCCGCGCTCGAGCAGCTGCGCGGCGAGCTCCCGGCCGAGCCCGCGGTTCGCACCGGTCACCAGCGCGACGCTCCCGGAGATGTCCATGGTCAGAGCCTCTCGATGACGGTGGCGTTGGCGGTGCCGCCCGCCTCGCACATGGTCTGCAGGCCGTAGCGCCCGCCGGTCCGCTCGAGCACGCCGAGCAGGGTGGTCGCGAGCCGGGCCCCGCTGGCGCCGAGCGGGTGGCCGATGGCGATGGCGCCGCCGTCGACGTTGACCTTCGCCGGGTCCGCGCCGGTCTCGGCGAGCCAGGCGAGGACGACCGAGGAGAAGGCCTCGTTGACCTCGAAGGCGTCGATGTCCGCGATCGTCAGTCCGGCCCTGGCCAGCACCTTCGCCGTCGCGGGGATGATCCCGGTGAGCATGTACACCGGGTCGTCGCCGGTGACGGTGGTGGTGTGGATCCGGGCGCGCGGCCGCCAGCCGCGCTGCGCGGCGATCTCGCTCGTGGTCACGACGAGGGCGGCGGAGCCGTCGTTGATCGGCGACGAGTTGCCCGCGGTGACCTTCCAGTCGAGGTCGCCGAAGCGGTCGGTCCAGCGGGGGTCGGCGAAAGCGGGCCGCAGCCCGGCGAGCGCCTCGAGGGTGGTGCCGGGACGGACCGTCTCGTCCCGCTCGAGCTGCGTGACGGTGCCGTCGGCGTGCGTGACCTTGAGCGGCGCGACCTGCGAGGCGAAGAACCCCTGGTCCCACGCCGCTGCGGCACGCTGGTGGCTGGTCAGCGCGAACTCGTCGAGCTGCGTGCGGGACAGGCCCCACTTTCGGGCGATCAGCTCCGCGCTCGCGCCCTGCGGGATCAGCCCGCCGGGGTAGATCCGGGCGATCGACGGGCCGTGCACGTCCGCCCGCATGCCGTCGACGTTCGCCGAGCTGCCGATCGGCACGTGCGACATCGACTCGACGCCGGAGGCGACGACCACGTCGTACGCCCCGGCGAGCACGCCCTGCGCCGCGAAGGACAGGGCCTGCTGGCTGCTGCCGCACTGGCGGTCGACGGTGGTGGCCGGCACGGATTCCGGCAGGCCCGCGGCCAGCGCGGCGAACCGGGTGGTGTTGCCGCTCTGCTCGCCGACCTGCCCGACGACCCCGCCGATGACGTCGTCGACCTCGCCCGGGCGCAACCCCGGCACCCGCTCCACCGCGCTCCGGATGGCGTGCGCGTGCAGCTCGACCGGGTGCACCTCGGCGTAGGCGCCGCCCGGCTTGCCCTTGCCGACCGGCGTCCGGACGGCCTCGACGATCACCGCGTCCCGCATCGGATCCTCCTCCATCTGAGTTCCTCGATGCAACCCAGTCTGCGTTGCAAACAGGAACTCAGCAAGGGTGCGCCGCGTCACGTCCGGTCGAGGTGCACGGCCGCCTTACCCCCGACGTCATCGACCGGCGCCCGCCCGGCGGCGACGCTCGGCGACGACACCGGAACGAGGAGGAGCGGACATGACCGCCTACGCGATCGCCCACCTGCGCAGCGTGACCCCGAACGCCGAGATCGTGGAGTACCTGCAGCGGATCGACGCCACGCTCGCGCCCTACGGCGGCACCTTCGTGGTCCACGGCGACCTGCCCGAGGTGCTCGAGGGCGAGTTCCCCGGCAACCTCGTGGTGATCGCCTTCCCCGGGCTCGAGGAGGCCCGGGCCTGGTACCACTCGCCCGGGTACCAGGCGATCCTGCCGCTGCGGACCCGCAACTCGGACGGCGCGGCGATCATCGTGCAGGGCGTGGGGCCGGAGCACCTCGCCACCGACGTCCTGGCCGGTCTCCCGGTCGAGGCCGCCCGGTGACGAGGTGACCTGCGGGTGGCGCGGCCCGCAGCTGGTGGTGGTGGCCGACGTACTCGGCGGGCCGGCGCAGCATCGCCAGCAGCATGGCCGGGAGCATCAGGACGTGCCCGGCCATCATCACGCCGTGCCCGTCGAGGACCCCGGCCCAGAACGGCACGAAGAGCACCACGAACGGCAGGTACATCGCGGCCGCCATCTCGCCGATCGCCGCCCGGGAGTGCCGGCGCGCCAGCATCCACGCGCTCATCCCGACGGTCATCGAGGTGGCCATGAGCAGCGAGTGCAGCTCGACGGAGCCGCTCACGTCGGGCAGACCGGCGAGCCGCCAGAGCGGGAGCAGCACGACCATGCCGAGGACCATCGCGACGACCATCTCGACGTAGTGCCGGACGAACCGGCGGTCCGTGACGACGGCGCGCAGCTCGGCACGGGTGCGGGGACGGGTGGTGGCGGGCAGGATGGAACGGACCGACATGACGTCTCCTTCGACGGTGACCGGGGCCCGGGGTCGCGGCCCCTGGGGAGGGGGCGGAACAGGAATCAGGAGCGGGCGGCGCGGTACTCCGCGATCCGCGCCATGACCTCCTCGCCGACGTGGTCCGGGTGGCCGGCCTTGTACGGCGGCTCCGGGTCGTACTCGACGTAGACCTGGGCGGCCTGCGCGGCGACCTCGTCGACCAGGTGAGCGACCAGCCGGATCGCCATGTCGATCCCGGACGAGACGCCCGCGGCGGTGATGATCCGCTGCTCCGGCAGCTCGACGACGCGCTGCCGCACGGGCTCGGCGCCGAAGCGCGCCAGGATGTCGACCGCGCCCCAGTGCGTGGTCGCGGGCAGGCCCCGGAGCAGCCCGGCCGCGCCGAGGATCAGGGACCCGGTGCAGACCGACGTGGTCGCGCGGGTGCCGGGGTGCACGGCGCGCACCCAGTCGACGAGCGGGCTGCCGTCGAGGTGGTCGCGGCTGCCGATCCCGCCGGGCACGACCACGACCGCCGGGTCGGTTACCTCGGCGAACGTGGCGTCGACCGTGAGGCCGAGCATCCCGTTCTCGGTGCGGACCTCGCCGCGCTCGGCGCCGACGAACACCACCTCGAGGTCCGGGACGCGCTGCAGCACCTCGTAGGGGCCGATCGCGTCGAGCGCGGTCAGGCGGGGGAAGAGCGGGATGGCGACCTGCATGGCGGGCTCCTTCGGGCAGGGCGGGGCAGGACCAGGTGACCGGCCGCCGGCGACGGTCGGTCGGTAAGCGGGTCAGCTCCCGGCAATACCGGGACGGCCGGCGAACCGGCGGCGGTAGTGGTCGGGCGCCACCCCGAGGCGGCGCAGGAAGGCGCGGCGCATGGTCTCGGCCGAGCCGAACCCGGCCCGCGAGGCCACCGCGGTGACGGTGAGCCCACCCGACTCGAGCAGACCGCGGGCCGCCTCGACCCGCACCCGTTCGACGTACACGCCGGGCGGGGTGCCCACGAGTCGGGTGAACTCGCGGGCGAAGTGCCGCTCGCTCATCCCGACCCGCGCCGCGAGCACCGGGACCCGCAGGTCCGCGGCCGGCTCGGCGTGCACGATGTCCTGGGCCGCGCGCACCGACGGCCGCGGGGCCGGCGGCGCCCAGACCGGGCTGGCGTACTGGCTCTGCCCGCCTGCGCGGCGGACCGGCAGCACAAGCTCGCGCGCCACGCTCTGCGCCACGTCCGGCCCGAGGTCCTCCTCGACCAGCGCCAGGGCGAGGTCCATCCCCGCGGTGACCCCGGCCGAGCTCCAGATCCGGCCGCTGCGCACGTAGATCGGGTCCGGCAGGACGTCGACCTCCGGGTGCTCCTCGGACAGCCGCTCGGCCCACCGCCAGTGGGTGGTCGCGGGCTCGCCGCGGAGCAACCCGGCCGCCGCCAGCAGGAACGCCCCGGTGCACACCGACACCAGCCGCCGGGTCTGCGGCGCGACGTGCCGGATCCAGCTCACCAGCTCGGTCTCGTTGCCGCGGCTGCCCGGCGGCCCCTGCCGCCGCGCACCGCCGCCGCCCGGGACGAGCAGGGTGTCGATCGGCCCGGCCGGCAGGGCGCTGCGGGCGACCAGGTCCAGTCCGGTCTCCGAGCGCACCGGGCCCGGCCGGACGCCGACCAGCTCGACGTCGTACCCCCGGCCGCCCGCCACGTAGGTCGCGATGCGCAGCACCTCGTGCGGCCCCACGACGTCGAGCGGCTGGATGCCGTCGAAGAGGGGGACCACCACGCGGTGGCGGCCGGATCGATGGGTCATGACTCCAACGGTCGCGGACCCCGGGTATGGCGTCAACGACGGGGAGCCCACGGATCCGGCCACGGATTCCGCCGCCGCACCCCGCGGATCCCGCCCCCTCACCCGCAGAACCGGCAGGGCAGGTCCTCCCCGGCCTCCTCGGCGTAGCCCTCCTCGGGGACCACCAGCAGCGCCTCGACCGGCGGCCCGCCGGGGACCCGGTACAGCCGGTTCGCCCCCAGGAGCCAGTCCGCGGAGTCGGGGAAGGCGAGCAGGCTGACCAGGCCCTCGGGCAGGCCCACGGTGTCCCCGGGGCCGAGCCGGCCGCCGAGCCGCACGTACTCCCCCAGCCGGTTGAGCGCCCGCGCCGCCGTGGCCTGGTCGACCGCGAACACGATCAGCTCGGGATGGTCGAAGCCGGACAGCCCCACCGTGTAGACGAACGGCGGACCGTCGGCGTCGCCCAGCACCGCCTGCAGCGCCCAGCCGTGCCGGCGGATGGTCTCGCGCTGCCAGGCCTCGTACTGGTCGATGCGATGGACGAGCTCGGAGGGGATCTCGGGGTTCATACCGCGGACGGTAGGCCCGACCCCCGACAGAAAATCTCTGCGATGATCGCCGTGATGACCAGCCCGTGGACGGACCGGGCGGCCGCCGCGGAACGCGCGGTCACCCGTCGCTACCTGCACCGCGTCGGCGGCGTGCTGCCGGCCACCCGGATCGGCCGGATCCGCAGCCCGCGGCCCGCTGCGCTGCGCGAGCGCGCCCGGGCGCTCGTCGGGCCGTGGCACTACTGGTGGCAGGCCCACCTGCTCGACTGCCTGGTCGACGCCCAGGTCCGGGCGCCGGACCGGCGTCGCGCGGCCGCGATCGCCGGGATGGTGCGCGGCGTGCGGGTCCGCAACCTCGGCCGCTGGACCAACGACTACTACGACGACATCGCCTGGTTCGGGCTGGCCGTCCAGCGGGCGGGGGTGCGGGTGCGCAGCCGCCGCGGGGCCCTCGACGCGATCACGGCGCGGATCCGTGCCGCGCACACCCCGGCGGGCGGCGGCGGGATCTGGTGGCGCCGCGGCGACGACTTCAAGAACGCCCCCGCCAACGGCCCGGCCGCGATCCTGCTGGCCCGCACCGGCTCTACGGACGACCTGGGGACCGCCGCGGCGCTCACGGACTGGATGGCCGCCACCCTCGTCGACCCGGCCTCGGGCCTGGTCCGCGACGGCGTCCGGCTCGACGCCGAGGGCGCGGTCCGGGAGGTCGCCGGCACCACCTACACGTACTGTCAGGGCGTCTACCTCGGCGCCTGCCTCGAGCTCGCGCAGCGGGAGGGGGACGCCCGCTGGCACGACCGGGCCGCCGCGGTGCTGGCGGCGACGGCGCGCGGCCTGGCCGAGCCGAGCGGAGTGATCGGCGGCTATGACGACGGCGGCGACGGTGGCCTGTTCAACGGCATCCTCGCCCGCTACCTGGCCGACGCCGCGGTCCGGCGGCCGAGGCTGCCGCACGCCCGCGACCTCGTCCTCGCCAGCGCGGAGTCGGTGTGGGAGAACCGGGCGGACACGGCGGCGGGGCCGGCGTTCGCACACGACTGGCGCAGGCCCGCCCGCCGGCCCGCCGCCGGCGCCCCGGAGGGCGACCTGTCGGTGCAGCTCTCGGGCTGGATGCTGCTGGAGGCCGCCGCCCGGCTGGAGCGCACGGGCGTGGCCTGAGGATCGGGCCGCTCAGGACCGGTCGACCGGCGCGGGGTCGACGCCCGGGTCGGCCCCGGAGGAGGCGGGGCCGGACCCGACCCGCGCCTCGTCGTCGACCGGCCGCCGCACCTCCATGACGTACCGGACGACCCCGACGGCCGTGCCGACGACGAAGAAGGCGATCGCCGCGACCACCGCCACGTGCCGCACCCACGGGATGCGGTCGAGCAGGCCGGCGGCGTAGTAGCCGAGCATCATGAGCGTGGGCACCCAGGCGAGGGCGCCGACCAGGTTGGCCAGCAGGAACTTGCGGTTGTCCATCCGCGCGGCCCCGGCGATGGCCGGGGCGAGCGTGCGGACCCACGGCACCCAGCGGGCCACGACGACCGACCAGAACCCCCACCGGTCGAGGAAGCGCCCCGCCCGGTCGAGGTTCTCCCGGGTCAGGAGCTTCCCGCCCTTGCGGACCTTGATCCGGTTCCCGGTGTAGCGCCCGACGAGGTAGCCGACCTGGTTGCCGGCGACGGCGACGATCACCGCGGCGGCCGAGAGCAGCCAGGCCGAGAGCTCGTGCTGGTGGGCGGCGAGCACCACGCCCGCCGCGACGAGCAGCGAGTCGCCCGGCAGGAACAGCCCGATGACGAACGCGCACTCGAGGAACACGAACGCGAGCACGACGACCCAGACCGTGACCGGCCCGGCCGAGCCGAGCGGGTCGAAGGCCAGGACCGTCTGTCGCACGTGCTCCTCCGGGTCAGCGGTGGTGGCCGGGCGGGCGCTCGTCCGGCCGGACGACCGGGATGCGGGTGGTCGCGTCGGGGTCGTAGCCCCCGGCCGCGGCCGCCCCGTGGGACTGCCGACGCGCCCGCAGGAACTCGACCGCGATCGGCACCACCGACAGCACCACGATCAGGATGAGCATCAGCTCGATGTTGTCCCGCACGAACTCGATCTGGCCGAGGAAGTAGCCGAGCACCGTGACGCCGGCGGCCCAGGCCACGCCCCCGATCAGCGAGTACGTGAGGTAACGCTTGGCCTCCATCTTCCCGACGCCGGCCATCACGGTGATGAACGTGCGGACGATCGGCACGAAACGGCCGAGGACGATCGCGCGGTTGCCGTACCTGTCGAAGAACTCCTGCGTCTTCACGACGTGTTGCGGCTTGAACAGCCTGCTCTTCGGCTTGTCGAAGATCGCGGGTCCGGCCTTGCGCCCGATGCCGTAGCCGCACGCGTTGCCGACGAAGGCCGCGACCACGAGCAGCAGGCAGACCACCCACAGCGGGGTGCGGATCGCGCCCGACGCCACGAACAGTCCGGCGGTGAACAGCAGGGAGTCACCCGGCAGGAAGAAGCCCAGCAGCAGGCCGCACTCGGCGAACACGATGAGCGCCAGGCCCAGCAGCGCCCAGGGGCCGAGCCAGCCGATGATGACGTCGGGCTTCAACCATTCGGGGCCCAGGGCAAGCGTGTGGGTCACGCGGAGGACGGTACCGGGCGCACCTGTGCGTCCCGTCAGCCGACCGTGGGAAGGACCCCGGGGAACAACAGCGAGACGAGCCCGATCCCCGCGCCCAGCACCAGGCCCGCGAGCAGGGCGATCACCAGCGCCCACATGATCTGCCGGCGCAGTGCGGCGTCGGCGCGCGGCTCCGGGGACCGCCGCGGGGCGGTGTGCGCGAGCGGGTGCCCGGCCGGCGCGGACGCGGACGAAACCGCCTGCGCGTGCAGCGCCTCGGCCAGCCGGCGACCGGGGTCGACCGACGGGTTCGGGTTCGCGTGGGCGTGCGGGTTCGTCATGGTTGGTGTGTCCTCCCGGGGACTATCTTCCCCCGGACCGTTCGGCCATGACACGGGCCACCGCGTCGAGCGCCCGGCTGGCCGTCGACTTGACCGTCCCGCGGGTGATCCCGGCGGCCTCGGCGATCTCGGCCTCGGACAGCCCGCCGTAGTAGCGCAGCACCAGGACCTCCCGCTGCCGCGGCGGCAGCGTGCCCAGCGCGTCGACGACGGCCTGGTGCTCGGCCGAGAGCATCGCCAGCGACTCGGCGGACCGGGCGTTGACCTGGTGCGGGGCCACGTACTCGCGGGCCGTGCGGCGCCGGCGCAGCACCGACCGGGACCCGTTGACGACGGCGGTGCGCAGGTAGCCGACGGCCGCCGCCTCGTCGCGCAGCCCGGCCCAGTGCCGGTGCAGCCCGGCGAAGGCCTCCTGCACGACGTCCTCGGCGGTGGCTGGCTCGTCGACGAGCAGCACGGCCAGCCGGACCAGCCGCATCCGGTGGTCGCGGTAGAGGTCGGCGAGGGTGAGCGGGGCACCCGGGGCCTGCGGGGGCGGGGCGGCCACCGCGGGGTCCGGCCGCGAGTCGATCCGGCGCAGCCTGCTCAGCGTGCGCTCGACCGTGCTCTCGTAGCCGCCGGTGTCCACCGGGTTCGCTCCAGCCCCCACGGGGGCCACCTTATCGAGCGTGCGATCCGCGCAGACGGAGCTCGGGGAGTCCGTGCGGGACGGGGCCCGCCGGAGTCGACCATCACGTCATTCGGCACGTCGGCGCTGGTGGGTGATACTGGCGGGCGAACGACGCGGACCCGAGGAGGGCACTTCAGATGCCGATCGCCAGCCCCGAGATCTACAACGAGATGCTGGACAAGGCCAAGAGCGGGGAGTATGCGTACCCGGCCATCAATGTGACCAGCTCCGAGACGCTGCACGCGGCCCTGCGCGGCTTCGCCGAGGCGGGCAGCGACGGCATCGTGCAGGTCTCGACGGGCGGTGCCGAGTTCCTCTCCGGAACCCGGGTGAAGAACATGGTCACCGGTGCGACCGCGCTCGCCGAGTTCGCCCACGTGGTCGCGGACTCGTACCCGGTCAACGTGGCGCTGCACACGGACCACTGCCCGAAGGACAAGCTCGACGGCTTCGTCCGCCCGCTGATCGCGATCAGCCAGGAGCGCGTGGCCAAGGGCGGGAACCCGCTCTTCCAGTCGCACATGTGGGACGGCTCCGCGGTCGAGCTCGAGGAGAACCTCAAGATCGCGGCCGAGCTGCTCGACGAGGCGGCCAAGGCCAAGATCATCCTGGAGATCGAGATCGGGGTGGTCGGCGGCGAGGAGGACGGCGTCGCCAACGACATCAACGAGAAGCTCTACACCGCGCCCGGCGACTACGAGCGCACCGTGGAGGCCCTCGGCGCCGGCGACAAGGGCCGCTACCTGCTGGCCGCGACCTTCGGCAACGTGCACGGCGTCTACAAGCCGGGCAACGTGAAGCTGCGCCCGGAGATCCTCAAGGAGGGCCAGCAGGTCGCCACGCAGAAGCTGGGCCTGGCGGAGGGCTCCAAGCCGTTCGACCTGGTGTTCCACGGCGGCTCCGGCTCGCTGCTGGAGGAGATCCACGAGGCGCTGTCCTACGGCGTCGTGAAGATGAACGTGGACACCGACACCCAGTACGCCTACACCCGCCCGATCGCGGCGCACATGTTCGAGAACTACGACGGGGTGCTGAAGGTCGACGGCGAGGTCGGCAACAAGAAGACCTACGACCCGCGCTCCTACGGCAAGAAGGCCGAGGTCGCGATGTCCGAGCGCGTCGTCGAGGCCTGCGAGTCGCTGAAGTCCGCCGGCAAGTCCCTGGCGGGCTGAGCCCGGCCGGATCGCACGAGGGGTCGACGGGGCAGGATGGAGGCATGAGTCTGCACGGCAACCTGCTGGGCCCCGAGCCCACGCGCCTGCCCGTCGACCCCGCCGCGGCCGCGCTGGCCGCGGGCGAGGACCCGGCCGACGTCGCGGCGGCCAACCCCGCGTCGTCGATCGCCTGGGCCGCCCTCGCCGAGAACGCCCTGGCCGAGAAGCACACCGTGGCGGCGTACGCGTACGCCCGCACCGGCTACCACCGCGGCCTGGACCAGCTGCGCCGCAACGGGTGGAAGGGCTTCGGCCCGATCCCGTGGTCGCACGAGCCGAACCAGGGCTTCCTGCGCGCGCTGGGTGCGCTGATGCGCTCCGCCGAGGCGATCGGCGAGACGGACGAGGTCGAGCGGATCCGCGGCTTCCTCGCCGACTCCGACCCCGCGGCGGCCGCGGCGCTGGGCGTGTCCTGATCCCCCTCGTCGGATGAACGCTGTGCGATGAGCGTGGCCGCGCGGGCGCGCGCCCGGCTGCACCTGGGCGCGCGCCGCCTGCGGATGTCGGCGGTGCCGATCGTCCAGTGCGGGCTGGCGGCGGGCCTGGCGTGGTTCGTCGCGGCCGACCTCGTCGGGCACCCACGCCCCTTCTTCGCCCCGATCGCCGCGGTGATCAGCCTCGGCGTCTCCCTCGGGTCCCGGTTGCGCCGGACCGCCGAGCTGGTGGTGGGCGTGAGCCTCGGGGTGCTGGTCGGTGACCTGCTGGTCGCCGCGATCGGCTCCGGGCCGTGGCAGATCGCCCTGGTGGTGATGCTCGCCGTGGCGGCCGCGGTGTTCACCGACGGCGGCACCCTGATCGTCGCGCAGGCCGGCTCGTCGGCCGTGCTGGTCGCGACCCTGCTCCCCCCGGGGCAGACGGGCGGGATCGACCGCTGGGTCGACTCCCTGATCGGCGGCACGGTCGGGCTGCTCGTGGCCGCGCTGCTGCCGTCGCACCCGCTCGGCCCGGTGCGGCGGCAGGCGCGCCGGGCCCTCGACGAGCTCGCCGCCGTGCTGTTCGGCGTGGCCGAGGCGCTCCGGCAGCGGGACGAGGCTGCGGCGGCCGACGCGCTGCAGCGCGCCCGGCGCAGCCAGCCCCTGGTCGACGAGCTGCTCGCGTCGGTGAAGTCCGGGCGCGAGGTCACCGCGGTGGCCCCGCTGCGGCGTCCGCACCGCGCCGAGCTGACCCGGTTCGGCGAGCTGGCCCGACGCACCGACTACGCCTTCCGCAACACCCGGGTCCTCGCCCGCCGCGCGCTCACCGCGTTGCAGGACGACGAGCCCACCGTCGAGGCCCTGCCCGACGCCGTCGCCCAGCTCGCAGCCGCGGTGCAGAAGCTGACCGCGCAGGTCGGCGAGGGCGATCGCGAGGCGGCCCGGGAGCCGATCCTCGACCTCGTACACGACTCGCCGATCCTGGGCGCCGCCGCCGGCGACCTCGGCATGTCCGAGCAGGTGATGATCGCCCAGCTGCGCTCGATCGCGATCGACCTGCTGCAGGCCACCGGCCTCAGCCGGCCCGATGCCCAGCAGGCCCTGCGCGCCGAGCTGTAGGCCCGCACCGCCGACGGCTCACGGGGCGCGCAGCGCCAGCTCCCGGCCCGCCCAGCGGCGGCGCAGCCAGCGGTCGTGCGAGGCGACGACGACGGCGCCGGGCCCGGTACCCAGGGCCTCCTCCAGCTCGTCGGAGAGCCGGGGCGAGAGGTGGTTGGTGGGCTCGTCGAGCAGCAGGAGCTGCGGCGGGTCGGCGATCAGCAGGGCCAGCGCGAGCCGCCTGCGCTGCCCGACGGACAGCTCGCCGACCCGGGCGCCCAGGTCCCGGGGCGCGACCAGGCCGAGCGAGACCAGCGGCACCGCCTCGGCGCGCTCCGGGCCGAGCGTGCGCTCCCAGGTCTCGCGCACCGTGCGGTCCGGCCGGGCGAACACGGTGTCCTGGGCGAGCATCCCGACGCGCAGCCGGCGGCGGCGCCGGACCTCGCCCTCCGCGGCGAGCGTCCCGGCCAGGACGGCGAGCAGCGTGGACTTGCCCGCCCCGTTCGGCCCGGTGACGAGCAGCCGGTCGTCCGCGGTCACGTCGAGCCGCTCCAGCGCGAGCCGGCCGGGCACCCGGATCCCGCGGAGGGCGACCAGGATCCCGTCCGACGACGCGGCCGCCAGCGCGGGCGCGCGGAACCGCAGCGGCGCGGGCGGCCGACGCACCTGGTCCCGCTCCAGCTCCTCGAGCCGCCGGGTCGCGGCCCGGACCCGGCTCGACACCTGCCGCTCGATGCGCTGCGAGCGCCGGCCGTAGCCCATCTTGTCCCGGTCGGGCATCGGCCGGTCGTGCGCGACGCGCCGCGAGGTCACCGCCACCGAGTGCCGCAGCTCCGCGAGCTCCTCCTGCTCCTCGGCGAACCGACGCTCCCAGCGCTCCCGCTCGGCCCGCTTCGCCGCGAGGTAGTCGGTGTAGGTGCCGCCGTAGCGGGTCGGCCCGTCGAGCGCGGGGTCGAGGTCCACGACGTCCGTGCACACGGCGTCGAGGAACGCGCGGTCGTGGCTCGCCACCACGACCGCGCCCGGCATGCCCCGCAGCTCCTCCTCGAGGAACGTGGCCGCGGCGTCGTCGAGGTGGTTGGTGGGCTCGTCGAGCAGCAGCGCCGCGGGCCGGCGGAGCAGCAGTGCGCCCAGCGCGAGCCGCCCGCGCTGCCCGCCGGAGAGGGTGCCGAGCGCGCGGTCGTGCCCGACCGCGCCGAGTCCCAGCCCGGCGAGCACCAGCTCGGCGCGGCGGTCGGCGTCCCACGCGGCGTGCCGCTCGGCCGACTCCAGGCGTTCGCCGTAGGCGGTGAGGAGGTCGGCGTCGTCCGGCGCCTCGGTGAGCGCACGTCCGATCCGGTCCAGCTCGGCGAGGTCGGTGCGGGCCTCGCGCAGGGCGTCGTCGACGACGTCGGCGACGGTGCGGGCTGGGTCGTACGGCATCTCCTGGTGGAGGAACCCCAGGTCCGCGGGCCGTGTCACGGTGCCGCCGTCCGGCTCGTCCGCGCCGGCCAGCAGCCGTAGCAGGGTCGACTTGCCGGCCCCGTTCTCGCCGATCAGGCCGATCCGCCGGCCGGGGGCGGCGGTGAGGGACACGCCGTCGAGCACCCGGCGCGTGCCGAGGGTGCGGACGAGGTCCTGGGCGAGCAGAGCAGCGGGAGCGGACATGGCGACACCACCGGGGAAGATCGGGATCTCGCGCCCGCCGGGCTCGTGCCGCGGCCGCGGGCGCAGGGTGGTGTCAGAGCTCCATGATGCGATCACCTTCGCCCACGGCGGCCCGGCCCCGCAACCGATTAACCGCCGAAGAGCATCCTCCAGGCGGATCGGCGCAGGCCACGGGGCAGGCGCGGGGCCCTGCGCCGGGCCGGGTCCGGCTCGTCGAGCCGGGCCCGCAGGTGCTCGGGGACCCACGGCCCGTCGTCGCGGAGCAGCCCGCCCGCGACCGCCTCCGCGCGGACGTGCCGGCGCACGAGCGGGACATAGGCCGGGCCGAACCAGCACCACAGCGGAGGCTCCGGCGGCAGGCCCACCCAGTCCCCCAGCGCAGCGAGGTAGGGCTCCTCGCCGCCGGGCCGGTCGTGGACGAGGGTGCCGCGGTCGAGGAGAACGTCGCGGCACACCGAGGCCGACACGTAGAGCGTGTGCCGGCCGGCGAGGGCGAGCGCGAACGCCCGCACCCGGTCGTCGGCCGCGCCGCGCTCGGCGTGCAGGGTGTGCGCCGCGACCGGCCCCCAGCTCGTGGTCGGCCGGGCCGCGAGCGCAGCGGCGTGCACCGGCGGGGCGCCGGCGAGGAAGAGCAGCTGCTCGGCGTGGTCGTGCGCGGCGGCGAGGCCGGCGTCGCCCTCGCGGTCGAACCGCCCGCGGAGGGGTTCGCTGTCGCCGAAGCGGCGCGGAACGGCCTCCGGCAGGTGCGCCCGGGCCGCCGCGAGCCAGCGGGGCACGATCGGGTCCGAGCCCTCCCGGCGCTCGTACCAGCGCACGGTGAGCACGTCGAGGCGGCGTCCGGCCATGATCCGCGACGGTAGCGGGTGGGGGCCGCCCCACCGCGGGCTCGGGGGCCGACCGGGCGGACCATGGCGCGCCGGACGGGAAGCCTTGCCGAGCATGACCACCACCACCACCGGGACGGCGCCCACCGCCGTCAGCACCTCCGTCGCGCTGTGGTTCACCGCGATCGGCTGCGGGGTCGCGGAGACCCTCGTGCGGTTCGCGACGCCCGAACCGCCCGGCCCCGTCGCCCTCGCCGCCGTCCGGTTCGCGATCTACCTCGGGCTCGCCGGCCTCGTTCTCGCGCTGTACTCAGGCCGTGACGCGGTGCGGTGGGCGGTCGCGCTGCTGATGGGGCTGCTCGGGACCGCCTCGCTCGTCGTCGAGCCGCTGCGGTGGCTGGCCGCGGGCGGTGCGGTGCCGGACTTCCTCGCCGCGGCCGACGGGCCGACGATCGTGGTCGTCGTGCTGCGCGTGGTGCACGTGCTGGCCGTCCTCGCGGCGCTCGTCGCGCTGTTCCGGCCGGCGGCGGACCACTGGTTCCGGCGTTAACGGAGCGCACAAATCTGCACCGTCTCCCTCACGTGGCGGAACCGCCGACGTCACGTCGTCGGTACGTTCCAGAGCGGTGACCCGGGCGTCACAATGGGTGCGCGACACTGGTCCGGACGACGTCGGGGTGCGTCCGGCCGGGTCCCGGGGGAGGATCACGAGTCATGCAGTTCCTGATCAGGTGGGTGCTGGCGCCGCTGGTGCGGATGATCTGGCGGCCGCGGGTGCAGGGGGTGCAGCACGTTCCGGCGCAGGGGCCGGTGATCTTCGCCGCGAACCATCGTGCGGCCGTCGACACGGCCGTGATCCCCTTGGTCACGCCGCGGCCGGTGGCCTTCCTCGCCAAGGCCGAGTACTTCACCGCGCGCAGCCTCAAGACCCGGCTGATCGGGCGCTTCCTCGGCGCGCTGGGCTACGTCCCGGTCGACCGCGCCAACGCCAAGGCCGGGCTCGCCGCGCTGGAGGCGGGGCGCACGGTCCTGGAGGCCGGCGGCGCCTTCGGCATCTACCCGGAGGGCACTCGCTCGCTCGACGGGCGGCTGCACCGCGGCCACACCGGCGTCGCGTCGCTCGCGCTGTCCACCGGTGCCGTCGTGGTGCCCGTCGGGCTGGTGGGCACCGAGAAGGTGCAGCCCGTGGGGAAGAAGCTGCCGCGCGTGGCCCGGGTCGAGGTCCGCTTCGGACGGCCGCTGGACTTCAGCCGCTACGACGGCCTGGAGGGCTCCGCCGCCATCCGCCGTGCCGTCACGGACGAGGTCATGGACGCCATCGCCGACCTCAGCGGCCAGGTGTACGTCGACCGCTACCACCGCCGCCCCGGCGAGGCCGCGGCCGCCTGAGGCGCGGGAGGGATCACGCTGCTCCGTCCGGTGAGACCGGCCCCCGGTGGGGCAGGATCCGTCCATGACGGATCTCGCCGAGGAACTGGCGACCGCGGTCGACCGCGACCTCGCCCCGGTCGACGCCGTGCTCGCGACCGCGTACCCCGGCGACGTCGGGACCCGCCAGCCCGTGCACACGGTGTACGTGCCGGCGGACCGCTTCGACCGGTCCATGTCCGCCGCGTGGGGCGCCACCGCCTGCGAGGTGTTCGACTCGCACGCCCCCGGCCAGGCCGAGCTGGCCGCGTGCTGGGGGATCCCGGCCGGCGCGGCCGACGCCCTGCGTGCCCGGGTGCGGGACAAGCTCGTCACCGAGCCGATCGAGGACCTGCGGATCGACTTCGAGGACGGCTACGGCGTGCGGCCCGACGCCGAGGAGGACGCCGAGGTCCGCCGCGCGGCCGCGGAGCTCGTCGCCGCCGTCGACGCCGGGACCGCGCCGCCCTTCACGGGGATCCGGTTCCGCGGCCTGGAGTCGGCCACCCGCCGTCGCGGGATCCGCACGCTGACCGCGTTCGTGGCCGAGCTGGCGGCGCGCGGCGGAGTGCCGGCGGGATTCGTCGTCACGCTGCCGAAGGTCACCGCGCCGGCCCAGGTCACCGCGCTCGTCGCGGTCCTCGACGCGCTCGAGGAGGCGCACGGCCTGCCCGTCGGCACGCTCCGCTTCGAGATCCAGGTCGAGACCCCGCAGACCGTGATCGGGCTCGACGGCGCCTCCCCGCTGCCCGGCATGATCGCCGCCGCGGAGGGCCGCTGCTCGGGCCTGCACTACGGCACCTACGACTACTCCGCCTCGCTCGGCATCGCCGCGGAGCACCAGAGCATGGAGCACCCGGCGGCCGACCACGCCAAGGCCGTGATGCAGGTGGCGGCGGCGGGGACGGGCGTGCGGCTCTCCGACGGCTCCACCAACGTCATGCCGGTCGGGAGCCCGGAGGCGGTGCGCGCGGCCTGGGCCCTGCACGGCCGGCTCGTCCGGCGCTCCCTCGAACGAGGCTTCTACCAGGGCTGGGACCTGCACCCGGCCCAGCTGCCCAGCCGGTTCACCGCGGTGTTCGCCTTCTTCCGCGGCTCGGCCGACTCGGCCGCCACCCGGCTGCGGGCCTACCGCGAGCGTGCCGACTCCGGCTTCCTCGACGAGCCCGCCACGGCCACCGCGCTCTCCGGGTTCCTGCTGCGCGGCATCGACTGCGGCGCACTCGACGGCGCGTGGGTCGAGAAGGCCACCGGCGCCGGTCTCGCCGAGCTGTCCCGGCTCGCCCGCCGCACCACGCGTTCCCCGCGCTGACCGGCTCGGACGGGGCCGGCCCCACGCCGGCCGTCGGGTCCGCCCCCGCCGGTTCGGGTGTGCGCTCCCTCGTCCGGGTGACCCCCGCACCCCCATCCTCCGCTGAACCCGCCGCGGACCCGTGGCCGGGTCCGCGGAGGATCGGGGAGGAAGGCCTGTGGGGACCAGGAGAACCAGGCGGGCGGCGGTCGCCGTGCTCGCCGCGGCCGGGGCGGCGATGCTCTCGTCGTGTGCGGTACCGGGAATACTGCTGACGGCACCGACGCCGGCACCGGCACCCGTCGCGGCGACACCGGTCGAGCCGCCGCCGGCGCTCGCGCCCTATTACTCGCAGGTGCTGGCCTGGGGCCCGTGCCTCCCGCTCGCCGACGACGACCGCGAACGCGAGCTGTTCGGCGCGCCGGGGGTGGAGTGCGCGCGCCTCACCGTGCCGCTCGACTACGCGAAGCCGGAGGGCCGGACCGCGGAGATCGCCGTCCTGCGTGCGGCGGGTGAGAGCGTGAACCACATCGGCTCGCTCGTCCTGAACCCCGGTGGTCCGGGCGGTTCGGGCGTGGAGATGGCGGCGGCCTTCGCGGCGCAGGGGGCGGCCGGCGTGTTCGACATCGTCGGCTTCGACCCGCGGGGGGTCGGGAAGAGCACGCCGACCATCGACTGCACCACCGACGCGGAGTGGGACGCCGCCCGGGCCGAGTCCCTCCGCGGCCTCGTCGCCGAGGGGACCGCGGCCATCGAGGCGCGGGCGCGGCAGGACGCCGAGAACTGCGTGCAGCGCTCCGGCGGCGCCGACGTGCTGGCCAACTCCGGCACCCGCGACGTGGCCCGCGACATGGACGTCCTGCGCGCGGCGCTCGGCGACGAGAAGCTGACCTACCTCGGCTACTCCTACGGCACCCGGATCGGCGCGACGTACGCGGAGATGTTCCCGCAGAACGTCCGCGCCATGGTGCTCGACGGTGCCGTGGACCCGACGCAGACGGCGGCCGAGGGCGCGATCGCGCAGATGGCCGGCTTCCAGGGCGCCTTCGACGCCTACGCCGCGGACTGTGCGCAGCGGGCCGACTGCCCGCTCGGGGCGGACCCGTCGCGGACGACCGCGGAGTTCCAGGCCCTGACCCGGCCGCTGCTCGACCGCCCCGCGCCCGTGTCCGACGGGCGCACCCTCTCCTACTCCGACGCCGTGACCGCCGTGATCGCCTCGCTCTACAACCCGGCGGCCTGGCCGGGCCTGACGCAGGGCCTGCAGGCCCTACGCGCCGGTGACGGGACCCCGCTGATGACGGAGGCCGACGGGTACTACGGCCGCCGCCCGGACGGCAGCTACGGCAACGACCAGGAGGCGCTCATGGTCGTGAACTGCGTCGACGGCGGGCCGATGGCGGGCGCGGCGGAGCGCGCGGACCTGCAGCGGCGGGCCGCCGAGGCGGCCCCGTTCGCGGACCCGGGCCTGCCGGCCGGCGACGGCGCCCTCGACACCTGCGCGATGCTGCCGGTCACGCCGACCTCCCAGCCGCACCTGCCGCACGCCGAGGGCCTGCCACCCACCCTGGTGGTCTCGACGACGGGTGACCCGGCCACGCCCTACCAGGCAGGTGTCGACCTGGCTGCGGCGCTGGGCTCGCAGTTGATCACGGTCGAGGGGACCCGGCACACCGCCGTGCTGCAGGGGAACTCCTGCGTGGACTCGGCGGTGGGCGCCTACCTCGTGAAGCTGAAGGTGCCGACCGAGGACCCGCACTGCCGCTTCGCCGACAGCTGATCGACCGGGGCCCGGCGGCAGTTGTGCCGCCGGGCCCTCGCGCGTGGTCAGTGATCCACCGCGGGCTCGTCCGTGCGCGAGAAGTAGACCTCGGGCACGGTGATCGGGACGAGCCCGACGCCGATCGACGTCGCCACGATCAGCACGGTGGCCGTTCGTGCACTCCACCCGCGACAGCGTTGCGGCCTCTGCGCGGGGGCAGGGGCGGTCGTAGCGGACGCGTGGGTCTCGGGCGTCGACTCGGCGGGGGCCGCAGCCATCAGATGAAGCCCTTGACCCCTTCCCACGCCCCCTGGGCCGGGGGCGCGTCGTCGCGGACGATCGACGCCTCGATCAGCCCGTAGGGCCGGTCGGCGGCGAACCAGACCTCGTTGGGGTTGTCGAGGCCCCACTTCTCGAGGTCGACCAGGAAGTGGTGCTTGTTGGGACATGGAGAACCGGATCTCCGCGACCTCCGGGTGGCGCCAGCGTCGCCTCGCCCATCGTCTACAGCGTCTGCTGCAGCGACAGGCTGTGGGTCTGCGCGAAGCGGTCGAGCAGGATCTGCCGGATCGACGTGAAGGACTTGTCCCAGTCGACGTCCGTGCCGACGTATCGCCACCGGGCGGTGACGGCCGTGGCGAGGATCCGGTCGTCCGTCTCGACGAGCGAGGTGTACGGCACGTCCGGTAACCCGTGGAACTCGCTGCCGGTGCTCGTGAGCACCGTCAGCCCGGTGAGCCCGGAGATGACCGTCTCCTCGGCCCCCTGCTTGGTCACCACGCACGTCCTGACCTCGGATCCGGTCCTGGTGAACGCGTGGTCGTGGGGCCCGCCCTCGGTGGTCGAGATCCGCTCCCAGTGGTCCAGGTTCACCTCCTGCCGGGCACCCGTGACCTGGGCGAAGCCCTCGACGAAGTACCGGGCCAGGAGCAGCCCGAACGCCTCCGGCGACCCGACGCCGTGCACGTGCACCAGGTGGCACTCCGCCTTGCCGTACTGGTTGTAGCCGAGCGAGATGCCCATTCGTCCTCCGGTGGTCGTGCGTGGTGTGCACCGATTCCGTCATCTCCCGCTCCGCCGCCGACCAGAAGTCCAGTGCGGACGACGCTAGGTGGCCGCTGTACCGAAAGAGGGATGCGGCCGCGCAATTCACGAGACCGATGCGTGGGTCAACGCAGTCTCGACATATATCCGCAACCACGATCTCGAAGTCGCGCAGTAGCCCGGTGAAGGGCTTCGCCGGGAGCCGCGCGAACTCGCCGCGGTCCCCGGTGCGCAGGCCCAGCGCGACGAGCGACTCGATGGTCCGGGTGGCGGCCGCGACGCCGTCGACCACCGGCACCCCGACCGCCGCCGAGACGTGCGCTCAGAGATCCGCCATGCCCGCGCAGCCGAGGACGATCGCGTCCGACCCGTCCTCGGCGACGGCCCGGCGGGCACTCCTCGGTGATCCGCTCGCATGCGCCCGAGGCGGGGTCCTCGAGCTCCGGGACGGGGATCTCGCAGGCGCGCACGCCGCGGCAGAAATGGGCGGCGCCGTAGTGTTCCGCCAGGTCCTGGGCTCGCCCGACGGTTCGGCCGAGCGTCGTCACCACGCTGAACCCGCGGCCCAGGTAGCTCGCGGTGCGTATGCCGGCCTCCGCGATCCCGACGACCGGGCCGCGGGCGAGCTCGCGCGACGCGTCGAGGCCGGGGTCTCCGAAGCAGGCGATGACGTAGCCGTCGAGCCCGCCTCCTCGCCGGTCGCGATCTCGGCCAGCAGCCCGGGGACGGCCAGCGCCTCGTCGGAGTGGCTCTCGATCGACGCCGGACCGGTGGCGGGGGTGACCGCCCGGACCGTCGTGCCGGGCGACACGACGGCGGCGGCGGCCTTCCCGATGGTCGCCGTCATCGATTCCGTGGTGTTGGGGTACCGCGGCCCGCCCTTTCCCGTGCGCCGGACTCGGTGGCGACGCCAGCCGCTCGGGCACAATTCCAGGCCGCGGGCGAATATGTAACGACGACGTGAACGATTTCCCCGAGTCATTCCGGACTATTGCGCGTGGCTCCTGCGATGCTCTACGGCATGGCAGGCATCAGCACGCACGTCCTCGACGCCGCCCTCGGCCGCCCGGCGGCCGACGTCGCGGTGACCCTGACCGCGCCGGACGGCACGGTGCACACGGGCACGACCGACCCGGACGGGCGGGTCGGCGACCTGTACACCGGCCCACTCACCCCGGGGACCTGGACCGCGGTGTTCGCGACGGGCGCCTACCACGCCGCGACGGGGCAGGAGGCCTTCTTCCCCGAGGTCACGATCGCCTTCACCGCCGACCCCGAGCGCGGCCACTACCACGTCCCGCTCCTGCTCGCCCCGTACTCGTACACGACCTACCGCGGCTCCTGACCCCGTGAGTGACAACTGCCCCTAGAGCGGCAGTAGGCACTCACGACCCCGCCTGACCTGCGACGACTCAGCGGGCGGCGTTCTTCTTCACGAAGCCCGTCTCGGTGTCGCGCAGGCCCGGGTCGCCGCCCTGCCAGCCGCCGCGGACCTGCCGGCGGACGGTGGCGTCGTCGGTCGCGCCAGATGTCCAGATGCGGCACGGCCTGCCAGTCGGCGTGGGCGCGGTGAGCGGCGAGTCGTACGGCTCGATCGCGACGATCTCACCGTCCCGGACGCCGACGCAGCGGTTCACCTCGCCTGACGCGGTGATCACCCGATGGGCGCGGAACACCAGGTCGAGCTCGGTCACGGCGCCTCCGGACGAGCGGATCCGGATGAGCGAACGGCGCTCTCGCTCATACCTACTGAACGAGGGGCCCGTTCGCTCCGGGGGTGAGGAGCGGCGAGCACCTCGGCGGTCCAGCCGGGGTGGGCCGCGACGGCCTCGGCGAGGGCCCGCTGCGTGCGTACCGCATCGGGTCCGACGGCGGTGGCGAGGCTTCCGCGCACGGCGAGCGGGGTGAGCGACCACCAGCTCCCGGCCGCGGCCTCCCCGTCCTCGCCCCAGAGCAGCACCTCGGTGCCCAGCACGCGACGCCCGGCGAGGTGCGCGGCCGAGCCCGGCAGTACGGCGTCGCCCGGTTCCTGGGTCTGGTGCAGCAGGGGTGTCGAACGAACGGCGCCCTCGCTCGAACCTCATGAGCGAGAGGGCCGTTCACCGCCTGGATGTTTCCGCACCGTTTCGCGTGACATGTATCCGCGCGGCCCCGCCCCGGATCACCGCAGGTCAGGCCGCACGAGCAGCCAGTCCGCGGTGTGCCGGTACCAGGTCCAGCGGGGCGCGGGCCGCGGGTGCGGCACGCCCTCGACCTCGATCCGGGCGCCCGTCGAGCCGATCTGCAGCGCCCGCCCGGTGGCCGCCCGCACCCCCTTGCCGGGCAGCGCCGACACCCCGCCGGGTCCGGGCACCGCGACGAGCCGGCGCACCCGTCCGCGCAGCACCAGTGTGTTGTCGCAGTAGGCCTCGCCCTCGACGTCCCGGACCACCCCGCGGCCGACGAGCACGCCGCCGGCGTCGTCCCGGATCAGGGGCGTGGGGCGGGCGGGGCCGTCCAGGGCGAGGGCCGCCGCGTCGCGCGGCAGCTCCCACGCCATCGCGACGGCCGAGCGCCGCACAGCGGGCACGAACGCCACCTCGACGTGGAGCAGGTCCCGCCGCAGGAGCCTGACCAGCACGGACGCCAGGTCGGCGTCGTCCCCGCGGACGATCACCCGGCGCGGTTCGCGCTCCTCGAGCACCGGGTCCACGTCGTCCTTGCCGGGCCGCGCCGGCAGCGCGACGGCCGGGACGTGGGCCAGCACGCCGGGCACCCGTCCGAGCCGTGCCGCCGGGCGGCTACCGTGGAACGGGAAACGGCGCACCGGCCTGTCGCCACAGGTCAGCAGCACCAGTTCCTGATCGATCGTAGCCACCTGATCGGTTACCCTCCCGCCGCAAGCCAGGACTGGAGTTTCACATGCCGGCGATCGTGCTGATCGGTGCCCAGTGGGGCGACGAGGGCAAGGGCAAGGCCACGGACCTGCTCGGCGGGTCCGTGCAGTGGGTGGTGCGCTACCAGGGCGGCAACAACGCCGGCCACACCGTCGTGCTGCCCGACGGGCAGGACTTCGCGCTGCACCTGATCCCCTCGGGGATCCTCACCCCGGGCGCCAAGAACGTGATCGGCAACGGCGTGGTGGTCGACCCGGGCGTGCTGCTCGAGGAGCTGAAGGGCCTGGAGAACCGCGGGGTGGACACCACGGGCCTGATGATCAGCGCAGACGCGCACTTGATCATGCCGTACCACGTGGCCATCGACAAGGTCACCGAGCGCTTCCTGGGCAAGTCCAAGATCGGCACCACGGGCCGCGGCATCGGCCCCGCGTACCAGGACAAGGTGGCGCGCGTCGGCGTCCGGGTGGCGGACGTGCTGGACGAGAAGATCCTGCACCAGAAGGTCGAGGCGGCCCTCGACTTCAAGAACCAGGTGCTGGTCAAGGTCTACAACCGGCGGGCGATGGACCCGGCCGAGGTCGTCGACGGCGTGCTCGCGCAGGCCGAGGGCTTCAAGCACCGGATCGCGGACACCCGGCTCCTGCTCAACCAGGCGCTCGAGGCGGGCGAGACGATCCTGCTCGAGGGCTCCCAGGGCACCCTGCTCGACGTCGACCACGGCACCTACCCCTTCGTGACCAGCTCGAACCCCACCGCCGGCGGCGCCGCGGTCGGCTCGGGCATCGGCCCGAACAAGATCGACCGGGTCATCGGGATCCTCAAGGCGTACACCACGCGCGTCGGCTCCGGCCCGTTCCCGAGCGAGCTGTTCGACGCCTCGGGCGAGTACCTGCGCAAGACCGGCGGCGAGGTCGGCGTGACCACCGGCCGCCCGCGTCGCTGCGGCTGGTTCGACGCCGTGATCGGCCGCTACGCCCAGCGCGTCAACGGCATCACGGACTTCTTCCTCACCAAGCTCGACGTGCTCTCCTCGCTCGAGCGGGTGCCGATCTGCGTGGCCTACGACGTCGACGGCAAGCGCGTCGACGACATGCCGATGACCCAGACGGACATCCACCACGCCGTGCCGGTGTACGAGGAGATGCCGGGCTGGTTCGAGGACATCTCGGGCGTTCGCGAGTTCGACGACCTGCCGGCCGCCGCGCGGGACTACGTGCACCGCATCGAGGAGCTCACCGGCGCCGCGGTCTCGGCCATCGGCGTCGGACCGGGCCGGGACCAGACGATCACGCGCGAGGTCTGATCCGCGCCAGCACCACGGAGCCGCGGGCGACCAGCCGGTCGCCCGCGGTGACCCGGCACGTGGCGAACACGGTCCGCCCGCCGACCCGGTCCACCGTCGTGACCAGCTGGATCCACTCGCCCACGTCGACCGGCGCGAGGTAGTCCATCGTCATCGTGACGGTGCTGACCCCGGAGCCGTCGCCCATCGCGGCGCGGGCGCCGCGCGAGGTGGCCACGTCGACCGCGGTCGCCAGGAAGCCGCCGTGCGCCCGGCCGCGGACGTTCGCGTGCTCCGGCCCGACCCGCATGCCGAACGTGTGCTCCCGCGCCTCGGGAGCGTGGTAGAGCCCGCCGAGGTGTTCGACGAACGCCGACGTCGGCAGGGGCACGAACCCCTCGGGCACCCCGTTCGCGTCGGTCATGCGGCGCAGGAGCCGGTGTCGACGGAGCGGGTGAGCCCCGGCGCGTTCCCGAGCGCCCGCGCCACCTGCTGCGTCGTGAGCACGAAGCCGGTCTCCGAGTCGTCGAGCGCCGCGCCGAAGACCACGCCCAGGACCTGCCCGTCCGGCGCGATCATCGGGCCGCCGGAGTTCCCGGACTGGACCTTGGCGCGCACGGTGTAGACGTCCCGCGTCACGGTGTTGGCGTCGTAGATGTCCGGGCCGCGCAGCTGGATGCGGTCGCGCACCTTGCCGGCTGAGATCGTGTACGGGCCGTCGAGCGGGTAGCCGAGGATGATCGCGTCGTCCCCCGGGGTGGCCGGCGCCTGCGCGAAGCTCAGCGGGTCCGCCTCGAGGTCCGGCACGGCCAGCACCGCGACGTCGATCTCCGGGTCGTAGCTGACCACCCGGGCGTCGAGCTGGCGGATGCGGTTCGACGACGTCGTGACCTCGACCGTGGTGTCCGTGGTCCCGGCCACGACGTGCGCGTTCGTCATGACCCGCTGCGGGGCGACCACGAACCCGGTGCCCTCTAGCTGGCGCTGGCAGGACGGCGCCCGGCCGTGCACCTTGAGCACGCTGCCGCGCACCTCGGACACGATCGGCAGGTTGAGCAGCGCCGGGTCCGGCGGGCCGACCTGCTGGATCGGGGTGGCCTGGAAGGGGCTCAGCACGTCCGGGAAGCCGGAGCGGTCCAGCAGCGTGCGCAGCTCGGCGGGCAGCGAGCGGGCCTGGTCCGGCATCACTGCGTCGACGCCCTTGAGTACCTCGGACTGGCGCACGCTGGCGGCCAGTCCCGGGAAGCTCGCCGAGGCCAGCGGCAGCGCCACCAGCCACGCGGCGATCACTACGGTGACGGCCTGGACGATCGCGCCCAGCGTGGAGTCGACCGCGAGGAAGCGCTCGCCGCGGATCCGGTCGCGGATCTTGCGGCCCAGGTAGACGCCGAGGGTCTCGCCGAGCGCGACCAGGAGCACGACGACCACGATGCTCACGATGATCCGCGTGGTCTGCGCCTGGATGTCCGCGACCAGCAGCGGGGCCACCCGGACGCCGATGATCGCGCCGCCGAGCACGCCGACGAAGGACAGCAGCGCGACCGCCATCCCGTGCCGCCACCCGGACACCGCCGCGATCAGGGCCAGGACGACGACCGCGACGTCCACCCAGCTCATCGCTGGTCCTCGTGGTGGGTCCGCCTCACGTGCCCGCAGCCTCCTGCCCGTCCTGTCGGCGTCCGTTCCGGTCGCCATCGCGTGCCGAGCGAGCTGCCGACCACGCCGCGCCCAGGTCCACGACCCGGGACTCGTCCCAGGGATGCGCCCATCCCGCGCGATCCAACAGGCCGGACAATAGGCCCCCGGTGAAGCCCCACACGAGCACCCCCGCCACCAGGAAGGCCGGGCCGCGGTGCCCGCTGGGATGGTGCACGGTGATGCGGTTCGCGGGGTCGACGAGGTCGGCCACCGGCACCCGCACGACGGCCGCGGTCTCGGCCGGGTCCACGGCGTGCACCGCGCTCGGCTCGGCCCAGTAGCCCAGCACCGGGGTCACCACGAAGCCCGACGGCGGGATGAACAGCTCGGGCAGCAGCGCCAGCGGGACGACGCCCGCGGGGTCCAGCCCGGTCTCCTCCTCGGCCTCGCGCAGCGCGGCGCCGAGCGGGCCGGCGTCGCCGGGGTCGATCCGGCCGCCGGGGAAGGCCACCTGGCCGGCGTGGTTGCGCAGCGTGGAGGCGCGCTCGACGAGCAGCACGTCCGGCCCCTGCGGGCTCTCGCCGAAGAGCATCAGCACGGCCGCCCTCGGGCCGCCCGCGGGCGGCGGGACGCGGTGGGGGGCGAGGTCGTAGGCCTCGACGCTGTCGAGCGAGCCCAGCAGCGGCTCCAGGAAGGCGGGCGCCGCCTCCGGGTGCACGTCGGTCATGGGGACAGCTTGCCCACCGCGGCCGCCACCTCGTCGGCCGACCCGAAGGGGACCGGCGGGTCGACACGTGCCGCCGAGCCGTCCGCCCGCACGACGTAGCTGGCCGGGATGGCCGGCGGCACCTCCAGCGCGGCCCGCAGCGCGCCCTCGGGATCGGTGACCGACGGGAGCCGGACGCCGATCTCGGCGAGCAGCGCGAGCGCCGCCTCGTCCGTGTCCTGGATGTCGACGAGCAGCACGGGCACCGCGCCGGGGCGGGCGGCGTACTCGGCCAGCGCGGGCAGCTCCTCGCGGCACGGGGCGCACCACGACGCCCACACGTTGACCAGCGCCGGACGGCCGGCGAGCGCGCCCCCGACGTTCACCGGAGTGCCGTCGGCCAGGCAGGGGGCGACGACCCCGGCGAGCGGGCCGGCCCCGCCGGTGCCCGACGGGCAGGGCGACAGGTCCGCCTGCGCACGCAGACCGGCGAGCCGGGCGGGATCGGGCGCGGCCGTGGTGGTCGCGTCGCCTGCCGTGCCCCCGGACGGGGCGGGGTCGCGCGGCCAGAGCGCGACGACCCCGATCACCACCAGCACCACCACGACCAGCGTGCTGACCAGCTCGGACCGGTGCCGCCGCAGGACGGCCCGGGGTCCGGTGCTCATCGGGGGCTCATTCCCCGCCCAGCCCCGCCAGCTGCAGCAGGTGGGGCGCCTCCGGCCCCTTGATCAGCTTCGCGGCCGCGACCGGGTCGGTGGGACCGAGGCCGAACGACGGGCAGTCCATCGCCAGCGTGCACGCGCCGCAGGCCGGCTTCTTGGCGTGGCAGACCCGGCGCCCGTGGAAGATCACGTAGTGCGACGCCATGGTCCAGTCCTTCTTCGGGACCAGGTCGCCGACCTCGTGCTCGACCTTGACCGGGTCCTCCTCGCTCGTCCAGCCCCAGCGGCGCACCAGTCGGCCGAAGTGCGTGTCCACGGTGATGCCGGGGACACCGAACGCGTTGCCCAGGATGACGTTCGCGGTCTTCCGACCGATCCCCGGCAGGGTGACGAGATCGTCCAGGTTCCCGGGGACCTCGCCGTCGAACCGCTCGACCAGGGCGGCGCCCAGACCCATCAGCGCGTTCGCCTTGTTGCGGTAGAAGCCGGTCTGCCGGACGTACTCCTCCAGCTCGGTGCGGTCGGCGCCCGCGTAGTCCGCCGCGGTGCGGTAGCGCGCGAACAGCGCCGGGCTGATCTCGTTGACCTTCTTGTCGGTCGACTGCGCGGACAGGATCGTGGCGACGGCGAGCTCGAGCGGGTTCGTGAAGTCCAGCTCGCAGTGCGCGTCGGGATACGCGACGGCGAGCGCCCGCAGGATCCGCCCGACCCGCCGGGCGCGGCCGATCCCGCTCTCGCCGGCGGCGATCCGCGCGGACAGCTTCGCGACCTCGCGGCTGGTGGGACGCCGGAGTGTGGTGGTCACACGGCGAGACTACGGCGAGCCACCGACAACCTCGGGCGCGGTACGCAGGGTGACGGCCCGTTGCTGCAGGTGACGGGTCTCGATCGCGCATCGATCCCGACACGCGGGGACCCCGGTGGGGCCGGGGTGCCGGGGGTAGGCCATCATCGACCGTGACATGACTGCCTGGTTAGCCGTCCTCGTGCCGCTCCTGGTGATGTTCTTCGCGCTCGGTATGGAGCGTGTCGAGTCCCGGATGCGGGAGTCCAGCGTGCGGCAGGACGAGCTCGACGAGTTGCTCGAGCGTCCCCGCCCCGACGAGGTGCGCGCGTTGTTCCGCCAGGGCACCGTCCGCGCCCTGGAGCTCTTCCGCCTGCGCAACCGGGGCGGGAGGCGCGGGACCCGCCGGAGTAAAGTCTCCTCGTAGCCCGTTCGGCCCGTGAGGGTCGGCCGGGAAGGGGGGCCGAACGGGTCGGTCCGCGGTGCCCGGGTACCCCAATCCGGGCATGGTGTTCACACGTCGTCTCGTCACACTGTGCGGAGCGACCCCCTAGACTGGCGCGCCGATGATCCGCCGCGTGGCTGCGGTGGATGTGGACGAGGAGCAGGTGTTGTGGACGATGTTCTGATCCGGGCAGGGATCTTCCAGGGTGTGGAGCCGCACGCCGCCGAGGTGCTGGCCCAGACCCTGGAGCCCGTGGAGTTCCCGCGTGGGCACGTCATCTTCAGCGAGGGCGAGCCGGGCGACCGGCTCTACATCATCGCCAGCGGCAAGGTGAAGATCGGCCGGAAGTCCCCCGACGGCCGGGAGAACCTGTTGATGGTCGCGGGCCCGTCGGACATGTTCGGCGAGCTGTCGATCTTCGACCCGGGGCCGCGCACGTCGTCGGCCACCTCGGTGACCGAGGTCCGTGCCTTCACGATGGACCGCGCCGCGCTGCGCGAGTGGATCGGCAAGCGCCCGGAGATCGCCGAGCAGCTGCTGCGGGTGCTGGCCCGCCGGCTGCGCCGCACCAACAACATGCTCGCGGACCTGATCTTCACGGACGTGCCCGGCCGCGTGGCCAAGTCGCTGCTGCAGCTGGCCCGTCAGTTCGGGTCGCAGGAGTCCGGCCTGCTCCGCGTCACGCACGACCTGACGCAGGAGGAGATCGCCCAGCTCGTCGGCGCCTCCCGCGAGACGGTCAACAAGGCGCTGGCGGACTTCGCGCACCGCGGCTGGCTGCGGCTCGAGGGCAAGAGCGTGCTGATCCTGGAGCCCGAGCGGCTCGCGCGCCGCGCCCGCTAGAACCGTGTGCGCCACCCTCGTGGTGGCGTGCGGCAAATTACTGGTACGGCCGTACCAGATCGTGCGATCCTCGACGGCGTGTCCGTCTCGCTCGCCGACTACCGCGCCGCCGTCACCGCCCCCGGTGCGGCGGTGCCCGTCCTCACCTCCGCGGTGGGGCGGTTCCCGGTCGCCATGTTCAGCTTCGCCACGCTGCTCTACGTGCAGCGCGAGTCGGGGTCGTTCGCGGTGGCCGGTGCCGTCTCGGCGGGCTCGCTGGTCGGCGTCGCGCTCGGCTCGGTGCTGCAGGGCCGGCTGATGGACCGGCGCGGGCCGTCGGGCGTGCTGCTGGCCGTCGCGACGCTGTTCGCACTGGGCGCGGGCGGGCTCGTCGCGGCCGTCGAGACGCGGGTCGCGCTGCCCGTCGTCGTCGCGGTCGCGCTGTTCACCGGGCTCGTCATGCCCGCCATGCCCGGCGCCTCCCGGGCGCTGTGGGAGCGGCTGGTGCCGTCCGGGCCGCGGCGCGAGGCGGCGTACAGCTACGAGGCGATCAGCCTCGAGGTCTTCTTCATCCTCGGACCCGGGGTGGCCGCGCTGCTGGCCTCCACGCCCTGGCCCGGGACCGGCACGGCGGTGGCCGTGGCCGCGACCGTCGTCGGGACGGTGGGGTTCGCGCTGAGCGGGCCCGTGCGCGGCAGCCGGCCGCTCCCGTCGACCGGGGCGACGATGTGGGGCGCGATCGCGAGTCCCGGCATGCGGACGATCGCGCTGGCGGGGCTGGGCTTCGGGCTCGTCGTCGGCGCCGTCGAGGTCGGGGTGCCCGCGGTCGCCACGGGTCTCGGCGAGCCGTGGCTGGGCGGTGCGCTGCTGTCGGCCTGGTCGGTCACGTCCGTGCTGGTCGGCGTCCTCTACGGGACGCGGCCGTGGCCCCGCGCGCTGCACCTGCGGATGCCGGTGCTGGTCGCCGGGTTCGGCGTGCTGGTGCTCGCCATGTGGCTCGCGGGCGTGGCAGGCTCGCTCGTGCTGCTCGTGATCGCCATGCTGGCCGCCGGCGGGCTCATCACGCCGCAGACCACGGGACACTCGCTCATCGTGGAGGTCGTGGCGCCGCGCGGCGCGGCCACCGAGGCGTTCGGCTGGGTGGTCACGGCGATCACCGTGGGCGCCGCCGCCGGCCAGTCCCTGGCCGGGGTCGTGGTCGAGGCGGCCGGGGCGTCCGGGGCGTTCCTCACCGGCGGCGCGGCCGGCCTGCTCGTCGGCGCCGTGCTCTGGGCCCGGCGCCGGACGATCGAGGGCACGCCCTCAGCCGCGTAGGTAGTCCAGCTGCGCCTTCACCGAGAGCTCCGCGGCGTCCCACAGCCGTTGGTCGACGTCGGCGTACACCACCTCGACCACCTGCCGGGGCGTCGCGTCCTCGGGCAGCGTGCGCAGGGCATCGCGGACCTGGTCGAGCCGCTGGTGGCGGTGCTCGCGGTAGTACGTCGCGACGGCCGCGGCGTCGGGGAGCTCCGGGCCGTGGCCGGTCAGCACGGTGGTGCCGGGCGGTAGGTCGGCGTACCAGTCCAGTGAGGAGAGGTACGGGGCGAGCGCGCCGTCCGGATGCGCGATCACGGTGGTGCCGTGGCCGAGGATCATGTCGCCGGCCAGCAGCGGCGGGGGGCCGTCACCCGGGCCGTTCACCAGGAACGACGTCGAGTCCGACGTGTGCCCGGGCGTTGCGACCACCCGCAGCTCCAGCCCCGCCGCGGCCACCACGTCGCCGTCGGCCAGGGCCTCGGAGCCGAGCACGAGGCTCGGGTCCAGGGCCTGCACCGGTGCCTTGGTGAGCTCGGCGAGCCGACGGGCCGCCCCGCAGTGGTCGTGGTGCCGGTGGGTCAGCAGGATCCGGGCCACGGGCCCGTGCGCCGTGAGCCGATCGAGGTGCTCCTCGTCGTCGGCCTCGCCGGGGTCGACGACGATGCACTCCTCCGCCCCGGGCGCCCGCAGCACCCAGGTGTTGGTGCCCTCCAGCGTCATCGGGCCGGGGTTGTGCTGTAGCAGCACCGAGACGAGCGGCGTGACCTCGCGCAGGACGCCGTAGGCCGGAGCGGTCACGCCGACCGCGCGGGCGCGAAGCGGTGCTCGGAGCCGTCCGGGAGGATGACGTACCGGACGCCCGCGTCGTCCCTGCGGAACTTCGGGTGCACCGGGGTCATGTCCCGGCCCGCGCACCCGGCCAGCGCCTCGGCCGTCGTCGAGAAGACGGAGAGGTCCCGTAGCGAGAGCAGGGTCGGCGGCATCAGCGTCATCTCGCCGGTGTCGAACGCCGCCAGCGCGTCCTCGGGGTACCACCAGGTCGCCTCGACGGCCTCGGTCGTGTGCGCGTCGGCCTCCTGACCGGCCGGCATGCCCGCGACGAAGAAGATCGTGTCGTAGCGCCGGCCCTCCTGGGGCGGCGTGACCCAGTGCGCCCAGGTCCGCAGCAGGTCCGAGCGCAGCACGTAGCCGGAGTCCACCAGGACCTGGGCCAGCGAGAGCGTGTGCTCGGTGAGCTGCTTGCGCCACAGCGGGGCCTGCGCGGTGAGGGAGCCGGGCTCGCCGCCGGGTGGGCCCGCGAGCAGCACGCCGGTCTCCTCGAACACCTCGCGCACGGCCGCGGACACGGCCTGCCCCGCGACCTCCGGCGTCACACCGATCAGCTCGGCCCACTCGGTGGGGTCGGGGCCCGCCCAACGCTCGGCGTCGGGCACGTCGGAGGGGTCGACGCTGCCACCCGGGAACACGGTCATGCCACCCGCGAAGGCCATCTGCTTCACCCTGCGCTGCAGGAAGACCTGCAGGGGCGCGCGACCGGGCGGGGGCGCCGGGTCGTCGCGAAGCAGCAGCACCGTCGCGGCCGGCTTCGGCTGCGCGGCGCTCTCGGTCGTGTTGTCACCGGCGACGCTCACGTCCGGACCTTAACCCGCCGCCCGGCGGGGGTCGGCCGTGAAGATGGCCACGCCGCCCTGACCACGGACGGATCGGCGGGACCCGCTCGGAGTGGTGTCCTGCTCGCGTTGTGGATCCCATAACGCGCCCGGAGAGGCGCCTCCTTCGGCTGCGTTGTGGATCCATAACGCGACGTGGGTGGTGTTCTGATCGCGTGATGGTGCGCCGGGGCCTGCCGGTGGCCTGACGCGCGCGGGGTCGGCCGCGTGGGGTGCGTGACGTGGGTCCGCAGGGGCGAGCGGGCAGGATGGGGCCGTGGATCAGCTGCGCGTCGGACTCGTCGGGGGTGGGCCGTGGGCTCGCTCCGTGCACGCCCCCGCCCTCGCCGCCCATCCCGGGGTGGAGCTGGCGGGCGTCTGGACCCGGCGGCCCGAGCCGGCCCGGGAGATCACCGCGCTGCACGGCGGCACACCCTTTGCCGAGGTCGAGGAGCTGTTCGAGGCCGTCGACGCCGTCGCCTTCGCCGTGCCGCCCGCGGTGCAGGGCGCGCTGGCCCCCTCGGCCGCGGCCCGGGGGAAGCACCTGATCCTGGACAAGCCGCTCGCCGACACGCTGCCCGCCGCCGAACGCGTCGCGGCCGCGATCGCCGAGGCCGGGGTCTGCTCGACGACCGTGTTCACCCTGCGCTTCCACCCGCCGGTCCGTGCCTGGCTCGCCGGGCTCCCGGCCGGTCCCGCCGACGCCGACACCACCGCCACCGCCCGCTGGCTCTCCGGGGCGCTGCTCGGCGGGCCGTACTCGGCGTCGGCCTGGCGGGCCGAGCGGGGCGCGCTGCTCGACATCGGCCCGCACATGGTCGACCTGCTCGACGCCGCGCTCGGCGAGGTCGTCGACGTCGAGTTCGCCCACGCGAGCGCGCCGGACCTCTGGCAGGTCGGCCTGCGGCACGTCGGCGGCGCCCGCAGCACCCTGACGCTCTCGCTCGCGCTGCCGATCGACCCCACCGAGATGGAGGTGACGGCCTTCGGCTCGGTCGGTCGGCATGTGCTCACCGACCGCCCCGCCGACGCCACCGCCTCTTACGCCGTCCTCCTCGACGAGCTGCTCGACGCGGTCACCGGTCGTCTCGTCGACGGCCCGCACTCCGCCGCCCGCAGCCTTCACGTGCAGCGGGTGCTGGCGCGGGCGGAGGAGTTGGCGCGGGGGTAGTGGGACGGCAGCGCTGCCCACGTTCGAGCGGGATGTGAGGGCTGTTCTCGGGTTCGAGAACAGCCCTGGTGTCCCGTTCGACGCCTGCGCGGCCGGCGTTGATCAGCCCACGAGGTCCGGCGGGCCGTAGGGGCCGGAGCCGTTGCGACGCTCGGGCGAGGACTCCCGCACCGCCAGCTCCTGCTGGAGCAGGCGCAGCAGGTCCTGCTCGCGGCTGGAGAGCGAGGAGTACGACTCTGAAGCGGTCTCCTGCCCGGCAGGCTCGTCGGACGTCGGGGTGTCGTCGCCGTGCGGCTCGTCGCCGGCGCGTGCCGGGCCCGGACCGGTGCCGAAGGGGTCGTCCGGACGGCTGGGGGGCACCTCCCCGGGACCGAAGAGTCCGCTGACGGGCTGCTCGGACGTGCGCCGGATGCGCGGGATCGTCCGCGGCACCGGCCGGGGCGGGGGCAGCCCGTCCGAGCGGTCCTGCGGCCCTTCGTCGGGCTGCGGTGCGGGCTCCGCATCGGCGGCGGGCGCCGCGGGTCCGGCGTCGGTCGCGAAACCCCACGGGTCGGGCTCCGCGTCGTCCGGGCGATGCCGGGCGCGACGACGGCCACCCGGCACCGGACGGATCGTCGGCACCCCGTCCCTGGCCGCGCGGCGCCCGGTGGGGGCGTCGTCCTCGGCCTCATCCGGGGTGTCACCGTGTGCAGCGGCGGCAGGTCCCGACCGGTTCGCGGGCGCGAGGTCCGGGGCGTTGTCGCTCTGTGGCGAGCCGGCGCTGTCGCCGGACGAGCCGGGCGCGGCCGAGCCGAGGGTGTCGCCCGAATGGAAGTCGCGCGCATCCGGACGGGGGCCGGAGGCGCCGCCGCTCAGGCCCGCGGCGGGAGCGCCTGCGCGCGAGCCGGAGGTGGCACCGCCCAACTGTGAGTCAGACGGGTCCCCCGGGCCGGTGGCGTCGGTCGAGCGCGGTGCCACCGTGTTGCTCGAGTGCGAGGCGGTGGGGGCGCCACCAGGACCCGGGGCGGGGTCGGTGTGCGAGCCGGCGATGTGGCGGTCCGCAGAGGACCCCTCGCGGAGCGAGTCGAAGATGCCGGCCGGGCGAGCGCCGGAGGTGTCCCCGCCCCGGTCCGGGCCCGGGTTCTCGCTACTCAGGGCCGAACCGGCGATGCCGGTCGGCTGGGAGCCGAAGGTGTCTCCGCCCCGCTCTCGGTCTGAGGTCTCTGCGGCGAGGGGCGAGTCGAGAGCGCCGGTCGGGCGGGCTCCGAAGGCGTCCCCGCCCCGATTCGGGCCGCGGACCTCGCCGTTGCGGGGCGAGTCGGAGATGCCGGTTGGACGCGCGCCGGAGGTGTCTCCGCTCCGGTTCGGGCCGGTCTGGCTGCCGAGGTGCGGGCCCGAGGTGTCGCTCGGCTTTGAGGCGGAGGTGTTCCCACCCCGATTCGGCCCGGTTGCGCTTCCGGGATGCGGGTCCGAGGTTTCGCTGGGGCTGGAGGTGTTCCCGCCGCGGCTCGGGCCGGGGGTCTCGCCGGCGAGGGCCATGCCGAAGGCGCCGGCGGGGCGAGAGCCGGGGGTGTTCCCGCCCCGGCCGAGGTCGGGGGTCTCGCCGGCGAGCGGCGAACCGACGACGCCGGTCGCGCGCAAGCCGGAGGCGTCCCCGTCCGGGTGCGTGCCAGGGGCGTCACCCTCGAGGAGCGAGCCGGAGAGGCCGTCGCTCGCGGACGAGTCGGAAGTGGCCTCGCGCGGGGACGAGGCGTCTGCTGGCCGCAGCGCCTCCTCGACGCGCTCCGCCGAACCGCGCGAGTCGCCGGTCTCGGACGGGGCGCCCGAGTGGTCGGCGGCGTCGCGTCCCACAGGCGACGGGTCGGTCTCGCTGCGGTCGTCCCGGCCGAAGACGCTGCTCGCCGCGCCGAGCGGGTCGAGCGGGTCGATCCGCAGCGGGCTGTCGTGCTCGCCCCCGTCCGAGGAGTCCGCCGCGCTGTTCGTGCGCTCGGCACGTCGGCGTCCCCCGTAGCCCGTCGGCGCGCCGAACGGTGTGCCCGTGCGGTCCGGCGCATCGGCACGGCGCCGGCCTCCGCCGTTCGCCGAGCCGCCCGAGGGCGAGTCGGTGTCGCGCGCGTCGAGCCGGGTTCCGTCGGGGCGTGCGGTCGCGTCGCTCGTGCGGTGCTCGCCCTGGGAGCCGACGGTCCCGGCGGCGCCATCTCCGCTGCGGCGCGACCCGGACAGAGGCGAGTGCTCACCGAACTCAGGTGCATCGACCGTGTGGTCGTGCCGGTCGGTACTGCTCGCCGCGGAGGCGAGGGCGTTCGCGCCATCGCGCGAGCCGGGCAGGTCCACGTCCGAGGGGCCCTGTGCCGGGCCCGTCGGGTCGGTGGTGTCCTCCTGTGCGGACCCGTGCGAGGTCGCCCCGGGCGGCGCGGTGCGGCCCGCGTCGTCGCCCGCGGCGGCCCGGCCGGCAGCCGGGAGGTCGGACGCGGGGCGGCGCTCGGTCGTCGGCATGGCCCAGGCACCGGACGTCCAGTCGCGCGTCCACTCCGCCGCGGGCTCCCGCCGGGGCTCCTCGGCGCGACGGCGCCGCCCCGTCGTCGGAGCGGAGGCGGGAGCGTCCGACGGCTCGGCGGCGTCGGGCTCCGCGTCGGCGGTGCCCTCCTCGACCGGCGAGACCTGCGGCGGGGTGAGGCCGACGATCGGCACGGGGCCGGTCTCGGCGCGGTCGAGCTGGGCGTCGAGCAGCGGCTCGCGCAGCGGACCGCTCAGCGGGTCCCGCATCGACGCGAGGACGGGCGGGTCCGCCTCCTCGGTCTCCTCGCCGCTGGACGCCGGCCAGGGCTCGACCGGGGTCGGGAGCGACTCCTCGGCACGCACGACCGGCGTCGGACGCGTGACGGGCGCCTGGCGCGGCCCGCTCGGCGGCTCGTGTCCCGGCGCGGGGGGCACCACGCTGAGCGTGGGGCCGGACCGGCGGGACCCGGGCGCCCGGGTGCGCTCGAAGGGCGTGGTCCGCGGCTCGTGGTGCGGGCCGTCCGGCTCGACGGCACCGGGTCGGGGGCCGTGGGGCCGGGGGCCGGGGCTCGGCACCGGGCGCGACCCGGGGCGGTCCGCCGGGGTGTCGGGGACCTGGGCCTGCCCGTCGGCGACCGCGCCTTCGGCGGCTTCCGGACGTGGGCGCAGCGGCTGGAACGCGGCCGGCGGCTGCGAGGTCGTCATCGGCTGACCGAGGACCGGGCGCGGCACGGGCGGGAGGGTGCCCGGACCCGCGGACACGGGCCGGGGCGACGGCGAGGGCCGCGATCCCGGCGCCGCCGGACCGGGCGTCGGCCGGGCCTCGTCGGGACGGCTCGCCGCCTCCTCGCCGGTCACAGGGCCGGCGTTCGGGACCTCGTCCGATGCCGCGAATTCGGCAGCCGCATCGCCATGGGCAGCCGCACCTCCGCGGGTCGCGGCCTCGCCGTGAGTGGTTGTGACGCCGGGAGCAGCAGCTTCGGGGGCAGCCGCCCCGCCGTGAGCAGCCGCCCCGCTGTGAGCAGTCGTCTCGGTAGGAACAGCCGCCCCGCCCGGAGCGGCCGCGACGCCGTGAACAGCCCCACCGCCGTGACGAGCAGCGGACTCACCGAAGGGCACCGGGCCGCGGTGTACAGCCGCCCCACTGCGGCCGGCCCCGCCGACCGCCGCCCCGTGAGCCGCCGCGCCGTGACCGACCCCGCCCTGAGCCGCGGCACCGCCGAAGGGAGCCGGCCCACCGACCCGCTCGATCTCCCGCGCCCGCTCCAGCGCCGCACGCTGGTACGCCGGGAGCGCGTCGGCGGGCGTGTACGCCTCCACCGACGCCGGCAGGCCGGACCGCGTCAGGTGCGCCCCCAGCCGGTACGACACGACCTCGGGCGCGATCCCCGGCCCGGACAGCTCCACCAGCACCACCGGGTGCGGCACCGGCCCCGGCGCGGCACCCGCGGGCGTCAACCGCCACGTCACCCGCACCGTCGAGCCGGGCGGCGGGGAGGTGATCAGTTCGGCGAGCCGCTCGTCCGCGCCGGCCGGGCCCGCACCGAAGACGTGCCGGGTGCCGTCGAGCGACCCGGCGGCGGGAGCGAGGAGATTGTCGACGTCGAACTCGACCGCGCGCCGGCGGGACAGCTCCACGACCTCGGACCGCAGCGGGGCGGGGAGCGCGGTGCGGTCGGCCACCAGGGTCGCGACCAGGATCTCCAGCGCCTGCGGCTCCTCGCCGATCGCGACGAGCTCGCGGGCGGTGGCCAGCAGGTCGTCGTCGACGCGGCCGGCCAGGGCCAGCAGCAGGTGGTGCGTGCTCGGGGCAGGTGGGGCCGTCATCGGGCCCTCCTTCTTTCGGTCAGCTCGCGCCGGAGGTCGCCGGCGTCGCGGACTCGGTCTCGGCGCCGGGCCGCACCCACACGGGGCGGGACCCGACGATGGCGGCCTGGTGGTAGGCGGGCGGCTCCAGCCCGTCGGGGAGCACCTCGACGCACGGCGTCCGGTCGCCGTGGACGCGCAGCAGCCGCTGCAGGGTGCCGGTCAGCTCCCAGGCGCGCTCGGCGCCCAGGACGAGGAGCACCCGTTGTTCGCCGTGCCGGCCGCGCCGCGCGTGCCGCAGCTCCTGCGTGCCGGGGTGCCCGGCGACGACGACCAGCGCGCCCAGCACGGCGAGATCGGGCAGCTCCGGGCCCGCCGCGAACGCCGGATGGGGAGCGTCCGGCGTGTGCAGCGGGAGGACGGCGTCGACCAGGCGGTTCTCGCCCGCCGTGGCGGCGAGCAGGGTGCGTTCGGCGTCGGTGATCCCGACGCGGTTGCGCAACAGGGCGCGTGGCAGCAGCGCACCGACCGGCGCCGCGGCACCGGCGGCCAGCCAGTCCCGCAGCCGCCAGAGGACGTCGTCGGGCAGCCGCCCGGCCAGCCGGACGAGCAGCTCGTGGGCCGCTGCCGCCTCCACTACGCGACCTCGACGATCAGCTCGACCTCCACCGGGGCGTCGATCGGCAGCTCGGCGACGCCGACGGCGGAGCGGGCGTGCGCACCCGAGTCGCCGAAGACCTCGGCGAGCAGGTCCGACGCGCCGTTGATCACGCCCGGCTGCCCGCCGAACCCGGGGGCGGACGCCACGAACCCGACGACCTTGACCACGCCCTTGACGTTGTCCAGCCCGACGAGCGCGTCGACCGCGGCGAGCGCGTTGAGCGCGCAGATCCGGGCGAGGTCCTTCGCCTCCTCGGCGGTGACCTCGGCGCCGACCTTGCCCGTCTTCGGCAGCTTGCCGTCGACGAACGGCACCTGACCGGCGGTGAAGACGAGCGAGCCCGACGCCTTGGCCGGGATGTACGAGCCCGCGGGAGCCGCCACGGTGGGCAGCTCGAGGCCGAGCTCGGCCAGCCGCTGCGTGGGCGACGTCACGACTGCTGCACCGGGCGCTTGAAGAACGCGATGAGGTTCTCCGGCGTGGCACCGGGGACGACTGAGACCAGCTCCCAGCCGTCCCGGCCGAAGTTGTCGAGGATCGCCTTGGTGTTGTGGATCAGCAGTGGGGCGTTCAGGTATTCCCACCTGGTGACGGCCGGGGAGGTCATGGGCCGGGACTGTAGCCCGGCGCCGTCACCCGGTAGCGGGTCGGACGGCCCGGCCTGCGACGAGCGGGCGTCCCCGGACGGATCGGCGGGAAGCGGGCACGGAGACCGGTCCGGTCGAACGGGCCGCTCGCCGCACCGCTCCGTACGCTGGTGGCGTGACGTCATCCGCCGGGGCCGCCGATCCGTGGGCGGCCCGACTGCACGTGGTCTCGGGCAAGGGCGGGACGGGGAAGACGACGGTCGCGGCGGCGCTCGCCCTGGCGCTCGCCTCGCGCGGCCGCCGGACCCTGCTCGTGGAGGTCGAGGGCCGGCAGGGCATCGCCCAGGTCTTCGACACCGCCCCGCTGCCCTACGAGGAGCGCCGCATCGCCGTCGCGCCGGGCGGCGGCGAGGTCCGAGCGCTCGCCGTCGACGCCGAGGCCGCGCTGCTCGAGTACTTCGAGATGTTCTACAAGCTGGGCGTGGCCGGCCGGACGCTGCGCAAGATGGGGGCGATCGAGTTCGCCACCACGCTCGCGCCCGGTCTGCGGGACGTGCTGCTCACCGGCAAGGTCAAGGAGACGGTCTCGCGCCGGGAGAACGGGAAGCCGGTCTACGACGCCGTCGTGCTCGACGCCCCGCCCACCGGTCGCCTGGTGACGTTCCTCGACGTCACCCGTGCGATGGCCGAGCTCGCCCGCACCGGCCCCATCCACAGCCAGGCCGAGGGCGTGGTCGAGCTGCTGCACTCGGACCGCACGATGGTGCACCTGGTCACGCTGCTGGAGGACCTGCCGGTGACCGAGACGCTCGACGCCGTGCGCGAGCTGCAGGCCGCCGATCTGCGGGTCGGCTCGATCGTCGTCAACCGGGTGCGGGAGCAGTGGCTGCCGGACCGGTCGGTGGCCTCGGCCGCGCACGGCCGGGTCGACGCCGGGCGCATCCACACCGGGCTCGCCACCGCCGGCCTCGACCTGCCGCCCGAGGTGATCGACGGGCTGGTGGCCGAGACCGTCGAGCACGCCGTCCGGGTCGCCGCCGAGGCGGCCGCCGGGGACCGGCTGACCCGGGAGAGCGGGGACATCGCGCGCCTGGAGCTGCCGCAACTGCTGGGCGGGGTCGATCTCGGCGCGCTCTACGAGCTGGCCGAACACCTGTGCGAGCAGGGGGTGCGCCGATGAGCCCGGCCGCCCCGCCCGTGCTCGACGCCGACGCCCTGATCGACGACCCGGACACCCGGATCCTCGTCTGCTGCGGCTCCGGCGGCGTCGGCAAGACCACCACGGCCGCCGCCCTCGCCCTGCGCGCGGCCGAGCGTGGCCGCACCGTCGTGGTGCTCACGATCGACCCGGCCAAACGGCTGGCCCAGGCCCTCGGGCTGGACGAGCTGAGCAACGATCCGGGCACCGTCCCGGGCCTCGACGGCCCCGCGAAGGGCGGCTCGCTGCAGGCGATGATGCTGGACATGCACCGCACCTTCGACGAGATGGTGTACGCGCACTCGACCCCGGACCGGGCCGAGAAGATCATCGCGAACCCCTTCTACCAGACGATCTCCAATTCGTTCTCCGGCACGCAGGAGTACATGGCGATGGAGAAGCTGGGGCAGCTCTGCGCCCGCGGCGAGTGGGACCTGATCGTGGTCGACACCCCGCCGTCGCGATCGGCGCTGGACTTCCTCGACGCCCCGCAGCGCATGTCGACCTTCCTCGACGGCCGCATGATCCGGCTGCTCAGCTCGCCGGCGCGGGCCGGCGGCCGGGGCCTGCGGAAGATCGTCGGGGCCGGGTTCGGGCTGTTCGCGAAGGCCGTCTCGACGATCCTGGGCGGCCAGCTGCTGGCCGACGCCTCGGCGTTCGTCCAGGCCTTCGACACCATGTTCGGCGGGTTCCGCGAGCGTGCGACGAAGACCTACGAGCTGCTGCGCTCGCCCGGCACGTCGTTCGTGGTCGTCGCCGCCCCGGAGCCCGACGCCCTGCGCGAGGCCGCGTACTTCGTCGACCGTCTGGCGGGCGAGGAGATGCCGCTGGCCGGGCTCGTCCTCAACCGGACGCACCCGGTGCTCGCGCCGTTGTCGGCCGCCCGTGCGCGCACGGCCGCGGAGAACGCCGGCTCGTCCCGCCTGGCCGGCGCGGTGCTGCGGCTGCACGCGGACCGGGTGGACCTCGCCGAGCGCGAGGAGCGCCTGCTCGCCCGCTTCTCCGGCGCCCACCCGACCGTCCCGGTCGTGCGGGTGCCCGCGGTCGCCGGCGACATCGGCGACCTCGACGGCCTGCGCGAGGTCGGCGAACGGTTGGCCGCCGAGGACGAGCTCCCGCCCACCTCCGCCGGCACGGTGCACCAGCTCCGGTGACCCGTGAGTGGCGATGGTCGCGGGCGACCATCGCCACTCACGAGCGGGCTTTCAGCGGCGGCGGCGCGTGGGGGCGTTGCGGCGGGCCTTGAGCAGCATCACCAGCCCCGTGACCAGGGCCGCGGCACCTGCGGCGCCTGCCCAGGCGACCGGCGGAACCGAACGCAGGCGGGCCTTGGCGCGGGAGGGGACGTCGAGGCGTTCCGCCAGCTCGTGCACGGTCGCGCCGATGTCCTCACGCAGCTCGTCGGCCTCCTGCCGGCGCTCGTCGGTCAGGCGCTCGACCTCCGCGCGCAGCTCCTCCGGCGTCGCACGGGTGCCGTCGACGACCGGACGGTCGTCCTCCTGCGGATCGGCCATGGCACACCCCTTCCGTCTGCGGAGGGAATGACCGGTTGCGGGACGGCCACACCTGCCCCCACTCGCCACCCACCGATCGGCCTACGGCATCTCGAACCAGATCATCGGGTTGACGCTCGTGCCGCGCGCCCCCTCGACGCCCAGCTCGCGGCGCAGGTCGAGGAGTGCGGCGAAGGTCTGCGGCACCCGGCGCGGGGCCACCGTGAAGTGCGGGACGTCCCGCTCGGCGAGCCAGTCGAGCACCACGCCGCCCTCGTGCCGCACCCACGCCGACCGGCCCCGGTACACCTCGTGCACCCCGACGGGCGTGCCCGACGCCAGCCGCGGGAACACCGTCCGTACGTACCAGCGCCCGAACCGGGCGGTGTGCGTCGCGTCGAGCAGGAGGAAGTCGGTCGTCTCCGGCAGCGCCTCCAGCCGGGCCCGGACGTCGCCCGTGTGGACGGTCCACCGGTCCTCGGCCAGCTCCGGCGGCACGGCCGACGGGCGGCGGGTCCGCCGGAAGGAGACCAGGCGCCCGCAGCCGTTGTCCCGCAGGGCGCTGAGCAGCCAGGACGTGGTCCAACCGCGGGAGGTGCCGATCTCCACCACGTGCTCCGGACGCAGCTGCCGCAGGAGCAGGTAGGTGATCTCGGCCTCGAGGTCGTCGAGTCCCGGACGGACCCGGCCGTCGGCCGCCAGCGCCCGCTGTTGTGCGACGACCTCGACGAGGTCGGCGGCGTAGCGGCGGTACAGGCCCGCGACGAAGTCCACCCCACCGGTCGAGATCACGGTCGTCCTCCGGGCTGGGTGGTGCGGGCCCGACCACGGTACTTCGCGCGGTCAGCAGGCCGTCCTCCGGTCGGGTGACGGCAGCAGGTCCGCCATGGCCATCGCCGACTCCTCCGCGGCCGACACAGCGGACACAGCCGACGCCGCCGACTCGGCCGACCCGATCGACCCCGCGGGCCCGCCCGCGGCGTAGTGCTCCGCCCGCGCCGCCCGCAGCAGCTCCGCCCACGACCGCACCCCGGGCCGCGAGCGCAGCAGGGCACGCCGCTCCCGCTCGGTGGTCCCGCCCCACACCCCGAACTCCACCCGCTCGTCGAGCGCGTGGGCGAGGCACTCCGTCCGGACCGGGCAGGTCGCGCAGAACTGCCGCGCCCGCCGCTGCTCGGCGCCCCGCACGAACAGCTCCTCGGCGTCGGCGGTGCGGCAACGGGCGGCGATCCGCCAGTTCCACCTGCTCGCGGCACGTGCGTCCACCATCGTCTCCTCCGCCCCGGGCGGGCCCGCTCGGCCCGCGTTCGGCAACTGGGACGGATTCTGCGAGCGTCCGGTTCCGCCCGACACCACGCAGAACTACTCAACCTGACAGAAGGGTGACGCCGGGCCGGTTACGCTTCCCGACCGTGGCTCCTCCCCGTCACCTGGCCCGGCCGATCGGCCTGCTGCTGGGCCTCTGCGTGCTCGCCGGCGTCGTCACGGCGGGGATGGCGTTCCCGTTCGTCGCGGGTGTCGGACTGGTCAGCAACGACGCGGGGGACAGCGTCAACTCCACGTCGAGCAGCCTGGTCGAGGGCGGCCTGCCGCTGGCCACCACGCTGACCGACAACGCCGGCCAGCCGATCGCCTACATCTTCGACCAGAACCGCACGCAGGTCAGCGCGGACGAGATCTCGCCCGCGATGAAGGCCGCGATGGTCGCGATCGAGGACCGCCGCTTCTACGAGCACCAGGGCGTCGACTGGCAGGGCACCATCCGCGCGGTGATCGCGAACTCGGCGTCGGGCGACGTCGTGCAGGGCGCATCCACGCTGACCCAGCAGTACGTCAAGAACTACACGCTCTACGTCGAGGCGCAGACCGAGGCGGAGCGGCTCAAGGCCACCGAGCAGACGCCGGCGCGCAAGCTCAAGGAGGCGCGGATCGCCCTGCAGCTGGAGCGCCAGCTGAGCAAGGAGGAGATCCTCACCCGCTACCTGAACATCGTGTTCTGGGGCAACGGGGCCTACGGCATCGAGAGCGCCGCCCGCACGTACTTCAACACCAGTGCGAAGAACCTCACCGTCGCCCAGTCCGCGCTGCTCGCAGGAATGGTGCGCAGCACCGCGGCGACCGACCCGGTGCAGAACCCGCAGGCGGCGCTCGACCGACGCAACGTCGTCATCGCCCAGATGCGTGACCAGGGGATGATCGACGAGTCGCAGGCCCGCTCGGCCGCGGCCGAGGGGCTCGGGATCGTCAGCCCGCTCAACACGCGGCCCAACGGCTGCATCGGCGCCGGCGACGCCGGGTTCTTCTGCAAGTACGTCACCCAGTACCTCACCGAGGCCGGCTTCTCCGCGGAGCAGATCGGTCGCGGCGGCTACACGATCAAGACCACGCTGGACCGGGACAAGCTCGCCAAGGTCAAGGCCTCGCTCGACGCCGAGGTCCCGCCGTCCCAGCCCAACGTCGCCAACGTGATGTCCCTGGTCGAGCCCGGGCAGGACAAGCACAAGGTCCTCGCGATGGCCTCCAGCCGGACCTTCGGGCTCGACGCCGACGCGCTGCAGACCAGCTACGGCCTGCCCTACGAGCCGGTCAACCTGGGCGCCGGCTCGGTCTACAAGATCTTCACCGCGGCCACCGCACTGGAGAAGGGCCTCGGCATCAACTACCAGATGTCGGTCCCGCCGAGCGGCTACGCGTCGCCGATCTACCTCGACGGCGGCGGCCGGCCCATCCCCGTCGCCAACGCGGGCAACTACCCGGAGCGGATGTCCCTGCAGGACGCCCTGGCCACCTCGCCGAACACTGCGTTCATCAAGCTCGAGGAGTTCACCGGGGTCCCGGACGTCGTCGACATGGCGGTCCGGATGGGCATGAAGTCCCTGGCCACGACCCCCTTCGTCGACCCGGCCACCGGCCGCCGCACGGACCGCTCGATCGCCGAGGTGACCAAGGCGCAGCGGCAGGCGTCGTTCACCCTGGGCGTCACGCCGACGAGCGTGCTCGAGCTCGCCAACGTCGGGGCCACCATCGCCAGCTCCGGCACGTGGTGCCCGCCCAGCCCGATCGACTCGGTCACCGACGCCGCCGGCAACCCGGTGGCGATCACCGAGGCGCCGTGCGAGCAGGTCATCGAGCCGGGCCTGGCCAACACCCTGTTCACCGGCCTGAGCCACGACGACCTCAACGGCACCTCGGCCGCCGCCGCCCGCCAGGTCGGCTGGAACCGGCCGATGGGCGGCAAGACCGGCACCACGCAGCAGCACAAGTCCGCGGCGTTCGTCGGGGTCCTGCCCAACCTGTCCGGCGCGGTGATCACCTTCGACAACTCGAACGCGCCCCGGCCGCTGTGCGACGGCGCCGGCTCCCCCTTCGCCTGCCGCAGCGGCAACATCTTCGGCGGCAAGACGCCGGCGGAGACCTGGTTCGGCGCGGTCAAGCCGATGGTCGACGGCACGCCGGTGATCCCGCTGCCGCCCACGGACGACCGGTACCTGACCGGCGGCGCGGAGAGCCGGCTGCCCGACGTCGTGGGCCGCGGCCAGAACGACGCGCGCGCGATCCTCGAGCGGGCGGGCTGGACGGTCACGACGCGGACCGTCGACAACCTCGCCACCCGCGGCACGGTCGTCGGGCAGAGCCCGCGCGGCACCGCACTGCCGGGAGAGCAGATCACGCTGCAGGTCAGCAGCGGGACCGTGCCGGCCCCGCCGCCCGCACCCGAGAGCCAGGCTCCGGGTCAGCCCGGACCGCCGAGCCAGGAGGGCCAGCCGCCGCAGGAGGGCGACCGGCCCGACGACGGCGGGGACGATCGCGGCGACGGCGGATAGCGAGCCGCCCGCAGGAGGGATTCCACTACGCGCGCTGGACGGACTGGATTGCGCGTTGTGGAACCATCGTGCGTTTCAGGCCTTCGAGATCCGCACCGTGGTTCCACAAAGCGTGGTGACGCGCCGTCGCGGCAGCGGGTGTGATCGCGCGATCGGCTCTACGATCGGCGCCCATGGCCGACGTCCACCGCGCCGACGTGCTCGTCCGGTGGGTCGGCCTGCTCCCTTTCCTCCGCGGGCCGGCCGCACCCGACCAGCGCGAGGCGCCGGATACGCCCTGGCAGACGGGCCGTCGCCGCCCCACCCGCACGGCCTCCGCCGACACGGTCGTCGATGAGCCCGAGGCCGGCGAGCGGTCGGAGCCGGCCACAGCCGTCGAGCACTCCGAGCCCCTGACGCCGGCTGACGGGCCCGAGCCCGAAGCGCCCGTCGACGAGTCCGAGCCCGTCGAGCATCCCGGGTCCGCGGAGCATCCCGAGCCCCGTGAACAGCCCGAACCCTCCGAGCGCGCCGAGCAGCAACCACCCCCGCTCCGCCTCCCCGTCCCCGGCCCACCTCCCGTCCCGGCCGAAGCCCACGCCCTCGACCTGGGCCGGGCCACCCCGGACCCCGAGCCGGTGCCGCTGGTCGACCCGCTCCTGTTCCGCGCGTTCGCCCGCTCCCCGACGGCCCCGCCCGCCCCACCCCGGGACCGCCGCCGCGGCGCCGTGATCGACGGGATCGAGCACCGCCCGCCCGTCCGCCCCGATCCGCAGATCGTCGGGCTGTCGCGGCGGCTGCGCGGGCGCGTCGGATCCCGCGCTTTCGCCCTCGTCTTCGTGGGTATCTACCTGCTCATCCTGGTCCAGTTGATCGTCGCGCTGATGAACTCCTGAGACCGGCCGCGCGGAGCCCGCGCCGTCCTGTCGGTGCGCCCGTCTACCCTGAGGGCGACGACAGGGGCCGGCCCGGCTCGCGCGCGGCCCGCCGTCGACCATGCCCGGTCGAGCAGGGATCGGTCGGCGTCGCACGCGAGGGAGGTGACCCGCGATCGGCTCGGAGAGCGTTCCCGGCGGTCTGACGGGTACGGCCAACCCGGCGCCCACGGCGCACCGCGTGCGCAGCGTCCTGGCCATCCCCGCGTTCCGCAGGCTCTGGACCGTCACGGCCTTCACCGCCACCGGCGAGTGGTTGAGCCTGCTGGCGCTGACGTCCCTGGCCACCCAGCTGACCAGCGGCTACGCGGCGCAGAGCTTCGCGCTCGGCGGTGTGGTCGCCACGAAGCTGTTGCCCGCGCTGCTGCTCGGCCCGATCGCCGGCGCCCTGGCGGACCGCTTCGACCGGCGCCGCGTGATGGTCACGTGCGACGTGCTGCGGTTCTGTCTGTTCGTCTCGATCCCGATCGTCGGCTCGCTGTGGTGGCTGTTCGCGGCCACCTTCCTGATCGAGCTGTGTGCGATGTTCTGGATCCCGGCGAAGGACGCGTCGGTCCCGAACCTGCTCCGCCGCAAGGACCAGGTGGAGACGGCGAACCAGCTCGGCCTCGTCCTCACCTACGGCATCTCGGTGCTGATCGCGTCCGGCCTGTTCACCGTGATCTCCAGCATCGGGCACCTGCTCCCGGGCCAGGACGGGCTGACCACGGTCTACATCGCCCTGGTGCTCGACGGCTGTGCGTTCCTGCTCTCCGCCACCGTCGTGTGGTTCGGGATCAAGGAGATCTCCGGCCGCTCCGGGCCGCGGGAGGGCGAGGAGCAGCCGGGCCTGATGGCCCTCCTCCGCGAGGGCTTCGCCTACGTCGCCACCACGCCGCTGATCCGCGGCCTGGTGCTCGGCATCATCGGCGCCTTCGCCGCCGGCGGTGCGGTCATCGCGTCGGCCAAGCTCTACGCTGCCAGCCTGGGCGGTGGCGACGCGGCGTACTCGGTCCTGTTCACCGCGGTGTTCGTCGGCCTCGCGCTCGGCATGGCGGTGGCGCCGCGGCTCGCGCACCGGCTCCCGCACAACCGGCTGTTCGGCACGGCGATCGTCGGCGCGGGCGTCGCGCTGATCGTCGTCGCGGTGTCCGGGCACCTGTTCATGGCGATCCTCGCCGTCGCGCTCGTCGGCGGCTTCGCGGGCATCGCCTTCCTCACCGGGCTCACGATCATCGGCTCCCAGGTGTCGGACGACATCCGCGGCCGGATCGTCGCGTTCGTCCAGTCCCTGGTCCGCCTGGTGCTGCTCGGCTCGATGTCGCTGGTCCCGGTCCTGGTCGGGCTGGTCAGCACGCAGTCGGTCGACCTCTTCGGCACGCACTTCACGGTCGACGGCACACGGTTCGTGCTGGCCGGCGGCGGTCTGGTCGCCGCGGTCGTCGGCACCCTGGCCTACCGGCAGATGGACGAGCGCCGGCTCGAGCCGCTGCTGGGTGATCTCGTCTCGGCGCTGCGGCAGGGCGAGGTCCGCCGCGGCTCCGGCACGTTGGTCGCGGTCGAGGGCGCCACCCCCGAGGAGGCCGCCGACCAGGCCGAACGGCTGGCGCGGGCCCTGCGCGAGCGGGGCCACGTCGTCGTGGAGCCGGACGACGGGGAGCGGGACGAGCTGCGCTGGGCCGCCGCCACCCGCGAGGCCCACCTGTCCGGGGCGCGGGCGAAGGCCCTCGCCGCGGCCGCGATCCGGGCCGACCTGGTCGAACGGGTGATCCGCCCGGCGCTCGACGAGGGCGCGGTCGTCGTCATGGACCGGTTCATGGTCAGCCCCATCGCGCAGTTCGGTGTCGCGGCCGACCGGATGGACGCCGAGCTCGAGCGCGGCGAGCTGGAGCGCCTCGCCACCTGGTCCACCGGCGGTCTCCGGCCGGACATCACCGTGCTGCTCGACCGCGAGGGCGCGAGCGCCGGGTCCGGCGGGGTCGCCGGCGAGGAGCACGTCCGCGTGCAACGGCTGCTGGCCGGACTGGTCGCGGCCGAGCCCCAGCGGTACGTCGTGGTCGACGCCGACGGAGCGCCGGACGAGGTCGCCGAGCGGATCCTGACCGGCGTCGGCCCGTCGCTGCCGGAGGCCCCCGAGCAGCCCGAGGACATCCCCCGGCCCGCGGTCGAGCCGTGAGCTCGCGGGTCTGGCGGGACGTCGTCGGGCAGCCCGCCGCGGTCGAGGAGTTGAGCACCGCCGCGTCCACGCCGTCGGCGATGACCCACGCCTGGCTGTTCACCGGCCCGCCCGGGTCCGGCCGCTCCAACGCCGCGCGTGCCTTCGCCGCCGCGCTGCAGTGCCCCACTGGCGGCTGCGGCGAGTGCCAGGCCTGCCACACCGTGCTGGCGGCGACCCATGCGGACGTCCGGGAGGTCGTCCCCGAGGGGCTGTCGATCTCGGTCGCGGAGATGCGCAACCTCGTGCAGCTCGCCGCCCGCCGCCCCTCCACCGGCTCCTGGCAGATCCTGATCATCACGGACGCGGACCGGCTCACCGAGGGCGCGGCGAACGCGCTGCTCAAGGCCGTGGAGGAGCCCGCGCCCCGGACCGTGTTCCTGCTCTGCGCGCCGTCGGACCACCCCGAGGACGTGCCGATCACGATCCGCTCCCGGTGCCGCGTCGTCGCGCTGCGGACGCCGGTGCCGGAGGCGATCGCCGAGGTGCTCGTGGAGCGGGACGGGATCGAGCCCGAGCAGGCGCGGTGGGCCGCGTCGGTCTCCGGCGGGCACGTCGGCCGGGCCCGGCGGCTCGCCCGGGACGCGGAGGCGCGGGAACGGCGCGAGCGGATCCTCGGCGTCCCGCTGCGGCTGCGGCACCTGGGGGACGCGTTCGCCTTCGCCGACGCGCTCGTCCGCTCCGCCGAGGCCGAGGCGGCGGACATGAGCGGCGCCCGGGACGCGGCCGAGCGCGAGGAGCTCGCCGTCGCGATGGGCGCCGGCGGCACCGGCAAGGGCGTGGCCGCGGCCGCCCGCGGCGCCAAGGCCGCGGAGCGCGAGCTGGAGCGCCGGCAGAAGTCCCGCAACACCCGCACCCAGCGGGACGCACTGGACCGCGCGCTCGTCGACCTGGCCGGCTTCTACCGGGACGTGCTGGTCGCCGGCACGGCGGCCGCCGTTGCGCTCGGCAATCCGGACCGCGAGGCGGACATCTGCCAGGCCGCCCGCGAGTGGAGCCCCGAGTCCACGCTGCGCCGGCTGGAGGCCGTGCTCGCCTGCCGCGAGGCCCTCGAGCTCAACGTGAAGCCACGGATCGCCGTCGAGGCGATGATGACCGCGCTCCAGCAGGGCTGAACCGGGCGTATCACCCGCCCTCCCCGGCTGCTCTGCCCCTCCGGACCGGAGGAGGAGCCGTGGACCGACCGCTCGCCGTCGGCACGACGCCGCCGGAGACCCGCCGCGAGGTGCTGCGGCACGTGGCGACCCGCGCCGAGGAGCTGGGGTCCTCGCGGGTCTCGCTCGCGGGGTCGCCGCCTGGTGGGTCGGCTGCTACCTGACCTCGATGGGCCCGCTGTACGCGTCCACGCTGCGCCGGCTCGGCCTCGGCGGTCTCGTCGACGACGTCCTGGCCGCGAACCCGTCGCCCGGCACGACCGTCGTCCCCGACTCCGCCGGTGCGCTGCTCGACGAGCTGGTGCTGTGGGGCGAGCCCGCGGCTCCCCGGGTCCTGCTCGCGCAGTGCTTCGAGGCCGGCGTCGACGAGCCCACCATCGTCCTCCCGCCCGGCCGCCCGCTCGACGAGCTCGACCTGATCCCGGAGACGACGAGCCCGCTGATTGGGGCGGGGCCGCGCGGGTAGCTGGGGGGCATGGAGGACAACCACATCCGCCACGACCTGACCCGGCAGTTCGTCGCCGCCCTGCGCAAGTCCGAGCAGGACAACGACGTCGACGACCTCACTGCCCTCTTCGCCGACGACGCCGAGCTCTTCCGGCTCGACGGCGAGGGTCCGCGCCGCGGCGAGGCGCGCACGTTCTGGGAGCAGTACCGCGCCCAGTTCGGCGAGGTCCGGACCCAGTTCACCAACGTCGTCGAGAGCGACGACGAGGCCGCGCTGGAGTGGCAGAGCACCGGCACCCGGCCGAACGGCCACGATTTCCGCTACGAGGGCTCGACCTTCGTGACCTTCGACGGCGACAAGATCACCAGTCTGCGCACGTACTACGACACGGCCGCGTTCGTCGACGTCCCGGCCGGCAGCGCTTAACGCACGGGCCGCAGCCTGACCACGGCGATCTGCCTGCGGACGGCGGCCTGGTAGCCGTCGTAGTAGGCCCCGACCTCGCGGAACCGCCCCCATGCCTCGTCGCGCTGGGCGTCGGGGAGCGCCTCGGCGCGCACGGCCTTGCGCACGCCGTCGACCTCGATCTCCGCGAACGGCGAGGCCTGCAGGTTGAGCCACCAGCACGTCCCCGATTCGCATGTCCGTGCCGACCGTCGTCATGATCCGAGCAATCGTGGGAGCGACGACGCGGGACATGCCTGAGCTGCGAAGACGACCCGACCGAGTGACGGGGTGGGGGCCGGGTCGCCGGTCCGGGGGCGGTAGGTAGACTGACGTCGCACCACGCCGCCTTAGCTCAGTCGGTTAGAGCGACGCACTCGTAATGCGTAGGTCTGGGGTTCGACTCCCCAAGGCGGCTCCACGTAAGACCGCAGGTCAGACGGCATGTTGACCTCCGGCGAAGCGATCTCCGGCGAAGATCATTGGGCGGCTAGTCCGCATTTGGTCCGCACTTGCCCGAGCGCGGGCCTCGTGGAGGCGGTCCGCGACCGTGTCGAGGTCGTCCGCGAACAGGTGGGCGTAGACGTCGAGCGTGACCTTCGCCGAGCTGTGTCCGAGCATCCGCGAGACCACCACGACGGTTGCGCCGGCCTGGATCGCCAGTGAAGCTGCCGTGTGCCGCAGCCCGTGCGGGGTGATTCCTTCGAGACCGGCTCTTTCCGCGGCGGCGTCGAAGACATTGCGCCGGAAATTTCCGTTCCGGAGAATGCTGCCTTTCGGTGATGGAAAGACGAGCTCTCCCAGAGAACGCCCGGCTACCAGCTCGGCCAGGTCGTCTACGAGGAACGCGGGAATCGGCACGTCGCGGCGCTCGTGATCTTTCGGGGTACCGATGACAGCCTTGCCGCGGACCTCAGCCATGGCGCGCGTGACTCGGATCCGTCGGCGGAGGAGGTCGAGGTCCTCGACCTGGAGTGCGACCGCCTCTCCCCAGCGCAGGCCTGTGTAGCCCAGGGAGTTGATCAAAGGGCTGTAGTCGCCGCACTCGTCGGCAAGTCGGGCGAGCTCGCCGTGGGAGAGGAACCGCTTCGGCTTGGCCTTCGCCCGGGGCAGGGGCACCCCGGCGGCCGGGTTGCGAGTGAGACGTCCGTCGAGAACCGCGTAGGCCAAGGCGAGGGACAGGATGCGGTGGATGTACCGCACCGAGCCGGCTGCCAGCCCTGAGGAGACGAGGCGTTGCAGCCATGCCGCCACGTCGGCGGGCGTGACGTCCGCGATGGCGACCGGTCCCCAGGCTGCAGCGATGTGCTTGTCGATGATGCCGCCGTAACGCGTGATGGTGGTCGGCTTCAACTGAGACTGAGCAGCCAACCAGAGTCGGGCCCACTCGCCGACGGTCACGCGGGAGTGGTTGGGGTCGATCCACTCGCCGCGGGACTTCGACACCTCGACACCGGCGAGCCAGCGCTCCGCGTCGCTCTTCCGGGTGAAGTGTTTCGAGCGCTCGCGCTTGTCCGGGCCGCGGTAGCGGGCGCGCCAGGTGCCGTCAGGTCTCCTCGCGATGCTCCCGAGCAGGAGCGTCAAGAACAGGACCAGTAGGCGCGTCATCGAAGTCACCCCCCTGGCGCCCGAACCATCGGTCGTTCGGGTCGATGGCCGGCGTCCCGAAGGCGGGCACGTCCTCGTCGGACTCCACCTGATCGATCGAGGGCTCGGGACTGACTTCCACCAGCCTGCGCATGTGCTCGAGCTCTTCGGCCCGCTCCCTCAGCATCTGGGCGACGACGTCGAGCTCATGACGCCGCGCCCGCAAGTCGCGGGAACGCCTGTCCCGTGCCTCAGGGCTGTCGGGATCTTCGAGCATCTCGTCGATGGTCAGGCCGAACAAGTCGGCGCATGCGAGTGCTTCACCAAGTCGCACCGGACGGCTTCCGCTCTCGACCTTGCCGACTGTCGTCTGGTGCCAGTTGGTGACGCCACGGGCATGTAGGAGATTGACGACGTGCTGCTGGGACATGCCGCGCTCCTCCCGCAGAGCTCTGAGGCGTCGTCCGAACTGACTGTCGGCGTTCCAGATCAGGTCGGGGTTGTAACCCGTCACGCGCTGACGGTACAGAGCGAGTCGGGTTGACAACACACTACACCTAAGTAAGTCTCGTTGCGGTTGGTTGCTGAACCCAAGAGAGGTTGGCCATGAACCGACGCATTCTCGGGATCCCGGAAGCCGCGACGCTGCTGAGCCGAAGCCCGGACACGCTCAGGTGGTGGCGGAAGCGCAATGAAGGCCCGCCGTCTTTCAAGATCGGCCGGCGGGTCGTCTACTTCGAGGACGAGCTCTTGGCCTGGGTCGAGGAGCAGCGGCGTGAGAGCCTTCCTCCAGGTGCGGCGTGATCAGCGCCAATCTCCATCGACGATCGGCCCCCGCCCGGCAAACGAGCGCGACCACGGGAGCTGAAGGTGGCGGCTGAAGCAGCATCGAGCGACGCAGCTCCGGAGCGACTGCCCCCTGCCGATCTTCGCGCAGAACGGGCCGTCATCGGCTCGGTGCTTCACCATCCAGATGTCCTCGAGCAGGCCGTGGCCGCTGTCGACACTCATGACTTCTACAAGCCGGCGCATGCCGAGCTCTTCGAGGAGATGCTCGCGATGCGTGCAGAGGGGCGGCCCGTCGACGCCATCGCCCTCGCAAACCGCCTCGGAGAACGGCTGCACAGGCTCGGAGGGGCTCCGTACCTCATCGATTGCATGAGCGGCGTGCCTACGCCAGCCAACGTGGCCTACTACGCCGAGATCGTCGCGGACAAAGCGGTTCGTCGCCGTCTGATCGAGGCGGCGGCCCGTATGTCGCAGCTGGCGTACGCCCTACCCGGGGATTCGGACGACGACCTGGTGGAGCGGGCGCGGGAGGTTCTCGACGGAGTCGCCGGTGGTGGGCGATCCCGTCGGCATCGCCGCCTTCGGCGTACCCCTGCCTCAGCGGTCACGATGCGGCGCTTGCGATGGCTGTGGTCGAACCGAATCGTGTTGGGTGGGTTGACGCTGCTGGCCGGGCGCGAGGGGCTGGGGAAGTCGACGGTCGCGGTCGACCTAGCCGCCCAGGTGACTCGTGGCGAGCTGGCCGGCGAGTTCCTGGGGGAGCCGCGGCACGTCATCTACGTCAACTCGGAAGACGCCCGGGACAGCACGATCGTCCCGCGGCTTGTCGCGGCCGGTGCCGACCTCGACCGGGTCGTCTTCCTTGACGCGATCAGCCCGACCGACGACGAGTCACCGCTGGTCCTGCCGCACGACACCCAGTTGTTGGCGGATGAGATCGAGGAGCTCGGGGCGGCGCTGGTGGTGCTCGATGCGGCGACGTCGGTCATCGACAGCGCGCTGGACGGCGACCGCGACCGCCAGATGCGGCGGGGCCTGGAGCCGATCTCCAAGCTGGCGGCCGACACCAAGGCTGCGGTGGTGGGGATCGTGCACTTCGGGAAACGGGAGTCGGCCGACACGGGCAAGTTGATTCTTGGCTCGATCGCCTGGTCGCAGGTGGCGCGGTCGGTGTTGGCGGTGGCCCGGGACGAGGACACCCACCAACTCGTCATCTCGTCGACGAAGGCAAACTTAGCGCCGGGCGACGCCCCGTCGCTTGCGGTCAGCCTCGTGCCCGCGGCCGTGGAAACCCCGGACGGCGTCACCCAGGTTGCGCGCGTGGAGTGGCACGGTGAGACGACACAGCGGGCGGAGGAGCTCCTCGCGGCAGGCCCGGAGGGGGAGGACCGCACGCTCATCGCGGAGGCGGTGACGTGGCTGCTCGGCTACCTAGCCGACGAGAAGCGGGCCGGTTCGGCCGGCGCCGGCGAGATCCTCCGGGCGGCCAAGGCAGATGGGTTCAACGAGCGGTTGCTGCAGCGCGCCCGCAAGCGCGCGCAGGTGTCCACTCACAGAACCGCGACCGGATGGACCTGGACGCTGGACACGCCCAGGCGACAAGGCGACAACTCGACGTGGAGATGAGCAGGGAAGACGTCAAGTCGACATGAGCAACTGCGCGCACGTCGTCATGTCGTGTTGTCGCCTTGGTCGTCATGCTGGCCAGCACGCACCGGTCAGATGCGGAGGGCCATTCACTGTGCGACGTTGGTGGCGATGCTGGTCAGTGCGAGCCCCGCCCACCCTCGCGCGACGGGTTCGGCCTGGGCGTTGATGACGACAGGACCGTCACGCCTTGAGGCGTAGGCGTCGCCTGTGTAGCGAACCGTGCGGTACTTGCCGCGCTCCCGGGACAGCTCGGTCACGTTGCCCGTTCCGCTGCTGTCCATCAGCTGCTTGAGCGCACGGGCGCTGGACTCGTCGGGCATCTCGACCCAGGACACCGCAACGATGGCGGCGTCGCCCTTCTGGTCGCGCAGCTCGAAGTAGGCGCGATGAAGCGCCGTGCAGGGAGTCCGGCGGAAGAAGTCCCGGACCTGGCCGTAGGAGTTGGCCACACAATCCGCCGAGTCGTCAGTGACCTTGGCGCTGAGGTGCACACCTTGTCGGACGATGCGCGCCTCCGCCGCGGTCGAGTTTCTGCTGCTGACCCGAGACCCACTCCGCGCGCCGGAACTGCCCCCGGCTGAGACTGATACACCACCGGAGGATGTGGCGCTCCCGATCGCGGTCGCGCCGCCGGCGCTGGCCAGGAGGGCTATGCCGAGGGCGATGGCGACCGAGGTACCTCCACCACTGCCCTTGTCGCTACCGCCACCCTTGCCACCGATCCGTCGTGTCAACGCGGAGTCCTCCGGCTCTCACTCACTGTCACCGGAAGCTCGTGGCGGTTGATCTTCGCGTTACTGCGACCGGGCGAGCGCTTCGGTGTGAACACGGTTCCCGTCTGCCGACAGGAACCAGTGAGGACTGTTCTCGCTGGTCGACGTGCCGACTGGCGCTCACCCGTAGTGGGTCGCGGCAGGGCTCGTGATGCTTTCTTGATGCCTCGCGCAGCACTCCCCTGCCCGCTGAGTGCCATCCCGTCGACAGCCCGACCACGCGGGTGCCCGTCGGCGGCCCTCGACGCAACCACCGGCCGAGCTAAGCCAGCTCCGCCCACGTGCGGCCGCGTGGTAGCCCTCCGGGAGGTCGTCGGGATGGCACGACCGCCCATCCTGTTGATCTGCCCGCCCGGCGAGGGCTCATCAGGCGTCTCGTCTATTCGCCTGACCGTCGAGTGCCTGGAGCAATACCATGGTTCCGGTCACGTACCACCCGCACGACTCCGACGCCCCAGCCGGGTCAATCATACTCAGGAATTCGTTTGACTATCGACCTGCCTGACGCTCTGGGCACACCCGAGGGCGACCCGCCAGCCAAATCCTCCATACCGAAATGGGCAAATTCAAGCGAGCTTGACGAAAGCGGGGGCGAGCCGCCTGCCGTTAATTCCAAGCCGCCGAATCGACGGAATTTTGAGAATGCGGTCGAGTATTTCTCAACACTCAGGCTTTCTCCGACCTTCACGAGGAGGCTGGGGAGTGCCGGGCGAATAGTTTCGGAGGCCGAAGACCTAGTCACTCTCGCTGGCAATACCCTTCGATCCATTCATGAATTAGGGCTCCCCCGGGCCGGAACGAAACCGTCGCCCAGCCGGCTGGCATTCTACCAAGCTGCGAGCGATCTAGTTGATCCGACAAGTGCAATCTCGGTAGCTCTAAAGATGATGGGTTCCGGCACCCCGAGTGAAGGTGCCATAGCAGCGATAAGGTCGGCGACAGATCTGCTGAGCAGTGCACTCAGCGGCATGATTGAGATATTTCGCTCCGAGGTACTCCCTTCTCTTCCGGAGAGTCGACTCTCTGAGGCCCAAATAATTGCTGACATCGCGTCTGAACGACTGCGCACCCGGCAGTTAGTCAGCGAGACTGAGGCCGCTCGCGATGCAGCTGTGAACGCAAGCACTTCTGCGAGAAAAGCGGCCGGCGCAACGGCGGCGGGATCACTCGCCTCTCACTTCGCCGACCATGCGACCGAGCAGAAGGCAAGCGCTGATCGCCTTCGCATAGGAGCTTCCGCACTACTTATTGTAATATCAATTTTTGCTGGCGTTGTAGTATTTAGAGCGGAGTTGACAAACCGCGCCGACATTACGGAGCTAGCAAAGGTAGCGATTACACTCCCGCTTGCAGCGCTAGCTGCATACCTCGGACGCGAAGCATCGCGGCATCGACGTGCAGCCGACTGGTCAAGGCAGTTAGAAATTCAACTACGGACACTTGACGCGTTCATTGCTCCAATGTCTGATCAAGAGCAGAATCGTCAGCGGGTGGAGCTAGGGCGCCGCGTCTTTGGAGCTTCAGATGTAAAAGAAGCCGAGAAGGACAACTCCCCGGCCTTGATTTCTGATGCCGCGACGCTGTTGAGTTCTGTGGCGAACATGATGAGACCATCTGCGAAGTAGATCAGTCCTTGATGTAGCGCCGCTGGGAGAACGTCAGCCCTGGCGATCGCCGCCGACCGGCACTCTGCCTGTGGGCGGACCTGCCGACGCCCGCCATCGTCGGTCAGCCTCGGTCAGGCTGGCTTGTACCTTGATCCGTACCGCACCCGCGAGCACCGCCCTCTTCGGGACCCACGATCACCAGCCCGCCCGCTGCCACGCCATGCCAGCGGGTGTCGGGCTGTCCCGGCCCTCATGTGCCCAGGACCTGGTCTTCCTGCTCGAGTCGATGGGCCTGCGCACCGGCGTGGACATCGAGGCCCTGATCGAGGCCCGGGCGATCCTCGCCGAGGGCCTGCCCGGCGAGGAGCTCTACGGCCAGGTCCCGGCCGCCGGGCTGACCAAGGGCTTCCACTATGCGAACGTGGGGGTGGCCGCGTGACCGCCGCGGACGGCGCCGGCCTGCCCCTGGCCGGAGTGCGGGTAGTCGAGTTCTCGCACATGGTGATGGGCCCCAGCTGCGGGCTGGTGCTCGCCGACCTGGGCGCGGACGTGATCAAGGTCGAGCCGGTCGGCGCCGGGGACAAGACTCGTGCGCTGCCAGGCTCGGGCGCCGGGTTCTTCCCGATGTACAACCGCAACAAGCGCTCCGTCGCCGTCGACCTCAAGTCCGAGGCGGGCATCGAGTTCGTCAGGCGGCTCATCACGTCGGCCGACGTGGTCACCGAGAACTTCCGGCCCGGCGGCTTGGAGGCGATGGGCCTGGGCTACGAGGCGCTGAGTGCGGACAATCCCGGGCTGGTCTACCGCAGCCTCAAGGGCTTCCTTGCCGGGCCCTACGAGCAGCGCGCTGCGCTCGACGAGGTCGTGCAGATGATGGGCGGCCTGGCCTACATGACCGGGCCGCCCGGGCGCCCGCTGCGCGCGGGGGCCTCGGTCAACGACGTCATGGGCGGCATGTTCGCCGCTATGGGGATCATGGCCGCGCTCTACGAGCGGCGGGCCACCGGGCGCGGGCGGCTGGTGCGCAGCTCGCTCTTCGAGAACAACGTGTTCCTCGTCGGCCAGCACATGGCGCAGTTCGCCGTGACCGGGCAGGCCGCGGCGCCGATGCCCTCGCGGCTGTCCGCATGGGCGGTCTACGACGTGTTCGACACCGCTGACGACGAGAAGATCTTCGTCGGCGTCGTGTCGGACACCAACTGGCGGGCCTTCTGCTCCGCGTTCGACCTGCCCGATCTGGCCGCCGACCCGGACCTGGCCACCAACGGCGAGCGGGTCGCGGCCCGGGACCGGCTGCTGCCCCGGCTGCGGGAGACCTTCGCCGGGCTCACCCGCGCCGAGGCCGTCCGGCTGTGCGAGGCCGCGCGGCTGCCGTTCGCCCCGATCCAGCGGCCGGAGGACCTCTTCGAGGACCCGCAGCTGAACGAGCCGGGCGCGCTGACCGAGCTGACCCTCGACGACGGGCGCACCGTGCGGCTGCCCTCTTTGCCGCTGGAGATCGGCGGCCGCAGGCTGCCGCTGCGGCTCGACCTGCCCAAGGTCGGCGAGCACACCGCGGACCTCGCCCGCGAGCTCGGCTACACCGCCGCGGAGCTCGCCGCCGCCGAGGAGTCGGGCGCACTCGGCGCCGCACCCACCCCCGTCCACTGACCCGACCGCACCGTCGCGAGAGCAGGTCCCATGTACCTCGACACCCCACCCGTGGTGGTGGACGCGTCGCCGCGGTTCGTCCTGCCGCCCGAGCTGCGTCGCAAGGACGAGCCCAGCGCGTGGGCCGACGCCCATAAGGCCGGTCGGCGCATCGACTCGTTCCTCGAGGGGCCGGTGTTCGACGCCGACGGGAACCTGCACCTGGTCGACATCCCGTTCGGCCGGGCGTTCCGGGTCAGCCCGGCGGGGGAGTGGACCCAGCTCACCGAGTACGAGGGCCAGCCCAACGGCTGCCGCATCGACGCCGACGGACGGATCCTGCTCGCCGACCAGCAGCGCGGACTGCTGCACCTCGACCCGGCCGGTCAGGTGCACACCGTCCTCGGCCCGGGTGACCTGCCCGGCTTCAAGGGCTTCAACGACCTCGTCGTCGCGTCCAACGGCGATGTCTTCATCACCGACCAAGGCTTGACCGGCCTGCACGACCCCACGGGTCGGGTGCTCCGCCTGCGGGGCGGCGTCCGGGGCGGGCGGGTCGACGTCCTGCTCGACACCGTACCGAGCCCCAACGGGCTCGTCCTCGACGCTGTCGAGCGGGTGCTGTTCGTGGCGGCCACCCGCGACAACGCGGTCTGGCGGGCTCCGCTGGACCCCGATCGGGCGGGCGTGTTGAAGGTCGGCCGGTTCGTGAGTCTGTTCGGCACGAGCGGCCCCGATGGGCTCGCGCTGGACCCGTCCGGACGGCTGATCGTCGCGCACGCTTCGCTGGGCTCGGTGTTCGTGTTCGCCCCGAACGGCGAGCTCGTCGCGCGCGTCCGATCCGGGGCCGGGACGGCCTGCACAAACGTCGCCCTGCGCGGCACCGAGCTGTTCATCACCGAATCCGAGACCGGCACGGTGCTGGTCGCCGACCTGCGGCAGCTCACCGGCGCCGCGGTCCCCTAGACACCGTCCCCGGCAGCCGAGTCCACGCCGATGATCAGGCTGCCGGGGACGGAGCCAATCCCGAACGACTGTCTGGCCGCACGAGGCCGATCCCTTCAGCACTGCGATGCCTTCAGCACTGCGCCCTTCTCGGGCCCCGAGCACGATGACGTGACCGTCCAAGGAGACAGAAGATGACCGCACCGACCGCGCAGAACCGCCCCGCGCAGCAGCCGAGCGCCGCCGAGCCCGACACCCTCGTGTCGTTGCGTGGTGTGAACAAGTACTTCGGCGACCTGCACGTGTTGCGCGAGGTCGACCTCGACATCGCCCGCGGCGAGGTCGTCGTGATCATCGGACCGTCCGGGTCGGGCAAGTCCACGCTGTGTCGCACGATCAACCGGCTCGAGCAGATCGACTCCGGTGAGATCCTGCTCGACCGGGTCCCGCTGCCCGCCGAGGGTAAGGAGCTCGCTGCGCTGCGCTCCGAGGTCGGCATGGTGTTCCAGTCGTTCAATCTGTTCGCGCACATGACGATCCTGGACAACGTCACCCTCGGCCCGATCCGCGTCCGCGGGCAGAAGAAGGCCGACGCCGAGAAGGCCGCGCGCCGGCTGCTGGACCGCGTCGGGGTCGGCAGCCAGGCCGACAAGATGCCCGCCCAGCTCTCCGGTGGCCAGCAGCAGCGGGCCGCGATCGCCCGTGCCCTGGCCATGGAACCCAAGGTTCTGCTCTTCGACGAGCCGACCTCCGCCCTCGACCCGGAGATGGTCACCGAGGTCCTGGAGACCATGAAGGAACTCGCCGCCACCGGCATGACCATGGTCGTGGTCACCCACGAGATGGGCTTCGCCCGCTCCGCGGCGAACCGGGTGATCTTCATGGACGCCGGCCAGATCGTCGAACAGGCCCCGCCGGAGGAGTTCTTCGCCCGCCCCACCAGCGAGCGGGCCCGCGACTTCCTCTCCAAGATCCTCAGCCACTGAGCCGGCCCACCCGCAGAAAGGGCACGACGACGTGCGCATCCCGAAAAGCCTCATCCCACCGGCAGTCCTGATCATCGCTATCGCGCTCGTGGCGACCCTGGGCGCGACCAGCACCACCAACCCGGGGATCACCCCGCCGGTCGCCCAGGATCCGCAGTTCCCCGCCGGGTCGACCATGCAGGAGATCCACGACCGCGGCTACCTGCGCATCGGCAGCCGCTACGACCACCCCGGCCTGTCCGCAGCCAACCTGCAGGGGCAGCAGGAGGGCTTCGAGATCGACCTCGGCGAGTACGTCGCCGGCCGGCTCGGACTGCGCGCCGACCAGATCCAGTACGTCGAGGCCTCGTCGGCCAACCGCGAGCAGTTCCTCGCTCAGGACAAGGTCGACATGGTCATGGCTACCTACTCGATCACCGACAAGCGCAGGAAGGTCATTTCCTTCGCCGGCCCCTACGCCGACATCCAGCTGGACCTGGTGACACTCAAGGGCAACCCCAAGGGCATCGTCGACCCGCAGACCCCCGCCGGGGTGCGGATCTGTTCCACGGCCGGCGGCGCCGTCTCGGCCGCAATCCGCGAGCACTACCCGCACACCAACCTGATCGAGTTCGACGTCTCCAGCAAGTGCATCGACGCGCTGAAGAACGGCACGGTGGACGCGCTGTCCACGCACGGGCCGATCGGTGCCGGATACGTCAGCAAGGACCCCGAGGACCTGGAGATGCTCGGCCGCCCCTTCGAGGCCGACAACTGGGCCGTCGGCATCCCCAAGGGCGACGTCCAGTTCTGCCAGTGGCTCGACCAGACCCTGCGCGCCGCGTCCGACGACGGCTCCTACGCCGCCGCCTGGGACGCCAGCCTCGGCCGCTTCTCCAAGCAGCCGATGACGCTGCCGGAGCCGCAGCCGTGCTCCTGACCAGCCCAGACCTCCTGTCGCCCGCCACAACCACCAGGACTCACCGATGAGCGCCGTCCTCGACAACCTGCCCCTGCTGCTCGCCGGATTCGGCACCTCGCTGGCTCTGATCTTCCTTTCCGCCGCGATCGCGCTGTTCCTCGGCGTCGTCCTCGCAGGGCTGCGGGTATCACCGATCCCGCTGTTCCGCACCCTCGCGACCGGCTACGTCGAGTGCCTACGCAACGTCCCGACTGCCGTCGTCTTCTTCTTCGCCCTGTTTGCGCTGCCCCAGATGGGCATCCGGATCGGGTTCTTCCCCGCCGCGGTCACCGCGCTGTCGGTCTACTACGCCGCGTTCTTCTGCGAGGCCGTCCGCTCCGGGATCAACGCCGTACCCACCGGCCAGGCCGAGGCCGCCCGCTCCATCGGGCTGACCTTCAGCCGCTCGCTGCGGTTCGTGATCCTCCCACAAGCTCTCCGCTCGGTCATTCCGCCGCTGCTCAACGTCTTCGTCGCCCTGACCAAGAGCTCCGCGATCGCGAGCGCCTTCGGCGTCGCCGAACTCCTCGCCTCCACCACCGCCCTGGTGTCCGTGGAATCCGACGCCGTCATCGCCGTCCTGCTGGCGTGTTGCGCCTTCTACCTGATCATCACCATCCCCGCCGGTCTGCTGGCCGAGCGGCTCGAGAAGAAGGTCGCGGTGGCCCGATGAGCGCAACCCTCACGACACCCCGCCCCACCAGGCCCGCGAAGCCGGCCCAGCAGACCTCCGTCCTCTACGACGCCGCCGGACCCCGCGGCCGCCGCCGCATCCGCAACGGCGCCCTCGCCGGCGGCGCCGTCGTCGCAGCCCTGGCAGTGGTCGTCCTCATCCAACTCGGCCGCAACGGCGTCCTCGACCCGAATCGCTGGGAAGTCCTGCTCAACCGCGACCTCGCCCGCCTGCTGCTCCGCGGCGTGTGGTCCACCCTCCAGGTCGCCCTCGTCGCTATCGGGATCTCCATCGTCGGCGGGCTGCTGCTCGCCGCGGCCCGGCTCTCCGACCGGGCCTGGCTCCGCGGAGCCGCTCGCGTGTGGATCGAGCTCTTCCGCGGACTGCCCCTGCTCGTGCTGATCTTCCTGATCTTCCTCGGCGCGCCCGCGTTCGGAATCGACGTCCCCACCTTCTGGGCGTTGACCATCGGGATCAGCCTCTACAACAGCGCCGTCCTCTGCGAGATCTTCAGAGCCGGCATCCGGTCCTTGCCCCGTGGGCAGACCGAGGCCGCGTACGCCATCGGACTGCGCAAGATCGAAGCGCTGCGGGTCATCCTGCTCCCGCAGGCAGTCAAGGCCATGCTCCCGGCTCTCGTCGCTCAGGTCGTGATCATCCTCAAGGAGACCTCGCTGGGGTTCGTCATCGGCTACACCGAGTTGTTGCGTGAGGGCCGAGTTGCCGTCGAGTACCTCGGCGGCACCTACGCCATCCCCGTCTACACCGCTGTCGCGCTGGTCTACCTGCTGGTCAACTACGGTCTCTCTCGACTCGCCAAGCAACTCGAGAGTCGGCGGGTCAGCCGCTGACACAGGCCAACTCAGCTTCCTCCCGGGAGGTGCCGGGCATCGACACCTCACGGGAGGAAGCACGAGCACGTCGGTCTCTCTGCACTCCGCCGACGAACCAGGGTGAACGTGCACGGTCCGCCGCGCCGAACCAGTAGCCGAGGACTGTCCCGGCCCCGAAGCCTGGAGGCCGCCATGTCCCAGACCCTCGACCACAAGGAGACGCCCCACGACAACATGCTTCGGCAGGTGCTCGGGCCTGGTGTGCTCGTCGAGGTCGGTGACGATGATCGTGTCGCCAGGCTGGTCACCGTCCCTGACGACGAGGACCTGTGTGAACTTGTGGGGGCCACCGATCTTGTAGATGACCATGTCGACGCCGATGTCGCCGCTGGCGCTCACCGTTCGCGGGCGGGTGCCGGCAGGTACCCCCGCAGGCGGGGTCGGCCGGGGCCGCCGAACCGGGACCGGTGGCCTGTAGACGGGCCGGTCCGGTTTCGGGCGGGGTGGATCGGCCTTCGGGGTCGCCTCCCACGCGGCCAGCGGTGTGATCCGCCCGGGTAGTCCTTGGTGAGGGCGCTCGGTGTTGTAGATGTGGTCGAACGCGTCGATCTGGGCCTGGAGCTCGCCGAGCGTAGCGGCCAGCGGCTGCTTGTCGAGGTAGCGGAACAGGGTCTGGTGGAAGCGTTCGTTCTTGCCCTGGGTGGTCGGCTTGTGCGGCTTGCCGGTGATCGCCTCGGTGCCCAGTGCGGCGACGTGTGCGACGAGCCGGCCGACCAGGCCCCGTCGCGACGGGTTGAGCGCGTGCCCGTTGTCCGACAGCAGCCGTTGCGGCACGCCGTGGGCGGCCACGGCCTTGTCGAAGACCGCGATCGCGTCGCGGGCGGTCTCAGCGGCCGCGGCGTGGGAGGCGAGCGCGTAGCGGGAGTGGTCGTCGATGAGCTGGAAGATCACGCACTTGCGTCCACCGGTCAGCACGTACTCGGTGGCGTCGAGCTGCCAGCAGGCGTTCGGCGCCGGGTAGACGAACCGCCGCCACGCCGAGCGGGGCTTCTTGCGCGGCTCGCGACGGGCGACACCGGCCTCGCGGAAGATCCGTGCCAGCGACGCCGTCGAGGGCACCGAGGCCAGGCCATCGCGCATCTTGTCGTGAACGCTGATCGGGCCGTGATCCAGCCCGGACGCCTCGAGCGCGGCCCGCACCGCGATGGCCTGGGCCTTGACCTGCTCGGTCAGCTTCGACGGGCTCGACCGCGGCTGTCGGGACCTGGGCTCGAGCACCGCCGCGGGGCCTTCCGCGCGAGCGCGCTTGCGCAGCTCGTAGAACGACTTGCGCGAGATGCCGTGCTCGGTGCAGAACGTCGAGACCGCCCCGCGCGGCGCGTCGTCAGGCCACTGCGAGATCGCAAGGCGGACACGGGGATCGATGGGTTCCTGGGCGACCACCGCCGCAGCCTCGCCGTCGAAGTGTCACCACCAAGAGCACCCCCAGTGTCACCGATGTCCTGACACAGAACTGTCACCCATGTCCTGAGACATAGCATCTAAGGTCGATGGGTCGTGCGGCGCTGTTCTGCGGATTCCGCGGATTCCGCGGACCTGGCTCTGCGCGGGCCGGCATCGGTGGCCGGCCTGCTGGGCCCCGAGGTCCCGCGCAGCGTCCTTCATCGATCGCGACGACGCCTACCGGCCTCGGTCCATAGAGCCCGAGAGCAGGCCGACGAGCCGGGCGCGCCGATGGCCGGCTCAGCACCGCGGCGCCGGTTGCGCAGAACTGCAACCGGGCGGCGACGCGGGCCGGCGCGACCTGCAACGGCCTCATCGGGTCGAGGTGAGCCCACCGTTGATCGGGATGAGCTGCGAAGTGATGAACCGGGCGGCGTGGAGAAGGAAGGAGAGGACGGGTGCACGTCTTCCTTCGCACCGCTGAGCTTGCCGCCCAGCGGAACGCTGCTGTGCACCTACGCTTCGTAGGCAGTGCGCTCCTCGGGCGGGAGTGGAGCGAGGGCCTCCTCCGTCAGCGGGGGTCCAGACGACGGGGTTGATCGCGTTGACCCGGATGCCGTGTGCGCCCACTCGCGGGCGATCGAGCGCGAGTAGCTGACCACGGCCCCCTTCTGTCGAGCCGAGGACTGTTGGCGAGGCGCATCGCGACCATCCGCGGCATCCTGCCAAGCCTGACGGACCGTCGGGTCGGTCGATCGTCGCCTGCCTTGGACCTTGTTCTCTTGTCCAATGCCGAACCCCGCGACCTGCCCGACCTGACCACGGGGCCGGTGCCCACAAGGAGGGTTGGGGTTCGTCTCCGGAAGCGCAGACAGCGCATCCTGGGGATCGGTGCGGCCGGTGCGGGGTCCCATCCTCGCCCTTGGCGCAAGGGCCGCCAGGCTGCCCGGCGGACGCCGACGAGCGGATGCCGGCGTTGACCTGAACCGGGCAACCAGCCAAGTCCGAGTGCCGTGAGCGGCGATATGACCCGCTCATGCCGTGGCCAGGTTCGGAATCCTCTGTAGGGCGCTACAACAGGGTGGACTATGGGAGCCGGGCTGAACTGTGTCGTTCCTTACCGTGCGGGTTCCTCGCTGTCGACGTCGGTCGACTCCGAACCACCACGAGTCAGGAGCAACGATGACCACTGACACCTTGCCCACCATCGACTGGATGGCAGCGGACTTCCAGACCGATATCGAGCGTGCCGCCGCGGCGATCGCTCCGTTCCAGGAGAAGGGCGGCCCGGGCTTCGTTCGCAGCCAGCGTGGAATCGAGGTCGTCAACTACGACACCGCGGTGGCTCTGACACGCGACCCGCGGTTCAGCCTGGCGATGCCCCACAAGCTCAAGATCATCGGAATCACCGAGGGAGCGGCCGCGCGATCGGCGCTGAACTTCCTGTTCAGCCGGGAGGGTGTGGACCACGTGCGGGCCCGGAAGGCCTGTGCACCCTGGTTCACCGCCTCGGGGGCGGAGAAGCTTCGGGCTCAGACCAGGCAGTGGGTCGGCGAGTGGCTCGACGCGGCTGCGGGCAAGGAGGACGACTTCGAGTTCCTCGGTGAGATCTCCAACCGGCTCCCGTCGACGCTGTTCTGCGCGATCATCGGTGCTCCCGTCAGCGATGCGCCGTTCATCCAGCACATGTCCGAGGAGATGATGCTGCTGACGGCCCCGCCGATGCCGGGCAACGCCGAGCGCATCGAGGCGGCAGCCGGGAAGACCGAGGCGTACCTTCTCGGCGAGGCGGAGAAGCGGCGGAGCAACCCGGGTGAGGACCTGCTCTCCCACCTGGTCAAGGTGCAGCAGGAGGGCACGATCGACGACAATGACATCCTCGCCGTCGTCTTCAACGCCCTGGTCGGCAGCACGGACACCACCAGCGCTCAGATCTGCCTGAGCCTTCAGTCGCTCGCGGCGCACCCGGACCAGTGGGAGCTGCTCAAGAACGACCCGTCCCTGGCTCCGAAGGCCGTGATGGAGCTGCTGCGCTACAACCCGGGTGCCTGGTCGGTGCAGCGCTCCCCCTACGAGACGCTCGAGTACGAGGGCCTGGAGATCAAGCCGGAGGACACCCTCTTCCCATGCGTGTTCGCCGCGAACAACGACGAGTCGGTCTTCCCCGACCCGCGTCGCCTGGACATCACCCGTGACCAGCCCGCGTCCCCCCTCAACTTCGGCATGGGGCGACACGGCTGCCTGGGCCGGATGATCACCCTGATGGAGCAGGAGGAGGTGCTCGTCGCTGTCACGCAGAAGTGGAGCAACCTGACGGTGCTGGAGTCGAACTTCACCGGTCAGATGTTCGCCCTGGCGCCGCACGCCTTCCGGGTGTCCTTCTCCGTCGCGCAGTAGAACCGACTCGACCAGAGGGGCCCCTGGTGCCAGAGGCACCGGGGGCCCTTTTCGTCGCCGAGGCCGGCTGGGGGCGAACACACGAAGCGGCCTGCGGCGCCGGTCGGGCGGACGCCGCAGGCCGCGGGGGAGCGGGCTTCTCAGGCCTGCTGGAGGGCTCCGGTCTCGACGCCTAGGATCTGCAGGGCCACGTACTTCGAGTGGGCACGGACCATCCCGATGGCACCCGCCACGTACCAGAGCTTCGGGTGCCCGGACTGACGGAAGGTGCCGCGCAGCTCCCCGAACTCGTCGAGGCCCCAGACGGGGGTGACCTTGTCGGCGGCCTCGTCGCCGATGATGGGACGGGTCATCTCGCGCATGTTCGACCAGCCGGTCGCGAAGACGACGACGTCGGCGGCCTCCTTGGTGCCGTCGGAGTAGATCACGCCGGTCTCCGTGAACTCGGCGATCTCGCCGCGCTGCAGGCGCACATCGCCGTCGATGATGAGCTGCGAGCAGCCCTTGTCGATGTAGTAGCCCCCGCCCCGCTCGAGCGCGAAACCGAGCATGCCCTCGGTGCCGCGGCCGAGGTCCACCTCGAAGCCGGCTTTCTCGAGCCCGGCGAGCATCTCGGCGTCCATCTCGGCGATGGCGGAGGTCGCGGGCGGGCAGACCTGCTCGAGCATCAGCGTGTACGGCATCGAGTTCGACAGCAGGTCGGCATCTTCGAGCGCGGGCCCGTTCTCGGTCCAGTACGCGCCGTGGAAGACCGGGATCCCGTTCTTGCCCGACATGACGTAGCTGCCGCCGCGCTGGACCATCGTCGTGCTCGCCGCGCCGCACTCGTAGAAGCTCTGCGCGACGTCGTGCCCGCTCGAGCCGGTCCCGACGACGATGGCCTTCTTGCCGACGAAGTCCCGGCCGCCGGTGAAGGCGCTGGAGTGGACGATCTCGCCACGGAACTTGTCCGCGCCCGGTACGTCGGGGGTGTGGGGCAGACCCGAGAGACCGGTCGCGAAGACCAGGTGGGTCGGGTGCAGGGTCCGCTCGGTCCCATCCTGTCGGAGCTGAACCGTCCAGCGGCCCTCGGCCTCGTCGTAGGTGGCCTTCTCGACCTCCGTTCGGGTCCACGCGTTGAGCCGCAGCAGGTTGACGTAGGACTCGATCCAGTCGCCCATCAGCTCGGCAGGGGTGTATAGCGGCCAGTTGCTCGGGTACTCGAGGTAGGGGAACCGCGCGTACCACATCGTGTCGTGCAGCGACAGGCCCGAGTAGCGGCGGCGCCAGTTGTCCCCAAGTCGCTCCTCCTTGTCCACGACGAGGTGGGAGACGCCGAGGTGGCGAAGGCGCGCAGCCAGCATCAGCCCGGAGTGACCGGCCCCGACGATGAGCACCGTCGGGTCGCTGTCGGCGAACGTACGCTCCTCGTCGCGGGTCTCGTAGAAGGTCTTCCGGTCGCGGATGGCGGTGTTGTACTCGGGCATCGCGACGTCCTGGATGGAGGTCCGCCGCTCCTCGTGCCCGACGAGGTCCTCCATGCTGGTGGTCACGGTCCACGCCTTCCAGGCATCGCCCGCCTGAAGGAGACGGATGACCCCGCGTCCGTGGGCCTGGCGGGTCCGGAAGGTGATGAACGCTTCGATGACGGGGAAGCCGGTGGCCTCGCTGACTGCCGGGGTCTTGCCCTCCTCGATGGCGAAGCCGGACGGCGCCGTGCCGGGACCGAACTCCGACACCATGGCCTCGATCGCGCTGAGACCGCGATACGTGCGAATGTCCCAGGTCAGCGCGAGGAGGTCTCGCCACCAGCTGTCGTCGACGAACAGCTCACCGAGCGCTGGCCGATCCCGCTGGAGCTGGGACTCCAGGTCCTGCAGCCAGCGCGTGACCTCGGCGGCCGCGTCGATGGACGCCGCCGCGTCCCGTTCCGTTGTCTGTGCAGTCATGATCTGACCCTCTTCGGTCGGTTGCATGGGGACGGACGCCGTCCACTTCCGGGCGCGTGTGGTGATCGCCACGCTGAGCGGACGGTAAGCCCCGGTGCGGACGGCCCTCTCGTCCCGGACCGCCTGCGTTGGGCAAAACGACAGCGGGTCGGCACCGGACGGGGACACCCGGAGGGCAGGGCCGCGAGAACGCCCGCGGTGAGTGCGCATCGACGAGGACGCTGGGCGGTCCGATCCGTCCACCACCGCGTGTGGCAGAACTCAGCGATGGCCCCATGACCTGCGGGTTCTGTCGAGCAACTGCGCGGTCGGCCCGGTGCGGCCCCTGCCCTCAAGCGGCGGCCGAGATTAACAGCGCCCGACCGCGGCGGAGCGCCCGCGGGGTGAGGCGTTGGGGAACATTCCGAGCGGCCCCTCAACGACCGTCCCCGCTCCGCTCACACGACGTTAGCGTCCTCGCGTCGGAGCGGTCGCGAACGTCGGCCGAACCGGCCCCCCAACAACGGAGTAGAGGAGGAGCGCATGTCGCTCAAGGGTCTGCAGGGCAAGGTCGCCATCGTCACCGGCGGCGCACAGGGCATCGGCGCGGCCTCTGCGAAGCGGCTCGTCGAGGAGGGAGCGAAGGTCGCCATTGTCGACCTGGACGAGGCTCAGCTGAAGGCGTACACCGACTCGCTCGGCGGTGAGAGCCTCGCGATCGCCGCCGACGCGGCCAGCCCCGAGGGGGTCGACGCCTACGTGGCACAGACGGTGGAGGCGTTCGGTCGAATCGACATCGCCCACCTGAACGTCGGGATCGGGAACAAGCCGGCCTTCATCGCCGACACCGAGACCGACGACTACGACCGGGTCATGAACGTCAACATGCGGGGCGCCTACCTGAGCCTGAAGGCGGTGCTGAAGCAGTTCGCCGCGCAGGGCGGTGGCGGTGCGATCGCCATGACCTCGTCGATCAACGGCATCGGTGGCACGCCGGGGATGACGATCTACACGATGAGCAAGCACGGCATCGTGGGACTCGTCCGAAGCGCCGCCCGTGAGTACGGCCCGCAGGGCATCCGCATCAACGCTGTCCTGCCCGGCAACGTCGAGACGAAGGCCCTCGTCGAGACGATGGCGCAGATGGGCAACGGCGACGAGCTGCGCACGATGATGGAGAGCACGATCCCGCTGGGCCGGTGGGCCAAGCCCGACGAGATCGGTGGCGCGGTCGCCTGGCTGCTCAGCGACGAGTCGAGCTACGTGACCGGCTCCGCGATGGTGATCGACGGTGGGGCGACTGTGGGCGCGACGTCTTTTGAGCGGTTCACCGAGCAGTGAGCGAGCCGGGGCGCGGTCCCACCGCGACCTCGACGCCACGACGCCGTTCGGGCCTCCGCGGAAGCGGAGGCCCGAACGGCGTCTCTGTGTCGGGGGGACCGACCGGTCAAGACCCGTTGGGGGCGTCGTCCTTGGTCCGGTAGTCCCCGAAGGCGGCGTCGCGGTCCTGCAGCGCACTCGTCACGCCCGCGCGGAACGCCTGCTTGCGCTCCTGGACCGAGGGCAGCATGCCGCCGATCGTCTGGCTGTCGGTCGTGACCCGCAGCGAGGTCCGGATCCCCATGATGTCCATCGCGCGGTGCACCGACCGCTTGTTGAGGGCCAGGATGTCCGGCGGCACCTTGGCGACCCGCTCCGCCACGGCGAGGACACCGTCCTCGAGTTCGTCGAGCGGGAACGAACGGTTGGCGAAGCCGAGCTCCACGGCCTCCTTGCCCGACACCGAGTCGCCGGTCAGCACCGCCTCCATCCCGCGCCGCAGGCCGTAGATCCACGGCTGCCAGCACATGTCCGGAGGGCTGATGTCGCGGACCGGGGGGTACCCGATGACCGCGTCGTCGGCGACGTAGACGAGGTCGCACGCCATCGCCAACTCGGTGCCGCCCGCGAGGCAGTAGCCGTGCACCTGCCCGATCACCGGCGTGTCGTAGTCCCACACGTCGATCCAGCCGTCGACGAGGTGCCGTGGCCAGTGCCCGTTGCGCCGGTTGGAATGCCGAGATAGCGGCTGCGAGTGGTCCTGCGCCAGGTCGTAGCCCGCAGACCAGCACTTCCCGGCACCTCGGATGACGATGACCGACACGTCGTCGTCCAGGTCGGCATCGCGCAGGGCGTCGAACAGCCTGTTCCGAAGGTCGTTGGACATCGCATTGCGCTTCTCGGGCCGGTTGAGCGTGATCCGCCTGACACGCGGGCGTGGATCATCGGTCAGGACCAGCTCTTTGTCGGTCATGAGGACCTCCTTGTCGAGGGATCGGGGAAGTTCAGGACGTCGCGGGTGCCGTCGCCGCACGGGCGATCTCGGCTGCGCCGGCCACGTCCGGCTTGCCGTTCGGGAAGCGCGGCACGGTCGGGACGAACACGACGTCCTTGGGCACCTTGTAGCCGGCCAAGCGGGCACGGACCGCGTCTCGCACGAGGTCCGCGGTCACGGCCTCCGACGACCGTGCGGCGACCGCGGCCAGCCGTTGCCCCCATGTGGGGTCCGGGACGCCGACGACCAGGCAGTCCGTGATGCCCTCCAGCCCGCGGACGATGTCCTCGACCTCAGCGGGGTAGACCTTCTCGCCGCCGGTGTTGACGACCTGCGAGCCCCGGCCGAGCGGCTCCAGGGTGCCGTCGGGGAGCCGGCGTCCCAGGTCGCCGAGGATCGCGTAGCGGCGGCCGTCGACGATCCGGAACGTCGACGCGGTCTTCTCGGGGTCGCCGCGGTAGTGCACCGCGTCGCCGACAGGGAAGGCGATCCGCCCGGACTCACCGTCAGGGGCCTCGGTGTCGTCGTCGCGCAGGATTCGCAGCCCGGGGACGGGGGTGAAACGGGGGGTGGAGGTGACCGGGGTGTCCTTGGTCCAGCGGTTGTTGCCCATCAACCCCTCGGTGGCTCCGAAGACCTCGACGAGCTGCACCTGCGGCAGGTGCGCGAGCAGGCCGGTCTTGGTCGTCGCATTCCACGCCATCCCGGAGGACGTGATCGTGGTGAGACTCGGGGCAGCGTGTCCGGTCGGCAGCCCGCGCTCCTCCAGTGCCTGCAACAGCGGGCGTCCCATGGCGTCGCCGACGATGCTCATCGACGTCACCCCCCACCGCTCGACCTCGACCCAGACCCGGCTCGGCTCGAAGCGAGGGGTCGGCACGGTCACGACGAACCCGCCGAACAGCAACGACGGCAGCGCGCACGTCACGAGCGCGGTGTTGTGCATGAGCGGGGAGGCCGGCAGACCGACGGGGCGCTGACCCCGTTCGGCGAACAGCCTCGCCGCGTCGACGAAGGTCGGCACCCCGGGGTCGGGAAGCCCGACGAGCCCGGCGAACTCGGGGACCCGGCCCTGGACACGGGAGGCGACCGGATAGGTCAGGGCCTTCGGCAGCCCGGTGGTGCCGCCGGTGTACGCGACGAGCGGGTCGCTGCCGGAACGCTCGATGGGCGCCGCGGGGGCCGCGGCCCGCAGCTCCTCCTCGTAGTCGCGGGCTCCTGGCGGCAGTGGTGCGGCGCCGCCGTCCGTCCCGTCCTGCACCATGAGCAGCAGCCGCAGGCTCGGCACCCGGTCCCGGACGGCCTCGACCCTGTCGGCGAAGGCGGCTCCGAAGACCAGCACCTCGCACGCGCAGTCGACGAGGAGCGCGACGAGCTCGTCCTCGGCGTAGCGGTAGTTGATGCTGGTGGGGACGCCGCGAACCTTGAGCGCGGCGAAGTACGTCTCGAGGTACTCGTTCGCATTCCGCATGCAGATGCCGACGGAGCCGTGCAGTGTCAGGGGTGCCTGCTGCAGCAGCGTGGCCAGCCGGGCAGCGCGGTCGTCGAACTCGCTCCACGTGCGCACGACGTCACCGCATACCAGCGCCGTCTGCTCGGGCTGCGACTGTGCGACCGCCTCGAGCACCGTCGCGAGGTGCGGTTCGGACCCGTCGCTCGACGGGGCCTCCGGATGATGGCTGGCGTGCGGTGCGGCCATGACGAGAATGTCCTTCCTTGCTGCCCGACGGGCGAGCTCCGCTGCGCGCTCAGACGGTGAGGAGCGCGGACGCGAGGGCGTCGTGATGGGTCGACGGTGTGCCGAAGAGCGCCTTCGTGGCGAGGGCGCGCTTCAGGTACCAGTGCGCGTCGTGCTCCCAGGTGATGCCGATGCCACCGTGGATCTGGATGCTGGAGGACGCCGCGAACTGCAAGGCGTTCGCGGCGTGGCTCCACGCCGCCCGTGCCGAGCGGGGCTCGGCCTCCTCCTGGAGCTCCCAGGCGGCGAGCCAGGTGATCCGGCGGGCGTAGGACACCTCGATGAACATGTCGGCGAGGAGGTGCTTAATGGCCTGGAACGAGCCGATCGCCCGCCCGAACTGCCTGCGTTCCTTCGCATAGGCCTGCGCCATGTCGAGGCACTTCTGCGCGGCACCGGTCTGCTCCGCGGCGAGCGCGGTCGCGGCGTGCTTCGTCGCGCGGGCGTGCGCCGCGGCGACGACCGCGCCCTGCGCGAGCCACACGCCGGGGGCCGCGGTCAGGCTTGTCATCCCGAACCGCTGGGCGGGGTCGACGGACTCCGACGTGTCGACGGTGGGCGCGTCCGAAAGAGGAACGGCGAGCAACTCGTCGTCGGAGGTGACGAGGAGGAGGAGATCGGCCTCGTCGAGGAAGGGCGCCGGCCCGACCGTGCCGGTGACCCGAGCCGTCTCGGCGTGTCCCTCGACGTGCACCGCGGCGCGATCGAGCGGGACGGACACGACGAGCTCTCCCGCGGCGAGGCGGGTCGACCACTCCTGGGTCTGCGGCAGGTCTGGAGCAGCGCGCAACAGGATCGGCGCCTGCACGGCCGAGGCGAGGTAGGGGCCGGCGAGCAACGACCGACCGAGCTCCTCGAACGCCGCGACGATGTCGAGCAGGTCGCCGTCGGAGCCGCCGACGGACTCGGGCAGCAGGATGCCGTGGAGGCCGATCTCCGTGGCCAGTCGAGCCCACAGCTTGCGATCGAAGGGACTGTCGGACGCCGCCGTGTCCCGCAGGACCGCTGTCGGCTCGGCACTCTCCAGGAACTCCCGCAGGACGGCTGCGAGGGCCCGCTGCTCCTCGGTGGGATTCAGGTCCATGGCGTCCGCTCACGCTCCCTGTGGTGTCGGAGCCGGTTCGCGGGGCAACCCCAGCACCTGCTCGCCGAGTGTGTTCTTCTGAATCTGTTCCGAGCCGCCGTAGATCGTCCCCGCTCGCGTGAACAGGAAGTCCCGCGCCCAGACCCGTGAGGACAGGGGATCGGTACCGAGGGGCTCCGCGCGGAGGTTCTCGGTCCCCGCCGCCCCGCGCAGGTCGTTCATGCGCGTCCCCAGCACGTCGAGCGCGAGTTCGTGCACCCGCTGCCGGTGCTGGGAGCCACGCAGTTTGACGATCGACGAGAGGGGGCCCACCTCCGACCCGCCCGCGGTCTCGCCCAGGAGCCACAGCGCGAAGGCTCGCTGGAGCTCGACGTCGGCGGCGAGCTTGCCCAGCCTGCGCCGGATCTCGTCGTCGTCGGCCAGACCAGACTCGCGGATGAGCGTCGCCAGCCGCTGCAGCTCGATCCGGTTGGCGAGGGCGAGGGAGAGGCCGTTCGCGCCGCGCTCGTGTCCGAGCAGGGTGAGCGCGACCTTGGCGCCGTTGTCCACGCCGCCGATGACGTTCTCGGCCGACGTCCTCGCGTCGGTGAAGAAGACCTCGCAGAACTCCGGCTCGCCGTTCAGGTTGCGGATCCCTCGGACCTCGACCCCGGGCTGATCCAATTCGACGACGAAGAACGTGATGCCGCGCGACTTCCGGGCCTGGGGGTCGGTCCGGGCGAGGACGAAGATCCAGTTCGCGGTGAGGCCCACGGTCTGCCAGATCTTCTGCCCGTTGAGGACGAACTCGTCCCCGAACCGGTCGGCGCGCGTCTTGAGCGCGAAGAGGTCGGACCCGGCCTCGGGTTCGGAGTAGCCCTGGGCCCACCGGATGTCCCCACGGAGCGTGGCCGGGAGGAACCGCTGCTTCTGTTCCTCGGTGCCCCAGGCCAGCACAGCGGGTCCGAGCAGGCTGATTCCCATCCCGTCGTTCGTCGCGGGGAACTGCGGCACGCCCGCGGCGACGAACTCCTCGACGACGACCGCGTACTCCAGGGCGTCGAGGCCACGCCCGCCGTACTCGGTGGGCCAATGCGGTGCGAGCAGGTGCGCCTCCACCAGCGCCGCCCGCCAGTCCTGCCGGAACCGGGGCACGTCTGCCGGGTCCAGGGCTCCCTCACCCGCCCAGCCCTGCGGAACGTGCGTGGCGATGAACTGGCGAACCTCCGTCCGCAGCCGCTCGGCCTGCTCTGACAGCGTGAGATCCATCTTCACCTCTCGGGGCTCGTGAGCGAGCCCATCGCGAATCGACCCTGAACGCGGCCTGCGGCGGGTCAGCCGATACGGAAGGGGTCGCGCGACTCGTCGGCCAGCTCGATCCACACGGACTTCGTCTCCAGGTACGAGTCCAGGGCCTCCTGACCGTTCTCGCGACCGAGCCCGCTCGCCTTCATGCCGCCGAAGGGGACCCCCGGCGAGTTGGTGCGGTAGGCGTTGACCCACACGGTGCCTGCCTGCAGGCGGTCCGCGACCCGATGCGACCGGCGCACGTCCCGGGTCCAGATGCCCGCGGCGAGGCCGTAGGGCGTGTCGTTGGCCATCGCGACCGCTTCGTCCTCGGTGTCGAACGGGATCAGGCCCACGACCGGGCCGAAGATCTCCTCGCGCATGACCTGCATGGACAGGGTGACGTCCGTCAGGACGGTCGGGCGGACGAAGTAGCGGCCCACCTCCGGGGCGACGCCGCCACTCTTCGGTACCCCCGCACCCTCGGCGGCGGCCGAGTTCAGCAGCTCGGCGACTCGAGCGTACTGGGGGCCGGTGGAAATCGGCCCGAGGTCGATCTCCGGGTCGCGGGGGTCCCCGATTCGGATCTGTTCCGCCCGCGACCTCAGGCGCTGTGCCAGCTCGTCGTGGACGTCACGGTGCACGAGGATGCGTGAACCCGCGGTGCAGAACTGGCCGGACGCCGCGAACACCCCTGCGATCAGGCCGTTCGTGGCCTGGTCGAGGTCGGCGTCGGCGAACACGAGCTGCGGCGACTTGCCGCCGAGCTCCAGCGTGACGGCGGCGAGGTGACCGAGGGCGGCCTGGGCGACGGCGATACCGGTCGCCGTCGAGCCCGTGAAGGCGACCTTGTCGACGCCGTGGTGGGCGACCAGGTGCGCACCGACCGCGCGCGAGGACCCCGCCACGACGTTGAAGACGCCGGGCGGGAAGCCCGCCTCCTCGACACAGGCGGCCAGGGCGAGGGCGGATGCCGGGGTGAACTCGGAGGGCTTGGCCACGAACGTGCAGCCCGCCGCGAGCGCAGGGGCGAGCTTGAAGGCCAGCAGGATCAGCGGGGCGTTCCAGGGGAGGATGGCCCCGACGACCCCGACCGGCTGCCGCACGGTGTAGGCGAAGAAGTTCGGGTGCGCGTCCGAAAACGCGCGGCCTTCGATCTTGTCGGCGTGGCCGGCGAAGTAGCGCAGCCAGTCGGCGACGTAGGCGACCTGGGCGTTCGCGTCGCGGAAAGGCTTGCCGTTGTCCCGGGTCTCGACGTCGGCCAGGGCGCCGGATTCGCGCTCGACGATGTCGGCGAGCCGACGCATCAGGCGTGCCCGCTCCTTGCCCGGCATCCGGCCCCACTCACCGGACAGCGCCCGGCGCGCCGCATCGACGGCGCGGTCGACGTCGGCGGTGGTCCCGTCGGCGATCCGCGCCCAGCTCGCGCAAGTGTACGGGTCCTCCGACTCGTACGTCGAGCCGTCCGACGACGGGACGAACCGGCCGTCGATGAAGAGCTGGTACTCGGTGAGGGTCTCGGGGGCGGTCGTGGTCATCTGCTCACCTCTCGAAGTGCGATCGGCAGGTGGACGAGGGGCGACAGCGTGCCGTCGACCCTCGTCCACGAGCCGTCAGGCCGACTGCCGGCCGGCCTCGTCCTGCGGGGCACCTTGTGCCGGGTCGGCGGGGGAGGCAACCGCGCGCAGGTGGGGACGACGGATGCGGCGCTCGAAGGACCCGACCCGGCGGCCGAGTCGCGTCAGCGCCCAGTACACGACCATCGCCGTGGGGAACGGCACGACGAGCTTGCCCGACGGAGTCTTGTAGTAGCTCGGCGTCGTGGTCCAGACCGTCTTGCGCAAGGCGTTCTGCAACCACCGGTTGTAGGCCTTGTGGAAGACCTCGCGGGTCTCGATGGCGGTGACGCCCGTGCGGCGCATCCGCTTGATGTCCCGGACCGCGTAGTCGGCCTGCGTCTCCAGGTTGAAGACGATCGTGCCCATGTTCGTGTTGGGGCCGTACAGCATGTAGAAGTTGGGGAACTCGGGGACGGTGATGCCGACGAACGCGTCCGGTGTGCCGTTCCACCGCTCGTGGATGGTCCGGCCCTTGCGCCCCCGCAGCTCGATCTCGCCCAGGTACTCGGCGGCGCGGAAGCCGGTGGCCAGCACGATCGCGTCGAACTCGTGCTCCTGGCCCTCCACGTCGACGAGACCGCGCGGCGTCACCCGGTCGACGGCCCGGGGGAGGAAGGTGACGTTGTCCCGCAGGAGCGTCTCGTAGAAGCCGGTGGCGCGCACCGGACGCTTGCCGAAGAAGGGGTGGTTCGGGGTGACCACCGCGCGCAGGTCCTCGCGGTCCTTGAAGGTCGTCGCGATGTAGTTCTCTCCCACGGCCTGGCCTGCGGCGTTCTGCTTGGTACCCGCTTGCATCTGCTTGCCGCCCCAGAACCGCGCCTGTTCCATGAGGAAGCTGCGACGGCGCTCGCGGCGATAGTGCCGCGGGTCGCGGAGCTTCTCGCGTTCGGAGTCGCTGAGGTCCCGCTCGCCCTTGGGGGTGATCCAGCCCGGGTCGCGCTGGAAAATCGTGAGGTGCTTGACGGTGGGGGCGAGCGCCGTCGCCAGCTGAGCCCCCGTGCTCCCGGTCCCCACGATCGCGACGTGGGCGTTCGACAGATCGTGCTGGTGCTCCCACCGCGCGGTGTGGAAGAGCGGGCCCTCGAAGCTGTCGAGACCGGGCCAGTCCGGATACCGCGGGACGTTGAAGAGACCGACAGCGGAGATCACCACGTCGAACTCCTCGACCGACCCGTCCTCGAGCTCCACGTCGTACCCGTGTCGGTCCTCGACCCAAGTCAGCGAGCGGACCGCCGTGTTGAAGCGGATGTGCGGGCGGACCCCGAACTCATCGGTGACCTGGTTGAGGTAGCGCGACAGGTCGGCCTGCCTACCGTGCGTCCGCGGCCAGTCGAAGTAGCGGAACGAGAACGAGTACCAGTGCGACGGGGTGTCGACCTCGGCGCCCGGGTAGGTGTTGTCCCGCCAGACACCGCCCACCCCGTCGGACTTCTCGAATACGGTGAAGGAGCCGATTCCTGCGGTACTCAACTTCACGGCCGCCGCGATGCCGGCGAATCCGGCTCCGATGATGGCGACGCGCGGGGTGCGGTTGGCCGGGTTGCCCGAGTCCAGATTCAGCATGATGTGTCCTTCGGTCCGAGGTCGGCGTGACGCTAGCCCGAGCCAGACCATCGAATCGGTGGTCTGCGTCGCGCTGTTGTTCTGCGCTCTAAGGGCGGCGTCGCGGCTACTGAGCCACCAGGCCGCCGTCGACCGGTAGCGCTACTCCGGTCGTGAAGGAGGCGGACTCCCCTGCCAGCCACGAGACCGCGGCGGCGACCTCGTCGGGGTCGCCCATCCGGTCCATCGGCTGCCAGGCCTCCAGCGCTCGGCGGTTGTCGCCGTTCACATCGAGGGCCAGCCGCGCTTCGACGCCGGGGGTGTTGATCGTCGCCGGGCAGACGGCGTTGACCCGGATTCCCGACGTGGCGTAGTGCAGCGCGGCCGCCTTCGTCAGCCCGACCACACCGTGCTTCGCGGCGACATAGGCCGGCGAGGTCTTGGTGGAGGCGACGAGTCCGAAGATCGAGGCGATGTTGACGATCGACCCGCCACCCGCGGAGTGCAGGTGGGGGATCTCGTACTTCATGGAGAGCCAGACGCCCTTGAGATCGATCCCGATCAGCCGGTCCCAGCCCTCCTCCTCGAGGTCGACAAGGTCGGTGGCCGGCAGGCCGATGCCCGCGTTGTTGACCGCGACGTCGAGTCGTCCGAACCGGTCGACGACCTCCGAGACGGCCCGCGCGACCTCGGCCGAGGACGACACGTCGCAGCGATGGGCCGACGCGGTACAATCCGCCTCCGCGATCTCCGCCGCCGTCTTCTCCGCGCCTTCGAGGGCGACGTCGAGGACGCCGACGTGCAGCCCGTCCGCGGCCAGTCGCTTCGCGACGGCGCGGCCGATCCCACTCCCCGCGCCCGTGACCAGGGCGACCCGCTGCTGTTCTCCGGACATGTGACCATCTCCCTCGTAGTCGGTGGTGCCGCGTCGGGCGGCGGATGAAGCGGCGTCGTGACGCCGTGGATCAGGAGACGTGCGACCGGATGAAGGCGCCGATGCGCTCATGGGCCTCCCGGCTGCGGCTGACCGCAGCCGACCACTCGAGGAACCCGTGCGGCAGGTCGGCGTGGTCTGCGACCTCGACCGCGACGTCCGCGGCTCGCAGCGCGTCTGCGTAGGCCAGGCCGTCGTCGTGCAGGATGTCCAGTCCGGCGAGTACCAGCAGGGTCGGCGGCAGACCGGCGAGTTCGCCGTCCACCGGGGAGAAGTCAGGATGCGGGGTGTGGTCGGCGGCGTCGCCGAGATAGAGCTTCCAGCAGGTCGCCATGGCCTCTGCGGACAGCACCGGCGAGGGGCCCGCGTACGAGGCGCGCTCCATGCGGCGGTCGGTCACCGGGTACGCGAGGACCTGGCCTGCGAGCGCGACGGAACAGGTCCTCGCGGCCACGGTCACCAGGTTCCCGCCGGCGCTGTCCCCCCCGACCACCACGCGGGCCGGATCGTGTCCGATGGCCTGGGCTCCCTCGGCGGAGCCCACCCAGTCGAGGACGGCGCGGACCTCCTCGAGTGCGCGCGGAAACGGGTTCTCCGGCGCGAGCGAGTAGTCGATCGAGAGGGCCCTCGTGGCGCTCGAGGTGGCCAAGGCCGCGGCGGTGCCGTCAAAGCCGGCCGCGGACCCGGTGATCCAGCCGCCTCCGTGCGCCCAGACCAGCAGCCCGTCGGTCACGGTCATCCCCGCCGGGGCGTAGGTGCGGACGGCGACCTCGTCACCACCGGGGACGGGTACGGCCAGGTCCCGGACGGCGACGTCGTCCGGGACCGCGGGGGCGAACCGCTCCCCGCAGATCGCGTACTTGCCCCGCATCTCGACCAGGTCGGCCGCGGGGATGGCAGCCCGGGCGGTGATGACCGCCTCGGCCTCGGCATCGAGCGTGTGTGTCGTCGGCGCAGGTTGCCCGGTCACGACGTCCTCCCCAGGTTTTGAGGCCGGGGCGGAGTGGGTCACGGGATGTGACCCGCCGCGGTCGTCCATGCCCGGCGGTCACCGCGAACCTAGACGTCGTGAGGTCGCTTCTCCCGAGGTCCGGCAGCCTGCCTGTCGGAATCTCCAACAGGCCGGCGTCGCTGTCTGGCGTCGCCGCAGCGCAGGTCAGGCGCCAGCTGCAGCGATCTCCCACGGCAGGTCTCCGACGAGGCGGAGAGCGGAGACGGACAGCTCGGCCCGGAGCTGGTCGCCGGCGTCGTTCAGCAGGTCGAGGCCGGTAAGTTTCTCGATGCGGGCGAGCCGGTAGCGGACGGTGTTCTCGTGTACGCCGAGAGCGCGGGCACATCTGCGCACGTTCAGCGACTCGTTGAAGACCCGCAGCGTGGTCATCAACTCGTCCTCGCCGGTGGAACCCGTGAGGCCGTGCAGGTGCTTGCGCGCGTAGCTCCGCGCTTCGGCGACGTCCACCGACGCCATGAAAGGCAGCGCCGTTCCGAACTCGGAGACCCGTACTGCGCGGGGAAGGCCGGGATGCCGGAACCTGTGCGCGCACCGCATCGCCTGGCGGCACTCCACGTAGGCGTCGTCGGCGTCGGTCGGGTGCTGGAAGGGTCTGGACACGATGGCCGTGATGTCCGCCAAGCCGGCGTCCTCGCCGAGTCTGCGGTTCATGATGCGAGCCGGATCGGAGGCCGAGCCGGCAGGAGCGGCGCCGAAGACGACGAGGGCGCCGTCGTCCTCGACCAGGGGGACGACGCAGCCCGCGCCCAGCGCCGACCCGGCCAGGGCGATGAGCCTCTCCTGAACCTGCGGAGACATCGCGGTGGGAGACGGTGTGTCGAAGTGGATGACGGTGTGCGCGGTGTCGGTGGCGATCCCCGCGGCTTGCGCCCGGCCGGACAGCTCTGCGACGTCGCCCTCGCCGCGGAGGAGATCCCGGACTACGGAGCTGCGGAGAGCGGCCACGGTGGTCGCCTCGTCGTTGGCGGCGTTGAGTGCCGCGCCGAAGCGGGCACCGACCCTGGCGGACGCCTCGGACTCGAACGCCTGGAAGGAGCGCCCGGCTTCGTGGACGACCAGCACTCCCCAGTTCTCGGCGCCGAGCGCAACCGGTGCCACGATGCAGCGGGAATGCACCCCCAGCGCCGGCAACGGTGCGATCAATCGCGTCCTGCCGCGACGGACCTGCTCGAGTTCGGCGCGGATGCGCTGATGCGAGCGGACGGCCTTGTCCGTCAAGTCGACGGGCCGGATCGGCTCCGAACCACCGGGGCTCGCATCGGCGACCCGACGCCAGTAGCGGTCGTACACGCTCACCGGCCTGCCCAGCAGACGGGCCGCGTTCCCGGCGAAGACCTCCGGCGAGACTCCGTCCGCGGTCAGGTTCTCGAGCAGGTTGTCGAGGCGGAACAGCCGCCGCAACGCCTCGTTCTCCTCGTGGGCGCGCCGCAGCGACGCCTGCCGGTCCGCGAGCACGGAGGCCGTGACCAACGAGGCCCCGCACAGCGCACCCAGCTGTTCCGCGGCGTCGATCTGCCAGGGCGAGTAGGCCGCGTGCTGGAACTCGCTGTCGAGGAACGCGAGCGCGACGACGTCGTCGTCGAAGGTCAGCGGAACACCGATCATGGAGTACGCGCCGAGTGCCGTCGAGGCGCTCACCCACGGGGCGAGCCGGGGATCGGCGGGCAGGTCCCTGATGATGACCGGCGCGCGGCGCTCGAGGACCTCCAGCGAGAGGGCATCAGTGCCGTCCACCATCGCCTGAGCGCGCGAGGTGTAGTCCGCCTTCCCGAGCGAGACCGCGAGCCGGTAGCCCGACGTCGTGGTGTCGGGGATCGAGAGCGAGCAACGGCTCACTCCGACCGACGCGGTGAAGGCACGGGCGACGGATCGCAGGACCTCGTCGAGGTCGTCCGCCTTGGTGATCGCGCGCGCGACGGAGGCCGCAGCCTCGATGACGGACGGGATGACGGCCTTGGCGTGGTCCGGGACGTGGAAGGAGGACGCGAGCGCGGTCATGTGTGGTGGCCTCCTGCGTTCAACGGCACTGTGTGAACTGGTGCGCACTATGACCTGCGAGGGAAAAGAATGTCAACCTGTTGACGTAGTTCGCGGCGACCGCACGAGGGGTGCGGTGTCTCACTCGTTGGAGCTTGGGACAGCGTCGCACAGGGAGAGGCTCGCTCTGTCGGTGCCTCGGATGCAGGGTGCGTGCCATGGGAACCGTGAGCGAACGCGAGTCGGCGGGGATCGCGTGGGAACCGGACGCCGCGGCCGTCGAGAAGGCGTCGATGACGGACTTCGCTCGATGGGCCGGAGCGCGTGTCGACCACGACGTCACCGCCTACCACGATCTGTGGGCCTGGTCGATCGAGGACGTGGACGGGTTCTGGACGGCCGTGTGGGACTACTTCCGCGTCGAGGCGTCGATCCCGCCTCGTGCCGTGCTGGGGTCCCGGAACATGCCGGGCGCCGAGTGGTTCCCGGGGGCGGAGCTGAGCTACGCACGCCACGTGTTCCGGGATCGTGCCGACGACGACGTCGCCCTGCACCACGCCTCGGAGACCCGCCCGCTCGGCACCTGGACGTGGGGGCGACTGAAGGCCGAGACGGCCGGTATCGCCGCGACGCTCCGAGCGATAGGGGTCGGACGAGGCGACGTCGTGGCGGCCTACATGCCCAACATCCCCGAAACGGTCGCCTCGTTCCTGGCCTGTGCCTCGACCGGGGCCGTCTGGTCCAGCGCGGCCCCGGAGTTCGGCACCCGTGCCGTCCTGGACCGCTTCACCCAGATCGAGCCGAAGGTCCTGCTCACCGTCGACGGCTACCGCTACGGCGGCAGGGACTTCGACCGACGGGAGTCGGTGGCCGAGCTGCTCGAGGGGCTGCCGACGGTCGAGGTGGCGTTCGGACTCGGCTACCTCGATGAGGAGCCCGTGGCGGGCACCCGCCCCTGGAGCGAGCTCGTCGCGCCGGCGGCACCCGCCGATCTCGACTTCGAGGACCTGCCCTTCGACCATCCACTGTGGGTGCTCTACAGCAGCGGCACGACGGGCCTGCCCAAGGCGATCGTGCACAGCCAGGGCGGGATCCTGCTCGAGCACCTCAAGATGATGGCCCTGCACGTCGATGCCCAGCGCGGTGACCGGATCTTCTGGTTCACCACGACCGGCTGGACGATGTGGAACTTCCTGGTCGGCTGTCTGCTGACCCCGGCGTCGATCGTGCTGTTCGACGGCAGCCCGACACACCCCGGGCCCGAGGTGCTGTGGGAGCTCGCGGACCGGGCCGGGGTGACCTGCCTGGGCACCAGTGCGAGTTTCCTGTCGGCCTGCGCGAAGGCCGATCTCGCGCCCCGGGAGAAGTACGCGCTCACCTCGCTGCGAGCAGTCGGGTCGACGGGCTCGCCGCTGAGTCCCGAGGGCTTCGACTGGGTCTTCGACCGCGTCGGTTCGGACATCTGGCTCTTCTCCACGAGTGGCGGCACGGACGTCTGCACGTCCTTCCTCGCCGGCGTCCCGACGCTCCCCGTCCGCCGCGGCGAACTACAGGCACCAGCCCTCGGAGTTGCGGTCGCCGCCTGGGATCCGCACGGCAGGCCGCTGCGCGGGCAGGTCGGAGAGCTGGTGGTCACGGAGCCGATGCCGTCCATGCCGATCAAGCTGTGGGGGGACGAGTCGGGCGAGCGGCTGCGCTCCTCCTACTTCGACATGTTCCCGGGGGTGTGGCGGCACGGGGACTGGGTGGAGATGACCCCGAGCGGCGGTGCGGTCATCCACGGCCGGTCGGACTCGACCATCAACCGTGGTGGCGTCCGCATCGGCACGGCGGAGATCTACCGGGCTCTGTTGAGCCTGGACGAGGTCGTGGACGCCCTGGTGGTCGACGTGCCCAGGGAGGGCACCCAGGGTTGGATGCCGCTGTTCGTGGTGCTTCGTGAGGGCGTCGAGCTCGACGACGCGCTGACGGCGTCGATCCGCGACCGGATCCGACGGGACTGCTCGCCCCGCCACGTCCCGAACGAGGTGCATGCGGTCCCCGAGGTCCCGCGGACGCTGTCGGGCAAGCTCCTGGAGGTACCCGTCAAGCGCATCCTCATGGGGGTAAAGGCCGAGGAGGTCGTCAGCCCCGGCGCCCTCGCGAACCCGGAAGCGCTGAGCTACTTCGGCGGACTCGCACAGTCGGCGTGGTGGACCGGGCGGGCGGCAGGGAAGGACGGGTCCGATGCCTGACCGGAATCCGAGTCCGGGTCCGCTCGCGGGTCTTCGGGTGATCGAGCTCGGCACCATCCTGGCCGCCTCCACCACCGCTCGGATTCTGGGGGACTTCGGGGCCGAGGTGATCAAGGTCGAGGCCCCCGACCGTCCGGACCCGATGCGCTACTGGGGCCGCGGCACCTACGAGGGCCGCGCGCTGTGGTGGCCGGTGCAGTCTCGGAACAAGAAGCTGGTCACCGCCAACCTGCGGACCCCCGAGGGGGCGGAACTGTTCGTGCGGTTGTGCGACACCGCAGACGTCGTCGTCGAGAACTTCCGCCCAGGGACACTGGAACGCTGGGGACTCGGGTACGACCGGCTCTCCCGTGACAACCCGGGGCTCGTGCTGGCCCGGATCTCCGGCTACGGGCAGACGGGTCCCTACGCCGCCCGGCCCGGGTACGCCGCCGTCGGCGAGGCGATGGGCGGGATCCGCTACATCAACGGCTACCCGGACATGCCCCCTCCGCGCAGCGGTCTCTCCCTCGGCGACACCCTTGCCGGCATGTTCACCTCGCAGGGGGTCATGGCTGCGCTGCACGAGCGGCAGCGCAGCGGCCGGGGACAGGTCGTCGACACGTCGTTGGTCGAGGCGTGCATGGCGGTCATGGAGAGCTCGTTTGCCGAGTACGACAAGCTCGGTGTGGTCCGCGGGCCGTCCGGGACCGGGCTGCCGGGCGTGTCGCCATCGAACCTTTTCCGGTCCCGAGACGGCAAGTGGGTCGTCATCGCCGCGAACCAGGACCAGATCTTCGTGCGTCTGTGCTCGGCGATGGGGTGTCCGGAGCTCGCGACGGACCCCCGCTACGACACGCATGTGGGACGGGCGGCCAACCAGGTCGAGCTCGAGCAGACGGTCGCCGATTGGGTGGCCGAGCACGACGCCGCAGAGTTGGACACGATCCTCACGAAACACGAGGTCGTCGCCGGGCCGGTGTACAGCGTCGCGGACATCGTCGCGGATCCGCACGTCCGCGACCGAGGCTCGCTCGTGGTCCATCACGACGACGACCTCGGGGACTTCCTGTCCCAGGAGGTCGTGCCGCGTCTGGATCGCACCCCGGGCAGCGTCCGCTGGACGGGCCCGTGGGAGCTGGGTGCGCACAACGCGGAGGTCTACGGCGGCCTCGGACTCGACGACGCCCAGCTCGCCGACCTGCAGGAGGGCGGGCACATCTGACCGGGAGACCCGGTGTCGGGGATGATGCCCCGACACCGGGCTACCGGACGGCGATGGGGTTCAGTGGGGAACCGACCGCACCCGTGATCGTCAGCGGTGGCGCGGACAGGAAGAAGTCATAGCGCCCGTCGGCGGCGCAGTCGGCGGCGAGGACCTCGAGGTCCCACATCTCTCCGATGTGGATCCCGGCGTTCACCAGCAGGACCACGTGCAACGGTGCCACCAGCCCGGACTCGTGCGGACGCACGTCCAGACCCCAGGTGTCGCAGGCGACCGCGGCGACATCGCGTCCGCACAAGAAGTGGGCGGCGTCGACCGACAGGCCGGGGGCGTCGCCGCCCGCGTAGTCCTCCCACGCCCCGCGCGCGCGGACCTGGGCGAGCTGCCCCGTCCGGATCAGCACGAAGTCTCCCGGGCCGACCTCGACGCCGTGTGCGGCCGCGCAGCGCTCCAGGTCGTCGGTGTCGATCGCGTGACCGGGCTCGAGCCAGTCGACGCCCGACCAGCGGGCCACGTCGAGCAGCACCCCGCGACCGACCGCCCGGTCGGCGAGCCCGGTGACGGCGTTGTGTGCGGCTCCCGCGCTCGTGACGTCCGCGGTCGTGCGCGCGTTGTACATCTCAGTGCCCCAGAAGACATGGGCCAGGGCGTCCCACTGCGTGCCCGCCTGCAGGTAGAGCTGAACCAGGTCATCGGTTCCGTCGAAGTGTGGCAGGTCGCCGGCGTCCGCGGCGATGTCGCCGCCGTCGCGGGCCATGTAGTGCTGGATGTTGACCCGGCCCGTCCGGCCGCGGCCCGTCTGGGGGCCGTTTCGGTCGAACGGCAGTGCGAGTGAGTAGACCTTGCCCGTGCGGACCAGCGCCGCCGCCCGGGCCACCGAGGCTGCGTCGACGAGGTTCGCGGTGCCGATCTCGTCCTCGGGGCCCCACCGTCCCCAGTTGCGGTACCTCAGCAGGAGTGCCTCGTACTGCTCCCGGGTGAACTCGTGCCTCATAGTGTCCTGCCTTCGGGTTCACGCGTCTCGTACGGGGGAAACGTGGCTGCGTGGCGACGTCGAGTGGTGGGGGCGTCGGCGATTCCGGACCGCAGCGGCACCACAGAGCGGGCCACTCCGTGCCCGGTCCCTCGCGACCGATATCGCGCCGAGGGGGCGGAGGTCCGCTCCCCGTCCCCACCACGCAGGATCAGGCACGAGCCTTCGAACGCCGCGCTGTAGATCATGTCGAGCCCGGCGAGTCGGAACAGCGGGTGGACGACCGGGCGGCCACCCGCCGCGGGCCCCCCGTCCGTCCGCCGGGTGTGGGACTGCACCAGCGTCGTCACGTGCTCGCCATGGGTGCGGACCACGCCGTTCGGACGACCCTTCGCCCCGCACGTGAACAGCAGGGTGGCAGGCGAGTCCGGGGCGACCCACTCCTCGGGGAACCGGGCGAGGTCGACCGGCGTGCGCAGCAGGTGCGCAAAGGAGGGCAGATCGGGCATACCGCCGGCCCCGACGAGCGGCACGCCGCCGGCGGTGCCGAGAGCACACGCCGCCGGGCGGTCGACGACGATGACCCGCAGCGAGCTCTCGCGAACGAGTGATTCCAGGTCCTCGGGCCCCGCCGACACGTCGAGGGCGACCACGACGCCGCCGGCGAGCATCGTCCCCCAGAACGCCAGGAGCCATTCGGGGCGGTTCCGCATCGCGATGCCGACCTGGTCCCCGACGCGGACGTCGTAGTCGTCCCGAAGGGCCGCAGCAACGGCGCTCGCGGCGGCCCAGAGCTTGGAGTACGTCCACTCGTCCCCCGCGAACCGGATCGCAGGACGGCTCGCGAAGAGCCGGGCGGCCTGCACCACCTCGACCAGCGACCGCGGCCCGCTGTCGACGACCACGCGGAGCCGGCTCGCCGCCACTGCGCTCCTTTCCGACGGTTCGCAGCCCTGGCCGGCCAGGCACTCGATGGTCATGGTGTCGTCTCCTCCGTCCGGGCTCTCACCGTCTCGGCTGGCCGCGCGCTACTCGGCGGTGAACGCGCTCAGGCCCTCCTTGGCCTCCTCGGCCCGGGCGCGGTAGTTCACGAACCCACCCCCGTAGGCCAGTGCCTGTCGTGGCTTGCCGGGGATGTTCGCGCCGACCCACCAGCTGTCGGTCTTCCAGATCATCGTCGAGGCGTAGATCGAGTTGACGTGCTCGGACCACTCGCTCTCGGCCTCGGGGCGCGGCTCGATGCGCGTCAGGCCCTTGTCCGCGAGCTCGGCCACGAGGTCGGCCACGTACCCGTTCTGGTAGGCGCCCAGCAGCGGTGGGGAGAAGTGCAACGCGGGGGATTGTGGGCCGTTGATGAAGTAGAGGTTCGGGAACCCGGAGCTCATCAGCCCCAACAGCGTGCGTGCTCCGTCCGCCCAGTGCTCCGCGAGGCGGAGACCGTCCCGACCGTGGATGTCGATGCGCATCGCGGCCCCGGTGCCGCCGTCGAAGCCGGTGGCGAAGATCAGTACGTCGAGCTCGTGCATGGCGCCGCTCGCCAGCCGAACGCCCTCGGGGATGATCTCGGCGATCGGGTCCTCGTGCACGTCGACGAGCTGTACGTCCTCACGGTTGAAGGCCGTGTAGTAGCCGCTCTCGCCCGGCGGGCGCCGGGACAGCGGCGGATGCTTCGGGATCAGCTTCTCGGCCGTGGCGGGGTCGTCGACGAGCTCGCGGATCTTCGTCTCCAGGAAGCTCCGCAGCGCTGCGTTCGACTCCTCGTTGCGGATGAGGTCGGCGAAGCTGCGGCCCATGTGCACACCGCCCGCCTGCCAGCGCCACTCGAAGTCGGAGAGGCGCTCGGCGTACCCGACGTCGCTGGCGTTCCGGCTCTCCGGACGGACGATTCGGCCGTCCATGAGGACCATCCCGGAGCCCCGGCACTCGAGCTCCAGCCGACGGATCTCGGCGTAGTTCTCCTTGACGAACCGCTCGTAGTCAGGGTCCATCGGCCGGTTGCGCAGGGGAAAGCACCAGTTCGCGGTGCGTTGGAAGACCGCGAGGTGGCCGGCCTTCCCGGCGAGCTCCTGGACGACCTGCACCCCGCTCGCCGCAGTGCCGACGACCCCGACGCGGCGGCCCTCCGTCCGAGGTCCGGGCTCAGGCCACGCCCCGGTGTGCACCAGCTCGCCCTGGAAGGACTGCAGTCCGGGGATGTCCGGGAAGGCGGGGACGGAGAGGAAGCCGGTCGCGAGGACGACATGGGCGGACCGGAAGGTCTCGGTGGTCCCGTCTGGATCGGCCGTGGCGACCGTGTGCCAGCTGCCTGCGGCGTCGTCGAACTCCATCTCGACCACGCGGCGCCGGAAGCGGATGGACGAGCGCAGCTCGAGCCGGTCGGCCACCCAGTTGAGGTAGCGCTCCACCTCGGGCTGCCCCGCGTACTTCTCCGACCAGCTCCACTCCTGTTGGAGGTCGTCGCGGAAGCCGTAGGAGTACTCGAGCGACTCGATGTCGACCCGCGCGCCGGGGTAACGGTTCCAGTACCACGTGCCGCCGACCGAGTCGCCCGCCTCGAGCACCACGACCGAGTGGCCTCGCTCGCGCAGCGTGTAGAGCGCGTTCAACCCGGCGAACCCGGCGCCGACGACGACCACGTCGACCGTGGTCGGGATGTCGTTGCTGGACATGCTGTCTCCTGTTCCGGGCTAGTCGCGAGCGAGCTCGAACGACGTGACGGCAAACCCGTCGATCTCGGCGGGGCGGAAACGAACCGGCGCGTCGATCGCCGGGGCGTCACCGACCAACGAGCTGATCAGACGCGGGCCCTCGGCGAGCTCGATGACGGCGACGGTGTAGGGCACCTTGTCGGCGAAGTACTCGTGCACGGCCTGGTGGTAGACCACCCAACTGATCACTCGGCCCTCGCCGGAGGAGTCGACCCATCGTGGTGCGGCGGCCAGGCAGTGGGGGCACTCCTCGCGAGCGGGCAACCAGGCGTTCCCGCAGCCGACGCAGCGCTGGTGCATCAGCCTGCCCTCCGCCAGCGCCGTCCAGTAGGGCTCGCTCAGCGGGGTGACCTCGGGCAACGGCGCGGTGCTCATCGGTCGCCCAGGATGAGGGTCGAATGGGTCGTCATGATTCCTCCCTGGTTGCTGACCACACACGTGGTGGCTCCGTCCACCTGCGCCGTGGACGTCCCGCGGATCTGGCGCACTCCCTCGATCACCAGCTGCATGCCGGGCATGCCGGTCTCCGCGAGCAGGCCTCCGCTCGTGTTCACCGGCAACGTGCCGCCGAGCTCGATCGCCCCGTCGCGCACGAACTTCCCGCCCTCGCCCTTCGCGCAGAACCCGTAGTCCTCCAGGGTCATCAGCGGCGCGATGGTGAAGCAGTCGTAGAGCTGTGCCACGTCGATGTCGGCGGGTGTGAGCCCTGCCATCTCGAACGCGGTGCGACCCGACGCCACGGCGGCGGTGCTGGTCAGCACGGGGCGCTGGGCCACTTCCCAGGAGGTCTGCCCCTGGCCGAAGCCGAGGATGGGCACGCCCGTGGCCCCGACGGCCTGCGCACGCGCCCGGCTCATGACGATCACCGCGGCCCCGCCGTCGGAGATGAGACAGCAGTCGTCCCGGCGCAGCGGGTCCACGATCGGCCGCGACTGCTCGTAGTCGGCCAGGGAGAGCGGCCGGTGCTGTTGGGCGTGCGGGTTGCGGGCCGCGTGCGCGCGAGCGGCGACCGCGATCGCACCGAGGTCGTTCTGCGCGGTGCCGTACTCCTCCATGTGCCTTCGGGCGATCATGGCGTAGCCGGCGGGGGTGCCGAACCAGCCGTAGACGGCGTCGTCGCCCCAGCCCTTCTCGTATGCCTGCCGGGTCCCGGTGCGGGGGTTGTCCGCGATGGTGACGAGGGCGACCTCGCACTGACCGTGCTCGATCGCCATGGCCGCGTATGAGATCATGGAGATGTTCGTGGCGCCGCCCTGGTCCCAGACGCCCCCGATCCGGGGCTGCAGGCCGAGTGCCTCGGCGACTGTCTGGCCGTACATCATCCGGTAGCCCGACGTCGGGTATTTGACGAAGACGGCGTCGATCTCGTCCTTGTCGATCCCGGCGTCGGCGATGGCCTTGCGAGAGGCCTCGACGTTGAGCGAGGTGGTCGAGCGGCCGGGCAGCTTCCCGAAGGCGGTGTATCCGATGCCCGCGATGACGATTTTTCCGCGCATGTCCCAGCTCCTCGTCAGCGCCCGACGAAGGCCGGGGGCCGCTTCTCGGCGAAGGCGCGGGGTCCCTCGATGGCATCGGAGGAGTGGCGCAGCAGCTTCAGGAGGGACTCCTCGAGCCGCAGCCCCGTTGCCCGGTCCACGTCCCGGGAGCGCAGAGCGAGCTCCTTGGTGGCCTGGACCGCCAGCGGAGCGTTCTCACTGATGCGTCGCGCGGCGTCGAAGGCGGCCTCGAGGAGCACGTCGTGGTCCACGATCCGATTGATGAGGCCCCACCGCAGGGCCGTCTCGGCATCGAACCGGTCGCCGACGAGCAGCACCTCCATGGCCACGGCATGGGGGAGCTGCTCGATGAGGCGCTGGGTCCCGCCGTTGCCGGGCAGAACGCCTCGCCTGACCTCGCTGAGCGCGAAGGTGGCGGACGGCGTCGCGAAGCGGAGGTCGGTCGCGAGCATGAGCGTGAGCCCGCCGCCGAGGCAGTAGCCGTTGACCGCGGCGATGACCGGCTTCCACATCTCGATGCCGCGGTTGAGAAGCTGCCCCTGTTGGGTCAGCCAGAAGTCCGACAGGTCCGTCGGGCTGCCCAGGAACGACTTGAGGTCGGCCCCCGCACTGAATGCCTTGTCGCCCGCCCCGGTGACCACGGCCACCCGGATGTCCGGGTTGTCGCGCACCTCGGTCCACGCGTCCGACAGGTCCTGATACGCCTCGGCGTCCATCGCGTTCATCCGCTCCGGGCGGTTGAGCGTGATGAGGGCGATGTGGTCCTTGACCTCGAAATCGATTGCCATGTCCTCCAGCTCCTGGCTCGGGGTTGTCGCGACCGTACGCAGCTGTGCCCTGCCGGGACCGGTTCCTGGAGTGGACCTTGTGCGGATCTCCATCCGCCCTCCGCCGCCCCGACGCCGTGTGTCCCAGTGGGGCCGGCGGCCGCGTGGGCGGTCCCGGTCTCGCGTTCCCATGCGTCGGCGCCGTGGCATGGGCCGCTTGTAGTGCGCTACAAGCTGCCCGGCAGACGGCGGGAAGTCGACCGGACACCGCCTCTACGGTCTGCGGGCCGACACCGGCGACGACCCCTCGGAGGTGGAGTCACATGGGTACCCGGATCAGTGCGGATAGAGACGTGTGCATCGGGGCAGGACTCTGCACCGTTGCCGCGGAGCATTTCGACATCGACCGCGCGGGGAAGGTCGTCCTGCTCCAGACAGGCGACGTGCAGGACAGTGATCTTCCGCTGGTCGAGGACGCCGTGTCGATGTGCCCGGCGGAGGCGCTCCGCCTGCACGCGGAGTAGCCGTCCGGCTGGATCGTTCGGCTCATCCACGCCGGACATTCCTCGGCCTCGGACCTCGGTCCGAGGCCGAGGCTCTGTGAGTCTGGTGCGCCACCCGGACGTCTCACGATCGGCGCACCGGTGCTTTCAGGCAGGCCCCGGCGAGCCCGTCGTCTCGGCGAGCGGGACCGAGGGGTCCGCCAGACGCTCGAGGTCCGGATGGAACCGGGGAACGGACCCGAGTAGCCTGCGCGCGGCCACGTGATCCCGGGGTGCGTCGAGTGATTCCACGGCCGTGAGCGCACCCGTGGAGTCCACTCGACAGACGGAGAATCCTTCAGCGCCCGGGGCCCCCCGAACGACCGCGGTGTCCGACGGGTCGGAGCAACCGGCGATCATCACCTTCCGACCGTACTGCTCCGTCCAGAACCACGGCACCGCGGAGTAGGGAGCGGTGTGGCCGGAGACCAGCTTGCGGGCCACGTAGCGCGCCTGGTCGGTGCCGTTCTGCACAGACTCGAGGCGTACGATGCGGCCGGTCACGGTGCACGGGAACTGCGCACAGTCGCCGATCGCGGAGACGTCGGGCACCGTCGTCGCGAGATACTCGTCGACCGCTACCCCGTTGGAGACCTTCAGTCCTGATCGTGCCGCGAGATCGTCGTTGGGCACGACCCCGATGCCGACCACGGTGAGGTCGACATCGATCCTCTCGTCCCCGGACAGGACGACGTGGTCGGACGACACCGCCGTGGTCGGCCTGCCGAGCACGACCCGAACCCCGTTGCGCTCGTGGTCCTCGCGAAGCGTCGAGGCCATCGGAATCGAGAGCGCACGGGCCAGGAGGCGGTCTGCAGCCTCGACGAGGGTGACGGCCGCGCCCTGAGCCGCCGCGGCACAGGCGAGTTCGAGCCCGATGAATCCACCACCGACGATGCACACACGGGCACCCGCGTGCAGGCGCCTGCGCACCGCGACCGCATCGTCCCAGGTGCGGAGGACCTCGTAGGGCGCATCGGCGTCGATCAGCCGGGGACGCGCACCGGTGGCGAGGATGAGATGGCGGTACGGCAAGACCGTGTCGTCCGCCAACACCAGTCGCCGCGCCTGGGCGTCGACGGTGACGGCCGCTCGACCGAGTTCGAGCCGGATGCGTTCGTCCGCCCAGTAGGACGGCGCTCGCACAGCCACCGTCTCCAGGTCTCCGCCGCCCTTGAGGTAGCTCTTGGACAGGGGCGGGCGGTTGTACGGTGGATGCGGTTCGTCGCCCACCAGCACGATCTCGCCGTCGTAACCCTCACTGCGGAGGGCTATCGCCGCCGAGGCGCCGGCGTGCCCGGCCCCGACGATCACGATGGGCGCGCTCATGTCGCTGTCTCTCTCCAGGTCGCTGATCAGGTCATCGGCCCCACGGGGGAGCGGAGACTGCACGCTAGAGGACGTATGCCCGAGACGAGGGGCATCGGAACCGGCCGTTGTTCGTCCCGACAGTCGGCGCGGCCGCCGCAGCGCCGATCCGCATAGAGTGAAGGCGTCCCTAACGCGCCGTGGTGTGGAGGCGAAGGTATGCCCGAGTCGGTGGTGCAGCCTGTCCGTCCCGACCCCGCGATGGTCACGGCTCACGAGATGGCTGACATGATCGACGCCGTGTTGGCGGAGCGGTACGCAGGGCTGGACAGCCGGGCGTTGCGCCTGTCGACCAACCTCAAGCGCCTGCTGACCCTGCTGGGACACCGGGAGACGGAGGCGGTGCACGAACCGTACGCCTGTCCTGCGGCGGGGTTCCGGGTGCTCGCGATGCTCTGGATCTTCGGAGACATGTCGACCCGCGACATCTGCAAGCTCTCGGCGGTGTCCCGTCAGGCCCTGGCCGGTGTGCTGGCAACGTTGGAGAAGCGTGGGCTCGTCGAGCGGGACCGGGCGACCAGTGCTGACCGCAGGCAGTATACGGTGCGGATCACCGACCGAGGTGTCGATCTCATCGGGCCCGGGTTGCTGGCGCAGAACGAGGTGCACAGCCGGTTCTTCAGCGTGCTGGACGCCGACGAGCAACGCCAGCTCTCAACGTTGCTCGCCAAGGTGGTCGGAGGACAGGCCCAGCCGGTCGCGGGCTTCTAGCCCACACGACGAGCAGCCCCGGCCTCACCGACCGGGGCTGCTCGGTCGTCACGTCAGCTGTGGATCAGCCGCTCACGTGGTCGCCCACAGGCGCGCATACTGCTCGCGCATGTCGGCCACGAACGGGAAACGCTCGGTGGTGCTGACGACGGTGTCCTTGCGGATCACCCAGTTCTGGATCTCCACCGGGCCGAGCTGGGGGACCCCGGCGAAGGAGCGGGCGAGGGCGTCGGTCATCGCGTAGAAGTAGCCGAAGCTGTCGAAGGACACCGTGGCCTCCAGCTCGCCCTTCGTGATCATGTCCATCACCACCGGGTCGGAGCTCGGGGTCAGCAGACGCTTGCCGGTGATGCCGACCGAGCGCAGCGCCGCGGGCAGCCCGGGAGCGAGTGCCCCGGCGGTGAGGAAGACGAACTCGACGTCCGGGTGCGACCGCAAGTAGGAGGTGATGCGGTCGGCGGCGTCCTTCCCGAGCGAGGCCACTGGAATGTCGACGACCTCGACCTCACAGCCCGGGCAGTGCTGAGCCGTGGACTCGGTGAAGGCCTTGGTGATCGGACCGATGATCGGGTAGCCGGGGATGTTGAACGAGACAGCGCGGGCGGTGCCGCCACTCTCCGCGATCGTGTAGGCGGCGGCCGCCTCGCCGAAGGACTGTGCCGCGGCTGCGTCGCCCGCCACGAACGTGATGCCGTCGGTCGGCGGGTCGATCACGTTGAGTGCCGCCACCGGGATGCCGCGACTCGCCGCCTCGCGAAGCTCGTTGTCGATCACGCTCCGCTCCGTGGCCGAGTACATGATCCCGTCGAAGTTCTGCCGTAGGATGCTGGCCCAGGCGTTCTTCACGCTGCCCGGCGTCCCGTCGGTCGACACGCTCTCTAGGGTCCACCCGAAGCTCGAGACGGCGTCGCGGATGACGGGGATGTAGGAGGTGCAGCTCGCGGCACCGCAGTCGATGTAGGCGATCCGCTTGCCCGCCGGCACCGGTGCGCCGATCGGTGCGGTGAGGGGGATGGTCGTCGGGCGCTGCAGCGCCGCGTTCGTCCGCTCGGTCGCCCACTGCACACCTGCGGGGTCGACCTCGGCCGTCCCCGCCGTCGTCGCGGCATCACCCCCGCCGCATGCCGTGAGGCCGAGGGCGACGATCGCCATCGTCGCCGCCAGCATCCGGAGTCGTACGCCTCGTGTGCGTCTCATGGTCGCCTCCTCGCCCGCTCGCACGGACCGCCTTGGTCCGCGCCACCGGCCACGAGGGACCGGGTGCGCGGACGGTAGAGAACCGTCGACCGCGTCCGGTGCGCGTGTTCTCGCCCGTTGTGCGTCCCCCCAAAGGGTGATGAACGGGGAGTCGGGCCCTCCGGGTCGCTCCCTACTCTCTCGACACTCCTGCTTCTCGGACCGACGGGGTGATCCGATGTCGACTGTTGCTGTGGAGCCTCTACTCCGCTTCCGGGGGCTCGTGAAGGCGTTCGGCGGCGCACGGGCGTTGAACGGTGTCGACCTCGACCTGCGTCGCGGCGAGGTGCATGCCCTGGTGGGCCACAACGGGTCGGGCAAGTCGACCTTGATCAAGGTCCTCGCCGGGATCCATGCAGCGGACCCGCCGTCGGAGGCCTGGTACGGCGGGCGGCCGATCGACGTCCTGCACCCGGGGGTGCGGCCCGACCTCCGGGTCGTGCACCAGGACCCCGGCCTCGTCCTCGAGCTGAGCACAGTGGACAACCTCGGGCTCGCGACCGGCTACCCGCGCCGGGCGGGAGGAGCCGTGGACTGGCCGGCCCTCGCAGACCGTGCCCGCCGGGCCCTCGCCCGTTTCGACGTGGAGCTCGACCTGCGTCGGCCGCTCGCCGAGGCCACGCCGATCGAGCGCGCCGTCGTGGCGATCGCCTTCGCCGTCGACGGGTTCCGCGGGAGGGACTCGCTCCTCGTGCTGGACGAGCCGACCGCCGTGCTCCCGCACCACGAGGTGGTCCAGCTCCTCTCCATCGTCCGGCGCCTGCGTGACGAGGGGATCACCGTCCTCTACGTGTCCCACCGGCTCGAGGAGATCTTCGAGATCGCGGACCGGGTCACGGTCTTGCGCGACGGGCAGGTGGTGACGACAAGCGATGCGGCAGGCCTGACGACGGACGCCCTGGCAGAGCTCATGGTCGGGTCTGCGGTCGAGACCGGGAGGCGCATCGACGACGGTCCCGCGCCGGATGCCCCGCCGGTGCTGGAGATTGCCGAGCTGGGTCTGCGCAGCGGTGTCGCGTTCGACCTGAGGGTGCGGGCGGGGGAGATCGTGGGCCTCGCCGGCCTCCCCGGGTCCGGGGTCGAGGAGGTGTTCGACGTCCTGTCGGGACGCCGTGTACCGAGCACCGGGCGGGTGCGTCGCGGCGGCCCGGCGGGGCACTGGGTGAGTGGCCGCGACATCGCGCGGCGACGCCCTCCGATCGTCCCGGCGGACCGCCTGCGTGACGGGGTGCTCGACGGGTTCACGGTGCGCGAGAACCTGTCCCTCGGCATCCTCGGGCGCCTCGGACGGTCGCGGCTCGATCGACGGCGTGAGCGGGAGGAGGCCCGGCTCTGGGAGGAGCGGCTGAGTATCACCGCCCCGTCCATGGAGGCGCCCGTTCTCACCTTGTCCGGTGGCAACCAGCAGAAGGTCGTGCTCGGCCGCTGCCTCGCGGCCGACCCGGACGTGCTCCTCCTCGCCGAGCCGACGGCCGGGGTGGACGTCGGAACCCGACGGGCCATCCACGATCTGCTCGTAGGACTCTCCAAGGACGGTCTGGCCGCGGTGGTGAGCTCGACGGACACCGGAGACCTCGTGGCGATGTGCACCCGGGTGATCGTGCTCCGACGCTGGGGCCCGCCCGTCGAGCTGACGACGCCTGAGATCACCGACAGGAACCTGATCGCTCGTATGGAGGACGGCTCGAGATGACAGTCGACGACGACACCACCGCCGACGCCCAGGAGGTGCGCCGCCAGTCGGTCCCGGCCGCCCGGCGGTCCTGGACGCAGACCCTCTCGCTACGCCGGATCAGCGCCGTCTACCTGCTGATCGCCATCATCGTCCTGTTCAGTGTGCTGGCGCCCGAGACCTTCCCGCGGTTGGACACCATCCGGCAGGTTCTCAACGCCAACGCCGTCATCGGACTGGCCGCGCTGGCGATCTGCGTTCCGCTGGCCACGAGGGTCTTCGACCTCTCGTTCGCCTTCACGATGACCTTGTCGGGGGTGACCGCCACAGCGCTGGTGGTCGGCGGTGCCCCCGTGTGGCTCGCCGTGCTCGCCGCGCTCGGAGCCGCGCTCCTCGTCGGTTTGCTCAACGCCCTCGTCGTGATCGTGCTCCGCGTCGAGTCGCTCATCGCGACGCTCGGTACAGGATCGATCATCCAAGCGCTCATCACCTTCGTCACCGACGAGGAGAGCATCCAGGGCAACGAGCTCGGCGGAGCGTTCGCCGCCATCGGCCAGCACCAGGTCCTCGGCGTGACCCTGCCGGTCCTCTACGTGCTGATCGCCGCTCTCGCACTGTGGTACGTCCTTGAGCACACGCCACTGGGACGACGGATGTACGCCACCGGGTTCAACGCCGGAGCAGCGGAGCTTTCGGGTGTCCGGACGAAGCGCCTGCAGTTCGGCGCCCTGATCGTCTCGGCGGTGGCCTCGGGGTGGGCGGGCGTCGTGCTGGCGTCCATGCTCTCGTCGGGCTCGCCCTCGGCGGGAGAGCCCTACCTGCTTCCCGCTTTCGCCGCGGCCTTCCTCGGCGCGACTCAGTTCAAGGACGGCCGGTTCAACGCCTGGGGGACCGTCGTCGCGGTGATCACCCTGGGCACCGGGACGACCGGTCTCGCGCTGGCGGCCGCCCCGCCCTGGGCCGCGGACGTCTTCACCGGCGTCGTGTTGATCACCGCTCTTGCAATGACCGCGGCGCAGCACAGGCGCAGTCGCGCCTGAACCGCCTGCTCAACGGAGCCGGGGCAGCTGTTCCGTCGGCTGGTCCTCGATGCGCGGCACCCGGGTCGTGTCCTCCCACCGCCGGTCCCCGGCCTGGGACCGGCGGATGGCCTCCTGCGCGGCCGGTGGCAGGGTGTGCAGCACCTCGCGGACCCGTGCCTGCCTGCGCGCGACGGCTTTGCGTTCGGGCATGCCCTTGCTCGCCTCGAGCTGGGGCTTGATCGGGGGCAGCCCGGACAGCTCGTCGATCTCGGCCATCTCGCGCTGGGCCTGGGCGGTGTCCTTCTCCTCGGACATGCCGATGGGGCCCTGGCGGCGGCCGTTGAGGAACTGGGAGACGACGGGGTCCTCGCTGGTCAGCAGCACCTCGCGGGGGCCGAACATGGCGAGGTGCTTGCGGTAGAGCATGCCGATGTTGTCCGGCACGGTCTGGGCGGTGTTGATGTCGTGGGTGACGATCAGGAACGTCGAGTCGGTCTGGGCGTTCAGGTCGATGATGAGCTGGTTCAGGTAGGCCGTGCGGACAGGGTCCAGCCCGGAGTCCGGCTCGTCGAACAGGATGATCTCCGGGTCGAGCACCAGGGCGCGCGCGAGCCCAGCGCGCTTGCGCATCCCGCCCGAGATCTCACCGGGGAGCTTGGACTCGTCGCCCTGGAGGCCGACCATGTCCATCTTCGCCATGACGATGTCGCGGATCTGCGCCTCGGACTTCTTGGTGTGCTCGCGCAGCGGGAAGGCGATGTTGTCGTAGAGGTTCATCGACCCGAACAGGGCGCCGTCCTGGAACAGGACGCCGAAGAGCTTGCGCAGCTCGTACAGCTTCGACTCGTTGCACCGCACCAGGTCGGTGTCGTGGATGACGATCGAGCCCTTCTCCGGCTTGAGCAGCCCGATCAGCGACTTCAGGAACACCGACTTGCCGGTGCCCGACGGCCCGAGCAGGACGGAGACCTCCCCCGGGGGCAGGGTCAGCGTCACGTCCGACCAGATGTTCGCGCGCCCGAAGGACTTGCGGAGCCCCTCTACCTGGACCTCGACACCAGTCATGTGTACCTCCATGGAAGCGGGTGTGTGGGCACGGTGCGTCTGTCGCACGACCGCCCGCATCGATCTAAACGTGAGTGAACAGCTCGGGGGTCGGCGACTCATCCCTGTTCACTCGAAAGTAGGAGAACTGCTCGTAATCCCAGCTAGAAGCTTCGCCTGAAGGTGTTCTGATCGAAGAAACGAGACACCACGGCGAAACCTGTAGCGTCCCGCGTCGTTGGTCGACCGACGGCGCTCGCCAACCCCCGTGTCGGGCCCCGCCGCTTCCGAGTCCCCTCGATGCAGAGGCGTCAGATGCAGCAGCTTCCCACCGTGCGTCGAGTCCGCCGTGCGCTTAGCCGTCGGACAGGCCCGTGATGGCCGGGTCCGCGCTGACGCGTGTCGCGAAGCCGATCGGCGGCTTCTTCGCGTTCACGCTCGACACGTTCGTGGCGATGGTCAAGCCGCCCTTCCAGTGGCGCGAGTTCATCCAGCAGACCTGGTTCGTCGCGAGCGTCTCGCTCGGCCCCGCGATCCTGCTGGGCATCCCCTTCGTCGCCCTGGTGACCTTCCAGTTCAACCTGATCCTGGTCGAGATCGGCGCGATCGACCTGTCCGGCTCCGGCTCGGGCTTCGCCACGGTCACCCAGATCGGCCCCGTCGCGACGACGTTCATCATCGCCGGCGCCAGCTCGACGGCGATCTGCGCGGACATCGGCGCCCGCAAGATCCGCGAGGAGCTCGACGCGATGGAGGTGCTCGGCATCGACACCGTCCAGCGCCTCGTCGTCCCACGCGTGCTGGCCACGGCGGTAAACGCCTTCCTGCTCAACGGCGTGATGATCCTGATCGGGCTGTCCGGCGGGTTCGTCTTCGGCGTGTTCCTGCAGGGCGCCTCGCCGGGCCAGTACGTCGACTCGATGAAGCTGCTGGTCGGCTTCCCCGACCTGGTCCACGGCGAGATCCGCGCCGTGGTCTTCGGCGTGGTCGGCGCGCTCATCGGCTGCTACCGCGGCATGACGTGTGCCGCCGGGCCGCGCGGCGTGGGCAACGCGGTGAACGAGACGGTCGTCTACACGTTCCTCGCGCTGTTCCCGATCAACATCCTGCTCACGCAGATCCCCTACTCGCTCGGCATCGTGGGAGGCCACTGATGAGCATCGGGAGTGGCTTGGCGAAGGCGGTGAAGGCGCCGCTGAACCTGCTCGACGACCTGGGGCGCCAGGCCGAGTTCTACGGCAAGTCCATCGCCTGGACCCCCAAGGCGGTCAAGAGCTACAAGACCGAGCAGATCCGGCTCATCGCCGAGGTCGGCATGTCCTCCGGCGCGCTCGCGGTGATCGGCGGCTCGTCGGTGATCACGCTGTTCATCACCATGTTCGCGGGGGTCACCGGCGGGGTCCAGTCGTTCGACGCACTGTCCGACCTGCAACTGGAGGCTCTCGGCGGGTTCTCCTCGGCGATCATCAACCCCCGCTTGCTGACGCCTATCGTGGCCGGCGCCGCCCTGGCGGCGACGGTGGGCTCCGGCTTCACCGCCCAGCTCGGCGCGATGCGCGTCTCGGAGGAGATCGACGCCCTCGAAGTCATCGGCGTGCGGTCGCTGCCCTACCTGGTCACCACGCGTCTGGTCGCAGGGATGATCACGATCATCCCGATCTTCGCGATGGCGATGTGCGGCTCCTGGATCGGCTGGAAGCTGACCCAGGTCAACTTCTTCGGGCTCTCCGAGGGCACCTACGACCACTACATGAGCACGTTCATGCAGTGGCAGGACGTGCTCTACTCCTTCGCCCAGGCAATCGGAATCGCCGTGGTGGTCATTCTGATCCACACCTACTACGGCTACACCGCCTCCGGCGGCCCCGCGGGTGTCGGGCGTGCGGTCGGCAAGGCCGTGCGCACCTCCCTGATCGCGGTACTCGCGGTGGAGCTGGCCATCTCCATGGCCCTCTACGCCGACTCCGACGCCTTCCGGATCTCGGGGTAGGCGCGCGATGACGCAGTCGATCAAGCTCAAGGTCTACGCCTTGGCCCTGCTGGCCATCATCGTCGCCTTCGTCGCGCTCTGCGCGGCCGTCTATGCCCGGGCCTTCACACCGTCGGCGCCCGTCACCCTCCGCGCCGACCGCTCCGGCCTCCAGATGTACCCCGGCAACCGTGTCCAGCTGCGTGGTGTCGACGTCGGGCGGGTCGGCTCCGTCTCGGCGGACGAGAGCGGAAGCGTCGAGATCACCTTGGACATGGATCCGGACTCGCTCGACATGATCCCCGCCAACGTCGGGATGGAGCTCAACCAGCTCACCGCGTTCGGACTCAAGACGGTGGCGCTGACGGTCCCCGAGCAGCCCTCCACTGCGCGGCTCGCTGCGGGTGCCACGGTGCTGTCCGACCGGGTGACCGTCGAGGTCAACACGCTGTTCGACCATCTCGACGGGGTCCTGACCACGCTGGAGCCGGACAAGGTCAGCGCGTTCCTCGGCAACATGGCCCAGGCGCTGAACGGCCGGGGCGAGCAGATCGGCGAAACGGCCACCGACCTGGAGGCCTACTTGCGCCGGTTCAACGAGAACCTCCCGGACTTGCAGCGGAGCCTGGCGCGGGGTGCGGACCTCACCAACCTGTACGCGGACGTCGCCCCAGACCTGACCGACCTCCTGGACAACGCGGCGTTCACCAGCCGCACGATCGTGGACCAGCAGGCCCAGCTCGACAGCTTCCTGTTCAGCGTCAGCAGGCTCTCCGGGGTCGGCGCGGACTTCTTCCGGCAGAACGGCGACAACCTCGAGGAGGTCGTCCGCACCGGACTGCCCACCACGGACCTGCTGCGCGAGTACTCGCCCGAGTTCGCCTGCTTCTTCCAGGGCATGGACGAGGCCCGCAAGCGGCTGGAGACGACCCAGGGCAACACCGTCCCCGGCCTGGTCGGCAACACCGCCTTCGAGCCCGGTGACAACCTGTACGACGGCCCGCCCGTCGTGGCCGCCACGGGCGGCCCGAACTGCAACGGCCTGCCCGTCATCGACGGCCTGTCGACGCCGCCGGAGTTGCTGCGCAACGTCGACGAGGGCGGCGAACCCAACCCTTACCCCGGGGACAACACCCTTCGGATCGGTGATCCGCCGCTGGTGGCCCAGCTCTTCGGGCCGCTGGCCGCCCAGGGGGCTCGGGACGCGACGCCCGGAGGTGGACGGTGAGTACGGGTAACGCGCAGGCCATTGGTGGCCCGCTCACGAAGAGCATCGTCTTCACGATCGTCACCCTGCTGGTGCTTGGGCTCATCGGGTTCGAGCTGTCGGGCGGAGGCTGGTTCACCTCGACCAAGGAGTACTCCGCGGTCTTCCGGGACACCTCCGGGCTGCAGCCCGGGGACTCCGTCCGGATCGCCGGGGTCAAGGTCGGCAAGGTCTCCGAGGTCGAGGTCCACGAGAACACCCAGGGCAAGGTCAGCTTCCAGGTGGAGGCCGACCGCACCCTGCCGGAGGGGATGCAGGCCGCGGCCCGCTACCTCAACCTCACCGGCGACCGATACCTCGCACTGAGCGAGGGCGCGGGCAGCACCGCACCGCTGGCCGAGGGGGCGACGCTGCCGATCGCGCAGACCAAACCCGCCCTGGACCTGGACGTGCTGCTCGCCGGGTTCAACCCGCTGTTCGAGGGGCTGGCCCCGGAGCGAATCAACTCACTGACCCAGAACGTCATCTCGGTGTTCCAGGGCGAGGGCGGGACGATCGAGTCCCTGCTGGCCCGGGCGGCGTCGCTGACCAACACCCTGGCCGAGCGGGACCAGGTCATCGGGCAGGTCGTCACCAACCTGAACACGGTGCTCGACACCCTGGACCGGCGTGCGCCCGATGTGGACCGCACGATCGACCAGCTCCAGCAGCTGATCTCCGGGCTGAACGACGACCGTGGGCCGCTGGGGCAATCCTTCGCGGACATCGACCGGCTGGTCGGTGGAACCGACGAGCTCCTCGGCAAGCTGCGGGGCCCGTTGCAGGGCACGGTCGACCAGGTGGACCGAGTGGCGACGCTGGTCAACCAGGGCCAGGAGGCAGTCGACGAGAACCTGTCCCTGCTGCCCGGGGCCTACCTGCGGATCAGCAGGCTCGGCTCGCGGGGAAGCACCTACGGCCTGTTCATCTGCTCGCTCCGGCTCCGGTTGACCGGGCCGGACGGACAGCCGATGTACACGCCGTGGGTCGGGCCGTCCGACAACGTCGAACGCTGTCAGCCGGACGCCGCCCCTCTCGAGACGCCTGAGCAGCGCGAGGCCTACGACCCTGTCCAGGCCGACCGGGCCGCGAACCCGCCTGGCCGTGGGCCGGGGGAGAACCCCTACCCGGTCGATGAGCGGGACACGCCCGACCAGACGAACGAGGTGGAGGGACGATGAAGCTGCGCTTCCGGGAGAAGAACCCGGTCGTCATCGCGATCGCCGGCATCGTAGGCCTTCTGGTGGTGCTGTTCGGCTCCTTCCAGCTGGCCGCCCTGCCGGTGTTCGCCGGTACGAGCTACGAGGCTCGGTTCGCCGAGGGGGGCGGGCTCAAGGCCGGCGACATCGTCACCGTGGCCGGCACGGAGGTCGGCAAGGTGTCGTCGGTGGACCTGGACGGTGCGGACGTCGTCGTGACCTTCACGGCCAAGGGGGTCACCCTCGGCGACGCCACCCGCGCCACGATCCGCACCCAGACGCTGCTGGGGGAGCGCCGGCTCGGGATCGAGCCTGCGGGCGATGGCGCACTGTCCTCGGGCGACTCGATCCCGCGGCACCGGACGACGTCGCCGTACAGCGTCACCCAGGGCATCGAGGACCTCACGCGTCGCACGGGCGAGGTGGACATGGACCAGCTCGGCGAGGCCATGAACACCTTCTCCGACGCCTTCTCCGACACCCCGGACGACATCGGTGCGGCGTTCGCGGGCATCACCCGGATCTCGCAGACCATCGCCTCCCGGGACCAGGCGCTGCGCGAGCTGTTCGGGCACGCCGAGAAGGTCACCGAGGTGCTGAAGACCAACACCGGCAAGCTCTCCACCCTGCTGGTCAACGGCAACAGCCTGCTTCAGGAACTGGAGCGGCGACGCGAGTCGATCCACAGCCTGCTCGTCAACACCAAGGCGGTCGCAGACCAGATCGTCGGGCTCACCGAGGAGCAGCGGAACCGGCTCAAGCCGGCACTGGACCAGCTCAACGCCGCGATGGAGGTGCTGCAGCGCAACGAGGGCAACATCGTCTCCTCGGTGCAGCGCGTGTCCAGCTTCATCACCGGCCTCGGTGAGGGCCTCGCGACCGGCCCGTACTTCACCGGGCACGGCGACCTGACCGGCGTGGCCCCGGTCGTCTTCCCGTTGTCCGACTACATCCCGAGCCTGACCGTGCCGAACAACCCGGTCGCCGGCGCGGTGCCCGAGCTGCCCGCGCCGTCGAGCCTCATCGGACTGGGGGGCAACTGACATGCGTGCCACCGGAATGGTCACCAAGGTGCTCGGGGTGCTCGTGGTGGCGATGGTCGTCGCGGCCGCCGTCGTGCTGGTGGTCAACAACAGCACGAAGAGCGGCGTCGCGTACTTCGCCTCGGTCAAGAACGTCTACCCGAAGGACCGGGTCCGCATCCAGGGCGTGGACGTCGGTGAGATCACCGCGATCGAGCCCCTGGGCGACACGGTCAAGGTCAGCTTCGAGTACGACGCGAAGTACGACCTCCCGGCCGACGCCAAGGCCGCGATCATCTCGCCGACGCTCGTCGCGACCCGGTTCCTGCAGATCGCACCCGCCTACGTCGACGGCCCGGTGCTGGAGGACGGCGGGGTCATCCCGGCCGACCGCACTGCATCGCCGCTGGAGTTCGACGACTTGAAGAAGGAGTTGGGCAACCTCTCCCGGGCGCTCGGACCGGACGGCATCGACAAGGACGGGGCGTTGAGGCGCTTTGCCGACACCGTGGCCGCCAACGCGGCAGGGGGCCAGGGTGCCCGCTTCAACGAGATGGTGCGTCAAGCCTCGGCCGCGGTGCAGACGCTGAGCGACGGCCGGGAGGACCTGTTCGGCACTGTCCGCAACCTGCAGGCCTTCGTCACCGCACTGTCGGCGATGGATGACCAGATCGTGGAATTCAACGGCAGGCTGTCGACGGTCTCGTCGTTCCTCAACGACAACACCGACGAACTGGCGCAGGCCCTGCAGGGCGTCGACGCCGCAGCACGTGCGGTCGACGAGTTCGTCGCGACCAACGGGGCACCGCTGAACACGGCGGTGGACAAGCTCGGGCGGTTCACCCGCACCCTCGCCAACAGCCGTGACGATCTGGCGACGCTCCTCCACGTCGGGCCCAGCACGTTGATGAACACCTTCAACATCTTCTCGCCGCGTAGCGGGGCGCTGACCGGCGTCCTGGAGGTGGACAACCTCAACACCCCGGCGGACTTCGTCTGCTCTGCGTTCTCCGTGGCCTACCAGAGCGTCGATGAGGGCGTGAAGTCCTGCAAGAGCTACCTGGGCCCCCTGCTCAACGTGCTCCGCGTGCAGCCGATACCGGTCGGCGTGAATCCCCTGCTCGTGCCGGGCGGTGGCGGCAACCAGCCCGACCCCGGGCCGGTGGACCCGGCGCCGGGTGACGCCGAAGGTCCGTCGCAGCTGCCTCCGCCCGCGAACATTCCCGGCCTGGGAGGCCTGCTCGTCCCGAACGGGGGCAACTGATGCGAGGAATGCGCAGAGCGAGCGCGGTAGCGGCTCTCGCGGCGGCGACGATGGCCCTGTCCGCGTGTGACTACAAGGGTCTCAACGACTTCACGCTCCCCGGCGCCGCCGGGACGAAGGAGGGATCGTACTCGGTTCAGGTCGAGATGAACGACGTCGCCGACCTCGTGCCCAACAACCCGGTGCGGCTCGGGGACGTCACCGTCGGCAACATCGAGAAGATCGAACTCGACGGCTGGAATGCCGTCGTGACGATCACCCTCGAGCCGGACGTGAAGCTGCCCACCAACGTCACCGCGACGGTGGGCCAGGTCTCGCTGCTGGGCGCCAAGTACATCGAGCTCGGTCAACCGGTCGACCCCGCTCCCCAGCTCGTGGCGGCGAACTCGCGGATCCCGCTCTCCCAGTCCGGGAAGTACCCCGAGACCGAGCAGGTCCTCGCCTCCGTCGCGGCGCTTCTCAACGGAGGCGGACTGAACCAGCTCAAGACCATCACCACCGAGCTGGACAAGACGCTGGACGGCAGGGAACAGACCTTCCGCGGGCTGCTCGAGCAGCTCGACACCTTCGTCACCGGGCTCGACGACCAGAAAGCGGACATCGTCCGGGCCATCGACGGGCTCGATCGACTGTCCGCTCGACTCGCCGAGCAGAACTCGAAGATCGACGGCGCGCTCGACAGCCTGCCCAGCGGACTCGAGGTGCTCAACCGGGAGCGGGCGAAGTTGACGTCGACCCTGACCGCACTCGGCGACTTCGGTGTGGCCTCGGACGAGGTCATCGAGCGGACCTCGGACGATCTCACCACAAACGTGGCGAACCTGGAGCCTGCGCTGCGCGGCCTCGCAGACTCCGGTCACTCACTCACGGACTCGCTCGGGCTGCTGGGCACCCTGGTGTTCCCGCTCAAGGGCTTCGGAAAGATCTACCGCGGGGACTACGTGAACTTCTGGCTCACCCTGGACCTCACGTTGTCCACGCTGGACCGGAACTTCCTCACCGGAACCCCGTTCGCAGGCAGCCTCGGCAACTTCGAGCAGGTGCTGGCGGGGACGGGGGGCGCGGCGCTGCAGAACGCGAACCCTCTCCTCGCCCCGATCCAGCCCGGCCCCGATGGCCGGCCGCCCGCGGTTCCGCTACCGGATGCCGTCGGCGACCTACTGCCACGCGGTGGCGGGGTGGCAGGCTCCCAGCCCGCGACCCGGCCCACCGACGCGCCACCGCCTCCCACAGGCGACCCCATTCCACCCGATGAGCGTCCGCCGGGCGGCGAGGCCCCGGGCCCGATCGGGGACCTCGTCGGCGGGCTGACGGGAGGGAACTGACATGCTCATCTCCCGGTTCGTCAAGGTCCAGCTCGTCCTGTTCACCATCCTGACGCTCATCGCCGCCATCCTGATCGTGTTCGTCTACGTCCGGGTGCCGAGCCTGCTCGGTGTGGGACGCATCGCAGTCACGGCCGAGCTGCCGGTCGCAGGCGGGCTCTACCCGAACGCCAACGTCACCTTCCGCGGTGTGACCGTCGGCAAGGTGACCGACATCGAGCTCGAGGACGACCACGTCGTCGCCACCTTGTCGATCGACTCCGAGCGGGTCCCCTCCGAGGCGAGCACGGCAGAGGTGCACAGCGTCTCGGCGATCGGGGAGCAGTACCTCGACCTGATCCCGCCGCCGGGAGACGGCGGGCGGCCCCTCAACGACGGCGACGTGATCCCGTTGTCTCGCACGTCGGTCCCGCCCGCGACCGCCGACGTCCTGCAACAGGCCGACTCCCTGCTCGCGTCCGTTCCCCCCGATCAGATGCGCAGCACACTGAACGAGTTCGCGGCGGCGTTCGACGGCATCGGCCCCGATCTCGGGCGTCTGTTGGACAACACGCAGAGGCTGGTGGGAACGGCACGGGAGAACCTGGACAGCACCGAACAGCTGCTCCGCGACTTTCAGCCGTTCGCCGACTCCCAGCTGGTCAGCAGCGATGCGATTCGCGGATGGAGCCGCGATCTCGCCGGCTTCTCACGGACTCTGCGTGATCAGGATCCGCCGCTTCGCGCCGTGCTGACCGAGGGGGCCGAGGCCGCCGTCCAGGCCACCTCCCTGTTGAAGGACCTGAGCAGGACGACTCCGACCCTGCTTTCGACCACAGGCGTCCTCACCCGGCTGGCCGAGGCCTACCACGCTCCGATCGAGCAGGTCCTCGTCGTCTACCCGATGCTGGCGGCGGCCAACCAGATGATCGTGCCGAAGGACCAGCCCGGTGCGCTGCGGTTCAACCTCGAGACCAACATCAACCCACCCGGCTGTACGGAGGGGTGGACGCCGCCCGGACAGCCGGGCGGCCCGCGCAACTCCGCTGAGCTCGCGGACCTGCCGCTACCCCAGAACAGCTACTGCAAGCTCCCCCAGTCCGATCCCACACTGGCCCGGAGCGCCCGGAACCTGCCGTGCTTCGAACCCGGGTCACCCCCCGGGCGCCGCGCAGCGACCATCTTCCAGTGCCGCGGCACCGGCTACGAACCGGAGGCCGCCGGGCGGGTCACCATCGAGCCAGACCTCGGGCTCAACGGCCAACCCGCCTTCGCCGAACCGCTCGCCGCGCTGGGAGCGAACAGCGTCCCTGCACCTACCACCGAGGAGCTGACATGGCACTCGCTTCTGCTGCCCCCCGCAGGGGGGTGAACGGCCACGACATGGCCTCGCAACCCTCGACGAACCCGAAGGGTGCCGTCGACGAGACCGACGACGCCACCGTCGAGGAGCCCTCCGACTCCGACGAGACGGCCACCACCGACTCCGACGAGACGGCCACCACCGACTCCGACGAGACGGTCACCGCCGAGGGCCGCCCGGGCGACGAGGCCGCCGACCGAGCGCCTCTCCTGGCAGGGCGTCGCCTCACGGGCCTCGTGTCCTTGCTCGTCGTAAGCGTCCTCCTGCTCGCGGCCGCGATCACGGCGGCCGTCTTCTGGACGCACGGTCAGGCGATGATCGACGATCGGGAGAACGCCCTCTCGGCAGCTCGCCAGTCAGCGGTCAACTTGACGACGATCGACTACAACCAGGCCGAGCAGGACGTCCGACGGGTGCTCGAGGGATCCACGGGCGACTTCGGTGGCCTGTTCACCCAGAACCTGGACTCTTACGTGGGCGTGGTGAAGGACGGCGAGGTCGTCACCGCAGGCGAGGTGACGGCGGCAGGCCTCGAGACCTTCGACGGTGAGACGGCCGGCGCACTCGTCGCCGTCCGGACCACGGTGAAGAACAAGACCGTGCCGGAGGGCGAGCAGCGCTTCTACCGATTGGTGCAGCAGATGGAGAAACATGACGGCCGATGGCTCGTCGCACGGGTGGAGTTCGTGCCGTGAGCGGGGTCGGTACCGCGCTGACCGTTGTGGGTGCCGGTGCACGGTGGGCCGCCCACCTGCCCGTGACAGCCTGGACGGATGCCCGACGCAGACCGCGACGGACGTTCTGGCTTCTGGGCACGACGGCCGTCGTGCTCCTGCTCGTCACCGGACTCTTCGCGTTTCTGGCGCTGCAACAGACCCAGGTCGAGCGCGCGCGGGGCGAGGCCCGGGCCGCCGCGGACCAGAAGGTCGTCGAGCTGCTCTCCTATGACCACCGGACGATCGCGACCGATATCGGCGCGCGCATGGCTCTGCTGACCGGCCAGTTCAAGGAGGACTACGGCGCGCTGCTGCGGGACGTCGTCATTCCGGCCGCGACCCAACAGCAGCTGACGACGCGGTCGTCGGTCGTGTCCTCCTCGGTGGCGGGTGATGACGGCATCGACCAGGTCCAGGTCGTCATGTTCCTGAACCAGACCACACAGTCCTCCGCGAGCCCGGACCCGACTCTGTCCGGCAGCCGCCTCCACGTGACCATGGAGAAGAAGGACGGAGACTGGCTGGTCGCGGAACTGACGCCCGTCTGAAGGCCGCAGGCCGCGGGTGCCTGAGCGCCCGCGGCCTCGATGACGGCTCCCGCTGTCGGCTCGACCGACCACCGGATGATCACGCGGTACTGTGAGGGCCGTCGGCGCTACCGGGAGAGTCGTGGATCAGGGCGAGAGGTCGTTTCCCCGACATCGGCGTAGTACCCGGGTTCGTCTGCTGGCGGCGGCCGAGGAGTGTTTCCTCGCCGACGGCATTCCGCATACCTCGATGGAGGACGTCGCACGGCGCGCCAGGATCTCGAGGCCCACCATCTACCGTCATTTCTCCGACCGCGACGGACTGATCAGGGCAGCCCTGGAATGGCGGGCACAGGCGTTCGGCGAGCGCCTGCACGCCCATGTCGCGCGCTTCCCCACCTTCCAAGAACGCATTCTCGAAGGCCTCGTCTTCTTCGTCCTCTGGGGTCGGCGAGATCCGATCCTGCGCGGAATGCTCCAGCCTGAGGACCACGAGGACGCGTCGGGCTTGACGTTGGTCACCGAACTCGCCCCGGAGCTCGTCCATAAGATGTGGCATCCCCTCCTACACGAGGCTCAGCAGGCCGGGGCCCTCTCCGGCGATCTGGACCTTCGTCAGGTGAGCGGGCTGTTCTCGGATCTCGAGTTGATGCTGGTCGCCCGTCAGGAGATCATCGACTTCTCCGGCAGCTCCGTGCGGGACATGCTGCGCGCCTACCTGCTTCCCGTGCTCACCGCGTGACGACGAGGCCTCAGGAGTGCGCTCACTGACGGAGTGAGCTGTGCAGCAGCGGAACGACGAACCGTCGCAGCAGTTGCTTGTGCGATGGATCGGCGGCTCCGAGCCGCTCCACACGCGCGACCATCATAAGCGAGATCGCGACCAGCCATGAGGCGAACTCGGGGATGTCGAGGTCGGGCCGGATCCGTGAGGCCTTCTGGGCTTCGCTCAGCAGCGGAACCCAGAACGCCGTGGCCAAGCCGGTGGCCAGGCGGCGGGCGTCCACGGCGGCGTCCTTCGTCTGTGGTGTGGTCAGGCTGAACAGGTGCATGACCATGGGGTCGCGGGATCCGTGGTCGACGAGGTAGATCATGCCGTCGACGAGGCGGTCGTCGATGCGGTGACGCGTCGCCATGAAGCGCCGTGCCCGCTCGAACAGGTCGTTGGCGCGGTACTCGACGACGCTGGAGATGAGGGTTTGTCGAGTGGGGTAGTAGCGGTACACGGTCGGCCTGGACAGCCCGGCCTCCTGTGCGACGTGATCCATGGTCGTCGCCTCGATGCCGAAGCGCGCGTAGCACGTCTCGGCCGCAAGGAGGATCGCGGTGGACGGTGCGGCGATCCGGCTTCGCGTTCCGCGATTCTCGACCATGAAACCCCCTCCACCCGCACTTATATCAGTCGCCGCGACGGCGTTGGAGAGGACTACAGCGCCGTGTTCCGGTGCGGTGCGTGCGACAGGGATCGCTTGAGAGGGTCAGGTCATGGCGACGTGGTTCGTGACGGGGAGCTCGCGCGGGCTCGGACTCGAGATGGTGCAACAGCTTGCGGAGCGTGGCGAGGATGTGATCGCGACAGCCCGTCGGCTCGATTCGATCCCGGACCACCTCCGCGCCGACGATCACGTCCTCGCCGTCGAGGCCGATGTGACGTCTCCGAAGGCGGTGCAGGAAGCGGTCACCGAGGGCCTCGAGTGCTTCGGTGGGATCGACGTCGTTGTGAACAACGCGGGCTACGGAATCACCGGTGCCGTCGAGGAGACGACGGATGCCGAGGTCCGGGCGGTCTTCGACACCAACTTCTTCGGCGTGCTGAACGTCGTCCGCGCAGTGTTGCCGCACATGCGGAGCCGTCGTGCGGGCCGCATCCTGACCATCGGCTCGGTCGCCGGCCTGAGAGGACTCGCCGGCGTCGGGGTCTATAGCGCGACCAAGCACGCACTCGAGGGGCTGACCGAGGCCATGGCTCAGGAGCTGGCGCCGCTGGGCATCTCGGTCGGTGTCGCCGAGCTCGGCGCGGTGCGTACCGGCTTCCTCAACCCGGATGCCATGCAGATCACCGGAGGCCGGATCGCGGACTACGGGGAAGGCCCCACCCGCTTCGCCACGGACTTCGCCACCACGGGCCATGGCCGTCAGCTCAACGACGTCGGTGCTGTGGCCTCCCTCTTGATCGACGCGGCGACCGCTCCGAGCCTGCCGGTTCACCTGCCGGTAGGGCCTGACGTGCTCACGGCGGTCGAGGCGAGGAGACGAGTCTTCGACGGCGTCCTCGAGACCTGGGGGGCCAGGGCTGCGGCGACCGCTCATGCCGACGGCGGTGCTGGTTCACCTGCGCGTTGAGGTCGGCCTGGTGACAGGCGTCCACCCCTCCCGCGACCTGCTCGAGCCAGAACGTCGACGGGACGCCACGGAGGAGGTGGCCGACAGTAAGGAATAGAAGTGCGGAACAAGTCCCTTCCATCAGCCGCGAACCTTTGATCACAATGTCGGATACCCTACTTGACGCACCTGCAGCGCTGCCCTCGACTATGCCGCGGACTCTCGCGGTCGCGTCGTACGAGCTCGGTCTGAGCCTTCTTCAGGACGGCAACACAGACGATGCAGCGATCGCCTTCGCCGACGCTATCCAGGCCGAGGTCGGTGCATTACGTCCCGGAATTCTGCAACCTGCAGTCGAAGCGACCGTGGCGTTGCTACTGTCCAGGTTGTTGTACGCCGAGGGCGGCGGGAACGCCGCAGCTGAGCTGGCGTTGAACTCGGTGAGCACCGAGATGTTCGGTGCACATGTGGCCTCTACAGCTCATCTCGGGCTGGCGATCGCGAGCCTCGGCCGTCTTGGCGCAGCGGCATGGCACCTCGGTGAGGCTGCGCGCCTGCGGAAGGTCGGGATGCCCACGCTCGGTGAGAGGCTGGTGCACGTCGCTTTTCGTCGGCAGGCAGACATGCCGGCGCCGGACGCTAAGCAGTTGGCGCTCGCGTTGCGACGCGAGGGGCGACCTGCCGAGTTGGCTTGGACGCTCACCATTCTCGCTTCCGACCGTCTCGCGGAGGGGAATCTCCTCGAAGCCCTTGCTATCGCTGTCGAGGCCGTCGGTACCGCTTCGACCGTCAATGACCCGCATGGAGGCAAGCTCCTGGCTCGCGCGCAGTATTTGCTCGACATGGTGAACCGCGTACTCGACAAGTGACTCGCCCTGGGTCTGACGGGCCCCTGACCTTGGAAACGAGGATGGAGCCATGCCGAGAGAGCAGTCGCCGGGCAAGCCGACCACGCGCTCCGCCGCGGCGGATGTCCACGTGTTCACCGTGCTCACCACGCTGCGCTCCTTGGCCCGGCGGATCCGGGCACCACAGGGCGAGGCTGCCCACTAGCTGTAGTGACCCGGGACGTTGTTGACGGTCAGGCGGCGAGTCGGGTGGCCGGGGGTCGGCCTCCGAGGGCGGAGTGGGCGCGTCGAGTGTTGTAGTCGTGCACCCAGCTGTCCAGGGCGGCGAGGCGTTCGGTGTTGGAGTGCCAGGGGCGGGCGTAGGCGAACTCGGTGAGCAGGGTTCGGTTGGACCGTTCGGGACTGCCCAGGGTTCGGTTGACTCCTGATCTGTGAGGACGAGCTCCCTCCTCGTTCCTGGCGGGACCGAGCTCGTGACACGTCCGGGCGACCCCTTGGAGATGCGCGCGCTCCGCGTGCCGAACCGGCTGTGGATGTCGCCGATGTGCCAGTACTCCGCGGCGGCGACCGGCGCGAATGCGGGCCATGTGACCGACTGGCACGGCTTCACCTCGAGGCGCGGGCCGTCGGTGGCGTCGGTTTGGTGATGACGGAGGCCACGGCCATCCACCCCGATGGGCGGGTCAGCCCGACGGATCTCGGCATCTGGTCCGACGATCAGGTGGAGGGCCTAAGCCGCATCGTCGCAGCGGTGCGGCGGCATGGCGCGGTGCCCGCACTGCAACTGGGCCACGCGGGCCCGAAGGCCTCCACCTACCAACCCTGGATCGACCGGCGACGCCGGGTGGAGCCCGCCGACGGCGGATGGCTGCCCTGGGCGGCGTCAGCGACACCGGCCGGGCCGGAGGTCCGCGAGCTCGCCACCGAGGAAGCGGACGCGGTGCCCGGCCTCTTCGCCGCTGCGGCTGGCCGCGCCCTGCGGGCCGGCTTCCAGGCCGCCGAGATCCATGCCGCGCATGGCTACCTGCTGCACGCCTTCCCCTCCCCGTTGGGCAACCGACGCGAGGACGTCTACGGGAAGGACCGATCCCGGCTGACCCGTGACGTAGTAGGAGCAATCCGCGAGGTGTGGCCCGCCGACCTGCCGCTCCTGCTGCGAATCTCGGCCACGGACTGGCTCGACGGAGGACTCACCGTCGCCGACGCTGTGGCGCTCACCGAGGAGGTCGTCCCACTCGGAGTCGATCTCGTCGACGTCTCGAGCGGTGGGCTCCACCCCGCCGATTGAGCTCTACCCCGCTACCAGGTACCTCTCGCCGCCGAGATCAGGCGGGCGACCGGAGCCGTGGTGGGCGCGGTCGGCCTGATCGAGGAGCCCGAGCACGTCATACGCATTCTCGCCGACGGCGACGCGGACGTCGTCTTTGCTGTTCGAGCGACGCTGCGCGACCCGAATTGGGCGCGGAAGGTGTTGAAGGCCTCCGGCTCGCCTGCCCGCTGGCCGGACCAGTACGCCTGGGCGATCGGCGCCGAGGGCTGATGGCTGGCCTGGCCGAAGGACGCTGTTGACATCGAGCTGACATCGAGCTGGCGGTAGGCGACGGAGCACCTGTCGGCTCTTCTCGCAGTACCGTCTGCGGAGATAGGGCCCCAGTTATGGCACTGTCGTTTCGGAAAGGGTTCACGGCCTCGACGCACCTCTCGCCGCGAAAGGCAGGTCCCCGACGATGACTCGCTGCTCTCGCTCGAATTGGTGCGCGGCGACGTCGGCGCAACTGGAGGACCTGCTGTGGCTGGCTCACCGGAGTGCCTCGTCCGGCTCCCGCAAGTATTCCGGCGTGGCGGCGACCGGTGCGTGGGTCCTCGGGCACGGGCCTGGTCCGGTGACGCGGCGATCGGAGCAGCCGGTGACAGAGGCCCTGGCGACGGCGGAGATGTGGGCGGCGAGCACGGCGGGCGGCCCCGCCGAGGTCCTGCAGACGGTATGTCGACAGCTCGAGGTGCCGTATGTTGAGCCACAGGTCGTCGAGCCGCAGTGGGCCGAGGGTGTGTACCGCACCCTGCGGTGGTTGACCCGTGTCGGCGATGAGCCGTGCCCGCTGGAGTTGCCGGTGCGGGGTAGGGACGGGCACGTGCTGTCGGTGGACGAGCTGGTGAACTGGGCCATCAGCGCGGCACCGCACAGAGCGTGGGAGCCCGAGGACCGGGCGGCGCTGCGCCGCCGCGCCGAAGTGAAGGCGCAGCGGTCGCAGGAGCTCGCAGCTGTGGTCAAGGACCTCCGGCGCCGGGCGGCGTCCTAGCGACCAAAGGCCAAGTCAGCGTCCTGGGTCTGCTCGGTCTCGCGGTCCTGTGCCCAGAGCGCGAGCTGCGCGGCGCGTTCGGCGTGTTCCTCCGACTCATGACAGGTATCGATGGCGTCTCGACCGTGGATCTTCGCTAGTGCGAGCTGTGCTCGTCGGATCGCGTCCGTCGTGCTGTCAGATGTCATATCCGAGCTGAGCTGCCGTGCGCTGGTGGCCGTCGGAGCAGCGGAGCGAGCCATGTCGACGTCCTCGGCGAGGTCGAGCTCGGTGATCTGGCGGTGCTGGTCTTCCTGCGTCTGCTCGTTTTGGTGTGCCTGTAGCCATTCCTCGGCGGTGACGGTGGGTTCGGCGTCGAGGCTGACGCCGCGCGCGGAGAGTTCGGCGCGAGCGCGTTCGGCGCGGTCGCGGGTGGTGGCGGTGTGGGCGTACCAGCGGGCGCGGGCGGCGTCGATGATCTCCAGTTCGGCTGCGCGTTGGGTGAGTGCAGCGGCTTCGTCGCGGGCGCGTTGGGCGGCGTCGCGGAGTTGTTGCTGCTCGTCGGGGTCGGTGGCTGCGTTGGCGTGGGCGGTCCAGATCTCGGCGTCGGTGTGGTGGGCGTGGATGCGGCGGTGGGTGTCGGCGAGTTCGTCGGCGACGTAGTCGGGGGCCCAGTCGAGTTCGCGCTGGTAGGCGGCGACGCGGACGCGCAGTTGCCCGTCGGTGGCTTCGGCTTCTTCGGCGCCATGGTCGGGCAGGTCGAGGGCCTGGTGGGCGGTGCGCCAGAGCGCGGCTTTCTCCGCGAGCCCGGCGGGTGGGGCGGCGCCGAGGGGGTCGGTGGGGTGGTCGTGGTCGGCGAGTTCGCGGTAGGCGGCGGCCCAACCGGCCCGCTCGATCCACGCCGCGCGGGCGGGCTCGTCGTCGGGGACGGGGCCGAGGGCGTCGATGGCCCAGGCGGGTTGGGTTTCGGCGGTTTCGGTGCCGAGGGTGTGGCGGCGGTGGTCGGCGGCGTGGGCGTGGTGTTCGAGCTGGTCGCGCCACTGCACAGAGATATTGCGCGGGACGAGTTGGGTGGCGGTGTCGAGGGTGGGGGCGAGGTGGCCGTCGAGGCTGGTGTGGATGCGGTGGTGCAGGACCTGGGCGGGGGAGCGGGCGGTGTCGAGGGTCTGCAGCCGCACGGCTTTCTCCAGAGTCTCGTCGGGGTTGTGGCCGGCGAGTTCGACCCGGCGTAGGAGCTGGTCGAGGGCGTCCATGGAGGGGTCGGCGGCCAGAGCGAGCCGCTGGTCGGGGGTGAGGGCGCCGGTGTGGGTGAGCTGGTCGAGGTGGGCGGCGGTGCGGCCGGCGAGGACGCGGGTGACGCCGTCGGCGAGCCGGTCGATGTGGTGTTGCATCGAGGCGGCCTGGTCGAGGGAGTGTTCGTGTTCGGCGAGTGCGGAGAGGTTGCGTAGGTCCTGGTCGCAGATGTCGGCGAGTACGGCGCGTCCGGTGCGGGGTTGGACGGTGGTGATGTCCCCGATCGGGGAGTCGTCGGGGCGGTGGGTGGTGATGGCGTAGGCGGTGTTGCGGTCGCGGCCGCGGGTGAGCGCGACGTAGGTGGCGGCGAGGTCGCTGCCGGGGCCGATGACGGCGTGGGCGGTGTCGACGGTGCGGCCTTGGGCGGCGTGCACGGTGCAGGCGTACCCGAGGGCGAGATCGGCCCGGACGTACTCGGATGGCAGGGTCAGCACCGCCCCGCTCGGCGTGGCGACCCGGAGGGAGCCGTTGTCGAGCACGTCGGTGATGCGGTAGGTCTCGCGGTTGATCGGGGCGCGGGTGTTGCCGTGGCTGCCGAGGAGTTCCCAGCCGTTGCGGCGGGCCTGGACGAGGTCGCCGACCCCGGCGGTGGTGCCTTGCGCGGTGAGCTCGACCCCGGCCTCGGCGATGTGGCCGAGGGTGACGAGCTGGGCGCGCAGCTGGGCGGACAGGCGGGCGGCGGCTTCGTTGGAGCCGACGAGCAGGATCGCCTCTTTGCCGGCGAGGGTGTCGGCCAGCCAGGCCCGGGCCGCCGCAGTTTCGGCGTGTTCGCGGGCGCCGGCGTCGATGATGCGGCCGTGGCGGTCGTAGTCGGTGATCGCGGACTGGTCCCCGGCCCGGAGGCGCAGTGAGGCGGCGCGTTCCCAGGGGTGGGTGAAGCGGCGGACCTCGGCGAGTTGGTAGCGCAGGCCGTGTTCGGCGAGGTCGGCCAGCGCGCCGCCGGGCCCGACGGCGGCCAGCTGTCTCGGGTCGCCGACGAGCAGCAGTTTGGCCCCGGCCTGGGTGACCGTGGTGTGGATGGCGGTGAGGTCGGTGGTGGAGGCCATGCCGGCCTCGTCGACCACGACCAGGGTGTCGCTGCTCAGCTGTGGGTTGGTGGCCAGCCAGCGGGCGGTGTTGACCGAGGGCAGGCCCTCGGCGGTGAGCACGTTCGCGGCGGCCTGGGACGGGGCGAGGCCGATGGCCTCGCGGCCGGAGGCGGTCCAGGCTTCGGCGATCGCGGCGACGGTGAACGATTTGCCCGTGCCCGCCGCGGCGGACAGGACCTCGACCCGCGCGCCAGAGGACAGGATCCCGGTGACGGCGGCGGCTTGGTCGGCGCCGAGTCCGTGGCCGGATTCGGCGAATCGGGCGACGACCGCTTGGGCTTGTTCGGCAGTGAGGGCGGGGGCGCCGCGTTCGACCGCGGCCAGGCGCAGGTGCCGCTCGGCGGCCATCTGCCCGACGGTCGTGTACTTGACCCCACCAGGGCGTTGGTAGACCGAGCGACCGTCGGCCAGGCGAAGCTCGGCTGGAAGGTGGTCGCTGTCCTCGTCCGGGGCGGAGAGCCGGACCGCCCTGTCGAGGGCCTGGTCGGTGAGCTGGTCGAGCAGTACGCGGATGACGCCAGGGTCGAGGTCGAGCCCAGCGGGCAGCGCGTCGGAGATCGCCCGGGTCAAATCCGAGCGGGTCCAGGACTGGCGACGGTCGGCCGCGGTGGTGAGTGCGCGCTCGATGACGTCCTCCGGGGACCACCGCTCCGGGTCCGGCTGCTGCTGGGCCAGGTCGAGGACGGTGTGGGCGACTTTGCCGAGGCCACCGGTGACGGCGCTGCGGGTCTCGGCCTCCCACCGGTCCAACCGCTGCTCGAGGGTTTCGGCGTTGTGGGCCTTCGCGGCACGGGTGGCCAGGGTGGCCTGCTGGGACAGCCGGGTGCGTTCCAGGGGTGAGGGTTCGCGGCCGAACCGCTCGGTGAAGGCGTCGATGTAGGTCTGGGTCTTCGCGGTGATCGCGCGGCGGCGGGAGGAGAACAGGTCCAGCACCTCCTGGCGGATCCCGGTGATCTCCCGGCCGTGCCCGTCCGGGCGGGCGGCGAACCGCACCCCGAGCGCCCGCGTGAGGTGGGCTTCCATCACCCGTTCTCCCACGGCTCCCGCCGCGCCACGGTGGTCATGGATCGCTCGCCCGTCCAGCGCCCGCCAGCTCCCGTCCGCGCACGGCGCGCGGTTGAGGATGGCTTGGTGGACGTGCAGTTGCGGGTCGCGGTCGCGGGAGTCGTGCTGCAGGAACTGGGCGACCACCCACTCGTGGGCGTCGGTCCATCTCCCGGCGCCCCCGCCGTGATGCCCGACCCGGGCGTAGCCGGCCACGTCGGCCAGGTAGTCGATCGAGGCGCGGGCACCGGCCAGCACCGCGTCCTCCACCGCGCGACGGTGCTGCCCCCACGCCGCGGCGGCCACTGCGTCGCCGGCTGCGCGGGCGTTGTTCTCGGCGCGCTCGAACGCGACCCCCAACACCGTCACCGACTTCGGCGCGGAGAAGGTGACGTCGATGAAACTCACCGCCTGGCGCGCCGACCGCTCGGCCTGACCGCGCAGCGCCGCCCGCTCCTCCGGACCCGCACCGGGCTGGGTGGCGAGTAGGTCGGCGAACAGCTCGTCGGGGGTGCGGTACTTGCGGTGCGCCGGCGCGAACGTCTCGGCCTGCCCCCACGTCGCCCGCGACCGCGTGGCCGGGTCTCGAGGGTCGAGGAGATGGCTGTAGACGGCCTCCATCAGATCCGCGTCCACCTCCCCGCGCAGCCCGAGCAACTCCGCGCCCGCGCCGTACCACAGCCCCGCCGGCTCCCCTGCTGCGACCGCGCCGGTGTAGTAGCCCTCCCGGCCGCCCGCGACCGGCCCGGTCAGATACGCCACGTCGTGCCCGGTGGAGATGCTCAGCACGACGACACCAACCCCTGCCGCAGCGCCGCGGGGGTGGCGGCGCAGAGCGGGACCGGGCGGCCCGCGGGCCGCCCCTGGTGATCGTGATGCATAGGTGTGCGTCGGTTTGTGATCTTGAGTAGTTGATGTTGTGAGTGGGGCTGTGGAGGCGGTTGGAGGGTCATGGTTGGTGGCTCCGGAGGTGGAGTTGTTGTTCGTGGCGGGCTTGGGCGATGAGGTCGTCGGTGACGGTCGGGGGTGAGCCGGTGGTGGTCCAGGCGGCGCCGATGGCGCGCAGCTGAGTGGCCAGTGGTGCAGTGGCCTGGCGCTGCGGCAGGTACTCGCCGGGGGCGTGGCGGGACAGCTCGCAGGAGCCCGCGGCGGTCTTGATCCGGCGCACGACGCCGGGGCGGAGGCGGTCGTGCCAGTCCCCGACCTTCTGCCACGAGGGCCCCGAACGCGCCGCTGAGCCTGCGCCGGGCGGGGTGAGGCCGTAGGCGTCGTTGTAGGCCCCGCGCAGCCAGCGCAGTTCCTCGACGATGTCGGCGTGCCAGGCCCAGCAGGACGGCAGCAAGGCGTCCGAGTAGCGCAAATACACCGCGCCGAGCCAGTCGGCGAGGTCCCCCAGATCTGCGACGGCTGCGTCGACGTCCGGGGTGCCCAGCCACGGCCGGACCGGACTCGCTGGCGCCTGCGGCCCGCCGCCGGCCGGCGCGGCAGCCAGCTCGGCGAGGGTGCCCGCCAGCTCGCGCACCAGGGCGTCGAGTTCGCCGAGGCGGCGCGTGGTGCGCTCCAGCTCGCGGGACAGCGCGACCACCCGCGCCTCGGCATCAGCCGCCACCGCGCACCTCCCATACCCGCCCGTTGCGCACCCGGCTCGCGGCCTCGGCGGACCGGCCCACGGGCTCGTCGCCGGCTGCCTGCTCGGGAGTGGAGGGGCTGATGGGAGGCGCAACGGGAGACGGGAGATCCGGGTGGGAGACCTCCCGCCCGGCGGGAGAACCTCCGGCGTCCGTCTCCCATCCCTCCCACGTGGCTGTCCGCTGCGTGCGGGTGTGGGTGCGGACGTCGCGACGCTTCCACGCCATGCGCACCCGCCCGATGACCGGTGCCATCCCGCGGCGGATGAGCAGCACCCGTCCGAACGGGAGGTTCGCCAGCTGCGCAGGCGCGATCACCGGGACTCGGCGCACCGTCCGCGACAGCACCGCCCCGTGCGCGTCGGTCGTGATGACGGGCTCGTCGCGCTCCCCGGCCAGGGCGGCCCAGTAGGCGAGGTCGTCGCGATCGCGGGTCCCGCCGAACACCATCACCGAGGCGGAGTTGTTCATGATGATCGCCGCACCGGTGTCGCCCCACCGCGAGATCAGCTGGGCGCGGGACTGGAAGGCGGCCACGATCGCCACGCCGCGTCCGCCCATGTCCGCGGTCCATGAGGCAAGCGGTACCGGCGAGATCAGCGCCGCCTCGTCGAGGGCGAGCAGCAGCGGCGGGTCCAGCCGGCCACCGGGCTTCCGAGCGGCCAGTCGACGAGCCTCACGGGCGATATGCCCGGTCAGCGCACACACCAGCGGTGCGGCCTGGGTTTCCTCCGCCCCGAGCAGATAGACCGTCGCGCGGCTACGCAGTAGTTCCGCCAGGTCGAGCGCCGGCAGTCCGTTGCGTCGCGATGCCGCCGCTGACGCGGCGGGAGAGGAGAGCCAGCCCAGCGCGGGCATGACAGTGGAGGTGATCGAGGAGCGGGTCCGCTCGTTGGTGGTGAGGAACTGGGTTGCGTCCTGCACGAACGAGGGCACCGGCGACAGCCGCAGCAGCGAGGTCACCTCGTGCTCGTGCTCGTCCGGATCGGCCACCCACGCCAGCACCGCGTGCATGTCCCGCCCGCCCAGCGCGGCCGCGTGCACGAACGCGGCCAGGACCCGGCGGGCCTGGGCCTCCCAGTACTCCCGATCCCCACCACGACCAGCCGAGCCGACGGCAAGCAGATCGGTAGCGCGCTCGGCGGCAGTGACGGGGTCCTTGCACCCCTCTATAGGGTCGAAGCAGACGGTCGAGGCGATCCCGCCCAGCCCGACGGCGTTGAACACGTGTACAGGGCCCCGCCAGGCGCGCAGCCCCCGGGTGAGCTCGTAGAGGTCGGTGCGGGTCGAGGTCACCACCGCCGCGCCCGGCGCGTCGACGAGGCGCCCGGCCAGCCAACCGGTCTTGCCCGTGCGCGGGCCTCCGAAGACGCACACGACGTCCTCGAGCAGTGACCACACCCGCAGCAGCCCGACGCGACACAACGAAAACGCGATCTCGGTGGTCGGAGTGCTCGCCCGCTCGACGCGGGAGCGCACCGTCAGCGACGGCCGCACCACCGCGGCCCGACGGCGCACAGCCGACGCGCTGGCGGTGCGGACGATGTCGAGGGTCGAAGCGACGCCCGCCTTGCGACGCGCCCGCTCGCCCCAGCGGCTCACCGTCGCCGCCGAGCGGGCCCGGCGCTGCAGCACCACCGAAGCACCGATGACCACCATCCCGACGAGGCAGCCCACCGCAGCGAGGCCGCCTGAAAGTGCCGCCCACGCCTTGGATGCCAGCCCGATCGTCAGCAGCGCGAGAACGAGCGCAACCAGCCACCGATGCCGGCGCCAGGCCCGGACCCCGACGAGAACCACCAGGCAGACTGCCGTCACGAACACGAGGACGCTCATAAGGTCCTCCGCTCCTGTGCCACCGACCCGCGGTGAGCGCGAATGAGCTGCTTGGCCACGTGCTCGGTGACCCCGAGCTCGCGCTCGAGCCGCACTCGACCCGCTCCGCGGGCGATCAGCTCGATCGCCCGCTGCTCCGTCTCACGGTCGCGGCCGCCGGCGTGCGCCCCGGCAGACTCCTTCTGGTCAGGGGCGTCCTGCCACCAGCCGCCCGGATCGACGACCTGCAGCGGCCGAGTCATGTCGGCCTCGGGCTCGAACGCGCCATCGGAGACCGGCGCGACTTCGGCTGGCGCGTCCGCGGGCTCGTTCTGGCGGGTCACCAGGATCAGCAGCTCGAAAGACAGGGCCAGCGCCAGAGGCGGCCATCCCGACACGATCCACGACAGCGGTGTCGGGGCCGCGGCGGCGACGTTCGCACCCAGCGACGCGGCCAGGCCCAGAATCAGGCCGATCCACGGCAGCAGGCCCGCGCGCAGACCCGCACGTCGGCGCACGAGCATCACCATCGACGCGGCCACGAGCAGGCCGTCGACAGACAGTGGGATGAGGTGGGCACGCCACCCTTCCCCTGCTTCCGTCGCGAGCTCGTGCATGTGGACGTAGGAGGCGACGGCAGCGACCGCGGCCACCACCGACACCGAGGCGACGGTGACCACCCGAACCCAACGCGGAGTAGGCCTGGTCATCGCCCACCACCGCTGACGTCAGGACGGCCTCGTTCCGCGCTGCCGCCCGAGGCAGAGAGGTACTTGGTGTGCTTGGCCATCCGCTCAGCTGTGATCATTACGCCCCGCGGGGCGCACATCGCGCAGAGCGTCGCGCAGCCGACGCCATCAGGCGTCTGAATGGTGTCGACCATTAGCCCGCCGCTGCGTTCGCAGCCCGCGCATCGGGCAGCTCGGGGGCAGAAAGTGATTTCGTGGGCGAAGGCCGGTTGCGACCTGTCGAATTGACGATCCGGGTCAAGGTTGCGCTCGGCACAGGCGCCGGCGTCGGACAAGATGTGCACGGGTCAGCTCCAGGGGCTGATCAAGTCCCCGGGCCGGTGTTGCCTCACCGCGTCCCGGGGGCGTCCTACATCGGGGCTTGGGGTTAGTCCGATGTGGGCGGTCCGCGCCTAGTCCGCACGAGGTCCGCCAACTGCCACCAAGAGCAGTCGGCCTCAACTCGTAGACCTGCAGGTAAAGACCGGTTTCCGTCGATCTCCACCAAGGTCCACCAAGGACTGGAAACTACTCGTAATGCGTAGGTCTGGGGTTCGACTCCCCAAGGCGGCTCCATTTTCGCAGGTCAGAAGCCTGTATGAAGGATCATTCCTCCGCCGCGTCATCGGCGGGGCCTCCTTTACTGACATCGTCCCTGGTCAGCGCGTCATGGCGTGGCTTCCCTCGGTGCGCGTTAGTCATCGTGTGCATCAGAAGCGTGAGCGGCATGAGAGGCCGGGGCTGGGTCGCAGCCAATCAGTGATCTGGACTGATGCCGGTGATTCAGATAGCCGCAGTGAGCACATGGGCCGCGTCACCGCCGGCCCCGAGCGGTCCGGGCGCCGCGAATCGTCGGTACCGTGCCGACCCATGCGGACCGTCCGGCTGCGGATCACCATGCGGGACGTCGAACCGCGGGTCATCCGGGTGATCGATGTGCCTGCCGCCGTCACGCTGGCCGAGCTGCACCAGCTCCTCCAGGTGGCGCTCGGCTGGACTGACAGCCACCTGCATCTGTTCATGGCCGACGGGGTCCGGTACGGCGTGCCGGATCCGGATTGGGAGGACGACCTCCGGCCGCGCGACGAGGCGAGGGTCCCATTCCATGAGCTGCCGGCGCGGTTCGAGTACCTCTACGACTTCGGCGACAGCTGGGAGCACGAGGTCGAGGTCGTCGGCGCGGGTGGTGAGGGTCCGGGCTGTGTGGAGGGCGAGGGTGCCTGCCCGCCGGAGGACTGCGGCGGTGTGCCGGGGTACGAGCACCTGCTCGAGGTGCTCGCCGACCCGAGTCACGGGGAGTATGAGCACCTGCGTGAGTGGGCGGGTGAGCTTCTGGTCTTCGACCGGGAGGCGACGGACGTGCTCGTCCGGCAGACGGTCGGCCAGGTGCCGGAGAGTGTGCGGATCGTGCTGGATCTGCTCGCGGGCGGGGTGAAGCTGACGCCGGGCGGACGGCTGCCGCGTTCGGTCGTGCGGGCGGTGCAGGAGCGGCGGCCCGACTGGTACCCGCTGGACCGGCCGGCGTCGATCGAGGAGGACCTGCCTCCGCTGGCGGTGCTGCACGACATCCTGCGCAAGGTCGGGCTGGCCCGGCTCGCCCGCGGGGTGCTGAGCCGCACTCGGGTGGCGGGCGACGATGTCGAGGTCGTCCGGCGGTTGCGCCGCTGGTTCGAGCCGGGCGGGTACGAGGAGATGCTGGCGACGACGGCGGTGGCGGTCCTCGCCGCGTCCGGTCCGCTCGCACGTGAGGATCTGCTTCGCCGGGTCGTGCCGCTGATGGGCGTCGGGTGGGGCGTCGACGGCCGGGCGTTGACCGACGAGGAGCACGAGTCGTCGTTGAGCCGGATGTCCGCGGAGCTCCGCGCGCTCGACCTCCTCAGCGGCGCGTGGCGCACCTGGGAGGCGGGGCCGTCCGCGCGCACCCTGCTGCCGCACGCCACGATGTTGGCCTCGTTGTTCGCCGGCGAGCCGCCATGGTGACCCGGGAGGACCGTCGGGACTGGCTCCGGCAGCTGCGCGGGGCCGTGTACCGCGGGGACGGGGCGGCGATCGTCGGTCTCCTCGCTGCGGGCGAGCCGCTCCCGGTGTGGCAGCTCATCGGGGACGGGGTGGCGACGGCACTCGCTCACCGGGTCGACGGCGCGGCCGAGCTTGCCGCCGACTGTGCCACTGCCCTGCGCGGCCGGGACTGGATCGGCGACGTCGAGCTGGCCGAGCAGCTCGACGGGCTCGCGGGCACCGGTCCGATGCCGCTGCTGCGGCCGCTCAGCGTGGATCTCGAGCTGCTGACCGAGATCCTCGAGGGCGATCCGCTGACGACCGGGGGCGCGCTCGACCTGCAGACCGGCGAGGTATGGCCCCGGTCGGCGATCGAGTATCCGGAGGAGGACGGTGTGGACGTGGAGGCACCAGACTTCGAGGACGGGGATCGCTTTCGCTGGGTGGACGGCGACTCCCGCGACGGCTACCGCGACATGGTCGACTTCATCGACACCGTCGCCGACGCGCGGCTCGGGGAACGCCTCCGGGATGCCATCCGCGGCCGCGGCGCCTTCCGGCGGTTCGCCGACACGCTCGGCCGGAGCTCGCAGGACGAGCTGAGCCGCTGGTTCGAGTGGAGTGGCGAGCGCAAGCGCGGCCGGGCTCGGGCCTGGCTGGCCGACGTCGGGTGTCGGGTGGCGAGCCGCTGACGCGCCTCGACATCGCGGACGTCGAGCGGCTGGCCGATCCGGTCACCTTCGGGCGCGGCCGCGATTACGCGGAGGGAGGTGCGGTCGGGCGGGTCAGGCATGTCGCCGACGGGGTGCGGGCCACGGTGATCGGCTCGGAGCCGTACGCCGTCGAGCTGGACTTCGGGCCGGACGGCTTCGGGTTCCGCTGTTCCTGCCCGGTCGGAGTGTCGGGGTCCTTTTGCAAGCACTGCGTGGCGCTCGCGCTCGTGGCAGCGGGATCGCCGAACGACGCCCCCGATCCGCGGGCCTACCTGGAGACCCTGAGCCACGACGAGCTGATCGACATGATCCTCGACGCCGCGGGCCGCGACGAGGTCCTGCATACCCGGCTCGCGGCGGCCGCGGCGGACCCCGATGCACCGGAGTCCCTGCGGCGCCTCCTGCTCGACGCGATCGTCCCGCGCGGATACGTGCGCTACGACGAGGCGTACGGCTACCTGCAGGCCGTGGACGCCGTCGTCGACCGGGTGGAGGCCTTGTTGGCCGTGGGCCGGGCGGACCTGGTCCTCGAGCTCACCGAGTACGCCGCGGACTGTGCCGAGCGGGCTGTCGAGTATGTCGACGACTCGGACGACCTGCTCGGCGGAGTCTCCGACCGCCGCGCCGATCTCCATCTGGCGGCCTGCGAGGCGATCCGTCCCGATCCTCGCGAGCTTGCCCAGCGGCTCCATGCCCGCGAGTCGAGCGGTGGCGATCTCGCCATGTTCGACGACGCGGTGACGCGCTAGGCCGACCTCCTCGGCGAGCCAGGGCTCGCCCGCTATCACGAGCTCGCCGAGCAGGAGTGGGCTGCGCTCGCCGAGCATGCCGACCTCTACGAGCCGGCCCGCCTCCGCGTCCGGAGCACCCTGGAGGCGCTCGCCGCCCTCACCGGTGACGTCGATGCCGAGGTGGAGGCGATGGCCCGCGACCTCACGTCCGCCTACCAGTTCCTGCGGATCGCGGAGCGCCTCCTGCGCGAGGACCGCCACGACGACGCGGTGCAGTGGGCGGAACGCGGCCTGGAGATCCACGGTCTCACCGACGCGCGGCTGGTCGACCTCGCGGCTGCGGAGTACCACCGGGCAGGCCGCGGGGCGGCTGCGGTCGATCTGCTCCGGAGGGTGCTCGATCGCGCGCCGAATATGCCTACCTACCAACGGCTCGCGGAGTTACGCCCGGCGGGCCGGGATGTGGGCGGATCGGCGTGACGAGGCGTTCGCCCGCCTCCGCGCCGAGGTCGACCGTCGCGAACCGCCCCGGTACCGGTGGCAGCCGGCTGCCGACGCCTCGCTGCTCGTGGAGGTGCTGCTCTGGGAGGGCGACCCTGACGCCGCCTGGGCGGAGGCGCAGCGAGGTGGCTGCTCGGGCCCGACGGTGATGCGGCTGGCCCGAGCCTGCCGGGAGCTGCGGCCGGGTGAGGTGATCCCGCTCTACCAGCGCGAGATCGAGGCCGCGATCGGACACAAGAACAACTCCGCCTACGCCGAGGCCGTCGAGCTGCTCGGCGAGGTCGAGCCCCTGTTCGAGGCGGACGTGTTCGCCGACCACCTCGCCGCGCTGCGCCGTACGCACCGGGCCAAACGCAATCTCATGGCCCTCCTCGCCGCGCGGGGCTGGTGACGTCGCGGGGGCGACGGCCGCCTCCCGGTCGCGTTCTGCCCAGCAGTCGTCGAGCCGCCTCGATCGCGATGGTCGAGCGGTGGCATACAGGCACAATGAGCACCACGCCCGAGACCGCGGACTCGTTCGAGGTCGTCGTCAGCAGTGACGGGAGCCTGACGGTTGCGGCCGCCGAGCTGGCGCGCCATGGTGTGCGTCCCGGAGCCCACCTGCGGCTGTCGAAGCCCGAGGTAGTCAGTCGTCGAGGTGGTCGTTCGGCGGGCAAGCTCGCTGGTCTGGTGCCGGACGAGGTGATCGAGGCGTGGTCACAGGCGTTCGGTGACGACCGGGCCGAGCGTCGTTCCGCACTCGGGCCCGTCGCCGGGTGAGAGTCGTCGCGGACTCACATTCGCTGCTCTGCTACCTGTTCACTCCGGATCGGCTCTCGGAGCCGGCGTTCGACGCTCTGGGTAACGCCGAGGACAGCGACGGGCTCGTTCGGGCACGTCTACGACTCAGGGCGCCACCCCGAGCACGGGCAGGCCTCCACTGATCACGACCTGAGATGTCGTCTGTATGACAGGCAGGTCACCGCCTCGTGTGGCGGCCGCACCTGTTCCGATGAGCGGTCCGGGCGACTCGTCCCGCCGCGTCGGAGCTACCTATCGTCGAGCCCTCCGAGATCCGCATCGCGTTCTCCCCTGAAAGGTCCGCGTGGTTGTTGTGACAGTGATCGAGCGTGACACCGAGTCCGAGGCCTTCGCCCCGGCTGCGAGCGCGAAGACGGCCCAGGAGCTCTGGACGGAGCTGAACTCGTTCTACATCGCCGAGGCGTGGTTGCTCGACGACCGCAAGATGCACGAGTGGCTGGACCTGTTCACCGAGGACCTCCTCTACTTCATGCCGCGCCGCAAGAACGTGCCGAGCCGCGAGGCGCACCGCGAGGTCCCGCCCTACGGCACCGACCTGCCGTTCTTCGACGAGGACCGCAACATGATGCTGGTGCGCATCCAGCGCATGGACAGCGGCATGGCCTGGGCGGAGGAGCCGCCGTCGCGGACGCGCCACCTGGTCGGCAACCTCGTGATCGAGGGCGTCGACGAGGACGGCACGGTGCACGCCAAGACCGCGTTCATCTGCCACCGCTCGCACGCCGAGTACGACACCGCGCTGTACTCCGGGTACCGCGAGGACGTCCTGCACCCCGTCGACGGCTCGTGGAAGATCTCGCGCCGCACGATCGTGCTGGACGTCAACGTCGTCCTCGACAAGAACATGGCGATCTTCTTCTAGGAGAGAGACCTTCTCTGATGAGCGACCAGGACGACGAGCGGTGGACGACCGCCGGCCGGGTCGGCGACCTGGCCGAGGGCGACGCCGTGGTCATCACGAGCCCCGGCTGCCCGGTCCGGGCGCTGTTCCTGGCCGGGGGCGACTACTACGCCCTCGACGACGTGTGCTCGCACGGGAAGTCCTCCCTCTCGGAGGGGTTCGTCGAGGGCACCTCGGTGGAGTGCGTCCTGCACGGCGCGCTGTTCGATCTGAGGACGGGCAAGGCGCTCACGATGCCGGCCACGGTCCCGATGACCACCTACCCGGTGCGGGTGAGCGACGGCGAGATCCTCGTCCGCGACCGTCCCCACGAGAACTGAGCACGCCGAAATTCCCCGAACTTGCGAGAGGTGACTGCGGTGGCAGGAACGAAGTACGAGATCCTCGACCCCGAGACCGGCTGGCTCGACCCGTCGATCTACACCGACCCCGACATCTACCGCCAGGAGATGACCAACATCTTCGGTCGGGCGTGGCTGTTGATCGGTCACGAGAGCCTGATCCCGAACCCCGGTGACTTCTTCCACACCTACATGGGTGAGGACCCGGTCATCCTGTCCCGCGGGAGCGACGGCTCGATCAACGCCCTGCTCAACATGTGCCGCCACCGCGGGGCTCGGCTCGTGCGGGCCGACGACGGCAACTGCAACAACTTCGTCTGCAGCTACCACGCCTGGACCTACGACCTGGACGGCAAGCTCGAGTACGTGCCGGGCGAGCAGGAGGTCTACTACGGCGAGCTCGACCGGTCCAAGCTGGGTCTCAAGCGCGCCCGGGTGGCCACCTACGCCGGCCTCATCTTCGCCACGTGGGCCGAGGACGCCCCCAGCCTCGAGGACTACCTGGGCGACGCCCGGTGGTACCTGGACATGGAGTTCAACCGCAGCGGCAAGGGCACCTACGCGGTGGGCCCGCACAAGTGGATCCAGCCGATCAACTGGAAGACAGCGGTCGACAACTGCTCCGACTGGTACCACGTACCCGTGTCGCACGCCTCGGCGGCCAACGCCATGTTCCGGGTGCTGGGCACCCCTCGGTTCACCCAGGACCGGCTCTTCAACATGCACGGCCGGGCGGCGTTCGTGAACGGGCACCAGGTCCAGTACTTCAAGATGCCCGAGGACAACCTGTCCGGCGAGTCGATCCCGACGGCCACCGCCGAGGAGCAGACGGCCGAGGCGGTCGAGCGGCTCGGCGAGTTCCGGGCGAAGTCCGTCGTGCTGGGCACCCACAGCCTGTTCCCCAACACGGTCCTGGGCTTCCGGCTGGCGATCCCGCGCGGCCCGCTCAAGACCGAGTTCTGGCACTTCGCCCTGGCCAGCCACGCCGACACGCCGGAGCAGCAGCGGGAGGTCCTGCGCGTCCACACCGCGCGCAACGGCGTCACCGGGCACTTCGAGGCCGACGACGTCGACAACTGGCGGCAGGTCTCGGAGTCGGGCCTCTCGGGGACCTACCGCGAGATGGGACAGCGGGTGAACCTCGGCATCGGCCACAGCCACACCGACGACGTCTTCCCCGGCCAGCTCTCGGACAAGTTCGTGTCCGAGAACAACCACCGGTTCTTCTACCAGCGCTGGCAGGAGTTCATGAACGCCGATTCGTGGGCCGACATCTCCCTCGACCCGCAGAAGGCCCAGTACGAGGGCACCGCGGGGATGAACGAGTAGCGCGAGCACCGGCCCACGACGCCGGCGGTTCGGGGGTGGACCCCGAACCGCCGGCGTCATCGTGTCGGGCCGGGAGTTACGACGCGAGGGGGCGGGCCGGCCGGGGCAGCTTGCGCAGGTCGGTGGTCGGGTCCGCCAGTGCCGCGGGGTCGACGACGACGCCTGCTGCGATGAGCCGCATCGCGGCCCGCACCTCGCGCCCGCGATTGACGGCGAACACCCCGCGGACCACGCCGTCGCGCACGTGGAACGCGCTGAAGTCCCAGCCGTCCCGGTCGCCGCGGACGACGACGTCGACGCTCGCGTCGAGCATCCCGGCGATCTGGATGTTGTGCTCGAACTGGTCGGACCAGAACCAGGGCACGTCGCGCGCCGGCACCTCCTGTCCCAGGATCGCCGCCGCCGCGACGTCGGCCTGCTCCTGTGCGTTCTGGAACGACTCGAGGCGGACCATGCCCTGGCCGTGCCACCCCGGCTGCAGCGTGACGTCGCCCACCGCGAAGACGCCCGGATTGCTCGTCGCGGCCCGCTCGTCCACGTGGACGCCCCCGGCCACGGCGAGGCCGGCCGCCTCGGCAAGCTCGGTGGCGGGCTCGATCCCGACGCCGACCACGACGACGTCGGCCGGGATCCGGTCGCCGCCGCCGATCTCGACCTCGCGCACCCGGTCGTCGCCCAGGAAGCGGTGCACGCCGGTGCCGAGGCGCACGTGGGCACCGCGCCGGGCGTGCTCCTCGAGCACGAACGGGCCCCAGACCGGCCCGAGGGAGCGGGCGAGGGGAACCGGAGCGTGCTCCAGTACGGTCACCTCGCAGCCCACGCCCAGCGCGGTGGCGGCGACCTCGGCCCCGATGAAGCCGGCGCCCACCACCACGACCCGGGCGCCGGCGACGAGTTCGCCGCGCAGCGCCAACGAGTCCTCGATGGTGCGCACCTCGTGAATGCCGCCGAGCTCTTCGCCCTCGACGCCCAGCCTGCGGCCGCGACCACCCGTGCAGAGGACGACGGCGTCGGCCCCGAGGCGCGTCCCCGCCGACAGGGCGACCGCCGACTCGGCCGGCACGATCTCGTCGACCCGCTGACCGAGGCGCAGGTCCACGTCGATACCGGCCCAGTCGATCGGGAGGACGAGGTCGTCGGGTTCCTGCGCGCCGCTGAGCACCTGCTTGGACAACGCCGGACGCTCGTACGGCGGCGTCGCCTCGGCCCCCACCAGGGTGATGCGCCCCTCGAACCCGCGCGAGCGCAGCGACCGGGCAACGGTCCCGCCCGCCAGGTTCGCCCCGGCGATCACCACCGACTTCGGCGTCATGAACGCGCGCCCGGGGTCGTGCGGATGGCGGCCCGGAAGATCGTGCTCATCATGCACTCACGCTACGGACGAGTGTCGCCGTGACCCACCGTCCCGGTCCGGTGGCCGGACCCGGTCCGGCGATCGCCGACGGTCCGTCGAGCGGATCACCGTCGTTGACCGCGCGACGATGCCGGGGGACAGTCGCGCTCGCCGATCTCTCTGGAGGTGCCACGTGGGTCTGCTCGACGCCCCGCCGCAGTTCGCCCGCTCGACCACGGGTCCGGACGGGCCGGTGCACTACGTCGCCGTCGGCGACGGTCCACCGCTGGTGCTCGTCGCGGCGTGGGGCCCACAACCCGGCACCACGGCCTGGCTGACCTACGCCGGCGTCCTCGAGCGGCTGGGCGCCGGCCGCCGGTGCATCGCGGTGGACCTGCCCAACTTCGGGCGGACCGGGCCGCTGACCTTCCACGAGCCGGCGCACGATCCCGCCGCCCGCGCGGTGGCGGCGGCCATGGACGCCGAGGGGATCGCCGCGGCACCCGTCGTCGGGACGTCGATGGGGGCGACCACCGGGATCGTCCTCGCGCTGAGCTCGCCCGAGCGCGTCACCGGCCTGGTCGTCGGTGCCTGCCACGCCTCGACGGGCGGTGACCCCTACCTGCTCGCACCGTTCCCGTCCGAGTCGGGGGTCGCCGCCGCCGACCTCGCGGAGGCACCCGACGACGAGGGCGCCCTGCGGCGGTTCCTGCGCACGCTGTTCCACGACCCTGCCATGGTGACCGACGAGCTGGTGGCCGACACGATGGCCTTCCGCAAGGAGCACCCCGAGCACCTGCACGCCGGGGCGGCGTCGGTGAGCGTGGCCCACAGCAACATGGCGCTCCTGCCGGAGATCACGGTCCCGATGCTGGTGATCCACGGCCGGTTCGACCGCATGGTGCCGTTCGAGCAGGGCCTGATGATCAGCAGCTACGTGCCGCAGGCCGACCTGGTGGCCCTCAACCGCTGCGGCCACTGGCCCCCGGTCGAGCGGCCCGCCGAGTTCGCCGACCAGGTCGAGCTCTTCCTTCGGCGCAACGGGCTCTGAGGACCGGTCAGCGCCGGCGACCGGCCAGCAGGCTCAGCGCCGCGAGCGTCGTCGCCGTGGCGCACACCCCGGCCAGCGCGCCGACCCCGGACCCGAGCAGCCCGATGACCGGGGTGGCGAGCGCGGCGATCCCGAACTGAGCACCGCCGAACAGCGCGGAGGCGGCGCCGGCGGAGTCGCCCCCCTCACGCTGCACCGAAGTGATCACCGCCGGGGTCACAATCCCCATGCCGATCATGAAGACGGCGAAGGAGATCCACGCGACGGCGAGCCCGTCGGCCCCGCACAGCCAGGTCACCAGGAGCAGGAGCGTCCCGCCGAGGGCGACGAGCACGCCCGCCCGCAGCAGGTGGTCGACCCCGAACCGCCGGGCCAGCCTGCCGAAGGCGAACCCCGCACCGACCATCCCGACGCAGCTGCTGCCGAACATGACGCCGTAGCCGGTGGGCGACAGGCCGTAGATCTCCTGGAACACGAACGCCGCACCGGAGATGAAGGCGAACAGCGCGCACGCGGTGAAGGTGCCGGCTGCGAGGTAGCGGAGGAACGACGGCCGCAGCGCGAGCCGCCACATCGCCGCCAAGCTGTGGTGGATCCCCCCGGACGTCCTGCGCTCCCGCGGGAGGGACTCCGGGACGAACGCGAGGATGCCGACGAGTAGCACGGCACCGATGCCCGCGAGCACACCGAAGACGGTCCGCCACCCGGCCAGCCCGACGATCACGCCCCCCACGAAGGGGGCGAGGACCGGGGCGACGCCGGACACCATCGCCATGTAGCTGAAGTAGCGCGGGACCTCCTGCAGCGAGAACCGGTCCGCGAGCACCGCCCGCGACAGGACGACGCCCGCGGCACCGAGCAGGCCCTGGAAGAAGCGTGCCGCGACCAGCACGCCGACCGATGGGGCCACCGCGCACAGTAGTGAGAACGCGATGTACCCGACCGTGCCCACCAGGAGCAGGGTCCGCCGACCGCGCGAGTCGCTGAGCGGCCCGATCACCAGCTGACCGGCTCCGAGGCCGATGAGGAACGCCGTGAGGGTGAGCTGGACCTCGACGTCGCCGACCCCGAACCCCTGCGCCATCTCGGGCAGGCCGGGGATGTACATGTCGATCGACAGCGGTGCCGTTCCGGCCATCAGGCCCAGGACCGCGATCAGCACCCAGCGGTGGCGCCGGCGGTGCGGGGGATCAGCGGTGGGTGCCGGGGTGGACGACGTGGTGGGGACGGCGCCGATCGTGCCGTCGGACATGGGGATCTCCTGCTCTCGGACGCACGAACGCCCCTCGGTGCCGGAGCACCGAGGGGCGTCCGCGTGGATCGGGCGCGCTCAGTTCGACGTCGTGTAGTCCAGCGTGTCGAAGGTGATCTGCCGGTCGGCCGGGGGCACGTACTGGCCGATCGTCTCCTTGGTGACGAACGTCGACTTGAGGACCGTGTTCTTCGGCGCCGTACCGTTGAGGACCTCGTTGGCCAGCTTCACGAACAGCCACCCCGCCTCCGGGTTGTTCGGGTCCCATGTGCCGGTGAGGCGACCTTCCTGGACCGCCTTCACGGCGTCGGCGTCACCGTTGGAACCGGTGACGACCACCCCGTCGTTGCTCATGTCGTAGACGGTCTTGCCTGCCGCGATCACGGCGGCCGAGGCCCCGAGCGCCGAGGCGTCGTTGTACGCCCACACACCGCCGACGTCCGGGTAGCGGGTGAGCAGGTCGGCGACGAGCTTCTGCGCGCCGGCCGCCTGGTCGGTGGTGTTCGACACGTGGCTGACGATATTCAGCCCGGCCGCCTTCGCCGCCTCGGTGAAGCACTTCACCACGGCGTCGATCGACGGAACGCCGTCGAGACCCACCGTGATGATGTCACCACCCGGGTGCGCCTTGGCGTACAGCGCGGCGGACTGTTCCATGGGTCCGCCGGGCGCGCAGGTCGAGGACTCCTGCCAGAGGGTCGCCGAGATCCCCTCGCCCTCGGAGTTGACGCCGACGATCGGGATGCCCGCGTTCTCCGCCTGCTTGTAGATGCCGACCGTCGCGCCCGGGTCGAGCGTCCACGAGCCGACCACGTCCATCTGCCGCTGGATCATCGTGGTGATGTTGGAGATCTGCGTGCTGGGGTTGATGTTCGAGTCGTACATCGTGTACTCCCAGCCGACCGACGCCGACGCGGCCTTCGCGCCCGAGTCGAACTGCTGCTGGCCCGGCTGGGCGGCGACCGGGGCCGCGTAGCCGAACTTGGTCCCGGCTTTGAAGCTGCCGTCGCCGGTGCCCGAGGCGGCCGAGCCGCTCCCGGAGGTGGTGGGTGCGGTCGACGAGCTGCAGCCCGTCAGGGCCAGCACCAGGGCGGCACCCGCTGCGGCCGCTGCGGCCAGTGTCTTTCTCACGCGAATCTCCAAGATGTGGTTCGGGGACCGGGCGGTGGGAGCGCTTCGGATCGATCTGGTCGTGCAGTCGGCCCGGTGCGCGGCGCAGGATCGCCACGGGCCGAGGTAGGAGGTCCGCTCAGCCGACCTTGCTCGTGATGGCCTTGCGTCGCAGCCGGATCCCACGATCGCGCAGGACACCGATGCCGACCGCGAGGATGAGGATGGCGCCGTTCACCGTGCCCTGCCAGAACGCCGGGATCTCGCTCAGCGTCATGCCGTTCTGGATCACGCCGAGGAACAGGACACCGATCATCGTGCCGAGCACCCCGCCCTCGCCACCGGTGAAGGCGGTGCCGCCGATCAGCACCGCGGCGATCGCCGTCATCAGCAGGGTGGGGTCGGATGCCGCGGCGGCGCCGGTGAGCCGCCCCACGGAGACCATCCCCGCGAGCCCGGCGGCGAGGCCGGCGATGAGGAAGACGAACAGCACCATCATCGCGGTGTTGATGCCGTTCAGCCGCGCGGCCTCGGGGTTGGAGCCCATGGCGAACAGCGAGCGGCCGAAGGCGGTGTAGCGCAGCACGAACGCCGCCACGAGGAGCACGACCGCGTCGAAGATCATGAGCAGCGGGATCGGCCCGACGGTGCCGTTGACGAACTGGTAGATCGGGTCGAAGCCGGGGGTGTCGTAGACGCTGATCGTCGCGCCCTTGTTCACGATCAGCGCGAAGCTGGCGAGGATCGACATGAACCCGAGCGTGACGACGATCATGGAGATCTTCACGTAGCTGATCAGGACGCCCTGGACCAGGCCGATCACCAGGCCCGCAAGGATCGGCGACGCGATCGCGACCCAGGCCGGGAGCCCGGCCTGCAGCGCGAGCCCGAGCACCATGCCGGTCGCGCTCAGCGCCGAGGCGGCGGACAGGTCGAAGCCACCACCGATGATCACGAAGGTGGCACCCAGCGCCAGCAGCAGGATCACGCTGTTGGACGCGACGATGTTGGTGATGTTGCCCCAGCTGAGAAACACCGGCTGGGTCAGCGCGAGGTACACGCAGACCACCACCAGCGCGATGACGACTCCGGTGAAGCGACCGAGCGACAGGCGCGGGCGGCGCCTGGCGGGCGCGACGTCCGCCGGCGAGGTCTCCGCGGAGAGGACGGGATCCTTGTCCAAAAGAGTCATGACGATCCTTCTCGAGAGCGGTGCGACTAAGCGGCGGCGGGCTGCGGGCGCCCGGACACGGCAACTGCGGCAACGGTCTCCTCGTCGAGACCCTCGGCGGCGAACTCGGCGTGGACGCTGCCGCGGTGGAACACGATGACGCGATCGGCGAGGCCGAGGATCTCGGGGAGCTCCGAGGAGATCAAGACGACGGCGGCGCCCTCGCTGACCTGCTCCTGCAGCAGTGCGTACACCTGGCTCTTCGAGCCGACGTCGATGCCGCGGGTGGGCTCGCTGAGGACGAAGACGGTGCAGCCCCGCGCGAACGTGCGCCCCAGCACCACCTTCTGCTGGTTACCGCCGGACAGCGTCGAGATCCTGACGTTCTCGTTGGCGGCGGCCACGCCGTAGCGCGTCATGCCGTCCCGCACGAGCTTGGCCTCCTGACGGACCCGCAGCACGCCGAGCTTGGACAGCGTGCCCCGCCACGCGAGCGCGAAGTTCTCGGCCACGCTGCGGTTCGGCAGGATCGCCTGACCCTTCCGGTCGTCGGGGACGTAGCCGACCCCGTTGCTCACGGCCTGACGCGGGTTGGTGATGGAGACCTCCCGGCCTCCGACCTCAACGGAGCCCTCGGAGGGGATCGCGCCGCCCAGGGCCATCCCGAGTTCCGCCTTGCCCGACCCCACGAGGCCGGCCACGCCGAGGATCTCTCCGCGGCGGACCTCGAACGAGGTGGGAAGCAGCGCGCCGTCCAGGGTGTGCAGGTCGGTGACCTTCAGCGCGACGGCGTCCGGGATGACGTCGCGGGAGCCGAAGTAGTCGTCGAGGTCGCGGCCGACCATGAGGCGCACCAGGGCGTCCTCCGGGGTCTCCGGCAGTGGCACGGTCCCCATCAGCCTGCCGTCCCGCAGCACCGACGCGACCGAGCAGGAGCGGTACAGCTCCGGCATCCGGTGCGAGATCATCAGCACCCCGACGCCGCGGTCGCGCTGCTCCTCGACGATCTCCAGCAGGCGGTCGGTCGCGGCCTCGGAGAGCGAGCTCGTGGCCTCGTCGAGGATGAGCAGGCGTGCGTTGCTGGAGATCGCCCGCGCGATCTCGATCTCCTGCTGCAGCTCGAGGCTGAGGTCGCGCACCGCAGTGCGCGGGTCCACGTGTACCCGCAGGTCGTCGAGGACGGCCTGAGCGTCCCGCACGCACCGGTCCCAGTCCACCGTCCCCCAGCGGGTCCGCGGCATGCGCCCGAGGAAGATGTTTTCCGCCACCGACAACGACGACGCCAGGGTCAGTTCCTGGCTGATCGACACGATCCCCAGCGCGAGGGCCTTGGCCGGTTTCGTGACCACCGTGGGCACACCGTCGATCTCTATCGTGCCCGCGTCGGGCTGGTGGGTGCCGTTCACGATCTTCGCCAGCGTCGACTTCCCAGACCCGTTCTCCCCGGTGAGCGAGTGCACCTCGCCGGCGTTGATGTCCAGTGACACGTCGTCGAGCGCTCGCACGCCGGGGAAGGACTTGGAGATCCCGGTGAGCCGGATGAAAGGCGCCGTGCTGTCGGTCATCTCGTGTCCCCTCTCGTTCGGCGGCCAGGGCGTGTCTCCGAAGTGGAAGGACCTGCCCTCGGGGGACATCCTGAGTCGGCCCGCCTCGAGCGCGTGCCGGACGCGTTCCGCTAGCCGGACCTCCGACGTGAGGGTTTGCGTGCCGGAAACAGCATGTCGGTGTTGTTTCCGCGCGGCTCAGGGGAGCTGGGCCGCCAGCCGCGCCGCCTGTTGCTTGATGCTGCGCTGCAGCTCGACGGCCTGCTCGGGGCGTGCCGGGAGCGGCATCGCGAACGCACCGACGACCGTCCCGTGCCGGTCGATCACCGGCACCCCGATGGAGCTCGCCCCGACGTGGACCTCCCGGCGCACCACGGAGTAGCCGGCGCGGCGGACGTCGCGCAGCTGCAGCGCGAGCTTGGTGGGCGCGACGGTGCTGAACGGCGTCACCCCGCGCATGGGGCGTGCCACGACCGCGCGGAACAGCTCGGGCGGGCTGAACGCGAGGATGGCCTTGCCCGCCGCCGTGCAGTGCAGGGGCGCGCGAGTGCCGACGCCCATCCAGCCCGTCGCCTCGTCGACCGTGCCGGAGATCTTGGCTACGCAGCGGACGTCGAGACCCTGCCGCACGGACACGGTCACGGGCAGGCGGAACTGGGCGAACAGCTCGACGGCGAAGGGATGACCGATCTCCCGGAGCGACTCCCGGGGCGTCACCAGCTGGCCCAGCTCGGCCATGCGCCGGCCCACGACGAACCGGCCCTCGACCCGTTCGATCACGCCCCAGGCGAGTAGCTCGCCCGACAGCCGGTGCACCGTGGTCTTCGACACGCCGGCCTCGCGCGCGAGGGCCGAGAGCCCGATCGGACCGTGGTGGGCGATCGTCTCGACGACTTTGCGGATCTTGTCCACCACGGTCTCCGCGCCAGCGCGCGGAGGCTCGTCATGTCCTGCCGCGGGCTGCGGTTCGGTCAAGGCACGCGCCTCGGCGATCGAAATCATGTCGTCGGGCCGTGCGATGGGGGGAGTCACAGCCCGTGATCACCTCCGGAGAGAGTCTCACCCGTTCAGATGTCATCGACGTGACCCGCTCGGGTCCGCAGGTTTCGTCAGGAGGGGCGAGTCACGGCCTCGTCACTCCCCGTCGACGGGCATGTCCAGCCACGCCTTCACCAGTCCGGCGAAGTCCCGGGGCCGCTCCTCCTCCATGTGGTGGCCGGCGTTGTCCATCAGGTAGAAGTCACCGTGCGGCACGGTGTCTGCGATGGACTTCGCGTACTCGTGAGTGGCGAACACGTCCTGCCGGCCCCAGAAGACGAGGACCGGCGCCTGCACGGTCCGCATCAGCTCCTCGAGGTCCTCGGGCGTGCCGCTCATCATGTTCTCGGCCGTACCCCACGTGGAGTGCGGGCCGGGCTGCTGCATGTAGTGCCAGCGCAGCTCGAGGTTGTTCTCGTCGACGGCGGCCGGGTCCCAGTACTCCAGCCTGATCATGATCTCGCGGATCTTCTCCTTGGTGGGCCCCTCGCCCTGGGTGAAGCCGCCGACGAGCTCGCGGGTCAGCGCGCCGAGCTCCGGGGTGAGCGGGCCCGCGCCGCGGTGCATCGGCTCGCTGCCGGTGAGCACGAGCCGGCGCACGAGCTCCGGGTGTCGCGCCGCGAGCGCGAGCGCGGCAGAGCCGCCGACGGAGTTGCAGACGAAGTCCGCCGACCCGATGCCGAGGTCCTGCAGGGCCAGTGCGACGTGGTCGCCCTGGAAGGTCCAGCTCTTCGCCATCGACGGCACCGCGTCGGAGTAGCCGTAGTTGAGCATGTCGACCAGGACGCAGCGCCGGTCGGCCGCGAAGTACGGGATGGTCGGCCAGTAGTCGGTCCACGAGGTGCACCCCGGGCCGCCGCCGTGCAGGAAGACGGTGGGGCGACCGCCCTCGCCGACCTCGGCCACGTGCAGCTTGTGCTCGCCGGCGGCGACCAGCCGTCCGGCGGGCGCACCCAGGGACTCGGCGATCGTCGTGGTCGTCATGGAGGCGCTCCTCGGGGCCGGGCGGGCAGTGTGTCGCGGGCGTGACGCTAGGGAAGGCGGCCCTTCCCGTCCGCCGGGCCGGTCCGCTCAGCGGTCTGCGCCGCCGTCCGGATCGCTGGTTCCGGTGAGCGAACCGGGCGCGTTGACCCTCTCGGACGAGGTCCGAAATCTACGGGGGTGGTGATCGCCAGGACCATCGACGCTCTCCGGCGACGCCGGGCCTCCGCCCGGGCGGCGGTCGCCGTCGCCTACGTGGCAAGCCTGCTCATGGCCGCGCTGGACACGCACGTCGTCAACGTCATGCTTCCGACGCTGACGGTCGAGCTGGACAGCCGGCTCTCCGCGGTGCAGTGGACCGTGCTCGCCTACGTGCTGGCGTTGGCGATCACTATGCCGGCGTCGGGGTGGCTCGCGACGCGGTACGGCGACCGGCGGGTGTTCCAGGTGTCCCTCGGGGCGTTCACCGTGGCGAGCGGGCTGTGCGGGGTTGCCCAGAACCTGCCCGAGCTCATCGGCCTGCGCGTCGTCCAGGGCGCGTCGGGTGGGCTGGTCATGACCGTCGCGACCTCGATGCTGTACCGCATCTACCCACCCGAGCAGCGTGCGCGGCTCGTCCGGACGCTGCTGCTGCCCATAGCGGTCGGGCCGGCCCTCGCCCCGCCGCTGGGCGGGTTCCTGGTCGAGCACCTCTCGTGGCGTTGGGCGTTCCTGGTCAACCTCCCCGTCGGCCTGGCCACGATGGCGCTGATCGCCCTCGGTCTGCCGCGCGACCCGCCGGGCAACCCGGGTCGCTTCGAGCTGCGGGGCTACCTGCTCGCCGGGGTCGGGCTCGCGGCGGTGCTGCTGACCCTGACGCAGGGACCCGAGTGGGGCTGGGCCTCGCCCGCCGTCCTCGTGCTCGCCGTCCTCGGTCCTGCGGCCCTGGCCGTGTCGGTGGTGGTGCAGCTGCGGAGCAGCGCACCGCTGCTCGACCTGCGGCTGCTCAGCGGCCGGCTGTTCCGGCAGACCAACATCGCCACCGCGTTCCAGACGGCGACCTTCCTCGGCGGCATCCTGTTCATCACGCCGATCTTCCTGCAGGAGACGGCTGGTTCCTCCCCGTTGCAGGCCGGTCTGGTGATGTCGCTGGTCCCCTTCGGTGTGGTCATCTCGTCCCAGACGGTAGGACGGCGCTATCACGTGTTCGGTCCGCGTCTGATGTCCGTCGTCGGCCTCGGCCTGCTGGGGGCGATCTGCCTCTGCCTGGCGCTGTTCGGGGGCTCGACCCCGATGTGGGTGCTGTGCGGGCTGATGTTCCTCGCCGGTCTCACCAACGGCAGCGCGATGGTCGCCCTGCAGGCATCGATGTTCGCCCAGGTCGGTCCGGAGCACATGGGATCGGCGTCCACCATTCTCAACGTCAACCGGCAGGTCGCCACCGCGATCGGCGTCGCCGCCGCGACGATCCTCTTGACGTCGCTCGCGAGCGGCGGCTTCCGCCTGGCCTACCTCGCCACCGCGGTGTTCGCGCTCCTCGGGGCGCTCGCCGCCGCCCGCATCCTCGACTCCGAGGCCGCCGACACCATGAGGTCCCCGACGGGCTGAGATCGCCGGCTCGTGACGCCGGTGCGGAAACGAAACGTCCCGCCGGCACCGGGACTCGGTGCCGGCGGGACGGTGTCGTCGAGCTGCCGGTGTTGGACTACTGGTTGGTGTCGGCCGGGAGGTCGAGCCAGGTCTTTACGATGGCGGCGAAGTCCTGCGGGCGCTCCTCCTCCATGTGATGGCCGGCCTGGTCCATGAGGAACACGTCGCCGTAGGGGACGGCGTCGGCGATGGACAGCGCATAGGCCGGCGTGCCGAAGACGTCGTAACGACCCCACAGCACGAGCACGCGGCGCTTCACCTCGGCGAGAAGCGCTTCCAGATCCTCGGGGTCACCGGCACGGACGCTGCCGCTGCCCCAGGTCGACGCCGGGCCGGGCTGCTGCAGATAGTGCCAGCGCAGGTCGAGCGTCGTCTCGTTCACCGCGGCCGGGTCCCAGTACTCGAGCTTGATCATGATCTCGCGGATCTTCTCCCGGGTCGGGCCCTCACCTTCGGTGAAGTCGGTGACCAGCTGCCCGATGAGGTCGCCGAGTTCCGCAGTGAGCGCTCCGCGCCCCCGGAACAGCGGCTCGCTGCCGCTCAGCACGACCTTGCGCACGAGGTGGGAGTAGTCGGCTGCCAGCACGAGGGCCACCGAACCGCCCTGGGAGTTGCAGACGAAGTCCGCGTTCTCGATCCCGAGGTTCTCCAGGGCGGCGGCCACGTGCTTCGCGTGGAACGCCCACTTGTCGGCCGGGTACTCCGCGGCGCTCGAGTAGCCGAAGTTCAGCAGATCGACCAGCACGCACCGGCGGTCGTCGAAGTAGGGGACGGCGACCCCGAAGTCGGTCCACGACGTGCAGCCGGGACCGCCGCCGTGCAGGAAGACGGTGGGGCGACCGCCCTCGCCGACCTCGGAGACGAACAGCTCGTAGTCTCCGGCGGGCACGAACCTGCCGGGAGGTGCGCCGAGCTCCTCGGCGCCGGTGGTCGTCGCAGTCATCGAACTCCTTGTGCTCGCAGGGGTGGAACGGCAGGGGAGAGGCGGTCAGCCGGCGGCCGGCTTCTGCAGGTAGCCGTCGAGGAACGACAGCACGTGCGCCGCGTACTCGGCCGGCTTCTCGAACGGGACCCAGTGCCCGGTGTCGCGCAGGACGACGAGGCGCGAGTTGCGTGTCAGGTTGAGCGCGTTGATCCCGATCTCGAACGTGCACATACGGTCGTTGCGGCCCCAGATGATCAGGGTCTCGGCCTCGAGCTCGGCCATCTCCGGGGCATGGTCGTGCGGCGTCGAGAAGCTCTTGCCGGACGCCTCCAGAATGTCCGGGCGTGACAGGTAGGTGTCCCGCACGTACTCGACGAGCTCCGGGGTCACCAGGGCCGGGTCGTCGATGTGCACCTTGAGGTAGCGCTCGAAGTTCTTCGCGCTCGGGTCCTCGATCACCTCGAGGGTGGCGCGAAGGCCCTCCTCGGGCTCGATCGCCATCAGGTACTCGTTGCGGTAGCCGCGGTTGGTGCCGACGTGACCCGCGCCCCATACGAGCTTCTTCGTCCGCTCGGGATAGGTGTAGGCGAAGGCGAACGCCGTCTGACCGCCCTGGGAGTTGCCGACGACGTCGACGCGGTCGATCCCGATCGCGTCGAGCAGCCCCTTGGCCTGCCGGGCGTGCAGCCCATGGATCTGCTCCTGGAAGACGCGCGGCCCGCTCTCCCCGTAGTTCACCAGGTCCATGAGGATGCAGCGGTAGCGCGCGGCGAAGTACGGGACGACCTTGTGCCACGTGATCCAGGCGTTCGACCCCGGACCGTAGCTGTGCAGGAACAGGATCGGCTCGCCCTCACCGATGTCGTGGTAGTGCATCGGCGTGCCGTCGACTACCACGGACCGGCCGGCCGACTGGTCGGTCAGGCCGTTGCTGGTGACGAACGGCGATGGCGAACTCATGTACTGCGCCTCCTCGGAACTCGTGGTGCGAGCGTAGGAAGGCGCCCGGCCCCGGTGACGCGCGTCGGTCCGCTCAGGGGAACGCGCGGCGAACTTCTGCGCCTTCGGTTTGCTGGGCAGAACAGCGGGCTGGGCCGCGGCCGCCCGATGGTCGAGCCTGAGGAGCCCGGACGTGGCTGCGGCCGCGAGGTGCGGTGTGTCGTCCGTCCGTAGACCAGAGAGGGACCAGTCGTGGAATACGCCACCGTGGGCGCTTCGGGGGTCGAGGTGTCCCGCGTCGCGCTCGGGACAGCCACATTCGGGCTCTCACCACGCGAGGACGACGTGGCAGGTTTGGTGGGGTTGGCGAGGGACCTCGGAGTGACCTACTTCGACACTGCCAACTCCTACGGGAACCAGCCGGGGTATGCCTGGCCCGGGGTCCCGCGCTGGCAGGACCGGGCCTCGTCGGAGGAGCTCCTGGGCCGCGCCCTGCGCGGAGCAGGCGACGAGGTCGTCGTGGCGAGCAAGGTCGGGGAGCCGCTCGGGGAGGCCCGTCCGACGAGTGAGTGGCGGGGCCTGCTGACGCGCGAGCACGTCGAGGAGCAGCTGGCCGTCAGCCGCCGGCGCCTGGGCCGCGAGCGGATCGACGTCTACTACGCCCACCTGCCGGACCCGCAGACGCCGCTCGAGGAGACCGTGTCGGTGTTCAGCGACCTCGTCGATCGGGGTGACATCGGAAGCTGGGGCGTCTCGAACTACACCGGGGCGCAGACGGCCGAGGTGGTGGCGACGGCGGCGGCCCTCGGGGCGCACGCGCCGATCGTCCACCAACCGCGCTACAACCTCGCGGACCGCTCCGTCGAGCACGATCTCGTCCCCGTGCTGGAACGGGCGAGGATGGGGCTGGCGGCGTACAGCCCGCTGGGCATGGGACTGCTCGCCGGCCGCGCGGCAGCCGAGCGAAGCTGGAGCGGGCACGCCCGGTGGGGCGGGAGCGGCTTCTCCGACGACGAGATCGAGGCCGCCGGACGCTTTGAGGCCGCCGCGGCGTCCGTCGGCCTGCCCGCGTCCCAGGCGGCGATCGTGTGGCTGCTCGGTCGACCGGGAGTGACGACCGTCGTCGTCGGCGCGACCTCGGAGAAGCACCTGCGGCTCGCCTGCGGTGCCCCGGCGGTCGAGCTGGACGACACCGGACGGGCGGTCCTGGACGCCGTCGACATCGGTCAGGAGCGGGCCGACGCCCTGGGTGGATGACGCCCGAGCCCGGTCGTGAGACGAACGGCGTGACCCAGCCGGATGGTTGCTCAACCGGACGACGGGAGCTCCTCGAGGGCGACGCGCAGCGCGTCCGCGAACGTGGGCACGTGGCCCTCGCCGAGGGCGATCGGCGGCCGGACCTTGAGGACGTTGTCATGCGGCCGGGTGGAGCTGACGAGGACGTTGTGACGGCGCACGGCTTCTTGACCGCGACGGCAACGAGTCGGGCCGCCGCGACGCCCGGCATCGCGAGCGAGGCCGCCGAAGGTCGATGGGCTCCGAGAGACCGGAGGACATCGTCTGAACCGCGTTCAGTTGATGGCATGGCTCGTGGCATGGGTGAGGAGTTCACCGTGGTCGATCAGAGCGTCGGGTGCCGTGAGCCGCGCGATCGGTGCTGGTAGAGCGCTGAGCGACGCACACCGGTTGCCTCGTAATGCGTAGGTCTGGGGTTCGACTCCCCAAGGCGGCTCCATTTTCGCAGGTCAGCGGCTTGTCGAGCGATCTTCGACTTCGCCCGTACCTGCGTCGCCTCCTTCTGATCCATTTGCGCTGGTCAGCGCCATGCAGCGTGGCCTCCCTCACTGTGCGTACGTCATCCCGAGCGACAGAGGCAGTATTGGGCATAAGTGGCGGGCCCAGGCCGTGATCGACCCCCTATGCGCTCACATTCCGGTGATGCCAGCTGTCGTGGCGAGCATTCGACTTGCGGGGTACTTCTTCGGTGATGCCACGAAGACTCCCTTCACAGCCTCTCAGTCATGATCGTCGATCTCCGTGCAAGCGGGAAGTTCCTCGCCGCCGCTCAGCGCGGGTGTGTCGTGACATCAGACGTGACCCCCGCCGCCGCAACCACCTGACCGAGATCATTCCGGCTAGGCCGCATGCCGAGGCTGCCGAACCCGGGTGCGCGACGTCCCGGCAGTGGCAGGACGTCGCCTGCCGGGCGAGAACGACGCCGGCGCCGGCACGCTCGATGATGCAGGTTCGTCTCAAGTATGACCGGGCGGCAGCGCGCTGCGCGGGTATGCCGCGGATCGGTCCGAGTTGCCTCGCCGGTACAGGTGTGCAACGGCGTGCGGGTGGTAGTTGCTGCGTTTGTTGCAGTCCCTCTTGTCTGCAACGGCCGTGTCGACCGGACCTGAACGCCCAAGGAGGCTCGATAGATCTGACAGCGACGACGACGGTGCGCAGACCTCTATCAGAGGTGTACCGGTACTGACCCTGCGGACGGGACAGTGCCACGTGCAGCGGTACATGACGCCGCTGCTGCGGCGGATCGAGCGCGGCGAGCTCGACCCGACGCGGGTCATCACCCACCGGCTGCCCCTAGGAGGCACCGCGCGGCTACGACATCTTCAAGAACAAGCAGGAGGACTGCGAGAAGGTCGTCCTCACACCCTGATGGGGCTACCGCCCGGGGAGGGTGGCGGGCGGGTCCGCCCTGCCACCAACCAAGTCGCCGTTGCCCCGGAAGCGACGCGTGCATCAGGGGGCGCGCGCGCATCGGAGGCGCCAGCGCTTCGACGAGCCAAGGAGGGGCGCCATGGACGACCGAGCACGTGACCGTTCGCCCGACTGGGCGGGCGGCGGCGGGTCCACCCGAGAGGGGCAGCCAGGCGGCCGCCGGGTCCGGGTCGGCCTGTTGGCCGATCCCGGTGTGCCTACCGATCTCGCCGCCGCCCTCGTACCCGACCTGTCCGGGGTGCTGGCCGCGCAGGTCGACGACGCGACCGAGTGGGTCGTGAGCAGCGAGACCCGCGAGATCCCGCTCGACGAGCAGGGCCTGGTCCCGCTGGAGTCGCTCGCGCGGGAGCACCGCGAGCGCCAGGAGTGGGACGTCATGATCGTGGTGACCGACCTGCCCCGCCGGGTCGGGACTCGCCCCGTCGCCACCGTCCTGGTCGGGCGCGCGCGCAGCGGGATGGTCTCGCTGCCCGGGCTCGGCGCGCTGCGCGTGCGCCGGCGGGCGCGGCGGGCCATCGTCCACCTCGTGCGGGCCCTCACCGGGAACGAACACCGCTCCGACGGCGAACGCCCCCCGGAGATCCCGCGGTTGAGCCCGCTGCGCCACATCAGCGCCGAGGAGGACACCGACGCACATCTCGCCCTGGTCGGTCCGCGCGGCAGGCTGCGGCTGCTCGCCGGGATGGTGCGCGACAACCGCCCGTGGCGGCTGGTCCCGCACCTGTCCAGCGCCACCGCTGCGGCCGCCGCGACCGGCGCCTACGCCATCGTGACCACGAGCTTCTGGATGATGGCGGCCTCGCTGTCGCCGCTGCGGCTGCTGCTCATCTCCGTGGTCGCGATCCTGGCCATGGCGACCTGGCTGATCGCTTACAACCACCTCTGGGACCGCCCGGACGACCGGGACGCCCGGGCCAAGGCGGTGCTCTACAACGCCGCCACCGCGATCACGATGATCTTCGGCGTCACCTGCATGTACGTGCTCCTCTACCTCGCCGGGCTGCTCGCGGCGCTCGCCTTGATCGATCCCGGCTACTTCTCCTCGCAGCTGCACCGACCCCCCTCGTTCGGCGCCTACCTCAAGCTGGTGTGGCTGGCGAGCTCGGTCGGCATCGTGGCCGGGGCACTCGGCTCCAGCCTCGAGAGCGAGGAGGCCGTCCGGAAGGCGACCTACGGCAGACGGGAGCTCGAGCGGCAGCGCGGCAGTAAGGCGAGACCAAAGTAGCTGCAGCGATCACGCCGATTGCCGGCCGGACTGCGGCGACGGCGATGTCTCGTTCCGGGTGGAACCTACAGGGGCTCACGCAGACGAGCGCGACCGCGTGGCCTCCTTCGTGGTCTCCAACTGGATCCCGTCATGCTCCTGATGCCTCATCGCGTGCCGCTGAGCTGCGCTGATGTGACTGGTTCCTGTCCTGGCCCCGCAGAGGAGAATTCTCGTAATGCGTAGGTCTGGGGTTCGACTCCCCAAGGCGGCTCCATTTACGCAGGTCAGAGGCTTGTGAAGAGCCCCGGTTCACCGCCGTGACGACTGTGTGGCCTCTAGTCGACCCATCGTCGCTGGTCAGGGCGCTACGGCGTGGCCTCCCCGAGTGTGCGTGGGTCATTGCGTGCACCAGTGGCATGAGTGGGCCAATGCCGTCCGCCCAGGCTGTGACGGCCATTGGTCCACTCGGTGTCTGGGATGCCGGTTCCGGCGGCGGGAAGGAGTGAACGGTGGCCGCTCGCGCGTGGCGACCTTCTCCATTCAAGCGGTCCGGAGATTCGTGCGCTCCAGGAGCGCGATCACCCCGTCCGGGTGACGCCACGCCGTCGGAGGGTTTGCGACGGTCCGTCCGCATCCGGACTCGTGACGCGGAGGGGCAGCGTGCCTGCTGATCTGACCGACCTGGCCGATTTCGATAATGCGAACAGGGGTCTGGTCGCGCGTCTGGAGCCCGGGGTGATCACCGCCGCGGACGGCAGGGTCGTGTACGACGCCGACGCGTACACCCGGGCGACGGCCGGCGACTGTCCCGACACGGTTCATCCGAGCCTGTGGCGGCAGAGCAAGCTCACCGCTATCCAAGGATTGTTCGAGGTCACCGAGGGCATCTACCAGCTCCGTGGCATCGAGCTGTCGAACATGACCCTGGTCGAGGGCGACACGGGAGTGATCGTGATCGACCCCGCGGTGTCGGCCGAGGTGGCCGCGGGCGGGCTCGCGCTGTACCGCACGCACCGCGGTGACCGGCCGGTGACGGCGGTGATCTACACCCACTCCCACATCGACCACTTCGGCGGCGTGCTCGGTGTGGTCAACGCCGACACCGACGTCCCGATCGTGGCGCCGGCCGGCTTCCTGGAGCATGCGGTCTCGGAGAACGTCTACGCCGGCGCCGCGATGCTGCGCCGCGGCATGTACCACACCGGGATGGGCCTGCCGGTCGGTGCCGCCGGCACGATCGGGGTCGGGCTGGGGCCGGGCACGTCCACGGGTTCCGTGGGTCTGCTCGCGCCCACGCTGGACATCACCTACACCGGCCAGCAGGAGACGCTCGACGGGGTCCGGATCGACTTCCAGATCACCCCCGGCACCGAGGCGCCGTCGGAGATGAACTTCCACTTCCCCGACAAGCGCGCGTTGTGCCTGGCCGAGAACGTCACCCACAACCTGCACAACCTGCTGACGCTGCGGGGCGCCGAGGTCCGCGACGCGCGCAGCTGGTCGCGATACATCAGCGAGGCCATCGACCTGTTCGCCGACCACACCGACGTCGCGTTCGCCTCGCACCACTGGCCGACCTGGGGTGCGGACGCGGTCGTCACGCTGATGACCGAGCAGCGCGACCTCTACGCGTTCCTGCACGACCAGACCCTGCGCCTGATGAACCAGGGCCTTGTCGGCAGCGAGATCGCCGAGGTGATCGAGATGCCCCCGGCCCTCGACGCCGCGTGGCACACCACGGCTACTACGGCTCGGTCAGCCACAACGTCAAGGCGATCTACCAGCGCTACCTCGGGTGGTACGACGGCAACCCGGCGCACTTGTGGCAGCACCCGCCCGAGGCCGCCGCCGACCGGTACGTCCGGATCATCGGCGGGATCGACGCCACGGTCGCCCGGGCGCGCGAGTTCGCCGACGCCGGGGACCTGCGTTTCGCCGCCGAGCTGGCGAGTCACGCCGTGTTCGCCGAGCCCTCCCACGACGCCGCTCGGGCCCTGCTCGCCGACGTGTTCACCCGGCTCGGCCACGGGGCCGAGTGCGGCACCTGGCGCAACAACTACCTGACCGGCGCGCAGGAGCTGCGGGGCATGGTCGTGACCGCCGGGGTCAGCTCGGCCGGCATGGTCTCGGCACTGACCATCACCCAGCTGTTCGACAGCCTCGCCATCCGCATCGACGGGAAGCGCGCGTGGGATGCCACCGCGTCGGTCCGCTGGCACTTCACCGACACCGGCGAGACCTACCGGATGGACCTGTCCAACGGGGTGCTCACCCATCATCCGACGACGCGGACGGCACCCGCCGACCTCGTCGTCACCCTGACCAGGGCTCAGCTGCTGGGCATGCTCGCCGGAGCCGGGCCCAACGGCGTGCAGTTCGACGGAGACCCGAAGACCTTCGCCATGATCGTCGGGTTCGCCGACGATCCCGACCCGAGCTTCGCGATCGTCACGCCTTGAGCGGCCGGGATCGACGATGGGCGCGGTGATCGGCGAGGTCCTGCCGCTGGCGTTCGGTGTCGCGGTGTCCCCGATCCCGATCATCGCCGCGATCCTGATGCTGTTCTCGGCACGGGCGGGGAGCACCAGTACGGGGTTTCTGCTCGGCTGGGTGCTGGGGGTCGTGGTCGCCACGTCCGTCTTCACGGTGCTGGCGGGCACGCTGCAGACAGGGGGCGAGCCGTCGGCCCTGGCGTCGTGGATCAAGATCGGTCTCGGTGTGCTGCTGGTCCTGGTCGGGATCCGCCAGTGGCGCGGCCGGGGCGGGCACCACGAGGCCCCGAAGTGGATGGCCGCCATCGACGACTTCACCTTCGCCAAGGCTCTCGGTCTCGGCTTCCTGCTGTCCGCCGTGAACCCGAAGAACCTGATCATGGCCGCGGGTGCAGGGGTGATCATCGGCTCCACCGCGGTGGGCGTGGGCGGCGACGTTGCCGCGGTCGCGGTGTTCACCGTGATCGCGTCGTCGACCGTGGCCATCCCGGTGATCGCCCACCTCGTCGCGGCCGAGCGGATGAGCGGGCCTCTGGAGTCGGCCAGGAAGTGGCTGCAGGACAACAACGCGGCAGTGATGGCCACGTTGATCCTGGTGATCGGTGCGGTGCTGGTGGGCAAGGGTGTCAGCGGGCTCTGACGGCGGGACCTGGCCGGTGTTCGGGTCCTTGCGCGGCTACCGGAAGGCCTGGTTCAGACCCGACGTGGTGGCGGGGCTGACGGTCTGGGCCGTCCTGGTCCCGGAGGCGCTGGCGTACGCGACGATCGCCGGGGTGCCGCCGGTGGTGGGCCTGTACGCGGCGGTGCCAGCGCTCGTCCTGTACGCGGCGGTGGGCAGCTCCCGGCACCTCGTGGTCGGGCCGATGTCGGCCACGGCCGCGCTGTCCGCCGCGATCGTCGCCCCACTGGCCGCGGGCGACCCGGCTCGGCTGGTGGCGCTGACCGCAGCGCTCGGGCTCGTCGTCGGGGTCCTCGGAGTGCTCGCGGGCCTCATCCGGCTCGGGTTCATCGCCTCGCTCATCTCCGAGCCGGTGCTGAAGGGGTTCATCGTCGGGCTGGCGTTGACGATCGTGATCGGCCAGGTCCCGACACTGCTGGGCGTGCCGAAGACCGGCGGCGACTTCTTCGAGCAGCTCTGGGACACGATCTCCCACCTCGGCGACGTCGACGGGCTGACGGTGCTGGTCGGCGGGGCGAGCCTGGCCGCCGTCCTCGTCCTCCGGCGGTGGCTGCCGGTGGTGCCGGGCTCGCTCGTCGTGGTGGTGCTGGCCATCGCCGTGACCGCGGCGTTCCACCTCGACACCCGGGGTGTCGACATCGTCGGGCCGATCGAGCCGGGCCTCCCTACGGTCGGGCTGCCCACCGGAATCGGTCCGGACGGCTATCTGGGTCTCGTCGGGCCGGCGGTGGGCGTCCTGCTGGTCGGGTTCGCCGAGGGACTCGGCGCGGCGAAGACGTACGCGGTCAAGGCGGGCTACGAGGTGTCCGCGAACCACGAGCTGGCCGGCCTGGGGGCGGCCAACCTCGGCGCCGGACTGTGCTCGGGGATGGTCGTCAACGGCAGCCTGTCCAAGACCGCGGTCAACGGTGCCGCGGGCGCGCGGACCCAGGTCAGCGGTCTGGTGGTGGCCGTACTGACGGTGCTCACCCTGCTGCTCCTGACCGGACTGTTCGAACGACTCCCCGAGGCGACCCTGTCCGCGGTCGTCATCGCAGCCGTGGTCGAGCTCGTCGACGTCGCGTCGCTGCGACGGCTGTACCGCGTGTGGACCGTGCGGTTGGGCAGCATCTACGGCCTCGCCGCTCGGGCCGACTTCGCCGCCGCGATCGCCACGCTGCTCGGCGTCCTGGTGTTCGACACCCTGCCCGGGCTGTTCATCGGCATCGCGGCGTCGATGACGTTGCTGCTGTACCGGGTGTCTCGCCCGCACGTCGCACGGTTGGCGAAATTGGGAGACGTCTGGCTCGATGTCGACCGTCAGGACGGGCACCATCCGGACCCACGCAACGTCGTCGTCCGGGTCGAGGCCGGACTGTTCTTCGCCAACAGCGACCACGTCCGGGCTCGGATAGAGCGCCTGTGCGAGCCCGAGACCCGGGTCGTCGTCCTGGACGCGGAGACCAGCCCGTTCATCGACATCACTGCCGCGCAGATGCTCGCCCAGCTGGCGGGCTCGCTGCGCCGGAACGGAATCGACCTACGCATCGCCCGCGACATCGGCCAGGTCCGCGACGTCATGCGTACCGCCGTCCCCGAAGCCTTCCGGCACGGCGTGTTTCACACCGTCGACGACGCCGTCGGTGCGGACGGGGCACCGGGCGAACAGGCGGCACCGCCCTGACCCGCTCGACCGCAGGGTTCGCCACTCGTGAAGGACACCCTCGCGACGGCCACGCCTTCGCATCCACGGGTCATGACTGTGACCCTCGGTCCGGACGACCCGGCTCCTCAGCCCTTCGCCTTCTCAAGTCGATGCACGATGGAGCGGCTGACTTCGGGGCCTCCTTCGTGGCCTCCATCTGATTCCTGTGATGCCACTGGTGCGTCGTACGATCCTCTGAGCTGCACTGATGCGACTGTGTCCCGTTGTCCCCGCCGGACCTCGACTGCTCCGAACTCGCCGGGCCGTACACGATCACCGGCTCCGACCCGCACCGCCCAGACGCCGACGGGGCGGGAAGGGTTGCGATGAACGTCGCCGGGTAGGGCATCTGCCGACGAGCGCCGCGAGCGCCCGTCGAACGAGCGTCCACTGCCGGCGCCAACAGATCGTGATCCGGGAGAGAAGCCGGGGTTCTCCCGGCCCAGCGCGCGGCGACCGGAAGCGTCGTGACCCGGGAACCCGCGCTCTGCCCAGATCCTCACGCTAGGTGGTGCGGCCCCGGACCAGGCTCTGGCCGGAGTGGCCGGGGTCGCCGTCGAAGTGCTCGACCGACACGTCGACCGTGTCCAGGACGTCGAGCGGGAGGTCCGGGGGCAGCACGAACCGGCCCGTCCAGCGGTCCGGGCCGTCGGCGGTGAGCCCGCCCAGCGCGTAGAGCCGGGTGGCGCCCTCGTCCATCAGCCAGGCCTCCAGGTAGCCGCCGGACGGGACCGACCCGCGCTCCAGCGCCACCGTCAGCACCCGGCGCCCGCCGATCTCGGTGAGGCCGGTGCTGCCGGTCGTCCCCGAGCCGGGGTCCAGCGCGACCAGCGGCACGGTGCCGGGCGCGTCGGGGACCTCCGGGTCGCCGGGGCCCAGCGTCAGCCCGAGGCCCACCCCGCCTGCGAGCCCCACGACCAGCGCGGCCGCGGCGAGGAGCAGGGGGCCGCGGCGCCGGGAGGGCAGCGTGATGACGGTGCCGGGCCCGTCCGGGGGCGCCGCGGGGCCGCCGGACAGCTCGGGGCCGAGCTCGCCGACGACGCGTTCCCACACGGCGGGCGGCGGGTCCTGCAGCGGCCGGTCGGCACCCTCGCGGGCCAGCTGCGCGGTGCCCCGCAGCGCCTCGACCTCGGCCCGGCAGGTGGGGCACCCGCGCAGGTGCGCGTCGGTCCCCGGATCCGGGTTCCGGTTCGACAGGGCGGCGGCGACGAGCTCGTCAGGCCCCGGGTGCCGCACCGCCCGCCTCCCATCGTCGTCGCATCCGGTCCACCCCGCGTCGGAGGTGGCTCTTCACCGTGCCCAGCGGGAGCCCGGTCACCGAGGAGATCTGCTGCTGGGTGAGGTCGTCGTAGAAGGCCAGCCGGACCACCCTACGTTGCGTCTCGGGCAGCCGGTCCAGCTCGTCGGCCACGACGACGACGTCGACGACCTGCTCGGGCCGCGGCCCCACCGGGGGTGGCGGCCCCGCCCGCACCGCCCCCTCGGCGGCCGCCCGCTCCCGTTCGCGCAGGGCCAGCCGGTCGGCGATCTGCCGCCGGGTGATCCCGATCAGCCAGGGGCCGAGCCCGCCGCGCTCCGGGTCGAGGCCGCCGCGGCCCCGCCAGGCGCGCACGAAGACCTGCTGGGTGACGTCCTCGGCGTCGTGGTGGCTCTGCAGCACCCGCAGCGCGACCGTGTGGACCACCCGCGCGTGCCGGTCGTAGGCCAGGCGCAGCGCCTCCGGGTCCCCGGCGCGCAGGCGGAGGGCGATCTCCCCGTCCGGGCCCTCCGCCGCTGCCGACCCGGTCGCCCCGGTCGCCCCGGTCGTCGGCGGCCGCCCGGGATCCGCGGCGCTGTGCGGATCCCGCGGCGCGCCCGGCGGCAGGATCTCCGTCATCCCGGTGCCCGTCGGCGTGTCACCGGACGAGCATCGCAGGGCTGGACGAACCGGGCATCCCGACGACGACGCGGCCGGCGTGCTCACGACGTCCCCGCCGGCTGTGCCGCCGGCGCAGGGAGGGGGCCGAGCGGTACGGCCGTGACCACGACGTTGTCCCGGTACGACCGGGTCCCCCGGTCGAACGGCCCGCCGCACGTCACCAGAGTCAGCCGGGGCGGGCCGTCCCGGGCGAACAGCTCGCCCGCCGGGAGCGCCTTCTTGTCCACCGCACGCACCGCGCGCACCTCGTACCGGACCGCCGGGGCCGCGGAGCGGCGGATGGTGACCACGTCGCCCGGTTCGAGCCCGGCGAGATCGTGGAACGCGCCGGGCCCCTGCTCCCGGTCGTCGACGTGCCCGGCCAGCACGGCCGAGCCGGTGCCGGCGCCCGGGGCCCGGCCGAAGCGGTACCAGCCGACCGTCGCGACCTCCTGCGGTACGCCCATCGCCCCGGTGGCGTCCACCCCCACCGGCAGCACCGGCGCGGCCAGCAGCGTCCGCCCGGCCCGGTCGACGGTGAGCCCCATCGGTTCGGCGGCGACGGGTGCGGCCGCTCCGGGGTCCCTCGCCGGGGCCGCGTCCGGACCCGGGACGACCGGGCCCGCCGGCGGGGGCACCGGAGCGGGGGCGGCCCGGAGCGCCCGGGCCACCCCCGTCCCGGTGAGCAGCGCGAGCCCCGCGACCAGCGCGAGCAGGGCCGCGACCCCTCTCACGACCCGACCCCGACCGGACCCGGGGCTCGCGTGCGCGCCACGGTCAGGAGCGCGCGGCGCGCGTGCGGCGCAGGCCGACCGCGCCGGCCCCGACCAGCGCCAGGCCGGCGGCCGCGCCGATCGCCGGCCATCCGCCGTCGCCCGCCGGGGCGCCCGACGGGGCTCCGGCCGGGACGCCGGCCGGGGCGCTGTGCAGGCCGTCGACGGTGAAGGTCACCAGTTGGAGGTTGTTCGCCTGCAGCGAGCCGATCGCGTGCACGAAGGTCGCGGTGCCCTCGGCCAGGGTCAGGTCGGCCGGGCCGAGCACGGGCTCGGTCGTGCCCGCGGCGGCGACCGCGGCGGACAGGGTGCCCGCCGGGACCTCGGCCGCGGCCTGGTTCGGGTTCGTCAGCCCGGTGAGCGCCGGGCTGCCGTTCGCCAGCACGTCGACGGCCGGCGCGGCGGCGGTGTGCCGGACGACCAGCCGGGCCTGCCCGGCCGGCACGGCCGAGACGTCGTCGACGAACGGGGTGACCGTCGGGGCGCCGTTCGCGTCGAGGTGGGCAGCGAGTGTGACGTCGCCGCCGGCCGGGACCTCCGCCTGCGTGGACAGCAGCGGCGCGCCGGAGCCGTCGGCCGCGTCGGCCGGGAAGAGGGCCACGGTCCTGGTTCCGGCCGGCAGGTCGACCGGGCCCGCGGCGGTGCCGGGGGCGAAGCCGTCGAGGGCGCGCTGCCCGTCGACGTAGACGTCGACCGGGGTGTCCGGGATGCCGTGCACGACGTGCACGGTGCCGGTCTCCTGGGCGGTCGCGGCCGGGGCGGTCGCGACGGCGGCGGCGCACGCGGTGAGCAGTCCGCCGAGGGCGAGGGTGAGGCGTCGCATCGGATCTCCTCGTGAGGGGGTCGAACCCGCGGGGCCCTCGTCGACGAGGCCCGGCCGGCTCCTGACATCCCGCACTACCGGTGCACGTCCCCCCGTGGATGCACCTCGGTTGAAGAAAGTCTGGCGCGATTTGTCGAGCGTCGGCTCGCTTCCCAGCCGGTGATCGAGCAGGGGCATCTCCCCGCGCTTGAAGGATGAGCGTCACTGTGCGTTCGCACCGTCGGTCAACCGAACCCCTGGCCGGAGGGTCCCCTGCTGTCCCTCGATCGACCGACGCGCGTCTTACGTCGTGGGCGCCGTCGTGGGTGGGTACTGTCCCGGAGCATGCCAGCAAGGCTGGCGTCTGACCCGCCCAACGCCGGATCACAATCGTCCGAACGATCAGCGCCGAATACCGCCGGTGCGAGGCAGCCTGACGGCAGGCGCCGAGCAGGAGCTACGGGGGCAACATCTCCACGCTCCACCGGCGGAAGTGCAGGAGGGCGTACCCATTCGCCGAGCGCAGGATCTTCACGACCTGCGCCTGCTGCCCGTCGCCGCGCACCGGGACGTAGATCACGTGGCGTCCGGCGTTGAGCGCGCGTTCATGGACCTGGAGCGCCTCGCCCTCGAACACCCCCCGCTGGAGGAACCGCACGAACCGAGCGCCCGGCCCATGCTTGGTGCCGGCGGGGTCCAACAGGCGCGCCCCCTCCGGCCCGCTGAGCACGTTCACCTTCGTCACGTCCAGCCCCGCCTGCCGGAGGCCGTCGACTGCGGCCTGGACGTCTGCGTCGTCGTCGAGAACCGCCACGACCCGGCGCTGCGGGTAGAGGTAGAAGCGCCGCTCGTTACGACGGGGCTGGCTCATCGATGGCCTCCTTCGTCCCGGTACGGGGGCAGCGCGGCGTACCCCGGCCGACGACCGCCAACCGCAGCTGTCGTCGCTGCTGGCTGTGTCCCACCAGTACGGGGCCCTACGGACCGCCCACCGGGATTCCGCAGCAGCGTGAGTCATACCCGCCACAGCACGTCTACCCGCCGCCTGCTTACACGCCGCCACAGCCTGCGTATGGGCCGCCTGGAGCCGCCGAAACGGAGCAAGCGCCCTCGCTCGTCGGCGCCTTCGCTCTTGCTGCCGGACTGATCCTGCTGTTCGCGGCCGACGCTGTGCTCAACGGCGGCTCCGGCTCGAGCTCACCGCCCACGGCATCGGCGCCTCATCAGGCGGCGACGACGGCCGCGACACCGGTCACGGCAGGTACCGCGGCCGGGGCCGTGCGCACCGAGCAGGTCTACGTCGACCTGCTCAAGAGCTACGGGTGCAGCCGGACGTGATCAACGGGTGCCGTCACGACGTCCCGCCACCCGGCAACGACCTCAGCTGACGTCGTCGATCGTCAGGTCGTTCCGCACGCGCACGAAACGCACGGCGTGGCGCCACCGCTCGTGCTCGTAGGCCGCGTCGACGTCAAGCTCGACCACGACCGCTGGTCGCACCTTCTCGTACTCGACCGGCATGCTCGGCCGCTGCCCGAACCGGGCTGACGGGATCACGTCGGGCCACGGGTGGCTTTCCTCGCCTGCTGCAAGAAGAGGGACGAGTTCCGTACGCGCGGTCCGGGATAATGCCGTGGTCCGTCCCGACACCCGGAGCCGTCCACGAAGGTCTCGTCGCCCGACGATCAGCGCCTCCGGCTCCTCCAGTGAGCCCAGCACTCCGCCGACGACCGCCTCGGCCGTCATCCGTGTCTTCACCTTCCGCCATGACCGGCCGCCGGATCGGTACGTCTGGTCGACGCGCTTCGCGACGACGCCCTCGATGCCCGACGCCGTGTGCTGGAGCATCCACTGCCTCGCGACCCGGATGTCCGGGGACATCGGCATCAGGACGAGGCCGTGCGGAAGGCGCTTCTCGAGTAGCTTCTCCAACCGGCGGCGGCGTTCGCTGAACGGCTCGCCGCGTCGATCTTCGCCTTTGCTCGCCAGGAGATCGAAGACAACAAACGCCGCCGGTCGCTGCATGGCCAACTGCGAAGCGCGTGACGCCAACGGGTGGATGCGTTGCTGCATCGCCGTGAAATCGAGCCGGCCCTCGTGCCACGCGACGAGCTCGCCGTCGAGCACGACGTTCTCGCCCAACTCAGCGACTGCCGCCGTGATCTCCGGGAAGTACGTTGTGAGCGGACGGAGCTGACGCGACTGCAGCCGCACCTTGCCACCCGACGCGTGCGCCAGGCAGCGGAAGCCGTCGAACTTCGGCTCGTAAATCCACTTCTCCCCGACGGGAAGCTCGGCCGCGGTCACGGCGATCATCGGCCGAAACGGGTAGGGCACTGGGCTCACTGCAGCACAGTAAGCAGGTCACGCAGGGCTGCGAACATCCAGACTGACAGTGACCCCGTCTGCGCGTTGCGGCTCGCCTAGGGAGTTCTTGAATTCGACAGTTCGAGCCGACGCCTTCAGCGCTGCGTTCACCGGGCGGGGCGATGGAAGATCCTCTTCTGGTCCGGGCCTTGCTCACCGCAGCGCTGGGCTGCGCAGCTCGGTGGTCTCGCTGCCCGGGAGAGCTGGGCCTTGTGACGCTCGTCCGCAGGCACACCGGGCCTGTCCGCGGAGCCGATCGCGGTCGATCGGCTCCCCGGGGCCTTGCCGGGTGGACGCGGAGGTGGCCGACCAGTCGTCTGCGGACCAGCTCGGCAAGCGGGGCATGCGAAGCACAGGCCTGCCCCGGCGACGGACTCGCTGACACCCGGTGCCTTCAGTCGCTGCACGCGACGGTCGTGGACCCGGAGAACGAGGGCTTCGAGGTGGCCGGTGTCGACTCCACGACGATGGCTCATCTGATGAGCTTCCCGCTGACGGTGCTTCCGGATCTCTGGGATCGGATGATCACGGCGACGGCACTGCACCTGCGAGTGCCGGTGGTGACCGAGGACCGAGCGATCACCGCTGCCGGCGGCGTGGAGACGATCTGGTGACTGACGTCGAGTCCCCATGCCCACCGGCGTGGGGCCTCCCCGGACTATGCCGTGGCCTCCTTCGTGGCCTCCAACTGATTCCCACGATGCCGTCGATGCGTCGTCGCGAGCCGCTGAACTGCAGCGATGCGACCGATACCTGTCGCGAACCGTGGACGACAATTCTCGTAATGCGTAGGTCTGGTGCCGAGCAGGCGATGATTTTCGGGTCCCGCCGACGTCTTCCCCTCGACGAGTCGACGAAAGGGGGCACCGGTGAGCGGTATCAGGGTGTTGGTGGCGGGGGCGAGCATCGCGGGGCCCGCGCTCGCCCACTGGCTGAGCCGACGGGGTGCCGAGGTGACCGTGGTGGAGCGGGCTCCCGGGCTGCGTCCCGGTGGGCAGGCGGTGGACGCGCGGGGGGTGGCCAAGGAGGTCATCCGCCGGATGGGGCTGGACGCGGCGGTGCGCGCGGCCTGCACCGACACCGCGGGCGCCTACACCGTGGACGTGGACGGGAACGTGCTGGAGACCTACCGCGCGGACGACGACGGCGGCGACGGGTACATCTCGGAGATCGAGATCCTGCGCGGGGATCTGTCCCAGGTGCTCTACGACGACACCCGTGACAGCGTCGAGTACGTCTTCGGTGACCGGATCGCCGAGCTCACCCAGGACGCGGACGGCGTCGACGTGGTCTTCGCGGGCGGCGGACGGCGGCGCTTCGACCTGGTGATCGGGGCGGACGGGTTGCACTCGGCGCTGAGGGGGATGGTCTTCGGGCCGCGCGAGCGGTTCGTCCGCCACCTCGGGCTCGTGCTGGCCTTCTACAGCGTGCCCAACGAGTTCGGGCTGGACCGCTGGCTGATCGACTACCAGGAGGCCGGGCGGTCCGCCGGGCTGCGGCCCGTCCAGGATGCCACCCGGGCGATCGCGATGCTCTCCTTCCCCTCTCCCGACTTCGACGTGGACCACCGGGACGTCGCGGCCCAGAAGCGGCTGCTGCGCGAGCGGATGGCCGGCTTCGGCTGGTGGACCCCGCGCATCCTGGCGCACCTGGACGACACCCCGGACTTCTACCTCGACCAGGTCGCCCAGGTGGTGATGGACCGCTGGTCGAGCGGACGGGTGGGGCTGCTCGGGGACGCGGCGTTCAGCTCGTCGCCGATGTCCGGGCAGGGCACCGGGCTGGCCCTGGTCGGCGCGTACCTGCTGGCCGGGGAGCTGGCCGCCGCCGAGTGGGACCCGGAGGTCGGGTTCGCGGCCTACGAGGAGCGGATGCGCCCGTTCGTCGAGGCCAACCAGGAGATCGGCCGGATGCACGTGCAGAGCCTCGAGGCCCCCGCACCGGATGCGGAGCCGGCCCCGGAGCCCGACATGGAGGCGCTCATGGCGCTCGTCGAGCGCGCGATCAACGGGATCGAGCTGCCCGACTACGCAGGGGTGCCGGACTCCGGGGCGCCGGCCGGACCGTCGGTCGGGGTCGTCCGCGAACAGCGCAAGGGAGAGTGGTCCTCCAGCACCCCGCGCTCATGAGAAGCCAGGGCCAGCATCGGCTGCATGGGGGAAGCCCCAACCGATAGGGCGCGGGACAGCAGCTCCGGACACGGCACCGCCGCGGGACGGCCCCCAACGGCATCGGTGCCGTGGCCGCGGTGGCCCCCGGGGCTGCTGCGCCGGACGCCGGAGGCGTCGAGCTTCCTGCATGGACCAAGGCCCTGGGGTGGTGCGGCACAGCCTGATCTACGCGCTGATCTGTGCAGTGAGCATCATCAGCCGCGGCTTTGCCGGGCTGGGCAGCGACGCGGCGCACACCATGTTCGCCTTCGCCGCGAACCCCGTGGTCGGGCTGAGCGTCGGCACGCGAGAACAGGCCCTGCAGGCGGCCTTCGTGCATCTGGTCTACAACTTCGCGATCGTCGTGATCTACGTGATACCGCTCCTGCGTCCCGTACCGCTGTTCTGCGCCCAGAAACTGGCCCGCGTCGCGTCCGAGCACAGGTGGGTCCTGGCCGTCTACCTCCTCACGGTCTTCATCGTGCTGCCCGCCCTCGTCATCATCGTGGTAGGCGTGCTCTGAGCCTGGATCCGTGGATTCGAGGGCACGGGTTGCTGCCCGCAGGTGCTCCGCTCGGGGTCCGTGGCGAGGCCGGCGGCCCGGCGGACCAGCTGCACGATTGCCCCGGGCACGTCGGACTGCGGGGCGTGGCCTGCGCCGAGCAGCGGGACGAAGCGGGATCCGGCGATCAGCCAGAGGTAGCGCGGCGTCTGACCGGCGGCGATGACGTCGGCGATGCCCTGCGCGAGCACGACCGGGCAGGCGATGCGCTCCATGCCGGTCGGGACGTCGGCGAGGATCGCCCACCACAGCAGCCGCCAGAAGTCCGTCGACTCCGCGAACCCGGCCTTCAGGGCGCGGGCCTCGACCTCGCCGGCCCGCCACGGCGCCGCCCGCAGGCCGGTGAACAGCGCGGTCCGGCCGAGGACCGACCGGGCCATCCCGTCGAACCGGGGTGCGGCGGCCTGCAGCGCCAGCCGGGCGAGGCTCAGGAGCGCGCCCTGGTAGATCCGCTCGGGCAGGAGGTTCAGCCCGGACGGGGCGATCGCGACGACCGACCGCGCCCGCCCCCGGCTCGCCAGCTCGAGCGCCACCCGGGCGCCGAGGGAGTTGCCCAGGAGGTGCACGCGACCGACGCCGAGCGCGTCGAGGTCGGCCTCGATCACGTCCGCGATCACGGCGACGGTCGGACGGCCGCGGAGCGCGGGTGACCCGCCGTGGCCGGGCAGGTCGGGCGCCAGGACGGCGTACCCGGCGTCGAGCTGCGGGCGGACCGCGGCGAAGTCGTCGTGCGTGCTGCCGATGCCGTGGAGCAGTACCAGCGGCTCGCCGGCGCCGCCGCGGTGCCAGGACAGTCGGAGGGTCACGGACGGCGGGTACCCGGCTCCGGCCCGGCCACCGCCCTCTCCGACGGGGGTCACAAGGCCGCCGACATGGACGTGCGTCCCGACCACGGCGAGGAGACCTCCCTCCACGGAGGATGCCGTCGCCTCGGCCTGACCCGGCGAGGAGGGGCCCGCGGCGCCCGGCGCTCCGGTCGCCGTGGCGCGGCACCACCGGTGAGGCCCTCGTGGCGTCCAACCAGTTCCCGCGATGCGGCGTGTCAGGGAACGCGGTACTGGCGGCGTGCGCAGCCGCCGAAGAACTCGTCCTGCTGGTGGTCGGCCAGGTCGGCCAGGATCCCGGACAGGGCGTCGAGCAGGGCCTCGACGCTCCACAGCAGACCGTCCACGGGCAGGTGGGTGGCGAACATGCAGCGCTCGGGGCCGAAGGTGTCGACCGCGCGGCGCACCCAGGGCTCGATCTTCTGCCGGGAGGGGCCGAAGATCAGCGCGAGGCCCTGGAGCTTGAGGGTCACGTTGGGGTGTGCGGCGGCGAAGTCGAGTCGTTCGGCCCAGCGGGCGAACCCCTCCGGGGAGCGGTCCAGCGGCCAGCCCGCGGCCTCCAGCACGATCGGCGTGTCCGGGAAGGACCGGAGGAGCTCGGCGGTGTCGGGGATCTGTGCGTCGTAGACGAGCAGGTCCCACGTGAGGCCCTCGGCGGCGATCTGCTCGAACCCCGCGAGCCATCGCGGATCGGTGAGGAAGCCGGGGCGCGCGCCGAGCCGGCGCAACGGGTCCTCGGCCCAGTAGAGCGGCTGGCGGACCGCGTGTACCACCGGCAGGTCGCGGTAGCGCACCAGCGTCTCGGTCAGCGCAGGGCTCGCGAGGTCGACGCCGGCGATGAAGGCGCTCGGTCCGCTGCCGGCGTCCGCGAGCTGCTGGATCCAGGTGGCCTCGGCGACCGGGTCGACGGCGCCGAACTCGCAGGCGACCGAGCCGGCCAGTGGCACTGTGGACATGTCGTCGGCGTAGTCGCCGCGGCCGTAGTCACGGGCGCAGTCGTAGTAGTTGGACAGCAACGCCTCCAGCACCTGACTCCGGTCGCAGATCCACGCGTAGCTGATCCCGGCGACGTCGAGGAGGTGGTGGTGGGCGTCGACGACCTCGCGTCGCCCGTCACCGTGCCCGGCGGCGCCGTTCACCGTCGTCCCCCGGCAGCACGTCCCATCCGGATCACGGTCGCTCCTCCGGTCCGTGGCGCGAGGCTCGACGCACCCGAACCCACTCGCGCACTCCGCACGGACCGTTACGCACGTCCGTCGTCGAGTCCGGAGTACGCCTCCTCCGGGTGCGCCAGGAATGCCGGACCCGACTGTGCGGGGGACCCCGGGGCCGACGTGCTGAACCTGTCGCCCGACCCTGAACCCGCATCCCTCCGCGCACCCGGCGACGGCGGTACCGTCCGCCCATGCGGACCACCCGGCTGCGGATCAGCATGCGCGACGTCGAGCCGGCCGTCGTCCGCGTGATCGACGTCCCTGCGGTGGGGTCGCTCGCGGAACTGCACGAGCTGTTCCAGGCGGCACTCGGCTGGACGGACAGCCATCTGCACCAGTTCACGGCCGACGGGGTGCGCTACGGGCTCCCGGACCCGGACGGGCACGACCTGGCGGTGCAGGACGAGGCGACGACCCGGCTGCGGGATCTGCCCCCTCGGTTCGAGTACCTCTACGACTTCGGCGACGGCTGGGAGCACGACGTCGAGGTCCTCGGACGTGGTGACGAATCCCCGGGCTGTGTGGAGGGGACCGGGCCCTGCCCGCCGGAGGACTGCGGTGGTCCGCCGGGCTACGAGGACCTGCGGCAGGTCCTCGCCGACCCTCACCACGAGGAGTACGGCGAGCTCCGGAGGTGGGCGGGTGAGCCGTCGACATTCGATCTCGAGGCGACGAGCCTGCTGCTCCGGCAGACGGTCGGTGCGGTCCCGGAGAGCGTCCGGTTGCTGCTCGACCTGCTGGAGGGTGGGGTTCGGCTCACGCCGGGCGGGCGCCTGCCGCGCTCGGTCGTGCGGACGGTGCAGGAGCACCGCCGCGAGTGGTATCCCCTGGACCGACCCGCGTCCGTCGAGGAGGACCTGTTCCCGCTCCCCGTCCTGCACGACATCCTGCGCGGAGTCGGGTTGGCCCGGTTGACCCGCGGCGTGCTGAGCCCGACCCGCGCCGCCGCTGACGATCGGGAGGTCGTCCGTCGGCTGCGCACATGGTTCGATCCGGACGGATTCCGCAGCAGGCTCGGCGTCGTGGCCGTCGCGGTCCTAGCGGCGTCCGGTCCGCTGCCGAGGGCCGAGCTGGTCCGCCGGGTCGAGCCGCTGATGGGCGACGGGTGGGCCGTCGAGGGGCGTCCGCTGGTCACCGCCGACCACGACACGCTGCTCGTCGGGATGGACGCCGAACTGCGGGCCCTCGACCTCGTCGCTGGGGACTGGAAGACCTGGGAGGCGGGCCCGTCGGCACGGACGCTGTTGCCGCGGGCGACCAGGCTGGCGGACCTGTGGACCCACCGACCGGTGTGGTGAGACGGGTGGAACGGCGGGAGTGGACACGGCAACTGAGCGGCGCCGTCCACCGCCGGGACGGGGCTGCCGTGGTCGGGCTCCTCCGCGCGGATTCCGGACCGCTCCCGCTGTGGCAACTCATCGGGGACGGTGTGGCGATCGCGCTGGCGCAGCAGACCGCCGGCGCGGCGCAACTCGCCGCCGACTGCGCGGCAGCGCTGCGAGAACGGGACCGCGGCCGTGGTGCCTTCCGCCGCTTCGCCGACACGCTCCGGCGTGGGCGGGAGGACGAGCTGAGCCGATGGTTCGAGTTCACGGACGAGCGCAAGCGGGGTCGGGCCCGGGCCTGGCTGGCCGACGTCGGGTATGGGGCCGTGGGGCACTGATGCGCCTCGACGACGGCGAGGTCCAGCGCATGGCCGACCCTCGCACGCTGCAGCGTGGCCGCGAGTATGCCCTCGGCGGTGCTGTCGGCCGGGGACACGTCGCCGACGGCGTGTGTGCCACCGTGATCGGCTCGGATCGCTACGCCGTCGAGCTGGACCGGGAGCCGGACGGCCGGCTCGGCTTCCGCTGCTCGTGTCCGGTGGGCGCGTCGGGCGCATTCTGCAAGCACTGCGTGGCGCTCGCGCTCGTGGTGTCCGAGGCCCCGCACACCGTCACGGACCCGAGGCGCTACCTGGAGGGCCTGGGACAGGACGACCTGATCGAGATCATCCTCGACGCCGCGGGCCGCGACGAGGTCCTGCACACCCGGCTCGCCGCGGCCGCCACCGACCCGGACTCGCCCGAGGCGCTGCGTAGCATCCTCTTCGACGCGATCGTCCCGAGCGGATTTGTTCCGTACCGGGAGGCATTCGGCTACACCCAGGTCGTCGACGCCGTCCTCGACCGGGTGGAGGCCCTCCTGGACGCGGGCTATGCGGAGCTGGTCGTCGAGCTCACCGAGTACGCCGTCGACTGTGCCGAGCGGGCGGTCGAGTTCGTCGACGACGCGGACGGCCTCTGGCCCGCGCCTGCCGAGACCGACGGCCGGCCCAGGTGATCCCGCTGTACCAGCGCGAGATCGAGTCCGCGGTGGGGCGCAAGAACAACCACGGCTACGCCGAGGCCGTGGCGCTCCTCGGCGAGGTCGAGGAGCTGTTCTCCGCTGCCGGGGACGCCGCCGGGTTCACGGACTACGTCGCGACCGTGCGTCGTGCACACCGACCCAAGCGGAATTTCATGGCCCTGCTCGCCGCCCACGACTGGTAGTCGTACGACGACACGACAACCGGGCGAGCTCACCCACGTCCCTACCCGACATGGTCGACGACCGGAGCAGAGCCATCGCCCGTGAGAACGGTGTGGGTGGTGGGCGTAGTCGAGGATCGGCTCGGGAGCGAGCGCTCTCGGGCGCGCCCTTGACACGATCGACGGGTCGGCGCACGGTCACGGTTGGGGGGAGAGACCGCTCATGGTGGTGCAGTCCCGGTGACCGGATCCCGTGGCTCCGGCACGGTGGGCACGGGCGCCGACCGCGACGTGTTGCTGGCCACGAAGCTCCGGCCGCCTCCCCTGCGGGACGGGTTCGTCGCCCGGCCACGGGTGTTCGCCTCGTTGGCCGATGCGGTGAGCCGGGAGCTGGTGGTGGTCTCCGCGCCGGCCGGGTTCGGCAAGTCCAGCGCGATCTCCGAGTGGGCCGCCCGCTGCGGGACACCGGTCGCCTGGTTGTCGCTGGACGACGCCGACAACGACCCGGTCCGCTTCTGGCGTCACGTCGCGGCCGCGCTGGACGTCGCGCGGCCGGGCCTCGCCGCGGCGGTCGCCGCGCGCTCGGGTGGGCTGTCCACGCCGTCGTACCACGCGGCCGTCGCGGCTCTGGTCAACGAGCTCGCCGAGAGCGCCGAGACGGTCGTGCTGGTGCTGGACGACTACCACGTCGTCGACTCGGCCGCGGTCCACGCCTCGCTGACCGACCTGCTCGAGCACCTCCCGGCGGCGTTGCGACTGCTCGTGGCCACCCGCGCCGACCCTCCGCTACCGCTGGCGCGGATGCGGGCGCGCGGCCGGCTCGCCGAACTGCGCGCCGAGGACCTGCGGTTCACCGTCGCGGAGTCGGGAGCGCTGCTCGGCGCCGCCACCGCCCGCTCGGTGCCACCGGAGGCCACCGCGGCCCTCGCGGCCCGTACCGAGGGCTGGGCGGCGGGGCTCCAGCTGGCCGCGTTGTCGCTGGCGCGCCGGACGGACGTGGAGCGCTTCGTCGCCGAGTTCTCCGGCAGCAACCGGTTCGTGCTCGACTACCTGACGGAGGAGGTGCTCGACGGCCAACCGGCTGACGTGCGCCGGTTCCTGCTGGAGACGTCGGTGCTGGAACGGCTGTCGGGGCCGTTGTGCGACGCGGTCCGCGGGCGCGACGACAGCCAGCAGCTGCTCGAGCAGATCGAGCAGGCCAATCTGTTCCTCCACCCGCTCGACGACGTCCGCCGATGGTGGCGCTATCACCACCTGTTCGCCGACCTGCTCCGCGCCCGGCTGGCCCGCGAGCAGCCCGGCCGCGTCGTGGTCCTGCACCGCGCCGCCGGCGACTGGTACGCCCGGCACCGGCTCGCCGATCAGGCGGTGCACCATCTCCTCGCGATCGGCGACCACGAGCGGGCCGCCGACATCGTCGGCGAGCACGCGGAGACCCGGTTCCGGCGACGGGAAGCGGCGACCCTGTACCGGTGGCTGGCCGCGCTGCCGGACGAGCTGCTGCGCCTGCGCCCCCACCTCTGCGCGACGAAGGCCCTCGCGGCGCTGGTCAGCGGGCGCGTCGAGGAGGTCGAACCGCTGCTCGCCGAGGTGAAGGGCAGCCCGGACGCCGGGCCCGGGCTCGGTCCGGTGCCCGCCGTCGTCGCGCTGGTCCACGCCGAGCTCGCCCTGCGGACCGGCAGCGGCGGGGCAGCGGTCCGGCACGCCCGCGACGGTCTCGCCCTCGTGGACCGCGCGGACGGCTACCTCGAGTACTTCCTGCGCTACGACCTGGCGGCCGGGTTCCTGCTCGAGGGTGCGGCCGATGCCGCCGAGCCGCTCCTCGACGAGCTCGTCGTGCACCCGTGGGCCGCGCGCGCCGACCCGTTCTTCGCCGCCCGCACGCTCTCCCTGATCGGCTGGATGCGGGTGGTCCAGGGCCGCCTCGACGAGGCCCTCCGGATCTACCGCAGCGCCCTCGACACCTGGGCCCGGCCGGCCGACCGGACGCACCTGCCGGACGCGGGCGTCGCCCACGCGCGTCTGGCCCAGATCCTCCACCTGCGCGGCGAGCTGGACGCGGCCGCCGAGCAGGCCGAGGCCGCCGTCGAGCTGTGCCGCCGGCTCGGCCGTCCCCGCTGGCAGGTCACCGCGCTGGTCGTCGCGGCCCGGGTCCGGCACGCCCGCGGTGAGCACGACCGGGCGACCGAGGCACTGGACGAGGCGGGAAGGCTCGCGGCCGGGTCCGGTGTCGCCGCGCCCATCGCGGCGTCGGTGGGTGTTCAGGCGGCCCGGATCGCGCTCGCTCACGGACGGGTCGACGAGGTCGCGCAATGGGCCCGGGCCCGCGGCCTCGCCCCGGCCGACGAACCGCACTGTCCGCGCGAGCCGGAGTACCTCCTCCTGGCCCGCGTCCTCGTCCGGCGACAGTCGCAGCAGGCCGTCGAGCTGCTCGGCCGGTGGCACGACCTGGCCGAGGCCCAGCACCGCACGGGCAGCGTCGTCGAGATCCGCGTCCTCCAGGCGCTGGCCCACGCGGAGCTCGGCGACCGGGCCGACGCGGCGACGCTCCTGGTCGAGGCGCTCGCCCTGGCCGCGCCGCACCGTCAGCTGCAGGTGTTCGTCGACGAGGGCGCCGCCGCGGCCGCGCTGCTGCGCGAGCTGCTCGTCGGCCGGCGGCTGGAGCGGCTCGACGGCGGCCGGGCCGTCCCGCAGGCCTTCCTGTCCGCCCTGAGCGCGGCGTTCGACCGCAGTGGCCACCCGCTGCTGCCCGCCGCCCGGCGCGGCGCGGTCGCCGCCCCCGGTCTGGTCGAGCCGCTCACCGCCCGGGAGAAGGAGATCCTCTCCCTGCTGGCCGACGGCCGGCCCAACCGTGCCATCGCCGGGGAGCTGGTGATCTCCGTCGACACCGTCAAGCGCCATGTCACCCACGTGCTCGACAAGCTCGCCGCCACCAACCGCACGGAGGCGGTCGCCCGGGCTCGCGCTCTCGGGCTGCTGTCCTGACGTGGCGGTGGTGGTCGCGAGATGCCACCGTGTGTCCCACCTTCGCGTGATCCCGGCGGCGGTCGGTCCGCCTACCGTCGCCCGGGTTCGGAAGGAGGTGGGCGATGCCCACGTCAACGACCGTCGGCTCACGGAGCGCCGTGGACATCCGGAGTCGACGGCGCGCCGCTCCGGTACGGGCCGACCTCGCCCTACCGTGCCAGCACGCGAACCCCGACCTGTGGTTCGCCGTCTCGCCCCTCGACCTCGAACGGGCGAAGCGGTTGTGCCGGCCCTGCCCGGTCCGCGCGGAATGCCTGGCCGGGGCGGTGCGGCGCGGGGAGCCGTGGGGGGTCTGGGGCGGCGAGATCATCGACCGCGGCACGGTGATCGCGCGCAAGCGGGGCCCGGGACGCCCGCCGCGATCCGCGTGGGCGTACTCGGGATGACCGGGGCCGACAGGGGAACGGTGTACGAGATCCGGGTGGGCGCCGTGCTCGACGACGACTGGTCGGAATGGCTCGCCGGGCTCGTCGCCACCGAAGGTCCGGCGGGGCAGACCGTGCTCACCGGGCCACTGGCCGACCAGGCCGCCTTGCACGGCGCGCTGGCCAGGATCCGTGATCTCGGTGTGCCGCTGCTGTCGGTGCGGCAGTTGGAGCCGCCGGCGCCGGGCTGACCCTCACCGTGCGTGCCCGGGGCTGACGCGCCGGCGAGAGATCAGACGAAGAGCCGCGGCAGCAGGTCCCGGCAGTGGTCCCGCAGCTCGTCGAGCGCTGTCCCCGAGCCGCCGAGGTGTCGCTGTAGTGCCTGCTGGAACAGCCCGTCGAACATCGCGTAGGCGGCGGAGGGGGAGCAGGTGGGTTCCGCTCCCGACAGCTGGGCGTAGCCGCGGACCAGGCGCCAGATCATGTCCTGCAGGCGGCCGTCGATCTCGGCGACGTCGTCCCGGAAGGCCTCCCCGTACAGGGACTGCGCGCGCAGGTCGTACCAGAGCCGGTGCATGAGCGGGGCATCGGCGAGGGTGGCGGCCAGCCCGTTCCCGCAGGCCGCGGCGAGCTCCGCGGGTGTGGACGCCTCGGCGACGAAGCCCTCGTAGCGCTGCACGCAGGCCTCCTTGTAGCGCTGCACGCAGTAGGTGATCAGGTCGATCTTGTCGGCGAAGTAGTAGTGCAGGAGCCCGTGGGAGAACTCCGTGTTGTCCGCGATCGTGCGCAGGCTGGTGTGCGCGTAGCCGAGTTCTGCCAGGGTCAGCAGCGCCGCGTCGGCGAGCTCGCGACGGCGGTCCTCGAACTTGTCGGCACGGGACCGCGACCGCACCGCGGCGGAGCTGGGCATGAGGTGACGATACCTATCGAGCGGATTTCCTGACCACTCGTCCAGGAAAATCTTGACAACCGTCCAAGATCCGGCCACGGTCGTCCCTGTCAGCAACGATGCCGACGACGATCGAGGGACGACGATGTCGCTGACCTTCTATCTCGACAAGGGCGCCTCCCTCGATCCCGAGGCTCCCTGCCTGACCCTCGACGGGGCGTCACTGTCGTACGGCGAGGTCGTCGAGCTCTCCCGCGCCGTCGCCAGGGCACTGCGGCGCTCGGGCGTCCAGCCGGGCGACAAGGTCGGCATCCTCTCGGCCAACGACCCGACGGCGTTCTCCTGCGTCTTCGGCATCGCCCGGGCGGGTGCGGTGTGGTGCCCGATCAACCCGCGCAACGCGGCCGCGGAGAACGCGGAGCTGCTCGACCTGTTCGACTGCTCCACGTTGATCTTCCAGCCGGCGTTCGACGACCTGGTCGCCGCGATCGCCCCGAACCTCCCGAAGCTGACCACGCTCGTCCGCCTCGGCGACGGCGACGGCCACGCGCAGGCCTTCCACCCCTGGCTCGGCGCCGCGCGCGAGGACCCGGATGCCGAGGCCGCCCAGCCCGACGACGTGGTGGCCCTGGTCGGCACCGGTGGCACCACGGGGCGCCCCAAGGGGGTCATGCTCACCGATCGCAACCTCGAGGCGATGTCGGCGATCACGCTGATGAGCTATCCCTTCGAGGGTCGCCCGGTGTACCTGGCCCAGGCCCCGCTGACCCACGCGGCCGGTGTGCTGTGCTTCCCGATCCTCGCCCGCGGCGGCGAGGTCGTGATCATGGCGAAGCCGGACGTCGGCCGGTTCCTGGAGCTGATCGAGCGGCACCGGGTCACCCACACCTTCCTGCCGCCGACGCTGATCTACATGGTTCTCGGCCACGCGGCGCTCGACGGCACGGACCTGTCGTCGCTGCAGTGTTTCTGGTACGGCGCGGCGCCGATGTCGGTGGCCAGGCTGGCCGAGGCGCTCGACCGCATCGGGCCGATGGCCCAGCTCTTCGGGCAGTCCGAGGCCCCGATGATGATCTCGACGATGTCCCCGGCCGAGCACCGCCTGCCGGACGGGACGATCGCCACCGCCCGGCTGTCGTCCGCCGGCCGACCGTCGCCGCTGGTCACGGTGGCGATCCTCGACCAGGAGGGCCGGCCCGTGCCGCGCGGGGAGCGGGGCGAGATCTGCGTGCGGGGCTCGCTGGTGATGGCCGGCTACTACCGGAACCCAGAGGCCACCGCCGAGGCGTCCGCCCACGGCTGGCACCACACGGGCGACATCGGGTTCCTCGACGAGGACGGCTTCCTCTACATCGTCGACCGCGCCAAGGACATGGTGATCACCGGCGGGTTCAACGTCTACTCCGCCGAGGTGGAGCAGGCGCTGATGGGCCACGACGCCGTCCGTGACTGCGCGGTCGTCGGCCTGCCGGACGACAAGTGGGGCGAACGGGTCACCGCCGTGGTCCAGCTCCAGCCCGACGCCGAGGTCGACGTCGACGAGCTGATCGCGTTCGTCAAGCAGCGCATCGGCAGCGTCAAGGCGCCCAAGCAGATCGAGATCTGGCCCGATCTCCCCCGCTCCACCATCGGCAAGGTCCTCAAGACAGAGATCCGCACGACACTCACCGCAGTACCGCAAGGAGGCGGAACCCGATGAAGCTCGCCCTCTACCTGCCCAACTTCCGCGACAAGGTGACCGTGAAGGAGCTGGAGGACCTCACCGCGCTCGCCGAGGAGCTCGACTTCGACTCGGTGTGGACGCTCGACCGGATCGTCGTCCCGGAGGCGTCGGACCGCCAGGAGCTGCAGTACTCCTTCGGGATGATGGACGGTCTGCCCAAGGCGCTGCCGGTGTCCTCGCGCGGCCAGTGGCTCCAGGGCTACCCGCTGATCCCGTGGCTCGCGGCGAAGACCTCGAAGGTCCGGATCGGCATGAGCATCATCGACACACCGTTCCGCGCCCCCGGCGTCCTGGCCGCGGAGATGGCCACGATGGACCACCTCTCGAACGGTCGGCTCAACGTCGGCGTCGGCTCCGGGTGGATGCCGGAGGAGTTCGCGGCCGCGAGCGCCGCGCACATCTTCCCGAAGCGGCACAAGCACGTGCGCGAGACGATCGAGGTCATGCAGGGCGTCTGGAACAACGAGCTGTTCGAGTACCACGGCGAGTTCGCGGACTTCGACAGCTGCGGGTTCGGGGTGAAGCCGCTGCAGGACCCGTTGCCGATCTTCTTCTCCGGTCTCAAGGACCCGGCGCGGGCGGCCAAGCGCGTCAGCAAGTACGACCTCAAGGGCTGGATCGGGATCCAGGACTCGCCCGAGGACATCGCGACGTGGCGCGGGGGGATCGAGCGCGAGCTCGAGGCGATCGGCAGCCAGCGCAAGATCGGCGACCTCGAGATCAGCAGCATGATCTGGACGGTCATCACGGACGTCGACCTGGACGACTCCCCCGCGGGGAAGGTCACGAACCTGCTGGCGGGCAGCGAGCGGCAGATCACCGACAAGCTCAAGGCGTACAAGGAGGCCGGGATGACGATGCCGATGTTCTGGCCGCCGTTCGCGGACGTCCCCGTGTCCAAGACCCTCGACGACCTCAAGCGGATCAAGAACGACATCATGCCGAAGGTCGAGGCCTCCTGACCTCCGGTTCGCACTCCCCACCACGAAGCGAGAGGAAAGAGATGCCCGAACTCGACGGTAAGCGGGTCTTCGTCACCGGGTCCGCTGCCGGGATCGGCAAGGCGATCGCGACGCTGTTCACGCAGCGCGGCGCCCGGGTCGTGATCAGCGACATCGACGCCGACGCGGCCAAGAAGACGGCGGACGAGATCGGCGCCGCGGGCGTCGCCAACTGCGACGTCACGGACGAGAGCCAGGTCCAGGGCGCGGTGCAGCAGGCGGTGGACCTGCTCGGCGGTCTCGACGTGCTGGTCAACAACGCCGGGATCGAGGTCTCCTCGCCGCTGCTGCAGCAGTCGACGGAGAGCTTCGACAAGATCTACGCGGTCAACGTGCGCGGCCCGTTCGTGGCGATGAAGGCGGCGATCGGGCACCTGGTCGAGTCGAAGGGCAACGTCGTCAACATCGCCTCGATCGCCGGCATCGGCGGCAGCCCGCTGCTCGGCTCCTACTGCGCCACGAAGGCGGCGCTGATCCAGCTCACCCGGGTCGCCGCGGTGGAGATGCGCCCGACGGGCGTGCGGGTCAACGCGGTCTGTCCGGGCTTCGCCGACACCGCGATGGTCGAGCGGCTCGTCCCGGACTTCGAGGCGGCGACGCAGGTCCCGTTCGGCGACCTCGTCGCGATGAAGCAGGGCAGGCTCGGCACCCCGGAGGACATCGCCGAGGTGGCGGCCTTCCTCGCGTCCGACCGGGCGTCGTGGGTCACCGGCAGCCACTACGTCCTCGACGGTGGGCTGACCGCGTCCCTCGTGTGAGCATGTGCGACGGGCCCGGCGCGACCGGGCCCGTCGCACAGTGAGGCGGTGGGGATGACCGACACGCTCTGGAGCCCGACGGCGGCCCGTATCGAGGGCTCCGCGTTGCGCGAGTACCTGGACTGGCTGGAGGAGCGCGAGGGGCGGCCGTTCGCGGATCACGACGCCCTCTGGGCCTGGTCGGTGGAGGACGTCGACCGGTTCTGGTCGTCCGTCGTCGACTACTACGGGGTCGAGTTCTCCGCGCCGTGGACGCAGGTGCGCACCGCCGACCCGATGCCGCACACCCGCTGGTTCACCGGGGCGCGGTTGAACTGGGCGCAGCACGCGTTGCGCCGCGGCGCCGACTCCTCGGTGGCGGTCGTGTGCGTCCGGGAGGGCGGCGCACCCGCGCGCGAGATCACGTGGGGCGAGTTGCGCCGGTCGGTCGCGGCGGCGGCCGGCTGGCTGCGGCGGGCGGGCGTGCGCCCCGGCGACCGGGTCTGCGCCTACCTGCCGAACACCGAGCACGCGGTGATCGGCGTCCTCGCCGCCGCCGCGGTCGGCGCGGTGTGGTCGTGCTGCTCCCCGGACTTCGGCGCCGAGGGCACCATCGGTCGTCTCGCACAGCTCGAGCCCACCGTGCTCATCGCCGCGGACGGCTACCACTGGAACGGCAAGGAGATCGACCGCGCCGACGTCGTTGCGACGCTCCGCGAGAAGCTGCCGACGGTGCGGCACTTCGTCCATGTGCCGTACGTGTTCGACCGGCCCGCTCCTTCGGGTGCGGTTTCATGGGACTCGGTTCTCGCCGAGGACGCGCCGCTGGAGTTCGAGCAGGTCGAGTTCTCCCACCCGCTGTGGGTGCTGTTCACCTCGGGCACCACCGGGCTGCCCAAGGGCCTGGTCCACGGCCACGGCGGGATGACGCTGCAAGGGCTGATGTGGTCCGGGTTGTACTGCGGGCTGCGCCCCGCTCCGCGCGAGACGGGCACCGCCGAGCGGATGTTCGCGTTCACCTCGACCGGCTGGGCGCTGTGGAACATGCAGCTGGGCGTGCTCACCCAGGGCGCGAGCATCGTGCTGTACGAAGGCAGCCCCGGCCACCCGGCGGGCGCGGTCTTCGAGGTCGCGGCCCGCACCCGGGCGGACGTCATGCTGCTCGGCGCCGCCGTGGTCACCGCGACGGCGAACAGCGGGGTGTCGCCCCGGCAGGAGCACGACATGAGCCGGTTGCGGCACGTGATGGTCAGCGGCTCGGCGCTGCCCACCGCCGGCTACCACTGGATCATGGAGCACATCGGCCCGGACGTGCGGATCGACTCGACCAGCGGCGGCACCGACATCTCCGGCGCGTTCGTCGGCGCCAACGAGTACGCCCCGGTCCGGGTGGGGCGCATCGGCGGCCGGCTCGCCGGCGTCGACTGCGCGGCCTGGGACGAGGACGGTGAGCCGGTCGTCGACTCGGTGGGCGACCTCGTCGTCACCCAGCCGATCCCCTCGATGCCGGTGCACCTGTGGAACGACCCGGATGCCGAGCGGTACACGGAGTCGTACTTCGAGACCTGGCCCGGTGTGTGGCGGCACGGGGACTGGGTGACGTTCTATGCCGACGGCAGCCTCGCCATCCACGGCCGCTCCGACTCGACCCTGAACAGGCAGGGTGTCCGGCTGGGCAGCAGCGACTTCTACGACGTGCTCGAGACCATGCCGGAGATCAGCGAGACCCTGGTGGTCGGGGTCGACCAGCCCGACGACGGCTACTGGCTGGGTCTGTTCGTCGTCCCTGCTTCGGGGCACGCGCTCGACGACGCGCTCAGGCAGAGGATCGTGCAGACGCTGCGGACCAGGCTCACGCCCCGCCACGTCCCGGACGAGATCCTCGAGGCGCCCGCCGTGCCCCACACGTTGAGCGGCAAGCGCCTCGAGGTCCCGATCAAGAAGCTGATGAGCGGCAGGCCGTTGGAGAAGGCCGCGAACATCGCCTCCGTCGACGACCCCGACGCGCTGCGCTGGTACGCGCGGTTCGCCGCCTCCCGTTTGTGAAGCTCGGCGCCTATCTGGCTCACCTGGGCTCGGGCCCGCCCTACGACGTCGCCTCCTGGGCCCGACGCCTGGTGGATGCCGGCTTCGAGAGCCTGTGGACGCCGCAGATCATCGGGCGGGAGGGGTTCGTCCCCGACCCCTTCGTCGCCTTGGCGGCCGCCGCTGTCGCGGCTCCCGGCGTCGAGCTCGGGACGGCCACGGTCCAGGTCCCGCTCCACCACCCCGCCGACCTCGCCCACCGGATCCGGTCCCTCCAGCTGGTGTGCGGCGACCGCCTCACGCTGGGGGTGAGCCCCGGCTCGACCACCACCGACTACGCGCTCCTGAACCGGGATTTCCGCAGCCGCTTCCGCACCTTCGACGACAACGTGGCCCGGCTGCGGAACCTGCTCGGCGATAGTGCTCCGCCGCTCCTGCTCGGCTCCTGGGGTGCCAACGTCGAGAAGGCCGCCCGGCACTTCGATGGCTGGCTGGCCTCCGCCTACCGCCGCACCCCCGAAGAGATCCTCGCCGCCCACTCCCGCTACCGCGCGGCCGGAGGCCAACGAGCCATCGTCTGCGCCATCCCGCTCTCGATCCCGGCCGACCTCGGCACAGTCGGCGAGCAACTCCACCGCTACGCGGAGGCGAGCTTCGACGACGCGGTCGTGGTGATCGAGCCAGAAGGACCGGATCCCGAGAAGATCAGAGCCCTCTTCCCCTGAGCCGCCAGCCCGTGCGTGCAGCCATGGTCTAGGTGTAGCGACTCACCACGTTGTTGACAGGTCGGTCCGGCGTGTCGGCTTGATCGAGGGGAGGGCCTCCGGGCGGAGTGGGTGTGTCTGACGCACCTACTCGAATCCCAGGAGGCCCTCCGTGGGGCACCGTAACGCGCGCACCACCGTGCACGGCCGCAGGCTCATCATCGAACGCTGGCAGGCCGGGTGGCCGGCCGCGCGGATCGCCGAACAGCTCGGCATCTCCCGGGCCACCGTGCACAAGTGGATCCGCCGGTTCCGCGCCGAGGGCTGGGCCGGGCTGGAAGACCGCCCGTCGCGCCCGCACCGCACTCCGACCCGCACCCGGCCGGAGGTGGAGGAGCAGATCCTGCAGCTGCGCTCGACCGCCCGCCGCGGGCCGGTGTTCCTGGCCGGCCAGCTCGGGCTGGTCGCCTCCACCGTCGGCCGGGTGCTGCGCCGCCACGGCGTGGCCCCGTTGGCCGCCACCGACCCGATCACCGGTGAGCCGGTGCGCCGGCGCCACTCCGGGATCCGCTACGAACACCGCGCCCCCGGGGATCTGCTGCACGTGGATGTGAAGAAGCTGGGCCGGGTGCCCGACGGCGGCGGGTGGCGGCTGCACGGGCGCCGCGAGGACGTCCGCGGCCGCACGGTCCATGGCCACGGGCTCGGCTACGACTACCTGCACGTGGCCGTGGACGACCACACCCGGCTGGCCTACGTCGAAGCCCACCCCGACGAGCGCGACGCCACCTGCGCCGGGTTCCTGCACCGGGCGGTGGCCTGGTTCCGCGCCCACGGCGTGCGCGCGCTGCGGGTGCTCACCGACAACGCCAAGGTCTACCGGGTCGGCACACCTGGCGGGCCGTGTGCGTGGCCCTGGGGCTGCGGCGGCGGTTCACCAAGCCCGGCTGCCCGTGGACCAACGGCAAGGCCGAACGGTTCAACCGCACCCTGCTCACCGAGTTCGCCTACGCCCGCCCCTGGCACTCCAACACCGACCGCCTCGCCGCCCTGGACAGCTGGGTGCACGACTACAACACTCGACGCGCCCACTCCGCCCTCGGCGGCCGACCCCCGGCCACCCGACTCACCGCGTGACCGTGAACAAGGTGCTGGGTCACTACATCTAGGCGCTTCGCCCTGGAATCGTGTCGATCTGGCCGCCCTCCTGCACAATGACGAGCTTCCCGTCGCAGAGCTCTTCCCGATGACGAGCGACGGCTTTGCTCACTCCCTTCGGGCTGTGGCCTCAGGCGGCCCGGTCACCCGGCTCCGCGGGGTCATGGAGCTCCTGTGCGCGGAGACGAACCTGAACGTGGCGCAGGTGAACTCGATCGCACCTCATACGGGCGAGCACGCCGAGCTCGTCAACGTCGGCCATGAGGACACCAGTTGCGGCCCACTACCGGTCTCCCCAGTTCACCGTTCGGTGCATGGGCTGGAGATCCTGCGGTTGTTGGCGACGGGACTCACGAACCGCCAGATCGGGGAGCGCCTCTTCCTCGCGACCCGCACGGTCTCCACTCATGTCGAGCACGTGCTCAGGAAGCTCGGCCTGTCCAGCAGGGTCCAGGCCGCGACGTTGGCAGTGCGCGCGGGTCTGCTCGCCGATCCGTGATCGGGACAGCAGACCCGCTCAGCGCGTGACCTGATCTATCTCCGTTCCTCCGCCGTCTGCGAACCCGTCGTTCCGTACCTCTCGAACGCCCCCAGCTGCGACCAGTCCGGCCAGGTGAGTTCGTGGACGCGGAGGAGGCGGCCGTCTCGGTACTCCGCCACGAGCACCACCTCGATGCGGTGTGCCTCCTCGCCCGGGAGTTGGGTGGTGATCCAGACCCGGGCGGCGAGGCGGGGGCCGGACTCGACCCAGGAGTCGTCGTCGTACTCGACCCGGTAGGTGATCGGGGTGGGGTAGACGCGCTCGTGGCCGGCGCGGAAGGCGGCGAGGTCCTGGGGTCCAGGGCAGGAGCCGTTCGTACAGCGCGGTCTGGAGGCCGACGGCTTCGGCGAAGGCCGGGCCGGGGTAGGCCGAGGTGAAGAGGTTGTAGTGGGCGTCGCGGTGGCTGACTGCATTGACGACGGCGGGGGGACGGGCGAGGGCGCCGCCCAGGTGCCGCAGCTCCAGCATGTGCGGCGTCGACACACTGACCTCGTCGAGGAGGACGTCGATCGCGGCGTCGTCCCGGATGCGGCGAGTGGGCCCCTCACGGGGACGACTGGTTCAGCACTCTGTTGCGCACGGTCCAGAGGGTCGGGGCGGGCGCGGCGAAGGCGCGGGTGCGGGCGGCGCGGGCTGCCGCTCCGCGGCGCTCCCTGCACGGCGAGGCGCTTCCCGCAGTCCTGCCGGAGACCGCGCAGGCGGTCCGGGCCTCGACGGCATTGCGCGCGCGCTGGACATCAGTGACCGCGGCGAGGAGGTCCTCGTCCGCCACGTCGCTCCAGCCGGCCACTCGAACATACGATCGAGATAAGCGCTTTGGAGCTGGGCTGACGTGGTGGTGATCGAGCGGACGCTCGCCGCGCTCCCACCGCATCTGGCGCCGAGCGCCGGGAACCCCTCGAACAGGATCTGGCCGAGCAGGCCCGGCTCCTCGACCCCGGCGCGTTGCGAAGGGTGGGCAAGCACGCGCTGGCGATGCTCGATCCGGACGGGCTGCGGCCTCGACACACCGACCCCACGCGGACGCGGCTGCGACTCCTGCCTCGCGGTGAGGGGTTCGAGGCGTGGGGCTGGTTCGACCGGGAGTCGGCAGCGATCATCCGGACCGCGCTGTCCCCGTTGGCCGCGCCGCCCGGTGAGCACGAGGCCGGGGAGTGCGCGGAGTCCGGGTGCGAGCACGGCTCGGGTGAGTCGCGACCGGATCCCCGGTCGACGGCCGAGCGGGACGGCGACGCGCTGGTCGAGCTGTGCCGGCGGATGCCGAACTCCGGGGCGTTGCCCGTCGAGGGCGGGACCCGGCCGCGCATCACCGTCACGATCTCGCTGCAGGACCTCCGCCACGACGGAGCGGGGCTGCTGGAGTTCGGCGACGGGCTCGCGCGTGGGGGTGATTCGCGCCGAGGACGCACGGCGCCCGGCGTGCGACGCCGGGGTGGTCCCCGTGCTGCTGGGGTCGGACGGGCAGCCGTTCGACGTCGGGCGCAAGCACCGGGTCGTACCGCACGCACTGCGGCGGGCCCTGGCGGTCCGCGATGGTGGATGCGCGTTCCCCGGCTGTGGAATGCCCGCGCCGTGGTGCGAGGGCCATCACGTGCGGCACTGGGTCGACGGCGGGGAGACCTCGCTGGGCAACACGGTGCTGCTGTGCGCGCGCCACCACCGGCTGATCCACCGGGGCGAGTGGACGGTCACGGTCGACCGGGGGATCCCGTCGTTCCATCCGCCGTGGTGGACGGGCGATCCACCGGGCCGCAACGTCGTCCATCGCCCTGACCTCCTGGGTCGGGTCCCCGCGCCCAGCCGCCCCGTCGAGCAGGTGAGGCTGGACGACCTCGGGGTGCCGACGCGGCGTTCGTGAGGCCCTGGCACCCCTCCGGCCAGGGCCATGCGCTCATCCCCGCGGTTGCGGCGGTGGGCCGACCATCTCCACCCCGTAGTCCGTCATCGCCCGGACCAGTGCCTCGACGTCCGGGGGGCCGTCCGGCGGTGGGGGCAGGGTTGCCGACGGCGCGGGCTCGCCGGTCGCGAAGAAGAAGTGGTCCATCCGGCCGCCGGTGGAGAAGGCGAGGAAGCGGGCCTCGTCGGACTCCACGCAGAAGGCGTGGGCGAGGTCCCGCGGGGCCCACACGAAGCTGCCGGTCTCGGCGGTGATCACGTCGTCGCCGACGCAGACGGCGAGGCGGCCGTCGAGCACGTAGAAGGCCTCGTCCTCGCGGGTGTGGCGGTGCAGCGGGCTGGCGTAGCCGCGGGCGCCGTACGCCTCCTGCACCCAGAGGCGCTCGTTCGTGTTGTCGCTGGTCGCCTTGAAGGTCAGCAGGGCGCCGAGGTGCCAGAGAGCGGGGCCCTCACCGGCGGCGAGGTGGTAGGGGCGAGTGGTGGGGATCGTCATGACCTCGACCCTGGCGCGTCGCGCGCCCACCGACATGGGGGTGCGTACGTATCCGGCGCACACACTGCACGTACGTGTGTGCGGTCCCCTACTGTCCGTCGGGTGCACGCGCCGCGCTGCCCCGTCGTCGTCGGACGGACAGGGGAGCTGGCCGCGGTGCGGTCCGCGCTGGCCGCCACCCGGCTCGGACGGGGCTCGACGACGGCGCTCCTCGGCCCCGCCGGGATCGGCAAGTCGCGTCTCGCGCGGGAGGCGGCCGTGGCGGCGGAGGCGTGGGGCATCCCCGCGCTGACCGGACGGGCGGTACCGAACGGGGACGCGACGGCGTTCCGACCCATCGCCGAGGCCCTGCTCGCCGGGCTGCGTCGGCATCCGGGGATCGCCGCCCGGCCCGAGCTCGGTCGGCTCGTCCCCCGCTGGCGTGTCGACGACCGGCCGGAAGGCTCCGTACTCGTCCTCGCCGAGGGCGTTCTCCGCCTCCTCCAGGACCTCGCGCCCGACGGGCTGCTGCTCGTCCTCGAAGACCTGCACTGGGCCGACCCCGAGACACTGTCCGTGGTCGAGTTCCTCGCCGACAACACCGAGCGCATCGCCCTGCTCCTCACCGCCCGCGACGAGCCGGACGGCGTGGTCCAGCTGACCGACACCCTGGCCCGGCGCGGCGCCTGCACCGTCCGCATGCTCGCACCGCTCACCGCACCCGAGATCGACGCCATGATCGACGCGTGCGGAATCGACACCCTGGTCGACACGGCGGACCGGCACGCGCTGCACCGTCGTAGCGCCGGTCTCCCGCTCCTGGTCGAGGAGCTGCTCGGCGCCGAGCCCGGCGTCGTCCCCCGGTCCGTGGCCGAGTCCGTCCGGACGCGGCTCGTCGCGTTCCCCGACGAGGGCCGCGCGGCCCTCCAGGCCGCCGCCGTGCTCGGAGAGCGGTTCGACTGGCGCGTCCTGGCGGACACTGTCGGCCTCGACGAGAAGGCGGCGCTCGCCGTCCTCCACGAGATCATCCGGTCCGGGATGATCGAATCCGGGGAGCAGGACGAGTTCCGGTTCCGCCACTCCCTCGTCCGCGACGCGGTCCTCGCCGACCTCCTCCCGCCCGAGCGCGCGGCCTGGGCCGCAAGGGCACTCGCCGCCGTGCGGCACCGGCAGCCCGAACTCGACGGGCCGTGGTGCGACGTCGCCGCCGACCTCGCCCTGACCGCGGGGGACCGGGCCGCGGCGGCCGAGGTGCTGCTCGAGGCGGGCCGGCGCAACCTCGCCCGCGGCGCCCTGCAGTCCGCCGAGACGACCCTTCGCCGGGCTCGTGAGGTGTCCGACGACCCCACCGCCGTCGACGAGCTCCTCGCCGAGGTCCTGACGTCCGCGGGCAAGACCGAGGAGGCCGCCGCGATCAGCCGTCGCCTGCTCGACGCCGCGCCGCACGCGGCCGCGGCCCGTGTCCGGCTCGCCCGCGTCCACGTCCGCGCCGGCCGCTGGACCGCCGCCGAGGCGGAGCTTCGGCAGGTTCCCACCGACGGCGCCGACGGGCTGCGGGCGATGGTGGTGCGCGCGACCGTCGCGCTGGAGGACGCCCGCCCGGACGACGCCGCTCAGCTGGCGGCCGCGGCACACGAGCGCGGCCCGGTCGACGTGCGGGTCGAGGCCCTCCTGCTGCTGAGCCGCCTCGCCCGCCGCTCCGACCTCGACGAGGCCGAGGCGCTGGCGTTGCGCGCCAAGACCCTCGCCGAGCAGCACGGGTTGGCGCACGCGGCGGCGCGTGCCGCCTACGAGCGGGCCATCGGCGGGGTGCAGGAGACCCTCCGCGTCGACCTGCTCGCGGACGCCCGGGCGCGGGTGGCCGCACTCGGCGATCTCGCCGGGGTCGCCGTGCTCGACCTGCAGGAGGCCGCGATCCGCAACACGCGGTGGGAGGTGGCGGAGGCGCTCGCCGCGGCGGAGCGCTGCATCGTCACGTCCCGTCGGCTGCACCTCGCGACGCTGCCCAAGGCCCTCGTCCTCGACGCCGCGACCCGCGCTTTCGTCGGTGATCACGCCGAGCCGCAGCTCGCCGAGGCGGAGGCCCTCGCCCCGGACGACACCCACCTGCGCGGGGAGATCGCGCAGGTGCGGGCGATGTGGGCCCTCGACCGGGGCGACGACGCGGCCGCTCACGCGCAGCTCGAGGAGGCGATGGCGCAGTTCGCGCGCAGGCCGGACGAGGTCACCGGCTCACCCGCCGTCGGACTCTGGCTGGTGACCGCCGTGGCGTGGGAGACCGGTCGAACCGTCGTCCCCGAGCCGCCCGATCCGCTCACCAACCGCTGGAACCGCGGCATGGCGGGCTTCGCGGAGGCCGTGGCCCGGGGCCGCCGCGGCGACCGGGCCGGCGCGCTCACCGCGTTCGACGAGGCCGAGGACACCCTGCGGCGGCCTGTGGACATCGGCTGGTACCGCCTGCAGGCCCGACGGCTGGTGGCCGGGGCCGCGCTCGCCGACCGCTGGGGCGAGCCCGCGCGCTGGCTCGCCGCCGATCTCCCCCAGGTCGAGGCGCGGGGCCGGGAGCGCTGGGCCGCGGTCCTGCGCGGGCAGTTGCGCAGGGCCGGAGCGGTCGTGCCGCGGCGGACCACCACGGTCGTTCCCGCGGTTCTGCGCGAGAAGGGTCTGACATCGAGGGAGAGCGAGATCCTCGCCCTGGTCGCCGAGGGCCTGGACAACCGGGAGATCGCGGCGCGGCTCGTGCTGTCCGTGCGGACCGTGGAGAAGCACGTCGAACGGCTCTTGGCGAAGACCGGCGCCGCCCGACGCCCCGCCCTGGTCGCCGAAGCCGTGCGGCTGCTCGGCGGACGCACGGACTCGTAGCGCGCATCTGGCCCTCCGGGCGATGCGGGACGCGGGCCTGGGGACGCGTCCATTCAGCGCAAATTGCCTGGTCATAGCTCGGATTCGGGTAGCCGCCCCCCGAGAAGTGGTAGCACTGCGAGCCGAGCAGAGGAGCGGACCGATGACGGAATCCGACCAGCCCCAGGAGAAGCGCGGGGAGGCCCGCGCAGGAGAGCAGGACGCGTCCGACGCCACGCGGAAGGTCCGGCGTCGTGCCCCCGGGATGAGCGCGCCCGACGGAGGGACGAAGCCGCCCGCCAGGAACGTCACCGGTGGTGTCCGCCGGGTGACGGCCGCCGGGCGGGCCGCGTCCGAGGCCGGCCGGTCGGCGGCCCGCCGGACCGTGGACCAGGCGGGCCGGGCCGCCGGTCGAGCCGGTCGGACGGCTGGCGCCGCGGGTCAGGCGGCGGCGCCGGGTGCCGGGAAGACCGCACGAACCGCCGCCCAGACCGGACGGGCCGCGGCGTCCGGCGCCGCGCAGGCCGTTGGCAGCACGGGCCGCACCGCCGCGACCACCGGTGGAGCGGCCGCATCCGGGTTGGCGAAGGCCGGCGGCGACGTCGCGTCGGGCGTGGCGAAGACCGGTGAGAGCGCGGTCAGCGGGGTGGCGTCGACGGCGACCGGCACGCTGAAGGGTGTCGTCGGCACCGTGGGCTCGGTGGTCAAGCCCGTCCTGGGGGCGAGCTTCAGCTTCCTGATGGCCAAGGCCGCGATCCTGCTGCAGCTGATCAAGCGGCTCGCCCTGCTGGCGCTCCAGGGCCTCGAACGGCTCGCCCAGCGGCTCGAGCAGTTCGCCGCCTCGAAGCGGCCCCGGCCCGAGGCCGAGGCCGACGAGGAGGAGGCCGAGGAGGAGGACGTCGCCGGCATCGTGGGCTCGGAGACCCCCGAGGAGGAGCAGGAGGAGAGCGCCGACGACTCCGAGCAGCGGGCGCCGAACCCGACCTGACCGACCTTCACCTGTGCGTTGAGTGGTTCAAGGAACGGGACCAGACTTGCCGGCGTGCCGACGACGTCGGACCTCGAGCACACGCCCTCGGTGGGCTGTGCCCGCCGCGGTGCACGACGACCCGCTCGCTGATCCGGGCCCGATCCTCACTGCGGTATGCGGCGATCCCGGCCGAAAGGACACAGCGGAACAGGAAGAAGGATCGACGTGACCGAGAGCGTCAGCGAGAGCGAGAACCCGCGGATCCCGTCCCCGACCCCACAGGCGCACCGACCCCTCACGAACCGGGACTGGTGGCCGAACCAGCCGGACCTGTCGGTGCTGCGCGCGCACGCGCCCCAATCCGACCCGATGGGCGGGACCTCCGACTACGCGAAGGAGTTCGCGGCGCTCGACGTCGAAGCGCTGAAGCGCGACGTCATGGAGGTGATGACGACCTCGCAGGACTGGTGGCCGGCCGACTACGGCCACTACGGCGGCCTCTTCATCCGGATGAGCTGGCACGCCGCGGGCACCTACCGCATCGCCGACGGCCGCGGCGGTGGCGGCAGCGGCGCCCAGCGCTTCGCGCCGCTGAACAGCTGGCCGGACAACGTCAGCCTGGACAAGGCCCGCCGGCTGCTCCTGCCCGTCAAGCAGAAGTACGGCCGGAAGATCTCCTGGGCCGACCTGATCATCTTCGCCGGCAACTGCGCCTACGAGTCGTTCGGACTCACGACCTTCGGTTTCGCCTTCGGGCGCGAGGACATCTGGGAGCCCGAGGAGATCTTCTGGGGACCGGAGGACACCTGGCTCGGCGACGAGCGCTACAGCGGTGACCGGGAGCTCGCCGGTCCGTTCGCCGCGGTGCAGATGGGCCTGATCTACGTGAACCCGGAGGGACCCAACGGCAACCCGGACCCGTTGGCCTCCGCGCGGGACATCCGCGAGACGTTCAGCCGGATGGCGATGAACGACGAGGAGACGGTCGCCCTCATCGTCGGCGGCCACACCGTCGGCAAGTGCCACGGCGCCGTCAGCCCCGACTGCCTCGGGCCCGAACCCGAGGGCGCCCCGATCGAGCAGCAGGGCCTGGGCTGGCGGAACACCTGCGGCAGCGGCGTGGGCGCCGACGCGCTCACCAGCGGACTCGAGGGCGCCTGGACCAACGAGCCGACGCGCTGGGACAACGGGTACCTCGACAACCTGTACCGCTACGACTGGGAGCTCACCGAGAGCCCGGCCGGCGCGAAGCAGTGGACGCCGAAGAACCCCGAGGCGCAGGACACCGTGCCCGACGCCCACGACCCGTCGAAGCGCCACGCGCCGATGATGCTGACCTCGGACCTCGCCCTGCGGTTCGACCCGATCTACGGGCCGATCACGAAGCGCTTCCACGAGAACCCGGACGAGCTCGCCGACGCGTTCGCCAAGGCCTGGTACAAGCTGCTGCACCGCGACATGGGCCCGGTCTCGCGGTTCCTCGGCCCGTGGGTGCCCGAGCCGCAGCTGTGGCAGGACCCCGTCCCCGCCGTCGACCACGAGCTGGTCGGCGACGACGACGTCGCCGCCCTCAAGGCGCGGATCCTCGACTCGGGCCTGTCCGTCCCGCAGCTGGTCTCGACCGCGTGGGCGTCGGCCGCCTCCTTCCGTGGCACGGACAAGCGCGGCGGGGCGAACGGGGCGCGGATCCGGCTCGAACCGCAGCGCAGCTGGGAGATCAACGAGCCGGCGGAGCTGGCGCAGGTGCTGGAGACCCTCGAGCGACTTCAGCAGGAGTTCGAGTCCGACGGGAAGAGGATCTCGCTCGCCGACCTGATCGTGCTGGGCGGCTGCGCGGCCGTCGAGAAGGCGGCGCGCGACGGCGGGCACGAGGTCACGGTCCCCTTCGCGCCGGGGCGCACAGACGCTTCGCAGGAGCAGACCGACGTGGACTCGTTCGCCGTGCTCGAACCGGCCGCGGACGGGTTCCGCAACCACGTCCGGCCCGGGGACAAGGTGCCGCCGGAGCAACGGCTGGTGGACCGGGCGTACATGCTGAACCTGACCGTTCCGGAGATGACGGCGCTGGTCGGCGGCATGCGGGCCCTCGACGCCAACGCCGGGCACGCCCCGCACGGCGTCCTCACCGGTCGCCCCGGGACGTTGACCAACGACTTCTTCGTCAACCTGCTCGACATGGGCACGGAGTGGCGGACGTCCGAGTCGACGGAGAACGTCTACGAGGGTCGGGACCGCGCCACGGGCGAGGCCAAGTGGACCGCCACCGCCGTGGACCTCGTCTTCGGCGCGAACGCGCAGCTGCGCGCCGTCGCCGAGTTCTACTCGTGCCAGGACGCGCAGGAGAAGTTCGTGCAGGACTTCGTGGCGGCGTGGGACAAGGTCATGAACCTGGACCGCTTCGACCTCGCCTGACCGTGACGCCCGGGGCCCGGGCCGGCCGCACGCCGGCCCGGGCTGCCGGCTCCCGCAGGGCGGTGAGCCGGGGGTCGTCCCCTCGGTCAGCAGGGCCAGGTCGGTGAGGCGGCGTCGGCGTCGAGCGTCACCAGCAGCTCCCGCACAGGACAGCGCCGCGACGGACAGCGGCACACCGGCGCTCATCGGCGCGATCGGTCACGGTGCGGGGTCGGCGTCAGTCCCGGCCCGCCCGGGTGAGCTTGCGCCAGACCCAGCCCGCCGGCACCCGCCGCCCCGTCTGCACGTACTCGCGGGCGGCGTCGACCAGCAGCGTCACGTCGAGGCCACGGCGGGCGGGGGTGGCGCCGAGCAGGAGCAGCTCGTCGTCCGGGGCGAGGACGAACCCGTCGTCCGGCCCCATCACGCACTCCTCCGTGCCGTCCGCATCCCGTCGCAGGACCATCAGCACGGTGATGCCGAGCCGGTTCTCGCGGCGCTCCGGGTCGCGCAGGACGTCGCCGAGCCGGGCCTCGCCGGACGCGAGCCAGCCGAGCAGGGTCGGCGTCTCGCTCCTGTTGAGCCGGATCTTCCACAGGGCCGGCATCCGTCGCCCGCAGTCCGAGGTCACGCGCCGGATCAGGTCCGCCGCCCAGGCGTCGCCCTGCTGCGGCACCCCCTGCAGGAAGCGCCAGAGCAACGGGGTACTGAGCTGCGCGAACACCTCGTGCGCCACGACCTCCGCCGGCACGAGCAGCGAGTTGATCTCCATGGCGGCGAACAGCGGCGCGCTCGCGGCCCGGTTCTGCCGGGCCGCCACGAAGATCGAGCGGTTCAGCCGGCGGGCGTCGGAGACCATCGAGAGGTTGGTGGTGTCGTTGTCCGTGCCGGCCACGAACCCCACGGCGTCGGCGACGCCGGCGCGCACCAGGACCGCCGGGTCCACACCGGAGCCCTCGACGGTCGTGATGCCGTCGCCCGCCTCGGGGGCCGTGGCGCGCGGCTCGACCACGGTCACGTCGAGCCCCTCGGCGCGCAGGTCCACGGTGACCTCGCGGCCGAAGCGGCCGTAGCCGCACACCACCCAGTGCCCCTCGGCGGGCGGCCGTCCCCGCTCGGGCAGCTCGGCGCCCGGGCCGCTCTCCAGCCACGTCATGAGTTGGTACGACGCCGGCGAGCGCATGGCGATCCGCAGGTGGTCGCCGAAGCGGTTGAAGGGGTTGACGACGGTCGGGCTGCCGAAGGCCTGCATGCGCTCGGCGATCGCTGGGGAGACGGTGCGCGCGACCACCGGGAGGTCCGGCCGCAGCAGGGCGGCGGTCATCGCGACGGCGAGGTTGGCCTCGTCGTCGTTGGTCAGGGCGACGACGGCCTCGCAGCGCAGGTTGCGCAGCCCGGCCACGCCGAGGTGCCCCGGGTCGCGGGCGTCGGCGACGAGCCCGGGGATGTCCCCGTGGTACGAGCCGAGCTCGAGGGCGTCGATGCGGTCCTCGGCGACGTCGATCACGACGACCCGCTTGCCGAGCGCGTCGAACGCGCGGCACAGCAGCTCCCCGGTGCGCCCGTGGCCGACGATCAGCAGGAACGGCTCGCGCAGCCGCTTGACCTTGCGGGTGAAGTGCTGCAGGGCGAGCGCCCGGCGGAACGCGCGGTCCTGCAGGAGCGCCAGCAGCGTGCCGACCGCGTAGGCCCAGCCGATGACCGTGAGGTAGATCGTCGCGGTGACCCACAGCCGTTGGGCGGGGGTGAAGGTGTTCGGCAGCTCGCCGAAGCCGATCGTCGACGCCGTGTAGCTCATGAAGTAGAAGGCGTCGAAGAAGCTCATCCGGTAGGGCGCGCCGGTCGCGTCCTGGCCGGGGACCAGGGTCAGGCCGAACACGCTCACCGCGAAGATCGTGATCAGCACGATCAACGGTGCGCGCATGCGGCGCAGGATCAGGAAGATCGTGGCCTCGGCCTCGACGGCGGACGCCATCGGGATCCGCCGGCGCAGCCGCCGGGAGGGACCGCGGGGGCCCGGCTCCTCGTCCTGCCCCAGCAGCCGCATCCAGAAGGAGAGCAGCGGGTTGCCCATGAGCGGCCTACCGGCGGTGGTACGACACGGTCTCGACCACGAGCAGCACCACCGAGACCACGTTGGCGAACAGCGCGCCCCCGGACAGCGACACGACGCTCGCCATCGCCGCCGGGGTCAGGCCGGTGTCGGCGATGTGGGCCGAGTAGGTCCAGGCCAGCGCCGCCGCCACGAGCTGCAGGTCGGCGACCAGGCTGGTGGCGAGGTGGACCGCGCCGATCTGGGTGCGGTCGCCGAACTTCAGCACGGTCGCGATGAGGCTGACGACGATGGCGGCGAACAGCTCGTAGATGTTGTGCAGCGCCGGGTTCGAGATGTCGCCGATGAAGAAGCCGAAGTTGAGGGTCGCGGCGAGCAGCACGAAGAAGCCGAACACGACCTTCTCGAGGTTCATGCGTGCTCCCGGCTCCGGTCGTCCCGCCCGGGCGACAGAATGGCACGGCGACGGGGCGCGCGCCTGATCGACGTGCGGCGTCAGCGCCGGACCACGCGGCGCCGGCGCAGCGCGAACCCCACCCACGACACGACGACGAGGCAGCCGATCGCGAGCTGGATGGCCACCAGGTACTCGCGGGGGTAGATCACGCCGGTCAGGTAGGTGTCGATGAAGCCTCGCGCCAGCCCCTGCTCCCCGGCGAGCCGGCGGAACCGGTCCTCCCACGCCGTCAACGGGCACTCGACGTGGGCGAGCACGCTGACCAGGCCCCACCCGACCGCGACCGCGTGCAGCACGCGGACCCGCGGCCAGCGCCAGGCGAGGAAGCCGCCGAGCGCGACGAAGGCCAGGAACGCGAAGTGGACCAGCATCACCGCGTCGGCGAGGAAGCGGTACGCCACGCGACCAGGATGACGAACCCGGGACGCGGCCACCAGCGGCCCAGGTCGGCGGAGTCCGGCGTGTCGGCCGGGAGCGTGCCGGGTACTGGCGGGAATGACCGCTTTCGGCTGGCACGCGTCGCACGAGCAGATCGCCCCGACCGCACTCCTGGACGCCGCCGTCCGCGCGGAACAGGTCGGGTTCGACGCTGCGATGTCGTCGGACCACTTCTCCCCGTGGAGCGAGCGCCAGGGCCAGTCCGCCTTCGCCTGGGCGTGGCTGGGGGCGTCGATGCAGGCGACGTCGCTGCCGTTCGGCGTGGTCAACGCCCCTGGCCAGCGCTACCACCCCGCGATCGTCGCGCAGGCCATCGGCACTCTCGGCGCCATGTTCCCGGGGCGGTTCTGGGCCGCCCTGGGCACGGGCGAGGCGAGCAACGAGCACATCACCGGGGACGACTGGCCCCGCAAGGAGGTCCGCAACGCCCGGCTGCGGGAGTGCGTCGACGTCATCCGGGCGCTGCTGCGCGGCGAGGAGGTGAGCCACGACGGGCTCGTCCGCGTCGACCGGGCGCGGGTGTGGACCCGCCCGCCCGAGCCGCCCCCGCTCGTCGGCGCCGCGGTGAGCGTGGCGACCGCGCGCTGGTGCGCGGAGTGGGCGGACGGCCTCATCACCGTCAACGCCCCGATCCCGCACCTGCGCGAGATGATCGACGCCTACCGGGAGGCCGGCGGGCGCGGGAAGCTGCACCTGCAGGTGCACGTCAGCTGGGCCCCGGACGAGGAGACCGCCGAGGCGATCGCGCTCGACCAGTGGCGTGGCAACGTCTTCCCGCCACCGGCCTGCTGGGACATCGACACCGCCGAGACCTTCGACGCCGTGTCCACGCACGTGCCGATCGAGCAGGTCCGGCAGACGGTGCAGGTGTCCGGTGACCTCGCCCGGCACGCCGCGCTGCTCGCGGAGTTCGCCGACCTGGGCTTCGACGAGATCGCGATCCACCACGTCGGACAGGAGCAGGACGCGTTCCTCGACGCGTTCGGCGACAAGGTCCTGCCCCAGCTGAGGGGCGCGGCGTGAAGCTCACCCGGACCTCCGACCTGTGGTGGAAGAACGCTGTCGTCTACTGCCTGGACGTCGAGACCTTCGCCGACGGGAACGGCGACGGCTGCGGGGACTTCCGCGGGCTGATCCAGAACATCGACCACCTGGACCGGCTCGGCGTCACGTGCCTGTGGCTGATGCCCTTCTACCCGACCCCGGACCGCGACGACGGCTACGACATCGTCGACTTCTACGGCGTCGATCCGCGGCTCGGGACGCACGGCGACCTCGTGGAGCTGATCCGCACGGCGAACGACCGCGGTATGCGGGTGATCGCCGACCTCGTCGTCAACCACACCTCGGCGCAGCACCCCTGGTTCCAGGACGCGCGGAGCTCGCCGGACTCCCCGCACCGCGACTGGTACGTCTGGCAGGACGAGCCGCCGGCCGACGGCCCGCAGGGGGTGGTGTTCCCCGACCAGGAGACCTCCCTGTGGCAGTACGACGAGAAGGCCGGGCAGTACTACCTGCACCGCTTCTACAAGCACCAGCCGGACCTCGACGTCGCGAACCCCGAGGTCCGCGACGAGATCGCCCGCATCATGGGCTTCTGGATGCAGGTGGGGCTGTCCGGGTTCCGCGTCGACGCGGTGCCGTTCCTGCTGGAGACCGCCGGCCAGGACGACGCCGGCGCCCTGCCCGACCCGCACGACTACCTCGCCGACCTCGCCGCGTTCCTGCGCCGGCGCAACGGCGAGGCGGTCCTGCTGGGGGAGGTGAACCTCCCCTACGCGGACACGATGCCCTTCTTCGGCGCCCGGGACGGCGCGGGGTCCACCGACGAGCTGACGATGTGCTTCGACTTCGTCGGCATGCAGCAGATGTACCTGTCCCTGGCCCGCGCCGACGCCGAGCCGCTGGCGAACGCGTTGCGGAAACGGCCGGACCCGCCCGAGGACGGACACTGGGCGACGTTCGTGCGCAACCACGACGAGCTCACCCTGGACAAGCTCACCGACGCCCAGCGCGCGGAGGTCTTCGCCGCGTTCGGCCCGGACGAGGACATGCAGCTCTACGGCCGCGGGCTGCGGCGGCGGCTGCCCTCCATGCTCGGCGGCGACGAGCGCCGGATCCGGATGGTCTACAGCCTGCTGTTCTCCCTGCCCGGCACCCCGGTGCTGTTCTACGGCGAGGAGATCGGCATGGTCGAGGACCTGAGCCTGCCCGGCCGGTTCGCCGTGCGCTCCGACATGGACTGGGCGGCGGCCCGGGAGCAGACGCGGGACCCGGGGTCGCTGCTGTCCTGGATGCGGCTGCTCGTCGACAGCTACCGCGCCTGCCCGGAGCTGGCCTGGGGGAGCTACACGGTGCTCGACCCCGGGCCGGAGGCGCGCCCGGTGTTCGCGCACCGCTGCGACGCCGACGGCACCACGGTCGTGGCCCTGCACAACTTCGCGGACGCGGAGGTCCGGGCCGAACCGGTGCTGACCGGCCTGCCCGGCGCCGAGCTGGTCGACGTGCTGGACCCGGCGGCGAAGCCGCTCCGGCTCGACGACGAGGGGCGGGCGTCCGTCGTGCTCGAGCCGTACGCCAGCCGCTGGTTCCGGACGGGCTGACGGCGGTCTGACGTCGCGGGGGTCCTTCGTTGCCCGGGGCGGACGGCTGGTCTGACATGGCGTTCACGACCTCGAGATCGGAGACCCCATGCCAGTCCGCGTGTCCGGTGACCGGACGGTGCCCGTCCTCACGATCGACCGCCCGGAGAAGCTCAACGCCCTCGACTACCCGACGATCGACGCGCTGCGGACGCACCTCGACGAGCTGCCGGCGCGGGACGGGGTGCGGGCGATCATCCTCACCGGTGCCGGGCGCCGGGCCTTCAGCGCCGGCGCCGACATCCCGGACCTGGCCGACAGCATCGCGCGGGGCACGGCCGCCGCGCTCCGGGAGATCGTGGCGCGCGGGCACGCGCTCACCCGGGCCGTCGAGAACTGCCCCGTCCCGGTGATCGTGGCGGTCAACGGGCTCGCCTACGGCGGCGGCTGCGAGATCACCGAGGCGGCGCCACTGGCCCTCGCCGCCGACCACGCGACCTTCGCCAAGCCCGAGATCACGCTCGGCTTTCCGCCGCCGTTCGGCGGTTCGCAGCGGCTCCCGCGGCACGTCGGGCGCAAGCGCGGCCTGGAGATGATCCTGACCGGCGACGCGATCGGCGCCCAGCGAGCCGCGGAGCTCGGGCTGGTCAACCGCGTGGTCCCGCGCGACGACCTCCTTCCGGCGGCACGTGAGCTCGCCGAGCGAATCGCCCGGCACGCCGACACAGCGGTGGCCGCGTGCCTCGCCGCCGTGACGCGCGGGATCAACGTGCCGATCGACGAAGGCCTCGGGATCGAGGCGGCCTGGTTCGCCTCCACGGTCGGGACCCCGGGGGTGCGGGCCGGGCTCGCCCGCTTCCTCGGGCGCCGGAAGGAGGCGTCGTGAGGAGCCGGACCACGGACGACGACCTCGCCGCGCTCGAGGACCGCGTGCGTGGCCACCTCGCGGATGCCCCTGCTGCGGACGCTGGCCGTCGAGCTCGACCATGTCCGCCCCGGCGAGCTCACCCTGTCCATGCCCGCGGACCCGGCGTGGACCCAGCAGCACGGCTACCTGCACGCTGGCGCCGTCGCCACCCTCGCCGACTCGGCGTGCGGGTACGCGGCGATCGCCTGCTGCCGCCTGACCGGGACGTGTTGACCGTGCAGTTCACGATCAACCTGCTGGGAGGTCGCGGACCGAGCTGGCGGTCGAGGTCGGTGCCTTCGCGGTGCTCCTCGCCCTGCTCGTCGCGTACATCGGCGGCACGGGCGGATGGGAGGCCGGCGTGCTGCCGGCGGTCGTCCTCGCGGTGCTCGCGGTCGACCTCGTCGGAGGTGTCGTCACGACGACGTCCGCGGCAGCCGGGCGGGAGCGGCACTCCCGGCGGTTCCGGCTCGGGTTCGTCGCCTGCCACGTGCTCCACCTGGTCGTGGTCGGCGTGGTCTTCGGGACCGGCTGGGCGTGGACCGTCGGCAACGCGGCCTTCCTGCTCGCCGCCGCCGTGACGATCGAGTGGGCACCCCCGCGGACCCGACGGGTGGTCGCCGTGACGGCTTTCGCGAGCGGGGTGCTGGTCGACCTCCTCTGGCTGCCGGTGCCGCCGGTCGTGGCCTGGGTCCCCGGGCTGCTGTTCCTCAAGCTGCTGGTCGGCTTCCTGGGCTCAATGGGCACTTCTGCCCATTGAGCCCGCATCCTGGCTCCGGTTCGCTGACCCACCACCACCACGGGAAGGCGGATCCGGATGCGGGACAGGCAGTTGGAGGTCTACGGCCTCTTCGAACGGCGGGCGACCGAGCGGACGTTGTCGCTGCTCAGCGACGAGGTGATCGCCGAGCACGAGGCGAACCCGGCGGGTCCGCACAGCGACGCGCTGCAGCGGGTGCTGCGGCACATGCGGCGCGCGCCGATCCCCGGGAAGCTCGTGATCGTCGCGGTGCGGCCGTGGGAGGAGTACCGGCTGGCGGCGCTCACCGGGGTGCACGGCGAGGCGCCCGAGGTGCTCGACGACGGGCCCTACGCCACCGAGGAGGAGGCGATGCACGCCGTGTTCCTGCGGCGGGTCGCCGACCTGCGGGCGGGGGTGGCGTGATGGTGCAGGTGCCCCGGCCCACCGTGACCGGCTACGCCGACCGCTTCTCGGTCGCGCCCGGCGAGACGATCGAGTTCAAGGTCGGCTGCGACGAGCCCGGCGAGTTCCGCGCCGAGGTCGTGCGGCTGCGCAACGGCGACACCAACCCCGCCGGCCCGGGCTTCCGCGAGTCGGTGGTCGACACGCCCGCCACGGGCACCTACCCGGCCCGCCACCAGGAGATCCGCACGGGGTCCGCGGTCGTCGTGCCGGACGGCGGGCGGATGGCGCTCGGCGGCACCGGCGCCGTGCACGTGTTCGTCCAGCCGACCACGCCCGCGAAGGGGCCGCAGGCCTTCGTCTCCCGCTGGGACGGGACGGGCGGATGGTGGCTCGGGCTCGTCGACGGCCGGGTGACCCTGCGCCTCGGCGACGGAACGACCGTTCACGAGACCGTCGCGGACGCCCCGCTCGCCCCGTGGATCTGGTACTCGGTCACGGCGAGCTGGAGCGACGGCACCACCGTCGTCACCGCGACCCCCACGCTGACCTCGGCGAACAGCCTGTGGAGCCCGGCGGTCGGGCTGGCCGCGCCGACCCGTGGCGCACACGAGGGAGCCCCGGTCCCCGCGCAGCCCGACGTCGACACGGTGCTGGCCGCGACCGCCGGCCTCACCGACCACTACAACGGCAAGCTCGACTCCCCGGCGGTCTACGCGCGCGCCCTCACCGACGAGGACCGCGCCGCCCTGGCCCGTGGCGAGCGGCCGACGGCGGACCTGCTGGCGCACTGGGACTTCGCCGCCGAGATCGGCCGCACGGGTGTCCCCTCGGACACCTACACCGACCGCGGCCCGCACGGCCTGCACGGCCGCGGCCACAACGCCCCGTACCGCGCCATGACCGGCTGGAACTGGACCGGCGAGGAGGAGAACTACCGCCACGCACCCGAGCAGTACGGCGCCGTCCACTTCACCGACGACGCCCTGGAGGACGCAGGCTGGGAGACCGACGTCCGCCTCACCGTCCCGGACGACCTGCCCAGCGCCGTCTACGCGCTGCGGATCACGCTCGGCGACACCGTGGACCACATCCCGTTCTGGGTGCTGCCCCCGCGGGGCACGGCCACGGCGAAGATCCTGCTGCTCTTCCCGACCGCGAGCTACCTGGCCTACGCCAACGACCACATCGTCCCCGAGGTCCCGGTCGCCCAGTCGATCCTCGGCCACACCTCGGTCTTCGCCGCGCCCGACCTCAAGCTCCTCGAGCACCCCGAGTACGGGCTGTCGACCTACGACCACCACTCGGACGGCAGCGGCGTCGGGCACACCAGCCGGCTCCGGCCGATCCTCACGATGCGCCCCGGCCACCGGCACAGCACCGGCTCGCTGTGGCAGTTCCCCGCCGACCTGCACCTCGTCGACTGGCTGCACGGCGTGGGCGCGCAGTTCGACGTCGCCACCGACGAGGACCTCGACCGCGAGGGCGCCGAGCTGCTGGGCCGCTACTCCGTGGTGCTGACCGGCACCCACCCCGAGTACTACTCGGCGCGGATGCTCGACGCCTGGGAGACCTACCTCGGTGCCGGCGGCCGCGGGATGTACATGGGCGGCAACGGGTTCTACTGGGTCAGCACGTTCCACCCGGACAAGCCGCACCTGATGGAGGTGCGCAAGGGCGAGGCCGGGTGCCGCGCCTGGCAGGCCCGGCCGGGCGAGCTGCACATGGCCTTCAGCCCGGAGCGCGGCGGGATCTGGCGCAATCGCGGCCGCAGCCCGCAGAAGCTCTTCGGCGTCGGGTTCACCACCGAGGGCATGGACCACTCCTCGGCCTACGACACCCTGCAGGACTTCGCCGACCCGCGGGCCGGTTTCCTCACCGCGGGTCTGGACGGGACCACGGTGCTCGGCGACCACGGGCTCGTCGGCAACGGCGCCGCCGGGCACGAGTGCGACCGCTACGACCTCACCCTCGGCACCCCGCCGAACGCGCTGCTGCTCGCCACCAGCGCGGGCCGGCACTCGGACAACTACCCGCTGGTCGCAGAGGACATCTACTTCCCCTTCGACGGCCTGGGCGGCACGGACAACTTCCAGGTCCGCGCCGACGTCGTCTACCTGACGACGGCCAACGGCGGGGGCGTGTTCTCCACCGGCTCCATCGCGTGGGCCGGCAGCCTCGCCACCAACGGCTACGACAACGACGTCTCGCGCCTCACGCGCAACGTGCTGGAGCGCTTCGCCGACCCGAAGCCGCTGGAGCCGCTCGACGTGTGAGGTTCAGGCCTCGGGGAGCAGCCGCAGCCCCTGCTCGACGGCGAGCCGGGCCGCGGCCACCCGGCAGTCCACCCGCAGCTTCCCGAGGACGTGCTCGACGTGGTGGGCCGTGGTGCGGGCGCTGATCCCGAGCCGGCGGGCGATGGTCGCGTTGGCCAGCCCGTCGACCAGCAGCGTCAGCACCTCGGCCTCCCGGTAGGACAGTCCGTGGGCGGCGTCCGAGGGTCGGGTGGCGACGAGCGTGCCGTCCTCGACCGCGACGAGCTGCAGCGGGACCCAGCCCGCGGGCGCCGGGGCGAGGAACCGCGCCTGCGGCGGGTCCGGACGGGTGCGGCGCCAGCGGACGATCCGGGCCGCGAGGTCGTCGTCGAGCCCGGGCGGCTCGGGGCGGCCGGGCACCGGCACCACGGTGGCGTCGGGCCCGACGACGGCGGCGGGTCCCTCGACGCCGCCGCACTCCAGCAGGGTGAGCAGCCGGCGGGACAGGTCCGCCGCACCGGCCAACACGGGCGCGGCGTGGTGCAGGGCCGCCGTCAGCTCGGGGCTGGGACGCGCCGGATCGTCCGTGCTGAGGTGCAGGTCGCCGGTGTACCGGCCGTCGCTGCTGACGAGCCGGGCCGTGGCGCCGCCGGCGAACCCGGCCGGGCGGAACACCGTCCGCGCCGACCGGGTGTCCGCGTACGCCTCGGGCCCCTCCACGTCGGACCAGGCCCGCGCCCGCCGCGGCTTCCGGACGAGCAGGCGGTAGCCGACGTCGTCGACCAGGAAGGCCGGCGAGGTCAGGAAGTCCAGCACCTCGGACCGGTAGCCGGTGGAGCCGAGGACGACGTGCCCGCCGCGTACGGGATCCACGGCCACCAGCGCCGCGGCCGCGGTGGGGAGGTGGCTGCCCAGCTCCTCGAGGACCGCCGCGGCGGTCGAGGTCCAGGAGGACTGCTGCGCCGCCGCGGCGAGCCCGAACGCGACCCGGTAGGCCGCCGCCTCGTCGACCGGTCCGGACATCCGAGCCCCCTCCGGGCCGTCAGATCACGTCAGATCATCGTGAGGAAGGTGGTGGCCATCGCGCCGCTCATCACGAGGTGGGCGACGGGTTCCGCGCGGAACCGTCCGCGCAGCGCCTCCAGCCAGCGCCCGCTCCGCACGGCGAAGTAGCCGGTCAGGGCCAGGCAGACTGCCGCGACCGTGAGGCCGCCGTGGTCGCCCGCGACGAACGGCATCGCCACCATCGCGCACGCGGCCAGGCAGCTGTGGACCACTGCGCCGTTCTCGATGCCCTCGCCCCGGCGTGGTCCGGCCAGGGTGAACAGGCAGGACACCACGGCGAGGGCGGCCGACAGGACGAGCCCGCCGGCCGCCATGGCGCACATCGCGAGCGCCATGCCGCCGTGCCCCAGCGCGGTGTAGCGGTGCGCCGGGGCACGGCGTGCGCGGGCGAGGAAGACCGCCGCGGCGACCAGGCACGCCACGCCGACGACGACCTCCCACCAGCCCGCGCCGTGCATCACTCGGCCCCGCGGTCCTTGCCCGGGCCGTGGACCTCGCCGTTCTCCTTGCCGCCGTGGCAGTGGCCGTTGGTCGAGGCCGGGATGTCGAGCGCGGGGTTGCGGTCGAAGAAGCCCGACGGCTTGAGCACGAAGCCGGTGTAGTCGACCGGCATGATCGGCCAGTCCTCCGGGCGCGGGAAGTGCGTGAGCCCGAAGGTGTGCCACACGACGATGTCCTCGCCGTCGACCGGCCGGTCCGCCTGCACCCAGGCCGGCAGCCCGGCGCCGCCCGGGTTCTGGTTCACGAAGTCACCGGCGGGGTAGCGCTCGTCCGCGTCGTACTGCGTGACCCACAGCGCCTTGGCGGCGAACGTGGCGCGGGACCGGATCACGGACGCGTCGTCGGCCAGCAGGGTCGGCTGGCCCTCCGGGTGCAGGGTGTACCCAACGGGCTGGCCCAGGGCGTTGGTCTTCTCGGTGTTGATGATGTGCCAGACCCGGCCGGTGGAGGCGTTGGCGTCGCGCTGGGCGTCGGACTCCCGCGACAGGCGCGTCACGCTGCGGCGGAACGCGTTGCCGTACGGGTTGCCCTCGCCCATCGGGACCCGGGCGGCCTCGATCTCCTCGACGGCGTTGGGCCCGCCGTCGACGGTCATGTCGAGCCGGGCGGAGAACAGGTGCTGGTGGAACGGGGCGCCGAGGCCGGGCGCGATCTCGGTGGCGTACTCGCCCGGGGTGCCGGACGTGAACACGATGCCGGTGGCCTTGCACTCCAGCTCGATGGTGCCGTCGAGGTAGAGGTACCAGTAGAAGCCGTAGTCGTAGTTGCCGATCGGCGTGAAGAACGAGATCACCAGGCGGCGCTGGCGGCGGGTCTCGCGGGACCCGGTGAACATGTCCGAGTGCTTCCAGAGGACGCCGTAGTCCTCCTCGTGCATGCAGATCGCGTTCTCGATGGTGCGCGGGTTGCCGAGGTCGTCGGCGATCACGGCGTCGGTGTAGAGGATGTCGCCGAGGCAGTCGCAGCCCAGCTGCAGCGAGTCGGCGTAGCGGGCGAACATGTACTCGCCGCAGTCGAAGTAGTTCTGCCAGAAGCGGACCGGCGACGGGTCGGCGTAGGGGACCACCATCTCGGCCACCGAGGCGCGGTAGCAGATCGGGCGGCCGTCGAAGGCGATCTGGTGCAGGGTCAGGCCCTCGCGCTCGTTGAACCCGATGCGCAGGTCCCACTTGCCCCAGCGGACGTGCCCGTCCTCGACGGTGAACGAGCGGCCCTCCGGCTGGGTGATCTCGATCGGCTTGAGGTCGAGCGGCGGGCCCTGGACCTCGGGGTCGTCGAAGTTGCCGGTCGTCTCGGGCACGGGGTGCTCGGCGTGGTCGACGACGCGGTCCACGGTGCGGGCGGTGAGGTCGACGTAGGCGACGAGCCCGTCGATCGGGTGCGCCCACGGGTGGTCCTTCTCGTGGTCCTGGCGGAAGCCGAACGCGCGCACCACGCGGTGGCCCGGGTGCTCCGGGTAGTCGTCGAAGGCGCCGGCGGACAGGGGGACCGCGCGCACCTGCGCGGGGTCGATGCCGCGGCGCTCGAGGGCCTCGCGCCACTCGGCGGCCGCGTTGAGGATGTCCTCGATCATCTCGAACTCGGTGTCGATGATCGGCGGCTGGCCGTCGCGCGGCGGGTCGAGCTCGCGGTTCGAGACGACCGAGCGGGAGTCGGTGGACACCACGACGTCCCAGGAGCGGCCGTTGGCGATGTCGAGCAGGATCACGCGGAAGCGGCGGTCGGTCTCCGCACCGCTCAGGACCTCGCCCTTGGCGGGTTCCTCGGGCGTGAAGAAGGTGTAGCGGACGGTCTCGCCCAGCAGGCCGGCGTCGAGCAGCACCTCGCGGACGGTGCGGACCTCCGCCTCGCTCGTCATGGCGAGCGCGTGGGTGCGGTTCTCGAGGGTGGTCATCGGAGGTTCTCCTTTCAGGCCGCGTCGGCGGCGGGGACGGTGGTGGCCGGGACGGATCCGGACACGGTGCGCAGGCGGGACCAGACGACGCCGAAGACGAACGCCAGGACGAGGATCGCGCCGATGCCGAAGGCCAGCGCGCCCGAGCCACCGATCAGCGTCGAGAAGTTCGAGACGGTCAGGACGAGGCAGGCGAGCAGGCCGATCAGCCCGAGGGCCGGGGCGATGACGGTGTGCCAGACCCGGGTGTCGACGCGGCTGCGGCGGAAGTAGACGAGCACGGCGGCGCAGGTCAGGGTCATCAGCCCGAGCACGCCGAGGGTCGCGGTGCCGGCCATCCAGGCGAAGACCTGGGTCACCGGGTCCATCCCGGCGATCGCGAAGATCACCAGGAACGCGACGGCGACGACGGTCTGGGTCAGCGAGGCGACGTGCGGCGAGGAGTGCCGCGGGTGGCTGCGCCCCACCGCCGGGTGCAGTGCGCCGGCGTTGCCGAGCGAGAAGTAGTACCGCGCCAGCACGTTGTGGAAGGACAGCGCCGCGGCGAAGAGGCTGGTCATCAGCAGGACCTGGGCGACGTCGCCGCCCACGGGCCCGAGGACGTTCGTGATCGTCGTGATGATCATGTTGCCGGGGTCGGTGCCTGCGGCCTCGACCGCGGCGGCGTCGCCCCACGCGGACACGACGGCCCAGCTGGACAGGGTGTAGAAGACGCCGATCAGCAGCAGCGCGGTGTAGGTCGCCCGCGGGATGGTGCGCTGCGGGTCCCGGGCCTCGTCGCGGAACACGGCGGTGGCCTCGAACCCGATGAACGACGCGATGGCGAACATGATCGCGATGCCGAGCGAGCCGGACACGAACTCCGGGGGCTTCACGAACGCGGTCGAGAGGTGCTCACCGCTGCCGATCACCACGGCGTCGAACACGAGGACGATCGCGACCTCCGCGATCAGCAGAGCGCCGAGCACCTTGCCGGACAGCTCGATGTGCCGGTACCCGAGCACTCCGACGATCGCGGCGACGGCCAGCGACCACACCCACCACGGCAGCGCGGGGCCACCCCAGTGCTGGACCAGGGCGTCGATCACCGCGCCGATGTAGCCGAACACCGCCAGCTGCACGGCCGCGTAGGTGACCAGCGCGAGAAAGGCGGACCCGAGACCCAGCCGCTTGCCGAGCCCCTTCTGCACGTAGGCGTAGAAGGCGCCGGCGTTCGGCACGTGCTTGCTCATCGCGCAGAACCCGACCGCGAACAGCAGCAGGATCCCGCAGCACAGGGCGAAGGTGGTGGGGAAGGCGGCGCCGTTGCCCGCGGCCAGGCCGAGCGGGACGGTGCCGGCGATGACGGTCAGCGGCGCGGCGGCGGCGACGACCATGAACACGATCGACCCCACACCGAGCCTGCCGGTGAGGGTGTGCGGTCGATCCGAACCCGTGACGCTCATCAGCGGCTCTCCAGGGTGACTCGGAAGAGTGATGTCGACCACCGTGGGCGGAGGCGCGGCGTGAGTCAAAGCACGTTCTCATTCGAAGCCGGGGACGCCGCCGCGGTTCTCATTCGAGGGGTCGATGCTGGTCATGGCGGTGCAGGCTGTGGCTAACATTCCCCACCTACGCTCGGGGCCGTGCGTGGGAGAGGGGCGTCGGATGCGCGATGAGGCGCGCTTGCGGTTGCGCAGCCGGTCACCGGTCGAGGGGCTGGAGCGACGCCGGCTGGGGCCGCTCGAGGTGTTCGCCCAGTCGGTCTCGGGGGCCGCGCCGTCGGCCGCGATGGCCGCGACGCCGGCGATCGTCGCCGTCTCCGCCGGGCACGGCACGGTGTGGTCGTTCGCCATCGCGACGGTGCTCGCGCTGCTGGTCGCGGGCTGCATCGCCCGGTTCACACGACGCATGGCGGCGTCCGGCGGGCTGTACAGCCTGACGGCGAAGGGGCTGACCCCCGCCGCGGCCTACGCCAGCGCGCTCGCCTCGCTGCTCGGGTACGGGCTGCTGGCCGCCGGCGCCCTCGTCGGCGCCACCCTCTACCTCCAGGCGCTGCTCGACCTGTGGGGCGCGGGCGGCGGTCGCCTCGGCGCCGCGGTCGTGATGGCGGCGGTCGGGCTCGGCACCGGAGTGCTGGTGCTGCGCGGCGCCCGGCTCTCCGCACGGGTCGTGCTGCTGGCCGAGAGCATCTCGATCACCCTGATGCTCGTCGTGTTCTCGCTGCTGCTCGCCGGCGGACCGGCTAGCGGGACGGCGGGCGGCGGGGAGCCCGTCGAGGCGACGGCGATGCCGCCGCCGGGGTTCGGCGGGATCGTCGCCGGGGTGCTGCCGGCCCTGGCCGCCTTCATCGGGTTCGAGATCGCGACCTCGCTCGGCACGGAGGTGCGCAAGCCCTTCCGCAGCGTGCCGCGGGCCGTCGGGCTGACCGCCGCGGTCGCCGGGGTGCTCTACGTCTTCGCCGCCCAGGTCCAGGTCTTCGGCTTCTCCGCCACCCCCGGCGGCCTGGCGGGCCAGGCCGAGCCGGTCGTCGCGCTCGCCGCGGCCAAGGGCTGGGGATGGCTGCCGGTGCTGCTGGATCTCGGGCTGGTCATGTCCTTCGTGGCGTGCGGCCTGGCGACGGCGACGGCGCTGGCCCGGGTGCTGTTCTCGCTCTCCCGGGACGGGGTGGCCCCGCAGGCGTTCGGCCGCACCCACCGCCGGTTCCGGACCCCGCACCTCGCGGTCCTCGCGTCCGTGCCCGTGACGACCGGGGTGCCGGTGGTGCTGCTCGCCGTCGGTGTCCCCCTGCCGACGGTGCTGGTCACGGTGCTGACCCTCGCGGCCTGCGGCTTCCTGCTCGCCTACCTGCTGGTGTGCGCGGCGGCTCCGGTGTTCCTGCACCGGATCGGCGAGCTGACCTGGCCCGCGGTCGCGGTCAGCGCGGTGATCGTGCCGATCCTGCTGGTCGTGCTCGTGGCGTTCGTGGTCACGCGGCCGCTGTCGGGCCTCCTGCTCGCCGGGCTCGCGGTGCTCGGCGCGGCCGGCTACCTGGTCGTCCGCCTGAAGCGGCCGGCGGCGCTCGCCGGCATCGGGGTGTACGACGAGACCACCACCGCGGACGTCCTCATCCCTGACCGCGGCGCGGCATGACCGGACCCATCCCGCTGTCGGGACGGCAGCCGAAGGCCGTCCGGAGCGCGTTGCACGTGCTCGAGGAGGTCGTCGCCGCCGGCCCCGGCGTCACGGCCAAGGAGATCTCCGAGTCGCTCGCCATGCCGCAGGCCACGACCTACCGGATCCTGAATCTGCTGGTCGCCGAGGAGTACCTGGTCCGGTTGCCCGACCTGAGCGGGTTCGCGCTCGGCCGCCGGGCGGCCCGGCTCGCCCTGCCCGCGACGACCGTCCTCACCACGGCGGCCCGGGCCGTCGTCGACCACATGCGGGCGCAGACCCGGTGGGCGGTGCACGTCGCCTGGTTCGCCGCCGGGCAGATCTCGCTGATCGACCCCGATCCCGACCACCCCGCCCCGGACCCGAGCCAGCTGGCGCGCTTCCCCTACGCGTTCGCCCTCGGCCGCTTGCTCCTGGCCGAGCAGGCGGACTGGCGCGCGTTGGTCCGGGACGTCCGGCCGTTCACGGCCCGCACGGTGACCTCGGAGCCGGAGCTCGACCGGACGTTGAAGGCGGTGGCGCGGGACGGCCTGGCGCGGCAGTGCGGGGAGTTCCGGGAGGACCGGGGCTGCATCGCCGTGCCCATCCGCGGGCCGCGGGACGGCCGGCTCGTCGCGGGGATCGCCCTCGCCGGCCCCACCGCCCGCATCGCCGAGCCCAACGAGGAGATCATCAAGCTCCTGCGCGACCACGCCGCCCGCCTGGCGCCGCTGCTGGCCTGACGGGCTTGGCAAGGGTCGTCTTGTACGTAGCCCGGATGCCGGGGCGGCGGCCGTCGGCGCGAGTACCTTGCGGGGCCCGCAGGCCTCGAGGGAGGACGTCCGACAGAGGGAGGTGCGGCAGACATGAGCGACGCCAAGCAGATGGAGGTCAGCAGGGTCGTCCACGCCCCGGCCGCACGGGTCTTCGCGGTCCTCGCGGATCCGCGGCGCCACCCGACGATCGACGGCTCCGGCATGCTGCAGGGCACCAGGAGCGATTCGATCACCGCGGCCGGGCAGGAGTTCGCGATGCGCATGCACCGCGACGACCTCGGCGACTATCAGACCGTGAACACCGTCACCGCCTTCGAACCCGACGTCGTCGTCGGCTGGGCTCCGCGACTCGATACCGGCTTCGAGTGCGAACTGGTCGGGAAGCTAGCCGGCATCAGGACCGGTGGGCACACGTACACCTTCCGCCTCCGCGAGGCCGGCGACGACACCGAGGTCACCGAGACCTACGACTGGTCCGGCGTGACCGACCCGAAGTTCGAGGCGTTCTGCCCGTTCGTGACCCGCGACCAGCTCGCCGGCACCCTCGAGAGGCTTGCCGGCGCCGTCGAGGCCGCGCCGGGCGGCGATCCGGACGCCGTCAGGGCGCTCGAACGTGCTTACGAGAAGATGGCCGGGTACATCGCCGGGGTGGACCCGGACCGGTTGTCCGCGGCGACCCCGTGCACGGAGTGGGATGTCCGGGCACTGCTCAACCACCTGCTCGCCGCGGCGCGGGAGTTCACCCTCGTCAACCTCGGGCGGTCCGCCGGCCCGAACGCCCTGGAACTTCTGTCGGGGACCCATGACTTCGTGAAGGGCGATCCTGTCGGCGCGCTGGCTGCTACCGCGAAGGAGAACGTCGACTCCTGGCGGCGCCCGGGCGTGCTGGACGGCGAGCGAACCTACTCGTTCGGGACGTTCCCGGCCTTCGCGGCACTGATGATCAACCTCGACGAAGTGGTCGTCCACGCCTGGGACCTGGCGAAGGCCACGGGACAGGACCCGGGCATCGACCCCGAGGTCGCGGAGATCCTGTACTCGTTCCACCGCGCGAGTTCCCTCGACGACGCCCGGGCCGCCGGCTTCTTCGCTCCGGAGATCCCCGTGCCGGACACGGCACCCGTCGCCGAGCGACTGCTCGGCCTGCTGGGACGACAGCCCTGAGGCCGGTTCGGGACAGTCGCCCAAGATGCGTCTGCCCTGGAGTAGCACCGGAACGATCGCCGGACATGCGTCTGCCCCGAGGCCGGATGGCGGGGCCTCGGGGCAGACGCGTCCTGCGTGACCCCACCGCGCCCGCCCGATGCTCCCCAGCTCCGGGCGGGCGACCTGACGACGTGGGGTCCGCGGGTCGTCGTGGGGGCGAGCGGCGCTCTCGCTCAGTAGGTGTGTGCGAGAGCGCCGTTCACCGGGGTCAGTCGAAGGGGCCGTTGAGCAGGCCGCCGGCGGGGCCGTCGAGGTAGTTGAAGCTGGGGTCGGGGAACTCGGTCTCGAGGCCGTCGGCGCCGGTGGGGCCGTTGCCGTTCGCGGCGTCGAGGAACGAGGTGGTGGCGGTCTGGGCGGTGGCCTGGGTGGCGCTGGCGCCCTGGGCGAGGTCCCCGGTGGGGGCCTCGGCCGCGAGGGCGGTGCCGGCGGTGCCGGCGGTGCCGGCGGTGCCGATGGGCAGCAGGGCGCCGCCGAGGGCGAGGGTGCAGAGGATGTGTTTCTTCATTCCGGGCCTCACATGTTGTCCGCGCCGGCCTTGATGGCCTCGCGGATGCGGTTGTAGGTGCCGCAGCGGCAGATGTTGCGGATCTCCTCGATGGCCTCGTCGTCGACGTCGCGGCCCTCGCGCTGGCATTGGCGGACCTTGGCGACGGCGGCCATGATCTGGCCGGGCTGGCAGTAGCCGCACTGCGGGACGTCGGCCTCGAGCCAGGCCTGCTGCATCGGGTGCAGCTCGTCGCCGTTGGCGAGGCCTTCGATGGTGGTGATCTCGTCGGAGTCCTTGATGTCGGCGACCTGCACGGAGCAGGGGTTGAAGGCCTTGCCGTTGATGTGGCAGGTGCAGGCCTTGCAGACGTTGATCCCGCAGCCGTACTTGGGGCCGGTGATGCCGAGCATGTCGCGGATCACCCAGAGCAGGCGGACGTCGTCCTCGACGTCCACGGTGACCTTCTCGCCGTTGAGCGTGAACGTGTGCGTGGGCATGAGGGTCTCCTCAGTAGGTGTAGCGGAGGCCGTCGGTCGGCGACTCGGGGATCGGGGGCACGAGCGGCTTGGGCTCGAAGGGGAACGGGTCCTTGTGGTTGATCGGGAAGTACTCGGGCACCTTCCCGGTCGCCCGGGCGTAGGCGCAGGCGATGGCGCCGCAGGTGGCGGCGAGCCCGAACTCCCCGGCGCCGCCCGGCTCGTCGCCCGGCGAGTCGAGGATGATGATGTTCATCTCGGGCGGGGTGTTCCACTGCCGGGTGTAGAAGTAGTTGTCCCAGCTGGCCTCGACGAAGTGGCCGTCGGTCAGGTGCAGGCTGGAGCTGAGGATCAGGGCGATGGCGTCGTTGATCCCGCCCATGATCTGCGCCTCGAGGCCGCGCGGGTTGATCACCAGGCCGATCTCCACCGCGAAGGTCACCCGGGTGACGCGGGGGCCGGTGACGCCCTCGCGGATCTTCCGGTTGACCGTGTCGGGCCGGGTGTCGATCTCGACGAGGGCCGCGGACACGCCCTTGTACTCGGTGTGGAAGCCCAGGCCCTGGGCGGTGCCGGCCTTCATCGACCGGCCCCAGCGGCCTTCCTTGGCCACGGCGTCGAGCACGGCGCGCATCCGGTCGTTGCGCAGGAACTGGCGGCGGAACTCGTAGGGGTCCTGGCCGACCTTCGCGGCGAGCTGGTCGGTGACGAGCTCACGGGCGGTGGCCACGTCGGGCGAGTACACGTTGCGCATCGACGACGTGTTGAAGCCCATCTCGACCTCGTTGAGCAGCCGGGTGGACACGCCGTAGTCGTACGGCGTCACCTGGGTCAGCTCGAAGATCGACTCGGCGAAGGTGAGGTTGCCGAGCGGGGCCCGGGCGCCGGTGGCGGTGATCGCGTCGCCGAGGCCGTGGGTGAAGTCGGTGGACACGCTGGTGTGCCGCTGCTCGTAGCTGAGCACCGAGTCCTTGGTGACCGAGGCGCGGATCCGCGAGGTCGCCATCGGGTGCACGCGACCCTGGCGGGAGTCGTCGGCCCGGGTCCACATCAGCTTGACGGGCTTGCCCATCGTCTGCGAGACCTCGGCGGCCTCCAGCGCGGCGTCCCAGAACAGCTTGCGGCCGAAGGACCCGCCGCCCTGGGTGACGTGCACGGTCACCGCGCTCTGCGGCAGCCCCAGCTTCTTCGCGATCGCGGCCTGCGCCGTGACCGGGTTCTTCATCGCGCCCCAGATCTCCGCGCTGTCCGACCGGACGTCGGCGATCGCGGAGTTGGTCTCCAGGGAGCTGTTGGACTTGAAGTAGAACGTGAACGAGCCCTCGACGGTCTCGCCGACCCCGGCCGGCACGGCCAGCGGCAGCTCGGCGGCCTTCAGCTTCGCGAGGATGGTCTCGTCGCTCTCGCCGTGGACGGTGCCGTCGTTCCACTGCACGCGCAGGGCGCGGACGCCGTCGATGGCCTGCCCGAAGGTCTTCGCGCGCACCGCGACGCCGGTGGAGACCACCTCGACGTCCGTGACGCCCGGCATGTTCCGGACCTCGTCGATGTTCTCGACGTCGTCCGGGGTGCCGTTGAGGTCGGGCGCCCGGCAGATGACCGTCGGCAGCGCGTCGGGGATCTGCAGGTCGGTGGCGAAGCACTTCTTGCCGGTGACGATGTCCCGGGCGTCGGTCTTGTTGTGCGGCTTCCCGATGATCCGGAAGTCCTCGCGGGGCTTCAGTACCACCTCGACCTGCTCGTTCACCGGGCTGGCCGCGGCCTCGGTCAGGTCGCCGTAGGACAGCACGCGGCCGGCGGCACCGGTGATGAGGCCACTGCGCGCGGTCAGCGTGCGCACGTCCTGCTGCAGCACCTGGGCGGCCGCGTCGAGCAGCCGCATCTGGGCCAGGGCGGCCGCCACGCGGATCGGCGTGTAGGTGGTGAAGGTGGTGCTCGAGCCGCCGGTGATCTGGTTGAACAGCAGCTCCGGGCGGGCGTCGGCCAGGGTGACGTGGACCTGGTCGACCTCGAGGCCCATCTCCTCGGCGATGATCATCTGCGTCGAGGTGATGATGCCCTGCCCGTTGTCCGAGCGGGGGAGCGCGAACGAGACGGTGCCGTCCTTGTTGACCTCGATGCGGATGAGGTTCGCGGTCGGGCGCATGGAGTCGCGCAGCAGGTCGAGCAGGTCGTAGCCCTCGGGGGTCTGCGGCACGGAGGGGATGGGCGCCGCGGAGGCCGACGGCCCGTCGAACACGGTCTGGCGGGTGAACTCGGCGGCGACCACCAGGGTCGGCGCGGCGACGAGGTAGCCGAGGAACTTGCGGCGCCCGACGGGAGCGCGCAGTCCGGTACCCGGTTCCTTGGCCTTCGGGGGAGCGAAGCGGTGGTTGGCCATGGTGGTCCTCTTCATCGGGGGCCTGCCCCGTCGGGCGCGGGAAGACGCCGTCCGGGGGACTTGCCGCAGCAACGACCAACCGGGGCTTCGGTCGCTTCCCGGCCGGCGAAGGACGTCGCTGATCGGTGCGGTCCGTGATCTCGCCTCCGCGGATCCCGACGGGTGTCACTCGACCGGGCTAGCCAAGCGGGCGTCGTCCTCGACGGCGAGCGACGAGTAGGCCCGTCCACCCGTGGAGAACCGGACGTGGTCACTCGTTCCGGTCAACCCCGGCAACCGGCGCGTCGGCCACCGCCGAAAGTGGGTAGAGCAGGGGGTTCGCGGCACCCCGGGCTGTCGGTCGTGCCACGCAGAGTTGACGAACCGGACACGATCTGTGGACACTTCGCCGCCGTCTCCGTCGTGTTCGGGGAGCGACGGCCACCCGGCCGGGGCTCCGCCGCCCGACCCGATCCGAGAGGACCAGGCCGTGGTCAGCGTCGACACAGCCCACCACTCCGCCGAGCGTGCCGTCCGCACGCGCCTGCTCGAACTGCAGCGGGCCACGGGTCTCCCCGTGGTCTTCGGGGGCACGGTGCCCGGTGGCGGGCGCGACGGGCGGTTCGCCATCACCGCTCAGGTCGGGACGATCAGCGACGCCCTGTCCGGGCTCGTCATCCGGCGCGGGCGCGGGCTGGGCGGGACCGCCCTCGAGCGCGGGGTGCCGTGCCGGGTCGACGACTACGCCACGGCCCGCGCGATCACCCACGACTACGACACGATGGTCGCCGAGGAGAAGCTGACGTCGATCTTCGCCTTCCCCGTCCGGGTCGACGGCGAGGTCCGCAGCGTCCTCTACGGCGCGGTCCGCTCCGGCGACCCGATCGGGGACCGCACGCTGCGGCAGGCCAGCCTCGTCGCCTCGCAGCTGCAGGTGGATCTCCGGGGCACGCCGGCGGCCGGCCTCCCGCCCGTCGACGACGGGGCCGGCGACGGCACCCGCCGGGCGCTCGTCGAGCTGGCCGACATCATCGCCGCCACCTCCGACGCCCGGCTCCGTGAACGCCTGGCCCGCATCCACCGCGAGTTCAGCGGTGCTCCCGCCGCGGCGGAGCCGGCGGGCGACCCGACGGCCGAGGTCCCCGAGAAGCTCACCCGCCGGGAGACGGACGTCCTCCGGCTCGTGGCGGTCGGGGCCAGCAACTCCGAGATCGCCGACCAGCTCAACCTGAGCGTCCAGACCGTGAAGGCCTACCTGCGGTCCGCGATGCGGAAGCTGAAGGTGCGCAACCGGACCGCGGCCGTCCACGTCGGGCGCGCAGCGGGGCTGTTCTGACGGGCGTTTCGTCCCGCGCTACCCCCTTTCGTGAGTAGCCGATCACATCCGGGCCGGACACCCTGTGCGGAATCTCCCGAACCGGAACCGCAGGAGGACGACGATGTCCACGTCCGCACCGCACTCTCGGCGGCAGACCCCGATGTGGCGGGTCGCGACCGCGAGCTGTGTCGGAACGACGATCGAGTTCTACGACTTCTTCATCTACGGGACGGCTGCGGCCCTGGTCTTCCCGAAGGTGTTCTTCCCGGCGCTCGGGGCGACGGCCGGCACGGTCGCGTCCTTCGCCACCTTCGCGGTCGCGTTCGTCGCCCGTCCGCTCGGCGCCGTCCTCTTCGGGCACTACGGGGACCGCATCGGGCGCAAGCGCACCCTGATCAGCACGCTGCTGCTCATGGGCATCTCGACCATGCTCATCGGGCTGCTGCCCGACGCGTCGACCATCGGGGTCGTCGCGCCGATCCTGCTCGTCGTCCTGCGGTTCGCGCAGGGACTGGCGGTCGGCGGCGAGTGGGCGGGCGCGGCGCTGCTGACGGCGGAGTACGCGCCGCCGAACAAGCGCGGGCTCTACGGGATCTTCCCGCAGCTCGGCCCGGCCTTCGCGTTCGCGCTGTCGAGCGCGACCTTCCTGGTGACCGGCCTGGTCCTGGGCGACGGCGACGAGGCGTTCCTGAACTACGGCTGGCGGATCCCGTTCCTGGTCAGCATCGTCCTGGTGGCCATCGGCTTCTACATCCGGTCGACGATCGAGGAGACCCCGGCCTTCCGGGCGGTGCAGGACGCCCCGGCGCCGTCGAGCTCGCGGGTGCCGTTCCTCGAGGTGCTGCGCGCGCAGCCGCGTGAGGTGCTCCTGGCGGCCGGGTCGCTGACCATGCTGTTCGCGTTCTTCTACATGGGCACGGCCTACCTGACCAGCTACGGCACCAACCCGCAGGGCGCGGGGCTGAGCCGGCCCGTGGTCCTCGGCATCGGGATCGGGGCGTCGGTGTTCTTCGCCGTCGCCATCGCGGTGTCCGGGATCGTGTCGGACCGGTTCGGCCGCCGGCGGGTGATCATGACGTCGTGCGCCGCGGGCGTGGTCTGGGCGCTGGTGCTGTTCCCGCTGCTGGACACCGGGACCGCGGTGGCGTTCGCGATCGGGCTGACCGTCACGCTGGTCGTCTTCGCGGTGTCGTACGGCCCGGCCGGCTCCTTCGTGCCCGAGCTGTTCGTGACCCGGCACCGCTACACGGGCGCCGGGCTGGGCTACAACCTGGCCGGCGTGCTGGGTGGTGCGGTGCCCCCGCTGCTGGCGCCGGGGCTCGCGGCCTCCTTCGGCAGCATCGCGATCGGCGTGATGCTGGCGGTGACCGCGGTGCTCAGCCTCGCCTGCACCTACGCCCTCCGGGAGACCAGCCGCAGCGATCTCGGCCACGAGGACGAGGTCGGCGGCACCCAGGCCGCGGCGACGGCCTGACCGCGTCGGGCCCGTGCCGGCCCCGGGGAGCGCCCGTCAGGGCACGGTCGGCACGGGCTCGGCGAGGTCCCCGTCGGCGGGCTCGGCCGGTCCGTCGGCGGCGCTGCGGCCGGGGGCCTCGCGCACGGTCTCGATCGCCGCGGTGATCAGCTCGTCGAGCTCCCGGCCGGCGCCGGGGCGAGGCACCAGGCCGGCGAGGACGTTGTGTGCGAAGAGCCGGGCGATGTCCTCGACGGTCTGCGGTCCGTCCGGCCGGTACCAGGTCCAGGCGTAGTTGCACATGCCGAAGACCTGCAGCGCCGTCATCTGCGGGTCCGGGGTGTGCAGGAGCCCCCGCTCCGCCCCGGCCCGCAGGATGTCCACGACGATCTCGGTGTAGCGCACCCGCTGCCTACGGACGTAGTCGGTGAGGTCGCCGTCGAAGTAGCGCACGAGCTCGCGCAGGCAGGCCAGGCTGGCGGCGCGGTCGTCCCGGTGCGCCGCGAGCAGCGCGTAGATCATCGCGACGAGCCGGCTCACCGGGTCCGCGAGGTGGGCGTGGACGAAGTCCGCCTCGGCGAAGCGCCGCGAGAAGTAGGCGACGTGCACCTCGCGCAGCAGGGCTTCCTTGTTGCCGAAGTGGTGGACGATCGTGCCCTTGCTCAGGTTCAGCTCGGCGGCGACGTCGCCGAGGCTGGTGTCCGCGTAGCCGCGGTCGGCGACGTGCTCGGCGAAGACGCGCAGGATCGCGTCCCGGGAGCTCGCCCGCGGGCTCCGTCCTGGCATTCGCCCACTATAGGGACAGGTCGGGCCGTGAGCCCTATTGCTGACCGTACGGGCGGTCAGTTAAGTTGCCTCATCGCCCTGGCGCCGTTGCCACGAGGAGCCCACATGACCCCCGCCATTCCCGCGCTGCCGTCGTACGCCTCCGGGACCTCGGACGTCCCGTTGCTGGGCGACACGATCGGGGACAACCTGGACCGGACCGTCGCGGCCGACCCCGGCCGCGAAGCGCTCGTCGACGTGCCGAGCGGCCGCCGGTGGACCTACGGAGAGTTCCGCGCCGACGTCGACGCGCTGGCGTTGGGTCTGGTGGCCGGTGGTGTGGTCAAGGGTGATCGGGTGGGGATCTGGGCGCCGAACATGGCGGAGTGGACGTTGTTGCAGTACGCGACGGCGAAGCTCGGCGCGATCCTGGTCAACATCAACCCGTCGTATCGCACGCACGAGTTGGAGTACGTGCTCAAGCAGGCGGGGATCTCGCTGTTGGTGGCGGCGCGGGAGTTCAAGACGTCGAACTACGCGGCGATGATCGAGGAGGTGCGCGGGGACTGCCCGGAGCTCCGCGCGGTGGTGCTGATCGGGTCGGCGGAGTGGGACGGGCTGTTGGAGACCGGGCGCGGCGGGGACCGGGCCGTGCTGGCCGAGGCGCAGGCGGCGCTGTCGCCGGATGACCCGATCAACATCCAGTACACGTCCGGGACGACGGGTTTTCCCAAGGGCGCCACGCTGAGCCATCACAACATCTTGAACAACGGGTTCTTCGTGGGCCGGCTCAACGGCTACACCCCGGCGGATCGGGTGTGTATCCCGGTGCCGTTCTATCACTGCTTCGGGATGGTGATGGGCAACCTGGCGAGCACCTCGAACGGCTGCACGATGGTGATCCCGGCGCAGGGGTTCGACCCGAAGGCGACCCTGGACGCGGTGGCCCAGGAGCGCTGCACCAGCTTGTATGGGGTGCCGACGATGTTCATCGCCGAGCTCAACCACCCGGACTTCGACTCCTATGACCTGTCCTCGTTGCGGACCGGGATCATGGCCGGGTCCCCGTGTCCGGTGGAGGTGATGAAGCAGGTCGTGTCGCGGATGGGTATGGACGAGGTGACGATCTGTTACGGGATGACCGAGACTTCCCCGGTGTCGATGCAGACCCGCGCGGACGACTCGTTGGAGTTGCGGGTGTCGACCGTGGGCCGGGTGCACCCGCACCTGGAGGTCAAGATCGTCGACCCGGACACCGGGCTGACCGTGCCGCGTGGCGAGCCGGGGGAGTTGTGCACCCGCGGGTACTCGGTGATGTTGGGGTACTGGAACGAGCCGGAGAAGACCGCGGAGGCGATCGACGCGGCGCGCTGGATGCACACCGGTGACCTGGGGGTGATGGACGCCGAGGGGTATGTGAACATCACCGGGCGGATCAAGGACATGGTCATCCGGGGTGGGGAGAACATCTACCCGCGGGAGATCGAGGAGTTCCTCTACACCCACCCGGACATCCTCGACGCCCAGGTCATCGGGGTCCCGGACGTCAAGTACGGCGAGGAGCTCTGCGCCTGGATCCAGGTGCGCGAGGGCGCCCAGGTCACCGCCGAGTCGCTGCGTGAGTTCGCCACGGGCAAGCTCGCGCACTACAAGATCCCGCGCTACGTGCTGGTGGTCGACGAGTTCCCCATGACGGTGACCGGCAAGGTCCGCAAGGTCGAGATGCGGGAGAAGTCCGTGCAGCTCCTCGACCTCGGCGCCGCCGCCGCGGTCCGCAGCGCGTGAGCGCGTCCTACGGCGGGACGCCCCTCGCCGGCCTCCCCGAGGCCGTCACGATCTGCGAGGTCGGGCCGCGCGACGGGCTGCAGAACGAGTCGGCCGTGCTGCCCGTCGAGGTCAAGGCGGAGTTCGTGGCCCGGCTCGTCGACGCCGGGCACACCGTCGTCGAGACGACGAGCTTCGTGCACCCGAAGTGGGTGCCCCAGCTCGCCGACGCCGAGGCCCTCCTGAGCGCGATCACGCCCGCCGACGGCGTGCGCTACCCGGTGCTGGTGCCCAACGAGCGCGGGCTCGACCGGGCCCTGGACCTGGGCGTGCGGGACATCGCGGTGTTCGGCAGCGCCACCGAGACCTTCGCCGGGCGCAACCTCAACCGCACCGTCGACGAGTCGCTGGAGATGTTCGCGCCGGTCGTCGGCCGGGCCCGGGAGGCCGGGCTCGCCGTGCGCGCGTACCTGTCGATGTGCTTCGGCGACCCGTGGGAGGGCGAGGTCCCGGTCCCGCAGGTCGTCGCCGTCGCCACCCGGATGATGGCGCTGGGCTGCACCGAGCTCGGCCTCGGCGACACCATCGGCGTCGCCACCCCCGGCCGGGTCGTCGCCCTGCTCGACGCCCTCATCGCCGCGGGCGTGCCCGTCGGGCGGATCGCGGTGCACTTCCACGACACCTACGGCCAGGCGCTGGCCAACACCCTCGCCGCCCTGCAGCGCGGCGTCACCACCGTCGACGCCAGCGCCGGCGGCCTCGGCGGCTGCCCGTACGCCGGCAGCGCCACCGGCAACCTCGCCACCGAGGACCTGCTCTGGCAGCTCGAGGGCCTGGGCATCCGCACCGGCGTCGACCTGCAGAAGATGGTCGAGACCAGCGTCTGGCTGGCGAAGGAGCTCGGCCGCCCCAGCCCGTCCCGCACCGTCGCCGCGCTCGCCGGCTGAGGAGGACCGATGGACACGGAGCTCGTGCACCGCGAGACCGCCGCCGGCGTCGCACGGATCACCATCGACTCCCCGGCCAACCGCAACGCCCTCTCGGCGCAGCTGCGCCGGGAGCTCATCGCGCACCTCGACGCCGCGCTCGCCGACGACGCCGCCCGCGTGGTCGTGCTGACCCACACCGGGCCGGTGTTCTGCGCCGGGATGGACCTGAAGGAGTCACGCGGCGCGGGCGCGGGCGACCAGGGCGTCCTCGAGGTCCCGCGCATCCTCGAGACGATCTGGACCTCGCCGAAGCCGGTGATCGCGCGGCTCGCCGGGCCCGCTCGGGCCGGGGGCGTGGGCATCGTGGCCGCTGCCGACATCGCGATCGCCGCCGACACCGCGACCTTCGCCTTCAGCGAGGTCCGCGTCGGTGTGGTGCCCGCGGTCATCTCGGTGACGGTGCTGCCGCGGCTGCTGCCCCGCGCCGCCCACGAGCTCTTCCTCACCGGCGAGGTGGTCGACGCCCACCGCGCCCGCGAGATCGGCCTGCTCACCCGCGCGGTCCCCGCCGACGGGCTCGACGCCGAGGTCGACAGGTACGTCGAGATGCTCCGGCTCGGGGCGCCGGCTGCGCTCGCCGGGGTCAAGGCCCTGCTGCGCCGCGAGCGCCCGAGCTCCATGTCCGCGGACTTCGCCGAGATGAACGCGCTGTCGGCGGACTACTTCGCGGGCGCGGAGGGCCAGGAGGGCATCCGGGCCTTCGCCGAGAAGCGCCCGCCGGCCTGGGCGGGCTGACCGTCCCACGCTCTACGGTCTGCTCGCAGGACCGACCGAGGGGGCGGGGCATGCGCGAGCTGCGGGCGGAGCCGGTGACCGGGCCGGTGGCCCACCACGGCGAGGGGCCGGTCTGGCACCCCTCCTGGGCCGGCGTCCGGTGGGTGGACATGCTCGCCGGCGACATCCTCGAGCTCGCGGGCGGCGAGGTCCGGCGCACGCACGTCGCCGAGGTCGCGGCCGCCTTCCGTCCGCGGCGCGGCGGCGGCATGGTCCTCGCCGGCGAGCGCACCCTGCTCCTGCTCGACGACGAGCTGCGCCGTGAGCGCGACCTCGGTCCGGTCTGGAGCGATCCCGGCATCCGCTTCAACGAGGGCGGCTGCACCCCCGACGGCGCCTTCTGGTGCGGGACCATGGCCTACGACGAGCGCCCGGGCGCCGGGACCCTCTACCGGCTCGACCCGGACCTGACCGTGGAGCCGGTGCTCACCGGCGTCACCGTCTCCAACGGGCTGGGCGTGGATCCCACCGGCACCCGCGTCTACTACAACGACACCCCCACCGGCCGCGTCGACGTGTTCGACCTCGCCGCGGGCCCGGCGTCCCGCGACCCGTTCGTCGAGGTCGCCGGCCACCCGGACGGGCTCACGGTCGACGCCGGGGGCGGGGTCTGGGTCGCGCTGTGGGGAGGCTCGGCGGTGCACCGCTACACGCCGGAGGGCCGGCTCGACGCCCGCGTCCGGCTGCCCGTCTCGCGGGTCACCGCCTGCACCTTCGGCGGCCCCGACCTCGACACGCTGTACGTGACCACCTCGGCCGAGGGAGTGGAGCCGGGGGCGGAGCCGCTGGCCGGGGCGCTCTTCGCCGTCGATCCCGGGGTGCGCGGGCTGCCGGTGCTCGAGTTCGCCGGCTGACGGCCGGGCCCGGCGGTCAGCCGACCCGGCCGGTGAACAGGTAGTAGCCGATCGCGGCGAAGAGCCGGTCGGTCCGGTGGAGCTCGGCGATCGTCGTGATCCAGCGCGTGGCCGCCTCCTGGTCGATCACCCCGGCCGCGCCGGCGGACCGCCCGATCCCGGTGAAGTACTGCGCCGCGAGGTCCGGGTCGAACACGACCATGCGACTGGCGATCCGGACGTCCCGGACACCGAGGTCCAGGAGGTGTCCGCGGAGGTCACGGGCCAGCAGCCCGTGGACCACGGCGGTGTCGCACTCGTGCGCGAGCACCGCGCGGGCGAGCACCTTGTCCGGGACGTTCACGGTGTTGGTGTCGAAGTCCGGCGCGATGATCGCGACCGTGCCGCCGGGCCGGGTCACCCGGACGATCTCGCGCAGCGCGGCCCACGGGTCGTCGAGGTAGATCAGGACGCGCTCGATGCGGGTGACGTCGAACGACGCGTCGGCGAAAGGCAGGTGCTGCGCGTCCGCCCGCAGGAGCTCGACCGGCACCCCCTCGGCGGCCACGCGGCGCCGGCCCTCGGCCACGAAGTCCGCGCTGAGGTCGACGCCGGTCACGGCGCCGCCGGGCTGCACGCGCCGGGCGAGCCGGAGGGTCTCCAGCCCGAACCCGCACCCGACGTCGAGCACCCTGCTGCCCGGTCCGGTGCCGGTGCGCTCGATCGCGAGGGCCTTGAGCTCGCGCAGGAGCGGGAGCCGGTCGAAGGCCTCGAGCGCCGCGACGTAGGTCGCCGGGAGGGCGGCGTGGTCGAGGTCGGTGAAGTCGTGGAGCGCGATGGCACCGTCGGCACCGTCGGCGGAATCGGTGGTGCTCACGGGCCCTCCTCCGTGCGGCGACCGGCACCGCCTGGGTCGTGCCGTCTCCTCGTCTCGTTACCCGGCGGCGGGCGGGAGCAGTGTGTGTCGATTGACTTTCGATAGATCTCCAGCGATACTCGATCTCTGTCGAACGACTGTCGAGAGACGGAACGTGTCGCGATGGGGTGGACACGGCCCGTCGGGAGGAGAGCCGGTGAAGTACGTCCTGCTGGCCGTCGCCGTCCTGGTCCCCGTCCTCGTCGCCGGACTGGGCGTCGCCGCCGTCGTGCACGGGGAGGCCGACGACTCACCGGGCCTCCAGCTCATCGGTGTCGTGCTCGTCGTCGCCGCGGTCGTGCTGGGGGTGAGGGCCGCACGGCGCAGCGGGTAGCCACGCCGTGGTCCACGCGACCCGGCGGAGGCGGTCAGCGCTTGAGCCGGCGACTGCCGCCGTGCCAGTCCTCCACCAGCCCGACCTCGCCGGTCCGCACGCCGAACGAGGGCAGCTGCGGACGCTCGCGCAGGCTGCGCTTGAGCTCGGCGAACCCGGGGAAGGCGGCGAGCGCCACGACGTGGTCCCACAGCGCGACCGCCTCGTCCTCGGCGGGCAACCTGCTGATCACCGGGCCGAACAGCGCGGTCCCCTCGGGCGGGGCGAAGTGCAGGATCGGGGTGCCGACGTCCTTGCCGGTCAGCGAGAGGGCCTCGTCGGTCTCCGCGCGGACCACCGCGTCGAGCCCCTCGTCGTCGAGCGCGGCGACGAGCCGGGCCGGCAGCCCGACCGCCCCGAGCGCCTCGGCCGCGATCGCACGCGTGCGCGAGCCGCCCTCGTCCGGTTGTTCCGTGCGCTCGTAGAGGAGCCGGCCGAGCGCCTCGTACAACGGGGCGACCACGTCGGGCCCCTGCTCCTCGCGCACCCGGGCGGCGAGCCGCAGCAGCCGCAGGCCCGCGGTGTGTCCGGCCTCGTAGCCGGCGGGGAAGTGGGCGTCGTAGTCGACGTGGGAGTTGAGCAGGCGCAACGAGACGAACCGCCACTCGACCTCGTAGGCGCGCCGCCGCTGCACGGTGCGCACCCACTTGCTGGTCATCCACGCGAACGGGCACGCCGGGTCGAAGTAGAACCGCAGATCGGGCACGCGTCCACGGTAGGCGCGCCGACCGTCGATCGTGGGGCGTGAGCCCGCGCGCCCCGGGTACGCCCCCGCCATGGCGTTCCAGGTGACCGAGGTCCAGAAGGCGCTCAAGGGCGCGGACTACCCCATGAACGGCGACCAGCTCGCCGAGCTGGCGCAGAAGAACGGCGCCGACGAGGAGTTGGTGCAGAACCTGCGCGGGCTCCGCCAGGTCGACGGCCCCAACGCGGTGATGGCCGAGCTGAAGGGGGAGCTCGGCGGGTCGACGCCGGGCGGCAACTCGCAGGCCGAGCGGCCGACCAAGGACATCGACGGCCCGGCCTTCCAGGTCAACGAGGTGCAGCGGTACCTCAAGGGGGTCGACTACCCGGCCGACGGCACGCGGCTCGCGGAGACGGCGAAGCAGAACGGCGCGCCCGACGACCTGGTCGACACGCTGAAGGGCCTGCGCGAGGTCGACGGGCCCAACACCGTGATGAAGGAGATCAAGGACCACCTCGGCGGCCCGGCCTGACCTGCGGTGTCCCGGTCGTCAGCCGAGCCGGCTGACGACCGGGGCCAGCAGCTCCGGATGGGTCAGCGGCACCATGTGACCGCCCGCCGGCAGCGTGAAGGCCCGGCCCCTCGGCGCGGTGCGCGCGAGGTGCTCGGCCCAGCCCGCGGGGGCGATCCGGTCGTGCCGCCCCCGGACCACGAGCACGGGGCAGCGGACGGCCGCGAGCGCCGGCTCGATCCGGTGCCGGCGGGCGACGTGCAGCGTGCGCGCCATCCCGCCGAGCCCGGTCCGCAGGTAGTCCCGCACGAGCAGCGGGGCCTGGGCGGGCCACTCGTGCGCCGCCGTGCGCAGCCAGCGCTCCACGAGTCGCGGCCAGGTGCCGCCGGAAGGATCCGTCGTCGGTCCGACGAGCACCAGCGCCCTCGGCGGACGCGGTGCCCGCGCTGCCGCCTCCGCCACCACCTGGCAGCTCGCCGAGTGCCCCAGGACGACCCGGTCGGCGAGGTCCGCCGAGTCCAGCACGCGGCAGGCCTGCGCCGGAGGATCGAGCCGGTCGCCCCGCCGGACGCGCTCGCCGAACCCGGGCAGCGTGACGACGTCGGCGCCGGCCCCGAGCACGCCCAGGGTCGGGCCCCAGCTCGCCCCGGACAGGCCGAGCCCGGGGACCAGCACGAACGGGTGCACCGGCCCGCTCAGCCGCGCCGCCAGTCGTCGGACGGGAGGTGGGAGCCCGCCATCGGGCCCATCTGCAACATGCCGCCGTCGACCACCCACGAGGCGCCCGTGACGTACGACGCCGCGGACGAGGCGAGGAAAGCGATCACGTCGGCGATCTCGACGGCGTGCCCGGGCCGCCCGAGCGGCACGCCGGGCCGCGAGGTCCCCGTCGGGTCCTCGTCCTCCTGACCGGTCATCGGCGTCGCGATCTCCCCGGGCGCCACCGCGTTGACGGTGATCCCGTGCTCGGCGAGCTCGATCGCCGCGGTCCTCGTGAGTAGGCCGAGGCCGCCCTTCGCCGCGCAGTACGGCGCCGCGCCGACCCGCGGCGCGTGCTCGTGCACGCTGGTGATGTTGACGATCCGGCCGCCGCGGCCCGCGTCGACCATCCGCCGGGCGGCCCGCTGCAGGCAGAGGAAGGCACCGTCGAGGTCGGTGGAGATCACCTCACGCCACTGGTCGAAGCCCAGCTCGAGCAGCGGTGTCGAGGTCCCGGTGCCCGAGCCGTTGACCAGCACGTCCACCCCGCCGAGAGCGTCGGCGAGCTCGTCGACGACATCGGCCGCGCCGGGCAGCGCGGTCAGGTCGAGCCGACGCACCTCCGCGCGACGGCCCAGGCCGCGGACCTCCTCCGCGGTGGCCTCGGCGCCCTTGTCGTCCTCGTGCCAGGTGATGCCGACGTCGCAGCCGGCCCTCGCCAGCGCGACGGCGGTGGCCCGCCCGATGCCGGAGTCCGAGCCGGTGACGATCGCGGTGCGGGGGAAGTCGTGGGGAGTCTGCACGGGTCCCGGGTGCCCGCTCCGCGCAGAGTCACGCCCCGTTGAGCGACCACCGGCGGCCGTCCGGCGTCACCCGCGCGGCCCAACTTCGCGTCACCGCGCGTCCCGCGTCACCGGATCGGGTACCTGATGCCGTCGACGGAAGGAGACACGGTGACGGTGGCGACGACGGGCGGCGGCCACGTTCGGCGTTCGGGCGGTGGCGGCTCCAGCGGGCTCGCCGACGTCGTCGAGCTCATCCTCGACAAAGGGCTCGTGATCGACGTGTTCGTGCGCGTGTCGATCGTGGGCATCGAGCTCCTCACGATCGACGCGCGCGTGGTCGTGGCCAGCGTGGACACGTTCCTGCGGTTCGCCGAGGCCACCAACCGGCTCGACCTCTACAGCAGCGAGAAGCGGGGCACCGACCTCCCGGAGATCCTGCAGAAGACCACCGAGAAGGCGATGCGCTGACGCCGCGCCTCAGTTGCCGCCGGGGCCCCCGCCGCCGTTGGCGGTGGCCTGGACGGTCGCCTGCGGCAGGAGCACCTCCTGGCCCTCGTCGAGGCCCGCGCGGACCTCGGTGAAGCGGTCGCCCACCATGCCCGGCGTGAACTCGCGGGTGACCGGTTGGCCGTCGGAGCCCGGCAGCGACACCACGGTCCGCCCGTTCTCCTGGCGCACGGCCGCGGCCGGGACGCGGAGTACGTCGTCGACGACCTTCGTGAGGACGTCGGCCTGCGCGGTCTGGCCGTCCTTGAGCTGCGGGTCGACCTGGGTGAGCACGATCGTCGCGTAGTAGCTGACCACGCCGGAGATCTGGTCGGCGGTCGGTGCGACGGCGACCACCGTGCCCGGCGAGGTCAGGCCCGGCACCGCGTCCACCGTCACGTCGACGCGCTGGTTGGGCGCGACCTGCGCCGCGTCGCTCTCCTCGAACGGGACGACGAGCTGGAAGGTCTGCAGGTCGTTCAGCGTGATGAAGGCGCCGTTCGAGGCGGAGTCCGCGGCTGCGGCGTCCGCCGAGCCGGCGGCGGCCGGGATGCGGGCGTCCGTGCCGGGGGCCAGCGGGGTGGCGCCGCCGGCCGCGGCGACGAAGTCCCCGACCGCGCCGTTGATCGCGGACACGGTCCCGGCGACCGGCGCGCGGAGCACGGCGTTGTCGACGGCCCGCTGGGCGTCGGCGACGGTGTTCTCGGCGTCGCGGACCACGGCCGCCTGCACGTCGATGTCGGCCGGGGCGTCGTTGCCGGCGCCGTCGAGCTGGCTCTGGGCGTCAGAGACGGTGCTCTCGGCGTTGGCGATGCTCACCCGGCCCTGGGCCCGGTCGGTGTCGCGCTGGTGCTCGGCGGCGTCGAGGGCGGTCTGGGACGAGACCACGTTGGCCTTGGCGGTCTGCACGGCCTGCTGGTCGGTGCGGATGGCTGTGCAGGCGAGGTTGGTGCTGGTGGTGTTGCCGGTGTTCGTGCTGTTCGCGCTCGAGAGTCCGGCGAGCAGTCCGGGGCTGTCCGGGGAACCCTCGGTTGCCGGCGGTGTCGCGGGGGCGGTCGTGGTCGCCGTCGCCGCCGCACACGCCTTCTGGTCCTTCTGCAGCTGCCGCTTGGCCAGCTCCAGCTGCTTCTTGTCGAAGGCGAGCTGCACCCTCGCCCGGTCGACCGCGGAGGCGTCCGCCGCGTCGGTGGCCGCGACCTGGTCGCGGGTGGCGTCGAGGACCTCGCGGGCGGAGTCGAGCGCAGCCTGCGCCGCCTCGACCGAGTTCCCCCCGGTCAGCTTGCCGAGCGAGGCCTGCTGCTGGTCCAGCTTGGCCTGGGCGGAGGCGAGCTGGGACCGGGCGGCGGCGTCGTCCAGCCGGGCGAGCGGCTGTCCGGCCTGGACCGCGTCGCCCACCTTCACGAACAGCTCGGCGATCTGCCCGCGGTCGGCGAACCCGAGGTTCTGCTGGGTGATCGAGACGAGGCTGCCCGACGCCGAGACGGCCGAGGACACCGTGCCCCGGTCGACGACGGCGGTCGGCGGCGCCGGGGTGTCCCCGGTGCACGCCGCGGCCAGGGCGAGCAGGCCGGCCAGTCCGGCGGCGCGCAGCACGCGGGTCCGGGCCTTCGCTGTGGTCCGTGCGGTCACGGCGGGATCACTCCCCGGGTCGTCGGGATCATTGGTGCCGGAGGGCGTCGATGGGCCGCATCCGGGCGGCGCGGTTGGCGGGGTAGCCGCCCGCGACCAGCCCGATGAGCAGGCTGACGGTGAAGGCGAGCACCACCGAGCCCACCGACACGGACGGGGCGGGGAAGTCGGTGACGAGCTGCGGGAGCACGATGCCGGCGGTCACCGAGAGGCCGATGCCGAGCAGGATGCCCAGCACCCCGCCGACCCCCGTGAGGATCATCGACTCGATCAGGAACTGCTGGAGGATCGCGCGCCGGCGCGCGCCGATGGCCTTGCGGATGCCGATCTCGCGGGTCCGCTCGGTGACCGTGACCAGCATGATGTTGGCGACGCCGATGCTGCCCACGATCAGCGAGATCCCGGCGACGGCGGCCACGAAGATCGTCACGAAGGACAGGACCTGCGAGGACTGGTCGAGCAGGCTCTGCAGCGCCGTCACCGTGAAGTCCCGCTCGTCCGGATCCCGGATCTGGTGCCGCTGGTCGAGGATCGCCGAGGCCTGCTGCACGGCCTGGGGCACGACGTCGGTCGAGGCGGCCCGCACCGTGATCGAGTCGACGACGTCGCCGCCGCCGAGCAGGTAGCTGCGCGCGGCGCCGAGGGGCATGACCGCGACGTCGTCCTGCTGGCCGTTGCCCTTGAGCACGCCGATCACGCGGAAGGTCGTGCGGCCGACGCGGACGTCCTTGCCCAGCGCCTCGCCCGCCTGCCCGCCGAAGAGGGTGGCGACCGGGTTCGGCCCGAGCACCACCACCTTGGCCTTGTTGCGGGCCTGCTGGTCGTCGAAGAAGGAGCCGACCACGAGCTCGCGGTTGGCGACGTCGAGGTAGTCGGCCTGGGTGCCCAGGATCGACGACCGGTACTGCCCGTCGCCGACCACCTGCAACAGCGCGCTGCCGTTGACGGACGGCGTGACCGACCCGATGGCAGGGGCGCGGCTCCGGTCGGACAGGGCGTCGACGTCGGCGTCGGTGAGGTCGCGGGCGGCCCGGTTGCCGCTGATGGCGCCCTGGGTCTTGGTGATCTGGATCTGGTTGGCCAGCGGGCCGAAGGCGTCGGCGACGAAGCGCTGCAGCCCGTTGCCGAACGCGACCAGCACGATCACCGCGGCGACGCCGATGATGATCCCGAGCATGGTCAGGACCGACCGCAGCTTGTTGGTGCGCAGCCCGCGTGCCGCGATCCGGGCGGCCTCGGCGAGGTTCACCGGCGCTCGTCCCCCACGATGTGACCGTCGCGCAGGGTGACCACGCGCGAGGCGAACTCGGCGACCTCGGGCTCGTGGGTGATCAGCACGATGGTGCGCCCGGCCTCGTTGAGCTCCACGAAGAGGTTCATGACGTCGACCGTCGAGGCGGTGTCGAGGTTCCCGGTGGGCTCGTCGGCGAGGATCATCGTCGGGTCCGTGACCAGGGCGCGGGCCACCGCGACGCGCTGCTGCTGGCCGCCGGACAGCTCGTTGGGCTGGTGGTTCGCGCGCTCGGCCAGGCCCACCCGCGCCAGCGCGCGCCGGGCGCGCGTGCGGCGGTCCTTCGTGCCGGCGTAGACCATCGGCAGCTCGACGTTGCGGATCGCCGAGGTCCGCGGCAGCAGGTTGAAGGACTGGAAGACGAAACCGATCTTGCGGTTCCGGATGTCGGCGAGCCGGTTGTCCGACAGGCCGCCCACGTCCGTGCCGTCGAGGCGGTAGACGCCCGAGCTCGGGACGTCGAGGCAGCCGAGGATGTTCATCATCGTCGACTTGCCGGACCCGGAGGGCCCCATGATCGCGACGAGGTCGCCGTCGTCGATCCGCAGGCTCACGTCGTCGAGCGCCCGCAGCGCGATGTCCCCGGTCCGGTAGACCTTCGACACGTGCTCCAGCTCGATCATCGTCCCCCCGGCCGTGGACCCCCCGAACCACTCGTTCGGCCCAACGACCGGACGAGCGTTCGGTGATCACCCGGTCCGGCGAAACAGGCGGTTCTTCCGAAGACGCCCGTTGATCGGTAGCGTCCGGCCCCGCTCCCCCGAGTGACCCGGTGACACACAAGGGGGAGCCATGCCCGGAGAGAGTTCGGTCGACGTACTCGTGGTCGGCGCCGGTCCGGTCGGTCTGACCGCCGCGCTCGAGCTGCGCCGCCGCGGCGTCGCCTGCCGCGTGATCGACAAGCTGGTCGAGCCGCCGCAGTACGCGAAGGCCGTCGGGATCCAGCCGCGCACGCTGGAGCTGTGGGAGGCGGCGGGCGTGTTGCGGTCGGCCCTCGACGCCGGCATCCAGATGCGCGGCCAGATCGTGCTGCGCGACGGCGAGCAGGTGGCCCGCGTGGACCTCGAGGTGCCGCCGGACGTCCCCTTCGCCTTCCTGGCGCTGCCGCAGTACGAGACCGAGCGCCTGCTGGCCGAGGCCCTGGCCGGGTACGGGACCCGGGCGGACCGCGGCGTCGAGCTGCTCTCCTTCACCCAGGACGACGAGGGCGTGACGGCCGAGCTGTCCGGCGGTGAGCGCGTCCGGGCCGAGTACCTCGTCGGGGCCGACGGCGCGCACAGCGTCGTCCGCAAGGGCCTCGGGCTCTCCTTCGAGGGCGGCGCGTTCGCCGAGGAGTACATGCTCGGCGACGTCGAGGTGGACTGGTCGCTCCCGCGCGGGTACGCGCTGCGCGCCACCCGCGGCGACGACCTCCTGGTCGCCATCCCGCTCCCCGGTGACCGCCGCTACCGGATGTCCATGCTGGTCCCGCCCGACCTCGCCACCCCGGCGAGCGGCGAGATCACCCACGGCTTCGAGGCGGGCCGCACGCCGCAGCTCCACCACATCCAGGCCGTGCTCGACCGGCTCGCGCCCGAGCCGTGCACCGCGTCCACCCTGCGCTGGTCATCGGTCTTCCGGATCAGCCACCGGATCGTCGACGCCTACGGGCGGGGCCGGGTGTTCGTCGCCGGCGACGCCGCGCACATCCACCCGCCGACCGGCGCGCAGGGCATGAACACCGGCATCCAGGACGCCGTCGGGCTGGCCTGGCGGCTGGCCCTGGCGGTCGACGGGGTCGCCGCGCCGGGCCTGCTCGCGACCTACGACGACGAGCGGCGGCCGGTCGGCGAGGAGGTCGTCGGGCGGACGGTCCGGGCCGCGACCAGCGGCGGCGTCCAGATCGACCGGGACGACCCGTGGACGACGGTCCGCCGCGAGGCGCAGCTGCTGGTCGGCTACCGCGGCAGCCCGGCGGTCTCGCCGGCCGACGCCGGCCTCGCGGTCGACGTGCCGCAGCCCGGCGACCGTGTGCCCGACGCCCGCGGGCTGGTCCGCGAGGTCGTGCGGTTCCCGGTGCGACTGTTCGACGAGCTCGCGGATCCCGACCACACCCTGCTGCTGTACGCCGACACCGCCGAGGGCGCCGCGGCCTTCGACAAGCTCGCTGCCACCGCCGCCGAGCTCGCGCACGGGCGGATCCGCGCGGTCGCCGTGCTCGCGCCCGGGATCGAGGCGCCGTACCTGCGGATGCCGGTGCTGCGCGACGGGGCGGGGGAGGTCCGCGCGCACCTGCGGGCCTCGGACGGGGAGGCGTTCGTCGTCCGTCCCGACGGGTACCTGGGTCACCGCGGCCCGGCGGCCGACATCGCCGGGGTGGGCGGGTACCTGGGACGGGTGTTCGGCTGAGGGGAGCTCGCGGGGCGCGCACCGGTGGTCGCGGAGCGGGCGTCGGCGCTGATCACACCCTCCGTTCGGTCGTGGCAGGGGGCCCGTGCGCCGCGTTGAATGGTGGGTGAGGCGCGGTTCGAGGGGAGCGAGGCACCGTGGGCAGGACGGACGAACTGGTGGTCGCCGACGGACGACCGGTCGTGGACGGCACGGTGCGCTCCTCGGCGCAGCTGCGCGCGGAGATCCGCGAGCAGCTCGAGGCGCAGGAGGACCGGCGCGACGACGATCTCACCCGCGAACGGGTCGAGCTCCGCGAGAGCCTCGAGCGGCTGGACTCCGGACTGCAGGCCCTGCGGGCCCGACTGAAGGAGAAGGCCGTGCATGCCGCGAAGATCGCGGGCGGGGTGGTCGGGGTGGGCGCCGCCCTCACCGGCGCCGCGATCGTGTGGTGGAAGCGGTCGGCGCCGGAGTGAGTGCGGGCCGGTAGTGCCTCAGGCCGCCTCGCCCGGGCGGTGCACCCGGTACCGGAGGTGGACGACGTCCCGGCCGTCGATCCGACGGAGCAGCTCCAGCTCGGTGCGCCGACCGTCGAGGTGGTCGAACAGCCTCCGCCCCTCGCCGAGCAGGACCTGCACCAGGTGGATCTCCATCTCGTCCAGGAGCCCGGCACGTAGGAGTGACTGCGCTGCGCCCGCCCCGTGGACCAGGACGGCCCTGTTGTCGGCCGCCGCACGGGCCTCGCGCACGCACTCGCGGACGTCGGTCACGAACCGCGTGTGGCCGGGCGGCACGTCCCCGTCGTCGACGTGGTGGGTGAGGACGAGGACGGGCACGCCGCCGTGGTGGTCGCCCTGCCAGCGGCCGGCGAGCTCGAAGGTCCGTCGGCCCGAGATCACCGCCCCGGTGTCCATGGCCTCCCGGAAGACCTGGCCGTTCGGACCCTCGGACTCGCGGTCGTCGAGCCAGTTGAACAGCCGTCCCCCACCGCGGCCGAGCTCCTGCCCGGCCCGGTCGTCGGGACCGGCGATGTAGCCGTCGAGCGACATGGACATGTACAGCCGGATCGGACCGCTCATCGTGAGGCCTCCCGTCTCTCGTGTCACCCGGTGAGGTAGTGGACGGGAGACCGTCCTCGGCCTGCGTACTCATCGGCGACAACCCACCTGGCGTGCCGCGCTCGCTCAGGACGTGGCACACCATCGCCCTCGCTAGGCTCCGCCCGGTGGAGAACGACGACGAGCGGATCGCGCTGTTCCTCGACTACGAGAACCTCGCGATCGGTGCGCGCGACGGGCTGGGTGTGGCGCCCTTCGACCTGGGCCCGGTGGCGGACGCGCTGGCCGAGCGGGGCCGGGTGGTGGCCCGGCGGGCGTACGCGGACTGGTCGGCCTTCGACGAGGACCGCAGGCTGCTCGCCCGGCAGCAGGTGGAGCTGATCGAGATCCCGCAGCGGCTCGGGGTGGCCCGCAAGAACGCCGCGGACATCAAGCTCGCCGTCGACGCGATCGAGCTGGCCTACGAGCGCGGCTTCATCACCACGTTCGCGATCGGCACCGGCGACTCGGACTTCACCCCGCTCGTCCACAAGCTGCGCGAGATGGACAAGCGCGTGATCGGGATCGGGGTGGAGTCGTCGACGTCGCGGCTGCTGCCGCCGGCCTGCGACGAGTTCCTGTTCTACGACCGCCTGCCCGGGGTGGAGCCCCGGCCGGCCCCGCGACGATCCAGGAGCCGGATCGTCGTCGTCGAGCCGGACCCGGTGCCGGCCCCCGAGCCGGAGCCCGCGGAAGCCGCGGAGGACACGGAGGACGAGGAGCGGGAGGACGTCGGCAAGCTCGTGGCCAGCACCCTCGCGGGCCTGCAGCGCCACACCGACGGCCCGGTCCTCGCCTCGCGCCTCAAGCGGGCGATCCTGCGCAAGGACCCGACGTTCGACGAGGCGGACTGGGGCTTCCGCGGCTTCGGCGAGCTGCTCCGCCATCTCCAGGAGGAGAGGGTGGTCGAGCTCGGCGAGGGGGCGGCCCAGGGCGACCCCTCGGTGACGTTCCCGGAGCCCGGGCCGGACGACGACGCGTTCGGCCTGCTCGTGGAGGTCGTCCGCGCCCTGGGTCGCCCGCAGCTGTCCGGGCTGAAGAACCAGCTGCGCAAGCGGCGCCCGGACTTCAGCGAGAAGCGCTACGGCTTCAACGGCTTCCTGACCTTCGTCCGGGCCGCCCGCGCCCGCGGTCTCGTCGAGATGGAGCGCGACGAGGACCTGGGCGACTACGTCCTGTCGGTCCGCCGCTGAGGGCGTCCGTCAGGGGGTGGCGGCCTTGGAGCCGTCGGGCGCCACGGCGAACCACGTCCCGCCGGTGCCCTGCCCCGCGGTGGTGGTGAGGCTGCCGTCGTCGCCGGCGTAGCGGTAGAGCGGCCAGCCGGCGAGGGTGACCTGCTTGGTGCCGTCCTCGCGCGTGACCGTGCCGACCTTGCTCGCGTCGACGCCCATCAGCTCGGGCTGCTGTCCGTCGCCGAGCAGCACCGGCGGCCACTCCGCGGCGCAGTCCTCGGTGCAGGTCGTCGTCGACGGGGTGGCGGAGTCGTTGTCGTAGCGGTGCATCACGTGCCCCGCCGCGTCGGTGACGACCGTGCCGAGCGGCCCGCTCTGCACGGCCCACAGCTCGACGCCGCCGTCGCCGTGGTGCATGCCGGCCATGTCGCCGCTCATGTTCGACATGTCGTGGCCCTGCATGGACGACATGTCGTGACCCTGCATCTGGGTCTGTGCCTGCGGGGTGACCTGCTCGTCCTGCGCCCCGGAACCGCAGGCGCTCAGGCTGAGGACCCCGGCGGCGAGACCGGCCAGGATGAGGTGCGTGCGGCCCATCGGCGTCTCCTCTCGTGTCGGCGGAGACGGTAGGCCCGGCACGACGGGAGGACGCGCGACCTGAAGGGGAGGTTGCGTCCGCACCGCCGATTCGTGCCCACGGCGAGGTGAATGGCCACGGGTTGCTCCGGGGGGAGCAGCCGGCTCGGCCGGACGTGCGGTGCCCTGTTCTCAGGTTCGTCGACGAGCGGGCGAGCGGCCGCGCGAGTATCCCGGGCCGGGGGTCCGGGGCCCCGGAGCTAGGCGTTCCGGATCGTGAGCCCCCCGTCCACCACGATCGTCGCGCCGGTGATGAACGACGAGGCGGGCATCAGCAGCGACACCGTGGCGTGCGCGACCTCCTCCGGGTCCCCGTAGCGCCGCAGCGCGGTCCGGCGGCGGGCGAAGACCTCCTTGTCGGCGTCCGGGATCCGGGCGGTCATGCCGGTGCGGATCGGGCCCGGGCACACGCAGTTCACGGTCACGCCGGTCTTGCCGTACTCGACGGCGAGCGAGCGGGTCAGGCCGATCACGCCGTGCTTCGAGCTCGTGTACGGGGCGATCTGGGCCGTCGCGCCCAGGCCCTCGGTGGAGGCGATGTTGACGATCCGGCCGTCGCCGTTGCGGACCAGGTCGGGCAGCGCGGCGCGGGCGAACAGGGTCTGCGCGGTGAGGTTCACGGCGAGGGTGGTGGCCCAGGCCTCGGCGAACCCGTCGTCGGAGAAGGGCAGGTGGATGCTGACGCCGGCGTTGTTGACCAGCCCGTCGAGCGGGCCGAGCTCCTGGCGGACCTCGGCGACGGCGGCGGCCGGCGCGGCGGGGTCCGACACGTCGGCGACGACGGGGTGCACCGTCGCCCCGACGCCGCGGATCTCGTCGGCCACGGCCTTGAGGCCGTCGGCGTCGCGGTCGACGATCCCGACCTTCGCGCCCTCGTCGGCGAGCAGGTGGGCGGTCGCGCGCCCCATCCCGCTGGCGGCGCCGGTGACGAGGACGACCCGGTCGGCGACCGACCGGCTGAGCTTCGTGAGACGGGCCATGGATCAGGACTACCAGGAAACCGCCCGGAACTGAACGCTCGCTCAGGAGTGAGACCCGCGAACGAGGGTATGCATAACTCATGCATGAGTCGCGCCTCGGCAACCTGCTCGGCGCTGCCGCGCTCGCCCTGTCCGACCTGATGCTGGCCCGGGTGCGGGAAGCGGCCGGGGTGAGCGTGAGCGGGGCCGCAGCGCTGGTCGTCCTCGCCCACGCGCCCGGGGTGAGCGTGACCGAACTCGGCCGACGGGTGGGGCTGTCCCAGCCGGCCACCGCGCGGATGGTGATGTCCCTGGAGGCGGCGGGCCTCGCCCTCCGCGGCCCCGGCGAGGGCCGGACGGTCCCGGTCACGCTCACCGCGGCCGGGGAGCGGACGGTCCGGGAGGTCCTCACCTCCAGGGCGGCGGGCACGGAGCAGGCCCTGGCCGGGCTCGACGAGGACGACCGCCGCGTCCTGACCCGCCTCCTCGAGGGACTCCTCGGTCGGCTCTACACCGAGGTCGGCAGCGCGGAGGTGCTCTGCCGGCTCTGCGACCGGGCCTGCTGCACGGACGGAGCGGTCTGCCCCGTCGGGCAGGCCGAGCGGGAGCGGTGACCGTGGGCGCCGCCCTCGCCCTGGTCTCCGCGCTGAGCTACGGGCTGTCCGACGTCGTCGGGGGCGTCGTCGCGCGCCGGATGCGGGCCGTGCACGTGGCCTTCCTCGGCCAGCTCGGCGGGCTGCTCGCGGTGGCGGTCGCCGCACCCCTCCTGGCGCCCGCGCCGCCGGCGGTCCCCGACCTCCTGTGGGGTGGGCTGTCCGGTCTCGGGACCGGGCTGGCGATGGCGTTCCTCTTCCGCGGCATGGGCCGGGGCGCGATGTCGGTCGTCGTCCCGGTGAGCGCGGTCGGCGGGGTCGCCCTCCCCGTCCTGGTCGGGGCCACGGTGCTCGGCGAACGGCCCGCCTGGCCGACCTGGCTCGGCGTCGGGCTGGCCCTGCCCGCGCTGTGGCTGGTCTCCCGCGCGTCGGGCGGTCCGGCACGGAACGGGGCGGCGCCGGGCGCGGTGGCGGACGGGCTGGTCTCCGGCGTCGGGATCGCGATCCAGTACCTCGCGCTGGCCCGGGCCGGCCCCGCGTCCGGGCTGTGGCCCGTCCTCGCCGGCCGGGTCGCCGCGCTCGCCGCGGTCGGCGTCCTGGCCTGCACGCTGATGCACGCCGCCGGCACGGACGGCGAGCGGCGGGCCGGGGCCCGGGAGGCGGTCGCGGCGGGCGGCGCCGGCGTGCTCGCCGCCGTGGCGCTGGGCGCCTACCTGGTCGCGGCGCAGAGCGAGTTCGTGACCGTGGCGGTGGTGCTCTCCTCGCTCTACCCGCTCGTCCCGGCGGTGATCGGCGTCGCCGTGCTCGGCGAGCGCCTGTCCCGCGGGCAGGTGCTCGGCCTGGTCGTGGCGCTCGCCGCCGCCGTCCTGGTCGCCCTCTCCTGAGCCTCAGGGCAGGAAGAGCCGCACGACCTGCCGCTCGACGGCCGCGCCGGTGGACAGGTCGGCGATGAAGCTGGAGACGATCGTGCCGGTCGCACCGGCGTAGCGACCGCGGCCGGCGACCCGCCACGCGATCGTGCCCTGCATGACCGGCTCGCCCTCGGCCGAGGGCTCCATCGACCCCTGCCCGATGGTCGTGAGGTCCAGCGTGCCGTCGCCGAGGTTCATGGTCCCCACCTCGTCGAACGTGGTCTGCCCCGTGAGCTGCACGCGGCTCTCGTAGCTCGCGAGGTCCGGCGCGTCGCCCGGGTCGCCGTCGAGCACCGTGACCCGGCCGCTGCCAGACTTCACCGCGAGGACGGGCGGCTCGCCCTCCGGGGGCGTGGCCTGGGGCTCGAACGTCAGCAGCAGGGTCAGGCGTCGCACGGGGGCCTCCTCGCGTCGGTGTGCGGGGAGGCTCGACCCGATCTCGGCGACCGTTAGGCCGGGACCGGCTGGGTCAGGTTGACCGCGTTGCCGTCGGGGTCCTGGATGTGCGCCACCCGCTGGCCCCAGGGCATGTCGTTGGGCGGGCCGAGGACCGTGCCGCCGAGCGGCTCGACGCGCTCGAGGCGCGCCCGCACGTCGTCGACGTCGATGCTGAGCAGGACGCGGCCCGGCCCGGCGGGCGCCTTCTCGTCGTCGACCAGGCCGAACTCGGCCGCGCCCGCCCGCAACCCGACGTAGAACGGCTCGCCCTCGGGCGGCTGGCGCAGGGTCTCCTCGGCGTCGAGCAGGCCGCGGTAGAAGGCGAGCATCCCGGGGAGGTCGGCCGTCACGAGGATCGGCTGGATCGTCGTCATGCCAGGGAGGACCGGCCCGCGCGGCCGAAGTCATCGCTCACGCCTGGATCCACAGGCTCACGGCCAGGCCGAGTCCGGCGAGCCCGATGGCGATCCGCAGCGGCGTGGCCGGCACCCGCCGGACGATCGCCGGCCCGATCCGGGCCCCGAGGAGCAGCCCGGCGGCCAGCACCCCGACCGCGGCCCAGTTCACGGGCGCGACGATCGCGAACACCACCGCCGCGACCAGGTTGGCCGCGCCGGTCGCGAGATTCTTCGCGGCGTTGGAGCGGGCGAGGCTCTGCGACCACGCCACCGACAGCAGGGCCAGCATCATCACGCCCGCCGCGGCCCCGAAGTAGCCGCCGTAGAGCGCGACCCCGAACGCGGCGACGAGGGTGAGGGGGCCGAGCGGGGTGGCGCCCCGGATCGTGCCCGACGACTCGGCGCGGCGCTCGGCCCACCGCCGCAGCCGCGGCGCCGCCACCAGCAGCACCGAGGCCAGGGCGATCAGCCACGGCACGATCACCTCGAACGTGTCCGACGGCGTGAGCAGCAGCAACGCGCCGCCCGCGGCCCCGCCGACGCCGGTGAGCAGGCAGAGCCGCAGCAGCGTCCGGCCCTGCCCGACGAGCTCGGGGCGGGACCCGGCGACCGAGCCCACGGTCGTCCCGAGCATCGCGACGGTGTTGGTGACGTTGGCGATCACCGGCGGCAGCCCGACGGCGAGCAGCGCGGGGTACCAGACCAGCGAGGCCAGTCCGGCGACGGAGCCGGTGAGGCCGCCGCCGATCCCGGCCACGAACAGGAAGGCGAGCTGCCAGGCGCTCACGGGACGGGGGTGACCAGCGTGCCGTCGGCCAGGAAGCGGTCGAGGTTTTCCAGGACGACCCGCTCCATCGCCGCGCGGGTCTCGACCGTGCCGCTGGCCAGGTGCGGCAGCAGCACGACGGTGTCCAGCCCGAACAGCTCCTCGGGGACGCGCGGCTCGTCGGCGAAGACGTCGAGCCCGGCGCCGCCCAGCCCGCCCGCCTGCAGCAGTGCGGCGAGCGCCTCGTGGTCCACGACGCTGCCGCGCGCGATGTTGACCAGGTACCCCTCGGGCCCGAGGGCCTCGAGCGGCGCCGCGTCGACGGGTGTGCTGCCGGTGCTGACCAGCACCCGGACCTTCGCGCCGGACTCCTCCAGCCAGGCGTCCCGCTCGGGCCCGGCCGGCGGCGGGGTCGGGGCCTCGTACCTCGTGGCCGGGGTCTCTGCCAGCGAGGGCTTCATCCGGCCCATCGAGAGCACGTGCGTCATCCGGTCCCTTCCGTGGGACTCCATCCTGCGGCAGGCGGGGTGGAGCGCTCCACGGAATGTGAGCCGTCACAGGTTCGCGAACGCCGCCAGGATCTGCGCCTCGGCGGTGCGCAGGTAGCTCGCGACCTCGGCCGCCGCCCGCTCGCGCTCGCCGGACTCGACGAGTCGGGTGATGGCGTCGTTGCCGTCGAGGTAGGGCTCGTGGAACTCCCGCACCGAGGTCATCCGGTGGAAGACCAGCCGCATCTCGGCGAGCAGCAGGCCCATCTGCTGGTCGAGCCGGGCGCTGCCGGCCAGCCCGACGAGCGCGCGGTGGAAGTGCTGGTTGGCGCCGGCGACCCCGGGCCAGTCGTCCTGCGCGGCGGCCTCGCGGCCCTCCCGCACGGCCGCCCGCAGCCGTCCGACGGCCTCCGGGTCGTCCGCGCGCTCGCCCTCCCGGACGGCGGCGGGCTCGATGAGCAGCCGGGCGCGGTAGACGTCGCGGACCGCCTCGGCGTCGGGCACGGCGACGAACACCCCGCGGTTCGGCTCGCGGACCAGCACCCGCTCCGCGACCAGCTGTGACAGGGCCTCACGCACCGTGTTCCGGGAGACTCCGAGCGCATGGGACAGCGCCTGCTCGGGTAGTCGGCCGCCAGGGCGCAAGCGACCCTCGACCACCTCGTTACGCACGGCATCGGCCACGCGTTCGGCCGTGGAGGTGCGGGCGACGAGGGCCCGCGCCCCGGTGAGCGAGGCGAGAGCGGCGCCGGCCGGATCCGCGATCGTCACGGGCAGAGCCTACGTGACCATCGTGTTTCCGCATCCACGCTTCCTCTTGCTGAATTGTTGAGCAATTCTTACGCTCACCACCTGAACGACCGGGTGTGGTCCCGGTCATGTCCGGCGGGAGGGCACGTGAGCGCGAACGGCGGCAAGGCACAGGACGGCGACCCGGCGGTGCGGGCGCGGGACGCGGGCCCGGACGGCCAGGGCGGCGGCACCGGCAGACCGGACGGCGAGGAGCGGGGCCGCGCGGCCACGCGCCCGACCACCGCCGTCGCGAAGGGCGGCCGCGGCGCGCTGCTCGGCGCGATGTTCCTGATGGCGACCAGCGCCATCGGCCCCGGCTTCATCACCCAGACCACGACCTTCACCGTCCAGCTCGGCGCGGCCTTCGCGTTCGCGATCCTGGTGTCCATCCTGATCGACGTCGCCGTGCAGCTGAACGTCTGGCGGGTCGTCGGCGTCTCCGGCCGCCGCGCCCAGGACCTGGGCAACCGGGTGGCACCGGGCGTCGGCTGGGTGCTCGCCGCGCTGGTGCTGATCGGCGGGTTCGTCTTCAACATCGGCAACGTCGGCGGGACCGGCCTCGGCCTGAACGCGATGCTGGGGCTCGACACGAAGATCGGCGGCGCGATCTCGGCGGCGATCGCGATCGCGATCTTCCTGAGCAAGCGGGCCGGGGTCGCGCTGGACCGGATCGTGGTGCTGCTGGGCGTCCTGATGATCGGCATGACGGCGTACGTCGCGATCGTCTCGCAGCCCCCGCTCGGCGAGGCGCTGCGCAGCTTCGTGCTGCCGGACACGGTCAACTTCCTGGCCATCACCACCCTGATCGGCGGCACGGTCGGCGGGTACATCACCTACGCCGGCGCCCACCGGATGCTCGACTCCGGCGTGACCGGGCCCGAGAACGTCGGGCCGATCACCCGCAGCTCGGTGCTCGGCATCATCGTCACCGGCGTGATGCGGGTGGTGCTGTTCCTCGCGGTGCTCGGCGTGGTTGCGGGCGGCGTCGCGCTGGCGAAGGACAACCCCGCGGCGAGCGCGTTCCAGGCCGCGGCCGGGCAGGTCGGGCTGCGCCTGTTCGGCGTGATCCTGTGGGCGGCCGCGATCACCTCGGTGGTCGGCGCGGCCTACACGTCCGTCTCCTTCTTCACCACCGAGCGGACCTCGCCGCGCACGCGGAACCTGCTGACCGTCGGCTTCATCGCCCTGAGCGCGCTGGCGTACCTGCTGATCGGCGCCGCGCCCGTCACGCTGCTGGTGTTCGCGGGCGCCTTCAACGGTCTGATCCTGCCCATCGGGTTCACCGTGATCCTCTGGGTGGCCTGGCGGCGCCGCGACCTGCTCGGCGGCTACCGCTACCCGCGCTGGCTGCTCGGCGTGGGCGTCCTCGCCTGGCTGATCGCGCTCTACCTGGGCTGGTCCTCGCTGGCTGCGGTGGGCAGCCTGTTCACATGAGCTTCGACCTGAACTCCGACCTCGGCGAGTCCTTCGGCCGCTGGGAGCTCGGCGACGACGAGGCCATGCTCGGCCTGGTGACCAGTGCGAACGTCGCGTGCGGCTTCCACGCCGGGGACCCGTCGACGCTGCGCCGGACCGTCGCGGGCGCCGCGGCGAACGGGGTGGTGGTGGGCGCGCAGGTCGCCTACCGCGACCTCGCGGGCTTCGGCCGCCGGTTCATCGACGTGCCGCCCGCGGACCTCACCGCCGACGTGCTCTTCCAGATCGGCGGGCTGGAGGCGATGTGCCGGGTGGCCGGGACGACCGTCCGGTACGTCAAGCCGCACGGGGCCCTCTACAACGCGACCGTGCACCACCGGGAGCAGGCGAAGGCCGTGGTCACCGCGGTCGCCGAGTACGACGCGGCGCTGCCGGTCCTCGGCCTGCCCGGCTCGGAGCTGCTGCGCGCGGCCGAGGAGGCGGGCCTGCGCGGGGTGCCCGAGTTCTTCGTCGACCGCGGGTACACCCCCGAGGGCGCGCTGGTCTCCCGGCGCGAGGAGGGCGCCGTCCTGCACGATCCGGAGGAGGTCACCGCGCGCCTGCTCCGGATGCTCGACGAGGGCGTGGTCCGGGCCGTCGACGGCTCGGACGTGCGGGTGTCCGCCGAGTCCGCCTGCGTGCACGGGGACTCCCCGGGCGCGGTCGGCATGGCCACCGCCGTCCGTGCGGGGCTGGAGAAGGCCGGCGTGGAGCTGAAGGGGTTCGTGTGAGGGTCCTGCCCTACGGCGACGCCGCGCTGCTCCTCGAACCCGAGGGGGAGATCGCGCAGGTCGTGGCGCTCGCCGACGCCTGCCGGGAGGCGGAGCTGCCCGGGGTGCTCGACGTCGTCCCGGCGGCGCGGACCGTGCTGCTCGTCGCCCGACCCGGCACCGACCTCGGGCGGCTGCGTGCGGACGTCGACGCGCTCGAGGTCCGGCCGGCCGAGGCGGGCGCGCCGGCCGGAACCGTCGAGATCCCGGTGGTCTACGACGGCCCGGACCTCGACGACGTCGCCCGGCTGACCGGGCTGGACCGTGCGGAGATCGTCGCGGCCCACACCGGCACGCCGTGGCGGGTGGCCTTCGGCGGGTTCGCGCCCGGTTTCGCCTACCTGTCCGGCGGCGACCCGCGGCTGCAGGTGTCGCGCCGCGAGGAGGCCCGCACCAAGGTCCCGGCCGGGTCCGTGGGGCTGGCCGGGGAGTTCAGCGGGGTCTACCCGCGGTCGTCGCCCGGCGGGTGGCAGCTGATCGGCCGCACGGACGCGCAGCTCTGGGACCTCGACCGCGACCCGCCCGCGCTGCTGCAACCGGGCGCCGAGGTCCGGTTCGTGGAGGCGTCGTGATCGAGGTCCTCGACGCCGGTCCCCAGGCGCTGGTCCAGGACCTGGGGCGGCCCGGGCTGGCGGCGATCGGCGTCGGGCGCTCCGGGGCCGCCGACCGGGCCGCGCTGCGGCTCGGCAACCGCCTGCTGGGCAACGACGAGGGCGCCGCCGGCGTCGAGATCCTCCTCGGCGGGTTCGCCGCCCGGGCCGGGAAGGACCTGCTGGTCGCGCTGACCGGCGCGCCCGCCCCGGCGACCGTCGACGGACGCCCGGTCGGCCACCACGCGCACGTCCGGCTCCGGCGGGGGCAGGAGCTACGGCTCGGCCCACCGCCCACCGGCCTGCGCACCTACCTGTGCGTTCGCGGCGGGATCACGGTGCCGCCGGTGCTGGGCTCGCGCAGCACGGACGTCCTGTCCGGCATCGGGCCCGAGCCGCTGGAGAAGGGCGCGGAGCTGCCGGTCGGGCCGGAGCCGACGGAGTTTCCGTCGATCGACTTCGCGCCCGTCGCGACGCCCCCCGCGGGGCTCGTCACGCTGCGCGCGATCTCCGGACCGCATGCCGAGCACGCCGTCGACCCCCGGGCGCTGGCCACCGCGCGGTGGGTCGCCTCCGGCCGCACCGACCGCGTCGGGATGCGGCTCGAGGGCGCGACGCTGGAGGTCGCCGAGGGCGCCGGCTCGCTGCCCAGCGAGGGCCTCACCCGCGGGGCGATCCAGCTGCCGCCGGGCGGCGAACCCGTCGTCTTCCTCGCCGACCACCCCGTGACCGGCGGCTACCCCGTGATCGCGGTCCTGCGCGACGCCGACGTCGACCGCGCCGCCCAGGTCCGCCCCGGCCAACCCGTCCGCATCACCCTGTGAGTGGCGATGCTCGTCATGGCGACTGTCGCCGCTCACAGGGGCTGACCAGGGAGAACACGTGCAGAACCTGACCCCCGCCGAGGCCCGCCACCGCTTCCGAGCCGGCCTCGTGACCCCGACCGCCGGCTGGTGTGCCGGATTCACCCAGGCCAACCTCATCGCCCTGCCCCGCGAGCTGGCCTGGGACTTCCTGCTGTTCGCGCAGCGCAACCCGCAGCCCTGCCCGGTGCTCGACGTCCTGGAGCCGGGCGAGTTCGGTGGCCCGATCCTCGACGGCGACGTCCGCACCGACATCCCGCTCTACCGGATCTACCGCGACGGCGTGCAGGTCGCCGAGACGCCCGACGCCCGCGAGTTCTGGCGCGACGACCTGGTCGCCTTCCTCGTCGGCTGCAGCTTCACCTTCGAGCGGGCGCTGCTGGCCGCGGGCGTCCCGGTGCGGCACGTCGAGGAGGGCCGCAACGTCCCGATGTACCGGACGAGCCGGCGGTGCCGCGGTGCCGGGACGCTCGGCGGCCCGATGGTCGTCTCCATGCGCCCGGTCCCGGAGCACCTGGTGGACACGGCGATCGCCGTCACGGCCCGCTACCCGTCCGTGCACGGCGCACCCGTGCACGTCGGCGACCCCGGTGAGCTGGGCATCGCCGACCTCGCCGCCCCGGACTACGGCGACGGCGTGACCGTCCGGGAGGGCGAGGTGCCGGTGTTCTGGGGATGCGGGGTCACGCCGCAGGCCGCCGTCGTCGAGTCCCGGCCCTCGCTCGCGATCGCGCACGCGCCCGGCCACATGCTGATCACCGACGCCCGGGACGCGGACTACCTCGTCGGCCCCGAGCCGCTGGTGGGCGCGAACTAGCCGCAGATCTGGTCCAGGTAGGCAGCCAGCGTGCGCCGGATCGCCTCCGGCGAGGTCAGCCGCGGCCGCGCGCTGCCCTGGAAGATCAGGCCCTGGAGCAGGGCGTCGAGGCAGAAGGCGGTGGCCTCGGGGTCCAGCTCCGGCCGCAGCTCCCCGCTGGTCTCGAGGACGCCGACGGCCCGGCGGGCGAGCCGGCGGATCCCGGCGCCGGTCTCCTCGCTGATCGCCGCCAGCGCCGGCGACGACCGGGCGTGCGCCGCGAGGGCGAGGTAGGTCTCGGGGTCGGCGCGCTGCCGCTCGTCGACCGGCAGCAGCTCGAGCAGCATCCGCTCGACGCCCTTGCGGTCCACCGCCTCCACCAGCAGCGGCACCACCCGGGCGGCGCCGCTCGTGACCGTCTCGACCATCGCCGTCTGCAGGAGGGCGTCCTGCGACGGGAAGTAGTAGCGCAGGGTGGTGGGGGACAGGCCCGCCTCGGCGGCGACGGACCGCACGGACACCCCGGCGAGGCCGTCGCGCCGGAGCACCCGCCAGAGGGCCTCGACGATCTCCGCCCGCCGGGCGTCGTGGTCGGCGAGGCGCGGCACGGGCTTTGTCTACCACGCCGCGGCGGGTAGGTTCTGGTACGGCCGTACTAGCAACGCTCCGTGCCGGTGGGTGACCGACGGGGGGTCGGCACGGAGTTCGTGCCGTGCGGTCAGGGCGCGGTCCCGGTCCCAGGACCGGGGCCGCGCTCCCCCGAACGCCGTCTCAGGGGTGTCTCAGCGTCGTAGCGGTGCTTGCATCGGATGTTCACGAGCCACCGCTAGGGTCGGCCGCGTGCTGCCCACGCTCCGAGCACGCCTCGCGTCCTGGTTCGTCCGCCGTCAGCTGGCCCGCATGAACCGGAAGGGACTCGACCTGGGGTCGCTGCTGCCCGACTCCGCCCTCATGCCGCTGCGCCGCGACGGGCTCGACCCGGTCCCGGCCCTGGCCGAGAGCCGGGACGCCGCGCCGGTCAGCCGCCTCGACCTGCCGCTGAAGATCGACGTCTGGCTGGTCACGGGGCGTGACGAGGTCCGGTCCGTCCTCGGTTCCGTCGACACCTACTCCAGCGACTTCAACCACCTGGCCGTGCAGGTCGGGATGGCCGAGAGCGAGAACCCCGGCGGCCTGGGCTTCTCCGACCCGCCCGTGCACACCCGGCTGCGCAAGCTCCTCACCCCCGAGTTCACGATGCGCCGGCTCGCGCGGCTCACCCCGCGGATCGAGGAGATCGTGAGGGAGTGTCTGGACCGCATGGACGCCGCTCCGGGCCCCGTCGACCTCGTCGAGGAGTTCGCGCTGCCGATCCCGTCGCTCGTGATCTGCGAGCTGCTCGGGGTGCCGTACGCCGAGCGCGAGGCCTTCCAGGAGGTCGCCACCGCGCGGTTCGACCTGCTCGGCGGGGCCAGCGCCTCACTCGGCGCGATCTCCGACTCGCTGGTCTTCCTGCGCGAGCAGGTCAAGAAGCAGCGCGACGCCCCCACGGACGGCCTGCTCGGCATGATCATCCGGGAGCACGGCGACCGGGTGGACGACGAGGAGCTCGCCGGCCTCGCCGACGGCGTCCTGACCGGCGGGTTCGAGACCACCGCCAGCATGCTCGCCCTCGGCACCCTCGCGCTGGTCGAGGACCGCGAGGCTGCCCGGATGGTCCGCGAGGACGACGCCGCCGCCGGCGCGATCGTCGAGGAGTTGCTCCGCTACCTCACCGTCGTGCAGGTGGCGTTCCCGCGGTTCGCCACCCGGGACGTCGAGATCGGCGGGGTCGAGGTGAAGGAGGGCGACGCGGTGATCTGCTCGCTGCTCTCCGCCGACCGGGACGGCGAGCGGCTGGAGACCTTCGACCCGCACCGCGGGCCGGGCTCGCACTACGCCTTCGGCCACGGCATCCACCGCTGCATCGGCGCCGAGCTGGCCCGGATGGAGCTGCGTGCCGCCTACCCGGCGTTGTTCCGCCGGTTCCCCGACCTCCGCCTGGCCGTGCCGGTCGACGAGCTGGAGTTCCGGGACGCCTCGATCGTCTACGGGGTGGAGACGCTGCCCGTGCTCGTGCGCTGAGCGCGCAAAGGCCCGCTGCACTCGACGAAGGGCGCCGCCCGCCGGAGGAGGACCGGGCCTCGGGGAGGATCTCCCGCCCGGCGGTGGTCAGGGTGGGTCCGCCGGGCCCGGAGTTCGATCCGTCGGACCTCCGGTGCTTTACCGGCTCGGGGGATGGTGCCCATCCTGGGGCACCCGACGACGGAGGTCGACGATGACCGCACCCGACACCCGTGGCTGCCCGGTCCGCGCGGACGTGGACCCGTTCGACCCGGCCTACCTCGCCGACCCGTACCCGCTGCTCGCGGAGCTGCGCGAGCACGAGCCGGTCACCTACCTGCCGGTCCTCGACATGTGGGCCGTCACCCGGCACGCCGACATCGACGCGGTCTTCCGCGACCCGGCGACCTTCTCGGCGTCGATCGCGCAGGACCCGATCTTCCCGCCCGCTCCGGAGGCTCGGGAGGTCCTGGCGGGCTTCCGCGCCGCTCCGACGATGTCGAACTGCGACCCGCCGAAGCACACGCGGATCCGCCGCCACACCGCGCGCGCCTTCTCGGCGCGACGGATCGCGGTGGTGGAGCCGGCAATCCGGGCGAAGGCCGGCGAGCTGATCGGGGCGATGCTGCGCGAGCCGGAGGCCGACGTCGTCGAGTCCCTGACCTTCCCGCTGCCCGCCTCGATGATCTTCACCCTGATCGGCTTCCCGCCCGGGGACACGGAGATGCTGCGCGGGTGGTGCGGCAACCGCACGGCCTTCAGCTGGGGGCGGCCGACCGTCGAGGAGCAGACCGGGATCGCCCGGAACATGGTGCGGTACTGGCGGTACTGCGAGGACTTCGTGCACGCGCGGCTCGCCGATCCGGCCGACGACTACACCAGTGACCTCCTCCGGGCCCATCTCGCCGACCCGGAGGACCTGACGGTCGACGAGATCGTCAACGTCGTCTACGGGCTGAGCTTCGCCGGCCACGAGACCACGACGAACCTCACGACCAACGGCCTGCGCCGGCTGCTCGAGGACCGCAGCCGATGGGAGGCGCTGTGTGCCGATCCGGCGCTGATCCCGGCGGCCGTCGAGGAGGTGCTCCGGTACGACACCAGCGTGATCGCCTGGCGCCGGCGCACCACGTGCCCGGTCTCGGTCGGTGGCGTCGACCTGCCGGAGGGCGCCCGCCTGCTGCTCCTGCTCGGCGCGGCGGGACGCGACCCGCGAGCCCACCCCGATCCGGATACCTTCGACCTCCGCCGCGAACCCCGCCCGCACCTGGCCTTCGGCAAGGGTGTGCACTTCTGCCTGGGCGCCCCCCTCGCCCGCTCGGAGTTCCGGATCCTCCTCGAGCTGCTCACGGCCGCCGCCCCGGACCTCGGGCTGGTCGCCGGGCAGGAGCTGACCTTCTCCCCGAACGTGAGCTTCCGCGGACCGCGGCGCCTGCTCGTGCGGCGCAGCCGCGGCTGAGGGCCACCGGTTCGGGGTGTGGTACCGGGCGTGAGGCCGGTGTTACGGTCGAGCAACCAAACGGACGTTAGACAACGCCGCCTGATGCCCCGGAGGCCCTCGTGTCCGCACCCGCTGCTCCCGCCGCCCCCGACATCCTCTCGCCGGAGTTCGCCCGCGACCCGTACACCGCCTACGCGGTGATGCGCGAGCACCACCCGTTGATCCGGCACGAAGCCACCTCGTCGTACGTGATCAGCCGGCACGCCGACGTCGTCCGCGCGTTCAAGGACCCGGTCTTCACCAGCCGCAACTACGAGTGGCAGCTCGAGCCGGTCCACGGTCGGACGATCCTGCAGATGGACGGCCGGGAGCACTCGACGCACCGCAACCTGGTCGCGCCGGCGTTCCGAGGCCGCGAGCTGGCCGAGAAGTTCGTGCCGGTCATCGAGCGCAACTCCGCCGCGCTGATCGAGGCCTTCCGGTCCGACGGCCAGGTCGACCTGGTCGACCGCTACGCGACCCGGTTCCCTATCAACGTCATCGTCGACATGCTCGGCCTGCCGAAGAGCGACCACGAACACTTCCACCGCTGGTACACGTCGATCATGGCGTTCCTGTCCAACCTGTCCGGGGACGAGGAGGTCACCGCGCAGGGCCTGGCGACGAAGGCCGAGTTCGAGGAGTACATGCTCCCGGTCATCGCCGCGCGGCGCGCGAACCCGGGCGACGACCTGCTCTCCACGCTCTGCACGGCCGAGATCGACGGCGTGCGGATGAGCGACGACGAGATCAAGGCCTTCTGCAGCCTGCTGCTCACCGCGGGCGGCGAGACCACCGACAAGGCGATCGCGAGCCTCATGGTGAACCTCGTCGCGCACCCCGAGCAGCTCGCCGAGGTCCGTGCCGACCACTCGCTGATCGCGGCCGCGTTCGCCGAGACGCTGCGCTTCTCCCCGCCGGTGCACATGATCATGCGGCAGCCGGCCGAGGACGTGGAGCTCTCCGGCGGCGTCGTGCCGGCGGGGAGCACGGTGACGTGCCTGATCGGCGCGGCGAACCGGGATCCGGAGCGGTACGCGAACCCCGACGAGTTCGACCTGCACCGGCCCGACCTCGACCTGAAGCGGGCCTACACCGCCGGGGCCGACCACACCGCGTTCGCGCTGGGTCGACACTTCTGCGTGGGCGCCATGCTGGCGCGCACGGAGCTGGAGGTCGGTATCGCCCAGCTGCTCGACGCCATGGAGGACATCCGGTTCGCCGACGGCGCCCCGCCGCCCGAGCACGGGGTCTTCACACGCGCCCCGGTGTCGGTGCCGCTGGTGTTCACGCCCGCCGGATGAGCTGACCTCACGCCGCGGTGGGGAGGTCCGCCCGGGCGAGGAAACCGGCGATCAGGGCGCGGCAGGCGTCGGCCAGCTCGTCGGCCCGGGCGGCCAGCTCGGCGCGCACCGCGGCGAGGTCCACCTCGGCCGCGACGGCCGCGCTCACCTCGGGCGACCAGGCCTCGGACCAGGTGGCGAAGACGTCCGGGGTGATCTCGGGGTGGAACTGCAGACCGAGATGGGGGCCGAGGGCGAAGGCCTGGAGGGCGACGGCGTTGCGGGACAGCTCCTCCGCGCCGGGCGGGAGGGTGAAGGCGTCGTAGTGGAACTCCATCCACCGCCCCGCCGGGAGCACGTCCGGCTGCCGCGTGTCCAGGTCGACGAGCCCGCGCTCCGGCTCGGGTGTCCGGCCGACGGTCCCGCCGAGCGCCCGGGCCAGCGCCTGCCCGCCGAAGCAGATGCCGAGCACGGGGGTGCCGGCCTCGACGGCCCGGTGCAGGAACGCCAGCTCGGGTGCGAGCCACGGCAGCTCGTCGTCGTAGGCGGCGTGTGCCGAGCCCATGACCACGACCAGATCGCGGTCGGCGGGGTCCGGCACCGCCCCGCCACCCAGGAAGGTCACGATCTCGGCCTCGACGCCCTGCTCGGCGAGTGCCGGCAGGACGGTCCCCGGGATCCGGCGCTGCCGGACGGGGTCGGTCTCGTGGACGACGACGAGTGCGCGGGGCATGGACTCGTGGCTACCGGTCCGGAGCGCCTCCCGTCCACCCCGCGGCCCGACGCACAGCGTGGGACACGGCACACCTGCTCTTGCGCGGTACACCTGCCCGGGGCTCGCCGGCAGACCCGAGAGGACCCCCGCGCACCCGGCGAGGCGCGGCACACCTGCCCCGGCGCTGTCGCACACCCGAGGGGTCGGCGGGACACGTCGTCGACAGGGTGTGCCGGGCACAGCCGCATGTGCCGGTAGCGGACGCTCCGAGGCGCAAAGCGCCGTAGAGCCGCGCCCTCGAGCCCACTGACGTGGAGCCCACACCCGAAGGAGCGTCCCGCGGGCTGTCGACGGGGTGTGGGAGGTGCTGATCGGGTGTCCTGCGGCCCCGGAGCAGGAGTGTCGGGTCCAGCCGGATGCCTACCCCGCCCCCACCAACCGGAGGGCGAACTCGGTCTGCTGCCACACGACCTCGTTCTCGCTGAGCTCGCCCTCCTCGCGGTACCAGGTGGCGAGGCCCATGCCGAGGTCGAGGATCGCGTAGGAGGCCAGCCGCGCCGAGGGGACGCGGAAGCGGCCGGCCGCGACCCCCTCCTCCACCAGCCGTCGGAAGGAGCGCTCGTACTCGGCCCGCTTGCCGAGCACCGTCCCGCGGTGCGGCTCGGCCAGGCTGCGCATCTCGCTGGCGCCGACGAAGGCCTCGAGCCGGTGCCGGGCGTGGAAGCGGACGTGGGCGTCGACGGCCCGGCGCAGCCGCTCGACCGGGTCCGCGGTGCCGGCCAGTGCGACGCGCTGCAGCTCCAGCAGGCCGTCCATGGTGGTGGTCATCAGCTCGACCAGCAGGTCCTGCTTCGAGGCGACGTGCTTGTACAGGCTCGGCCCGCGGATGCCCACGGCGGCGCCGATGTCTGCCATCGTGGTGCCCTCGTACCCGCGGGCGGCGAACAGCTCGAGCGCGGCCGCGCGGATCGCGGTACCCGTGGCGCCGGTACCCATGCCCACCCCCTCCGGGCTAACGAGTGATAGCCGCGACCGTGACAGTACCCGTCGTCGTATGGTCCGATGGCTAGCAGTCGTTAGCCGATCGATCCGAGGAGGCACCGTGGCCGTGCAGGGACTCGACCTGCCGAAGCTCCAGGCGTACGTCGAGGAGCACGTCCCGGGCACCGGCCCGCTGACCGCCGAGCTGCTGCACGGCGGCCGCTCCAACCTCACGTACCGGCTCACCGACGGCGAGCAGACCTGGGTGCTGCGCCGGCCGCCGCTGGGCGGGCTCACGCCGTCGGCGCACGACATGAAGCGCGAGTACACGGTGGTCGCGGCGCTGTACGGGCACGGCGTGCCGGTCGCGCGGCCGATCGTGCAGTGCGAGGACGACTCGGTGATCGGGGCGCCGTTCGCGGTCGTCGAGTTCGTGGACGGGCGGGTGATCCGCACCCGCGACGAGCTCGACGCCCTCACCGACGCCGAGGTGCACGACTGCGCCTTCGCCCTCATCGACGCCCTGGCCGCGCTGCACGCCGTCGACCCCGGGTCGGTCGGGCTGGGGAGCTTCGGGAAGGCGCAGGGCTACCTCGGCCGGCAGGTCCGGCGCTGGTACGACCAGTGGACGCGGGTGCAGACCCGCCCGCTGCCCGACGTCGAGACCCTGCACGAGCGGCTCGCGGCGATGACCCCGGAGGAGTCCGGCGCGTCGATCGTGCACGGCGACTTCCGCATCGACAACGCGATCCTCGGCCCCGACGACGTCACCGAGGTGCGCGCGCTCGTCGACTGGGAGATGTCCACGCTCGGCGACCCGCTCTCGGACCTCGGCCTGCACATCGCCTACTCCGACCCGGCCTTCGACCCGGTGCTCGCGGGCGGTGCGGCGGCCACCTCGACCCGGATGCCCCCGGCCGACGAGCTGGTGGCCCGCTACGCGAAGACCTCCGGCCGGGACGTCACGGACTGGCCCTTCTACCTGGCCCTCGGCTACTTCAAGGCGGCGGTCATCGCCGAGGGCATCCACGCCCGGTTCGTGGCCGGCAAGACGGTCGGCGAGGGCTTCGAGACGGTCGGCGGCGCGGTCGAGCCCCTGGCCGCGGTCGGGGTGCGGGCACTCGGGAGCCAGTAGGGCTACAGCGTGGCCCGGCGCCGGTACAGCAGCAGGGTGTCGCGGCCGAAGGACCAGAGCAGTGCGGTGAGGGCGGCGGCCACGAGCACGACGGCCGCCGCCACCGGCAGGATCCCCGCCGCGGCCACCACGAGCACGATCCCCTGACCCGCGGCCACGGCCTTCGCGGAGAACCGGGCCGGGAGGCTGCCGGTGAGCCACGGCAGCATCCAGCCCGCGGCGACGAACGCGTACCGCAGCCCGCCGATGACCAGCACCCACGGCCCGGTCACGGCGGCGACCTGCACGCTCAGCACGAGCACGAGGAAGGCGTCGGTCTCCATGTCGAACCGCGCGCCCAGCTCGCTCACGGTGCCGGTGCGCCGGGCCACCCGCCCGTCGACGAAGTCGAGCGCCAGTGCGACCGAGGCCAGCGCCACGAGCGGGACCAGCGCCAGCTGCCCCGCCACGAGCCCGTCGACGACCAGCGCCGTCACTCCGCCGATCAGCACCGCCCGGCCGAGGGTGACCAGGTCCGCGGGGCCCAGGGCCTCCGTCCGGGCGCGGCGGGCCGCGCCGGCGAGCAGCGCGTGCAGCCCGGCCGCGTAGCCGATCCCGGCCAGCCAGCCGGCGGGACCGAGGCCGGCCGCCGTCGTGAGCGCGCCGAGCAGCACGAGCTGGAGGACGGCCGCGGCGGCCTGCTGCCGGTCGAGCGGCAGGGCCGTGCCGGGGGACGTCGTCAGGGGGCTCTGCAGGTACACACTCCCTACACGGACGGGCGGCGGCGACGGTTCAACGGAGGTGCGGATGGAGTGGGACGCGAGGTGGAGTACCCCGGGATCACCGGTGTGCGCACCGGACTGGCTGGCCTTGCGGGAGCCGGCCGACGCCGAGGCTCGGGCTCTGGACCTCGTCGAACCCCTGTGCGCGCTGGAGCCCCCGCTCGTGGTGCGCGATCTCGGCTGCGGCAGCGGGTCGATGGGCCGCTGGCTCGCCCCGCGGCTGCCCCGGCCGCAGCGCTGGTACCTGCACGACCGTGACCCGCGGCTGCTGGCGGTCGCGGCGGAGAGCGTCCCCGGCGAGCCGGTCCAGGGAGAGCTGGCCGAGCTCACCGACCTCGCGGGCACCTCGCTGGTGACCTGCTCGGCCCTGCTCGACCTGCTCACCGCCGACGAGGTGCACCGGCTCGCCCGGTCGTGCGTCGAGGCCGGTGCCACGGCGCTGTTCACGCTGTCCGTGACGAGCGGGGCCCGGCTGACCCCGGCCGAGCCGCTGGACACCGCGCTCGCCGCGGCGTTCGACGCCCACCAGCGCCGGGTCGTCGACGGCCGGCGGTTGCTCGGGCCCGACGCGGGCGCAGTGGCGGCCGAGGCCTTCCGCGCCCTCGGCGCCACGGTGACCACCCGGCCGAGCCCCTGGCGGCTCGGCCCGGCGCACCCGGAGCTGACCGAGGAGTGGCTGCGCGGCTGGATCGCCGCCGCGTGCGAGCAGGAGCCCGCACTCGTTCCCGACGCGGGCCCCTACCTGCGACGACGACTCGTCGCCCTGGCAGCGGGCCAGCTGCACGCGGAGGTCGGGCACGTCGACCTCCTCGCGCTGCCCGCTACCTGAACGTGTCGAGGAACCGGTCGCGGAAGGCGTCCATCCGCCAGACGGGCGCGCCCTGGGCCGGCTTCAACCCGGGCTGCCACTGCCACCCGGCGACCTTGTCGAGCACGGACCTGTCCTTGGTGACCACCGAGATCGGGACGTCGTGGTTCGGGCTGCCGCCGGTGATGATCGGCGCGGCCTGGTGGTCGCCGAGCACGATCAGCACGAGGTCGTCGTTCCCGTAGTTCTTCACCCAGGACACCAGCGAGTCGAGCGAGTACTGGATCGTCCGCCGGTAGCTGTCGCGTACCCGGGCCGGGTCGCTCCAGACGACGTCCGGCGGGTCGGCTGCGTGGACCTCGTCGTCGTACACGCTGCCGTCGCCGAGGGAGTTCCAGTCCCGCATGGTCGGCACGGGGGTCCACGGCACGTGGCTGGAGGTCAGCGTGACCTCGCTCATCAGCGGCCCGCGGCCGGGAACCCCGTACTCGAGCTGCTGGAACCTGGACAGCGCGAACTGGTCCGGCATCGGGGACCAGCTGTAGTTCAGCCCGCGGTAGCCGAGCGCGTGGACGTCGTAGTGCTGGTCGACGCCGTAGAAGCCGCCCTCGGGCCAGGCCTCGGTGGTCCCGGGCATCACGTCGGCCGTGCGCCAGTCCGCGCGCTGGAAGGCCTTGGTCAGCGTGAGCCGGTCGCTGGAGGTGAGGCTGCGGTAGCGCTGCTGGTTGTCGATCCACAGCCCGGACAGGAAGGTCGCGTGCGCCAGCCAGCTGCCGCCGCCCGCGATCGGCGAGGTCAGCCAGCCGCTCCGGGAGTCGAAGCCCGCGGCGGCGAGGTCCCGGTCGCCCCGGGCGAGCGTCGCGCCGACACCCTGCGCGTACTGCGGGTCCTCCACGGCGCTGCGGCCGTAGCTCTCGACGTAGGCGACCACGACGTCCTTGCCCTTCAGCGCGGTGAGCAGCTGGTCGGGCGGGGTGTCGCGGAAGGCGTCGACGGCGGACAGCCGGGCGAACTCCCGCTCGTCGGCGAGGCTGACCGGGACCTGGTTCGCCGTGGCCCACGCCAGGGAGGCCGCGCTGCGGGAGGCGAACGGGACCGGCGGCAGGAGCTGGGCGCCGAGCACCGCGCACACCACCCACGCCGCGGTGAGGACCGCGACCACCCGCGCGCTCATCCGCCGGCGCTCGCCGAGGAGCCCCGCCAGCCGCCGCACCGCCAGCGCCATGAGCACCGGCACCGCGACGACGAGCAACCCGGCCCCGACCAGCGCCGCGATCCCGCCGGCCCGGCCGAACGACTCGTTCAGGAAGTCGACGGCGTTGCCGAGCAGCACGCCGTCGAGCACGGGGTCGAAGGGCCGGACCAGCACGGAGCGGAAGCCCAGGTCGGTGATCCGCAGCAGGAGCAGCACGCCGAGCAGCGCGCCGAGGACGAGCGCGACGACCCGGCGGGCCCGCCCGTGCAGCACGAGCAGCAGCGCGGCCCCGGCGAGGCCCTCGACCGGGAGCCGAAGGAAGGCCAGCGGCTCGAGCTGCGCGACCTCCGCGGGTGTGGTGAGCGCGACCAGCACGAGCACCGCCGCGATCACCGTCAGCAGCACCGACCCGATCCGACGGACCCGGCGCGGGCGGTCGTCGGACGCGGGCGGCGGCGCGGTCTCGTTCGGGCTGGTCACGGTCATGGGTGGTACTCCTCGGCACGGCGCGCGGCACCCCGAGCGGGCGCCGGCACCTGAGGACACGGCCCGCGGGACGCCGTGGTTCAGAGGACCTCGACCTCGTCACCCATCCGGATCGTGACGTCCGGGGTGTCCGGCACGAGGTTCGTCCCGAACACGACCTTTCCGCCGATCCGCCGGTGCCGGGCGAGCGTCGCCAGCGGCTCGCGGCCCTTCTCGGCCGTGTCCGGGTCGATCGTCGTGAACACACAGCGGCCGCAGGGCTTCACCGCGCGGAAGCGGGCCTCGCCGATCCGGAGCGCGGACCAGCCGTCCTCGGCCCACGGCGCCGACCCGGCGACGACGACGTTGGGTCGGAACCGGACCATCGGCACCGGGCCCTCGCCGGGATTCGGTCCCGCGGCGACCAGCTCGTTCAGGGCCGCGAGCGAGGCGTCCGTGGTGAGCAGCAGCGGGAACCCGTCGGCGAAGGAGACGGTGTCGCCGGCGGCCGCGAAGTCCGGGTCGACCGGCCGGCGGGTCGGGTCGTCGAGGTGCACGAGCTGCAGCGGCCTGCCGAGGACCTCGGTGAGCCACGCGGCCGCCTCCTCGCCGGCGAACGTGGCCTTGACCCGGTCCCGCCACACCACGACGTCGACCAGCGGGCCGCCGTCGGGAACCGGCACGGCCAGCGGGGCGACGCCCGGACCCCGCAGGGTGAGGCCCTCCCCGTCGGGTTCGGGGCGGACCAGCACGAGCCGGGGCAACGCCCGCGCGGTGACGAACGTGCCGTCGGGCTCGGTGACCATCCAGCGCCGGTCTCCGGCGAGCCCCCACGGTTCCACCCGGGCCTCCGCGACCTCGGCGCCCCGGCAGGACTTCACGGGATACCGGGCCAGCCGGCTCACGACGAGCGTCACCCGACCGAGCCTAACCACCCGCGACCCGGGGCCCGGTCCCTGCACGAACGGCACTCTCGTGCGGACCTACCGCACGAGAGTGCCGTTCGTGCGGACCGCGGCGCCCGTTGCCGCCGCCGGGCAGGATCGGGTCCGTGCGTGTGTTCGTTGCCGTGGTGCCGCCGCCCGAAGCGGTCGCGGAGCTGGCGGCCGCCGTGGCGCCCGTGCGCCGGAACCTCCGCGGGGTCCGGTGGACGAGCCCGGAGCAGTGGCACCTGACGCTGGCCTTCCTCGGCGAGGTCGACGACGAGACGCTCGACGGGGTGCAGGCGCGCCTGGCCGCGGTCGCCGCCGGCGGCGCACCCGTCGAGCTGGCGTTGTCCGGCGCCGGCCGGTTCGGCGAGCGCGTGTTGTGGACCGGGCTCGCGGGCGACACGGACGGGCTCGCCACCCTCGCGGGCGGGGTGGCCGCGGCCGTCCGCGCCGCGGGCGTCGCGGTGGAGGACCGGCCGTTCCGGGCGCACCTCACGCTGGCCCGCGGGCGGGGCGGCGTGAGCGGGCTCGCCCAGGCCGTCCGGGCGCTGGGCGGGTTCGCCGGGCGGCCGTGGCGGGCCGAGGCGCTGCACCTGGTCCGCAGCCGCCCCGGACCGGCCTACGACGACCTCGCGACCTGGCCGCTCAGCTCCCGGTGAGCCGCTCCACCACCGGCGCGAGCGCCTCGGCGAACGGCTCGCTCACGGCCAGGTAGCTCACGCCCAGCTCGGCGCGACGACGTTCGAGCTCGGCGGCCATCTCGTCCGGCGTGCCGCGCAGCACCGCGAGCGTGTCCGGGTCGCGCAGCGCCTCCGCCGCGCCCGGGCCGGCCCACCGCACCGCCCAGTCGGGGATCTCGTCGCCCACCACGAAGACGTTCATGCCGACTTCGAGGTCCCGGCCGGCGGCGCGGGCCCGCAGGTCCCCGGCCATGCGCTTGACCTCGGGGCGCGGGGTCGTGGGCTGCGCAGCCAGGGTGACGATGTCCGCCACCTCCGCGGCGAGGCCGAGGGCCCTCGGCCCGGACGCGGCCATCAGCACCGGGGTGTGGACCTCGCCGTCGAGCTCGCGCAGCGCCGCGATCGCCGCCCGGACCTGCGCGAGCCGCTCGGCCGCGGTGCCCCAGGGCATGCCGAGCTCCTCGGCCTCGGCGCGGGCCGCGGGCCGGCCGGTCCCGATGCCGAGGTCGAACCGGCCGCCGGTCAGCGCGGTCATCGTGTGCGCCTCCCACGCGGTGGCGCGGGCGGTGCGCAGCGGCCCCGCCAGCACGAACGGGCAGACCCGCAGGCCGGGCGCGGCCGCGGCGGCCGTCGCGAGCGCGGGCAGCGGGGCGTGCAGGTGCAGGTTGTCCGGGGTGAGCAGGGTCGAGTAGCCCAGGTCGGCGACGCGGCGGGCGCGGGCGGCCCAGGCCTCGCCCGGTCCCTGCGGCGCCGCGACGACCCCGAAGCGGAACGGCCGGCTCATCGGGCCGGCTCCGCGTTCCGGGTCGCCGGGAGGGCCACGGCGAACGCCACGAGCACGAGGACGCCGCCGAACCGCCCGACCGGAATGAGCGGGTAGAGCACCTCCGTGATCAGCGCGAACGTGCTGAGCACGGCGAGGCCGCCGATCACCAGCGCGGCCCACGCGAGCCAGCGCGGCACGAGCCGGCGGATCAGCGCCGGCACCCCCAGGCCGAGCAGCAGCAGGCCGAACGGCGCCGCGAAGCCGATCCCGCCCGTCGCGAACCACAGCCAGACCAGGGCGCGGGCCAGTGCGGCGTCCCCCAGGCCGGCGGTCTGCGCCGCGACCCACCCGACCAGCGCGCTGACGCAGAGCGAGCCCGCGGCCAGCACGGCGCCGGCGAAGCCCATGAGCGGGCCGGGCGCGGTGACGCCGAGCCGCTGCAGCCGCCGCACGGCCGTGGCGGCGTAGACGACCAGCGGGAACACCGACCCGAGCAGCAGGGCGGCGCCGACCGACAGCAGGGTGCCGTGGGCGGCGGTCCAGGCGAGCGTCGCCTCCGCGCCGGTCCCGGGCCGCGGGCCCGAGGAGCCGAGCACGGCCCCGGCGACGGTGAGCCCGGCGAAGGCGAGCGCGGGCACGAGAAGAGGAGGCCCGCCCTGACGGTCGGGACGGGTGCGTGCGGGCCGGGCGGCGGTCGTGGTCATGGTTCCCCCTGTACTCCGTTACGCAGAAGAATCGTTCACTTGTGTATACGGTTTGTCAAGGGATACGGTTCTCCCGTGATCGACCCGAGCGGCCCCGGTTCCGCGTTCCTGCTGGCGCAGCTGGGCGCCTACGCCGCGGGGCGCTTCGCCGAACGGATCGCGGAGCTGGACCTCACACCGCCGCAGACGGGCCTGCTGCGCGCGATCGCGGCCGAGCCCGGGCAGTCGCAGCAGGCCCTCGCCCGGCTGCTCGGCACCCCGCCCAGCCGGCTCGTCGCACTGGTCGACGGGCTGGACGAGCGCGGCCTGGTGGAGCGCCGCCGCAATCCCGACGACCGGCGCCTGCACGCCCTGCACCTCACCGACGCCGGGGAGGCCCTGCTGCGGCGGATCGCCGAGGTCGGCCGGGCGCACGACGACGCGATCTGCGGCCCGCTCGACGATGCCGACCGGGCCCGGCTGCGCGACCTGCTCGCCCGGCTGGCCGGCGCCCACGGGCTCACGCCGGGTGTCCACCCGGGATACCGGCGGTTGTAGACCTCCGGGCGATGCCGCCGGCGACGGGCGGTGACAGGGTGTCGAGCATGAGCGACACCCGGCCAGCGGCTCCGTCGGCCCAGGAGCGCGCCGATCGCGGCTTCTTCGGCCAGCCGTCCCTGCTGTCCGCCCTCTTCGGGGTGGAGATGTGGGAGAGGTTCTCCTTCTACGGGATGCAGGGCATCCTGCTGATCTACCTGTACTACTCGGCCGAGCAGGGCGGGCTGGGGATCCCGGAGGCCACCGCCGCCGGCATCGTCGGGGCCTACGGCGGCCTGGTCTACCTGTCCACGATCGTCGGCACCTGGCTCGCCGACCGGGTGCTGGGCGCGGAACGGACCCTCGTCTACGCCGCGATCGTCGTGATGGCCGGGCACATCGCGCTCGCGGTGATCCCGGGTCTGGCCGGCGTCGGCGTCGGCCTGGTGCTGGTCGCCCTCGGCAGCGGCGGGGTGAAGGGCAACGCGACGGCCCTCGTCGGCACCCTCTACGCCCCGGACGACGAGCGGCGCGACGCCGGGTTCTCGCTGTTCTACCTGGGCATCAACCTCGGCGCGCTGGTCGGCCCGCTGCTCACCGGGCTGCTGCAGTCCACGGCGGGCTTCCACGTGGGCTTCGGCCTCGCCGCGGTCGGCATGGCCGCCGGGCTGATCCAGTACGCGATCCGGCGCAAGAACCTGCCGGCCAAGGCGCACGAGGTCCCGTCCCCGCTGGGCGACCGGGAGCGCCGCCGCGCGATCGTGGGCGGCGCCCTCGCCGTCGTCGTGATCGTGGTGCTGGCCCTGACCGGGGTGCTCAGCGCCGACCGGCTCGACCTCGCGGTGATCGTCGTGACGAGCGTCGCCGCCGTCGGCTACTTCGCCCTGATGCTCGGCAGCGGGCGGGTGACCCCCGTCGAGCGGCACCGGGTGCTCGCGTTCATCCCGCTGTGGATCGCCAGCGCGGCCTTCTGGTCGCTCTACCAGCAGCAGTTCACGGTGGTGACGATCTACTCCGACCAGCGTCTGGACCGGAACCTGTTCGGCTGGGAGTTCCCGGTCGCGTGGGTCCAGTCGATCAACCCGATCTTCATCATCGTGCTGTCGGGGGTGTTCGCCGCCCTGTGGACGAAGCTCGGCTCGCGGCAGCCACCGACCCCGGTGAAGTTCGGGCTCGGCGCGGCGATCATGGGTGTGGCGTTCCTGCTGTTCCTGCCGATGGCCGGCGGCGGCCCGAACAGCGCGCCGCTGCTCGGGCTGATCGGCATCCTGTTCGTGTTCACGATCGCCGAGCTGATGATCTCGCCGGTCGGGCTGTCGGTGTCGACGAAGCTCGCGCCGGAGGCCTTCCGGGCCCAGATGGTCGGGGTGTTCTTCCTGTCCGTGGCGCTCGGCAGCGCACTCTCGGGGGCCCTGGCGGGCTTCTACGGCGAGGAGTCCGAGCGCGCGTACTTCGGGGTGCTCGGGGCCGTCGCGATCGCGATCGGCGTGCTCGTCGTGCTGTCGACGCCGCTGCTGAAGCGGCTCATGGAGGGGGTCAGGTGACCGTCCGCTGGGGAATCGTCGGGCCGGGGCGCATCGCGCGGAAGGTGGCGGCGGACTTCGCCCACGTGCCCGACGCCGAGGTCGTGGCGGTCGCGTCGCGGTCGAAGGAGCGGGCGGAGGCGTTCGCGGCCGAGGTCGGCGCCGGCACGGTGCACGACTCCTACCGCGGGATCGTCGAGGACCCGGACGTCGACGTCCTGTACATCGCCACCCCGCACCCGCTGCACCGCGCGGTGGCCCTCGCCGGGCTCCGGGCCGGCAAGGCGCTGCTGGTCGAGAAGGCCTTCACGGTGACGCCGGAGGCCACGCGGGAGATCGCGGCGCTCGCGGCCGAGCGAGGCCTGTTCGTGATGGAGGCGATGTGGACGCGCTTCCAGCCCGCGATCGTGCGGATGCGCGAGCTCATCGCCGAGGGCGCGATCGGCGACGTCATGGCCGTCCAGGCCGACCTCGGTGCCCAGCAGCCCAGCAGCCCCGACGACCGCTTCTACAACCCCGCGCTCGGCGGCGGCGCCCTGTTCGACCTGTCCGTGTACCCGATCTCGTTCGCCCAGATGGTGCTGGGCAACCCGGAGACGGTCACCGTGCACGGCTACATGGTCGAGGAGGGCGTCGACGTCGAGGAGGCGATCCTGCTCGGCTACCCCGAGGGCCGCAGCGCGACCCTCTTCGCCTCGCTGCGCTGCCAGTCCCCGGGGATGGCGCGGGTGGTGGGCACGGGCGGCTGGATGGAGGTGCCGCCGCGCTTCCACCACCCGTCCCGCCTGCTCGTGCACCGCAACGGCCACGAGCCCGAGGAGCTGCACCTCCCCCCGACCGGCGCCGGCTATTCGCACGAGGTCGCCGAGGTCACCGAGGGCGTCAAGGCCGGGCTGGCCGAGAGTGCCGTGATGCCCCTGGCGGACACCGTGGCGGTGCAGGACATCATGGGCCAGGTCGCCGACCAGCTCGGCATGGCCGTCGCCGAGGGTCCCGCGGACCTCGAACAGTAGTTCGATCCACAGGTGTGGACGAACCTGTGGACAACTCCGCCACCCGTGCACGACCGCCCTGCTGAGCGAACGGCGCTCTCGTTCACACCTCCTGAGCGACGGCGCCGCTCGCTCCGTGGCGACCGGTCACCGGCGGCGGGTCCGGCGGGTGGCGGGCATGTCCATCCGGTCGCCGAGCATGGTCCGGCAGATCCGGACCGCATGGGTGCGGAGGTGCTCGTCCTCGGCGGCCCGCAGGGCGATCTCGTCGAGCAGTGAGGCGAGGCCGAAGGCGTACTCCGGATGCGTGAGGCCTGCGTAGCCGGCCTGGACGGCGTCGTGCCGCAGCCAGGCCGCGGCCCGGCCGATGATCTCCTGGTCCGCGCGCAGGGCGGCGTGACGGCGGCGCTCGTACGGATGCACCGGTTCCCCCGAGGGTCGTGCCGGACAAAAGGACGTGGCCCGGGGGAAGCGGACCGGGGACCCACTCTGCCCCGTCCGCCCGTCCCGGGCCATCCCCCGCTCGGTCACACCACGAGCAGTACGGCCGCCGCCACCGTGAGCAGCGTCCGCACGGTGTGCGCGCGGTTCCACGGCCGCTCGAAGCGCTCCCAGGCCCCGCCGTCGGCCGTCGACCGGTCGAGCGCGGTGTTCAGCGGGATGTTCACCGCGAAGGTGATCACGTGCGCGCCCAGCACCGCGAGCACCGCGCCGGCGACCACGAGCCAGGAGCCTGCGAGCGCCGCGAGGACCGCGGTGGCGACCGCGAGCAGGCCGGTCCCGGCGAACAGCAGGCCGAACACCGGGTTCACGATCGCCCGGTTGATCTCCTGCGTCGCGCCCGCCGCCTCCGCGGCCGGCCGGCGGTGGAGGCCGGGCATCACCGCGACCGAGAAGGCCAGGAACAGCCCGCCCAGCAGCGCGGTCCCGATCGTCGTCAAGATGACGAGAACGGGGAGGATCATGCCGCCACCCCCAACCCGTCGGCCCACGTCGCGACGGTCGTCGGCGTGGTCGCGTCGGCGGTCCGCCCGGACGACCGGACGAGCCCGGAAGTCAAGGCCGCGTTCATCTCGACATGCAGGGCGGCGACGTCCGGCGGCATCCCGACCTGCTCGAGCGCGCCGACCATGGCCTCCTCGGGCACCCGGACGTAGCCGAGGTCCGGCAGCCCGACACGCGGCCCGAGGTCCGCGAGCGCCTCGGGCACGGTGAGGTCGGCCGGGCCGAGCAGCTCGCGCACGCCGGTGCGGGTCCGGGTGAGCAGGGCGTCGGCGGCCGCGTCGCCGACGTCCCGGGTCGCGATCATCGGCAGCCGGGTGCCGGGGTCGATCGTGTCGGCGTGGACGCCCTCGGCCCGCATGGCGTCGAGGCTGTACAGGAACGACTCGAAGAACAGCCCGGGCCGCAGGAACAGCACGTCGGCGTCGAGGGTGCGCAGCCGCCGCTCCTGGCGGTGCAGCGCGGTCAGGTAGCCGGTGCCCGCGGGGACCTCGGCGCCCAGCGCGCTCAGCGCCACGACGTACGGCACCCGGGCTGCGCGCAGCGCCTCGGTGACCGCCTCGCCGAGCCGGTCCTGCTCGGCGTGGTAACCCGGCGTGAACAGGTCGAACGGCAGCAGGACGTAGGCCGCGCCGGCGCCGGTGAAGGCGCGGGTCAGGAAGTCGCGGTCGCCGGCGTCGCCCTGCCACGCCTCGGCCCCGGGCACGGCGCGGCCGGAGCGGGAGACCGCCCGGACCTGCTCGCCGGTCTCCGCGAGCCGCGCGGCGACCCGTCCGCCGGTGTTCCCCGTGGCGCCCAGAACGGTGATCATGTCGTGTCCCTTCCTCGGTGGTGTGCGTCCAGTCTGGAGCCGGCGATGAGGACGGAGAACGGTCGAGCATCCGGGTTTCTTGCTCGAACGTCCAGATGGGCTGGACCCACGGACGAGCCCCGGCGACAGTGGTGTCGTGACGCTGCACCCGCCCTGGACGCCGACGGACGCCGTCGGGGAGGCCCTGCACGTGCTGCGGATGAGCGGGACCTTCTACTGCCGCTCGGAGCTGTCCGCGCCCTGGGGCTTCACGCTGCCCGCGATGCCGGGCTGCCTGTGGTTCCACGTCGTGACCGCGGGCGGTTGCCTGCTCGAGGTGGGCGACGGCGTGCGAGAGCTCCGCGAGGGCGACCTCGTCCTGGTCCCGCGCGGCGAGGGGCACGCGCTGCGCAGCGATCCGCAGGCGTCGACCCCGTCGATCCTCGCGATCCCGCACGACATGCCGGACTCGCGCTACGCCGTGCTCCGGCACGGTGGCGGCGGGGCGCCCGCGACGATGGTCTGCGGTGCGGTCCGCTTCGACCATCCCGCCGCGCGCACGCTCGTCGGGCTGCTGCCGGACCTGATCCACGTGCCCGTCTCGCCGCTGACCGACCGGCTGCGCGACACCCTGCGGCTCATCGCCCTCGAGGTGGAGGAGCTGCGCCCCGGCGGCGAGGCCGTGATCACGCGGCTGGCCGACGTGCTGGTCATCCAGGCCATCCGGACCTGGATGGAGACCGACGCGGCCGCCCGCACGGGCTGGCTCGGCGCGCTCGCCGATCCGCAGATCGGGCGGGCGCTGGCGCTGGTGCACCGCGACCCGGCGCGGGACTGGTCGGTCGCCACGCTGGCGGCCGAGGGCGCGATGTCCCGCTCGGCGTTCGCCGCGCGCTTCACCGCGCTGGTGGGCGAGCCCGCCATGGCGTACGTGACGCGCTGGCGGATGCACGTCGCGCTGGACCGGCTGGCCGGTGGGGACACGGTGGCCCGGATCGCCGCCGACCTCGGCTACCGGTCGGAGGCGGCGTTCAGCCGGGCCTTCACCCGGGTGGTGGGGGAGCCGCCGGGTGCGGCGCGGCGGGCCCTCGCGGCGCGGGCCGCTCCGGCGGGGTGGGAGACGGCCGCGGGGTGACGAGCGCCCGCGCGGCCGGGGTCGCCAGCCAGGCCGCGGCCAGCGCGGACACCACCGCGAGCCCGGCCAGACCGGGGACGAAGCTGTGCCCGCCGCCCACGACCGCGAGCAGCACGGGCACGAAGAAGCCCAGGTAGGAGCACGCGTAGAAGGTGCCGGTGAGGGCGCCGCGGGCAGCCGGGTCGGCGAGCCGCGCGACGAGCGTGAGACCGGTCGCGAGGCAGATCCCGTAGGCGAGGCCGAGCAGGACGGACACGGGGACGACCAGCGGCCACGCCCCGGTGAGGTCGGCCAGCAGCCCGAGGGCGATGCCGGCTGCGCCGAGTGCCAGGGCGATCGCGCCGGCCCACGTCGTCCCGAGGCGGCGGACCAGCGGCTGGACGACCACGCCGGTCCCCATCGTCAGACCCGCCACCAGTCCGGTGACGGCCACGCCGATCCCGGGCATGACCGGCTCCAGCTCCAGCGGCAGCACGTTGACCGCGGTCGCGGCGAAGGCGAACACCCCGATCGCGATCGGCACGACCACCAGCCCGAACGCCCGCCCGGAGCCCGGCGGGACCCCGAGGTTCACCAGCGGCCCGCCGGTCCGCCGGTGCTCGGGCGGCAGCGTCTCCGGCACCCGCGGCAGCAGCGCGAGCGCGGGCAGCATCAGGGCGACGTGCACGAGGTAGGGCAGCACCGCGGGCCCGCGCGCCCACTGCCCGAGCAGCCCGGACACCAGCGGCCCGAGCGCCCAGCCGCCACCCAGGGCGACCGCGGTCAGCCGGGCGGCCCGGGCGCCGCCGTCGCCGGTCGTCGCCATCAGCTCGCCCAGCCAGGCCGTGCCCACGCTGAATACGACCCCCGACACCGCGCCCTGCAGGAACCGCCCCGCGAACAGCACCCAGGGCGCCGCGGGCACGGCGAGGAAGGCCAGCGTGGTGACCAGCGCGAGCGCCACGAACGGGACGACGACCCGGCGCCGGCCGACCGCGTCCGACCACGGCCCGGCGAGCAGCAGGGCCGGCACGAGCCCGGCGGCGTACACCCCGAACGCCGTGGTCAGCGCGGTGGGTGAGAACCCGAGCGTCGCGCGGTAGTGCAGCAGCAAGGGGGTGGGGACGTTGGTGCCGTAGGCCACGGCGAAGACCACGAACCACAGGGCGGCCCAGCCCGGCACCGCGTGACGCCCTCGTCCCCGCACCCGGGCACCGTAACCCGATCAGGCGTCGGGTCGGGAGTCCGTTCCGGTCGGGCGGCGGTCGGACGTCAGCCCGGCAGCCATTCCAGCCAGGCCGCGCTCGGGTGGGCGCGGCCGAGGACCGTACCGCGCCGCTCGCCGTCGCGCGCCGAGACCCGGCCGATCACCCCGAACACGCCGCCCTCGCGGTTCTCCGCGATCCAGTGGTCCGGCACGTCCAGACCCTGGACGGTGCCGCGCGCCTCCGGGCCCAGCGGGACCAGGGGGTCGACCGAGATCCACTCGAGGTCCCGGCGGGCCCGGGCGAGCGCGTCGTCGAACGCGGCCAGCCGTTCCGGGCCGAGGAAGACGTGCACGTACGTGTCCACGAGGCACACCAGCGCGTCGGGCGGCAGCCCGGCGACGACGTCGACCAGCATGTCGACGACGTCCCCGCGCACGATCGGCTCCGGGTCCGCCAGTGCGAGGTCGGTCGCGGTGGCGAACCGGGACACGGCGCCGGCCTCGGGCGGCACGCAGGCGGCCAGCCAGGTCCGGGTGGCGGGGTCGGCGAGGTCGTGCGGCTCGACGTCGACGCCCACCCGGGCGGTGATCGTCGGCGGCTGCGGCGGGACCGGCGGCGTCACCCCGCGGACCTCGCAGGACAGCTCCAACGGGCCGGCTCCGCAGCGCAGCTCGCGGCCGTCCGGCAGCCGGTAGCAATAGGCGTAGCGGTCGGGGCGCAGGCCCAGCCCGGCTCCCGTGCCGAGGTCGACCAGGGCGAGCGGCCGGGGGTCCTCGGCGGCGATCACGGCCAGCGCCGGGAGCACGTCGAGGCACCGCGCGACCTCGGTCATCTGGTAGCGATGCTCCGCGCACAGCCGCGCGAGCTCCTCCTGCTCTGTACGGGCGAAGGCGGCGAGCGCGGGGGTGAAGCCGGCGTCCTGTGCGGGCTGCGGCTCGCCGGGCACCGGGAAGTAGCGGGCGAGGTCACCGCCGCGCTCGACGGCGAGCTTCCGGACCGCGGCGGACAGCAGCAGGGCGGGCTGGCGGTCGGGCGGCAGGTCGGCCGCGATCCCGAGCAGCACCTCGTCGTCGGCGATGCCGCGGAGCAGGGCGGCGGTGAGCCACCAGCTCGCGGGGGCACCGGGCGCGGACCAGGCGTCGGCGACCGCCCTGGCCTGGGAGACGACCTGCGCGGTCCGCTCGCTCACACGTCCGGGCTCGCCGCACCGGCCCGGGTCGTTAGCAGTCTCGATCTGAGACAGGGGGTCCGCATGTGATCCAGCACACTGGACGGATGCGCGCGATGCAGGTGCTCCGGCTCGTCGTCCATGCGCGGAGCCGGCAACCGGTGCTGGTGCTCGGCGAGGTCGACGGGGAGCGGTGCGTGCCGATCTTCCTGCGGCCGCAGCAGGCCGAGGTGATCGCGGTGGGCCCGCGCGAGGGCGGTGACCCGGCCGCCGGCGTGACCGCCCTCGTGCAGGACGTGCTGGTCCCGCTCGTCGGGGCGCTCGGCGCACGCCTCACCGGCGCGGAGATCACCGACCTGGTCGACGGCGTCTACACCGCCGAGCTCGTGCTGCGCGACGAGGCCGCGGCCGAGGTGCGGGTGAAGGTCCGGCCCAGCGACGCGCTCGCCGTCGCGGTGCGCGAGGGGCTGGCGATCGGGGTGGCCGACGCCATCCTCGACGAGGTCGGGCAGGACACCTCCGAGGTGTTCCCCGACGGCACCGACGCACCGCCCCACGAGCAGCTGCGGGAGTTCCGGGAGTTCCTCGACGACGTCACGCCGGACGACTTCCGGCGCTGAGCGGAGCTTGCGGAGCGATCATCGAGCGCTGAGCGGAGCGATCATCGATGCCGGAGCGGAGCGGTCGTCGTCGCTGAGGGGTGCTCGTCGTAGTCGGGCAGGTCGATCGCCTCGGCGCGGGTGAAGAACAGCCGGCGCGCGAGCCCCCGCAGCGGTCGGCTGACCATGAGCTTCATCGTCCGGATGCGGTTGCGGATCGCGGCCCGGGTGTGCGGCGCGTAGCCGCGGATGCCGCCGGGCGGCAGCACCTGGCCCTGCGTGACGTACGGGCGCATCCGCTCCTCGTAGGCGGCGAAGGCGGCCTCGTGCGAGGCGTGCCGGCCCAGCTCGCCGGCCAGCACGTACGCCCCGACCAGGGCCAGGCTCGTGCCCATGCCGGTGAGCGGGCAGGGGGCGTAGCCGGCGTCGCCGACGAGGGCGACCCGGCCCGCGGTCCAGCGGTCCATCCGGACCTGGGCGACCAGGTCGAGGTAGAAGTCGTCGGCGGTCTCCATGGCGGCCAGCAGCTGTGGGGCGACCCAGCCTGTGCCGCGCATCCGCTCGGCGACGATCGCGCGCTGGGCGTCGAGGTCGCGGCGGTCGTACTCCAGCGGCTCGGAGAGGAACGACAGCCCCGCCTTGGCGCGGCCGGGCGTGCTGTCCGGGCGGATCGACGCGACGCGGCCGGGCTCGTTGTACATCTCGTACCAGCCGTCGAGGCCGACCGGGTCCGGCGCGGTGAACCAGGCCGTGTAGCCGCCGACGGGCCGCACGAACTCCTCCTCCGGCCCGAACGCGAGCCGCCGGATCCCGGAGTGCGGTCCGTCCGCGCCCACCACCAGGTCGAACGTGCGCGTCCCGCCGTCGGAGAAGGTCACGGCGACGCCGTCCGGCCCGTCGTCGAGCGCGGTCACCCGCAGGCCCCAGAGGTACTCCGCGGTCGTCGCCCCGAGGAGGATCCGGGACAGGTCGCCGCGGAGGATCTCGTACTCGCTGACGATGCCGTCGCCGCCGAGGTCCGCGACCCGCATCTCGGCGAGGTGCCGCCCGGTCGCGTCGACGTACGCGAGGCCCTCCTGGTCCATGCACGCCGCGCGCACGGCGGGCATGAGCCCCATCCGTTCGACGACGGTGCGCCCGGCACCCCGCAGGTCCACGGTCTGGCCGCCCGGGCGCGGCGCCGCGGCGCTCTCGACGACGGTCACGGCGACGCCGCGCCGCTCCAGCCAGTAGGCGAGGGCGGGGCCGGCGATCCCGGCCCCGGAGACGAGGACGGTGCGGGTCATGTGCGTACCTCCCAGGTTCTGATGCACCGAAGGTACGGCGTACGCAGGTGTTCTCAGTGCTTTTCACTGCGGATACGATCGGATGGCGGAACGCGCTCTAGTGCACCGTCGAGGTGCACCGGGAGTGCACTAGTGCGGGGGAGGGCACGTGGCGTACACGGAGGTCGTCGAGGTCATCCGGGCCCGGATCACCGCCGGCGACCTGGCTCCGGGCGACCGGATCCCGTCGACCCGGCAGATCGTCGCGGAGTTCGGCGTCGCGATGGCCACGGCGAGCAAGGTGATCGCGGCGCTACGGCAGGAGGGGCTCGTCCGGGTACTGCCCGGCGTCGGGACGGTCGTCGCGGGCGGGGTGGCGGAGCCGGAGCCCGAGCTCGGCCGCGGGCGGATCCTGCGCGCCGCGATCCGGATCGCCGACGCCGAGGGCATCGACGCGCTGTCCATGCGGCGGGTCGCCGCGGAGCTGGGGACCGGGGCGATGTCGCTGTACCGGCACGTGCCCGGCAAGGAGGAGCTGCTCCTGCTGATGCGCGACGCCGCGTTCGGCGAGTTCCCGCTGCCGTCGGTCCCGCCGCCGGGGTGGCGGGCGCAGCTGGAGGTCTCCCTGCGGTCGTTGTGGGCGTTGTACCGCCGCCATCCCTGGGTGGCCCGCACGACGTCGATGACCCGGCCCTACGCCGGGCCGAACCAGATGCCGTACTCGGAGTGGAACCTGCGCGCCCTCACCGGCCTCGGCCTCGACGACCCCACGATCTTCCGGCTGCACCTCGCGCTCTTCGGTTACGTGCACGGCTCCGCCGCGAGCCTCGAGGCCGAGGCGCGGGAGGAGGCCGAGACGGGTCTGACGCTCTGGCAGTGGATCCGCGCCCGCGAGACCGAGAACCGCACGCTGATGGAGTCCGGTGCCTTCCCGAACGCGGTCCGGGTGTTCCTCCGGACCGACACGGGCTTCGACCTGGACACGATCTTCGAGACCGGCCTGGCGAGGATGCTCGACGGCATCGCGGCCCTGACCAGGCGCAGTATGGAACCATAATGCGATTTCTCGCCCATTTTCGACGCGTTACGGAACCATGAAGCGCCAGGACAGGGCGCGTGGACGCGTTCTGGAACCATGATGCGGCAGCTCTCAGGCGGCCGCGGGCTCGGGCTCGTCGAACTGGGTGCGGTAGAGCTCGGCGTAGCGGCCGGAGCGGGCCAGGAGCTGCTCGTGCGTGCCGCGCTCCGCGATCCGCCCCTGCTCCACCACGAGGATCTGGTCGGCGTCGCGCACCGTGGACAGCCGGTGCGCGATCACCAGCGCGGTCCGCCCGTCGAGCGCCTCGGCCAGCGCGGCCTGCACCGCCGCCTCCGAGGTGGAGTCGAGGCTGGCGGTGGCCTCGTCGAGCACCACGATCCGCGGCTTCGCGAGCAGCAGCCGGGCGATCGTCAGCCGCTGCCGCTCCCCGCCGGAGAGCCGGTAGCCCCGCTCGCCGACGACGGTGTCCAGCCCGTCCGGCAGTGTCGCGACCAGCGCGCCGAGCCGGGCCCGCCGCAGCGCCGACGACAGCTCGTCCTCGCTCGCCCCCGGCGCGGCCAGCAGCAGGTTCGCGCGGATCGTGTCGTGGAAGAGGTGGCCGTCCTGGGTCACGAACCCCACATCGCCGTGCAGGTCCGCCGCCCGCACGTCCCGGACGTCGACCCCGCCGACCGACACCGTGCCGCCGTCGACGTCGTAGAGCCGGGCGAGCAGCTGCGCGATCGTCGACTTGCCGGCGCCGGAGCTGCCGACCAGCGCGGTCAGCGAGCCGGCCGGGACGGTGAACGAGACGTCGTGCAGCACGGTGTCGCCGCCGCGGGCGTCGAGCGTCGCGACCTCCTCCAACGAGGCCAGCGACACCCGCGCCGCGGCCGGGTAGGCGAAGTCGACGTGGTCGAACCGGACGTCGAGCGGCCCGGCGGGCAGCGCCCGCGGCTCGTCGGGGTCCTGGATCGCCGGCTCCAGGTCCAGCACCTCGAAGACCCGCTCGAAGCTGACGACCGCGCCCATCGCCTCGACCCGGGCCCCCGCGAGCGCGGTCAGCGGCGCGTAGAGCCTGGTCAGGAGCATCGCGAGGGAGACGACGGCGCCCGGCGCCAGCATCCCGCCGAGCGCGAGCCCACCGCCGACGCCGTAGACCAGCGCGAGCGCCAGGGCCGAGACCAGCGTCAACGCCGTCACGAACACCCACTGCACCATGGCCGAGCGCACGCCGATGTCGCGCACGCGCCCGGCCCGCGAGGCGAACTCCGCCGACTCCTCCGCGGGCCGCCCGAACAGCTTGACGAGCGTGGCGCCGGGCGCGGAGAACCGTTCGGTCATCTGCGTGCTCATCGCGGCGTTGTGGTCCGCGGCCTCGCGCTGCAGCCGGGCGAGCCGCGAGCCCATCCGCCGCGCCGGCACCACGAACACCGGCAGCAGGACCAGCGCGAGCAGCGTGACCTGCCACGAGATGCTCAGCATGACCGCGAGCGTGAGCACCAGCGTCACGACGTTGCCGACCACCCCGGACAGGGTGTCGCTGAATGCCCGCTGCGCGCCCAGCACGTCGTTGTTCAGTCGGCTGACCAGCGCACCCGTGCGGGTGCGGGTGAAGAACGCGACCGGCATGCGCTGCACGTGGTCGAACACCGCCGTGCGCAGCTGCAGGATCAGTCCCTCCCCGATCGTCGCGGAGAACCAGCGGGTGAGCAGCCCGAGCCCGGCCTCGGCGACCGCGACGACGGCGATCAACCCGGCCAGCCCGCCGACGACCCGGAGCCCCTCCCGGGCGTCGATCGCGTCGACCACCCGCCCGGCGAGCAGCGGCGTGACGACGGTCAGCACCGCCCCCGCCACGCTGAGCAGCACGAACGCGGCGATCCGCCGCTTGTGCGGCCGCGCGAACCCCGCGATCCGTCGCAGCGTGACGGGCACCGGCGCCCGCGTCTCTTCCCGCTCGCGGGAGGCGGTGCGCAGGGCGCTCCAGGTGTTGACGTCCATGAGGCGACGGTAGAACCTGAAGTGAACTACAGGTCAAGCTCGCTGATCTGCACGGTGCGCCGGTCTCGTGAGACGCAGCGCCTTCGAAGATCGCCGGTGCTGTGCAGCCAGGGCGGCGGAACCCGCCCCGACTGCACGGACTCGCCGATCATGCATCGCATGATCAGCAGCTGTGTGCGCTCACGGCTCAGCCCACTGCCCTTGGCGCACTCAACCGGCGATCACGCTTCGGGTGGCTGTGTGCGTTCACGGGGTCACTTGTTCGCCTTCTCCGCGGCCGAGATGACGTTGCGGAAGAGCATGGCGACGGTGGTGGGGCCCACCCCGCCCACCCGCGGGGTGATGGCGCCCGCCACCTCGGCGCAGGACTCGTCGACGTCCGGGAGCAGCCGCTTCCCGGAGTACCGCACCCCGCCGCCGATGACCGTGGCGCCCGGCTTCACGTGCTCCGGCTGGATGATCCCCGGCACGCCGGCGGCGGCGATGAGGATCTCGGCGCGCCGGGTGTACCGGTCCCAGTCCGGGACGCCGGTGTGCACCACGGTGACCGCGGCGTTGGCGGTGGGCCGCTTCTGCGCGAGCAGCATCGCGAGCGGGCGGCCGAGGGTGGCGCCGCGGCCGAGGATCACGACCTCGCGGCCGGAGACCGGGATCTCGTGGAAGGCCAGCAGCTCCTCGATGCCCGCGGGCGTGCAGGGCAGCGGCCCGGGCAGGCCGACGGCGAGGCGGCCCATGTTCATCGGGTGCATGCCGTCGACGTCCTTGTCCGGGTCCATCTCGGCCAGCGCGGCGTCGTAGTCGAGGTGGCCGGGCACCGGGTACTGGATCAGCAGGCCGTGGACCGCGGGGTCGTCGTTGTAGCCGCGGATGGCCGCGACCAGCTGCTCCTGGGTGGCGTCCTGCGGCAGGTGCGTGTGCGGCGAGTCGATGCCGAGCTCGGCGGCCTGCTTCTGCTTGATGCGGATGTAGCCGGCGGAGGCGTCGTCGTCGCCGACGAGGATCGTGGCCAGGCTGGGGGTGACGCCGCGGGCGCGCAGCGCGTCCGCCCGGGCGGTGACGTCGGCCAGGACCCGCTCGGCGACGGGCTTGCCGGGTAGCAGTCGTGCGGTCATGGGTTCCCTCGTGACGCGGGGGCCCAGGCGGTCGACCCCCGCGGACGTCAGCTCCCCGATGGTCGTTGCCATCCTCGGTATGCCGCCAGTCGCGCGTTCGCCATGATTGTTCCACGTGCGCCCCGACCGCCGCCCAGCCGCAGCCACTGCGCGGGAATTGGCCCTTGGTGGGGAGGCCACCTCGGGGGACCCTGGGAGTGTGGATCTCCGCCCGCTCCCCGTCAGGCACGCCCCGCTCCGCCGGCTCCCGCAGCTGCTCGCCGGCCTCGCCCTCTACGGCACCTCCATGGCGATGCAGGTCCGCGGGGCGCTCGGGCTCAACCCGTGGGACGTCCTGCACCAGGGCCTGGAGACCCGGCTGCCGCTGAGCTTCGGGCTGATCACCGCGATCACCGGCGCCGTGGTGCTGCTGCTGTGGATCCCGCTGCGGCAGCGTCCGGGCGTGGGGACCGTGGCGAACGTCGTGGTGATCGCCCTGTCCGTCGACGCGGCCCTGGCCCTGATCCCCGAGGCTCACACGTGGCCCGCGCGGGTCGGGCTGATGGTCGGCGGGATCGTGCTCAACGGCGCGGCCTCGGCCGCGTACATCGGCGCCCGGCTCGGCCCGGGCCCGCGGGACGGCCTCATGACGGGACTCGCCGCCCGCACCGGCCGGTCGATCCGGCTGGTGCGGACGGCGATCGAGGTCGTGGTGCTGGCGACCGGCTGGCTGCTCGGCGGCACCGTCGGGATCGGGACGGTGCTCTACGCGCTGGCGATCGGCCCGCTCACGCAGGCGTTCCTCCCGCTGTTCCGGGTTCCGGGCGACCCGCGGCCCGCCGCTTCTGCGCCGGCCGCACGTACCAGCCGTTCCACACCATGAGCCCGACGAACGTGGCGATCCACAGCGCCGACCGAGGCGGTGACCAGCGAGTCCGCAGCAGCAGCGTGCGCGGGTCGCCGGTGGCGAAGGCCGGCGCGACGCCGCCGCCGTGGACCAGCAGCATCACCGTGGCGAAGGCGTTGAAGCTGCGCTGCCGGACCGCGGACCGGACGATCCGCGCCGCGGCGACCCCGGACGCGGCCAGCAGCGCGGGCCAGTCGGAGGCGCCGAGCAGGTGCAGGACGTAGTACGTCGCGATCGGCAGGCCGACGTCGAACGCCAGGCCCCGGAGCAGCACCCGCGGCGACGGGACGGCGGGCGCGCTCGGGGAGGTGGCCATGGTGGTCATCGAGCGTCCTCGTCGGGGATCCACGAGCCGTGGAAGCCTGCGGGTACACCGCGGGGCAGCGTCACCCGCGCGACGGGCGCGCCGGCGACGTCCGTGGCGTCGAGTACCAGCAGCTCGGAGGCCTTGCCGTCCCGGGTGGTGGTGATGGAGAGCAGCCAGCCGTCCGCCTCGCCGCGGTCCGGCGCCCCGGACGGGACGAACACGGCCTCCCCGGCGACGACGTCCGGCCCGAGGCCGTGCGCCGCGACCGTGCCGCGCTCGGCGTCGTGCTGCAGGATCCCCTCGGTGTCGGACACGGCGTAGAGGTACCGGTTCGGCCGGCCGACCCGTTCGTCGTCGACGGTCGGGAACTCCAGGCCCGCATCCGAGAGCTGGGCCTGGGCGACCGTCCCGGCGGCCGGGTCGATCGTCCAGCGGTGCAACGTGGCGACGCCCGCGGCCGCGGCGGCCGCCGCGTGCCCGGACGGGCCCGGGCCGATGGCCTGCCAGGTGGCCGCGATGGCGTCCCGGGTGTAGCGGGCGACGTCGATCACGATCCGCCCCGCCTCGTCCTCGTACGCGTTGCCGACGTGGAAGACGTAGCAGGGGTCGATCTCGAACCACCGCACCTCGCCGAGCCGGTCCAGCGGCATGACGCCGAGCCGGGCGCCGTACGCGTCGTCCCAGCCGTAGGGCATGCCCTTCTGCAGCCGGAAGGTCATCGGCAGGTCGAGGAACACGGCGTGCCGGTCGGTGATCGCGAAGTCGTGCATCATCGTCGGGCCCGCGACCGGGACCTCGGCACTGCGCACGAGCTCGCCGGCCGCGGAGAGCCGGTGGTAGGTGAGGTAGGGCGGCAGCGCGCCGTAGCCGAAGAAGTGCAGGTCCCCGGTGACCGGGTCGGTCTTGGGGTGCGCGGTCATCGCCGTGGTGAGGCGGCCGGCGAAGTCGTCCGGCCCGACGGTCTCGAGCTCCGGCGTCACGACGTACGGGAAGCCGTTCTCCACCAGCGCCAGGATCCGCCCGGCGTGCTCGATCACGTGCGTGTTGGCGACGACGGCGGTGCGGTCGAAGGTCCCGTCCGGCCGCAGGAAGGGGCGCCCCTCCATCGCCCCGGTGCGCACCCAGCGGTTGCGGTACCACTCGGCCCGGCCCTCCCGCAGCCGCACGCCGTGCAGCATCCCCTGCCCCGCGAACCAGTGCCCCGGGTCCTGGCCGGGCAGGGGATTCGGTCCGTTGCGGAGGTACCGGCCGGTGAGCTCCGATGGGAGCGTTCCCGTGACGGGCAGGTCGGCGGCCTCGATCTCGTCCGGCACCGGGGCGAGCTGGCCCTGCAGGTAGAGCGGCGTCTCCGTCGTCGTCATGGGGAGAACGGTGCACCCTCCACGTACTACCTGTCAATAGTGACATGTCGAGTTCGACAGGTAGAGTGTGTGCATGTCGCTGTCGCACGCACTGCTGGGTCTGCTCTCCGTCCACCCCCGGAGCGGGTACGAGTTGACCAAGGCCTTCGAGCGCGACCTGGGCCGGTACGCCTGGCAGGCGGGCCACACGAGCATCTACCCGGAGCTGAACCGGATGGCCGAGGCCGGCCTGGTGGAGGTCACGCACGAGGGCGCCCGGGGCGCGCGGACCTACGACGTCACCCCGGCGGGGCGCGAGGAGCTGCGCACCTGGCTGCTCACCCCGCCGAAGCAGGCCAAGGTCCGCAACGAGCAGGTGCTGCGCATGTTCCTGCTCTCCGCGCTCGAGCCGGCCGACGCGCTCGTCGTGCTCCACCGGATCGCCGAGGCCACCGACCAGGGCGTCACCGACCTGCGGAAGGTTCGGGAGGAGCACGCCGACGCACCGATGACCGGCGCGGAGGGCTTCGGCCAGCTCGCGGCGGAGTTCGGGCTGCGGCAGTACGAGGCGGTCCGCGACTGGGCGCGGTGGGCGATCGAGCGCCTGGAGCGTGAGCAGGGGGCCTGAGCACTCTCGCGAACACCCCGAGAACGCCGACGGCCCCGGGCGCGGGCCGGGGCCGTCGGTGGGGTGCGGATCAGGTTGTGCTGCCGGTGCCGGTCAGGCGACGGCGGGACGCTCGTCCACGAACTCGGGCTCGACGACGGCGGGTGCGCTCTCCTCGTCGATGTTCCCCAGCGTCCAGGGCCGGACGACGGCGAGCAGCATGGTCAGCGCGAGCACCTGCGAGCCGGCGATGGTCAGCCCCATGGCCAGCGCGTCGTTGCCGAGCAGCCCGACGACCGGCGAGGTCAGGGCGCCGACGCCGAACTGGACCGCGCCGAGCAGCGCCGCCGCGGTGCCGGCGCGCTCGCCGTGCCGGGAGAGGGCGAGCGCCGGGGCGTTGGGCAGGGCGAGCCCGACCGAGGCCAGCACCGCCCAGAGCGGCACGACCACGCCCACGAGTCCGCCGGTCCCGGTGCCGGCGAGCACGGCCAGCACGGCCGCGGCGACGGTCCCGGACACGCTGGCGGTGAGCAGCAACTGCCGCGGCTCGAAGCGGCGCAGCAGCGCGGCGTTGGCCTGCGTCGCGCCGATCAGGAAGATCGCACCGGCGCCGAACAGCAGGCCGAACTGCTGGGCGTCGAGCCCGAACTCCTGCTGGAACACGAAGCTGGACCCGGAGACGTAGCCGAACATGCCGGCCATCGCGAACCCGGCGACCAGGATCAGGCCGACGTAGACGCGGTCGCGGAAGAGCGAGCCGTAGGCCCGCAGGGTCGGTCCGACGGCGGCGCTGCGGCGGCGCTCCGGCGGCAGCGTCTCGCCGAGGGCGAAGTACAGCACGGCCAGGATGACCAGGCCGTACACGGCCAGCGCGACGAACACGCCGCGCCAGTCCGCGACCCGCAGCAGCTCGCCGCCGAGGGTCGGGGCGAGCACCGGGGCCGCGCCCATCACGAGCATCAGCCGGGAGAGCAGGGTGGCCGCGGCGCGGCCGGTGAACAGGTCGCGGACCACGGCCATCGCGACGACCGCGCCGGCGGCGGACCCGACGCCCTGCAGCACGCGCAGCACGCCGAGCACCTCGACGTTCGGCGCGACCACGATGAGCAGCGACGACACGACGTGCAGCGCCGTGCCGGCGAGGAGGGGCTTGCGGCGGCCGACGGCGTCGGCGAGCGGGCCGATGAACAGCTGGCCGAACGCCAGGCCGATCAGCGTGCCGGTGAGGGTGAGCTGGATCGTCGACGAGGAGGTCTGCAGCTCGGTCGCGATGCCCGGCAGCGCGGGCAGGTACATGTCGATGGTGAGCGGGCCGAGCGCGATCAGTGCGCCCAGCAGCAGGGCGATGCGCGCGCGGCCGGGCGTCGTGGGCGCGGGTGTCGCTGGTGGTGTGGGCAACGGCGGGGCCTTCCTGGTGCTCACGGGTCCGGATCGCCCGGCGACGTCGCTCGGTCGCGGTTCGTACCCGCCGGTGGTGTTCCGGGTGGTTCAAGGCCCGATGCCCGGCGTGCTGTTCCGGTTCCCCGAACAGGTGTGTCATGGGTCACGTACTCGCGAGTAGCTACGCTCGGCCCCATGCGCAGCGAGGCACGTACCGTCCGCACCCCGGACGGCCTGGACCTGGCCGTCCACGTCACCGGCCCGGGGGGCGCCCCGGTCGTCGTCGCGGTGCACGGCTACCCGGACGACCACACGGTGTGGGACGGCGTCGTCCCCCTGCTGGCCGACACCTTCCGGGTGGTGACCTACGACGTCCGTGGCGCGGGCGCGTCGCAGGCCCCGGCGGACCGCGACGGGTACCGGGTCGAGCGGCTGGCGGCCGACCTGGTCGCGGTGCTCGACGCCGTCGCCCCCGACCGTCCGGTGCACCTGCTCGCGCACGACTGGGGCTCGATCCAGGGCTGGCACGCCGTCACCGACCCGGCGCTGCGCCCGCGGTTCGCCTCCTACACGTCGATCTCCGGCCCGTCCCTGGCGCACATCGGGGCGTTCGGGCGCAGCGCGCGGCTGCGCGACCGGCTCCGGCAGCTGCGCCGCTCCTGGTACGTCGGGTTCTTCCAGCTGCCGGTGCTGCCCGAGCTGGCCTGGCGCTCGGGGCTGGCGGGTGGGCTCGTCGCCCGCCGGGAGGGAATCCCGCGGCCCGCGGCGCGCGACGCCGTGCGCGGGCTCGAGCTCTACCGCGCCAACCTCGGCCGCGGCGGCGGGGAGCGGCGCACGGAGGTCCCGGTGCAGGTCCTGGCCCCGACCGGGGACCGGTACGTCACGCAGGCGCTGCAGGCGAGTGCCGAGCGGTTCACGGACGACTTCCGGTTCCGCCGGGTGGCGGGCGGCCACTGGCTGCCCCGCAGCCGCCCGGAGGTGGTCGCGCGCTGCGTGCGCGAGCTGGTCGACGCCGTGTCCGCGCCCGCCGGGGCGCCGCACCGCACGCGGCCGACCCCGGGCCGGTGGACCGACCGGGTCGTACTGGTGACCGGCGCGGGCAGCGGGATCGGCCGGGCGGTGGCCCGCGGCTTCGCGCGGCGCGGCGCGGTGGTCGTCGCGGCCGACAAGGAGCTCTCGACGGCGCGGCAGACGGCCTTCGAGACCGGCGGGCACGCCTACCAGGTCGACGTGGCCGACCCCGACGCGATGGCCACCTTCGCCGACCGGGTGTGCGCCGAGGTCGGGGTGCCGGACGTCGTGGTCAACAATGCCGGCATCGCGGTCTCGGGTCACTTCCTCGCCCACGAGCCCGCGGACTGGCGGGCGATCGTCGACGTCAACCTGATGGGCGTGGTGCACGGCTGCCGGCTGTTCGCGGCCCGGATGCGCGAGCGCGGCGAGGGCGGGCACCTGGTCAACGTGGCCTCCGCCGCCGCGTTCACCCCGACGACCTTCCTGCCCGCCTACTGCGCCACCAAGTCCGCCGTGCTGATGCTGTCGGAGTGCCTGCGCGCCGAGCTCGCGGGCGACGACATCGGCGTCACGGCCCTGTGTCCCGGCTTCCTGCCCACCGGCATCGGCGGCTCGGCGCGGTTCGTCGGGGTCGACGACTCGACGGCGGCCGAGCGGCGCCGCTCCACCGACCGGCTGCTCAAGCGCCGCCGGTACCCGCTGGACAAGGTGGCCGACGCGGTGGTCGCCGCCGTCGAGGCGAACCGGGCGATCCAGCTGCTCACAGTGGAGAGCCGCATCGCCTACGCGCTGTCCAAGGTGGCTCCCGGCGCCCTCCGCCGCGTCGCCCGCCTCCCCGTCCCACGCTGACGTCGCATTATGGTTCCACAACAACGCGCGAAAACACCTGCATATTCGCAGTAGGGTTCCATGACGTCGAAAATGCGCCCGCTGAATCGCATTATGGTTCCACAATGCACGGCGGGTAGGTTCTCCACGTGCGCGTCGACGACCTCACCACGCCCGCGCTGCTCGTCGAGCGCGGGGCCCTGCGCCGCAACCTCGACACCATGAGCGCCGCGCTCCCCGGCGCCCGGCTGCGCCCGCACGTCAAGGCGCACAAGTGCACGTCGCTCGCGCGCTGGCAGCGCGACAACGGCCATCCCGGCTTCACCTGCGCCACGATCCGCGAGTGCGAGGTCATGGCCGAGCACGGCCTCGGCGGCGACCTGCTGCTGGCCAACGAGGTCGTCGACGCCTCGCGGCTCGGCAAGCTCGTCCGCGACGGCGCGCGGATCACCCTGGCCGTCGACTCCCGGGAGACGATCGCGGCGGCGCTGCGCGGCAACGTCCTCGAGGTGGTGATCGACGTGAACGTCGGCCTGCCCCGCTGCGGCTGCCCGCCCGAGCGGGCCGGTGAGCTGGCCGATCTCGCCCGGCGCAACGGCCTCGAGGTGCGCGGCGTGATGGGCTACGAGGGCCACCTGATGATGGTCCAGCCCGCCGAGGAGCGGCGCCGGCTCGTGCGCGAGGCGATGGAGAAGCTCGCGGCCGCGGCCCGCGACGTCGGCGGCGAGCTCGTCAGCGCCGGCGGCACCGGCACCTACGACGTCAACGAGTGGGCCACCGAGATCCAGGCCGGCTCGTACGCGCTGATGGACAGCGCCTACACCCAGCTCGGGCACCCGTTCGAGCAGGCGGTCTTCGTGCTGGGCACGGTGATCTCGGTGTCGGCGGAGTGGGCGGTCGTCGACGTCGGGCTCAAGGCGCTGGGCATGGACCACGGCAACCCGACCATTCCTGGCGCCCAGGTCTGGTTCTGCTCGGACGAGCACACCACGTTCGCGCCCGGGGACCTGCGGCTGCGGGTGGGCGACCGGATCCGGGTGGTGCCGGCGCACGTCGACCCGACCGTCGCGCTGCACGACGCGATGTGGCTGGTGGACGGCGAGCAGGTCGCCGAGCGCTGGGCCGTGGACATGCGAGGGTGGTAGCCATGCTGGTCCCGCGGCTGCGCCCCTTCACCTCCACGATCTTCGCGGAGATCACCCAGCTCGCCGTGCGCACCGGCGCGATCAACCTGGGGCAGGGCTTCCCGGACACGGACGGGCCGGCGTCGCTGCTGGCCGACGCCGCCGCGGCGATCACCGACGGCGGGGTCAACCAGTACCCGCCGGCCCCGGGGCTGCCGGCACTGCGCGAGGCGGTGGCGGCCCACCAGAAGCGCTTCCACTCCCTCTCCGTCGATCCCGCCGATGTGCTCGTCACCATGGGCGCCACCGAGGCGCTCGCGTCGGCGGTGATCGCGCTCTGCGAGCCGGGCGACGAGGTCGTGGTCCTCGAGCCCTACTACGACTCCTACCCGGCCGTGATCGCGATGGCCGGGGCCACGCGCCGGACGGTCCCGCTGCGCGCCCCCGACTTCCAGCCCGACCCGGCCGAGCTGCGCGCAGCATTCGGGCCGCGCACGCGGGCGGTGCTGGTCAACACCCCGCACAACCCGACGGGCGCGGTGTTCGGCCGGGACACCCTGCGCGCGATCGGGGACCTCGCGATCGAGCACGACGCCGTCGTGATCACGGACGAGGTCTACGAGCACATGACCTTCGGGGCGGAGCACGTCCCGATGGCCACGCTGCCGGGCATGGCCGAGCGCACGCTCACGATCTCCAGCGCCGGCAAGACCTTCTCGGTGACGGGCTGGAAGATCGGCTGGGTGCACGGGCCGGCCGAGCTCGTCGCGGCCGTGCGGGCGGTGAAGCAGTTCCTGACCTTCGCCGGCGGCGCCCCCTTCCAGCCGGCCGTTGCGAACGCCCTCGCCCTGCCCGACGACGTGTTCGCCGCGATCTCGGGCGACCTGCGGCCGAAGCGCGACCTACTGGCCGACGGCCTGCGCGAGGCCGGGCTGCGGGTGTTCGAGCCGAGCGGCACGTACTTCGTGGTCGCCGACCTCGCCCCGCTCGGCGTGACCGACGCCGCCGCCTACGCCCGCGCCATGCCCGAGCGGCTCGGCGTGGCCGCGGTCCCGGTCGGTGTGTTCTGCGACGACCCGCACCTGGCCCCGACCCTGCTCCGCTTCGCCTTCTGCAAGCGCGACGAGTTGCTCCGGGAGGCGGTCTCACGGCTCCGCACCGCACCTCCCGCATGAACGAGCGGCGCTGTCGCTCACTAGATCTGAGCGGGAGCGCCGTTCGCTCATCGGTCAGGCGGACGCGTGCTTGCGACTTTCACGCCCGTTCGAGGCGGACGACGACCCATTTCGAGGTGGGGGTGCCCGACTCGAGGGCTTGGGAGTCGAGGGGGACCAGCGGGTTGGTCTCGGGGTAGTAGGCGGCGACGCAGCCTTTGGGGGTGTCGTAGGAGACGAGTCGGAAGTTCTCCGCGCGGCGCTCGATCCCGTCGTCCCATTCGGACATGAGGTGGACGTGGTCGCCGTCGGTGTAGCCGAGTTCGGTGAGGTCGGCGGGGGAGACGAACACGACGCGGCGGCCGGAGTGGATGCCGCGGTAGCGGTCGTCGAGGCCGTAGACGGTGGTGTTGAACTGGTCGTGGCTGCGGATGGTCTGCAGCACCAGCCGCCCCTCGGGCACGTGGGCGACCTGGAGTGGGTTGACGGTGAACACGGCCTTGCCCTCTGCGGTGGGGAAGGTGCGGGTGTCGCGGGGCGGGTGCGGCAGGGTGAACCCGCCGCGCCGGCTGATCTTGTCGTCGTAGGCCTCGCAGCCGGGCACGACCCGGCCGATCCGGCGCCGGATGTGGGCGTAGTCGGCGGCGAACTCGGTCCACGGGATGCCGTGGCGGCTGCCCAGGGTGGCGTGCGCGATCCCGCACAGGATGTCGATCTCGGAGCGCAGCAGCGGCCCGGCGGGGGTGGCGCGGCCGCGGGAGGCGTGCACCGCGGACATGGAGTCCTCGACGGTGACCCGCTGCACGCGCCCGCCGGTGCGGTCCTGCTCGGTGCGCCCGAGCGTGGGCAGGATCAGCGCGTCGTGCCCGGCGGTGAGGTGGCTGCGGTTGAGCTTGGTGGAGATCTGCACGGTCAGCGCGGCGGAGCGCAGCGCGGCCTCGGTGACGTGGGTGTCGGACATGGCGGCGGCGAAGTTCCCGCCCAACCCGACGAACACCTTCGCGTGCCCGTCGCGCAGGGCGCGGACCGCGGCGGCGGCGTCGTGGCCGTGCCCGCGCGGCGGTGTGAAGCCGAACTCGGCGCCGAGGGCGTCGAGGAAGGCGTCCGGGGCCTTCTCCCAGATGCCCATCGTGCGGTCGCCCTGGACGTTGGAGTGCCCGCGGACCGGGCACAGCCCGGCACCGGGTTTGCCGATCATCCCCTGCAGCAGGGCGACGTTGACGAACTCGCAGATCGTGGCGACGGCGTTGCGGTGCTGGGTGATCCCCATGGCCCAGCAGTTCACGATCTTCGTCGAGGTCGCGAACAGCTCCGCGGCCGCCTCGATCTGCGCCCAGGTCAGCCCGGTGGCGGCCACGACGGCGGCCCGGTCGAGGTCACGGATGTGGCTGGCCCACGCCTCGAACCCGACGGTGTGCCGGGCGACGAAGTCGGTGTCCACGGCGCCGCGCTCCAGCAGCAGGTGCCCGAGGGCCTGCCAGAGCGCCAGGTCGCCGTTGGAACGGATCTGCAGGTAGGTGTCGGCCAGCCCGGTGCCGCGCCCGGCCAGGCCGGTGGGGGTCTGCGGGTTGTCGAAGCGCAGCAGCCCGGCCTCCCGCAACGGGTTGATCGCCAGGATGCGCGCGCCGTTCTGCTTGGCGATCTCCAGCGCGGACAGCATCCGGGGATGGTTGGTGCCCGGGTTCTGCCCGGAGATCACGATCAGGTCGGCCTCGTGCAGGTCCTGCAGCGAGACCGAGCCCTTGCCGATGCCGATCGTGCGGGCCAGCCCGACCGAGGTGGACTCGTGGCACATGTTCGAGCAGTCCGGCAGGTTGTTGGTGCCGAAGGCGCGGGCGAAGAGCTGGTAGACGAACGCGGCCTCGTTCGACGCCCGCCCGGAGGTGTAGAACAACGCCTCGTCCGGGCTGGCCAACCCGTTGAGGTGTTCGGCGACCAGGGCGAACGCGGCGTCCCAGGAGATCGGCTGGTAGTGGTCGGCCCCGGCGCGGCGGACCATCGGCTCGACCAGCCGGCCCTGCTTCTCCAGCCAGTGGTCGGACTGCTGCTCGAGCTCCGGGATCGGGTGCGCGGCGAAGAACGCCGCGCCGACGGTGTCGCGCTGCCCCTCCCAGGACACGGCCTTGGCGCCGTTCTCGCAGAACTCCGCGGTGTGCCGGGGCTCGGCCGGGTCCGGCCAGGCACACGACATGCAGTCGAACCCGTCGACCTGGTTGAGCCGCAACAGATTGCGCGCCGACTTCACCGGCCCCATCTGCCGCAGCGCCCGGCCCATCGACACCCGCACCGCCCTGAGCCCCGCCGCATGCGTGGCCGGCCGGCCCACCCGCAGCCGGGACTCCTCGACATCGACACGAGCATCGACACGGGCATCGACACGGGGGGAATCAGGGGTGGTGGACACGGGGAACCTCCGGCGAACGTGCGGGCCGGTGGGGATCCGGCGCACCCGAGTCTAGATATCGCTCAGAGCAACAGGACGAGCGCGACGATGAGGAGCAGCACACAGAAGCCGAGGAGCGCGGCGAGCACCACGCCCGGGCGCTCCAGCGGCGACCGCACCCGCGTCCAGCCCAGGCCCGCGGCGGCCTCGTCGACGATCCGGTGGCCCTCCGTGCCGGCCTGCTCGGGGGCGTCGGGTCGCCGGCCGAAGCCGGTGAGCAGCGAGCGGCGGTCGCCGGCCTCCTCGGGGGCACCGGGCACCGGGCACCGGGACCCGGGTGTCGGTGACGCGGTAGGTGCCGCCCGCGGCGTCGAGCGCGACCCGGTGGGTCAGGGTCTCCGCGCGACGGCGGCCGCGCGCCCCGGGCGGGCTGAGGACCTCGGCGACCAGCTCGAACCCGTCGGCGGTGCCGGTGACCGTGTACGGCGTGCCCTTCGCCGCCTTGCGGACACGGGCGAGCAGGACCGCCGGGTCGTGCGCCACACCGGGGTCAGGCCGCCGGGGAGGCGCCCGCGCGGCCGCACTCGGCCAGCACGTCGAGCCCGAGGCCGAGCTCCGCGGCCAGGGCGGCGACGGTGAAGAAGGCGGGGGTGGGGATCCGGCCGGTCTCGATCTTGCGCAGCGTCTCCGGCGAGATGTCCGCGGCCGCGGCGACGTCGCCGATGCTGCGGTCGCCCCGCGCGGCGCGCAGCAGGGCACCCAGCCGCTCGCCGCGCTCGCGGTCCTCGGGGGTCAGGGGGACGCGGACCATGACGTCATACTAATACCGGTATAGTTATCGATGTGATCGAGCTGAAGACGCCCGGGGAGATCGACGCGATCGACGCGGCCGGGTCCGTGGTCGCCCGCATCCTCGCCGCGGTGCGCGGGCGGGCGGCGCCCGGTGTCCGGCCGAGCGAGCTGGACGCGCTGGCCTCCGACATGATCGCCGAGGCCGGGGCGGTGTCGAGCTTCCGCGGCTACCACCCGCGGTGGGCGCCCGGGCCGTACCCGGGCGTGCTCTGCGTGAGCGTGAACGACGCGGTGGTCCACGGGATCCCGTCGCGCACGAAGCTCCACGAGGGCGACCTGCTCAGCGTCGACTTCGCCGTCCACCTCGACGGCTGGTGCGCCGACGCCGCCTTCAGCGTCGTCGTCGGGAACGGGGACCCCGCGTCGACGGTCGGCTCCGCGAGCTCCGCCTCCAGCGACGAGAAGCTGATCGCGACCACCGAAGCAGCCCTCGAGGCCGGCATCGCCGCGGCCCAGGCGGGCGCGCAGATGGGCGACGTCGGGCACGCGATCGGGCAGGTCGCGCGCGGGGCGGGCTACGGGATGCTGGCGGACCACGGCGGCCACGGCGTCGGGCGCTCGATGCACGAGGAGCCGCACGTGCCCAACGAGGCCAAGCCCCGCCGCGGGCTGAAGCTGCGCCCGGGGCTGGTCATCGCGATCGAGCCGATGCTGCACGCCGGCGGGAAGGACGCCTACCGGCACGACCGGGACGGCTGGACGATCCGCACCGCCGACGGCAGCCGCGCCGCACACGCCGAGCACACCATCGCGATCACCGAGAACGGCCCGCGGATCCTCACCCTCCTCTGACGCGCGAGTCGGCACTTTCCGCCGCTGAACTGCACATCTCGGGATGTCCCAGAACGTGAGGTTCGGTCGCGCGAGAGTGCCGGCTCGCGGGGAGCGGACCGGTGGCCCGGGGTGGGTCAGTCGCGGGTGACGCCGTCGGCGAGCAGGCCGACGCCGATCCCGGCGAGCCAGACGTCCTTCGCGATGCCCATGCCCTGCTGGCTCGGCCAGATGCTGCCCGGCCGGCGCAGGCCCGGGATCCGGACGTCGAGGCCGAGCAGGCTGCCCGCGAACGCCGTGAGCAGCGCACCGCCGACCGCCGCCGGGATGAACGGCGTGAGCAGGGCGACGCCGGTGGCGATCTCGCCCGCGGCGAGCGCCTTCATGAACTGCTCCTGCGGGACCCGCTTGAGGAAGGGGTAGGCGGTGGTCGCCATGCCGTACACGCCCGCGGCCTGCTCCGGGCCGGCCTTCCGCGCGGTGTTCGGGGAACAGGGCTGCAGGCGCCGATCGACGAGATCGCCCGACGCGCCGGGGTCGGCAACGCCACCCTGTACCGGGACTTCCCCACCCGCCGGGCGCTCGTCGCGGCGGTGTTCGCGGAGCGGATGGCGGACTTCGCGCGAGCCGCGGAGGAGGCGCTCGCCGAGCCCGACCCGTGGACCGGCTTCCGGGCCTACGTCCTCACGGTGCTGCGCATGCAGGCCGCGGACCGGGGACTCGCCGACCTGCTCACGCTGAGCGTGCCGGCCGAGCCGGAGCTGGCGGCGTTGCGCGGGCGGGTGGAGGCCGGGCTGGCCGAGCTGGTCGACCGGGCGCAGCGCTCGGGCGACCTGCGCGCCGATGTCACACCCGAGGACCTGCGGCTGCGCCGAGGCCGCACCGCACGCGTGGGAACGGCTCGCCGCCTTCCTGCTCGACGGGCTGCGCGCCCCCGCCGCCTCGGCCCCGGCCCCGCCGGGTCCCTCCCGTGAGGCCCTGGCGCGGTCGATGCGTGCCGGTGCGGCGCGCCTGGGCTGCGTGGAGTGACAAGCGGTGGCCGACCGGTTCGTCCCGGCGACCTGACCGCTCGGTCGGTCCCGCTCTGGCCCGGCGGGTGGCCGTTCGTGCAGGATGCGTGGCGTGTCCGACGTCGCGCAGTTCACCCCGCAGACCACCGAGGCGATCGCCCGGGCCCGCCAGCACTCGCTCGGCGACCTGTTGCGCCGCACCGCGTTGCGCTACCCGGACAAGCTCGCGGTGGTCGCGGGCGAGCGCCGGGCGAGCTTCGCCGAGTTCGACGCCGCCGTGAACCGGTGCGCGAACAACCTGGCCGGGAAGGGCTTGGAGAAGGGCGACCGGCTGGCCCTGCTCTCGCACAACTCGTGGCAGTTCGCCGTGCTCGCGTTCGCCACCGCCCGGCTCGGTGTAGTTCTGGTGCCGGTCAACTTCATGCTCAACGCCGAGGAGATCGCGTTCATCCTCGGGCACTCCGGTGCGAAGGGCATGGTCACCGAGGACGCGCTCGCCCCCACGGCGGAGAAGGCGCTCGCGAGCGCCGGGCTCTCCGGCGGGGTGCGCGGCTGGATCCCGCTCTCCGGAGCAGCCCCGACCGGGGACTGGGAGGACGTCGACACCTGGATCGACTCCGGCTCCTCCGAGGCTCCCGACGTGCTGGTGGCCGACGACGACCCGCTGCGGCTGATGTACACCTCGGGCACCGAGTCGCGGCCCAAGGGTGTGATGCTGTCGTCGAAGTCGCTGATCACGCAGTACGTGTCCTGTATGGTCGACGGCGGCATGACTGTCGACGACGTCGAGGTCCACACCCTGCCGATGTACCACTGTGCGCAGCTGGACTGCTTCTTCTCCGTCGACGTCTACCTGGGCGCGACCAGCATCATCCTGCCCGGCCCGGACCCGGCGCGGCTGCTCGAGACGATCGAGCGGGAGAAGGTCACCAAGCTGTTCTGCCCGCCCACCGTGTGGATCTCGCTGCTGCGCCACCGCGACTTCGACACCCGGGACCTGTCCAGTCTGCGCAAGGGCTACTACGGCGCCTCGGCGATGCCGGTGGAGGTGCTCAAGGAGCTGTCCCGGCGGCTGCCCGACGTGCAGTTCTGGAACTTCTACGGGCAGACCGAGATGTCGCCGCTGGCCACGATCCTGCGCCCGGACGAGCAGCTGCCGCACGCCGGGTCCGCCGGCCGGGCGTCGCTCAACGTCGAGACCCGCGTGGTCGACGACGACGACAACGAGGTCCCGCCGGGCGAGGTCGGCGAGATCGTGCACCGCTCGCCGCACGCCGCGCTGGGCTACTACAACGACGAGGAGAAGACCGCCGCGGCCTTCCGCAACGGCTGGTTCCACTCCGGGGACCTGGGCGTGGTCGACGCCAACGGCTACCTCGCCGTCGTCGACCGGAAGAAGGACATGATCAAGACCGGCGGGGAGAACGTCGCCTCCCGCGAGGTCGAGGAGGCCCTGTACCTGCTCGAGGGCGTGGCCGAGGTGGCGGTGTTCGGCATCAGCCACCCGCACTGGATCGAGGCGGTGACCGCGGTCGTCGTGCCGAAGCAGGGCGTGGAGCTGAGCCGCGAGCAGGTCGACACGCACGCCCGCGAGGTCCTCGCCGGGTACAAGCGACCCAAGTACATCGTGTTCGCCGAGTCGCTGCCGAAGAACCCCAGCGGCAAGATCCTCAAGAAGGACCTGAGGGTACAGCACGCCGACCTGGCAAACGAGGTCTAGCGAACGATCGTTCAGCCAGCTACAACGGAGACATGCGCAGCGCGGCGACGGTGATCTGACGTGTACCCGGGAACGTGGGCGAAGGAACGGCCGGAGCATCCGGCCACGATCATGACCGGCGGCCCGCTCGACGGCCGGGTGCAGACCTACGGCGAGCTGGACGAGCGCTCGATCCGGCTGGCCCGGGTCTTCGCCGAGGCCGGGCTGACCCGGGGCGACCACGTCGCCGTCGTGCTGGAGAATCGGCCGGAGGTCTTCGAGGCCTACTGGGCGGCGGTGCGCTCCGGCCTGATCGTCACCGCCGTGAACAGCCACCTCACGCCCGCCGAGGTCGCGTACATCGTGGACGACTGCGAGGCGCAGGTGCTCGTGGTCTCCGCGAACCTGCCGGGGATCGCCGAGGGCGTCGTCGCGGACACGCCCCGGGTGCGCAGGCGGCTCGCCGTCGGTGGCGTGATCCCCGACCACGAGGACTACGAGGCGGCGCTGGCCGCCGTGTCCGCCGATCCGCTCGACGACGAGCCGGTCGGCATGGACATGCTCTACTCCTCCGGCACCACCGGGCGTCCGAAGGGGATCACCCGGGAGCTGCCGGAACGCCGGGTGGACGAGCCGGGCGACGGGATGCTGGAGATCTTCGCCCCCGTCTACGGCTTCGACCGGGACACCGTCTACTACTCGCCCGCACCGCAGTACCACTCCGCGCCGCTGCGGTTCGGGTCGATGACCCACGCGGTCGGCGGCACGCTGGTGATCGCGGAGCGGTTCCGGCCGGAGCAGGCGCTCGCGGACATCGAGAAGTACCGGGTCACGCACAGCCAGTGGGTGCCGACGATGTTCGTCCGGCTGCTGAAGCTGGACGACGAGGTCCGCACCCGCTACGACCTGTCCTCGCTGAAGGTCGCGGTGCACGCGGCGGCGCCGTGCCCGGTCGAGGTCAAGCGCAGGATGATCGAGTGGTGGGGCCCCGTGCTCCAGGAGTACTACAGCTCCACCGAGTCCCCCGGGCAGACCCGGATCACGTCCGAGGAGTGGCTGGAGCACCCCGGCTCGGTCGGTCGCGCGACCGTCGGGATCCTGCACATCTGCGGGGAGGACGGCAAGGAGGTCGGCCCGGGCGAGGTCGGCACCGTCTACTTCGAGACCGACCGGCCGCTGTTCGTCTACCACCACGACGAGGACAAGACGGCGGACTCGCGGCACCCGGAACACCCGAACTGGGCCACCACCGGTGATCTCGGGTACGTCGACGAGGACGGCTGGCTCTACCTCACCGACCGCAAGGCGTTCATGATCATCTCGGGCGGGGTGAACATCTACCCGCAGGAGATCGAGGACGCGCTGGCCCTGCACCCCGCGGTGCGGGACGTCGGCGTGATCGGGATCCCGGACGAGGAGATGGGCGAGCAGGTCAAGGCCGTCGTCGAGACCGCCGAGGGTGCGGTGCCCGGCCCGGAGCTCGAGAAGGAGATCCTCGAGTTCGTCCGGGGCCGGATCGCGCACTACAAGTGCCCGCGCACGGTCGACTTCACCGACTCCCTGCCCCGCACGCCCACGGGCAAGCTCGTCAAGCGGCGGATCGTGGAGCGGTACCGCTGACCTGCCGTGAGTGGCGATGGTCGCTGTGGCAACCATCGCCACTCACGACGGCGGCAGGGGTGGGGCCCACTCGCTGAGCAGGTCGGCCAGGTCGTCGAGGCCGGTGAGGGAGAGGTCGCCGCGCAGGCCGCGCAGCGCGGCGGTGCGGGCGCCGGCGGCCCAGCCGGCGGCGAGGCCGGGCTCGGTGTCCTCGACGACCAGGCACGCGGCGGGGTCGACGCCGAGGGCCTTCGCCGCGCGGAGGTAGCCCTCCGGGTCCGGCTTGCCCGCGGAGATGTCCTCGCTGGTCACGAGCACCTCCGGCGGCGTGATGCCCGCAGCGCGCAGCCGGACGTCCGTCAGCCTGCGGTCGGCGCTGGTGACGACGGCCCAGGGCAGGCCGAGGACGTCGAGCAGGCCGAGCAGGCGGCGGGCGCCGGGGATCTCGCGGACGTCGTCGAGATCGGTGTACTGCAGTTCCAGTTGGCGGGCGGCGGCGTCGGCCACCCCGGCCTCGTCCAGGTCGGGCCGGGCCTCGCGGACGGTGGGGGCCGACGGGCGTCCGTGCGCCACCGCCAGCACGGCCTCCGGATCCGCGCCGTACTCCGCCGACCAGGTCCGCCACGCCCGCTCCACCGCGCCGTCGGAGTCGACGAGCGTGCCGTCCATGTCGAACAGCACCGCACGCAGATCGTCCAGGTCCATGCCCGCACGGTATCCGGGGTGGACGCCCGCGCGGGCGGATGGCGAGAAGGAGCTGAGGGCCGGATCCGGCCGCCGCGCGAACCGTGAGCTCCTGATGATCACGAGCTCGGGGTCCTCGGAATAGGGGGAGGGGGTATCGGGTTGGGCAGCGGGAAGGGAGGCTGCGATGGAGAACGCACTGATCTACCGCCTGGCCGAGGGGAGCCTCGAGGCCGGTCGGCCGCTGGAGGCCCTGGAGCTGCTGGCGCCGCTGGTCGACGAGCTGCGCGACACCGCGGCCGGTGCCCTGCTGCTCGGGCGGGCGTACTACCGGTCCGCGCAGCTGCGCCGGGCCGAGGAGACGCTGACCCGGGCCGTCGAGCTCGCGCCGAGCGACCCGTACGCCCGGTACCTGCTGGGGCGCACGCTGCAGCGGCAGAGCCGGCACGCCGACGCCCTGCCGCACCTGCGGCTGGCCGCCGCCCAGGACCCCGCCTACGCCGGGGACCGCGACGCCTGTGCCGCGCGCGTGGCGAGCTGATCGTCCGGCAATGAACGAACGGCGCTCTCGCTCACTTCAAGTGAACGAGAGCGCCGGTCATGTTCCAGGCGAGCGGAGGGTCGGGGTGCGCTGGGGCGTGGCGAGCGCGGGGTGGAGCGAGCCGCGCCGTCGCCGTTCCGCACGACAGTGCCGTTCGTGCGGTAGGTCTGCACGAAAGTGCCGTTCGTGCGGTAGGTCTGCACGAAAGTGCCGTTCGTGCAATCGCGTGCGGGGGATGCTGCGGAAGCGGGTGGCGGTGAGCGGCGCTCTCGTTCAGTAGGTGTGAACGAGAGCGCCGTTCCTCACTCAGTTGGTGATCGGGGCGGCGATCGGGTCGGCGTTGGTGCCCGTGTCGGTACCCGTGCCGTTGCCCGCATCCGTGTTGGGGTTCGGGCTCTGGGTACGCGTGCGCGTCCGGGTCGTGGTCGGGGCCACAGTGGTCGTCGGCGCGGGGGCGACCGTCGTGGTGGGGGCGACCGTCGTGGTGGCCGGCGCGGCGGGGGCCACAACCGGGGCGGCGGGGGTGCGGGTGGTCCTGGCGGCGGGCTTGGCGGCGGTGGTGGGCGCGGCCGCCTCCTCCGCCACCGGCTCCGGCGGCGGGGCGATCTCGTCCGTGTTCACCGTGTCGCTGGCCTCGGCGGAGCTGGCGCCCCCGAGCAGCGGGATCTCCATCAGCGGGCCCCGGTTGCCCGCGGCGAGGCTGATCCCGACGACCGCGAGGAACACGATGCACACCGCGACCACGCTGTAGACGCCGAACTTGATGCCGCGGGTGCGGCGGCCGCGCTCGTCGACGAACACCGGGCGCACCGAGGCGATGGCGGCGGTGGCGTCGATCGGCGACTCGGCCGCCAGCTCCGCCCGGCGCCGCGCCGAGATCGCCGTGGTCGCGTCGATCGCGGGCAGGCCGGCATCGGCCGCCGTCCCGGGGGCGTCCCAGGCCGCCGACGTTCCGCCGACCCGGGTCGCGTCGTCGTCCCGGGGCCCGGTCGGGGTCGCGTCGACGGGCCCGACCCGCGTCGCGTCGTCCCGGTTGCCGACCCGCGTCGCGTCGTCGTCCCACTGCCCGACCCGCGTCGCGTCCTGGTCCCAGCCCGGACCGCCGCCGACCCGCGTCGCGTCGTCGGTCCACGGCGCCGTCCGCCGGGAGCCCGGCCACCCGGGCGTGCCGAGGGGCGGGGCCGGGGAGCCCAGCGGCGCGTCGTCGACGTCGTCGAGGGGACGGCGGGGAGCCGGGACGGAGCGCAGGGCGCGCGTCTCGTCGTCGATCATGGGGTCACGTCCTCCGGGGGAGCGAGGCCCGCGCTCACGTCGCGGATTGTCCGGATGAAGGCGAAGCGGGTCTGTGCGATCCCGCTGCACGCGTAGGACGCCGTGGCGTTGCCGGGGCAGTCGCCGTTGTCGCGTCCCACGGACCACAGGCCGACGGCGCCGATGCCGCGGTCCCGGGCGACCCCGGCGACGCCCGCGGCGTCGGCGAGGGTGGTGACCGGACCCGTGTCGGTCCGGCCGAGCATGAGGGTGACGCCGATCCGCGACGGGGCGCGGTCCAGCTGCTCGACGATCGTGTCCGTGGCCCGGAGCATCGCTCCCGACCAGTCGCCCTCGTCGGGGAAGTTCATGACCATCGCGTTGACCCGGGCGTCGACGCCGTGCGCGTCGACGGTGCGGACCAGGTCGAGCGCGGCGGCGGTGAGGCCCTGTGCGGCGTCGTGCACCGGCAGGGTCAGCGTGACGTCGACGCCCGTGAGCAGCGCGAGCGCGCTGGCGACCTTCTCGGCGTCGACCCCGGTCTCCACGTCGACGTCGAGCCGCGTGGCGCCGACGGACGCGAGCGCACTGCGGTACGCCCCGGCCAGCGTCTCGGGGGTCGGGCAGGCGTTCTCCAGGTAGGTGCCGGTCGCACCGCCGGTCGCCACCGTGACCTGCTCGAGCGACCGCGCCGCCTCGACCACGACGGGATCCGTGGTCGCGGTCTGGCCGCCCCACGAGGGCGTGCAGCTGCCGTCGGCGGACAGCACGAACGCGAGAACCGCCGAGCGGACGCCGGTCTGCGCGACCATGTCCGGCAACGGCGAGGGCCGCAGCGAGACGTCGACGTACGGCAGTACCTCGGGCGCCGCCTTCTGCGGGGCGGGCGCCGGGTCCGCCGTGGGCGCGGCGCATGCGAGCAGCACGGCGCCGAGGGCGAGCGGCAGCGCGAGCAGCGCGACCGGCCGCCGGCGCACGCGGGATCGCCGCATCGGCGCGTCCTCCACCGGATGGACCAACAGGGAGCGGGCGGCGGCTACTCCGCGCGGCGTCGGGGTGCCGCGCGGGCGCAACCGCCGCGCTAACCCTCCATCGAAAGAGTGACGAGGACCGTTACGGCGTCGAACGACGTGTGACTCTCAGCCCATCGGCTCAACCTCCGGCAGGGCTCAGCCCACCATCTCCGGCACCGACGCCGTCGCGCCGCTCTCCGCGGCCGGGTCCTCGAGCAGCGGGCAGGCGATCCAGCCCTCGGGGATGCCGAAGGCGTCGACCAGCAGCCGGGCGTGCGGGCGCAGTTCGCCGCACAGCTCGTTCACGGCGGCGACGACGGCGCGGGTCTCGGCCGCCGTGAGCCGGCCGTGCTCGAGGTACCAGGCGCGGTCCCGCTCGATCGTCGCGAGCGCGTGCAGGTCGCACACCGTCTCCAGCAGCGCCGTCACCGACGGGTCGGCCGCCCGCTCGATCCCGGCGACGAACGCGTCGAACACGAGGACGTCGACGTGCGCGCGGGCGGCGTCGAGCAGGTGGTCCTGCGCCGCGTTGAAGATCGCGAACTGGTCGGCGCCCTTCCCGAGCGCCGGGCGCAGCCGCCGCGCGACCCCGGCGAGCAGGTGCTCGGCCCGGTTCGCGAGGAGCCGGCGCTGCTCGGCCCGGTCCCGCGGGTGGAAGCCGCGGCCCGGGAGCCGGCGCGGCAGCTTGTTGACGCCGGTCTTCTCGACGGCCGCGTCGAGCGCCTGACCGCCGACGAACCGGGCCAGCCCGAGCGGCGAGAGCTTCTGGACGCTCTTGCCGTAGTCCGTCAGCAGGTTCTTGGCGAGCAGCTGGAGCAGGACGGTGTTGTCGCCCTCGAAGGTGGTGAAGACGTCCGTGTCCGCCTTGAGCTGCGGCAGCAGGTTCTCGGAGAGGTAGCCGGCGCCGCCGCACGCCTCGCGGCAGGTCTGGATGGTGCGCGTGGCGTGCCAGGTGCCGATGGCCTTGACGCCCGCGGCCCGGCTCTCCAGGTCCCGCTGCGCCGTCTCGTCCGGCTCCGCACCCTGCCGATCGGTGTGGGGCGCCTGCAGCCGGTGCATCTCGGCGACCAGGTCGTCCTGCGCGAACTGCAGCGCGTAGGTGGTGGCCAGCGCCGGCAGCAGCTTCCGCTGGTGGGCGCGGTAGTCGAGGATCGCGGTCTCCTGCCCGGTGCCCGGGTCGGCGAACTGCCGGCGGCGCTCGCCGTAGCGGATCGCCAGGGTCAGCGCCTTCTGGGACGCGCTGCCGGCGCCGCCCGCCACGCTGATCCGCCCGCGGACGAGCGTGCCGAGCATGGTGAAGAAGCGGCGGCCCTCGTTCTCGATCGAGCTGGAGTAGGTGCCGTCCGGCGAGACGTCGGCGAACCGGTTGAGCAGGGCCTCGCGCGGCACCCGCACGGAGCGGAAGGTCAGCCGGCCGTTGTCGACGCCGTTGAGCCCGGCCTTGTGTCCGCAGTCGCCGATCTCGAGGCCGGGCATCGCGGCGCCGGCATCGTCCCGGATCGGGACGAGGAAGGCGTGCACGCCGTGGGTCTCCCCGCGCGTGACGAGCTGGGCGAACACGACCGCCATCCGGCCGTCGCGTGCCGCGTTGCCGATGTAGTCCTTGCGCGCCCCCGGCTCCGGGGTGTCGATCACGAACTCCTCGGCGACCGGGTCGTAGGTCGCCGTGGTGCGCAGGTGCTGGACGTCCGAACCGTGCCCGGTCTCGGTCATCGCGAAGCAGCCGAGCAGCTCGCCGTCCATGATCTGCCGCAGGTACCGCTCGTGGTGCCGCTCGGTGCCGAGCACCTGTACGGCACCGCCGAACAGGCCCCACTGGACACCGGCCTTGACCAGCAGCGACAGGTCGCCGTAGCCGAGGGTCTGGAAGGCGGTGACGACGCCCCCGACGTCCCCCTTGCCGCCGTACTCGGGCGAGAACCCGGTGTGCGGCTGGCCGGTCTCGGCGAGCTCGCGCACCAGCTCGAGGATCTTCGCCCGGTACTCCTCGGTCGACAGGTCCGGGTCGACCGGGCGGAACCGGGACATCTGCTCCCGGACCGAGCTCCGGACGTCGGCCCAGCGGCCGTCGAGCGTCGTGCGGAGCGCGTCCACGGACGGCGTCATGCGGTGCCTCCTGCTGTGCTGGTGCTCGCGTCGCGAGCTGCAGTCGGTGTGGTCGCCAGGCCGGCGAGCCCGGACCAGGCGAGGTCGGTGAGACGGGCGGTGAGTTCGCCCCGGGTGGTGCCGGTGGGGCGGGCGAGCCAGTCGTCCGCGGCCCCGCGGACCATGCCGACGAGCGCGTGCCCCCAGGTGCGCGCGGCGGGGGCGCCGGGCAGGTGGGTCTCGATCACCGCGGCCACCTGGTCGCCGATCACGGTGACCAGGTCGGTGACCGGATCCGCGCCGGCGACGGCGGCGCCGAGGAGCGGGCGGTGCACCACGAACCGGTACACCTCGCGGTCGGACTCGATGAGCCGCAGGTAGGCGTCGATCCCCGCGGCGACGGCGGCGTGCGGGCCCGCGCCCTCGGCCAGCGCCCGGTCGGTGGCGCGCCGGATCTGCCCCGTGAGCACGCGCGCGACCGCCTCGCACACCGCGGCGTACAGCCCCGTGCGGTCCCGGAAGTGCCGGTAGACCGCGGTCTTGGAGGTGCCCGCGGCGGCGGCGATCTCGTCCATCCCCACGCCGGCCCCGTGCTGCCGGATCGCCGCGACGGTGGTACCGACGAGCTCGGCACGGCGCTGCTCGCGGTGGGCGTCCCACCGGGAGTCGCGCCGGTCACGGGCCGGATCGAGGGTCGGCTCCGCGAGCTTCGCCTCCGGCTTCATGGGACCGACGGTACCGGGTACTGTGAGTTCTGGCTACTCGCGGGTAATACCGATACCACCGCGACCACCGCAGGGCTCATCCGCACAGGAGGGAACGCCATGCCGTCCACACCGCGGCGCGCCGCCGTCATCGGGGGCAACCGGATCCCGTTCGCGCGCGCCAACGGGCGCTACGCCCGTGCGTCGAACCTCGACATGCTCACGACCACGCTCGACGGCCTGGTGGCCCGGTTCGGGCTGGCCGGCGAGCGTCTGGGCGAGGTGGTCGCCGGTGCCGTGCTCAAGCACTCGCGCGACTTCAACCTCACCCGCGAGGCGGTGCTCGGCTCGCGGCTCGCGCCGTCCACCCCGGCCTACGACGTCCAGCAGGCCTGCGGGACGGGTCTGGAGGCCGCGATCCTGGTGGCGAACAAGATCGCGCTGGGTCAGATCGAGAGCGGGGTCGCGGGCGGGGTCGACACGGCGAGCGACGCACCGATCGCCGTGAACGAGGACCTGCGCAAGGTGCTCGTCGCGATCAACGGCGCGAAGACGGTGCAGCAGCGGCTGAAGCTGCTGGCCAAGCTCCGGCCGGGACAGATCGTGCCGGACATCCCGCGCAACTCCGAGCCGCGCACGGGCCTGTCCATGGGCGAGCACGCGGCGATCACCGCGAAGGAGTGGGGCGTCTCGCGCGAGGCGCAGGACGAGCTCGCGGCGGCCAGCCACCGCAACCTCGCCGCCGCCTACGAGCGCGGCTTCCTCGACGACCTGGTCACCCCGTACCTGGGCCTGACCCGCGACGACAACCTCCGCCCGGACTCGTCGGTCGAGAAGCTGGCGAAGCTCAGGCCGGTGTTCGGGAAGCAGTTCGGCGACGAGGCGACCATGACCGCGGGCAACTCGACCCCGCTGACCGACGGCGCCGCGCTGGCTCTGCTCGGCTCGGACGAGTGGGCGGCCGAGCACAAGCTCCCGGTGCTGGCCCACTTCGTCGACGCCGAGACGGCCGCCGTGGACTACGTGCACGGGCGGGACGGGCTGCTCACCGCGCCGGTCCACGCCGTGCCGCGCCTGCTCGAGCGCAACGGCCTCACCCTGCAGGACTTCGACTTCTACGAGATCCACGAGGCCTTCGCCTCCACGGTCCTGGCCACCCTCAAGGCGTGGGAGGACGTCGAGTTCGCCAAGGACCGGCTCGGCCTCGACGCCCCGCTCGGGTCGATCGACCGGTCGCGGCTCAACGTCACGGGCTCGTCGCTCGCGGCCGGGCACCCGTTCGCCGCGACCGGCGGCCGGATCGTCGCCACGCTGGCGAAGCTGGTGCACGAGAAGGGCACCGGCGAGGGCGGGCGGAAGGCCCGCGGCCTGATCTCGATCTGCGCCGCCGGCGGCCAGGGCGTCGTCGCGATCCTGGAGGCGGCCTGAGATGAGCAACGACCGTTTCCGCGACCTGTCCAACACCGCGCTCGCCGGGCGGCTCGGCGTCCCGCGGGTACCGCTGCTGCGCCGCTACGAGCCCGGTCAGGCGCTCCTGCCCGGCCCCGCGCTCGTCACCTCGGTCGGCGCCGGCCGCTTCGCGAAGCCGATCGCCGCGCTGGTCGAGGAGTCCGGCCAGCACGTGGTCGACGAGGTGGGGGACCAGAAGCTCGCCGCGGTCGTCGTCGACCTGACGGCGGCCGTCACGCTCGACGACCTCGCCGCGGCCCGGGCGATCCTCACCCCGGCCGTGCGGAAGCTGGCCCCGTCCGGACGGCTGCTGCTGCTCGGCCCCGAACCCGCCGAAGCAGCCTCGACGGTCGGCTCCGCGAGCTCCGCCTTCGCAGGCGTCGAGGCCGCCGCCACCGCCCAGGCGCTCGACGGGCTGGTCCGCACCATCGCCAAGGAGCTGCGGGCGGGCGCGACCGCGAACCTGCTGGTCGTGGCGGCCGACGCGCCGCCCGCCGCCGTCGACAGCTCGGTGCGGTTCTTCCTGTCCGCCCGCTCGGCCTACGTCGACGGGCAGGTCGTCCGGGTCGGGGCGCCGGTCGGCTCCCCGCAGGACCCGGCCGCGATGGACAGCCCGACGGCGCCGGAGAAGCCGCTGGCCGGGCGGGTCGCGGTGGTCACGGGCGCGGCCCGGGGCATCGGAGCGGCGATCGCCGACACCCTCGCGCGCGACGGCGCCACGCTCGTCGTCGTCGACATCCCGGCGGCCGGGGAGAACCTGGCGAAGGTGGCCAACCGGACCGGCGGCACGGCGCTGCAGCTCGACATCACCGCCGTCGACGCCCCGGAGCGGCTGGTCGCCCACCTGACGCAGCGCCACGGCCGGGTGGACCTGCTGGTGCACAACGCCGGCATCACCCGGGACAAGCTGCTGGCCAACATGGACCCGGACCGCTGGAACGCGGTGCTGAACGTCAACCTGCGCGCCCAGCTGCGGATCACCGAGGCGCTGCTGGCCGACGGGACGCTGCTGCAGGACGGCTCCCGGATCGTCTGCGTGTCCTCGCAGAGCGGCATCGCGGGCAACCGCGGGCAGGCGAACTACGTGGCGTCCAAGGCCGGGATCATCGGGATGGTGCGCGCGCTCGCCCCGGTCGTCGCCGAGCGGGGGGTGACCATCAACGCGGTCGCGCCCGGCTTCATCGAGACCGAGATGACCGCGAGGATGCCCGTCGGCACCCGGGAGGCCGGGCGGCGGGTCAACTCGCTGCGCCAGGGTGGTCTGCCGGTCGACGTCGCCGAGACGATCGGCTGGCTGGGCCAGGCCGAGTCCGGTGGGGTCAACGGGCAGGTCGTGCGGGTGTGCGGCCAGTCGATGCTGGGGGCGTGATGATCGGCCTGTACGCGAAGGCGGCCGTCGGCGCGGTCCTGCCCGGGCGCGCGCGGTCGTTGCCGGGGACCGTCCTCGAGCGGTCGGTCACGCCGGAGGTCGGGCACCTCGCGGACTATGCGGGGGTGTGCGGCTTCCCGCTCGGCGACCGGCTGCCGCTCACGTTCCCGCACGTCCTGGCCTTTCCGCTGCAGATCGAGCTGATGGCGGCGCGGTCGTTCCCGTTGCCGCTGCCGGGGCTCGTGCACGTCGCGAACCGGATCACGGTGCACCGCGCGATCGGGCTCGGCGAGCAGCTCGACGTCCGGGTGCGGGCCGAGCGGTTCGCCGCGCACCCCCGTGGGGCGCAGGTGGACCTGGTGGCCGAGGTGTCGGTCGGCGGCGACCGGGTCTGGGACGGGCGCAGCACCTACCTGGCCCGCGGCGCGCAGGCCCCGACCGGGCTCGCGGGCGAGCTGCCCGACCTGCCCGAGGTCGACGGTCCCGGCGCGGCGGTCTGGCGGGTGCCGGCGGACACCGGCCGGCGCTACGCCGCGGTCAGCGGGGACGTGAACCCGATCCACCTGAACCCCGTCACGGCCAAGGCCTTCGGGTTCCCGCGGGCGATCGCCCACGGGATGTGGACGGCGGCCCGGGCCCTCGCCGCCCTGCAGGGCCGGGTCCCCGACGCCGCGACGTACGAGGTCGGCTTCCGCAAGCCGCTGCTGCTGCCGTCGACCGTGGAGCTGGTGACGGAGCAGGCCAAGGAGGGCTGGGACCTGGCCGTCCGCAACCGGAAGGGCGCGGTGCACCTGGTCGGGACGGTCCGCTAACCGAGGAGCGGGAGCACCGCCTCCGGGGCCTCGACGTGCGCGTTGTGGCCGAGGCCCGGGAGGTCGACGGGCGCCGGGACGAGTGCGGCCAGCTGGTTCGCCGTGACCATCGGGTCGTGCTCGCCCCGGGCCAGCACCACCGGCACCGGTGCGGCGGCCAGCAGGGCCGCCACCTGCGGGTCGCCGACGCCGAAGGCCCTCGGGTCGAGGGCGGTCCGCCAGTTCTCGCCGGTCCGGGCGACCGCGCCGTCGAGCGCGGGGTCGGCCGGGTCGACCAGGCCGTCGAGCCCGGCGACGCGCAGGTGCCGGGCCACGGCCTCCTCGCGGGTGCCGAACTCCGCCGGGGCGCGGGCGGCCAGCGCGGCGGCGCGGGCCAGCTCGTCGGCCGTCCACGCCACCTTGATCCCCAGCCCGACCACCGCGCGCACACCGGGCCGACCCGCCAGGTGCAGGGCGACGACGCCGCCGAAGGAGTGCCCGAGCACCACCGTCCCCGCGGGGTCGACGAGTGGGGCCACCGCCTGGGCGATCGCCGTGAACGTGTACTCCGGCAGCGGCGCGGACCGGCCGTGGCCGGGCAGGTCCGGCGCGACCCACGCCCGGTCACCGAGGGCGCGGGCGATCCCGTCCCACACCCGGCCGGTCGCCCCGAGCCCGTGCAGCAGCAGCACGGCGGGCCCACGGGTGCCGCCGCGCCAGACCTCCAGCTCCGTCATGTCCCCCAGCATGGCCGACACCCGTTCGGCCTAGACTCCGCCCATGGCGGACCGTCTGCGGCCCGGCGGCTTCGTGCTGGGGCTGCCGCTCCGGCTGCTGCTCAGCGTCGCGGTGATCCTCGCGAACTTCGGCGGAGCGGCCGTGGTGTTCGTGCTCGCCGCGTGGGTCGTGCCGGACGGGCGGGTCGCCGACCCCGGGCAGGTCCGGCTCGTCAACATCGCGGTGTTCGCGGGGTACCTGGTCGTCGTCACGCCGGTGGGGCTGGCCGTCGGGCGGGCGCTGTTCCGGCTCCACGGCCCCGGAGCCCGCGTCGACCCGGCCCGGCGCGCGCGGCGCCTCGTGCTCTACGGCCCGCTGCGGCTCGTGGTGGTGCTGGCCTTCCTCTGGGCCGGCGCCGTCGTGCTGTTCGGGCTGCTCAACCTGCAGTTCTCCGCCCGGCTTGCCTTCTCGGTCGCCGCCACGATCACCATCGGCGGGATCGCCACCTGCTCGCTGTCCTACCTGCTGGGCGAGCGGATCCTGCGCGGGCCGGCGTCCGTGGTGCTGGCCGGGGTGCCGCCGCGCAGCCGGGCCCTCCCGGGCGTGCTGCTGCGGCCCGTCCTGTTCTGGGCGCTCGGCACGGCGGTCCCGGTGTTCGGCCTGCTCCTGGCCGGGACCACGGCCCTGGTGTTCCAGGACGTCACCGTGGACCGGCTGGCCGTCATGATCCTCGGCATCGGCGGCGCCGCGCTCTTCGCCGGTCTGCTCACCACCATCGGCTCCGCCCGGTCCACCGCGGACCCGGTGATCGCGGTGCGGCGTGCGATGCAGCGGGTGGAGAAGGGCGAGCTCGACGTCTCCGTCCCCGTCTACGACCACACCGAGCTCGGCCGGCTGCAGGCCGGGTTCAACACGATGGTCGAGGGCCTGCGGGAGCGGGAGCGGATCCGGGACCTGTTCGGCCGGCACGTCGGGCAGGACGTCGCCCGCGCCGCCGCCGCGTCCGACGACGCCGAGCTCGGCGGCGAGGTCCGCCGCGTCGCCGTGCTGTTCGTCGACCTCGTCGGCTCCACCGCGATGGCCACGGAGCGGCCGCCCGCCGAGGTCGTCGAGGTGCTCAACGGGTTCTTCGCGGTCGTCGTCGGCGTGGTGGAGGAGCACGGCGGCTGGATCAACAAGTTCGAGGGCGACGCCGCGCTGGCGGTGTTCGGCGCGCCGGTGACCGTCGACGACCCGGCCGGCTGCGCCCTGGCGGCCGCGCGGAAGCTGCGCGAGCGGCTCGCGGACGAGATGCCCGAGCTCGCGGCGGGGATCGGCGTCTCTGCGGGCGACGCCGTGGCGGGCAACGTCGGCGACCCGCGACGCTACGAGTACACGGTGATCGGCGACCCGGTGAACGAGGCCGCGCGGCTCACCGACCTCGCCAAGTCCCGCGGCGGGATCGCGGCGTCGGGCGCGGCGCTCGCCCTGGCGAGCCCCGACGAGGCGCGCCGCTGGGAGCTCGGCGAGCCGGTGGTGTTGCGCGGACGCGGCGTGCCCACGGACATCGCCGTCCCGCGTTCCCGCAGCTCGGTGCGATGAGCGAGCGGCGCTTTCGATCATGAGGTATGAGCGGAAGCGCCGCTCGCTCGATCGTTCAGCCGGTGTTCTTCATCCCCGCCGCGATGCCGTTGATGGTGAGCAGGAGGGCGCGCTCGAGGTCGGCGTCGTCCTCGCCCCGGCGGCGGCGCTGGTCGAGCAGCTCGACCTGCAGGTGGTGCAGCGGCTCGAGGTAGCCGTTGCGGACCGCGAGGGTGTTGCGCAGCACCGGGTGCCGGTCGAGCAGCACCGGGTCGCCGGTCAGCGCCAGCACCTCGCGCAGCGTGCGCCCGTGCTCGGCCCGGATCAGCTCGAACAGCCCCTGCTGGCCGGGTTCGACCAACGTCGAGACGTAGTAGGAGGCGATCCGCAGGTCCGTCTTGGCGAGCGTCATCTCGACGTTGCCGAGCAGGTTGGCGAAGAACGCCCACTCGCGCATCTCGTCGAGGACCTCGCCGTAGCCCGCGTCGCGCGCCGCCTTCAACCCGCTGCCCAGGCCGTACCAGCCGGGGACGACCATCCGGGTCTGCGTCCAGCCGAAGACCCACGGGATCGCGCGCAGGTCGTCGAGCGACGGGGTGCCCTTGCCCGGGCGCTTCGACGGCCGGGAGCCCACGTTGAGCCGGCCCAGCTCGTCGACCGGGGTGGCCGCGGTGAAGAACTCCGGCAGCGCCGGGTCGCCGACCAGCTCGCGGTAGGCCTTCTTGCCCGCCTCGGACACGCAGGTCATGACCTCGTCCCACCGGGCCAGGGTCTCGTCCGGCCAGCGGGAGGCCTTGTGCAGCACGCTCGCGTCGAGCATCGAGGCGAGCAGGATCTCGAGGTTGTCGTGCGCCAGCGTGGGCAGGGAGTACTTGTCGGAGATGACCTCGCCCTGCTCGGTGAGCTTCATCGCGGCGTCGACGGAGCCGTAGGGCGCCGATGCGATCGCCTCGCCCGCCGGCCCGCCGCCGCGGCCCACCGAGCCGCCGCGGCCGTGGAAGAGCCGCAGGTTCACGCCGTGCTTCGCCGCGACGTCCCGCAGCTGCCGCTGGGCCCGGTGGATCTCCCACTGCGAGCTGGTGATCCCGGCGCCCTTGTTGGAGTCCGAGTACCCCAGCATGATCTCCTGCAGGTCGCCGCGGTTGCGCACCTGCCGCCGGTAGCCCGGGTCGGACAGCAGCCCCTCGAGCAGCGTGCCCGCCTGGGACAGCTCCTCGACGGTCTCGAACAGCGGCACCAGGTCGACGGACGAGCGCGGGTCGGTCCGCAGTTCCACCATGTACGACTCGCGGGCGAGGACGGCGACGGCGAGCAGGTCGTCGACGTCCTGGGCCATCGACACGATGTAGGTCCGGGCGACCTCCGGCCCGAACTCGTGCTGGACCTCGTGCAGCATGTCGAACGTCGCGATCACCTGGGCCGCCGCCTCGGGCACGCCGTAGTGCCGGCGGATCAGCGGGCGGTGCCCCAGCAGCTCCTTCGACAGCAGCGCGCGGCGCTCCTCGCGGGTCAGCTCGGCGTACGGCCTGTCCAGCTCGCCGAGCTCGTCGTAGATCGCGCCGAGGGCGTCGTGGTGCTTCTGGCTGTGCTCGCGGATGTCCAGCTCGGCCAGGTGCAGGCCCAGCGCCCGGGCCGCGCGCAGCGCGCGGGCGAGCGTGCCGTCGGCGATCCGGGCGCCGAGGTGCCCGCGCAGCGAGCGGTCCAGCACGCCCAGGTCGGCAACGTAGTCGGCGACGCCCAGGTAGTCCCGCCCGGCGACGTGTGGGTCCCGGTTCGCGATCCGGCTGCGGGTGTTCTCCAGCCGCGCCTGGAGGTAGCTCAGGTGGAGCCGGTAGGGCTCGTGGGCGTTGAGCCGGATGAACCGGTCGTGCACCTCGGGCAGCGCGCGCCGGTCGCGGGCCAGCGCGCCGCGCAGCTCCTCGGACACGCCCATCACGCGGGTGGAGATCGACAGCTCCTGGATGAGCTGCTCCACGAGGGCGCCGTGGATCTTCAGGGCGCGGTCCGTGTACAGCTCCAGGACCTCGCGGGTGACCTCGGGCGTGACGTTCGGGTTGCCGTCCCGGTCGCCGCCGACCCAGCAGCCCAGGCTCAACGGCCGGGAGTCCGGCGGGACCTGGAAGCCGTGCGCGCGCACCTCGGCCTCGAACTCCCCGACCAGGTCGGGGACGGTGCGGGTGCCGAGCTGCTCCATGAACCAGGCGACCCCGCGGGCCTCGTCGGTCACCGTGGGCTTGCCGGGCCGGATCTCGTCGGTCTGCCAGAGGAGGTCGACGAGGGCGCCCAGCTCGTCGTCCGACGCGCCGTGGTCGAGCCCCTCGGCCACCCGCCGGAGGATCGCGAGGACGGACTGCCGGGACGACTCGGTGGGGTGCGCGGTGAACACGGGCCGCAGCTGGGCGCGGGCCAGCACCTCCTGCACCGCGCCGCGGTCGGCCTCGGCGGCCAGCCGCTCCATCACGGTGTGCAGCGGACGGCGGTCCGCCGGGCGCAGGCTGCGCAGCTCGCGCGAACGGTGCAGCTGCTCGGCGACGTTGGCCAGCTGGAAGTACTGGGAGAAGGCCCGGGCCAGGACGACGGCGGTGCCGGTGTCGAGGCCGGACAGCCGGCGGGTGACGGCGTCCGGGTCGCCGCTCTCGCCGGCCGCCTCCCGGGCGAGCTTGCGGACCTCCTCCACCAGCTCCAGCACCTCGTCGCCGGCCTGCAGCGCGACGGTCTGGCCGAGCATCGTCGAGAGCCTGCGGATGTCGGCGCGCAGGGCGCTGTGCTCGGTCTCGGAGACGACCCCGGAGTGCGCGGCCAGGGAGTCCGGGGCGAGGAGTTCGGTGCGGTGGGCGCTCGCGGTCACCGTGGTGGGGCTCCGTTCACGGGAGGGGCCGCTCGCGGCGTCGGGAACGGCGGGACTACCGGCCATCGTCGCGCCTGCGCCGAGGCGGGGCCATCGCTGGCGGGAGGCCGTAACCCGCCGTTGACATGCCGGCCGACACGGCTGTGCGCGGTCAGTGGTGCCGGAGCACCACCGACCGCGCACGGGGGGCGACGCCGCAGGTCAGCTGGGGACGGCGTCCAGGTCGGTGGCGAGCAGCTCGGCCAGCGCGTCGAGCGAGGCCTCGCCGTCGGCGTCGTCGCTGCTGGTCAGGACGACCTCCTCACCGGAGCTCACGCCGAGCCCCAGCACCGAGAGGATGCTGCGGGCGTCGACCGGGCCGCGGTCACCCGCGGCGATGGTGACCTTCGCGGGCTGCTGCCCGGCGGCCTTGCAGAACAGGTTGGCGGGGCGGGCGTGCAGCCCCACGGACGATCCGACCTTGACGCGGCGCTCGGCCATGACGATCTCTCCTACGGAATCAGGCGTGGGCGGCGGCGCGGGGCGCCGACGTGGACTCGGTGGTGGCGGCGGCCTTCTTCTTCTGGCCCACCGACTTGAGGACGATCACGATCGCGGCGGAGACGAGCGTCCCGGCGACGATCGCCACCAGGTAGCCGAACGGGTTGCCGATCAGCGGGACCACGAAGATGCCGCCGTGCGGGGCCCGCAGCGTGGAGCCGAAGGCCATCGACAGGGCACCGGTCACGGCGGATCCGGCCATGAGCGACGGGATGACGCGCAGCGGGTCGGCGGCGGCGAAGGGGATCGCCCCCTCGGTGATGAAGGAGGCCCCGAGCAGCCAGGCGGCCCGGCCGTTCTCCCGCTCGGCCTCGGTGAACAGCTTCTTCCGGACGGTGGTGGCCAGCGCCATGGCCAGCGGCGGGGTCATCCCGGCGGCCATGACCGCGGCCATGATCAGCAGCGCGGTCTGCGAGTTGGTGGACAGCCCGGCGACGGCGAAGGCGTAGGCGGCCTTGTTCACCGGGCCGCCCATGTCGAAGGCCATCATCAGGCCGAGCAGGGCGCCGAGCAGGATCGCGTTGCTGCCGGACAGGCCGTTGAGCCAGTTGGTGAGGCCGGTCGTGATCGCGGCGAGCGGCTGCCCGATCACCACGAACATGATCCCGCCGATGATCGCCGTGCCGACCAGCGGCAGCACCAGCACCGGCATGATCCCGGCGATGGCCTTGGGGGCCTTCCACTTCTTCATCCAGAAGATCAGGCCACCGGCGAGCAGGCCGGAGGCGAGGCCGCCGATGAACCCGGCGCCGACCTCGACGGCGACCAGGCCGCCGACGAAGCCCGGCACGAGCGCGGGCCGGTCGGCGATCGCGTAGGCGATGAAGCCGGACAGCACCGGCACGAGCAGGCCGAAGGCCAGCGAGCCGAGCTGGAACAGCAGTGCCGCCCAGCTGGTGTGCGAGGTCCAGGAGAAGCTCTCCGTGACCGACGGGGCGTCGGAGATCTGGTAGCCGCCGAGGGCGAAGCCCAGGGCGATCAGCAGGCCGCCGGCGGCGACGAACGGGATGACGTACGAGACGCCTGTCATCAGCCAGCCGCGGACCTTCGACGCGGTGCCGGGGCCGGTCTGCTTGACCGCGAGCTGCGGCTCGGCGGCGGCCGCGGGCGCGGAACCCTTCGGCGCCGCCTCGGCGGCGGCCACGGCCTGCTCGATGAGGGCCGGTGCCCCGCCGATCGCCTTCTTCACCCCGGCGGTCACCGTGGGCAGGTGGGCGAAGCGGTCCTTGTCCCGGACCTCGACGTCCGCCGCGAGGATGATCGCGTCGGCGCCGGCGAGCTGCTCCGGGGTGAACGGGGTGGAGCCGGCCGAGCCCTGCGTCTCGACGACGATCTCGTGCCCGGCCTCCTCCGCCGCGACCTCGAGGGCCTCGGCGGCCATGTAGGTGTGCGCGATGCCCGTCGGGCACGCGGTGACGGCCAGCAGCTTCACGCGCCGACCTCCTTCCGGATGTAGTCGGCGACGTGCCCGGCGTCGGTCGCGCCGAGGAGCTCGTCCTTGAACGCCTTGCGGACCAGCCGGCGGGCCAGCGCGGCCAGCACCGTCATGTGGTCGGTGTCGCCGCCCTCGGGCGCGGCGATCATGAAGACGAGCCGGGCCGGCCCGTCCTCGGCGCCGAAGTCGACGCCCGCGGTGCTGCGGCCGAACGCGAGGCTCGGCACGGTGACGGCGGCGGACCGGCAGTGCGGGATGCCGATCCCGCCCTCGAGCCCGGTCGGCATCTGCTGCTCGCGGGCCTCGATGTCGGCGAGGAACTGCGCGAGGTCGGTCACCCGGCCCGCCTTCTGCAGCCGCTCGGCCAGCGCCCCGACCGCGGCACGGCGGTCGGTGGACGGGAGGTCGAGGTCGACGAGATCGGCGGTGATCAGGGCGGACTGCTCGGTCATGCGGCATCTCCGGTGAGGACGAGATCGGCGTGCGGGCGTCCGACGCGGACGTCGGCGAGCGGGAGCTCGTGGGGTCCGGGCATCTCGCTGCCCGGCAGGCGGCAGGCCGCGGCGCCGTAGGCGACGGCGCGGGCGAGGGCGTCCGGCCCGGCGCCCCCGGCGGCCAGGAACCCGGCCAGGGTGGCGTCGCCGGCGCCGACCGTGCTGCGCACGGTCACGGGCGGGGTCGCGGCGTGGTACTCGCCGGACTCCTCGACCAGCACGGCGCCGCCGGCGCCCAGGCTGACGAGGACCGCGCCGACCCCGGCGGCGCGGAGCTCTCGGGCCGCGGCGAGGACGTCGCCGAGGCTGGCGAGGGGCCGGCCGACCAGCTCGGCCAGCTCCTCGTGGTTGGGCTTGACCAGGTCCGGCCGCGCCGCGACGGCGGCGGCGAGCGGGGCCCCGCTGGTGTCCACGGCGGTCCGGGTACCGGCCCGCCGGACGAGGGTGGCGTGCAGGTCGACGGGCATGCCCTCGGGCAGCGACCCGCAGGTCACCAGCCAGTCGGCGCCGCGGGAGCGGGCCACGGCCTGTTCGGTGACCTCCTCGACCTCCTCCGGCGTGAGCACCGGGCCGCTCTCGTTGATCTTCGTCGTGGTGCCGTCCGGCTCCACGAGCGTGATGTTGGAGCGGGTGGCGCCGTGGATCGGCACGGTGACGGCGGGGACGCCCAGGGCGTCGAGCAGGCCGTTGAGCCGCCCGCCCGGGGCGCGGCCCGAGGGCAGCACCGCGAGGGCGTCGACACCGGCGCGGGTGAGGGCGCGGGCGACGTTGACGCCCTTGCCGCCCGGGTCCAGCCGCACGGACAGGGCCCGGTGCACCTCGCCGCGGACCAGCCCGGCCAGCTCGACGGTCCGGTCGAGGCTGGGGTTGGGGGTGACGGTGACGATCAAGGCTTCACCTCCTCGTGAAGTCGGTCGTGGAGTCGGTCGTGTGCGGGTCAGGCCCGGACGACGCGGGGGCCCGCGGCCTCGATGGCGGCAGTGGCCGCGTCGTCGAGTCCGGTGTCGGTGACCAGGGCGTCGACCTGGTCCAGCCGCGCGAAGCGGACGAACTGGTCGGTGCCGTACTTGGCGGCGTCGGCCACCACGACGGCGCGGCGGGCGGCGGCGATCATGGCCCGCTTGGCGGCGGCCTCGGCCGGGTCGGGCGTGGTGAGCCCGCGCTCCGGGGAGAAGCCGTTGGTGCCGAGGAACGCGACGTCGACGGTGAGGGTGGCCAGGGTGTCGGTCATCCAGTCGTCGACCGCCGCCATCGTGGTGCCGCGGACGCGCCCGCCGAGCAGCCGCAGCACGACGTTGGGCCGGGTGGCGAGCATCGAGGCGATCGGCAGCGAGTTCGTGACGACGGTCAGCTCGCGGTCGGTCGGCAGGATCGAGGCGAGCCGGGACGTGGTGGTGCCCGCGTCGAGCAGGACGGTCAGGCAGCCCTCGAGCTCGGCGAGGGCGGCCTTGGCGATGCGCTCCTTCTCCGGGCCGGCCACGGTGTCGCGCTGGCCGATGGCGGGCTCGAAGTCGAGGCGGTCGGCGGGGATGGCGCCGCCGTGCACCCGGCGGACGAGGCCCTGGCGCTCCAGGGTGCCGAGGTCGCGCCGGATCGTCTCCGGCGTGACCTGCAGCTCCTCGGCCACGGCACCGACGTCGACCCGCCCCGCGTCGCGGGTACGGGTGAGCAACCACTGCTGACGCTCCGCTGCGTACATCTTCGTTCGCTCCCGGATCGGTGCCCGAATCTGCTTGCTTGTTTCCGAGTATGTGGGTTTTACTGGAGTTCGTCAACGGGTCACGCCGAAGTCATCCGAACGGATCGAGGGAGTTCGCAATGCAGCTGAACGGCATCCCTGCCAGTCCCGGGCGTGCGGGAGGACGCGTCGTGCGCGTCGCCGACGCCCCCGGCGAGCCTCCGGTCGGGCCCGTTCCCACCGATCCGGACACCGAAGCGGGCAGGATCGGACCCGCGATGGAGCTCGTCTCCGCCCGTCTGCAGACCCGCGCCGACGCCGCGTCCGGCGACGCGAAGGACGTCCTCGAGGCGACGATCACGATGGTCGGCGACCCGGCCCTGCTCGAGAACGCCGAGAACCTCGTGCGTGAGGGCGGCCGGCCCGCGCCCCGCGCGGTCTGGGAGGCGGCCAACACCTTCGCCGACATGCTCGCCGCGATGGGCGGCTACATGGGCGAGCGGGCGGCCGACGTGCGCGACGTCCGCGATCGGATCGTCGCCGAGCTGCAGGGCCTGCCCGCGCCGGGCGTGGCCGACCTGGCCGAGCCCGCCGTCCTGGTCGCCGCCGACCTCGCCCCCGCCGACACCGCCGGCCTGCGCCCGGGCATCGCGCTCGCGCTCGTGACCGAGCAGGGCGGGCCGACCAGCCACACCGCGATCCTCGCCCGCTCGCTGGGCATCCCGGCCGTCGTCGGCTGCGCGGGGGCGCGGCAGCTGGTCGAGGGCGCCTTCGTCGTGGTGGACGGCGGCGCCGGTTCCGTCGAGGAGGTCGGGTCGGCCGAGGAGGCGGCCGTGATCGTGGAGGCGGTCGAGGCCGTCGAGTGGGACGGCGTCGGCCGGACCGCCGACGGGCATCCCGTCCCGCTGCTGGCCAACGTCGGCGACGCCGACGGCGCGGCCGCGGCGGCCGCGCGGCGGGCCCAGGGCGTGGGCCTCTTCCGGACCGAGCTCGCCTTCCTGTCCGCGGCCGAGGAGCCCTCGGAGAAGCGGCAGCGCGAGGTCTACGACGGCGTGTTGGGCGCGTTCGCGGGCAAGCCGGTGACCGCCCGGACGCTCGACGCCGGTGCCGACAAGCCGTTGCCCTTCCTGACCCTCGACGGCGAGCCGAACCCCGCGCTGGGTGTGCGGGGCCTGCGGATCGCGCGGGTGCCGGGGATCGGCGCCGACGTCCTGGAGCGCCAGCTCGCCGGGCTGGCCGCCGCGGCGAAGGAGACCGGCGCCGAGCTGAAGGTGATGGCGCCCATGGTCGCCACCGCCGAGGAGGCGCGCTTCTTCGTGCAGCGGTGCCGCGCGCACGGGATCACCAGCGCGGGCGTGATGATCGAGATCCCGGCGGCCGTGCTGGTGGCCCGGGAGATCATGGCCGAGGTGGACTTCGTGTCGGTGGGCACCAACGACCTGGCTCAGTACCTGTTCGCGGCGGACCGCCAGTCCGGTCCGGTCGCGGCGCTCAACGACCCGTGGCAGCCCGCGCTGCTCCGGCTGATCCGGATGCTGGGCGAGGCCTCCGCGGAGACCGGCGTCCCGGTCGGCGTGTGCGGCGAGGCCGCGGCCGATCCCGCCCTCGCCCCCGTGCTGGTGGGCCTGGGCGTCGCGACGCTCTCGATGGGCTCCGGCGCGCTGGCCGCGGTCGGCGCCTCGCTCGCCGGCCTCACCCTGGAGCAGTGCCGGGCCCTGGCCGCGGCCGCCTGCGCCGCCCCGGACCCGATGTCGGCCCGCCAGGCCGTGAGCGCGAACTGCCCCTAGAGGGGCGGTACGCGCTCACGACCCCCGGTGAGCTGCGGAAACCGGTCTGCCGTGAGCTGCGCACGCGGTTCAGCGCGGATGCTTGCGCGGGCGGCCGGGGCGGCGCTTGACGGGCACGACCACGCCCTCCTGGAAGATCTCGCCGCCCCACACGCCCCACGGCTCGCGCCGCCGCAGCGCCCCGGCCAGGCACTCGGCCCGCATGGGGCAGCCGCGGCAGGCGGCCTTCGCGCGGTCGAGGTCGGCGGGGTCGTCGGCGAACCACATCCCGCCGCCGGGTCCGTGGCAGGGCAGCTCGGTGGCGAGGAGATCCGCGGGCCCGGCTGCCGTCCCCCCGGCAGCCGGTCCCGCGGGTACGCCCGCGATCGACCTCACTTCCGTGCACCCCCACGATCGCCGGGCCTCCGGCCCCCCGGCCGGAGTTGCCACTGCGCCCGTCGCCCTCCCCCCGACCGGCGGGACCGGGCGCGCACCCGTCGGACGGCGCGTCCCGGACGGCCCACCGGCCACCGCAGTCGGTGACGAGGGGCGCAGCAGCACGGGAACCACCCTGCCGCCTGCTGCGTGTGCGCGGATCCGGAGAAAGTCCCCATCCGGCTCGCCGGATCCCCTAGGGGTTCCGGCCGCGGATCCCGGTTGTGTAGCGTGCTCACCTCTCTCCGACTCCGTCCGGCGGTCGAATGTGACGGTCCTGGCCGGAAAAGTTGTCGCCCGGGCCGGCACCCGGCCGGCGGTGCGTGAGGTCGTCGAAGCGCGGCGCGGGCGCTAGCGTCGCCGGCATGGTCGATCACGACGCTCCTCCCGTCGCCCTCGTCACCGGCGGAGGCAGCGGGATCGGCCGCGCCACCGTGTCCCGGCTGCGCGCCGCGGGGTGGTCGGTGCTGCTCGCCGACCTCAACCCGGAAACCGGCCCGCGGGCGGCCGCCGAGCTGGGCGCGGCCTTCGAGCGCGTCGACGTGGCCGAGGAGGCGCAGGTCGAGGCGGCGGTCGCGCGGTGCGTCGCCGAGTACGGCCGGATCGACGCGGTGGTCAACAACGCCGGCGTGGGCGGGGCCTTCGGCGCCCTCACCGACCTCGCGGTCGAGGACTGGGACTACACCTTCGCCGTGCTGGTCCGCGGGGTGTTCCTCGGCGTCAAGCACGGGGCGCGGGCGATGCGGGCGGCCGGGGTCGGCGGCGCGATCGTCAACGTCGCCTCCATCGCGGCCCACGGCGGCGGGGCCGGCCCGCAGGCCTACTCGGCGGCGAAGGCCGCGGTTCTCAACCTGACGCGGGTCGCGGCCGTCGAGCTGGCCGAGGACCGGATCCGGGTCAACGCGGTGTGCCCGGGCGTGATCGCGACGCCGCTGGTCGGGCGGGACCCGGCGCGGGCCCTCGACGGGGTGCAGCCGTGGCCGGAGGTGGGGCGGCCCGAGGACGTCGCCGAGGTGATCGCCTTCCTGTGCGACGACGCCTCCCGCTTCGTGACGGGCGAGGAGATCACGGTCGACGGCGGGCTCACCGCGGCCGGCCCCCGCATCCACGCGGCCTACGGCGGCGACCCTCGGAAGCGCGGCCTGACGGGCGTCAACCGCGGCACCACGGGCGAGCCCCCGACCATCCGCTCGGGTCGGTGAGGGTCGGTGGCTCGCTCGACCGTCGGCAAGATCGCTGATCGGGTGCACCGGCGGCGCTGCGAGCCTCACGAGCAGTGCTCGCGAGGACGCCGGCCCGGGCGCCGCCGCTCCCACACGATCGCTGTTTCCGTGCACCGACGGTTTCTCGGGGAGCCGCGAGTGCACTGGAGTGGCGAGCATGGTCCGCCGACCGGTGGCACGGGGATCGGAGCGCGGCACATCGGCCTCGCCTGGTGTGCGAGGTGCCGGAATCCTGTGCGAGCGCCGGCGGTCCTGGGTGGTGATGGCAGTTGCGCCGGCATGATCGCTGTTTCTGCGCAGGGATGGCTCCACGAGGAGCCGTGATGGCAGCGGTGTAGCGATCATGACCCGCGATCGGCCCCGTCGGCTGCTCGGGCGCGGAGAGTTCAGGTGCCCGACCGCCCTGCCTCGACATGATCGCTGTTTCCGAGCGCTGACGGTTACCGGAGAGGCCGTGAGTGCACCGAGCGGCGATCATGGTCCGCAGCTCAGTCGTCCGCCCCGATGGCACGCCGGATCGGGGAGCGACGCGGGCGCCAGTGCGTCAGATGGCGACCGCCGCCTGCCCCAGCGCCTCGGTGAGCAGTGCGCGGACGTGGGCGCTCTCCGCGGTGTAGTAGATGAACGTGCCCTCGCGCCGGCCCTCGACCAGCCCGGCGAGGCGCAGCTTGGCCAGGTGCTGGCTCACCGCCGTGGGGGCCGCGCCGACCAGCTCGGCGAGGCAGGCCACCGAGGTCTCGCCCTGCAGCAGCGCCCAGAGGATCTTGATGCGGGTGGGGTCGGCGAGCAGGCGCAGCGAGTCGGCCGCCCGGCGGACCTCCTGCTCGGACGGCATCGCGAAGTCCGGGATGCCCTCGTGCACGCCGCGAGTCTAGCGAACACCTGAGCGACCGTGCAGGTGTCAGGATCACTCTTCATCTGAGTGCATACCTTCGTGCATGCGCAGGTATGTTCTCACGCATGCTGTCCCTGCCCGAGGTGCGGAGCGCCGCGCTGGCCCTGCTCTTCTTCGCCGCCGCCGTGCCCGCCGACCTGCTCGGGGCGCCGTGGCCGCTCGTCGCCCTGCTCTACGCCGCCTGCTACGTCACGGGCGGATGGGAGCCGGCCTGGTCCGGGCTGCAGGCGCTGCGCCAGCGGACCCTCGACGTCGACCTGCTGATGGTCGTCGCCGCGCTCGGCGCCGCGGCGATCGGCCAGCACCTCGACGGCGCGCTGCTGATCGTGATCTTCGCCAGCTCCGGCGCGCTCGAGGCGGTGATGACCGCCCGCACCCGCGCGAGCATCACCGGCCTCCTCGACCTCGCGCCCGAGACGGCCCACCGGATCGCCGACGGCCGGGAGGAGCAGGTCCGGGCCGCGGACCTCGCGGTCGGGGACGAGGTCGTCGTGCGGCCGGGGGAGAAGATCCCCGCCGACGGCACCGTCTGCGACGGGGCCACCGAGGTCGACGCCTCCACACTCACCGGCGAGCCGCTGCCGATCCGCCGCGGGCCGGGCGACCAGGTCTTCGCGGGCACGCTCAACGGCACCGGGACGGTGCGGGTCCGGGTCGACCGCGACCCGGCGGACACGGTGGTGGCCGGGATCGCGGCGCAGGTGGAGCGGGCGGCCGAGACCAAGTCGAAGCGCCAGCTCTTCGTCGAGAAGGTGGAGCAGCGCTACTCGGTGGTGGTCGTGGTCGCGGCCCTCGCGCTGCTGGTCGGGCCGCTGCTCTTCGGCGCCGACTTCCGCGACACGCTGCTGCGCGCGATGACCTTCATGATCGTCGCCTCGCCCTGCGCCGTGGTGCTCGCGACGATGCCGCCGCTGCTCGCCGCGGTCGCCGTCGCGGGCCGGCGCGGCGTGCTGCTCAAGGACGCCGGCGTGGTCGAGGCGCTCGCCGAGGTCGACGCCGTCGCCCTGGACAAGACCGGCACCGTCACCCGCGGCCGCCCCGAGGTCCACGCCGTCGAGCCCCTCGACGGCCGCTCCGCCGACGAGCTGCTCGCCCTCGCCGCCGCCGTGGAGCAAGGCTCGGAGCACGTGCTGGGCCGCGCGGTCGTCACCGAGGCCCACCGCAACGAACTGCCCCTCCCCGCGGTCCGCGACTTCGCCGCCCTGCCCGGCGAGGGCGTGCGCGCAGCGGTGGGGACCGCCGTGATCACGGTCGGGCGCCCGACCGGCGGCGAGGAGCGGGATCGGGTGGCCGGGGCGGAGCGCGAGGGCCACACCGCGGTCGTCGTGCGCGTCGACGACGTGCCCGTCGGCCTGCTCGTCCTCGCCGACGAGGTCCGCCCCGGCGCCGCGGAGGCGATCGCGGCCGTCGGCCGGGCCGTCGCCCCGCCCGTCCTGCTCACCGGCGACGCCGAGGGGCCCGCCCGCCTGGTCGGCGACCGGATCGGGGTGGGCGAGGTCCGCGCCGGGCTGCTGCCCGCCGACAAGGCCGCGGCCGTCGAGGAGCTCGGGCGCGGCGGCCGGCGGGTGCTCGCCGCCGGTGACGGCCTCAACGACGCTCCGCTGCTCGCGACCGCGCACGTCGGGCTGGCCGTCGGCGAGGGTGCCGGGACGCTCTCGGTCGAGGCGGCCGACGGCGTCCTCCTGCGGGACCCGCTCGGCGCGCTCGCCCCGCTGGCCGCCCTGGCCCGCCGGGCCCGGCGGGTCGCGCGCGCCAACCTGGCGTTCGCCGCCGTCGTCATCGTCGGGCTGGTGACCTGGGACCTGGTCGGGACGCTGCCGCTGGCCCTCGGTGTGGCCGGGCACGAGCTGTCGACGGTGCTGGTCTGCCTGAACGGGCTGCGGCTGCTGCTGCGCCCCGGCTGGCCGATGTCAGAGCGCGGTGAGCGCGGTGAGCGCCATGCGGCGGAGCAGGCCGGCGACCTCGTCGGGAGCCGCGCGTGAGCCGCTGTGCGGGGTGGAGTTGAGCAGCCCGAACGTGCCGTGCGCGGCCACCCGGGCGGCGTCGGGGTCGAGCCCGGGGTGCAGCCGGCGCAGCGTGTCGACCCAGATCTCGACGTAGGTGCGCTGCAGCCGGCGCACCCGGCGCCGGTCCCCCTCGGGCAGGTTGTCGAGGTCCCGGTCCTGCACCACGATCAGCTCCGGCTCGCGCAACGCGAACTCCAGCTGGAAGTCGACGAGCGCGGCCAGCACCTCGTCCGGGTCGCCCGTGGACCGCTCCCGCCCGCCGGCGAGCAGGCGCTCGCTGATGTCCACGAGCAGCTCGGCGAGCAGCGCCTCCTTGCCCGGGAAGTGCCGGTAGAGGGCCGGCCCGCTGATCCCGACGGCGGCCCCCAGCTCGGCGATGCTCACCCCGTGGAAGCCGTGCCGGGCGAAGAGGACGGCGGCCGTGCGGAGGATCTGCTCGCGCCGGGAGGGTGCGTTGTCGACCCGCGGCGCCGCCATTCGGCCAGCGTAGCGCGTCGGGGTTAACGACCGCTAACCACCGGGACGGGGACGCCACGTCTCAGCCCCGGCACAGGACGCGGCACCTACCCTGGTCCCATGGCCCGCGACCCGGATCCGGACCCCGCCGCGGGGTCCGGTGCTGCCCCGGACCGGCCGTCGGGGCCGTTCCGCGGGCTGCGGGACCGGCTGCGCGCCCGGCTCGGGGTCCGGACGACGACCGCGCTGGCCGCCGCGCTGACCGTCGGGGTCGTGCTCCTCGTGGCCGGGGCGATCCTGGTGCTCGGGCTCAACGCGCTGCTGCGGATGCAGCTGGTCAACGCCGCCACCCAGCAGGCGACCCAGCTCGGCGAGCGGGTCGCGGCGAACTTCGCCGACACCGAGGACGTCAAGCGCAACGCCGTCCAGGCCACCGGCAAGCGGTCCGACCTGGTCGAGGTGGTCACGAACTACAACCGGGACCCCCACCGGCCGCCGGACATCCAGAACATCGGCTCCTCGGACCCGCTGCCGCAGTACCCGCTGATGTCCGACGTCCTGGCCGAGCCGGACGAGGTCGAGGTCGTCCACTCCACGTGGATCACCCTCGACGACGGCAAGCACGAGGAGGTGCTGGTCGTCGCGATGGGCTTCGAGTTCCCGCCGACCGGCCAGCCCTTCACCGTGCTGGCCGCCCAGCCGCTGGACTTCCTGCACCGCGCGGTCGACACGGTGCTGGCGATGGTGCTGGTCGGCATCCCGGTGCTGGTGGTGCTGGTCGGCGGCTTCACCTATCTCTTCGCCGGACGGGCGCTGCGCCCGGTCGAGGCGATGCGCGCGCGGGTGGCGAGCATGACCGACCGGGACCTCGGCACGCGCGTACCCGTCCCCCCGGCGCGGGACGAGGTGGGCCGCCTCGCCGAGACCATGAACCAGATGCTCGGCCGGATGGAGAGCGCGCAGACCACCCAGCGCCGGTTCGTCGCCGACGCCAGCCACGAGCTGCGCAGCCCGCTCGCCACGATCGCGTCCGGCCTGGAGCTGCTGGCCGGGTCGGTGGACGAGTCCGACGCGTCGACCGTCCGGACCCTGCGCGGCGAGGCCGGCCGGCTCGACCGGCTGGTCGACGGGCTGCTCCTGCTCGCCCGCTCCGACGAGCGCGGGCTGCAGCCGCGCCGCGAGGACGTCGACCTCGACGAGATCGTGGAGGCCGAGCGCGGCCGCCCGTCCGACGTCGGCGGCGTGGCCCCCGAGGTCCGCGCCGAGCCCGTCCGGGTCTCCGGCGATCGCGCGCAGCTGGTCCGGGCGGTGCGGAACCTGGTCGACAACGCGCGCCGGCACGCCGACTCGCGGGTGCTGGTCACGCTGCGGGCCGAGGGCCCCGACGCGGTGGTGGACGTCGACGACGACGGCCCCGGCGTCGCGCCGGAGGACCGCGGCCGCGTCTTCGAGCGGTTCGTGCGCCTCGACGAGGCCCGCGCCCGGTCGGACGGCGGCGCGGGGCTCGGCCTCGCGATCGTCCGGGAGATCGTGGCGGTGCACCACGGCAGCGTCGAGGTGCTCGACTCGACGCTGGGCGGGGCGCTGTTCCGGCTGCGGCTGCCCCGCACCGAGACGTCGGCCGAGCCCGAGCCGGGGCCGGAGGGGCCGCCGCCCGGGGTCGGGACGTCCGACGCGCCGGACCCCGGCGACCTGCGGGACGACCGCCCGACCGGTCCGCTGCCCGTCCTCACCCCGCCGACCCGCGAGACCCCGCCGACCCGCGAGACCCCGCCGACCCGCGAGACCCCGCCGACCCGCGAGACCCCGCCGACCCGCGAGCCGGAGACCGCGCCGGTGCCGCGCGAGCCAGACACCCGGCCGGCGCCCGCCGGCCGCCGGCCCTCGCCGGTGCCGCACGAGCAGGAGACCGCGCCCGTGCCGCGTCCGTCGCCGGTCCCGCGCGGGAGCCACGAGGACGAGCGGGTCCGGCCCGCGACGTCCGTGCCGATCCGGCTCGGCGACGCGCTCTCGCCCGCGGACGTCAACCCGACGGCGCCGATCCCCGTCGTCCGGCCGCCCGCCCGCTGAGCGGGGGCCGGTCAGGCCGGCTCGACCATCCGGTACCCGACGCCGCGCAGCGTCTCGATGGTCTGCGTGCCGAAGGGCGCGTCGATCTTCTTGCGGACGTAGCCGACGTAGACCTCGACGACGTTGACCTCGCCCTCGTAGTGCGCGTCCCAGACCGCGCGGAGGATGTCGGTCTTGGTCACGACCTCGCCCGCGTGCCGCATGAGGTGCTCGAGCACGCCGAACTCGCGCGGGGTCAGGGTGATCTCGGTGTCGCCGCGGTGCACCCGGTGCCGGGCCGGGTCGAGCTTCAGGTCGCCGACGGACAGCACGGTGGGCCGGGCGTCGCCCGCGCGGCGCTGCAGGGCGCGCAGCCGGGCCAGCAGCACGACGAACGAGAAGGGCTTGGTGAGGTAGTCGTCGGCGCCCAGGTCGAAGGCGTCGGCCTCGTCGTACTCGCCGTCCTTCGCGGTCAGCATCAGCACCGGGCTCCACACGCCGGCGGCCCGCAGCTGCTGCAGGATCCGGTACCCGGACAGGCCGGGGAGCATGATGTCGAGGATGACGACGTCGTATCCCCCCTGGATCGCGGCGTCCAGGCCCGAGGGCCCGTCGTGCCGGACGTCGACCGCGTGGCCCTCGCGGGCCAGCCCGCGGCGGACCATCTCGGCCAGCGGGCGCTCGTCCTCCACCAGCAGCAGGCGCACGAGGAGCACCGTAGGGCCCGCGGCTGTGACGTTCCTGAGGGGACTGGCGCTCCGTGTTAATGACCGCTAACCTAGTTAACGATCGCTAACCGATCCGACGAGGGACGGCAGATGCAGGGTGTGGCGAGGCGCTCCGGGGCCGCAGCTCCGGTGCTGGGCAGCAAGGTCGACCCCGGGGCGGAGCAGTTCGCCCGCAACGCGGAGTCGCACCGCTCGCTGGTGGCGGACCTGAACGCGCAGCTGGCGGCGGCGCGGCTGGGCGGCCCGGAGCGGTCGCGGCAGCGGCACGTGGAGCGGGGCAAGTTGTTGCCGCGGGACCGGGTGGACTCGCTGGTGGATCCGGGGTCGCCGTTCCTGGAGCTGTCGCCGTTGGCGGCGCACGGGCTCTACGGCGGGGACGCGCCGGCCGCGGGGATGATCACCGGGGTCGGGCGGGTCGCAGGCCGGGAGTGCGTGATCGTGGCCAACGACGCCACGGTCAAGGGCGGCACCTACTACCCGATGACGGTGAAGAAGCACCTGCGGGCACAGGAGGTGGCGCTGCACAACCGGCTGCCGTGCGTGTACCTGGTGGACTCGGGTGGGGCGTACCTGCCGGCGCAGGACGAGGTGTTCCCGGACCGGGAGCACTTCGGGCGGATCTTCTACAACCAGGCGCAGATGTCGGGCAAGGGGATCCCGCAGATCGCGGCGGTGCTGGGCTCGTGCACCGCGGGCGGCGCGTACGTGCCGGCCATGAGCGACGAGGCGGTGATCGTCCGCAACCAGGGGACCATCTTCCTGGGCGGGCCGCCGCTGGTGAAGGCCGCGACCGGGGAGGTGGTCACGGCCGAGGAGCTCGGCGGCGGGGACCTGCACTCCAAGATCTCCGGGGTCACCGACCACCTCGCGAACGACGACGCGCACGCGCTGCGGATCGTCCGGTCGATCGTCGGGACGCTCGGGCCGCGGGTGCCGGCGCCGTGGGAGCGGGAGCCGACCGAGGCGCCGGTGGTCGACCCGGGCGAGCTGTACGGGGCGGTGCCGACGGACTCCCGGATCCCCTACGACGTGCGCGAGGTGATCGCCCGGGTCGTCGACGGGTCACGGTTCCACGAGTTCAAGGCCGAGTACGGCACGACGCTGGTCACGGGCTTCGCGCACGTCCACGGGCACCCGGTGGGGATCATCGCCAACAACGGGATCCTGTTCTCCGAGTCGGCCATGAAGGGTGCGCACTTCATCGAGCTGTGTGACCAGCGTGGGATCCCGTTGGTGTTCCTGCAGAACATCACCGGGTTCATGGTCGGCCGGGAGTACGAGGCCGGCGGGATCGCCCGCAACGGCGCGAAGCTCGTCACCGCGGTCGCCTCGACCCGGGTGCCGAAGCTGACCGTGGTGATCGGCGGGTCGTTCGGCGCGGGGAACTACGCGATGTGCGGGCGGGCCTACTCGCCCCGGTTCCTGTTCATGTGGCCCAACGCCCGGATCTCGGTCATGGGCGGCGAGCAGGCCGCGACGGTGCTCGGCACGGTCGGGTCGGGCGCTGCGAACGGCGGGGACGCGGCGGCGCAGGAGGAGCTCAAGGAGCGGATCCGCGCCCAGTACGAGACCCAGGGGCACCCCTACTACTCCACCGCCCGGATCTGGGACGACGGCGTGATCGACCCCGCCGACACCCGCACGGTCCTGGGCCTGTCGCTGTCGATCGCCGCGAACGCCCCGCTGGGCGACCCGGCCTTCGGCGTCTTCCGGATGTGAGTCAGATGCACCGACTGTCGATGAGCGAGCGGCGCGTTCGCTCAGACCTAGTGAGCGAGAGTGCCGTTCGCTCGTCGTCCGGGGAGGGGTGTTGATGTTCTCCACCGTGCTCGTGGCCAACCGCGGGGAGATCGCGGTCCGTGTCATCCGCACCCTGCGTGCCCTCGGCATCCGCTCCGTGGCGGTGTACTCCGACGCCGACGCGGGCGCCCCGCACGTGGCCGCCGCGGACGTCGCGGTGCGGCTCGGCCCGGCGGCGGCGTCGGAGTCCTATCTGGCGATCGACACCGTGATCGAGGCGGCGAAGGCCACCGGGGCGCAGGCCATCCACCCCGGTTACGGCTTCCTGAGCGAGAACACCGCGTTCGCCGCGGCGTGCGAGGCGGCGGGGATCGTGTTCGTCGGCCCGCCGTCGTCGGCGATCGAGGCGATGGGCGACAAGATCCGCGCCAAGCAGACGGTGGCGAAGGCCGGCGTGCCGGTCGTGCCGGGCTCGGACGGCGTCGGGCTCTCCGACGCCGACCTGGCCCTGGCCGTCGAGCAGGTCGGGTTCCCGGTGCTGCTCAAGCCCTCCGCCGGGGGCGGCGGGAAGGGCATGCGTGAGGTCCACCGCGCCGAGGACCTGCCCGACGCGATCGCCTCCGCCCGACGCGAGGCCCGCGGCTCGTTCGGCGACGACACCCTGCTGGTCGAGCGGCTGATCACCACGCCACGGCACATCGAGATCCAGGTGCTGGTCGACACCCACGGCAACGTCGTGCACCTGGGCGAGCGGGAGTGCTCGCTGCAGCGCCGGCACCAGAAGATCGTCGAGGAGGCCCCGTCGCCGCTGCTCACCCCCGAGCAGCGCGAGGCGATGGGTCGCGCGGCGTGCGAGGCCGCCCGGGCCTGCGGGTACGTCGGCGCGGGGACCGTGGAGTTCATCGTCGGGGCCGACCGGCCGGGCGAGTTCTTCTTCATGGAGATGAACACCCGGCTGCAGGTCGAGCACCCGGTGACCGAACAGGTCTACGGCGTCGACCTGGTCGAGGCGCAGCTGCGGGTGGCCGCGGGCGAGCAGGCGCCGTGGCCGGCCGAGCTCGTGCCCCGCGGGCACGCGATCGAGGTCCGGGTCTACGCCGAGGACCCGGCGTCGGGGTTCCTGCCCACCGGCGGGCGGATCCTGGCCCTGCGCGAGCCGCGGAACGTCCGGGTGGACTCCGGCGTCGCCGAGGGCGGTGTCGTCGGCTCGGACTACGACCCGATGCTGTCGAAGATCATCGCGTACGGCACCGACCGGGCCGAGGCCCTGCGCAAGCTCGACGCCGCGCTCGGCGAGACCGTGCTGCTCGGGCTGGGCACCAACATCGGGTTCCTGCGCGCGCTGCTCGCCGACCCGGACGTCCGCGCCGGGGACCTCGACACCGGGCTGGTCGGGCGCCGTCTCGAGTCGCTGACCGGGCAGGACCTGCCGGCCGACGTCGTCGGGGTCGCCACCGGGCTGGCCCTGCTCGACCTCGAACCGGCCGGGGATCTCACCGACCCGTTCGACATCCCCGGCGGCTGGCGGATCGGCGAGGCGGCCTGGACGACCCGACGGCTGGTCGTCGCCGGTCACGAGCCGGTCGAGGTCCGCTCCCGCGGGCGCGCCGCCGACGCCGAGCTGTCCGTCGACGGCGGCGAGCCCTTCCGCACGTCCACCCGGCTCACGGGCACCGGCGTCACGCACTCCCAGGGGGGCGTGACCAGGGAGTACGCGGTCGCGCGGGACGAGTCCGGGGTGCACTGGATCGGACGCGACGGCCTGGTCTGGGCCGTGCGCGAACAGGAGGCCCTCGAGGCCGCGGCCGAGGAGGCCGCCGCCGGGGCGGGCGGGCCCGTGCTCTCCCCGATGCCCGGCACCGTGACCGTCGTCGAGGTCACCGAGGGCCAGCAGGTCACGGCGGGTCAGACGCTCGTCGTGGTCGAGGCCATGAAGATGGAGCACGTGCTCACCGCGCCCGTCGACGGCACGGTCCGCGAGCTGCGCGCGCGCCCCGGCGGGACGGTCGCGAAGGACGCCGTCCTCCTCGTCGTCGAGGTGGACACAGAAGGAGACACCGATGGATCTTGAGCTGTCCGAGGAACACGCGGCACTGCGGGCGACCGTCGAGGACTTCGCGCAGAAGGAGGTCGCCCCGGTCATCGGGGAGTTCTACGAGCGCGGCGAGTTCCCGTACGAGCTGGTGCGCAAGATGGGCGCGATGGGCCTGTTCGGCCTGCCGATCGCCGAGGAGCACGGCGGCATGGGCGGCGACTACTTCGCCCTCTGCCTCGCCCTGGAGGAGCTGGCGCGGGTCGACTCCTCCGTCGCGATCACGCTGGAGGCGGGCGTCTCGCTGGGCGCCATGCCGATCAGCCGGTTCGGCAGCGACGAGCAGAAGGCGACGTGGCTGCCCCAGCTCGCCGCGGGCGAGAAGCTCGGCGCGTTCGGGCTGACCGAGCCCGGCGGCGGCTCCGACGCCGGCGCCACCCGCACCACCGCCAAGCTCGACGGCGACGAGTGGGTGATCAACGGGTCGAAGTGCTTCATCACCAACTCCGGCACGGACATCACCGAGATCGTCACCGTCACCGCGGTCACCGGCGAGCGGGACGGCAAGAAGGAGATCTCCGCGATCGTCGTGCCGTCCGGGACGCCCGGGTTCACGGTGAGCGAGAAGTACTCCAAGGTCGGCTGGTCGGCGTCGGACACCCGGGAGCTGTTCTTCGACGACGTCCGGGTGCCGGCGGAGAACCTGCTCGGCGAGCGCGGCCGCGGCTACGCCCAGTTCCTGTCCATCCTCGACGAGGGGCGCATCGCGATCGCGGCGCTGTCGGTCGGGCTGGCGCAGGGCTGCGTCGACGAGTCGCTGCGCTACGCCCACGAGCGCGAGGCCTTCGGCCACCCGATCGGCCACTACCAGGCGATCCAGTTCAAGATCGCCGACATGGAGGTCCGGGCGCACACCGCGCGGCTGGCCTACTACGCGGCCGCGGCGAAGATGCTGAAGGGCCAGCCGTTCAAGAAGGAGGCGGCCATCGCGAAGCTGGTCTCCTCCAACGCCGCGATGGACAACGCCCGGGACGCCACGCAGATCTTCGGCGGCTACGGCTTCATGAACGAGTACCCGGTCGGCCGCTTCTACCGGGACGCCAAGATCCTGGAGATCGGCGAGGGGACCTCCGAGGTCCAGCGCATGTTGATCGCCCGGCACCTGGGTCTGTAGGCGCCCGTCCGGGACGCGGTAGGTTGCCCTCGCGCCGGGCCCGCAGCAAGGGCCCGGCGGACCGGGGGAGGAGCCGACGTGGCCAGCTGGACCGATCTGGTGTCCTACGTGCGGGTGCGGTACGAGGTGATGCGCTCGACCGACACCGAGCTGTGGTTCAACCTGCCGACCACGGAGGAACGTACCCAGCTCGTGGTCGTCCGCAGCGTGACGGGCGAGGACGACCTCCCGTGGGCGCAGATCGCCTCACCCGTCGGCAAGCTCGGCGACCTCGACCTGGCCACGCTGCTGGCGAAGGCGGGCGAGTCGGTCGTCGGCGGCGTCGCCTCGCAGGACGGGGTGGTGGTGTTCCGCCACTCCATCCCGCTGCACGAGGGCGAGGTCACCGCCTTCGACCGGCCCTTCCAGCTCGTCGTGAAGGTCGCCGACCAGCTCGAGGAGCTCCTCACCGGGCGGGACGAGCACTAGCTCAACCCACGGGCAGCGGTTCCAGCGCCTGCTCGACGACGGTGCGCAGCCGGGCCAGCAGCTGATCGGCCTCGGCCCAGGTGAGGGCACCGGTGGCGACGCCGCCCCGGATCTCCTCCGCCACGGCCCGCGCGAAGCGGGTGGACCACTCGTGCCGCTGCTGCCCGTCCGTCATCGCCACAGTGTGACCTGTGTCATTGATCACCCCTGATCCGGGGGTCACTCGTGTCACGGGAGTCACTGCGGCCCCGTCGGCGACGTCGAGATGAACATGCGGTGCCGGCGAGGAGGCGTGCCGACGGCACCGCGGTGACGGAGCGTGGTCAGCGGCCGTCGAGCAGGCCGGGGATCGAGGAGATCGAGCGCAGCTCGCTGAGCGTGGGGTGGCCCCGGGCGAGCAGGGCGACGTCCGTGCCCTCGGCGGGGATCTCGTGGGGCTCGGAGATCGTGGTGAGCAGCGTGCCCGGTGCGCCGTCCACACCCGACTCGTGTTCCACCCGCACCTGCACGGAGCCGAAGTGGGCCAGCTCCGCCTCGCGCAGCGGGCCGATCTCGGCGGCCGGCCGGTCCGGGACGTTGAGCGAGAGCACCGTGCCGCGCGGGCGGGCGAGGAGGACCTCGAGCACCTCCGGCAGGAGGTCCACCACGGACTCCCAGTGCGCGCCGTCGCGGCCGCGCAGGCCGCAGTCCAGCGACGTCGCCAGGCCCGACCAGCCCTTGAGGGCGCCGGTGAGCACCGCCCCGACCGTCCCGGAGTGGATCACCGCGTGCCCGACGTTGGCGCCGACGTTGATCCCCGACAGCACGATGTCCGGCCGGGGGTCGAACCAGCCGTCGCCGGCGGCGTGCACGATGAACGCCGGGTGGGCCTCCACCGAGAAGGCCGGGACCTGCTCGAGCCCGGGCAGCACCTGCGGGTGCACCTTCACCCGCCGGCCCTCGGCCACGGCGAACACGGACGCCCCCACGCCCGTCGAGTCGACGTGGGGCGCGGCGACGGTGACGTCGAAGCCCGCCGCGAGTGCGCCGCGGGCGAGGGCGTGTAGCCCGGGGGAGGCGATGCCGTCGTCGTTCGTGATCAGGGCGCGCACGTCACGACCCTAATTCAGCCGCCTGGCCTCCGAGCGGCGCTCGCTGCGCCTGGTTGGCACCTAGTTGAGGTGGGCCAGCAGGGAGCGCGCGGTGCGGCGCAGGCGTTCCTCCCGCTCCGGCGGGTGCGTGCCGCCGGCCAGGTAGGCGGTGATCAGCCGGGCGCCCTCGTCCCAGCGGGCCTGGGTGCCGAGGACCTCGCCGAGCTCGACGAGCCGCTCCTCGTCCGGCCGCACCGCCAGCCGCATCCGCAGCACCCACTCGCGGTCCGCGGGGCCGCCTCGGGTCCGGTACACCGCCCGCAGGTTCTCCAGCATCCGCACGAGGATGTCCCGGGTCGACGTGCGGGGCAGCATGTCCGGGCCGAAGGGCGCGGCCGACCCCGTGACGGCCCGGAACCGCTCCTCGCAGCCGGCGCGGTCCAGCCGGCGGCCGCCGTCGAACACGTCGAGGTACTGCTCGGTGTCGGCCACCCGCACCAGGAAGTGCCCCGGCATCCCGATCCCCTCCAGCCGGATCCCGGCCCGGCGCGCCACCTCGATCGCGACCACGGACAGCGTGATCGGGATCCCGGTGCGGCGGGCGAGCACCTGCGGCAGCAGCGAGTTGCGCGGATCGGTGTAGTCGGTGCTGTTGCCCGTGAAGCCCTCCTCGACGAAGAGCCGCCGCACCAGGCCGGGCACGGAGTCGACGTCCTCGGCCAGCCGGTCCAGCTCGGCGAGCCAGGGAGCGGGGTCGAGGTCCGGGTCGGCGCCGGCGGCGAGGGCGAGGGCGGCCTCGTCGAGCGCCGGTTCGGCCCGGGCGACGAGTGCGACGAAGCGGGCCACCGGCCCGTCCTGCTCCACGGCTCAGCCCGCCCCGCCGTGCGGCTCGACGAGCAGCCGGACGGTGGTGCCGGTCGCGTCGCTCCAGACCTGCAGGACGTCGCTCAGCTCGGAGGCGAGCCAGAGCCCGCGCCCGCGCGCGCCCGCCGCGGGCGGCGCCACGATGCCGGGGAACGGCACGGCCATGCGGCCGACGTCGTGCACCTCGGCCACCAGGCCGTTCCGCGTCCACAGCCGCAGCCGGCCGTGCCCCGGGCCGTGCTCGACGCTGTTCGTGGCGATCTCGTTGACCGCGAGGACGAGGTCGGCGGTGCCCTCGGGGTCCAGACCGGCCAGCGGCGCGGTCCGGGCCACCAGCCGCCGGACGGCCGGGAGGGCGTCGATCGTGACGGCCAGTTCGGCAGCGGGCGGGCCCAGGTCCGGCGGGGGCGGCGGGGGGTAGTCGGCGAGGAGCTCCACCGGGTCGCGCACCCCGGCCGTCGGCAGGCTCTCCCCGCCGACCCGCAGCGCCGCGTGCGTGGCGCGGACCAGGTCGAGGTCACGGTCGGCGGGACACGGGCAGAGCATGGTGACCGGCAGGCCGTCGAGGGCCACGTTGAGGGCCGCGTCGAGCCGGATCCAGTGCCCGCGCTCGACCCCGGGCAGGTCCAGGTGCTGGGCGATCACGGTGGTGCGCGCGTCGGGGTGCGGGTCGCGGCGGATCGCCCGCGCCCAGCGGCCGGCGACGGTGAAGGCCGGGACGCGGTGCACCTCGGCGGGCTCCCGCCACTCGATCCCGGACGCGGCGGACCCGAGCAGGGACTCGAGCGCGGCGCGGTTCGGCCCGTCGAGGACGGCGACGACCCGGCCCCCGCCGCGGAGGGCCTCGTCGACCGGCGCGTGCAGCTCACGGGCCAGGAGCGCGGGCTCGCGGTAGGGAACGCCCTCGTGGACCATCCCGTCGGGCCGCTGCCGGGCCGCCCCCTGGACCGTCCCCTGGTCCATGCCCTGCCCCACCCCCGGTCGACGCTTCGCCAGCGCAGAGTAGTGCGCAGGCACGGGGCACGCCGAACGGAGCAGTACCGGTCGCGGAGCGTGCGGGTACCGGGCCCCGCAGCGGCTGCTACCGGGCCCGCGACAGCACCGTCGCGGCCGCGCCGCCGACGAGCAGCAGGCCCGCGGCCGGCCACACCGCCGCGGAGCCGGGCAGGTCGGTGAGTGCCGCCGCCGGGACCGAGGCCGCGGCGGCCGGGGCGACGGCGAACAGGAAGGTGCCGCTGCGGGTGCCCGCACCGTCCGGCACCCGCCGGTCCACGGTGTAGCTGCCGGCGCTGAGCCCGTCGTCGAGTCCGACGGTCGCGGTGCACGCGCGGAACACGAGGCCCGGGGCCAGCGCCGCGACCGCGATCACCGACCGCCAGGTCCGCACGCGGGAACGGTACGGAAGCGAAGCGCTCGCGGAATTTCCTGCGGGTGACCGATGATCCCGAGGGCGCGGCCCGGAATGGCCCGCGGCCGACGTGACCCGGAAGCGGCCCGATCATGGCTCGGACGGGTGGGTGATGTGACGTGGCCGACGGAACCGCAGGTGACCTGCGTGTCGGCCGGCCCGGGTCGCGCTGCACGATCGGGTGCGATTCCGTGGTCGCACGGTCACGGAATGCGGTCGTCGCGCCTTTTCCGTCGATTCCGGAGAAAAACCTCGAACGCGCTCCGTCGTTGTGCGGCCGGAGTGCGATCGGCCCGTCGCCCGGCGGGGAGTGGCGATCCGCGGGTGGCGAGGAGGTGGGCTGCATGACGGCCGAGCTCACCGATCCCGCGCGCTCGCCGGACCCCGGCGCGTCGGCCGTGCACCTGCTCGACGTCGCCTCCGCCGAGGCGCTGATCCGCCGGTCGGGCGGGGAGGACCTGCCCGCCGCCGTCGGCTGGGGGGTGCTGGTGCTCCCCGTGTTCGGCGCCGATCCCGAGCTGAGCGTCGAGTTCACCGGCCGGCCGGACGCGGGACCCGACGGCGGGGAGTCCGAGGAGGACGCCCCCGCCGGCCCGCGCTGGCTCGCCTGTGCCGACCTGCGCCGGGTCCGGCACGACGTCGTCGCGGTCCGCGGGTTGCTGCGGGCCGGTCCCGCGCTGGCCGCCCCGGCCGAGGAGCCGCCGCCGCCCGAGGGTGCGGCGCACCGGGTGCAGGGCGTGTTCCGGATGCGGCCGATGCCGGGCCGGAAGATCGAGATCCGGCTGGCCGCGGCGCTCGCCCCGGCGGGTGGCGTCGAGCCCGGTGCGGGCGCCCCGGCGCGCCTCGAGCTGCGGGGCACCTTCGCCCGGTGACCCGGCCCGGCGGCCGCGGACGGGGTGCCGTGGGGTCGGCCACGGACGCCCGCCGGACCCTCTCCGATGTGGCAGGGTTGCGGGCGGAAACCAGGCAGGTACTGCACGCACTTCACGAGGTGGTTCGATGCGCGTCTTCAACGGTGTGGACGAGGTCCGCGAGGCCAAGGGCACCCGGCTCGGCGAGTCCGAGTGGGTCACGGTCGAGCAGAAGCACATCGACCAGTTCGCCGAGGCCACGGGCGACCACCAGTGGATCCACGTCGACGCGGCGAAGGCCGCCGAGGGTCCCTTCGGCAAGACCATCGCGCACGGCTTCCTCAGCCTGTCGCTGCTGCCGGTCCTGGTGAAGGACGTCTACTCGATCGAGGGCGTCCGGATGGGCATCAACTACGGCCTGAACAAGGTGCGGTTCACCGCGCCCGTGCCCGTGGACAGCAAGGTCCGCGGGGTCGTCGAGCTCGTCGACGTCGAGGACACCAAGGACGGCGCCGTCCAGCTGACCACCAAGGTCACGGTGGAGCTGGAGGGCTCGGAGCGGCCCGCGGTCGTCGCCGAGTGGCTGACCCGCCAGTACGTCTGAGCGGGAGAGGAGGGACATCATGCGCGACGCGGTGATCTGCGAGCCGCTGCGGACCCCGGTCGGGGGTTTCGGCGGGTCGCTGCGGGACGTGCCGGTGAAGACGCTGGCGTCGACCGTGATCGCGGCGCTGATGGAGCGCACGGGCCTGCCGCCGGAGTCGGTCGACGACGTGCTGCTGGGCAACTGCTACCCCACGATGGACTCGCCGGCGATCGGCCGCGTGGCCGCGCTGGACGCGGGGCTGCCGGTCACGGCGTCGGGGCTGCAGATCGACCGGCGCTGCGGGTCGGGCCTGCAGGCGGTGCTCTACGCCGCGATGCAGGTGCAGACCGGGGCCAGCGAGGTGGTGCTGGCCGGCGGCGCGGAGTCGATGTCCAACGCGTCCTTCTACTCCACCGCGATGCGCTGGGGCGCCAAGGGCGGGCCGGGCGTGATGCTGCACGACTCGCTGGCCCGTGGGCGGGTCACCGCGGGTGGGGACCACTACCCGGTGCCGGGCGGGATGATCGAGACCGCGGAGAACCTGCGCAAGGAGTACTCGATCCCGCGCGAGGAGCAGGACGAGTTCGCGGTGAAGTCCCACCAGCGGGCGGCGGCGGCGCAGGCCGAGGGCCGGTTCGCCGACGAGATCGTCCCGGTCACGGTGAAGGGCCGGAAGGGCGACACCGTCGTGGAGGCCGACGAGCACATCCGGCCGGACTCGAGCGTGGAGACGCTGGCGAAGCTGCGCCCGATCATGGGTAAGCAGGACGCCGAGGCCACGGTCACCGCGGGCAACGCGTCCGGGCAGAACGACGGCGCGGCGATCTGCATCGTCACCAGCCCGGAGAAGGCCGCCGAGCTGGGCCTGCGCCCGCTGGTCAAGCTGGTCTCCTGGGGCGTCGGTGGCGTGCAGCCCAAGACCATGGGCATCGGCCCGGTCCCGGCCGTCGCCAAGGCCCTCGACCAGGCGGAGGTGGCGCTCAAGGACGTCGACCTGATCGAGCTGAACGAGGCGTTCGCCGCGCAGGTGCTCGCGTGCACCCGGGAGTGGGGCTTCACCCCGAGCGACTTCGACCGGATGAACGTCAACGGCTCCGGCATCTCGCTGGGGCACCCGGTCGGCGCGACCGGCGGCCGGATCCTGGCCACCTTGGCCCGGGAGATGGTCCGTCGGGACGCCCGCTTCGGGCTGGAGACGATGTGCATCGGCGGCGGGCAGGGCCTCGCCGCACTCTTCGAGCGCGTCTGAGGTGTCCGTGGGCCTCGACCCCCACAGCCCCGACCCGCACGGGGTGGACGAGGCGGACGAGCTGGGCACCCAGCTCGTCCGTCTCATCCGGCTGGTCGACCGCGCCCAGGCGCAGCACCAGGCCGCGAACCCCGACGCCGTCGACCGCGCGGCGTACCTGCTGCTGGTGCACCTGGTGAAGGGCGGGCCGCGGCGGACCGGCGCGCTCGCCGAGATGGTGCACTCCGACCCCTCGACCGTGAGCCGGCAGGTCGCGCAGCTCGTGCGGCTGGGCTACGTGGCGCGCACCCCGGACCCGGAGGACGGGCGCGCCTACCTCGTCGCCGCGACGGCGGAGGGCGAGCGGGTGTTCGCGGAGAACCGGCGGCTCCGCAACGAGCGGATCGCCGCGATCATGGCCGACTGGACGCCGGAGGAGCGGGCCACGCTCACCCGGCTGCTCGGCCGCTTCACGACCGGCATGGAGGAGCAGTGGTCGCGGCCCTGAGGCCGCGACCCTCCCGTTCCCGTGGTCAGTGCTCGGCTCAGTGCTCGGCGGACTCGCCCTCGGCCTCGGCCTCGGCGGCCAGGCGCGCCCGCTCCCACGATGCCTTGATCTCGCGCTCGGCGTCGGCGCGGCCGACCCACGAGGCGCCCTCGACGCTCTTGCCCGGCTCGAGGGTCTTGTAGATCTCGAAGAAGTGCTGGATCTCCGCCCGGTCGAACTCGGGCAGGTGGTGGATGTCGCGCAGGTGCTCCTGGCGCGGGTCGTCGGCCGGGACGCAGAGGACCTTGTCGTCGCCGCCCTTCTCGTCCTTCATCCGGAACATGCCGATCGCGCGGGAGCGGATCAGGCAGCCCGGGAACGTCGGCTCCTGGACGAGCACCAGCGCGTCGAGCGGGTCCCCGTCCTCGCCGAGGGTGTCCTCGATGAAGCCGTAGTCCGCCGGGTACTGGGTGGCGGTGAACAGCGTCCGGTCGAGGCGGAGCCGGCCGCTCTTGTGGTCCACCTCGTACTTGTTCCGGCCGCCCTTGGGGATCTCGATGAGAACGTCGAAGTCCACGGGATGCTCCTTGTGGTCGGTCGTGCCTTCAGGTCGTGACTGGTGCAGGCCGCGACGGCGACGGCGCGGCGACTACCTCTAGTGTGGGGGACCGCGTCGCGCCGGTCGTGACCGGCCGGGGCCGGGAACCGCGCCCGGCGCCGCCGGTGTCAGCGGTCGGAGGGAGCGGTGGGCAGGTGGGACTGGGCCGCCGGATCGGCGACACCCTGAGGCTGCCGACGAAGCCGGGGCGGATCGTCCTCGTGGTCCTCGTCGTCCTGGCGCTCGCCGCCGGCGCGGGTGGCGCGGTGGCCGTCCAGGCCCCGAACGTGCTGTCCGACCTGGGGCTCACCCGTGCCGCCCGGGCCGCGAAGGATCTCCCCGCGCCCGTCCCGGAGCTCACCGGGCTGCGCGCCGACGCGCCCCTGCCGAGCTCCGCCGGGCTGGGTTCGGTGCTCGACCCGCTCGCCTCGTCGAGCGCGCTCGGCGACTTCGCCGGCGTCGTCGTGGACCCGGCGGCGCAGGCCGGTGCCGGGTCCCCGACCGCACCGCTGTGGCAGCAATCACCGGAGGAGCCTCTCGTTCCGGGCAGTACCGGCAAGCTCCTGACGGCGGCGGCCACCCTGCTGACCCTCGACCCGACCGACCGGCTCGTCACCCGCGCCTTCGCGGGCGCCGAGCCCGGGCAGGTCGTGCTCGTCGGGGGCGGGGATCCCACGCTCACCGCGCTGCCCGAGGGCCGCACCGGCACCTACCCCGAGCCCGCCCGGCTCGACGACCTCGTCGCCGCCGTGCAGAAGGCGACGGCCGGGCAGAAGGTCACCTCGGTCGTGGTCGACACCAGCGCGTGGACCGGGCCGGTGCTCGCGCCCGGCTGGGACCCGGCGGACATCCCGGGCGGCAACGTCACGCCGATCGTGCCGCTGATGCTCGACGGCGGCCGGCTCGACCCGACCCTGCAGGACGGCCCGCGCACCACCACCCCGGCGGTCGACGCGGGGGAGGCGTTCGCGAAGAAGCTGGGCCTGTCGGCGTCGGCGGTCACCGAGGGCACCGCCCCGGCGAACGCGAAGCCGCTCGGCCAGGTCTACTCGGCGCCCGTGTCGTCGCTGGTCGAGCACCTGATGACCAGCTCGGACAACGTCCTCGCCGAGACCCTGGCCCGGGACGTCGCGCTGAGCCGCAAGGCCGATCCCTCCTTCGCCGGCGCGTCCGAGCAGGTCCTGGCAGCACTGTCCCAGTCCGGGTTCGACGTCACCGGTGCCCACATGGCCGACGGCAGCGGGCTCTCCACCGAGGACCGGGTGCCGCCGCGGCTGCTCGGCGCGATCCTGGCGGCGGCCGCCGCACCGACCGGGCCGGGCGAGGGCACCGAGTTCCTGCGCCCGATCGTCTCCGGGCTGCCCGTCGCGGGCGGCGACGGCACGCTCGACGACCGGTTCGCCACCGGCAGCGCCTCCGCGGGCCGGGGCGTGGTGCGGGCCAAGACCGGCACCCTCACCGGGGTGAGCGCGCTGGCCGGCGTGGTCACGGACGTCGACGGCCGGCTGCTCGTCTTCGCGCTGATGTCCAACGGCCAGTCCCCGGCCACCGTGCGGCCGCGGCTCGACACCATCGCGGCCACGCTGAGCCGCTGCGGGTGCCGCTGACTCCCGCGTAGCGTGGCGGAGGTGAACGCCCCCACCGGTTCCGCCGGCGCCGACGTGTCGGCCCCCGACCCCGACACCGTGTCCGGCCTGCCCGTGAACTGGGGCCTGGCCCGGCGCACCGCCGCCCGCCTGGTCCCCGCCGGCCCGCCGGTGAGCGCCGCCGTCGCGACCGAGCTGGTCGAGCGGCTGCGCACGGACGCGGCCGTGGCGGAGGGGCACGTCCGGGCCGTGACCCGGATGGGCGAGGGCCTGCCCCTGCTGCCCGCGGACGTCGTCGACCGGCCGGCGTGGGCCGCCGCGGCCGTCGACGGGATGGCCGAACTCACCGCGGGTGCCCGGTTGCCCCGCACCGCCCGGGCGGCCCGCGCGGTCACCTCCACCACCTCCGGCCTCCAGATCGGCGGGGTGCTCGCCTTCGTCGGCGCCCGGGTGCTGGGCCAGTACGACCCGTTCGGCGGGCCGGCGAAGGACGGTCGGCTGCTGCTCGTCGCCCCGAACGTCTACGCCGCCCAGCAGGCCCTCGACGTCCCGTCCGAGGACTTCGGGCTGTGGGTCTGCCTGCACGAGGCCACACACCGGCTGCAGTTCACCGCCGTGCCCTGGCTGCGCGAGCACTTCGCCGCCGAGGTCGGCCGCTTCCTCTCGATGAGCACGGCCAACGGCAGCGCCATGATCGAGCGGCTGCCGGAGGCGGTGCGGGCCTTCAAGGAGGCCAAGGGGGACTCGCTGGCGCTGGTCGAGCTGCTGCAGGGCCCCGAGCAGCGCGCGGTCCTGGACCGGCTGATCGCGCTCACCACGCTCCTGGAGGGGCACGCGGACCACGTCATGGACGCGGCCGGGCCCGAGGTCGTCCCCACCGTCGAGACGATCCGGGCGCGGTTCACCGTGCGCCGCCGCGGCGGCGGGATCGTCGACCGGGTGCTGCGCGCGCTGCTCGGCGTCGAGGCCAAGGTCAAGCAGTACGCCGTGGGCTCGGCGTTCACCAAGCACGTGGTGGGCGCCGCCGGCATGGACGGCTTCAACAAGGTCTGGAACTCGCCGAACACACTGCCCACGCGCGCGGAGCTCGCCGCCCCGGACCAGTGGCTCGCCCGCGTGGCGTGACCGACCCGCCCGCGGCCGACGCCCTTGCCGAGGTCCGGCGGGCGGTCCGGGCGGCGCTCGGGCGGCTGCCCGCGCAGGTCCGCGAGGCCCCGCTCGTCGTCGGGTGCTCCGGCGGGGCGGACTCGATGGCCCTGCTGCTCGCCGCGCACGCCGAGCGGCCGGGCGGCGTGGTCGCCGCGATCGTCGATCACCGGCTGCAGGAGGGGTCCACCGACCGTTCCGAGGCCCTCGCCGTGGCACTGCGCGCACGGGGCATCGACGCGCGGGTGCACGCCGTGACCGTCGAGGGTCCGGGCGGCACCGAGGCGGCCGCGCGCCGGGCCCGCTACGCCGCCCTGGCGGCGGCCCGCCCCCACCCCTGCTCGCCGGTCCTGCTCGGGCACACCCTCGACGACCAGGCCGAGACGGTGCTGCTCGGGCTCGGCCGCGGCTCCGGGGCCCGGTCCCTCGCCGGCATGCGGGAGTGGGACGAGCCCTGGCTGCGCCCGCTGCTCGGCCTGCGCCGCGACCGGCTCCGCGCGGCCGCCTGCGGCGGCGATCCCGTGCCCTGGGAGGACCCGCACAACACCGACCCGCGGTTCGTCCGGGCCCGGCTGCGGGCCGAGGCCATCCCCCTGCTCGACGACGTGCTGGCCGGCGGGGTCGCCGAGGCCCTGGCCCGCACGGCCGCCCAGCTGCGCGAGGACGACGAGGCGCTCACCGTATGGGCGGACCGCGTGCGTGAAGCGGCGCGGGACGGGAACACCCTGCGGGTCGACGTCCTCGGGGGAGCTCCCGCCGCGGTCCGCAGGCGCGTGTTGCGCGCGTGGCTCCTCGAGTCGGGCGCGACCGCGGTGACGGACGCCCACCTCCGTGCCGCCGACGACCTCGTCGGCGCGTGGCGCGGGCAGGGCGGGCCCCGGCTGCCCGGTGGGTTGGACGTCGTCCGCGAGCATGGAAGGCTCGTACCCGCACGGCCGGGCTGACCGCCCGCGCCCAGCAGAACGACCGCCGAGCGAGAGGGTCACACCCCGTGTACGACGAGGACATCGCGTCCGTCCTGGTCACCGAGCAGCAGATCGGCGAGAAGACCGCCGAGCTCGCCGAGCAGATCGGCAAGGACTACGCCGACATCTGCGGTCCCGGCGGCCGTGACACCGACCTGTTGCTCGTCGGCGTCCTCAAGGGCGCCGTGATGTTCATGACCGACTTCGCCCGGGCCATGCCGCTGCCGGTGCAGCTGGAGTTCATGGCGGTCAGCTCCTACGGCTCGTCGACCTCGTCGTCGGGAGTGGTGCGGATCCTCAAGGACCTCGACCGCGACATCGCGGGCCGGCACGTGCTGATCGTCGAGGACATCATCGACTCCGGGCTCACGCTGTCGTGGCTGCTGAAGAACCTGGAGTCCCGGCAGCCCGCCTCGCTCGAGGTCGTCACGCTGCTGCGCAAGCCCGACGCGGTGAAGGTCGAGGTGCCCGTGAAGTACGTGGGCTTCGACATCCCCCACGAGTTCGTCGTGGGCTACGGGCTGGACTACGGCGAGCGCTACCGCGACCTGCCCTACATCGGCACGCTCGACCCGTCCGTCTACGCCTGACGGGCGCGGCTCAGGAGGCCGCGCCCACCGGCGGCCCGGCCGGCGGGGCCAGGTCCTCCACCGCCACGCCGGGCGGGGTCGAGGTGAACGGCGCGGTGCCGTCGACCAGCGAGAGGTCGCCGAGGTCGCCGTGGGTGTTGGCGTAGGCCAGCACCCGGGACAGGTCGGACACGCCGTTGCTGACCGGCAGCGGCGCCAGGTTCAGCGTGGAGAGCAGGCCGATCGCGCGGCCGGAGGAGTCGAGGAACGCGCTGCCGGAGTCGCCCGGGACGCCCGGGCTGACCGTGTAGACGATGTGCCCCCAGCCGTCGCCGACGTCGCCGGCGCTGACGCCCGCCTTCGGGCTCAGCGCGCTGACGCCGCCGCGGACCGGCGAGTTGCCGTAGCTGAAGGTCTGCGCGCCCTCCGGCAGCCCGCCCGTCGCGACGCCGGTGGGGCCGCCGAACCACGGCACCGTCGGGTTCGTGACGGCCACGGCCTCCGGCGGCAGCTTGACCAGCGCGAAGTCGTTGTAGGCGCAGGTGGTGGGGTCGGTCTCGCCGCGGCGCTGCATGGTGACCCAGGAGCTGTAGACCATCGTCCCGGTCGCGGTGAAGCCGCGGTCGCCGCGCACGGTCACCGCGGTGCCGGCGGGCATCGTGGCCGAGGTGCAGCCGTCCGTCTCGGAGGACTGGCCGGTGCCCGCGCAGTGCGCGGCCTGCCCGAGGTAGACCGAGCCGTCGCCGCCGCGGAACACGAAGTTGCTGGTGCAGGCGCCGCCGCCCTGGGTGGTGGTGCCGACGCCGGGGTGCACCGCCGCACCCTCCCGGGGCGCCCAGGTGGGCGCGGGCGCGGCCGCCGGGGCCGTCGGCGCGGGGCGCGCGCTCGCCGTCGAGGGGAGGAGCACGGCCGCTGCGGCGACCCCCGCCACCGCGGCGGCCACCGCCGCCCGCCGGGCCCACGAACCCGGCCCCCGAACGGCACCGCCCGACCCCACACGCATCCGCCACCCCTTGCTTCCCCGACGACCGTGACGACCGCCCGCCACGATTCGGTCCCGCGAGTACCCGCCGCCAGGGTCCAACGACACGTCCGGCGCCGGGATACCCCACCATCACGTGAACGTCCGTCGCGAGCGGGGTGGCCGGTTCGGTGCGCGCCCGAGACGGCACCGAGACCGGTCGGGGCGGCTCCGGGCCTCGGGCCTGCGGGGACGCGCGGGAACACCACCCGGCCGTCGATCGTTGACCTGGCACGATCACCCCGCCGGCCCGCGCCCGGCGCGGTGGCGCGCCCTCGGCCGGCGGAAGCTATCCTGGCGGATCAGGCCGGTCGGCGCGTCGCCGCCAGCGCGGGACCGGAACGCACACTCGGGAAGGTGAAGGCCACCAGGGCCGAAGCTGCATGGACCGCAAGCGCCTGCTCCGCAACCCCTTGATCTGGATCCTCGTCGTGGTCCTGGTCTATTTCGCGTTCTCCGTGCTCTTCGACGACACCCGCGGCTACACGCAGGTCCCGACCTCGACGGCGCTGCAGCAGATCGACGCCCGGAACGTGGCCGACGCCACGATCGAGGACAAGGAGCAGCGGCTCCGCCTCGACCTGACCAACCCGGTCGACGGCAGCACGAAGATCATCACGCAGTACCCGGCGGCGTCCTCGAACGCGGTGTTCACGAAGCTGCAGGACGCCGGGGTCGCGAACTACAACACGATCGTGCGGCAGGACTCGTTCCTGACCACGATGCTGATCTACCTGATCCCGCTGGGCCTCGTGCTCCTCGTCCTGTTCTGGATGATGAACAACGCCCAGGGCGGCGGGAACCGGGTCATGTCCTTCGGCAAGTCGAAGGCCAAGCAGCTGTCCAAGGACATGCCCAAGACCACCTTCGCCGACGTCGCCGGCGCGGACGAGGCGGTCGAGGAGCTCTACGAGATCAAGGACTTCCTGCAGAACCCCGGCCGTTACCAGGCGCTCGGCGCGAAGATCCCGAAGGGCGTGCTCCTCTACGGTCCGCCCGGCACCGGCAAGACGCTGCTGGCCCGCGCGGTCGCGGGCGAGGCGGCCGTGCCGTTCTACACGATCTCCGGCTCGGACTTCGTCGAGATGTTCGTCGGCGTCGGCGCCTCCCGCGTGCGGGACCTGTTCGAGCAGGCCAAGCAGAACTCGCCCTGCATCATCTTCGTCGACGAGATCGACGCGGTCGGCCGCCAGCGCGGCGCCGGCCTCGGCGGCGGCCACGACGAGCGCGAGCAGACCCTGAACCAGCTCCTCGTCGAGATGGACGGGTTCGACGCGCGCGGCGGCATCATCCTCATCGCGGCCACCAACCGGCCGGACATCCTCGACCCGGCGCTGCTGCGCCCGGGCCGCTTCGACCGGCAGATCCCGGTCGGCGCCCCCGACCTCGCGGGCCGCAAGGCGATCCTGTCCGTGCACTCGAAGGGCAAGCCCTTCGCCAACGACGTGGACTTCGACTCGCTGGCCAAGCGCACCGTCGGGATGTCGGGTGCGGACCTGGCGAACGTGATCAACGAGGCCGCACTGCTCACCGCGCGGGAGAACGGCTCGCTGATCAACGGGGCCGCGCTGGAGGAGTCCGTCGACCGCGTCGTCGGCGGCCCGCGACGCAAGGGCAAGATCATCTCCGAGCAGGAGAAGAAGATCACCGCCTACCACGAGGGCGGGCACGCGCTGGCCGCGTGGGCGATGCCGGACCTCGAGCCGGTCTACAAGCTCACGATCCTGCCGCGCGGCCGCACCGGCGGGCACGCGCTCGTCGTCCCCGAGGACGACAAGGGCCTGATGACGCGCTCCGAGATGATCGCGCGGCTGGTCTTCGCCATGGGCGGGCGCTCGGCCGAGGAGCTCGTGTTCCACGAGCCGACCACCGGCGCGTCGTCGGACATCGACCAGGCCACCAAGATCGCCCGCGCGATGGTGACCGAGTACGGCATGAGCGCCCGGCTCGGCGCGGTCCGCTACGGCCGCGAGCAGGGCGACCCGTTCCTCGGCCGCTCGATGGGCAACCAGGCGGACTACTCGCTCGAGGTCGCCCACGAGATCGACGAGGAGGTGCGCAAGCTCATCGAGGCCGCGCACACCGAGGCGTGGGAGATCCTCAACACCTACCGGGACGTCCTGGACAACCTGGTCGTCGAGCTCCTGGACAAGGAGACGCTGACCCGCCGGGACCTGGAGCGCATCTTCGGCGACGTCGAGAAGCGGCCGCGGATCACGGCGTTCAACGACTTCGGCGAGCGCACCCCGTCGGACAAGCCGCCGATCAAGACGCGCGCCGAGCTGGCCCGCGAGCGGGGCGAGATCTGGCCGCCGGAGACCGAGCGCGAGCCCGCTCCCGTCGGGTCGTACCCGGGCGGCGGCCACACCGTCCCGGCGCCGGGGCCGAACGGCGGGCCCGGGCCGCTGCCCAGCCCCGGCCCCAACGGCGGCGGCTACCCGGGCGGGTTCCCCGCCGAGCCGTCCGCGCACGGGGCGCAGGGCAACGGCGCGCACGCCCAGGGCAACGGCGCGGCCCACGGCGCGGCCCACGGGGCGGGCAACGGCCACGGGCACGTCCCGCAGGCGGCCGGCGGCCAGCAGGACCGGCAGCCGCCCTACGCGGTCGCGCCGAACTACGGTGCCCCGCCGGACTGGCGCCCCGCGACCACCCCGGCCGGGCAGACGTGGCCGCCGCCGAACTGGGCCGCCCACCAGGGTGACCGGACGGCGCAGGGGCACGCACCGGGTTACGGTCGTGAGCAGGGGCAGGGCCAGCAGGCCTCCCCGGAGCAGCCGACGCAGCAGTTCGGGCAGGAGCCGCCCGCGCAGCGTCCGGCCGCTGAGGGTCCGGACGCGCCGGGCCCGCAGGGCCCCGACGCAGGGAGCAGGAACTGAGCACCGGAACCACCGACGGCGAGGCGCCGGCCTACACGGCGGCGGAGCGGCGGGCCGCTGCGGGCGTCGACCACGCACGCGCCGAGGCCGCGATCCGCGAGCTGCTGATCGCGCTCGGGGAGGATCCCGACCGCGAGGGCCTGCGGGACACCCCCGGCCGCGTCGCGCGCGCCTACGAGGAGATCTTCGCCGGGCTGTACGTCGACCCGGCGACGGTCCTCGAGCGGACGTTCGACGAGGGCCACGGCGAGCTCGTCCTCGTCAAGGACATCCCCCTGTACAGCACCTGCGAGCACCACCTCGTGCCCTTCCACGGGGTGGCGCACGTCGGCTACATCCCGTCGGTCGAGGGCCGGGTCACCGGGCTGTCGAAGATCGCCCGCGTGGTCGACCTCTACGCGAAGCGGCCGCAGGTGCAGGAGCGGCTGACCGGGCAGGTCGCCGACGCGCTGGTCCGCAAGCTGGACCCGCGCGGCGTGATCGTGGTGATCGACGCCGAGCACCTGTGCATGGCGATGCGCGGCATCCGCAAGCCGGGCTCGCGCACGACCACCTCCGCCGTCCGGGGGCTCTTCCAGACCTCCCCGTCCTCGCGCGCGGAGGCGTTGTCGCTGATCCGGGGCACGTGATGGCCGGCGGGCTGGACGGCCGCGTCCCGCATCCCGGCCGCTGTGTCGTGATGGGCATCCTCAACGTCACGCCGGACTCGTTCTCCGACGGCGGGCGCTACCTCGACCGGGAGCACGCCGTCGCCCACGGGGTCGCCATGCGCGACGCCGGGGCCGACCTCGTCGACGTCGGCGGGGAGTCCACGCGGCCCGGCGCGGGCCGGGTCGACGCCCCGACCGAGCGCGACCGGGTGGTCCCGGTGATCCGCGACCTGGTCGTCGAGGGTGTCCGGGTCAGCGTCGACACCACCCGCGCGTCCGTGGCCGAGGCCGCGGTCGAGGCCGGTGCGGTCGTGGTCAACGACGTGTCCGGCGGGCTGGCCGATCCGCGGATGGCCGCCGCGGTCGCGTCGCTGCGCGTGCCGTGGATCCTCATGCACTGGCGCGGGCACAGCGACCGGATGCAGGAGCTGGCGTCCTACGAGGACGTCATCGGCGAGGTGCGGCAGGAGCTCGTCGCCCGGGCGGACGCGGCGGTCATGGCCGGGGTGGACCCGGACCGGCTGATCCTCGACCCCGGGCTGGGCTTCGCGAAGACGGCCGCACACAACTGGGCGCTGCTGCGCCGGCTGGACGTGCTGGTCGCGCTGGGCTTCCCGGTGCTGGTCGGGGCCTCGCGCAAGCGGTTCCTCGGGCAGCTGCTGGCCGACGCCGAGGGCAAGGTGCGGCCGCCGGCCGGCCGGGACGGGGCCACCGCCGCCATCAGCGCGCTCGCCGCGCACGCGGGGGCCTGGGGCGTCCGGGTGCACGACGTGGAGTCCACGATGGACGCCGTGGCCGTCAGCACCGCGTACCGGCTCGGCTCCTCGCGCGCCCGCACCGGGCCGTGGCTGGGGGAGCCGCCGGCGTGAGCGGGCCGGAGACGGATCGCATCGAGCTGCGCGGCCTGCGCGTGCGCGGGCACCACGGCGTGTTCGACCACGAGAAGCGGGACGGGCAGGACTTCCTCGTCGACGTCGTGCTGTGGCTGGACCTGCGGGAGGCCGCCGCCACGGACGACCTCACGAAGACGGTGCACTACGGCGAGCTGGCCGAGCGGGCCGCGGCGATCGTCGCGGGCGAGCCGCGGGACCTCATCGAGACGGTGTCGGCCGAGATCGCCGACGCGGTCATGGAGGACGAGCGCGTGCAGGCCGTCGAGGTCACCCTGCACAAGCCGAACGCCCCCATCCCGCTGGACTTCGCCGACGTCGCGGTCGTCGCCCGCCGCTCCCGGCAGGACGGCGGCCGGGGCCGGGTGATCCCGGCGTGAGCCGCGCGGTGCTGTCGCTGGGCTCCAACCTGGGGGACCGGTTCGCCCACCTCCGCGGGGCCGTTGCCGGCTTCGGCGACGCGGTGGTCGCCGCCTCGCCGGTCTACGAGACGGCGCCGTGGGGCGGTGTGGAGCAGCCGGATTTCCTCAACGCGGTCCTGATCGTCGCTGACCCGGCCGTGGACCACTGGGGCTGGCTGCGCCGTGGCCAGGAGCTGGAGAAGGCCGCCGAGCGGGTCCGCGAGGTCCGGTGGGGCCCGCGCACGCTCGACGTCGACGTCGTCACCGTCGACGGGGTGACCAGCGACGATCCCGAGCTGTTGCTGCCGCACCCGGGTACCCCGGAGCGCGCGACCGTGCTGATCCCGTGGCTCGACGTGGAGCCCGACGCGGTGCTGCCGGGGCACGGGCGCGTCGCCGACCTGCTCGCCGCGCTGCCCGCGGGCGAGGCGGACACGGTGCGGCCGCGGCCGGACCTGGTCCTGCGGTGAAGCCGATCCGGCACCGCGACCTGCTCGTCGCCTTCCTGGGCGCCGGGATCGTGGCGCACCTGGTCGTCAGCCTGACCTACGGCACGCTGCCGTCCTTCCCCGCGCCCGCGGGCGTCACGCTCGGCGTGCTCGGGCTCGCCGAGGCCGTCGCGGGGTGGATCCTCAAGGGCCGCGTCGAGCGGCGGTCCGGCAGCAAGCCCGTCGAGCCGCTGGTGGCGGCCCGGGCGGTGCTGGTGGCGCAGGCGTCGGCCGTCGGGGGCGCGCTCGTCGGCGGGCTGTGGGCCGGACTGCTGGCGTACGTGCTGCCGCGGGCCTCCACGGTCACCGCGGCGGCGTCGGACACCACGGCGGCGGTCGTCGGGCTGGTGTGCGCGCTCGTGCTGGTCGGCGGGGCGCTCTGGCTGGAACGGTGCTGCCGCACGCCGGACGACCCGGACGAGCAGCGTCGCGACGGCGGCTCCGGGGGCGGGGCGGCCACCCGGTAGGGCGCCCGGTGACGGCCGGTGGATGTCGGTGGCGGAAAGTAGGCTCGCCGCATGGGCTACCCCGTGCCGACCGGACACCCGCCCGCGGAGCCGACCACGCGGCACACCCACGCCGCGCGCCGCAAGGGCGTGCTGCTGCCGGTCGTCGGCCTGGTGGCGCTGGGCGTCTGCGGGCTCGTGGTGCTGGGCCTGGTCGGCAACTCGGTCGGCCCCGGCGGGGTGCTGGTCGGGGCGCTGTGTGCGCTGCTGCCCGTCGGTCCCGTCGTCGCGACGTTCCTGTGGATCGACCGTTGGGAGCCCGAGCCGCCGCGGATGCTGCTGATCGCGTTCCTGTGGGGTGCGTGCTTCGCGGCGCTGTCCGCGCTGATCATCAACTCCAGCGCGGCCCTGGCGGTCGACGCCCTGTTGGGCCGCGGCAGCGGGGACGTGCTGGGCTCGGTCGTGATCGCCCCGTTCGTCGAGGAGGCGCTCAAGGGGCTCTTCCTGGTCGGGCTGCTCGTCTGGCGGCGCCGGGAGTTCGACGGCATCGTCGACGGGATCGTCTACGCGGGCCTGGTCGCCGCGGGCTTCGCCTTCACCGAGAACATCCTCTACATCGGCCGCGCCTTCGCGGAGGACGCGGTGGCCGGGCAGAGCGGCGGGGTGCTCGCCGTGCTACTGCTGCGCGGGGTGTTCTCGCCCTTCGCACACCCGCTGTTCACGTCGATGATCGGGATCGGGGCGGGCATCGCCGCCGCCAGCCGCAGCACGGCGGTGCGGGTGCTCGCGGTACTCGCCGGCTACCTGGTCGCGGTGCTGCTGCACGCGATGTGGAACGGCGCCGCGTCGGTCCTGGGTGGGACCGGGTTCGTGCAGGTCTACGTCGTGATCATGGTGCCGCTGTTCATCGGGCTGGCGGTCGTGGTGATCTGGCAGCGGCGGCGCGAGGCGAAGACGGTCGCCGAGCAGCTGCCGTCGTTCGCGCAGGCGGGCTGGATCGCCTGGAGCGAGGTGCCGCTGCTCGGCAACCTGGCACAGCGGCGGGGCTGGCGCCGGGCCGTCAAGCAGCGGTCGGGGCCGCACGCCGCCCGCGCGGTCGCCGACTACCAGACCGCGGTCACCGAGCTGGCCTTCCTACGCTCCCGCATCGCCCGCGGCGCGGTCCGGGACAGCGCCGAGGAGCTCGAGCACGAGCGGCTGCGCGCCCTCGCCAAGGCCCGCGCACGGGCCCTCGGCATGCCCGACGCCCTCACCGCCGCCTGGGGCAACCAGCACCCGCCGGGCTGGACGCCGCCGCCCGCACCCGCTCCCGGCTGGGCCCCGGTTCCGCAGGGGTACGGCCCGGGGGACTACGCGACCCCCGGCTACGGCCCGCCCTCGCAGGGCTACACCACCCCGGGCTACGGCCCGCCGTCGCAGGGCTACGGCCCGCCCGGCCAGGGCCAGGGGCCCCCGCCCACCTACGGCGCCCCCGGCCTGCCCCCGCGCGGCCAGCAGCCGCCCCCCGGCCCGCCGCCGGGGTGGGGCCCGCCGCCCCAGCGCTGACGGCCGAGTCCGCGGCCTCTGACTCGGCGGTCGGAACGCCCGGAGCGGTCGGCCGCGCGGTCCGGGAATCCGACCACGCGTCGCGTCCCGGCCCTCGTCCATCGGTTCTGCCCGCCTCACCTCCGCCAGGTCGGTCGCACACCCGCTCTCGCCCGGCCGCACACCCAGCAGGTCGCCGCACACCCCGTCGTGCCCAGCCGCACACCCGGCAGCTCAGTCGCACACCCGTTCCTGCCCGGTCGCACCCCCGCTAGGTCCCTCGCGCACCCCGTCGACTGGGTGTGGGGGCGCTTTCGGGTGTGCCGGTCGCGGCGCGGCTTCCAGGAGCGCGCTCCGAGGCCCCCGACGAGCGTGCGAGAGCACGCTTCCCGTCGCGGCACACCCGAAGGAGCGCGGCACACCTTGTCGACCGGGTGTGCGACGAGCTTCGCGGGTGTGGCACCACGCCCCGCCGGGTGTGCGACGTCCCAGCAGGTGTGCGACGCCGCCACTGGTCGCCGCATCGCCACTTCGCCTCTGCATGCCACTCATCATCACCACATGACGCCCTCGTGAGCGGTGTGTGAGCCGCCCGGCCCGGTGAAGCCCGTCACGCGCTCTCCCCGGGATGGTCCACACCCGCCTACCCTCGTGCCGTCGTCGCCGATCGATGTCGACCACAACGTCCGGTACCCCTGGTGGACTGGAACGGAGCAGGAGCGCGTGATGAGTGCTGGCCGGCCCGCCCGGCTGGCCGTCGGAGTGGTCTCCGCCGGCCGTGTCGGGGCCGTTCTGGGTGCCGCGTGGGACGCGGTGGGACACCGGGTCGTGGCGACCTCAGGGGTCTCCCGGGCGTCCGTGCACCGCGCCGGGACCCTCCTGCCCGACGCCCCGCTGCTCGCTCCGGACGAGGTGATCCGCAGGGCGGACCTCGCCCTCCTCGCCGTCCCGGACGACGTGCTGCCCGGCCTGGTCCGCGGCCTCGCCGCCTCAGGCGCCTTCCGCCCCGGCCAGATCGTGGTCCACACCGCCGGCGCGCACGGCGTCGAGGTGCTGGACCCGGCCGTCGAGCACGGGATCCTGCCGCTCGCCCTGCACCCGGTCATGACCTTCACCGGCCGGCCCGAGGACGTCCAGCGCCTCACCGGCTGCTGCGTCGCGGTGACCGCGCGGGCGGACGACGAGGCCGCCTGGAACGTGGGCGAGGCGCTGGTCCTGGAGCTCGGCGCCGAGCCGGTCCGGGTCCCCGAGCAGGTCCGGCCGCTGTACCACGCCGCCCTCGCGCATGGTGCGAACCACCTGGTCACGCTCGTGCGGGACTGCGCCGACCTGCTCGACAAGGCCGGGGTCAGGCCTGCCGAGCGGCTGATCGGACCCCTGCTCTCCGCCGCGCTGGACAACGCGCTGCGCCACGGTGACCGCGCGCTGACCGGGCCGGTCGCCCGCGGCGACGTCGGCACCGTCCGCACCCACCTCCGCGAGCTCGACCGAGCCGATCCCGAGCTCGCCGACACCTACCGCACCCTCGCCCGTCGCACCGCACACCGCGCGGCGGAGGGCGGGTTGCTGCCCGACCACGCGGCCGACGAGGTCCGCGCCGCCCTCGACGACTCTGAGGAGCACCGGTGACCGCACCCGCCCGCACCCGCAACGGCTACGCCCGCGGCCGTCTGACCGTGCACGACGACCCGGCCAAGCTGACCCCCGTCACCCGCGCGCTGCGGGCGGCCGGGCGCAAGGTCGTGCTCGTGCCGACGATGGGCGCGCTGCACGAGGGCCACCGCGAGCTGATCCGGCACGCGAGGTCGGTGCCCGGCAACGTGGTCCCGGTCGTCAGCATCTTCGTGAACCCGCTGCAGTTCGGGCCGAACGAGGACCTGGAAAGGTACCCGCGGCCCCTCGAGCGGGATCTCGACGCGTGCCGCGAGGAGGGCGTCGAGCTCGTCTTCACGCCCTCGGTCGACCACATGTACCCGCCGGGCTCGGACACCCGGATCGTCGCCGGGGCGCTCGGCTCCGACCTCGAGGGCGGATCGCGGCCGGGGCACTTCGACGGGATGCTGACCGTCGTCGCGAAGCTCTTCCACATCGTGGGGCCCGACGTCGCGCTGTTCGGCGAGAAGGACTACCAGCAGCTCACGCTGGTCAAGAAGATGGTGCGGGACCTGGACTTCCCGCTGTCCGTGGTGGGGGTGCCGACGGTCCGCGAGCCGGACGGGCTCGCCCTGTCCTCGCGGAACGTCTACCTGTCCGCCGACGAGCGCCCCCGCGCCGTCACGCTCTCCCGCGCGCTGCGCGAGGGCGCCGCCGTCTCGGCCCACGGGCCCGCGGCGGTCCTCGAGCGGGCCCGCGCGGTCCTCGACACCGAACCGGCACTGCAGGTCGCGTACCTGGAGCTGCGCGACGCCGACACCCTCGGCGAGCCGGTCGACGGCGGCCGGGCCCGGCTGCTCGTCGCCGCCCGGATCGGCACCACCCGCCTCATCGACAACCTCCCCGTCCAGCTCTAGGAGTCCCCGTGCTGCGCACCATGATGACCTCGAAGATCCACCGCGCCACGGTGACCCAGGCCGACCTGCACTACGTCGGCTCGGTGACCGTCGACCGCGACCTGATGGAGGCCGCCGACCTGCTGGAGGGCGAGCAGGTCGCGATCGTCGACATCACCAACGGCGCCCGGCTCGAGACCTACGTGATCCCCGGCGAGCGGGGCAGCGGCATCATCGGCATCAACGGTGCCGCCGCGCACCTCGTGCACCCCGGCGACCTCGTCATCCTGATCGCCTACGGCCAGCTCGACGAGGCCGAGCTGCTCACCTACTCGCCGCGCGTGGTGTTCGTCGACGAGCACAACCGGATCGTCGAGCAGGGCTCGGACCCGGCGCACGCTCCCGAGGGCTCGGGGCTGCTTTCCGGCTCCCGCTGATGCTGCTCTGCATCGACATCGGCAACACCCAGATCGCGCTGGGTGTGTACGAGGGCGAGCTCCTCGTCCGGGACTGGCGGATGCGGACCGACCCGCGGATCACGGCCGACGAGCTGGAGGTCGCGGTCGGCGCGATGCTCGGCGAGTACGCCCCGCGGGTCGACGGCGTGGCCGCGCTGTCCACCGTCCCGTCACTGCTGCGCGAGCTGCGGCTGATGCTCGAGCGGCGGGCGGTACGGATGCCCACCGTCGTCGTCGGCCCGGGGGTGCGGACGGGCGTGCCGCTGCTGGTCGACAACCCGCGCGAGGTCGGCGCGGACCGGGTGGTGAACACGCTCGCCGCGCACCACCGGCACGCGACGGCGTGCATCGTCGTCGACTTCGGGACCTCGACGAACATCGACGTCGTGTCGGCCAAGGGCGAGTTCCTCGGCGGTGCGCTCGCCCCCGGGATCGAGATCTCGATGGACGCGCTCGCCCACCGCGCCGCCGCGCTGCGCACCGTGGAGTTCGTGCCGCCCCGCTCGGTCATCGGCAAGAACACCGTGGAGTGCCTGCAGTCCGGCGTGCTCTACGGCTTCGCCGGCCAGGTCGACGGCCTGGTGCGCCGGATCATCAGCGAGCTCGGCCCGGGTGCGGGCCCGGTGACCGTGCTCGGCACCGGTGGCCTCGCGCCGCTGATGAAGGGCATCTCGGACACCATCACCGAGTACGCCCCGGACCTGACCCTGGAGGGTCTGCGCCTCACGTACGAGCGCAACGTCCGCACGGGTGCGGCTCCCGGCGGCGTGCAGGAGCCGCGGGCGGACACCGCGCGGACGGCGCGCGGTACCGCCGTCTAGCCTTACCCGGCGTGACCGACGAGCCGCGCACCCCCGCCGACGACCTGCCCGAGCAGATGCAGGTGCGCGCGAAGAAGCGCGCGGAGATGCTGGAGGCGGGCGTCGACCCGTACCCCGTCCTCGTGCCGCGCACCCACACGCTGCGCGCCGTCCGCGAGGCGCACCCCGACCTGCCGGCGGACACCGAGACCGGTGAGGTCGTCACCGTCGTCGGGCGCGTCATGTTCCTCCGCAACACCGGCAAGCTCTGCTTCGCCCAGCTCACCGAGGGCGACGGCACGGAGCTGCAGGCCATGCTGAGCCTCGCGAAGGTGGGGGCGGACGAGCTGTCCCGCTGGAAGGCCCAGGTCGACCTGGGCGACCACGTGGCCGTCACGGGCGAGGTCATCACCTCCCGCCGCGGCGAGCTGTCGGTCATGGCGGACTCGTGGGCGATGGTCGCCAAGTCGATCCGCCCGCTGCCCAACGCGCACAGCGACCTGTCCGAGGAGACCCGCGTCCGGCAGCGCTACGTCGACCTGATCATGCGCCCGCAGGCGCGCGAGATGGTCCGGGCGCGCTCCACCGTGCTGCGCACGCTTCGCCGGGAGTTCGAGGACAGGGACTTCGTCGAGGTCGAGACGCCGATGCTGCAGCTGCTGCACGGCGGGGCCACGGCGCGCCCCTTCGTCACGCACGCGAACGCCATCGACACGGATCTGTATCTGCGGATCGCCCCCGAGCTGTTCCTCAAGCGGGCGGTCGTCGGCGGGATCGAGCGCGTTTTCGAGCTCAACCGCGTCTTCCGCAACGAGGGCATCGACTCCACCCATTCACCCGAGTTCGCGATGCTCGAGGCCTACCAGGCCTATGCCACCTACGACGACATGGCCGTTCTGACCCGCGAACTGGTCCAGCAATGTGTACGCGCCGTGTTCGGTTCCACCGTCGTGCGTCACGCGGACGGGTCCGAACACGATCTCGGCGGCGAGTGGCGCTCGGTCGCGCTGCACGAATCGGTCGCCACGGCCGTCGGGGAATCCGTGACGCCGGACACGTCGGCCGAGGAACTGCGGAAGATCGCGGCGACGCACGACGTGGCGCTGCAGGATTCGTGGGGCGCCGGCGAAATCGTGCTGGAGCTGTTCGAGAAGCTCGTCGAGCACACGCTGCAGGAACCGACCTTCGTCCGCGACTACCCGGTCGAGGTGCGCCCGCTGACCCGTCAGCACCGCGACGACCCGCGGCTCGCCGAGGCCTGGGACCTCATCGTGTTCGGGCACGAGCTGGCCACGGCCTACTCGGAGCTGGTCGACCCCGTCGAGCAGCGCGCGCGGCTGCACGCCCAGTCCCTGCTGGCGGCCAAGGGCGACCCCGAGGCCATGCAGCTCGACGAGGACTTCCTGAGGGCCATGGAGTACGGAATGCCGCCGACCGGCGGCATGGGAATGGGCATCGACCGCCTCCTCATGACGCTGACCGGCGTCGGAATCCGGGAGACGATCCTCTTCCCGCTGGTCCGCCGCGAGCTATAACGCGTTCCAGAATCTCGCGAGTTCGACCCCTGCTCGACACGCCTTCGGTAATCGCGTTATATTTCCCCGACGGCGCGGCCGTGCATTCAGCAGGAACTATTCGAACCAGGAGGCTGCGGCGGTGGCGCAGATCCGCGAGATCAAGCTGGTCGACGACCTCGACGGCGAGAAGGCCGACGAGACCGTCGAGTTCGGCATCGACGGGAAGAGCTACGAGATCGACCTGTCGACGGCGAACGCGAGCAAGTTGCGGGACGCACTGGCGTCCTACGTGGGTGCGGCCCGGCGGGCCTCCGGGCGGCGCCGCGGCGGTGGCGGATCGTCGCCCGGCGGCACGAACCGGCGGCCGTCGATCGACCGCGAGCAGAACCAGGCCATCCGCGACTGGGCCCGCAAGCGCGGGATGAAGGTCTCCGACCGCGGCCGGATCCCGGCCGAGGTCCTGGAGGCCTACCACCAGGAGAACTGAGCGAGGCACGTCGGAAGGGCCGGCCGGGCGCGTCCCGGCCGGCCCTTCTGCTGGGCGGAAGCAAGGATTGCCTCACCTCGCTCCGGGCGTAGCGTGGGGCGAAAGCCCGCCGCTCCCGGAGGTACACCCCGTGGCACGCCGCATGACCACCCTCGAGGTCGCGCGCACCGAGCGGATCGGCCCGCACATGGTGCGCGTCGTCGCCGCCGGGCCCGAGCTCGCGTCGTTCCCCGACACCGCGTTCACCGACCGCTATGTGAAGATCCTGTTCCCGGTGCCGGGCGTCGACTACGCCGAGCCGCTCGACATGGAGGCCGTCCGGCGGGACCACCCGCGCGAGGAGTGGCCGCGGGTGCGGACCTACACCGTGCGCGCGTTCGACCCCGCCGCGGGCGAGCTGACCATCGACTTCGTGCACCACGGCGACAGCGGCCTCGCCGGCCCCTGGGCCGCCTCGGCCCGCCCCGGCGACGTACTGCGGCTGCTCGGCCCGGGCGGGGCCTACGCGCCCGATCCCGAGGCGGATTGGCACCTGCTCGTCGGCGACGAGGCGGCGCTGCCCGCGATCGGCGCCGCGCTGGAGCGGATCCCCGCCGGCGTCCCGGTCCACGCGATCGTCCAGGTCGACGACGAGGCCGACCGGCAGGACCTCGCGTGCGCCGGTGACCTGCGGCTGCGCTGGCTGCACCGCGCCGGCGCCCCCGACGGTGGGGCGGGCGCCCTGCTGGAGGCCGTCCGGGCCCTGGAGTTCCCGGCCGGCCGGGTGCACGCGTTCGTCCACGGCGAGGCGGGCGAGGTCCGCGAGGTCCGGCGGCACCTGCTGCGCGAGCGCGGCGTCGACCGGGACGCGCTGTCCGTCTCCGGCTACTGGCGGCGGGGCCGGGACGAGGAGGGCTTCCGCGTCTACAAGCAGGAGCAGGCGCGGCTGGAGGAGGCCGAGCAGGCGGCCTCGGCCTGACGATCTTCGCAGGTCGGCGGCGTCCCTGGCCGTTCGCGCAGGGCTGAACTCCCGCCGACGGGGAATGGACGTCGAGGTCACACCGTTGTGTCGGTGTCGGTGCGTACCGTGCGCGTTACGCGGGCCCGCGGTGGAGGCGCCGACCGGTCGGCGACCGATACAGTGGTATGGGGCGTCCGCGGCGCAGTGTCACAGGGATGCTGGACGCGTCGCACGTGTGGGCGCAGCAGGCAAGGAGTGCGAATGTTCGAAAGGTTCACCGACCGAGCAAGGCGTGTTGTCGTCCTGGCGCAGGAAGAGGCCAGGATGCTCAACCACAACTACATCGGCACCGAGCACATCCTCCTTGGCCTGATCCACGAGGGCGAGGGTGTGGCCGCGAAGGCGCTCGAGTCGCTCGGGATCGCCCTGGAGGGCGTCCGGCAGCAGGTCGAGGAGATCATCGGCCAGGGCCAGCAGGCGCCGTCGGGACACATCCCGTTCACGCCTCGGGCGAAGAAGGTGCTGGAGCTGTCGCTGCGCGAGGCGCTGCAGCTCGGCCACAACTACATCGGCACCGAGCACATCCTGCTCGGCCTGATCCGCGAGGGCGAGGGCGTCGCGGCGCAGGTCCTGGTCAAGCTGGGAGCCGACCTCAACCGCGTCCGCCAGCAGGTCCTCCAGCTGCTGTCCGGCTACCAGGGCAAGGAGCCCGCCGAGGCCTCCTCCGGCCGCGGCGAGGGCACCCCGTCGTCCTCCCTCGTGCTCGACCAGTTCGGTCGCAACCTCACCCAGCAGGCCCGTGAGGGCAAGCTGGACCCGGTCATCGGCCGGGAGAAGGAGATCGAGCGGGTCATGCAGGTCCTCTCCCGGAGGACCAAGAACAACCCCGTCCTCATCGGCGAGCCCGGCGTCGGCAAGACGGCCGTCGTCGAGGGGCTGGCCCAGGGCATCGTCAAGGGCGAGGTCCCGGAGACGCTGAAGGACAAGCAGCTCTACACGCTGGACCTGGGCTCCCTGGTCGCCGGCTCCCGCTACCGCGGTGACTTCGAGGAGCGCCTCAAGAAGGTGCTCAAGGAGATCCGCACGCGCGGCGACATCATCCTGTTCATCGACGAGATCCACACCCTCGTGGGTGCGGGTGCCGCCGAGGGCGCGATCGACGCCGCGAGCATCCTCAAGCCGATGCTGGCCCGCGGCGAGCTGCAGACCATCGGCGCCACCACGCTCGACGAGTACCGCAAGTACGTCGAGAAGGACCCGGCCCTGGAGCGCCGCTTCCAGCCGATCCAGGTGGGCGAGCCGAGCGTCACGCACACCATCGAGATCCTCAAGGGCCTCCGCGACCGCTACGAGGCGCACCACCGGGTCACCATCACCGACCCGGCGCTCGTCGCCGCGGCCACGCTGGCCGACCGCTACATCTCCGACCGCTTCCTGCCGGACAAGGCGATCGACCTGATCGACGAGGCCGGCGCCCGGATGCGCATCCGCCGGATGACCGCGCCGCCGGACCTGCGGGAGTTCGACGAGAAGATCGCGAACGTCCGCCGGGACAAGGAGTCCGCGATCGACGCGCAGGACTTCGAGCGCGCCGCGCACCTGCGGGACTCGGAGAAGCAGCTGCTCGGGCAGAAGTCGGAGCGCGAGAAGCAGTGGAAGTCCGGTGACCTGGACGTCGTGGCCGAGGTCGACGACGAGCAGATCGCCGAGGTCCTCGCCAACTGGACCGGCATCCCCGTCTTCAAGCTGACCGAGGAGGAGACCTCCCGGCTGCTCAAGATGGAGGACGAGCTGCACAAGCGGATCATCGGCCAGGAGGAGGCGGTCAAGTCCGTCGCCCAGGCGATCCGCCGCACCCGTGCCGGCCTGAAGGACCCGAAGCGCCCGTCCGGCTCGTTCATCTTCGCCGGCCCGTCCGGTGTCGGTAAGACCGAGCTGTCCAAGGCGCTGGCGAACTTCCTCTTCGGCGAGGACGACGCGCTCATCCAGATCGACATGGGCGAGTTCCACGACCGCTACACCGCCTCGCGGCTCTTCGGTGCCCCTCCCGGGTACGTGGGCTACGAGGAGGGCGGCCAGCTCACCGAGAAGGTGCGCCGCAAGCCGTTCTCGGTCGTGCTGTTCGACGAGATCGAGAAGGCCCACCAGGAGATCTACAACACGCTCCTGCAGGTCCTGGAGGACGGCCGTCTGACGGACGGCCAGGGCCGCACGGTGGACTTCAAGAACACGGTGCTGATCTTCACCTCGAACCTGGGCACCCAGGACATCTCGAAGGCCGTCGGGCTCGGCTTCGCGCAGAGCAACGACGAGCAGTCGAACTACGAGCGCATGAAGACCAAGGTCAACGACGAGCTGAAGAAGCACTTCCGCCCGGAGTTCCTGAACCGCATCGACGACATCATCGTCTTCCACCAGCTCACGCAGCCGCAGATCATCTCCATGGTCGACCTGATGATCACGCGGGTGGAGAAGGCCCTGGCCAACAAGGACATGGCGATCGAGCTCACGGACGCCGCCAAGGGCCTGTTGGCCCGCCGCGGGTTCGACCCGGTGCTGGGCGCCCGGCCGCTGCGCCGGACCATCCAGCGGGAGATCGAGGACCAGCTGTCCGAGAAGATCCTCTTCGGCGAGGTCGAGCCGGGGCAGATCGTGATCGTCGACGTCGAGGGCATCGACGAGAGCGTGCCCGAGGGCAACCCGGCGCACGACGACAAGGCGACGTTCACCTTCCGCGGTGAGCCCCGCCCGGCCGCGGGCGTCCCGGACGCTCCGCCGGTCGACATCGCCGCCGGTGGCGGCGAGGAGTAGGACCAGGCAGCACGACGGCGGCCCGCCTTCCTTCGGGAGGCGGGCCGCCGCCGTTCTCACCCGACCCGCGAGTCGGCAGTTCCGGCACCGCGAGTCGGCAGTTCTGGCACCGCGAGTCGGCAGTTCCGGCACCGCGAGTCGGCAGTTCTGGCACCGCGAGTCGGCAGTTCCGGGCCACGGCCCCCCGGCGGGTCCGGCCCGCCGTCGCTACCGTGGCGGCCATGAGCTCGGTCCGCGCCGTCCCGGAGACCGAGCTGATGTCGGGCGAGCTGCTGTCCGCCGACGACGCCTGGCACACCGTCCGCCGCTACGGCCTGCGCCACCTCCTCGTGACGGGCTTCGTGCGCTTCCGCTACGGCGACGGCTTCTCCCACGCCCGCGCCTTCGCGCTCCAGCTCGCGCTGGCCGCGGTTCCGCTGGTGATCGCCGGCGCGGGGCTGGCGACCACGCTCGGGGTGGAGTCCTTCTCGGAGGTCGTCGCCCGGACGGTCGTCGCCATCTCGCCCGGCACCAGCGACCAGCTCGTCGGGCAGGCCGTCGAGGGTGAGGTGGACGGCGAGGAGCGCGGCGAGGTCGTCGTCGCGCTGGCGCTGATCACGGCCTTCCTCGCAGCGACCTCGGCCTTTGCGCAGCTCGAGCGCGGCGCCAACCGGATCTACGGCACCGAGCGGGACCGGCCGGCGCTCCGCAAGTACGTCCGCGCCGCCCTGCTGACGGCGACGGCGGGTGTGGCGATGGCGGTCGGTCTCCTGCTCATCGTCGCGGGCGAGCCGTTCGGCGAGGCGATGGAGCAGGTCTACCGGTGGGGCGACGTCGCCGAGGAGATCTGGGACGTCCTGCGCTGGCCCGCCGGCCTCGCGGCGCTGATCGTGGCGGTGACGGCCCTGCTGCGCTTCGCCCCGCGCCGCCGCCAGCCGGGCCTGAGCTGGCTCGTCGTCGGCGGGACGGTCACGGTCCTGGCGTGGCTCGCGGGCTCGGCGCTGCTGGCCGGGTACGTGGTGCTCGGTGCGAACTTCGACGAGACCTACGGCCCACTGACGGCGATCATGGCCTTGTTGCTCTGGGCCAACGTCAGCGGCATCGCCCTCCTGGCCGGCTTCGCGCTCGCCGCGCAGCTCGAGGCCGTGCGCGCGGGGCAGGGCGACCCGCGCCTGCCCGACACCGACGACGACGGGATCCCCGACCACCTCGACGAGGCCCCGGACACCCCGGCTCGCTGAGTCGGCGCCGGCGCAGGACGTCGTCCGGCCGGTCTCCCCACGTCGCCGACTCGGTGCCCCGAAACTGCCGACTCGCGGTGCCGGAACTGCCGACTCGCGGTGCCGGAACTGCCGACTCGCGACGCCACGCCCGGGCCCTCGTTCGGGTCAGGGGCGGCGCTGGGGTGGGGGCCACTCCTGGGCCCGGGTGCGCGGCTGGGGGCGGCGGCGGCCCGGAAGGGGCTCCTGCGGGGCTGCAGGCCGCTCCTGAGGGACTGCAGCCCATCCCTGGGGAGCTGCGGGCCAGCCGCGGGGGCCGGGGACGGTATCCATCCGCGGTCCACCCTCGGCCGCCCGGCCGGGAGCCCACGCCCCGCTCGGCACCGGCGCCGGAGCGCCCTCACGCTGAACCGGGCTCGGAGCGCCCTCGCGGGGCGTCGGCGCCGGAAAGCCCTCGCGCGGCGCCGGGGCGCCCTGTCGCGGCACCACCGGCAGCACCTCGGTCGCCGGCATCTCGGCGATGCGCCGGGCGGTGGCCTCGGCGAGGGTCCGCGGCCGGAGGACGGGGCCCTGGCGCACGGCGTCGTCGTCCTTCTTCCGGCGGGCCGCCGCGGCGCGTTTCCCTCCCGGCAGGATCTGCAGCGGCCGGCGGGCGGCGAGGTCCTCGACCCAGCCGAAGCAGGCCACCCCGATCACGATGATCACCACGGAGCTGAGCACCAGCCAGCCGCTCGAGTCCGGGAGGCCGAGCCGGTCGTTGGCCCAGGCGGCGACGTCGATCGCCGGGTTGTTCAGCAGGTAGATCGTGATCGCCCGCGCGTTGACGACGGAGATCAGCCGGCCGAGCCCGGGCACCTTGTCGACCCAGCCCATGGCCGGGTTGACCCGCAGCACCAGCAGCACGAATCCGGCCGAGACCAGGGCCTGCGCCATCGGGATCTCGTTGAGGTCCAGCCCCGCGTCCGGCGACGGGTGCCCGACGGCCCAGAACATGCCCGCCGCGATCCCGGCCGCGGCCAGCCCGAGCAGGGCCGGCAACGGGAGTCTGCGGATCATGCCCTCGCGGTGCGCGAAGCCGAGCATCCAGCAGGCACCGAAGGTCACGAAGTCGAGCAGGCCGGCGCCGAGCCCGCTGGCGTCGGACAACGGCGACCCGAGCAGGCCGTCAACGATCACCAGGGCCAGTGGGACCAGCACGCTGATCACCGGGCTCTTCCGGAAGGCCTTGAGCATCACCGGTGTGAGCAGCACGAACCACAGGTAGGCGCGCAGGTACCAGAGCACCTCGACGGTGTCGAGGCCCCACTCGCTGCCCGGCGGGTCCATGATCGGGAAGACCCACCAGATCAGGTCGCTCCACGGGATCCCGTTGCCGGGGCTCTCGGCGTCGGCCCCCTCGGCGGCCCAGCCCTGCCACACCATGATCGGCACGAAGATCACGGCCATCAGCCACAGCGGCGGCAGGAGGCGCCGGATCCGCTGCCCGATGACGTCGATCGCCGGGGTCTTCCGCATCGACTGCACCATCAGCGACCCGCCCAGCGCGAACATCACGCCCATCGACGGGAAGACGATCGACAGCCAGCCGAGCCCCAGCGCGTGGTAGACGACCACGCGGACCAGCGCGAGCCCGCGCAGTGTGTCGAGCCACCGCTCCCGGCCCCGCGGTCGCGCGACGGGGGCGGGGAGCGGTGACCCGGGGTCGTCGGGCCCGGCGGACCGGGGCTCCGGGACGGCCGCGACGGCGGTCGGGGCGGGCACGGCCGGCATGCTCGGGAACGACGGGTGCCGCCCGGCCGCGCCCGCGGGCGGCACCGGGGCGGGGGAGAGCAGCGCGTCGACCGCGCCCGTGCGCTTGAGCTTCTGCCAGCGCACCCGGACACCGCTGATGGCGCTCACCGCGGACTGCACGAGCACCACGTACATCAGCTGCCGGTAGACGAACTGCTGCACCGGCAGCACCCACAGCGCGCCCTTCGGCTCGCCGTCGACGTGGAAGGCGTAGATGCCGCTCGCGACCTGAAGCCCCATCATCAGGCTCCAGAGCACGATGGTGGTCGCGGGGTCCTCGAACAGCAGGCCGTAGAGCAGGAAGATGTCGACCAGCGGCGCGGACAGCGGCAGCATGATCTGGAACAGCAGGACGTGGGCGAGGCCGAGCCAGCCGAACGAGCCGGGCTCGCGGACCGCGCGCCGGTGCTTCCAGATGGCCTGCATGGTCCCGTAGCTCCACCGGTACCGCTGCCGCCAGAGCTGGCCGGCGGTCGCGGGCGCCTCGGTCCAGGCCAGCGCGCGGTCCTCGAACACGACCTTCCACCCGGCCCGGCCCAGGGCGATGGTGAGGTCGGTGTCCTCGGCGAGGGTGTCGTCGGACAGCCCGCCGACCTCGCGCAGCGCCTCCTTGCGGAAGGCGCCGGCGGCACCGGGGATCGTGGTGATCGACGACGTCGTGTCCTGCACCCGGCGGTCGATGCCGAACCCGACCACGTACTCGACGTGCTGCAGCCGGCCGATCAGCGTGTCGGTGTTGGCGACCTTCACGTTGCCCGCGACCGCACCCACCCGCGGGTCGGCGAAGGGCTGCGCGAGGTGCCGCACGGTGTCCGGCTCGAAGACCGTGTCGCCGTCCATCATCACGACGACCTCGTACCGCGCGTTCGCCGTACCGGTGTTGAGCGCGGCCGGTTTGCCCGCGTTGAGCTGGCGGATCACCCGCACCCTGGGCAGGTCGAGCGACTCGACGAGCTCGGCCGTGCCGTCCGACGACCCGTCGTCGACGACGATCACCTCGAGTGGATGGTCGTTCGCGAGGATCGACCGCACGGTCGCCTCGATGTTCTTCGACTCGTTGTACGCGGGGACGATCACCGAGACGGGCTGCGTGTACGTCGGCCCCCAGGCCCAGTCAGGGTCGCGTCGGCGCTTGTCGTGCCGCCGCGCGGCCACGACCATCAGGATCAGCCGCAGGACGACCAGGGTCGCGACCCCGGCCAGGAGCCAGCGGGCGGCGTCGGAGACCCACCAGGCCGCGCCGATGACGCCGAGCAGCAGCTTGCCGAGCAGGACGTCCGTGCTGCTCGCCGCCGGGGCGGGCGGCAGGTTCATCGCCTGCTCGACGGTCTTGAACGTGTAGCCGGCCGCCTGCAGCTGGGGGATCAGCTTGTCGAGCGCCGCGATGGTCTGGGTGCGGTCACCGCCGGAGTCGTGCAGCAGGATCGTGCCGCCGGTGCCGTCCTTCGGCGTGGCGTTGCGGACGATCTGGTCGACGCCGGGGCGCTTCCAGTCCTCGCCGTCGACGTCGGTCAGCACGGTCAGGTAGCCCATGGCCCCGACCTGCTTGACGGTCTGGTAGCCGATGTCGTCGAGCGCCGCGGCGCTGGAGGAGTACGGCGGCCGCATGAGGTAGGTCGATTCGCCGGTGGCGCCCTGGATCACCAGCTGGGTCTCGGCCATCTCGCGCTCCACCCGCCAGCTCGCCGACGTGCCGAGGTCGGGGTGCGAGAAGGAGTGGACGCCGAGCTCGGAGCCCTGCTCGTGGATGTCGCGGATCAGCTCCGGGTAGCGGCTGGCCATCGAGCCGACCACGAAGAAGCTGCCGGGCACGTTGTGCTTGCGCAGGATCGAGAGCACCTGCGGCGTCCACGTGGGGTCCGGCCCGTCGTCGAAGGTGAGGACGACGGTGCCCCTCGGGATGCTCGTCGACCGCACCGGCTCGTGCTGGCCGTCGATGATCGGGCCGCCCGAGAGGATCTCGTCGGGCACCTGCTCGGACGAGCCCTCCTCGTGGGCGCCGGTCGCGTCGTTGCCGATCTTGCCGGCGGTCAGGCCGCAGACGACGAGCACGACGAGGAAGGCGACGAGGAGCGAACCGACCAGCAACCACGACGGCGCGGGCCGGACCGTCGCGCGAGGGCGGGGCACGGCGAACCTTTCCCGACAGGGGGGAGCGCCGCGCCGGCGGGGTCCGGGCAGCGGCCTGTCACTCGGCTTTCGACCGCTCGCGGGGTCCTGTTACACGCCGTGACCTGAATCCCGTTCCCACTGGGCCGGGCGGGTGCGTAGTCCTACTCCGAGTTGCCGCGACAGTCGGGATGAAAAGGACAAAACAGTCGCAGAGTGTGTCCGGTGCCGACTGCCGCCGGACGACCGGCGCCATGGTGGCGATCGCACGGTCGGGGCTCGTGGGCCTGCGACGGCTCGGCACGACCACTCGGACCGGACACCCCCGTCGACAGGGTGTGCGGGCGGCAATTTCGTGCTGCGAGCGGCAGATCGCCCACGCGGCTCACTGAACCCCTCAGCGCGGGTCGAGGCCCGCCAGGGTGCGGCGCGGGTCGCCGGTCGGCAGCAGCACCCCCAGCCGCTCCCGCACCTCCTCGTCCGACTTCCCGTCCTCCGTGCGGGCGTAGGACCACACCGCCTCGGCGTCCCCGCTGCGCAGCACCAGGGACCGGACGGCGACGGCGAGGGCGTCCCGTTCCTCGCGGACGGCGGGGGCGTCGGAGGCGGGCAGGAGCTCGCCCCGGTGCAGGTCGGCGGCCTCCCGGGCCCGGCCCAGCCGCAGGACCTCGCGGAGAGCGAGGAAGTCGACGTCGACGGCGGCCTGCAGGCGGTAGGGCTGGGTGCGGACGATGCCGGCGTCGAGCTGGACCCGCAGCCGGTGCATCTCCGCGCGGACGGTCACGGCCTTGCCCGCGTCGCCGTAGAGGGCGGTGGCGAGCCGGTCCGCGGTGAGGCCCTCCGGGTGCAGCGCCAGCAGCGTGAGCAGTTCGGCGTGCCGGGTCGAGAGCCGGACGGCCCGGCCGTCGAGGCGGGCGACCGGCCGCTCAGCGCCGAGGAAGCGCAGCGCGAGCGAGGGGCGGCGGCGCGCGCCGGGACGGTGGAGTCGCAGCAGGTACCCCTCCGCGAGCTGCTCCAGGACGCCTTCGCCGTGGGCGCCCAGCGCCACCCGCATGCCGTCGGCGGGGTCCATGCCGAGGTCGACCCGCTCGGCGAGCCAGCCGTCCGGCTGGGCGGCGAGGACCCGCCCGCGCGGGCTGAGCAGCGCACCGGGCTCGTCCCGGAGCCCGATCAGGTGCGGCAGGTTGCGGGTGAGCAGCCGTTCGTCCCGGACCGCGATCCGTGTCTCGAGGTGCTTCTCGGCCAGCTTCGCCGCCGCGCTGACCAGCGCGAGCGTGGTCGGGTGGAAGGTGCGGGCGGGCCCGGTGATGTCGACGACGCCGATCATCTCTCCCGTGTCGGGGTCGTGGACGGGGGCCGCGGCGCAGGTCCACGGGTGGTAGGCGCGGACGTGGTGCTCCGCCGAGTGGATCCGCAGCGCCCGGTCCTCGGCGAGCGCGGTGCCCATGGCGTTGGTGCCGATTGCGTCCTCGCTCCAGCGGGTGCCCTCGACGAGCCCGACGCCCGCGGCGCGGCGCAGCACGTCCTGGTGCCCCTCGCGCCACAGGATGTGCCCCTGCGCGTCCGTGACGATCATCATGTGCATCGCCTCGTCGGCGATCTGCAGCAGGGTGTCCCGCAGCAGCGGCAGCACCTCGGCAAGGGGATGGCCCGCCCGGACGTCGGCGACCTCGCGGTGCTCGAAGACGTGCGGCGGCAGCCCGTGGTCGGGGTCGACCCGGGCCGCGTGCGAGCGGCGCCACGAATCGGACACCAGATCACGGATCTGCTCGCTCATGTCAGCCCTCCGCCGACGTCGCCGTCCCGCTCGATCGTCCTCCCACCTGCGAGGGCAGGCAACCCAAAGCTGTCTCCGCCCGTTCGGACTGTCCGATCGGAGAGGTCCGCATCTGCGTGCAACGCGGCCGCAACCCCCACCTTCCTAGTGTCCGCCATCACGAGCTGGACCCAATGTTGTGGAAGGACGGACATGGCCAAGTACGCCAACCCCGGGCAGCCGGACAGCGTCGTCAGCTTCAAGCCCCGCTACGACCATTTCATCGGCGGCGAGTACGTGGCCCCTGCGAAGGGTCAGTATTTCGAGAACCCGACGCCGATCACCGGCCAGGCGTTCACCGAGGTCGCCCGCGGCACGGCGGAGGACGTCGAAAAGGCCCTGGACGCGGCGCACGCCGCCGCCCCGGCGTGGGGGAAGACCTCCGTCGCCGAGCGCGCGAACATCCTCAACAAGATGGCCGACCGCATCGAGGCGAACCTCGAGAAGATCGCCATCGCCGAGTCGTGGGAGAACGGCAAGGCCTGCCGCGAGACCCTGGCCGCCGACATCCCGCTCGCGATCGACCACCTCCGCTACTTCGCCGGCGCGGTGCGCGCCCAGGAGGGCGGCATCTCGGAGATCGACGAGAACACGATCGCCTACCACTTCCACGAGCCGCTGGGCGTCGTCGGGCAGATCATCCCGTGGAACTTCCCGATCCTGATGGCGATCTGGAAGCTCGCGCCCGCCCTGGCCGCCGGCAACGCGGTCGTCCTCAAGCCCGCCGAGCAGACCCCGGCCTCGATCCACGTGCTGCTGGAGACGGTCGCCGACCTGCTGCCCGCGGGCGTCGTCAACATCGTCAACGGGTTCGGTGTCGAAGCGGGCAAGCCGCTGGCCTCGTCGAACCGCATCCGCAAGATCGCCTTCACCGGTGAGACCACGACCGGCCGGCTGATCATGCAGTACGCGTCGGAGAACCTGATCCCGGTCACCCTGGAGCTGGGTGGCAAGAGCCCGAACGTCTTCTTCGACGACGTCGCGGCCGCCAACGACGCCTTCTACGACAAGGCCCTCGAGGGCTTCGCGATGTTCGCCCTCAACCAGGGCGAGGTCTGCACCTGCCCGTCCCGCGCGCTGATCCAGGGCGGCATCTACGACGACTTCCTGCAGCAGGCGGTCAAGCGGACCGAGCAGATCAAGCAGGGCCACCCGCTCGACACCGACACGATGATCGGTGCCCAGGCGTCGAACGACCAGTTCGAGAAGATCCTGAGCTACATCGACATCGGCCGGCAGGAGGGCGCGAAGGTCCTCACCGGTGGTGAGAAGGCCGACCTCGGCGGTGAGCTGTCCGGCGGGTACTACATCCAGCCGACCGTGTTCGAGGGCAACAACTCGATGCGGATCTTCCAGGAGGAGATCTTCGGGCCGGTCGTGTCGGTCGCGCGCTTCAGCGACTACGACGACGCCATGAAGATCGCCAACGACACCCTGTACGGCCTGGGTGCGGCGGTCTGGTCCCGCGACGGCAACACCGCGTACCGCGCCGGTCGCGACATCCAGGCGGGCCGGGTGTGGGTGAACAACTACCACGCCTACCCGGCGCACGCGGCCTTCGGCGGCTACAAGCAGTCCGGCATCGGTCGCGAGAACCACAAGATGATGCTCGACCACTACCAGCAGACCAAGAACATGCTGGTCAGCTACTCGCAGAACGCCCAGGGCTTCTTCTGATGGGCGGTTCCGCGGTCGACCGAGCCGAGGCCCCGGTGGCAGAGGTCCCGGGTTCGGGTACCGAGCGGGTGGCGCTGACGCCGGCGGCGGCGGAGCTGCTGGTGAAGCTCACCGACATCCACGGCCCGTTGATGTTCCACCAGTCCGGCGGGTGCTGCGACGGCAGTGCGCCGATGTGCTACCCGGACGGTGACTTCAAGACCGGCGGGCAGGACGTCCACCTGGGCGACCTGTCCGTCGAGGGGCTGGCGGAGCCCATCGGGTTCTGGATGTCGAGGTCGCAGTTCGAGTACTGGAAGCACACCCACCTCACCGTCGACGTGGTGAAGGGGCGCGGCAGCGGGTTCTCGGTCGAGGCGCCCGAGGGCGTCCGGTTCCTGATCCGCTCGCGGCTGTTCACCGACGAGGAGTGGGAGCGACTGAAGGACGACCTGTGACGGCCTGAGCGCGCCGACCTGATCGCACCAACGGCACTTTCGTGCGGACCTACCGCACGAAAGTGCCGTTCGTGCATTCAGGGTGGCGTGATCAGAGGAGGGCGTCGAGGGACTGCAGCGTCGCGGCGGCGGGGGCGGGAATCCCGATGCCGCGGCCGTGCCGGACCTGCGGCTCGCGCACGTTGATCCGGACGAGTGCGCCGGTCGCGGCGCTGGCGAGCTCGGCCTGCCGCCGGACCGTCGGCACCGCGGTGCCCGCCCCGATCTCGACGACGGCGAGCCTGCCGCGGTGCTCCCGGATCCAGCACTGCAGATCCTCGACCCGAGGCCCGCAGTGGGAGGGGTCCCAGGACCAGTCGCCGAACATCAGGATGTTGGGCCGGGCGAGCCCGCCGCACGCCGGGCACGAGGGCAGCGGCTCGCGCGCCCGCATCGACACCGGGTCCACGTCGACCTCGATGCCGTCGGCCGCCCAGACCGGGTGGCCGCACCCCCGCAGGCACTGCAGGTGGTGGATCGAGCCGTGCACCTCGGCGACCTCGTCGAAACCGGCCCGCTGGAACTGCCCGTCGACGTTCGAGGTGAACACCCGCGTCGGCTTCCGCTCCGCCCACCGGCGCAGCACGGCGAACCCCGCGTGCGGCACGGTCGCGCGGTAGAGCGCGAGCCGGTGTCCGTAGAAACCCCAGGCCAGGGCCGGGTCGTCGGCGAAGTGGACCGGGTCGGCGATCTCCTCGAACCGCAGCCCGAGGGCCTCGTACGGCGGGTAGGCCCGCCAGAAGCCCTCGGTGCCGCGGAAGTCCGGCAGCCCCGAGTCGACGCCCATCCCGGCGCCGGCGCACACGAGCAGCGCCTCGGCCCCGCGGAGCAGCTCGACGGCCTCGGCGATCGCTGGGTCGACGGTCGTCAAGCGCGGGTCAGAGCTCCACGACCTCGAACTCCAGCAGGTCCGCCCCGCTCGCGACCGGCTTGCCGCCCGCGTCGGGGGCGCGCTGCCCGGCGTGCGCCTCGACGGCTGGGCCCGTGCGCCACGCCTCGAACGCCTCGTCGGACTCCCAGGTGGTGACCACGAAGTAGCGGTCGTCGCCCTTGACCGGGCGGAGCAGCTGGAAGCCGAGGAAGCCCGGCTGCCCGTCGACGGCGTGCTTGCGGTTCGCGAACCGCTTCTCGAGCTCGGGGCCCGCGCCCTCGGGGACGTGGATTGCGTTGATCTTCACGACGGCCATGAGCCCCACGTTAGCCTCACGGGTGATGGAGGGGCGGCGATCGGTGCGGACGTCCGACGGGACCTACCTCGCGGTCGTCGAGTTCGGGGGTGGGGGTCCGCCCGTCCTGCTGCTGCACGGGCTGATGGGCCGGGCCACGACCTGGTGGTCGGTGGCCCGCAGGCTCACCGACCACGGCCGCGTCCTCGGGCTCGACGCGCGCGGACACGGCCGCTCCCAGGCCGCCGGCCCGTGGACCACCGACCGGATGGCCGACGACGCCGCGGACCTCCTCGAGCAGGCCGACGCCGGACCGGCGGTGGTGATCGGGCACTCGATGGGCGGGCTGCACGCGCTGGCGCTCGCCGCCCGCCGTCCGGACCTCGTGCGCGGGGTCGTCGTCGAGGACATGGCGGTGGACCTCACCGGTCTCGCCGGCCGGCCGATGGCCGACATGGCCGCGTGGTTCCGGGCGGTCCCGCAGCCCTTCGCCTGCCGCGAGGCCGTGCGGGAGGCCTTCGGGTACCCCCGTCGCGAGCTGGGCGACTACATGGCCGAGTGCGTGGAGGAACGGGCCGACGGGCTGCACCTGCTGACCCGGGTCCGTGACGCCCTGGAGATCGCCACCGGCTGGACGCGCGAGGCCCGGTGGGCCGATCTCGACGCCGTCGGCTGCCCGGTGCTGCTGGTCGAGGCGGAGGAGTCCGTCGCCCCGGCGGGCCAGATGGCGGCGATGGCCGAGCGCCTCGGGGCCGAGCACCACGTGCTGCCCGGAACGGGGCATCTGGTGCACGCCGACGAGAAGGCGTTCCTCGGCGTCGTCGAGCCCTTTCTCACCCGATGTCGGTGACGACCGGATCGGCGGCCACGCCGCGGTTTCGGCCGACCCCGTCCCGTCGGCCGTTCCCGGCCTTGCTCCGAACGGCGGTTCCTGAATTACGTACCTGGCGTTCCCGCGCTTTGTGATCTGTGTTCACCCAGGTCACCGTGACATCGGTCGCCGAATGTGACCTTGGTGTGCCACATCGTCACCGGGTTGCTGAGACGCACTCAGAAATGCCCTTGTGGGCCGCGACGGCGCTGTGCAAGCCTCTGGCCACTCCATTCGGGAGCCGCGAATCCGCCGGGGCGCAGGCGAATTCCGGGTACAACGTCGAGAGCTGCGCGCCGCCGGCCAACCCGCCGACGTGTCGCGGGGTCCCGGGTCGCCCGAGCCGGGACACCGGTGGGGGACGCGCCCGAGGTGTGGGGATGTACCAGGAGCGGAGAAGCGTCCTGGCCGCGGACGACCCGCCCGCGGCGGAACCGGAGCGGGCCGGGGGACCCGGGGCCCGGATCGACGAGCTGGTGGCGCCGGCCCGTCGGGGGGACGAGCGTGCGCTGACGGAGCTGCTCGAGCTGGTGCGGCCGCTCGTGCTGCGCTACTGCGAGAACCGGCTGCACGGGTCGGCGGTGCCGGCGGAGGACGTCACGCAGGAGGTCTGCATCGCCCTCCTGCGGTCGTTGCCCTCCTACCGGGACCGCGGACGGCCCTTCCTCGCGTTCGTGCACACGGTGGCGAGCCACCGGATCGCGAGCGCGTGCACCACGGCGGTACGCACGCACGAGCGCGCGGTCGCCGAGCCGCCGGAGCCGGGCGAGGGGTGCGAGCGCCGGGACCAGCCGGAGCTGAACGCCCTCGACCGGGCGGCCGCCGCCGAGGTCGACCGGCTGTTGCACCGGTTGCCCGGGCGTGCGCGCGAGATCCTGCTGTTGCGGGTGGTGTGGGGGCTGTCGGTGCGGGAGACCGCCGAGCACCTGGCGCTGAAACCGGAGTCGGTGCGGCTCAACCAGCACCGGGCCCTCCAGGCGCTGCGCCGGATGCTCACCGGCGGCACGGTCTGGCAGCTACGGCCGGAAGCGGGCTGATCCGCACGATGACCCCCGACGGCGACGGCACCCCCGCCGGCCGCCGGCCCCTCGACGAGGAGCCGGCGGTGGGTGGGTGCTGCCCGCGCGCCCCGGAGCCGGTCGATCTCTCCGCCATCCTGGCCGACGACGCCCTGCTCGACGCCCTGGGCCGGCACGAGGTTCCCGACGACCGGATCCGCGAGTGCTACGGCTCCGATCCCGTCCTGGACCTGCTGCTCGAGTGGCGCGGCGTCCGCCGGTCGGCCGACGCACCGCCGCCCGAGGAGGACGAGGAGCCCGTCGCCGAGCCGGCCCTCGCCGCGGCGCGGCCGCCGGCCGAGGAGGTGCGCCGCGCGCGCCGGCTCCCGATGGCCGCCGCGGCGGCGCTAGTGGTCGGTTGCCTGCTCGGGGCGGGGCTGGGGCAGGGGCCCGGGACGCTCGCCGTCGGCTCGGCCGACGCCGCCCGCATGGTCGACGCGCGGCTCGACCGCGCCGCGGCGGAGCTGGCGCTCGGGGACCGCGACGGCGCCCGCATGCAGCTCGCGGGCGCGCGCCGGATGCTGCTCGGGGTCCGCACCGAGGACGGCCGCGACACGCTCCGCGCCCGGCACGAGTCCCTGGCGCGGGCGGCCACCGGCCCGAACGCGCTCGCCCCGCCGCCCGCGCAGCAGCACCCCGCCCAGCCCGGCCGTGGCCCGGCCCGGGACGCCCAGGACGACGCCCCGCCCCCGAAGGCGCCGAGCCGGTCGACGCCCGCGTCCGTGGACCCGCAGCCGGACCGCGAGCAGCCGCGCCCGACCGGGAACGCCGACCGGCAGCACCCCGCGCCGGGTGGGCGGCCGGTGACGTGGCACGCCGAACGCTCGAACCGCACCGAGGGCGCACGGGCTTCGAGCAGGCCGGCTCCGCAGCAGCGCCATGAGGTCCGCGCCACGCACCCCGCGCCCGAGCAACCTGCGCCGCAGGAGCACCGCGACGCGGGTGGCACCGGGCGGGTCGACCCGCCACAGGGGCACCGCGAGGCCCGCGGTGAGAACCGGGCCGACGCGCCGCAGGAGCGTCCCGAGGTCCGCGACCGGTCCGACGTCGTGACGCGCACCCGCGCGTCGGCGCCGGACGCCCCGGACACGCGGCCCGGGAAGTCCGACGACGGGCTCCGCGAGAACCGGGGCGATGCGCCGCTCCCGTCCGGCGGCCGGGCCGGGGAGTCGGAACGCGAACGGACGGAGTCGTGGCAGAGCGACGACGACCACCGCGACGCCGACGGTCAGGGCTCCGGCTCTCGGATCGATCGCGACGCCGTGGGTCAGAGCGACGCGCGGAACCCGGCGCGCGGCGACGACTCCGCCGCCCGGACCGACCAGCCGCGTGACGACCGGTCCTCCCGGCCTTCCGACGAGCGAAGCCGGACCTCCGACGGGGCCCGCCACCACCGCCGGGACACCGGGCGGACCGAGGCGACGGATCCCCGTCACGACGAGGGGAACACCTCGACGCAGCAGGAGCGGCGGCGGGCCGACGGGCCCGGCGACCGGACGGCGCGGTCGGAGGGGGCGCGGAACCACCGCGAGGACGCGGGACCGGAGAATCGGGACCGGTCCGCCCGGGCGGCCACCGAGACCCGCTCCGAGACCCGCTCAGAGACCCGCTCAGAGACCCGCTCAGGCTCGGCGGACCGCTCCCGAAACCGCTCCGACAATCACTTGAACTCCGACCACTCGACCTCCGGGAACCGCGAACAGCGCGGTCACCCACGCCGCAGCGGCGCCGGCAACGAGGGCTCCGGTGGCTCGGCCGGCTCCCCGGAAGAGCCCGCCGCCCGCGGCGGCGAGCAGGACCGGACGTACCCGGCCGCCGGGACCGACCCCCAGGTGGACGAGGAATCCCACGACGGCGTGGATCCGACGACTGCGTGGCAGCAGCCCTGAACCTCCGCTGCTCTTTCCGGGTGAAGAGGAGTGGCGAACGCAACACGAGGTCGGTGGCCCTGGCTGTCTCGGTCCTCTCGTCCGAGGGGCACGCCGTGCGCGAGATCTTCCGCCGGTTCGGGCCGGACGCGCGTCCCTTCCGGCGCCGGATGGCGGTCGTGCTCCTGCTGGTCGTCGTGACCCCGTTCCTCGACGCCGCCGTCGTCTGGCTGTTCAAGCTGCTGATCGACGACGTGCTGGCGCCCCGGAACTTCGCCGCCTTCCCGGCGCTCGCGGCGTACTACGTGGGCGCACCTCGGTCCCGGCCCCGGCGCACCCGGTGCGGCTGGCGCCCCCGGGTCCCGGCCCGACCCCGGTCCACCGGGTCCGCGGCGAGCTGAGGCTGGAGGAGGTCGGCTTCCGCTACCCGGAGAAGACCGTCGACGTGCTCGACGACGTGTCCGTCACGGTCCCGGTCGGTGGCACCACGGCCCTCGTCGGCGCCAGCGGGGCCGGCAAGACCACCCTGGTCAAGCTGCTCCTGCGCTTCTACGACCCGACCCGCGGCCGGATCCTGCTCGACGGCCTCGACCTGCGCGACCTCCAACCCGCGGACCTGCGCGCGAACATCGCCGTGGTCCTCCAGGAGACCCTGCTGCTCGACGGCACCATCGCCGAGAACATCCTGGCCGGCCGGCCCGGCGCGAGCAGGGAGGACCTGGTGCGCGCGGCGCGGGCCGCCGACGTCGACGACTTCGTCGACGCGCTGCCCGAGGGCTTCGAGACCCGTGTCGGCCAGCGCGGCCGCCTGCTCTCCGGCGGCCAGCGGCAGCGGATCGCCGTGGCCCGCGCGATGATCCGCGACGCGCCCGTCCTGCTCCTCGACGAGCCGACGACGAGCCTCGACGCCGAGTCCGCCGAGCGGGTCCTCGGCCCGATGCGCCGGCTGATGGCCGGCCGCACCACGGTCGTCATCTCGCACAACCTGCTCACGGTCACCGACGCCGACCAGATCCTCTACCTCGAGGGCGGCCGGGTGACCGAGGCCGGCACCCACGCGGAGCTGCTCGCCCGGGACCGGCGCTACGCCCAGCTGTACCGGCTGCACCACGACTCGGCACCGGTCCCTCTCGACCTCGCGGCCCGCCGGACGGGCGGGCCCGCGGTCCGCGACAGGAAGGCGGCACGATGAGGATCGTCTGTGTCGGCGGGGGTCCCGCCGCGCTCTACTTCGCGATCTCGGCCAAGCGGCGCGACGCCGGGCACGAGATCACCGTGCTGGAGAAGGACCCCCGCGGGGCCACGTACGGCTGGGGAGTCGTCTGTCACGACGCGCTGCTGGACCGCCTCTACCGCAACGACCGCGAGTCCGCCCGGGCGATCCGCGCCCGCTCCCACCTGTGGCAGGAGCAGGAGGTGCACCTGCGCGACGAGGAGGTCGGCTACCTGCCCGGGTACGGCTTCAGTGTCCCCCGCGCCGGGCTGCTGGAGGTGCTGGCGAACCGCGCGACCGACCTCGGCGTCGACGTCCGGTACGAGAGCCCGGTCCCGGAGACCGCACTGGCCGACGGCACCTTCGACACCGGTGAGCTGGCCGCCGATCTCGTCGTCGTGGCCGACGGGGCGCGCAGCCGGCTACGCGACCACGTCGCCGACGACTACGGCACGAGGCTGAGGACCGGGCGCAACCCCTACATCTGGCTCGGGACCCGCAAGGTCTTCTCCTGCTTCACCTTCGCCTTCGAGGAGACCCATGCCGGCTGGGTCTGGTGCTACGGCTACCCCACCAGCGCGGGGGTGAGCACGTTCATCGTCGAGTGCTCCCCCGAGACCTTCGCCGGCCTGGGCCTGGACACGCTGCCGCACGAGGACGGCATCGAGATGCTCCAGAAGATCTTCGCGCACACGCTCGACGTGCAGGCGCTGATCAGCAGCTCCCGCGGCCGGCCGTCGCCGTGGCTCCGGTTCCTGGAGGTGCGCAACGAGACCTGGCGGCACGCGAACACCGTCCTGCTCGGCGACGCCGTGCACACGACCCACTACACGATGGGCCAGGGCACCCGGTTCGCGATGATGGACGCGGTCATGCTGGCGCAGGCCCTGCAGGAACAGCCGTCGCTGTCGGCGGCGCTGGGCACGTTCGACCGGAAGGGCCGCGAGGCCCTGCGGACGGCGCAGGCCGCGGCCCGGACCGGGTCGGCCTGGTTCGAGAACGTCGACCGCTACCTGGACCGCGACGCCGTGGAGTTCGCGTACGCCCTGTCCTACCGCTCGGGAATGCAGCCGCCCTGGCGCTACCAGTGGCACATCGCCACCCAGATCACCCCGGTGCGCAAGGGGCGGCGGCTGGTGCACACCGGGCGTCGCTGGTGGCGGGCCCGCAAGCGCGGCGAACAGCCCTTCGTGCCGCGCGGCCTGCTGCACGCCGGGTGATCGGGAGCCGGCCGGTCAGGCGAAGAGGGGCTCGCTCGACCCGTCGCGGGTGTCGGCGATCTCCACACCCTCGATCGCGGCCCGGACCGGGCGGACGGGGTGCAGGATCGCGAACGCGTCGGCCGGCCGCTCGTGCGCCAGCACGACGTGCGGGAGCCACGCGCCCGGCAGGTAGGAGCCGAAGGGCGAGCGCACCTTGCCGGCCAGCGCGTCGTGCACCGCGCTGTGCACCGCGAGCAGCTCGGTGTCGACGATCGCGGAGAGCACCAGGTCGTCGTCGTGCCCGGCGACCGAGCCGAGGGTCGGCAGCCAGAGCGAGGGCAGGCTGAGCCCGCGCAGGGCCTCCGTGAGCTCGACGCGGGCGACGGCCGGGATCTGCGCGGCGGCGGCGAAGGTGACGGTCGGGATCTCGTGCGGGACGCGGAGGCCCTCGGCGCGGAGCCGGTCGCGGAGCTCCACCACGCGCTCCTCGGCGGCCATGTCGAGCCGGAAGCGGACGATCTGCGCCATCGAGCTCCTCGTACCCAGGGACCTTAGGGCGGTCAGTCTGTCGTATGCGCGGCCGTGCCGCCCAGCGCGAAGCGGCCGTCCGCGGTCTGTTCGGCCAGGCCGTCGACCAGCAGGGAGTCCAGACAGCGGTCCCGCTGCGGCCCGTCGGCCCAGACCGCGTCGAGCGCGGCCTTGGGCACCGGGTGCTCGGCGACGCGCAGCACGTCCATCAGTCTGCCGCGCACCTGGCGGTCCGTGCCCGCGAAACCCTGGACCGGACGGCGGGGCCCGGTGTACTCCGGTCGGCCCGCTGCCACCCACGCGCACTCGACCTGGACCGGGCACTCCGCGCACCGCGGCGACCGGGCCGTACACACCACGGCGCCCAGCTCCATCAGGGCGGCGGAGACGACCGCGGCCTCGGCGTCGTTCCCGGGCAGGAGGGCGTCGACGTCCGCCAGGTCGGCCTTCGTGCGGGCCGGGCCGGCGTCGCCCGCCCCGTGGACGGCCCGGGCGACCACCCGCCGGACGTTCGTGTCGACGACCGGGGCGCGCAGCCCGTACCCGAAGGCGGCGACCGCGCGGGCGGTGTAGCTGCCGACACCGGGCAGGGCCTCCAGCGTCGCGACGTCCGACGGCACCCGGTCGTCGTGCTCGGTCGCGATGGCCTGGGCGGCGGCGTGCAACCGCATCGCCCGGCGCGGGTACCCGAGCTTCCCCCACGCCCGGACGACCTCGGCGCGCGACTCGGCGGCGAGCGCCGAGGGCACCGGCCACTGCTCCATCCACCGCAGCCACACGGGCTCGACGCGCGACACCGGCGTCTGCTGCAGCATGAACTCGCTGACCAGGACGGCCCAGGGCGTGGTGCCGGGACGCCGCCAGGGCAGGTCGCGGGCGTGCGCCCGGAACCACTCCGCGGAACGCACGCCGAGACCGGCCGGGACGGGGCGGTGCAGCACGGAGGTCACGCCGCGATCGTCGCACCGGCGGTCCGGGGGCCGCGCGACCGGGTGGGTGATCGCCCGATACGGTCCCCCACACCGGTGGAACCGGCGCGCCGCGCCGCGCGAGATCCGGCGACGTGTAGTAATCACGCATCTACTCTGCGTGACATGTGGGAGCCGGTGGGACCGCTGCCCGCGCACGTCTACTGGAAACGGCGCTGGCTGGCGCTCGTGTCCGTCATCGCGTTCTTCGTCGTGATCGGCTTCTCCGTCGCCGCGCTCACTCGTCCCACCCCGAACCCCGGCCCCACCGACGAGGCCACCAGCCGGGCGGCCAACAGCTCCGCGCTCCCGTCCGGCTCCTCGGTCGCCTCCGTCGCCCCGTCGGCCGGCGCCACCATCGACCCGACGACCGGGACGCCGTCGGCCGAGCCCGGCACCTCCGGCGGCGCCCCGCTGTCGGCGACCGGGGTGCCGATCGGCACCTCCGCCCCGGGCACGACCTCGGGCGGGACCTCCCCGGGCGCCTCGGCCGAGGGCGGCCCGGCGAGCACGACGGACGAGTCGAAGCGCCCCGACGACACCCCGCGCGCCTCGGTGCCGGTACCGCCGACCGAGCCCGCGCCCCCGACCGGCCCGCCGCCGTGCACCAACGACATGATCGCCGTCGGGGCGGAGATCGACGCGCCGCAGCACAAGGTCGGCGACCGCCCCGAGCTGCGGCTGACCGTGGTCAACATCAGCAACCAGGCCTGTGTCCGCGACCTCGACGGCGCCCTGCAGGAGATCGTCGTCTGGGACCGCCCGATCAAGACCCGGCTGTGGTCGAGCAACGACTGCGTGAACCCGTCCACCCAGGACCTGCGGACTCTCGTACCCGGCCAGCCCGTGGCCTTCGAGGTCACCTGGTCGGGGCTGTCGTCGAACCCGGGCTGCACGGCCGCGCGGACCCGGCTGCCGGCCGGCGACTACACGCTGCTGACCCGGGTCGCCGACAAGATCAGCGGCCCGACCCACTTCACGCTGACGCCCGCCTGATCCGCGCCAGCACCTGCGACACGTCCGAGACCTCGGTGACCTTCATGCCGGTCCCGGTGCCCGCGTCGCTGTCCGGCGGCACCAGGGCGTGGGTGAAGCCGAGCCGGGCGGCCTCGGCCAGCCGCCGGCGCACCCCGGAGACCCGGCGCACCTCGCCGGCCAGGCCCAGCTCGCCGAGCACCACGAGGTCCGGCGGGAGGGCGACGTCGTTCTTCGCGGAGGCCACGGCCATGGCCAGGGCGAGGTCCGCCGCCGGCTCCGTGACCTTCATCCCGCCGACCGTGGCGGTGTAGACCTCGGAGTCCTGCAGCCGCACCCGGCCGCGTCGCTCGAGGATCGCCAGCAGCATCGCCACCCGCGAGCTGTCCAGCCCGCTCACGGCCCGGCGCGGCGTGGGCATCGACGACGAGGCGACCAGCGCCTGGACCTCGGCCAGCAGCGGCCGCCGCCCGTCCATGACGACGGTGACCGCGGTCCCCGGCACCACCGACGCCCGGGTGGCACCGAACCGGGCCAGGAACAGCCCGGAGGGGTCCGGCAGCCCGACGATGCCCTCGTCCCGCAGCTCGAAGCAGCCGACCTCGTCCGCCGGCCCGAAGCGGTTCTTCACCCCGCGGACCATCCGCAGCGTGGAGTGCTTGTCGCCCTCGAACGCCAGCACCACGTCGACCAGGTGCTCGAGCACCCGGGGGCCGGCGATGTTGCCGTCCTTCGTGACGTGCCCGACCAGCAGCACGGGCAGCCCGCGCTCCTTGGCGAGCGCGGTGAGCGCCACGGTGACCGCCCGGGTCTGCGTGACGCCGCCGGGCGAGCCGTCGACCTCCGGCGAGGTCATGGTCTGCACCGAGTCGACGATCAGCAGGTCGGGCCGCAGGGCGTCGACGTGCCCGAGGATCGACGAGAGATCGGACTCGGCGGCCAGGAACAGCCGCTCGTGCAGGGCGCCGGTGCGCTCGGCCCGCAGCCGGACCTGGCCCGCGGACTCCTCGCCGGTGACGTAGAGGACCGCGCCGCCGCGCAGGGAGGCCGCGGCCTTCGCCGCCACCTCGAGCAGGAGCGTGGACTTGCCGACACCCGGCTCGCCGGCGAGCAGCACCACCGCGCCGGGCACCAGCCCGCCGCCCAGGACGCGGTCCAGCTCGTCGACCCCGGAGGGCCGGGCCCGCGCGGAGTCGAGGGCGACCTCGGCGATCGGGCGGGCCGGGGTGCTCGGCGCCCCCGCCGCGACCCGGCGCAGACCGCCGCCGGCGGCCGCGGCCCGGGCGGGCTCGGCCTGCTCGGTCAGCGTGCCCCAGGCCTGGCAGCCGGGGCAGCGCCCGACCCACTGCGCGGCGCGGTGGCCGCACTCGCTGCAGACGTACGAGCTGCGGGCGGCGCGCGTCCTCGTGGTCATCGGTGGTCAGCGCGCGCCACGGAGCCGGGCGCTCAGTGGCCGCCCTCGGCGGCACCCTCGGCCGGCGCCTCGTCCTGGCGCGGCACGGTCGGGTTCGCCACCGGGACGTCGATGGTCAGCGGGCCGGCCTTCTCGAAGACGAGCGTGAGCGGGTAGGTGCGGCCGGCCACGATGTCGTCCCGCAGCCCGGCGATCTCCACGGTGACCCGCTTGGCTCCCGGGATGGCGGCGACGTCGCCCTCGTCGCCCGAGACGAGCGGCAGCTGCGGGGCGAGGACCTGCTCGCCGGTGACGACGACCTGGGTGCCGGCCTCGCTCGAGGCGGAGACGAGCCGGTCGGCCGCCCCGCCGTCGTTCACGATGATCATCTCGACGAGCGCCTGGCCGCCCTTCTGGTAGACCGCCCCGGTCGGCGCGAGCCCGGTCGGGTAGGCGATCTCGGCGTTGCGGACCGCCACGTCGCCCACCACGCCGCCGGTGCCGCCGACGGCGGCGACCTGCTCGGCGGTCTGGGCGACCTGGCCCGCACCGCAGCCGGACAGCAGGAGGGCGCCCACGGCGGCCGTGCCGGCGGCCAGGACCTTCCACGCGCCCGGGCGCGTTGCGGAGCGTCGGGGGGAGGTCGCGCGGCTCACGGTTCGGGTGTCCTTCCTGACGGCCGGTCGTGCGGGTGCAGCGTAGTCGCCGGGTCCGACAGTCCGTGCACTCGGCTCTCACGGGTTGCTCCCGTGCACCCCCGCGTACCCGCGTCTGCACGTTTTACGCCCGTTGTCAACCCCGTGACCTGCGACGATGTCCCCTCCCGTCGCACGGGGGACGGGTCGGGCGTGTTAACCTGGGTGCAGCGAAAGGGGCCAGAGGACACATGGTTTTCAAGGTCGGAGAGACCGTCGTCTACCCGCACCACGGTGCCGCTCTCATCGAGGCGATCGAGACCAGGACGATCAAGGGCGAGGAGCGCAAGTACCTCGTCCTGAAGGTCGCCCAGGGTGACCTGACGGTTCGCGTTCCCGCCGAGAACGCAGAGGTCGTGGGCGTTCGCGATGTCGTGGGCCAGGAGGGGTTGGACCGGGTGTTCGAGGTGCTGCGCACCCCGCACACCGAGGAGCCCACCAACTGGTCGCGCCGGTACAAGGCGAACCTGGAGAAGCTCGCGTCGGGCGACGTGAACAAGGTGGCCGAGGTCGTCCGCGACCTCTGGCGCCGCGAGAAGGACCGCGGCCTGTCCGCCGGCGAGAAGCGGATGCTGGCCAAGGCCCGGCAGATCCTCGTCAGCGAGCTCGCGCTGGCGGAGGGGACGGACGAGGAGCGGGCCGAGGCCCTGCTCGACGAGGTGCTGGCGACCACCAACGCCTGACTCGCCCCGCGATCGGCACGGTACGGCCCCATGGCGTCCTCGGCGCGGCCCGCGCACCCGCGGGCGCCGCGGTGAGCGTCGCCGCGGTCGTGCCCGCGGCCGGTTCGGGCACCCGCCTCGGCGCGGGTGCGCCCAAGGCCTTCGTGCCGCTGGCCGGCGTGCCGATCGTGGTCCGGGCCGTCGACGGGCTGCTGGCCTCCGGCGCGGTCGACGAGGTGCTGGTCGCAGTGCCGGCCGACCTGCTCGACGACGCGCGGGCACTGCTCGCCGGCCGCCCCGTCACCGTCCTGGTGGGGGGCGGCGAGCGCACGGCGTCGGTGCGCCTCGCGCTCGACGTGCTGTCCGGTCCCCACGGCTGTGAACGACCGGGGGGACTCGCAGGTGACGGGCCTCCCGAGGTCGTGCTGGTGCACGACGCCGCCCGCCCGCTGACCCCGCCCGCGCTGGTCGCGGCCGTGGTGGCGGCGGTGCGGGCCGGTCACCCCGCGGTCGTACCCGCTCTCCCGCTGGCCGACACGGTCAAGCGGGTGGGGGTCGCCGCCGCGGTCGAGGCCACGGTCGACCGGACCGAACTGCGGGCCGCCCAGACCCCGCAGGGCTTCGCCTGGGAGACGCTGCGGGCGGCCTACCAGAAGTCCGGTGTGGACGCCGTCGCCACGGACGACGCCGGCCTGGTCGAGCGGCTCGGCGAACCGGTCGTCACGGTGCCGGGCGACCCCGCGGCGTTCAAGGTCACCACGCCCTGGGACCTGCGGATCGCCGAGCTGCTGCTGGAGGAGAAGGCGTGAGGACCGGGATCGGCACGGACGTGCACCCCGTCGAGCCCGGGCGGCCCTGCTGGATCGCCGGGCTGTGGTGGGAGGGCGTCGACGGCTGCGCCGGCCACTCGGACGGCGACGTCGCGTGCCACGCCCTCTGCGACGCCCTGCTCTCCGCCGCCGGCCTCGGCGACCTCGGTGCGGTGTTCGGCACCGGCCGGCCCGAGTGGTCGGGCGCGAGCGGCGTCGCGCTGCTCGCCGAGGTGCGCCGGTTGCTCACCGCCGAGGGTTGGCGGGTCGGCAACGCGGCCGTGCAGGTGATCGGCAACCATCCGAAGATCGGCACCCGCCGGGACGAGGCGCAGAAGGTGCTGTCCGAGGTCGTCGGCGGCCCGGTGTCGGTCTCCGGCACCACCACGGACGGGCTGGGGCTGACCGGCCGCGGCGAGGGCATCGCCGCGATCGCGACCGCCCTCCTCCTCCCCGCCACAGACTGAGCGAGCGGCACTTTCGCTCACACCTACTGGGCGAGAGCGCCGTTCGGTCATCAGATCACTCGGCGAACATCGCCTTCGTCCGCTCCTGGACCTCCTCGGGCGTGAGGTCCTCGGTCTTCTGCGCGACCATCCACTGGTGGCCGAAGGGGTCGGTGAGCCGGCCGCCGCGCTCGCCGTAGGGCTGGTCCGCCACCGGGAACCGGACCTCGGACCCGCCGGCCAGCATCGCGTCGGCCACGGCGTCGGCGTCGTCGACGTAGAGGGCGAGGATCGCCGAGCCGCCGCCGTCGGGCGGGGCCGGGTCGTACTGGTCGCCGTCCTTGACCGCCCAGTGCACCGGTCCGGCCCGCAGCAGTGCGTGCACGACGGCCCCGTCGGGTGTCGCGTACCGCTCGACGAGCTCGGCGCCGAACGCCGCGCGGTAGAAGGCGATCGCCGCGTCGGCGCCCCGGACGGGCAGGCGGGGGTACAGCTGCTCGATGCGTGTCATGCCGTCCAGCGTGCCGGGACGGCCGTCCGGCGTCTTGGAGAAATGTGATGCAGCCCTGCCGCACCTCCCGGACCAGGGCGTCCGTACCCTGGTATGGGTGAGCGTCCGACTCTTCGACACCCTGACCAGGAAGCAGCGTGACTTCGTCCCGCTGCGGGCCGGAGCTGTGTCGATGTACGTCTGTGGCGCCACGGTGCAGGGACTGCCCCACATCGGGCACGTCCGCAGCTCGCTGAACTACGACGTGCTGCGGCGGTGGCTCGCCCATTCCGAGCCCGGTCGCGAGGGGCTGGACGTCACGCTCGTCCGGAACGTCACCGACATCGACGACAAGATCCTGCGCAAGGCGGCCGAGGCCGGCCGGCCCTGGTGGGAGTGGGGCGCCACGCACGAGCGGGCCTTCGCCGCGGCGTACGACGCCCTGGGCTGCCTGCCGGCGTCGCTGGAGCCGCGCGCGACCGGGCACGTCACGCAGATGGTCGGGTACATCGAGCGGCTGATCGAGGGCGGGCACGCCTACGCCGCGGACGGGGACGTCTACTTCGCCGTCCGCACCTTCCCGGACTACGGACGGTTGTCGGGCCAGAAGGTCGACGACGTCGCGCAGGGCGAGGGCGAGCAGAACGCCAAGCGGGACCCGCTGGACTTCACGCTGTGGAAGGCCGCCAAGCCGGGCGAGCCGTCGTGGCCCACGCCGTGGGGCGCGGGCCGGCCGGGCTGGCACCTCGAGTGCTCGGCCATGGCCACGACCTACCTCGGCCCGGAGTTCGACCTGCACGGCGGCGGGCTCGACCTGGTGTTCCCGCACCACGAGAACGAGCGCGCCCAGTCCTGCGCGGTCGGGGACCCGTTCGCGCGGTACTGGCTGCACAACGCGTGGGTCACCATGGGCGGCGAGAAGATGTCGAAGTCGCTCGGCAACACGCTGTCGATCGACGCGCTGCTGCAGCGGGTGCGCGGCGTCGAGCTGCGGTACTACCTCGTCGGCCCGCACTACCGGTCGGCGATCGAGTACTCCGACGCGGCGCTGTCCGAGGCGGTCGCGGCCTTCCGGCGGATCGAGTCCTTCCTGCACCGCGTCGGCGAGCGGGCCGGTGCGCCGGGCGTCGCCGACCGGGTGCCGGCGGAGTTCGCCGCCGCGCTCGACGACGACCTGGGCACGCCCGGCGCCCTCGCCGTGCTGCACACCACGGTCCGCGAGGGAAACGCCGCGCTCGACGCCGGCGACAGGAAGACGGCGACCGCGGCGGCCGAGTCCGTCCGCGCGATGGCCGCGGTGCTCGGCGTCGACCCGCTCGATGCGCACTGGCGCTCCGGCGACCGGGGCGACGAGGCCGCGCTCGGTGCGCTGTCCTCGCTCGTGGAGGAGCTGCTGGAGCGCCGTCAGGCCGCCCGCAAGGCGAAGGACTTCGCCGAGGCGGACGCGCTGCGCGACCGGCTGCTCGCCGCGGGCATCGCCGTCGAGGACGGCGCCGACGGCCCCACGTGGTCGCTCAAGAACGCCTGAATCAAGAGACAGGGATCATGGCCGGCAACTCCAAGCGCCGCGGTGCGGTGCGCAAGGAAGGCACGAAGAAGGGCGCCGTCGTCGGCTCCGGGGGCCAGCGCCGCCGCGGGCTCGAGGGCAAGGGGCCGACGCCGCCCGCGTCCGCGCGCAAGGGGCACCCGGCCCAGCGCCGGGCGGCGGCGAAGGACCGCCGCGCCACCGCGGGCACGCGCGGCCGCCGCCCCCAGGACGGCGACGTCCCCGAGACCGTGCTCGGGCGCAACCCCGTGCTGGAGTGCCTGCGCGCCGGGGTCCCGGCCACGGCGCTGCGGGTGGTCGTCGGGGCGACGTCGGACGAGCGGGTGGCCGAGTCGGTGCACCTCGCCGCCGACCTCGGGCTGTCGATCCTCGAGGTCGAGCGCACCGAGCTGGACCGGATCTCCGGCGGCGCGCTGCACCAGGGCATCGCGCTGCAGATCCCGCCCTACGAGTACGCGCACCCGGACGAGCTGCTCGAGGCGGCGTCGGAGTCCGGGCAGCCGGCGCTGATCGTCGCGCTCGACGGCGTCACGGACCCGCGCAACCTGGGTGCGGTCGTGCGGTCGGTGAGCGCGTTCGGCGGGCACGGCGTGGTCGTGCCGCAGCGCCGCTCGGCGGGCATGACGGCGGTGGCCTGGCGGACCTCGGCGGGCACCGCCGCGCGGCTGCCGGTCGCCCGCGCCACCAACCTCACCCGTACCTTGCGCGAGTACGCGCAGACCGGGCTGATGGTGGCGGGGCTCGACGCCGAGGGGGACGTCTCGCTCGACGAGTTCGACCTGGCCACGGACCCGCTGGTGATCGTGACCGGCTCGGAGGGCAAGGGGCTGTCCCGGCTCGTCCGCGAGTCCTGCGACGTCACGGTCTCGATCCCGATGGCCGGGGAGGTCGAGTCGTTGAACGCCTCGGTCGCCGCCGGGGTGGTGCTGGCCGAGGTCGCGCGGCGGCGCCGCCTGGGCTGAGGCCCGGCGCTCCGCGCTGTGCGCGGCCGCCCGGTCGTCCACACTGTCCGCGTGAGCAGGAACGACACGTCCGAGACCCTCCCGTGGATGCGCGCGGGCACCGAGCACCTGCTCGCCGTGGTCGAGGGGATCCCGGACGCCGAGCTGACCGCTTCCAGCGCCCTCCCCGGCTGGACCCGGGCGCACGTCGTGGCCCACCTGGCGCGCAACGCCGAGGCCCTCGTCCGGCTCGCGACCTGGGCCCGCACGGGCGTCGAGACGCCGATGTACCCGAGCCCGGAGGCCCGGGCCGCGGAGATCGAGGAGACCTCCGGCCGGGCGCCGGAGGTGCTGCGGTCCGAGCTCGCCTCCACCGCCCGCGAGCTCGACGAGGCGCTGGGCGCGCTCAGCCCGGAGCAGTGGGAGGCGACGATCCGCAGCGCCCAGGGCCGCGAGATCCCCGCCACCGAGATCCCGTTCCTGCGGATCCGGGAGGTGTGGATCCACGCCGCCGACCTCGGCACCGGCGCCTCGCTCGCGGACCTGCCCGCCGGCGTCGTCGACCTGCTGCTCGACGACGTCACGGCCACCCTGTCCGGCCGGAAGGGCTGCCCCACGCTCCTGCTCGCCCCGACCGACCGCGAGCGGGTGTGGCAGCTCGGCGACCCGGGCGTGACCCCCGCACCGGTCGTCTCGGGGCCCGGCGAGTCGATCCCGGCGGAGTCGGCCCCGCTGGGCGAGATGGAGACGACGAAGGCGCCCGCCCTGGACATCGTCGCCTGGCTGACGGGCCGGGCCCCGGCGAGCGTGCTGCCGGGGACCCCGCCCGAGCTGCCCCGCTGGCTCTGACCGCTCCTCAGGCGGCGCGCACGCGGCCGCGGACCCGGCCGACCAGCCGGCACACCAGGTAGGCCAGGAACGCGATCGTGGCGACGTAGCCGGAGATCGGCAGGCCCGGCGCCAGGCTCAGCAACGTGCCGCCGAGGAGCGACAGCTCCGCGATCCCGATCGCCAGCACCGTCGCGGTCAGCGGGTTCGAGGTGACCCGCGCGGCCGCGGCGCCCGGGATGATCGTGACCGAGAGGACGAGGATCGCGCCGACGATCGGCACGGCCAGCGCCGTGGTCAGGGCGACGAGGACGGCGAACAGCGGCGACAGCACGCGCGTCGGCACCCCGCGGGCCACGGCGACGTCCGGGTCGGCACTGGCGAACAGCAGCGGCCGGTAGACCACCGCGAGTGTCGCCAGCACCAGTATCGTCACACTGACGAGAACGGTGATGTTGCTGGAGTCGACGGACACGATCGAGCCCGTGAGCAGGCCGAACTTGTTCGACGCCCGGCCCTCGTAGAGCGCCAGCAGCAGCACCCCGAGCCCCAGTCCGAAGGCGAGCACCACGCCGATCACCGAGTCGCGCTCGCGCTGGCGCAGCCCGAGCACGCCGAACACCAGCCCGGCGACCACCGCCCCGACGACCGCCCCGACGCTCACCGAGATCCCGATGAGCAGCGCCGCGGCCCCGCCGGTGAAGGCGAGCTCGGCCGTGCCGTGCACCGCGAACCCCATGCCGCGCGCGACGACGAGCGGGGCCAGCGCGCCCGCCACCAGGCCGAGCAGCGCGGCGGCGAGGAAGGCGTTCTGCACGAACGGCAGGCCCAGCAGCTCCCCGACGCCCTCGAACCCGAACAACCGGCTCACGTCACGGACTCCAGCGCGTCGTGGTGGGCGTGCTGGTCCTCGGCGCCGACGACCACGAGCCGGCCCTGCACCCGCACGACCTCGACGTCCGTCCGGTACAGCTCGGAGAGCGTCTCCGAGGTCATCACCTCGTCCGGCGTGCCGATCCGGAACCGGCCGCCGACCAGGTAGAGGACCCGGTCGACGAGCGGCAGGACCGGGTTGATCTCGTGCGTCACGAACACCACCGCCGTGTCCGCGGCGCGGCGACGCTCGTCGATCAGCCGGCTGACCGTGCGCTGGTGGGCGAGGTCGAGGGAGAGCAACGGCTCGTCGCACAGCAGCACGCGCGGATCGCCGACCAGCGCCTGGGCCACCCGCAGCCGCTGCTGCTCGCCGCCGGAGAGCCGGCCGACGGGGGAGCGGGCGTACGAGGTCGCGCCCACCGCCTCGAGTGCGGCGGCCACCCGCCGCCGCCGCTCGGCCCGACCGCGCAGGCCGGGGCCGAACCGATGCCCGTCGAGCCCCAGCCCGACGAGGTCGGCTCCGCGCAGCGGCATGTCCTCGACCAGGGCCTTCTGCTGCGGGATGTACCCGATGCCGCCCCCGCCGCGCCGGGCCGGCTCGCCGGCGATCCGGACCTCCCCGGCGTCGAGCGGCTGGAGGCCGAGCAGGACGCGCAGCAGCGTGGTCTTGCCGGAGCCGTTCGGGCCCAGGACCGCCAGGAACTCGCCGGGCCGGACGTCGAGGTCCAGGCCCTCCCACAGCACCCGCCTGCCGAACGCGACCCGCGCATCCCGCAGGGCGACCGCCGCCGGGGGTGCCGTCGGGGGTGTCGCGGTCATGACCTCATTGTTCACGCCGCTCCGTTCACCGCGCCCGCCAGGGCGTCGAGCTGGGCGGTCTGCCACGCGACGTAGGAGTCCACGCCGTCCGGCAGAGTCTCGCTGACCTCGACGACCGGCACGCCCTTGGCCTTCGCCGCGTCCTCCACCTTCTGCGTGGACGGGCTCTCGGTCTGGCTGTTGGCGACCAGCGCCTTCACCGGGTCCGGCCCCTCGACGATCTCGAGCGTCGACGCCAGCACCGCCGCGGCCGGGTCGGTGCCCCCCTCGACGGCCTCGCTGAACTCCTCGGGCGTGGCGTTCTGCAGGCCGGCGGCCTCGGTCAGGTACAGCGGGACCGGCTCGGTGACGGCGATCCGCTGGCCGGAGTGCCCGGCCTTGATCGCGTCGACCTTCTGCTGCAGCCCGTCGAGGTCCGTGCCGAACTTCTGCGCGTTGGCGGTGAACGTCGCGGCGTTGGCCGGGTCGGCCGTGCCCAGGTCCTTGGCGATCTCGTCGGCGACCTTCCGCACGGTCGGCAGGCTGTACCAGACGTGCTCGTTGAACTCGCCGTGGTCGTGGCCGTCGCCCTCCGCGTGGCCGGCCTCGGGGGCGCCGGGCAGGCCGGAGAGCTGCACGGCGTCGATCACCGTGGCCTTCGTGCCGGACGACTCGACGAGGCGGGAGGCGAAGTCGTCGTAGCCGCCGCCGTTGACCACGACGAGCGCGGCCTTGGCGACGGTCGCGGCGTCGGCGGGGGTGGACTCGTACTCGTGCGGGTCGGCGTTCGGTGAGTCGATCAGCGACGTGACCTGGACGAGGTCGCCGCCGACGGCGGAGGCGATGCTCCCGTAGACGTCCGTCGAGGCGACGACGGCGACCTTCCCGCCCGCGGCGGAGGTCGGGGGGGACCCGGTGCCGCCGGCGTCGGATCCCGAGCCGCAGGCGGCGAGGGAGACCAGGCCGGCGGCGGCCAGGAGGGTGGTGGCGAGACGCGTTCTCATCGTGGGGTCGTGCTCCGTATCAGGCTGTGCGCATGGTTTTATTGAAAACCGTTGTCACTTCACTCTAGCGGGTGGTGGCAGGCCGGGCTACCGAGCGCCCACCGGGGGCGGCTACCTTTCGTGACATGACCGGTTCACCCCACGTCAGGCGGCCGGCGACGCTCGCGTCGCTCGCCGCGGAGCTGGGCGTGTCCCGTACCACCGTCTCGAACGCCTACAACCGCCCCGACCAGCTCTCCGCGCCGCTGCGGGAGAAGGTCCTGGAGGCGGCGCGGCGGCTCGGCTACCCGGGCCCGGACCCGGTGGCGCGCTCGCTGCGCACCCGGCGCGCCGGGGCCGTCGGCCTGCTGCTCACCGAGGCGCTGTCCTACGCCTTCCGCGACCCGGTGGCCACCGGCTTCCTCGAGGGGCTGGCGCTGGCCTGCGAACAGGCCGGGCAGGGCCTGCTGCTCGTCCCGGTCAGCCCGGAGCACGCCGACGTCGCCGCGGTGCACCAGGCGGGCGTCGACGGCTTCGTCGTCTACTCCGTCAGCGAGGACGACCCGCATTTCCGCGCCGTGCTCGAGCGGCCGGTGCCCACCGTGGTCTGCGACCAGCCCGTCGGCGTCGAGGGCGTCGACCGGGTCAGCGTGGACGATCGCGAGGGCATGCGCGCGCTCGGTGCGCACCTGACCACGCTGGGGCACCGCAAGATCGGCGTGCTGTGCATGCGGCTGGGCCCGCAGCGACACGACGGGCCGGCCGACCTCGTCCGGCAGGAGAACACCTCCTACCCCGTGCAGCGCGAGCGCATCGGCGGTCTCCGGGACGCGCTCGTCGACGCCGGCGTCGACTGGTCCGCCGTGCCCGTCGTCGAGCGGTTCGAGCACAGTCCCGAGGCGGGGGCGTCGGCCGCGCGCGAGCTGCTGGCCTCCTACCCGGACGTCACCGCGCTCGTCTGCACCTCGGACGTGCTGGCCATCGGCGCGCTCCAGCACGCCACCGAGGCCGGGATCGCGGTCCCGGACCGGCTCACGATCACCGGGTTCGACGGCGTTCCGGAGGCCGAGCGGGTCGGCCTCACGACCGTGCGGCAGCCCGTGCGCCGCAAGGGCCAGGTCGCCGGGGAGTTGCTGCTGCAGCGCGGCGAGCGCAACAAGCCCAAGCAGATCGTGCTGCCCACCGAGCTCGTCGTGGGTTCCACCAGCGGCCCCGCCACGCAGACGGAGAAGTTCTTCTCGGGCTGGTGACCCGTGAGCGGCAACTGTCCCTGGAGGGGCACTCGGCACTCACGACCCCGGCTGACCTGCGACGTCGTCCGGGCGCAGCTGGGCGGTGACCTTGCGGGCGAGGGCGGCGACGTCCTGGTCGGGCCCGGGCGCGACGTTCCCCTCCAGGACCAGCGACGCCAGCCCGTGCACCAGCGACCACGCCGCCAGCCGCCGGGCCCGGTCCCGCCCCTCGCCCTCCAGCACCGCGGCCGCCCGGGCCCGGGCCTCCGCCAGCTCCGGGTCGTCGACGCGGACGAGGTCGGGGCTGCGCATCACGGCGAAGTGCGCCGGGTGCCCGACGGCGAACACGACGTAGGCCACCCCGGCCTCGGCGAAGTCCGTGGCGTGCGCGGCGAGGGCGCCCGCGAGCAGTGACCAGCCCTCCGCGGCGACGGCGGTGAGCAGCCCCGTCTTGTCCGTGAAGTGGTGCATCGGGGCCGCGTGCGACACGCCCGCCCGGCGCGCGAGGTCGCGCAGGCTCAGCGCCGCGACCCCGCGCTCGGCGATCACCTCGACCGCCGAGGTGAGCAGGGTCCGTCGCAGGTCGCCGTGGTGGTAGGGCTTCACCCGCGACATCTTGCCAGTGGCAAGTCGGTGCTCAGCGTCGGACGCGCGCGAGGGCCCGCAGGACGCCCGTCACAGCCTGGGGGTCGACGACGCGGTGCTCCGCCGCGGTGTCCCCCTCGCCGACCTTCACCCCGACGTCGCCCGGCCGGAGCCGGGTGAACACGGACTCGTCCGTGACGTCGTCGCCCGCGAAGAACACGGCGTCGGCACCGAGCCGCTCGCGCAGCGCGTCGACGGCAGCACCCTTGCTGACCTGCAGGACCGCGAGGTCGATCACCGCCTTGCCCTCCGTGGAGTCCACGCCCTCCCACCTGCCGGGCCCGGCCCGGACGGCGTCGAGCACCCTCGTGCCGACCTCTGGCGCGGCGTTGCGGACGTGCACCGCGACACCGGCCGGCTTGTGCTCCAGGGTCACCCCGATCTCGCCCTCGACCAGGTCGACGAGCGCGAGGGTCAGCTTCTCCTTGAGGTCCTGTTGCGCCGGGCTGAGCAGGGAGCCGTCCCCGTCGGTGAGGCCGGGCCCGTACTCGCCGCCGTGGCTGCCGACCATCCGGACCGGCTCGGTGAAGCCGGAGACGGTGCCCAGGTCCGTCAGGCCGCGCCCCGACAGCAGGACGACGGTGGTGCCCGGCGCCCCGGCGAGCTCGCGGACCGCGTCGGCGGAGTCCGGCAGGGGCCGGGCGTCGGAGGGCACGGGCACGATCGGGGCCAGCACGCCGTCGAAGTCCAGGGCGACGAGCAGGGTGCCGGCCTCGCCCAGCCGGTCGATCGCCGCGGACAGGGCGGGGTCGAGCTGGTCCGGGTCGAGCTCGGGCTCAGCCATGGGCCGGCTCCAGGCCAAGCGCGTCGAGGAACGACCGGGCCCACCGGTCGACGTCGTGCGTCATGACCTGCTTGCGCAGGGTCCGCATCCGCTTGCGGCCCTCCTCCGGCGGCATGGTCAGCGCGGCGTACAGCGCCTCCTTGACGCCGTCCGTGTCGTGCGGGTTGACCAGCAGGGCGCTGGTGAGCTCGGCCGCGGCACCCGCGAACTCGGACAGCACCAGCGTGCCGCCGAGGTCGTGCCGGCAGGCGACGTACTCCTTGGCGACGAGGTTCATGCCGTCGCGCAGCGGCGTGACGAGCATGACGTCCGCGGCCAGGAAGAAGGCCGCGAGCTCCTCCCGCGGCAGCGACTGGTGCAGGTAGTGCACCGCGGGGTGGCCGACCTTCGCGAACTCGCCGTTGATCCGGCCGACGGAGAGCTCGATGTCGTCGCGCATCCGCTGGTAGTGCTCCACGCGCTCGCGGCTCGGCGTGGCGAGCTGGATCATCACCGCGTTCTCGGCGGTGATCCGGCCCTCCTCCAGCAGTTCGTGGAAGGCCCGCAGCCGGACGTCGATGCCCTTGGTGTAGTCGAGCCGGTCGACGCCGAGGACGACCTTCTCCGGGTTCCCGAGGTCCTCCCGGATCTGCGCCGCGCGCTTGACGACGGCCTCCGTGCGGGAGAGCTGGTCCAGCTGCGCCGAGTCGATGGAGATGGGGAAGGCGCCGAGCTTCACGGTGCGCCGCCCGACCGTGACCTCGTTGCGGTTGCGGACGGCCCCCGCGCCGGTCAGGCGGGTGGCGAGCCACCGGAAGTTCCGCACACCGCCCGCGGTGTGGAAGCCGATCACGTCCGCGCCGAGCAGGCCCTCGACGATCCGGGTCCGCCAGGGCAGCTGCATGAACAGCTCCGTGGGCGGGAACGGGATGTGCAGGAAGAAGCCGATCCGCAGGTCGGGGCGCAGGTCGCGGAGCATCCCCGGCATGAGCTGCAGCTGGTAGTCCTGGATCCAGACGGTCGCGTTCTCGGCGGCGACCTTCGCGGTGTAGTCGGCGAAGCGCTGGTTGACCTTCAGGTACGCCTGCCACCAGTGCCGATGGAACACCGGCGGGGCCACGACGTCGTGGTAGAGGGGCCAGAGCGTGCCGTTGGAGAAGCCTTCGTAGTAGTTCTCGACCTCCTCCGCGCTGAGGCCGACCGGGTGCAGCTGCAGGCCGTCCTCGACGAGCGGGCCGACGTCGGCGTCGGGCACGCCGGGCCAGCCGATCCACGCGCCGTCCCGGGCGCGCAGCATGGGCTCCAGGGCCGTGACCAGGCCGCCGGGGCTGCGCTTCCAGCGCCGGCCGCCGTCGGGCAGCTTCTCCAGGTCGACGGGCAGCCGGTTGGCCACGACCACGAAATCGGGCGGGGGAAGCTCGGACTTGCTGTTGCGGGCCACCTGATCCTCCTCGCGCCGCCGGCGCGGCCGTCGCCGGCGGATCCTCGGGGAGAACCCTACTGACCGCCGGGCAGGTTCGCGGGCTCTGAATCGTCGGCGGCGGCGACGGGTTCGGGGTCGCCCGACGCGGTGCGCAGGCGCGGCCGGGCGAGGAACTCGCCGAAGGTCACGCCCGCCGCCAGCGCCAGCCCGATGGCCAGCGCCAGCGTGACGGTGACCAGTCCTTCGGACAGCCCCTCGACGGCGAGTTCGTAGAAGCCGCGGTACGCGGTCAGGCCGGGCAGCAGCGGCGTGACACCCGCGAGCGTCACGACCAGCGACGACACCTGCCGGGTGCGGCGCAGCAGGCCCGCCCCGATGCCGATCACGATGGCCGCGATCCCCGTCGCCGCGACCGGCCCGATCCCCGAGTACTGGTTGAGCGCGCTGTAGACGCCCCAGCTCACCGCGCCCGTCCCCGCCGCGTAGAGCAAGGCGCGCAACGGTGCGTAGCCCGCCAGGGCGTACCCGGCGGCGGCCACCGCGCCGGTGGCGACGGCCAGCGTGAACCGTCCGACGCTCGCCGAGGTCGAGCCCGCGACGTCGAGCGCGATGCCGACCGCGAACCCGAACTTCAGGCCGAGGACGACGCCGGTCAGCAGGCCCGCCGACAGGAGTGTGATCTCCGCGACACGGCCGGCCGCCGTGACGTAGTAGCCGGAGATCGCGTCCTGCACGGTGCCGACCACGGACAGTCCGGACAGCAGCACGGTGATCGACGACGCGACGACCAGCGACGGCCGGGTGCCCGGCGGGAACAGCCCCGCCGCGAACAGCCCGATCGTCACGGTGGTGGCGAGCAGACCGCCCGTGACCTGCTGGAAGAAGGCCGGGAGCCCCCAGCGGTTGAGGATCCGCCCGACCCGGTCGATCGCGCCCGTGACCAGGAACGCCGTGATCGCCGTGACGGCGCCGCCGCCCAGCAGCACCGCGATCGCCCCGGCCAGCACGCCCCAGCCCGCCGTCGCCGTCCAGCGCGGGTAGGGGTGGCGGGCGTTGACCGCGTCGTCGAGCTCGCGGGCGGCGGCCCGTACGTCGAGCCGGCCCTCCACCACGGCATCGACCACGGCATCGACGGCCGCGAGCCGCGTGAGGTCCAGCGTCTTGTACTTGACGAGCCGCATCGACGTGACGGGCGACGCCGCGTTGCCGCGGTGGCAGCAGATCGTGATCGACGTGAACGTGATGTCCACGTCCACCGCCGGCAGACCGCAGATCTCCGCGAGCCGCAGCATCAGGTCCGTGACCACCCCGACGCTCTCCCCGCTGGAGAGCTGCACCTCGCCCACCCGCATGCAGAAGTCGAGGACCTCCTGCACCCGGGCGTCGTCGGGCACCTGCGGCCCGACCATCAGCATGGGCAGCGTCGGCGGACCCGCCGCGAGGAGTCGGCGGGCGTCGCGCTTCAGCGTCGCCCGGAGCCGGTTCGCCAGCCGCTCGGCGGGGTTCAGCTCGTCCACCACAGGCGTCAAGGCTGCCAAACGACCGCGGCGCTCTACGATGTGGGCTGCCGGGCGCGAGTCCGGCGGTGCCGGTGTAGCTCAGTGGTAGAGCAACTGTCTTGTAAACAGTAGGTCGTCGGTTCGATCCCGACCTCCGGCTCAGGGCCTGGCCAGCGGGTCCGGTCAGCGTCCGGGCGGTCGATGCCTCGGGCGGAGGCCCATGACCGGTCGGTTCGAGGGGTCAGGCCGGACCGGGAACGAACGGGGTCACATCCTCGCAGTTCACGCTCACGGCGCGAGGACGCCGAGGCGGTCGGCCGCCTCGACCACCTCACCGAGCAGCCCGAGCCACTGGTCGACGTCGGCGCGCTGCAGGCCCACGTCGAGCCCGAGGCCCTGGCCGCCGGCGAGGTACACCTGGGTGACCCCGATCTCGCGGGCGGCCATGAGGTCTTCGGCGATCTGCTCGGGCGATCCGCCGAGGAACGGTCGGCCGTCCCCGATCGGCTCACGGGTGATCGGGGTCGGCCAGGGCGCCTGGTCGACCACCATGAGGTCCTCGGGGTCGCGGCCCGCCTTTCGGGCGGCGTCATGGAACGCGGACACGACGCCGCGCAGGTCCTCCGCCGAGGAGGCGACCGGGATCAGGCCGTCCGCGATCCGGCCGGCGCGCTCGACGGCGGCCGGCGCGAACGCGGCCATCAGCACCGGAATGTGGGTCTGGACCGGCTTGGGGTTCACCTCCGACGGCGCGATCCGGTAGAACTCGCCTTCGTGCCGGACCGGGTCCGGGCCCCACGCGGCTCGCATCGCCGTGATGAACTCCTCCGTGCGGGCGCCCCGGCGGTTGGTCGACACGTTCGCCGTCTCGAACTCGCGGTGCTGCCAGCCCTGTCCCAGGCCGGCGATGACCCGGCCGCCGCTGAACCGGTCCAGGGTGGCGAACCGGCGGGCGAGCGACACGGGTACGTGCAGCGGCGCCACCATGACCGCGCTGCCCAGCTTGATCCGCTCGGTCACGGCGGCGACATAGCTCAGCGTCTCCAGCGGCTCGTACGTCGAGCGGTAGAACTCCGGCACCATGCCGGGTTCACCCGACGAGTACAGAACGACCTTCTCGAGCGGGCGGAGCAGGCGTTCGAACGTCCACAAGGCGGCGAAGCCGAGCCGTTCGGCCTCCTGGGCGACCTGGACGATCGTCTCCGGCGAGGTCTGCGGCCCGGCGGTGGGCAGTGCGAGACCGAGTTCCATGGGTCCTCCGACGGGTGGGACTGGTGAGGGAGCGTGTCGTTCTCAGGCCGCCGCAAGGCTCCCGCCGCCGTCGACGCGCAACGTCTGGCCGGTGATGAAACCGGCGTCCTCGGACAGGAGGAAACAGATCGCCGCGCCCAGCTCCTGTGGCGTGCCGAGTCGGTCCACCGGAATGGCTGCCAGGTAGCGGGCCTCGGCGGCCGATCCCGACGGTGTGTTGCTGCGGAACAGCTCGGTCTCGGTCGGACCCGGCGCGACGGCGTTGACCGTGATGCCGGTCGGACCGAGCTCCTTGGCCCAGACCCGGGTGCACGCCTCGAGCGCGGCCTTCGCGGCGCCGTACGCGGTGCGCTCGGGTGTGCCGAGCGCGACCATGCTGGTGACGTTGACGATCCTGCCCCAGCCGGCGGCGCGCATACCGGGTAGGGCGGCCTGAGCGACCTGCACGGCGACCCGGACGTTCACGTCGAAGAGCCGGCCGAGGTCGTCGAGGTCGACAGACCCCAGCGGGGCGAGCGTGACCATCCCGACGTTGTTGACGACGGCGTCGACGGAGCCGTCCGCGAGGATCGCCTCGAGGGCACCCGCGGTGGCGGCGCGATCGGCGAGATCAGCGACGTGGAACTCGCCGGGGAAGCTCGCCGGTGCGCTGCGGGCGATGCCCACCGGCCGATGCCCGGCCGCGGCGAGCTGCTCCGCGACCGACCGGCCGATGCCCTTGGACGCTCCGGTGATCAGTACCCGTCTGCTCGTCACGCGCGTGAATCCTTTCCACCGAGATGTTGTGACAGCGCCGCTGGTCCGACTGATTGCACGAAAATGGCCGACGTGTCATGCCGGAACAACCGTGGCGCAGGAGTTGGCGAGGAATGGCGCCGGCAACGGCGCCACACGTACTTCTGCGCCCGTTCCTGAAGCCGTTCGCCGAGTCAGTCCTTCGCGACCTGGATGATCGTCTTGCCGGGCGTGCGGCGGTGGCGGGCGAAGGCGGCGGGCGTCTCGGCGAGGGGGCGGACGTCGCCGATGATGGGCTTGAGTCGGCCGTCCCGGAGCCGCTGGGCCAGGTCCGCGAGTCGCGTGCGATCGGGCTCGACCACGAAGAAGATCGCGCGGCCGTCGGCGGGTCGGACGGCGGGTGGCTCGGCGATGGTCACGAGGGTGCCGCCGGGGCGCACGAGGGCGGTCGAGCGCTCGAGGACGTCGCCGCCGATCACGTCGAGGAGCACGTCGACCTGGCCGACCCCGTCCAGCGGGTCGGCGCCCAGGTCCAGGAACTCCTGCGCGCCGAGGTCGAGCACGACGCTGCGGTCGTCGGCCCGACCGGTGCCGATCACGTGGGCTCCGACTTCCCGGGCGAGTTGGACGGCGATCGACCCGACGCCGCCGGCGGCCCCGTGGATCAGCACGCTCTGCCCGGTGGTGAGCCGCGCGTGGTCGAAGAGTCCTTGCCAGGCGGTCAGCCCGGAGATCGGCAGTGCGGCCGCCACGGTGTGGTCGATGTCGGCGGCGAGGGGTGCGAGGTTGCGGGCCTCCACGGCGGTGTACTCGGCCAGGGAGCCGTTGCGGGTCCAGTCGGCGAGTCCGAAGACCCGCTGCCCGACGGTGAGGCCGGTCGTGCCGTAGCCCAGCTCGACGACGACCCCGGACAGCTCGTGCCCGGGCACGCTGGGCGTGCGGTCGCGGCCGGCCCGGTCGGTCCAGGTGCCGGGCCAGTCGAGCTCGCCGGGGGTGAAGCCGGCGGCGTGCACCCGGACGACGACGTCGTTCTCGGCGGCGTGCGGGTGGGGCAGGTCGGTCAGTGCGAGCCCGGCGATGCCGGCGTCGCGGTCCCGGACGGTGATGGCGTGCATGTCAGTTCCTTCCAGCCGACGAGTTGTTGCGCTGTCCTCGATGTCAGTTGCCGTCAGCTCGGCCAGGCCGAGCCGAGAATCCGCTCGACGGTGGTCGTGCGCCGGAAGTCGGGGACGAAGTGCTCGAGGACGTCGGAGTTCACGGTCCCGTTGGTCGTGTCCGGACGGTTCTTCATCCCGTCGTGATAAGCGCGCAGGAACTCGTTCTTGAAATCACCGCGCGGGTGCACGGCGAGGATGTCCTCCACCTGGTCGGGATCCAGGCCGTCGAGGCCGAAGCCGAGCACGTCGGTCAGCACGCCGAGATAGGTGGCGGCGATCTCCGGTCCCATGCGGTCGGGGATCCCCGGCGTCGTGTGCAGCGCGATCGCCGTCCACACGGTGTCGGCGGCCGCGGTGGAGAAACCCTGTTCGAGCAGGAACCTGCGCCCGTGGTCGGCCCCGTCGACCTCGAACCGCTGCTCCACGTCGGAGAAGGGCGTGGCCAGGCCGGCGTCGTGGAACATGGCGGCCAGGTAGAGGAGTTCGGGATCCGGTGCCACGCCGAGCCGCTGAGCATGGATCTGGCCGAAGAAGAACACCCGACGGGAGTGGTGGTAGATGAGCGGGCTCGTCGTCTCCTGAATGAGACGGGACGCTTCGGCGACCGCCGCCGTCTCGGGGATCTCCACGCCCGCGATGACCTCTGTCATGTCTTCTGCGCTTTCCACTGGTCGTTGTCCGACCTCGATGCTGCCGACCACCACACGCCGCGCGCTGCCTTCGTCCGGCCAGGAACCCCTCACATCAGGACCTGAGCTCCGCCGCTTGCCGTGGCGCGGGCGAGGCGCTAGCAAGGGCTGTGTCCTCGTCCGCCGCTCCCGCTGCCGACCGGCCCTCGGCGATGCCCGGTGACGCGCCGCACCGCGTCGCGTTCCTCGTCTACGACGGCGTGACGCTGCTGGACGTCGCGGGCCCGGCGGAGGTGTTCACGGAGGCGAACCGGTTCGGCGCCGACTACCACGTCGTGCTGCTGTCGCCGACCGGCGAGGACGTCACGTCGAACCTCGGGTTCAGGGTCGCGGTCGACGGCGCCGTCTCCGCCGAGCCCGCAGCGGGCACGTACGTGGTGGCCGGCTCGAGCCTCTATCCGCGCACGCCCGTGCCCCGGGAGCTGGCGGACGCCGCACAGGTCCCGGCGGCAGGCGCCGGCCGCGTCGCGTCGATCTGCACGGGCGCGTTCATCCTCGCCGCCGCCGGCCTGCTCGACGGCAGGCGGGCGACCACGCACTGGAAGGTCACCCATGAACTCGCCGCCCGGTGCCCGACGTGCCGCGTGGAACCCGACGCGATCTACGTCCGGGACGGCACCACGTACACCTCGGCGGGGGTGACCGCCGGGATCGACCTGGCGCTCGCACTCGTCGAGGAGGACCACGGATCGGACGTGGCCCGCGACGTCGCCCGCGCCCTGGTGGTCTACATGCAGCGTTCGGGTGGCCAGTCGCAGTTCTCCGCCCCGCTGCAGGGTCCGCCACCCCGGTCCTCGGCCCTGCGGAAGATCACCGACCTCGTGACGGCGGCCCCCCAGGGCAACCACTCGCTCGGTGAGCTCGCGAAACACCTCAACGTCAGCACCCGCCACCTCACCCGGCTCTTCCACGACGAACTGTCCACCACACCGGCCCGCTACGTGGAGAACATCCGCTTCGACATGGCAAGAGCGTTGCTCGACCAGGGGCACACCGCGACACAGGCCGCGGCTCTCGCCGGATTCCCCAGCTACGAGAGCATGCGCCGGGTGTTCGCGAAGAAGCTCTCCATCAGTCCCGCGGCCTACCAGCGCCGCTTCGGCACCGCCCGCCGCGCCAACGCCGGATGATGAGGTCATGGGTTCCTACGAGCGGACGATCGCGGTCGCCGCACCGCCGGACCGGGTGTGGGCGGTGCTCGAGGACGTCGAGTCCTGGCCGGCGTCGACGCCCTCGATGTCCTCCGTGCGCCGCAGCGTCGAGGGCGCGCTCCGGGTCGGGGAGCGGGTCCGGGTGCGGCAGCCCCGCCTGCCCCCGGCGGTGTGGACCGTGACCCGCGTCGAGCCCGGCCGGTCGTTCACCTGGACCTCGCGCGCCCCGGGCCTGCACTCCGTGGGCGACCACGAGATCCGCCCCGGACCCGAGGGGTGCACCCTCGTCCTCCGGTTCGCCCAGACCGGCCCGCTCGCCGGGCCGGCCTGGCGGCTGATGGTGCGCACCGTCCGTCGTTACGTCGACCTCGAGGCCGAGGGGCTGAAGCGACGGGCGGAGTCGTCGGACTGACCAGCGTCCGCACCGACGACGAGACTCAGCCGGTGGGCCCGTAGGCCGCCGCGATCTCCTCCGACCCCACCCAGCGGCTGTAGGTCGGACCCTGCGGCCACCCCTCCGGCGAGTCCTGCCACACCTCCTGCCGGCCGTACGGCAGCAGGTCGACCAGGCCGAACAGGTAGCTCAGCTGCTCGGTGCCGCGACCGTTGGTGTGCCAGGTCCGGTAGACCGTGTCGCCGTCGCGCAGGAACACGTTGACCGCGAACCCGCCGCCGGGCGGGGCCCCGACGTCGGAGCCGAACGAGCTGTTCGCCGTCGAGTACCACTCCATGGTGTTGCCGACCCGGCGCCGGTAGGCGAGTGCCTCGTCGATCGGGCCCTGGGTGACGACCACGAAGCGGGCGTCGAACTTCGCCAGGCCCTCGAGGCGGGTGAACTGCGAGGTGAAGCCGGTGCAGCCGCCGCACTGCCACTCCTCGCCGTCGTGCCACATGTGGTTGTAGACGATCAGCTGCGGGGCGTCGCCGAAGACGTCGACGAGCCGGACCGGGCCGTCCGCGCCCTCCAGCACGTAGTCGGGCATCTCGACCATCGGCAGCCGCCGGCGCTGGGCGGCGATGGCGTCGAGCTCGCGGGTCGCGGCCTTCTCCCGCACCCGCAGCACGGCGAGCTCCTTCTCCCAGGTGGCGGCGTCGACGACGGGCGGCAGTGCGGACATGGTTCCTCCTCCGGTTCAGCTACTCCCCGGGGCAGACCGACCGGGCGCCGCGGACTCATCGGTCCCGCCGTCGAGGAGTCCCGGGCGGCGCCGAACCTGCTTCCCCGCCGTCCGGCGAGGACGGCGGACCTCTCGACCGGGGCGGCGATCCGCGCGATCATGCCCACACCGGGTGCCCGAGGGTTAGCGCGTGGCGGGGTCCCGACGAGCAGGTGGGTGAACGGCTCCCCGTCGGCGAAGGGGATCGGTAGGTGAACGACGTCGGCAGCGCCCTCGACAGCCTGCTCGCCATCGCGGTCGTCGCGGCGCTCGCCCCGCTGCTGCTCGGCCTGTTCCCCCGGGTGCGCGTCCCGCAGGTGGTGCTCCTGCTCGCCGGCGGGATCGTCGTGGGGCCGCAGGTGCTCGGCGTGGCCGCGCCGGCGCCCGTCGAGCCGCTCGCCGACCTCGGGCTGGGGTTCGTGTTCCTGCTCGCCGGCTACGAGCTCGACCAGCGGCTGTACCGGCAGGACGCGGGGCGGCGGGCGCTGCTGGCCTGGGTGGTGTCGCTGCTCCTCGCGCTCGGGGCCGTCGGGCTGCTCACCTCGCTGGGGCTGGTGCGGGCGTTCGTGCCCGTGGCCCTCGCGATGACCACCACCGCGCTGGGCACACTCGTACCGGTCCTGCGCGAGAACGGAATGCTGCGCGGCCGGCTGGGCGGATACCTGATGGCCGGGGGCGCGGCCGGGGAGCTGTTCCCGATCCTCGCGATCGCCGTGTTCCTCGGCATCGCCAACCGGTTCGTCGCGCTGCTGTCGCTGGCGGCGGTGGCCGTGCTCGCGGTGCTGCTCGCCGTCGCGTCCCGGGTGATGCGGCCGGGCGGGCGGCTGGCGCGGGTCTTCGACGAGCGCCAGCACGAGACCAACCAGATCACGCTGCGGTTCACGGTGCTGCTCCTCGTGCTGCTGCTGGCGGTCACCGAGCGGTTCCACCTCGACGCGGTGCTGGGCGCGTTCGTGGCCGGGATGGTGCTGCGGCGCTGGGCCGGGCCGAGCGCGCCGGTGCTGGAGGAGAAGCTCGACGTGGCCGGGCACGGCTTCCTCATCCCGATCTTCTTCGTGTACTCCGGCATGACCATCGACCTGCACGCCATCGCGCAGGCCCCGCTGCGCCTCGTGCTCTTCTTCGGGCTCATGATCGCCATCCGCGGGCTACCGGCCCTGCTCGTCTACCTCGGCGTCCTGTCCCCGCGCGAGCGGATCCAGACCGCGCTGGTGACGGCCACCGCGCTGCCGCTGGTCGTCGCGCTGGCCCAGATCGGGCTGCGGAACGGGACGATGCTGCCGGAGAACGCCGCCGCCCTCGTCGGCGCGGCGGTGCTCACCGTCCTGGTCCTGCCGACCGTGGCCGTGTCGATCCACCGGCCGGCCGTGGAGGAGAGTCCCCGCCGCGACGCGCCCTCGCCCTGACCGCACCGGGTCCCTCCGGCCCTATCGCCGCGGCGGCGGGAGGGGCAGGCTCATGGGCGTCCGTCCCGGCCCGACCGAGGAGCACCGGATGACACAGCCACACGAACCCGCCGCCGTCCCGGACGAGGTGCCGGCGAGCACCGAGCGGCCGGCGACGACCGGCCCCTACGACGACGAGACCCTTTCCCGCCTGTTGCACGACCTCGACGTCGCCAACGACTGGCACCCCTGAGGGTCGGCTCAGAACTCGCCCGTCGCGAGGAACCGCTCGATCCGCTCGGTGTGGGGTGCGAGGTCCAGGCCCTGGGCGGCGACCCAGTCGTCGTCGTAGTAGCTGTGCCGGTAGCGCTCGCCGCCGTCGCAGATCAGGGTGACCACGCTGCCCCGCACGCCGTCGGCCAGCATCCGCGCGACGAGGTGGTAGACGCCCCACAGGTTCGTCCCGGTCGAGCCGCCCGCGAACCGCCCGGTGTGTTCGTACAGGTGGCGCACGGCGGCGATGCTCGCGGCGTCCGGCACCGGCAGCATCAGGTCGATCACCCCGGGCACGAAGCTGGGCTCCATCCGCGGGCGCCCGATCCCTTCGATCCGGCCCGGCATCCCGGTGGCGTAGTCCGACGCGCCGCTCGCCCAGCCCGGCAGGAAGGCCGAGTTCTCCGGGTCGACGACGGCCAGCCGCGTCGGCATCCGCCGGTAGCGCAGGTACCGGCCGATCGTCGCCGAGGTGCCGCCGGTGCCCGCCCCGACGACGATCCACTCCGGCACCGGGTACCGCTCCTGCGCGAGCTGCGCGACGATCGACTCGGCGATGTTGTTGTTGCCCCGCCAGTCCGTCGCCCGCTCGGCGTGGGTGAACTGGTCGAGGTAGTGCCCGCCGCACTCGGCGGCCAGCCGCTCCGCCTCGGCGTACATCCCGGCACCGTGCTCGACGGGGTGGCAGCGGCCGCCGTACCGCTCGATCAGCGCGATCTTCTCCGGGCTGGTGGAGCGCGGCAGCACCGCGACGAACGGCACGCCGATCAGCTGCGCGAAGTACGCCTCGGACACCGCGGTGGACCCGGAGCTGGCCTCGACGACGGTCGTGTGCGGCCCGATCTGTCCGCTGACCAGGGCGTGCAGGAACAGCGAGCGGGCCAGACGGTGCTTGAGGCTGCCGGTGGGGTGCACCGACTCGTCCTTGAGGTAGACGTCGACGCCCCAGTCGGCGGGCATCGGCAGGACGTGCAGGTGGGTGTCCGCGGAGCGGTTCGCGTCCGCCTCCACGCGCCGCACGGCCTCGTCGACCCACAGCCGGTCCGTGCCCGCCCGTTCCACCGCCACGGCGGAACCGTATCCGCCTGTCCGCCTACCGGGAGTCGGGGCCGGCGGGCCGGAAGGTCGCCAGCGCGCCGGCGAGCATCGAGTAGTAGCCGACGAGCCAGACCAGGGCGGCGAGGGTGTCGCGGCCGAGCGCGGCGAGGGTGGCGGCGTACAGCTCGTCGTCGACGTCGCGGTCGACGAGCAGGGCCCGGGTGACCCGCCACGCGTGCTGCTCGGCGGCGTCGAGCCCTGCCGGTTCTGTGCCGTCGAGCAGGGCCTGGAGCTGCGCGGTGGTCAGCCCGGCGTCCCGCGCCGCGCCCTCGTGCGAGGCCCACTCGAACTCCGACCGCGTGTGCGCCGCGACCGTGAGGACTGCCAGCTCGCGCAGCCGCGGGGGCAGGTCGGGGTCGGTGCGCAGGGCGGCGCCGACCTGCTGGACGGCGGACCCGATCCGCGGGGAGAACAGCATCGCCCCGAACGGGCCGAGCAGCCGCTCCTCGTCGTCGACGAGCGGGACCCGGCTCTGGGCGCGGCGCGGACCGGTGGCGATCAGGTCGTGCAGGGCGGCCCGCTCGGGGTCCAGGTCGGCCCGGGCCTTCGGGCGGCTGCGCGGCGGGCCGGGGCGTTCGGGGCGCCCGACGAGCTCGTCGGTCACGCGAGGTGCGCGCTCTCGGTCGTCATGGTCCTCCTCCTGGCGAGGTCGACCGGAGCGTACGGCGGGACCCCGGTGCAGGGACGGTCAGTGCAGGAACTTGAGCCCCACCACGCCGGCGACGATCGCGAGCAGGCACAGCAGCCGGGCCGCGGTCGTGGGCTCGCCGAGGGCGACCATGCCGTAGAGCGCGGTGCCGACGGCGCCGATCCCGACCCAGGTCGCGTAGCCGGTGCCGACGGGGATCGACCGCAGCGCGTACGCGAGGCCGGCCATGCTCAGGACCAGCGCCACGAGGAACGTGACGGACGGCAGGACCGCGGTGAAGCCGCGGCTGCGGGCCAGCGCCGCGGCCCAGACGGTCTCGAGGACACCCGAGACGACGAGGACGATCCACGCCATGACACACCTCCGGGAGGGCGTCGTCTTGTCGTGCCGGGTACGACGCACTCGTCCGGGGAGTCCGCGGGAGGCGGGTCCGCGATCGACGGTAGCAACGCCCGCGCTCGCCGGGGGTGGTTGGTGACCGGTCTGACCGCACCGAACGCCGCCGGAGGGGCCGCGAATCCGGCTAGCATCACGGGATGTTCTCGGCGGCGGCCTCCTCGTTCGACGAGTGGAGCGCGATCGCCGAGACGAGCTTCGTCCCGCTCCGGGTCCGGCCACCCGCCGCGGGAGGCGCGGGGTTCCGCGGCGAGATCGTCGGACGCGGGCTCGACACCCGCCTGGGCCTCTCCCGGATCGCTGCCGACCCCTGCCGGATGACCCGTTCCGGGTCGGTGGACGACGCGCCCGACACCCTCTTCCTCTCGATCCAGCGCAGCGGCGCGGTCCGCGTCGCGCAGGCGGGACGGGTCGCCCGGGCGGTCGCCGGCGAGGCCGTGCTGTACCGCAGCCGCGAGCGGCTGTCGCTCGAGTGCGAGGCGTCGACCTCCTGCCTGACACTGCAGGTGACGGGGGAGTGCGCCGAGCTCGACGAGGCCGCGGTCTCCGCCGGCCTCGCGCGGACGATCCCGGGGTCGACCCCCGCACTGCGCGTGCTGGCCGCCACCGCGGGCACGCTCGAACGGACCGTCGACGGCCTGGACGCGGTGTCGGCCGCCCGGATGTCGTCCGCGGTGCTGCAGATGCTCGACGCGCTGCTCGGCTCGCTCGGCGGCACCGAGACACCGCCCACCGGCCCGGTCGCCCTCGCCGCGACGATGCAGCGGTTCGTCCTGGAGAACCTCACCGATCCCGGCATGTCCGTCGATACGATCGCCCGGCGCTTCGGTGTGTCCGGCCGCTACGTCACGCGCGTGTTCGCCGAGGCGGGACAGCCGCCGCCTGCGACGTTCCTGCGCGACGAGCGCCTCCGGCGGGCCGCCCACCTGCTCGGCCGCGAGCACCGCCCGACCGTCGCCGCCGTGGCCGCCCGGTGCGGGTTCGCCGACACCACCACGTTCACCCGGGCCTTCCGGCGCCGGTACGGGGTCGCGCCCGGGGCGTGGGCCCGCCCGGGTGAGCCGCCGCTCGTGTCGGCCTGAGGGCTCATGTCCGCGCCGCGGCGAGCAGCGCCGTCAGGTCCGCGACGATGCTCTCGGCGTCCCGGGTGTCCGACCAGTACCGGGCCGGGGCCGCGGCGGGGTCGAGCAGGTACGTCATTGCGGTGTGCTGCACGTCGTGGCCCGCCGGGGTGTCGCGGCGGCGGGTGAAGACCCGGAAGGACGCAGCCGCGTCCCCGGTCTGCTCCGCGGTCCCGGTGAGCCCGGTGAACCGCGGATGCGTGGCCTCGAGGTGGGCCTTGAGTTGCTCCGGGGTGTCGCGCTCGGGGTCGACCGTGACGTACAGCGGGACCACGGCCGCGGCCGCCTCGCCCAGCCGGTCCAGTGCGTCGTCGAGCTTGGCCAGGGCGCGGGGACAGACCACGCGGCACGAGGTGAACCCGAACCGGACCAGCTGCCAGCGCCCGCGGTAGGTCCGCTCGGTGACCGGGGTGCCGTGGTGGTCGACCAGCGAGTACGTCGCGCGGATCGGCGGGGCGGTCACGGCGCGGCCACCAGGTCGACGGCCGCGCCGTCCGGCACGTCGAGCACGGACGGGATGCGCGGGGTGACCTCGGTGCCGCCCAGGCGCAGGCGCGTTCCCGGCGGGAGGCCGGCCAGCGTGACGGTGCCCTCTCCGGGGACCGTCCGGTCGCGGCGCAGGCGGGCGTGCAACGTCCCGTCGACGACCTCGGCGCGGCTGACCTCGACGTCGCGGTCGACCGCGGCCAGCCGCGGCGCGTCGTGGTGGCCGGCCGGCCAGGGCTCCTGGTAGATGCGCCGCAGGCCGTCCGCGACGTTCAGCCGCGCGTAGCCGAGCAGGACGTTGCCGGACATGGGCTCGATCTCGGTGCGCCGCCCGTCGGCGTCCGACGGCGTGTCGTTGCGCGGGTAGTAGAGGCCGCCGTCGCGCCAGGTGGGGGCCATGAACCGGTCGGCGTGGGCGAGCAGGCCGTCGAGGGTCTCCCGGTCGCCCATCTCGGAGGCCCAGGCCGCGACCCAGCCGAAGTCGCAGGTGTCGGACACGATCTCCTGGCCCATGACATGGCGGGCGGGCGCCGACGGCACCGACACCGTGCCGTCGGGCCCGGGTTCGAGGAAGTCGGCGACCTGCCGCCGGTAGTGCCCGTGCACGAAGTCGTGGTTCCAGGTGTTCATCAGCGCGCCGCACCAGGCGTCGACCCAGGGGGAGGGACGCTCGTTGGGCCGCACCTCCCGGGTGTCCTGGGAGATCATCATGGCGTAGTGGCCGGCCTCGTCGAGGCGGCCGAAGTCGGCCCAGGCCTTCTCGTAACCGGCGACGACGTCGTCGGCGCGGGTACCGCCGGTGATCTGGTCGTGCAGCCGGAAGCCGAGGATCGCAGGCTGGTTGCAGATCTGGAACACGCAGTTCGGCTCGCACGCGACGCCGAGGTAGCCACTCTCGACCATGAGCCAGTAGAGGTGCTCGGTCAGCGAGTCCCGGTCGTAGGCGAACCGCTTCTCCGGCCCGCCCCAGAAGAACGACCAGTGCCGGAAGGTGAGCGAACCCGGCGCGGCGTAGTGGTCGGTACCGAAGAGCTGGTCGTGCAGCGCGGCGCAGGACTGCACGTACGCCGAGTACATGATGTTGTCCCGCACGACCGGGTCCCACTCCTCGGCGAGCCCGTCCGAGAGGTGGGCGTTGAACACCGAGCCGCCGCGGGAGACATCGCGCCAGTACAGCCACACCTCGGGCATGAGCAGCTTCTCGATCAGCCGGCGGATCGTGGGGGCGAACAGGCCGGGCGCCGCGGGCAGCCGGTGCCGGTGGGCGAGGGCGAGCCCGTAGACCATGTAGGCGAGCTGGAAGCGGTAGCCGCCGAAGTCGTCCTGGCTCACGCCCTTGCCCTGCATCAGCGACCAGTCGTTGGGCAGCTGCCGGGACAGGTTGTCCCAGTGCCGCAGGTGCCCGAGCTGCTCCCGGGTCAGGACCCCGTGGGACATCGCCGTCCTCCCTCCGACGGCCGCCCGCACCGCGGTCCGCCGCGCCGGACGCTAGCCGCTCCCCGGGCCTTCGGACCGTCGATCCGGGAACCCGGAAAAGGCGTTCCCGGAACACGGCGCGCGCCGATGAGTCGGGGCCCGCACCGGAGTCTCACCTGCGAGGACCCGGACCAGGAGGCACACCATGTTCACCACGACGCTCTGCCGGACCTGCACCGCCATCGTCACCGTCCCCGAGGGCGCGCTCGCCACCCGGCCGTGCCGCTGCCGCGGCTGCGGCGCCGTGGTGACGCAACGACCATGGGAACCCGAACCGACGGCCCAGGTGCTGGCCTTCCCCGCGCCGGGAACGCGGCTCGTCCGTGCCGCGTGACCCGCCGGCCCGGGAAGCGCGCCTCCTCCACCGAGCACGAGGCGCCGACGCACCCCCACACGTCACTGGGCGCCTCCCCTCGGGGGAGCGCACGGCGACGATCCTCCAGCCGCGGTGTGCGCTCGCCCCGAGCGCGCACGAGGGTCAGCCGACCATCCGGGCGACGAGCCGGCGCTGCAGGTGGAGGGCGGGTCGGGGGGCGCCGGGGCAGGGGGACGGCGCCTGCTCGTCCTGCAGGTCGCGACGGTCCTTCGGGGCCGGGCGGGTGAGGGTGGCGGTGGCGGTCATCGGATTCTCCTTCGTTCGCTGCTGAGGAGAACCCTGCTCCCGATCGCGGCCCGGCACCGTCGGCCCGACGACGGATGCGCCGGGGGAGCGCCGTGTCGGGCGATCGGGGGACGGCCGCCCTACAGGAACCGGTGGTCGACGGCGACCTTGCCGGTCGACGAGCCCGCGGGCCGCTCGTGCTCGCCCTCCTCCTCCTCCTCCGGCTCGTGCGCGAGCAGGTCGCGCTGGCTGGGCAGGAGCACGACGTCGCGGTTGTGCAGGGCCAGGGCGCGGGCGTAGCGCTGGGCGATGTCCTGCATCGGGGTGTCCGTCCCGCCGACCCCGAAGACGGTGCCCGCGTAGTCCAGCGGGCCCATCAGCTCCCGGATGCGGTCCCGGTCCGACGGCGGGACCAGCTCGGCCGGGTCGCCGCCGGCGAACCAGCCCATCGGCACGGCCGTCCCGGCCGGGACGAACGTGTTGACGTGCACCACCGCGTGGAAGTCGAGCTCCGCGCCGACCCCGAGGCGGGCGCCGTTGAACACCACCGCGCCGGTCGCGATGCGGGTGTCGCCCTCGATCACGCAGCCGGTCAGCGAGGCGTGCGGCCCGACGAGCACGTGGTCGCCGAGCCGGGTCGGGTGCCGGGCGACCCCGCGCACCACCGCGTTCTCCATGATCACGCAGTGGGCCCCGATCTCGACCGGCCCGCCCTCGGCGGTGATCACGGCCCCGAAGAGGACCCGGCTGTGCGCGCCGACGGTGACGTCCCCGCACAGCACGGCGTTGGGGGCGATGTAGGCGGACTGCGCCACCCGGGGACTGTGCAACCGGTGCCGGACGAACACCGCGTGCCGGCCCACCGGCCGTGGGAGCGGCTGGTACTCCTCGCCCATGATGGCCTCCCGACGAACGTGCCCGTGCGGGTCCGCGATTGTCCTCGGGGCCGGCGCACGCGACAAGGTCCGCGAGGCCCTCGGCCTCGCGGACCCGCCGGTCCTCAGCAATGCGGCAACACGGGCGCGACGGAGATCGCGCTGCGGTGCACGTACTCCGAGCCGTGGGAGCCGGAGATCCGGAACCAGTTGGGGTTGCCGGTCAGCGTCTCGCCCTCGGTATGGCAGATGGTCTGCATCCCGGTCCCGGGTGCGAGGTCCCGGATCGGTGCGGACTGCGTCGACGGGCTGGAGTAGGAGGTCGTCGGCGCGAGGACGAGCCCGGTCGGGTCGGCGTGCTCGGCGGCCCCGGCCACCCCGGCCAGCCCGACGAGTCCGAGGACGGCGAGCCCGCCGGTGGCGGCGACCGCGATGCGCTTGTTCATCTTCAGGAGTCCCTTCGTGGCGTCTGCCCGGGTGGTTCCGGGGTCCTCCGAAGGGTGCTGCGGCGTGCCCGCCGCCGGGACCGGGTGATCGGCCGACGCCGCGGGGGACTCGCGAGGCCCCTGACCGATGGACGGCAGGGGCGGAACGGGTGGGCGAGCGGCGGGGAGCGCCGCTCGCCCACCCGTCGGTCAGCCGGCCGTGACCGTGAGCCGGCCGAGGGTGGCGGCCCGGTCGGGATGGTCGGCGGGGACGACCGCGGAGGACAGCGCCGTCCAGCAGGACGGGCAGCTGTACTGCCGGAACACGACGGGCGCGTCGACGTAGTCGGCCGCCTGCGCGATGATCTGCGGCCCGGCGTCGGTCGGCGGCCCGTCGTAGACCGCGAGGGCGAGCGGGCCCTCCCCGGTGTCCCCGAGGATCTCGGCGCAGTGCGCGCAGGCGACCGCGGAGCCGACCTCGACGAGGTTGTCGTCGACCCGCTTGACCGACGACAGGTCCGCCTTGCCGCGGGTCCCGCCCGCCACCCGGGACCGGTCGCGCCGGACGCCGCGCAGCCGCTCCCGCTCGGCCGCCGTCGCCGCCGGGTCGACCGTGCCGTCCGCGAGGACCACGCCGTACACGCCGGCCGCCGCGTCGGCGGTGATCTTCTGTTCGCGCAGGTCCCGGGCGACGGCCTCGGGGTCGCGGGTCAGGGGGTCGCCGTAGCCCCCGCCGCCCTGCCAGGTCATCGCGAAGACCTCGCCGGGCGCCAGGTAGCTCGACGCGTAGTTCTGCCCGGGCTCCAGCGTGTCGCCGACCTCCTCCAGCGAGGACGGCATCCGGCCGGAGCCGAGCAGCTCCGCCACCCTGCTCTGCCGCGCGACGACGTCGAGCCCGCTGTTGCCGGGGTGCCCGCCGGACAGGCCGGCGTTCTGCGCCACCGCCTTTCCTGCGCTCGCGAGCACGAGGCCCATCGGGAGGCTGGTGCCGTGGGGGGTGATCGCGATCGAGGCACCGAGCCCGCCGCGGTGCCGCCCGGGCCCGCCGGAGTCCGGCACCTCGCGCCGCCACAGCGTGAGGACGGGGTAGAGGAACTCCGTCATCTCGACGTCCGGCACCCGGCCCATCGGGATGCAGAACAGCCCGCCGGTGTCGACGCCGTCGGCGTGCGGCCGGGCGCCGTACCCGCCGGCCATCGGCTCCATCATGATCGACAGGAACGGGGCGGGCTGCTCGCCGCGCTCGTCCAGCCCGGCGATGACGGCGGTGTCCCAGGTGCCGCAGCAGGTGGCCTGGACGTTCTTGCCCAGCTCCAGGTCCCGGTCGAGCATCTGGGACAGGCACTCGGCGATCAGGCTGCCGGTCAGCCAGGCCGGCCCGATCGGCCCGCGCCCGACGGCGGCGGGGAAGGTCGCGTTGTTGAGCGTGCCCTCCTCGGTGACCAGGTCGAAGCAGCGCATCAGCCCGCCGGCGGACCACGGGATGTCGTTGGCCAGGATCGGCAGCAGCGCCAGCATGACTCCGCCGCGCATGCCGGCGTAGGTGCAGTTGATCACGCCGGCCTGTGGGTCGGTGCCCGTGAAGTCGAAGGTCAGCCGGTCGCCGGTCTTGGTGGTGGTGACCGTGATCTTGTGCAGGTTCCGGTCGCCCTCGTGGGACTGGTCCTGGTAGCCGGTGGCGGTCCACGAGCCGTCCGGCAGCGCGGAGAGCTTGTCCCGCAGGCGGGTCTCGGCATCGGACATCATCCGCTTCATCACGGCCTTGACCGTGTCCGGCCCGTACTGCGCGATCAGGGCGTGCAGCCGCTCGGCGCCGACGTTGTTGGCGCCGATCTTGGCCCGCAGGTCCAGGCCGACCAGCATCGGGACGCGGGAGCGCCGCACCCAGAGGTCGGCGACGTCACGCTGCAGCCGGCCCTCGCGCACGACCTTGACCGGTGGGGTGGGCAGCGACTCGGAGAAGACGTCCTGCGCCGCCGGGGAGAACGAGCCGAGGCCGACGCCGCCCAGGTCCGGCTGGTGGGCGATGGCGCTGGTCCAGGCGAAGAGCTTCCCGTCGTGGAAGACGGGCTGGTAGACGATCACGTCGTTCTGGTGCAGCCCGCCGCCGACCCACGGGTCGTTGCACAGGAACATGTCGCCGGCCTCGATGCCGGGGTTGTCGGCGCGGTTGCGCAGCGTCCAGTAGATCGCCAGGTCCACGGCGCCGACGAGCATCGTGTTGTAGAGGCCGACCTGGACCTCCTGGCCCAGCTCGTCCGAGATGGCGAAGTCGAAGTCGTTGGCGTCGGTGACGATCGGCGAGCCGGACATGCGCTTGAGCGCCTCGCCCATCTCGTCGGTCACCGACCAGAGCCGGTGCCGGATGACCTCGTAGGTGAGCGGGTCGAGGGCGTCGATCTGCTCCTGGGTCACGCTGTGCACCGGGAGCGACGACGGCAGCGAGCGGGCCAGCTCGTCGGGGTCGACGGGGCGGCTGGAGAAGGCCTCCGAGCCGGGGATCGGCATGGTCATCGGGCGCTCCTGCGAATGGTGAGGTTGCCGAGGTGGTCGACGGTGCCCGTCGTCCCGCCCGGGACGACGACGGTGGTGGTCGGCACCTCGACGATCGCCGGGCCGGTCAGGACGTGGCCGGCGCGCAGCGCGGCGTAGTCGTGGACGGGGGTGTCGACGTAGCCGAGGCGGGCGTCGAGCTGAACGGGGCGCGTGGTGACGGGCTCGGCCGGACCCTCGGCGTGCGGGACGGAGGGCAGCTCGGGGCTGAACGGCAGCACGCCGATCCCCCGGACCCGGAACGTGATGGCCTGGATGCCGGCCTCGCGGAACCCGGCGTCCTTGCCGAACAGCTCGGCGTAGCGCTTCTCGAACGCCGCCGCGGCGGCCTCGATCTCGGCCATCCCCAGGGCACCGGGAGCGACCGGCGCGGTGACCTCGGCGAGCTGCATCGTGTACCGCATGTCGATCTCGCGGTGCAGCTCGACGGTCTCGAACCGCACCCCCTGCCGGTCGAGCCCCTCGCGGACCCGCTTCTCCAGATCGGCGAAGTTCCGCTCGGCGCGGGCCGGGTCGAAGGGCACGATCGTCGGGTCGGAGAGCTCGGCAGCCAGCACGATGTCCGACGACGCCAGTCCGAACGCGGAGAACGCGCTCGCGACCGGCCCGAGCGGGACCACGACCTCGTCGCAGCCCACCTCGGCGGCGTACCCGGCGCAGTGCGCGGGGCCCGCCCCGCCGAAGGCGTAGAGCACGAAGTTGCGCGGGTCGTGCCCGGCCTCGACGACCGTCTTGCGCAGCAGGTCGCCGGTCTGCGCGTTCTGCACCGTGTAGATCGCCGCCGCGGCCTCCTCGACGGTCAGCCCGAGCGGCTTGGCGATCTGCGTGTCGATGGCCTGCCGGGCGAGGTCCAGCGAGAGGGGCTTGCGCCCGCCGAGCAGGCCGCGCTCCGGGAGGATGCCGAGCACGAGGTTCGCGTCCGTGTTCGTGGGCTCGGTGCCGCCGCCTGCGTAGCAGGCGGGGCCGGGGACGGCCTGGGCGCTGCGCGGGCCGATCCGCAGGTTGCCGCCGGCGTCGAGCCAGGCGATGGCGCCGCCGCCGGAGCCGATCGCGTCGACGCGCAGCGTGGGGACGTTGATCGGGTGGTGGTTGATCACCGTGGTGGTGTCGCGGACGGGCTCGCCGTCCACGACCAGGCCGGCGAGGAAGGTCGTGCCGCCGACGTCGGTGGAGATGATGTTGCGGTGGCCGAGCTGGCGGCCCAGGGCCACCGACCCGACGACGCCGCCGGTGAGCACGGACCCGACGGTGCTGATCGCGGCCGCCGGCGCCTCCTTGGCGGCCACGGCGCCGCCGTTGGACTGCATGACGAGCAGCGGACCGGTGAGGCCGTTGTCCCGCAGCGAGGACTCCAGCGTGCCGAGGTAGTCCCGCAGGCCGGGCCCGATCTGCGTGCTCATGATCGTGGTGGCGTTGCGGGAGAACTCCCGGATCCGCGGGCTGACCTCGGAGGACAGTGCGACGAAGACCTCCGGGTCCGCCTCCGCGATCAGCTCGCGCAGCCGGCGCTCGTGCACCGGGTTGCGGAAGGACCACAGCAGGGAGACGGCGATCGCGCGCACCCCGTCCGCCAGCAGGGCCCGGATCGCGGCGCGCGCCTCGTCCTCGTCGAGCCCGACGACCACGGTGCCGTCCCGGTCGATGCGCTCGGTCACCTCGAGGGCGTGCCGCTTCGGCAGCAGCGCGTGGTCCTTGCTCTGCCCGAGGACGTGCTGCAGCTCGTGCGGGGAGCGGCCGAGGTACCGGCCCTCCACGTTCATGATGAAGATCGAGTCCCGGTGGCCCTTGGTGGTGAGGAACCCGACCGGCGGCACGTTGCCCATGACGAGGGCGTTGAGCGACGACGTCGTCCCGTGTGCGATGTGGTGGGTCTCAGCCAGCATCTCGGGCAGGGGTTTCCCGAGCTGGTCGGCCAGCAGCCGCAGGACGTCGAGGACGCCCTGCGAGTAGTCCGGCGGGGTGGACGGGGACTTCGCGGCGAGCACGGTCCCGGCGTCGTCGTCGAGCACGGCGTCGGTGAACGTGCCGCCCACGTCCACGCCGATGACATAGGCCATGGCTGGCGCTCCTTCGCGCAGGGGTGACTGACGGATGCGTAGACTATTCAACACATCCGACGGCAGTCAACCTTGACTTCTCCGGCTTACGTGTCGTCGAATAGTCGACGACAAAGTCAAAGAGGCTGGTACGGAGAGGGAGCAGATGCAGCCACGTCGCGTCGCGGTGCTGGGCGGAGGGCCGGGCGGGCTCTACGCCGCCCGCCTGCTCAAGCTCGCGGATCCATCCTGCGAGGTCGTCGTGCACGAGCAGGGCGAGCCCGACACCACCTTCGGTTTCGGCGTGGGCCTGGCCGCGGGCACGCAGCGCAAGCTCGAGGCGGCCGACCCGGACACGCTGCGGGACCTCGTGGCCGCGGGCCTGCGGCACGACATGACGATGCAGGTCGGGCCGCACACGACCCGGGTGCGCAACGACCGGCTGATCGGCATCGCGCGCACCGAGCTGCTCGCCGTGCTGCAGCGGCACGCGGAGAAGGCCGGCGTGGTGCTGGAGTTCGGCACGCGCGTGACCGCCGGGGAGCTCGACGCGGACGTGGTGGTCGCCGCGGACGGGGTCAGCAGCGCGACCCGCGAGAACGGGCCGTTCGGCGGGCGGATCGAGGTCGGCCGGGGCCTCTACCTGTGGTGCGGCACCGACTTCGCCCTCGACGACGCCGTCTTCGCACCGGTGGAGACCGAGCACGGGGTGTTCGTCACACACGCCTATCCCTACTCCGGCGGGCGCAGCACCTTCCTCGTCGAGACCGACGAGGAGACCTGGCGACGGGCCGGGTTCGACGCGTCGACGCAGGCCACCCCATTCGACGCCTCGGACGAGACCTCGCTGCGCTACCTCCGGGAGGTCTTCGCCGAGCAGCTGCGCGGGCAGCCGCTGATCGGCAACCGGACGCGCTGGCTGCGTTTCCGCACCGTCCGCTGCGACCGCTGGTCGGCGGGCAACACCGTGCTGCTGGGCGACGCCGCGCACACCGCGCACTTCTCCATCGGCTCGGGCACGAAGCTGGCGATGGAGGACGCGATCGGCCTGGTCGACGCGCTCCGCGCCGAACCGGACCGGGATGCGGCGTTCGCGCGCTACGAGGCGGTGCGCCGGCCCGCCGTCGAGCGGCTGCAGGAGCTCGCCCGGCGCAGCCAGCTGTGGTGGGAGTCCTTCCCCGCCCGGCTGCACCTTCCCGTGGAACGGCTGATGGTCGCCTACATGTCCCGGGCCGGGAACGTGCCGCTGGACCGGTTCGCGCAGACCAGCCCGGACGTCGTCGGCACGGCGCTGGAGCAGTACGCCGGTGAGCGCGCCGACGTCGCTCCCGAGGGCATCACCTCCTGGGTCCTCGACCACCCGCCGACCCGCGACCGCGCCGCCGACCTCGTCCCGCTGCACTCCGCGCTCGACGACCCGTGGTCCGCGGCCGGGGACGCGCTCGTCGCGCAGGCGCGGGGCACGGCCGGGGTCCGGCTCACCGGACCGCCCGATCGCCCTGCGCTGCTGACCCGGCTGGACCTGGCCGAGCGGATCGGCCTCGAGGCCGGCGTGCCGACGGCGGTGGAGGGACCGGCCGCGCTGCGCGACGATCTGGCGGCCGGGTTGGTCAGCGGCCGCACCGACCTGGTGGTGCTCATCGACGTGCAGGAGACGCCATGACCCTCGCCCAGGCCCCCCTGGTCCCGTACCCCGAGGCCGACGTCCGCGCCTACCGCGAGGCCGGGCTGTGGGGCACCGCCACGATCGCGACCGAGTTCCACCGGGTGGCCCTCGTCCACCCGGACCGGGAGGCCGTCGTCGCCCTCGACGGCCGGCTGACCTACCGCGCGCTCGACGAGCGCACCGACCGGCTCGCCGCCGGGCTCGCCGGGCTCGGGCTGCGGCCCGGCGACCCGGTGCTGTTCCAGGTCACGAACCGGCTCGACGCCGTCGTCGCCTGGTACGGGGTGCTGAAGGCCGGGCTGGTCCCGGTCGCCACCCTGGCCGCGCACCGCGGACACGAGATCGGCGAGATCAGCCACCGCGTCGGGGCGGTCGCGCACCTGGTCGAGGCGGGGACGCGCGGCTTCGACCTGGTCGGCTTCGCCGAGGAGCAGCGGGCGGGGCACCCGACGCTGCGGCACGTCCTGGTCGTCGGCGACGACCCGCGCGGCGTGGCGCTGTCGGCCCTCGGCGCCGGCGTCGACCGGGACTCCGCCCGGGCGCTCGTCGAGAGCGTCCAGGGCGACCTGGAGCCCGACGCCGTCGCGGCCTTCCAGCTCTCCGGTGGCACCACCGGAGTGCCCAAGGTGATCCCGCGGCTGCACGCCGAGTACTGGTACAACGCCGCGGAGTACGCGCGGTCCTGGGGCTGGACCGCGGACACCCGCGTCGCGCACCTGATCCCGATCATCCACAACGCCGGGATCGTCTGCGCGGTCCACGGCCCGCACAGCGTCGGCGCCTGCCTGGTCCTCGGCACGCCCGACCTCGACGAGTCGTTGCCGCTGATGGCGCGCGAGGGCGCGACCCACGTCCTGCTCGGGCACGGGCACTACCGGGCCGCCGGGCACCCGGACTTCCCCGCGGCCGTCGCGGCCGTGACCCAGGTCGTGCTGTCCGGCAGCAAGGTCCCGCCCGCCCTGTTCGACGGCCTGGAGGCCCGCGGGCTCTGGTCGGGGCAGCTGTTCGGGATGGGCGAGGGCCTGTTCCTCACCACCCGGCCGGGCGCGCCCCGGGAGGCCCGCGCCACGACCGTCGGCACCCCGCTGTCCGCGCACGACGAGGTGCGGATCCTCGAACCCGGGACGGAGGACGAGGTCCCGCCCGGCGAGGTGGGCGAGCTGTGCTGCCGCGGGCCCTACACCCTGCGCGGCTACTTCGACGCCCCGGAGCACAACGCGCGGGCCTTCACGGGCGACGGGTTCTACCGCACCGGCGACCTCGCCGCGCTGGTCGAGATCGGGGGGCAGCGGTGCGTCTCGATCGAGGGCCGGATCAAGGACCTCATCAACCGCGGCGGCGAGAAGATCAACGCCGAGGAGGTGGAGCTGCTGCTGCTCCGCCACGCGCGGATCACCGGCGCCGCCGTGGTCGCCATGCCGGATCCGCGGCTCGGCGAGCGGACCTGCGCGTACGTGGTGGTCGACGGGCCCGACCTGACCCTGCCCGAGGTGCGGGAGCACTTCGCCGAGCTGGGCGTCGCCAAGTTCAAGTGGCCCGAGCGGATCGAGCACCTCGCCGAGATCCCGCGGACGCTCGTGGGCAAGACCGACAAGAAGGCCCTGGCGGCCGACATCGCTTCCAAGGTGGGTACATGAAGAGGATCGGGCTGGTCGTCCCCAGCTCCAACGTGACCGTCGAGACCGAGATCCCCGCCCTGCTCGCCCGGCACCCCGAGCGGTTCTCCTTCCACTCCAGCCGGATGCGGATGCACCAGGTGTCGCCGGAGGAGCTCAGGGCGATGAACGCGCAGCGCGAGCGGTGCGTGGACGAGCTGGCCGACGCCCGCGTCGACGCCCTGCTCTACGCCTGCCTCGTCGCGCTGATGGCGCAGGGGCCGGGGGAGCACCAGCGCGTCGAGAAGGAGGTGCGCGCGCAGATCGACACCGTGGTCCTGTCCAGCGCGGGCGCCCTGGTCGAGGGGCTGCAGGCGCTGGGCGCGCGGCGGATCGCGCTGGTCACGCCGTACCTGCGGCCCCTGGCCGAGCAGGTCGTCGCGTACCTCGAGGCGGAGGGGTTCGCCGTCGTCGACTGGGCGGCCCTCGAGGTGGGGGACAACGCCGAGGTCGGCTGCATCCCCGGCGACCGGGTGCTCGGCGCGGCCCGCGGGCTGGACCTGACCGGTGCGGACGCCCTGGTGATCTCCGCCTGCGTGCAGATGCCGTCGCTGGACCTCGTCGCGCCCGCCGAGGAGGAGTTCGGGCTGCCGGTGCTGTCCGCGGCCACCGCCGGAGCGTACGCGCTGCTGCGCGGGCTCGGTCTCGATCCGGTGCTTCCCGGGGCGGGGAGGCTGCTCGCCGGGGCCGGACGGTCCGCTGCGCACGCTCCGGCGCCACCTACCATCGGCGCATGAGCGAACCGGGGGCGGGCCGGAAGGGCGGGCGGGCCGGCACGGCCCGGCGCGAGCTGGTCGAGAACGAGCTCTACGAGCACGCCACCCGGCTCTTCGCCGAGCGCGGCTTCGCCGGCACGAGCCTGCAGGACATCGCCGACGCCCTCGGCATCACCCGGCCCGCGCTCTACTACTACGTCAAGAGCAAGGACGAGCTGCTGGCCAAGCTCGTCACCGAGGTCACCAACGGCCCGCTGGACGAGCTGAACGCGCTCGTCGAGCGGGACGAGGACCCGGTCCGGCGACTGCGTGGGATCGTCGAGGTGATCGTCGGGAGGCGGACCACGCAGCCCGCGCGGTTCCGGCTGCTCATCCGCTCCGAGGCCGAGCTCCCGGCCGAGCTCACCGCGGCCTACGACGAGAGCCGCCGGGCGGTGCTCAAGGTCATCGCCGGGGTGATCGACGACGGCGTCCGCGCGGGCCGGTTCCGGCCCGTCGACGCCCGGGTCGCGGCGCTGGGCGTGCTCGGCATGTGCAACTGGGTCGCCTGGTGGTTCCATCCCGGCGGCAGGGACACCGCCGTGAGCGTGACCGACCAGCTCGCGGACATGGCCGTCGCCGCCCTGGTCCGCCCCGACCACCAGGCCCCCGAGGCCGAGGGGCCGGCCGCCGCCCTCAAGCTGCTGCGCCAGGACCTCGACCACCTGGAGCGCATCCTCGATCTCTGATCCCGCCGACCCACGGGCCCCTCCGCCGCAGGTGGAGGGGCCCTTCCTGTGTCCGAGCCCGCATTCGTCAGTGTCGTCGAACTGTTGACTCATCCGTCGACAGACGCGTACCGTCGACGGCGTCCGACACGAGGAGGCTGTTGATGAGCGAGCGGGACCACCGGGTGCAGGGGGTCGACCACGTCGCGTTCCCGACCTTCGACCCGGCCGCGACGGTGCGCTTCTACCGGGACGTCCTGGGGTTCCCGGTCGTGCACTCGATCTGTGCGGCGGGCTGGGGGCCGGAGGACCACCCCGACTTCATCCACTTCTTCTTCGACATCGGCAACTCCGACCGGATCGCGTTCTTCTACTACTTCGGCACCGACACCTCGGTCGGCGGCGCGGAGGGGGAGAAGGGGGACGTCTACGCGCGTTTCGGCGCGGACGTCCCGGAGTACTTCGTCCGGTCCCGGCACCTCGCCATCCACGTGGACGACGAGGAGGACCTGCTGGAGTACCGGCGCCGGCTCGACGCGAGCGACTGGCCGGTGGAGATGCAGATCCAGCACGAGACGATCGAGTCGATCTACACGCACGACCCGAACGGCTACATGTTCGAGATCACGAGGGCGATGCGGCCGGTCACGCCGCAGGAGGACCTCGACGCGAACCTCACGATCGACGCGCTGCTGGACGTCGTCGCCGAGCCCGGGCCGACCTTCGGGAAGCTGCTGGCGCGCAAGGCCGAGCTGATCGTGGAGCGCCTCGGGGGACGGCAGCCTGCGGAGCAGGCGGGGTGGGCAGGCCCGGCCGACTGGGAGCCGGTGCGCTCGTGACCACGCTCTACGTGCTCGACGTCCCCGAGAACACCGCCGTCGCGAAGGTCGCCGCCGAGGACCCGGCCGTGAGCGTCGGGCAGATCGGGCCGTACTTCGCGATCAGCGCCGCCGGGCCGATCGTGATCGACCGCCGCGCGACGGGCTGCCGGCACGCGGTCTGGTACTCCTGCGTCGGCGGGGTGGCCCGGGACGGCCGGATCACCCAGCACGACAAGGACGCGCTGCGCGTGGAGCCGGCGTGACCGGCGGTCTGGGCGCGGGCCGCTACCTGGCCGCGGGGCAGCGGCCGGATTCCACGGTCACCACCGTGCACGAGCTGACCACCGTCGACGGGGCGACCGTGCGCGGTGTGCTGGCCACGGTGCCCGGGGCCCGGACGGTGGTCTGCCTGATGCACCCGCGCCAGGACGTCACGCACCACCCGCTGGTCCCGCTGCTGCTGCAGGCCGGTGCGGCGGTGTGGACCCAGCACACGCGCTCGGTGAACAACGACCTCACGCTGGTCCACGAGCAGGCACTGCTCGACGTCGCCGCGGGCCAGGTCTTCCTGCGCGAGCAGGGCTTCGAGTCGGTGGTGGTGCTGGGGCACTCCGGCGGCGGCACGCTCTACGCCTTCTACCTCGAGCAGGCCGCACTCGCGCCCGGCGACCGGATCGCCACCACCCCCGGCGGCCGGCCGACGAAGCTCGCCGACGCGCCCATGCCGGTGGCCGACGGCGCGGTCTTCCTGGCTCCGCACCCGGGGCAGGGGGCGCTGCTGCTGGGCTGCATCGACCCGTCCGTCGCCGACGAGTCCGACCCGCTCTCCGTCGTCCGGGAGCTCGATCCCTTCTCGACGGCCAACGGGTTCGCCGAGCCGCCGACGAGCGCGACGTACTCCACGGAGTTCCTGCAGCGGTACCGGGCGGCGCAGCGCGACCGCGTCGCCCGGATCGACGCCGTGGCGCGGGAGCACCTCGCCCGCGCGGCCGAGGCGCGCGCCGCCGCCAAGGCGACCGGGAGCGCGGCGGACCGCCGCCGCTCGCTGGCCCCGCGGATCCTCACGGTGTTCCGCACGGACGCGGACCCCCGCACCGTCGACCTCTCCCTCGACCCGAGCGAGCGGCCCTACGGCTCGCTGTTCGGCAGGCGCCCCGACCTGATCAACTACGGCCAGGTCGGCTTCGGGCGGCTCACCACCCCGGAGGCCTGGCTCTCCACCTGGTCCGGGCTCAGCACCAACGCCGACTTCGTCCGCTGCGCCCCCGGCGTCGCCGTGCCGACGCTGTTCGTGGAGCTCACCGGCGACCAGGCGGCCTTCCCCTCCGACACCCGCCGCATGATCGCCGCCCTCGGGTCGGACGACCTCACGGTCGCCTCCGTGCGCGGCCTGCACTTCGGCGGCGCGATCGCCGAGGGCGAGCCGACGGGCAACGAGCTCGCCGCCACCGAGATCGAGGGCTGGCTCGACAAGCGCTTCGCCCTCGCCCGAGTCGATCAGTCCTCGCGGCGGTAGGCGGGGGCGCGGGGTGGGGCGGGGCGCGGTGCGCTCTCCAGCAGCGGGCCGGTCCGGGGCGGGACGACGACCGAGAGCACGACCACGCTCGTCGAGCGCCCCACCGAGGGGGACCGGTTGAGCGCGAGCAGCGCCTGCTGGAGGTCCTCGTGCGAGGAGGCGGCGAGCCGGCAGAGCACGTCGGACGAGCCGGTGGTGGCGTAGGCCTCGAGGACGGCGGGCTGGGCGGCCAGCTCGGCGGCGACGTCGTCGAGGGCGCCCTGCGCGATCTCCAGGCTGACGAAGGCCTGCACCCCGTGGCCGGCGGCGGCGAGGTCGATCTCCGGTCCGTACCCGGTGATCACGCCGGCGCGTTCGAGCCGGTCGAGGCGGGCCTGCACCGTGCCGCGGGCGACCTGGAGGGTGCGGGAGAGCTCGAGGACCCCGACGCGGGTGTGCTCCCGCAGCGCGGCGAGCAGGTCGACGTCGAGCGCGTCGAGTTCCATGTGGGCGGACTGTACAGCTGCGGGGCCCGGGAACCGGCCGAGAATGGGCGGAACGGCCAGCTCGGGTCGGCGCTGTTGCGAGGGATCGGCCGGAGAGGTGTCCTTCGTGTGCAGAGCCGCACGAGGAGGCCCGTCGTGACCGTCGATCAGTCCCTCACCGGCCAGGCCCCCGCCGGCCAGGCCCTCACCAGCCAGGAACGCCTCGCCGACCTGGACCTCGACCAGCTCCGCCAGCTGGTCGGCCTCGTGGAGTACGACGGCGAGGGCGATCCCTTCCCCGTCACCGGCTGGGACGCCGTGGTCTGGGCGGTCGGCAACGCCACCCAGACCGCGCTCTTCTACCAGGTCGTGTTCGGGATGGAGCTCGTCGCGTACTCGGGCCCCGAGACCGGCAACCGCGACCACCAGGCCTACGTGCTGCGCTCCGGCGCCGTCCGGTTCGTGTTCCAGGGCGGCGTCCACCCGGACAGCCCGCTGCTGGACCACCACCGCCGGCACGGCGACGGCATCGTCGACATCGCGCTCGAGGTGCCGGACGTCGACCGCTGCATCGCCCACGCCCGGGCGCAGGGGGCGACGATCCTGGTCGACCCGCACGACGTCGCCGACGAGCACGGCACGGTCCGCACCGCCGCGATCGCCACCTACGGCGAGACCCGGCACACCCTCGTCGACCGCTCCCGCTACTCCGGTCCCTACCTGCCCGGCTACGTCGCCCGCACCTCCGCCCACGCGACACCCGAGGGCGCGCCGCGGCGGCTGTTCCAGGCCCTGGACCACGTGGTCGGCAACGTCGAGCTCGGGCACATGGACGAGTGGGTCGACTTCTACAACCGGATCATGGGCTTCACGAACATGGCCGAGTTCGTGGGCGAGGACATCGCCACCGAGTACTCCGCGCTGATGAGCAAGGTCGTGGCCAGCGGCAACCACCGGGTGAAGTTCCCGCTCAACGAGCCGGCCGTCGGGCGGAAGCGCTCGCAGATCGACGAGTACCTCGACTTCTACGGCGGGCCGGGCGCCCAGCACCTCGCGCTGGCGACGAACGACATCCTGCGGACCGTGGACGTGCTGCGCGCGAGGGGGATCCAGTTCCTCCCGACCCCCGACTCGTACTACGAGGACCCCGCGCTGCGGGCCCGCATCGGCGAGGTCCGCGTGCCGATCGAGGAGCTGCAGTCCCGCGGGATCCTGGTCGACCGGGACGAGGACGGCTACCTGCTGCAGATCTTCACCCGGCCCCTCGGCGACCGCCCGACCGTGTTCTTCGAGCTCATCGAGAGGCACGGCTCGCTCGGCTTCGGGAAGGGCAACTTCAAGGCGCTGTTCGAGGCGATCGAGCGCGAGCAGGCCCGGCGGGGCAACTTCTGAGCCCCGTCGGCCGGCTCGGGGTCGAGCTGCTCGCCCCGCGGCTCGGCTGAGGCTTCCGGCGGGCGGGTCTCCCGCCCTAGGCTTTGAGGCAGCTGAATCAAAGGAGATCTCATGCCTCTGGCCCCCGACCTGCTCGGCACCCGCAGCGAGCCCGCCGAGTTCTCCTGGGACCGCGACGACGTGCTGCTCTACGCCCTCGCCGTCGGCGCCGGCCAGGACGACCCGCTCGACGAGCTGGCCTTCACCACGGACAACACCGAGGGTGTGACCACCGCGGTGCTGCCCACCTACGCCGCGATCATGACCCGGGTCGGCGCCGTGCCCCTCGGCGACATCGACCACACGAAGCTGGTGCACGCCGAGCAGGCCGTACGGCTGCACGCCCCGCTCCCGGTGGCGGGCCGGGTGCGGGTCACCGCCGAGGTCACCGGCGTGTTCGACAAGGGCAGCGGAGCCCTGGTCGAGACCACGTGCGAGGCCGTCGACGCGGCCACCGGCGCCCCGCTCGCGACGACGGTCGGCTCCGCGTTCATCCGCGGCGAGGGCGGCTTCGGGGGCCCGCGGGGCGGCTCCGCGGCGGCCCCGGCGCCGGACGGCCCGCCGGACCACGAGGTGCACTACGCCACCGGGCCCGGCCAGGCCCTGATCTACCGGCTGACCGGGGACCGCAACCCGCTGCACACCGACCCGGCCTTCGCCGCCCGCGGCGGGTTCGACCGGCCGATCCTGCACGGCATGTGCACCTACGGCTTCACCGCCCGGGCGCTGCTGCACACCGTCTGCGGGGGCGATCCGGCCCGGTTCGCGTCCATCGAGGGCCGGTTCACCGCGCCCGTCCTGCCCGGCGACCGGTTGACCGTCGCGATCTGGCGGGACGAGACCGGCGGCGCCACCTTCCGCACCACGCGGGACCCCGACGGCGCCGTGGTGATCGACCGCGGCCGGCTGCGGACGGCAGGCTAGCTCCGGCGGGGTCCCGTCGAGTCCCGGGCGACGAGCGGCGCGGGCAGCACGACCTCGGTCGCGTCGATCCGGCCGGTCAGCATGTCGACGAGTGTGCGTCCGGCCTGGTCGGCGGGGCTGGCCAGGGTGGTGAGCGGCGGCCGGCAGAAGGTCGCGCCGAAGATGTCGTCGCCGCCCACCACGCTGAGCGCGTCCGGGACCGCGACGCCGCGGTGCTCCAGCCGCTGCAGGACGCCGATGGCGAGCAGGTCGTTGAAGGCGATCACGGTCGTGGCGTCGGTGGCGAGCGCGGCGTCCGCGGCCGCGGCGCCCGCCTCGAGCGTCGGCGGGAAGGGGCCGAGCACGGTCAGGGCGACCCCGTGGCGGCGGCAGTGCGCCGCGAGCGCCGCGCGTCGGGTCGCGTCGGCCCACGAGGTCGCGGGTCCGCGCAGGTAGGCGACCGTGCGGTGGCCGAGGCTCGTCAGGTGCTCGACGACCTGGCGACCCGAGTCGTCGAAGTCGACGCACACGCTGGGCAGCTCGGGCAGTGTGCGGTTGAACAGCACCACCGGACGCCGATCGCGGAGCCCGTGCAGACCGGCGTCGTCGACGCGGGAGGAGAGCACGAACCCGTCGACGAAGGGGGCGAGCCGCTCCACGTGCGCGGCCTCGAGCTCCGGCTGCTCCTGGCTGTCCGCGATCACCAGGGTGTAGCCGGCGGCGGCCGCCTGGGCCTCGGCGCCGCGGATCAGACGGGCGTTGTGCGGGTTGGCGATGTCCGGCACGACCAGGCCGAGCATCCTCGTCCGGCCTGAGGGCAGGGCCTGGGCGATGCGGTTCGGCCGGTAGCCCAGGCGGCGGGCGACCTCCTCGACGTGCGCGCGGGTCCGCTCGCTCACCCGGCCGGGGTTGGACAGCGCGCGCGAGGCGGTCGACGTCGCGACCCCGGCCTCGCGGGCCACGTCGTAGATCGTGACCGGGCGGGACGGGCCGCCCACGGCGCCGTCGCTGTGATCCATGCCCGGAGTGTGGCACGCGATTGGCAATTCCCGGCAACCGGTTGCCATGATGTGGCGGGCCGAGTCGAGTGAGGGGAGCCGGATGCGCGCCACCGAGGGTGGACGGAACGACACGGTGGACGGGACGACCGCGGGACGCGCAGCAGACGGAGGGGGCAGGGCTCGGCTCATCTGGATCGCGGCGCTGCTCGCGTACGTCCTCGCCGTCACGCAGCGGACGTCGCTCGGGGCCGCGGGGCTCGACGCGGCGGACCGCTTCGGGATCTCGCCGAGCGAGCTGTCGCTGTTCGTGCTGCTCCAGGTCGGGGTCTACGCCGCGGGGCAGATCCCGGCGGGCCTGCTCGTCGACCGGTTCGGCCCCCGGCTCGTCCTCGCCGTCAGCGGGCTGATGCTGGGCGGCGGCCAGGCCCTGCTCGCGTTCGCCGGGTCCGTGCCGGCCGCGGCGACCGCGCGCGTGGTGGTCGGGGCGGGCGACGCCCTGGTGTTCGCCGCGGTGATGGCGCTGGTGCCGCGCTGGTTCCCGGCCCGCCGGGTCCCGCTGCTGACCCAGGTGACCACGATCGTCGGGCAGCTCGGTCAGATCCTCTCCACGCTGCCGCTGCTCCTGCTGCTGCACGCGACCGGCTGGTCCACGGCCTTCGGGGTCGCGGCGGCGGGGAGCGTGCTCGCGGCGGTGGTCGCGGGCACGGTCGTGCGCAACGGTCCGGGCGGCGCCCCGGCGCCCGACCCGGTGCCGGCGAGGGAGCTGCTCGCCCAGGTCCGCGCGGTGTGGCGGCGGCCCGGCACCCGGCTCGGGTTCTTCGGGCACATGGGCACCCAGTTCTCGATGATGACGTTCTCGCTGCTCTGGGGCCTGCCGTACCTGGTGTCCGCGCAGGGCCTCGACGCCGTGACCGCGGGCGCCCTCATGACGCTGCTGGTGGTCGCCTCGGTCTGCGTGGGCCCCGTGGTCGGGATGCTGACGGCGCGGCACCCGATGCGCCGGTCGTGGCTGCTGCTCGGCGTGATCGCCGCGACGGTCACGGTGTGGACGGTCGTGCTCGCGCTGCCGGGTCCGGCGCCGTTCTGGCTGCTCGTGCTGCTGATCCTGGTGCTCGCCGTCGGCGGGCCGGGCTCGGTCGTCGGGTTCGACATCGCGCGGACCACCAACCCGCGCGGCAACCTCGCCGTGGCCCAGGGCATGGTCAACATCGCCGGCTACAGCGCCTCGCTGGTGCTGCTCGCGGCGGTCGGCGCCGTGCTCACCGCGCTCGGCGGCTTCACCGCGGAGGCGTTCCGGGTCGCCTGGCTGCTGCAGTACCCGATCTGGGCGCTCGCGGTCGTGGGCATCCTCGCGACGCGGCGCAAGGCCCGCCGGCTCGACGCGGCCCGCGGGATCGCGCCGCGCCCGTTGCGCGAGGTGGCCGCCGGGCTCCGCCGGCCGCGGCCGCCGCGACGCAGGCCCGCCGCCCCGACCTGCCGGCCCGCGGCCACCCGGCGCGTGCCGGGCTGAGACGCACCGGGCGCGTGCCGGACCGGGAACGGCCCGGCACGCGCTGCGTCCGTCAGGCCTGGCCGGTGAGCGCGCCCGCCACCGGGCCGAGCGGCGGCGCCCACTCGCGGATGTCGGCGGCGGAGACCACACCCGCGGTCGTGAAGGGGTCCTTGTCCACGATCGCCTGCACCGCGGACTTGTCCTCGGCGCGGAAGATCAGCAGGCCGCCCGGGGCCTCCGCGGGCGCCCAGGCGCCGGCGGCGAGGAGGGACCCGCTGTCGACGAACTCGCGCAGGTAGTCACGGTGGGCGGGCCGAGTGGCGTCCCGCAGCTCGGTGTCGTCGGTGTACGTGTAGATGACGGCGAAGGTCGTGGCCATGCCGCCGATCCTCGCACGCGCCGCGCGCCTGCCAGGACGATCACCGGTCGGCGTCGCCGTGATCCCGGCGAGGGACGGGAACCGCTCCGGCACCGCGGCCGTTGAGCAACCGTGCCCGTTTCGCCCGGTTCGTCCGGAGGGGTGCCGAGCGCCGTCACCGTGGAGAAGGAGAAGTCAGGTGGGCCTGTTCGACAAGCTCAAGGAGCGGTTCGCGCCGTCCGGAACCGCCGGGCCGCAGGCCGGGTACGCGCACGGGGGCCACGGACAGGGCGGATTCGGGCAGGCCGGCTACGGACAGGGCGGCTACGGACAGGGCGGCTACGGACAGGGCGGCTACGGACAGGGCGGCTATGGCGGGCCGGCCCGCGACGCCCAGGACCCGGACGAGGCGGCGGTCGAGCGCTACCGGTACATGCTGCGCACCGCGCCCCCGGAGACGGTGGAGCAGGCGCACGCCGAGGCCTTCGCGAAGCTGACCCCGGAACAGCGGCAGAAGGTGCTCGCCGACCTGGGCAACGAGGTGCCGCCGGCCGAGCGGGCGACCTCGAGCGACCCGCAGGCGCTCGCCCGGATGGCCACCCGCGCCGAGATGCGCAACCCCGGCACCCTGGAGCGGAGCTTCGGCGGCGGCCGGGGCCCGGGCATGGGCGGGATGATCGCGGGCACGTTGCTGGCCAGCGTGGCGGGTGCGTTTATCGGCACCGCCATCGCCGGCGCCCTGTTCGACGACCCCGGTCTCGACGGCGACCTCGCCGCCGGTGCCGAGGAGCCGGTCGACCAGGGCGGGTTCGACGAGGGCTTCGACGGCGGCGACTTCGGCGAGTTCTGACCGGACGGCCCGCGCCCGACCGAGGTCCGCCCAGGACATCCCCGGCACGGCGGACTTCGCGATCAAGGCCGTGGTCGAGCGGCTCGACCTGCCCGAGCGGGAGCCGAAGCGGATCGCGCTCCCGCCGCAGCTCGTGGTGCGGGGCACCACCGCCGTGCCGCACGGGGCGTAGGCGGGGCGGCGATCACGGGCAGGAGGTGCGCGCGCCTCCGCCCGTGATCACGGGTCACCGCCACCATCCCTCGACGGGATGACGCGGGTGCCGGCCCCGGAAGGGCGATGCCGTGAGGAACGCATCCAGCAGGCCGGCTGCCCGCTGCGCGGTGCAACGAGCGACTCCTGCCCCGGATACTGCTTCGTCCCACTCGTCGACCGGACGGGGGACCCCGGAGATCGGCGCGTGCTCCTGATCAGCGGCGGGGCGGGCGGACGACGGTCACGACCCCGGCGTCGAGGTCGACGGCGGTGCGTGGTGGGGCGCCCTCCGCCTCGTCGTCGCGCAGCAGGGACCGGGAGTGCCGTTCCTCCAGCTCGGCGCGCTTCGCCCCGGTGAAGAAGGCGTCCACCTCCTCGAAGCCGCTGCCGGACAACGGGAGCGACTGCGGCCCGGACCGCTCGCGGGTCCGGCGCCAGAACAGCAGGCTGCGGCCGCGGGCCCAGAGCCCGAACCGCTCCAGCGCCACGAGCAGGACCAGCAGGCAGACGAGCCCGGGCAGGGTCAGCGCGAAGAGCACACCGGCGGCCACCCGGCCAGCGTCCCGTCGGCGACCCCGCACGGCAAGGTCGATCGCGGCCAGGATCCGGCCGGAGGCGTTCCCGGCGTGGTCCCCATGGACACGCTCACCCCGTTCCGCATCGGCGTTCCGCAGGCCGTGCTCGACGATCTCGACCGCAGGCTCACCACCGCCCGCTTCCCCCCGACGCGCTCCCCGGCATCGGTTGGGGGCACGGCGTCCCGGTCGACCACGTGCGCGAGCTCGTCGACGTGTGGGTGACCGGCGTCGACCGGCGGGCGGAGGAGCACCGGCTCAACGCGTTCGGTGTGCGCGTGTGGCTGGTCGAGCTGCCGCTGCCATACGCGGACAGCGATCATGGGCGGAAGGGAGCTCGGGGACGGTGGCCTTCACGCGCTTTCACACTCCGTGATCGCGAGCTGAGTGCGAGTGCGGCTGGTGGAACCGCCACTGCCGCACGCAGATGGAGATCAGGGGCGGAGCCGGGGACGCCGGACGCGCCGTGGGGCGGAGAGCGGGTCATCCGGCGCTTCCGCTCCGCCACGGTTGACGATGACGCCATCGTCAACAACCCTCTCGGTGACGACGTCGTCGCGGCCACGGCCGCGCCCCACGGAATGCCGAGGTCCCGACCAGCGTGTTCACCCGACTCCTGATCGCCAACCGCGGCGAGATCGCCGTCCGGATCGCCCGGGCCGCCGCCGATCTCGGCGTGCCGTCCGTCGCGGTGCACACGACCGACGAGCCCGACGCGCCGCACGTCGCGAAGGCCGACGCCGCCGTCGCGCTGCGGGGCGCGGGCGTGGCCGGTTACCTCGACGTCGACGACGTGCTGCGGGCCGCGGAGGAGGCCGGCGCCGACGCGATCCACCCCGGCTACGGGTTCCTCAGCGAGAACCCGCGGTTCGCGCAGGCGTGCGCGGAGCGGGGAGTCCGGTTCGTGGGGCCGTCGCCGGAGATCCTCGCGGCGCTGGGGGACAAGACGCGGGCCCGCGACCTCGCCGAGGCCGCCGGGCTCCCGGTGCTCGCCGCCGCGGACCGGGACGGCGCGCGGGCGCTGCTGGCGGCGACCGGCGCCGTCATGGTGAAGGCGGTCGCCGGCGGTGGCGGCCGCGGGATGCGCCGCGTGACCGATCCCGCGCAGCTCGACGAGGCCCTGGCCCGCTGCGCGTCCGAGGCCGGCGCGGCGTTCGGCGACGACCGCGTCTACGTCGAGGAGCTGCTCACCCCGGCCCGGCACGTGGAGGTGCAGATCCTCGGCGACGGCACCGGTGCGGTCACGCAGCTCGGCGAGCGGGACTGCTCGATCCAGCGCCGGCACCAGAAGATCGTCGAGGTGGCGCCGAGCCCGGGGCTCGACCCCGAGGTGCGGGCGCGGCTGCTCGCGGCGGCGATCCGGCTCGGCGAGTCCGTGCGCTACTCCGGCCTGGGCACGGTGGAGTTCCTCGTCAGCGCCGACCGGATCGTGTTCATCGAGGTCAACCCCCGCCTGCAGGTGGAGCACACGATCACCGAGGAGGTCACCGGCGTCGACCTCGTGCAGACGCAGATCCGGCTGGCGGCCGGCGCCACGCTCGCCGAGCTGGGGCTGACCCAGGAGGAGGCGCCGGAGCCGCGGGGCGCCGCGCTGCAGGCCCGGATCACCCTCGAGCGCACCAACCCCGACGGCACGACCACACCGTCGGCCGGCGTGCTGACCGCCTTCGAGCTGCCCGCCGGGCGCGGGATCCGGGTCGACGCCGCCGGGCACACCGGCTACCGCACGAGCCCCCGGTACGACCCGCTGATCGCCAAGCTCGTGGTGCACTCCGCGGACTTCGGCACCGCCGCGGCCCGGACGCACCGGGCGCTGTCGGAGGTGCACGTCGGCGGCGTCGAGACGAATATCGACGTCCTGGCCGGGATCGTCGGGCACCCCGCCTTCGCCGCCGGCGAGCTGACCACGGACTTCCTCGACACCCACCTCGCCGAGATCCTCGCCGCCACCCGGCCGCACCGGTACGTCGAGACCGCCGCGGACGCCGCCGTGCCCGAGGAGCGCCGCGAGGTCGACGGGGACGCGGTGCGGGCCGAGGCGCCCGGCACCGTCGTGGCCGTCGAGGTCGCCGAGGGCGAGGTCGTGCGGGCCGGCCAGGCACTCGTCGTCGTCGAGTCGATGAAGATGGAGCACGTCGTGGCCGCGCCCGCGGCCGGGCGGGTCGGCGCCGTCGTCGTGGAGGCGGGGGACACCGTGGCGCCCGGCGACGCCCTGCTCGCCTTCACCTCCGACGCGGCGGCGGCCGAGGAGGCGGAGGCCGCGGCCGCCGTCGACCTCGACCACGTCCGCCCGGACCTCGCCGAGGTGCGGGAGCGGCACGCCCTCGGGCTCGACGAGCACCGCGGGGCCGCCGTCGAGAAGCGGCACCGCACGGGGCTGCGGACCGCGCGGGAGAACCTCGCGGACCTGTGCGACGAGGGCAGCTTCATCGAGTACGGGCCGTTGGCCATCGCCGCGCAGCGGCTGCGCCGGTCCCTCGACGACCTCATCGAGCGCACGCCCGCGGACGGCATGCTCGCCGGCACCGCGACGATCAACCGCGACCTCGTCGGCGAGGAGAACGCCAACGCGGTGGTGCTGTCCTACGACTACACCGTGCTCGCCGGCACCCAGGGCCACACCAACCACAAGAAGAAGGACCGCGTCTTCGAGCTCGCCGAGCGGCGGCGCTGGCCGGTGGTGGTCTACGCCGAGGGCGGCGGGGGCCGCCCCGGCGACACCGACGGCAGCTGGGCCTCCATGCTCGACGTCCCGGCCTTCGAGATCTTCGCCAGGCTCTCGGCCCGGGTGCCGCTGGTCGGCGTGGTCGCGGGCCGGTGCTTCGCCGGCAACGCCGCGCTGGCCGGGCTCTGCGACGTGATCATCGCCGTCGAGGGCACGAGCCTCGGCATGGGCGGGCCCGCGATGATCGAGGGCGGCGGCCTGGGCGTGGTCGCGCCCGACGCCGTCGGGCCGATGTCCGTGCAGGTCCCCAACGGCGTGGTCGACGTCCTGGTCCCCGACGAGGCCGAGGCCACCCGCGTCGCCCGGCAGTACCTGTCGTACTTCCAGGGTCCGGTGCGCGAGTGGGAGGCGCCGGACCAGCGCGCGCTGCGGCACGTCGTGCCCGAAAACCGGGTGCGGGTCTACGACATGCGGGCGGCGATCGAGGGCCTGGCCGACGTCGACTCGGTGCTGGAGCTGCGCCGCGGCTTCGCGCCCGGGATGATCACGGCCCTGATCCGCGTCGAGGGCCGGCCGATGGGGCTGATCGCCAACGACCCCACCCACCTCGGCGGCGCGATCGACCACGACGGCGCGGACAAGGCCGCCCGGTTCCTGCAGCTCTGCGACGCCTTCGGGCTGCCCGTGGTCTCGCTGTGCGACACCCCCGGCTTCATGGTCGGCACCGAGTCCGAGACGCACGCGACGGTGCGGCACTTCAGCCGCATGTTCTCCGTCGGCGCCAACCTCTCGGTGCCGGTGGGGCTGGTCGTCACGCGCAAGTGCTACGGCCTCGGCGCGCAGGCGATGATGGGCGGCTCGCTGAAGGCCCCGGCCTTCGCGGTGGCCTGGCCGACGGGCGAGTTCGGCGGGATGGGCCTGGAGGGTGCGGTCCGGCTCGGCTACCGCAAGGAGCTGGAGGCCGTCGCCGACCCTGCCGAGCGCGAGGAGCTGTACCGCAAGTACGTCGCGGCCGAGTACGAGAAGGGCAAGGCGCTGTCGGTGGCCACCGTCTTCGAGATCGACGACGTCATCGACCCGGCCGACACCCGCCGCTGGATCGTCTCCTCGTTCCCGGAGCGCAAGGTCGGGCCGCAGCCCGAGAAGGTGCGGCCGAACATCGACACCTGGTGACCCCGCGGCGCCGGCCCCCACGGTTCCGCGGGCTGCTTGCGCCCGCTCGGTAGCGTGGGCGCGTGACCGACCCGACGCTGGGCGAGCTGACGGTGGGCGTGGAGGGCCTCGCGCTGCTGCGGCTGCTCCACGCCGACGGCACCGACGCGGCCACGGCCCGGGCGATGCGGATGGCGGAGACCCGGGACCTGCTCGGCCGGCTGGAGCGGGACCCGTCGCTGCAGGGACCGCTGGGGGTGGAGCTCGACCTGCGCGAGGGGTACGCGCGGTGGGCACCGACCTACGACGGCCCGCTGCGGCTGTTCTCGATCGAGGAGCCGCCGATGCGGAGCCGGTTCGACGCCTGGCCCGCCGGTGAGGTGCTCGACGCCGCGTGCGGGACCGGGCGCCACGCCGTGCGGCTGGCGGAGCGGGGGCACGTCGTGGTCGGCGTCGACCAGTCGCCGGACATGCTGGAGCGGGCGCGGACGAAGATCCCGGGCGGGCGGTTCCTCGAGGGCACGCTCACGGACCTGCCCCTGCCCGACGCGTCCGTCGACGCCGCGGTGTGCGCGTTGGCCCTGGTCCATGTGCCCGAGCTGGAGCCGGCGGTCGCGGAGCTGGCGCGCGTGGTCCGGCCGGGCGGGCGGATCCTGGTCAGCGACGTCCATCCGTTCCTGGTGCAGCTCGGCTGGCAGGCGCAGTTCCCGAGCGAGACGGGCCGCTCCTACATGCGGCTGCACCGGCACCGGGTCACCGACTACGCCCGGGCCGCGCTGGCGGCGGGGTTGGTCGTGCACGGCGCCGAGGAGCCGGTGCTCACGCCGGAGGCCGCCGTGACCCCGACCGTCGAGCTGGTTCCGGAGGCGACGCGGACCGCGTTCGTGGGCCTGCCCGGCGTGGTGGTGTGGGAGCTCGCCCGGCCCTGAGGCCTACGGCTCCGTGCGCATCCGCCAGGCGTCGACGACCAGCTCGGAGAGCCGCTCCGGACCGACCTTCTCCAGGCGCACCATCACCAGCGGCAGCCCGTCGTAGCTCGGCGTGGTGAAGAACAGGTCCGGCTCCCCCAGCAGCAGCGCCTGCTTCTCCGCCTCGTCGCCGACGTACAGCACGGCGATGTCCGTGCGGAGCACCCGGCGCTGCCCCGGCACCCGCTCCGGGTAGGACCAGACGAACCCGCGCCCGCCCACGCGGAAGTCGAACCCGTCGCTGTCGATCTCCTCGACGCCCGCCAGGGACAGCGCCAGCCGCCGCACGTCCTCCGCGTCAGCCACCGCCCCTCCCGATCACGCCCGGGAGCGTAGCGAGAGGGACCGACAGAGCGGACATGTCGTGGGTGAATGTCGACCGTCACGAGTGACTGCTGCGCGCCCCTCGCCTACCCTGCAGGTGTGACGCCCACCTCGGACGTCGACCGGGCGGCACCGTCGCCGCCGGCGGTCGACAGCAGGACCCGCATCCTGGACGCGGCGGTCGCGTGCCTGGTCGAGGAGGGCTTCAGCGCCGCCACCACGCTGCGGATCCAGGCCAGGGCGGGGATTTCGCGGGGCCGGCTGCTGCACTGGTTCCCGTCCCGTGAGGCGCTGCTGCTCGCGGCCGCCGAGTACCTGGCCGACGAGCGGATCCGGGAGACCGTCGAGCGCATCGACACCCACCTGCCCGCCGACGTCCCGGGGCCGGTCCGGGTCGCGCAGGTCGTCGAGTTCATGTGGCTGACCTTCCACGAGCCGCACTTCTGGGCCGCGATGGAGATCTGGACCGCCGCCCGGACGAACGACCGCATCGCCGCCGCGCTGCTCCCGGCCGAGCGTCGCCTCGGCGGGGTGATCCGGGCCGGGGTGGACCGGATGTGGGGTCCGGAGCTCGCCGGGCACCCCCGCTATCCCCAGCTCCGGGAGATGCTGGTGACCAGCATGCGGGGTGCGGCGCTGACCTACTCGTTCGACCACCGCGACCCCCGGCGCGACCCGCACCTCGCGCACTGGACGGACGTCGCCCGGGTGCTCCTCGAGATCTGACGCTCCGGAAGATCCGGGCGGCAGTCAGGATTGACTGTCGGTCGTCCGTCGTCGTAGCCTCGTCGCGCCGCACCCCGGCAGGTCAACGCCCGACCTGCGGCTCCCGGTCGATCGACCGTGACGGGGTGGCCCACCGAGACGTCGGCACGGGCCTGCAGGCACCAATCAGTCAGAGTTGACCGACGAGCCCCCGGCCGCGGTCTGCACCCTGGAGACGACAATGCAGTCAGACGCCGACGCGGCCCTCCCCGAGGCCGCGCCGCCCCGCCGTTCCGCCCGGGCGTCCGTGGCCGCGGCCCTCTCGACCTCCCTCGAGTGGTACGACTTCTTCATCTACTCCACCGCGGCCGCGCTGGTGTTCAACACGACCTTCTTCGCGACGGACAGTGCGGTGGTCTCCGCGCTGAACTCGTTCGCCACCGTGGCGGTCGGCTTCATCGCCCGCCCCATCGGCGGCATCGTCGCAGGTCAGCTCGGCGACAAGTACGGGCGCAAGCCGGTGCTGGTGGGTGCGGTCGTCCTGATGGCCGTCGCCACCTCCCTGATCGGGTTCGTGCCGTCCACCCAGGCCGTGTGGCTCGCGCCGACCATCCTCGTGACGCTGCGGATCTGCCAGGGCCTGGCCGTCGGGGCACAGTGGGGCGGCGCGGTCCTGGTCGCGACCGAGAACGCGCCCGCGCACCTGCGCGGCTACTACGGCAGCTTCGCCCAGCTCGGCGTGCCGATCGGCGTCGTGCTCGGCAACGTCGCGTTCCTGCTCGCCACCGCCTTCGCGTCCCCCGAGGCGTTCGTCACCTGGGTGTGGCGGATCCCGTTCTGGATCAGCCTGGTCATGCTGCCGATCGCCTTCGCCATCCACCGCTACCTGGAGGAGACGCCGGAGTTCCAGGCGGCCGCCGCGAAGGCGGCGACGCAGCCCCAGGTGCGCCGCTCGCCGTTCTTCGAGGTCCTGCGCCGGAACCCGGGCGCGATCCTGACCGCGGCCGGCGCGAACACCGTCGGCATCGTGTTCTTCTACGCCACGATCACCGGCTCGGTGCAGCTCGTCACGACCTACCTCGGCGTGGCCCGGTCCACCGTGCTGACGTGGATCCTGATCGCCTGCGTGGTGATGATCCCGCTCGTGCCGTTCTTCGGCTGGTTGTCGGACCGGATCGGCCGCAAGCTCGTCTTCGGCCTCGGCTCGGCCGCGATGCTGGTGTGGGCCGTGCCGATGTGGCTGCTGATCGCCGCGTCGGGGCCCGACCGGATCTGGCCGTTCGCGGTGGCCGTGCTGGGCGCCGTCGTCGCGATGGCGCTGCAGACGGGCACCCAGGGCACGCTGTTCGCGGAGCTGTTCCCCCCGGAGATCCGCTTCTCCGGGGCCTCGCTCGGCTACCAGATCTCCGCGATCGTGGGCGGGTTCGCCCCGTTCGTCACCGTCGCGCTGATCAACGGCGATCCGGGCAACGCCTGGCGGGTCGGCGTGCTGATCGTCGTGCTCGCCGCCGCCGCGCTGCTGTGCCTGCAGCTCATCAGCCGCCGCCGCTACCACTCCACCGCCGCCCCGGCCGCCGCCACCGGCACCGAGGCGACCGCGGCCCGCTGACGCCGGAGACCCCCGTGCAGACACCCACCTCGGACACACCCTTCCCCGACGCGATCGCGCAGACCGACCCCGGGCGCCCGGCGTACGTCATGGCCGCCAACGGTCAAGTCGTGACCTACGGCGAGCTGGTCGACTCGTCCCGGGCGATCGCCGCCCTGCTCCGGTCGCGCGGACTGCGGCACGGTGACTGCGTCGCGATCCTGATGGCGAACACCGCGGACTACCTGCCGGTGGCCTGGGCGGCGCAGCGGAGCGGCCTGCGGTACGTCGGGCTGCCGGTCCGGCTCGAGCCCGCGGAGGCGGCCTACATCCTCCGCGACTCCGGGGCCCGCGCGATCGTCGTCAGCCCGGCGTACACCGAGCGGGCGGCGTCGGCCCTGCGCGAGGCGCCCGAGGTCGGGCTCCGGCTCACCACGGGTTCCGCGGAGGCGGGGTTCGAGGAGCTGGCGTCGGCGGTCGCCGCCGCCCCACCGGTCGTCCTCGAGGAACGGGAGGGTGTCGACCTGCTCTACTCCTCGGGCACGACGGGGCGGCCGAAGGGTGTCGCCGCGGCCCTGCCGCTGGCCCCGCTGGGCACCCCTCCGGGTGTCGCCACCCTGCTGCACGACCGTTGGGGCCTCGACGAGGAGGCGGTCTACCTCTCGCCGGCCCCGCTCTACCACGCCGCGCCGCTGCGGTTCTGCATGACGGTGCACCGCTACGGCGGCACGGTCGTGATCATGGAGAAGTTCGACGCCGCGGCCGCGCTCGAGCTCGTGGAGCGACACCGGGTGACCCACACCCAGATGGTGCCGACGATGCTGATCCGGATGCTCAAGCTGCCGCCCGAGATCCGGGCGGCGCGCGACCTGTCGTCGCTGCAGGTCGTCGTGCACGCGGCGGCCCCGTGTCCGGCCGGGGTCAAGCGGGCGCTGATCGACTGGCTCGGGCCGATCGTGCACGAGTACTACTCGTCGACCGAGAACTACCTGTTCACCGCGATCGACTCCGAGGAGTGGCTCACGCACCCGGGATCCGTCGGACGTGCGCTGGTCGGGCGGCCGCACGTCCTCGACGACGACGGGACGGAACTGCCGCCCGGCGAGGTCGGCACGATCTGGTCCGAGGGCGGGCTGGAGTTCGAGTACCTCAACGACCCGGTCAAGACCGCGGGCTCGCGCAACGACCGGGGCTGGACCACGGTCGGCGACCTCGGCCACGTCGACCGGGACGGCCACCTCTTCCTGGCCGACCGCCGGTCCGACCTGGTGCTGTCCGGCGGCGTGAACATCTACCCGCAGGAGGCGGAGAACGTCCTGGTCGGTCACCCGGACGTCGCCGACGCCGCCGTGTTCGGCATCCCGCACGACGAGCTGGGGGAGGTCGTCCACGCCGTCGTCCAGGTGCAGCCGGGGCGGGTTCCCGGTCCGGAGCTCGCCGAGCAGCTGCTCGCCTGGTGCCGGCAGCACCTCTCGACGTACAAGTGCCCGCGTGCCCTGGACTTCGCCGACCGGCTCCCGCGCCAGGCCACGGGCAAGCTGTTCAAGCGCGAGCTGAAGGAGCGCTACGCCGCCCGACCGGCGGGCTGACGGGCCGACCTCACTCCATCAGCGGCCGCAGGACGCGGTGCGCCCACTCGCCCAGGGTGGTGGGGGTGGTGGTGAGCGCGGTACGGGGCGGGTCGGGCCGGAGGTCCCGCGTCCCGGCCGTCATGCCGACGATCCCCTCGACCGCACCCTCGCCGAGGCCGGCACCGCGGAGGGCGGTGCGCACGTCGTCGTCGGAGAGGCGGTGGTAGGTGACGGGCCGGCCGAGGACCTCGGTGAGAACGCCCGCGACCTGCGAGTACGTGAGGTCCTCGGGGCCGTGCACGCCCTGCACGACCCGGCCCGACCAGTTCCGCGCCAGCAGTCGCGCCGCGGCGACCTCCCCGATGTCGCGCGGGTCCACCCACGCCATCGGCTCCTCCCGGTCGCGGGCGGCGGCGAGGACGCCCTGCCGCAGCCCGTCGACGTCGGCGAGGAGGTTGGTGAAGAAGTAGCCGCAGCGCAGGTGGGTCACCGTGGCGCCGGTCGCGTCGAGCATCTCCTCGATGCGGCCGAGCCCGTCGATGTGGCCGGCGCCGGTCCGCAGCTCGGCGCCGCCGCTGCTGAGGAACACGTTCCGGCCGACCTCGCTCGCCGCGGCCGCGAACACCTCGCCGAGCGCGGCGGACTCCTTCACCGGGTCGTCCGCGGTGTGCGGGGTGACGTCGAGCCAGAACGCGGCCTCGGCCCCCGCCGCGGCCTCCCGGACGAACGCGGGGTCGGTGAGGTCCCCCTGGCGGACGTCGGCGGCGGCGCGGACGGCCGGGTCGAGCCGTCCCGGGTCGCGGACCAGCAGGGTCGGCCGGGCCCCGGCCTGCAGCAGGAGCTGCACGACCCGGCTCCCGACGTGACCGGTGGGGGCGGTGACGACGATCCGTTCGCTCATCACCTCTGCCTACGGCCCAACCATGACAGGAGCGGTCAGGGACGCCCACCGGATACGTCCGTCACCGCGTTCTGTGTACGTAGTTCTCCCCGGTGCGCGGGACCCGTCCGGACGCGCACAGTTCCTCCATGACGATCCGCCTGGTCACCGGGACGGCCGGGCTCGACGGAACCGCCCCGGACATCCCGCCGCACGACCGGTCCCGCTTCCGGGCCGCGGCCCACCACGCGCGCCGGCTCTACCCCGGCTGCGTCGGCGAGCTCCTCCATCGCGAGCTGGTCGCCTACGCCGACTTCGGGCACCGCTTCGACCGCGAGGCGCTCGTACCGCGCCTCGCCGACGAGCTCCTCGCCAGGCCGGTCCACCCGGTCGACGGGCATCAGCCGGGGGCGTAGGCGCTCCAGTCCGGCATCCCGGTGCCGTGGAGGGAGGCCTCGAGCCGGTCGAGGTACCAGTTCCAGCCCGCCTCGACGTCCGCCGGGTCGAGCCCCGGGACCAGCCGCTGGGTGAAGACCAGGTCCGTGCCCCCGCCGGCCGGGGCGAGGTCGACCTCGATGAGCCACGCCTGCCCCTCGGGCCCGTCGGGGACCTCGACGGCGAGCCGGTGCGGCGCCGCGCACTCGTGGATCGTCACGGTGACCGGTTCGGCCACGGCCCCGCCCGCGTCGACCTCGCCGGTCACGGTGAGCTCCACGGTGCCGCCGGGGCGGCCGGTGCCGGTGTAGGAGCCGAACCAGCGGGCCAGCCGGGCGGGGTCGGTGAACGCCGCCCAGACCTCCTCGACCGGGTCGGGATACGGCGCAGGGTCAGGGTGCGGCGGTCGCCGGGGTCAGGCAGTGCCACGGTGCTCTCCCGTCGGGTCGGCGGCGCGCCGGGCGCGACGGCCGCGGTGGAGTTCGGTGTCGAGGGCGTCGAGCCGCGCGGCGGGCCCGACCGGCGCGGCGTCGTCGGCCAGCGGGCGGAACCGGCCCAGCCAGTCGTCCAGCTCGGCGAGCCCGGCGAGGCGGAGCGTGTAGACGCGGTGCTGGCCCCGCACCGCGGACTCGACGAGCCCCGACTCCCGCAGGACCCGCAGGTGCCGGCTCACGGCCGGGCGGGTGATCGGGAACCGGGCGGCGATGTCGCCCGCCGTGGCCGGGCCCTCGGCGAGGAGCTCGACGACCTGCCGGCGCAGGGGGTCGGCCAGCACCGCGAACGCGTCCACGACCCATATGTAACCGCAGACGTACTTAACCGGCAAGTGCACACATCGGGTCGCGGTTTCGGCCGCCGCCGGGTGGGGATGCCGAGCGTGACCATCCCGGCGTCCAGGGAGGACCCGTGCCGAACCCCGACACCGACCCGCGCGACGACGAGGCGGCCGAGCCCGTCGACGCGCCGACCCGCGACGTCGACCCGGGCACCGCCCGCCCGACCGACGACGGCCGCGACGACCGCACCGACGCCGAGCGGGAGGCCACCGAGTTCGGCGGGGAGTGAGGCCGGGCCGAGGGCGGTCCGGGGCCGCGTCAGGGACGGATCAGCGCGCCTCGTGCGGGTGGACCGCGACGATCGAGCCGTCCGGGCGGGCCTCCAGGTAGCCGGTCTCGCCGTACTCGTTCGACGCGTAGACGGCGATCCGCGGGCCGGTGCCCTCGTCGTCGATGATCAGGTAGCGGCTGGTCGGGTCGGGCACCTTCAGGCTCTCCGGCGCCCCGGCCACGAGCCCGAGCGCGGTCGCCGCGTCGATCGTCGCGAGGTCGACGACCGGCTGGTCCGCGTCCCGCGTGCCGGCGGGGCTGGGGCCGTCGAGGCCGCCGCGGTAGGTGTAGGACTGCGCGCGGCCCGGCGATCCCTCGACCGGCACGGTCAGCACGGCGTAGTCCGGGTAGATCGTCGCGTCGGCGACGACCGCGGTGCCCAGCCGGGAGCGGAGGTCGTCGACGAGGCGGCCGAAGCCCTCCGGGGTGTGCAGCCCGGCCGGGGTGACGACGACCGGGGCGACCTGGCGGCCCGCCGCGACGCTCTCCCCGGCCGCGACCGTGGCCGGGGCGCTGGACCGGGCCACGGCGTGCCCGACCCCGAACCCGACCCCGAGCAGCGCCAGCGCGACCAGCACGCCGGCCCAGCGCGTCCCGCGGGAGCGCTGCGGCCGGTCCGGGGGCAGCAGCGCGATCGGGCGCTCGAGCTGCAGGTCCGCGACCAGCGCCTTCAGCTCGCCGAGGGTGGTGGCCCGCAGCGCGGTGGCCGTGCGCTCGCGGTGCTCGGCCCCGTCCATCTGCCCCTCCGCGTACGCGGCGTCGAGGGCGTTGCACAGCGCGTTCCGGTCCGCGTCGCGGGCCCGGGTGCGGAGGGAGGACACGGCCGAGATCGTAGGACCGGGGTCACACCACACCGGACGGGGCCCGCCGGTCGGTGCTGGTCAGGGCCGGTCTGGTCGGCTCCGGTCGGTGCCGATCAGGGCAGCTCGTAGGGGTCCTGCGGGGCGGCGACGGGCCGGACCTCCAGCGCGGTGATCCGCGCGGTGTGCGTGCCGTCGCCCGGGGCGTAGGTGCCCGTGACCTGCTGCCAGGAGTTGCGCGCGGGCACCCGCTCCGCCGGGGCGCCGGCCGTCTCGACGAGGTAGCTGCGGGCGTCGGCGGCGCAGCAGCTGATCACCATCCGGCTCAGGTACCAGCCGCCCTCCTCGCGCGGTGTCACGAAGCCGGTGAGCACGACGGTATGGCCGGTCAGCGTCCGGCCGTCGCCCCACGCGGCGCGCTCCGCGTAGTCGTGCAGCTCGACCGGGACCGGGCCGGGCCCCGAGAGGGCCTCGGTGGCCACCGTCGCCGGGCGCGGCACCTCGGCACCGGCGCGGTCCGCGGCGAAGGCGCCCAGCGCGGGCGGCGGCACGAGCAGCACGAGGAACACGGGCAGCACCAGCAGCCAGCCGACGCCCGGGACCCGGGAGTGGTCGTGCCCCTCGGTCTGCTCGTCGGCGCGGAGCCGCTCGAGCGTCTCGCGGTCCGCGGCGAGCGGGCCGCGGGTGTGCACCCGTGCCCGGGCCAGCCGCGCGGCCCCCGCGGACTCCTCGGGGTCCGCGCGCAGGCCGGCGACAACCCCCCACACGCCGGCGGCCATCAGCAGCCCGCCCGCGATCGCGAGCAGCGGCCCGTGCCCGGGGCGGACGTAGTCGACGTAGTTGCCGAAGACGACCAGCTGCACCGCCACCGCGCCGAGCACGAACAGCAGGATCGGTGCGACGAGCCGGTTCACAGCAGGACCCCGCCGACGACCGCGCTCACCACGACCGCCACCACGAACGTCGCGGGCGCGAAGCGCTGGGCGAAGCGGCGGCCGAAGGTGCCCGCCTGCATCGCCACCAGCTTGAGGTCGACCACCGGCCCGACGACGAGGAACGCGAGCTTCGCGGTCAGGGAGAACCCGGACAGCCCGGCGACCACGAAGGCGTCGGCCTCCGAGCACACGCACAGCACCACGGCGAGCAGGGCCAGCACCAGCAGCGAGACGACGGGGACCCCGCCGATCCCCGTGGTCCAGGCCGGGTCGACGACGACGTTGAGGGTCGCGGCGGCCAGCGCGCCGACCGCGAGGAAGCCGCCGGCGTGCAGGAAGTCGTGCTGCAGGGTGGTGCGGAAGCGCTCACCGCGGGTGCCGCCCTCGCGGTGCGCGGGCCGCGGGGGGCGCAGCCACTCCGGCCGGCCCAGCGCCGACCACAGCCACCCCATCACCAGCGCCACCGCGAGGGAGCCGACGGCCCGCGCCACGACCATCTCCGGGTTCTGCGGGAAGGCGACGGCCGTCGCCACCAGGACGATCGGGTTGATCGCGGGGGCCGAGAGCAGGAAGGCCAGGGCGGCCGGCGCGGCCACACCGCCGGCCATCATCCGCCCCGCCACCGGGACGGACGCGCACTCGCACCCGGGCAGCACGCCGCCGGCGACCCCGGCGACCGGCACCGCGGCGGCCGGTCGACGGGGCAGCACGCGAGCGAGCGCGCCCTCCGGGACGAAGGCCGAGATCGCCGCCGACAGCACCACGCCCAGCACCAGGAACGGCACCGCCTGCAGCACGATCGCCACGAACACCGTCGACCAGGTCTGCACGGCCTCGTTCGTGCCGAGGACGAGCTCGAAGGCGTACCGCCCGACCAGCGCCGCCGCCGTCACGCCGAGCAGGACGATCGGCACCACCGGCAGGGGCGGCGGCTGCCGCACCCGGTCGTGGTGCCCGGCGGGGTGTCCGCCGTCGGCTCGGGTCTCCGTCACGCGCTCCCCTTCCGTGGGCCCTCTGCTTGTCGGGCCGCGGCGGGAGCCGTTACGGATCGAGGTTCACGTCACCGGATCCGCTCGAGCAGGTCGACCGCGACCGTCCCCTGCGGACGCCCCGCGACCAGCAGCGTCCGTCCCCGCACCTCCACCACCGTCGGGGTGGTGCCGACGCGGGCCCGGTAGCGGCCGTCGGGCGGCAACGCCACGCCGTCGGGGACTGTTGGCCGGGCCCCGTCGGCCCGGGCGAGCACCCGGTGCGGGCGGCCGAGGACGTTCCGCGCCCCGAGGAGGTCCCCCGCCGCGACGAGCGCGCGGACGCGGGTGGACGAGCAGCCGGGCAGCAGCGGCACGCCGTGCGCGGTGAAGTCGTGCCGGGCGCCGAGCCGGCGGAGCAGCCGGACGTCGCCGGCCCCGCGGTGCCCGAAGCGGAAGTTCTCCCCGACGACGACGTCGGTGGCGCGCAGGGCGCGGACCAGCACGTCCCGCACGAAGTCGACGGCCGGGGTGCGGGCGACCTCGCCGTCGAACGGCAGCACGAGGACGGCGTCCGCGCCGTGCGCGCGGGCCAGCTCGGCGCGCCGCTCCAGGGTGACGACCGGGGTGGTGTCGCGGGCGGGCCCCGCCACGGTCGCCGGGTGCGGGTCGAAGGTGGTGAGCACGACCGGGAGCCCGCGCCGTCGGCCCAGCTCGACGGCCCGGTCGAGCAGCCGCGCGTGGCCGCGGTGCAGCCCGTCGAACACCCCGAGGGTGACCACGGACCGGCCCCACCACCAGGGGACCTCGTCGAGGCCGTGCCAGTACCCGCCGGACGCGGCGTCGGACTCGGTCCCGGACTCGGTCCCGGACGGGGGTCGTTCGAGCGTGACCGTCATGGCGGTCTCCCTGTCGGACGGCGGTCCCGCCCGGCCCCGGGCACGCGGGGCCGGACGGACACCGGTTCGGACGGACCTCAGGCGGGCTCGAGGACGAAGTCGTAGACCGTCGTCCAGCTGCCGTCGGACTGCTGCCGGGGGTCGAGGACGAGCTCGTCCTTGGTCGCGGAGGCGACGTCGGAGTCGAGCCACTCACCACCGGCGAAGTAGAGCTGGGTGGTGATCTGGCGGTGCCCGTCGGCCCGCACCATCAGGTGCAGGTGCGCGGGCCGCCACGGGTGCCAGCCGGCGGCGGCGATCATCGCGCCGGTCGGGCCGTCCGTGGGTATCCGGTACGGCGCGGGCTTGATCGTGGTGATCGCGAAGCGGCCCTCGTCGTCCGTGACGATCACGCCGCGCAGGTTGCCGTCGGGCAGGTGCGGGGCGAACCCGGAGTAGTAACCGTCCGCATCGGCCTGCCAGAAGTCGACCTCCGCACCGGCCAGCGGGCGGCCGTCGAGGTCACGGACCTGGCCGGAGAGGACGAGCGCCTCGCCCTTCTCGTCCGGGCGCATCGGCAGGGTCGCGACCGGGCCGAGCCGCTGCTGGCCGGGCAGGTAGTACGGGCCCTCGATGGTCCCGGAGCTGCCGTGCCCGGTCTTCGCGGCGACCTTCTCGACCTCGTGCTCCACGAACACGTCGAGGAACAGCGGCCACTCGCCGCCCTCGCCGACGTCCATCAGCCAGCGCTTCACGGCCTGGAACTCGGGGTAGGTCACCTCCTCCTCGCGGATGACCTGGTGGATCGCCTCCAGGGTGCGGCGGACGAGCCGGTCGGCGCGCTCCGTGGAGGTGGCCGCCGATCCGCGGCGCTCGCTGCTGGCGCGGAAGGCCTCCGAGGCGTTGGCGCCCGAGCCGGCGGCGGTGGGGGACGGTTGCGTTGCCGGATCAGATGTCGTGGTCATCGTGGTCAGCTCCGGTGGCGCAGGAAGGAGACGTCGTCGTTGCCGATGAGGTCGGGCACGGTCCAGCCGTCGAGGTCGTACTCGGCCAGGCACTGCTCGGCCAGGCCCTTCATGTGCGCGGTGGTGCCCTGGGCCTCGGCGGCGAAGAGCAGCTCGGCCTTCACGTTCTCGTGGTTGCCGGAGTAGTTGCGCTCGTACAGCTCGTGGCGGCCGCCGAACTCCGAGCCGACCGCGTCCCACAGCGCCTTCATGACCTTGACCCGGTCGACGGCCTCGTAGCCGCCTGAACCGCGGACGTACTTGTCCAGGTACGGCCGGACCTCGGGGGTCTTGAAGTCGATGGAGTGGGAGTTGAGGTAGATCAGGCCGGACGCGACGTCGGACTCGATGATCTCCTTGATCCGCGGGTACGCCTGGATCATCAGCATCCGGTAGGTCAGGCCGTAGTCCAGCTTGGGGAGCAGCGTTCCGTTGGTCCACTCGTCGGGGTTGCGGGCCATGGCGTCGGCGAGCGCGAAGAACGTGTTGCGCCAGCCCACCACCTCGCCGACGCGGGTCTGCACCCCGCGGAAGTCCTTGCTGCCGGTGATCTCCAGGGCCTTGAGCAGCAGACCCGCGATGAAATCGATCTTCGTGGCGAGCCGGATGCAGCCGTGGAACGTGAAGCGCGGGATGAACCCGGAGACCGGGAAGAAGCCGTTGATCTTCTCGATGTCGCCGTAGAGGAAGACGTTCTCCCACGGCACCAGGACCTTGTCGAACACGAAGATCGTGTCGTTCTCGTCCATGCGCGAGGAGAGCGGGTAGTCGAACGGGCTGCCCATCACCGCGGCCTGCTGGGTGTAGGAGGTGCGGCAGATCAGCTTGATGCCCGGCGCGTCCATCGGCACCGTGCAGATGAGCGCGAACTCCTTCTTCTTGATCGGCAGCCCGTAGTGCGCGATGAAGTTGTAGTTCGTGATGGCCGAGCCGGTGGCGACGACCTTCGCGCCGGACACGATCAGGCCGGCGTCGGTCTCGCGCTCCACCTTCATGAACACGTCGCCGACCTCGTCCGGCGGGAGGTTCCGGTCCACCGGCGGGTTGATGATGGCGTGGTTCCAGTACAGGACCTTCTCCTGCGACTCCTGGTACCAGCGCCGCGCGTTGTCCTCGAACGGCGCGTAGAACTCGCTGTTCGCGCCCAGCGTGCCGAGGAAGCTCGCCTTGTAGTCGGGGGAGCGGCCCATCCAGCCGTAGGTCATCCGGGACCAGGTCTCGATGGCGCGGCGGTCGGCCAGCAGGTCGTCGACCGAGTGCGGGGAGCGGAAGAACGGGTGGGTGACGCCACCGTTGCCGGTGTCGGTCGGCACCGTCAGCTTGTCGCGGGTGGCCGGGTCGTGCAGGGCGTCGTAGAGCCGCGCGGTCATGCGGACCGGGTTGCGGAAGGCGGGGTGGGTGGTCACGTCCTTCACGCGCTCGCCGTAGACCCACACCTCCCGGCCGTCCTGGATGGACGAGATGTACTCGTCACCGGTCATGGGAGCGGTCGCGGTGGGCGCCGCGGCGTCGAAGGCGGTGCGGTCCTGCTGGAGCGTCATGGATCTGGCCCTTCTTCTGCGGTGAACAGCGGGTCGTGACGTGGGGATCAGGCGGCGTGCGGCCGCAGGGGCAGGAAGCGGGTGCTCGTGTCGAACCAGCCGGCCTCGGGGCAGTCGAGCGAGCCGCCCCAGTGGGTGCCGGTCTCGCGCGGGCCGAGCTCGCGGAACGCGCCCGCGTAGAACAGCAGCGGATCGGTGTCCGTGACGGCGATGTGCTCGACCTCGCCGACGACGATCAGGTGGTCGCCGCCGTCGTAGGTGCGCCACGGGCGGCAGGAGTAGACCGCCGCGGAGCCGACGAGCACCGGTGCGGTGGGGCCGTCGGCCCACTCGGGGCCCGGGTCGGCCGGGCGGCCGGCGAAGTGCCACGCGGTGTCGAGCTGGCCGGCGCCGAGCACGTTCACCGCGAACGGCGCCCCGTCGAGGTAGCCGCACGCCTTCGACTTCCGGGTCAGTGTCACCTGGCAGAGCGCCGGCTCGAGCGAGACCGCGGTGAAGGCGTTCACCGTGGCGCCGTGCGGGGTCCCCTCGTCGTTCCGGCAGGTCACCACGGTGACGCCGGTGGCGAAGCGGCCGAAGGCGTTGCGCAGCTCCCGGGGCGGAACCGTCATCTCGCACCTCCCTGTGCTGTGGTCGTACGCTGTGCGTACAAGCTGCACGCTTTGCGTTCAACGGGTTGGAGAGTGCCCCAGGCCACGCGGAGCGGTCAAGCCCCCGTTCCCGAGAGCGGTACGGAAGGATGGGTCCGATGAGCACCGGCGACACCGAGCGGGGGAGCGAGCGGGACTACGTCCAGAGCCTCGAACGGGGCTTCGCGGTCCTGCTCGCCTTCGACGAGGAGATGACCACCCCGACCCTCGCCGAGCTCGCCGCCAGGACCGGTCTCTCCCGGCCCGCCGTGCGCCGCCTGCTGCTCACGCTGCAGCGGCTCGGCTACGTCGAGAACCACGGAACGCGCTGGTCACTGACCCCGCGGGTGCTCACCATCGGCCAGCACTACACCGCCACCAACGCCCGCATCGAGCTCGCCCAGCCGCACCTGCTCCGGCTCGCCGAGCGCACCGGCGAGTCCGCCTCGCTGGCCGAGCTCGACGAGTTCGACGCCGTGTACGTCGCGCGCGTGCCGGTGCGCCGGATCATGAACATCAACGTGGCGGTCGGCTCCCGCGTCCCGGCCCACGCCACGTCCATGGGCCGGGTGCTGCTCGCGTGGGCGGGTCCGGCCCGCATCACCCGCTTCCTCGAGGAGGCGCCGCTGCGCGCCCACACGTCGCGGACGACCACCGACCCGGCCGAGCTGCGGATGGCGCTGTCCGAGGTCCGCGAGCAGGGCTGGTCGATCGTCGACGGCGAGCTGGAGGAGGGGCTGCTCTCCGCGTCCGCGCCCGTGCGGGACCGGACGGGCGCCGTGGTCGCGGCCCTGGCCTCCTCGACGTCGGCCGGCCGGCTCGCGCCGGAGCGGCTGCGCGAGGAGACGGTGCCGCTGCTGGTCGAGACCGCCACCGCGATCTCGACGGAGCTGGGCTGGTCCCCGCGCACCCCGCCCGTCGTGCGCGACGGGTTCTTCTGAGAACCCGTCGGCCGCCGCCGAGGCCCCTTCGACGAGGGGGCGGTCCACCGATTCCCTTGACCGCGGCCGGGGTCACAGCGTCGCCCGCAGGTGCTCGACCGCCGCGGCGTGGATCTCGGCGCTGCGCGGCACCGCGGCGGAGGCCCAGTAGAGCGCGTGCACGAGCCCGTCGACCCGGCGGGCGGTGACCGGGACCCCGGCCGCCCGAAGCTGCGCCCCGAACGCCTCACCCTCGTCCCGCAGCGTGTCGAACTCGGCGGTCACGACCAGCGTCGGCGGCAGCCCGGCGAGGTCGGCGGCGTCGAGGGCCAGCCGCGGGTCGGTGAGATCCTCGGCTCCGCGCACGTACTGCGCGCCGAACCAGGCGAGCGCATCGAGGTGGATCAGGTAGCCCTCGGCGAACTCGCGCCGCGACGCCGTGTCGGCGGCCGGGGAGACCAACGGGTACAGAAGCACCTGGGAGCGCACCGCGGGCTCGCCGTCGTCGCGCGCCCGCAGGACGGCGGCCGCGGCGAGGTTCGCGCCGGCGCTGTCCCCCATGACCGCGATCCGGTCGGGATCGCCGCCGTGGGCGGAGATCTCCTTCGCGGTCCAGCGCAGGGCGGCCACGACGTCGTCGTGCGCCGCGGGGAACCGCGCCTCGGGGGCACGCCGGTAGGTCACCGAGACGACCACGGCCGGGGCGTCGAGGGCGAGGGCGCGGGCGGGTTCGTCGACGACCTCGAGGCCGCCTGCGACGAACCCGCCGCCGTGGACGTGCACCACGACGGGGAACGGCCCGGTGCCCGGCGGCACGTAGACCCGGGCCCGGTGGGCGGGATCGGGGCCGTAGGCCACGTCGGCGACGGCCGCGACCTCGCGCGGCGGCTTCTGCAGTGCCGTGAACGAGGCGACGGCCTGCCGGGTGGCGTCCACCCCGATCGTCTCGAAGGAGCGGAAGCCGGTGCGGGCGAGCCCGTCGAGCAGGGCGGCGACGGCGGGGTCGAGAGGCATGGTCGGTCCCCTCAGGCCTGCGCGACCGCGCGGGCGGCGGTGTGGTCTGCGGTGTCGTCGGCGGGGTGGTCGGCGGGGTGGTCGGAGCCGGCGGACAGCCGGAACCCCTCGTACCCGCGGGCGACGACCTCGTCGCACTTCGCGCGGTAGGCCGGCGCCCCGCCCAGGTAGACGAGGACCCGGCGCGGTTTCCCCGGCACGTTGCGACCCATGTACCAGGAGGTGGGGGAGTCGGGCAGGAGCGTCGCCCGGGCCAGCTCCTCGGTGTGGGCGACCCACTCGTCCTCCGCCTCGGCGGTGGGCTCGACGACGTCCCGCCCGGTCGCGCGCAGGTGCCGGAGGGCGTCGGCGGTGAAGTCGACGTGGTCCTCGATCGCGAGCGGCATGTTGTAGAGGACCGACGGGCTCTGCGGGCCGGTGATCATGAAGAGGTTGGGGAAGCCGGCGGCCATCAGGCCGAGGTAGGTCCGGGGCCCGTCGGCCCAGTGGTCGGCGAGGCGCAGCCCGTCCCGGCCGGTGACGCCCATCGCGAGCAGCGGCCCGGTGCAGGCGTCGAACCCGGTGGCCAGGACGAGGACGTCGAACTCGTGCTCGGTGCCGTCGGCGAGCCGGACCCCGCGCGGGGTGACGGCGTCGATCGGGTTCGCGCGGACGTCGACGAGGCTGACCGTGGGCCGGTTGTAGGCCTCGTAGTAGTCGGTCTCCAGCGGGGGCCGCTTCGTGCCGTACGGGTAGCCCTCGGGGGCGAGCAGGTCGGCGACCGCGGGGTCGTCGACGCGCTCGTGGATCCGGTCGCGGATGTATCCCGCGACCGTGTCGTTGGCCGCCCGGTCGAAGAGGATGTCGCCGAAGGAGTCGATGAACAGGCGGAACCCGCCGCGGTCCCACCGGTCGTCGAACACCCGCCGGCGCTCCTCGGGCGTCACGGCCAGGGCCGAGGGCTGCACGTCCGAGTACGGGACGCCGAGGAAGTGGTTGCGGGAGGCGTCGCGGATCGCGGCGTACCCGGCCTTCTCCGCGGCCTCCTGCGCCGGGTCCGTCGGGTGGTTGCCGATGGGGGTGGCGTAGTTGGGGGTGCGCTGCAGCACGGTCAGCTGCCCGGCGGTCTTCGCGATCTCGCTGATGGCCTGGATGCCCGAGGAGCCGACCCCGATGATCCCGACCCGCCTGCCCGCGAAGGAGACCTCCTCGTGCGGCCAGTTGCCGGTCGCGTACACCTCGCCGGCGAAGTCCTCGATCCCCGGGAACTCGGGCTTCTTCGGGACCGACAGCGTGCCGGCGCCGGAGATCACGTACCGGGCGCGGTGGGTCTCGCCGGTGTCGGTGGTGGCGGTCCACAGCGACGCGGCGTCGTCCCAGGTGAGCGAGGTGATCCGGGTGCGGAACCGGATGCTGCGGCGCAGGTCGAAGCGCTCCGCCACGTGCTCGAGGTAGCGCAGGATCTCCGGCTGGGCGCAGAACCGCTCGCTCCAGTGCCACTCCTGCTGGAGGTCGTCGTCGAACGAGTACGAGTAGTGGACGCTCTCGATGTCCACGCGGGCGCCGGGGTAGCGGTTCCAGTACCACGTGCCGCCGACGTCACCGGCGGCGTCGAACGCGATCACGTCGAGCCCCAGGTCGTCGCGCAGGACGTGCACCGCGTACAGGCCGGCGAACCCGGCTCCGACGACGATCGCGTCGCGCGTGTCCGGGGCAGGGGAAGTCACCACGGGATCCAGCCTCCTTGGATGGGTTCGGGTCGGCGCCCCCGTCCGCAGGCGCGAAGGCGCTGGTGGGACGGGGTGAGCGCTACCACCGAGACTGGCCGGGCGGGCCGGCGGCGCGACAGGGCGAGATCACCCCACTCCGCCGGTGCGGGCCGATGGGGTGGCCACCCGGGTACACCCGTCCGGGCGCGGGTGGCCCCGCCCGGGTGTTCCTCCGTGCGATGCTCGTGATCCCCGTAGCGCGACGGTCAGGAGGCGTCATGGCGGACGTCGTCGGGGACGCGCGGGTTCCCGCCGCCCTCCGGGGACGGGGTCTGCGACCGGCGGTCACGCGGATGACCAGCTTCGTCGGCCGCCGGCAGGCGGTGGACCGGTTGCACGCCGAGCTGCACGCCGGACGTCTGGTCACGGTCACCGGGCCCGGCGGGGTCGGCAAGACCCGCACCGCCCTCGCCGTCGCCGAGGCCGCGGACTTCCCCGACGGCGTGCTGGTGGTGGAGCTCGCCAGCGTCACCGACCCCACACAGGTGGCCCCGGCCGTCGCCACCGCGCTCGGGGTGCCCGACCAGTCCAACCGCGACGCCGTCGACCGGGTCGTCGACCACCTCTCGGGCGCGGCGGCGCTGCTCGTGGTGGACAACTGCGAGCACCAGCTCGAGGCCAGCGCGCTGCTGATCGTCCGGTTGCTCGACGCCCTGCCCCGGCTCACCGTGCTCGCCACCAGCCGGGAACCCCTGGGCGTCCGTGGCGAGCAGGTGCACCTGCTCGCGCCGCTGGCCGTCCCCGGTGAGTCCGACGCCGAGGGCGACTCCGCCCTGGAGCACGTCCCGGCGGTGCGCCTGCTGGTCGACCGGGCCCGCGCGGTGCTCCCGGACTTCGCGGTGACCCCCGAGAACCGGGCCGCCGTCGTCGCCCTGTGCCGGCGGCTCGACGGGCTGCCGCTCGCGATCGAGCTCGCGGCCGTCCGGCTGCGGTCGCTGTCGGTGTCGCAGGTGGTGGAGCGGCTCGACCGGGGCTTCCCCCGGCTCGCGGGCTCGGACCCCGCCGTCGGCCCGCGGCAGCGGTCGCTGCGCGCGCTGATCGACTGGAGCCACGACCTCTGCGGCCCGGACGAACGGCTGCTGTGGGCCCGGCTCTCGTGTTCCCGGCGGCCGTGGACCTGGAGACCGTCGAGGGCGTGTGCGGGTTCGGCGAGCTCACGGCGGACCGCCTGCTCGACGCGCTCGACGGGCTCGTCGGCAAGTCCGTCGTGGTCGCGGACCGGGACGGGGAGCGGCTGCGCTACCGGCAGTTCGTCACCCTGCGCGAGTACGGGGCGGAGCTGCTCGCGGACTCGGGCGAGGAGGGCGTCGTCCGGCGGCGGCACCGCGACCACTTCATCGACCGGGCCCGCGCCTCCGTGGCGCGGTGGTGCGGCCCGCACCAGGCCGCCGACCTGGCGCGGTTGCGCGAGGACCACCCCAACCTCATCGCCGCGCTCGCCTGGTCCGTCGACACCCCCGGTGAGGCGCCCGCGGGCGCCCGGCTGGCCGTGCTGCTGCGCTACCACTGGATCGCGGGCGGCTTCCTGACGTACGGGCGGCGCTGGCTGGAACGCCTCCTCGACCGGCTCGACCCGGGCCTGCCCGAACGCGGCCACGCGCTGTGGGCCGCCGCGTGGGTCGCGCTGATCCAGGGCGACCGGGCCGTCGCGCGGACGTACCTGGCCGAGTGCGCCGGGATCGCGGACGCCCTCCCGGACCGCGCCATGCAGGGGCACGCGGCGCACTGGCGGGCCCTGCTCGACCTGTTCGAGGGCGACCTGCCGGCGGCCGCCCGGCTCTACGACCGCGCGATCGCGATCCACCGCGAGGTCGGCGACGTCGGCTCCGCGCTCACCGCCGCCTTCCAGCTGGCGATGGCCCAGACCTACGGCGGTCGTCCGGCGGAGGCGCTGCGGACCTGCGCGGCGGTGGTCGACCGGGCGTCGGCGGACGGCGAGTCGTGGAACCGCGGGTACGCCCACTGGGTCGCCGCGATCAGCCACCTGCACCTCGGCGACCTGCCGCGGGCCGAGGAGGCCGTGGTCGGGACGATGCGGATCGAGCAGGACTTCCGCGACGGCGTGTGCACCGCGCTGTGCATCGAGGTGTGCTCGTGGATCGTGGCGGCCCGGGGGCGGGCGGCCGACGCCGCGGCGCTGGCCGGCATCTCGGGCTCGGTGTGGCGCCGCCTCGGTACGTCGCTCGACGCCTTCGGGCCGCACGCCAGCGCGGAGGGCCGGCGCCATGCCGGGCTGGTGGACCGCGAGCTGGGCGAGGCGCGGGCTGCGGAGCTCCGTGCCCGGTACGACCGGGTCGGTCTGCAGGAGGCCGTGCGGCTCGGGATCGAGCTGGGGGTGCGGGGCGAGCCCGACCGGGAGCGGGTCGATCCGGGACCGACCGCCTCGCCGCTGACCTCGCGGGAGAACGAGATCGCCGGGCTGATCGCCGCGGGACTGAGCAACAAGGCGATCGCCCGCGAGCTCACCATCTCGCCGCGCACGGTCGACGGGCACGTGGAGCGCATCCTGCGGAAGCTGGACTTCACCTCCCGCACCCAGATCGCCTCGTGGCTCGCGGCCTCTGCCGCCCGGGCGGGTTCCTGACCGGCGTTCAATCGCCGCGGGCGTCGTAGCGCTCGCGGGCGGCGGACATCTCCGCGACGGACCCCTCGAGCAGGTCCGCGAGCCCGCGCAGGCTGTCGGCCACCTTCTTGCCGAGGCCGGTGAGCGAGTACTCGACCCGGGGCGGGATCGTGCTGTGCACCTCGCGGGTGACCAGCCCGTCCCGCTCGAGGGTCTGCAGGGTCTGCGACAGCATCCGCTCGCTCACGCCGTCGACCCGGCGGCGCAGGGCGTTGAAGCGGTAGGCGCCCTCGCCGAGGGCCAGCAGGGCGAGGATGCCCCACTTGCTGCCGATCTCCTCCAGTGCGGTGCGCGACGCGCAGTGGCGGGCGAACACCGTGGTCACGAGCTCGTCGGACGGGGCGCAGGCGGGTGCCGGGTCCGGAGCTCGTGTGGCCACGCTCTCAGCCTACCGCTGACGGGAACAACTGCGCTTACGAATAGTTAGTACTGTCGAAGCGCACACCACCCAGGAGGCGACGGCACATGACCACCTACGCAGTCACGGGAGCGACCGGCCACCTCGGCGCCCTGGCGATCGAGGCCCTGCTCGAGAAGGGCGTCCCGGCCGGGGACGTCGTCGCGGTCGTCCGGGATGCGGGCAGGGCGGCGGCCCTCGCCGCCCGCGGCGTCCAGGTCCGGACGGCCGACTACACGCAGCCGGGGACGCTGCAAGCCGCGTTCGCCGGCGTCGACCGGCTGCTGCTGGTCTCGGGCAACGAGGTCGGCCGGCGGATCGCGCAGCACGGCAATGTGATCGACGCGGCGAAGGAGACCGGCGTCGGGCTGATCGCGTACACCGGCATCACGCGCGCCGACACCACCGGCAGCCCGCTGGCGCCCGAGCACAAGGCCACCGAGGAGCTGCTGGCCGCCTCGGGCGTGCCGCACACGCTGCTGCGCAACAACTGGTACGTCGAGAACTACACCGCGCAGCTCGCCGACTACCTCGCCCGCGGCGCGATCGTCGCCGCGGCCGGCGAGGGCCGGGTCGCCGGGGCCGCCCGCCGCGACTACGCCGAGGCCGCCGCGGTCGTGCTGACCGGCGAGGGCCACGCCGGCCGGAGCTACGAGCTGGCCGGCACGCCGTTCACGTTCAAGGAGCTCGCGGCCACGATCAGCGAGGCGAGCGGTCGGGAGGTCGAGTACCGGCCGGTGGGTCCCGGCGAGCTGATCGGCATCCTCACCGGCGCCGGGCTCGACGAGGGCACGGCCGGGTTCGTCGTCGCGCTCGACGAGAGCATCGCCCGCGGGGACCTCGACATCGAGAGCACCGACCTGCCCGAGCTGCTCGGCCGCCCGCTCACCCCGGTGGCCGACGTGGTGCGCGCCGCGCTCTGAGCCTCGTCCGGCGGCCGGTCGTCAGGTCCGGTCGGCCGCCGGCGGCAGGAGCCGCCGCCCGTGGACGGGGTGGGCGACGCGGATCCGCGCGCGGTCCCACGGGTCCGGCCGGGCGTCGCCGGGGACCAGCACCAGCGGGCCCGTTCCCGGGGTGCGCCGGCCGGGCGGCTCCAGGACCGTCCGCTCCCGCACCCGCTCGCCGATGCGGCGGTAGAAGCGCAGCTGGCTGTGCCGGCCGAAGAGGCCCCAGCCGAGCCCGAACACCGGGCCGAGCCGCGGATCGGGCTTCCAGCGCACGCTCGCCCGGAACTCGACCCGTCCGGACGTCCGGTGCTTGGCCACCCGGTACAGCACCCGCCCGCGCTGCAGGTGCCCGTCGAGCGTCGCGTACGCCCAGCCCCAGATCCGCCAGCCGTCCTCGTCGGCACGGTCGACCACCTCGGTGATCCGCACGCCCATGAGGAAGCGCAGCGGGCCGAACCGCCCGTCGAGCAGGATGTCCCGGCCGAGCAGCTCCGAGTCGCGCAGGTACGCCGCGCGCAACAGCTCGGGCGGCGTGAAGTCGTAGTCCCGCACCAGCGCCGTCGCGCGCTCCCAGATCCCGTCCGGCACCGGCTCGCCCGGTCGCTCGGTGCCCAGCTCGTGCACGTGCTCGTCGACCGTCCAGCCGGCCTCCGCCCCCGGGTCGTCCGTGACCGCGCGCTCCTGCAGCCCCTCGACGACGGCGAGCAGGCCGCTCATCCGACGGCGAGCGCGGGGCTCAGGGTGGTGGCGTCGTGGACCAGGCCGTCGAGCAGGATCCGGACGTTCTCCGCGGTGCCGACCTTCGCCTCCCAGCCGAGCTCCAGCCGGGCCCGGCCGGTGTCCATCACCGGCGTGCGGACGGCGACGTCGAACCAGCCGGGGGACAGCTCGAGCGCGTGCAGCCGGAACAGCAGGCCGATCACGATCCGCGCCAGGTCGTGCGGCACGGGGAGCGGCCGTGCGCCGATCAGCCCGGTGAGCTCGTGCGCGTCGAGGGCGTCGGCGGCGATGTTGAACGCGCCCCGCGCCCGGCGGTCGAGGATCGCGACGATCGCCCGGCCGAGGTCGTCGGCGTGCACGAACTGCAGGACGGTGTCGCTCGGGACCGGGAACAGCGGGACCTTCCCGTCGGCGAGCAGGCCGAACAACACCCGCGGCACGATCGGGCCGAGGAAGAGCCGGGCCATCTCCCGTGAGGCGTCGCGCTGCACCACCAGCGTCGGGCGGACCCGCGCGACGGCCACGCCGGGGTTGGCCCGCTCGAACGCGTCGAGCATGCGCTCGGCGATGATCTTGTCGCGGCTGTAGGCGGAGCGCGGCTGCCCGGTGACCGGCCAGCTCTCGTCGACCGGCCGGGTCGGGTCCTGCGGGGCGGACGCGTAGGCCCCGAGCGACGACGCGAACGCCAGGTGGCCGACACCGGAGCGCCGGACCGCGCGCAGCAGGGCCGCGGTGCCGTCGACGTTCGTGCGCCGCAGCGCCGCCTCGTCGCGCACCGGCTGGATGGCCCACGCGAGGTCGACGACGGCGTCGGCGCCGGTGAACACGTCGGTGAGCTGCCGCTCCGCGTCCGCGGTCGTGAGATCGATCGCGTGCCACTCGGCCTCGTCGTAGGGCGGGACGGGCGGCGGCGGGCGTCGGCACACCGCGCGCACCCGCATGTCGGGCACGTCCTTCAGCACCCGCAGCAGCCCGGTCCCGACATTGCCCGACGCGCCGACCACCACCACGGTGCGTTCGGGCGCTCCTGCTCGTTCCGGCATCGTGCTCCCTTCCCTCGTCCGGAAGGGCATTACCGGTACGGGGCCGCTCAACCCCCGTACGCGGAAGGGCCTCCGACCCGCGGTCGGAGGCCCTTCATTCGGTGCGTTCCCGGGGCGCCGTTCCTCAGCTCGCCGCGGCGACCTTCTTGCGGGTGCGCCGCTTCGGCTTCGCCTCGGATTCCGCCTGCTGTTCCGCAGTGGCTTCCGGGGCGGCTTCCTGCGCCGGTTCGGGGGCGGCTTCGGGCGCCCGGGCCGGGGTGCCGCGATTCGCGTACGCCTCGAGCACGTTCGACGGGATACGGCCCCGCTCGGAGACCTGGAACCCGGCCGAGACCGCCCACTCGCGAATGGCGGCGTTCTCCTCCCGGGTCTTGCCCGGCGAGGAGGGAACCCGCGCGTAGTTCCTGCGCCCGGAGCCGGACGAGGACCGGCGCGCGGCGCCCACGAACGGCGCGAACGCCTCCCGGAGCTCCGACGCGTGCTCCGCGCTCAGGTCGATCTCGAATTCCTTGCCGTCCAGTGTGAACGTGACCGTTTCGTCCGCCTGACCGCCGTCGAGGTCGTCCACCAGGGTGATATTCGTAATCTTCGCCATCGTTCACGTCCGATCGCCGTACTCGCGGGTTGCCCCGATTCTCCACGGATTCGGTGAAAAGTCGAGGACGGTCACGCGGGAGTGGTGATTCGTGCACCGCGAGTGCCATTCCGCGCGCGTTCCGCGGATGTGCGCGACCCGTGAACGACCGCGATCAGGCGGCGCGGAACTCCTCCGGGCGTTCGCGGGTCGCCTCGGCGAGGGCCCTGCGGGTGCGCTCCGCGTCGTAGTCCTTGCCGTACACCGGGGTGCCGGGCTGCTGGCGCCACGACTCCTCGAGCGGACCGCCGTCGACCGGGTCGAAGCCCAGCTCGTCGACGAGCGCGAAGACGGTGTCCTTGCCCGGACCGTCCGCACCCGCGATCGGCAGCGCGATCCGGCCCTCGGTGCCGCGCGGCTTCCCGCGCTCCAGCAGGTGCTTCCAGTAGATGCCGTTGAACACCTTGTACACCGGCGTGCCGAGCAGCCCGGCCACCCACACGCTCTCCGGGGTGCCGTCCTCGAGCGCCTCGATCCGGCCGTCGCGCTGCTGCGGGTAGTAGTTGTTCGTCTCGATCACGGGCGCCCCCGGCTTCGCCGAGGAGACGATGCCGGGCTCGAGGTCCGGGGTGTTCTTCTGCGGGATGCTGACGATCACGACGTCCGCGTCGGCCGCCGCCTCACGGGCCCACACCGGCGTCGCACCGGTCTCCGCGGCCAGCTCCGCCAGGGTCTCCGGGGCGCGGGAGTTCGCCACCCGCACCTCGTGCCCCAGCGCGGTGAGCCGCCGCGTCAACGTGCCGCCGATGTACCCCGCACCGATGATTCCGATCCTCATGTCCGCGGCAACCGAGGCCGCCGCGAAGACCATTCCCGGAGGGTGATCTACAGCACTCCCGGGTAGGCGCCGCCGTCGATCAGCAGGTTCTGGCCCGTGATGAACCCCGCGTGCGCGGAGCAGAGGAAGGCGCAGGCGGCGCCGAACTCCGCGGGCTCGCCGAAGCGGCGCGCGGGGATCGTCGCGCGCCCGTCGGCCGCGATCTCCTCCACGGTGACGCCCTGCTGCTCGGCTGCGACCTTCTGCCCGGCCGCGAGCCGGTCGGTGGCGAAGGAGCCGGGCAGCAGGAAGTTGATCGTGACGTTCGCGTGCGCCACCGACCGCGCGACGCCGGCGAGGAACCCGGTGAGGCCGGCACGGGCGCCGCTGGACAGGTCGAGGCCGGCCAGCGGCATCTTCACCGAGCCCGACGTGATGTTGACGATCCGGCCGAAGCGCCGCTCCACCATCCCGTCGACGACGGCCTGGACCAGCCGGATCGGCGTGGCCATGTTGGACCGCACGCCGGCCAGCAGCGCCTGCTCGTCGATCGCACGGAAGTCCCGGAAGGGCGGCCCGGCGTTGTTGTTGACCAGCACGTCGACCTGCGGCACGGCGGCCAGCAGCCGGTCCGGTCCGTCGGGCGTGTCGAGGTCCGCCCCCACCGGGACCACCTCGGCCCCGGTCGCGGCGGCGATCTCGGCCGCGGCCTTCTCGGCGGCGGCCTGCTCCCGCCCGTTGACGACGACGGTGCAGCCCGCCCGGGCCAGCTCCTCGGCGCACGCCCGGCCCAGCCCCCGGGTGGAGGCGCAGACGACGGCGGTGCGGCCGGCGATCCCCAGGTCCATCAGACGGGCCGCCGCTTCGGCGTGGCGCGGGCGACGAGCGCGGGATCGCGGGTGACGGCCTCGCCGAGGACGTCGTCGATCGCGGCCATCGCGTCGGCCGGGATGCGCACGCCCGCGGCCTTCGCGTTCTCCTCCACCTGCTCGGGGCGGGAGGCGCCCACCAGGGCGGCGGAGACGTTGCGGTTCTGCAGCACCCACGCCACGGCGAGCTGGGCCATCGTCAGCCCGAGGTCGCCGGCGACCGGCCGCAGCTTCTGCACCCGGGCGAGGGTGTCGTCGGCGAGGAACCGCCTGATCGCGTCGCCGCCGCCCCTCTCGTCCGTGGCGCGCGAGCCCTCGGGCCAGGCCTCGCCGGGCAGGTACTTGCCGGTGAGCACGCCCTGCGCGATCGGCGACCACACGATCTGCCCGATCCCCAGCTCCTGCGAGGTGGGCACGACCTCGTCCTCGACGATCCGCCACAGCATCGAGTACTGCGGCTGGCTGGAGACCAGGGAGATTCCGAGGTCGACGGCCAGGGCGTGGGCGCGGCGGATCTGGTCGGCGGTCCACTCGCTGACGCCGATGTAGAGCGCCTTGCCGGCCCGCACGACGTCGGCGAACGCCTGCATCGTCTCCTCGAGCGGGGTGCACACGTCGTAGCGGTGCGCCTGGTAGAGGTCGACGTAGTCCGTCCCGAGCCGGCGCAGGCTCCCGTCGATGCCCTCGAGGACGTGCTTGCGCGACAGCCCCTGGTCGTTCTTCCCGCGCGGCCCCACCGGCCAGTAGACCTTGGTGAAGATCTCCAGCGACTCGCGCCGCTCGCCCTTCAGCGCGGCCCCCAGCACCTCCTCGGCCCGGCCGTTGGCGTAGACGTCGGCCGTGTCGAAGCTGGTGATCCCGTGCTCGAGGGCGGCGCGCACGCACTGCGTCGCGACGTCGTTCTCCACCTGTGACCCGTGCGTGAGCCAGTTGCCGTACGTGATCTCGGAGATCTGCATGCCGGAGCGGCCGAGGTAGCGGAAGTGCATGGCCCCATCGTGCACCCGCCGAGGTTCGCCCCCGTCGGGTGAGGTCCGCACCGGAGGCGGCCACGACAGTCGGTCTCCCGACCGACATCGAGGAGAGGCGGATCCATGGCGACCCTGACCGTCTGGAAGTTCGACGACCCGGGCGGCGCCCGGAACGCGCTGGATTTGGTGGAGCGGCTGCAGAAGCAGGAGCTGCTGACGCTCGAGGACGCAGCCGTCGTGACGTGGCCCGAGGACCGCAAGAAGCCGAAGACCGAGCAGCTGCACAGCATGAAAGGCGCGGGTGCGCTGGGCGGCAGCTTCTGGGGCCTGCTGTTCGGGCTGCTGTTCTTCGTCCCGCTGCTGGGCATGGCGGTCGGTGCGGCGATGGGAGCCCTGGCAGGCTCGATGTCCGACGTCGGCATCGACGACCGGTTCATCAAGGAGGTCCGCGAGAAGGTCACGCCGGGCACGTCGGCGCTGTTCCTCATGACCTCCCGCGTCGTGCAGGACAAGGTGCTGGACGAGTTCCGCGGCACGCAGGCCGAGCTGATCTCGACGAACCTCTCGAACGAGCAGGAGCAGAAGCTGCGGGAGGTCTTCGCCGAGGAGCACGAGACCGTCTGAGACGGGGTGCTCGGCGTGGCCTCCCCTCCGCGGGCCCGGGCGTGGGCGTTCGAGGCGGTCCTGGCCGTGCTGTCGGACGACGTCAACGCCGAGCAGGGCACGGAACGCGCCCGTGCCGTGGCCGCCGCGGTGCTGGCCGAGGCCGGTGAGCCCGGCCTCACGGAGACGGTGGTGGTCCTCTCCTCGACGCTCGCCGAGGCGCTGGAGCGGATCGCCGCCGAGCGCGGCCTGGTCGCGGCCGACCTGGCGGAGATCTGGTTCGTGGACTGACGGGAGGTCGGTCGTGGCCGGGACGGTGCAGGGTGCACGACCGAGCGCGGCGCGGCGGCTCGCGGCCGCGGGCGCGTTGCTGGCGGCGATCGCCGCGGTCGTGGTGGTGATCCTGGCTCTCCTGCAGAGCCCGCTGCGGGTCGTCGCGGCCCCGATTCTGGTGGGCGTGGCGGTCGCCGCGGGCTGGACCGCGCTCGTGCGGCGCGGGGCGTGGCGCATCGCGGCCTGCACGGTCGCGGTGCTGGCCCTCGTCGGCGTGGTCCTGCTGGTGGTGGCGGCCTCGATCCTGCGCACCGCGGGCGTGGTCGTGCTCGTCCTGCTGGCGGCGAGCCTCGCCCGGGTCGCCCTCGGCCGCGACCTCGTGCCCGAGCCGTCGGGAATGAAGTCCGTCCCGGCGGCCGGGCACGGGGTGCTGCTCATGAACCCGCGCTCGGGCGGCGGCAAGGTCGCCCGGTTCGGGCTGGAGGAGGAGGCCCTGCGGCGCGGCGTGACCCCTGTCGTCCTGGAGCCGGGCGACGACCTGCGGGCGCTCGCCGAGGCGGCCGTCGCCGAGGGGGCCGACGTGCTGGGCATGGCGGGCGGCGACGGGTCCCAGGCCCTGGTCGCCGACGTCGCCCGGAAGCACGACGTCCCGCTGGTCGTGATCCCGGCGGGCACCCGCAACCACTTCGCGCTGGACCTCGGCCTGGACCGCGACGACGTCGTGGCCGCGCTCGACGCGTTCGGCCCGGCCCTGGAGCGACGCATCGACCTGGCCGTGCTGGGCGACCGGGTGTTCGTGAACAACGCCTCGCTCGGCGTGTACGCGGGCGTGGTGCAGTCCGAGGGCTACCGCGACGCCAAGCTCGCGACGACCGCCCGCATGGCCCCCGAGCTGCTCGGACCCGGCGCGGAGGGGTCGCACCTGCGGTTCCGCGGGCCGGACGGCGTCGACGGCGGCCCCACCGCCATGGTGCTCGTGTCCAACGGCGACTACCGGCTCGACCGGCTCGACGGCTTCGGCACCCGCGCCCGGCTCGACGGCGGGGTGCTCGGCGTCGTGACCGTGCGGGTGGAGAAGGGTCGCGACGTCACCGAGATGCTGGCCGCACAGGCGACCGGACGGCTGCGTTCCTTCCGCGGCTACCGGCAGTGGAGCGCGCCCGAGTTCGAGGTCGACTCCGACAAACCGCTGGTCGAGGTGGGAGTCGACGGCGAGGCGCTGCGGCTGGCACCCCCGCTGCGGTTCCGGGTGCTGCCCGGGGCGCTGCGGGTGCGCGTGCCCACCGGATCGCCGGGCGCGGCCCCGGCGGCAGCGGCGCCGGCGGGCCCGGGCGAGGCGATCGCGGGCCTGGTCCGCGTCCTCCGGGGGCACTCCGCGCGACGACGACCGGGCTGAGCGGACGAAGCGGACGAACTACGCCGAAATGCGCCGAACGGCGCCTTCCGCTCCTCCGCATCCGGTCCCGACTGGGGACCTTCGTCCTACCCGGGCCGGGCCCGACGCTCGGCTTCACGACGTATCCAGACGGTCCAGCATGGATCGAACCAGCCGGTCCAACAGCGCGCCGGCGTGCGGGGGTGACTTTGTCCATGCAGCCGGTACCCGAGTCGAAGATCCGTGTTCCCGTCCGCCCACCGCAACTCGTCACGCGGGCCGCGGTCCGCGCGGCGCTCGACCGGATCTCCGACGTGGGCCTGGTCCGCGGACCCGCCGGCTTCGGCAAGACCCTGGCCGTGGCGGACTGGGTGCGCACGAGCCCGGGCCCCGGAACGGCGTGGGTCCGCGTCGACGCCGAGGACGAGGATCCCCGGCGGTTCTGGTCTGCCGTCCTGGCCGCCCTGGCCCGATGCCCCACGGTCCCGCCCGCCAGCCGGCTCCGGGACCGGCACGGCTGGTCCGCGGACGGCGGGCCGGAGTTCCTGGCCGCGCTGACCGCCGCGCTCGACGTCCTGCCGCGGCCGCCGCGCCTGGTGCTCGACGACGTCGGCGAGCTGGCCGGCGCGAGCCTGCACGGGCTGCGCACCTTCCTCCGCGACCGGCGGCCGGACCTGGCCGTCGTGCTGTGCAGCCGGGGCGAACCGCCGCTCGGCCTCGCCCGGCTGCGGGTGGCGCGGCGGCTTCGCGAGATCGGCCCGGACCTGCTGCGCTTCACCCCGTACGAGGCCGAGGAGCTCCTCCGCACCGCGGCGCCGGGCCTGACCCAGGGCGAGGTCACCGTGTTGCACGCGCGCACCGCGGGCTGGCCGGCCGCGTTGTGGTTGGCCGCCGCGGCCTGCGCCGATCCGACCGACCCCGAGGCCGCGCAGGGCTTCTCCGGCGAGCACTCCCTGGTCGCCGACTACCTGGAGGGGGAGGCGCTCGCCGGCCTCGACGACACCGAGCTCGACGTGCTGCGACGGATCGCCGTGGTCAACCCGGTGCCGACCGGGCTCGCCGCGGTCCTCACCGGCCGGGCCGATGCCGGCGGGATGCTCGACGCCGTCGAGCACCGGACGGGTCTCGTGCGCGCGGAGGGCCGCGGCCGGGAGGTCCACCGGGTCGAGCCGCTGCTGCGCGACCACCTGCTCGGGGAGCTGCGCCGGTACGCGGCCGGGGCGCCGGCACGGCTCGAGGCGGTGACCGCGCGCTGGTACGCCGCCGCCGGCCGGCCCGACGCCGCGGCCGAGCACGCCGCCCGCAGCGGGGACGCGCTGGTCGCCACGGAGATCCTGCGCGACGCCGGGCCCACACTGCTGCTCTCCGGTCGGCACCGCCCGCTGCGCCGCGCCCTGGACACCGTCGGCGAGGTCGGCCTCGCCCGCGAACCCGGGCTGGCGGCGCTCGCCGCGCTCGCCCGCACGGCGGCGGGCGGCCCGCCGGCCACCCACGCGCCGCGGTGGCCCGAGGACCCCCCGCCCGAGCTGGCCGTGCTGCGGGCCGCCGCCGAGGAGTTCGGTGCCGTCCCCGCGACCTCGGACCGGCTCGACCCGGACGTGCTGCCGCACCAGCCGGGCGTGCGGGCGCTGGGCCTGCTCGCGCGGGCCCTCACCGCGGTGCGGGTCGGCGACCCGGGCGCCGCACGGCCGTTGCTCGCCGACGCGCTCGAGCTCGCCGACCGGCACGGGTTCGTGCACCTCGCGGTGCAGGCGCTCGCCCTGCGGGCGGTCGCGGCCACGGCCGAGGGCGACGCGGCCGAGGTGCGGCAGGCGGGGGAGGTTGCGCTGGCCCGGGCGGAACGCTCCGGGCTGCGGCACTCGTCCTGGGCGGCCGCCGCCGCGGCCGTACTGGCCCACGCGGCGCTGCTGCGCGCCGAGCCACGCGACGCGCTGCGGCTGGCCGAGGCGGGGCTGGCCGGGCTCGACCACCCCGGCCGCGGGCCGGCCGAGCTGCGGTTCGGCCTGGCGGTGCTCCGCGCTGCGGCGGACGTGGACGGCGCGGGCGAGGCCCGCGGGGACCGTGCCCGTGGCCTGGACCGGCTGCAGCACGCCCGCGCGGAACTGGGCGACGAGCCGGTGGACCCGCACGTCGCGGCCATGGCCGCACTGCTGGAGCACCGCGCGGCGCTGGACCTCGGGCACCCGACGGCGGCCCGCAGCGTGCACGGCTGGCTGGTCCAGCGTGTCGGGGAGACCGCCGAGAGCGCCCTGCTCCGCGCCTGGACCGATCTCGCCGCCGGCCGTGAGGACCGGGCCCGGGCCGCGGCGCACCGCGCGCTCGTGGAGTGCGGGGCGCCCCTGCTCGGCGTCACCGAGGTGGAGGCGTGGCTGGTCGAGGCGACGCTCGCGGCGGAGGCCGGGGAACGGGCTGCCGCCCGCGAGGCGTTGGAGCGCGCCCTGGCGCTGGCCGAGCCGCTGCGGGCCTTACGCCCGTTCGCGGGGGCGGGCCCGGAGGTGCGGCGGCTGCTCGTGCAGCTCCACGGCGGTCCCGCCGCGGCCGGCTCGTTCGCGGGCGCCGCGCTCGCGGTCTCCGCGACCACGGGGTCCCCGGCGGCGGCGCTCAGCGAGCGCGAGCGGGCGGTCCTCGGCCTGCTGCCCTCCCTGCTGTCGCTGGAGGAGATCGGGGCCGACCTGTCGGTCTCGGTGAACACCGTGAAGACCCACGTCCGCTCGATCTACGGGAAGCTCGGCGTGAGCAGCCGCCGGACCGCCGTGCTCGCCGGCTACGAGCGCGGCCTGATCGCCCCGGCGCCCGCGCTCACCCTCCGGGGGTGAGGTCCACGCCCCCGGCGGCGTCCCTCCCCGGCGATCTCCGCGCAATGCCCCGCGGAGGACGGCGAAGTCACACGGAGCGGGCGAGGTGCGCCGTGCCCGCGACGCCGACCGTGGAACGACACAGCGCTCGAGGGAGGAGCACACCATGAGCGACACGACCCATTCGCCCGCATCGGGGGCGACGCAGAGCACGGCGGCGGCATGGGCGACCGGATTCGCGATGTTCGCCGGTGCGGTGCTGATCGTGACCGGCATCTGTCAGGCACTGGCCGGCATCGCCGCGCTGTTCCGCGACCAGGTCTTCGTGGCCACCCCGAACTACATCTACTCGTTCGACGTCACGGCCTGGGGCTGGGTCCACATCATCCTCGGTGCGGCGCTCGCGCTCACCGGTCTCGGGGTGATCCAGGGCCAGACCTGGGCGCGCGTCGTCGGCATCATGCTCGCCTCGCTGAGCATCATCGCCAACTTCCTGTTCATCCCGCACTACCCGATCTGGTCCATCGTGATCATCGCCCTCGACGTCGCCGTGATCTGGGCCCTGGTCCGCGAGACCCGCGAGCTCGCCTGACCGGGCTGCTCGTCGGCCTCGTCCGTACCCGCCGCCGGAGGTGACCCGATGACACGGACCGCCGCTCGACCCGCACCACCGGAACGGCACCCGGCCGCGGTCGGTCCGGCCGAGCGCATCGCGCTCGGCCGGGCGGCGCGGACGGTGGCGCCCCGGTCGAGCCACGCCGAGCTGCCGGCCCGGCGCGGCAAGGGGGCGCTGAAGATCCTGGCCGCGCAGGACACCGGCCGGGTCCAGGACCTGCTGCCCATCCGGTACGCCCGGATGGCCATCTCGCCCTTCACCTTCCTGCGCGGGTCGGCGGCCGTGATGACCGCCGACCTCGCCGACACCCCGGTCAGCGGCATCGACGTGCAGCTCTGCGGCGACGCCCACCTGGCCAACTTCGGCTTCTTCGCCTCGCCGGAGCGGCGGCTGGTCTTCGACCTCAACGACTTCGACGAGACCCTGCGGGGCCCGTGGGAGTGGGACCTCAAACGGCTGGCGGCCAGCGTCGAGGTCGCCGGGCGGGACCGGGGCTTCCGGACCCGGGACCGGACGGCGGCGGTGGAGGCGGCCGTGCGCGCCTACCGCCGGGCGATGCGCGCCTTCGCGGCCATGACCAACCTCGACGTCTGGTACGCGCTCGTCGAGACCGACGAGCTGTGGGCGCGCTACCGGCGCCGCGTCGCCGCGCCGCGGCGGGCCCGGATGCAGCGCGACCTCGCCAAGGCCCGCTCGCGGGACAACCTGGGTGCGCTGAGCCGCTTCACGGCGGTCGTCGACGGCGCCCCGCGCATCGTCGCCGCGCCGCCGATCGTGGTGCCGGTCCGCGACCTCTACCCGGAGGAGGTGGAGCGGCGGGGCATCGAGGACGGCATCCACGAGCTGCTCGCGGGCTACCGGGAGAGCCTGCCCCCGGACCGCCGGACGCTCTACGACCAGTACCGGCCGGTCGACATCGCGCACAAGGTGGTGGGCGTCGGCAGCGTCGGCACCCGCTGCTGGATGCTGCTCTTCCTCGGCCGCGACGACCGGGATCCGCTCTTCCTGCAGGCCAAGGAGGCGGGACCGTCGGCCCTGGAGTCCGTGCTGGGCCCGGCCCCGCAGGCCACGGCAGGACAGCGGGTCGTCGAGGGGCAGCGGCTGATGCAGACCGTGGGCGACATCTTCCTCGGCTGGCAGCGGGCGCCCGGGGTCGACGGCGAGGTGCGGGACTTCTACCTGCGCCAGCTGCGGGACTGGAAGGGATCGGTCGAGGTCGAGAGCCTGCGCCCGCAGGGGCTGCAGATCTACGCGGAGATCTGCGGGCAGACCCTCGCCCGTGCCCACGCACGCAGCGGCGACCGGATCGCGATCGCGGCGTACCTCGGCTCGTCGTCCTCCTTCGACCGCGCGGTCGCGGACTTCGCCCGCGCCTACGCCGACCGCACCGAGACCGACCACGCCGCGCTGCGCCGGGCGATCGACGCGGGGCGGGTGATCGCGTCCGACCCGAGCACGGACGGCCACGCGTGAACCGGTGGAGGCCGCTGATCGCCCTCGGCGCCGCGCAGTTCCTGGTCGTGCTCGACACGGCGGTCATGAACGTGTCGATCAGTGCGCTGGTCGCGGACTTCGACACCACGGTCGCGGCCATCCAGGGCGCCATCACCCTCTACACGCTGGTCATGGCCGCCTTCCTGATCACCGGCGGCCAGATCGGGGACATCCTCGGGCGGCGCCGCGCGTTCGCGATCGGGCTGGTCGTCTACGGCGTCGGGTCCGGGATCACCGCGATCGCGCCGACGCTGTGGGTGCTGGTGCTCGGCTGGTCGGTGATCGAGGGGCTCGGCGGCGCGCTCGTGCTGCCGGCCCTCGCGGCTCTGGTCGGCGGCAACTACCACGGCCGCGACCGGGCCGTCGCCTACGGCGTCGTGGGTGGGCTCGCCGGCGCCGGGATCGCCGTCGGCCCGATCCTCGGCGGGTGGGCGACGACGTATCTGAGCTGGCGCGTCGTGTTCGCCGGCGAGGTCATGGTCGTCGTGGCGATCCTGCTGATGCTGCGCTGGATCGGCGACGCGCCGGCGACCGGACCCCGCCGGCGGCTCGACCTGGTGGGCGCGGCGCTGTCCGTGGCCGGGCTCGCGCTCGTGGTGCTGGGCGCCCTGCAGAGCAGCGTCTGGGGCTGGCTCGAGCCGCGGAACCCGCCGTTCACGGTGTTCGGCTTCGCCCCCACCCTCTTCGTGATCGCGGCCGGCCTCGTCCTCCTCGGGCTGCTGCGCGGTTGGGTGCGCCGCCGGGAGGAGCAGGGCCGGGACCCGCTGGTGCGCTGGGCGCTGCTCGCGATCCGGCCGCTGCGCGCGGCCCTGTCGAGCCTGCTGGCCCAGAACCTGATCCTGCTCGGCGTCTTCTTCACCATCCCGCTCTACCTGCAGGTGGTGCAGGGTCTCGACGCCTTCTCGACCGGGCTGCGGCTGCTGCCGGTCTCGCTCACGATGCTGGTGACGTCCATGGCCGCGCCGGTGATGAACCGGATCGCGGCGCCGCGTGCCGTGGTGCGGACCGGGTTCCTGGTGCTCTGCGTGGCGACGCTGTGGCTGGTCGGCAGCGTCCAGCCGGAGCTCGATGACCTGTCGTTCGCCCTGGCCACCGGCCTCCTCGGCATCGGGATGGGGCTGCTCGCCGGGCAGCTGGGCAACGTCGCGCAGTCCTGCGTCGGGGAGGCCGAGCGCAGCGAGACCGGCGGGCTGCAGTACACCGCGCAGAACCTCGGCTCCTCGCTCGGCACGGCCCTGATCGGTTCGTTCCTGCTCGGTACCTTGACCCGGGTGAGCCTGACGGGGGTGGCCGCGGCGCCGGTGTCCGACGCGACGCGGGCGCAGGTCGGCACCGCCCTGGAACAGGGGATCTCGTTCCTGTCCCTCGACCAGGCCCGCGCCGCGCTGACCTCGGCCGGCATCCCGGCCACGGAGGCGGAGGTGCTGATCGGGGAGTACGCGCAGGCCCAGCTCGTCGGGTTGAAGATCGCGTTGCTGGCGGCGGCCGGGATCGCCCTGCTCAGCCTGTTCCTCACCCGGGAGCTGCCGCGCCACCGGGAGACCGAGCAGGTTGCGCCGCCCGCCCCGGTCGTCAAGCCGCCCGTGGGCGCCCCGGGGTGACGCCTCACGGCAGGAGCAGACAGGAGTCGCCGAACTCGTGCCAGCGGTAGCCCGCGTCGAGCGCGGCCGCGTACGCCCGCTCGACCAGCCGCCGTCCGGCCACCGCGCGGAGCAGGAGCAGGTGCGAGGCCTCCGGCTCGTGCCAGCCGGTCACCAGCCCGTCGACGACGCGGGCCGGCCGGTCCGGGCCCAGGACCAGCTCCGTCGTGCCCTCGCCCGCCCGGACGGTCCCGTCGCGTTCGGCGACGGTCTCCAGCGCGCGGGTCACCGTGGTCCCCACCGCGACGACCCGACGCCCGGCCGCACGCGTCGCGGCGACGGCCTCGGCGGTCGCGAGCGGCACCCGGTAGCGCTCGGGCAGCGGGGTCTCGCCCGCCTCGAGCGACGACACCCCGGTGTGCAGCACCAGCTCGGCCACGCCGACGCCGCGCGCCTTCAGCCCGTCGAGCACGGCGGGGGTGAACGGTCGGCCCGCGCTCGGCATCTCGGCGCTGCCGAAGCGGCCGTCCGGGCGGGCGAAGACGGTGCGGTACTCGGCGAGGGAGGGGCGTCCGCGCAGGTAGGAGTAGGTGATCGGGCGTCCCGCCGCGGCCAGGTACCGGCGCAGTCCGCCCTCCACCGGGATCCGCGCCCGCCAGATCCGCGGGCCGCCGGCGAGCAGGGTCGCGGTCACCCCGCGCGGCAGCCGGACGGTCTCGCCGGCCCGGCCGTCCGTGATCCGGTGTCCGTCCGGCGTCCGCAGCTCCACGGACCAGGTCCCGCGCGGTGCCGGCCCGGACACGTGCAGCACGACGGCCCGGCCCGCCCGCGTGCCGTCGAGGGCCGCGGGTTCGGTGTCGGAGGTGTTGACCACGACCAGGTCCCCGGGCTCCAGCGCCTCCGGCAGGTCGGTGAACCGGCGGTGCCGCACCGGGCGGCGGGCCTGCGCGACCATGAGGCGCACACCGTCGCGGACCGGCGGGGGTGCGGTGGCGACCAGTTCGGGCGGGACCGGCCTCACGGCGCGACCGCCAGGTCGGCCGCGGTGTAGCGGCCCGAGGGCGGCCGGTCCGCGAGCAACCGCAGCAGCGCCGGTACGACCGTCTCCGGCTCGGGCCGGTCCGAGATGTCCTCACCCGGGAAGGCCCGCTGGTGCATCGCGGTGCGCATGTCCCCGGGATCGAAGGCGTACACACGCAGGTCCGGCTCCTCCACGCCCAGCACCGCGGCGAGACGGTCGAGCGCGGCCTTCGCTGCGCCGTAGCCGCCCCAGCCCTCGTAGGCCTCGACGGCGGCGTCGGAGCTGAGCGTGACGACCGTGCCGCCCGCGGCGCGCAGGGCCGGCAGGGTCTCCCGGGTGAGGCCGAGCGGGGCCAGGACGGTGGTCTCCAGGACGCCGCGCAGGGCGTCGAGCGGGTAGTCGGCCAGCCGGGGCAGGGGCGAGGGACCGAGCTCGCCGGCGTTGTGCACCAGCAGGTCCAGCCGTCCGCCTGCCGCAGCGGCGAGCTCGGTGCGGAAGCCCGGATCGGTGACGTCGCCGGGCAGGGCGACGACGCCGGGCACCCCGTCGAGCGCGCCAAGCAGGCGTCGGGCGTCCCGGCCGCAGGCCACCACGGTGGTCCCGCGCCGGGCGAGGGCGACGGTGAGGGCGAGCCCAAAGCCCTGTCCCGCACCGGTGACGATCGCAGTCGGTGTCATGCGGACCACACTGCGACCTGAAGCTCGGTTCAGGTCAAGGGATCGTCGTCCGCCCAGCGGCGCCAGGTGTCGCGCGCCTCGACGAGATCCGCTCGTCGCGCGGAGACGAGGTAGTCCGGGGAGCCGAGTTCCACGCCGGCCCCGGGAGGCGTCTCGATCCCGAGCGCCCGGAGATAGACCCCGGCCCGCTGGGAGAAGGAGCCGCCCGTCCCGAAGTGCGCCGTCAGGTCCTTGACCATCAGCCCACCGCGGCCGCCGACGAGGTCGTTCGCCCGGCCCACGAGCCAGCAGATCGTCCCGGCCGAGATCTCCGACCGGGCGGCCCGTCGGAACGCCACCGGGTCGGCCGCCGCCGTCCTGCTGAGCAGGCGCCGGCACGCCGTCCGCATCTCGACGGCGTCCCCGCCGTCGAACAGGGTCTCGCAGCCGGAGTCGACCAGGACGAGCACCTCGCCCACCCGCGGCCGGACGTCCTCGGGGACCCCCGTCCAGTCGAAGGGCTCGTCGGGCAGCGGCCCGGTGGACAGCGCATCCAGGGCCGCGCGCCCGCCGACGGCCCGCGCGAGCTCGTTCAGCCCCCACTCCGGGTCGGGCGGGTCGAGCACCCCCAACGCCTCCAGCAGCGCCTCCGGTCCCTGCCTGCGCCCGGTCCGGACCAGCCGCCGGTACTCGGGCTCGAAGTCGTCGACCGCCGCCAAGGTCGCCTGCGTGTGCACCGACCTGACCCCACGATCGGCGTGGCAGAAGCGGACGTAGGCGCGCAGCAGATCGGGAAGCAGGTCGAGGAACGGGGCGTCGGCGACGATCTTCCGTGGCACCCAGTCCAGCAGCAGGATCTCGACGTTCACGGGGCTCCAGCGCAGCGGGTCGCCGGTGCCGTGGCCGCTGCCGAACCACAGCAGCGACTCCAGGAGCTCCCGGTGGTCGGGATCGTCGAAGCCGGTGCCCTGCGGCGAGCGCAGGAAGCGCTCGGTCAGGTCCGCCAGCTCGGCGTCGGACCACTCGGGGAACTCGTGGCCCCGCCCGCCGGTCGGCAGCATCCCCGTGACCCAGCGGACCAGGGCACGGCAGGCCGGCCACGTCTCGGTCTCGAAGGGCGGATAGGTGATGGCGGCCTGCTCCATCGCCTCGACGATCCGGGCGCGGGCGTCGGCGGGGTCGAGGTCGCGCACCACGGAGTCCGGGTCGTCGGCGATCTCCTCCAGCTGCGCGACAACGGCGTCGGCCGGCGCCGGCAGCGCGAAGGCGTCCTTGACCAGCGTGCCGACATTGTGGTCGACGTAGACCACAGTGGTGAACTCGGTGCCGTCGGGCAGGAGCACACCGAGCACGTGGTTCTCGCCGTCGCCGAGCACGTGGGCGACCTCGCGGACCGAGGTCACGCGCGTCCGGCCTAGGTCGGCCAGCCAGCCGGGCAGGGCGTCGGCGCGGCCGGTGATCTCGCGGAGGGCCCGGCGCCGGAACAGCTCGTCGTCGGAGAAGGCGGCGAGCACCGCGAGCAGGGCCGACGTCTCGTGCAGGTCCGTGCCGAGGAAGCTCTCGACGAGGTCGTCGAACCCCGGGACGTCGGGCGAGGGTTCGGGCCCGAAGGGGTGGCGGGGTGGTTCGAGGATCGCCAGGATGCCGCTGACCAGCTCGAGCAGCGACAGCGGATGCTCCTCGAGGGCCAGGGCGACCCGGTCGACGAGGTCGGGCTGCTGGTCCCGGCGCCGCTGCTGGTCCCGGCGCCGCGTGCGGGCGCGCCCGTCCTTCTTCGGTGGCCTGCGTCCGCGGGGGCGCTTCGACATGTCCGGCAGCCTAGGGCTCAGTCCACGCGGCGCAGGCCCGCCGCGCGCAGGCGGGCGAGGTCCGGGAAGCCGTCGACCGCCATGAGCAGGTCCGCCTCGGCGAGGAACGAGCGCAGGTGGTGCACCACGCCCTCCTCGCCGCCGACCGCCAGCGCGTAGACGTGCGGGCGCCCGGAGCCGACCGCGGTGGCGCCCATCGCGAGCGCCTTGACCACGTCCGAGCCGCTGCGCACACCGGAGTCGAAGAGGACCGGGGTGTCACCGGCGGCCTCGACGACCTCGGGCAGGGTCTGCAGGGCCGGCAACCCGCCGTTGGCCTGGCGGCCGCCGTGGTTGGAGCAGTAGATGCCGTCGACGCCGTGGTCCTTGGCCTTGCGCACGTCCTCGGGGTGGCTGATGCCCTTGAGCACGATCGGCAGCGAGGTCGCCTCGCGCATCCAGGCCAGGTCCTCCCAGCGCATCGAGAAGCCGAAGGTCCGGGCGAACAGCCCGACGACCTCGGCCGGGTCGGAGCTCGTGAGGTGTTTCCGGAAGTGCTCGTCGGAGGTGTAGTTGGCCAGGCAGTAGCCGCGCAGCTGCGGGAAGTTCGCGGTGTTGAGGTCGCGCGGGCGCCACCCGGTGACCCAGGTGTCGAGCGTGACGACCAGCGCCCTGAAGCCCGCCCGCTCGGCCCGCTGGATGAAGCTGACGGCCAGGTCCCGGTCGTTGGGCGGGTAGAGCTGGAAGAAGCCCGGGGTGTCGCCGAGCGCCGTCGCGACCTCCTCCATCGGGTCCTGCGAGAGCGTCGAGGCGATCATCGGGACGCCGGTGCGCGCGGCGGCGCGGGCCGTCGTCAGGTCGCCGTGCAGGTCCTGCGCGCAGATGCCGAGCACGCCGATCGGGCACAGGAAGAGCGGGTGCGGCAGCTCGATGCCGAACAGCGTGGTGGAGAGGTCGCGGTCGTACGCGCCCTCCATCATCCGCGGCACGAGGCCCCACTTCTCGAAGGCCTCCACGTTCGCCCGCTGGGTGCGCTCGTCGCCCGCCCCACCCGCGACGTAGGAGAGCACCCACGGCGGCAGTGCCTCGGCGGCCCGGCGCTCCATCCCCGCGAAGTCGACCGGGAAGCGGGGCAGCAGGCCCTTCGTGCCGGCCAGGTAGATCTCCAGCTGGTAGTCGCCGTAGCGCGGTGACATCCGTGTCCCTCCTGATCACGCGGGTCCCGCCGGGACACTAGCGCCGGAGATGCCCAAACGATCGGTCGACAACTCCCGACCGAACGGTTGACCAGTAGCACATCCGCAGCTAGCGTCGGTGTTCGTCGGACCGCCGAGTCGCAGGAGACGCTGGTGCCGGAGAGTGGGATCGAGCGGTCCGTGCCGCCGCACCGCCGCGCGGTGGCGCCCAAGGCGCGCGGCCGCGACCTCGGCCCGTCGCGGTACGAGCAGATCGTCGACGCGGCCGCGGAGCTGTTCCGGCGCAAGGGCTATGCGGGCACGAGCATCAGCGAGATCGCCGAGGCGGCCGGCATGCTCAAGGGCAGCCTCTACCACTACATCCACACCAAGGAGGACCTGCTCCACGCGATCGTGGAGGAGGCGCACCTCAACACCGCCGCGCTCGGCGAGGAGCTGCTCGCCTCCGGCGCCCCGGCCGTCGACAAGCTGCGGCTGGCGATCGAGCGGCACCTGCGCGGCACCGAGAAGAACCTGATCAAGATCAGGGTGTTCAACGCCGAGTTCTCCGGGCTGCCCGCCGAGCGGTTCGCCGAGATCATCGCGCGCCGGGACACCTACGAGCGCTCGATCCGCGAGATCGTCCGGCAGGGGCAGCGGGAGGGCGCCTTCCCCGCGCACCTCGACCCGCGGCTCACCGCGGCGTCGATCCTCGCGACCCTCAACTCCGTCCAGGCGTGGTTCCGCCCCGACGGCGACCTGTCCATGACCGAGATCATCGACGGCTTCACCGACCTCCTGCTGCGCAGCGTCGGCGTGGAGACCCACCCGGAAAGGACCCTGCATGAAGACCGGTGAGCAGTACCTGGCCTCCCTCGACGACGGCCGCAAGGTCTGGTTCGAGGGAGAGCTGGTCGAGCGGATCGCCGACCACCCGATCCTCGGGCAGAGCGTGAAGCTCATCGCCGAGGGCTACGACAAGGTCTACGACCCGACCGGCGACCACAGCCCGTTCTCCGACGTCCCGACGGACGCGCAGGGCCTGCGCGAGCACATCGACTTCGTGCACGACATGGGCATGCTCGCGCACGTCACCTACACCTCGATCATGACGCTGCTGACCGCCGCGGGCCGGATCATGGACTCCTGCCCGGAGGAGGTCGAGCGGATCAACGCCTTCGTCGCGCGCGCCCGCGCCGAGGACATCCGGATCACGCAGTGCATCACGGACGCGAAGGGGCACCGCAAGGTCCGCCCGGGTCAGCAGGAGGACCCCGACTCGTACGTGCACGTGGTCGAGCGCCGGGACGACGGCGTGGTCGTCCGCGGGGCCAAGCTGCACATCACCGCCGCCTCGCTCGGCCACGAGCTCATGGTCATCCCGACCAAGGGCATGAAGCCGGGGGAGGAGGACTACGCGATCGCCTGCATGATCCCGGTCAACGCACCGGGCGTGAAGATCGTCGACGTCAGCTACGCCCCGCGCAACGCCGGCAGCGGCACCTTCCCGGTCTCGGGCCCGGTGTCCTACCCCGAGTCGTTCGTGATCCTCGACGACGTGTTCGTCCCCACCGAGCGCATCTTCCTCGACGGGCAGACCAAGTACGCCACCGTGTTCGCGCACTCGCTCGGCCTGTGGGAGCGGCTCGGCGGGCTGTCGTCGATGGCCGACGGGGCGGACCTGCTGGTCGGGCTCGCCCAGCTGATCGCGCAGGCGAACGGCACCGAGTCCGTGGCGCACGTCCGGGACAAGATCGACGACATGATCATCCAGGCCACGCTCATCCGGGCCTCGCTCGAGGCGGCGATCACCCACTGCCACGTGGGCGACAACGGCGCGGCGTTCCCGGACGAGCTGTACACCAACGCGGGCAAGTACTACGCGGCGTCGCACTACGACCGGCTCGTGCAGAGCCTGCACGACATCGCCGGTGGTTCGATCGTCACCGCGCCCTCGCTCGCGGACCTGCAGAACCCGGAGATCGGGCCCGCGGTGCGCAAGTACATGCAGGGCAACCCGGAGTTCGACGGCGAGACGCGGCTGCGGCTGTTCCACGTGATCCGCGACCTCACCGCCGACACCTACGGCGGCTGGCGGCTGGTCACCAACATCCAGGCCGGCGGTGGGCTCTACGCGCAGAAGATCGTGACGCGGAAGTGGTACCCGATGGAGTCCGCCGTTGCGAGGGCGAAGGAGCTGGTGGGGGTCCCGTTCGCGCCCTGACCGGGTACCGGTCGGCCCTACCGCGGCGACGGCGGGCGCCCTAACCTGCGCGGATGCTGCTGGACGGGCTCAACCACGTCGCCGTGATCACCGCCGACACGGACCGCCTCCACGCCTTCTACGGCGAGGTGTTCGGGGCGACCGTCGCGCACGAGATGCGGCAGGACGGCTTCCGGTTCTCGATCGTCGACATCGGCCCGCACACCGAGCTCAACGTGTTCGAGGTCGACGGCAACACCGAGGCCGAGCGGCAGACGCCGATGCTCGGCCGCGGCCGGCTCGACCACCTCGGGCTGCAGGCCGCGTCGATCGAGGCGTTCGAGGAGATCCGGCGCCGCCTGCTCGCCCGCGGGGCGTGCGACGAGTTCGTGACCGACTTCGGCCCCGTGCTCAGCCTGTTCTTCCGGGACCCGGACGGGCTGGAGGCCGAGGTCTGCGTGCCCAACCCGGACGCGGAGCCGGGCCGGCACAACCCGCCCGGCACCCCGGCCGCGCGGTACGTCTCGGGCTGACGCGCCCCGCACCTCGGACCGGGGACGGGCGAACGGCGCTCTCGCTCACATCTGGTGAGCGAGAGCGCCGTTCGCCGTGCTCAGAGCTGGTAGGTGGAGTTGATGATCGCGCCCTTGCGGGCGTAGTGGATCAGCGCGTCCTGGACGTCGAGCGGGTGCGTCGGGATCACGCCCTCGATCAGGTCCTCCTCACGGGCGCCGTGCAGCGACAGCCCGAAGCGGCAGCAGTAGACCTTGCCGCCCTCCTGGATGTACGTCTTGAGCGAGTTGTTGATGTTGTGCTCGCCCGGGAACGCCGAGTTGCCGGTGGTCGGGAACCCGCGGGTGGCCAGGCAGTTCAGCGAGCCCGGGCCGTAGAAGTAGATCGCCGACTCGAAGCCCTTCCGCAGTGCCCGGGTGGCCTGCAGGATCGCCACGAAGCTCACCGAGGACTCGTGCGCGATGCCGTGGACCAGCGTGAAGTAGCTCTCCCCGTTCTCGGCGTGGTAGTCGGGGAAGACCTTGGTGCCGCCGTAGATCGACGACCCCTCCGGCATCGACGGGTGCGGGATCTCCTCGAGGCTCTGCTTCTCGAGATCGGTCAGGTCGGCCATGTTCTCCTCCGGTGTGGACAGGTCCTGTGGACGGGTGGGCGGTCGGGGAGTGGTGCTCAGACCGGCTGGAGCGCCGGCCGGGTCAGGACCCCGTAGACGTCGGGGCGGCGGTCGCGCAGGTTGTTCATGCCGGCGCGGTGGGCGTCGAGGTCGGCGTCGAGGTCGAAGTCCGCGACCACCATCGACTGGGTCTGCCCGGTCGCGGCCACGATCTCCCCGCCGGGGTCGACGATCTTGGCGTTGGCGGCGAAGCGCAGCGAGCCGAACGCGCCGAACTGGTTCGACGCCACCCACACGACCTGGTTCTCCAGCGCGCGGGCGCGGTCGAACAGGTCGAAGCGGCGGGTCCACCGGTCCTGCGCGGGGTCGGGGTGCGGGTTGGTCGCGCTGACCGGCCAGGCCGACATCGAGACGATCACCCGGGCGCCGTCGATCGCCAGGGCCCGGGCCGCCTCGGGGAAGCCCTTGTCCCAGCAGATCTGCATGCCGATCCGGCCGATCGGGGTGTCGACGGCCTCGAAGGCGTCGCCGGCCGCGTACGTGGCGTCCTCGCGCAGCGGCTGGTGGACCTTGCGGTAGGTGCCGAGCACACCGTCGCCGGTCACGCAGACCGCCGCGTTGTACCGGCGGCCGTCCGCCGCCTCGCAGTAGCCGGCGGTGACCACGAGGTCCCCGGCCAGCGCGGCCAGGCGGGCGATCTCCGGGCCGTCGACCGCGAAGGCCGGCGGCGGGGACGCGGAACCGCCCAGGTCGGAGACGTAGCCGCCGAGTGCGGCCTCGGGCAGGGCGAGCAGCTGCGCACCCTGCCGCTTCGCCTCGTCGATCAGGCGGGCGATCCGGGCGAAGTCGGCCTCGAGGTCCCGGTCGAAGGGGGCCGCGACGGTCGCGACACGGGTCGTGGGCATGGCGGGGCTCCTCAGCTGGCCGACCGGGGGGCGACCCAGTCGTCGTCGGACGGGAAGGTGCTGGTGGGGGTGCCGGCCAGCCAGTGCAGACCGTCGCCGACGCGGCCCGCACGGCGGGTCTCGAGGATCCGGCCGACGACGTGCTCCGCGTCGTCGGCGACACCCGAGAAGCGGCCCGAACCCCAGGTGTACTGCCAGGGCAGACCGATGAAGTAGAGGCCCGGCTGGCTGGTGACGCCGCGCTCGTGGGTCGGGTAGCCGCGGCCGTCGAAGATCGGCAGCTCGATCCAGCGGTCGTCGCGGCCGTAGCCGGTGGACCAGATGACGGTCGTGATGCCGGCGGCCGCGAGGTCGGTCTCCTCCGGCTCGTCGGCCTCCGGCGCCCAGACCGGGGCGGTGCGTTCCTCGGCCGGCGCGTCGATGCCGTTCGCGGCGATGTACGCGTCGATCGAGTCCTTGATGCCCTCGGCGACCGCGTCGGCCCCGTCCAGGTTGGACCGCAGGTCGCCGGCGAAGCGGAGCCGCCCGTCGGTGATACCGACCAGCCGGCCGTGCAGGTTCATGCCCTCCAGGGCGAACTTCCGCAGGTCGATGTCGCGTCCGCCGTCGCGGCCGGTGACGTAGTGGTTCGTCTTGTGCCGCACCGCCTCCGCGTCGGGGAACCGGTCGATGCCCTTGGTGTAGGTGCCCATCTCGGACAGCCAGGCGACGCAGTCGCGGCCGCGGTAGAAGCGGGCGACCCGCGGGGCCGTGCCGGTGGCGAGGTGCACGGTGCGGCCGGCGAGGTGCAGGTCCTCGGCGATCTGGCAGCCGGACTGGCCGGTGCCGACGACCAGGACCGCGCCCTCGGGCAGCCGGTCCGCGTTGCGGTACTGCGAGGAGTGCAGCTGGGTGACCGCGTCCGGGAGGCGCTCGGCCATCCGCGGCGTGCGGGCGACCTGGTACGGCCCGGTCGCGACCACGACCTGGTCCGCCGTCACGGTGCCCTTGTCGGTGGCGATCCGGAAGCGGCCCGTGTCGCCGGCCCGCAGCGAGGTGGCGCGGACGCCCTCCACCAGCGGCGGGTCGAACGACGCGACGAACTTCTCCAGGTACCGGGTGATCTCGTCGCGGACCATGAAGCCGTCGGGGTCCGGGCCGTCGTACGGGAACGCGGGGAGCCGGCACTGCCAGTTCGGCGTGACCAGACAGAACGAGTCCCAGCGCCGGTCCTGCCACTCGTGCCCGGCGGTCTCGGCCTCGAGCACGAGATGATCGACGTCGTGGTGGGTGAGCCAGCGGCTCACCGACAGACCCGCCTGTCCGCCGCCGACGACCACGACGGAACGGTGCGCGCCGTCGAGGTCGGACGTGGCGGGGGCGGGATCGGGGACGGCGCGCAGATGGGTGGCCGGCTGCGACGGGGACATGAAGGATCAGCTCCTGAGGGGCTCCGAGGGCGAGGGGCTCCGAGCCGGACCGTGACTGGCTCGGGAACCAGTTCAGGGCGGAGCCGTTGCCGGGATGTGTCATCCGGAACGCATCTGTGTTTCCGGATCATGGTCGTGTTGCGGCGAGGTGAGATCAGAGCAGTGCTCTCGCTCAACGGGGCTGTGTACGGCCCGCCCGGGCACGGATTGTCCCTGCGCAGCATCGCGGTCTGCGCGGTCCCGCGAACTCTCTCCGGCACTATGCGGCCCGGCGACGAATAGGCCGAAGGTGGGCGGGACGGCCTGCCCGGAGAGGGTTGAGTGCCGTACGTCTCATGTGTGGCGTGCGTTATGTCCGGAACCGTGGAGCCGGCGAAGGCGGAGCCGGGAAAAATGCGTCACCACACCCGGGGAAAGCGGTTGGGCCGAACAGCGCAACGGCGGCTTCGATCGGAAGCGGCACGCTGCCGGGACCGGTGTCCTGCGGGCGCGTGAAGATCCTCCCGAGGGGGTCGGTGCGCGTCGCGGACCACGTGTCGGCCGGCCCGGAACCTCCGGACCCGCCGGCCGCGATCCCGTCCTTCGCGCGCGACCGCGACCGCGACCGCGCCCGCGTCCGGGTGCGCCCGCGTCGATCGCGCCCGCGGAGGCGGCGGTGATCCACTTCGCGCCCTCTCGGGCCCCGGCAGCGGTCCGACGGGTCAGGCCGACCCCCGACCGCTCGCCTCGCAGCGCGGCCCGACTCCCCCTATCGTGCGGAACGGGCGGGAGCGTGGCGAGCGTCATGCTCCGTGACGGGCCGTGGCAGACGGCGACGGTCAGTAGGGCCCGGGGCGCCGAGGCCTCCACCGGGCTCGCCCGCAAAATCGGCGATGCACCTGCGGAAACTGCGGCGTCCATTCGGTGATCCGGACGGTCCCCACATTTCCCGGGCATTAAACGATGTTGTGATGACGATCACGGAACTCCGCGATCGAATGTTGTCGACAACTGCCGACGGGTGCAGGTTCGCAATACCCCTGTTACGTTCGTTGGCCATGACCGCAGCCACCACCGACACCTCGGATCCGCCCGGCGACGAACCCGAACTGACGGTGGGGCCCCCGACGGTCGACGACGGCGTCGACCTGTGGCGGATGGCAGCGGACTCCGGCGTCCTCGACGTGAACTCCCGGTACGCGTACCTCCTCTGGTGCCGCGACTTCGCCGCGACCTCCGTGATCGCCAAGCTGGACGGTCGGCCCATCGGCTTCGTCACGGGGTACCGCCGCCCGGACGCCTCTGAAACATTGCTCGTCTGGCAGGTCGCCGTCGGCGCCGCCGCCCGCGGTCGCGGAGTGGCGGGCCGAATGCTGGACACGCTTTTCGCGCAGGTGCCCGGCGTCCGGTTCATGGAGACGACGGTGACGCCGGACAACGACGCGTCGAACGCCATGTTCGCCGCATTCGCGCGCCGCAACGACGCGGAGGTGTCGAGAACGGAATTGTTCCCCGGATCCCTTCTCGGCGACGGACACGAATCAGAGATCCTCTATCGAATCGGCCCGATCCCGACCGAAGGATGATGAGAAGAGAATGACCATCTTCGAGGACGTCGAGTCCGAGGTCCGCTCGTACTGCCGCAACTGGCCCGTCGTGTTCGACACGGCGAAGGGCGCTCGCCTGTGGGACGTGGACGGCAACTCGTACCTCGACTTCTTCGCGGGTGCGGGCGCGCTGAACTACGGCCACAACCCCGAGCCCCTGAAGAAGAAGCTGCTGGAGTACCTGTCCCGGGACGGGATCACCCACGGCCTGGACATGTACACCACGGCCAAGGGCGAGTTCCTGAAGACCTTCCGGGAGAAGATCCTCGGCCCCCGTGGCCTGGACTACAAGGTCCAGTTCCCCGGCCCGACCGGCGCCAACGCCGTCGAGTCCGCGCTGAAGCTCGCCCGCAAGATCACGGGCAAGGAGGCGATGGTGAACTTCACCAACGCCTTCCACGGCATGACGCTCGGCGCGCTCTCGGTGACCGGCAACTCGATGAAGCGCGGCGGTGCCGGCATCCCGCTGGTGCACTCCACCCCGATGCCGTTCGACAACTACTTCGACGGCAAGGTGCCGGACTTCCTGTGGTTCGAGAAGGTCCTCACGGACACCGGCTCGAGCCTCAACGAGCCCGCGGCCGTGATCGTCGAGACGGTGCAGGGCGAGGGCGGGATCAACCCGGCCCGGATCGAGTGGCTGCAGGGCCTCGCGGACCTGTGCAAGCGCCACGACATCCTGCTGATCGTCGACGACGTGCAGATGGGCGTCGGGCGCACCGGCCCGTTCTTCTCGTTCGAGGCCGCGGGCATCCAGCCGGACATCGTCACGATCTCCAAGTCGATCTCGGGCTACGGGCTGCCGATGGCGCTCGTCCTGATCAAGCCCGAGCACGACGTCTGGGGTCCGGGTGAGCACAACGGCACCTTCCGCGGGCACAACCCCGCGTTCGTCACCGGGACCGAGGCCATCCACCAGTTCTGGAGCGACGACACGCTCGAGCGCGACGTGATCCGCAAGGGCGAGAAGGTCGAGGAGGCCTTCAACCGGATCGTCGCCGACACCAAGTCGACCGAGCTCACCGCGAAGGGCCGGGGCCTGGCCCGCGGCCTGCAGTTCGCGCAGGAGGAGCAGGCCGCCAAGGTGTGTGCGGCGGCGTTCGAGCGGGGACTTCTGATGGAGACCTCGGGACCCGAGAGCGAGGTCATGAAGATCCTCGCCCCCCTGACCATCACCGACGACGAGCTCGACGAGGGCCTCGCCATCGTCGCCGAGTCCGTCAAGGCCGTCACCTCCGGAGGCTGAGCACTACATGATCGTCCGCAAGATCGATGACGTCACGGGCACGAAGAACCACGTCGACACGCCCGGCTGGTACTCGCGCCGCGTCGTCACCGCGCACGACCGGGTCGGTTTCTCCGTCGGCGAGACGGTGCTGCGGGCCGGCTCGACGAACGACTTCTGGTACGCCAACCACGTCGAGGCCGTCTACATCGTCTCCGGCGAGGGCGAGCTGTACGACAAGGACAACGACCGGACGTACGAGCTCGGCCCGGGCACGATGTACCTGCTGAACGGCAACGAGAAGCACCAGGTGCGGGTCAGGTCCGACATCACCTGCGTGTGCGTGTTCAACCCGCCGATCGTCGGCACCGAGGTGCACGACGAGAACGGGGTGTACCCGCTGCTCGAGCTGCCGCCGGAGCCGGCCGGCCAGGCCTGACGCGCGCGGCGCACCGCCGGGTCCGACCGGGCCCGGCGGTCGCGCCGTGTACCACCGCCGCACCACCGAACGACCGCCGAACCCACCGCAGAGGAAGGGCGGATCCACTCCCACAGGGACCGACGAGGAAAGGAAGGGACGCGCATGTCTGCCCCGAGCAGCAGCCAGACCCGGACCACCCAGGACCGCTACTACACGCGCGTGTCGAGCGAGCCCGCGCTGATCGAGCGCGTCGAGCCGACCGTCTGGGGGAGCGAGTCCAGCGCCGGCATGTACGGCGCCCAGGAGCTGCACGGCCACGCCGAGAAGGGCTTCAGCCAGGTCCCGCAGCTGCTCACCCCCGACGAGGTCGCCGGGTACGCCGCGGAGCTCGACCGGCTGGCCACCGACCCGCTGGTGCGGGCGGACGACCGCTGCATCGTCGAGAAGAAGTCCGACGAGGTGCGCTCGATCTTCGAGGTGCACCGGATCAGTGACGCCATCGCGCGGCTGGTGGCCGACGAGCGCGTGGTCGGCCGGGCCCGGCAGATCCTCGGCGGCGACGTCTACGTCCACCAGAGCCGGATCAACTACAAGCCCGGTTTCGGCGGCGGCGGCTTCTACTGGCACTCGGACTTCGAGACCTGGCACGCCGAGGACGGCATGCCCACCCCGCGCGCGGTGAGCTGCTCGATCTCGCTGACCGAGAACTACGAGTACAACGGCTGCCTGATGATCATGCCCGGGTCGCACAGGACCTTCGTGAGCTGCGTCGGGGAGACCCCGGAGGACAACTACCGGTCGTCGCTCAAGGAGCAGGAGATCGGCACGCCGGACCCGGACAGCCTCACGGCGCTGGCCAACCGGCACGGCATCGCCATGCTCACCGGCAAGGCCGGGTCGGCGACCTTCTTCGACTCGAACTGCATGCACGGGTCCGGGGACAACATCACCCCGTACCCGCGTTCGAACATCTTCATCGTCTTCAACAGCGTGGAGAACGCCTGCGTCGAGCCGTACTACGCGCCCAAGCGGCGCCCCGAGTACATCGGCGCGCGGGACTTCACGCCGGTGCGCTGACACCGCGCCCACCCCTCGCGACGGACGGGGCGGCTCCCACCCGGGAGCCGCCCCGTCGGCGTCGACAGGGTCGAACCGTGGGTCAGACCGCGGGGAAGGAGCGGTTCAGCCGCTCCAGCGGCGCGAGCTCGGGGCGCTTGGGCAGGTAGCCGTCCCCGGTGTGCCCGCCGCGCAGCCGCTTGCGCACGTACGGCATCACGTGGTCGCGCACCCAGGCGAGGTCCTCGGCCTGCCGCGTGCGCCAGCTGGCCTGCTCGGCCACGGGCCACGGGGTGCGCCAGTCCGACGGCACCGGCTCGCCCAGGACCTCCAGGGCCCGCAGCGAGACGCGCTCGTGGGCCTCGGGGGTGAGGTGCAGCCGGTCGCTGGCCCACGCCCGGGGGTCGGCCAGCACGTTCATGCCCCAGAGGTCCACCACACGGCAGCCGTGCTTGTCGGCGCTGGCGCGCAGGTTCTCGTTGAAGGTCGCCACGCGGCCGCGCAGCCGGCGCAGCAGAACGTGCATGCGGCGCAGGTCGAAGCCGGTGAAGATCAGCACGTCCGCCCCGGTGGCCACCAGCCGGGCGAGGGCGGCGTCGAAGCGCACCGCGAGGTCGTCCGGGTCGCACTGCAGGCCGATGATGTCGTTGCCGCCGGCGCAGAACGAGACGAGGTCGGGGCGCATCGCCTCGGCGACCGGCACCTGGTCGGCGATGATCTGGTCCAGCAGCTTGCCGCGCACGGCCAGGTTGGCGTACGTGAATCCGGGGCGTCCGGCGGCAAGCCGTTCGGCCAGCCGGTCGGCCCATCCGCGCGGCGACCCGTCGTCCCGGAGATCGTCCAGGCCCTCCGTGAAGCTGTCGCCGACGGCGACGAAGCTGTTCCACCGGTTCACGGCAACCAGCTCCCTTCGCATCCGTTCTTCTCGTGTCCATCAGGGGGACACCTCATGCTCGAACAGGATCACCCATCCGTCACGCAATCCGCCAGCACAGGGTGATCTCGATACCGGGATAGGGCACCCTTGCCTCTCGTGAGCACACCCGAGGGACCCGCGGGCCGTCCGGACGGCGGCCCCGGGAGCGACACCGAGCACGAGGGCGGGCGCGACGCGCGCCGGGAGGGCGCGGAGTCGCTGCGCGCGATCCTCGGCGGCCGCGGCGGGGCGATCGACGCCTCCGTGCCGGTCGTCGCGTTCGTGCTGGTCTGGCTGCTGGCGGGGGCGCTCGGCTGGTGGTCGCCGGTCGGCGTCGCGGCGGCCGCGGCGATCCTGGCCGGGATCGCCGTCGCGGTCGTCCGGCTGGTCCGGGGCACCCGGCCGCGCGCGGTGCTGTTCGGCCTGCTCGGCGTGGCCGTCGCGGCGATCGTGGCGCTCTACACGGGCCGGGCCGAGGACTTCTTCCTGGTCCAGATCCTCAGCAACGTGGCGAGCGCGCTGGCCTGGGCGGTCTCGATCGTGGTGCGCTGGCCGCTGCTGGGCCTGGTCGTGGGCACCGCGCTCGGGCAGAAGACCCGGTGGCGGCGGGACCCGGACCTGCTGCGCGGCTACCAGCGGGCGAGCTGGGTGTGGGTGGCGCAGTACGTCGTGCGGGTGGCGGTGTTCCTGCCGCTGTACCAGGCGGAGTGGGTGTTCGCGCTCGGCGCGGCCAGGGTCGCGTTCAGCCCGGCGCTGGTGGCGTTGAGCGTGGTGCTGTCGTGGCCGGCGTTGCGTTCGGCGCTCCCGCCGGACCATCCGGGGATCCGGCACCCCCGGGTCCCGGGTCCCGATCCGGGAGGCCCTACGGTGGACGGTCCGCCCACGGACGGGTGACAACTCTCACTCATCGTGATCGTCAGGTGCGTTCCCAAGATCGCCCACGTTCATATCGGGTGAGGAACCCCGGCAGCCCTCGCGTGATGTGAAACGGAGTCATGGCCCAGCAGCACCCCCGCCCGCAGTCATCCCGGTACCCGCAGGCCGGGCCCGGCCCCCACGGCCGACCCGTCCCGCCGCAGCCCGGCCCGCCCGATCTCCCGCGCACCGGGGCCGCCCAGCGGCCCGGCGCCGGACGTCCCGACGACCGCCGCCCCGGCCACCCCGGTCCGCAGCGCCGGTCGGGATCGGGGGGCGCGACGAGCTCGCGGGGCACCGGCGGCACCGGCGGCACGGCCGGTTCGGGTGCCACCCGCCGCGTCGGCCCGCCGTCGTCGGGACTGCCCACCCAGGTCACGACGACCACCGGCCCGAACCCGCGTACGCCGTCCGACGGTCTGACGAGCGCAGTCGGATCCCCGGTCGGCTCCGGGGCCGGCGCCATGACCGCCACCTCGGCGACGATCGAGGAGAAGAAGCCGGACCTGACGGTCAACAAGATCATCGCCGGTGCGGGCGCCGCCGCCACCACGGCCGTGTTCGGCTCCTTCTTCGGCGCCACCGGCACGGTGGCCGGCGCGGCCCTCGGCTCGGTCGTGACGACCCTGGGCACGACGCTCTACCAGCGCTCGCTGGACCGCACCAAGGAGACGGTGCTGGCGCGGGTGAAGATCCCCGGCAAGAAGGACGCCGTGGTCATCGCCGAGCCGGTGGACCCGCTGGCCACGATCCCGCTGCAGCGCCGGGCGGACGAGGGCGCGGGCCCCACGATGCTCCAGCCGGCGCTCGGCGACGCGGCCGCGGAGGGGGCCCCGGAGCAGACGCGCCCCTGGTACACGCGCAAGCGCCTGCTGCTGGCGGCGGCCTCGACGGTCGTCGCGTTCGTGGTGGGCCTGATGGTGATCACCGGCGTCGAGTGGATCAAGGGCTCGCCGATCTCCGGCGGGACCTCCGGCACCTCGGTCAGCCGGGTCGTCTCCGGGACCCCGATCACGTCGGACGACAACACCGACCAGGGCGGCAGCACCGACACCACGGAGAGCTCCACCCCGACGACCACGCCGGAGCCGTCGGACGAGCAGGGCCGTTCCACCGAGCGGACCGGCAGCGACGAGCCGTCGCGCAACCCCACCGCGACCACCACCCCGCGGACCGGGTCGCCGACCCGGACCACCTCGCCCGACTCGGGCGGCAGCGGGTCGGGGTCGCAGCAGGGCGGCGTCGACGGGCTGCTCGACGGCGGCGGCAACAGCGGCAGCGGCGGCGAGAACAGCTCGAACTAGGAAGGTCCGAGCGGCGCTCCGATCAGGGCAGGCGCGCGCGGAGGGCCCGGGCCGCGGCCTCCGGGTCCTCCGCCTCCGTGATCGCCCGGACGACCACGATCCGGGTGGCCCCGGCGGCCAGGACCTCGTCGAGGTTCCCGCCGTCGATCCCGCCGATCGCGAACCACGGCCGGGCCGGCGCGCGGCCGGCCACCGTGCGGACCAGGTCCAGGCCGGGCGCGGGCCGGCCGGGCTTGGTCGGGGTCGGCCAGCAGGGCCCCACGCAGAAGTAGTCGACGCCGGGCTCGTCGGCGGCCCGCAGGGTCTCCTCCGCGCTGTGCGACGAGCGCCCGACGACGATCTCCTCACCGGCCACCCGGCGGGCCCACTCGACCGGCAGGTCGTCCTGCCCGAGGTGCAGCACGTCGGCGCCCGCGGCCAGGGCCACGTCCGCCCGGTCGTTCACGGCGAGGAGCCGGTCGTGCTTCGCGCAGGCCTCGGCGAGGACCTCGAGGGCCTGCAGCTCCTGCTTCGCCTCCAGCGGCTCGCCGCCCTTGTCGCGGAGCTGGATGACGTCGACGCCCCCGGCCAGGGCCGCGTCGGCGAACTCGGCCAGGTCCTTGCGGTCCCGCCGGGCGCCCGTGCACAGGTAGAGGCGGGCGTCGGCGAGCCGGGTCAGCAGCGTCTCACGGTCGGGTCGGGGCACGGTCCGGGAGCGTAGGCTGGGCGACCGGGAACGAGAGCTGTGGGTGCAGGGCACGGGAGTCCGCGCGCGAGCGGGCTGAGAGGGGACTGGCCGGTCCCGACCGTCGAACCTGATCCGGGTCATGCCGGCGCAGGGAGGAAGCAAGGTGGAGGATCTCGTCGTCGTCGGTGGCGGCGTCATCGGGCTGAGCTGCGCGTGGCGCGCGGCGCAGGCGGGGTGGCGCGTCACCCTCCGCGACCCCGCTCCGGCGAGCGGGTCGTCGTGGGTCGCGGGCGGGATGCTGGCTCCGGTCACGGAGGCGTGGCCGGGCGAGGAGGGCCTGCTCGAGCTGGGCCTGGAGTCGCTGGAGCTGTGGCCGGCGTTCGCCGTGGAGCTCTCCGCGGCCGCCGGGCAGCCGGCCGGGCTGCATCCGGAGGGCACCGTCGTCGCCGCGACCGGGTCCGGCGACCGCGCCGAGCTCGACGCCCTCGCCGGGCACCTGGGCCGGCTGGGCCGGCCCGTCGAGCGGCTGAGCGGGCGCGAGCTGCGCCGCCTGGAGCCCGGGCTGGGCTCGGACGTCCGCGGCGGGCTGTCCGTCCCCGGCGACCTGTCCGTGGACAACCGCGCGCTGCTCGCGGCCCTGCGGGCGGCGGCGGAGAAGGCCGGCGTGGTGGTGGAGGAGCGGGCGTGGGAGCCCGGCGACACCACTGACGCTGCTGGTTTCGTGCTGATCTGCGCCGGCGCCCATTCGGCGGCGCTGCACCCGGGGCTCGCCGGGCTGGTCCGGCCCGTCAAGGGCGAGATCCTGCGGCTCACGCACCGGCACGGTGCCTTCCCGGTGCCCACGAGGACCGTCCGCGCGCTGGTCGACGGCCGCCCGGTCTACCTCGTCCCGCGGCCGGGCGGCCTGGTCGTGGGAGCCACCCAGAGCGAGCACGGGTTCGACACCGAACCGACCGTGGGCGGCGTCCGCGACCTGCTGCGCGATGCCGAGCGCATCCTGCCGGGCATCGCCGAGTACACGCTGGCCGAGGCGGCCGCGGGGCTGCGCCCGGGCAGCCCGGACAACGTGCCGATCGTCGGCCGGCTCGACGGGCGGACGCTCGTCGCCACCGGGCACAGCCGCAACGGGATCCTGCTGGCCCCGCTCACCGCCCGGCTCGTCGTCGGGCTGCTGGCGGGCGCGCCGGTGCCGGCGGCGGTCGACCCCGCGCGCTTCGGGAGGACGGGAACGTGAAGGTGGAGATCAACGGGGCCGCGCACGACCTCGCCGACGAGGCGACGGTCGCCGACGCGCTGGCCGCGGTCGAGGCCCCGGGGAAGGGCATCGCGGTGGCCGTCGACGGGCAGGTCGTGCGGCGGGCGGACTGGGCGTCGACCCGGCTGGCGGCGGGCGCCGCGGTCGAGGTGCTGACGGCGGTGCAGGGAGGGTGACGGTGGACGTGGTTCAGGACGAGACGCTGGTCGTGGGGGGTCGCAAGATCGGCTCCCGGCTGATCACGGGTACCGGCGGGGCCGCGAACCTGGAGGTCCTGGAGCGGGCGCTGGTCGCCTCGGGGACCACCCTGACCACGGTCGCGATGCGCCGCATCGACGCGCGGACCGGCACCGGGGTGCTCGACCTGCTGCGGCGGCTGGGCATCGAGGTGCTGCCGAACACCGCGGGCTGCCGCACCGCCGCCGAGGCCGTGCTCACGGCCCGGCTCGCGCGGGAGGCGCTGGAGACGGAGCTGGTCAAGCTCGAGGTCGTGGCCGACGAGCGGACCCTCCTACCGGATCCGATCGAGCTGCTCGACGCCGCCGAGCAGCTGGTCGACGACGGCTTCACCGTGCTCCCGTACACCAACGACGACCCGGTGCTGGCCCGCAAGCTCGAGCAGGTCGGCTGCGCGGCCGTCATGCCGCTGGGCTCGCCGATCGGGACCGGGCTGGGCATCCGCAACCCGCACAACATCGAGATGATCGTGGCCGAGGCCGGCGTGCCGGTCGTGCTCGACGCCGGGATCGGCACCGCCTCCGAGGCCGCGCAGGCCATGGAGCTGGGCTGCGACGCCGTCCTGCTGGCCACCGCGGTGACCCGGGCGGCGGACCCGGAGCGGATGGCGCACGCGATGCGGCTCGCCGTGGAGGCCGGGTACGCCGCGCGGCACGCCGGCCGGATCCCGCGGCGGTACTGGGCGCAGGCCTCGTCGCCGGAGATCGACTGAGCAGCGTGCGGAACGAACAGGGGCACGGGCCCCGCATCGACTGATTCCGGCCGCGCTCGTGGCAGGGTGAGGCGGTGCCGCTGTTCTCCTTCGAGGGCCTCGCCCCGACAGTCCACCCGACCGCCTTCGTCGCCCCGACCGCCACGCTCGTGGGCGATGTGCGGGTCGAGGAGGGCGCCTCGATCTGGTACAACGCCGTGCTCCGGGCCGACTTCGGCCCGATCGTGGTGCGGGCCGGGGCGAACGTGCAGGACGGCTGCGTGCTGCACGGCGGAGACGACCCCGTGACCGAGATCGGCGCGGGCGCCACGATCGGGCACCTGTGCGTGGTGCACGGCAGCGTGATCGGCGCGGAGTGCGTGGTCGGCAACGGCGCCACGATCCAGGACGGCGCGCGGATCGGCGCGCGGTCGCTGATCGGGGCGGGGTCGACGGTGCCGCCGAACAAGGTGATCCCCGAGGGCACCCTCGTGCTCGGGCCGGCCGCCGCCACCAGGGGCGGCCTGACGCCGGAGGCCGAGCGCTGGGTGCGCACGAACCCGGACATCTACCGGGAGCTCGCGCAGCGGCACGCCAAGACCGCCACCCCGGTCGTCCCCTGACGTCATGGGCGCGCCGGGGAAGGGGCGCCGGGGGCCGCTGCTGACGGCCCTGTCGACCGCCGTGGTCGTGGGCCTCACGGGCTGCGGGGGCGGCGCTCCCACGCCGCCACCGGCTCCCTCGGCGTCCGCCCCGGCTCCCTCGGCGACCGCGCCGGCCCCCGCGACGACCCGGCTCCCGGCGGCGGCCGGCGGGCTCGTCGTGTGGTTCGTCGGCTCGACCCCGGCCGGGGACCGGCTCTACCGGGAGCGGCGGGCGACGACCGAGGGCGGGCCGGACGGCGTGGCCCCGGACCCGGCGGGCGACGCCGTCCGGGAGCTGCTCGCGGGGCGACCGGAGGACCCCGACCACCGCTCGGACTGGCCGCCCGGGGTGACCCTGCGCGGCCCGGTCACGATCGTCGACGGGGTGTTCACGGTCGACCTGGCGCCGCCCGGGCCGCTGCCCGGTCCGGCCGGCCTCGCCCTGCAGCAGCTGGTGCAGACGGTGCAGGACACCACCGGCAGCACCGCACCGGTCCGCGTGCTGGTCGACGGCCGTCCGGCGACGACGCTGCTCGGGGAGGACGTGTCGCGGCCGCTGACGGCCGACGACCCCTTCCGCGTCCGGGCCCTCGTCCAGCTCGACGACCCGGTGGAGGGCGCCGTCGTCGGCTCGCCGGTCGTGGTGTCCGGCGAGGCGGCCGTGTTCGAGGCGACCCTGCTGTGGGAGGTCCGGGACCCGGCCGGCCGCACCGTGCGGTCCGGGTCCGCGACGACGAGCGAGGGCCAGACCTTCGCGCCCTACCGGTTCACCGTGCCGCTCGGCCCCGGGACCTACGACGTCGTGGTCTCCGAGGACGACCCGAGCGGCGGGGAGGGCCGGGCACCGATGACCGACTCGGCGCGGATCACCGTCCGCTGACCCGGGGTGCCCGGAGGCCCAGGGACCGCAGCTCCGCCTCCGCCAGGGCCGCGACGGCCGCGGGGTCACCGGAGCGCCAGGCCCGGGCGGGGTCGGGGGTGATGCGCAGCAGGGAGCGCAGGGGGCGGTGCGTGAGCGCCCGCAGGGCCAGGACGTCCGGGCCGGCCTCGCGCGCCTCGGCGGCCGCCGTGGCCCGGCGGGCGTAACGGACCCGCAGCGGCAGCCACAGCGCCAGCACGGGCAGCAGCCCCAGCACCGCGACCAGCACGCCGGCCCCGGTCGCCACGGCGGCGACGGTGTCGATCTGCTGCTGGCCGGCGGCGACGAGCGAGGACCCGGCGTCGGCCCCGGGCGCGAACGCCCCGGCCAGCCGGTCGCCGACGAACGGGACCTCCCCGGCGCCGCGGGCCGCGCCGTCGAACGCGCCGCGGATCGACTCGCCCGCCTGGACCAGCGTCCGGCCGGGCCCCTGCAGGCGCAGCAGCAGGTCGTGGGCGGCCACCCCCAGCCAGATCCAGAGGACCGCCCACGCCACCGCCACGACGTCGGCCAGCACCTGACCGGCGGCCCGCTCCGGCCGCTCCGCATACACGCGCACGCCCGCGGTCCTACCGTGTCGCGTGCCGGGGCGCGAGCCAGGGCCCTAGAGCAGGCCCAGCTTGGTCGCCGCGTACACCGCCTCGGCGCGGCGGGAGACCATCAGCTTGCGCATGAGGTTGCCGACGTGGAACTTCACCGTGGTCTCGGAGATGAACAGCTCGGCCCCGATGGCGCGGTTGGACAGGCCGCGGGCGAGCAGCCGCAGCACGTCGAGCTCGCGTTCGGTGAGCCGCTCCCGGTCCGGGACGCCGCCGGAGAGCGAGCGCACCATCGCGGAGGCGCTGCGGGCGTCGAAGGCGCTCTCCCCGCGCGAGACCGCACGGATGGCGCGGACCAGCTCGGTGGTGTCCACGTCCTTCACGACGTAGCCGCGGGCGCCCGCCTGCACGGACTCGACGACGAGCCGGTCCTCGGCGAACGTGGTGAGCACCAGCACGCCGATGCCCGGGTGGGCGGCGCAGAGCTTGCGGCAGACGTCCAGCCCGTCCGTCTGCGGGCCGGAGGTCAGCTTGAGGTCGAGCAACACGACGTGCGGGCGGGTCGCGGCCACGGCGGCGATCGCATCGGCCGGGGTGCCGGCCTCGCCGACCACCCGCAGGTCCTCCTCGCGCTCCAGCACGGCCCGCAACCCCTGGCGCATGATGGAGTGGTCGTCGACCAGCACGATCCGCACGGGCACCGGGCGCGCCCGGTGCATCGGGCGCGGGGGCAGGCCCCCCGGCGGTGCGGTGCGAACGGCGCTCATGACGCCACCCCTCTCTCGTCGCTCCGGGCGTCGCCCTGTGCACTGCCGCGGCCCGTCGGCCGCCCGCCGTCGGCCCCGCCGACCGGCACGTCGACCTGGACCTGCAGCCCGCCCATGCGGGCGCGGCGAAACGTCACCGTCCCGCCCATCTCCACGGCCCTGGTCTGCATGTTGACCAGGCCGCGGTGCTCGCCGGACGGGGACAGCGCCGACGCCCGCAGGCTGCGCCGGACCTCCTCCGGCCGGCCCTTGCCGTCGTCGGACACGGTCAGCCGGACCGCGCCGGGCCGGTAGGCCAGCCGGATCGACGCGCGGGAGGCGTCGGCGTGCATGGCCGTGTTGAACAGCGCCTCGCCGGCGATGCGGAACAGCGACTGCTCCTGCTCGGCGGGCAGCCGCACGGGCTCGCCGCCGATCCGGACGTCGATGCGCAGCTCGTCCGGCATGTGCACGGTGGTGAGCTGGCGCAGCATCGCGGGCAGGTCCTGGTCGGCGGTCTCGTGATGACTGAGCGCGTAGATCGCCGAGCGCAGCTGCTCGACTGCCCGCTTGGTCAGGTCCTTCGCGGTGTCGAGGTGCTCGAGCAGCCGCGGCTCGTCCAGCTCGCCGCGGACCAGCTCGATGTGCATCCCGGCGGACAGCGCGTACTGGGTGACGCTGTCGTGCAGCTCGCGGGCGATCCGGTGCCGCTCGCTGTCCAGCACCTCGCGCTGCCGGGCGGCGCCCAGCTGCTCCTGGGTGCGCTGCAGCTCGGCGTTGCGGGTGCGGAGGTCCTCGGCCTGCCGGGCGGTGCGGGCGTAGAGCTTCTCCGAGCGCTCCAGCAGCGCGCAGTTCTGCAATGCCGACGCCGTCTGCCCGGCCAGGATCCGCATGACCGAGTGGTCGGTGTCGTCGACCTCGCGGTCGCGCGGGGTCCACGCCACGAACCCGCCGACGGTGCGCCCGTCGAGCCGGACCGGGACGTGCAGGTGCGTGCGGGCGGTGTCCCGGTCGTGGGCGGGGCCCTCGTGGCCGGTGTCGTCGCCGCACCGGACCTTCTCGACGTGCGCCCGGACCGTTGCGGGCACCAGGTCCAGGTTCGTCCACTCCACCCCGTCCGGACCCAGGACGAGGTGCCGCGGGCTGGCGTCCTTCAACCGGCCGTCGACGAGCGCGAAGGCGACCCAGTCCGCGGAGAGGTGGTCCGCGGCGGCGTCGACCACGGCCCGGACCAGCGCCTCGGAGCCCTCCATGGTGCGGACCAGCGCGGCGGAGATCCGTTCCAGCGCGAGGATCACCCGGCGCAGCCGCACCGCCGACACCCGGTACTCCGGGTAGAACGACGGTTTGCCGGACCGCAGCCCGGTCAGTGCGTCGAGGTCGGGGCCGGGCCACGAGCGGCCCGCGGGCGCCGGCGTGTCGGCCCGCCGCGGCGGCCAGGGGCCGGAGGAGGGCGCGTTCGTCACCGCGGCTCCCTCACAGGGCGGCCCGGAACAGCGTCTCGACCTCGTCGACGGAGGCGGGGCGGGGGTTGGTGGTCAGGCAGGCGTCGCCGAGGGTCAGCACCGCGAGCCGCGGGATGTCGGCCTCGGTCACGCCGAGCGCGCCGAGCCCGCTCGGCACGCCGACCTCGTCGCCCAGCTTGCGGATCTCCGCGGCGACCATGTCGACGGCCTCGTCCCCCGGCACCCCGTGCCCGGCCAGGCCCATCGCCTGCGCGATCGGCACGAACCGCTCGGGGGTGGCGGCGCCGTTGAACCGGACGACGTGCGGCAGCAGCACGCCGTTGATCACCCCGTGCGGCAGGTCGAGCATCCCGCCGACCTGGTGGCTCATGGCGTGCGTGGCGCCGAGGATCGCGTTGGTGAAGGCCAGCCCGGCCTCCAGCGCGGCCTGGGCCATCGCCTGCCGGGCGCGCTGGTCCTCCGGCCGGACCATCGTGTGCGCCAGGTTGGCGTTGACCAGCGACACGGCCTGCAGGGCGTGGTGGTCGGTGAGCGGGCCGTGGGCCAGCGAGACGAACGCCTCGATGCCGTGGGTCAGCGCGTCGAGCCCGGTGGCGGCGTTGAGCCACTCCGGCATCGTGACGAGCAGCCGTGGGTCGATCACCGAGACGTCCGGGACGAGCGCCCGGCCCATGATCGTGATCTTGGTGTGCCGCTCGGTGTCGGTGACGATGCAGAACTGCGAGACGTCCGCGCCGGTCCCCGAGGTGGACGGCATCATGATCAGCGGCGGGATCGGGTTGGCGATCCGGTCGATGCCCTCGTAGTCGAGGATCCGCCCGCCGTTCGACGCCAGCAGGGCCACGCCCTTGGCCGCGTCGATCACCGAGCCGCCGCCCAGGCCCATCACGACGTCGCAGCCGGAGGCCACGTAGTCGTGGTAGCCCTGCTCGATCTCGTGGTCCTTGGGGTTCGGCGTGACGTCCGTCCACAGCCGCGGGGCGAGCCCGGTCCCGCGCAGGTGCGCGAGCAGCTCGGCGGGCCAGCCCGCCTCGAACACACCCGGGTCGGTCACCACGAACGGCCGCCGCGCGCCGAGCCGGGCGGCGGCGTACGCGGCCTCGCGCAGCGAGTCCGGGCCGAACACGATCTCGGGGGCGTGGAACTTCGACAGCCGCGGGTTCGTGGCGCCGGCCGCCGGGGCGCCGCAGCCCCCGCCCCGGTGGACGGTGAGGTCCGGCTCGCGTTCGGCCGCGTCGTCGCGGAGCACGTCGTCCACCAGCACCGTCTCGCCCGCCCGCCGACACGCGTCGACGGTCCCGGTCGCCGGGGTCCTGCCCTCGAGAGCCACGCTGCCCTCCCGCACCTCGTCCGACCGCGCACGACGACGTCCGGATGCCCGGGGCATCCGGATCGTGTGAGCCACGCTACTCCGCACGGAACGCTCACGGTGCTCCGTGACGGGACCGGCGGAGGGTGTGGACACGGTGCGCGGCACCGGCATCAGCGGCGCCGGAAAAGGGGGCGGGACATGCGGGACCTCCTCGTCTGCACCCCCGCACGGTAGTCCGCCCGACGGCCCGGGGGACCGGTCCGACGGAGGGTGCGCCCCCTGTCCCGACGGTCAGGTGTGGATGTGGATGGGCCCCTCGCGCTCGGCCAGCCGCGTCCCGGCGCCGCCCCAGTGCTGGGCGATCATCTCGGCCGCGATGGAGACGGCGGTCTCCTCGGGGGTACGCGCCCCGAGGTCCAGACCGATCGGGCTGGACATCTTCGCGATCTCCGCGTCGGTGAGGCCGCGCTCCTTGAGCCGCTCGATCCGGTCCGTGTGGGTGCGCCGCGAGCCCATGGCGCCGATGTAGGCGACCTGCGGCAGCCGCAGGGCCACCTCGAGCAGCGGGACGTCGAACTTCGGGTCGTGGGTGAGGACGGTGAGCACCGTCCGCCCGTCGATCCGGCCCTCCTCGGCCTCCTTGGCCAGGTACCGGTGCGGCCACTCGACCACGACCTCGTTGGCGCCGGGGAAGCGGCTGGCGGTGGCGAAGACCGGGCGGGCGTCGCACACCGTGACCCGGTAGCCGAGGAAGTTGCCCATCTTCGCCACGGCGGCGGCGAAGTCGATCGCGCCGAAGACGATCATGCGGGGCGGCGGGGCGAAGGACTCGACGAAGACCATCAGGCCCTCGCCGCGGCGCTGGCCGTCGACACCGTAGGTGATGGTGGCGTTGCGGCCGGAGGCGAGCAGGCCCCGGGCGTCGTCGGTGACCGCGCCGTCGAGCCGGTCCGACCCGGTGCCGCCGTCGACCGCGTCCTCCCAGACGATCAGCCGCTTCCCGAGCCGCTCGGCGGGGCCGGACACGACGGTGGCCACGGCCACCGGGGTCTCCTCGCGGATGGCCTCGGCGATCCGGCCGAACTCGGGGTAGGCCTCGGGGGAGACCTCCTCGACGTAGACGTCGAGGATGCCGCCACAGGTCAGGCCCACGGCGAACGCGTCGTCGTCGGACACGCCGTAGCGCTGCAGCACGGGCCGGTGGTCGCCGAGGACCTCCTGGCCGAGCTCGTAGACCGCGCCCTCGACGCAGCCGCCGGACACGCTGCCGACGGCCTCGCCGCCGGGGCCCACCAGCATCGACGCGCCGGGCTGGCGGGGGGCGGAGCGGAAGGTCGCCACCACCGTGGCGAGCGCCGCCGGCTCGCCGTTCTTCCACCAGCCCTCGAGCTGGTCGACGACGTCACGCATGGGGAACCTCCACTGGCCGGACCTCCCTGTCGGGCCGGTCAAGCATCTCTCATCACCGCGAGCAAACGTTCCAGGGTCTCCAGGCTGTGCCCGGCGAGCAATTGGTCCAAGTGCGGCAGGACGGCGACTATTCCGCCCTGCACGGGGGCGTAGCCCTCCTTGCCGGCGTGCGGGTTGACCCACACCACCTTGTGCGCGAGCCGGGAGAGCCGCTGCACCTGCCGGCCCAGCAGGTCCGGCTCACCGCGCTCCCAGCCGTCCGAGAAGACCACGACGACGGCGCGGCGCGCGGCCCCGCGCTGCCCCCAGCGGTCGACGAACGCCTGGACGGCCTCGCCGAGGCGGGTACCGCCGGACCAGTCGGGAATCGCCCGCGAGGCCTCCCGCAGTGCGCGTTCGGCGTCCCGCTGGCGCAGCTCCCGGGTGACCCTGGTGAGCCGGGTGCCGAGGGTGAAGACCTCCGTGCTGCGCGGCGACCGCCGCACGACGACGTGGGCGAAGCGGAGCAGCGCGTCGGCGTAGGGCTCCATCGAGCCCGAGACGTCGATCAGCAGCACCACCTTGCGCGGGCGCCGGGTGGGCGCGCGCCGGTACAGCGCGCCGATCTCGCCCTCGTTGCGCAGCGCCGCGCGCAGCGTCCGGCGCGGGTCCGGGCTGCCGTGCCGGGAGGGGCCGCGACGCCGGGAGGCGCGGGTGGGCGGGTCCGGCCGCAGCAGGGCCAGCAGCCGGCGCAGGTGCTCGCGCTCCAGCGGGCCGAGCTCGCCGAGGTCGCGCGTGCGCAGCACCTCGGCGCCGGTCGCCGTGGCCCGGACGACGGGGGAGTCGTCCTCCTCCTCGTCCTCGCCGGACTCCTCGCCGCGGTCCCGCGCGGGCATGAGCGAGCGCAGCGTGGGCGGAGGCGGCGGCCGGTCGCCGGCCGACGGCGGCCGCGGGCCCTGGCCCGGATCGAACCAGGCGGCGAAGGCGGCGTCGTAGCGCCGGATGTCGTCCGGGTCGGAGCAGAGCGTGAGCCGGCCGGCCCAGTAGGTCTGCGTCCGGCTGGTGACGTCGAGGGTGTCGAGCGCCTCGGTGAAGGCCGCCACCCGGTCGGTCGTCATGGGCACGCCGGCGGCGCGCAGGGCGGCGGTGAAGCCGACCAACCCGGGGAACGGGTCGGCGTCCCGGGCCGCACCGGTGTCGGGCACCGCGCTGGGGTACTGCACGTCGGTCCGTCCGTCAGGAGGCGAGCAGGGAGTCGAGCCGGTTGCGCACCCGGTCGGCGTCCTCGCGGTACTTCAGCACGGCACCGAGCGTACGGGCGGCGCTGTCGACGTCGAGGCTGCGGGCGCCGACCAGCTGCAGCGCGCGGGCCCAGTCCAGCGACTCGGCGACGCCGGGCGGCTTGATCAGGTCGGTGGTGCGGAGCTTCTGCGCGGCGGTGGCGACCTGCTGGGCGAGCCGTTCGGGCACGCCGGGCAGCCGGCTGCGCAGGATCTCGATCTCGCGGGCGACGTCCGGGTGGTCCAGCCAGAGGTAGAGGCAGCGGCGCTTGAGCGCGTCGTGCACCTCACGCGTGCGGTTGGATGTGAGAACCACCACGGGCGGCACCACGGCGCGGACCTCGCCGATCTCGGGGATCGTCACCGCGTGCTCGGAGAGCACCTCGAGGAGGAAGGCCTCGAACTCGTCGTCGGCGCGGTCGATCTCGTCGACCAGCAGCACGGCCGGGACGGTCCGCAGGGCGCGCAGGATCGGGCGGGCCAGCAGGAAGCGGTCCTCGTAGAGGGAGGCCTCCACCGCGTCGGCGTCGAGCGTGGAGCCGTCGACGGAGGCCGCGGCCTCCAGAGCGCGCAGGTGCAGCAGCTGGCGCGGGAAGTCCCAGTCGTAGAGGGCCTGCGCGGCGTCGATCCCGTCGTGGCACTGGAGCCGGATCAGCTCGGCGCCGAGGACCTGGGCGAGGGCCTGGGCGAGGGCGGTCTTCCCGGTGCCCGGCTCGCCCTCGCAGAAGAGCGGGCGCTGCATCTCGAGCGCGAGGTACGCGGCCGTCGCGAGACCGTCGTCGGCGAGGTAACCGGTCGCCCGGAGGGCGTCGGCGAGGGCGGCGGGCGAGTCTGGCCGGCCGTCCCGGTGGGCGTCTGTCACCCCACCAGAATGGACCACGTTGCGCCGCGCAGCCACTGCGAGGCTCCTCGAACAGTCACTCTGCGTCGATGTGACGCCTACCGTTCGTCATCAGATGCTTGTGAGCGAAACGACAATATTTCCGGATCGGTCATATTCGATCAGCCGTGATACATCCGTGATCTCAGTGTTCTGACCAGCGCTTATACGGTTATCGAGCGCATCACGGTTGCGTTACCGTGATCGAGGTCACCAATGATCGGTTTGACGCAAACCGCCGTTCGAAACGTAGCGTTCTCGCTCGGCCGCTCCGACTGGGGCGGCTCGAAATGCCACCCGGAACCGTCGCGCCAGCTCCCTGTCCCGCGGTTTCCGGTCCGTCGAGAGAAGGGAAGGGGACAGGGCGGGAAAGTATTTCCGGAACGGAAGGGTTCGCGTCCGTGAATCACACGGATGTGAGCCCGCGATACTCCCCAGGTCGCACCGTTCGCGGATCCCGGGCGGTCGGAGGCCCCACTCCGACCCGGCGCGATATATGGAGCTACACGATGAAGCTGACCGGTCGATCCCTCCTGCGCCTCGCCGTTGCCGGTGCCGTCGCCGTCGGTGCGCCGGTGGCCCTGGCGGGCAACGCGAACGCCGCCTCCGCCTCCTCCTGGGACGCCCTCGCCCAGTGCGAGAGCGGTGGCAACTGGAACATCAACACGGGCAACGGCTACTACGGTGGCCTGCAGTTCAACCTGACCACCTGGAAGGCCTACGGCGGCCCGGGCATGCCCCACACCGCCAGCAAGGCCCAGCAGATCGCGGTCGCCGAGAAGGTCCTGGCGAAGCAGGGCTGGAACGCCTGGCCGTCCTGCTCGAAGAAGGTCGGCGTGCGTGGTGACACCGCCGCGCCGTCGGGCGGCACCACCAAGGTCCGCGCCTCGGCTCCGGCTCCCGCCGCCACCTCGGCCCCGGCCGCTCCCGCCGGCGGGAAGACCTACACCGTGAAGTCCGGCGACACGCTGAGCGCGATCGCCGCCGCGAACGGCACGACGGTCCAGAAGCTGGCTTCGGCCAGCGGGATCGGCAACCCGAACGTGATCGCCGTCGGTCAGGTCGTCAACCTCTGACCCAGGCGCATCGGGCCGAGTGGGTCGCTCAGGTCGAGTTGACCCACTCGTCCGTGCCGTCGGCGAAGGCCTGGTGCTTCCACACCGGGAGCAGCCGCTTGACCTCCTCGACGAGTTCGGAGCAGGTCGCGAAGGCCTCCTGCCGATGGTCCGCGGAGACCGCGCAGGCCAGGGCGACGTCGCCGATCGCGAGCCTCCCGACCCGGTGGCTGACGGCGATCGCGCGCACGCCACGTGCCCGGCCTGCGACGTCCCGCGCCACCTCCGCCACGACGGTCGCGGCGGTCGGATGGGCGCTGTACTCCAGCCCGCTCACCGACCGCCCGCCGTCGTGGTCGCGCACCACGCCGGAGAAGGTCACCACGGCCCCGGCCGCGGCGTCGTCGACGAGCCGGGCGTGCTCGTCGACGTCGAGCGCCTCCTCGGTCACCGTGGCGCGCAACACCTTCACCTCGGTCGTGGATCCGTTGGACCCGGTGTAACCGGTGGTCCGCTCCATCAGTGGTCACCTCCGCGGAGTTGGTCGACCGCATGGTCGAGGACGCCGTCCAGGACGGCCAGGCCGTCCCGGACCCCGCCGGTCGACCCCGGCAGGTTGACGACGAGGGTCCGCCCGGCCACCCCGGCGAGTCCGCGGGACAGCACGGCGGTCGGGACCTTCGGGGCGCCGTACGCGCGGATCGCGTCCGCGAGCCCCGGCACCTCGTAGTCCAGCACGGCGCGGGTGACCTCCGGGGTCGCGTCCGTGGGCGAGATCCCGGTGCCGCCGGTCGTGATCACCACGTCCGTGCCGGCCGCCACGGCCTCGCGCAGCGCGGCGCCGACGGGCTCCCCGTCCGGCACCACCGTCGGGTCGTCCGTCTCGAAGCCCTTGTCGCGCAACCACTCCACGATGATCGGCCCGCCCTTGTCGGCGTAGACACCCTGCGCGGCGCGGTTCGACGCGGTGATCACCCGGGCGCGGCGCACCGCGGTCACGTCCGTCCCCGGGGACTCGAGCTCGCTCATGAGCGGTCCTCCGGCCGGGTCCAGGAGCCGGTCTTGCCGCCCTCCTTGCTCTCCACGCGCACCGCGTCGAGCACGGCGGCGGGGTCCACGGCCTTGACCATGTCGTGCAGGGTGAGGCCCGCGACCGCCACGGCCGTCAGGGCCTCCATCTCCACCCCGGTGCGGTCGGTGGTGCGCACGGTCGCCCGGATCCGGACCTCGGCCTCGCCGGTCTCCAGGTCCAGCGTGACGCCGCTCAGCGCGATCGGGTGGCAGAGCGGCACCAGGTCCGGGGTGCGCTTGGCGCCCATGATCCCGGCGATCCGGGCCGTGGCGAGCGCGTCGCCCTTCGGCAGCCCGTCCCGGCGCAGCAGGTCCACCACCTCGGCGGTGGTCCGCAGTACCCCGGTCGCGACCGCGGTGCGGGCGCTCGGCTGCTTCTCCGAGACGTCGACCATCCGGGCGGCGCCGGCGGCGTCGACATGGGTCAGCTCCACGGGGGAGACCCTACGTGCGACGTGACGGCGGTCGCCGCCGGGGCCCTCTCCAGGTGTGATCTCAATCACAGCGACACAACCGAGTCGTTCCGAATCCGAACCGTTTTCTGGCCGTTATACGTATGTCTGACCTGGGGAAACGGCGACTACCACAGATTTCGCCGGTCCGGGAGGCGGCGCGGGGACACGGTTCCACTCCTGCTTTCGTCCGCCGCCCGTCGCACGTACGGTCGCTCCCGGCTCAGGCGGACTCCCCCATTGCCGCCCGGCCCCGGAACCGCAGCGCTCCCCTGTCCGGCGGTGACGGCCCCCGAAGCACGACGCGGGACAGGGACGGAACACCCGGCGGCCACCCACCGCCGTCGCCTTCCCCAGGGCGACATTCCGCAGGCGCCGCGACGGAGACGTGTCATGGCCCGTTACCGCGGCAAGCACCGCAAGCCGTCCACCGCCGGTCGCACGATCGCCCGCACCGCGCTCGCGGGTGCCGTCGCCGGTGCCCCCCTGGTCGTCCTCGCACCGTCGGCGAACGCGGCCACCGACTCGACCTGGGACCGTGTCGCCCAGTGCGAGAGCGGCGGCAACTGGAGCATCAACACCGGCAACGGCTTCTCCGGCGGCCTCCAGTTCACCGCGCAGACCTGGAAGGGCTTCGGCGGCGGGCAGTACGCCGCGGCCGCCCACCAGGCCACCCGCGCCCAGCAGATCGCCGTCGCCGAGAAGGTGCTGGCGAAGCAGGGCTGGGGCGCATGGCCGGTCTGCTCGCGCAAGGCGGGCGCCACCGGCGAGTCGGCCACCCCGCGCACGGCTCCGAACGCCCCGGTGCAGCAGGTCCGGCTGAGCGCCCCGGCGGCGCCGTCGACCGGCACCTACACCGTCAAGGCGGGCGACACCCTCGGCAAGATCGCGCAGGCGCACGGCATGGCGAACTGGAAGGACCTGCTCGCCAAGAACCCGGCGCTCACGTCCAACCCCAACCTGATCCTGCCGGGCAACGTGCTCCGGGTCTGACCCCTTCTCTCCAGGCCCTGGGACGCGCGCCCGGCCCCCCGCCCACCCCGTCACCGGACCGGTGGCGGGGTGGTCGCCTTCTCAGGAGGCGCCGCGGGCGCGGGCGAGCTGCTCGGGGGTGTCGACGTCGTCCGGGCTGGCGACGTCGCCGCACTCGACGAGCACGAGGTCCGGGTGGCCCTTCAGATAGCCCCGCGCCCCGGCGTCGCCGCGCGCCCCGGCCGCCACGGCGGCCCAGTGGTCCCGGCCGAGCAGCACGGGATGGGCGGGGTGGCCCGCGTAGGCCGCCCGGGCGAGCGCCCCGGGGGCGGCGAGGGCGGCGAGGCGGGCGACCGCCGCGGGCGTGACGCCCGGCAGGTCGACGAGGTGGACGACGACCGCCTCCGGGGCGAGGTCGCGGGCCGCCAGCGCGGCCAGTCCGGCGCGCAGCGAGGCCCCCATGCCCTCGGCCCAGTCCGGCGCGAGGACAACCGCGGTGCCGCCCGGGACCAGCGGGCGCACCCGCTCCGCCTCGGCCCCGAGGACCACGGTCGACGGCGTGCAGCCGCCCTCCGCCAGGACCCGCAGGGCCCGGCGGACGAGCGGCTCGCCCGCCAGCTCGACGAGGGCCTTCGGCCCGCCCATCCGGCGGCCGGCGCCGGCGGCGAGCAGCAGGCCCTCGGCCGGCACTACTTGTTGATCTCGGTGACGGGGTGCTCGTACGGGACCGTGTCGAGCGGGAACTCGAGGTCGCCGAAGGGGGACATGTTCCCCTGCACCGGCCCGAGGAGCTCGGTCAGCGGGTGCTCGCCGTCCGGCAGGTCCGGCCAGTTCGGGTCGATGCGTCCGGACTTCAGCGGCTTCGCCACGGCTCTCCTCCACGGTCTGTCGGGCACGGGCGCCCCCAGTATCCCCGATCGGACGGCCGGGCGGGGCACCCGTCCCGACGACTACCGTGGAGGGCGATGACCGTCCCGCTGGTCGACTGGCTGCGTGCCCAGGACGACGAGACCCTGGCCGCGCTGCTGCGGCTCCGGCCGGACCTGGCCGTGCCCCCGCCCGCCGACATCACCGTGCTGGCCACCCGCGCCGGGATCCGCGCCTCGGTGCACCGCGCGAGCGACGACCTCGACACCGTGGCCCTCGCCGTGCTCGAGGCCCTCGTCGTGGCCGACGCGGACCGGGTGGCCGCCGAGCGCGCCGAGATCGCCCGGCTGCTGGGGCCGGACGTCACCGCCGCGGCCCTCGACGCCGCCCTGGCCGCGCTGCGGGCCCGTGCGCTGGTGTGGGGGGACGAGGCGGGGCTGCGGGTGGTGCCGGCCGCCCGGGACGTCGTGCCCGCCTACCCGGGCAACCTGGGCCGGCGCGCGGGCGGGCCCGCGGCGTCGAGCGAGCTGCCGGGGCTGCTCGAGGGGCTGCCGCCCGAGGAACGCCGGGTGCTCGACGCGCTGATCGCCGGCCCGCCGATCGGCCGTAGCCGGTCCGCGGCGGAGCCGGAGAGCCCGGTGGGGCGGCTGCTCGACAAGGGCCTGCTGATCCGGCTCGACACCGAGACGGTGGAGCTGCCGCAGCAGGTCGGGATCGCGCTGCGCGGCGAGCGGCCGATGGGCCGGATCGAGGCCACCCCGCCGGCGCTGTCGACCCGCGAGCGACCGGTGTCCCAGGTCGACGGGACCGCGGGCGGCGCCGCCATGGAGCTCCTCCGGCGCGTCGAGCGGCTCATCGAGCTGTGGGGCACCACCCCGCCCACCGTGCTCCGTTCGGGCGGGCTGGGCGTGCGGGACCTGCGCCGGACCGCCCGCGAGCTGGAGACGGACGAGGCGGGCGCCGCCCTGATCGTCGAGGTCGCCCTGGCCGCGGACCTGCTCGGGCAGAGCGACTCGCCCAACCCGGACTGGCTGCCCACCACCGCCGCCGACGCCTGGTCCGCGGCCGGGATCGAGCAGCGCTGGGTGGCGCTGGCGCGGGCCTGGCTGGAGCTGCCGCGCCTGCCCGGGCTCGTCGGCCGCCGGGACGACGCCGACCGCCCCATCAACGCGCTCTCCGAGACGCTGCGCCGCCCCGTCGCACCCCGGGACCGGAAACGCGTGCTGGCCGCGCTGGCCGACCTGCCGCCGGGCACCGCCGTCACCACCCCGGAGGCGCTGGGGGACCTGCTCGCCTGGCGCGCGCCGCGGCGGGGCGGGCGGCTGCGGGACGAGATCGTCCGGTGGACGCTGGAGGAGGGCACGCTGATCGGCGTCGTGGCCCTCGACGCGCTCGCCGAGCCCGGGCGGGCGCTGCTCGCCGCGGCGCCGGGGGAGAACGGCCCGGTCGTCGCCGCGCTGCGGGCCGTGCTGCCCGAGCCGGTCGACACCGTGCTCCTGCAGGCCGACCTCACGGCCGTCGCGCCCGGCCCGCTCGTCACCGCGCTGGCGCGGGAGCTGCAGCTGATGGCGGACGTCGAGTCCGCCGGCGGTGCGACCGTGTACCGCTTCTCCGAGGCCAGCGTGCGGCGCGCCCTCGACTCGGGGCGGTCGGTCACGGACCTGAAGGACCTGCTCGAGGCCAAGTCGTCGACCCCGGTACCGCAGGCCCTGACCTACCTGATCGAGGACGTCGGACGCCGGCACGGGCGGCTGCGCGGCGGCGTCGCCTCGGCCTTCCTGCGCTCGGACGACGAGGTGCTGCTCTCCGAGGTCCTCGCGCACCCGGAGACGGCGGCGCTGGAGCTGCGGCGGATCGCGCCGACGGTCGCGGTGAGCCCCGCCCCGCTCGCGGAGCTGCTCGACGGGCTGCGGGCCGCCGGGTTCAGTCCGGCTGCCGAGGACGCCTCGGGCGGCGTGCTGGACCTGGGGCCGCGCGGGGCCCGCACGGACCCGCGACGGCCGCGGAACCGGTCGGTGCTCGCCGATCCCTCGGTGGAGCGGATCGACGCGGTGGTGGCCAAGATGCGCGCGGGCGACGCACTGGCCGCGGCCCGGCGCGGGGCCGGGAACGCGCTGCCCGCCAACGGGTCGAGCCACACCCTGGCCACGCTGCAGGAGGCGGCGCGGGCGCAGCGTCAGGTGTGGATCGGGTACGTCGACGGTCACGGCGTGCAGGGCGAGCGGGTGCTCGCCCCGCTCACCGTCGGCGGCGGGATCGTCGAGGGACGCGACGCGGTCGACGGCGAGGTCTACCGGCTTCCGCTGCACCGCATCACGCGGATCGCCCTCATCGAGAGCTGATCGCGGCGCCGGTCCCGGGCCGGGTGCGTGTCCCGGCCCCGTCGGGTCAGCGCCGGGTCAGCGGCGGGCGCCGGCCGCCATGCGGGCGGCCATGGCGTGCTGGACCAGCGCGATCAGCGTCTGCTTCGTGGACTCCCGGTTGCGGGCGTCGCACATGACGATCGGGATCGACGGGTCGATGGACATGGCCTCGCGGACGTCCTCGACCCGGTGCGGCTGCTGGCCGTCGAAGGCGTTCAGCCCGACGACGTAGGGCAGGCCGCGGTCCTCGAAGAAGTCGATCGCGGAGAAGCAGTCCGCCAACCGCCGCGTGTCGACCAGCACGACGGCGCCGATCGCGCCGCGCACCAGGTCGTCCCACATGAACCAGAACCGGTGCTGCCCGGGCGTGCCGAACAGGTACAGGATCAGGTCCGAGTCGAGCGAGACGCGGCCGAAGTCCATCGCGACCGTGGTGGTCTGCTTGTTCGGCGTGGCGCTCAGGTCGTCGTGCCCGGCGCTGGCCTCGGTCATCACGGCCTCGGTCGTCAGCGGGTCGATCTCCGACACCGAGCCGACGAACGTGGTCTTGCCGACGCCGAAGCCGCCCGCGACCACGATCTTCGCCGAGATCGTGGTGGGCGTCGGACCCGGTCGGGGTGCCGGGGACGGGCGGGACATCGCCGGGGTGACCGGCGGCCCGCCGACGGGGTAACTAGAGCCGACGGAGTCCACTCAACACCCTTTCCATCAGTGCGAGGTCCGGCTCGTTGCCGGTACTGCTCGCGGTCTGGTGCACGGTCACCACGCCGAGCCCGGCCATGTCGCCGAGCAGCACCCGGGCGACACCGAGCGGGATCGACAGCAGCGCGGCGACCTCGGCGACCGAGCGGGGCTGGTCGCACAGGTCCGCGACCGAGCGGTGCTCCATCTGCAGCATCGCCAGCTGCTCACGCCCCTGCGGGCTGGTCGAGACCAGCGTCTCGATCGCGAGGTCGAAGCCGGACTTGGTCCGGCCGCGGGTCCAGGCGTAGGGCCGCACCGCCGACGCCCCGGTCGGGACGGCGGGCGGGAGTGGCTCGTCCCGGATCGGTTCGATGGGGCCGGTCTGGTAACCGCCGTAGCCCGAGCCCGCGAACCCGGTGTCCCCCTGGAAGCCCTGGGAGCTGTGGGAGCCCTGGCTGTAGGCGACCTCGTTGGGGACCGGGCCGGGGGGCGGCGTGGTCGGGTACGCCGGCGGCGGTGCGACCTGCGGGGCCTCCTGCCGCTCGGCGTCCTCGTCCCGGCGGCGCCCCCACCGGCGGCGCTTGCGCGGGCGCCCCGAGTCGAGACTGAACCCGTTCATCACGTCAGCGAACGTCGGCTCCTGCTGACGCGGTGCGTCGTCGGGACCGCTGGTCATGAAACCTCACCTGCCTCGTGCCGGTCGTTCGTCGGACGGATGGACATGGGATCGGGCCGCCGGGGGTCGACGCCGGGGCGTCAGGGCCCGAAGGAGCCCTGCAGCTCGGCCCGCAGCTCCGGGGTGAGCAGCTGGCCGACCCGGTCGACCAGCAGCGTCATCTCGTAGCCGATCAGACCGATGTCGCAGCTCGGGGACGCGAGCACGGCCAGGCACGAGCCGTCGCTGATGGACATGAGCAGGACGATCCCGCGGTCCATCTCCACGACGGTCTGCACCACGCCGCCCGCGTCGAAGCAGCGGGCCGCGCCCTGGGTCAGGCTGACCAACCCGGACGCCACCGCGGCCAGCTGGTCCGCGCGGTCCCGGGGGAGCCGGTCCGACGCCGTGAGCAGCAGCCCGTCGGCGGAGACCACGATCGCGTGCGCGACCCCGGGGACCTTCTCCGCGAAGTTGGTGACCAGCCATCCGAACCGGCTGGGCTGGGTCTGTGGTGCGGTCACGCCGCGGCCTCCTCGACGTCGGTCGGGCCGGTGGGGGCGGCCGCGGGTGCGGTCTCCTGCCCGATCATCACTTCTCCTCGTCCTGCTCGGTCGTGCTCCGGGTCTGCCCGGTGCCGGCACCGCCCGTCGCCGACTGGCGACGCAGCCGGCTCTCCCGGCCCTGCCGGACGCCCTGCTGGTAGCTCGCCAGACGGCCACGGATGGCCTCGGCGTTGCGGGCCGGCCCCGAAGGCGGAGCCAGCACCGCGGATCCTGCCGCGCTGCCCGGTACGAGCCGCGCGCGGGGCCTGCGTTTCGGCAGCCCCGCCTCCGTGGTCTCGTTCGCGCCGCGCTCGGACTCGGCGGCCGTGGCCGCCGCGGTCGCGTCGGCGACCCGCCAGCCCTCGTCCGCCGCGGTGGCGAACCCGGTCTCGCCGCCGGCCACGCGGTCCGTGCGGAGCGAGTCGGCCGGGGCCGCCGCGCCCGCCGGAGCCGGGGTGCCCGGGGCGTCCTCGGCGCCCTCGCCGTCCGTCCAGCGGACCGGGACGGAGCGGTTCGAGCGGAACCAGGCCGACGCGATCTCCTCGAAGATCGGCGTGGTCTGGCCGAGGTCGAAGCGGGTCGGCCCGTCGGCGGACTCGGCCGGGCCGCCGGTGGGTACGGTCGGGTCGGCCGGCGTGGCGCCGAGCGCACCGGCCGGGGCCGGGGTGCCGGTGCCGGGCAGGCCCGGGCCGGTTGCGGCCGGGGCGGACCCGTTGCCGGTTGCGGCGGGGCCGGTGCCGGTGCTGCCGGTGCCGGTGCTGCCGGTGCCGGCGCTGCCGGTGCCGGTGCTGCCGGTGCCGGTGCTGCCGGTGCCGTTCGGGCCGGTCGGGGCGGCGGCCTGGGGACCGGGGCTCGGGCGGCGGGTCGGCAGGCCGGCCGGGCCGGTCGGACCGTTCGTGCCCTGGCCGGCCGCCGTGCCCGGGGCGCCCGGGGTGCCGGTGCCGTAGGCGATGGGGCCGCCGTTGCGGTACGGGCCGGCCGGGTTCGCGGTCGGGTTCGCGGCCGGAGCCGGTCCCTGGGTGGCCGATCCCCGAGACGCCAGGCCGTGGGGACCCGGGCCCTGCGTCGCCGGGGTGTCGGTCGCCGCGGCCGGGTCCGCCGGGCCCTGGCCGAGGGTCCCGCCCGCGGGAGCGGTGCCGCCGGTCTGCTCCGGGCCCGGGGTGGACGCGCCACCCAGGATGTCCGCGGCGTCCGCGCCGGTCGTCGCGGTGCCGTTGGTCCCGGCGACGTCGCCGGTCCCGGTGAGGCCGTCCGTGCCGGGCCGGCGGCCCGACGGGGTCCGCGACTCGAAACCGCCCGGGCGGCGCAGCTGGCCGGTGGTGCTCGTGTCCGCGGGCGTGGAGGCCGAGAAGAGGGCCTCCGTGCCCTCGGTCGACGCCGACATCGGGCGGCCGGGCCGGCGCTGCGGCAGGCCCCCCGGGCCGGTCGGGTAGCTCGTGGGCCGGTTGTCGGCGCCGGGCGCGGCGCCCGACGTGCGCCGGGGCAGACCCTGCGAGCCCTCGACACCGGCGGCCGGGCTGGCCGGGGCCTGGCCGGCCCGGTCCCCGTTCTGGCCGGGTGCGCCCGGGGTGCGGCGCGGGAGCTCGATGCCCTCGGCGCCGGCCTGCGCGCCCGCCGCGGCCGGACGCTCCGGCCGGGCCTCGGGCTCCTCGCCGCGCCGCGGCAGCGCCGGCGGCCGGCTGGGCCGCTGCCCGCCGTTCACACCGGGCGTGCGCCGCGGCAGGCCCGCCGCGGTCGGGGGAACGGGCTCGCCACCCGCGGGCGCTCCGGCCTCGGAGCCGCCCGTCGCACTCGCACCGCCGGTCCCCTCGGGACCCGCGGGCGCGGTGCTACCGGGAGTGCTGTCGGTGCGCTCGGCGGCGGTGGCGGTGCTGTTCGCGCCCCCGGTGCCCGGGGTGGTCGAGTCCGTGGTCCCGGCCGCGGAACTCGCGGTCGGGCCCTCGGTGTCCGCGCCCTTGCCGGGCTCGTCGGAGCGCCCGGAGCGGATGCCGGCGGCGCCGGCGAAGGCGGTCCCGGCGCCCGCGGCGAACGCGGCACCCGTGCGGCCCGGGCGGTCGGTCCCGGCGCGCCCGCCGGCCTCGCTGCCCGTCGCCTCGGTGTCCGGCGCCTCGGTGCCCGCTGCAGTGCTGCCCGCTGCAGTGCTGCCCGCTGCGGCGCGGCCCTCGCTCACACGGCCGTCGGTCGTGCGCTCGTCGGTCGTGCGCTCGTCGGTCTCGCTGCCCAGGGTCGCGGTGCTCTCGGTGCTGCGGCGCTCGGTGGTGCCGCGTTCGGTGCTGCCGGGCTCTGAGGTGCCGCGCTCGATGGTGAAGCCCTCAGGGGCGCGCCCCTCGGGTGCGTCGTCGCGCTCCGTGGCGGTGGGGCCGGTGAGGCCGGTGGGCGCGGTGCCGGGCGTGGCGCCCGGACGCGGGGCCTCCGTACCGGCCGTCGACTCGACAGCGCTCTCGCGCTTCCCGTCCGCCTTCGCGCCGGACGGGACGCCGACCTCGGCGGAGGTGCGGCCCGCGACCGCAGGATCCTGGCCGTTCACGGCGGGGGCGCCGGTGGTGCGGGTGTCGGCCGACAGCACGGTCGTGGCCGCGTCGGCGGTCGGCGAGATCCCGCCGGTCCCGATGACCGGGAAGCGGCTGGTGGCGGGCTCGTCCTCGTCCGCCTCCGCAGTGGAGGTGGAGTCGGCGCCGGGGGTAGTGCCCGCAGCACCCGTAGCGCCCGCGGTGCCCTCGGGGGCCTTCGGCCGGCCGCCGCGGGTCCCGGCCGTGGCCGAGGTGCCGGTGGCGGGGGTGTCCGCGTCGGTGTCGGTGTCCGCGCCGCTCGCTACCGAACCCGCCGGCGGGGTCTGGTCGTCCGCCGACGCGGCGCCGGTGGCGATCCGCCCGGTCTCGGTCGCGCTGTCGTCCGGGTCGGTGCGGTCGCTGGCGGTGCGGTCGCTGGCGGTGCGGTCGCTCCCGGCGCGGTCCGCGGACTCGTCGGAGTCCTTGTCGGACTTGCGCAGCCCCGCCGCACCGGCGAGCCCGGCGGCCGCGCCGGCCAGGGCGGCGCCGGCCGCGGCCACGCCCCGGCCGAGCTTCTCGCCCGGCCGCTCGGAGGCCGTCGACGGCGCGTCGTCCTGCCCCTCGCTGCGCGCCTGCGCCTCGCCGGCCGAGGAGGCGGGCGGAGAGTCGGGCGGGGAGTCGGCCGGCGTGGCGGGACGTTCCTGCTCACGGGTCCGGTCGGTCGCCTCGCCCGACGTGCCGCCCCGCGGCGCACGCCTCGGCAGCGACGGCAGGTCACCCGGGCCGGACGCGGCCGGGGGCTCGCCGTGGAGGGCGTGCCCGTTGGTCGGCCGGGTCGGGACGGTGGAGCCGTTCGGCGGCCGCCGGAGGCTCTCCACCGGCCACGGGCCACGCTCCGGGCCCGCCGGCCGGCCATCGGACGGCTGGCGGCCGCCCTGCCCGTCCTGGGTGCGGCCGTCGGTCGCGCCGCCGCCCTGCTGGGTGGTCCTGCGCTCCTCCCGCGTGTCCTGGTCCGGGGGGGCGGTGGCCTCCGCCTCGTCCCGGCGCTCGGCCGGCGGTGTGGCCGCGCCGGTGCCGAAGGCGTCGAAGCCGTCGTCCGGGCCGGGGCCGTCCTGCGGGGGCACGCCCCCGGGCCGGCGCTGCGGCAGACCCTTCCCGTTGAGCGGCGGGGTCGGTGGGCGTCCGCCGCCGAGCGCCGGAGCGGGGCTCATCGGCCCGTCGTCGCCCGCGACCAGCGAGGACAACGACCGGGACGGGCCGGTGCCGTTGCTGCCCGGACGCGGCGCGGGAACGGTGCTGGGGGCGGCGGGGCCGCCGCCGAAGGCGGACGCTCCCTGCCCGGCGGGGACGGCCGGCGCGGCGCCGGCGCGGACCGGCTGCCGGTCGATCGGCTCGGCCGACGGGACGAGCACGGCGGGCACGGTGACCGAGGCGGTGAGGCCGCCGGAGCCGCCCGTCATGCCGCCGCCGAGCCGGATGCCCAGCCCGTGCCGGTTGGCCAGGCGGCCGACCACGAACAGACCCATCCGGCGCGACGCCGAGACGTCGACCGCGGCCGGGGAGGAGAGGCGCTGGTTGGCCTCGGCGAGCTCGTGCTCCGCCATGCCGACGCCGCGGTCGGCGATCTCGACGAGCAGCGAGCCGTCTCCCGCCCGGGTCGTGCTCATGACGACCTGCGAGTCCGGCGGGGAGAAGTTGGTGGCGTTGTCGAGCAGCTCGGCCAGCAGGTGGACGAGGTCGCTCGCGGCGCGCCCGGCGACCGTCGCGACGGGCGGCGGCTGCACGACGACGCGCTGGTACTGCTCGATCTCGGACACCGCGGCGCGGAGGACGTCGACCACCGGGACCGGGGCGACGTTGCGCTTCGCGAGGTCGGTGCCCGCGAGGACCAGCAGGTTCTCGCTGTTGCGCCGCATACGGGTGGCGAGGTGGTCCAGCTGGAAGAGGTTGGACAGCTGGTCCGGGTCCTGCTCGTTGCTCTCCAGCTGCTCTATCAGCTGCAGCTGGCGTTCGACCAGCGCCTGCGAGCGGCGGGAGAGGTTGACGAACATGTTCGACACGTTCGACTGCAGCGCAGCCTGGTCGGCGGCGAGGCGGATCGCCTGCCCGTGCACCGCATCGAACGCCCGGGCCACCTGGCCGACCTCGTCCCGGCCCGCGAGCGGCACCGGCTCGACCATCGCGTTGAGCGGCTGGCCGGAGCGCATGCTCTCGACGGCCTGGGGCAGCCGGCGCTCGGCGACCTCGAGGGCGGAGCGGCGCAGCACCCGCAGCGACCGGATGAGGCTGCGGGCGAGCAGCACGATGATCGCGATACCGAGCAGCACGCCCAGCATGAGCAGCACGGAGTTGACGCCGGCCTTGTTGCTCGCGTCCTCCTGCGCCTGGGTGGAGGTGGCGGTCAGCTCGTCGGCCACGCCGGAGCCGGCGCGCTCGACGACCTGGGCGGCCTGCTGGTATGCCGCGTCCCACGCCACCGGGTCCGCCGCGAGCGGCCGGTCGGTCGGGGTGGCCATGATCTGGGTCCGCAGCCGCTCGAGCTCGACGTTGGCCCCGTCGGTGGCGAAGTTGCCGTAGCGCGCGAGCTGCTCCGGCGTGAGGCCCACCTGGTAGTCGGCGAACGCCGTGGCGAACGCCGCGGCGGCGCCCGTGACGGTGATCTTGTCCTGCTCGCTCAGCCGGCCGGCGGCGATCGCTCCCGCGATGACGGTGTGCTGCAGGGCCAGCGCCTCGCGGGCCTCGCCGGTCGCGGTGAGCGCGTCGCCCAGGCCGCCGGCGTACGTGGTCTCGCCCTGGCGGACCAGCGCCCGCTCCAGGACGTCCGTGCGCTGCACGATGGTCGTGTACCGGGTGGTGACGTCGTCGACCCGGGCCGGCGAGCCCGCCACGTCCGTGCGCAGCACCGGGAGCTGGGTGAACCCGCCCTCGGCCTGCTGCAGCGCGGTGGTGCTGCTCGCGTCGAGCAGCGAGGGGTCGGACAGCGCCGACCGCACCTCGCCGAGCTTGGCGTCGGTGTCCGCGGCGGCGGCCGCGAGCGCGCCGCGGTCGCCCGTGCGCCCGCCGGCGACGAAGAGCACGGCGCTGTTGCGCTCGGCCTGCAGCGCCTGTGCCGTGGCGGCGACGTCCTGGCGGATCTCCAGCAGGCGGTTGTCCCGGCCCAGCTGCTCGGCCACGCCGGCCTGGTCGGAGATGCGCAGGACGCCCAGCACCAGGGCCAGCAGGGTGGGCACGAGGCCCACGGCCACCAGCTTGGCGGCCAGGCTCCAGTTGCGGGGGTTCAGCCGCTCCGACCACGCGGGGTGGCGTTCGGTGCTGGTCACGTCAACGTCTCCCTGATGTGGCTCGCGACGACCTGACCGACCTTGACACGCGGACCCGACGATTCGCGCCCCGCGGACACCTGGCGGAGCCGAGGTGCCCGTTGGTAGCGGCCAGTGGCCGAGTGGCTCGCACGCGTGTTCGGCGAGGCCGGGGGCGGTGCGGGGGAGCCGGCGGGGAGCGGGGCGGTGATCGTCTGGGCCTTCCGGTCGAGGACCGGCCGCGCGGTCGCGCCCGGCCGAGGCCGGGCCCGGGACGCCGCCGGTCCGCTTCTCCTGCAGCGGGTTCCGCGACACGCGGCCGCTGGGGAGGCCGCCCGCCCGGAACCGGGGATAGGATCGTCGTGGCACACGTACGTACTGCGGACAGTGCCCGGCCAGCATAGCCGGAGGTGGCGCGACGCCCGCCCTGGACGAACGACTCGTCCATCACCCCGATCGGGTGGCGCCGTCGCCGACCGCTCACCGTCCGCGGGAGACCGCCCGACTCACGACGAGTGGCGGGTCGTGCACCGATCGACACCCCCGAAGGGATCCGCGCGTGACCGACGGACCGCTCATCGTCCAGTCCGACAAGACCCTCCTGCTCGAGGTCGACCACCCCACCGCGACCGACGCGCGGATGGCGATCGCCCCCTTCGCCGAGCTGGAGCGCGCCCCCGAGCACGTGCACACCTACCGCGTCACCCCGCTGGCGCTGTGGAACGCCCGGGCCGCCGGGCACGACGCCGAGCAGGTCGTCGACGCCCTGGTCCGCTTCTCCCGCTACGCCGTCCCGCAGCCGCTGCTGGTCGACGTCGTCGACACCATGGGCCGGTACGGCCGGCTGCAGCTCTCCAACCACCCCGCGCACGGCCTGGTCATGACCGCGCTGGACCGGGCGGTGCTGGAGGAGGTGCTGCGGCAGAAGAAGATCGCCCCGATGCTGGGTGCCCGGATCGACCCGGACACGGTCGTCGTCCACCCGTCGGAGCGCGGGCACCTCAAGCAGATGCTGCTCAAGGTGGGCTGGCCGGCCGAGGACCTGGCCGGCTACGTCGACGGCGAGTCGCACCCGATCGAGCTGGTCCAGGACGGCTGGACGCTGCGCGACTACCAGGCCCAGGCCGTCGACGGGTTCTGGGACGGCGGTTCCGGCGTGGTCGTGCTGCCCTGCGGCGCGGGGAAGACGCTGGTCGGCGCCGCGGCGATGGCCCGTGCCGGCGCCACCACGCTGATCCTGGTCACCAACACCGTCTCGGGCCGGCAGTGGAAGCGCGAGCTGGTCGCCCGCACCAGCCTCACCGAGGACGAGATCGGCGAGTACTCGGGCGAGAAGAAGGAGATCCGCCCGGTCACGATCGCGACCTACCAGGTGATCACGCGGAAGACGAAGGGCGAGTACCGGCACCTCGAGCTGTTCGACTCCCGGGACTGGGGCCTGGTCGTCTACGACGAGGTGCACCTGCTCCCCGCGCCCGTCTTCCGGATGACGGCGGACCTGCAGTCCCGCCGCCGGCTCGGGCTGACCGCGACCCTCGTCCGCGAGGACGGCCGGGAGGGCGACGTCTTCTCCCTCATCGGGCCGAAGCGCTACGACGCCCCGTGGCGGGACATCGAGCAGCAGGGCTGGATCGCGCCCGCCGAGTGCACCGAGGTCCGGGTCACGCTCACGGAGAGCGAGCGGCTCGGCTACGCGACCGCGGAGGCCGAGGAGCGGTACCGCATGGCGTCGACCGCACGCACCAAGCTGCCCGTCGTCAAGGCCATCCTGGACCGGCACCCGGACGAGCCGACGTTGGTCATCGGCGCCTACCTCGACCAGCTCGACGAGCTCGGCGAGGTGCTGGACTGCCCGGTGATCCAGGGCTCCACGAAGAACCGGGAGCGGGAGGCGCTGTTCGACGCCTTCCGGGCCGGCGAGCTGAAGCGCCTGGTCGTCAGCAAGGTCGCCAACTTCTCCGTCGACCTGCCCGAGGCCACCGTGGCCGTGCAGGTCTCGGGCACCTTCGGGTCCCGGCAGGAGGAGGCGCAACGGCTGGGCCGGCTGCTGCGGCCCAAGGGGGACGGCCGGCAGGCGCACTTCTACTCGGTCGTGTCGCGGGACACCCTCGACACCGACTACGCCGCGCACCGTCAGCGTTTCCTCGCCGAGCAGGGGTACGCGTACCGCATCGTGGACGCGGACGACCTGCTCGGACCGGCCCTGCCCGAGGTGGGCTGACCGGAGCGTGACGGCGGATCCCCGGGACGGGGGTACCGCCTCACCCCGATGCGGCCGTGCGTCGAAAGGCCAGGTCCGGGACACTCGGTGGCGCAAACCGTGACAGGGAGCCGAGGAATGTCCGTCGCCGGCTGGATCGTCGTCGGGGTGCTGGCCTGGGTGGCCGTCGCCCTGGTCGTCGCGGTGCTCGTCGGGCGGATGGTGCGGCTGCGGGACCGACAGGTCCCCGAGGACCCCTTCCCGCATCCCGCTCCCGCGCCGGAGCAGGACCCGTCGTGGCCGCACACCGGCGGGCGCGCGCCCCGGACCCCGGAGCCCCGCCGACCCCGGCGCTGATCCGGGTCGGTCTCCGGGAGGGATCCGGGGCCGACCCCGAGGTGCCGGCCCGGCGCCGGCGGCAGGCTCGTGGTCATGGAACAGCAGACCACCACCGCCACGCCCGACCAGCCGGCCGTCGTCCCCGCCCCGCGGGAGCAGAAGCCGTTCCGGCTGCACCGCAGCCGCTCCGACAAGATGATCGCCGGCGTGTGCGGCGGGCTCGCCGAGAGCCTGAACGTCGACGCGGGCCTGATCCGGATCGCGCTCGTCGCGCTGACCGTGCTGGGCTTCGGGTTCGGCATCGTCCTCTACGTCGCCGCCTGGTTCCTCGCGCCCGAGGAGTGAGCCCGGAGCAGGTCCGGGACGGGCGCACCTCTGCACTTGGGTGTGTCGCAGCTCACCGGGTGTGTGTCATCGTCCGCGCGTGCGTCCGAACCCCGCGACCGAGCGGGCCGCCGAGCGGCGGCACCTGCTCGACCTGCTGCTCGCCGAGCGCGAGGGCCTGCTGTCCGTCCTGGACCGGGTCCTCGCCCTGCGCGGCACCGCCCGGTTGATCCGTGAGGCCGCCGGCGCCGACGCCGGCTTCCTCGGCGAGCGGGTACCCGGCGGCGGCACCGTGATCCGCTGGACGGACGGCACCCGCACCGACGCCCTGCAGGACCTCGCGGTCGACGTCGGGCGCGGGGTGGGCGGCCGGGCCCTCATGCTCGGCGAGCCCGTCCGGGTGCGGGACTACGTGTCCGCCCCGACGATCACCCACGACTACGACGAGCGCGTCCGCCGCGAGGCCCTGGGCGCCCTCGTCGCGGTGCCGGTCCTGGACCGCGACTGCCCGCTGGCCGTCGCCTACGCCGGGCTGCACGGCCCGGGGACCTTCGGCGACGCCGCCGTCGACGCGCTGCGCCGGGCCGCGGACCGGGCCGTCCCGACCCTGCGGCTGGCCGACGCCGCCGCGGCCAACGTCGACGGCGCCGTCGCCGTCGAGCGCCGGCGGATGCAGGCATCGCTGCACGACTCCGTCGGCGCGATGCTCTTCTCCATCGGCGCCCAGGTCCGCGACCTGCGCGCCGACCTGCCGGACAACCCGGCCCTCGCCGGGCGGCTCACCCGGATCGAGGCCGACGTCTCCGAGGCCTCCCGCGCCCTGCGGGAGGCCCTGCTGGCGTTGGCGGAGAGCTCGCCCGAGCGCGCGCTGCCCGTCGAGCTGGCCGAGCACTGCCGCAGCTTCCAGACCCGCACCGGCGTGACCTGCCGTTTCGTGCAGCTCGGCCCGGTCGCGCCGCTCGACGGCGAGCGCACCGCGATCCTCGTCGCCGTCGCCCGGGAGGGGCTGCTCAACGCCGAGAAGCACGCCGGCGCCAGCACCGTGATCGTCAGCCTCGCGCCGGACGACGCGGGCGGGGTCCAGCTCGCCGTGGCCGACGACGGCGGCGTCACCGAACCGGCGACGTCGGTCGGGACCGGCCTGGGCGTGCGGATGCTCGCCGCCCGTGCGGAGCGGTTCGGGGGACAGGTCGGCCTGATCCACGACGAGGACGGCGGCACCACCCTGCGCGTCGCCCTGCCGGCGCCCCCGGTGCTCCCCGTGCCGCCCGTGCCCCCGGTGCCCGGCCGGTGAGCGCCGCCCGGGTGATGGTCGTCGACGACCATCCCGTGGTGCGCGACGGCGTCGCGCTGCTCCTGCGCGGCGAGCCGTCGCTGGCCGTGGTCGGGTCCGCCGAGTCCGGGCGTACCGCGCTCGACCGGGCCAGGGAGCTGCGCCCCGATCTCGTGCTGCTCGACCTCCGGCTGCCGGACATGCTCGCGCCCGAGGTCGTCGTCGGGCTGCGGGAGGTGTGCCCGGGGGCCCGGGTGGTCGTCTTCACCGCGCACGGCGACCACCACGGCATCCGGGCGGCGCTCGACGCCGGCGCCCACGGCTGCCTGGTCAAGGATGCGGCGGCGACCGACCTCGTCGCCGCCCTGCGCGCGGTGCTCCGCGGGGAGCGCGTGGTGGACCCGCGCATGGTCCCGGCGGCCGACGCCGCGGCGACGGCGCTGGAGCGCACCGGCCTGACCCGCCGCGAGTACGAGGTGCTCCGGCTGGCCGCCCAGGGCCGGACGAACCCGGAGATCGCCGAGGCCACGGGCCTGACCCGCAACACCGTGAAGACCTACCTGCAGTCCGCACTGCACAAGCTGGGGGCCCGCAACCGGGTCGAGGCGATCGGCAAGGCCAGCGAGGCGGGGCTGCTGTAGGCGTCCGTTGTGCACGATGCGTGATCGTGACGCCCCGTTCGTCCGAACCTCTCCACCTGGGGGTGTGGCGAGCCGTGTGACCGGCACCACGATGTGCGCCGACCGGCCGCGGCGGCCGGGGGAGGCGGTGCGACGGGTGCTGAGCGTGCGCGGGCTGTCGGTCCGCTACGGGCGGTCGGTGCGGGCCCTCGAGGAGGTCGATCTCGAGGTCGGCGCGGACAGCGTGCTGGCGGTCCTCGGTGGCAACGGCGCCGGTAAGTCCACCCTGCTCCGCGCGGTGTCGGCGACGCTGCGGCTGCACGGCGGCGGGGTCACGGCCGGCGAGATCCGGTTCCGCGACGAGCGCCTCGACCGACTGGACCCGGCGGCGGTGGTGCGGCGCGGCGTCGTCGCGGTGCCGGAGGGCCGCCAGGTGTTCGCCCGGATGACCGTCGAGGAGAACCTGCGGGCCGGCGGGCTCGGCGCCCGGTCGGCGTCGGTGCGGTCCGCGGCCCGCGAGCGCGTGGCCGAGCTGTTCCCGGTGTTGGCCGAGCGGGCGTCGCAACGCGCGGGCCTGCTCTCCGGCGGCGAGCAGCAGATGCTGGCGATCGGCCGGGCGCTGATGTCCGGCCCCGAGCTCCTGCTGCTCGACGAGCCCTCGCTCGGCCTCGCGCCGCAGATGGTCGGCCGGATCGCCCGGATCATCGGCGAGATCCACGCCCAGGGCACCGCGGTCGTCCTCGTCGAGCAGAACGCGACCATGGCGCTCGAGGTCGCCGACCACGCCGCGGTCCTCGAGGTCGGCCGGATCGCGCTCACCGGCACGGCCGAGGAGCTCGCCGCCAGCGACGACGTCCAGCGCCTCTACCTCGGCGGGCACGCCGAGTCCACCGAGCGGGCCGAGGCCGAGCAGGCCGAGGCGCTGGCCCACCGCCCGCGCCGGTCCCTGACGAGGTGGGCCGGATGACCGCCGCCCCTCCGGAGATCCGGGAGGACGTCCGGACCCTCGCGGTCGACGACGTCACGCTGCGGTTCGGCGGGATCACCGCCCTGTCCGAGGTGTCCTTCGCCGTGCGGCCCGGCACGGTGCACGCCCTGATCGGCCCGAACGGCGCCGGCAAGTCCAGCTGCTTCAACGTGATCAGCGGGCTGTACCGGCCGACGTCGGGCCGGGTCCGGCTGGGCGACACCGACCTCACCGGCACCTCGCCGCACCGGCTGGCGGCCCTCGGCGTCGGCCGGTCCTTCCAGAACATCGCACTCTCGCCGCACAGCACGGTGCGGGACAACGTCCTGCTCGGCCGGCACGCGCTCACCCGCGGCGGGTTCTTCAGCGGCGGCCTGCGGCTGCCGCGGACCGTGCGCACCGAACGCCGGCACGTCGCGCGGGTCGAGGAGATCTGCGCGTTCCTCGGCGTCGCCGACCGGCTCGACGTCCCGGTCGGGGCCCTGCCCTACGGCGTCGCGAAACGGGTCGACATCGCCCGCGCACTGGCCGTCGAGCCCACCCTGCTGCTGCTCGACGAGCCGGCGGCCGGGCTCAACGCCACCGAGACCGCCGAGATGGGCGTGACGATCCGCGACCTGCGGGACGCGCTGGGGATCTCGGTGCTGCTCGTCGAGCACGACATGGGACTGGTCATGGGCATCGCGGACCGGGTGAGCGTCCTGGACTTCGGGCGGCTGATCGCCGACGGGTCGCCCACGGAGGTCCAGGCCGATGCCGAGGTGATCCGCGCGTACCTGGGGACGGGCGGGGAGGAGCCGGAGTGAACACGTTCCTGCAGCTCGTGCTCAACGGGCTGGGCAAGGGCGCGGTCTACGCCCTGCTCGCGCTGGGCTTCGTCGTGATCTTCAAGGCGACCGAGGTGGTGAACTTCGCGCACGGGTCGCTGGTGCTGATCGGCGGCTACATGGTCTACGCCACCAAGGACGCGCTGGGCTGGCCGGCCGCGGCCGCGCTCGGGATCGTCTCGGCGGCACTGGCCGCGCTGCTGATCGAGCGGCTGCTGATCGCCCACGCGCGCAACGCCGACGTCAACAGCCTCGCCCTGCTCACCATCGGCGTCGACGTGATCATCACCGAGGAGATCGTGCGCCGGCTGCGCGCCGACATCCCGTTCATCGGCGACCCGTACGACGCCCAGCCGCTTCAGGCCGCGGGGCTCACGGTCTTCCGCACCCAGCTGGTGGCGCTGATCGTCGGGATCGTGCTGATCACGGCGTTCTTCCTGGCCTTCCGCTTCTCCTCCTGGGGGGTGGCGATGCGGGCCCAGGCGGAGAACCGCGAGGCCGCCGCGCTGATGGGGATCCGCAGCTCGCGGGTCACGGCCACGGCCTGGCTGCTCGCCGGCGCGCTGGCCGGTGTGGCGGTGCTGTTCATGGCGACCCAGGACTTCTCCGGGGCGGGGCTCGGCCGGGGCACGCACGCCATCGCGCTGATCGCCTTCCCCGCCGCGATCCTCGGCGGGCTCGACTCCACCGTCGGCGCGGTCGTCGGCGGGCTGATCGTGGGGCTGACGGAGGCGTTGTCGGCCCAGTACGTCTCCTTCGAGTTCTCCAAGAGCGCGGTGTTCCTGGTGATGCTGCTGATCCTGGTGATCAGACCGAGCGGCTTGTTCGGGACCCGGGAGCTGTCCCGTGTCTGAGGTGACGGTGACGCCGCCCGAGACGGAGGCACCCCCGACCCCGGCGCCCCGCCGGCCCCGAAACTGGCTGAAGATCGCCGGGGTCACCCTGCTCCTCGTGCTGCTGGTGCTGTTCCCGGTGTTCACCGGGACGGACGTGGCCTACCTGAAGGCCGGGCAGTACGTCCTGATCGGCGTGGTCGGGGCGGTCGGGCTGACCATGCTCGTCGGCCAGGCCGGGCAGCTCTCCCTCGCGACGCCGTTCTTCCTGCTGGTCGGCGCGGTCAGCTACGCCGTGCTCGCCGGTGACTCGGGCGACTCCGGGGACCTGGTCGGGCTCGGCCTGCCGCCGGTGGTCGCGGCGGTCGGGGCGGTCGTGATCTGCGGGCTCGTCGGACTGGCGTTCGCGCCGGTGTCCGGCCGCCTTCGGGGCATCTACCTCGGCGTCGCGTCGCTGTCGCTGGTCTTCCTCGGCCTGTACCTGGGCCAGTCGCTGGACATGCTGAGCGGCGGCACCTCGACCGGGCGCCCACCGCCGACCTTCGCGATCTTCGACTTCCGCTTCGCCAACACCGAACCGGCGCCCACGATCCTCGGCGTCGCGGTCCAGAAGCAGCAGCGGCTCTGGTACCTGTTCCTCGTCCTGGCCGTCGGCGCCTACCTGCTGGCGCGGGGCGCGGTGCGCAGCCGGATCGGGCGGGCCTGGCGGGCGGTGCGGGACAACGAGGCCGCCGCCACGGCGATGGGCGTGCACGTCACCCGGATCAAGGCCGGCGCGTTCACGATCTCGTCCGCCTACGCCGGGCTGGCCGGCGTGATGACCGCGCTGTGGCTCGACCTGGTCAAACCCGACGAGAACGAGTTCGTCGGCACCTACTCGATCACCGTCGCGATCGGCTACCTCGCCATGGTGATCATCGGCGGGCTCGGGTCGATCCCGGGTGCCGTCGCCGGCGCGGTGCTGGTCAACGGCCTGCCGCAGCTGCTCACCCTCGGCGCCACCGAGTTCGGCTGGTTCGCCGACGCCCAGTTCGGCGGTCCGTCGCCGGTCCTGATCAGCGCGTTCGTCTACGGCGTGGCCGTCGTGCTGGTCGTGATGTTCGAACCCGGCGGGCTCGCGGCCATCGGCCGCAGGCTCGCCCACGTCAGGGCAGCCCGCCCCACCCGAGGAGGAGATCGAGGATGATCGACAGGCGGAGGCGGCTGGCCGCGCTCGCCGGCGGACTCGCGGCCGGCCTGGTGCTCGCCGCGTGCGGCAGCACCGCGGACAACGCGTCGTCGGGCGGCGGAGCAGGCGGGGTCAAGACCGACAAGGGCGTCACCGACACGACGATCACCCTCGGCGTCATGACCGACCGCACCGGCGTGTTCAAGAACCTCGGCGAGGCCCTGACCGGTGGCAACGAGCTGTGGGTCAAGGACGTCAACGCCGCGGGCGGCATCTGCGGGCGCCAGCTGGCGCTCGAGGTCGTCGACCACGGGTACAAGGCGGACACCGCGAAGACGCTCTACCCGCAGCTCGAGCCCAAGATCCTGGGGATCACCCAGCTCGTCGGGTCGCCGGTGCTCGCGGCGCTCAAGCAGAACCTGATCGACGACAACGTGCTCACCGCGCCGGCGTCGTGGTCGTCGGAGATCCTCAACAACCCCAACGTCATGATGATCGGCACGACGTACGACCTCGAGATCATCGACGGCCTGGCCTACCTGCAGCAGCAGGGCCTGATCGCCGACGGCGACACCATCGGCCACATCTACATCGACGGCGAGTACGGCGGGAACGGCCTGCGCGGCTCCAAGTACTACGCCTCGAAGCACAACATGACGGTGCAGGAAGCGAAGATCACCTCCACCGACAACGACCTGGCCAACATCGTCACCGGGCTCAAGGGCGCCGGGGTGAAGGCGATCGTGCTGACCACGACGCCGGGCCAGACCGCGTCGGCGATGTCGAACAACGCCGCGCTCGGGCTGAACGTCCCGGTGCTCGGCAACAACCCGACCTTCGACCCGGCTCTGCTGCAGAGCCCGGCCGCGGCGTCGCTGGACAAGCTGTACGTGGCGGCGTCGAGCGCGCCGTTCTCGTCGAAGACCCCGAAGGCCGTCGAGGTCGCCAACGAGTACAAGGCCACCTACCCGGACAAGCCGAAGAACGCCGGCGCCCAGGCCGGGTACGTGGAGAGCCTGGTGTGGCAGGCGGTGCTGGAGAAGGCCTGCCAGAACGGCGACCTCACCCGCGCCGGGGTGCAGACCGCGCTGAAGTCGCTGACCTCGGTCACGACGGACGACCTGGTCGCGCCGCTCGACTACAGCATCCCGGGCGCCCCGCCCACCCGCGGCGTCTACATCGCCAAGGTGGACCAGAACGCCGAGGGTGGGTTGACGGAGGTGGCGCCGCTCTTCACCGCCCCCGACGCCCAGGGCTACAAGGCCCCGCACCAGCAGTCCTGACCGGTCCGCGAGTCGGGAGTTCCGGCACCGCGAGTCGGGAGTTCCGGCACCGCGAGTCGGGAGTTCCGGCACCGCGAGTCGGGAGTTCCGGCACCGCGAGTCGGCAGTTCTGACACCGCGAGTCGGCAGTTCCGGCACCGCGAGTCGGCGATGTCGGGAGATCGGGCCGGGGCGCTCACCGCGAGCGCCCCGGCCCTTCCGCCGTCAGTGGGCCCTCACCGGTGGCCGGACATCACCGGCGGCGCCCCGACCAGTTGGCGAGCCGCTCGGTCGGGCCCGCGTCCGGCGTCGGCTCGACCACGGGTGCGAACGGGAAGTCCCCGCCCCGGCCCTCGGCGGGGATCATCTGGCGGGCGACCGCCAGCATCGCCTCGGCCAGGTCTGGATCGGCCTCGGCGTCCTGCCCCGTGGCGACGGCGAGGTCCCAGCCGTGCACGAGCGTCTCGTTGACGTAGCCCCACAGCGCACCGCGGCCGGGGGCGCTGCCCCACTGGACGGTGACCTCGCGGTCGAGCAGGGCGTCGTCGGACCAGACGGTCCACATCCGCGCCTGCGCCTCGGCGAAGGAGGCGGGGTAGTCGGGCGCGGGCGGAACCTGGAACGGCATGGTGAACGGCGAACCGCCCTCACCGATCATGCGGATCTTGTTCACCGTGGCGACGAGGTGCCGGAGCAGGCCCTCGACGTCGAACTCGGGGCAGGGCGTGGCGTCGCGCAGTTGTTCCGGGCGCACCCCGGCGAGCAGCCCGGCGGCCCAGTCGAGGGCGGCGCGGTAGTGGGGGCGGGGGTCCGTGACGATCTCGGTGGTGGTCATGGCGGCAAGCCTCCAGCCGAAACACGACATCCTCTGTCGTGTATCTCTGCCAGTCTTCGGACATGCGCGCGGACCGCCTGCTCTCGCTCGTCCTCCTGCTCCGTCATCGCGGCCGGATGACGGCGCCCGCGATCGCGCGCGAGCTGGAGGTGTCGACCCGGACCGTGCTCCGGGACGTCGAGGCGCTCTCGGCCGCGGGCATCCCCGTCTACGCCGAACGCGGCCGGCACGGCGGGTTCGCGCTGCTCCCGGGCTTCTCCACCGATCTCACCGGGCTGACGCCGGACGAGGCGGTGGCCCTGCTGACCTCGCCCGCCCGCGCGACGTCGGACGCCCTCGGTCTGGGCGAGGCGTTCTCGTCCGCGATCCGGAAAGTGGTCACGGCGCTGCCCGAGGGCTCGCGCGAGGCTGCGACCGACGCGACCGGGCGGGTGCTGGTCCGGCGCGGCGGCTTCCTGCACGACGCCCCCGAGACGCCCGCCGCCGACGCCCTCCACACCGTGCAGCGCGCGGTGTTCACCGGGCACCGGCTGCGGATCCGGTACGCCGCGCGCGGGGCGGAGGAGGGCCGGTGGCGGACCGTCGACCCGCTGGGCCTGGTCGAGGCCGCCGGCGCCTGGTACCTCCTGGCGCTCCACGACGGCGCCGACCGCACCTACCGCATCTCCCGCATCGAGGCGGCGGAGGAGCTCGACGAGCCCGCGCAGCGCCCGACCGGCGTCGACCTCGAGGAGCTGTGGCAACGTCGGCGGGACGAGTTCCGCCGGGCCCTGCCCCACGTCGTCGCGAGGATCCGGGTGCGGGAGCAGCGCCGGGCGGAGCTCACCCGCACCGCCCTCACCGTGACCGACGCCGAGAACCTCGGGACCACTGAGGACACCGACGGCGCCGACGGCGAGGTCGGTGAGGTCGGTGAGGTCGCCGAGCATGGGTGGACCGATCAGGACGTCGAGGCCGGCGGCTGGTCCGTGGTGACCGCGGCGTTCGGCGACCTCCGGCACGCGATCCGCGTGGTGTGGTCACTCGCGCCCGACGCCGAGGCCCTCCACCCGCCCGAGCTGGCGACCGCCCTCCGCACCCGCGCCGAGGCCGTCGTCGCCGCCCATCGTCCGTGATCCGGCGCGCTGCTGCTCCCCATCGTGATCCGTCATGATCCATCCGGCGGTCACGGGAGCACTCTCGCGCTGACGCTCCCGTGACCCTCGGTCGATCACGGGAGCGGTGATCGACGCGAGCGGTACCGGAGCGTCATGCGCGCGACCGCACCGTGTCGCTCGGAAAGATCATGAACGGGCCGGAGCCGGGAGCCGTCCAAGGGGCGTGCTGAATCGACCGTTCCGGGGCTCCGCGGCGGTGGCGGCCGGGTGGGTGACGCCCGGGCAGCTGCGCGGTCCCCGCTTCCACCGGCTGTTCTCCGACGTCTACGTCCCCGCCGCACCCGAGCTCGACCCGTCGCACCTGGCGGTGCGCGCCCGAGGTGCGTACCTGCTCGTCGAGGGACGCGGTGCGGTCGGCGGATGGGCCGCGGCCGAGCTCCTGGGCGCGTCGTGCGGCCCGGCGAACGCGCTCGTGGATCTCGTGGTGCCGGGCGGCACGCAGCGGGGACAGCCGGGCCTGCGGGTGCGCCGCGGCCGGCTCCTCCCGGACGAGACCACGCTGGTCGACGGCGTGCGGGTGACCTCGCCCGGCGCACCGCGTTCGACCTCGCCTGTCGCGGTCCGCTGTGGGACGGGATCGTGGCCGTCGACGCCCTCGCACGGGTCGGGGAGTTCGAGCCGAGCGAGCTGCTGGCGCTGCGAACGCGACACCTCGGTGCGCGGGGGAGCGCGCGCCTTCCGGAGATCGTGCGGCGCGCCGACCGCCGCTCGGGGTCGCCGATGGAGACGCGGATCCGGCTCGCGATCGGCGACGCCGGCCTGCCACGCCCGGTCCTCCAGCATCCGGTCGGTCCGTACGCGCTCGACCTGTCGTACCCGCTGCTCCTGCTCGCCTTCGAGTACAACGGCGGCAACCATCTCGAGCCGGAACGGGCACTGCGCGACCTGGCGCGAGAGGCGCACCTCGCGCGGGCGGGCTGGCGGGTGGTGCGGTTCTCGGCGGTCGAGGTCCACCGGCACCCGGAGCGTGTGGCGGCGAGGGTGCGCCGCGAGCTGGAGGCGGCCTGCCGGGCGCGTGGGCTCGACCCGGCCCGGCTGGCGGGTCACCTCTGAGCGTTCCCATGATCGCTCCGAGCCGCTCATGATCGCTCTGAGCGGGACAGGAGTGCTGCCGCCCCGACGATCACGTGTCACTCGCAATGATCAACGGCGGTGAGAGTCACGGGACTGCCGTGGCAACAGCCGCAGGGTGACGCCCGGAAGGATCACCTGCTGGCCCCCGAGGGCTGTAGTGGTGGCACGACTGCCGTGCGACCTGCGGATTCGTAGCGTCGGGCCCGTGAGGACGACACCGCACCACGATCCCGATGCGGCACGGTGGACCCCGCCCACCGCCCCACCCCCGACCCTTCCCGCACCTCGCCTCCCCACCCATCCCGCCGGCCTGCCCGAGGGGCCCCACGGGCGCCGGCCGGCGCCGTCGGCGGTGCTGGCGACACGGATCGCCGGGCTGACCCTGACGGTCCTCTGCGCCCTCTGGCCCGCCCTGTTCGGCCTGATGGGGATCGCGTTCGGGCTGGGTCTCGCCGATGCGGGCGGCGTGATGTTCGGCGCGGTCATGGGCGCGGTCGCGATCGTCTGGCCGATCGGCTTCTGGTTCGCGACGAGCGGGGCGCCGCGGGTCTGGCCGGTGCTGATCGCGCTGGTCCCGACCTTCCTGGTGGCCGGCGGCAGCGTCTGGCTGTGGGTCGCGGGCTGACCCCGAGAACGCCGCAGGGGCGGCGGGCCGAAGCCCACCGCCCCCGCGGGACGAACCAGGTGGCCGGACTCAGAAGTCCATGCCGCCCATGCCGCCGGTCGGGTCGCCGGCCGGAGCGGCGTTCTTCTCCGGCTTGTCGGCGATGACCGCCTCGGTGGTGAGGAACAGGGCCGCGATCGAGGCCGCGTTCTGCAGCGCCGAGCGGGTGACCTTGGCCGGGTCGATGATGCCGGCCTTGACCAGGTCCTTGTACTCACCGGTGGCCGCGTCGAGGCCCTCGCCCGCGGGGAGGTTGCGCACCTTCTCCGCCACGACGCCGCCCTCGAGGCCGGCGTTGATCGCGATCTGCTTGAGCGGCGCCTCGAGCGCGACCTTGACGATGTTCGCCCCGGTCGCCTCGTCGCCGTCCAGGCCGAGGCCCTCGAACAGACCCGCACCGGCCTGGATCAGGGCGACGCCGCCGCCGGCGACGATGCCCTCCTCGACGGCCGCCTTCGCGTTGCGGACGGCGTCCTCGATGCGGTGCTTGCGCTCCTTGAGCTCGACCTCGGTGGCCGCGCCCGCCTTGATCACCGCGACACCGCCGGCCAGCTTGGCCAGACGCTCCTGCAGCTTCTCGCGGTCGTAGTCCGAGTCGGTGCGCTCGATCTCGGCGCGGATCTGGTTGACGCGACCGGCGATCTGGTCGGCGTCGCCCGCACCGTCGACGATGGTGGTCTCGTCCTTGGTGACGACGACCTTGCGGGCGGTGCCCAGCAGCGACAGGTCGGCGTTGTCCAGCTTGAGGCCGACCTTCTCCGAGATGACCTCGCCGCCGGTCAGGATCGCCATGTCGGCGAGCATGGCCTCGCGGCGGTCACCGAAGCCCGGGGCCTTGATGGCGACGGACTTGAAGGTGCCACGGATCTTGTTGACGACGAGCGTGGCCAGGGCCTCGCCCTCGACGTCCTCGGCGATGATCGCCAGCGGCTTGCCCGACTGCATGACCTTCTCCAGCAGCGGGAGCAGGTCCTTGACCGTCGAGATCTTGGAGGAGACGAGGAGGATGTACGGGTCCTCGAGCTCGACCTCCATGCGCTCCGCGTCGGTCACGAAGTACGGGGAGATGTAGCCCTTGTCGAAGCGCATGCCCTCGGTGAGCTCGAGCTCGAGCCCGAAGGTCTGCGACTCCTCGACGGTGATGACGCCTTCCTTGCCGACCTTGTCCATCGCCTCGGCGATGAGCTCGCCGATCTGCTTGTCGGCGGCGGAGATCGACGCGGTGGCGGCGATCTGCTCCTTGGTCTCGACCTCCTTGGCCGACTTCAGGAGCGCCTGCGAGACGGCCTCGACGGCCTTCTCGATGCCGCGCTTCAGACCCATCGGGTTCGCGCCGGCGGCGACGTTGCGCAGGCCCTCGCGGACCAGCGCCTGCGCCAGCACGGTGGCGGTGGTGGTGCCGTCACCCGCGATGTCGTCGGTCTTCTTTGCGACCTCCTTGACGAGCTCGGCGCCGATCTTCTCCCAGGCGTCCTCGAGCTCGATCTCCTTGGCGATCGACACACCATCGTTGGTGATGGTGGGCGCGCCCCACTTCTTCTCCAGGACGACGTTGCGGCCGCGTGGGCCGAGCGTCACCTTGACGGCGTCGGCGAGGGTGTTCATGCCGCGCTCGAGCCCGCGGCGCGCCTCCTCGTCGAACGCGATCTGCTTCGCCATGGGGGTGGTCCTCCGGTTGGGATGACTCGTCGGTTCGAACACGGCGCCCGCGACGGACGGCCGGCAACCCTGCGCCGGCCTCACCGGCTCGACCTGGCACTCCCGACAGGCGAGTGCCAGCGCCGTTTTTAGCACTCGGGGTGGGTGAGTGCAACCGAACCCGGGTCGACCCCACCGTGGTGTGGGCCCTGCGGCAGGATGGCCGGTGTGAGTGCCGCGAAACCGCCCCGCACCGTCGAGGAGCACCGGGCCGTCGTCGCGGCCCTCCTGCCGCCCACCGGGGTGGAGGTCGTGCCGCTCGCGGAGGCGCGCGGGCGGGTGCTCGCCGAGCCGGTCACCGCGGCGATCTCCCTGCCGCCCTTCGACAACTCCGCGATGGACGGGTACGCCGTCCGGGCCGCCGACGTGGCGGGGGCCACCGCGGACAGCCCGGTCACCCTGCCCGTCGCCGTCGACATCCCGGCCGGTCGCACGGACGTGCCGCCGCTCGAGCCCGGCACCGCCGCCCGGATCATGACCGGCGCCCCGGTGCCCGCGGGTGCCGACGCGATCGTCCAGGTCGAGCTGACGGACGGCGGCACCGAGCGGGTGGCGATCTCCGCGGCGCCTGCGGCGGGCACGCACGTGCGCACCGTCGGTGAGGACGTTTTCGAGGGCACCGCGGTGCTCGACGCCGGCACCGTCCTCGGTGCCGCGCAGATCGGGGTCGCCGCCGCGGTCGGCCGGGCCACGTTGCCGGTGCGCCGCCGGCCGCACGTCCTCGTCCTCTCCACCGGCTCCGAGCTCGTCGCGCCGGGCGAGCCGCTCGCGCCCGGCCAGATCTACGAGTCCAACGGCGCCATGCTCGCCGCGGCGGTGCGGGACGCGGGCGGCACCGCCGACCAGCTCCGCTTCGTCCCGGACGACGTCGAGCAGTTCCGGAAGGTCCTCGCCGAGCGGATCGTCGCGGGCGTCGACCTGGTGGTGACCTCCGGCGGCGTGAGCGCGGGGGCCTACGAGGTGGTGAAGGACGCGCTGACCGGTCACGGCGTGGAGTTCGTCAAGGTCGGCATGCAGCCGGGCGGCCCGCAGGGCGCGGGTGTGGTCGAGTTCGGCGAGGTCAGCTGCCCGGTCGTCACGCTGCCGGGAAACCCCGTGAGCTCGCAGGTCTCCTTCGAGGTGTTCGTGCGCCCCGTGCTGCGCCGGGCGATGGGCCATCCGTACCCCGACCGGCCGGTCGTCACGGCCCGCTCGCGCGAGACGCTCCGCTCGCCCGCCGGGCGCACGCAGTTCCGCCGCGGGACGCTCGACGCGCGGGACGGCACGGTCGGCGAGGTCGGGTCGCCCGCCTCGCACATGCTCGCGGCTCTGGCCAGGGCGGACTGCCTGTTCGTGGTGCCGGCGGAGGCCACCGGCGTGCATCTGGGGGACGAACTCGAGGTGTGGCTGCTCGACAGCGGTCTGTGAGGGGCCTTTAGGGGGTACGGCGCCCCCCTGTCACCCGGAAAGTGGTACGCATCACATGCGGACGGTGCAACACTTCGCGCCGCCAGGACGTCTTACGAGGTGAGTGTTCGGCCGATCGGTGCAGATCATCCAGTTCCTCGCGGATTGATCTGGACGATCGGTCGGGTGCTGGGGATACTTTGAGCGGGGGGCGGGTAACCACCTCTCGACGCACAGGACCTACCGCCCGTCGCTGGGGAGCGGACGAGCGGTTCCAAGGCCGGGGTCGCCGTCTCGGGGGATGGCGGCCCCGGCCCTTTGCTGTCACCGTCCTGTACCGCCCCGTCCGGCCGTCGGGCCCGCAGGGGCCCCACCGCCTGGTCCCGGGATCGCAGTAGCGTGGCGCCCGCGCCCTCCCTCCCGCACCGGCCGGGAGACCGGGAGAACCGGCGTTGCCGACGAGGAGCCGCTGGCACCATGGCCGCGACCACCCCCGCGACCCCGCCCCCGGGCGCCCCCTGGGCCGGCCCCCACGACAGGCCCGGGACCACCTCCGAGCTGCATCCGGCGGGTGCCCCGCCGGCCACCGGCGGCGAGAACCTGGTGCTGCACGCCGCGAAGCTGGTGCGCGAGGCCGTCCCGCCGCTGCACCCCGGCGGCCGCCCGATCATCGCCGCCGTCGCGGCCGCGGCCGGCGCAGTCCGGCTGCTCACGGGCCGGGGCACCGGCGTGGGCCTGCTGGCCACCGCCGCCACCGCGGCCTTCTTCCGCGAGCCGCGGCGTGTGCCGCCGCCGCGCCCGGGCGCCGTCCTCGCCCCGGCCGACGGCACCGTCGCGCTGATCTCCGAGGTCGTCCCGCCCGCGGAGCTGGACCTGCCGCGCGAGCCGGTCACCCGGGTCAGCGTGTTCCTCTCCGTGCTCGACGTGCACGTCCAGCGCATCCCGGTGCACGGCCGGATCCGCTCGGTCGAGTACCGCCCCGGCGCCTTCCTCTCCGCGGACCTGGACAAGGCCAGCGAGGACAACGAGCGCAACGCCCTCGTCCTGGAGACGCAGACCGGGCACCTGGTCGGCGTCGTTCAGATCGCCGGGCTGCTGGCGCGGCGGATCCGCTGCGACGTGAAGCCGGGCGACGAGGTCGCCGCCGGGGAGACCTACGGGCTCATCCGGTTCGGCTCGCGCGTCGACACCTACCTCCCGCCGGGCGTCGCCCCCGAGGTGTCGGTGGGGCAGCGCACCATCGGCGGGGAGACCGTCCTGGCGGACCTCGCCGTGGTGAAGGACGCCGTGGTGAAGGACGCCGTGGTGAAGGACGCCGTGGTGCAGGACGCCGTGGTGCAGGACGCCGTGGTGAACGACGCCGTCGAGAAGGACCGGCCGTGAACACCTACCAGGCGGGCGTGCGGCTGCTGCCCAACGCCGTCACCGTCCTCGCGCTCTGTGCCGGCCTCTCGGCGGTCAACTTCGCGCTGGCCGGCCGGTTCGAGCTGTGCATCGCCGCCGCGGGCGCGGCCGCCCTGTGCGACGCCCTCGACGGCGGCCTCGCCCGCCTGCTCGACGCCAGCAGCCGCATCGGGCAGGAGCTGGACTCGCTGGCGGACCTGGTGTCCTTCGGCGTCGCCCCGGCGCTGGTCATCTACATCTGGTCGCTGCAGGGCACCCGGCTCGGCTGGGTGGTCGCGCTGATCTTCGCCGTCTGCATGGCGCTGCGGCTGGCCCGCTTCAACACCCTGATCGACGACGAGGACCAGCCGCCGTTCGCCAAGGAGTTCTTCGTCGGGGTCCCGGCCCCGGCGGCGGCGCTCACGGCCGGCATCCCGCTCTACCTCTTCCTGCACTTCGGCCCGGGCTGGTGGTCGTCGCCGGTCACCGTCGGGGTGTGGGCGTTGTGCACCGCGGCGCTCATGGTCAGCCGCATCCCCACGCTCTCGCTGAAGACCGCGCGCGTGCGGCCGCGATACGTCGCGCCGCTGCTCGTGCTGGTCGGCGTGGCCGCGGCGATCCTGCTGACCGCGCCCTTCCTCGGGATGGCGCTGATCGCCGTCGGCTACCTGCTGCTCATCCCGTACACGGTGTACCGCTACAAGTGGCTGGAGCGACACCCGGAGGCGTGGGGCATGCCGGTGCGCGAGCGCCGGGCCGTCGCCCGGGCCGCCCGGTCCGCCCGCCGGCTCGGCCTGCGGCCGCCGCTGCGCCGCCGGGTCGCCGGTCGGACCATCGCCGTCGCCCGCAACATGGGCGGGATGGTGCGGCGCCGCAGCGCGGAGGACCCCGTCGAGCCGTTCGACGGCGGCCCCGCGCGCCCGGTCCGGCCGATGCGCCCGCTCGGGCAGACCCGGCGGTTGCCCAGCACCGAGCGCCGCCGGGGGCTGCGGCGCCGCTGAGGGCGCCGTCGAACCGCGCCCGACCCCGCAGGACGCCCCGATCGGATCGATACGGTGAACCGGTGCCCGTGATCACGTTGGTCGCCCGCCTCGCCACGTCCGCCGTCGACGCCCGGCGGGGCGTCGTGCGGCTCCACCCCGAGGTGCTCGACGCGCTGCACCTGCGCAGCTGGGACGCCGTCACCCTCACCGGCGCCCGGATCACCAGCGCCCTCGCCGTCGCCGGCGATCCCGCAGCCGCGCCCGGTCAGGCCCTGCTCGACGACGTCACCCTCTCCAACGCCGGCCTCACCGACGGGTCGTCCGTGGTCGTCGGGCCGGTGGCGGTGGCCCCGGCCCGGCGGGTGGTGCTCGCCGGCTCGCGGCTGGTGCGCAGCGCCGTCCCGCCGGCCACCGCCCGCCTCGCGCTGCTCGGCAAGGTCCTGACGGGCGGCGACGCCGTGTCCCTGCTGCCGCAGGACATCGCGCCGCCGCCCGGGGCGGACGTCCCGAAGGCCCGCCGCGCCCTCGCCGCCGCGATCGGCGGGGCCTGGACCAGCGAGCTGGTCACGGTCTCGCAGGCCGACCCGCCCGGTCCCGTCTCGGTGCACCCGACCACCGTCGTCGGCTGGCTGGACGGCCCGACGACGGCGGACTCCCCGGCGGCCCCGGCCGCCGGGCCGCGGCCGCCGGGCAGGCCCGCCGCGCCGCACCCGGCACCGCCGGCCCCGCCCGGCCCGGACGAGACGGCGGAGCCGACGCTCCCGCTCGACGCCCTGGTCGGCAACACCGCGCCCGCGCGCCGGCTCGTCGAGTGGCTGGAGCTGACCTTCTCGCGGCCCGAGCTGCTGGTCCGCCTCGGCGGCACGCCCCGGCTCGGGGTGCTGGTGACCGGGCCGGAGGGCGTCGGGAAGACGACGCTGGTCCACAGCGTGGCGAGCGCGGTCGGGGCCGGCTGCGTGGAGCTGCCGGGGCCGGCGATCGCGGCGCTGGAGCCGGCGTCGGCCGCGGCGCGGGTGCAGGAGTGCCTGACCCGGGCCCGCGGCGAGGCCGGTGCCGGACGTCCGGTGGTCCTGCTCGTCACGGACGTCGACGCGCTGCTGCCGGCCGCCTCGCCGCCGCCGCTCGCCACCCTGGTCCTCGACGGGCTGCGGGAGGCGATCGGCACGCCGAACCTCGCCCTCGTCGCGACGACGGCGGCGCCCGAGGCCGTCGACCCGCGGTTGCGGGCCCCGGACCTGGCCGACCGGGAGCTCGGGCTGGGCCTGCCGGACGCGTCGGTGCGGGCCGACCTGCTGCGCCGGCTGCTCGCCGACGTCCCGCTGGCCGAGGACGTCGACCTCGCCGCGGTCGCCTCGCGGACCCCCGGGTTCGTCGTGGCCGACCTGGCCGCGGTCCGCCGCGAGGCCGCGGTGACCGCGGCGCTGCGCCACGGGGCCGGGAGCAGCCCCGCCGAGGTCCCCGCCCCGGCCGTGGTCGACGACGCCGCCCCCGGTCCCATGGAGCCCGCGGCCGCCCCGGAGGCGGACGGCGCCCGGATCGAGATGGCCGACCTGCTCGGCGCGGTGGGGTCGGTGCGGCCGATCTCCATGTCCTCCACCGGCACCCTGCAGACCGGCGGCCTCACCCTCGACCAGGTCGGCGACATGACCGAGGTGAAGCAGGCGCTCACCGAGGCGGTGCTCTGGCCGCTGCGGTACCCGGACTCCTTCGCCCGGCTCGGCGTCGAGGCCCCGCGCGGCGTGCTGCTCTACGGCCCGCCCGGCGGCGGCAAGACCTTCCTGCTCCGCGCGCTCGCCGGATCCGGTCAGCTCAACGTGTTCTCGGTGAAGGGCGCCGAGCTGCTGGACAAGTACGTGGGCGAGTCCGAGCGGGCGGTCCGGGAGCTGTTCCGCAAGGCCTCGGACGCCGCCCCGGCGCTCGTGTTCCTCGACGAGGTCGACGCCCTCGCCCCGCGCCGCGGCGGCTCCACCGACTCCGGCGTGGCCGACCGGGTGGTCGCCGCCCTGCTCACCGAGCTCGACGGGGCCACGCCGTTGCGCGACGTCGTGGTGGTCGGCGCGACGAACCGGCCGGAGCTGGTCGATCCCGCGCTGCTGCGCCCGGGGCGCCTGGAGCGGCTGGTCTTCGTGCCGCCGCCCGACGCCGAGGCGCGCGCCGACATCCTGCGCGCGGCGGGCCGCAACACCCCGCTGGCCGCGGACGTGGACCTCGCCGCCCTCGCCGCAGGCCTCGAGGGCTACTCGGCCGCCGACTGCGCGGCCGTGCTGCGCGAGGCCGCGCTGACCGCGATGCGTGAGTCGCTCGACGCCACCGAGGTCACCGCGGCGCATTTGGAGAAGGCCCGCCGGGCCGTCCCGCCGAGCCTCGACCCGGCTCAGGTCGCCGAGCTGGAGGCCTACGCGGCGCGGCGCGCCGCCGACTAGGGCGATACAACGGCGAACGGCGCGCCCCGGGACGGGGCGCGCCGTGCGCTGGGGAGCGGATCGGTCAGTGGGGTGTCACTTGGTCTTGTAGTCCTGGGTGACGATCACGATGAGACCCGGGCTGGCGTCCTGGATGCCCTCGAAGCGCGGCTCCACGCGCAGCCCGTACTCCTGGGCCAGCCGGTCCGCCGAGGCCTGCTCGCTCGTGCCGGGCCGGTAGTAGACCGTGCTGCTCGGGATCACGCCGTACGGGTAGCCGGTGGTGTCGGTGACCGTCCAGCCGCCGTTGCGGAAGTCCGCCGCGGCCCGTGCGGCCAGGCCCTCGACCGTGCTGTTGTTGTAGACGCGCAGCGGCAGCGTGGGGGCGGCCGCCGCGCCGCCGCCGTAGCTCCCGGCGCCGGCGGCGCCCGCAGCGCCCGCAGCGCCCGCGGCCCCGGCGGCCCCGGCGGCACCGCCCGCCACCGGCGGTGCGACCGGCGCGGCCGTCCCGGTCGGCGCGAGCGCGGTGGGGGTGGCGGGGAAGGAGGGCAGCGGGACCTCGTCCGTGCCCGAACCCGGCCCCGGGGTCGCGGGGGCGACCGAGGCGGTGGGCGGGGCCGCGGTGGACCTCGACCCGTCGTCCGAGCCCCCGCCCCCGGTGCCCAGGGTGACCAGCCCGATCACGGCGGCGATCACGGCGACGCCGACGAGCGCGATGCCACCGACCTTCAGCGGCGACGGTCCGGACGCGGGTGCGGTCACGTCAGTCCTCCGGTGCGAGGGCGGCGGGCGGGGTCACGGTCACCACGGCTCCATGCCGAGCCGGCGGGCGGCGCGGGTGCGCTGCCGGCTGGCGCGCAGCCGGCGGAGCCGCTTGACCAGGAGGGGATCGGCGGCGAGCGCCTCGGGGGTGTCGACCAGTGCGTTGAGCACCTGGTAATAGCGGGTGGCCGACATGTCGAACAGCTCACGGATGGCCTGTTCCTTGGCCCCCTGGTACTTCCACCACTGACCCTCGAAGGCGAGGATCTCGCGCTCGCGGCGGTCCAGTTCGCGGACCGGCGGGCCGGCGGGACGGTTCGTCCCGCTGGTTTCCGTGGCGGACTCCATCACGCTCCCTGCACAGTCGCTCCGTCCGGAATGACACGGCTGTCATTCGCGGGCGTCATTGAACCACGATGGACCGACAGAAACGGGGCGGACGCGCCACCCGGCGGCGTGAATCGGGGGAACGCCGGGCGGGTCCCGGGCGGACATTACTGTCTCGGTGTGGCCGTCCGACCCATCGTCATCTTCGGCGATCCCGTCCTGCACACCCCGACCCGCCCCGTCGAGACGTACGACGACGAGCTCCGGGCCCTGGTCGCGGACATGTTCGACACCATGGCGGCGGCGCACGGGGTCGGCCTCGCGGCCAACCAGATCGGCGTCGGGCTGCGGGTGTTCGTCTACGACTGCCCCGACGAGGAGTCGCGGACGATTCGCCGCGGCGTGGTCGTGAACCCGGTGCTCACCACGTCGGACAAGCCGGAGGGCATGCCGGACCCGGACGAGGACGACGAGGGCTGTCTCTCCGTCCCCGGCGAGCAGTACCCGACCGGCCGCGCCGACTGGGCGAAGGTCACGGGCACGGACGAGTTCGGTGAGCCCGTCGAGGTCGAGGGCAAGGGCTTCTTCGCGCGCTGCCTGCAGCACGAGACCGACCACCTCGACGGCCTGCTCTACGTGGACCGCCTCGTGGGGCGCAACCAGCGCGCCGCCAAGAAGATGCTGCGCAGGCACGGCTGGGGCGAGCCCGGCCGGACCTGGGACCCGGCCACCCAGCAGGCCGAGGAGGTCTGACCGGCGCTCCGGGGCCACCCGCCCGGCGGCGGCTCGCGCCCTGTGGCGCGCCCTCGGATGTGCGGGCGAGGACCGCTCGGCATCTCGTTCGGCCGCAGCCGGCCATCGGAGCGGGGGAGCACCACGCGTCGGCGACCTCGCACACCCAACGCGACGTCACACAGGGCGTCGACGGGGTGTGTCGTGCACCCTCCGGGTGTGCAGCGGCCCCGCAGCGGGTGTGCGGCGCTGATTCGGGTGTGTACGGCGCTGGATCGGGTGTGCGGCGCTGAGTCGGGGTGCGGCGGTGCCATGGACCCTGAGCCTGGGAACACGCGGCCCGGCCCCTCCGTTGAGCCTCCTGCAACGCTGTAATCAGGAGGCTCGCCATGGAGGAGCTCGACGCCTACTCCCGCACGGTCAGCACGGTCGCGGCGGAGCTCACGCCCCGCGTCGCGGCCGTCCGGTTCGGCCGCGGCTCCGGTTCGGCGGTCGTGGTCGCGCCGGGGGAGCTGCTGACGAACGCGCACGTCGTGGGCCGTTCCACCCACGGCCGGGCCGACTTCGCCGACGGCGCCCAGGTCCCGGTCCGGGTGACCGGCTCGGACCCACTGTCCGACCTCGCGCTGCTGCGCGCCGACGAGCCGCTCCCGGAGCCCGCGCGTCTCGGCGATGCGGACGCGCTCGTCGTCGGCCAGCTCGTGGTCGCGGTGGGGAACCCGCTCGGGCTGGCCGGGTCGGTCACGGCCGGGGTGGTCAGCGCGCTCGGCCGGGCCCTGCCCACGCGGGACGGATCTGCCGGCCGGGTCGTGGAGGACGTCATCCAGACCGACGCCGCCCTCAACCCCGGCAACTCCGGGGGCGCGCTCGCCGACTCCCGCGGCCGGGTCGTCGGGATCAACACCGCAGTGGCGGGGACCGGCCTCGGGCTGGCCGTGCCGATCAACGCGACCACCCGGCGGATCGTGGAGACGCTGCGCCGCGAGGGCCGGGTCCGCCGCGCCTACCTCGGGGTCGTGGGCGCCCCGGCGCCGGTGCCGGCCGTGGTCGCGGACCGCTACGGGCGGCGCAACGGGCTGCGGCTCGCCGAGGTGGTCACCGGCAGCCCCGCCGAGCGGGCCGGGCTGCGCCGCGGCGACCTGGTGCTCGACGTCGGGCGGAAGCCGGTCGAGGACGCGCAGGGCATTCAGCGCCAGCTCTTCGGCGACGCCATCGGGGTGCCGTTGCCGGTCACGGTGCTGCGCAACGGGGCGATGGTCGACGTCGTCGCCGTCCCCACCGAACTGTGAGCGCCAGGTGCCCCTGGTGGGGCACCTGCCGCTCACGACCCGCTCCGAGCAGGGAAGACGTCAGGACTTGGGGTCCAGCACGAAGACCGGGATCTGCCGGTCCGTCTTCTCCTGGTACTCCGCGTAGGAGGGGTAGGCGTCGACCGCGCGGTCCCACCACGCGGCGCGCTCCGCACCGTCGACCTCGCGGGCGACGTACGTCTTCGTCTCGGTCCCGTCCTGCAGCGGGAACTCGGGGTGCGCCTTGATGTTGTAGTACCAGACCGGGTGCTCGGGGGCCCCGCCCTTGGACGCCACGACCGCATAGCTGCCGTCGTGCTCCACGCGCATCACGGGGGTGTAGCGCAGCTTCCCGGACTTCGCGCCGCGCAGGGTCAGCAGCACGATCGGGCTGCCGAGGACGTCGACGCCCTCGGTCGTGCCCGTCTCCAGGATCTTCTTCGTCTGGTCCTGAACCCAGCCCTCGGGGCTGAGCTCCACCTTCTCGTCGGCCATGCCTCGGAGAACCCGATCTCCCGGCGCGGCATTCCGTGCACGCGGGTGATTCACCCCGGGCTACCGTCCTCGCATGCCCGAACCGTCCCTCGGCACGACCCCGCCCCGCGTCATGACGATCGCGGGGACCGACTCCGGCGGCGGCGCCGGGATCGCGGCGGACCTGCGCACCTTCGCGGCCTGCGGGGTGCACGGCTGCCTCGCCGTGTGTGCCGTCACCGTGCAGAACTCGGTCGGGGTCACGGGCGTGCACACGATCCCGCCGGAGACCGTCGCCGCCCAGATCGCCACCGTGGCGTCGGACATCGGGCTCGACGCGGCCAAGACCGGCATGCTCGCCGGCGCCGAGATCATCGAGGCGGTCGCCGCAGCCTGCGATGCCAACGGCATCGGCGCCGACGGCCGGACGCCGCTGGTCATCGACCCGGTCGCGGCCTCCATGCACGGCGACCAGCTGCTCGCCGACTCCGCGCTCGACGCGTTCCGCGGCCTGCTCTTCCCGCGCGCCACCCTGGTGACCCCGAACCTCGACGAGGTGCGCCTGCTCACCGGGATCGACGTGCACGACCGCGAGGCGCAGTACGCCGCGGCGAAGGAGCTGCACGCCCTCGGCCCGCGGGCGGTGCTCGTCAAGGGCGGGCACCTCGCCGAGGACACGGACGGCTGCCTCGACCTGTTCTTCGACGGCGAGACCTTCACCGAGCTGCCCGGTCCGCGGTTCGCGACCGGCCACACCCACGGCGGCGGCGACTCGCTGGCCGCGGCGATCGCGTCGGGCCTCGCCCGCGGGCTCGCGCTGCCCGAGGCGGTGGGGTTCGGCAAGCGCTACATCGTCCAGGCGGTGCGGCACGCCTATCCACTCGGGCAGGGTCACGGCCCCGTCTCCCCGCTCTGGGCGGTACGTCCCTGGTGGGACACTCCGCCATCTGTGTGAACGTTCGTTCGGTCAGGAAAGGCTGCCCCGAGTGCGGTCCGCAGCTGCGGTGTGCTGCACGCCGGATCGGCCGCTGCAGCGGATCCGTCCATCGAGGCGATCGACTTAGGGCACGCTAACCTGCAGGTCAGGGCCCTGAGGCATGTCGCATGCGGCCGCGCGCGGGGCTAGTGTCGCGCCCGATGAGCATCTTGGGCACGCGCGTTGTCCGTACCGAGGACCCGGTGTTCCTCACACGGGGCGCGACATACACCGACGACCTGACCGACGAGCGGCTCACCGGGGCACTGCACGTGACCCTGGTCCGCTCCCCGCTGGCGCACGCCACGATCAACTCGATCGACGTCGAGGAGGCGCGCAGCGCCCCCGGCGTCGTCGCGGTCTTCACCGGCGCCGACTGCGACATCGCGCCGGCGCTGCTGTTCCCGGCCGCGAACAAGGCGATGCTGCGGCCGTTCCTGGCGACCGACCGGGTGCGCTACGTCGGCGAGGCGGTCGCGGCCGTCCTCACCGAGGAGGCGTACCAGGGCGAGGACGCCGCGGACCTGGTGGACGTCGACTACGAGCCGCTCGACGCGGTGGTCGACATGAAGGAGGCCCTCAAGGACGAGGTCCTCCTGTTCCCCGACGCGGGCACCAACACCGTCACGGGGATGCACCTGGCCAAGGAGGACCCGGGCGACGAGCTGTTCGCCGACTGCGAGGTCGTCGTCAGCCGGGAGATCGTGAACCAGCGGGTCGCGGCGGCGCCGCTGGAGACCCGCGCCGCCTCCGCCTACTGGGGCGAGGACGGCCGCTGCACGATCTTCTGCTCCACGCAGAACGCGCAGAGCGCCCGCGACGAGGTCGCGAGCTGGATGGGCATGGACGCCAAGGACCTCCGGCTGATCCTGCCGGACGTCGGCGGCGGCTTCGGCGCGAAGATCGGCGCCGACCCCGAGTTCGCGCTGGTCGCGTGGCTGTCGAAGAAGGTGGGCCGGCCGGTCCGCTGGAACGAGAGCCGCTCCGAGAACATGACCGGGATGGTGCAGGGCCGTGGCCAGCTGCAGACCATCACGATCGGCGGCGACCGGGACGGCACCGTCAAGGCCTACCGGCTCGACGTCGTGGCCGACGCCGGCGCCTACCCGCGCCTCGGTGTCGTCCTCCCGATGTTCACGCGGATGATGGCGCCCGGCACCTACGACATCCCGAACGTGTTCTCGTCGGCGCAGGTCGTCGCGACCAACACCACGTCGACCGCCGCCTACCGCGGCGCCGGCCGCCCGGAGGCCACCCAGGCCATCGAGCGCGCGATGGACCTCTTCGCGGACGAGATCGGGATGGACCCGGCGGAGCTCCGCAAGAAGAACGTCATCAAGCCCGAGCAGTTCCCCTTCACCACGAAGGGCGGCGCCGAGTACGACTCGGGCGAGTACGCCAAGGCGATCGACCTGGTCTGTCAGGCGGCGGACTACGAGGGCCTGCGGGCCGAGCAGGCGCGCCGCCGCGAGCGCGGGGACGCGCTGCAGCTCGGCATCGGTGTCTCGTCGTATGTCGAGATCACCGGCGGCGGCGCCTTCGTCGAGAACGCGACCGTGCAGGTGCACCCGGACGGCACCGTCACCGTGCTCACCGGCACCTCGCCGCACGGCCAGGGGCACGCGACCGCGTGGGCCATGCTGGCCAGCGAGGAGCTCGGCATTCCGGTCGAGAAGATCACCGTGAAGCACGGCGACACGGACCTGATCCCCACCGGCGCCGGCACCATGGGCTCGCGCAGCCTGCAGACCGGCGGCGTCGCGGTGCACAACGCCTCGGTCGAGCTGGTCGAGCTGGCCAAGCAGCGCGCCGCGGACGTGCTCGAGGCGAGCGTCGGCGACCTGGAGCTGGACAAGGCCACCGGGTCGATCGTGGTCAAGGGCGCCCCGGGCGCGAAGAGCGTCTCGCTGGCCGACCTGGCCGGCACCGAGGAGCTGAAGGTCTTCCACGAGTGGGACGCCAAGAAGCCGACCTTCCCGTTCGGCGCGCACGTCGCCGTCGTCGAGGTCGACGTGGAGTCCGGCAAGGCCACCGTCGAGCGGATCTGGGCGCTCGACGACGCCGGCCCGATCCTCAACCCGCTGATCTTCGACGGCCAGCGGCACGGCGGCATCGCGCAGGGCATCGCACAGGCGATGCTCGAGGAGGTCGTGTTCGACTCCGAGGGCCAGCCGCTCACGGCGACCTTCGCGGACTACGGCATTCCCTCGGCCGCGGAGCTGCCCAGCTTCGACCTGGTCAACATGGAAACCCCCACGACGATCAACTCCATGGGTTTCAAGGGCGTCGGCGAGGCCGGGACCATCGGCTCCTGCCCCGCGGTGCACAACGCGGTGATCGACGCCGTGTCGCACCTCGGCGTCAGCCACATCGACATGCCCCTCACCCCCGTGCGGGTGTGGACCGCCATCCACGAGGCCCAGAAGGAGTCGGCCAAGTGAAGGTAGAGATCACGGTCAACGGCGAGCACACCAGCCACGACGTCGAACCGCGTACCCTGCTCGCGCACTACCTGCGCGAGAACCTCGGGCTGAAGGCCACCAACATCGGCTGCGACACCACGTCCTGCGGCGCCTGCACGGTGCTCGTCGACGGCGAGTCGGTGAAGTCCTGCACGGTCCTCGCGGTCCAGGCCGACCAGCAGTCGGTCACCACGATGGAGGGCCTCGAGGGCGCCGCGCAGGGCGAGCTCGGGCACCCGGTCACCAAGGCCTTCCGCGAGGAGCACGGCCTGCAGTGCGGGTTCTGCACCCCGGGCATGGTGATGTCGGCGATCAGCCTGATCGACGAGAACCCGGACCTGACCGAGAAGGACGTCCGGGAGGGGCTGGAGGGCAACCTCTGCCGCTGCACCGGCTACCACAACATCGTCCGCGCCGTGCTGGTCGCCGCGGGCAAGGACCCCGACGCCGCGCAGGCCGCCGAGGCCGGGTCCGGCGAGCGCACCACGGCACCGGGCTTCTCCACCGGGGAGGGCGACAAGTGATCCCCGTCGGCTTCGACTACCAGCGCCCCGAGTCGGTCGACGCGGCCCTGGCCCTGCTCGCCGAGCACGGCGACGACGCCACGGTGCTGGCCGGCGGGCACTCGCTGCTCCCGGTCATGAAGTTGCGCCTGGCCGCGCCCGAGGTCGTCATCGACATCGGGCGGGTGGCCGAGCTCAACTACATCCGGGTCGACGGCGATGAGGTCGCCATCGGCGCGGGCACCCGCTACCGGGACATCGTGATCTCCGACGTCCTGGCGAAGGAGTGCGCGCTGCTCCCGGCCGTGACCCGGACCGTCGGCGACCCGCAGGTCCGCCACCGCGGCACCCTGGGCGGCGCGCTCGCCCACGGGGACCCGGCCGGCGACCTGCCCGCGGCGATCCTCGCGCTCGAGGGCACGATCGTGCTCCGCAGCCCGCGGGGCGAGCGGAAGGTCCCGATCACCGAGTTCTACACCGGGGTGTTCTCCTCGGTGAAGGAGCCGGACGAGCTGATCGTCGAGATCCGGGTGCCCCGCACGGGCAGCACCGGGTGGGCCTACGAGAAGTTCACCCGGCGCAGCAACGACTGGGCGATCGTGGCCGTGGCCGTGGTGACCGCCGCGGACGGCGCGCGCCGGATCGGGCTGGTCAACATGGGCTCGACCCCGCTGCGGGCGAAGGCCACCGAGGCCGCGCTGGCCGAGGGCAAGAGCATCGAGGAGGCCGCCGCGCTGGCCGCCGAGGGCACCGAGCCCCCGGCCGACAACGCCGGCACCCCCGAGTACCGCCGCCACCTGGTGACGGTGCTGACCCGGCGGGCCCTGCAGACCGCCGCGGGCTGACCCCCGCACGTCCCGGCGTCCCGGTCCCCGTCCGCGGGGGCCGGGACGCCGGCGTTCTCGGGGTCGGTCGGCCCATTGTGTGCCCGGTCTGCCGCGAGGACCCTGACCGGCGTCCGGCGGCGCCGCCGGGGCGCCGCCCCGACCGGAAGGAGGTGGACCGTGTTCGCGCGTTCCACCACCGTCCTGGCCCACCGGGAGAACATGGACCGCGGCATCATGCTGATCCGCGACGAGGTCATGCCCGCGGTGCTCGACATGCCCGGGTGCATCGGCATGTCGATGCTCGCGGACCGGGAGTCCGGCCGCTGCATCGCGACGACGGCCTGGGAGTCCCGCGAGGCGATGGAGGCCTCCGCGACGGCGGTCCGGCCGATGCGCGACCGGGCGGCCGACGCCCTCGGCGGCACCGCGCAGGTCGACGAGTGGGAGATCGGCGTGCTGCACCGCGACCACCCGTCCGCGCCCGGCGCCTGTGTGCGGGTCACGTGGGTGCGGACCGAGCCGGGGACGATGGACCGGGCCGTCGAGTTCTACAAGACGATGCTGCTGCCGGAGATGGAGCAGTGGGACGGGTTCTGCAGCGCCAGCATGCTGCTCGACCGGACCGAGGGGCTCTCCGTCTCGTCCGTGACCTACGACAGTCGCGAGGCCATGGCCGCGGTCCGCGACCGGGCCTCCCGCTTCCGGGACCAGGCCATGCAGGAGATCGGCGGCGAGGTCCTCGAGGTCCGCGAGTTCGAGCTGGCCCTGGCCCACCTGCGGGTGCCCGAGCTCGTCTGACCGTGTGCGTCGGGGCGCCGGCCGGACCGGCCGGCGCCCTGGGCGTGCGCTCGTCAGGCCCCGGGTGCCGGCACCTCGGTGACGGTCCGCGCGGTCGTCGTACTCCAGGCGCAGGGCCCGGCTGATCGTCGCGTGCATCTCGTACAGGCAGGTCACGTAGGTCAGCAGGAGGATCTGCTCGTCGTCGAGGCCGCCCGCCCGCAGCGCCTCGACGACGCCGTCCGGGACCCGGCCGCCGTCGAGCACCGGGGCGTCGGTGTAGGCGAGGACCGCCCGCTCCACCGGGCTCCAGCAGTCCGCGGCCGCCCACGCCGGAATCGCCGCGATCCGCTCCTCCGGCACGTCGAGGGTCCGCAGGGCCTTGCAGTGCTGGGAGAACACGAACGCACTGCCCCGCGCCCAGCCTGCCCGGCACTGGCCGAGCTCGCGCAGCACCGGGTCGAGCCGGGCGCCCCGGTAGAGGGCGAAGCCGTCGACGGCGTGCCGGAAGGTGTCGAGGGACAGCGCGAACACCGTCCACCAGTCACCGGGGGTCCCGGTGGCGGTGCCGGGCTCGGCCACCGGGTCGCGGTCCGGGCCGAAGAGCCGGTCGTAGAACTCGAGGATGCGCGGATCGGTGACCTCCGCGCGCGGGACCTGGCGCAGCCGCGGCATCAGGCGGTCGCCGTCGGGACGCACCGGTCGGCGGCCGTCCGCGGGGCGTGCGTGACGTCCTCGGGCCCGAAGGAGCGGGTCCAGCAGGTGGACTCCAGCAGCTCGCCGTCCGGGCCGGAGAAGTAGAACGACCGCACGAAGACGCCCGGGTGGAACTCGCGCGCCACCGTGCTCGGGCTGTCGTCGTGGTCGAGGATCGGGCTGACGTCGACGCCCTTGGCCGCGAGCCGGTGCCGGTACTCCTCGAACTCCTGCACCGGGACGTGGAAGGCCACGTGGTTCATCGAGCCGGTCGCGCTCGCCAGGTCGCCCTCGCCCGGCTTGACGGCCGGTGCGGAGATGCCGGGCACGCCGTCGGGCGCGTCGGGGAACCAGAAGAAGGCCAGGCAGTCGCCGCCGCCGCAGTCGAAGAAGAAGTGCTGGCCCCGCCGGGCAGCTCGATGGTCTTGATCAGCGGCATGCCCAGCACGCCGGAGTAGAAGTCGATCGTGCGCGCCATGTCCGAGCAGACGAGCGCGAGGTGGTTGATGCCGCCGAGCCGGAACTCGGTGTTGACGGCGCCCATGCCGTGCCCTCCTCCTAAGGCTTCCCCGTCGAGGTGCTCCTGGGGAACCCCGCGGGTGACGGTGACGTCAACGGTCGATAACCAGCCACCCGCCGTGGTGCTCCGAGACCTCGAAGGGCAGGCCGGTCTCCTCGCCGAGCCGCTGCAGCGCGTCGGCGTCGAACGTCGTCACGTGCCCCCAGGTCTCGTTGGGGAGCTGCTCGAACGGCACGGCGACGACGACCCGGCGCCGGGCCAGCCGGATCGCCTCGGCCAGCACGGCCTTGCCCTCCTCGGCGGGCAGGTGCTCGAGCAGGTGCACGGCGAACACGGTGTCGGCGTGGCCGTCGGGCAGCGGGACGTGGCGGGCGTCGGCGACGACGGTGTCGACGGACAGCCCGAGCCGCGGGGCCATCCGGTCGAGCAGGCCGACGGTGCCGGGAACGAGGTCGGTCGCGGTGACCTCGTGCCCGGCCTGCGCGAGCCGCAGCGCGAGGAACCCGAAGCAGGACCCCAGCTCCAGCACGCTCCCGACGGCCAGCTCCTCGGCCCGCTCGTGCACCGGCTTGAGCTCGGCGTTCGTGCCGCCGGGCTCCGGCTCGCCGCGCAGCGCGTTAAGGGTGTTGCGGTAGAACGCGAGCCAGGCCTCCTCGGGGTCCGGGGCGCCCGAGGTGACGATCGCGACGAAGGCCTCCTCGAACCGCTCCGGCGGCAGCACCCCGGGCACGACGAGCGTGCGGTCCAGCCAACCGGCCAGGTCGTTGTCCAGCCGTGCGAGCCCGATCATGGCGCTCCCTTCCGCTCCTCCCCGACGCTAGGGACGCGCGGAGCGGGACGGGACGGCGCGACGCGCGAACCGTCCGGCCCGGCACGGCGAACCGTCCGACCGGGCAGGGCGGGATCGGCCCGTCCGGCGGGCGCACGGGGAGTGCCGGCCCGACCGGCGCCGGGTCAGGGAACCGTTCGATGGTCGCCTCGACCCAGCGGCGCAGGGCGTCGAGCGGGGCGTTGGCGTCCCGGAATACCGTCGCGCCATGAGCACACGCACCACCGCGATCGACGCCTTCACGTTCACCGAGATCGGCCACGAGGTCGCCGACCCCGGCCCGCACGACCTGCTCGTCGAGGTGCGGGCCGTCTCGGTGAACCCGGTCGACACCAAGGTCCGGGCCGGGCTCGACGCCCCGCGCGTCCTCGGCTTCGACGCCGCCGGCGTGGTGCGCGCCGTCGGCTCCGCGGTCACCGCGTACGCCCCGGGCGACGAGGTCTACTACGCGGGCACCATCGACCGGCCGGGCAGCAACGCCGGCCTCCAGCTGGTCGACGAGCACGTCGTGGGCCGCAAGCCGCGCACGCTGGACTGGGCGGAGGCCGCGGCGCTGCCGCTGACCACCATCACCGCCTGGGAGACCCTGTTCGACGCCCTGCGGCTCGGCGCGTCCAGCACGGGGCGCCTGCTCGTCGTGTCGGCGGCCGGAGGGGTCGGGGCGATGGTGACCCAGCTGGCCAAGACGCTGACCGGCGTCGAGGTGATCGGCACGGCGTCGCGCGAGGAATCCGCGGAGTTCGCGCGGAGCATGGGCGCGGACCACATCGCGGACCACCACTCGCTGGTCGAGTCGGTGCGGAAGGTGGTCCCGGACGTCCGGTACGTGTTCTCGTCGGTCTCGGGCAAGAACGTCGAGGCCTACGCGGAGCTGCTCACCCCGCGCGGCGAGATCGTGGCGATCGACGAGCCGCCGGGCATGGACCTGCTCCCGCTGAAGTCGAAGAGCATCACCTGGCACTGGGAGCTGATGTTCACCCGGCCGCTGTTCCAGAAGACCGACGCCACCCAGCGCGAGCTGCTGAACCGCGTCGCGGAGCTGGTCGACGAGGGCCGGATCCGCACCACCCTCACCACCACGTTCGACGGCCTGACCGGGGAGAACCTGCGCAAGGCCCACGAGCAGCTGGAGTCCGGCCACACGATCGGCAAGGTCGCCCTGACCCTCTGAGATGAGCGAACGGCGCTCTCGCTCACCAGGAATGAGCGAGAGCGCAGTTCGCTCATGGGGGAGTCAGCGGCCGATCAGTTCGCCGGCCATCTCGGTGGTGGTCTGCTCCAGGCCGGTGAGGTCCCGGACGACCCGGACGCGGTCGCAGTACTCGGCGTAGTCCGGGAGGTCGCAGCGGCCCAGGCCCCACGAGTAGCGGGGCTCGGGCGTCAGCCAGATGGTCTCCCGGGCGCGCCGGGTGATCTCGACGAACGCCTCCATGTTCGGGTCGTTGCCGTTGCCCCGGCCGTCGCCGAGGATCAGCACCGTCGAGCGCCGGGTCACCGCCGAGCCGTGCTCCTCGAGGAACCGGCCGAAGGCCAGCCCGTAGTTCGAGTTGGCGTCGACGTCGACCACGTCGCCGCCGAAGACCAGCCCGAGCGCGTGCTCCACGGGGTGGTCGGCGAACAGCTCCGTGATCTCGGCGATCTCGTCGACGAACGCGAACGACCGGACCTGCCCGAACAGGTCCTGCAGGCCGTGGACCAGGTGCAACGTGAACCGGGCCGTGGCCCGCACCGACAGCGACACGTCCGTCAGGACGACGAGCCGGGGCTTGTCCTCCTGCCGGCGCACCGTGACCGGGGTGAACGGGACGCCGTCGAACCGCATGTTCTTGCGCATGGTGCGGCCCGAGTCGATCCGGCCCTGCGGGGAGACCCGGCGGCGGTGCGTCAGCGCCCCGTGCAGCGTCTTCGCCAGGCGGCGCAGCGAGTCCTCCAGCTGCATCCGCTCGGTCTCGCCGGCCCGGTCCACCTCGGCGACCCGCCCGTCGCCCTCGCCGCCGTCGATGATCCGCTGCTCGATCTCCAGCAGCCGCTCCAGGTGCGCCTTGATGGCCTCCGGGAGGTTCCGCAGGACGCCGGCGAGCCGGCGGCGCAGGGCCGCGGCGTCGTCCTCCGTCCCCTCCGTGGCGCCGACGTCCTCCTCCGCGGCGGTCAGCCAGCCCAGCAACGCCTCCTGCTCGGCGACGGAGAGGTCGGCGTCGACCTTGGTTCCGGTGGCCGTGGAGATGTCGCCGGGCAGCCCCGCGCCGGAGAGCCGGTCGGTCTCGATCTGCACCCGGTTGCCCTCGGACAGCGGCTGCCCCTGGTTGTCCTTGGAGAAGACGATCTCCTCGGTCATCGCGGCCAGGTCGATCTTGTTGGCCTCCTGGTGCAGGTTGTACTGCTGCGCAAGGTCCTCCGGGTCGAAGTAGTCCCGGATGTCGACGGGCTTGCCGTGCTCGTGGCCCTGCTGCGGGGTCTCCGAGGGGTCCTCGGAGAAGGTGAAGTCGTCGAGCGTGCCCTCGTCTGAGAGGCCGCCGTGGCCGTGCCCGTGACCGTGCCCGGTCTCCGGCTCACCCACCTTGACCAGCGAGAAGAACAGGTCGAAGACCTCGTCGAAGGTCGCCTGGTCCCGCCGGTCCTTCACCAGCGCGACGCGCAGCGCCTCCTTGAGGACCGCCTTGTCGGCCAGCACGCCCGGCTGCGACGCGCACCGCATGGCGTCGACGGCCTCGGAGACCGAGACCCGCACGCCGCGGATGCGCAGCAGCCGGACGAACCGGTGGATGCTGGCCTCCATCTAGAGCGCCCGCTTGCGTCCGAGGCCGAAGGAACGCGAACCCTGGCCCGAGGTGACCGACCGGGGCTTGGCGGGGGCGTCGCGCTCGGATCCCTTGGCGTAGTTCGGCGTGCCGTAGACGCCCTCGCCGTGCCGGCCGGCGGCGTCCCGGTCGGCGCGGACCTGCCGGCCGTCGACGTCCCCGTCGTCGTCCTCGTCGTGCGAGTGGCCATGGCCATGGCCATGGCCGTGCCCGTGGCCGGGCTCCTCGATCCCGGCGTTCGGGTCGACGAGGCGGGGCAGGGCGTCGAGCGCCTTCTTGACGTCCTTGTCGTACTTGACGACCACGGAGACGGTGTCCGAGAGGACCTGCGAGTTCAGCTCGTCGACGCCGAGGACCGCCAGCGTGCGGGCCCAGTCGATCGTCTCGGAGATGCTCGGCGCCTTGCGCAGCTCGAGCTCGCGCAGCCCGCGCACGACGTTGACCAGCTCCTCGGCGAGCGAGTCCGCCAGCCCGGTCTTCTTCGAGCGGACGATCTCCAGCTCGCGCTCGGCGGAGGGGTAGTCGAGGAACAGGTGCAGGCAGCGGCGCTTGAGCGCGGCCGCGAGGTCGCGGGTGTTGTTCGAGGTCAGCAGCACGTACGGGCGCTGCTTCGCGGAGAAGGTCCCGACCTCGGGCACGGAGATCTGGAACTCGCCGAGGGTCTCCAGGAGCACGGCCTCCAGAGCTTCGTCAGCTCTGTCGACCTCGTCGATCAGCAGCACGACGGGCTGCTCGGAGCGGATCGCCTCGAGCAGTGGGCGCGGCGCGAGGAAACGCTCGGAGAAGAACACGCTCTCGTTCTCGCCGATCCGCTCGACGGCCGTGGCCAGGTCCGGGGCGTCCTCGACGACCTGCCCGATCTTCTCGCGCAGGATCTGCGTGTACATGAGCTGCTTGCCGTAGTCCCACTCGTACAGGGCCTTCGTCTCGTCCTGGCCCTCGTAGCACTGCAGGCGGAGCAGCCGGCGGCCGGTCGCCGCCGCGAGCATCTTGGCCAGCTCGGTCTTGCCGACGCCGGCGGGCCCCTCGAGCAGCAGCGGCTTGTCCAGCCGGGTGAGCAGGAAGACCGTCGTGGCGAGCCGGGTGTCGGCGATGTAGCCCTGGTCGTGGAGCGCGGCCACGACCTCGTCGACGGACTCGAACGGCGGGTCGGGATCGGTCTGCGGGCCGTCGGAGAGGCCGTCGGACAGGCTGGTCAAGGCCGGAACTCCTTCCGCGCGGCTCGCCGGCGAGCCGCGGTGGTGCGCACGTGGCGGGAGGCGCTCAGGCGGGCGGGCCCGCCACGGATCCGGTGTGCGCCGGATGCGCGTGACGGACCCACCGAGGCCTGGCGCGGTCGTGGGCGGCAACTGCCCCTGGAGGGGCGGTCGCCACGCACGGGGTCAGCTGAGCAGGTCGTCCAGGTCGCCGTTGATGCAGTGGTCGACGACCGGGCGGACGGTCTCGAAGGTGCACTCCTTGGGGTTGCCGGGGGTGCACGCGTCGCCGAGGACGTGGTTGGTGATCCGGTCGACGTCGGCGGCGTCGCCCTTGATCTCCTTGGCGTTCTCGTAGTACCTGGTCGGGCCCTGGCCCAGCCGGTTCTTCGAGTACGTGTCGGCCTTGACGTCGAGGAAGCGCTCCGGGATGCCCACGTCGCGCAGCAGCCGGATCGCGGCGGCCAGCGCGGCCTCCGCGGCCTGGACCTTGGTCATGCCGTGGGTGTCGATCCCCATGGCCTCCGCGATGTCCGCGAAGCGCTCGTAGGCGACCGGCATGTTGAACGCCCACACACGCGGCAGCGCGATGGCGTTGTTGAGGCCGTGGTGGGTGTCGTAGAAGGCCGACACCGCGTGCGAGATCGAGTGGATGATCCCCAGGCCACCGGAGTTGAACGCCTGGGCGGCGATGTACTGCGCGTACATCATGCCCTCGCGACCGGCCAGGTCCTGGCCGTTCCACACCGCCGCGCGCAGGCTCTGCGCGGTCAGCTTGATCGCGTGCAGCGCGTTGCCCAGCGACGGCTGGAAGTTCAGCCGGGACACGTACGGCTCGGAGGCGTGCGCGAGCACGTCGAACCCGCACTGCGCGGTGTAGTCGATCGGGCAGTCGTAGTAGAGCACCGGGTCGTCGATCGCCAGGCTGGTCACCGAGGCGTCGTCGAACGCGACGTACTTGTGGGGGTTGTCGGGGTCCGTCGTGGTGTCCGTGATGACGTACGCCCACGAGGTCTCCGAACCGGTCCCGGCCGTGGTGGAGACCGCGATGTGCGGCGGGTTCTGCGGGTTCTCGGACTTGTTGAAGCCCTCGAACTCGTTGACGTTGCGGCCGTCGTGGGCCACGGAGACGCGCGCGCCCTTACAGGCGTCGTGCGAGGAGCCGCCGCCGATCGAGACGAACGAGTCGCAGTTGTTCTGCTGGTAGAGGCCCACAGCGTCCATGACGTTGTAGTCCTTGGGGTTCGACTCGACCTTGTCGTACACGACGACCTCGAGGCCGTGGTACTTCATCGACTCGACGATCTTGTGGACGATGTTCGTGCCGCGGAGGCCGGACGTCATCACGAGCGTCTTCTTGAAGCCGAGCTTCAGGGCCTCCGGCCCGATCATCTCGTGCGCACCCGGGCCGAGAAGAGCCTTGGGGAACGGGTGGAACTCCTTGAGCGGGAACGGCTTGAGCAGTTCGTCGACCTGCATGGCAGCCCTTTCTGGTGCAGGTGATGTCGGTCGACTCCGGACGCTAGGACCGGCGTGACGGCGGGCACAGAGGGCCGCGGGCTAAACCGTCAAGAGGTGGGGGCGGAAACCGTCGGGTCGGAGGGGTGGGCCTTCTGCGGCCGACGGGTGCCGCGCCGGAAACGTTGCACGTGACTGGCAACAAGTCAGTCCGTCCGGCCCGCGCTCCACGCCTCGCCGACCTGCCCGAAACCGCGCCGGACGTACCACTCGCGGGGTGTGCCGGCGGCGTCCGCGTGCAGGGCGAGGAGATCGCAGCCAGCCCGTTCCGCGACCCCCATGGCCCCGCTGACCAGCGCGTTCCCGTGCCCGCGACCCCGGTGGGGTGCGGCGGTCTCCACCGCCTCGAGCACCGCGGTGGCGCCGTCGAGGTACAGCGCGGCCGCCGCGACGACCAGGTCGCCCTCGCGCACGGCCAGCACGCGGAGGTCGATGCCCCGGTCCTCCACGAGGTACCGGTCGGGGAGCCGGAGCCGGCGGGGGTCGTCGGCGGGCAGGTCGGGGCGCCAGGCCTCCGCCCAGAGGCTTCGGACGGCGTCGAGGGGCACCTCCTCGGCGGCCGCACCCGGGTCCGCGCCGTCGACGTCGACGGTCCGGGCCAGGACGACGTCGTGCTGCAGCCACCAGCCGGACCGGCCGAGCTCGCGGGCGACCGGTCCGGGGTCGGTGCCCCGGATCGTCACGCAGCGGTGGTCGCGGCCCGCCCCGCCCAGCACCCGGTCCGCCTCGGCGGCGATCTCCTGCGCCGGGGTGCCGTCGTCGACGAACAGGCGGTTGAGCGCGGGCGCCCACGGCACGTCGTCCTGCAGCACGGCGATCCCGCCGGCGACGGGCTCCTCCGCGCTCGCCACGCGCCGCGGCAGGGAGTCGGCGAAGGCGCGCAGCCGCCCGGCGTGGTCGGCGCGGGGCGGCGGTTCGGGCGGCGCGGCGAAGGTGCCGTCGGGCCCGGGGCGGTAGGCCGAGACCGCGACGACGGAGGACACCGGGACCGGCCCGTAGGCGTGGGGAAACCTCATGGCGTCGGGGTCGTCGGGCACGCCGGGCTCGTAGCGGATCTCGCAGCCGACCGTGGCGGCGTCGACGGCGAGCAGCAGCAGGTCTCGCCGCCCGGCGAAGAGCCGGGCGGCCGGGAGGGCCACCTGGACGGCCGTCGAGAGGTGCACGAAGCCGACCTCGGCGAGCGACGGCGGTGTGACGACGCCCGCCCGCAACGCTGTGCGCCACTCGGCGGGCGTGGTCAGGTGCAGCAGGGTCGCGGGTCCGGACACGGGCGTCAGCATGCCCGTCCACCTGCGTCTTCGTCCTCCCCGGGGGCGGGCGTGGAGATCGTCGGGCCGGTCCGCGCCGCCTCTCCTAACGGACAGGGCCCCGCCGGGCCCCTTGCTTCCGGCACCCGGTGCCAATATTGTCCGACCTGCCGGCCGGCACGTCCGACACCGATGTCCACCAGGTCGCACCAGGAGGTACCCGATGGCCCCGATCGAGCAGTCCGAGCAGGTCGAGGACGCCCCCGTCGTCGAGGAGACCCTCGTCGAGGAGGTCTCCATCGACGGCATGTGCGGTGTCTACTAAGAGCGCCGAGAGCGCTGGTGCCGCCGGGGTCGGCGACTTCGACCCCGGCGCCCCCTACCGGTGCAGCCCCCAGGTCTCCCTGCGGCCCGAGCCGTTCGGGGCGCTGGTGTACCACTTCGGCACCCGCAAGCTCTCCTTCCTGAAGACCCTCCCGCTCGTGGAGGTCGTCAAGGGGCTCGAACACCACCCGGACGTCCACTCGGCCATCGAGGCCGCGGGCGTCGAGGAGGCCCAGCGCCCCGCCTACCTGAAGGCCCTGGCCGGTCTGGCCGCCTCGGGGACGATCGAAGCCCGCCAGTAACCACCACACCGGAGTGCCCCCGATGAAGCTGGTCGACCACTTCCAGTACGGCCTCAACTCGCCGATCTGCCTGACGTGGGAGCTCACCTACGCCTGCAACCTGTCCTGCGCCCACTGCCTGTCGTCGTCCGGCCGCCGGGACCCGCGCGAGCTGTCGACCGCCGAGGCAAAGGGCGTGATCGACGAGCTGCAGCGGATGCAGGTCTTCTACATCAACATCGGCGGCGGCGAGCCGACGGTGCGCCCGGACTTCTGGGAGCTGCTGGACTACTCGATCGACCACAACGTCGGGGTCAAGTTCTCCACCAACGGTCTGAAGATCGACAAGAAGCGCGCCGCCCAGCTCGCGGCGACCGACTACGTCGACATCCAGATCTCGATCGACGGCGCGACGCCGGAGGTCAACGACTACGTCCGCGGCCCGGGCTCGTACGACATGGCGATCCGCGCGCTGGAGAACCTGGCCGAGGCCGGGTTCGCGCAGCCGAAGATCTCGGTCGTCATGACCCGGCAGAACGTCGACCAGCTCGACGAGTTCAAGGCCATCGCGGACAAGTACGGCGCCCAGCTGCGGATCACGCGGCTCCGCCCGTCCGGCCGCGGTGCGGACGTCTGGGACGAGCTGCACCCGCTGCCCGGCCAGCAGAAGCAGATGTACGACTGGCTGGTCGACCGTGGCGACCAGGTCCTCACCGGGGACTCCTTCTTCCACCTCTCGGCGTTCGGCGAGGCCCTGCCCGGGCTGAACCTGTGCGGCGCCGGGCGCGTGGTGTGCCTGATCGACCCGGTCGGGGACGTCTACGCCTGCCCGTTCGCGATCCACGAGAACTTCCTCGCGGGCAACGTCCGGGACGAGGGCGGGTTCCAGAAGGTCTGGGAGAGCTCGGAGCTGTTCACCGAGCTGCGCCAGCCGCAGACCGGCGGCGCCTGCTCGTCGTGCATGCACTACGACTCCTGCCAGGGCGGATGCATGGCGGCCAAGTTCTTCACCGGCCTCCCGCTCGACGGCCCGGACCCCGAGTGCGTGCGCGGGTTCGGCGAGCAGGCCCTCGCGGCCCGCGGTGAGGGCCACGTGATCCCGAAGTCCGAGGTCGACCACTCGCGGACCAAGCTCGGCAAGAAGTCGCCGGTCCTGCTGCAGCTGAGCATGGGCCGTCCCGACCGCGCCTGCGAGACCAGCCCGCTCGCCGGGCTGGGCGCCTCGGAGACCGACTCGGGCCTGCGGCTCCCGGTCGCCGGCTCGTAACCCCACAGACCGCCGGCGCCGGACCCGGGGACGACGGGTCCGGCGCCGCGCGACCCACCTTCCGATGCTCACCTCGCCTTTGCAACTCGGCGGTCGATCGGCGCCGTCGCGGATCCTGTTCGGGCCGCACGTCACCAACCTCGGCCGCGGGCGCGTGCTCTCCGAGCGGCATGTCGCCTACTACACCGAGCGGGCCGCGGGCGGGTGCGGGGTGATCGTCACCGAGACGGCGTCGGTGCACGAGTCGGATTGGCCGTACGAGCGGGCGCCGCTGGCCTCGGCGTGCGACGAGGGGTGGCGGGCGATCCGCTCCGCCTGCCACGACGCGCTGGTCCTCGCCGGGCTCGGGCACGCCGGCTCGCAGGGCACCAGCGCCTACACCGGGCGGGCGCTCTGGGGCGCCTCCCGGGTGCCGGACGTCGTGTCCCGCGAGGTCCCGCAGGTCATGGAACAGCCGGAGATCGACGCGCTCGTCGCCGGCTTCGCGGCCGCCGCGGCCGAGGCGGTGGCCGCGGGGCTCGACGGGGTCGAGATCCAGGCGGGCCAGCACTCGCTGCTCCGGCAGTTCCTGTCCGGACTGACCAACCACCGCCCCGACGCCTACGGGGAGGACCGCTCCCTGCTCCTCCGCGAGGTCGTCGGGGCGGTGCGTGCCGCACTCGGCCCGCGTCACGTCCTGGGCCTGCGGCTCTGCTGCGACGAGCTCGCCCCCTGGGCGGGCATCACCCCCACCTCCGCCCACACCCTGCTCTCCACCGCGATCGTCGACGTTTCCGATCCCGCGAGGCGCGCCGTGGCCCCCCGCGAGTCGGGAGATGTGGCACCGCGAGTCGGGACTTCCGGCACCGCGAGTCGGGAGTTCCTGCACCGCGAGTCGGGAGATGTGGCACCGCGAGTCGGGAGTTCCGGCACCGCGAGTCGGGAGTTTCGGGACAGCGAGTCGGCAGACCCGGGAGAGCCGGAGAGCCTCGCGCAGCTCGTCGACTACCTCGTCCCGGTACGCGGATCGGGGCTGACCGTCCCCGCGACCCGGCCCGACCTGCACACCCCGCCCGGCTTCAACCGCCCCCTCGCGCGCAGCTTCCTCGGGCTCGGCGTGCCGATCGTGCTGCAGGGAAGCGTGGTGGACCCGGAGATGGCGGAGGAGGCGCTCGACGACGGGATTGCGCTCGTCGAGATGACCAGGGCGCAGATCGCCGACCCCCGGCTCGTCGCGCACGTCCGGGCCGGGACGCCGGAACGCATCCGCCCCTGCACCCTCGCCAACCAGCACCGCGCCCGCGACCCGCGCAACCCGCTGATCACCGACGAGGCCGAGCCGCGGTCGGGCCACGAGACCCTCGACCCACCGCCGGCACTCGCGCCGGTCGACGGGGTGGGCGACCTGCTCGTCGTCGGCGGGGGTCCGGCGGGGTTGGAGGCCGCCCGGACGGCGGCGCTGTACGGCTACCGGGTCCGGCTGATGGAGCGGGCCCCGCAGCTCGGCGGTGCGCTGCGGTACGCGGCGGTCGTGCACGGCCGCGCCCGCTTCGGGTTGCTCGTCGAGTGGTGGGAGCGCGAGCTCGACCGGCTGGGCGTGGAGGTGGAGCTCGGCGTCGAGGCACGTCCGGCAGATCTGACCGGCGACGTCGTGCTCGCGACCGGGTCCGTGCCCTCGCCCCACGCCTTCGTCGCCGCACCTGACGTCGTCGTGCTGCCGGCGGGCGAGTTCGAGGCCGGGGTCCTCGCCGCGGCCGGGCCCCGCCGCCCGTCCGACCCGCCCGCTCCCGACGCGACGGCGGCCGTGCTGCCCGCCGGCGCACGCGTCGTCGTGCACGACCCGATCGGCGACTGGACGGGTGTGGGGATCGCCGAGCAGGTGGCCGCGGCGGGGCTGCCGTGCGCGCTCGTCACCGCGGATGCCGTCGCCGGCACACAGCTGTCCCGCACCGGCGACCTCGCCGACGCCAACGGCCGCCTCGAGCGCGCGGGCGTCGCGCGGGAGCTGTTCGCGCGGCTGCGGTCGGTCGGTGGCGGGACCGCGCTGCTCACCGACGTCGACCACGGGACGGCCCGGGAGGTCCCCTGCACGGTGGTGATCGACTGCGCCCACCGCCTGCCCGCCGACGACCTGTGGCGCGGACATCCCGACCTCCTGCGCGCCGGTCACGTCGATGCTCCCGACTCGCGGTGCACGACCTCCCGACTCGCGGTGCAGGATCTCCCGACTCGCGGTGCAGGATCTCCCGACTCGCGGGGGGCTGCAGCGCGGCTGATGGTGGCGGGGGACTGCGTCGCGCCCCGGACCGTGCACGAGGCGGTGCGGGAGGGCCGGCGCGCGGTGCAGTATCTGCGCAGCTCAGCCGGGGTCGTGAGGGCCGACAGCCCTTCTACGGGCACTACGCACTCACGGGTGTCGTGATGCTGCACGAACCGCTGCGCCTCGGCCGGCTGACCCTGCGGAACCGGATCGTCTTCACCGCCCACCTCACCGGCTACGCGACGGACGGCCTGCCCACCCCGCAGCACACCGCGTACTACGCCGCGCGGGCCGCGGGCGGCGCCGGGCTGGTGATCACCGAGGAGCACTCGGTCCACCCGCACGACCGCCCCTACGAGAAGCTGATCCGCGGCCACGATCCCGCCGTGCTGCCCGGCTACCGCGCACTCATCGACGCCGTGCACGCCCACGGCGCGGCCGTGCTCGCCCAGCTCAACCACAACGGGCCGCAGTCCTCCGGGATGTACTCCCGTGAGCCCGTCCGCGGCCCCTCCGCCGTCCCCGACCCGATGTTCCGCGAGGTCCCCGTCGCGATGACGGAGGCGGACCTCGACGAGGTCGTGGCCGGCTACGCCCGCACCGCCCGGCACTGCGTCGAGGGCGGGTTCGACGGCGTCGAGCTGCAGTGTTCGCACGCGTCCCTGGTCCGCTGCTTCCTCTCGCCCGCCACGAACCACCGCACCGACGCCTACGGCGGCCCGCTGGAGAATCGCGCCCGGCTGCTCCTGCGGATCGTCGCGGCGGTCCGGCGGGAGCTGGGCGACCGGGTCCTCGGCGTCCGGCTCGGCGGCGAGGAGGGCATCGAGGGCGGCATCGGGCTCGACGAGGGCGTCGCCCTGGCCCGCCTGCTCGAGGCGACCGGCGAGGTCGACCACCTCAACACCTCGATCGGCGTGGCGACGGCGTCGTTGCACCTCATCGAGGCCTCCATGCACACGCCGGCCGACTACGCGACCTTCATCCCCTCGGCCATCCGCGCGGCCGTGCGGATCCCGGTCGTCGCGGTGGGGCGGTTCACCGAGCCCGGCGTGGCCGAGCAGGCGTTGGTCGAGGGGCACTGCGACCTCGTCGGCGTCGCCCGCGGACAGATCGCCTCCCCGGACTTCGCCGCCCCGGACGGCCCGACGCGGGTGTGCGTGGGCTGCAACCAGGAGTGCGTCGGCCGGGTCGGGGTGAACCGGCCGCTGGGCTGCGCGGTCAACCCGCGCGCCGGGCGCGAGTCCGTCCCGCTGCCGACCCCGGGCGTGCCGCGCCGGGTGACCGTGGTCGGGGGTGGGCCGGCCGGGCTGCGCGCCGCCGCGACCGCCGCCGCCCGCGGGCATCGGGTGACCCTCTACGAGCGCGACCGGCTCGGCGGCCAGCTCGCCCTCGCCGCCCTCGCGCCCGGGCGCGGCGAGCTCGCCCACGTCGTCCGGGATCTCGTGGCCGAGTGCGGGCGTGCCGGGGTGGAGATCGTGCACGGGGAGCCGGGGGATCTCGGGAGCGCCGACGTCGTCGTCCTCGCCACGGGAGCGCGGCCCGCCCGCCGGTCCGGCACGCTCGACGTCCGGGACGTGCTCGACGGCAGCGCCGCACCCACCGGCTCCGTGCTCGTCGTCGACGAGCTGGGGTTCCACCACGCCACCTCGGTGGCCGAGCTGCTGGCCGCCCGCGGCTGCGCCGTGGAGATCGTGACCCCGGGGATGGTGGTCGGCCAGGACCTCGGGCTGACGCTCGACCGCGAGGGTTTCCGCCGCCGGGCGCACGCGGCCGGCATCCGGCTCACCACGGACCGGCTCGTGACGGCCGTCGAACCGGGACGGGCGATCCTCGTGCACCATCCCACCGGGAGGACCGAGACGAGGGAGGTCGACGCCGTGGTCCAGGCGGTCCCCGCCGAGCCCGACGATGCCCTGTGGTCCACGCTGCGTCACCGGTCCGGGGTCCACCGGATCGGTGACTGCCTGGCCCCGCGGCGGATGGACGCCGCGGTCCGCGACGGCGAGCGACTGGCGGTGAAACTGTGAAACCTGAGAGTGGTATCCACCTGTGGACCGACACTGTGGACAACTCCGTCGTCGCAGGTCAGCGGTGAGGGCCGACGAGCTCACGTGGAGGGTCCTCACCGACGGTCCACCCCGGACGCTGGTCGTCCCGGTGGGGTCGGTCGAGCAGCACGGGCCCCATCTGCCCTTGACGACGGATGTGCGCGTGGCCGAGCACGTCGCCACCCGGATGGAGCAGCGCGACCCCGATCTGGTGCTGGCGCCCGCCGTGGCCTACGGGGCGGCCGGGGAGCACGAGGGATTCCCCGGGACCGTGTCGATCGGGCACGAGGCGTTGCGGGCCGTGCTGGTGGAGCTCGGCCGCTCGGCCTGCCGGTGGGCGGCCCGGCTCGTGTTCGTCAACGGCCACGGCGGCAACGTCGGCACCCTGGTCGAGGCCGTCCGGCTGCTGCGGTACGAGGGCCGCGATGCCGCGTGGGTGCCCTGCGTGGCGCCGGGCATCCGCGGCGACGCGCACGCCGGCCGCACCGAGACCTCCCTGATGCTCGCCCTCGGAGCCCGGGTCGGCGCCGGGCGCGAACCCGGCGCGACCGCCCCGCTGCGTGAGCTGCTGCCGGAGATGCGGGAGAAGGGCGTGGCCGGGGTGAGCCCCAACGGCATCCTCGGCGACCCGCGCGGTGCCTCCGCCGAGGAGGGCGAGGCCCTGCTCGCCGCGATGACCGACGCGCTCGCCGCCGCCGTCGCGCGGTGGGAGCCGGACGAGGTGACCGGGCGGCTTGCGTTCGGGTCCTGACCCGTTCGCGCTGGTGAACGACCGCGCGTTTCTCGTGTTCGGTCACCAGCGGGCCTGCCTGCGTCTCACCGCTCGGCTCGACGAAGCTCTCCCGGACGATCTCATCGTCCTCACCGCGCGGTAGTCGCCACCAGCAGCGGCACCAGCTGCTCCTCCGCGGTCAACGAGCCGTGCTGGCCGGGCAGGCCGGCGAGGACGGGCTCGGCGACCGTCCGCACCACCCCCGCCGACCCCCGCAGCGCCACGACGAGGTCCCCGATCCGCTCGGCGACGTGCGGCCCGAGCGGGCCGAACCAGTCCGCGGCCACCGCCTCGTCCCGGGTGACGATCCAGGCGTCGTCACCGAGGGTCTCCCGCCAGGCGGCCTGGACCTCGTCGAGCGCTCCCTCCTGGACGTAGACGTGCCGGGCCCGCGGGTCGCCGCCGAGCAGCCGGACGCCGAGCCGCAGCGCGGTGAGCTGGTCGGCGTCGTAGCGGCGGGTCACCTGCACCATGCCGTGGTCGCCCGTGACCGCGAGCAGCGCGTCCGGCGGCAGCTGGTCGGCGATCGTCGCGGCGAGCCGGTCGATCTGCCGCAGCTGGTAGCGCCAGGCGGTGGAGCCGGGGCCGTGCACGTGGCCGAGGGTGTCGAGGTCGGCGTGGTAGCCGTAGCAGAGCCGCCGTCCCGGCCCGGCGAGCGCGTCGACGGCCTCGGCGGCGAGGTCGCCGAGCGCCAGCACGCCGCGGTACTGGCCGCCACGCAGCGCCGCACGGGTGAGACCCGAGCCGCGGAAGGCCCGCGGGCCGACCGAGGTGACCCGCACGCCGTCGGCCGCGGCCCTCTCCAACGCGGTGGGTGCGGGCTGCACCTGCTCCGGCGGCAGGATCTCGCGCAGGTCCGCGGGCTCGGGCTCGCCGTAGGTCGTCCACTTGAGGGAGTCGAGCAGCGCGTCCCCGCAGGCCCGGAAGCTGATCCCGACCACGCCGTGCCCGCCCGGCGGCAGGCCCGTGCCGAGGGAGGTGATGCTGATCGAGGTGCTCGACGGGAACCCGACGGTCAGCGGCTCGCCCCCGAGCGAGGCGAGGAACGGGGCGTCGTCGGCGTGGGCCCGGAGCAGTTCGGCGCCCAGCCCGTCGACCAGCAGGACCGCGGCCGCGCGCACCGGCGGCAGCGTGATCGCAGGTGCGGGGCCCGGCACGCCCAGCGCGGCGAGGACGGCGGGGAACACCTCGGCCAGCGAGCGCTCGCCGTACCGGGGGAGCAGCGGATCACCGGAGGACACGGCGTGAGGGTCCCACGTCACGGGGCGGCGTCGGGACAGCTCCCGCGTGTTTGGATTCCGGGGTGGGTGCGACGGGGCCGGGACCGCTGCCGGACGGGATGCGCGTGGTGCTGGACCGCCGGGTCCGCCGGCTGGCCGGCCGGGACGGCGGATCGGCGCTGCTCGGCGGCGCGCCGCCGAAGCTCGTCCACCTGACCCCGCGGGCGCAGGCCGTCCTCGGCGACGGCGACACGGTGACCGTCGCCGACCCGACCTCGCGCGCCCTGGCCCGCACGCTGCTCGACTCCGGCTTCGCCCACCCGGCCCACCCGATCCCCGGCGGCCCCGGGCGGGACGAGGTCACCGTCGTCGTCCCGGTGAAGGACCGCCCGCTCGACCGGCTGCTGGCCACCCTGCCCGCCGACCTCGGCGGCCTGGTCGTGGTCGACGACGGCGGGTCGGACCCCGAGGCCCTCGCCGCGACGGTCGAGGCCGCGCACGGCCGCGTGATCCGGCACGAGACCCCGCGCGGCCCGGCCGCGGCGCGCAACGCCGGGCTGGCCGCGGCCACGACGCCCCTGGTGATGTTCCTGGACTCCGACGTGGTGCCGCAGGAGGGCTGGCTCGACCCGCTGCTGGCGCACCTCGCCGATCCCGCGGTGGCGCTGGTGGCCCCGCGGATCGTCGCACTGCACCCCGTCCGCGGCCCGATCGCGCGCTACGAGGCCGTGCGCTCCAGCCTCGACCTCGGCCTCGACCCGGCGCTGATCGTGCCGCGCAGCCGCGTCGCCTACGTGCCGAGCGCCGCGATGCTCGTCCGCCGCGACGCCGTCGGCGCCGGCTTCGACGAGGACATGCACGTGGCCGAGGACGTCGACCTCGTGCTGCGGCTGCACAGCGACGGCCGCCGGCTGCGTTACGAGCCGGCCGCCCGGGTCGCGCACGACCACCGGACGTCGCCGCGCGCGTGGTGGCTGCGCAAGGCCTACTACGGCACCGGGGCCGCGCCGCTCGCCCGCCGGCACCGCGGCGCGGTCCCGCCGATGGTGCTCAGCCCGTGGACCGCGGCGGCGTGCGCGGCGCTGCTGGCCCAGCGCCGCTGGTCGGTCCCGGTCGCCGCGGCCGTCACCGGGGTGGCCGCGGAACGGTTGTCCCGCAAGCTCTCCCGGCTCGAACAGCCGCGGGCCTCCGCCGCGCGGCTGGCCGGTCTCGGGCTCTCCGGCGCCGGGCTCCAGGTCGCGAACGCGCTGCTGCGCCACCACTGGCCGGTCGCCGCGGCCTTGCTGCCCGTCTCCCGGCGCATCCGGCGCGCGGTGCTGCTCGCCGCAGTCGCGGAGGGGCTGGGCGACTGGTGGACCCACCGCCGGCACGACCCGGCCGTCCGACCGGACCCCGTGACCCACCTGGTCGCACACCGGCTGGACGACCTGGCGTACGGCGCGGGCCTCTGGTGGGGGGCGTGGAAGGCCCGCGACACGGCCGCGCTGCGGCCCGTCTCGCCCGGTCGGAAGTGACCCCACCCCCCGACAGGACTGGTCCGGACGGGTGATTGGTCTTGTGTGAAACAACCGCGACTGCGGAGCGGCGATGCGCGACGCTCCGCGAGTGCGGAACCGTGTGCGGTGGGCCTCTCTCCGCCGCCGAGAGGGGACCTCAGGCGTCTTGCACCGCATGAAGATCGGGAGTGTGATGTGCTCGCCGCCACAGATCTGTGGACGGTCCGAGAGCGCACCGGCCACCGGTGGCTCTCCCGGAGGACGCGACCACCACCGCGGTTGGGAGAGAGACTCATGGCAGAGGTCCGGGTCACCGTCGACGGCGTGAACTACGCCGACGAGGTGGAGCCCCGCATGTTGCTGGTCCAGTACCTCAGGGAACGGCTCGGGAAGACGGGCACGCTGATCGGCTGCGACACGAGCAACTGCGGTGCCTGCACCGTCCATCTGAACGGGCAGAGCGTGAAGAGCTGTTCGGTCCTGGCGGTCCAGGCCGACGGCGGCGAGGTGCTGACCATCGAGGGCCTGGCCCGCGACGGCCAGCTGCACCCGGTGCAGTCCGCCTTCAACGAGTGCCACGGCCTGCAGTGCGGCTACTGCACGCCGGGCATGATCATGGCGGCCGTCGACCTGCTCGGGGACAACCCCGACCCCGACGAGGACGAGGTGCGCGAGGGCATCGAGGGCAACCTCTGCCGCTGCACCGGCTACCAGAACATCGTCCGGTCCGTGCAGCGCGCGGCCCAGATGATGAAGCCCGGCGCGTCCGCCCCGACCGAGACGCCCGCACCCGTCGCAGGAGACTGAGAGATGACCGCGACCGCCGACACCACCGCACTCGAGTTCGGCAAGGCCCGCGTCCGCAAGGAGGACGCGCGCCTCATCACCGGCCGGACCCGCTACACCGACGCGATCACCCCGCCCGGGACCCTGCACGTCGCCGTCGTCCGCTCCCCGCTGGCGCACGCGCGGATCACGAACATCGACACGGCCGAGGCCAAGCGCGCCCCGGGCGTGCACGGCGTCTACACCCTCGCCGACCTGGGCGCCGAGGAGGTGGGCATGCCGTGCGCCTGGCCGATCACCCCGGACCAGAAGGCGCCGCAGCGCCCCGTCCTGGCCAAGGACACCGTCCACTTCGCCGGTGAGGGCGTGGCCGTCGTCGTCGCGCGCACCGCCGCCGAGGCGAAGGACGCCGCCGAGCTCGTCGAGGTCGACTACGACCCGCTCGACCCGGTCCTCGACATGGAGGCCGCGCTCGCCGAGGGCGCCACCCTCGTGCACCCCGACCTGGGCACCAACGAGTCCGCCACCTGGGTCTTCGACTCGGGCGAGGCCGGCACCGGCGGCAGCGTCGCCGACGCGATCGCCGCGGCCGAGGCCGACCCGGACCAGGTCGTCGTCCGGCGCCGGTTCCGCCAGCAGCGCCTGGTCCCGGCGTTCATGGAGCCGCGCTCCTGCGTGGTCGACCCGACCGGCGAGCAGATCGTCATCTGGTCGGCGACGCAGGTCCCGCACATCCTCCGCACCATGACCACGGTCACCCTCGGCATCCCCGAGTCGAAGCTGCGGGTCATCGCCCCCGACGTGGGCGGCGGCTTCGGCGGCAAGATCGGCGTGCTGCCCGAGGAGATGATGACGGTCCTGCTCGCCCGGAAGCTGGGCAAGCCGGTCAAGTGGACCGAGACCCGCTCGGAGTGCATGCTCACCGCGCACCACGGGCGGGACCAGATCCAGGACCTCGTGATCACCGCCAGGAAGGACGGCACGATCACCGGCCTGGACGTCCGGCTCCTCGCGGACATGGGCGCCTACCTGGGCCTGGTCGGCCCGGGTGTCCCGGTGCTGGGCGCGTTCATGTTCAACGCGATCTACAAGATCCCGGCCTACCGCTTCCAGACCACCAACGTCTTCACCACGAAGACGCTGACGGACGCCTACCGCGGCGCCGGCCGTCCGGAGGCCACGTTCGGCATCGAGCGGATCATCGACGAGCTCGCCGTCGAGCTCGGCCGGGAGCCGCTGGAGCTGCGCGAGCAGAACTGGATCAAGCACGAGGAGTTCCCGTTCACCACGGTGTGCGGGCTGACCTACGACTCGGGCAACTACGAGCAGGCCACCGCCCGGGCCAAGGAGCTCTTCGACTACGACGCCCTGCGCCGGGAGCAGGCCGAGCGCCGCGAGCGCGGCGACCAGGTCCAGCTGGGCATCGGCATCTCGACCTTCACCGAGATGTGCGGCCTCGCGCCGTCGCGCGTGCTGGGCTCGCTGGCCTACGGCGCCGGCGGCTGGGAGGCCGCCAGCATCCGGATGCTGGCCACCGGCAAGGTCGAGGTCATCACCGGCGCCTCCGCGCACGGCCAGGGCCACGAGACCGCGTTCTCCCAGATCGTCGCGGACAAGCTGGGCGTGCCGTTCGAGGACGTCGAGATCCTCCACGGCGACACCGCGTCGTCGCCCAAGGGCCTCGACACCTACGGCTCGCGCTCGCTGGTCGTCGGCGGCATCGCGATCACGATGGCCGCGGACAAGGTCATCGAGAAGGCCAAGAAGATCGCCGCGCACCTCCTCGAGGCCGACGAGGGCGACATCGAGTTCAGCGCCGGGCAGTTCACCGTCCGCGGCACGGACAAGGGCAAGGCGATCCAGGAGATCGCGTTCGCCGCGTTCATGGCGCACGACTACCCGGAGGGCATGGAGCCCTCGCTCGACTCCGACGCCGTCTACGACCCGGAGAACTTCTCCTTCCCGCACGGCACCCACCTCGCGGCCATGGAGGTCGACACCGAGACGGGCCGGGTCACGTTGCGCCACTACGTCTGCGTCGACGACATCGGCAACGTCGTCAACCCGCTGATCGCCGAGGGCCAGGTCCACGGCGGCCTCGCCCAGGGCATCGCGCAGGCGCTGTTCGAGGAGGCCAACTACGACGACCAGGGCACCCTGGTGAACGGCACCTTCGTCGACTACACCCTGCCGTCGTCGGCCGACCTGCCGAGCTTCACCACCGAGATCGTCAGCACCCCGGCCACGTCGAACCCGCTCGGCGTGAAGGGCGTGGGCGAGGCGGGCACCATCGCCTCCACCCCGGCGATCGTCAACGGCGTGCTCGACGCGGTCCGGCACCTCGGCGTCGAGGACATCCAGATGCCGACGACGTCGCAGCGCGTGTGGCGCGCGATCCAGGAGGCGAAGGGCCGCTCCACCCAGGAGACGCCCATCGACACCCACTCGCCGGGTGCCGGCCTCGGCTCCATCGACCCCAACAACCCGCAGGGAGAGGTCCAGTGATCCCCGCCAAGTTCGACTACGTCCGGCCGTCGACGGTCGAGGAGGCCGTCAGCGCGCTCCAGCAGGGCGGGGACGACGCCAAGATCCTGGCCGGCGGGCAGAGCCTGCTGCCGGTCCTCCGGCTCCGGCTCGCCGCGCCGTCGGTCGTGATCGACCTCGGCGGCATCGCCGAGCTGCGCCAGATCAGCGAGGACGGGGACCGGATCGCCATCGGCGCCATGGCCCCGCACCACGACGTGATGCGCGACGACCTGGTCAAGCAGCACGTCACGCTGCTGTCGCAGGCCACCGCGACCGTGGCGGACCCGCAGGTCCGCCACCGCGGCACCCTCGGCGGGGCGCTGGCGCACGCCGACCCGGCCGGCGACCTGGGCGCGGTCGCCCTGGCGCTCGACGCCGAGTTCGTGATCGCCGGTTCCTCCGGGACCCGCACGGTCCCGGCGACCGAGTTCTTCGTCGACTACTTCACCACCGCGATCGGCGAGGGCGAGATCCTCACGCAGGTGCGGTTCCCGAAGTACACCGGCTGGAGCACGCACTACGAGAAGTTCAACCGCACCGCGCAGGCCTGGTCGATGGTGGCCGTCGCCGCCGCGCTGCGGGTCGAGGGCGGATCCATCGCGGAGGCCCGCATCGGCCTGACCAACATGGGCACCACGCCGATCCGGGCCACCGGAGTCGAGCAGGCGCTCGTCGGCCAGCCCGCGACCGCGGACTCGGTCCGCGCCGCCGCCGAACACGCGACGGAGGGCACTGCGGCTCCGAGTGACGCCGATGCCGCGGCCGACTACCGTGAACACCTGGCCAAGGTGCTCACCGGCCGGGCGGTGCTGGCCGCCGCCGGCTGAGGCATTCGCGAGAACGGCTGGACGCCTGCCCGGGCACCCGGGCAGGCGTCCCGCCGTTTCTCCTACCAGGAGCCCGCCCGCACCCGCCGGGCGCGCTCGCCGACGAGGAGACTGGAAGTCATGCAGCTGGAGAACAAGTTCACGATCGCGGCGCCCATCGCGGACGCCTGGGCGGCCCTGAACAACCCGGAGACCGTCGCCCCCTGCTTCCCCGGCGCCACGCTGACGGAGTACACGGGCGACTCCTTCACCGGCACGGTGAAGGTGAAGCTGGGGCCGATCTCGCTCACGTACAAGGGCAAGGGCACCTACATCGAGCGGGACGACGCGAACCACAAGGTCGTCATCGACGCCACCGGGCGTGACTCGCGCGGCAACGGCACCGCCGCTGCCAAGGTCACCGGCAGCATGAAGGCCGACGGCCCGGACAAGACCGAGGTCACGATGGTCACCGACATGACCATCACCGGCCGCCCGGCCCAGTTCGGCCGCGGTGTGATCTCGGACGTCGCCGACAAGATCATCGGCCAGTTCTCGTCGTGCCTCGCCGACAAGCTGACCGAGAAGCACGAGGCCCAGGCCCCTGCCGCGGCCGAGCCGGTCACCCCGGCGACCACGGCTGCCCCGGCCACGCCGACCGCCGGTGGGGTCGCGGGGGAGCTGCCGAAGCCGACCGACACCCCGGCCGCCAGCAAGCCGGCCCCGATGAAGAGCAGTGTCGACGCCATCGACCTGCTCGACACCGCGGGCGCGCCGATCGTGAAGCGGCTCGTCCCGGTCGCGGGCGGTCTCGGTGTGCTGCTCGCGATCTTCCTGATCATCCGCGCCCTGCGGAAGAGCTGACCGCGTCCTGACGCGCCCGAGGGCCGGCGACCCAGAAGGGTCGCCGGCCTTCGGCGTTCGCGGGGGTGAACGGTGAGCGGCTCTCGTCAGTCGGGCGCTCCTCGCGCAGCCCGCGGCCTCAGTGATCACTGTCTCCGTGCGTTGACGGCGGTGCGGTCGACCGTGAGTGCAGGCAACCGGCGCTCACGGGGAAGCGAGCCCGGGAGGCTCGCTCGGTGATCGCCGCCTCCGTGCGCTCATGGCAGCGCGACCGACCTCCAGCGCACCGGGAAGGCGATCAAGGGGGGCACAGTGAGGGCGTGCCCGGTGATCGTTGTCTACGTGCGCTAACGGCAGTGCGACCGGCTTCCAGTGCACCGATGCGGCGATCAGGGACGAAGCGCTGGGAGGCGTCCCTCCGGTGATCATCGTGTGGTGCGCTTGCGGCGGCCCGGCCGACGTCGGTCTCACCGGCACCCTGGGGCGCGTCCATGATCGTTCTCTTAGTGCGCTGAAGGTGGTGCCGCGCACCGTCAGTGCACCGGAACGGTGATCAAGGGATGTCCGTGTGGAGCACGACGACCGAGTGCGAGGATCGGCGCATGCACGCCGGCGCGCACAACGCGATCACCGACATCCCCGGGATCCTGGTCGGGCACGCGGCCGTGACCGGGGAGGACGCGCTGAGCGGCACCACGGTGGTGCGCTGCCCTCGCGGCGGTGCGACGGCCGGTGTGGACGTCCGCGGGGCTGCGCCGGGCACGCGGGAGACGGACCTCCTCGCCCCCGGCAACTCCGTGCAACGCGTGCACGCCGTCGTGCTCTCGGGCGGGAGCGCGTACGGGCTGGCCGCGGCGCAGGGGGTGATGGACCGGCTGGAGGCGGCGGGCGAGGGCTTCCCGGTGCCCGGCGGCGTCGTCCCGATCGTGCCTGCCGCGGTGCTGTTCGACCTCGGCCGCGGCGGCCGCTTCACCGCGCGGCCGACTGCGGAGACCGGGGCCGCGGCCTACGACGCGGCGACCTCCGGCCCCGTCCTGCAGGGTGCGGTCGGCGCGGGCACCGGCGCCGCGGCCGGGGGTCTGAAGGGCGGGATCGGCTCCGCCAGCGTGGTCCTCGACGACGGCACCACGGTCGCCGCGCTCGTGGCGGTCAACGCGACGGGCTCGCCGGTGCACGGCCCCACCGGGCGGCTGCTCGGGGCCCGGCACGGGCTGCCCGGCGAGTTCCCCGACGCCGAGGTCGCGCCGGAGGCGGTCGACGAGCTGGCGGCCGTGTTCCGCCGGCGCCGCACGCTGACCCCGGCCACGGCGACCTCGCTCGCGGTGGTCGCCACCGACGCGACGCTGGACAAGGCGGGCTGCGGCCGGCTCGCGACGGTCGCGCACGACGGCTACGCCCGCTCCCTCGACCCCGTCCACACCGCGATGGACGGCGACGCGATCTTCGCCCTGGCCACCGGCGCCCGCGAGGCCCCGGGGCCCGAGGCGCTGTACGCCCTGCACGCCGCGGCCGCCGACGTCGTCGCCCGTGCCGTGGTGCACGCGGTCCTGGCCGCGCCCCCGGTCACCACACGGGGCGGCTCCTGGCCCTCCTACCGCAGTGTGACCGGCGTCGGGGAGCCCGTGCGCTGAGGGACGGTCGGCGCGCCGCACAGCCGGACGGGGCCGCTCCCCACGACTATGGTTAGCAACAACAATTACTTGCCCGGGAGCGGACGTGTGCCCGCGGGCGGGAAGGAGTGCGGTGGTGGCGCGACGCGGGCGGCGTGCGGACCGGTGGGAGCGCCTGGCGGCCTCGGACCCCGGACTGAACCGGCTCACCTCCGCGGCGCGCGGGGCCTTCGGCGTCGGGGCGGCCCTGGGGATCGAGTACCTCGTGGCCTCGGCCCTCGGCATCCCCGCCATGGTCCCGATAATGATCGGGACCGTCCTCACGATGATGGCGAACACGACGAGCGCCAGGGCCGTGCCGAGCCGAACACCACCCCTGCACCAGCTTGGTGACGGGCTCTGGGCGGCGTTGACCGGACCCGTGGCCGTGACCATCAGGACGACGGCGACGCCGATGCAGGCGCCGGCGAGCGCGCCGCTGACGAGATAGCGGGCGGGTGCTCAGCCGCCGGCGAAGGGCGGCAGCACGTCGACGACGGCGGCCTCGGGCAGCACCCGCTGCGGGTCGCGGACGGCGACCTCGTCGACGAGGTAGGAGCAGCGGGCGAGCACCCGGGCGAACTCGGGGCCGTGCCGCTCGGCGAGCGTGTCGCCGAGGGCCGCGACGGTGGTCCCGTCCGGCACCTCGACGGACTCGGTGTCCCGGCCGGCGGCCGCCTTCGCGGCCGCGAAGTACCGGACCGTCACGGTCCGCAGTGCGGTGGTGGTCACCGGACCCATTCTCCTCACCCGCCGATCGCGCTCATCGGGCGGTCGGGCTGCAGGAAGCCGGGGTCGTCGATGCCGTGCCCGGCGAGCTTGCCCCACATCGCGTACCGCCAGACGTCCGCGATCTCCGCGTCGCTCGCGCCGCCGCGCACCAGGACGCGCAGGTCGGTCTCGGTGCGGGCGAAGAGGCAGGAGCGGACCTGTCCGTCGGCGGTGAGCCGGGTGCGGTCGCAGGCGCCGCAGAAGGGCCGGGTCACCGAGGCGATCACGCCGACGCGGGACGGGCCGCCGTCGACCAGGTAGCGCTCGGCGGGGGCGCCGCCGCGCTCCTCGCCGTCGGGCGTGAGGGTGAAGCGGGTGGCCAGCTTCTCCATGATCTCGCCCGCGGTGATCATCTCCGCGCGCTGCCAGCCGTGCTGGGCGTCGAGCGGCATCTGCTCGATGAACCGCAGCTCGTAGCCGTGCTCGACGGCGAAGGCCAGCAGGTCGGTGGCCTCGTCGTCGTTCACGCCGCGCAGCAGCACGCTGTTGATCTTCACAGGGTCCAGGCCGGCCGCACGGGCGGCGGCGAGCCCCGCCAGCACGTCGGACAGCCGGTCGCGCCGGGTGATGCTGGCGAAGCGCTCGGGGCGCAGCGTGTCCATGGAGACGTTGAGCCGGTTGACGCCGGCCGCGGCCAGCGCCTCGGCCCGGCGGGCCAGCCCGATGCCGTTGGTGGTCAGCGAGATGTCCGGCCGCGGCTCGAGGGCGGCCGAGGCGGCGATGACCTCCTCGAGCCCCTTGCGCAGCAGCGGTTCGCCGCCGGTGAAACGGAGCTCGTGCACGCCGAGGTCGCGGACCGCGATCGTGACCAGACGGACCAGCTCCGCGTCCGTCAGTTGCTCCTCGCGTGGCATCCACTCGAGGCCCTCGGCGGGCATGCAGTAGGTGCAGCGGAGGTTGCACCGGTCCGTCAGGGAGATGCGCAGATCGGTGGCGACCCGGCCGAACCCGTCGATCAGGCGGCTGTCGTCGGGGCGGCCCGGGTCCCGCTTCGCGGTCCCCCGCAGTGCGGGGAGACCCAGCTCGGTTGCCGTCACGTGCACGAGGGTAGCCGCCCGGCATGATCTTCAACCAGGGCACAAAACGCCAGGTCAGAGGGCTCCGCAGATGCGGATCCGGACGCCGTCGCGGACCGCAGGAGCGGGCCGCGACGGCGCCCCCGGCCTGTCCGGAAGGCGAGGATCACCCCGCCCGCCGGACACTGGGTGCGGGGTCAGATCTCGGTCTTGAGGATGCAGATCGCGAGGTGCGCGTCGAGCACGGCCTCGCGGGCCTTCGCGTCGAGGCCCGGGTCGGCCTCGGCCGCCGCCTTCGCACTGTCCGCGGCCTGCTCGAGCTCGACGACGGCGTCGTGCGCCGCCGCCTCGCTCTCGGCCGCCAGCTTTCCCGCCTTCGCGGCCTTCGAGTCGAACTCCCGCACGACGGCGAGCAGCACGACGGACGCGCCCGTGTCCGCCTCGGAGGCGCGCAGCGCGGCGCCGGACTTCTCCCGGCACTCGGCGAGCCGGGTCTGGACGTCGTTGATCGTGAGCATGGGTGACTCCCGTGGTGGGTGCGTGCACGGTCAGGAGCCGGACCCGCGCCCGCCGGAGGCGGGCGGCTGCACGGGCGGGAGGGAGATGGCGGAACCGGGCCCGGACACCGTTCGGCTCCCGCGGGCGGGTGCTCTTCGCACAGGCATCGCCTCCGCTTCGCCGACGTGGCCGGGCGCGCTCCACCGTGGCCCCGTCCGGGGAACCGGACAAGGGCCGTTCGGGGGAGCAATCACCCGGCTGTGCGGCGCTAGTGCTGCGCCAGCTCCTGGCGCGCGACGGAGCGGATGTGCACCTCGTCGGGCCCGTCGGCGAAGCGCAGCGCGCGGGCCCAGGTGTAGAAGTAGGCCAGCGGGAAGTCGTCGCTCATCGCGCCGCCGCCGTGGACCTGCATGGCCCGGTCGATCACCGTGCACGCCATGCGCGGCACCACGACCTTGATCGCGGCGATCTCGCTGGCCGCGCCCTTGGCGCCGAACTTGTCGATCAGCCAGGCGGTCTTGAGGACCAGCAGCCGGGACTGCTCGATCTCCATGCGGGACAGGGCGATCTGCTCGCGGATCACGCCCTGGTCGGCCAGCGGCCGGCCGAACGCGACGCGGTCCTTGGCCCGCTTGACCATGAGATCGACCGAGCGCTCGGCCATGCCGATCAGCCGCATGCAGTGGTGGATGCGGCCGGGGCCGAGGCGGGCCTGGGAGATGGCGAACCCGCCGCCCTCCTCGCCGAGCAGGTTCGACGCCGGCACCCGCACGTCGGTCAGGCGCAGCTCGGAGTGCCCGTGCTGGTCCTGGTAGCCGAAGGTCGGCAGGTGCCGGGTGATCTCCAGGCCCGGGGTGTCGCGCGGGACCAGGATCATCGACTGCTGGCGGTGCTTGGCCGCGTCGGGGTCGGTCTTGCCCATGACGATGAAGATCTGGCAGCGCTCGTCGGCGGCGCCGGAGATCCACCACTTGCGGCCGTTGATGACGTACTCGTCGCCCTGCTTCTCGATGCGGGTCTCGACGTTGGTGGCGTCGGACGAGGCGACCTGCGGCTCGGTCATCGCGAAGGCCGAGCGGATCTCGCCCTCGAGCAGCGGGTTCAGCCACTGCTCCTGCTGCTCGGGCGTGCCGAACAGGTGCAGCGTCTCCATGTTCCCGGTGTCCGGGGCCTGGCAGTTGATCGCCTCCGGCGCGATGACCGGCGACCAGCCGGACACCTCGGCCACGGCGGCGTACTCCAGGTTCGACAGCCCGGAGATCGACGGGAGGAACAGGTTCCAGAGCCCGCGTTCACGGGCCTTGGCCTTCAGCTCCTCGACGACGGGCGGCAGGTCCCACTCCTGCGGGGTCCCGCGGCGCTCGGCGCGGAAGGCGTCGTACGCGGCCTCGGCGGGGAGGACCTCCTCGTCGAGGAACGCGCGCATGCGCTTGGTGTAGTCGGCAGCGGCGGCGCTGGGTTCGAAGTCCACGCGGGAATGACACCACAATGCAGCTGCATTAAACAATGAGCCCGACGTGATGTGCGTCCCCTGCCCGGTAGCGACCCGCGCAGACGCGGACATAGGATCCCTGCCGTGCCGCAATTCCGGATCGCCGAGGCCGCGCGCCTGCTCGGGGTCAGCGACGACACCGTGCGTCGCTGGGTCGACGCGGGCACGTTGCCCGCGCATTCGGACGCGTCGAACCGCAAGGTCATCGAGGGCGCCGTGCTCGCCGAGTTCGCCCGCGACCACGCCAGCGCGCCGTCCGACCCGTCGGGCGGCCGGCGCTCGGCCCGCAACCGCATGGTCGGGCTGGTCACCGCGGTCCTCGTCGACCAGGTGATGGCGCAGGTCGAGATGCAGTGCGGGCCGCACCGGGTCGTCTCGCTGATGAGCAGCGAGGCGGTCCGGGACCTCGGGCTCGAGCCCGGGTCGCTCGCGGTGGCCGTCGTCAAGTCCACGAACGTCGTGGTGGAGATCCCCGGAGGAAGTTCATGAAGCGTCTCGTGGCCGCCGGTGTCGCCGGCCTGGCCGTCGTGCTCGCCGCGGCGTGCAGCTCGCCGTCGCAGGCGGCGGGCAGTGGCGGTTCGGCGGCGGCGCCGGAGCCGCGCACGCTGACGGTGTTCGCGGCGGCGTCGCTGACCGAGTCGTTCACCGCGCTCGAGAAGCAGTTCGAGACCGACAACCCGGGCGTCGACGTCACGCTGAGCTACGGCGGCTCGTCCGACCTCGCCCAGCAGATCGTCAACGGCGCCCCGGCGGACGTCTTCGCCGCGGCCAGCGACTCCACGATGAAGACGGTGTCCGACGCCGGCCTCACCGCGGCCGCCCCGACCGTGTTCGCCACGAACGTCCTGCAGATCGCGACGGCGCCGGGCAACCCCAAGGGTGTCGCCGCGTTCGCCGACCTCGCGAAGCCGGACATCAAGACCGTCGTCTGCGCACCCCAGGTACCGTGCGGGGCGGCCACCAGGAAGGTGGAGCAGAGCACCGGCGTCGACCTGAAGCCGGTCAGCGAGGAGAACGACGTCAAGTCCGTGCTGAGCAAGGTGTCCACCGGCAACGCCGACGCCGGACTCGTCTACGTCACGGACGTCAACGCCGCGAAGGGGCAGGTCCAGGGCGTGAGCTTCCCGGAGTCCTCCGCCGCGAAGACCAACTACCCGATCGCCGTGGTGAAGGACGCCCCGCAGGCCGACCTCGCGCAGAAGTGGGTCCAGCTCGTCGAGGGCGAGAACGGGCGGAAGACGCTCGAGGCCCAGGGCTTCGGCGCGGCGTGAGTCCCCTCGTGAGCACATGACGGCTCCCCCCGCCACGCGGGCGCGGGCCCCGCGGAAGCCCGACCGGCACGAACAGTCGGTCGGGCTCCCGTGGTTCGTGTGGATCCCCGCGGGCCTCGCGTTCCTGCTGATCGCGCTGCCGGTCGTGGGCCTGCTGTGGAAGGCCGACTGGACGCGGATGCCCGAGCTGCTGCTCAGCGACGCCGCGCTCGACGCCCTCCGCCTCTCCCTCGAGACGGCCGCGATCTCCACGCTGCTGTGCATCCTGCTGGGCGGCCCACTCGCCGTGGTGCTCGCGCGCGGGCGACTGCCGGGGCTGCGGACGCTGCGCTCGGTCGTGCTGCTCCCGCTGGTGCTGCCCCCGGTCGTCGGGGGTCTGGCGCTGCTGTTCCTGCTCGGCCGCACGGGCCTCGTCGGCCGTGGGCTGGAGCTGGCCTTCGGGATCACGGTCCCGTTCACCACCGCCGCGGTGGTGCTCGCGCAGACGTTCGTGGCGCTGCCCTTCCTCGTCGTCTCGCTGGAGGGGGCGCTGCGCACCGCGGGCCGGCGGTACGAGGCGGTCGCGGCCACCCTCGGGGCCTCGCCGTCGCTGGCCTTCCGGCGGGTCACGATCCCGCTGGTCCTGCCCGGTCTGGCGTCCGGAGCGGTGCTGGCCTTCGCCCGGTGCATGGGGGAGTTCGGCGCCACCATCGCCTTCGCCGGCAGCCTGCAGGGCACCACCCGGACGCTGCCGCTGCTCGTCTACCTGGAGCGGGAGACGGACGTCGACGGGGCCGTCGCGCTGTCGCTGCTGCTGGTCGTCGTGGCCGTCGTCGTGATCGTCGTGGGGCGGCCGCGCGGGTCGGAGGGGCTCACATGAGTCTCGACGTCGACGTCCGGCTCGACCGGGAGTCCTTCACGCTGGACGTGGCCCTGTCCGCCGCGCCCGGCGAGGTGGTGGCCGTGCTCGGACCCAACGGCGCCGGCAAGTCGACCCTGCTCGGGATCCTGTCCGGGCTGCTGCGGCCCGACGCCGGGCACGTGCGGGTGGGGGACCAGACCGTCACGGACGTGGGGGCGGGCGTGTTCGTGCCGGCGCACCGCCGCGGCGTCGGGCTCCTCGCGCAGCAGGCGCTGCTCTTCCCGCACATGACCGCCGAGGCGAACGTCGCCTTCGGGCCGCGGGCCCAGGGCGTGCCGAAGCGGGAGGCCGAGGCGCGGGCGCGGGCCCTGCTCGCCGACGTCCTGCCCGACGTCCCGGGCCTTCCCGGGCGCAAGCCCGCCCACCTCTCCGGCGGCCAGCAGCAGCGGGTCGCGCTGGCCCGCGCGATCGCGCCGGAACCCGGCCTGCTGCTGCTCGACGAGCCGCTCGCCGCCCTCGACGTCGACGCCGCCCCCGCCATGCGCTCGCTGCTGCGCCGGGTGATCCGGGACGGGAAGCAGACCGCGGTGCTGGTCACGCACTCCGCGCTCGACGCGCTGGTGCTCGCCGACCGGGTGGTCGTGCTGGGGCGCGGGCGGGTCGTGGAGCAGGGGCCCACGCGCGAGGTGCTCGGGCGGCCCCGCAGCGCCTTCACCGCCCGCATCGCGGGCCTCGACCTGATCCCCGGGGTCCGGGAGGCGGGGATGCTGCGCACGGGCGACGGCACGGTGATCGCGGGCCGGGAGACGGGCGGGCCGGCCGGCACCGGGGAGCCGGCGGTCGCGGTGTTCCCGCCGTCGGCGGTCGCGGTCTTCGCCGAGGAGCCGCACGGCAGCCCCCGCAACGTCCTGCCGGTCCGGCTGGCCTCGATCGAGCCGCGCGGCGACGTCGTCCGGCTGCGGGCGGCGCCGCGGGAGGGTGGCCCGGAGTGGCTCGACGGCCTCGCCGCGGACGTCACTCCCGCCGCGGTCGCCGATCTCGCCGCCGAGCCCGGCAGCGCGCTCTGGTTCGCGGTCAAGGCCACCGAGGTGGAGATCCACCCGGCGGGCTAGCGGACGGCGCGATCGCCCGGTCCGGGCGATCACACCGCGGCAGGTCTCGCAACCCACGGTCACCTCTCGGGTCACAGGAGTCACCCGAGCCACTATCGTGTACCTATGTCGCAGGGCGATGGGGGCCTACCGTCGCTTTCCGTGACACGTCAGTTGCTGCGGATCGCCTGCGTCGCGATCGCCGTCGGGCTCCTCCCGGTGACCGGCTCCGCCGCGCTGGCGAGTCCGGCCGACGCCGCGGGGACCGCGCTCTCCGCCGACCTGTCCGTCGGCACGCCGGCATCGACGGGCCTGCCCGGCAACTACGTCGTCCTCGCACAGGACGCGCAGCGGGCGACCGACGCCGCCTCCGAGATCGGGGTCGCGCCGACCACCGTCTTCACCCGCGCGCTGACCGGCTTCGCCGCCCGGCTGACCGCCGAGCAGCTCGCCCACCTGAAGGGGCTGCCGGGGATCCTCGGCGTCGAGGAGGACCGGCGGTTCGACCCGCTGGGACCCCGCGCGGCGCGGCTGCCCGGGCTCACCGAGGCCACGCAGGAGGACCCGCCGAACTGGGGCCTCGACCGCATCGACCAGCGCGACCTGCCGCTCGACGGCCGCTACACCACGCGCGCCACCGGCCAGGGCGTCACGGTCTACGTGGTGGACACCGGCGTCGACGTCACGCACCCCGAGTTCGGCGGCCGGGCGGCCTGGGGCACCAACACGATCGACGGCAACGACACCGACTGCGACGGCCACGGCACGGTCGTCGGCGGGATCGCCGCCTCACGCGACCACGGCGTGGCCAAGGCCGCGCAGGTCCGCGCGGTCAAGGTGCTCGACTGCAACGGCTCCGGCACCCTCTCCTCGCTGCTCTCGGGCATCGACTGGGTGCTGCAGAACCACCGGGGCGGCCCCGCGGTGGCGGTGATGTCCTGGAGCTACGGGCCCTCGGACGCGCTGCTCTCCGCGGTCACGAACCTGATCGACGACGGCGTGTTCGTCGCCTCCTCGGCCGGCAACAGCGGCGCCAACGACTGCGGCGTCGCCCCGCGGGCGGCCTCCGGGGTGCTGGTGGTGGCCAACTCGACGATCGACGACCGCCGCAACAGCTCGTCGAGCACGGGGCCGTGCGTGAGCGTCTACGCGCCGGGGACCAGCATCGTCGCGACCACACCCGGCGGCCGGACCGCCTCCTACACCGGCACCTCGATGGCCGCGCCCTTCGCCGCCGGCGTCGCCGCGCTGTACAAGCAGACCTACGGCGACGCCCCCAGCGCCACGATCAAGAAGTGGATCGTCGACAACGCGGTCCCGGGGAAGATCGCCGGTGGCGACGAGGGCGGCACCCCCAACCGGCTCCTCAACACCGCCGGCCTCTGACCGCAGTATGGAACCACAACGACGAGACTCGCCCTCGACATCGTCGTGATGGTTCCGTGGTGCGATTCAGTACCGCGACATCACGTGCTTGACCCGGGTGTAGTCCTCCACGGAGTAGCCCGAGAGGTCCTTGCCGTAGCCGGACTGCTTGAACCCGCCGTGCGGCATCTCCGCGACCAGCGGGATGTGGCAGTTCAGCCACACGCAGCCGAAGTCCAGGCCCCGGCTCATCCGCTGCGCCCGCGAGTGGTCGGTGGTCCAGACGCTGGAGGACAGGCCGTAGTCCGTGTCGTTGGCCAGGTGCAGCGCCTCCGCCTCGTCGGTGAAGGTCTGCACCGTGATCACCGGCCCGAAGATCTCCTCGCGGACCAGCTCGTCGTCCTGCCGCAGGCCGTTGACCACGGTGGCCGGGAAGAAGAATCCGGGCCCGCCGGCCGGGGAGCCGCCGGCGAGCACGGACGCGTGATCGGGTACCCGCGAGAGCAGGCCCGAGACCTTCTCGAACTGTGCGGCGTTGTTGAGCGGCGGGATGAACAGATCCTCGGACTCGTCTTCGTCGGACGAGAACCGCACCCCGCGGGCGACCTCGGCGAGCGCCTCGGCCAGGTCGCCCGCGATCGACTCGTGGGCAAGCACCCGGGTGGCGGCGGTGCAGTCCTGGCCGGCGTTGAAGAACCCGGCGACGGCGATGTCCTCGGCAGAGGCGGCCACGTCCGAGTCGGCGAACACGACGACGGGGGCGTTGCCGCCCAGCTCCAGGTGCACCCTGGTGACGTTCGGGGCCGCCGCCGCGGCGACCGCCTTGCCCGCCCGCGTGGACCCGGTGATCGCGACCAGCGCGGGGGTGGGGTGCGCGGAGACCAGCGCACCGGTGCTGCGGTCGCCGCACACGACGTTGAGCACGCCCGGCGGCAGGAACTCGGCGAACAGCTCGGCCATCCGCGTCGTCGACGCCGGGGTCGTGTCCGAGGGCTTGAGCACCATGGTGTTCCCGCCCGCGAGCGCGGGCCCGATCTTCCAGGTGGCCATCATCATCGGGTAGTTCCACGGCGTGATCGCCCCGACCACGCCCAGCGGCTCGCGGCGGACCGACGACGTGTGCCCGGCCATGTACTCCGCCGACGCCCGGCCCTCGAGGGTGCGGGCCGCCCCGGCGAAGAACCGGAACTGGTCGACCATGACCGCGATCTCCTCGGAGTGTGTCAGGGCCTTCGGCTTGCCGGTGTCCCGGTGCTCCAGCTCGACGAGCTCGTCGGCGTGCGCCTCGACGGCGTCGGCGATCCTCAGCAGCGCCGCCTGCCGCTCCGAGGGCGTGGTGCCGGCCCAGTGCTCGTCGTACGCGCGCTTCGCGCTCGCGTAGGCGGCGTCGACGTCGGCCTCTCCGGACAGCGGCGCGGTCGCGTAGACCTCGCCGGTCGACGGGTCGACGATCTCGGTCGTGCGCCCGTCCGAGGCGGGGACCGGCTTGCCGTCGACGATGTTGTGGAAGGTCTGCATGGTGCGTGCTCCTCCGACGCGGCGCCCGTCAGGCGAAGGCGGGCATGATCTTCTCGGCGATCAGCCTGAGCTGCTCGTCGACCGTCGGGACCCCGGTGATCTCGCGGCCCATGAACGTCCGGACGAGGTGCGCGTCCGTGATCGCGCAGATCATGTGGTTGGCGCCGCCCTCCTGCATCTCGCGGATCTTGTCGATGCACTCCTCGGGGGTGCCGGCGACGGACAGCTTGTCCGCCAGGTCGTCCGGGGTCGCGTCGATGGACCCGGCCAGGTCGCCCGCCACGAACTTGTCCAGGATCGGCTTCATCTCCGACGGCGAGACGCCGTTGCGCTCCAGCAGGGAGTCCGGCATCGACGACGCGTACAGCCCGACCACCGACTTGGCGGCCTCCTTGGCCTTGGCCGAGTCCTCCCCGACGGTGACCACGCACCAGGCGCCGATGTCGAGGTCGTCGACGCATCTGCCGGCGCGCTCGGCGCCGATCTTCATGTTGTCGTACATGTACCGGTAGGCCTCGCGCGTGTAGCCCAGCGCCAGGTGACAGCCGTCCGAGATCTCGCCGGCGACCTGGAAGGACCTCGGTCCGGCCATCGCGCCCATCTTCACCGGCACCCGCTCGGCGACCGGCCGGGCGAAGGTGAACAGGCCCTTGTACGTGAAGAACTCGCCGTCGTGGGTGATCGCGCCCTCGTCGAGCAGGGTCCGGATGACCCCCACGCCCTCCTTCACCCGGGACAGCGGCTTCTGCGTGCTCCAGTCCATCCCGTACTGCGCGAGCAGGCCGAAGTTGCCGGACGACAGCACCACCTCGGCGCGGCCGCCGGTCAGCTCGTCGAGCGTGGCCGTGGCCTGCGCGATCAGCGACGGCTCGCGCAGCACGACCCCGGACACGCTCGGGCCCATCTTGATCCGGGACGTCTTGTCCGCCGCCGCCGCGAACAACAGCCAGAGGTCCTTGTGCCAGGTCTCGTCCGCGGCGTAGACGGCGTGGAAGCCGAGCTCGTCCGCCAGCTGGATGGACTTGAGCGATTCGGCGAGGGGGTAGTCGGGAAGCATGACGTAGCTGAACTTCATCGAGGGTCTCCCGGTGAGTGGTGGGGTTCAGGCTTCGTTCTCGATCTCGGCGATCAGGTCCGAGCCGGTGATCGTCTTCTGCGCGAAGTGCGCGTGCATCCAGTCGAGGTGGTCGTGGCGGGCGTGCATGATCCGCAACGTGTCCCAGTTCGGGAACGCCTGCTGCAGGACCCAGCGCTCCATCAGCCGCGGGTCCACCTCGAAGACGTGCTCGTGGGTGGTGACCGCGACCTCGGAGGCCCGCTGCGGGGCGGGCGGGGCGTGCTCGTCGGAGTAGCGGTAGCTCATGCCTCACCTCGCAGCTCGGCCAGCTGGGCGGCGAGGTCGCCGCCCCGGTAGGCGAGGTCCAGCAGGTACTTGCCCGGGTTCATGATGTTGTTCGGGTCGAGCATCCGTTTGACGCCGAGCATCACGTCGAACCCGCGCCCCAGCTCGCGCGGCACGAGGTCGACCTCGCCCTCCCGGCACGAGCCGTGGCAGGCGCTGATCGACCCGCCGTGCGCCAGGGCCGCCGCGGCGATGTCCCGCTTGGCCCCGACCCACATCGCCCACGCGTCGTCGTCCAGGCGCTGCTCCCAGATCCCGACGTCGATCTCGGTCAGGTAGTCCACCCCGGTGTCCGCGGAGGTGTAGGCGAACATGCCCCAGTCGTCGAACACGTCCGTCCTCCGGCGCAGGTCGGCGACGATCTCGTGCCAGGCCTTCGTGACGGCCGGGACGTTCGTGTAGTTGACCGCCGCGTCCTCGCAGTGCCAGGACATCGGCACGACCTGCCCGGACTTGGTGCGCCCGTGCAGCGGGGTGGCGTAGCGGTCGTGCCGGGCGGCCCAGTCGCCCTCGGAGATCTCGTCCCCGAGGTAGCGCGCACCGTGCTCCTTCGCGATGCGGAACAGCCGCTTCCCGCCGACCCGGACCTCGTCCTCCCAGCCGTAGAGGACCGCGCAGGTCAGGGCGCGGACGTCCGCGGGCTGGGGGATGTAGGCCTCGTCGTCCCGGCGGAGGTAGGCGACCTTCCACTCGTCGAACAGCACGGCGCCGGCGAAGGTCGCCACGCCCGCGCGGGCCAGCGCGCCGGTGAAGCGGTAGGCGGCGTCGTAGTCGTCGAACGCCCAGAACGGGGACAGCTCGGCCTCGGGCTTCGGGTAGAGCTTCAGCGTGGCCTTCGTGGCGATGCCGAGCGTGCCCTGGTGCCCCATGAACAGGTGCTTGAGCTGGTAGCCGGACGAGGACTTCGAGATCTTGCGCCCGATCCCGTCCCCGACGTGCAGGATCTCGCCCGTCGGCAGCACGAGGTCGAAGCTGAGCACGAGGTCGCGGGTGTGCCCGTAGCGCGCCCCGATCAGCGACCAGCCGGACGTCCCGATCCGGCCGCCGACCAGCGAGCACGGGTACGACGCCGGGTCGTCGGGATAGATCAACCCGTGCTTGCCGAGCACCTCGTTGAGCTTGAGCATGTTGATGCCCGTGCCGACGGTGACCGTGCGGTTCTCCAGGTCCAGCTCGTGGATCTGGTTCATCCGCTTGACGTCCACGACCATCCCGCCGCGCAGCGGCACCGCGCCGTCGGTGAGCCCGGTGCCGCCGTCCCGCGGGACGACCGGGCACTTCAGCTCGTTCGCGATCGCGACGACCGCCGCGACCTCCTCCGTGGACTCCGGAAGCACCGCGAGGTCCGGCACCCGCTCGCGCCAAAGGTGCACCGGGAACGGCGCGGGGACGCGGGCGCGGTTGTAGCGGTCCGTCTTGGCGGTGAGGATCTGGTCGGGCCGCAGCACTCCGGCGAGGCGCTCGACCACGCGGTCGATCAGATCGGCCGGTGGGCGCTCCAGGGTGGTCACTTCGCGCAACCCCCACATCGTCTGTCTCCCACGGCCCCTCGGCTGCCGCCGACCTCGATCCCCAGCGACGCCGCGACGATCTCGTGGATGTCGACCACGTCGACGTCCCGCTTGTCGCCCGCCTCGGAGAGCGGCCGCTCGGACCACGGGCAGGCGCTGACCAGGGTGTCCACGCCCAGCTCCGCGGCGTGCCCGAGACGCCTGTCGGAGATCGCGGCGGTGAGCTCGGGCTTCTCCACCGGCAGGCCCCCGCCCCCGCCGGAGCAGTAGGACCACTGGGTGACCCGGTCGACGTCGTGGAAGGTCAGGCCGGGGATGCTCCGGAGGACCTGGCGGGGCTCCTCCCAGATCCCCTTGCGCTTGTTGAGCCGGCAGGGGTCGTGGTAGGTGATCGTCCGGTTCACCGGGACGGTCGGGGTCAGCTTCCCCTGGGCGAGGAGGTCCGCGAGGACCTCGACCACCAGCACGACCTCGATGTCGAACTCCGGACCGAAGTACTTCGGGTAGTCCTCGGTGAAGCTGATGTAGTCGTGGGGATCGAGCACCAGGACCCGCTTCGTGCCGGTCGCGCGCCAGTTGTCGAGGTTGTGCCGGGCGAAGCGCCTGGCCTGGTCGACGTAGCCCATCTCGGCGGCGGGCCCGCCGCAGCACCACTGCTCGCCCATCAGCCCGAACTCGTAGCCGGCCAGCTGCAGGATCTGCGCGACGGCGCGGGGTACGGCGGTGCGGTAGAAGGCGGCCTCGCAGTCGACGAAGAGAATGGTCTCGCCGCCGATGGGGATGTCCAGCCCCTCGGCCCAGTTGCGGACGTTCTCCTGGCTGATCTCGGTCTCGCCGAGGACCGGCTCGTGCGTCTTGTCGTCCGTCCGTGCGTTCCACGTCCGCCAGTTCGGCTGGTGCACCCCGGACTCGACGGCGAGCGCCCGGACCGCCTTGACGACGTCCACGGTGCGGGTCCGGAACCGGTAGAAGTCGCCGGTGAACAGGGTGTTGGGGCAGCGCAGCTCGCACGCCCCGCACTGGGTGCAGTTGACGTAGTCCGCGGCGATGTCGGCGACCTCGAGCTCGCCCTTCTCCATCGCCACGACGTTGGCGTGGAAGGCGGTCGGGGTCCACGACTCGTTGCGGGTCACCTGCATGACCGGGCAGACCTCGCGGCAGAACTTGTGGCCGGAGGAGTAGCAGTTGTACGAGGCGTTGCGCCATTCGTCGACGAACTCGGCGGTGCGCCGGTCGGTCAGCTCCAGCGGGACCGGGCCGTGGACGGTCTCCGGATAGGTCTCGAGCTCGGGGTCGTTTCCCGGGTCGCCGGGGGTGAAGGGTCTCTGCAGTGCGTCGGGCCGCACGGTGCGCTCGGGTTCGGTCTGCGTCACGCGGTCCTCCGTGTGTGGTGGCGGTCACGTCGGGAGAAAAGCTATGAAATCACATCTCAAAGTTCTCGCCTAGGCTGTCCGGGCCGCGTGACACACTCGTGGCACCCGTGTTACCGCTGGATCTGATCTTGTGGAGGTGCGCGTGCGGCTCCCCGCGGGCGACGCGCGACGTGCTGTCTTCGCTCCCCTGGACGACGGGGCCATGCGCAGCGAGGCCGTCGTGCGCCGGCTGGGCAGCGCGATCGGGCTCGGGATCATCGTCGACGGCGAGCAGCTCCCGTCGGAGCTCCAGCTGGCCGCGTCGCTCAACGTCTCCACGGTCACCCTGCGGGACGCGCTGTCGGACCTGCGGGCGCGCGGGCTCGTCGCGACCCGGCGCGGCAGGGGTGGGGGCAGCTTCGTCGTGGCGTCCGAGGAGGCGCTCACCGAGCTGAGCCGCGGGCGGCTGCGCGAGCTGGGCAGCACGGACCTGCGCGAGCTGGGGGACGTGCGGGCCGCCGTCAGCGGGACCGCCGCCCGGCTGGCGGCGGAGCGGGCCGCGGACTCCGAGATCGAGCGGCTCCGGGAGACCCTGGGGCGGCTCGCGGCGGCGCCCGGCGGTACCGAGCAGCGCCGGATCGAGGGGCGCTGGTTCATCGACATCGCCGCGGCCGCGCAGTCCGTCCGGCTCACCCGGGAGGAGATCGAGCTGCAGTTCGAGCTCGGCCAGCTGCTCTGGGGCACGGAGCGGACGGAGGCCGAGCTCGCGGCCACGATCGCGGACCACCACCGGGTCGTCGACGCGATCGCGGCCCGCGACCCCGCGACGGCACGCCGGCTGGTCGAGGAGCACGTCGCCGCGGTCACGGCGCAGCTGGTGGACGCGCACGTGCGGCTCACCCGGCGCGGCCACCGGCGGGCCGACCACACCGACGCCTACCCCGAGGCGGCCGGTTCGTGAGCGCCCCCGCGGACCAGGCCGCACTCGTCATCGGATCGGTGGTCGAGCGGGTCTTCCGCTCGGTCGCCGAGGTGCACGACGGCCTGTTGGCGGGGTACCGCGCCGCCGGCGCCCGCGGCGCGCGGATGTGCGACCGGGACGTCACCGCGCTCCGGGGGCCCCTGCTGGCCCTGCTCGCCCGGGAGCGGGAGGTCGCCGTCGGGATGGGCGTGATCGTGGCGCCGGGGCTGCTCGCCGACCGGCCCCTGCGGATGGAGTGGTGGCAGGCCGACGAGGCGGCGGGGCGTCCGGCCGAGCCGGTGATGCTGGAGGTGGACCTCAACCCGGCCAGCGTGGGCTTCTACGACTACGCCTCCGCCGAGTGGTTCACGGTGCCGCGGCGCACCGGCCGGCGACACGTCGTCGGGCCCTACGTGGACGTGCACGGCACGGATCGCTACCTGCTCACCCTGACCCTGCCGGTGATCGCGGACGGGGAGTTCGTCGGGGTCGCGGGCGCGGACGTGCCGGTCGCGCGGTTCGAGACCCTCGTGCTGCGCGAGCTGGGGGACCTGGCCGCGGACGTGGTGGTGGTGAACCCGGAGGACCGGGTGGTCTTCTCCACCTCGGCGCGGTGGCTCGCGGGCTCGCGCGCCGATCTCTCCGGAGCGGCGGACGTCCACGCCCTTCCCGAGCCGCACTGGCGCGTCGCCGTCCCCCACTGACACGAGCGGCGCTCTCGCTCAGTAGGTGTGTGCGAGAGCGCCGTTCACCGGGGTCAGTCGAAGGGGCCGTTGAGCAGGCCGCCGGCGGGGCCGTCGAGGTAGTTGAAGCTGGGGTCGGGGAACTCGGTCTCGAGGCCGTCGGCGCCGGTGGGGCCGTTGCCGTTCGCGGCGTCGAGGAACGAGGTGGTGGCGGTCTGGGCGGTGGCCTGGGTGGCGCTGGCGCCCTGGGCGAGGTCCCCGGTGGGGGCCTCGGCCGCGAGGGCGGTGCCGGCGGTGCCGGCGGTGCCGATGGGCAGCAGGGCGCCGCCGAGGGCGAGGGTGCAGAGGATGCGTTTCTTCATTCCGGCCTCACATGTTGTCCGCGCCGGCCTTGATGGCCTCGCGGATGCGGTTGTAGGTGCCGCAGCGGCAGATGTTGCGGATCTCCTCGATGGCCTCGTCGTCGACGTCGCGGCCCTCGCGCTGGCATTGGCGGACCTTGGCGACGGCGGCCATGATCTGGCCGGGCTGGCAGTAGCCGCACTGCGGGACGTCGGCCTCGAGCCAGGCCTGCTGCATCGGGTGCAGCTCGTCGCCGTTGGCGAGGCCTTCGATGGTGGTGATCTCGTCGGAGTCCTTGATGTCGGCGACCTGCACGGAGCAGGGGTTGAAGGCCTTGCCGTTGATGTGGCAGGTGCAGGCCTTGCAGACGTTGATCCCGCAGCCGTACTTGGGGCCGGTGATGCCGAGCATGTCGCGGATCACCCAGAGCAGGCGGACGTCGTCCTCGACGTCCACGGTGACCTTCTCGCCGTTGAGCGTGAACGTGTGCGTGGGCATGAGGGTCTCCTCAGTAGGTGTAGCGGAGGCCGTCGGTCGGCGACTCGGGGATCGGGGGCACGAGCGGCTTGGGCTCGAAGGGGAACGGGTCCTTGTGGTTGATCGGGAAGTACTCGGGCACCTTCCCGGTCGCCCGGGCGTAGGCCGTCGCGATCGCGCCGCACGTAGCCGCCAGGCCGAACTCCCCGGCCCCACCCGGCTCGTCGGCGTCGGAGTCGACGATGATGATGTTGATCTCGGGCGGGGTGTTCCACTGCCGGGTGTAGAAGTAGTTGTCCCAGCTGGCCTCGACGAAGTGCCCGTCGGTCAGGTGCAGGCTGGAGGTCAGGATCAGGGCGATGGCGTCGTTGATCCCGCCCATGATCTGCGCCTCGAGGCCGCGGGGGTTGATCACGAGGCCGATGTCGACGGCGAAGGTCACCCGGGTGACGCGGGGGCCGGTCACGGCCTCGCGGATCTTCCGGTTCACGGTCGCGGGCCGGGTGTCGATCTCGACGAGGGCCGCGGAGACGCCCTTGTACTCGGTGTGGAAGCCCATGCCCTGGGCGGTGCCGGCCTTCATCGACCGGCCCCAGCGGCCTTCCTCGGCCACGGCGTCGAGCACGCCGCGCATCCGGTCGTTCTTGAGGAAGGCCCGGCGGAACTCGTACGGGTCCTTACCCATCCTCGCCGCGATCCGGTCGACCATCAGCTCGCGGGCCGTGGCGACGTTGGGCGAGTAGATGTTGCGCATCGAGGTCGTGTTGAAGCGCATGTCGACCTCGTTGAGCAGCCGGGTCGACACCCCGAAGTCGTAGGGCGTGACCTGGGTGAGCTCGAAGATGCTCTCCGAGAGCGTCAGGTTTCCCAGCGGGGCCTTCACCGCCGCGGCCGTGACCGCCTCGCCGAGACCCGGGTTGACCTGCGTGGCCACGCTGGTGTGCCGCTGCTCGTAGGACAGCACGGTGTCGCCGCTGATCTGTGCGCGGATCCGGCTGGTGGACAGCGGGTGCACGCGGCCCTGGCGCGAGTCGTCGGCACGGGTCCACATCAGCTTCACCGGCTTGCCGAAGGCCTTCGAGCACTCCGCCGCCTCGACTGCGGCGTCGTAGAACAGCTTGCGGCCGAAGGAGCCGCCGCCCTCGGTCACGTGCACGGTCACCGCACTCTGCGGCAGCCCGACGGCCTTGGCGACGTCCGCCTGCGCCGCGATCGGGTTCTTCATCGCGCCCCAGATCTCGGCGCGGTCGTCCCGGACGTCGGCGATCGCCGAGTTGGTCTCCAGCGAGCTGCTGGAGGCGAAGTAGAAGGTGAACGCGCAGTCGATCGTCTCGCCGACGCCGGCCGGGACGGCCAGGGGCAGCTCGGCCGCGCGGACCGTGGCGAGGACCGACTCGTCGTCCTCGCCGTGGACGGTGCCGTCGTTCCACTGCACGCGCAGGGCCCGGACGCCGTCGATGGCCTGCCCGAAGGTCTTCGCCCGCACCGCGACACCGGTGCTCACGACCTCGACGTCCGTGATCCCCGGCATGTTCCGGACCTCGTCGATGTTCTCGACGTCGTCCGGCGTGCCGTTGAGGTCGGGCGCGCGGCAGATGACGGTGGGCAGCGCGTCGGGGATCTGCAGGTCGGTGGCGAAGCACTTGCGGCCGGTGACGATGTCGCGCGCGTCGGTCTTGTTCCGGGGCTTCCCGATGATCGTGAAGTCCTCGCGCGGCTTCAGCGCGACCTCGACCTGCCGGTCGACCGCGCTCGCGGCCCTCTCGGTCAGCGCGGAGAAGGGCACCGAGCCGCCGGTCGCATCGGTGATCAGCCCACCGCGGCTGGTCAACGTGCGCACGTCCTGCTGCAGGAGCTGCGATGCGGCGTCGAGCAGCCGCATCTGGGCCAGCGCCGCCGCCACGCGGATCGGCGTGTAGGTCGTGAAGGTGGTGCTCGAGCCACCGGTGAGCTGGTTGAACAGCAGCTCCGGGCGGGCGTCGGCCAGCGTGACCTTCACCTGGTCGACCTCGAGACCCATCTCCTCGGCGATGATCATCTGCGTCGAGGTGATGATGCCCTGGCCGTTGTCCGAGCGGGGCAGCGCGAACGACACGGTGCCGTCGCGGTTCACCTCGATCCGGATCAGGTTCGCGGTAGGGCGCATGGAGTCGCGCAGGGCGTCGAGCAGGTCGTAGACCTCGGGGGTCTGCGGGCCCGACGGCGTCGCCGCGGCCCAGGCGGTCGACGGGCCGTCGAACACCTGCTGGCGGGTGAACTCGGCCGCGACCACGAGCGTGGGCGCGGCGATCAGGTAGCCGAGGAACTTGCGGCGACCGACCGGCGCGCGACGGCCGGTGCCGAGTTCCTTCGGTGTTCTCGTGGGTGGGGGAGCGAAACGGTGATTGGCCATCCGGGGGTCCTCTTCCTCGGGGACGGAGCAGGACGACGTGGGGAGCGTGCGTCCGTACTTGCGGCGCCAACGACCCCCGGATGCGACAGTGACGTCGCGCGACGTCAGCCATCTGTCGGTGATCGGGTCAGATCCTCCCGGTCTCGATGCAGGTCAGCGCATCGACAGGCAGGGCAGCCTTACCCGAAGGAGCGGCGTCTCGACCGTCAACGTCCCGAATCTGCGGGATTGTTGCGCGCAGCCGATTTCACCCGGTCGGGTGGCACGTGTCGCGGTCAGCGGGACAGGCGGGCGGCCTCGCGGTCCGCGCCCTCGGTGAGCGCGCCGCCGCGGGAGCCCGCGAGCTTGGCCCGGAGGTGCTCGCCCACCGTCACCGGCCCGTACAGCGCGGGGTGCTCGGCGTCGACGCACGTGGGCAGCGGTGCGATCACGGCGTCGACGTCGCCGTCGTGGAAGAAGGCGGCGGAGCGGCGCGGGACCAGGACCCCGTCGACGCGCGGGGCGGCCACGCGGTGCAGGGTCGAGATCCAGCGGTCGTTGGTCCAGCGGGCGAGCGCGTCACCGAGGTTGACCAGCAGGGCGCCGGGCGCCGGTTGGACGGGGTGCCAGCGGCCCTGGCCGTCGAGGATCTCCAGGCCGGGCACCGCGTCGGCCCACAGCACGGTGACGATGCCGTAGTCCGTGTGCGCGCCCATGCCGACCTGCTCGGGCTCGAGCTCGGCGTCGGTCGACGGCAGCCGGTAGTTGATCATCCGTAGGACGTCCACCGAGTGGCCGGTGAAGCGGGCCAGGTGGTCCTCGCCGAGCCCGAGGGCGCGGCCGAACACGCGCGTCATCGTCCGGGCGACCTGGCCCGCGGCGGCGAACCAGGCCTCGACGGCAGGGCGGAAGCCGGGGGTGGCCGGCCAGACGTTGGTCCCGTAGTCCGCCTCGGACAGGTCCAGGCCGGGGAAGTCGCTCGCCTGGGTGCCGACGTTGAACGCCTCGAAGAGGTCGGCGGCGGAGACGAGGCCGAGGCTGTTGGCCAGCGACTCGGACTTCGGCGGGGTGTAGCCGCGGTTCACGCCGGGCGGGCAGCGGTAGGCGGACTTGGCCGCGAGGTCCTCGGCGAAGAACGCGTCCATGGCGGCGGTGAAGGCGTCCAGCGTCCCCTGCGGGATCCCGTGCCCGACGACCTGCATGAACCCGACCGTGCGGGCGGCGTGGTCCGCGGCGCGGGCCGCCGCCTCACGGTCTTCCTCGGTGCCCTCCGCGCGGAACGGGGTGATGTCGATCATCGGGACGTCGAGGACGCCGTCGCGGGTCTCTGCGACTGCCATGATGCTGCTCCTCGGGAGAAGTGATTGCTCTCGACTATCATTCGGAGCGGTTCGACTGTCAGGAACTGTCAGTGTGGTCAGGAGGAGCGGGTGGAGGACGAGGCGGCGCTCAACGCCAGGGTCGGGGCCACGATCCGGGCGCTGCGGGAGAAGGCCGGGCTGTCCATGCGCGAGCTGGCGCGGCGGGCCGGGGTGAGCCAGCCGTTCCTCTCGCAGATCGAGCGGGGCGTCAGCGCGCCGTCGATGATCACGACGTACCGGCTTGCCGAGGCGCTCGGGGAGTTGCCGGGCGCGCTGCTGCCCGCCCCGGACGGCACGGGGATGACCGTGGTGCGGGCCGGCGAGGGGCGCGAGATCCCGGTCGCCAACCGGCCGGACGCGGCGCATGGGCGGGCGCTGGTGATGCAGCCGGGGAACCCGCTCGAGGTGATCGAGTACGTCGTCGCGCCGGGGGAGTACCTCGAGGAGTGGTTCGCGCTGCCCGGCGACATGGCCGTCTACGTGGTCGACGGACGGCTCGAGGTGGAGGTCGAGGCCGCGGGGACGGTGGTGCTGGGGCCGCGGGAGCTCGTCGCCCACCCCGCCTCGGCGCGCCACCGCTGGCGGGTGCACGGCGACGCCCCCGTCCACGCGCTGCTCACCATCGCCCACCCACCAGAGGGTCCCACTCTCCGCCCACCCCGCTCCTGACCCGATCAGCCGGTGTGCGGCGTCCGACCGGCGGGGCTGCAGAGCGCGACTCGCGGTGCCGGAGCTCCCGACTCGCGGTGCCGGAGCTCCCGACTCGCGGTGCCGGAGCTCCCGACTCGCGGTGCCGGAGCTCCCGACTCGCGGAGAGGGGCGCGAGTCGAGGCGTGGCCGCGCGCGAGTCGGGACGTCCGGGGTCAGGCGGGTTCGATGACCTCGAAGCCGGTGTAGGGGACGAGGGCGGGCGGGATGCGAACGCTGCCGTCGGGCTGCTGCCCCTGCTCCAGGACGGCGACGAGGGTGCGGCCGATCGGGAGGCCCGAGCCGTTGAGCGTGGCGGCGAAGCCGCGGGCGCCGTCCTTCGCCTTGGTCCGGATCGCGGCGCGGCGGGCCTGGAAGGTGCCGAAGTCCGAGACCGAGCTGATCTCGCGGTACCGGCCCTGGCTGGGCAGCCACACCTCGATGTCGTAGGTGTACTCGGCGGAGAAGCCGATGTCGCCGGCCGCGAGCCGCACGACCCGGTAGGCCAGCCCGAGCGCCTGGACGACGGCCTCGGCGTGCCCGAGCAGGACCTCCAGCTCCGCGCGCGACCGGGCCGGGTCGACGAAGCGGACCAGCTCGACCTTCGAGAACTCGTGCACGCGGATCAGCCCGCGGGTGTCCTTGCCGTACGACCCGGCCTCCGAGCGGAAGCACGGCGTCTGTGCGGTGTAGGCCAGCGGGAGCTCCTCGGCGGCGAGGGTCTCGCGGGCGTGCAGGTTGGTCAGCGGCACCTCGGCCGTCGGGATGAGGAACAGCTCGCGGTCGGCGACCTCGGTGCGGAACAGGTCCTGCTCGAACTTGGGCAGCTGGCCCGTGCCGGTCATCGTCGGGCGCGTGACCAGCGCCGGCACCGACCACTCGGTGTACCCGTGGCGCTCGGTGTGCAGGTCGAGGAAGAAGCGGGCGAGCGCACGCTCCAGCGCGGCGCCGCGGCCCTTGAGCACGGCGAACCGCGGGCCCGACAGCTTGGTCGCGCGCGCCAGGTCCAGGATCCCGAGCTTCTCGCCGAGGTCGACGTGGTCGAGGGGGTTCTCGACGGCCGGGATCTCGCCCCAGGTCCGGACCTCCTCGGCGTCCTTGTCGCTGGCGCCGTCGGGCAGCTCGTCGGCGGGCAGGTTCGGGATCTCGAGGAGGTACTCGGTGAGCTGGGCCTCGAGCTCGCGGTGCTCCTCCTCCGCGAGGGTGATCGCGGCCTTCGTCTGCCGCGCCTTCTCGACGAGGGCGGGCCGCTCCTCCGGGGACGCGCCCTTGACCGCCTTCTGCAGCCGGTTCGCCTCGGCCCGGGACTCGTCGCCCTTCTGGATGGCCGCGTTGCGGCCGCCCAGGAGCTTCTCGAGGCGCTCGAGGTCGAGGGAGTAGCCGCGGCGCGCGAGCTTGCGCACCGCGTCGGTGGCGGGATCGAGCAGGACGCGGGGGTCGTGCATCGTCCGAGCGTATCGCCCGACCGCGGGGCGTTTTCCCGCTCCTCCCCCACAGGAGGGTGGCGCCCGGGGGCGGGTCGTCGGCAGGATGAGTCGCGATCACGTGACCGGGCGCACGACGTTGCGCCGCCCGACCCTCCGAGGAGGACGCAGGTGACCACCTCCACCCCCGCGCTGCCGTCGTACGCCTCCGGGATCTCCGACGTCCCGTTGCTGGGGGACACGATCGGGGACAACTTCGACCGGACGGTCGCGGCGGACCCGGAGCGGGAGGCCCTGGTCGAGGTTCCGACGGGCCGGCGGTGGACCTACGCCCAGCTGCGGGCGGACGTCGACGCGCTGGCGTTGGGTCTGGTGGCCGGTGGTGTGGTCAAGGGTGACCGGGTGGGGATCTGGGCGCCGAACATGGCGGAGTGGACGTTGTTGCAGTACGCGACGGCGAAGCTCGGCGCGATCCTGGTCAACATCAACCCGTCGTATCGCACGCACGAGTTGGAGTACGTGCTCAAGCAGGCGGGGATCTCGCTGTTGGTGGCGGCGCGGGAGTTCAAGACGTCGAACTACGCGGCGATGATCGAGGAGGTGCGCGGGGACTGCCCGGAGCTCCGCGCGGTGGTGCTGATCGGGTCGGCGGAGTGGGACGGGCTGTTGGAGACCGGGCGCGGCGGGGACCGGGCCGTGCTGGCCGAGGCGCAGGCGGCGCTGTCGCCGGATGACCCGATCAACATCCAGTACACGTCCGGGACGACGGGTTTTCCCAAGGGCGCCACGCTGAGCCATCACAACATCTTGAACAACGGGTTCTTCGTGGGCCGGCTCAACGGCTACACCCCGGCGGATCGGGTGTGTATCCCGGTGCCGTTCTATCACTGCTTCGGGATGGTGATGGGCAACCTGGCGAGCACCTCGAACGGCTGCACGATGGTGATCCCGGCGCAGGGGTTCGACCCGAAGGCGACCCTGGACGCGGTGGCCCAGGAGCGCTGCACCAGCTTGTATGGGGTGCCGACGATGTTCATCGCCGAGCTCAACCACCCGGACTTCGACTCCTATGACCTGTCCTCGTTGCGGACCGGGATCATGGCCGGGTCCCCGTGTCCGGTGGAGGTGATGAAGCAGGTCGTGTCGCGGATGGGTATGGACGAGGTGACGATCTGTTACGGGATGACCGAGACTTCCCCGGTGTCGATGCAGACCCGCGCGGACGACTCGTTGGAGTTGCGGGTGTCGACCGTGGGCCGGGTGCACCCGCACCTGGAGGTCAAGATCGTCGACCCGGACACCGGGCTGACCGTGCCGCGTGGCGAGCCGGGGGAGTTGTGCACCCGCGGGTACTCGGTGATGTTGGGGTACTGGAACGAGCCGGAGAAGACCGCGGAGGCGATCGACGCGGCGCGCTGGATGCACACCGGTGACCTGGGGGTGATGGACGCCGAGGGGTATGTGAACATCACCGGGCGGATCAAGGACATGGTCATCCGGGGTGGGGAGAACATCTACCCGCGGGAGATCGAGGAGTTCCTCTACACCCACCCGGACATCCTCGACGCCCAGGTCATCGGGGTCCCGGACGTCAAGTACGGCGAGGAGCTCTGCGCCTGGATCCAGGTGCGCGAGGGCGCCCAGGTCACCGCCGAGTCGCTGCGTGAGTTCGCCACGGGCAAGCTCGCGCACTACAAGATCCCGCGCTACGTGCTGGTGGTCGACGAGTTCCCCATGACCGTGACCGGCAAGGTCCGCAAGGTCGAGATGCGGGAGAAGTCCGTCGGCATCCTCGACCTCCACGAGGCGGCGTCCGTCCGCAACGCCTGACCTCATGAGTGGCGGCCGGACCGTCGCCACTCACCGGGTGGGGCGGCGAAGGACGGTGCGCGGCACGGTCCGCGCGACTAGGCTGTGACGTAGCGCGTCCCGGTGTCGCTCGGCGAGCCCACCACCCGTGTGCGGCGGACCAGGGAACCCGGGGCGCGTTCGTCGTGCGCGGGGCGTACGGCGGGATTGAGCGGTACCGAACGAGGAACGGGTGAGCAGGGTGCCGACCGGCAGGGTCAAGTGGTACGACGCCGAGAAGGGCTTCGGTTTCCTCTCCCAGGACGGGGGCGAGGACGTCTACGTCCGGAAGGCCTCGCTGCCTGCGGGCGTCGACGCGCTCAAGGCCGGGCAGCGGGTCGAGTTCGGCATGGCGGAGGGCCGGCGCGGCCCGCAGGCGCTGTCCGTGCGCCTGGTCGAGTCGCAGCACTCGGTGGTCGAGGCCAAGCGCCGCCCGGCCGAGGAGCTGCACGGCCTCATCGAGGACATGATCAAGCTGCTGGACTCGCGGGTGCAGCCGGACCTGCGCCGCGGCCGCTACCCCGACCGCAAGACGTGCAAGCTCGCGGCCGAGGTGGTGCGGGCCGTGGCGCGCGACCTGGACGGCTGAGCCGGCTGACCGCCGTGTGCGGGAAGTGGTGCTCCGGCACCACTTCCCGCACACGGGTGAGGAGCGCTCAGCCCGGCGTGCCCTCCACGGGCTCGCCGAGCGACACGGTGAGGCTCACCCCGAACCGTTCGATGATGTCGCCGGCGCACTGCCGCATCGCGGCCCACTCCGGGGACTTCGTGCTCTCCTCGTAGGCCTCCCGGTCCGGGAAGCTCATGATCGCGATCCGGTAGGTGGCGGGCTCGCCGCCCTCCAACCCGTCCGCGGTGCGCGTCGTGACGATCGAGGACAGGTGGGGGACGGCGGAGGCGCGCGGCACGTGGGTGGCCGCGTAGTAGTCCTCGAAGGCCACCTCGTCCTGTGGCTGCGGTGCCGACCAGAACGCGTAGAGGGTGTACATGCCCCCTGCTTAACAGACGTTCGGCGTCAGGGGCAGTGGCATCAGGGGCAGGGCTCTCGGGGAACGGTGAGTTCGCGGGGCTTGCGGATGGACTCGAACCCCATCCCCGTGGTCTCCGCGCAGAAGGCGCTGGTCCCCAGGCCGTACTCCACGTGCAGGACCGGCTTCCCGGCCCGGACGAACGGCTCGAGCTTGCCGCACTCGTCGTACTGGGCGCACTGCTCGTTGACCGCGAAGTCGAAGTCCGGCTCCAGCTCGGCGACCTGGTCGAGGTCGTTCTTCAGCCCGATCGTCAGCGACCGTTCGTGCGCCAGCCGCGCGACGAGCCGGTTGTAGGCCAGCTGGTCCTCCGCGGTCAGGTCGAAGCCCGAGTCGTTGGTCCAGCCGTCGACGTTGTCGGCCTCGACGCCGTCGAAGCCCTTCTCCCGGCACAGGTCGAACCGGCTCGCGAGGAACGGTTCGAGCAGGTCGGTGCGGCGGACGTCGTACCAGAACTCGCCCGGCCAGTCCTCGAGCTCGGTGCCGCGGACCTCGGCGGGCAGGGCGGCGGAGTCGGCGCGCCAGTCCTCCGACGCCCCGACGTTGACGTAGCAGATCACGGTCCGCCCGCCGGCCTTCAGCTCCTCGACGACCGACTCCGGGGTGTCGAACAGGTCGATGACGAACGTCCTGGCCGGCACGGACGTGTCGACGGCGCCCTGCAGCTGGTACTGCCAGCGGGTGTCGCCGCCCGCCCCCGACTCCGACGCCGACTCGGGGGTCGCCTCCGGGGTGGGCCCCGACCCGATCGAGCACGCGGCCGACACCGCGATCGAGGCCGCGACGCCCGCGAGCCTGCGCAGCATCCGCACCAGCGCCGCCCCCTCCCGTCCGGGAGCGTTCACGCGACGACCGCCGATCCGGTCGTGCGCGGCAACCCGTCCCACGGGTTCGGGAGCCTACGGTCCGTGACGTACCCGTGGTCGACGCCGGCGTGGACCATCCACGAACGGGTGGCCTCGATCATGCGTGCGGGGGTGCCGTGCACCAGGTGCCACGTCCGGGCCCGGCCGGCCCGGGGCTCGCCGGGACGCTCGGCGCGGTAGGTCTCCCACGACCCCTCGAAGGTCACGACGACGTCGGCGATCTCCAGGTACCCCTCGTCCGGGCGCACCCCGGGGTTGAGCAGCAGGGGCCCGAGGCCGGCGGTGCGCAGGTCGGCCGCGAGCGCGGTGTAGGCGGGCAGGTGGTCGCGGCCGGACGGCACCTGGTCGGCGAAGACGCCGCGGATGCCGTACCGCTGCGCGTAGGCACGGGCCTCGGCGACGACCTCGCCGGCGGGCCGGGCGCCGTACGCTGTGTCGACGTACCCGGCCACGACCACGCCCGGGATCTCCGCGAGGTCGGCGCAGGCCCGGCGGTACGCCGGGTCCGCCCCGGTGCCGACGCCCGACGCCGGGTTGACCACCACGATCCCGACGGCGCCGGCCCGCGCCGCCGCCGTCAGCCCGGCCCAGTCCGCCGCCTCCCGGTCGGGGTGGAAGTAGGCGGGAACCCCGTCGCTCATCGGTGGTGGACCGGGGTGCCCGCGTGCCGCCGGACCAGCACGGCGTGCACGACCAGCAGGACCGTCGCGACGGCGCCTTGCCAGATGATGGCGGTGACGTCGTCGACGTCGTGGTCGGCGACGAGCTGGAAGGCGAGCAGCGCCGCGACCGCCGCACCCGTCGTCCTCAGCACCGTCTCGATCCGGCCGAGCAGGTTGAGGACCATCCCGGAGAAGACCGCCGTGCCCAGGATCAGGTAGTCGACGCCGAGGACGACGTAGCGGATGTCGTCGAGGTCGAACAGGGCCGCGCTGAGCCCGCCCAGCGCCACGGTGATCGCTGCGAGCGCCGCGGTGAACTGCAGGTGGGCGCGCAGCATGGCCCGGCGCATCCGGCGGGCGAACTCGGCCGTGGTCCGGGAGCCGGCGAGCAGTCGCGCGGCCGCGGCGCGGTGGTCGTGCAGCAGCGTCTCCGCCACCCCCATGCCGAGCACCAGCGGCAGCGCGGCGAGGGTGACCGACAGCGGCAGCGAGTCGTAGTTGCTGACCGCGAGCTCGAACAGCGCCGGGTACAGCACCAGCACCGCGATCATCAGCCCGTACGCGACCTGCAGCAGGGCGTTGACGAAGGTGGTGCGCGGGAGCGGCTGTCGGGGTCGCGCGGCACCGCGGGTGGCCAGCACCGCGAACACCAGCGCCAGCAGCACGGTCGCGGCCAGCCAGCCGAGCTCCCAGCCGCGGCCGGGCTCGCTCGGGCCGGCGATCGGGGCCGCGATCTCGCCGTCGACGGCGTTGAGCAGTGCGCCCACCGCTGCCGGCGCGAGCGCGATCAGCAGCCGCGCCTCGTTGCCGGTCATCAGCAGGGTGGCGGCGGAGAGCAGGTAGACCGTCTGCCCGACGAGCAGTGCCACCGTCCCGAGCGTGACCTGCATGGTCATCGTCCAGACCAGCGACCCGAACACGGCGACGACGGCGACCACGGTGGCCAGGGCGGCGCCGGCGGCGATCGCGCGGCGGAGGAAGCGCCGGGCGGCGGGCACGTCGAGCGCGCCCAGGTAGGACCAGGCGACGTAGCTGACGCCGTAGCCGAGCGCCCAGCTCAGCGCGAGACCGCCGATGAGCAGCCCGGACTCGACGTGGTCGCCGGCCGGGAGCAGCGACAGCGCGACCAGCGCCGGGATCGCGTAGAGCAGCCCGCGGAGGTGGAACCAGGGGCTGGACCCGGGGCCGTGCGGCAGCGCCGGGGCGGGCGGCGGGTCCGCGACTGGCTCGGTCCGCGGGCGGCCCGCCGTGGCGGCGCCGGCGTACGCGGCGAGGGCGAAGACGTCCCGGGCGCCGAAGCGCTCCCGGGCCACGCGGTCGTTGATCCCGACGCTCTCCAGCGTCACGGCGACCTCGGCGGGGTGCGTCGAGGTGGTCGCGGCGTCGGCGAGCTCGGGCGAGAGCGCGGGGCGGCGCGAGCCGGGCGCGTAGGGCGTGCGGCTCATCCGGCCTCACCCACCCGCACCCGGTCCTCCGAGGACCGGGGCGCCGGCGGTCGCACCGGCCCGCGCGGCTTCCCCGCCGGGCGGTGCGCCTGCGCGGGGATCCGGGTGCGGGGCGCGACCGGGGCGATCCGCGACGTCGGCGGGTCGAGCGGCCCCGGGACCCGCGCCATCCGGGCGGTCGGCGGGTCGAGGGACTCGGCCACGGCGGGGATCCGTGAGGTCGGCACCTCGACGGGCTCCTCCCCGGCGGCCGCGACCGCGGTGATCCGCGAGGTGGGCACCTCCACCGGCTCCCTCCGGGCCGCGGCCACCGCGGCGATCCGGGAGGTCGGGACCTCGATCGGCTCGCCCGACGCCGACGCCGGAGCAGCCACCGGGGCCGCGGCGGGGACCGCCTCGATCCGCCCGGTCGGAACCTCGACCCGCTCGGCCGGCTCGACGACGCGCTCGACACGCTCGACGGGCTCGGCCGCCTCGACGGGCACGGCAGGCTCGATGCGCGCGGGCCGCTCCGAGAGCCGCGCGGCCGGCCGCACCGACACCGCGGGCGCGAGGGCCCCCGCCGGCACGGGCAGCTCGACGCTCGGCGCACCGGCGTGGGCCGGGAGCGGGCGGCGCTGCGCGAGCGAGACGTAGACGGACCGGAAGTTCTCCGCGAACCGCTCCAGGGTGAACAGCTCCAGCGCCCGCCGGCGGCCGCGGCCGGCGAGCTCGTGGCGGAGCTCGTGGTTGCGCAGCAGCCGGATGCACGCGGCGGCGAAGGCGGGGGCGTCGCCGGCCGGGACGACCAGCCCGCCGTCGCCGACCGCCTCGGCCATCCCGCCGACGTCCGTCGCCACCGTGGCGCGCCCGGACATGGCCGCCTCGATGATCGTGAGCGGCAGCCCCTCGGACTTGCTGGACAGCACCACGAGGTGCCCGCGCCGGAACGCCTCGGTCACCGGCGAGATCGGACCCTCGAAGGTGACCGCGTCCCCGAGCCCGAGCTCCGCGACGCGGGCCTCACAGCGCCGCGCGTAGTCCTCGTTGCCGGCCGGGACGCCGCCGAACAGCCGCAGCCGCGCCGCCGGGATCGCCCGCCGGACCTGCGCGAACGCCGTGACCAGCAGCTCGATGTCCTTGAGCGGGTCGATCCGGCCGACGAACGCGACCGTCGGCTCGGCCGGCTCCTCGGTGAGCAGCGGCAGCGCCGCCGGGTCCACGCCGTTGTGCATCGTGCGGACCCGCTCCGGCGCCGCGCCACCCCGCCGGGCCCAGCGGCCGTTGAAGCCGGAGACCGGGGCGACGAGGTCGGCGTGCCGGTAGCAGAGCTCGGTGAGCCGCAGGAAGAACCGGATCTGGGCGGCCCGGGCGGCCCGGGAGTCCCCGCTGCGGCGGATCGCCAGCATGCGCTCGCGCAGGTACACGCCGTGCTCGGAGAGCAGCACCGGGGTGCCGTGCGTCCACTTCGCGAGCAGCCCCATCAGCGCGCCAGGCCCGTTGGCCGTGGCGTGCACGAGGTCGGTCTCCAGGACCGGCATGCCCAGCGGGCGCAGGAAGTGCTCCATCAGCTCGGTGACCGCGAGGGCGTCGCCGACCGAGAGCTCGTCGTCGGCCCCGGCCCGATGCCGCGCCCAGACGTCGACGAACAGGTCGACGGCGCGCTGCCCGCGCAGCAGCGGGACCAGCGGCGTGTCCGCGGCGAGGGCGTGCAGGGCGCGCACGGCGGACTCGAAGCCGGCCGCGGAGTGCGGGCCGTCGCCCAGCATCGCCTCGAGCAGCTCCTCGTAGGCGATCGCGAAGCGCGACCCGACCGCCCGCGGCACGCGCCGGTCGCGCGGCGGCGGCGCCCACAGGCCGATCCGCTGCACCGCCGTCACGTTGTCCGGCACGGCGAAGACGGCGGGCTCGCGCCCGGACCCGGACAGGGCGACGACCTCGAACGAGACCTCCGGCAGGCCGCGGATCAGCTGCTCGCACCAGCCGCTCACGCCGCCGGACTGGATCGGATAGGTGCCTTCGGTGACGAGGGAGACCTTCATCGCTGTTCCTCGGTCGTGGTGGGCAGGGTGAGGGTCCGGGGGCCGTCCACGGCGAACCAGCCGGAGCGGACCGTGCCGTAGGCGTCGCCGAACTCCCCGGCGCCCTCGACGCGGGTGCCGGGCGGGGCGGTCAGGGGCACGTCCACGTGGCCGTCCGTGGTCACGTGGACCACGCCGTCGACCACGTAGGCGTCGACGCGGCCCTCGCCGACGGCGCGGGCGAAGGCCGCCCGGCCGTTCAGCACGTCCCGGGTCGCGGTCATGGTCGGGACCAGCAGCGGCCGGTCCTCGGTGAACAGCGCGCGGTAGTCGCCGAGGACCCGCTCGAGGATCGGGTAGAGCGTGCGGTCCTCGGTGAGCTGCGGCTGGTGGACGTAGTGCGGGCGCGGGTCGTTGGCCATGGCGTGCCGCAGCGCGAGGTCGGCCTCGGCCGGCACCACGACGTCCCGGAACCCGGTGCCGGGGTCGGCCGGGGTGATACAGCTGCCGTCGGCCTCGCAGGTCCCGTCGCCGCCGTCGGCCAGGGAGGTGGAGATGAAGTTGTACTGGTCGACGGTCTCGGCCTCGGTGGCCGTGTTGAAGTCGAGGTTGATCGGGTGCCGCGGCACGGTGTTCGCGCCGCCGACCATCCGCTGGCCCGGCTCCGACGAGGCGTCGGAGGCCAGGGTGAGGATGCCGGTGTCGTCGAGCGCGTCGGCGAGGTTCGGGTTGTCCTCCGGCATGCGCGGCGGCTTCGCGAGCCCGCCGTGCTCGCCGGTGACCAGCTCGGCCTCGTCGATCGGCAGGCCGTGCCGCCGGGCGAAGTCGATGTTGAGGCGGATCTCGTCGGCGATCGTGCGCTCGCCGACGTGCCGGGTCCAGCCCAGCAGCGGCACCTCGTCGCACTCCCACGGCGTGACCGAGAAGTCCCGGACACAGCCGAGGTACAGGTGCGACCAGGTGTGGTTGATCCAGCCGAACTCGCCCTTGGCGGCCACGAGCGCGTCCGTGAGCGGGTCCGCGGCGCCGGGTGCCGCCGCCACGCTGCCGCTGCCGTTGTAGGCCATGTCCATGCGGAAGCCGTGCCGACGCTGCCAGTCCACGGCGAACGCGACGTCGTCGGCCGTCATCCGGATGAGCGGCCGCGGGCCGACCTCCGGCGGGCAGTCCGAGCCGGCCGTGCAGTTCGCCTCGGGGACCCAGCGGGCGTTGGGCAGCAGGACGTCGTCGATGTGCACCGCGAACCAGGCCCGCTCGAGGCCGAGGTGCACGCCGCGGGTGAGCCACCGGACCATGCCCGGCGCGAGCACCTGGAACTGGGACGAGTCCGCCCCGTACCCGACGGTCAGGACCAGCTCCTCGCGGCCGCCGTCGCTGCGGACGCCCGCCACGGTGAGCCCGCGCGGGGCGCCGGGCGCGTCGACGGTGACCAGCGGCCGGACGCCCGGGAGCGACCGGGCCGCCTCGGCCCAGCTGTCCGGGTGCGGGCTCGGGTCCTCGAACGGGACCGGGCCGCGGGCGTAGCCGAACTCGGCGCCGAGGGCGTCGGCGCCGATCCGGCCGGACAGGCCGTCGAGCGCACCGCGGAAGGCCGGCTCGTCGGTGCCGGCGGCGGGACCGCCCGCCGCGAGCGCGGAGATCTGCCGGACGTCGAAGCGGCGCTCGAAGGCGTGCAGCGCGGCGAGCTCCGCCGCGGACAGCTCCTTCGGCGCCGGGCCGGGAAGCACGACGCCTTGGAACCTGGCCCGCGCCCGGCCGTCGACCCGGTCGGCCAGGAAGGCCGCGTCGATCCGGGGTCGTGCGGGATCGGCCAGGTCGACGACCTGCACCGGCACGCCGGTGGTGTCGAGCGCGTCGTGGAAGGCCTCGACCTCCCGCGACCCGTCGGTGACGACGAGGACCTGCAGGTCGATCCGGGCGCCGCCGGGTGCCGGCCGGGCGGAGGCCGGGCCCGTGCCCGCGAGCAGCAGGGCGGTCACGAGCAGCACGACGGAGGCGGCGAGGCCGAGCGGCCGCCGCGTCACTGCGAGGGACACCGGCTACAGGCTCCGCATCCAGTCGAGGGTGCGGCGCAGGCCCTCCTCGAGGGCGGTCGGCTCCGGCAGGCCCAGGTCGCGCCGGGCCTCGCGGACGTCGAGGCAGCTGCGCCGGACCTCGCCGGCCCGGGCCGGGGCGAGGATCGGCTCGGCGAGTGCGGGGTCCGCGTCCGCGGCGCGCGTGACGGCCGCGATCAGCTCGCGGACGCTCACCTCACGCCCGGTGCCGACGTTGTAGACCGGCTGCAGCGGGCCCTCGGCCTCGGCCGCGGCCACATTGGCGCGAGCGACGTCGCCGACGTAGACGAAGTCGCGGGTCTGCGAGCCGTCGCCGAAGATCGTCGAGCGGCGGCCGGCGAGCACGGCGTCGCAGAAGATCGCGATCACGCCGGCGTCGCCCTTCGGGTCCTGGCGCTCGCCGTAGACGTTGCCGTACCGGAGCGTCACCACGTCGAGGCCCTTGGCCCGGCGGAACCAGTCGGCGTAGGTCTCGACCGTGCGCTTGCTGAGCCCGTAGGCGGACAGCGGCTCGGTCGGGGCGGTCTCGGGCGTGGGCACCGGGGCGTCGGGGCCGTAGATCGCGCCGCCGGTCGAGGTGTTGACCACCCGCCGGGCGCCGGCCGCGTGGGCGGCGGAGAAGACGTTGACCGAGCCGACGACGTTGCGCCAGGCGTCCTCGGCCGGGTCGGCCATGGAGGCCCGCACGTCGATCTGGGCGGCGAGGTGGAACACGACCTCGGGCCCGAAGGCGGCCATCCTCCGGTGCAGCGCGTCGGCGTCCCGGATGTCGATCTCGGCGAGCTCGGCGCTCGCGCCCGGGCCCTTCAGGTTCTCCGGGCGCCCCCGGCTCAGGTCGTCGACGACGAGGACCTCGGCGCCCCCCGACGCCAGGCGCTCCACGACCGACGAGCCGATGAAGCCGGCTCCACCCACCACCACTGCACGCGTACTCGCGGCCACGAATCCCCCCGGGTCGCTCGGTTCGGCTGTCCGGTATGTGCAGTTTCACCGGTTCAGCCCTCTGAATCCCCATCGGGCGGTAAGCGCGCTCTGTTACGACTCCAGGTCAGAGTGGGGCCGTGCGGAGGTATGTGGATACGCCGATCGGTCCAGGACAGGACCGAGCGGAGTCAGGAAAGGGGGCCGGACGGGTGAGGTAGGACACGCACTCGGCGCACCGCCACCGGGGCTCACGGCTGGGCGACGAGCACCCAGGTCGCGCGCGCGGGGTAGTCCAGCTCGCCGGTGTCGGGGTTGGCGACGGGCGCGGCGCCGAGCAGCTGCACCTGGGCCGTGCCGAGCACGTCGCCCGGCTCGGGCAGCGTGAGCGTGTAGCTGGTCTGTGCGTTCGGGGCGAAGACGGGGCTGCGGCCGTCCGTGCGCTGCCCGTCCGGGCCCGTGTACGAGAACACCACCGACCAGGGCGCCTCGGAGACCTCCTCCGGCACGGTCACCTCGACCGGGGTGCCGGCCGGGACGGCGAGCCGCGCCCGGGCGGCCTCGTCGTTGCTGCAGTCCTTCATCTTGAGGTCGCAGAACTGCGCGGGTCCGATCGACTGCGTGGCCGCACCCGCGGCCCACGTGACCTGCGGCTTCTCGTCGCTCCCGCAGCCGGCCAGCACCACGGCGGTGGTCAGCGTGAGGGCGGCGAGCAGGCTCCGGCGGGTCCGGGACACGCCCACCAGCCTACGGAGCGCCGGACGCGGCCTCCGACGGGGCGGGCCTGCGCTCGGGCAGCGGCTCCTTCAGGCCCAGGCCCGGGACCAGCGTCCGCCCCCGCCACACGAGCGCCGTCTGGATCCCGACGACGGCGACCACCGCGGCCACCACGGCGAACCCCAGCCGGAACCCGCTGTGCGGGAGCAGCACGCCGAGCGCGCCGCCGGACACCCAGGCCAGCTGCAGCACGGTCTCGGAGCGACCGAACGCCGACGCCCGGGACTCCTCGGGCAGGTCGCGCTGGATCACCGCGTCCAGACAGACCTTCGCCAGCGCGCTCCCGGTCGCGGCGACCAGCCCGACGATCGCGGCCGTGAGGATGCCGGGCAGCACGGCGGCCACCGCGGCCGCGGCGCAGGCGGCCGACACGCAGCCGACGACCATCGCCTCGGCCCGCCCGAAGTGGATGCGCGAGCCCACGCCGTTGCCCAGGAAGGACCCGGCGCCGGCCGCCGCGCCGATGATGCCGATCAGGTAGAGCTGCTGCGCCGCGTCGCCCTGCGCCTGCTCCTTGACGACGAACGCCACGAACAGGGTGAGGAAGCCGGTCACCACGCGGGCGGCGCCGTTGCCCCACAGCGCGACCACGACCGAGCGTCCGACGGGACGCCGGCGCGGGCGGCGGGTGCTCCGCAGCCGGGCCGGCACCTCGCCCGCGGTGACCTCGACCCAGCGCGGGATCCGGCTGCACAGCAGCGCGCCCACCACGCCGAGCGCGGCGGTGTAGTAGAGCGCCCCGGGCGAGCCGAACAGGTACGCGACGCCGCCGGCGATGCCGCCGAACACGGCGCCGGCGATCAGGCCGAACGTGGTCAACCGGGAGTTCGTCGTGGCCAGGGTGATGCCCTCGGGCAGCACGCGCGGCGTGACCGCGGCCTTGAGCACGGTGAACGACTTGCTGAGCACCATCGCGCCGAGCGCGGCGGGGTAGAGGATCCAGTTGTCGTAGTTCAGCGCCATGACCACGGCGAGCACCGCGCGGCCGAGCATGGCCACCGCCAGCGCGGCGCGCCGCCCGCGCTGCAGGCGGTCCAGCAACGGTCCGATCACCGGTGCGACCACGGCGAACGGGGCCACGGTGATCAGCAGGTACAGCGCGACGTTGGTCTTGCTCTCCGCCGTGGCGGCGGCGAAGAAGAGGGTGTTGGCCAGCGCGACGGCCACGGCGGCGTCGACCGCGTAGTCCATCATCGAGGCGTAGGTCAGCGAGGTGAGCCCGGAGCGGTCGGCGCCGTCGGCCGTGGCCGCGCGGCGGAAGGTGTTCACCGCCGCGCCCGTGAGCTGGCGGCTGCGCAGCGCGGCGACCCGGGTGACCGTGAGCTTCTTCGGCATCCGGGGTGGGGGCGGGGCCTGCTCCTCCGGCTGCTCCGGGCCGGGGCCGGACGGCGGCGCGGTGGGTCCGGCCGTGGGCGCGCCACCGGGTGCGGTCGGGGGCGCGGCAGTGGGCCCGGCAGTGGGCGCGGCGGTGGGCGCGGGGTCGTCGGCCGGGGCCTGCTCGATCCACTCCGCGAACCGGGTCGGCCCCTCGGGCTCGCGGCGGTACTCGGTGGGGTCGTAGTCCGGGTCGTCGTGCCACGGGTAGCGGCGGCGGACGGTCGGGACGTAGGGCGGCGGTTCCGGTCGCGGCGTCTCCGGCGCCGGCTCCGGCTCGGGGCGCTGGTGGGGCGCGCCGTCGGCGGTGGCCCAGCGCCGCGCGCGCCCGCCCCACCAACCGGTCCGGTGATCGCGCGCCATGCCCTCATTCTGCCCGGCGGACCGGGCCGGCGCGGCCCTCCGGCGCGGTGATCGCGTCACGTCACCCGGGTAGCCGGACGCGGAACGCGGCGGGCCAGAGCTTGCCCATGAGGAGGTACTGGTCGCCGCTCAGGTGGGCGATGCCGTTGAGCACGTCCGTCTCCGCCCGGCGGGCCGGGTCGAGCAGCCCGGACGCGTCGACGACGGCGGTCACGACGCCCGTCGCCGGGTCGATGCGGACGATCCGGTCGGTGCGCCACACGTTCGCCCACACCGCGCCGCCGACGCACTCCAGCTCGTTGAGCTCCGTGACGGGGGCGCCGTCGAGCGTGACCGCGACCGAACCCGTCTCGGCGAAGGTCGCGGGGTCGTGGAAGCGCAGGCGGTCGGTGCCGTCGGAGCGGACGAGCCGGCCGGGTTCGGCGCAGAGGCCCCAGCCCTCGCCCGCGACCGGGACCTGCCGCCGCAGCGTGAAGGTGGCCCGGTCCCACTCCAGCGCCACGCCGTCCCGCCAGGTCAGTTGCCAGATCGACGGCCCGACGACGGTGATCCCCTCGCCGAACAGGCTGCCGGGCAGCGGAACTGCCCGGCGGACGGCGCCGGTGGCGGCGTCGAGCTCGCGGAGCTGGGAGTGCCCGGCCAGGCCGGTGCCCTCGTAGAGCGTTCCCGGGTCCTCGGGGGAGAGCTCCAGGCCCTGGGTGAAGGCGGTCGGGTCGTGCGGCACCTCGGCGAGTACGACCGGGCGGACGGCCGCGGCGGAGCCGAGCGCCTCGGGCGGGGTCGCGGCGGCGCAGGCGGCCACGCCCGCCGTCACGGCGGTGACCGCCGCGACCAGTCCCAGCAGCACCCGTCGCATCGCCCGGGATCCTGCCGCACGGTGCAGGGACGGCGCTCCGACGCACCCGGCCCGGGTGGCACAATCGACCCGATGAGCGCGATCACCGGGATCGACCCCGAGACCAGCCCCGCGGACGCCCCCGCCGTGCCCGGCCCGCTGGCCGGGGCAGTCGAGCGCGCCCGCACCGCCGCCGTCGAGGAGGCCTCGGCGGACATCGGCGAGCACGCCGGTGCGGCGGCGGTCGGCGAGTACCTCGGGTACGTGGTCGAGGACGAGGTCTCGGTGAGCCACCACTTCGCCGCCGACCTCGCCGGCTACCACGGCTGGCACTGGTCGGTCACGCTCGCCGCCCTCGCCGACGGGCCGGTGACCGTCAGCGAGGTCGTGCTGCTCCCGGGCGACGAGGCGATGGTCGCGCCGGCCTGGGTGCCGTGGCAGGAGCGGGTCCGCCCCGGCGACCTCGGCCCCGGCGACCTGCTGCCGACCGACCCGGAGGACTCCCGGCTCGTCCCCGCCTACGTGCAGTCGGACGACCCGGCCGTCGAGGAGGTCGCGGTCGAGATCGGGCTCGGCCGCACCCGCGTGCTCAGCCGGGAGGGCCGGCTCGAGGCCGCCGAGCGCTGGCGGGACGTCCGCGGCCCCGGCTCCGACATGGCCCGCGCGGTCACCGAGGTGTGCGCGACCTGCGGGTTCTTCACCCCGCTCGCCGGGTCGCTGCGCGCCGGGTTCGGGGCGTGCGCCAACGAGTACTCGCCGGCCGACGGCTCGGTCGTCTCCGTGGAGTTCGGGTGCGGCGCGCACTCGGAGCTGAAGGTGGAGCAGGGCTCGCCGGTCCACGTCTCCGCGCTGGTCTACGACGACGGGGTGGACCTGGAGCGGGTCCCCACCGGCACCGCGGCGCCGACCGAGGCCGAGCCCGAGCCGGCCGCCGACGCACCGGTCGAGGCGCCCGCCACGGAGGCCGCGACCGCCGAGGCGGCCGACGCCGGGGTGGTCGTGGAGGAGACGCCGCTGGAGTCCGTCCCGCCCGCGGCCGAGGACGCGCCCGCCGCGGTGGCCGACGCCGCCGAGGCACCCACCGCCACCGCCGCCGTGACCGACACGGACGAGGCGGTGGAGGAGGTCGCGGCGCCGGACGAGGTGGTCGGGACCGCCGGTGAGGCCGCCACGGCCGAGACCGGGACCGCCACCGAGGCGGACGCGGACGAGGTTGCTGCCGAGGCCGGCGCGGGCGAGGCCACCGACGACACCGCCGCCGGCGCCGAGGTCCCGTCCTCCGGGGCCGACGAGGGCGTGACCTCCTGATCGAGGCCCCGGCGGATCTCGTGGGCACGGATCCGTTCGGCACGGCCCCGCTCCGCGCCGCGCTGCTCGCGGCCTGGTCCGACTCGCCGACCCGCTTCCGCGAGGACGCCAACGCGGAGGAGGACCTCGTCCTCGGCGGCTACGCCGAGACCTGGTTCGTCGAGCTCGCCCAGAACGCCGCCGACGCCGCCCGCGCCGCCGGGGCGTCCGGCCGGCTGCACCTCACCGCGGTCGCCGGGGAGCTGCGCGTCGCGAACACCGGCGCCCCGCTCGACGCGGACGGCGTGGCCGCGCTCGCCTCGCTGCGCGCCTCCGCCAAGCGCGACGACCCCGGCGCGGCCGGGCGCTTCGGCGTCGGCTTCGCGGCGGTGCTCCCGGTCTCCGACACCCCGCGGCTGGTCACCGCGCCCGGCACCGGGGTGCGGTTCTCCGCGGCCGACACCGCCGCCGCCGTGCGCGAACTGCCCGGCCCGGCCGCCGAGCTGACCCGCCGCGGCGGGCACGTGCCCGTGCTGCGCCTGGTCTGGCCCGTCGAGGGCGACGAGCCGGGCCCGCCGACGGGGTACGCCACCGAGGTCCGGCTCCCGGTACGCCCCGGCCTCGATGCCGCCGACCTGCTCGAACGCGCTCGCGCCGCGGCCCCGGACCTCCTGCTCGCGTTGCCGGACCTCGCCGAGGTCGTCCTCGCGCCGCCGGACGGGGAGCCCACGGTGCTGCGGCGCGAGGAGGTCGACGGGATCACGATCGTCGGCGACCGGCGCTTCCGTGTGGTCCGCAGCAGCGTCACGACCGAGCCCGGCGCGGCGGTGGAGGAGCGGTACCGCCGCGAGCGCGGGGTCTGCTGGGCGCTGCCGGTCGACGTCCTGGGCGAGCCCGCCCCGCTCGGCCCGGACTCCGGCGAGGTCCTGCACGCGCCGACGGCCGCCGTCGAGCGGCTCGGGCTGCCCGCCCGGCTGATCGCCGACCTGCCGTTGGACCCGGACCGGCGCCGGGTCCGGACCGGACCCACGGCCGACGCGGTGCTCGCCGCGGCCGCCGCGGCCTACCTCGACCTGGTCCGGGCCGTCGCGCCCCAGCACCGGCTCGACCTCGTGCCCGCGCCCGGCTTCCCGCTCTCCGAGCTCGACGGCCGGCTGCGCGCCGCCGTCGTCGACGCCCTGGCCGAGGGCGCGTGGCTGCCCGCCGCGGCCCCCGGGGCCGCATCGGATTCCGCACCGGATTCCGCAGACCTCGTGCCGCGCCGCGCCGAGTGGCTCGACCTGCCCGGCGCCCCGGACCTGCCAGCCCTGCTCGCCGCCGCCGATCCCGCATTCGGCCGGCTCGCCGCCGTCGAGCCCCGGCAGTCGGTGGCGCTCGGCGAGCTCGGGGTCGGGCGGGTCGGCGCCGCCGGGCTGGCGGAGCGGCTGCACGGCGTGGAGCGGGAGCCGCGCTGGTGGTGCGGGCTGTACGCGGCGCTGGAGCCCGCCGTCGAGACCGTGCCCGGGTTGACCGAGGAGCTGCGCGCCCTCCCGGTCCCGCTGCTCGACGGGCGCCTGGTCGCCGGCCCGCCGAGCGTCCTGCTCCCGGGGTCCGGCCTCGACGCCGGCACCCGGGCCGTTGCCGAGCTCGCCCTGCCCGGCCTGCACGTCGCCGATCCGGACGCGGTCCACCCGCTGCTGGAGCGGCTCGGGGCCACCGCCACCGATCCCGGCGCGCTGCTGACCCATCCCGCGCTGCGCGAGGCCGTCGGCCGCTCGCTCGACGACGCCGACGCCGGCCTGGACACCACGCCCCTCGCCGAGGCCGTGCTCGGCCTGCTCGCCGTCACGGTCGCGCCCGGGTTCGGCGCGCTCGCGCTCCCGGACGCTGAGGGCCTGCCCTCGCGCGCCGACGAGCTGATGCTCCCCGACGCCGCGGTCCGGCCGCTGTTCGACGCGGAGGCGCCGATCGGCGTCCTCGACCCCGCATGGGCCGCGCGGATCCCGCGCGAGGCGCTCGTCGCGGCCGGGGTGCTCGACGGGTTCGCCGTCGTCGTCGACGACGAGCCGACGGGGCCGGACCACGACCTGCACGACGAGGACCTCTGGTGGGACGAGGGCGCCGAACCCACCCGGGTCGCCGGGGTCCGGGACCTCGACCTGGTCGCCGACGACGCCTGGCCCGCCGCGCTGGCGCTGCTCGCCGGCCGCCCGGAGACGCGGGCCGCCGTGCTGGAGCCGGGCGGGTACACCGGCTGGTGGCTCGCCCGGAACGCCCTGCTCGGCGGGCACGAGCCCGGGCACTGGCGGCTGCCGGGGGCCGAGCGGCTCGCGGGCCTCTACGACCCGGTCCCGGCCGGGCTCGACGAGCGCCTGCTCGCCGCGATCGGCGTCCGCGCGGAGCTGGCCGTCGGGACCACGGACGAGGCCGCGGACCTGCTCGACCGGCTCGCCGACGCCGAGCGGACCGTCGACGCCGCACTCGCGGCCGACGCGCACGCGGTGCTGGCCGCGGCCGTCGCGGAGGGGGCCGTCGACGTCGAAGCCCTCGACCTACCCGACCGCGTCCGCTCGCTCGCGGGCACGGTCGTGAGCGTCGACGCGGCCGTGGTGCTCGACGCCCCGTGGGCCGCCGCGGTGCTGCCGGCGCACGACCTGATCGTCGGTGGGGTGCCGCACGCGCTGGCCGAGATCCTGGACCTGCCGCTCGCCTCCGACGTCGTGGTGGGGGAGGTCGTCGGCGACGGGCGGCCGGTGCGCTGGTCGGCCCTGCCCGAGGTGGTGGTGGCCTGCCGCACAGCGGGCCTGCCGGTCCCCGCGGGTGAGCTGTGGCTGCACGACACCCTCGAGGTCGACCTCAGCCGCCCCGGGAAGGGCCGCCGGAGCGTCCCGACCTGGATCGATGCGGCCGGACGGGTGCACGCCGCGGACGCCGTGCGGGCCCTGCTGACCCTGTCCGGACGCGTCGGTGAGGACGGGTGACCACCCCGGCCTCGTGCTAGGAAGAAGCATGTGAGAAACCGAGCCGACTCGCACACGTCCCCGCCCGTCCGGGGACGCGTCGCCATCCTCTCGGTCCACACCTCCCCGCTGGAGCAGCCCGGCACGGGCGACGCCGGCGGGATGAACGTCTACATCTCCGAGACCGCCACGCGCATGGCGCAGCGCGGCATCCCCGTCGAGATCTTCACCAGGGCCACGTCGTCGGAGCAGCCGCCGGTCGCGGAGCTCGCCCCCGGGGTGCTCGTCCGGCACATCGCGGCCGGGCCGTTCGAGGGCCTCGGCAAGAACGACCTGCCCGGGCAGCTGTGCGCCTTCACCGCCGGCGTGCTGCGCACCGAGGCGCACCACGAGCCCGGCTGGTACGGCGTGATCCACTCCCACTACTGGCTCTCCGGCCAGGTCGGGTGGCTCGCCCGGGACCGCTGGGGCGTGCCGCTGGTGCACTCCGCGCACACCCTCGCGCGGGTCAAGAACGCCGCGCTCGCGGAGGGCGACCAGCCCGAGCCGATGGTCCGCGTGATCGGCGAGGACCAGGTGGTGGAGGAGGCGGACCGGCTCGTCGCGAACACCGACACCGAGGTGCGTCAGCTCGTCGAGCTGTGCGAGGCCGACCCGCTGCGCACGGTCGCCATCCCGCCGGGCGTCGACCTCGACCGCTTCCGCCCCGCCTCCCGGTGCGAGGCGCGGGAGGCGCTCGGGCTGCGGCACGACGCCGTCGTGCTGGGGTTCGTCGGGCGGATCCAGCCGCTGAAGGCCCCGGACGTGCTGCTCCGCGCCGCCGCCGAGATGCTCCGCCGCGACCCCGCGCTGCGCGAGCGGCTGGTGGTGCTGGTCGTCGGCGGGCCGTCGGGCAGCGGGCTGACCGAGCCGACCGCCCTGCAGGAGCTCGCGGCGCACCTGGGCATCACGGACGTCGTGCGGTTCCTGCCGCCGCAGGCCGGGCCGGCGCTGGGGCGGGTCTACCGGGCCGTCGACGTGGTCGCCGTGCCGAGCCACAACGAGTCGTTCGGGCTGGTCGCGCTGGAGGCGCAGGCCTGCGGGACGCCGGTCGTCGCGGCCGACGTCGGGGGCCTCCCGGTGGCCGTCGCCGACGGCCGGTCGGGGCTGCTGGTCCCCGGGCACGGCGCCGGGCAGTGGGCCTCCGCGCTGGCCGCCGTCGCGCTCGACCCCGCCCGCCGCGAACGGCTCGCCCGCGGCGCCGTGACGCACGCCCGGGAGTTCTCCTGGGAGCGCACCACGGACGCCCTGCTCGCCACCTACGCCGACGCCACCCGCGAGTACCGGGCCCGGCTGCGGGACCGGCTGGTCGCGGGCATCATCGAGGGGTGAGCGCAGCGACGGAGAAGACGGATCCCGCCGAGATCGACGCGGCGGTCGGGAAGGCGCTCGACGAGCTGGAGGTCGGGTACCACCGGCGCGAGGCGGGCCAGTACCTCGTCACGCTGGAGGGCACGAACCGGCTCAACACGCCGACCTGGCTGGTCGTGCGGGAGCAGACCGTCTTCGTGCAGGCCTTCGTCTGCCGTCAGCCGGACGAGAACCACGAGGGCGTCTACCGCTTCATGCTGCAGCGCAACGCTCGGCTCTACGGCGTGCACTACGCGCTCGACCGGGTCGGCGACATCCATCTCGTCGGCCGCATCCCGTTCGTCGCGGTGAGCGCGGACGAGCTCGACCGGGTCCTCGGCCAGGTCCTCGAGGCCGCCGACGGCGACTTCAACACCTTCCTCGAGCTCGGCTTCGCCACCTCCATCCGCCGCGAGTACGCCTGGCGGACCGAGCGGGGCGAGTCCCTGGCCAACCTCAAGGCCTTCGAGCACCTCATCGACTGAACCCCGCGCCGGCGACCGTCCTGAGCGCAGTGTGGATCCTGGACGCTGATCTCGAGGGCTCCTGGCCGCAGTATGGATCCCTGGTGCGGTCCCTCCGGATGCAACCGGATCGCGGCTCTCGTCCGTCCTCCCCCCGACGACGGAGGAGGGCGGGAGATGCGCAGGTGGGCGGTCTGGGTGGCGGCGGGCGTGGTGGTGCTGGCGTCCGCGTCGGTGGTGACGGGCGTGGCGCTGCGGGAGACCGGCGGTGCGTCGGGTTCTGCTGAACCGGAGAGCACGGCCCGGCCCGGGATCGCGGTGGCGCCCGACGGAGGCGCCACGGCGAGCAATGGGTCCGCGCCCGGCTCGGCCCGGTCGGTCCCGCCGGCCGACTCCGCGGGCGCCGTCGCCGGGGAGCCGGGGACCGCCCCGCTGACCGACGTCGCCCCGAGCCGCGACGTCGTCCGCACCGCCGAGCTGACCGTGCAGGTCGGCGACCCCGTCGCCGCGGCCGCCGAGGTCCGGGGCGCGGTCGCTGCCGCGGGCGGGTTCGTGGCCGACGAGCGGGCGGGGAGCGGCTCGGCCGGGTTCACCCTCCGCGTGCCGGCCGACCGCCTCGACGCCTTCACCGAGCGCCTCGCCGGCCTGGGGACCGTGACCTCCCGCACGAGCCGGGCCGAGGACGTCAGCGCCCCGGTCGCGGACCTGGAGGGGCGCGTCGCGGCGCAACGGGCGAGCGTCGCGCGGGTCCGCGCGCTGCTCGACCGCGCGACGACGATCGGCGAGATCGTCTCGATCGAGTCCGAGCTGGCTGCACGCGAGGCCGATCTGGAGTCGCTGCAACGGCGGCTCGCGTTGCTGCAGGACCAGGTCGCGCTGGCGACCGTCGAGGTCGCGTTGCTGCCGGTCCCGCCCCTGGCCGACCCCGGCCCGTCCGGCTTCCTCGGCGGGCTCGCCGTCGGCTGGGAGGGGCTGCGCGCGATCGGCCGGGTGTCGCTGGCCGCGCTCGGGTTCGCGGTGCCGATGCTGCCGGTGGTGGCGGTGCTCGCCGGGATCGTCCTGCTCGGCCGCCGGGTGTACCGGCACCGCCGCCGGCCGACCCCGCCCGCGGACGCCCCCGGAGCGGGGTGAGACCGGCCGCCTTCCCGGCCGGGCCGCGTCACCCGCGGGTTACCCTCGGTCGAACGCCGACGGTCGATCCGGGAGGACGCGATGGCCGCGCGCCCCCTGGTGCGCAAGGGTGCCGAGCCGCTGTGGGCCCAGCTGCTGGCGGACCTGCGCGCGCGGCTCGACGCGCACGAGTTCGACCACTCCTTCCCCGGCGAGCTCGCCCTCGTCGGCGAGTACGGGGTCAGCCGGCACACCGTGCGCGAGGCGCTGCGGCGGCTGCGCGAGGAGGGCGTCGTCGTAGCCGGGCGGGGCCGGGCACCGCGGCTGGCCGCGCCGTTGGAGATCGAGCAGCAGCTCGGCTCGCTCTACAGCCTCTTCTCCGCCGTCGAGTCGACCGGCCGCGAGCAGCGCAGCGTCGTCCGGACGCTCGACGTCCGGGCGGACGGGGTCGTCGCCGCGCGGCTCGGGTTGGAGGAGTCGACGCCGTTGGTGCACCTCGAGCGGCTGCGGCTCGCGGAGGGCGAGCCGCTGGCCGTCGACCGGGTGTGGCTGCCCGAGGAGGTCGCGGCCCCGCTGCTCGACGTCGACTTCACGCACACCGGCGTCTACCCCGAGCTGGAGCGGCTCTGCGGGATCCGGGTCGCGGGCGGCCGCGAGAACATCCGCGCGGTCGTCCCGACGGCCGAGGAGCGGCGCCTGCTGGGGATCGACGCCGGGGTGGCCGCGCTCGCGATCGAGCGCCTCGGCAGCTCCGCCGGGCGGGCCGTGGAGTGGCGGCACACGCTCGTCCGCGGCGACCGGTTCACGCTCACCGCGCAGTTCAGCGCGCGTGACGGCTACCTCGTCGGCGCGTCGGCGAGCTGACCCGTCACGGCTCCGTCACGGCACGGAGACGCCGACCCCGCCCCGGGTCCCGGCGCCGTAGCGCGCGATCTCGCCCTCGAGGTCGAGCGGCCCGGTGCGCATCCCGGTGTCCGGGCCGAGCAGCTCCGCCGGAACCAGCCAGCTGACCTCGAACTCCAGCCCGTCCGGGTCCTTCGCGTAGAGCGCCTTGGTGCTGCCGTGGTCCGACGCGCCGACGAGCGCGCCGTGCTCGCGCAGCACGCCGCGGATCCGGTCGAGCTCGGCGAGGGTGTCGACCTCCCACGCCAGGTGGTAGAGGCCGACGGCGCCGCGGCCGGCCGTGGTGTCCCCGGCGGTCGCACCGATCCCGAACAGGCCGAGGTCGTGGTCGTTGGACGAGCCCTCGGCCTGCAGGAACGCCGCCCGTCCGGGCACGGACGAGACGACCCGGAAGCCGAGGGCCTCGGTGTAGAAGGCGACGCTACGGTCGACGTCGCGGACGTAGAGCACGGCGTGGTTGAGGCGCTGGACGGGCATGGGCCTGCCTTTCTGTGAAACTTCAATCACACCGTAGCCCGCCAACAGATGAATGTTCAAGCGATCCGGCGTAGGCTCGTCCGCATGGACGACACCCGCTGGCTCTCACCCGCCGAGCTGCGGGCGTGGCTGGCGTACGTCGCGGCCACCACGCTGCTCGACGGTGCCCTCGACCGGCAGCTCCAACGCGAGTCGGGCATGCCGCACGCCTACTACCTGATCCTCGCGATGCTCTCCGACGCGCACGAGCACACGTTGCGGATGAGCGAGCTGGCCGCGGCCACGCAGAGCAGCCAGAGCCGGCTCAGCCACGCGGTGACCCGGCTGGAGCGGAAGGGGTGGGTGTGCCGCCGTCCCTGCCCGGACGACCGGCGCAGCACCTTCTGCACCCTCACGGAGGAGGGCTACGCGGCATTGCGTGCGGCGGCCCCGGGGCACGTCCGGACGGTCCGCGAGAACCTGTTCGACGCGCTGAGCCCCGAGCAGGTCACCCAGCTCGAGGAGATCGCCCGCGCGATGCTCGGCCGGCTCACCCGCGATCCCGAGGCGGTGCCGTTGCCCGGAGTGTGCCCGGACCGACAGCCCTGACGGACAGCGCCGACCCGCACCCGTTTGGCAAGCTGTCGCGCATGCCCACACTCGTGCTGCTGCGCCACGGTCAGAGCGACTGGAACCTGAGGAACCTCTTCACGGGCTGGGTCGACGTCCCGCTCTCGGAGGTCGGCGAGGCCGAGGCCCGCCGCGGCGGCGAGCTGATGAAGGAGAAGGGCCTGCTCCCGGACGTCGTGCACACGTCGGTGCTGCGCCGGGCGATCAACACCGCGAACCTCGCGCTCGACGTCGCCGACCGGCACTGGATCCCGGTGCGCCGCGACTGGCGGCTCAACGAGCGCCACTACGGCGCGCTGCAGGGCAAGGACAAGAAGCAGATCCGCGAGGAGTTCGGCGACGAGCAGTTCATGGTCTGGCGGCGCAGCTACGACGTGCCGCCGCCGCCGATCGAGAAGGGCTCGGAGTGGTCGCAGGACGGCGACGCCCGCTACTCCGGCATCCAGGCCCCGCTGACCGAGTGCCTCGCCGACGTCGTGGCGCGGATGCTGCCGTACTGGGACGAGGCGATCGTGCCCGACCTGCGCGCGGGCAAGGTCGTGCTCGTCGCCGCGCACGGCAACTCGCTGCGCGCGCTCGTCAAGGAGCTCGACGGCATCTCCGACACCGACATCGCCGGGCTCAACATCCCCACCGGCATCCCGCTGCGCTACGAGCTCGACGACGACCTGAAGCCCACAGTGCCCGGCGGTGAGTACCTCGACCCGGCGGCGGCCGAGGAAGCCATCCAGGGGGTCGCGAACCAGGGCCGCTGAGCCGGTCCCTCCCCCGTGGGGTGAACGGGCCGTGAACGGAGGCGGAAAACTCCTCGTCCGGGTAGTCAGGCGGCTCACTCGGGGCCTCCGGAGCTGGCGTCGGCCCTGGTCGGGCTGCCTACGATGCCGGTGTGAACGCAGTGGCGTCCGTCGTGCTGGTCGCCGTCGCCCTCGCCGCCGGGCTGTGGGCCGGTGTCCTGATCGGCCGCCGCCGCGCCCGGCCCGCCCGGCCCCGGCCGGACGGCCGACGGGTGCCGACGCTGGCCGAGCTCCTCCAGCGCGTCTTCCGGTCGACCGGGTCCGGGCTCGCCGTGCTCTCCGGCACCGGCGACGTCGTCCTGCACAACCGGCGGGCCGCCGAGCTCGGCGTGGTCCGGGCCGGCCGGCCCGACCCCCGCGCCTGGGCGGCCTGCCAGAAGGTGCTCGAGGGCTCCACCGACGTCGAGGTGGACCTCGCCCCGCTGGAGGTACGCGGCCGCCAGCCCGCCGCCGTCGTCGCGGTGGTGCGGCCGCTGGGCGACGGGTTCACCCTCGTCGAGGCCGCGGACATGTCCGACGCCGTGCGCCTCGAGGCCACCCGGCGGGACTTCGTGGCCAACGTGAGCCACGAGCTGAAGACGCCGGTGGGCGCGGTCGGGCTGCTGGCCGAGGCGGTGCTCGACTCGGTCGACGACCCCGAGTCGGTGAACCGCTTCGCCGGCAAGATCCTGCGCGAGTCGACCCGGCTCGGCGCTCTCGTCACCGAGCTGATCGCGCTGTCCCGGCTGACCGGGGCCGAGGCGCTGCCCGACCTCGAGGACGTGGACGTCGACGACGTCGTCGCCGAGGCACTCGGCCGCTCGCGGCTCTCCGCCGAGTCGGCCGGCATCGAGATCACCGTGGACGAGCCCTCCGGCCTCGAGGTGGCCGGGGACCAGACGCTGCTGGTCACGGCCCTGTCGAACCTCCTCGAGAACGCCGTGGCCTACTCGCCGCCCGACGCGTCGGTCTCGGTGTCCCGCCGGCTCGAGGACGGCTGGGTCGAGATCGCCGTGACCGACCGCGGCATCGGCATCGCGCCGGAGCACCAGGTCCGCGTGTTCGAGCGGTTCTTCCGGGTCGACCCGGCCCGCTCCCGCGCGACCGGCGGCACCGGGCTCGGCCTGGCGATCGTCAAGCACGTCCTCGCGAACCACGGTGGCGAGGTGCGGCTGTGGAGCCGCCCCGGCACCGGATCGACCTTCACCATGCGGCTCCCCGCCACCGGTGCCGCCGTGCCGGCCTCCTCCCCGGAGGACCACGCGGTGGACCCGGCCACCGACCGAGACCCGGCCGGGGCGTCCGGCCGAGCTGGAGGATGAGATGACCAGGGTGCTGATCGTCGAGGACGAGGAGTCCTTCGCCGACCCGCTCGCGTTCCTGCTGCGCAAGGAGGGCTTCACCGCGGCCGTCGCGACGACCGGCCAGGAGGCGCTCGAGGAGTTCGACCGCAACGGTGCCGACATCGTGCTCCTCGACCTCATGCTCCCCGGCATGAGCGGCACGGACGTGTGCAAGGCCCTGCGCTCCCGCTCGGCCGTCCCGGTGATCATGGTGACCGCGCGGGACAGCGAGATCGACAAGGTCGTCGGCCTGGAGCTGGGCGCCGACGACTACGTGACCAAGCCCTACTCCGCCCGCGAGCTCATCGCCCGGGTGCGCGCCGTCCTGCGCCGCGGCGGCGAGAACGGGACCGGCGACGCCGACGGCGCGGGCGTGCTCGAGGCGGGCCCGGTGCGCATGGACGTCGAGCGGCACGTGGTGTCGGTCGACGGCACGGACGTCGCCCTGCCGCTCAAGGAGTTCGACCTCCTCGAGTACCTGCTGCGCAACGCCGGCCGGGTGCTCACCCGCGGCCAGCTCATCGACCGGGTGTGGGGCGCGGACTACGTCGGCGACACCAAGACCCTCGACGTCCACGTCAAGCGCCTGCGCGCCAAGGTGGAGAAGGACCCCAGCGCCCCGCAGCACCTCGTCACGGTGCGGGGGCTGGGGTACAAGTTCGAGAGCTGAGGGCCCGGGGTCGCAGGATCTGCGGACCGCCCCCGGACGGTGCACACTTCGCTCCGTGAGATGGGGCCGGTGGGTTCCGTGGGCGGCCGGGCTGGGCGTCGCGGCGCACGACCTGATCCAGCGCCGCCATGCGCTGCTGCGGAACTTCCCCGTGCTCGGCCACGGCCGGTACCTGCTCGAGGCGGTCGGGCCGGAGCTGCGCCAGTACGTCGTGGCGGGCAACGACGAGGAGCGCCCCTTCAGCCGGGACCAGCGCCGGTGGGTCTACGCCTCGGCCAAGCGCGAGAACAACTACTTCGGGTTCGGCACCGACAACGACGTCGAGCACACCCCCGGCTACGTGATCATCAAGCACCGCACGTTCGGCCGGACCGCGCCCGCGCACCCGCACCCGCAGGGCGAGGACTCGGTGTGGCTGCCGTGCGCGAAGGTCCTCGGCGCCGCCCGCGGCCGGCGCGCGGCCTTCCGGCCCGACTCGGTCGTGAACATCTCCGGGATGAGCTACGGGTCGCTGTCCGGCCGCGCGATCGAGGCGCTCAACCGCGGGGCGGCGGCCGCGGGGTGCCTGCAGAACACGGGCGAGGGCGGGATCGCGGAGCAGCACCGGTGCGGCGGCGAGCTGGTCTGGCAGATCGGCACCGCCTACTTCGGCTGCCGTGACGAGCAGGGCCGGTTCGACCTGCAGCGGCTCAAGGACGGCGTCGCCGCGGCGCCGGTGCAGGCGCTGGAGATCAAGCTGAGCCAGGGGGCGAAGCCGGGTCTGGGCGGCCTGCTGCCCGGGGTGAAGGTCACGGCGGAGATCGCGGCGGTCCGCGGGATCCCGATCGGGAAGGACTGCGTGAGCCCCTCGCGGCACACGGCGTTCAGGGACACGGACGAGCTGCTGGACTGGGTCGAGATGCTCGCCGACGAGACCGGGCTGCCCGTGGGGATCAAGTCCGCCGTCGGCGACATGGAGTTCTGGACGCAGCTCACCGACCTGATGACCCGGACCGGGCGCGGGGTCGACTTCGTGACCGTCGACGGCGGCGAGGGCGGGACCGGCGCGTCCCCGCTGGTGTTCACCGACTCGGTCGCGCTGCCGTTCCGGCTCGGGTTCAGCCGCGTGTACCGGGAGTTCGCGCTGCGCGGCCTGCACGAGCAGGTGGTCTTCGTCGGGGCGGGGAAGCTCGGGCTGCCGGACAACGCCGTCGTCGCGTTCGCGCTCGGGGTCGACATGGTCAACGTCGCGCGCGAGGCGATGCTCGCGATCGGCTGCATCCAGGCCCAGAAGTGCCACACGGACACCTGCCCCACGGGCGTCGCCACCCAGAACCGCTGGCTCGCCCACGGCCTCGATCCGACGCTCAAGTCGGCCCGGCTGGCCAACTACGTCCTGACCCTGCGCCGCGACCTGGGCAAGGTCGCCGAGGCCGCGGGCGTCGAGCATCCCGCGTTGATCACCACGGACGACGTCGAGATCCTCGACGGCCAGACCGTCGCGCGGGGCCTGGGCGAGGTGTACGACTACCGGCCGGAATGGGGGCTGCCGTCGGGCCCGGACCAGGAGGAGATCGTCGCGTTGCTGCGCAAGGGCCGGCCCGCTCGCGTCTGACCGCCCAGATGCCGCCGTCCGGGGACGCCGTGGTTCTGCGTTGTGCGCGAATGGCAGCACGGCGGCCCGACCAGCCTGGGCAACCTGGTGATGCTCTGCACCGTCCACCACCGGCTCATCCACCACTCCCACTGGGAGATCCGGATGATCGACGGACGCCCGGAGTTCCTCCCGCCGAGCTGGATCGACCGCAGCGGGACACCCGGCGAAAACCACCCCCGCTCCTGCGGCCGGTGGGGTGACACGGGGCCGCTCCCCGTCTTCCTGTGCGACCCTCGTGCGAGGCCGGCGGACGTTCGTCGACCTGGCCCACTCATGGTCTCCCTCGGCGTCCTGCCGGCGCAGAGGGGTGGACGCCAGACGTCGCAATTCGCCGAGCGTCCGCGGTTCGCCGAGGCTTTCGAGAGCGGATCGGGTACCCGGTCGGCCGGTCCCGGAGGGGTGCCCGGCTCCTCCGCCGGTGAAGGGAGAGCCCGTGGTCAGGTCAGCGGTGGGTGCGATCCCGGAGCGAGCGGCGCGGCCCGGTGCCCGCGCCCGGACGTCCCGGAGCGGAGGTGGCCCGTGTCCGTGACGACCACCCGTTCGGCCGGTCCACCGGTCCACCGGCACCGGAACGACTCGAACCTCGCCGACGTCGTCGAGCTCATCCTCGACCGTGGCCTCGTGATCGACGTGTTCGTGCGGGTCTCCCTGCTCGGGCTCGAGATCCTCACCATCGACATCCGGATCGTGGTCGCGAGCGTCGACACGTTCCTGCAGTACGCGGAGGCGACCGATCGCCTGTACCTGTACGGCACGAGTGCACGGCGCCGCCTGCCCGCCGGGAACCGGGACAGCGAGGACGACGCCGGGTACGACGCCGAGGACGAGGGGTGAGCGTGATGGCCGACGACGAGAACCCGACGACGCCGCGCCGACGACGGAGCGCCCGGACGAGGTCCGCGCGGGCCGAGAAGGCCGCGCCGGCGTCGGAGGAGGTCCGGGAGGACGACGGCGCGGACACCGCGGAGGAGGAACCTGCCGACGACGGCACCGAGGAGGAGGCCGCGGGTACGGCGGCCGGCGAGGAGGAGGCCGGCGAGGAGGCCGGTGAGGAGGAGTCCGGTGAGGAGGAGTCCGGCGGCCAGGACGGTGCGGCGCGGAAGGGGCGCACCGACGGCTCCGGTGGCGACCGGCCGGGCGGGTCCATCGTCCGGGTGGCACGCCGGGCGGCGGAGCACGTCCGGGTGCTGACCGGGCGGCACCCGGAGAGCGTGGTCTCGATCGAGCCGCGGGACGGCAACTGGTGCGTCGGCGTCGAGGTCGTCGAGACGCACCGCATCCCGGACTCGGCGGACATCCTCGCGATCTACGAGGTGCTCGTCCGGCCCGACGGCGACCTGCTGTCGTACCGGCGGGTCCGGCGCTACACGCGCGGTCAGGTCGACCGGCCGTGGCGGTGACGGGCGGCGCCGAGGCGTCCGCCACGGTCTCCGCCCCGCCGATCGGCCCCCTCGCGTCCCCCTGATCGGCACGTCCGCGCGAGGCGACCGGAGTCTTTTCTCCGCGATCGCGGTGCCCGGGGTTGGCGCGGGCGAGCAGTGGGGGATCCGCCCGCCCGACAGCACCCACGCGAGGAGGAGGCGACGATGTCGTCAGCACAACCCGCCGCCGGATCCGGACCGGCCGCGTCCGGCTCGTCCGAGCGGATCCAGGACGCGATGATCGCGTTCAACGACGAGGTCTTCGAGACCTTGCAGAAGCTGCTCAAGGCCCAGCAGGAGCTGGTCCGCGCCGTCATCGCGGCGTCGGAGCCGGGCTCGGCCGCGTCGGACGGGGGCGGGCAGGACGAGCGCGGGCCGGAGGACTCGGGCGCGGACGACGCGCAGCCGGAGGTCATCTTCCCGCTCGACACCGAGACCGAGTCGCCCGAGAGCGGGGCCGACGAGGGCGCTGAGGCGGAGGCCGACGAGGGCGCGGACGTGGAGAGCGGCGAGGCCGACGGCGACGAGGAGCCGGCGGCCGAGGCCGACGGGGGCGCCGAGGACAAGACCCCGCCCGATGCGGACTGGGTGCTCGACGCCGAGGCCGCCGGAGCCGTCGACGACGAGGACGACGAGGCCGAGAGCGGGGACGCGCTGGACGCCGAGGCCGACGAGGGTGCGGAGGCCGAGGCCGACGAGGGTGCCGAGGACGAAATAGACGACGGTGCCGAGGACGAAGCCGACGAGGACCTGGCCGACGAGGCTGACGAGGGTCCGGAGGACGAGGTCGACGAGGGCGCGGAGGACGAGGCTGACGAGGGTGCCGAGGCTGAGACCGACGAGGGTGCGGAAGACGAAGCTGACGAGGGCGTCGAGGACGAAGCTGACGAAGGCGTCGAGGACGAAGCCGAGTACGAAGCCGACGACGGTGCCGAGGACGAAGCCGACGGCGACCTGGCCGACGAGGCTGACGAGGGTCCGGAGGACGAGGCCGACGAGGGTGTCGAGGCTGAGGCCGACGAGGGTGTCGAGGACGAAGCCGACGAGGGTGTCGAGGCTGAGGCCGACGAGGGTGCCGAGGACGAAGCTGACGAGGGCGTCGAGGACGAAGCCGAGTACGAAGCTGACGACGACCTGGACGCCGAGGCTGACGAGGGTGCCGAGGCCGAGGCTGACGAGGGTGCCGAGGCTGAGGCCGACGAGAGTTCCGACGACGTAGCCGACGAGGGCCTGGAGGACGAGTCCGAGGAGGGCTTGGACGACGAGTCCGAGGAGGGCTTGGACGACGAGTCCGAGGAGGGCTTGGACGACGAGTCCGAGGAGGGCTTGGACGACGAGTCCGAGGAGGGCTTGGACGACGAGTCCGACGAGGGCTTGGACGACGAGTCCGACGAGGGCCTGGACGACGAGTCCGACGAGGGCCTGGACGACGAGTCCGACGAGGGCCTGGACGACGAGGCCGACCAGGGCGCCGAGGACGAGGTCGAGGGGGACGAGGATCCCGACGGGATGTCCGACGAGGAGGTTCGCGTGGTCGCCGACGCGATGGTCGAGGCGCTGAACGCGGCCGCCGCGGACGAGGGCTCCTCGGACGGTCCCGACGACTCCGGCGACACCTCCGCCGCCGAGGACGCAACCGACTCCGCGGACGACCGGGGCGACGGCCAGGACGGTCCGGCCGAGGGTGGGTCCAAGGACTCCGGGCGATCGAAGAAGCGAGCGAAGTCCACGCGGGGCGGCAAGCCCCGCCGGGGCAAGGCGCGCGCGGCGGCCGACGGGTGATTCCCGGGGACGGGGGCGGCACCACCGCCGCCCCCGGCCCACCCGATCAGCGGGTCCGGTCACGGTGCGGGTACGGGGGAGGCACGGGCCGGTAACCTGATCGCGTGCGACTGGGTGTGCTCGACGTCGGCTCCAACACCGTGCACCTGCTGGTGGTGGACGCCCACAGGGGAGGCCACCCGACCCCCGCGACCTCGCAGAAGGCGGAGTTGCGGCTGGCGGAGCACCTGCAACCGGACGGCGCGCTGAGCAGGATCGGCGTCGACTCGCTGATCACCGCGGTGCACACCGCGCGGGACTCCGCTGCCGAGCTGGGGTGCGACGACCTGCTGGCCTTCGCCACCTCCGCATTGCGCGACGCGACGAACTCCGCCGCCGTGCTGGCCAAGGTGCGCGCCGACACCGGGGTCGCCCTCGAGGTGCTGCCGGGCGAGGACGAGGCGCGCTACACGTTCCTCGCCGTCCGCCGCTGGTACGGCTGGTCGGCCGGGCGGCTGCTGTGCCTCGACATCGGCGGGGGCTCACTGGAGCTCGCGGCGGGCCGCGACGAGCACCCGGCGGCGGCCGCGTCGCTGCCGCTCGGGGCGGGCCGGCTGACCCGCGAGTCGTTCACCGGGGACCCGCCGTCCCGCCGCGAGGTCGAGGCGCTGCGGGAGAAGGTCGACGCCGATCTCGCGCCGGTCGCGCGCGAGCTGCGGAAGCTGGGGGAGCCGGACCTGGTCGTCGGCACCTCGAAGACCTTCCGGTCCCTGGCCCGCCTGACGGGTGCGGCGCCCTCCGGCGCGGGCATCCGGGCCCGGCGGGTGCTGACCCACGCGGGGCTGCGGCAGCTCGGGTCGTTCATCAGCCGGATGTCGTCCGGGGACCTCGCGGAGCTGGAGGGCGTGAGCCCGAGCCGGGCGCACCAGCTCGTCGCCGGGGCGGTCGTCGCGGAGGCCGCGATGCGGGCCCTGAAGATCACGGAACTCGATCTCTGCCCGTGGGCGTTACGCGAGGGAGTGATCCTCCGGCGGCTCGACACCCTCGACGGGTCGACCAGGGACGACCGCTCGGCGCAGGACGCGCCCGGATCACTTGGACGCTTGACGTCGTACGAGGCACGGTGTAGCGGATGAGTCCAGAGACCGACCAGCCGAGACAGCGCACGGTCGCCGAGCTGCTCGCCGAGAACGGCGGGGGATCGGCGTCCGGGCGGCGTCGACGGCGCCGCGAGGCCGACGACGCGGGCGCCGAGGCGGCAGGCGGTCCTCCCGCTGCGGAGGGCCCGGGCGTCCCCGGCCGCCACGGCGGCACACAGGCGTGGCGTGCCGAACCGGCCCCGGAGGCATCCGCTGCCCCCGCCGAGCCGTGGCGCACCGCCCAGCCGGCGGGCAACGCGTGGGAGCGCGGCCGCCAGGGCGGCCCGCGCCTCGAGCGCGACGCCGAGGAGGAGACCGGCGACGACCGGGGCACCGGGTTCGGCCCGGGCGCCCGGCCGAACGGCGCGGCCCCGGGCGGTTTCGCTCCGCGCGGCTTCGGCCGCCCGGACGACGACGCCCCGCAGAACGGCTACGCCCACCCCAGCGGCTTCGGTCCCGGTCAGGCCGGTCCACAGCGCCCCGGCCAGAACGGCTTCGGCCCCGCCGGACAGGACGCGCAGAACGGCCTCGGCCGGAGCGCCCCGAACCAGACTGGTGCCGCCCAGAACGGCGCCCAGAACGGCGCGCTCCAGGACGGCGTCCCCACCGGCGTCGGCCAGCCACGCCCCTGGCAGAACGCGAACCTGAACGGCCCCGGCCAGAACGGTCCCGCCCAGAACGGCCCCGCCCAGAACGGCCCCGCCCAGAACGGTCCCGCCCAGAACGGCGCGAGCGTCCAGGATCGCCCCGGCCCGCCCGCACCCGCAGCGAACGAGCCCGACTTCGGCCGCGCCCCCCACCGCCCCGACGCGCCCGCGCAGGGCGGCTGGGCCGGGAACGCGGCGTCGGCCGGCACCGTCGGCCTGCCCACCGAGGCGGGGCGTACCGGTGCACCCGAACGCTCCCCCTGGGCCCCGAACGGCCGGTCCGGGCGACCGGGCGAGCCCGGCACCGAGCAGCTCGGCCGCGTCCGCGCGCCGCAGGACGAGCCGCTGACCGCCCCGTTCGGCTCCGTGTACGGGGGCCCGCCCACCCAGCTCGGCGGCCGGCCCGTCCACGAGGACGAGAACGCCGGCCCGCCCACCCGGTTCGGCGCCCCGCCCCTCCACGACGAGGACGAGGACGACGCCGGCCCGCCCACCCAGCTGGGAGCGCCTGCCCTCGACGACGAGGACGACGACGACACCTACCACGCCCCGGCGGGCCTCGGCAGGCGTGCGCCGGTCGAGCCCGACGAGGAGGACGAGGAGGAGGGCGAGGGCACGCCGCAGGGCTGGGCCGTCGTCATCGGCCAGTGGATCGCGGGCGCCCTGGTCGGCGCCGCGGTCTGGGTCGGCTTCCGCTACCTCTGGTTCAACCTGCCCGTGGTCGCGCTGGCCGCCGCGGTGATCATCACGGTCGGCCTGGTGCTCGGGGTCCGCGCCCTGCTGCGCAACGACGACCTGCGCACCACCGCCTTCGCGGTGGGCGTGGGCCTGCTGTTGACCGTCTCGCCCGCGATCCTGGTACTCCTGGAACGGTGACCTCCCCGCCGGTCGCCCTGTCCACCGCCTCGGTCTACCCGGAGCCCGCCGCGGCGGCGTTCGAGCTGGCCGCGGAGCTGGGCTACGACGGCGTCGAGCTGATGGTCTGGACGGACCCGGTGTCGCAGGACGCCCGGGCCGTCGAGCGGCTCGCGGAGCGGTACGGGGTGCCGGTGCTGGCCGTGCACGCGCCCTGCCTGGCCGTCACGCAGCGGGTGTGGGGGTCGGACCCGATCGCCCGGATCCGCCGGTCCGTCGCGGCCGCGGAGCGGTTCGGGGCGCGCACCGTCGTGCTGCACCCGCCCTTCCGCTGGCAGCGCCGCTACGCCGCGGTGTTCGCCGACGAGGTGGCCCGGGCGGGGGAGCGGTCGGGCGTGCGGCTCGCCGTCGAGAACATGTTCCCGGTGTCGCGGGGCCGGGTCCGCACCGTGCCCTACGCGCCCGGGTTCGACCCGACCGCGGTCGGTCACAGCTTCTACACGCTCGACCTCTCGCACACCGCCGCCGCCGGGTCGGACGCGCTGGCCATGCTCGACCGCATGGGCGACGGGCTGGTCCACCTGCACCTCACGGACGGCTCCGGCGCCCCGCGGGACGAGCACCTGATCCCCGGGCGCGGCACCCAGCCCTGCGCCGAGGTGTGCGAGCGGCTCGCGACGGGCCGGTTCGCGAGCGAGGGCGTGGTGGTCCTTGAGGTGAGCACGCGGCGCTGCCGGACCCGGGACCAGCGGTCGGCGACGCTGGCCGAGGCGCTGGTCTACGCGCGCCTGCACCTGGTCGCGCCGGTACCGCCGGTGTTGACCATCCCGACCATCCCGGAGCAGACGCCCCTGCCGGAGCCCGCCCCGCAGGGCTGAGCGGCGCGCGTCACACCGCCGGAGCGCGTCCGGCGTGATACGACCGTTTCATGGCTCCCACCGATGTGACCGTCGATCGGCCGTTCGCGGCGTCCACCGTGCTGACCGACGACGGCGGGGGCCGCTTCACCGCGGAGCTCGGCACGCTGTTCTCCATCGGCGGCAAGGCCCACGGCGGCCTGCTGATGGTCCTGCTGACCAAGGCGGCGCTCGCGAGGCTGAACGCCGAGCACGGCGGGGACACCGAGCTCGACCCGGTGGTCGTCGGGACGGAGTTCCTGCGCGCCCCGGAGCTGGGCACGGTGGAGCTCGAGACGGACGTGCTGAAGCTGGGCAGGCAGGCGTCGGTCGCCGCCGCCCGGATGACGCAGAACGGCAGGCTCCTGCTCTCGGCCACCGTCACGGCGGGAGCGCTGCCCGACGCCGACCCGAGCTGGCTGGCCGAGTCCCCGATGCCGCTGGAGCCGCCTGCGGACGCGATCGACTTCGTGCCGGACGTCCGAACCCCCGGCGAGGGGCTGGCCGCCGCCACCGAGGCCCGCTACGACCCGGCCACGATGGCCTTCCTGCGCAAGGAGACCGCGGCCCCGGTGGTGCGGGGCTGGATGCGGCCTCGCGGGGAGGACCCGGACCCGTTGTTCGCGCTGCTCGCCGGGGACGCGCTGCCGCCGACCGTGTTCAACCGCGGCGGCGGGCGGGGCTGGGCGCCGACCGTGCAGCTCACCGCGATGCTGCGGGCGCGGCCCGCACCGGGCTGGCTGGCGCTGGAGTCGCGCTCGCAGATGATCGCCGGGACCTGGTTCGACGAGGACTGCACCGTCCGCGACGCGACGGGCCGGGTGGTCTGCCAGGCGCGCCAGCTCGCACTCTCCCCACTCCCGCGCACGTAAGGCGCGCACCCTCCCCGACCAGCCCGGATTCCGGCGGTTACCGTCGATCCATGACACGTATCGCGGTTCTGGGCGCCGGCAAGATCGGCGAGGCGCTCCTCTCGGGGCTGCTCGCGGCGGGCCGGCCCGCGGCGGACCTGGTGTTCACCGAGCGGCACCCGGAGCGGGCCGCCGAGCTGTCCGGGCGCCTCGGGGTGGACTCGGCCGACGTGGCGGGCGCCGCGGCCAAGGCCGACGTCGTGGTGGTCGCGGTCAAGCCGCAGGACATCGCCCCGGTCCTCACCGAGCTGAAGGCGGCGCTGACCCCGGGGACGCTCGTCGTCTCGCTGTGCGCCGGCCTGCCGACCGCGCTGTTCGAGGGCGGCCTGCCCGAGGGGACGCCGGTCGTGCGGGTCATGCCGAACACCCCGATGGTCGTCGGCGAGGCGATGAGCGCGGTGTCCGGCGGCAGCCACGCCACCGCCGAGCACCTGGCGCTGGCCGAGGAGATGCTCGGCTCGGTGGGTCGCGTGGTGCGGGTCCCCGAGGCCCAGCAGGACGCCGTGACCGCCCTGTCCGGCTCCGGCCCGGCGTACTTCTTCTACCTGGTCGAGGCCATGATCGACGCCGGGATACTGCTCGGCCTGCCGCGCGCCGTCGCCGCCGACCTGATCGTCCAGTCCGCCTTCGGCGCGGCCACCATGCTCCGCGAGTCCGACGACCACCCGGTGCTGCTCCGCGAGGCCGTGACCTCTCCGGCCGGGACGACCATCGCGGCCATCCGCGAGCTGGAGCGGCACGGCGTCCGGGCAGCCCTGATCGACGCGATCGAGGCCGCGCGGGACCGCTCGGTGGAGCTGGGACGCTCGGTGCAGAACCGTTGACCCGAACGAAGGATCACGTCTCACCCTGACGCGCGGCTGAATTCCCTGCCCGAGTGGCATGGTGTGTCGAAGGCGTCACACCGGCACCGCTATCCTCACGGGGAACACGCCGCGCGGGGGCCGAGGACCCCGGGCGGGAACGTGGGACTTCTCCAGGGAAGGCGGTGTCCGGATGGCCACGCAGCAGCCAGGGCATTCAGGGCAGCCCGAACGCATCGACAACATCGCCGCGGTGCAGTTCCTCACCGTGGCGGAGGTCGCCGCCATGATGCGGGTCTCCAAGATGACCGTGTACCGGCTGGTGCACGGTGGGGAGCTCCCCGCGGCCCGGGTGGGTCGTTCGTTCCGCGTCCCGAAGCGCGCCGTCGAGGACTACCTGCGGCACGCGTACTTCGACGCGGGCTGAGCGGAGCGGGCGTCCGCACCGAGCGGAAGCCCGCGGAACGGGCGTCCGCACCGACCGCCGGGTCACCCCCGGTAGTCCACGACCTGCCCTGGCGGGTCGCCACGCCGGGCGCCGGGTAGGATCGGCGACCGGTCATCGTCTCGCCGTGTGCACCCGCGTGCGCGCGACCGCCGCGCGGCGGGGACACACCCTCTCGGGCCGGCTCCCGGCCGCGAGCGAAGCAGTGAGCACAGGAGGTACCGGCGCATGGGCTCGGTCATCAAGAAGCGTCGCAAGCGCATGTCCAAGAAGAAGCACCGCAAGCTGCTCCGCAAGACCCGCGTGCAGCGTCGCAAGCTCGGCAAGTGAGGTGTGACCCCGCCCGTCCCCCGCAGGGGCGGGCCGGGGTCCACCGGCCCGGGTCGCACCCGGGGTCCCTGGTCGCACGACGAACGAGGTCGGGTCCGTGACGCGCACGGGATCTCCCCGCGACGCCGACCGCAGCAGCGGCGGCGCCGCTCCCTCCGTCGTGCTTGTGACAGGTGTCAGCCGCTTCCTCGGCGGCAACCTGGCCGCACGGCTCGCCGCGAACCCCGCGATCGAGCGGGTGCTCGGCGTGGACACCGTCCCGCCGTCCCGGGACATGTTGCGCCGCATGGGCCGCGCGGAGTTCGTCCGCGCGGACATCCGCAACCCGCTCATCGCCAAGGTCATCTCCGGCGCCGGCGTCGACACCGTGGTGCACGCCGCCCTCTCCGCCGGCCCCGGCTCGTCCGGCGGCCGCACGGCGATGAAGGAGATGAACGTCATCGGGACGATGCAGCTCCTCGCCGCCTGCCAGAAGTCGGAGCGGGTGCGGCGCGTCGTCCTCAAGTCCACCACCGCCGTCTACGGCTCCGGCTCGCGCGACCCCGCGCTGTTCGACGAGTCGATGACGCCGAAGGACCTCCCCTCCGGCGGGTACGCCAAGGACGCGGCCGAGATCGAGGGCTACCTGCGCGGCTTCGCCCGCCGCCGGCCGGACGTCACGACCAGCGTCCTGCGCTTCTGCAACTACGTCGGCCCGCGCATCGAGACGGTGCTGACCCGCTACTTCTCGCTGCCGGTCGTCCCGACGATCCTCGGCTTCGACCCGCGGCTGCAGTTCCTGCACGAGGAGGACGCGCTCGCCGTGCTCGAGCGGGCCGCCGTGGAGGAGCACCCCGGGGTCTACAACGTCGCGGCCGACGGGGTGCTCATGCTCTCCCAGGCCATCCGCCGGGCCGGCCGGGTGCAGGCCGGGATCCCGGCGCCGCTGGTCGGGCCGGTCGGGCGGTTCCTGCGTGGCACCCGCGTCGTCGACTACTCGCCGGAGCAGATGCGGTTCCTCAACTTCGGCCGGGTGGTGGACACCACGAGGTTGAAGGAACGCTTCGGCTTCCACCCTCGTTGGACCACCGTCCAGGCCTTCGACGACTACGTTCGCGGCCGCGCGCTCCGGCCTGTCCTCGGGGCGGAGCGGATCGAGGCGGCGGAGCGGACGGTCCTGCAGGCCGCGCGGATGCTGCACTAGCGGGCCACGGGGCCGGGGGTAGGGCATGGTGCGGCGGTCGGGGAAATCGGACAACGGCGCAGGTTCGGAGGGGGTTCGGGTGCCGGAAGCGCGCGTCATCCCGTTGCGGGCGGACGAGACCGGGGGACGCACCCGGTGGCGGCTCGGGGAGGGCCGCGACCGGGGCGGGAGCCGCCCGGGCGGACGCACCGGCGCGGGCACGGAGGCACGCGAGCCGGGGCGCGAGACCGGCCGTGAGCCGGGGCGAACCCGTCGTCCGGCCACGACCACGCCCCGTCCCCGCCCGGCGCTCGACGAGGACGGGAGCGGCGGCGCCGCGGTGCCGCCCGTCGCGGCCGTGCCGGACCCGGAGCCCCCGGCCTGGGAGGCCGGCCTCGCGGAGGTGCTGCGCTTCCTGCGCCGCCGCCTCTCCGGCGACTACTCGGTCGACGAGTTCGGCTTCGACGCCGACCTCGCCGACAAGGTGCTCGCGCCCGCGCTGCGCCCGCTCTACGAGCGCTGGTTCCGGGTGGAGACGATCGGCCTGCACCACGTCCCGGACACCGGCGGCGCGCTCGTCGTCGCCAACCACTCGGGAACCCTCCCGCTCGACGCGCTGATGACCATCCAAGCGCTGCACGACGAGCACCCGGCCGCCCGCCGGCTGCGGCTGCTCGGCGCGGACCTCATGTTCAAGCTGCCGGTGGTGGGCGAGCTGGCCCGCAAGAACGGCGCCACCCTGGCCTGCAACGCCGACGCGGAGCGGCTGATGTCCTCCGGCGAGCTCGTCGGGGTGTTCCCCGAGGGCTTCAAGGGCATCGGCAAGCCCTTCAAGGACCGGTACAAGCTGCAGCGCTTCGGCCGCGGCGGGTTCGTCTCGGCCGCGCTGCGCACCGGCGTGCCGATCATCCCGTGCTCGATCGTCGGCGCGGAGGAGACCTACCCGAAGATCGGCGACATCGCGCCGCTGGCCCGGCTGCTCGGCGCGCCGTACTTCCCGATCACGCCGACCTTCCCGCTGCTCGGCCCGCTGGGTCTCGTCCCGCTGCCGTCGAAGTGGTACATCGAGTTCGGCGAGCCGATCTCGCTCGACGCCTACACCCCGGCCGACGCCGAGGACCCGATGCTCGTGTTCAACCTGACCGACCAGGTGCGCGAGACCATCCAGCACACCCTCTACCGGCTGCTCAGCCAGCGGCGGAACGTGTTCCTGGGCTGAGCCGGGGCGCTCAGCGCCGCCGGTACGCCACGCCGGCGGCGACCGCCCCGGCCAGCGCGCCGGCCCCCAGCACCGAGGGCACCCCGATCCGGGCCACCTTTCGTCCGCTGCGGAAGTCCCGGATCTGCCACCCGCGGTCCTTGGCGACGTCCCGCAGCTCGGAGTCCGGGTTGACGGCCACGGCGGTGCCGACCGCGGACAGCATCGGCACGTCGTTCACCGAGTCCGAGTAGGCGGTGCAGCGCCGCAGGTCCAGGCCCTCGGTGGCCGCCAGCGCGCGCACTGCGTGGGCCTTCGCCGGGCCGTGCAGGATCTCGCCGACCAGCCGCCCGGTGTAGTGCCCGTCGACGCTCTCGGCGACCGTGCCCAACGCCCCGGTCAGGCCGAGCCGCCGGGCGATGATCAGCGCGAGCTCGACGGGCGTCGCCGTGACCAGCCAGACCCGCTGCCCGGCGTCGAGGTGCATCTGGGCGAGCGCGCGGGTGCCGGCCCAGATCCGGTCCGCCATCAGCTCGTCGTAGATCTCCTCGCCGAGCGACACGACCTCGTCGACGGGACGGCCCGCCACGAACGACAGCGCGGTGTCCCGGTGCCCGGCGATGCCGTTCTTGTCCTCGCGCCCGCCGATCCGGAACTTGAGCTGCTGCCAGGCGAAGCCGGCGAGGTCGGAGGTGGTGAAGAACTTTCGGGCGGCCAGCCCACGGGCGAAGTGGAAGATCGAGGCGCCGACCATCATCGTGTTGTCGACGTCGAAGAACGCGGCCGCGGTGAGGTCCACGTCGGCCGCCGCGGACGGCGGGGGCTCACCGGCGGCCACGGCGGCGGCCGCGGCGGCCTCGCCCGCACGCTGTGCGCGGTCGAGGGCCGTGGCCTCCTCGATCACGTCGGTCGTCTCGGTGATGCCCGCCACCTCACCGCGAGCACCGTTCCGAAGCGGGTCGGCGGCGCCGTTCCGGCCCGCCCCGCCCGCGCCCTGCGGCTCACCGTGCTCCACAACCACCTCGGGTCCTACCACCTGGGGGGCCTCCCGGTCCGCGCTCGCGCCGGTCCGTGCCCGCCGTGCCGATCCGTCCGCCGGTCCCGCCGGTCCGTGACCGCCCGGGCACCGCGCGTCCAGCCTACTGGGCGACCCCGACCGTACCGACGCGAAACGGCCTCCGGACGCGGAACGGGGCCGCACGGTGTGTCACCGCGCGGCCCCGCTCCGTCGTCGTCCGGGTCGTCCGCCGCTCAGCCGATGGTGATCGGCCCGAGGCCGGGCAGCAGCGGCGGCAGCGTGATCGGGGGCAGGACGCCGCCCCCGCCGCCGCTGGGCCCGTCGGACGAGCTCTGCTCCGTGCTGCTGGACTTCTCCGAGCCGCTCGTCGTGGTGCTCGTCGCACCCGCGTCGCCGGTGCCGGGCAGGACGCCGTCCGGCAGCAGGCCGTTCTCGGTCGCGCTCGGGTCGCCCGACGGCTGCGGGCCGGTGCTGTCCGACGGCGCGGCCGGGCTGGTGCGCGCGGACTGCGGGCTGCCGTTCGGGACCGGCTCGTCGACCGCGCCGCCGCCCTGGCCGGCGTTCGACGCGACCGGGACGCAGGGGCCGGTGGCGGGAATCGGGCCGAGGTCGTCGACGCCGTCGCTGACCTCGCTGCAGCCCATCCGGGCCTGCAGGGCCGCGGCCCGCTCGGACATGCGCTCCACCAGCCGCGCCGACCGGTCGGCGCCCGGGATCTCGCCGCCGGAGGTCCGCAGGGCCTCGATCGCCCGGGCCTGCTTCTGCGCCCAGGCGTCGAGGTCGCCGAGACCGGTGTCGGTCGGCGGCTGGGCGCCGGACAGCATCATTCGGGAGCCCTCGCTGGCCGCCTCGTCGAACGCGGTGAGCGCGGACTCGTAGGTGTCGGCGGACGGCGCGCGGCCGGCCTGCTGCAGTGCCCGCACCTCGTCCAGCCGGGTCGCGGCCAGGTCGAGGTGGCGCTGGGCCTTGGCCGCGTCGCCGAAGGTGAACGCGGTGCCGGTGGACTCGGTCGCGAGCTTGACCGCGTAGAGGCTGTCGCCCGGCAGCGCGTCGCGGCTCATCATCGCCGTGCCGCCGGTGAGGGCGACCAGCGCGAGCGCGGCGGCGCCGCCGACGAGGGCGACCCGCTTGCGCAGGCTCGGCCGCCGCCCGCCCGGGCCGCGGGACCCGCCGGCGCGGCCGGGGTTGTCCGGGTGGTCGGTGGGCAGCACGTGCCGCGGTCCCCGCTTCGACCGCCGGGGTCCGGTGCCCGCCGCGGACGGGGCCGCGACGGTGCGCTCACCGGAGGAACCGGAGCGGGTCGCGCCCTCGGGGCCCTCCGGCCGCAGCGCGGCGGTGAGGTCGGTGGTCTGCTCCAGCGCGTCCGCCGGGACCGGCGCGATCCGGGTGGTCCGCTCGCTGGCGGACTCCTCCGGCGCGCCCCACTCCTTCTCCAGGGCGGCGAAGAAGTTCGAGCGCATGCGCTCGGCGGTCTCGTCGTCCGGGCTCAGGTCGGTACGGCTGCGATCGAGCGCGGCCGCGAGGGCCAGCTCGTGCTCCAGATCGTCGTCCGGCGCGAATCGGGGGTCGAGATGTTCCTCGCCCCACCACTCGTCGTCCGAGCCCCATCGTCCCGCGGGCATGTTCGCCGTCCTCACTGCATCCCTGCACTGTTCGTCAGCGTCCGGCCCGATCGGGGCCTCGCGCTCTGCCGACGTTCACCCACACAACGAGGCGGGCGGTCGTCGGTTACGGCGCAAGGACCGTTCACCGCTTGGTGTGGCTCACTCGTCGCATCCGTAACGACAAGCATGTAGTTCGCGATATAGGCGCCGCTCACCGCAACCCCTCGGGGAGGAGCTGCGCCAGCCGACGGACGGCGCGGTGCTGCAGCGCCTTCACCGCCCCCTCGGCCCGGTTCATCCGCTGCGCGGTCTCGGCGACCGACAGCCCCTGCAGGAACCGCATGCGGATGCAGTCCTGCTGGTCGGGGTTGAGCTTCTCGATCGCCTTGAGCAGTTCGGAGTTCGTGGCGTTCTCGATGACCTGCTGCTCCGGCCCGTGCGTGCTCGGGGAGTGCTCGACCATGTCCGCGGTCGTCGACTCCAGCCGATACCGGCTGGACTTGACGTGGTCGAAGATCAGGTTGCGCGCGATCGTGACGAACCAGGCGCCGATGTCCCGGCCCTGGTAGCTCACCGAGCCGATCCGGCGCAGGGCGCGCAGGAACGTCTCCTGGGTGAGGTCCTCGGCCAGCGTGCGGTCGCCGAGCCGGAACAGCACGTACCGGAAGACGACCTCGTGGTAGCGCGCGTACAGCTCCTTGAAGGCGTTCTGGTCGCCGGCCTGGCACGCCTTGACCAGGGTCCAGGAGCCGCCGCCGTCCGGCTCGGCGTCCGGGCGCGGCTCGGCCGCCTCCGGCGCGGGCTCGGCCGGGCGCGGCGGCGGGCCCACGGGGGGACCCGACGGCGGGGGTCCCGCCGGCGGCGGGACGGCGTGGGGACGGGCGACGGGGGGAGCTGTCACGGGCGCCTGCTGTCGGGTCGGCCGGCCGTCCGGGGCCCGGCCGTCGGCCGGGGCGGTCGGGTCGGGCGCGGACGGGGGAGCGGCGGGTGCCGGTCGGTGGGTCGTGGAGCCGACGGACCGGGCCTGTCGGGGCAGGTCCGACCAGGAGGAGGGGGCCGGGTCCGCACCGGTCGGGTGCGACGGCCCGAACCGCTCCGTGGGGAGCAGCCCGTCGGGACGCATCGAGGAGGTCATGAAGCCCGGTGCACCCGGTGTCGGACAGGGCAGCGCGGGAGGACCCGCGGTGCGCTGGCAACAGGCTGCATGCCACTCCCTTGGGTGAGAACTCGTGCCGAACCCGGCGGTCCGGCGTTGGCAGGTTGTGGGGGCGGACTCTAGGGCAGCCGCTCGGCGCCCAGACGGGTGCCACCGCTCGCCGAATGCCTTATCCGGTGAGCGGACGGTCACGCGCGGTCAACGTGGTCGTGGCGCAGCGTGTTCGGTCGACGCGCCGCGTGACGGCGTGTCGACCTGCCGCCGGGCGCACGGGGGTTGCGCCCGGACGGACTTCACGTCATCAGCGAGGGCGGCCGCGCCGTCTGCCAGACTCGGCGCGTGCAGCCTTCCACCACCCGGAGCCCCGGCCCCGGGCCCGACGTCGAGCACCTGGGTGAGCTGGTCCGGCGGGCGGCGCGCCGCGAGCCCGGCCAGCCCGCGGTCGTCGACGTCACGGCCGGGCGCACGCTGACCTGGGCGGAGCTCGACGCCGCCGCCGACGCGGAGGCCGCGCGGCTCGCCGCCGCCGGGATCGGCCCCGGGGACCGGGTCGTACTGGTGCTGCCCAACGGCGCCGGCTTCTGCGTCACCCTGTTCGGCGTGCTGCGTGCCGGGGCGATCGCCGTCCCCGTCGGCCAGCGGTCGGTGGCCCGCGAGGTCGCCGTGGTCCTCGACGACGCCCGGCCGGCCGCCGTCGTCGCCGACGCGGGGGTCGCGGCCGACGTCGCCGGGGAGGCCGGCGTGCCGGTGCTCGCGCCGCCGCCCGCGGCGCCGGAGGCGCCCGGCGCCCCGGTGCCCGAGGCGCCGGGCGGCGAGGCGATCGCACTCCTCATCTACACGTCCGGCACCACCGGCCGCCCGCGCGGCGTGCAGCTGTCGCACCGCGCGCTGCTGGCCAACCGGGCGCAGACCGCCGCGCTGCGCCCCGCGCCCGTCACCCCGGCCGACCGGGTCCTGCTGGCGCTGCCGCTCTTCCACAGCTTCGGCCTGGCCGCCGGCCTCCTGCAGGTCTGCTGGGCCGGCGCGACCGCCGTGCTCACCGAGCGGTTCGACGCCGCCGCCACGCCGCGGATCCTGCGCGACCACCGGGTCAGCGCCCTGGCGGGCGTGCCGTCGCTCTACCGGGCGCTGCTCGACGTGCCGGCCGAGGACCTGCGCGGCGCGCTCGAGGGGGTGCGCATCTGCACCTCCGGCGGCGCCCCGCTGCCGCCGGCCTGGCTGACCGCCTTCCGCGAGGCCACCGGGATGGAGGTGCTCGAGGGCTACGGGCTGTCCGAGGCCGGCCCCGTCGTCACCTGCAACGTCCCCGGGCGCAGCAAGCCGGGCTCGGTCGGCAGGCCGATCCCGGGCGTCGAGCTGCGCCTGGTCGACGCCGAGGGCGAGCCGCTCGCCGGGCGCGCGGCCGAGGAGGGCGAGGAGGGCGACATCACTGACGTCTTCTCCGACCCGGAGGAGGACACCGGGCTGGTCGCGCTGCGCGGCCCCAACCTCTTCTCCGGCTACTGGCCGGACGGCGCGGGCGGGCCCGACGCGGAGGGCTGGTTCCGCACCGCGGACGTCGGCTACCTCGACGCGGACGGGGACCTGCACCTCGTGGACCGGTCGACGGACCTCGTCATCGTCAACGGGTTCAACGTCTACCCCCGCGAGGTCGAGGAGGTGCTCGCCGGGATGGACGAGGTGGCCGAGGTCGCGGTCGTCGGGGTGCCGGACGACCGGACGGGCGCCGCGGTCAAGGCCGTGATCGTGCCCGCGCCGGGCACGAGCCCGGACGCCGACGCGGTCCGGGAGTACTGCGCGACCCGGCTGGCCCGCTTCAAGCGGCCCACCGTGATCGCGTTCGTCGACGAGCTGCCGCGCACGCCGACGGGCAAGATCGCCCGGCGGGTGCTGGCGGGGACGGGGACGTCATGAGCCGGACGGTCACCGTGCTGAGCAGGGCGAACTGCCACCTGTGCGAGGTCGCCGAGGCCGACGTCGCGCGGATCTGCGCCGAGCTGGGCGTGGAGTGGCGCACCGAGGACGTCGACTCCGACCCGGAGCTGCGCGCCGAGTACGGCGACATGGTCCCGGTGATCCTCATCGACGGGAAGCAGCACGGCTACTACCGGGTGGAGGAGGAGCGGTTCCGCACCGCCCTCACCCGCTGACCGCGCCGGGCCGAACCTCCACCCGCCCCGGGGGCGAACCATGGAGGTGAGCCACACCCTCGCCCGTCCCGCCGCCCCGGTCCTGTCGCGTCCCGTCGCCGCCGCGGTCGCGGTGCTCGCCGTGGGTGCGGCGCTCGGGGTGGGCCAGCTCGTCGCCGGGCTGCTGTCGCCCACGTCGTCGCCCTATCTCGCGGTCGGCGACGCGGTGGTCCGCCTGGCGCCGCCGCCGGTCGTCGAGTTCGCGAAGTCGGCCTTCGGCACCGCGGACAAGCCGGTGCTGCTCGCCGGGATGGCCGTGGTGCTGCTGCTGGTCGCGGTGGCCGCCGGGCTCGCGTCGCGCCGCTCCTCGGTGCCGGCGCAGGTCGTGATCGGGGTGCTCGGGCTGGCGGGGCTCGTCGCCGTCGCCCTCGGCCCGGCGTTCGCGCCGGCGGACCTGGTGGCGCCGCTCGCCGCGGCCGCGGCGGGCCTGTGGGTGGTGCGCACGCTGCACCGGCTCGCCCTCGCCGCGGCGGTGGCCCCCGAGGCACCGGGTGTGCGCGGCCTCCCGCGCCGGGCCGTGCTGATCGGGGCCTCGGCCGCGGTCGGGGTCGGCGCGCTGGCCGCCGGCGGGGTCGGCGTGGCCGTCGGGCGCGGGACCGTCGACTCGCGCACCCGGCTCACCCGGCGGCTCGCCGCCGCGACCGTCGTCCACGAGGCCCCGTTGCCCTCCGGCACGGACTTCGCCGCCGAGCTGGGCACCACGCCCTTCGTCACGCCGAACCCGGAGTTCTACCGGATCGACACGGCCCTGCGGGTGCCGCAGCTGCGCGCCGAGGACTGGAGCCTCCGCGTGCACGGCCGGGTGGCGCGGGAGCTCACGCTGACCGTCGACGACCTGTTCGCCCGCCCGCTCGTCGAGCGGACGATCACGATGACCTGCGTGTCCAACGAGGTCGGCGGCGACCTCATCTCGACCGCCCGGTTCGTCGGCGTCGAGCTCGCGGACGTGCTCCGCGAGGCGGGCCCGATGCCCGGCGCCGACCAGATCCTCTCCACCAGCACGGACGGCTGGACGGCCGGCACCCCGACCGGCGTGGTCCTCGAGCCGGGGCGCGGGGCGCTGCTGGCCCTGGGGATGAACGGTGAGGCGCTGCCCGCCGAGCACGGCTTCCCGGTGCGGATGGTCGTGCCCGGGCTGTACGGCTACGTCTCGGCGACCAAGTGGGTCACCGACCTCGAGCTGACCTCGTTCGCCGACCGCGACTCCTACTGGGTGCAGCGCGGCTGGGGCGAGCGCGGGCCGATCAAGACGGAGTGCCGCATCGACCTTCCCCGCGGCTTCTCGCAGGTGCCGCCCGGGCGGGTGACCGTCGCCGGCATCGCGTGGTCGCAGCCGCGCGGCGTCTCCCGGGTCGAGATCAGCGTCGACGGCGGCCCGTGGACCGAGGCGCAGCTGGCCGCGGAGGTCGGCGGGAACACCTGGCGGATGTGGCGCGGCACGGTCGAGGTGGGTCCGGGCAGCCACACCGTCCGCGCCCGGGCCACGGACGGCCTGGGGAACCTGCAGACCGAGCAGCGCGCCGACGTGCTGCCCGACGGTGCGACGGGCTGGCCGGCGATGATCTTCTCCGCGGCCTGACCGGGCGCCGAGACCTGATCGTGATCCCGCCGGACGGGCGTGCCGGCGGCGGACACGTTAGGCATGGGCAGACCCCGGGAAGGAGAGATGTCGTGCGCAGCATCCAGCGTCTGGTCACCCTCGGAGCGGTCGCCGCCGCCGTCGTCGTGCTGGGGGCGTGTTCCGCGCCCGCCCAGGAACCGTCCACCGCGACGGACGTGCCGCCCGTGCCCACCGTCGCCGCGAAGGGTCCGCTGACCCCGGCGCCGGGCCCGGGCAGCACGAACGCCCTGGAGGTCTTCGGCCCGGGCTGCGCCTCGCTGCCCACCGGCGACGACCCCGGCTCCCTGTCCAGCATGTCGCTGGCCCCGGTCGCGGCCGCCGTCGAGACGAACCCGCAGCTCACCACGCTGACCGCGCTGATCGGCCGGGCGAACCTCACCGAGGCGCTCAACGCCGCGCCCGGCGTCACGCTCTTCGCCCCGACGAACGAGGCCTTCGCCAAGCTCTCCCCGGAGCAGGTCGCGGCCCTGCAGGCCGACCCGGCCCGGCTCGCCGGGCTGGTGCAGTACCACGTGTCCGGCACCCGGCAGAGCGCCGAGGAGCTGCGGGCCGCCGGCACCTCGACCGAGCTCGCGGGCGGCACGGTGCGGATCGGCGGGACGGGCGAGGAGATGACCGTCGCGGGCGGCTCCGGCACCCCCGCGAACGTCCTCTGCGGGAACATCCCGACCGGCAACGGGACGGTCTTCATGATCGACTCGGTGCTCCTGCCGCAGGCCTGACCCGGCATCCGGGGCGCACCCCTGACCGTCACCGCCCCGGGCGTGTCGTACGACACGTGCGGGGCGGTCCGGCGCGGTGAACGGCCGGTACCGGACGACCACCGGTCCGCGCGCGCCGGGCGCGCCCGGAGCACGTCCGGGACCAAGATCGCAACTTTGTGCACGCCTTCACGAGCGACTACCGTGGACGGGCGTCGCCACCGAACGACCCGACCGGCTCCAGTCCGGGCGGGCAGCGCCGGTCGCGCAGGCCGCCGTCGTCCCGGCCGCGGCCCCATCAGGACGAGCACGACGCCCGAGGAGCCGCCGCGTGACGTTGCCGCCGCAGGCCGACTCCTCGACCGCCGAGACCCCCGACACCCCCGAGAACTCCTCCGGCCGCACCCTCAAGGCCATCCCGGAGGCGACGGTCACCCGGCTCGCGGTGTACCTGCGGGTGCTCGGCCAGCTCGCCGAGGGCGGCGCCGAGACCGTCTCCAGCGAGGAGCTCGCGTCCGTCGCCGGCGTCAACTCGGCGAAGCTGCGCAAGGACCTCAGCCACATCGGCAGCTACGGCATCCGCGGCGTGGGGTACGACGTGGCCTCGCTGCAGCACGAGCTCGAGCGGGTGCTCGGGCTCGACCACCCGCAGGCCGTGGCGCTCGTCGGCGTCGGCAACCTCGGCCACGCGCTGGCGGGCTACGGCGGCTTCGGCGGCCGCGGCTTCCCCGTGACCGCGCTGTTCGACGTCGACCCCGACCTCGTCGGGATCAAGATCAACGGGATCGTCGTCAAGCACGTGCGCGACATCCCCACGGAGTGCCCCGCCGCGGGCGTCACGATCGGCATGATCGCGACCCCGGCGCAGGCCGCGCAGAGCGTGTGCGACCAGCTGGTCGCGGCGGGCGTGCGCTCCATCCTCAACTTCGCCCCCACGGTCCTGCAGGTCCCCGAGGAGGTCGAGGTCCGCAAGGTGGACCTCGCCGTCGAGCTGCAGGTGCTGGCCTTCCACGTCGCGGGACGTGGGAACGCCGCCGCCGGGGGTATCAGCACAGACGTCCCGGCCGTCGCCCGGGTCGTGAACGGTCGCAACGGATCGGCGGTGCCGCTCTCATGAGTGTTCTCGTCGTGGGCCTCTCGCACCGGAGTGCGCCCGTCGACGTCCTGGAGAAGGTCGCGGTGTCCGCGGACGACGTGCCCAAGCTCCTCGACGAGATGGTGCGGTGCCCGCACGTGAGCGAGGTGACCCTGCTCTCGACCTGCAACCGGGTCGAGGTCTACGCGGTCGTCGACGCCTTCCACGGCGGGCTCGCGGACGTCTCCGAGGTGCTCGGCCGGCACTCCGGACTGCCGCTGCAGGACCTCACCGAGCACTTCTTCGTGCACTACGCCGGCTCCGCCGTGCAGCACCTGTTCTCGGTCGCCGCCGGGCTGGACTCGATGGTCGTCGGCGAGTCGCAGATCCTCGGCCAGCTGCGCCAGGCGTACGCGACCGCGGACGAGGCCGGCACCGTCGGCCGCGTCCTGCACGAGCTCGCCCAGCAGGCGCTGCGCGTCGGGAAGCGGGTGCACGCCAGCACGGGCATCGACGCCGCCGGCGCCTCCGTCGTGTCCGAGGCGCTGCGGGACGCGTCGACCGTCCTCGGGTACGCCGACGGCGAGCTGACCGGCGCCCGCGCCGTGATCGTCGGGGCCGGGGCGATGGGCGCGCTGGCCGCCGCCCACCTCCGCCGCGCCGGCGCCACCGGGATCACCGTGCTCAACCGGTCCGCCGAGCGGGCCGAGCGGCTCGCGCAGAAGAGCGCCGAGCAGGGCGTCCCGGCGCGCGCCGGGCTGCTCGACGAGCTGCCCGCCGCCGTGGCCGACGCCGACCTGCTGGTCGCCTGCACCGGCGCGATCGGCACGGTCGTCGAGCGCGCCGCGGTCGAGGCCGGCACGGCGGGTCGCACCCGCCCGCTCGTGGTGTGCGACCTCGGCCTGCCCCGGGACGTCGACCCGGCCGTCGCCGAGATCGAGGGCGTGACCGTCGTCGACCTCATCGCGCTGCAGCGCCGGCTCGTCCGCGACGACCCGGGCGGGGCCGCCGACGCCGTGGCCGCGGCCCGCGACCTGGTGGCCGAGGAGGCCCAGAACTACCTGGCCGCGCAGCGGTCCGCGGAGGTCACGCCGACCGTCACCGCGCTGCGCCGGCGCGCCTCCGAGGTGGTCGACGCCGAGCTGCTGCGGCTGTCGTCGCGGCTGCCCGAGCTGTCCGACGACGTCCGCGACGAGTTCACCCGGACCGTCCGGCGCGTCGTCGACAAGCTGCTGCACACCCCGACCGTGCAGGTCAAGAAGCTGGCCGAGGGCCCGGACGGGGACAGCTACGCCGCCGCGCTGCGCACGCTGTTCGAGCTCGACCCGCAGAAGCCCGCCGCCGTCGCGGGCACGGTGGACCAGCCCCTCAGCGGCCACGACGTCGCCGCGGCCCTCGAGGCGCCGCTGCGCCGGGTGGGCCCCGAGGGCGCCGACGCCGGTCTCGGGACCGAGGGCGACCGGTGAGCGCCGTGTCCGACAGCACCCACCGCACCCTCCGCGTCGGCACCCGGCCGAGCCGGCTCGCCGTGGCCCAGTCCGGCCAGGTCGCGGACCTGATCCGCGCCGCCGGGCGGCCCGCCGAGCTCGTCGACGTGCACACCACGGGCGACCGCTCGTCGGCGCCGATCGCCCAGCTCGGCGTCGGGGTGTTCGTCTCGCAGCTGCGGGAGGCGCTCGTGGCCGGCGAGGTCGACGTCGCCGTGCACTCCTACAAGGACCTGCCGACCACGCCGGACCCGCGGCTGACCCTGGCCGCGGTGCCGGCGCGCGAGGACCCGCGCGACGCGCTGGTGGCCCGGGACGGCCGGGTGCTCGGCGAGCTGTCCGCCGGGTCGCGGATCGGCACCGGCTCGCCGCGGCGGGCCGTGCAGCTGCACGCGCTCGGGCTGGGACTGGAGGTCGTCCCGATCCGGGGCAACGTGGACACCCGGATCGGCAAGGTGACCTCCGGCGAGCTCGACGGCGTCGTCGTCGCGGCCGCGGGGCTGCGCAGGCTCGGTCGCGTGGAGGAGGCGAGCGAACTGCTCGACCCCCTGCAGATGCTGCCCGCCCCCGCGCAGGGCGCACTGGCGATCGAGTGCCGGGCGGAGGACGAGGAGCTGGCCCGCTTCCTCGCCGCGACGCTCGACGACGCGGGCGTGCGCGCGGCGGTCACCGCCGAGCGCGCGGTGCTCGCCACCCTCGAGGCCGGCTGCAGCGCACCGGTGGCCGCGCACGCGGACGTCGTCGAGGACCTCGACGACGCCGGCCGCGTGGTGGAGCGGCTGTCGCTGCGCGCGGTCGTGGGGATCGGAGAGGTGGGCGACGGCGCGCTGCTGCGTGCGTCCGCCACCGGAGACATGGACAACGCCGAGAAGCTCGGGGCGGCCCTCGCGCACGAGCTGCTCGACATGGGCGCCGACGACCTGCCGCGGCCGGCAGCGCGCGGTGCCTCGGGAACCGCTGGATCGGGAGCTGGAGAATGACTCGCACACCGCCGACCGCCGGTCGGATCGCCTTCGTGGGCAGCGGCCCGGGTGATCCCGGCCTGCTGACCGTGCGCGCCAAGGAGGTGCTCGCCTCCGCGCCGCTGGTCGTCAACGACCCGGACGTGCCCGAGGCCGTCCTCGCGCTGGTCGCCGAGGGCGCCGAGGTCCGGCCGGCCGTCGGGCAGCCCGCGGACGTCGCGGGCGACCTCCTCGCCGAGGCCCGCGCCGGGCGCCCGGTCGTGCGCCTCGTCGCCGGCGACCCGCTGACCCTCGACGCCGTGGTGGCCGAGGCGCGCGCCGTGGCCGCGGAGGGCGTGGCGTTCGACGTCGTGCCCGGCGTCGCGGCCGGCACCGCCGTCCCCGCCTACGCCGGCGTCCCGCTCGGGTCCGCGCACGTCGAGGCGGACGTCCGCGCCGGCGTCGACTGGGCCGCGCTGGCCGGCGCGCCCGGCACGCTCGTGCTGCAGGCCGCCGCCGCGCACCTCGCCGAGGTCGCGTCCGCGCTCACCGCGCAGGGCCGCCCGGCCGACACCCCCGTCGCGGTCACCGCGCACGGCACGGAGTCCACGCAGAAGACGGTCACCACGACCATCGGGTCGATGGCCTCCGACGCCGCCGACCTCGAGGGCTCGCTGGTCCTCACCATCGGCGCCGAGGTCGCCTCCCGGGCGGACCTGTCCTGGTGGGAGTCCCGCGCGCTGTACGGCTGGCGGGTCCTGGTGCCGCGCACCAAGGACCAGGCGGGCGTGATGAGCGACCGGCTGCGGATGCACGGGGCCATCCCCGAGGAGGTCCCGACCATCGCCGTCGAGCCGCCGCGCTCGCCCACGCAGATGGAGCGCGCGGTCAAGGGCCTGGTCGACGGCCGGTACGCCTGGGTCGTCTTCACCTCGACCAACGCGGTGCGCGCGATCTGGGAGAAGTTCGCCGAGTTCGGTCTCGACGCCCGCGCCTTCTCCGGCGTGAAGATCGCCTGCGTCGGCACCGCGACCGCCGAGAAGGTGCGCGAGTTCGGCATCGTGCCCGAGCTGGTGCCGGACGTGAACGAGGCGCAGAGCTCCACCTCCGAGGGCCTGCTCGAGCTGTTCCCGCCACACGACGACATCCTCGACCCGGTCGACCGCGTCCTGCTGCCGCGGGCCGACATCGCCACCGAGACCCTCGCTGCGGGCCTGACCGAGCGCGGCTGGGAGATCGACGACGTCACCGCCTACCGCACCGTGCGCGCCGCCCCGCCGCCCGCGCCGATCCGCGAGGCCATCAAGACCGGCGGGTTCGACGCGGTGTGCTTCACCTCGTCGTCGACCGTCCGGAACCTGGTGGGCATCGCAGGCAAGCCGCACGCGCGCACGTTGGTCGCCTGCATCGGCCCGGCCACCGCCGAGACGGCCCGGGAGTTCGGCCTGCGCGTCGACGTCCAGCCGGAGGAGGCCCGGGTGCCCACCCTGGTCGACGCCCTGGCCGCGCACGCCGCCAAGCTCCGCGCCGAGGGCGCGCTGCCGCCGCCGAAGAAGGTGAAGGCGCGCCGCCGCTGATCGGTGACGGAGAGGGCCGCACCCGGTCGGGTGCGGCCCTCTCGGCGTTCTGGCGCGGCTCGCACACAGGGTCGGCCCCTCGCACACACGTTCCGCGATGGGTGCGAGGGGCCGACGGTGTGTGCGGGGCGCAGGCACCGCGGCCGAGCGGTTGTCGGGGTCAACGACGGCGCCGATGGTTCGGTGCGTGCCGAGGGGATCGAGCTCCGGTCGGCTGATCCCGCTGGTGGGCGATATGGGATGCGTGTCCGGCCCGGCGCGTCCGCCCCATGATCGTTGCGACCGGGACGCGAGCGCTGCCGCCGGGACGTTGCCGTGACGCCCGGATCGATCACGGCGGCAAGCCCGCCCACCACAGGATCGTTGCGACCGGGACGCGAGCGCTGCGGCGGTGACGCTCGCGTGACGATCGGATCGATCACCGCGGACGAGAGGTACGGGAGCGTCGTCCGGGCAACCGTCTTGTGACGCCGAGATCGATCTTGTTGGCGCCCGGTGTCATCGAGTGCCGATCGGATGGATCGTGCCGGCGCCGGTGTCGCCGGGGGCGGGACGCGGCTCGCGGGCGGCCGGACCCGCCCGCGAGCCGGACGTCAGGAGCCGACGGTGGCGGGCTTGCGGAAGCGGTCCCACCAGCGGCGACGCTCCGCGGCGGCAGCGCGGTCGGCCTCGGCCAGGCGCTGCGCGGTGAGGACCGGGATGGCCTCGGTGGGGGCGTCGTCGACCGGTGCGGCGGGGGTGGTGCCGACCGTGGCCTCGGCCGGGGCCTGAGCGGTGGTGTCGGCGGGCGCCACGACGGGCGCTTCGGCGGTGATCTCCGCGGGGGCCGCAGCGGTGTCGGCCGGTGCCTCGGGGACCGCGTGGAAGTCCGGCGGGTAGGCCGCCCACCGCTCCTCCTGCGAGATCCCGGCGACGGGCTCCCACGGGCCGGCGGCCCGGGCGCGGCCGATGTACTCCGACGCGGCGGCGATCGCGGCGCGGACGCAGTCGCCCCGCGGGGCCACGCCCAGCGACCGGTGCCCGGCGCCCCACGGCGCGAGCCCGGCGTGCTCGGCGACGGTGACCGTGACGACCTCCCAGGCGTAGTCCCGCTCCTGCGCGGCGATGAGATCGCGCAGCTCGTCGGGACCCCAGGTGGCGCTGCCCGCGTCGGTGCCGCCGGTGACGAGCACGACGAACACCCGGGTGGGCCGCTCCTGCTCCGGCATGCCGGCGAGGGACCGGCCGAGGCCGCTGACCAGGGCGCCGAGCGAGTCGCGGACCGCCTCGGTGCTGCGGCCGCGGAGCTTCGGCACGGCCGCGTCGGTGGCCGGGATGCCCCCGCGGAGCTTGCCGGCGCGGCGGCCGGTGGTGGTCAGGTAGACCTCGACCTCACCGGGCAGCCCGGCCTGGTGCGCGAGGAGGTGGGCGGTCGCGGCACGCACGTCGTCGCGGAGCGGGCCGAGCGAGCTGGATCGATCGAGAAGGAGGGCGATGACGCTGCGTCCCGGTTTGGTCACGCGCGCAATATGCCGCATCGGGTGACACTCTCCGTCACCGGCCCCGCCCTCGCGAGGTCCCCGGTCGACGCACTGCTCCGCCCGGCCTCATGGGGCTGGACCTGCGGCAACAGTCGATCTTCCTCCGCTCGCCCCGGCCGCACGCGAAGGGTCACGGCCGACCCCGTCGCACGCCGCGACCGGACGGCCACGCCCGCCCACGCCGCGCCTCTTCCGGCCCCCTCCGCACGAACGGCACCGTGCGCTAGGTCCGCACGAAAGTGCCGTTCGTGCAGGGTAAATCGGCCTCGGGCGCACCGCGGGACCGCGCGACGGCCCGTACTCTCCCGGTCGTACCCTGGCCCCATGGCCTATCCCGCCCAGCGTCCCCGCCGGCTGCGTTCCACCCCGGCGCTGCGCAGGCTGGTGGCCGAGACCGAGCTGCGGCCCCGGCACCTGGTCCTGCCGATGTTCGTCAAGGAGGGCGTCGCGGAGCCGGTGCCGATCTCGTCCATGCCGGGGGTCGTCCAGCACAGCCGGGACACCCTGCGCAAGGCGGCCACCGAGGCCGTGCAGGCGGGTGTCGGCGGGATCATGCTGTTCGGCGTCCCGCAGCACCACGACGCCGTCGGGTCGGGGGCGACCGACCCGGAGGGGATCCTCAACGTCGCGCTGCGGGACCTGCGGGCCGAGCTGGGCGACTCCACGGTGATCATGTCCGACCTCTGTCTGGACGAGTTCACCGACCACGGCCACTGCGGCATCGTCGACGAGCGCGGCTGCGTCGACAACGACGCCACCCTCGAGGTCTACGCACGGATGGGCGTGGTGCAGGCCGAGTCCGGCGCCCATGTCGTGGGGCCCAGCGGGATGATGGACGGCCAGGTCGGCGTGATCCGCGAGGCGCTCGACGAGGCAGGCTTCGCCGACACCGGCATCCTCGCCTACACCGCGAAGTACGCCAGCGCGTTCTACGGGCCGTTCCGCGAGGCCGTCGAGAGCCAGCTGAAGGGCGACCGGAAGACCTACCAGCAGGACGGCGCGAACCTCCGGGAGGCGCTGCGCGAGCTCGCGCTCGACCTCGACGAGGGCGCGGACATGGTGATGGTCAAGCCGGCCCTGCCGTACCTCGACGTGCTGCGGACCGTCGCCGACAGCGCCGACGTCCCGGTCGCCGCGTACCAGGTCTCCGGCGAGTACGCGATGATCGAGGCCGCTGCCGCGCAGGGCTGGCTGGAGCGGGAGCGGACGATCGTCGAGACGCTGACCTCGCTGCGCCGCGCCGGCGCGGACGTGGTGCTGACCTACTGGGCGACCGAGGTGGCGGGTCTGCTGGACTGATCCCATGCGGACCCACCAGGAGCCCGGCGTCCTCGGCGCCCTCACCGACCTGAACTTCGAGCGGTTCGCGACGCCGTCGGTCGTCAAGTTCGTCTACGTCGTGGGCATCGTGCTGACCGCGCTGTGCTACGTCGCGGGCGTCATCGGGTTCTTCGTGCGGGGCTTCGGGCTGGGCGTCGCGGCGCTCGTCGCCGGCGGGGTGGTCGCGGTGTTCGCGCTGCTCCTGCTGCGGGTGACCCTGGAGTTCGTGGCGGCGGTGGTCCGTCTGTCGGAGGACGTCCACCGCCGGGGCTGACCGGTACCGTGGTCACCGTGAGCACCGGCAGCCAGGGTGAGGGACCCCGCTACTACCCGAGCGGACCCTCGACGGGTCAGTACGCGCAGTACCCGCAGAACCCGTACCCGCACGGCGGCCCCCAGGGCGGGCCGCCGCCGAACACGCCCTCCGGCGACGCCCCGCAGTCCGGTCAGTACGCCTACAGCCCGTACTCGCAGGACCCGGCCCCGGCGGCCGAGGAGCCGCGGCAGGTCCGGCGACCGGCCACGATGATCGGCGCGCTGGTCCTGCTCGTGCTGAGCGCGGTGCCGTTCCTGGTGTTCGGCGTGCTCGGGCTGTTCGTGCCGATCAGCCAGGACATGTTCCCACCGGAGCTGGGGCTCGACGCCATGCTCACCCAGTACAACGTCTCGTTCGACCAGTTCCTGCAGGCGGTCCGGCTGCTGCTCGCGCTGGTCGCGGTGCTCGCCCTCGTCTACATCGGCATGGCGGTCGCCGCGTTCGCCGGCAAGTCGTGGGGGCGCATCGCCACCACCGCGCTCACCGTCCTGTTCTGCGGGTTCCTGCTGCTCAACCTCGGTGGCGGCGCGTCGTCGCTGGTCGTGCTCGCGCCGGTGGTGCTCGCCGTCGTCGGCGTGGTGCTGATGTTCCTGCGGCCGTCCGCGGAGTGGTTCGCCGCGCGGCGCTGACCGGCGCCGGACGGAGAGACCGACCCCGCGGGCCGGTGCGCGGCGCGGATGTGAGACTGGAGGCCGTGAGTGCCCCCTTCACCCCGATCACGCCCGAGGTCTCCGCGGGCCTGTTCGCCCGCGCCGCCGAGGTGATCCCGGGCGGCGTCAACTCGCCGGTCCGCGCGTTCAACTCGGTCGGCGGCACGCCGCGCTTCATGGTCTCGGCCCAGGGCCCCTGGCTGACGGACGCGGACGGCCTCCGCTACGTCGACCTGGTCTCCTCGTGGGGCCCGATGATCCTCGGGCACGCGCACCCCGCCGTCGTCGACGCCGTGCGCTCGGCCGCCGGCTCCGGTCTCTCGTTCGGGGCACCGACGCCGGCCGAGATCGAGCTGGCCGAGGCGATCATCGACCGCGTCGCGCCGGTCGAGCAGGTGCGGCTGGTGAACTCGGGCACCGAGGCCGTGATGAGCGCGATCCGGCTGGCCCGCGGCATCACCGGGCGCACGGTCCTCGTGAAGTTCGCCGGCTGCTACCACGGCCACGTCGACGCGCTGCTCGCCCAGGCCGGCTCGGGCGTCGCCACCCTGGGCCTGCCCACCAGCCCGGGGGTCACCGGCGCGCAGGCCGGCGACACCGTCGTCGTGCCGTACAACGACCTGGAGGCGGTCCGGCAGGTCTTCGCCGAGCGGGGCAGCGAGATCGCCTGCGTGATCACCGAGGCCGCGGCGGGCAACATGGGCGCCGTCGCGCCGCGCCCGGGCTTCAACCAGGGGCTGCGCGACATCACCCGCGAGCACGGCGCCCTGCTGGTGATCGACGAGGTGATGACCGGCTTCCGCGTCTCGCCCGCCGGCTGGTTCGGGCTCGAGGGCGTGGCCGGCGACCTCTACACCTTCGGCAAGGTCATGTCCGGCGGGCTGCCGGCCGCGGCCTTCGGCGGGCCGGCCGCGCACATGGCCCACCTCGCCCCGGCCGGGCCGGTCTACCAGGCGGGCACGCTGTCCGGGAACCCCGTCGCCGTCGCCGCCGGGCTCGCCACCCTGCGCCAGGCCGACAAGGCCGTCTACGACGCGCTCGACGCCAACGCCGAGCGCCTGGTCGGCATGATCGGCGGGGCGCTGCGCGAGGCGGGCGTGCCGCACCGGGTCCAGACGGCCGGGAACATGTTCTCGATCTTCTTCACCGAGGACGAGGTCGTCGACTACGAGACCGCCAAGGCCGCGCAGACCTGGCGCTTCCCGCCCTTCTTCCACGCCCTGCTGGAGCGCGGGGTCTACGCGCCGCCCAGCAACTTCGAGGCCTGGTTCGTGTCGGCCGCGCTCGACGACGACACCTTCGCCGTGATCGAGAAGGCGCTGCCCGACGCGGCGCGGGCGGCGGCCGCCGCGGTGCAGCCGGCGTGAGCACCCAGCCCTTCCCCGGCGGGGACCGCACCTCGCCCGAGGCCACCGGGCCCCGGACCGTCGTCCACCTGCTGCGGCACGGGAAGGTGCACAACCCCGACGGCATCCTCTACGGGCGCATCCCGGGCTTCCGGCTGTCCGACGACGGCCGCGCACAGGCCGAGCTGGTGGCCGACGCGCTGACCGACGAGGACATCGCCGCCGTCGTCGCGTCGCCCCTGCAGCGGGCGCAGGAGACGGCCACGCCGATCGCGAAGTCGCACGGCCTGGACGTCGTGACCGAGGACGGCCTGATCGAGTCCGGGAACCTGTTCGAGGGGGAGCGGTTCGGCGTCGGCGACGGGGCGCTCCGCCGGCCGGCGAACTGGCGGCTGATGCGGGACCCGTTCACCCCGTCCTGGGGCGAGCCGTACCTCAAGATCGCGCACCGGATGTTCGGCGCCGTGCACCGCGCCCGCGCGCTGGCGGAGGGGCACGAGGCCGTGTGCGTGTCCCACCAGCTGCCGATCTGGACGCTGCGCCGCTACCTGCTGGGCCAGCGGCTCTGGCACGACCCGCGCTCGCGGCAGTGCGCGCTCGCCTCGCTGACCAGCGTCGAGTTCACCGGCACCACCGTGACCGGGCTGCGCTACAGCGAGCCGGCCGGGTCGAGCGACCCGACGGCGACGGGCGCATGAGACGGATCCTGCCGCTGCTGCTGGGGCTGCTCGTCCTGGCGGGCTGCTCCACCAGCAAGGACGCCGTCTCGAACGGTCAGCAGGAGTTCACGTTCGTCGCGCCCGACGGGCAGACGACGATCATGTACGACCCGCCGGCGTCGCGCGGGGTCGTCCCGGAGCTGTCGGGGGAGTCGCTGCTCCACGACGGGCGGACGGTCGGGCTGCAGGACCACGCGGGCCAGGTCGTGGTGCTCAACATCTGGGGCTCATGGTGCGGGCCGTGCCGGGCAGAGGCCCCCGACCTGGAGTTCGTGGCCCAGCAGACGAAGGATGCCGGCGTCGCGATGCTCGGCATCGACGTGCGCGACGACCGGGACGCGGCCCGCGACTTCGTCCGCGACCGGAACCTGACCTACGACTCGATCTTCGACCAGCCCGGCCGGGTGCTCGCCGCCCTGTCCGGCTACCCGCGCAACGTGGTGCCGTCGACGATCGTGCTGGACCGGCAGCACCGGGTCGCCGCGGTCTACCTCACGCAGATCCGCCCGTCGGACCTGCTGAGCACGGTGCAGCGGATCGCCGCCGAGGAACCCGCCCCGTCGACGCCCGGTTCCTGATCGCACCACGGATCCATGACGCGTTCCGGGCCGCGGCTCGAGCGCAGTATGGATCCATCACGCGTCCCCGGAGCCGGTTCGTGCGCGTTGTGGGTCCACAACGCGGGCCGTGAGGCGTTGCACTACGACTTGTAGAACCCGACGCGCCCGTGCGTGGGTCCAGCACATACCCTGTCCGGTGATGGATGCGTCGACCACCCTCGCGGTCAGCGGCCCGCTGCTCGTCGCAGCGGTGGTCGCCGTTCTCGCGGGGGCCGTCAGCTTCGCGTCCCCCTGCGTGGTCCCGCTGGTCCCCGGCTACCTCGCCTACCTGGCCGGGCTGGTCGGCGCCGACGCCCCGCCCGTCTCGCGCGAGGAGGCCCGCGAGCACCGCCGCGGCCGGTTCCGGGTCGCCGGGGCCGCCGCCCTGTTCGTCGCCGGGTTCACCGTGGTGTTCGGGGCGATCCTGGTCGGCGTCGTCTGGCTGGCCGACGTCCTCGTGCGCAACGAGGCGGTCCTCCAGCGGGTCGGCGGGATCGTGATGATCGTGATGGGGCTGGCGTTCGTCGGCCTCATCCCCGTGCTGCAGAACGAGCGCCGGGTGCACTGGGTCCCGAAGCTCGGGCTCTGGGGCGCGCCGCTGCTGGGCGCGGTGTTCGGCCTGGGCTGGGTCCCCTGCATCGGCCCGACGCTGGCCGGTGTGGTCGCGGTCGCCGCCGGTACCGGCGGCGGGTCGCTGCGCGGGGTCGTGCTCACCCTCGCCTACTGCGCCGGGCTCGGCCTGCCCTTCGTCGTCATCGCCCTCGGCGCCTCCCGCGCGGTCTCCGCGCTGGGCTGGCTGCGCCGGCACACCCGCACGATCCAGATCGCCGGCGGCGTGCTGATGGTGGCCGTGGGCGCGCTGCTGGTCAGCGGGCTGTGGGGGAACCTGCTCGCGCAGCTCCAGGTCGCCGTCGCCGGGTTCACCCCCGCCCTGTGAGCCGCCGACATGAGTGACCGCCGATGAGCAGCCCGCCCACCGCGCCCCCCGCCCCACCCGAGTCGCCGCCGCAGCCACCCCGCCGGCCCGGCGGCGGGCGCGCCGTCCTCGCCCTGCTGCGCAACGCCTGGCGCGGCCTCACCAGCATGCGCACCGCCCTGGTGCTGCTGTTCCTGCTGGCCCTGGCCTCGCTGCCGGGCGCGCTGCTGCCGCAGCGGTCGCTCAACCAGCAGCTCGTCGACCAGTACTTCGCCGACTACCCGCGGCTCGCCCCGCTGCTGGACAAGGTCGGCGCCTTCGAGATCTTCGCGACGCCCTGGTTCGCCGCGATCTACCTGCTGCTGATGATCTCGCTCGTCGGCTGCCTCACCCCGCGGTCGCTGGAGTACCTGCGCGCGATGCGGCAGAAGCCCGTCGCCACCCCGCGGAACCTCGCCCGCATGCCGCACCACGCCGAGGGCGTCGTCGACGGCACGCCCGCCGAGGTCCTCGGGCGGGTCCGGACCGTGCTCAAGGGCTGGCGGCGGGCCGAGCGGGACGAGGACGGCGCCCGGAGCGTCTCGGCCGAGCGTGGCTTCCTGCGCGAGACCGGCAACCTCGTCTTCCACATCAGCCTGGTCGGGCTGCTCGTCGGGATCGCCGTCGGCAAGCTGTTCGGGTACGAGGGCCAGGTCATCGTGCTGGCGAACGGCGGCCAGTTCTGCAACACCTCGATCCTGGGCTACGACTCGTTCAACCCGGGCCTGCGCGTCGACGGCACGGACCTCGCGCCCTTCTGCATCAAGGTCGACTCGTTCGCCGCGGAGTACCTGCCCAACGGCCAGCCCGAGCAGTACACCGCCGAGCTCGGCTACCAGACCGCCGACGACGTCCGGTCCGGCGACACCGCCACGTGGCGCCCGGACACGCTGGCGGTGAACCACCCGCTGCGCCTCGACGGCGAGCGCGTCTACCTGCTCAACCACGGCTACGCCCCGCGCTTCACGGTGACCTGGCCGGACGGGCAGCAGCGCACCGGCGAGATCCAGTGGCAGCCGGTGGACACCACGACCTACCTGTCCCAGGGCGCCACCAAGTTCGAGCGCCCCGGCATCGCCGACGACACCACCCGGCAGAAGAGCTCGATCGCGGTCACCGGGCTGTTCGCGCCGACGAGCTCGGGCGGGCAGGTCGTCACCTCGACCTATCCGGACCTGCTCGCGCCCGAGGCGGCCGTCGACGTCATGCGCGGCGACCTCGGCCTCGACGACGGCCGCGGCCAGTCGATCTTCTCGATCGACCAGTCGAAGGTCGACTCCGGCGAGCTGGTCCGGGTCGCGCGGGAGAACATGGTCCCGGGCCAGGAGATCACGCTCGACGACGGCACCCGGATCCGGTTCGACGACGTCACCCAGTGGGTGGCGCTGCAGGTCAGCCACGACCCGGGCCAGGTCACGGTGCTGGTGTTCGCGATCCTGGTCCTGCTCGGGCTGGGCCTGTCGCTGTCGATCAAGCGGCGGCGGTTCTGGGTGCGCGTGGTGCCGGCCGACGACGGGCCCGACGGCCGGGCGCGCAGCCGGGTCGAGCTGGGCGGGCTGGCCCGGACCGACCGGGCGGGGTACGGCGAGGAGTTCGACCGCCTGCGGGCGGACCTGCTGGAGCCGACGGACGCGGCGGCGCCGGCGACGACGAGGAACGGTGGAGACTGATGCCGGTCGATCCGATGCTCTCCGAGTACAGCGACCTGCTGTTCAAGGGAGCGCTCACGGTCTACGTGCTCGCGATGGTGTTCTACGCCGTCGAGTACGTGTCGAGCCGGGCGCGGGTGCGTACGGCGGTCGCCGAGACCGAGGCGGCGCACGAGCCCGCCGCCGTCGGCGCCCGCGGCACGGGCAGCGCGGACCTCGGCGTGGTCAGCGAGGAGAACGCGGACGTCCCGCCGCCCGCGGCGAAGGCACCGAAGCCCTCCCGGTCGCGGGCGGACCGCTTCGGCCGGATGGGTGTCTCGCTCACCGTCCTCGCCGTCCTGCTGCACCTCGGGTCGATCGTGCTGCGCGGGCTCGCGACCACGCGCTGGCCGCTCGGCAACATGTACGAGTTCACCTCCGCGGTGTGCCTCGCGGCGATGGTGGCGTGGCTGGTCGTGCTGCAGCGGACCTCGAAGCGCACCCGCGGGCTGCGCAAGCTCGGCGTGTTCGTGCTGGCCCCGGTGCTGGTCCTGATGTTCTTGGCCGGCACGGTGCTCTACGCGCAGGCCGCGCCCGTGGTCCCGGCGCTGCGGTCGTACTGGCTGGCCGTGCACGTCACCACGGTCACGCTGGCCTCGGGGCTGTTCTTCGTGCCGGGCGTGGCGAGCATCCTGTACCTGATGAAGCGGGCCGGGAAGCCGGCCGGTTTCACGGCGAAGCTGCCCGAGGCCGACGTGCTGGACCGGCTCGCGTACCGGGTGACCGTCGTCGCGTTCCCGATGTACACCTTCGCCGTCATCGCCGGCGCGATCTGGGCCGAGGCGGCCTGGGGCCGGTTCTGGGGCTGGGACCCCAAGGAGACGGTCGCGTTCGTGGCCTGGGTGATCTACGCGGCCTACCTGCACGCCCGGGCCACGGCGGGCTGGCGGCACGTGGGCGCGGCGTGGATCAACATCCTCGGCCTCGCCGCGATCATCTTCAACCTGTTCTTCATCAACATGGTGGTGGCGGGCCTGCACTCGTACGCGGGCCTGGGGTGACCCCGGAATGGGGCTGAACGGGCGCTCCGCCCGCCCTACCGGGCGAGCCGCACCTCATCACCTCGACCGACGCGGTTCGCGCGACTACCGTCGGCAACCGTGAGTCAGACCGGGCCCGACGAGTACCCCGACGGTTCCGTGGGCCGCTACGTCCGGGAGCGGTGGGCGCAGAACGCCCAGCGCTCGCAGCGGCAGGCCCCCGAGGAGCGGCGCGAGGAGCAGCAGGGCGGGGCGCACGCGCAGCACCCCGGGCTGGGCGCCCGGCGGGACGAGACGTGGGGCGTGGTGCCCGACGACGCCGGCTGGGGCTCCGATCTGCTCGAGCTCGAGAGCGAGCTCGACGAGGCCGGGCCCTACCCCGCCCCGGGCGGGCAGGAGGGCCGGCACGCCGGGCAGGAGCAGCGCCCCGAGCAGCGTCCCGAGCAGCGGCTCGACCCGGGCCCCGGACACGGCCCCGAGCAGCGTTCCGAGCCCGAGCAGCGTGCCGAGCCCCGGCACGCCGAGCCGCCCGCCCAGCGAACGGGGTCGGAGCAGCACCGATCGGTCCCGGACGCGGACCCCGCGGGCGCACCGCCGAACGGCACCCCGACGCACGGCCCGTCGCACGGCCCCGCCTCCCACAGCACGGGGGCGAACGGGGCCCCTCCGAACGGGACCGTGCCGAACGGCACGGCTCCGAACGGCGCCCCTTCCCACGGCACGGCTCCGAACGGCGCTGCTCCCCACGGCGCGGCTCCGAACGGCGCGACGCACGGCCCGGTCCCGAACGGCGCTCCCCGGAGTGCGGCGCCGCACGCCGCCCCGCCCGCCCCGCCCACCCCGCCCGCCGAGCCCCGGGAGGCCGAGCAGGCGAGCCCTCCGTCCGGCCCGCCGCAGTGGCGCACCTCCGAGCAACGGCCCGCCCGCGAGCGCCGGGTCGTGCCCCAGGAGGGCCGCACACCCCCGCGGGGCGTGCCGCTCGGCCCGCCCACCGGCCCGAACCGGCCGATCCGGGACGTCGGGCGCTGGACCGACCCCGGCGCCGTCGCCGCCCAGGAGGCCCAGCAGGCCCGGGCGGACTCGGACGCCGACCTCGCCGACCTGTCCACCGCGCGGCTGCTCAAGCCCAGCCGGCGGCGGCCGCCGCGCACCGGCTGGCGGCGCTTCCTCTACCTGCTCACCGGGCGGCTCATCAATCCCGGCGAGAGCCCGCAGGACATCCGCGAGCGCGAGCTGACCACGCGGATCAACCAGCCCCTGCTCGGCTGCCACAAGATCGCGACGCTGAGCCTCAAGGGCGGTGTCGGCAAGACGACGATCACCGCCACCCTCGGCGCGACGTTCGCCTCGCTGCGGGGCGACCGGGTCGTGGCGGTCGACGCCAACCCGGACCGCGGCACGCTCAGCCAGAAGATCCCGCTGGAGACCAGCGCGACCGTGCGGCACCTGCTGCGGGACGCCCAGCGGATCCGCCGGTACACCGACGTCCGGGCCTACACGTCCCAGGGGCCGTCGCGGCTGGAGGTGCTGGCGAGCGAGCAGGACCCGGCGGTATCGGAGGCGTACAGCGAGGACGACTACCGCCGCACGGTCACGCTGCTCGAGCACTTCTACAACATCGTGCTCACGGACTGCGGCACGGGTCTGATGCACTCGGCGATGTACGGCGTGCTGGGCGTGGCCGACCAGCTGATCATCGTGTCGTCGGGCTCGATCGACGGCGCCCGCAGCGCCTCGGCGACCATGGACTGGCTCGAGGCGCACGACCACGGGGACCTGGTGCGCAACGCCGTCGCCGTGATCAACAACGTGCACCGGCAGGCGGGCGCGGTGGACCTGGAGCGGGTGGCGCAGCACTTCGCCGGCCGTTGCCGGTCCGTGGTGCAGATCCCGTTCGACCCGCACCTCGAGGAGGGCGCGGAGGTCGACCTGGAGCGCCTGTCGCAGCCGACACGGCTGGCGCTGCTGGAGCTCGCGGCCTCGGTGGCCGACGGCTTCCCGAGCTGAGCCCGGGAAGCCGGGAGCTCAGTCCTTCGAGGGTGGCGGCGGGTCGTCGTCGCGGCGCATCGACTCGTCGAGGCTGCGCAGGAAGTCGGGGTCGTCGTCCGGCCCGGTCGGCCGGGTCCGGTGCGGCGGCGCCGCCGGGGGAGTCGTGCCGGTCCCGCGCGGGACGTCCGCCCGGTCGGCGCTCATCGCCCGCCACAGCAGCAGCGCGATGACGGCCGCGACGGCGAACGCGATGAGGTACAGCATCACCAACCACCTCCGGTACCGAGCGTACCGGCGCGCGGGGCGATGCCCGGGTGAAGGCCACTCCTGGAGAGGAGTGGCCGGTCGTGCGCCCGGGGGCGCGGATCCGGGTGGGCGGGAGGCCGGCCCGGATCCGCGGACCGGGGCCACCGGCGGACGCCGGCGGCGCGGACCTCAGTGGCGCTGGGCGCCGATCGTGGCCTCGCTGGTGAGGTCCGCGAGCATGCCGCGCACCTCGGACTCCCGGAAGCGGCGGTGGCCACCAGGGGTCCGGATCGAGCCGATCCGGCCGGCCGAGGCCCAACGGGTCACGGTCTTGGGATCGACACGGAACAGGGCGGCCACCTCACCCGGGGTGAGGAGACGCTCGTTCGAGTTCTGGGTCGGAGCAGACATCCGAAGCCTCCGCATCGTCGATTACCGGGCCATCGTGACACCGGGGACCCCGGGTACTCGAACGGTTGGGCGGAGGTAAAGGGCTCTTAAAGGGCAAAACGGGCAGAGGGTTCAACCCGGTCAGCTGCTCGGAGGCCGCCTGAGAGGGGCCTGAGCGCAGGATGTGGACGGCCTGAGCTGCGGTTCCGCGCCCGGCGTGGTCCCTGCGCCGCCTCCCACCGTGCCACCGGGGGCGTGACGCGGGCGTGTGGAGGGGCCTCCGCTGCGGCCCGTCGGTCGGGCCGGAGCGGCGAACGGTAAAGCCGGGGACGGTCGTACCCTCGACGTCATGGCGACAGGCCCCGACACCGACACGCAGTTCCCGGCCGGCCCGGGCTCCCGGAAGGCCCCCGGCCTGGCGGCCACGGTCGCCCTCTACACGGTCGCGCGGCTCGGGCTGGTCACGGTCATCGCGGCCCTGCTCTCGCTCGCGGGTGTGCCGTTGCTGCTGGCGATCCTGCTGGCGCTGGTGGTGGCCCTGCCGCTGTCGCTGGTCGTGTTCCGCGGGCTGCGCGCCCGGCTGGACCTCGCGCTGGCCGAGTCCGGCCGGCGGCGCGGTGCCCAGCGGGACGCGCTGCGGGCGCGCCTGCGTGGCGACGAGCCCACGCCCGAGGGGAGCGACGGCCCGGACGCGCCCGCGACGCGTGCCGACGCCGACGAGCCGGGCGGGAAGCCGTCAGACCAGCAGGCCGAGGGCGAGACCGATCCCGGTCCCCGCTGACCAGGCCAGCAGCAGCAGGCCGGTGTCGCGCAGCACGCGGATGAGCTTGCGGCCCTCGGCGCCCGCCATGACGCGGCGGACCGGGCCGATCGCGAGCGGTAGCGCGAGCAGGCCCAGCAGCACCGGCCAGCTGAGGACGGCCATGCCGAGCGTGAGCAGGAAGGGCAGCAGCACCAGCGCCGTGTAGAACCGGCGGGTCTCGCGGTCGCCGAGCACCACGGCCAGGGTGCGTTTGCCCACCGCCTCGTCGCCCGCGATGTCCCGCAGGTTGTTCGCGACGAGCACGGCGCAGGTCAGCAGGCCGACGCCGACGGCCCCCACGATCGCGAGCGCCCCGGGCGTCCCGCTCTGCGTGACGACCGTGCCGAGCACGCCGACGAGCCCGAAGAAGACGAAGACCGCGACCTCGCCCAGCCCCGCGTAGCCGTAGGGCTTCCGGCCGCCGGTGTAGAACCAGGCGCCGGCGATGCAGACCGCCCCGACGGCGATCATCCACCACGTGCGGCTCAACGAGACCAGCGTCAGCCCGGCCAGCGCGGCGATGGAGAAGCACACGAGCGCGGCGTTGCGCACCGCGACCGGGCCGGCCAGCTTCGAGCCGACCAGCCGCAGCGGCCCGATGCGCTCGTCGTCCGTGCCGCGGATGCCGTCCGAGTAGTCGTTGGCGAAGTTCACCCCGATCACCAGGGCGACCGAGACGACCAGTGCGAGGACCGCGCGGCCGATCTCGACGGTGCCGGAGCCGATGGCGGCCCCGGTGCCCACCAGGACGGGGGAGACGGCGGTCGGGAGGGTCCGCGGCCGAGCACCCTCGACCCACTGCGCCAGCGTGGCCACGTCCTGAATCTAGTCGCCGGGGGTCGACGCCGGGCGGGGCGCCTCGGCGGTCGTGGTCGCACCGGTGGTGGGCACGGGCGGGGCGGGGGAAGAACCGGTGGGCACGGCGCGGGGGTCCCCGTCGACCGTCGAGGCGCCGGCCCGTACCGCCGCGGACCCACCCACCTCGGCGCTCGCCGCGTCCTGCGCCGCCGGATCCGGCGTCCCGACCGGGCCCGCCACACCCCTCGCGCCGTCACCTGCGCCCGCGCCTGCGTCGGCTGCGCCCGCGCTTGCATCGGCTGCGCCCGCGCCTGCATCGGCAGCGCCCGCTCCTGCGTCGGCGGCACCCGCGCCCGCCGCGACAGCACCGGCGCCCGCCCCGACAGCACCGGCGCCCGCCCCGACGGCAGCGGCACCTGCGTTCGCCGAACCGTCTCCCGCGGTCGCGGCAGCGCCGGCGGCCGGATCCCCGGCGTCCGCAGTGTCCCCGGAGTCCCCGGGAGCTGCGGCGTCCCCGGCGTCCGCGTCGTCCGCGTCGTCCTCGCACACCGGCACGTCCGTCACCCGCGGCAGCACGGAGGCACTGAGGAACTGCCCGTCGCCGATCCGCAGCCAGGCGTCCGACCCGGTGCCCGTGGCGCACTGCACCGGCACGTCGGCGGTGTCCGCGGCCACGCCGACCACCTCCGCGTCGTCCGACGGCGCGGACCGGACCTGCGCGGTGCCGTCCTCGGAGTCCGACTCGACCTTCGACAGCCGCACCGACCCCGTCCACAGGTAGTCGACCTGGACCTGCGAGTTGTCCTTGAGCCCGAGGGCGTCCCAGAACACCCCGTCGGCGAGGTCGATGCCGGCCGGGTTCACGAGCTTGCGGCCGAACTGGTCGTTGCCGCCGTTGTAGCCGTCGCGGAAGGCCGCCTGCGCCTGCGGCACGCCCCGGGGCAGGTCCTTCCACTCCTGGCGCTCGCCGGCCGGGTTCCAGTAGTCGTCCCGGGTGTTCCACGGCCCGACGTCCCACACCGGCGCGAACGCGCAGCGCCCGTTGGGGGCGCACACCCGCACCGAGTAGTCGCTGGTGTCGCGCGGCGAGAGGGCGCGCCGCGAGGGCAGCGCGACGAAGTGGTCCCGCTCGGTGATCACGTGCCCGTTCGAGGTCGTGCCGCCGACGAGCCCCTCACGGGTGGCGAAGACGTTGGCACTGAACGGGGCACCCTCCGTGAGGTCGAGCCCGCCCTCGGTCGCCGGGGCGGAGGCCGCCGTGAGCGTCACGCCGCGCACGGTGGGCGCGGTGCCCTCCACGGTGCCGGTGAGCACGAGCCGGCCCTGCACCTCGGACGTCGAGCCCGGGAGCGTGACGCTCCCGGAGTCCGCGCCCGAGGCCGTCGCCGGGATCCACTCGGTCCAGCCGCCCGCCGGGGTGCGCCCGCGGACGTCGACCGACGCCGTCGTCCCGGGCGGCAGGTCGCCGTCGACGACCGAGTCGACCCGCGAGGTCGGCCGGTCGAGATCCCGCGGGGCGAGCGTGAGCAGTCCGGTCGGGACCGCCCCCGTCGGTGCGGCGTCCTCGGTCATCCCACCCTGCTCGACGGGGGCGGAGAAGGCCGTCGCCGGGTCGAGCCGCACGCCGTCGCCGCCGTCGGTGACCCCCGCGGCCTCGCCGGACGCCAGGTCCGCCGACCACGTGGTGGACGAGCCGCCCCCGCTCGCGCCCGCCGGCGCGACCCCGCCGGCCGCGAGTGCCGTCGCCGCGGCCATCACCAGGCCCGCGCGCCACCTCATCCGCATCCGTGCTCCCCGTCCCCCGTGTGGTTCCTGTGACGGCAGGTGAAGATGTGCCGCATGGGAAGGCAGGCAATCGGATGAAGGCGTAACCGTCAATCAACGGAGAGTGAGCACCACCATGGGGTGTCACCATCCGTCACTGATTCGGGCGGTCTCCCACCGGATCGGGTGTGGACAGCAGGGCGACGAGCGCGGTGCGGTCGGGCTTTCCCACGCCCCGCAGCGGGAGCTCGGGCAGCAGCCGCACCCGTCGGGGGACGGCGGCGCGGCCCTCCGTCGCCCGGACGGCCGCGCGGAGCGCCTCGACGTCCGGTCCGGCCCCCGACGGGACCACGGCGGCCACCACGGCCTGCCCCCATTCGGGGTCCGGCACGCCCACCACGCACACCGCGCCGACGCCGGGCTGGGCCGCGAGGACCCGCTCCACCGCGGCCGGCGCGATCTTCTCCCCGCCGGTCACGATCACGTCGTCCGCGCGGCCGAGGACGGTGAGCCGGTCGCCGACCCACTGGCCGAGGTCGCCGGTCACGAACATGCCGTCGACGAAGGACGCCGCGGTGAGCTCCGGGTCGCCGAGGTAGCCCTCGGCGATCATCGGCCCGCCGAGCGAGAGCCGGCCGTCGTCGGCGAGCCCGACCCGCACGCCGTCGAGCGGCACGCCGTCGTAGACGCACCCGCCGCACATCTCGCTCATCCCGTACGTGGTGACGACGCGGATGCCGACCTCCTCGGCCCGCGCACGCAGGGCCGGGGCGAGCGCCGCCCCGCCGATCAGGACGGCGTCGTAGCCCGCGAGGGCGTACATCCCGGCGCCGCCCTCGTCGAGGACCCGGCCGAGCTGGGTGGGCACCAGGCTGGTGTAGCGGCGGGTGCCGTGCGGCAGCCGGCCGGTGGCGCGGGCGAACCCGGCGGGCCGGAAGCCTTCCCGCAGGTCCTGGACGACGGGCGGGGCGCCGGCGAGCAGGGCGCGCAGCACCACCTGCACCCCGGCGACGTGCTCGGCGGGCAGGGCCAGCACCCAGCGGGCGGGGCCGCCGAGCCGGGCCTCGGTGGCCCGGGCCGACGCCGTCAGCGCCGCCGAGCTGAGCATCACGTGCTTGGGCGTGCCCGTGGACCCCGAGGTGGAGATGACGACCGCGACCTCCTCGGGCACCTCGGGCGCCGGCGCGGTCGCCGCGCCCGGCACCACGGCCGGGCCGGTCCCGTCGAGCGCGGCGTCGAGGCCGTGGACGAGGGCGTCGAGCGACTCCGGGGAGCCGTCGAGCGGGAGTGCGTGCAGGGGCCGCATGATCCCCAGGATCCCACCGGAGGCACCCGTGCCTCCCGGACCTCGTGAGTGGCGATGGTCGCCCGGGCGACCATCGCCGCTCACGCGGTCAGTAGTGCCAGGGGTAGGGCGACCAGTCGGGGTCGCGCTTCTGCAGGAACGAGTCCCGGCCCTCGACGGCTTCGTCTGTCATGTACGCCAGCCGGGTCGCCTCGCCGGCGAACAACTGCTGTCCGACCAGGCCGTCGTCGATGAGGTTGAAGCTGTACTTGAGCATGCGTTGGGCCTGGGGGGACTTGCCGAGGATCTCCCGGCCCCACTGCAGCGCCTCGGCCTCGAGTGAGGCGTGCGGGTAGACGGCGTTGACCGCGCCCATGTGGTGCATGTCCTGGGCGGTGTAGGTGCGGCCGAGGAAGAAGATCTCGCGGGCGAACTTCTGGCCGACCTGGCGGGCGAGGTAGGCGGAGCCGTAGCCGCCGTCGAAGGAGCCGACGTCGGCGTCGGTCTGTTTGAACCGGGCGTGTTCGGCCGAGGCCAGGGTGAGGTCGGCGACGGCGTGCAGGGAGTGCCCGCCGCCGGCGGCCCAGCCGTTGACCACGGCGATGACGGGTTTGGGCATGAACCGGATCAGGCGTTGGCATTCCAGGATGTGCAGCCGCCCGGCCCGGCCGGCGTCGACGGTGTCCGCGGTCTCGCCGGTGGCGTACTGGTAGCCGGTGCGGCCGCGGATGCGCTGGTCACCGCCGGAGCAGAACGCCCACCCGCCGTCCTTGGGGGAGGGTCCGTTCCCGGTGAGCAGCACGGCGCCGACGTCGGCGCTGGTGCGGGCGTGCTCGAGGGCGGTGTAGAGCTCGTCGACGGTGTGCGGGCGGAAGGCGTTGCGGACCTCGGGGCGGTCGAAGGCGATCCGGACCACCCCGCAGTCCACCGCCTTGTGGTAGGTGATGTCGGTGAACGAGAACCCCGGCACGGCCGCCCAGGCCGCGGGATCGAACGTCTCGGACACGAAGTCGGATGCCGCGCTGGTCACGCTCACGAATCTAGTGCGCGCTCTGCCGCCTGCAGCCTGCGCACCTCGTTGTCGAACGCCGCGGCGATGTCGGGCGGGAGCGGCTTGTCGGCCGGCAGCGCCGCGACGATCTCGCCGGCGACCTCGCGCAACTTGCGGTTCGAGCTCTGGGAGACGGCGATCAGCACCCGGAAGGCCTGCTCGTCGTCGCAGCGGTGCACCATCATGATCATGCCCTTGGCCTGTTCGATGGCGGGACGGCTGCGCAGTGCGGTCTCGAGCTGCTCGACGCGTTCGAGCAGCGCGGACTCTCGAGAGGCCTCGTCCGGGCGCGACGGATCGAGGTCGTCGGGCATGTCCACCTGTCCAGCGGGTCTCGGTCTACCGGGGACCGCGGGCCTCGCTGCTGGACCTGCGCCGCAAGACGTTATCAAGCGGGCGGCCGCGCCCCGGAGTGGACACCCCGGGACGACCGGACGTCCACGCGGTGGTGGCCACGCGTCCTCCGGGTGGCGCCGCGGGTCCCGATTGACCGGTGACGTGTCGCATGCCACTCTCGCCCCGGTGCAGGGTGGCACCGGATGAAGCAGCTCCCCGAGACCGCGAGCGTCAACGCGCAGGTCCTCGCCTCGCTCCGCGCCGCGGTGATCACCGGCGAGCTCGCGCCCGGCAGCCTCCACTCGGTGCAGAACCTCGCCACCCAGCTCGGGGTGTCCCGCACCCCCGTCCGCGAGGCCCTGATCAAGCTCGCCCAGCAGGGCATGGTGCGCTTCGAGCGCAACCGCGGCGTCCGCATCCTGCTGACCTCCCTGCACGACCTGGAGGAGGTCTTCGCCCTGCGGCTGCTGCTGGAGCCGCCGGCGGTGCGGCGCGCGGTCACGCGGCTCGACGGGAACCAGAAGCGTGAGTTGCGCCGCATGTTCGCGCACATGGAGAAGGCCGCGAAGGCGGACGACGAGTTCACGATGTTCGAGCACGACCGGCGCTTCCACCGGGTCCTGCTCGAGGCCGCGGGCAACGCGCGGCTGGCCGCGTTCGTCGACGGGCTGCGCGACATGGTGTTGCGCCGCGGCGTGTCGACCGCCCGCGAGTCGCGCAGCCTCGACGACATCGTCGCCGAGCACCGGGCGATCCTCGACCTGATCGAGGCGGGCGACGCCGAGGGCGCGGCGAAGGCGATGCGCGAGCACGTCCGGCACACCGCCGAGCTGCTCATCGCGCAGGAGGCGGGTGCGGACCTGGGGCCGGGACTCGCCGCCGTCGACATCGACCTGGACTGGACGCTGGCCGCCCGTGACCAGGACTGACCGATCGAGACATCGCCATGCGTTGACGAGTGGCATGCCACATGCCACGGTTCCCAGGGAATCGCGCGTGTGACGCGCGCGACCCTCCAGTGCCGAAGGGACCACGATGGCCACTGCGAACAAGCTCAGCGTCATCCCGTGCGGGGCGATGCACGCCGACCTCACGTTCCTGCTGCTCAAGCCCGGGGTGAGCATCCGTGCCCGCTCCGAGAAGGACTCCCAGATCACGTGGACGGAGGTCCCGACGCACTGCGTGCTCGTCGAGACCGACGAGGGCAAGCTGCTGTGGGACACCAGCTGTCCGAGCGACTGGGAGACCCGGTGGAAGCCCACCGGGCTGCAGGAGTTCTTCCCCTACGACCAGGTCGAGGACGACGAGTACCTCGACGCCCAGCTCAACAAGATGGGCGTCGGCCTCGACGAGATCGACTACGTGGTGCTGTCGCACCTGCACTTCGACCACGCCGGCAACGCGCAGATGTTCAAGAACACCAACGCGAAGCTGCTGTGCTCGGACCGCGAGAAGGAGTTCGCCCTGAACTTCGAGGGCGACTTCAACGGCGCCCACCTCAAGGCCGACTACGAGGGCCTGAACTGGGAGACCGTGTCCGGTGACGTCGATCTGCTGCCCGGCGTCAAGCTCATCCAGACCCCGGGCCACACCGTCGGCTGCATGTCCATGCAGGTCGACCTGCCCGACAGCGGGACCATGATCTTCACCTCGGACGCGGTGTACCGCGGCGAGAGCTACGGCCCGCCCGCGGCGCCCGCGGCGATCGTGAACAACCTGGAGCAGTGGTTCCAGAGCGTGGAGAAGCTGCGCGGCATCCAGGAGGAGACCAACGCGCAGATGATCTTCGGGCACGACCCGAACCAGATCAAGGAGCTGCGCAAGGCACCGGAGGGCTCGTACACGTGACCACCCCCGAACTGACCGAGGAGACGATCTTCACCTGGGGTGCTCCGCCCCTGAAGTTCGGCGCCGGCGCGATCGACGAGGTCGGCTTCGAGCTGAGCCAGTACGGCGTGCGGCGGGTGCTGATCGTCACGGACCCCGGGGTCAACGCCCTGGGTGCGCCGCAGCGGCTGGCCGACAACCTCAAGCGCTACGAGATCGAGTCCGAGGTGTTCGACGGCGTGCACGTCGAACCGACGGACGACTCGATGAACAAGGCCACCGAGTACGCCCGGGCGCAGGGCCCGTGGGACGGCTTCGTGGCCGTCGGCGGCGGGTCGGCGATCGACACCGCCAAGGCGATCAACCTGCTGACCAGCCACCCCGGCGAGCTGATGGACTACATCAACAAGCCGATCGGCAACGCCAAGGTGCCGCCGGGCCAGCTCAAGCCGCTGATCGCGGTGCCGACGACGGCGGGCACGGGCTCGGAGTCCACCGCCATGTGCGTGCTGGACATCCTGTCGATGAAGGTCAAGACCGGGATCAGCCACTGGCGTCTGCGCCCGACCCTGGCCGTCATCGACCCGCTGCTCACCATGTCGCTCCCGCCGCAGGTCACGGCCTCGGCGGGGATGGACATCGTCTGCCACGCGCTGGAGAGCTACACGGCGCGGTACTACACGACCTTCGACCGCAAGAAGCCCGAGGAGCGGGTGACCTACTGCGGCTCGAACCCCGTGTCGGACCTGTGGTGCGAGAAGGCGATGAACCTCATCGCGCAGTCGTTCCGCAAGGCCGTGCACGACGGCGCCGAGGACGTCGAGGCGCGGTCGAACATGATGATGGCGGCGACCTTCGCCGGCATGGGCTTCGGCAACTCCGGCGTGCACATCCCGCACGCCAACGCCTACCCGATCGCCGGCATGGTCAAGGACTACGTGCCCGAGGGCTACCCGCCGGACGAGCCGATGGTCCCGCACGGCCAGTCCGTGTCGCTCACCGCGCCGGAGGCCTTCCGGTTCTCCTTCGACAGCGCGCCCGAGCGGCACCTGCGGGCGGCCGAGCTGATGGATCCGCGGGCCGACAAGGTCAACGACCCCAAGGAGCAGCTGCCGTCCGTGCTGGTGCGGCTGATGCAGGACATCGGCATCCCGAACGGGATCGGCGGGGTCGGCTACACCGAGTCGGACGTCCCCGACCTCGTGCCCGGCACGATGAAGCAGCAGCGCCTGCTCGCGACGTGCCCGCGGACCCCGAGCGAGGACGACATCGCCGACATCCTGACGAAGTCCGTCGAGAACTGGTGACCTCGCGCCACCCCCGTTGAGCGAACGGCACTTTCGCTCACACCTAGTGAGCGAAAGTGCCGTTCGCCACCTGAGTCCGAAGGATCGTTCGAGTGCCGATCTACGTCTTCCGGTGCGAGTGCGGTGTGCGCTTCGAGCACCTGGCGTCCATGTCCGACACCACCACCCCGGGCTGCCCCGTCTGCGGCGGCACGACCCGCAAGGTCCCGGCCGGCTTCTCGCTCGGCGGCCAGGCGAGCCCCGGCCTGAGCAAGGACGAGATGCCGCAGACGTGGAAGGGCGTCTACGACGGCAACTCGGAGTACATCGACAAGATGCGCCGGACCTGGGACGCCCGGCAGAAGCTCGAGGAGAAGTACCCCGAGATCGCCGGCGACCAGCGGCCGATCCTGGCCCACGAGGGCAAGTACCACGACGCGCCGCTGCGCGCCGGGGACATCCAGCTTTCCGGCACGGCACCGATGCCCGGCCAGGGCGTCGCGGGGCACGGGCACGGGCACGGACACGGACATGGCCACGGCCACGGCCACGCGGAGAAGCCCGCCACCCCCGCGACGAGCGAGCCCGCCCCCGCTCCGAACCCCACTCCGCCCGGCGGGTCAGACTGAACCCGTGAGTGCGTACGTCCCGACCGACCCCGCCGTGTCCGACGCGGGAACCGAGACCGACGCGGCGGCCGCGCTGGCCGCCGACCTCCGCCGGGTCGTCGGCGGGGAGGTCCGGTTCGACCCCGCGCACCGCGCGATGTGGTCGGCCGACGCCTCGAACTACCGCAAGGTGCCGATCGGCGTCGTGTCGCCGCGGGACGAGGCCGACGTCGCGGCGGCGCTGGCCGTGTGCCGCGAGCACCAGGTCCCCGTCCTGCCCCGCGGTGCGGGCACCTCGATCGCCGGGCAGGCCGTCAACACCGCGGTGGTGCTGGACTTCACCCGGCACATGAACAGGGTGCTGGAGCTCGACCCGGAGGCCCGCACCGCGAGGGTCCAGCCCGGGGTGATCTGCGACCAGCTCCGCGACGCGGCGGCCCCGCACGGGCTGACCTTCGGCCCGGACCCGTCGACCCACAACCGCTGCACGATCGGCGGGATGATCGGCAACAACGCCTGCGGGTCGCACTCGGTGGCCTGGGGCAAGACCGTCGACAACACGGTGGGCCTGGAGGTCCTGACCTACCGCGGCGAGCGGCTCGACACGGCCGCGCCGCAGGGCGAGATCCCGGCGAAGCTGCGCGCACTGGCCGACCGGGTCGGCGACCGCGTCCGGGAGTCCTTCCCCGACCTCACCCGCCGGGTCTCCGGCTACAACCTCGACCAGCTGCTGCCGGAGAACGGGTTCGACCTGGCCCGGGCGCTGGTCGGGGCGGAGGGCACGCTCGCCACCACGGTCGCCGCGACCATGAAGCTGGTCGAGTCGCCGCCGGCGCGCGCCCTGGCCGTCCTCGGCTTCCCCGACGCGTACATCGCCGCGGACAACGTCATGGTCGTCCGCGAGCACTCCCCGCTGACCATCGAGGGCATGGACGCCGGGCTGATCGCCGCGCTGCGCGCCCAGAACCCCGTCGAGACGGGCTGGAAGGCGCTGCCGCCCGGCGGCGGCTGGCTCTACGTCGAGACCGGCGGCGAGACGCGGCAGGAGGCCGAGGACAAGGCGCGCGCCGTCGCGAAGGCGATGAAGTCGTACGGGCTGACCGAGGCCGTCGTCGAGTCCGACCCGAAGCGGATGAAGGCGCTGTGGCGGATCCGCGAGGACGGCGCGGGCATCCTCACCCGCAGCCCGGACGGCGGCGAGGCCTGGCCCGGCTGGGAGGACGCCGCGGTCCCGCCGGAGAAGTTCGGCTCCTACCTGCGGGAGTTCGACCGCGTGCTCGAGCGGCACGGGCGCAGGGGCGTCTACTACGGCCACTTCGGCGACGGCTGCCTGCACGTCCGGATCGACTTCGACCTGCTCACCGAGCCGGGGATCGCGAACTTCCGGGCGTTCATGGAGGACGCGGCCGACGCCGTCGTCGCCCACGGCGGGTCGCTGTCCGGCGAGCACGGCGACGGGCGCGCCCGCTCCGAGCTGCTGCCCCGGATGTACCCGCCGGACGTCATCGCCGCGTTCGAGGAGTTCAAGGGCGTCTTCGACCCCGACGACCGGATGAACCCGGGCTGCATCGTGCGGTCGGCGCGGATGGACGAGGACCTGCGGATCTTCGTCGGGATGCCGACCATGCCGGACGAGCCGCAGCTCGCCTTCACCCACGACCGCGGCTCCTTCACCCGGGCGACCCGGCGCTGCCTGGGCGTGGGCAAGTGCGTGACCGCGCACGGCGGCGTGATGTGCCCCAGCTACCGGGCGACCGGCGACGAGAAGCACTCCACCCGCGGGCGGGCCCGGCTGCTGTTCGAGATGGCCAACGGACAGGTGGTCACCGGCGGCTGGCAGGACGACGACGTCGCCGACGCCCTCGACCTCTGCCTGTCCTGCAAGGGCTGCAAGACCGACTGCCCGGTCGGCGTGGACATGGCCGCGTACAAGACCGAGTTCCTCGCCAACCGCTACAAGAACAAGCTGCGCCCGGCCTCGCACTACTCGATGGGGGCGCTGCCGCGCTGGTTGCGGCTCGTCGGGAAGCTGCCGGCGGGCGCGGTCGACGGGCTGAACGCGCTGGCCCGGGTCCCGTTCCTGGCCGGGCTGGCCAAGCGGGCCGGCGGCATCGCGCCGGAGCGGGGGATCCCGGCGATCGCCCGCGAGACGTTCACCACGTCCGCCCGGTCCCGTGCGCTCGTCGAGGGCCCGGCGCGGCAGGCGCCGCGCGGGCGGCTGCTGCTGTGGCCGGACACCTTCACCGAGCACTTCGACCCCGGCATCGCCGACGACGCCGTGGCCGTCCTGGAGTTCCTGGGCTACGCCGTGGAGCTGCCCCCGCGCACGGTGTGTTGCGGGCTGACCTGGACGTCGACCGGGCAGGTCGGGGCGGCGCGGCGGGTGCTGCGCCGGTCGCTGCGCACGATCGAGCCGTGGCTGACCGAGGGCGTTCCGGTCGTCGGGCTGGAGCCCTCGTGCACCGCGGCCCTGCGCGCCGACGGCGAGGAGCTGCTCCCCGAGGAGCCGCTGGCCAAGGCGATGTCCGGCGGGGTGCGTACCTTCGCCGAGCTGCTGGCCGGGCACGTCGACGAGCTGCGCGAGGCGGTCTCGGGCCCCGGCGCCCGGGCGCTGGTGCAGCTGCACTGCCACCAGTACGCGGACCTGGGCTCGGAGGCCGACCGCGCGGTGATGGCGGCGCTCGGCATCGACGCCGAGGTGCTCGACTCGGGCTGCTGCGGCCTCGCCGGCAACTTCGGCTTCGAGAAGGGCCACTACGAGGTCTCGATGGCGGCTGCCGAGCGGGTGCTGCTGCCGGCGGTCAGGGAGGCGGCGCCCGACGTCGAGGTCCTGGCCGACGGCTTCTCCTGCCGCACCCAGCTCCGCCAGGCGGGCGCCCGGGAGCCGGTGCACCTCGCCCAGCTGGCGGCACGGGCACTGGGCCTGGGGAAGTAAGGGCCGGCTTGCTGTCGGACGGTCGAGCTCACTCGACCGGGTGGACGGTCGACTCGTGTCACCTCCGGCGTAATGCCGACGATCTTCGCGGCGATGTTCCGGATGGAACGGCACGAACGGGAGCACCGCGATGAACGGCCTCATGAGCACGGTCCGGGAGATCACCCAGGCCGGTCCCGCCCGCGGGTCCGCGTCCACCACGTGGCTCGGCTCGCTGGTCGGCACCGTGGCCGAGACGGTGCGGGTGCCCTTCGCCGCCCTCGAGGTCGACGGCCGGATCGTGACCGGCATCGGGGCGTGGCCGGAGCGCGTGGAGCGGGTGCCGCTGGGCTACGGCGTCGAGACCGTCGGCGCGCTCGTGCTGCCGCCCGTCCGACGCCGGGACGCCCTGCTGCTCGACGCCCTGGTGGGCCAGCTCGCGCGGGCCGTGCGGGCCGCGTCGGTGGCCGAGTCCGCCGTGCACGCCACCCGCGAGCTCGCCGGCGCCCACGTGCCGGGCGGCCTGGTCGCGGCCCTCACGGCCGCCGCCCGCGCGCTCGGCGGCGCCGCCGTCGAGGTGTGGCCGCTGCCCGCCCTGGACCCCGCCGTCGAGGCCGCGGCGTACCGGATCGCCGCGGAGGCGCTCACGAACGCCGCGCGGCACGCCCCCGGTGCCCCGGCGCGCGTCCGGATCCGGGCGCGGGGGGACTTCCTCGACGTCGCCGTGACGGACGGCGGCCCCGGCGTACCGGCCGGGTTCACCGCCGGCACCGGCGTGCACGCCATGCGCGGCTGGGCCGCGGCCGTCGGCGGGGTCTGCGTGGTCCGCCGGGGACTGCCCGGCACCCTCGTCGAGGCCATGCTCCCGCTGGTCCCGGCCCCCGTGGTGCCGGCCCAGCGCACACCGGTGGACTGACCGGACGACACGCGGGAACCACGCCGGTACGACAGATCGTTGAACGGTCGACCATCGACCGAGCGACCGGGAGGCCGGACACGTGGAGCGCGACACCGCGGCGACTCGGGACACCGTGGGGCGTGCGTTCGCGCTGGCCGGCCTGGTGGGCGCCGGGATCGCCGTCGTCCTGATCCTGGGGCTCACCCTCGCCGTCGGCCGGGTCGACCCGGTCCGCCGCACCATCAGCGAGTACGCCCTGCACACGGACCTCAAGCCGGTCTTCGACGTCGGCGTTCTGGCCTTCGCCGCCGCGGCCCTGTGCGTGCTGGTCGCGCACGTGCGCGCCGGTCTGGTCCGGGCCGTGTCGGGTGCCTCGACGGGCCTGGTGCTGGCCGCCGTGGGGCTGGTCGCCGTCGTGGTCTTCGAGAAGACGAACTGGGCGGTCGGGCCGAGCGTGGGCGGCACCATCCACCGCTACGCCAGCCTCGTGGCCTTCCTCGCCCTGCCGGTCGCCGCGATCCTCGTCGCCCGCCGGTACCGCCGCGCCACCGCGCCGGAGCGGGGGCCGCGGGCCCGGCCGGCGGCGTGGGTCCGGTGGCTCGCCGTCGCCTCCCTGCTGTGGTTCACCCCGATCCTCGTCGGCTTCGCGCAGCGTCCGTTCACCGGCGTGTCCTGGTGGCAGGCGGTCCCGTTGGGCCTGATCGAGAGGGGTCTGGCACTCACCGAGGTGCTGGTCGTGGTCGCGCTGGGCCTGTGGGCGCTGGCCGCCGCGCGGCGGACGCCCGTCGCGCCTTCCCCGGACGTCGTCGCGGATTCCCGGTCGGGGCGTGAGATGTCCCGCGATTGACCCGCCCGCGCGCGCGGTATCACGGACACATGGTTCCGACGATCACGCTCAACGACGGTGTCCGGATCCCGCAGTTCGGCTTCGGCGTCTTCCAGATCGACCCGGGGCAGGCGACGGTCGACGCCGTGAAGCAGGCGTTCGACGCGGGCTACCGCCACATCGACACCGCTCAGATGTACGGCAACGAGGAGGGCGTCGGGCAGGCGATCGCCGAGTCCGGGCTCTCCCGTGACGAGATCTTCGTCACCACGAAGCTGAACAACAGCCGGCACGGCCGGGACGAGGCGCAGAAGGCCCTCGAGGAGAGCCTCACCACGCTCGGCCTCGACCACGTGGACCTCTACCTGATCCACTGGCCGCTGCCGAAGCGCGACGACTACGTGGAGACCTGGCGCGGGCTCGAGCAGGCGAAGGCCGCGGGCAAGGTCCGGTCCATCGGCGTCTCGAACTTCCAGGTGCCGCACCTGGACCGGCTGGCCGCCGAGACGGACACGGTGCCCTCGGTCAACCAGATCGAGCTGCACCCGACCTTCACCCAGCCCCAGCTGCGCCGCTACCACCGGGACAACGCCATCGCGACCGAGGCGTGGAGCCCGATCGGCCAGGGCGGCGCGCTGCTGAAGGACGAGCTCCTCACCTCGCTCGCGGAGAAGTACGGCAAGAGCCCGGCCCAGATCGTGCTCCGCTGGCACGTCCAGCTCGGCAACGTGGTGTTCCCCAAGTCCGTGACGCCGTCGCGCATCGCCGAGAACATCGACGTCTTCGACTTCGAGCTGGCCGACGACGACGTCGCGACGATCAGCGGCCTCGACAAGGGCGACCCCGGCGCCCGCCTGGGCCCGCACCCGGACGAGTTCACCTGAGCCTGGTCTGCACGCCTGGCCGGTTCTCGGTACGGTCGGTCGAATGCTGGCAATCACCGACACCGCGGCAGAAGCCATCAAGTCCCTGACCACGGACGCCGAGCTGCCGGACGGCGGGGGGCTGCGGATCGCGGCCACCGACCCGGAGCAGGGCCTCGAGCTCTCGCTGGCGGCGCAGGCGGACCAGAGCGACACCGTGCTCACCGGCGAGGGGCTGAACGTCTTCCTCGAGCCGATGGCGGCCGAGGTGCTCGACGACAAGGTCCTCGACGTGCAGCCCTTCACGAACGAGCAGGGCCAGGAGGAGCTGCGCTTCGCGATCGGCCCGCAGGGCGAGCCGCAGGCCTGACGCACCACACGTCCGACAGGGGCGGTCCCTCCACCGGGAGGGGCCGCCCCTTCGCCGTGCTCGGGAATCTGCGGGGCCTTCTGCAGGCCGTGTTCAGCGCCGCACGGGCACGGCGATCGAGACGCCGGTGAGCGCCTCGGCGCGCTCCCAGAGCGCCCGCTGCACCGCGCGGTCGTGCGAGGCGCGGCCGGACCCGACCGGCCGCGGCGCGCCGCGGGTCTCGCCCGGCCCGCCGGGCCCGACGTAGGTGCCGCCGGGCAGGTCCGGCACCGTGGCCGCGTACAGCGTCGGCAGGGCCCCGCCGGCCGCGTCCTGGGCGACGACCCGGTTCGCGACGGCCATGAACCGGTCCTGGACCGTCCCGGTGCGGGTCTGCAGGTTGGTCGCCGCGTAGCCGGGGTGCGCGGCCACCGAGCGCAGCAGCGAACCGGCGGCCACGAAGCGGTGCTGCAACTCGTAGGCGAACATCAGGTCCGCCAGCTTCGACTGCCCGTACGCGAGCCAGCGCTGGTAGCGGCGCCGCTCCCAGTTCAGGTCGTCGAGGTCGATCCGCCCGATGCGGTGCATGAGGCTCGACAGCGTGACCACCCGGTCGGTGATCCGCGGCAGCAGCAGCCCCGTCAGCGCGAAGTGGCCGAGGAAGTTCGTGCCGATCTGCATCTCGAACCCGTCGGCCGTCCGCTGCTCGGGCACGGCCATCAGTCCGGCGTTGTTCACGAGCACGTCGACGGGACGGTCGAGGGCCGCGGCGAACCGGCCGACCGAGCTCAGGTCGGCCAGGTCCAGCTCGCGGACCTCGGTCGAGCCGGTGAGCGAGGCGGCGGCCGCCTCACCCTTCGCCGTGCTCCGGCAGGCCAGGACGACGTGCGCGCCCGCGGCCGCGAGCGCCCGCGCCGCCTCCAGCCCGATCCCGCTGTTGGCGCCGGTGACGACGACCGTCCGGCCGGTCAGGTCGGGGACGTCCGCTGTGCTCCAGGAGGCCATGCGGCGTTCCTACCAGCGGCGCCCCCGACCGGCTCAGCGGGTGACCGCCGAGATCATCGGGAACATCTCGAACCGGGCGACCCCGGCCACGACGGCCGGATCCCCTTCGCCGAGCGCCCGGGCGTCGTCGAGCGACTCGCCGTTGACGATGCCGAGGCCCCACGCCCCGGCGGGGTCGGCGACCGGCCCGAAGAAGATCGTCCGGCCGGCCTCCAGGAGGCCCCGCCAGTACTCGCCGTGCTCCGTCATCGCGGCGCGCTCGCGCTCGTCCATCGTCACGGCGAAGTCCGGGCGCGGCGGCACGAGCCGGTACAGGAACCAGTTCACGGTGCGTCCTCCCGCACGGCGTCGGCGAAGGCGCCGAGGATCGTGGCCCAGCCGCGCTCGAAGGCGCCGCCGGAGTAGCCCCCGGGCAGCGCGCAGGCGGCCCGGAGCTCCTCGAGCGAGAGCCGGTCCCAGCCCCGGTGCTCGAGGTCCACCCGGGTGGTGGTCCCGTCCAGGGCGACGAAGCGCAGCTCGACCTCGGTCGGGGTGCCGGTGACGTTCCACGTCATCGTCAGCCCGACCGGCGGGTCCCAGGCCAGCAGCGTGCCCCAGTCGTGGCTGCTGCCGTCGTGCCAGTGCTCGGTGACCGTGCCCCCGACCCGGCGGTCGACGGTCACCGAGGCGATCCGGTCGCTGCCGCCGAGGGAGAACGGGTCGAGCGGCCACCACTCGGCGAGCCGGTCGACGAACACGCGGAACGTGCGCTCCCGGGTCGCCGCCACCACGGTGGAACGGTGGATGGGTGGGCGGGCGAGGTCGACCACCTCGCCGTAGGTCTCGCTGCTCACGACTCCTCCTCCACGAGGGCGCGCGCCCGGTCGAGCGCGTCGGACCAGATGCCGTCGAGGGCCGCCTGCAGCTCGCGGACCGCCTCCCGTCGGGCACGGTACAGCCGGCGGGTGCCCTCGCGGCGCTCCGCGATCAACCCGGACTCCTTCAGCACGGTGAGGTGCTGGCTGACGGCCGTGCGGGACACCTCGAACTCCGCGGCGATCTCGCCGGCCGCGCGCTCGGTGGTGGCGACCAGCCGCAGGATCGCCCGGCGGCGCGGCTCGGCGAGGGCCCGGAGCATGGCCCCGACCCGGTCGTCGAGCGGAGCGGGAGAGGTCACGATCCCCCCGTCGGTCCCGCCCACAGGCCGACCGTGTTGCCGTCCGGGTCGGCGAACATCGCGAACGAGCCGAACCCCTCGGGCAGGTCGGTGGGCTCCACCAGCCGGGACGCCCCGAGCCCCTCGGCCTTGCCGAGCCAGGCGCCGAGGTCGTCGACCCCGACGTAGAACTTCACCCCGGTGTCCCCGGGCTGGTACGACGGCCCGATCCCGCCCATCAGCGGTCCCGGCTCCGAGTGCGTGTCGACGAGCCCGTAGCCGCCCCAGGCGGGGTCGGCGTTCACGGTCCAGCCGAAGAGCTCGCCGTAGAAGCGGCCCAACCGGTCGGGGTCGGTGCTGACGATCTCGAACATCGCGACCGGGTTCCCCATGACGACCTCCCGAGTTGTTCTGTGCGTGTTCGCTAACGTTAGCAAGAGCTGACAGAATAGGCAACGGTCGGTCCCGCCCGATCAGGCGGTGGGTCAGGCCTGACGGTCAGGCCTCGGTGAGGCGGCCCTCCTCGACGCGCCACCGGCGGGTGGCGCGGACCGTGTCGAGCATCCGGCGGTCGTGCGTGACCAGCAGGACCGTGCCGGGGAAGGCGTCGAGGGCCTGCTCGAGCTGCTCGATCGCGGGGAGGTCGAGGTGGTTGGTGGGCTCGTCGAGCACCAGCAGGTTCACCTCGCGGGCCTGCAGCAGGGCCAGCGCCGCCCGGGTGCGCTCGCCGGGGGAGAGCGACGAGGCGGGCCGCGGCACGTGCTCCTTCGTCAGCCCGAACTTGGCCAGCAGCGTGCGCACCTCGGACTCGGGCCAGTCCGGCACCGCCCGGCCGAACGCCGTGACCAGCGGCTCGTCGCCGAGGAAGAGCCCGCGGGCCTGGTCGATCTCGCCGACGGTCACGCCCGCGCCGAGGCCGGCGGAGCCCTCGTCGACCGGGATCCGCCCGAGCAGGGCGCCGAGCAGCGTGGACTTCCCGGCCCCGTTCGCCCCGGTGACGATCACCCGGTCCGCCCAGTCGACCTGCGCCGTGACCGGGCCGAGGACGAAGTCGCCCCGGCGCACGACGGCGCCGTCGAGCCGGGCGGCGACCGCGCCGGACCGCGGGGCCGCGGCGATCGTCATCCGCAGCTCCCACTCCTTGCGGGGCTCCTCGACGACGTCCAGCCGCTCGATCGCGCGCTGGGTCTGGCGGGCCTTCGCGGCCTGCTTCTCGCTGGTCTCCGCGCGCTTGGCCTTGACGTTCTTGTCGTTGTCCTTCGACTTCCGCCGCGCGTTGCGCACGCCCTGGGTCATCCAGTTGCGCTGCATCTGCGCGCGGTCCTTCAGCGCGCCGAGCTTGTCGTCGTACTCCTCGTAGGCCTCGCGGGCGTGCCGGCGGGCGATCTCGCGCTCGGCCAGGTAGCTGTCGTAACCGCCGTCGTAGACCCCGACCTGCCGCTGGTGCAGGTCCAGCTCCACGATCCGGTTGACGGTGCGGGCCAGGAACTCGCGGTCGTGGCTCACGATCACGGCCGGGCTCCGCAGGCCCTGGACGAACTTCTCCAGCCGCTCCAGACCGTCGAGGTCGAGGTCGTTGGTGGGCTCGTCGAGGAGCAGCACGTCGTAGCGGGAGAGCAGCAGCGCGGCCAGCCCGGCGCGCGCGGCCTGGCCGCCGGACAGTGCCGTCATGGGGGCGTCGAGCGGCACGCCGAGGCCGACCTCGGCCGCCACCTCGCCGGCCCGCTCGTCGAGGTCCGCGCCGCCGAGGGCGAGCCAGCGGTCGAGGGCGGCGGCGTAACCGTCACCGTCCCCGCCCGCGCCGAGCTCCTCGGCCGCGGCGTCCATCGCGACCTGCGCGGCCGCCACCCCGGTGCGGCGGGCCAGGTACTGCGCCACGCTCTCGCCGGGGCGGCGCTCCGGTTCCTGCGGCAGGTGGCCGACCGTCGCGTCGGGCGGACCGAGGGCGACCTCGCCCTCCTCCGGCCGTTGCTCGCCGGCGAGCAGGCGCAGCAGGGTGGACTTGCCGGCACCGTTCACCCCGACGAGCCCGACGACGTCGCCAGGCGCGACCACGAGGTCCAGGCCGCTGAACAGGACGCGGGCACCGTGCCCGGCGGACAGGCCCGTGGCCCGGAGGGTCGCGCTCATGACAGTGCCGAGGGTACGGGGACGATGTGCGCATGACGCTCCAGCCCTTCCCCGACGACTGGTCGCGCGCGCTCGTCGTGGTCGCGCACCCCGATGACATGGAGTACGGCGGGTCGGGCGCCGTCGCCCGCTGGACGGAGGCGGGCAAGGAGGTGACGTACCTGCTGGTCACCCGGGGCGAGGCGGGCATCGACACGATCCCGCCCGTGGAGGCCGGGCCGCTGCGGGAGGCGGAGCAGCGGGCGGCCTGCGCCGCGGTCGGGGTCGCGGAGGTGGAGTTCCTCGACCATCCGGACGGCGTGGTCGAGTACGGGCTCCCGCTCCGGCACGACATCGCCGCGGTGATCCGGCGGCGCCGGCCCGAGCTCGTCGTCACGGGGAACTTCGCCGACCGCTGGCCGGGCGGGTGGCTCAACATGGCCGACCACGTCCACACCGGGCGCGCCGTCCTCGACGCCTGCCGCGACGCCGGCAACCGCTGGGTCTTCCCCGGCGCGGGCGGCGACCCGTGGACGGGCGTGCGGTACCTCGCCGCGACCGGCGCGCCGGAGCCCACCCACGCCGTCGACATCGGGCCGGTGTTCGACCGGGCCGTCGCGTCGCTGTCCTCCCACCGGGCCTACCTGGCGGGGCTCGGCGACGACGTGATGGCCGACCCGGAGACCTACCTGCGGTCGCACGCCGAGGCGGTCGCGCAGCAGTTCCCGGGCGCTGACCTGGCCGTCGGCTTCGAGCTGTTCCCGATGTGACCGGGTGGTGTGAGCAGCGGAGCACGGCGGGACCGGCGCGTGGCGACATAGGGTCGGAGGCGTGAACCCGGCACCGACGAGCGACCCCGCGGCAGGGCCCGTCCAGGCCCGCGTGGTCGTGGACGAGCTGGTGCGCCTCGGCGTCACCGACGCGGTCCTGTGCCCGGGGTCGCGCAACGCGCCGCTCGCCTTCGCCCTGCACGCGGCCGACGCGGCCGGCCGGCTGCGCCTGCACGTGCGCATCGACGAGCGCACGGGCGGGTTCCTCGCGCTCGGTCTGGCGCTCGGCTCGGGCCGCCCGGTTCCGGTGGTCACGACCTCGGGCACGGCAGTCGCGAACCTGCACCCGGCGGTGCTGGAGGCCTCGCACGCGGGGGTCCCGGTGCTCGCGCTCACCGCGGACCGGCCCCCCGAGCTGATCGGCACCGGCGCCAGCCAGACGATCGAGCAGCAGGGGATCTTCGGCGGGGCCGTCCGCCGGGCCGGCACCCTGGCCGTCGCGCGGCTCGCGCCCGGGGAGCCGGGACGCTGGCGCGCCGCCGTCGACCGCATCGTGGCCGCGGCGACCGGCGCCCTCGGCGAGCCGCCGGGCCCGGTCCACCTGAACATCCCGTTCGCCGAGCCGCTGGTCCCCGACCCGGCCGCGGAGGTTCCGCCCGGGCGCCCCGACGGCGCCCCCTGGACGGTGGTGCCGCCGGCGCGGCGGACCGCGCCGCCGCTGCCGCTGGACCCCTCGGCGCCGACCCTCGTGATCGCCGGTGGCGGGGCGGGGGTCGACCCGGCACTGCTGGGCGGGGCCCCGATCGTCGCCGAGCCGTCGTCGCCGCTGTGGCCGCACGCCCTGCGCAGCGGGCCCTGGCTGCTCGGGGCACCCGGCGGCCCGCCGCGGCCCCGGCAGGTGCTCGTCGTCGGGCGGCCGACCCTGCACCGGTCCGTCGCGCGCCTGCTCGCCGCGTCCGACCTGCAGGTCTACGTCGCGGCGGACCCGCAGGGCACGCCGTGGACGGACGTCGCCGGCACCGTGCGGGCGGTCGGCGACGTGCCGTCCCTCGCGCCGCCGCGGGCCTGGGTGCAGCGCTGGCGCGAGGCCGACGAGGTCGCGTCCGCCGCGCTCGACCGGGCGCTGCCCGAGGGGCCGCGAGGACTGTCGCTGGCGCGCGAGCTGGTCGGCGCGCTGCCCGACGGCTCCCGGCTGGTCCTCGGCTCGTCGAACCCCGTGCGGGACGTCGCGCTCGCCGCGGTGCCGCGGACCGGCCTGTCCGTGCTGTCCAACCGCGGGGTCGCGGGGATCGACGGGACGGTGTCGACGGCCGTCGGCGCCGCGCTGACGCATCCCGGCCCGACGGTGGCGCTGCTCGGCGACCTGACGCTGCTGCACGACACCACCGGCCTGCTCATCGGCCCGGACGAGCCGCGGCCGGGTCTGTCGATCGTGGTGCTCAACGACTCCGGCGGCGGGATCTTCGGGCTGCTCGAGCAGGGGGCGCCGGCGCACTCCGCGTCGTTCGAGCGGGTCTTCGGCACCCCGCACCGGGCCGATCTCGCCGCGGTCGCGACCGGCCTCGGCGCCGCACACGTGCTGGTCACCGCGCCGTCGGAGCTGGTCGAGGCCGTGCTGCCGGCCGGTCCGGGGCTGCGGATCGTCGAGGTCCGCGCCGATCGGGCGACGCTGCGCGCGGGCCACGCCGCGCTCGCCGACGAGGTCGCCACCGCCCTGGCGGCCCTGCCCGCCCGGACCTGAGCCGTTCACTACGGCGTTGACCCGCAACAGTTATGAACCGTTCGGCCCAGAGGGCTCGTCCGAGCGGTCACCGTGCGCCAGCTACTGTGCGGTCTGCGTAACGGCCGGTGGTGGAGTGCCGACAGGGGAACGGAGCCGACGCTCCCGGCCTCGCCCGCTCCCCGCGCCCGGCCGCCCGTCGAACGACCGAGGTACCGGTGACTTCCAGCACCCGGAGCCGCGCGGACGCCCCCGCCGCGCGGCCCGCTGCCCCTGACGCATGGCCCAGGGGCCGGCGCCGCCGCGGGGCCGGCCCCGGCGTTCCCGGCCGCGGTGCCGACGCACGCCCGTCCGTCCGCTTCCGTGTGCGGCCGGTGGCCGCGCGGGCCTTCGCGCTCGAGGTCGGCCTGGTCGCCCTGACCGGCGGGCTCGCGTGGACCGCCGTCCGTGGCGTCGACGCCGCGGGGCTGCCGGCCGCGCGGATCGCCTCCGTGCTCGTGTTCGCCGGGGGGATCTCGGCGGCCGTGATGATCGCCGTGGCCGGGCGGGCCTCCGGCAGCCGGCGCGCGGGCCGGATCGCCGCCGCGGTCGGCGGGGCGGCGCTGGTCGGACCGCTGCCCGTGGCGCTCGACCTCGGCGGCGCGGCGGGCCTCTGGCCGGTCGTGGCCGTGGTGGGGCAGCTCGCCGTCGTCGCACTGCTGGTGGTGGCGGTGCGCCGGCGGTCGCCCGCGCACCGGCCCGTCGTGACCCTCGCCGCCGCGGTGCTGGCCTGCGCCGCCGCCCTCGCCGGGACCCTGCACGGCCTCGCCCCCGCCGTCGGCCTGCCCGGCGCGTTCGTCGCCGACGCCGCCCTCGCCGCCTGGGCCGGCACCGGCGCGGCCGGCCTGCTCGCCGTCGGGGCGGGGCTCCGGCGGGACCGCCCGCTGCTGCGCCGGGTCGGCGTCGCCTTCGCACTGCTCGCCGCCTCCCACGCCGTGCGGGCGTCGGGGGCCGCGGTCGTCGTGCCCGTCGCACTGACCTTCGCCGCCACCGCCGCGCTGCTCGCCGCCGCCGTGCCGTTCCTGTTCAGCGCGGTGCGGGGGCTCTGGGAGCAGCGCGAGGCGTACCGGGTGGAGGCGGAGCGGCTGCGCGCCGCTCTCCGCTCGGCCGGATCCGAGACTCGCGCCCCGGCCGTCGCGGAGGTCGTGGCTCTCGCCGACGCGGTCGACGAACGCCGCCCGACGACCCGTGCTCCCCTCCGCCTCGTCACGGCCCCGCCGCCGCGCAGTGAGCCTTCCCCGGAGCCGGAGGGGGCGCCGGGGAAGGTGAGCCGGGGGTAGGTGCTCGCGGGGCGGTGATCCGCTTCGCCGGCCGACACGCCGGCGTTCCTGTGGGTCAGGTGGGCGGGGTGGAGCTGGTGGGGTCGGCGGAGCCCTCCGGCACGACCGCCGGCGCGCTGCTGCCGACTGGCGGGGCGGGAGCGGTCGTCGTCGGGACCGCGGTCGTCGTGGTGACCGGGGCGGGCGAGGTGGTGGTCGTCGGGTCGGCGCCGCCCTCGACGGCCGCGGCGAGGCAGCCGGTGGTCGTGTCGGAGGCGTCGGTGGTGCAGGTCGCGCCGTCGGCGCCGCCGTCGAGCAGATCGGCGCCGGCGCCGCCGTCGAGTGTGTCGGGGCCGGGTCCGCCGGAGAGGCGGTCGGCGCCCGCGTCGCCGGAGAGGCGGTCGGCGCCCGCCCCGCCGACGAGGGCGTCGTCGCCCGTCGCGCCGGACACGACGTCGTCGCCGTCGCCCGTGGACACACAGTCGGCGCCCGCGGAGCCGATCACCGTGTCCGCGACCGGGGAGCCGAGGACCAGGAACGGTCCGGCACTGCCCGGCCGGTCGCGCGCGGCGTCGAAGCTCGGCCGGGTCGCGGTCAGCATGATCTTCTCGACGAAGGAGGCCGCGGTCATCCCGGCCCCCGTGCACTCGGCCGGCAGGTCCGCCGCCGCGACCGGCGTGCCGGTGGGTGCGGTGGTGGACGTGGGCGCGACCGTGCTCGTCGCGTGGTGACGACGGCCGGCGACCGCGGGGTCGGCGACGCGCTCGTCGCGACGCCGAGCGTGCCGGACACGACGTCGGAGAAGCCCGAGCCGGTGGCGCCGTAGGCGTGGACGAGCAGCGGCACGTTCTGGTCCTTCTTCGGCGTCGCGCCGCTCAGCAGGCCGAAGGTGGCCGAGGTCGCCACGGCGGCGGTGCTGCCCGCCGCGACCGAGCCCGCGAGCGTGACCTCGGCGCCGTTGAGCAGGGTGCAGTAGTCCACCGTTGCGCCCCCGAAGGACAACGTGATCGGTGGCCAGGGCCGTCCGCGACCAGGACTTCGTCGACGCCGAGTACGTGCAGAAGGCCGACCAGTACGTCGGAGCCGGCTTGGCCTGCAGCGTCAGGCGCGCAGGGGTGGTGCCGGTGTAGACGACGTTCAGGGTCGCGGAGGACGTCCCGCCGAGCAGGGCTCCGGTGTAGCTCGGCGCCGGTGCCCGGGACGACGTCCCGATCACCACGGTCGCGGCGCCCACGGTGCCCGGGTTCGCCTCGACGTCCGTGTACCGGGCGTAGGTGCCACTGCCCCCGGACAGGGCACACCCGTGGCGGTGACGACCACCGCCCCGAGGGCGTCGTCGAGGTCCTGCCGGGACCGGCGTTCGTCACCAAGGGCGACGCCAATCGCACGAACGACCCGGCGCCCGTCGCGGCGCAGGACGTCCACGGCGTCCTCTGGTACGACGTCCCCTACGTCGGCGGCCTGCGCGACCGCCTCGTCAGCCCAGCCGGCCTCGCCATCGCGGGCGGGATCGTCCTCCTCGCGATCGCCCTCGCCCTCCTCGTGCCGAAGCAGGCGAAGCAGCGGTAGTCCCCGTCAGCCGGTGGGAGCAGCAGAGGCGTCGTCCGGCGCGATCATCGCCGCGCTCGAGGAAGTCGAGGGTGCGGACGCGGCGGGAGCCGGACCGGGCGTCGGGGTGGGATTCACCGTGAGCGGGGGCGACGGCGCGGCCGGCGCTGCCGACGGCGCTGCAGGTGCCGCCGGAACGGCCGGTACCGGAGCCACAGGTGTGGAGGGCGCCGCGATGGTCGGCGCGGTCGTCGCGGACGTGGCCGCGACCGGCGCAGCGCAGTCGCGGCTCCGATCGACCGAGTCGACCACGCAGGTCGCCCCGGCGCTCCCGCCCTCCAGGGTGTCGGCTCCTTCGCCACCGTCGAGAACGTCCGTGCCAGGGCCGCCGTACAGTCGGTCGTCGGCCGCTCCGCCGCTCAGGGTGTCGACCCCGGCGCCGCCGATCAGGACGTCGGCGCCGCCGCCGCCGGCCACGACGTCGTCGCCACCGCCACCCACGATGCAGTCCCCGCGATCCGATCCGGTGATCGTGTCGGCCCCGGCCGTGCCGAGGACGAGGAACGGACCGGCTCCCGCTCCGCGGCGCGCGCCCGCGTCCCAGCTGCGGGTCCGCGCATCGACCGCGACCACCTCGGCGAAGTCCTCCGCGCGCATCCCTGATGCCGTGCACTCCGGCGGCAGCGCAACGGGGGTCGCGGTGGATCCGGCTGCCATGGCCGCGGCCGCCGGGTCGGCGGAGTCCACCACGGCGGTGCCGTCGCCGGACGGTGACAGTGTCGCGCTGAGTGTCGCCGAGGCCGGGGCGTCGGACATCGAGCCGGCAACGGCCTCCTCGGGCCGCGCGGTGCTGAGCGTGATGCTGCCCGCGGCCTCGTCGGTGAATCCACCTTCCGCGTGGATAGTGGCGACGTCGGACTGGTGCAGCCCGAGCGCCACGGCGGTGGCGTCGCTGCCCAGTGTGACGGTGACGGGCACCGTCACGACGGTGTCCGGAGCCGCGGCCGTCGCGAGGGGCAGGCGGGCGCCGGCGTACAGCGAGCAGTAGGAGACGGGCGCACCGTCCCCCGCGCTCAGCAGCAGGGGGACACCGGCCCGGGCGCGCCAGCCGGCGGACGTCCGCTCGCAGAGGGTGGAGTCGGAGTTCGGGGCGACCGTCAGTGACACGTCCGCAGCGATGGTGCCGCGGTAGTCGACGGTCAGAGCGACGGTCTGGGAGGCTCCGGGACGAAGGCCCTCGTAGCCGAGCTGGGGACCCGCACCGTCGTCGCCGAGGGTGACCCTCGCCGCGCCCAGGGTGCCCGGGCTGCTGGCGACGGTCTGGGTGTAGGCGGCGAACGTGGTGCCCACGGCTGAGGCGACGGTGCCGCCGGCAGCGACGGTGGCAGCGCCGAGCAGGCCGGCCACGACGGCGCGAGTCTTCACGGATCCCCCGGATCGAAACAAAGAAGGGTGTCGAGCGAACACGACGAAGGGGTGACGGGCGTAAGGCCCGTCACCCCTGGCGTTGCTATGAGCTCACGCCTGAGTGAGCGTCAGGTTCGAGCTGATGGTGATCGAATCGCCCTGAACGTCGTTCGTAGCATTGTGCGGAAGCGCGAACTTGAACGAGCAGGTCTCCGACTGGCCAGCATTGAGCGCGATCGGCGTGCCGCTGTTGATGAAGTTCTGAGCGGCTGCAGTCGCGGCGGCCACCGTGATTGGGCTCGAGTACGAGCCGCCGCCACACTTGACCTGGACGGTCATCTGATCCTGAAGCTGCCCGTCGTGGGTGTCTACCGTCAGCGATCCGGTGAGCTTGCCGTTGATGGTGCCGCTGTTCTGCACGGTGACCGTTTTCTCCTCGATGGGCTTGCCCGGGTAGAGGTTGGACTCGTTGAACAGGGTCGCTGCGGCGGTCGGGCTCGTGCTGACGTTGAGAGCCAGCGTGCCCGCAGCCAGCGTCCCGCCCGGCCCCGCCTTGGTGTCGGTGAAGGCGGCGTAGGTGCCCGTGCCGAGCGCGAGGCCCGCGACCGCGAGGGCGGCGACGCCGATGCCGATCGCGGCCTTCTTGTTCTTCTGCAGGACGCTCATGAGCGCAGTTCTCCTGTTTCTCGGGGGGATGTCGGGGGAAGTCGGGGATCCGCCGTTGAGAAGGATTCTTCGGCAGCTTGGGGAGTCGCACATACCCCAGGCGCGGTATCCGGGCTCAGCTCGACCGCTGCGAAAGTGTGAAGCTCGAGGTCACGGTCACGGAATCGCCCTGGACAAGGTTGTTGTCCGGACGATGCGGAAGAGTGAAGCGGAAGGAGCAGACCAGGCGCTCGCCGGAATCGAGTGGGACGTTCACCGCGCTGAGGGCGGTCGCCAGGGTCTGCTCGCCGACCACGACCGGCAGGTGAGCGGGGTTGTCGCTCACGCAGGTGTACGAGACGGTGAGCTGGTCCTGAAGCTGTCCACCGTGTCCGTCGGCCGTTCCGGTCACGGTCAGGAGGCCGGGGAGCGAGCCGCTGTTGTGCAGGGTGATCGTACTGGGAGACAACTGCTTTCCGGGCGCGATACCTGACTCGGTGAGGATCGTCGCGGTCTGCGAGGGATTCGTCGTGAGATCCAGCCGAAGGGTTCCCGCCGACAGGGTCCCGGCGGGTCCCGCCTCCGAGTCGGTGAAAGCGGCGTAGGTCCCCGAGCCGAGCGCCAAGGCGGCCGCGGCGGCCGCGGCGGCGCCTACCGCTACTGCCGTCTTCCTGTTTCCCGCTGTTCGCACGCTCGTCCTCCGGGATTCCGGTCGCACCGACGGACGTCGAATGCGATTCGGCTCGCCACGATTTCGGACGGAGCTCGACGGCGCATACCGCAACGGGGGTATCCGGGTGCGTGGCCGCATACCTCAGATGGGGTACGACAGCCTGGCCGGCGCCTCGGCAGGATCGATGAAGTTGTGCCGAGGGGGCGAATACCGTGGAACCCGAGACAGTCCGTATACCTGTGGTCCGGCCCGTGAAAGCGAAGTCGGACGACGCGGCGGGCCAGCGTCGTCATCCGGCCCGGGTGGTGATGCGGTGGTTGGGCGCCCTGCTTCTGGTCGCCGTGGTCGGAGCAGCAGTTGCGGTGACGGTCGTGCCGGCGCTCGCCGGTGCCACGCCCCTGACCGTGCTCTCCGGGAGCATGGAGCCGACGCTCCCGGTCGGGTCGACCGTGGTGGTGCGGCCGGCGCCGGCCGACCGCCTCGCCGTCGGCGACATCATCACCTTCACGGATCGCCAGCCCGGGACGACGGAGACGCGGATCGTGACCCACCGCATCATCGAGGTCCTCCCCGGGCCGTCGTTCCGGACCCAGGGCGACGCGAACGACGCGCCCGATCCGCACGCCGTCGCAGCAGCCGACGTCCGGGGTGGCTACTGGTACGACGTGCCGTTCGTGGGGCTGGTCAAGGACCGGCTGTTCAGCACGACCGGACTGCTCTACCTCGCGGGCATCGTCCTGCTCGTCGTGGCGGCCAACCTCTTGTTGCCCCATACGACCGGCGGCAAGAGTGCGTCGTCCCTCGACCGGAAGTCGCACACGCGCGCTCGGTGACGGCCGATCGGCTTTGGGTCATCAGAATGAATGACTCTCTGACGTCGGTCGTACATCCTCCGTAACACTCAGCGTGTCCGCGGCGAGCGGACAAGTAGGCGCTCCCCAGCTCCCGGCCGGTCTCCCGGCCGTGTTCGGCCTTTCGAGGTAGCACGTGAACAGCAGGATCGGTGCCGTCCGGTTCGTCGCGGGCGGTCGCCTTGCAGCGGACGTCGTTGGCCAGTCGTTACTCATCGGCGGTGCCTGGTTCCTGACCACGAGCCTCCGGGATTCCGTGCTCGTCGTCGAGCGGGCGATGGTCGTACTGACGTTCGCCGCCGGGGTGAGCGTGACCGTCCTGCTCGCCGTGGCCGGCTGGCTCAGCGCGGACCCGGCGGGCAGACGCGTCGCGTGTGCCGTCGGGCTCTACACCGCCGCCTCTCTGTCGGGTGACGCCGTCGGGCTGGAGGCCGGGTCCGTCTGGCGGCTGCTCGGAGCGGCGGCGGGAGCGGTGATCGCCGCTCTCCTCGTCAGGGCCCGAAGGGACCCGGGCGTCGCGCCCGGGCAAGTGCCCGTACGGCTGGTCCTGAGCGTGGCGCCGGCCGGGTTGCTCGTCGTCGGCGCTCTCGCGGTGGCGCGGCCGGAGGCGCGACCCTCGATCGTGGCGGCCGTCGACGTCGTCGTATGGGGCGGGGTCGCGGTAGCCGCGCTCGGCCTGCTCCTCGTGGAGCGGCCACGGGAACGGTCGCTGCTCCGCCGCGCGGGCCTGGCGTTCGTGGTGATCGGGGCCGGACACACCGTCGCCCTGCCGGCGGAGGCGGTGGGGATCACCGGGCTCGCCGGTGTGGCGATGCTGCTGGCCGCCGCCCTCGCCTTCCTCGTGCAGGCCATCGGGATCGTCGGTCGTCAGCAGGCTCGGCTCGCCGAGGCAGAGGCGGCGATGGCCTCCGCGGCCGAGCGTGATCACGAGATCCGCAACCTCGTCGCCGGGCTCTCGGGTGTCGCCAGCGTGCTGACCGGGGACACCGGCCGCGCCAGCTCACCGGTCGGCCAGCAGCTCCTCGTCGCGGCACGGGCGGAGTTCGAACGGCTCCAGCTCATGATGGGGGCGCGTCCCGCGCCGGCGGACGGCTGTCTCGTCGCCGAGGTCGTCCACGCGGTGGTGGCGCTGCACAAGGCCAACGGACTGGATGTCGAGGTCGGCCGGGTCGACGACGTCGAGGCCGGGATGAGCCGCGCGGCACTGACCCAGGTCCTCACGAACCTGCTCGTGAACTGCTCCCGGCACGCTCAGGGGGCCCATGTGTCCGTGGCCGCGGTCCGCCGAGGTGAGCGCGTCCGGCTCGAGGTCCGGGACGACGGCCCCGGTCTCCCGGGACCTGCGGCCGGTCTGCTCGTCCGAGGTGCGCGTGGGGCGGACTCGGACGGGCTGGGGCTCGGACTGGCGATCATCGGTGACCTCGTCCAGCGGCACGGCGGCACCTTCACCATCAGCTCGGTGCGGCCCGGGTGCACCGCGGTGGTCGACGTGCCGCTGGCCCGTCGCGAATCGACCCGACCCATGCGGGTGTGCGGATGACCGCGTCCGCCGTGCTCGTGGTCGACGATCACGCACTGCTGAGTGCGAGCCTGGCGGTCGCCCTACGGGACCGCGGGCTCTCGGCCGAGGCGCTGCGCCCGGACGACATGATCGCGCGGCTTCACGATCCCGCGCCGCCCGGAGGGCTGGTGCTCCTCGACCTCGATCTGGGAGGTGAGACGGACGGGGCGAAACTGGTTTCCCCGCTCCGGCGCTCGGGGTGGCGGGTCCTCGTCGTCACCGGCTCGGTGGACGAAGGGCGGATCGCGACGGCTGTGGCGGCCGGGGCGGCGGGCTGGATGCCGAAGACCGCGCTGTTCGAGGAGCTCGTCGATGCCGCGACCAGGGTGGTGGCGGGGCGGAATCTGGTCGACCCCGCGGAGCGCCGCAGACTGGAGGAGCTCGCCGCGGCGTCGGGAGAGTCGCGCGAGCTGGAGCGCCGCCGGTGGGAACGGCTGACCCCTCGCGAGCGCGAGATCGTCGGGCACATCGCGGCCGGGATGCGGCCGAAGGCGATCGCCGAGGAGTGCGTCGTCTCGGTCGCGACGGTCCGCACCCAGATCAAGTCGATCCTGGGCAAGCTCGAGGTGAACTCGCAGCTGGAGGTGGCCGCCTTCGCTCGCCGGCTGACCGCCTCCTAGCCCTCCAACGCCTCCCGCACCGCGAGGAGCTTGGCGGCGGCCTCCCGGACCTCGGTGTCGGGGTCGGAGTCGGCGACGATCCCGCAGCCCGCGTAGAGGCGGGCGACGGGGCCGTCGAGCTGGGCGCAGCGCAGGGCGACGCCGAGCTCCCCGCCGCCGTCGGCGCCGACCCAGCCGACGGGGCCGGCGTAGCGGCCGCGGTCCATGCCCTCGAGGGCGGCGATGAGGGCGACGGCGTCCTCGCGCGGGGTGCCGCCGACCGCAGCGGTGGGGTGCACCGCGCCGGCGATGCGGAGCAGGGAGGCGTCGCCGCGGACCCGGCCGCGGACGTCGCTGGCCAGGTGCGAGACGTTGTGCAGGGCCAGCACCGTCGGCTCCGACGGCACCTCGAGCGAGCGGCAGAAGGGGCGCAGCCGCTCGGCCAGCGAGTCGACGGCGTAGGCGTGCTCCACGCGGTTCTTGTCCGAGCTCAGCGAGCCCTCGCCCGGCCACACCGTGCCGGCGAGCACCCGCGACTCGACGACCGTGCCGCGCTTGCGCAGCAGCAGCTCCGGGGTGGCCCCCACCAGCCCGTCGACGGCGAAGGCCCAGCAGGTGGGGTAGCGCTCGGCGAGCCCGCGCAGCAGGTGCCGGGGGTCGTGCGCGGCATCGTCGAGCGCGAGGAGGTCGTGGGCGAGGGCGGCCTTGTCCAGCTCGCCCGCCCGCATCCGCCGGACCGCCTCGGCGACGGCGGCGCGGTAGCCCGCGACGGGCAGGTCGCCGTCGGCGTAGCGGAGCCGGGTGCTGGGTCGCACCGGCTCGGCCGCGGTCATCGGGTGCGGGTCGCCGAACTCGGTGACCCACGCGCGCCCGCCCCGCATCCCGACGACCACCCGTGGCACCACCAGCACGGACCCGGGTGAGCGGTCGGCGAAGGTCAGCGACGCGAAGGCGACCGCCCCGGTCCCCGGCAGGCCCACCTCGTCCGTGACGTCGAGCTCGGCGAGCAACCGCCGCCACCAGGCGTCGGCCTCGGCGAACCGGCCCGCGCCGGTGCCGGTGAAGCGCGCGACCTCGCCCCAACCGACCAGTCCCTCGCCGCCGCGCACCCAGGACAGCGCGCCCCGCGCCTCCGGCAGGAGCGACAACAGGCCGCCCGCGGGCGGGTCCACCTCACGGGTCCGGACCTCCAGACCGGTGGGCAGCGCAGCGGTCGTCACGCCGTCGAGCGTAGGCACCGCGACCGGCCGGCGCCCGTCCCCGGCGGGGAGGCGGTAGCCACACTCCTATGCTCGACCCATGGCCGGAGGCGTGGCGGGCGAGGTGTTCGTCGAGGCCGGGCGCACCGCCCGGGCCGTCGGCCGCACCCTGTGGCGGCGGCTGCCGACGATCCTCACGGGACTCGCCGTGCTGGCCACGTTCCTGTCGGTCGTCGGGTTCCTCGGGGCCGTGGCCGACGACGTCGCCATCAACCGCAACCGCGCCACGGCCACCGCCGAGGTGCTGGACGGGTCCACCTTCTCCCGCACGCTCGTGCGGTTCCCGGTGCCCGACGGCCAGCTGCTGGTCCCCGAGCGGGGCGTCTACTACCCGCGCGGCCTGCAGCCCGGCACGACCGTGCTGGTCGAGTACGACCGCGCCGACCCGGACCTGGTCCGCGTGGCCGGGCGCACGGCGTTCTCCGGCCTGCCGCTGACGATCGGGTTCGTCGCCCTCGCGTGGGCGGTGTTCGGCGGGGCGGCGGTGCTCGTCCGCAGGCGGCGTCAGGCCGCCCACCACGAGTAGACCTGCTCGACGACGGCGGGGACCGCCACCAGCAGCCCGTCCGTCGGCATCGGGTCGGGCCGCCTGGCCCGGTCGACGACCACGGCCCCGGCCTCCAGGGCCAGGCAGAGCGCGCCGGCGACGTCCCACTCGTGGTAGTCGTCGATCACCGCGGCGACGGCCCGGCCCAGCGCGACCTGCGTGATCGCGAGCGCGGTCGAGCCCAGCACCCGCACACCCGTGTGGTGCGCGGTCGCGCGCTCCGTGAGCTGCGGCGAGGGCGACTCGGCGCAGACCAGCGCCCCGACGGCGGTGGTGCGGGTCGCCGCGCGCACCGGGGTGCCGTTGGCGCGCACGCCGCGCCCCCGCGCCGCCGCGTAGATCTGCGCGCGGCTCGGGTCGGCCACGACGCCCACGACCGGCCCGTCGCCGTCGACCAGGCCGAGGCTGTAGGCGCACCACGGGAAGCCGGCGACGTAGTTGGCCGTGCCGTCGACCGGGTCGACGATCCAGCGGTAGGCCGAGCCGGCCGCCGTCGCGTCGGCGCCGTACTCCTCGCCCACCACCGGGATGCCGGGGAACTCGGCGGCCAGGACCCGGCGGGTGTGCCGTTCGAGCGTGCGGTCGGTGTCGGTGACCCAGTCGAAGGGATCGGCCTTGGCCTCGGACCCCGGCGCGCGGCCGGCGGTCGCGGCGATCACCTCCGCCGCGTCGTTGGCGAGCCGGCCCGCGACCTCGAGGGCGCGGGAGAGCAGCCCGGGGTCCACCGGGGTCGGGGTGCGGGTGAGGACCGTCATGGCGCCGAGGGTCCGCGAACGGGGTATCGCCGGGGCGTCCCGCCGGTGACGGCCCGGGGTGGGCCCGCGTGAACTCTCGCGCTGTTGTCCGGACGTTCCCCCGCAGGTCATGTCGCCGACGGCGGGCGGCGCGGCGGGCACGACAGCTTCTCTGACGTGCGTGTCGCGATCGTGTCCGAGTGCTTCCTCCCCGTGGTCAACGGCGTCACGAACTCGGTGCTGCGGGTGCTCGAGCACCTGCGCGACGCCGAGCACGACGTCCTCGTCGTCGCCCCCGGCGCCGACGAGCCGGACTCCCACGACGGCGTCCCGGTCGTGCGGGTGCCGGCGCTGGAGCTGCCGGTGGTGAGCTCGATGCCGGTCGGGGTGCCGAGCCGGCGGATCGTGAAGGCCCTGCGCGCCTTCCGGCCCGACGTCGTGCACCTGGCCGCGCCGTTCGTCGTCGGCGCCCGGGGGTTGTGGGCGGCCCGCCGGCTGGGGATCCCGACGGTCGCGGTCTACCAGACCGACGTCGCCGGGTTCGCCTCGTCGTACGGGCTCGGGCTAACCGCCCGCGCCGCCTGGCGCTGGACCTGCCGGCTGCACGCGCAGGCCGACCGGACGCTGGCGCCGTCGAGCTGGGCCACCGAGGCGTTGCGCGAGCGCGGGGTGCCGCGGGTGCACCAGTGGGCCCGGGGCGTCGACACCCGGCGGTTCACCCCGGCCCGGCAGTCGGCCGCGGTGCGGGAGCGGCTGGCGCCGAACGGGGAGCTGCTGGTCGGCTACGTCGGCCGGCTCGCCCCGGAGAAGCAGGTGGAACGGCTGGCGGCGCTGCGCGGGATGCCCGGCACCCGGCTCGTCGTGGTCGGGGCCGGGCCCAGTGAGGAGCGGCTGCGGGCGGCGCTGCCGGGGGCGGCGTTCCTCGGCTTCCGGGGCGGCGACGAGCTGGCCGAGCTCTACGCATCCCTCGACGTCTTCGTCCACACCGGCCCCGCCGAGACCTTCTGCCAGGCCGTGCAGGAGGCGCTGGCCAGCGGGCTCCCGGTCGTCGCACCCGACGCCGGCGGCCCGCGCGACCTCGTCCTGCCCGGCCGGACCGGCTACCTCGTCCCGCCCCTGCCCGACGACGAGGCGGGCCGGCCCGCCGCCGACGCCGCCCTCCGCGCCGCGGTCGACCGGCTGCGTGACCCGGGCCTGCGGACCGAGTTCGGGGCGGCCGCGCGCCGCTCGGTCCTCCGCCGGACCTGGTCGGCGGTGTGCGACGAGCTGGTCGGCCACTACTGCGAGGTCGCCGGGGTGCCGGGGCTCGTCCACGACGAGGCCGCCTGACGTGCGGATCGTCCAGCTCGCCAACTTCTACGGGCCGCGCTCGGGCGGCCTGCGCACGGCGCTCGACGCCCTCGGCACCGGCTACGCCGCCCGCGGCCACGAGGTCGTGCTGGTCGTGCCCGGTCCGCGGGCCGAGGACCGCCGGCTTCCCGGCGGCACCCGCCGGATCACGGTCCCGGCGCCGCGGATACCCGCCACCGGCGGGTACCGGGCCGTCGACCCCTGGCGGGTGCAGCGGCTGCTCGACCGCCTGCGGCCCGACGCCCTGGAGGTCTCCGACCGGCTCACCCTGCGCGGGCTGGGGGCCTGGGCGGCGCGGCGCGGCATCCCGAGCGTGGTGATCTCGCACGAGCGGCTCGACCGGCTGCTGCACCAGTTCCTGCTGCCCGAGGGCACCGCGCGCCGGGTCGCCGACCACGCCAACGCGCGGATGGCGGCCGCCTACGACACGGTCGTGTGCACCACCGGGTTCGCCAGGGCGGAGTTCGATCGGATCGGGGCGCGCAACGTCCGGCAGGTCCCGCTCGGCGTGGACCTCGCGACCTTCTCGCCGCTGCGGCACGACCCGGCGTTGCGGGCCCGGCTTGGAGGCGGTGCCGACGCCGTGCTCGTCCACTGCGGGCGGCTGTCGCCGGAGAAGCACCCCGAGCGCAGCGTGGACACGGTCGCCGCGCTGTGCGACGCCGGGCACCGGGTCCGGCTGGTCGTCGCAGGGGACGGGCCCCGCCGGGCGGCGCTGGAGCGGCGGGCGGCCGGGCTGCCGGTGTCCTTCCTCGGGTTCGTGCCGGACCGGGCGCGGCTGGCGACCCTGCTGGCGTCGGCCGACGTCTCGCTCGCCCCGGGCCCGCACGAGACGTTCGGGCTCTCCGCGCTGGAGTCGCTGGCCAGCGGCACGCCGGTGGTGGTGTCACGGTCCTCGGCGCTGCCCGAGATCGTCGGCGACGCCGGGGCCGAGGACTCCCCGGAGGACTTCGCCCGCGGCGTCACGACCCACCTCGCCGCCGACGAGGGGGTCCGCCGCAGCGCCGCCCGCACTCGCGCCGAGGGTTACGGCTGGCCCGCCTCGGTGGAGCGCATGCTGTCGGTCCTCACCCCGTGAGTGGCAACTGCCCCTAGAGGGGCAGTTGCCACTCACGACCCCTGCTGAGCTGCGGGTTCCGGGCAGCGCCGGGCGCTCGACCTCGGGAGCCCGGGCCTCAGTGGACTGGCTCGGTGGACTGGCTCAGGCGAAGGACCGGGCCACGATCCGGGCGGCCTCGGCGACGGTCGGGGCGGCGTCGACGTCGGGATCGGGCGGCTCGGTGTAGACCGCGATCACCAGCGGGGCCCGCCCGGGCGGCCAGACGACCGCGACGTCGTTGATCTCGCCCCGCGCGCCCGCCCCGGTCTTGTCGCCGACGACCCAGTCCGCGGGCAGTCCCGCCCGGATCCGGGTCGCGCCGGTCGTGTTGGCCTTGAGCCAGCCGACGAGGACGTCCCGGTTGTCGGGGGTGAGGCCGTCGTCGAGGGCGAAAAGGCGGGTGTTCGCGGCCATCCGCGCCGGGGTGGAGGTGTCCAGGTCGCCGTCGCGGACGTTGAGCGCGGTCTCGGTGCGGTCCAGCCGGCTGAGCGGGTCACCCGCGCTGCGCAGGAACGCCGTCACATTCTCCGGTCCGCCCAGCACGCCGAGCAGCAGGTTCATGGCGGTGTTGTCGCTCAGGGTCATCGCCGCGTGGCAGAGCTCGCCGACCGTCATCGACGTGTGCCTGCCGGTCTCGGGGGAGTTCGGGACCAGCGCGCCCGAGGTGTACGGCACCATCCGCTCCAGGATGTCCGGGTCGGCCTCGAACTGCCGGCGGTGCAGGACCGCGGCCGCGGCCAGCAGCTTGCCGGTCGAGCACAGCAGGAACCGCTCGTCGGCCCGGTGTCCGAGCGCGGCGCCGGGGCCGGTGTCCAGCGCGGACACACCGAGGCGGCCGCCGGAGCGTCGTTCGAGGTCGGCCAGTTCGGCCTGGGCGGGGGCGGGGTCGAAGGTGGGCGTGGCCGGTGGGTCGGCGCAGCCGGCTGCGAGGGCACCCAGGCCGGCGAGTCCGGCGAAGAGGACCGCGCGACGGGAGAGCGGGTCGATCATGTGACGCACGGTAGGCGGTCGCGCACCCTCCGTCCTCCGTAGAGTCACGGATGCCCGGTGGTGGTCGTGCGGGCGAGGCTCGTGGGCATGAACAGGACCGTGGTGGTCGAGCCCACCGGCGAGCACGCGACGATCGACACCGCCCTGGCCCGTGACGCGATCGCCGGCCTCCTCGACGCCGACCCGGACGTCCGGCGGCGGGTGGCGGAGCTGGTCGAGCTCGAGCCGGAGCGCGTCGCGCCGCCCGTGCTGTACGCGCTGTCCGAGGTGCTGCTCGACCAGGGCCGCCCCGCCGACGCCGCCTTCTGGTTCTACGCCGGGCAGGTCCGCGCCCGGTTCGACGCCCGCCGCTGCACCGACGCGACCGCCGCGGCCGCCGTCGACGCCCTCGACGAGCGCTTCGGCGGCCCCATCAACCGCTTCGCCTTCACCGACCCCGAGCGGTTGCGGCGCACGGTGATCCGCGCCGTGGCCTGGGACCGCCGCACCCCGCACGCCTACGACCACCGCTGGATCGCGCTGCACGGGATGGGCGCCTACCTCGGCTCCGACGGCCCGCTCTCGGTGCCGGAGGGGGAGTGGGAGGCCCTCGCCGCCCGCACCCGCGCCGAGTACCTCGAAGGCCTCCGCACCGCCCTCCGCACCATCCCCCACCCCCGCTGACCCGACATCGCCGACTCGGTGACCGGGAAGTGCCGACTCGCAGGTGGGAGCCTCGGGGGTGGGGCGCGCCGCGCAGTGGGTGAGGGCCCGACTCGGACACGCGGAGACCCCCGCCTCGGCGCGGAGACCCCCGCCTCGGCGCGGAGACCCCCGCCTCGGCGCGGAGACCCCCGACCTGGCCTGGGGACCCCCGACTCGCTCCCCACAGCTCCCGACTCGCGGTCCGGAACTCGCGACTCGCGGATCCAGTGCTCCCGACTCGCGGAGATGTGGCTGTAGCTCCGCGAGTCGGGAGTTCCTGCAGCGCGAGTCGGGAGTTCCTGCACCGCGAGTCGGGGTGTGGGCTTCGGTGAGTCGGGGCCGGCCGCCCGCCGGTCCACGGGCGGGGTACCGGGGCGGGGCCGTAGGGTTCCGGCTGTGGGCAGGGCCGAGCTCGACAAGGACCCGCACGACGTCGCGGCGATGTTCGACGGCGTCGCGCGGCGGTACGACCTCACCAACACCGTCCTCACCGCCGGGCAGGACCGGCGCTGGCGGCGGTTGACCCGGGAGGCCCTGGAGCTGCGGCCCGGTCAGCGGGTGCTGGACCTGGCCGCCGGGACCGCGGTGTCGACGATCGAGCTGGCGAAGTCCGGGGCGTGGACGGTCGCGGCCGACTTCTCCCTCGGGATGCTGAAGGCCGGGGCGCAGCGCCCGGTGCCCAAGGTCGCCGCCGACGCCCTGCACCTGCCCTTCGCCGACGGCGCCTTCGACGCCGTCACCATCAGCTTCGGCCTGCGCAACGTCGCCGACACCGCGCGCGCCCTCGCCGAGCTCGCCCGCGTCACCCGGCCCGGCGGGCGACTCGTGGTGTGCGAGTTCGGCACCCCGACGTGGACGCCTTACCGGATCGCCTACCAGGACGTGGTGCTGCGTCGGGTCCTCCCGGCGATCGCGCGCCGGGTCGCGTCGAACCCCGCGGCCTACACGTACCTGAGCGACTCGATCCTCGACTGGCACCCGCAGCGCCGGCTCGCGGAGATCATCGCGGGCGCCGGGTGGTCCCGTGTGGCCTGGCGCGACCTCGCCGGCGGGGCCGTCGCCCTGCACCGCGCCACCAGGCCCGCCTGACGAGCGACCCGCACCGCCGAGCTGCCCGACGACCGACCTGAGCAGCCGCTCGGCGCATACCGGGAGCCGGCACATCCGCCGGAGCGCGCGGCACACCCGGGCGAGCGCGGCACACTCGCCGTTGCACGGCCGCACACCCCTCGGGTCGGTCCCACACCAGCACGCGAACGGCGACGGCCGAGGGGCGGGCGCGCAGCTCGGCGACGCCTCCTGCCCGCACAACCGCCGAGCCGCCCACACGCCGTCGACGCCTGCCGCCGACCTTCAGATGCGACAAGGGCTCGGGTGGGTGTGCCACGCTGGCCCGGGTGTGCCGGCGGTCGGTCTCTGAGAGAACGCGGTGCCCAGCCCTGGCGAGGCCTCCGCTCGGCTCTCCTGCTGCCCCGCACAACCGCCCGAGCCGTCCACACCCCGTCGACGCCCTGTGCGGCCGACCCTTCGGGTGTGCGACGGTGCTCGGGCGGGTGTGCCGCGCTCGCCCGGGTGTGCCGATGGTTCCTGTAGGTGTGCCGCTCCGCCCCGATGACGCCCGTCCCTCTCCACCGTGACGTCGCGCCGCCTGCTCAACCCGCCAGGGCGCAGCTTTGCGACCTCGCGGGAGCCCGCCCCCGACTCGCGGGAGCCCGGCCCTCGACTCGCCGGAGCCCAACTCACGACTTGCCCAAGCCCAAGCCCCGACACGCGGGAGCCCAGGCGCCCGACACGCAGGAGCCCAGCCCCGACTCACGGGGTGCGAGGGCGCGGCTCGCGGGCCCTCGCCGATCTTCCTGCTGATCGTTCCCCAGCTCGCGACCCGATCGGTCGGGCGTGCCTGGACATCCCGCCGAACTTCGTGAAACAGTTCACAAGAACCTCGTGAACCAGTTCACAAGGAGCGGAATGCAGGCGCCCGAGCCCACCACCAACGGCGCCGCGGCCCCGCAGGCCGCGGGCTCGCGAGGTGCTGCCGGGCGTACGGCGGGAACGGCGGGTACGGCGGACGCGGACGTGCTCGTCGTCGGCGCCGGACCCGCGGGCTCGACGGCCGCGGCCCACCTCGCGCGCGCGGGCCTGGACGTGCTGGTGCTGGAGAAGGCGACCTTCCCCCGCCCCAAGGTGTGCGGCGACGGCTTCACACCGCGCGGGATGAAGCAGATCATCGACCTGGGCATCGACTGCTCCGAGGGGAACGGCTGGCTGCGCAACCGCGGCCTGCGCGTGGTCGCCGGCGGGGTGAGTCTCGACCTGCCCTGGCCCACGCTCGCGAGCTTCCCGGACTTCGGCGCCGTCCGCCCCCGCCAGGACTTCGACGAGCTGCTGGTCCGGCACGCGGAGAAGCAGGGCGCCCGGCTGCGCGAGGCCACCACGGTCACCGCCGCGGTCACCGACGAGCGGACCGGCCGGGTCGTGGGCGTCGAGGGCCACGAGGGGCCGGACAGGCGGCCGGTGTCGTACCGCGCGCCGCTGACCCTGGCGTGCGACGGCGTGTCGGCGCGGGTCGCGCTCTCGCTCGGCATCGCGAAGGACGACCGCAAGCCCCTCGGGGTCGCCGTCCGGCGCTACTACGAGAGCCCCCGCACCCACGACGACCACCTCGAGACCCACCTCGAGATCTGGGACCGCTCCGACCCGGAGCACCCGCGGCTCCTGCCCGGCTACGGCTGGATCTTCGGGATGGGCGACGGCACGTCGAACGTCGGGCTCGGCGTCCTCGGTACCGACCGCAGGGGTGGCGGTTCCTGGGACTACCGGGCGCTGCTGCGGTCCTGGCTGGACGGGCTGCCGGAGGAGTGGGGCTACCGGGAGGACGACGCCGTCGGCGGCATCGGCGGCGCCGCGCTGCCGATGGGCTTCAACCGGACCCCCCACTACCGCCCCGGCCTGCTCCTCGTCGGCGACGCCGGGGGCATGGTCAACCCGCTCAACGGCGAGGGCATCGCCTACGCGATGGAGTCGGCCACGGTGGCCGCCCGGTGCGCGGTGCAGGCCCTCGCCCGGTCCGGCGACTCCCGCGAGGCCGCACTGGCCGCGTATCCGCGGGAGATCAGCCGGGCGCTCGGCCGCTACTACCGCCTCGGCACCGTCGCCGCCCGCCTGATCGGCAACCCGACCGTCATGCGGGTCGCCACCCGGCACGGGCTGCCGCGGCGGTCGGTGATGCAGGCCCTGCTCAAGCTGCTCGCCAACCTCTACGACGACCCGACCACCGCGCACGACCGGAAGGAGGGCGAGTGGAGCGACCGCATACTCGGCGCGTTGACCCGGCTCACCCCGGCCCTCTGAGATCCCGGGCCCGGGACCGGTAAGGCGGGCCTGACCACCCGGGCGTGACCCCGCACACGTAGGGTCACGCCGCGGACCGGCCGGGTCACCCACCGCCACGTTCAGACCAGTCGGCAGTGCAGACAACGAAGGTGCACGATGCTCGATCCCTATCTCGCGTTGTTCCTGATGTTCGTCCTCGCGGGAGCGTTCGCGCTGTTCTCGGTGACGGCCGCCCCGTACGTCGGGCCGCGGCGGTACAACCGCGCCAAGCTGGACTCCTACGAGTGCGGGATCGAGCCCTCGCCGAAGCCGGTGGTGGGTGCCGGCCGGATGCCGGTCGCCTACTACCTCACGGCGATGCTGTTCATCCTCTTCGACATCGAGATGGTCTTCCTCTACCCGTTCGCGGTGAACGCGGACGCGCTCGGCCTGTTCGGCCTGGTGGAGATCGTCCTGTTCATCGTCACCGTGGGCTTCGCGTACGCGTACGTGTGGCGCCGCGGCGGCCTCGACTGGAACTAGGGGAACCGGAATGGGACTCGAGGAGCACCTGCCCAGCGGTGTTCTGCTGACCAGCGTGGAGAAGCTGGTCAACTGGACCCGCAAGTCGTCGCTCTGGCCCGCCACCTTCGGTCTGGCCTGCTGTGCGATCGAGATGATGACCACCGGTGCGCCGCGCTACGACCTGGCCCGGTTCGGCATGGAGGTCTTCCGGGCGTCGCCCCGGCAGGCCGACCTGATGATCGTGGCCGGCCGGGTGAGCAACAAGATGGCGCCGGTCCTGCGGCAGATCTACGACCAGATGCCCGAACCCCGGTGGGTGCTGGCGATGGGCGTCTGCGCCAGCTCCGGCGGGATGTTCAACAACTACGCCGTCGTGCAGGGCGTCGACCACGTCGTGCCGGTCGACATGTACCTCCCCGGCTGCCCCCCGCGCCCGGAGATGCTCATGGACGCGATCCTCAAGATCCACGCGAAGATCATGGACGAGCCGCTGGGCAGCAAGCGGGCCGCGGAGCTGGCCGCCAGCGGGCACAAGACGGAGCTGATCCCGTCGTCCGTCAAGTACGCGAAGAAGAAGTAGCGATGACCGAACCCACGGGAACGTCCAAGGACGACCAGGAGCCCACCGGCGGGAAGCAGTCGTCGGCCGAGGCGAGCGGTGCGGCCACCGAGGAGCAGCGCACCCGCGGCGGCGAGCCGCCGCGCGAGGGCGAGGTGGAGCAGAGCACGGACGGCGCGGCCGACACCTCGCCGGAGGGCGGCACCCGGCTCGCCCCGACCCGCGAGCGCCGCGGCATGTTCGGCGTCCGCGGCACCGGCGACACCTCCGGCTTCGGCGGGCTCACGCTGCCCGGCTACGCCCCGGCCCCCGCCGAGCGGCCCTACGGCGGCTGGTTCGACGAGCTGGCCGACGAGCTCGCCGAGGCCCTGGACCGCAACGGGATCGCCCGCTCGGCGGTCCGGCAGATCACGATCGACCGCGGCGAGATCACGTTCTACGTGGAGCGCGAGCGGATCCTCGAGCTCTGCCGGCTGCTGCGGGACGAGCCGGCGCTGCGCTTCGAGCTCTGCTCGAGCGTGTCCGGCGTGGACTACACCGCGCCCGACGGGGCCGAGGTCCGCCAGCCGCTGCACGTCGTCTACCAGCTGCTGTCGATGACCTACCGGCGGCGCATCCGGCTCGAGGTCGCGCTCGACGTGGCCGACCCGCACGTGCCCAGCGTCGTCGAGGTCTACCCGACGGCGGACTGGCACGAGCGCGAGACCTGGGACATGTTCGGCGTGATCTTCGACGGCCACCCGGCACTGACCCGGATCCTCATGCCGGACGACTGGGAGGGGCACCCGCAGCGCAAGGACTACCCGCTGGGCGGGATCCCCGTGGAGTACAAGGGCGCCGAGATACCGCCGCCCGACGAGCGGAGGGCGTACTCGTGACCACAGATCCGTACGCGGAGGCGCGGGAGACCACCGAGGGGACCGTCTACACGGTCACCGGCGGGGACTGGGACTCGTTGCTGGACAGCGTGTCCACCGACGAGCACGACGACCGCATCGTGATCAACATGGGTCCGCAGCACCCGTCGACGCACGGCGTGCTCCGGCTCGTGCTGGAGCTCGAGGGCGAGACCGTGACGCAGGCCCGGTCGGTGATCGGTTACCTGCACACCGGCATCGAGAAGAACTGCGAGTACCGGAACTGGACCCAGGGCGTCACGTTCGTGACGCGTATGGACTACCTGGCGCCGCTGTTCAACGAGGCCGCGTACTGCCTCGGCGTGGAGAAGCTGCTCGAGGTGGAGGCCCCGCGCCGGGCGCAGCTGATCCGCGTGCTGCTCATGGAGATCAACCGGATCGGCTCGCACCTGGTGTGCCTGGCGACCGGCGGCATGGAGCTCGGCGCGCTCACCGGCATGACGGCCGGCTTCCGCGAGCGCGAGGAGGTCCTGCACCTGCTCGAGTACCTGACCGGGCTGCGGATGAACCACGCGTACATCCGGCCCGGCGGACTCGCCCAGGACCTCCCGGAGGACTGGAAGGAGAAGGTCACCGATTTCGTCAAGGTGATGAAATCGCGCCTCCCGGACTACGACAAGCTCCTCACCGGCCAGCCGATCTGGAAGCAGCGCCTCGAGGGCGTCGGGTACCTGCCGGTCGACGGCTGCCTGGCGCTCGGCGCCACCGGCCCGATCCTGCGCAGCGCGGGCCTGCCCTGGGACCAGCGCAAGATCGAGCCGTACTCCTGCTACGAGGAGTTCGACTTCGAGGTCCCGACGGCGACCGAGGCGGACTGCTACGCCCGCTACCGACTGCGGGTGGCCGAGATCCACGAGTCGATCAGGATCATCGAGCAGGCCGTGCGGAAGATCGAGCCCGGCCCGGTGATGGTCGAGGACCGCAAGATCGCGTGGCCCGCCCAGCTGTCCATCGGCAGCGACGGCATGGGCAACTCGCTCGAGCACGTCCGCAAGATCATGGGCCAGTCCATGGAGTCCCTGATCCACCACTTCAAGCTGGTCACCGAGGGCTTCCACGTCCCGCCGGGGCAGGTGTACTCGTGCGTCGAGTCGCCCCGCGGCGAGCTGGGCTACCACCTCGTGTCCGACGGCGGCACGCGCCCGGTGCGCGTCCACGTCCGGGACCCCAGCTTCGTGAACCTGCAGACCATGCCGGCGATGAGCGAGGGCGGCATGGTCGCCGACGTCATCGCCGCCGTCGCGAGCATCGACCCCGTCATGGGAGGTGTGGACCGGTGACACCGTCCACGGAGCGCAGCGGAGTGGCGCGATGACACTGCCGGAGGGGACTCCCGAGAAGCTGCCCGGACCGGCGGCACCGGCCGAGCGGACCTGGGAGGCGCAGCCCGACCAGCACCCCGTCTCGCCGACCTTCGACGAGTTGACCCGGCAGCGGGCGAAGGAGGTCATCGCCCGCTACCCGGTGGCGCGGTCCGCGCTGCTGCCGCTGCTGCACCTCGTGCAGTCGGTGGAGGGGTACGTCAGCCAGGACGGCATCCGCTTCTGCGCCGAGCAGCTGGAGCTGACGACCGCCGAGGTCAGCGCGGTGGCGACCTTCTACACGATGTACAAGCGCACCCCGTGCGGCGAGCACCTGGTGAGCGTCTGCACGAACACGTTGTGCGCGGCGCTCGGCGGCGACGCCGTCTACCGCAGCCTCACCGAGGCGCTCGGCGGCCCCGACCGCCCGCTCGGCCACGAGGAGACGGCGGGCGAGCCCGGCACCCCCGGCTCGATCACCCTCGAGCACGCGGAGTGCCTCGCGGCCTGCGATCTCGGCCCCGTCCTGCAGGTCAACTACGAGTACTACGACAACCAGACCCCGGAGTCGGCCGTCGCGCTCGTCGAGGCGCTGCGCCGCGGCGAGAGGCCGCCGCCGACCCGCGGCGCGCCGCTGACGGACCTGCGCACCGTCGAGCTGGAGCTGGCCGGGTTCACCGACGACGAGGCGGTCGCCGCGGCGGCCGTCGCCGGCCCGTCGGCCGCGGTCGAGTCCCTGCGCGGCACCGCGCTGGCCGCCGAGCGCGGCTGGGCCGCCCCCGCGCTGCCCGACGAGCCCCCGGCCCTGCCGCCTCTCCCGGAGAAGTGAGATGACAGGCACCGAGATCACACCGGACACCCTCACCCCGGTCCTCACCCGCCGGTGGTCCGAGGAGCGGTCCTGGACGCTGGAGACCTACGAGCGGACCGGCGGCTATCGGGCGTTGCGCACCGCGCTGGCGGCGCACCCGGACCAGCTGATCACGCTGGTGAAGGACTCCGGCCTGCGCGGACGCGGCGGCGCCGGCTTCCCGACGGGCATGAAGTGGTCCTTCATCCCGCAGGGCGCCGAGGGCCCGGGCGCCAGGCCGAAGTACCTGGTGGTCAACGCCGACGAGGGCGAGCCGGGGACCTGCAAGGACATCCCGACGATGATGGCGGACCCGCACTCGCTCATCGAGGGCTGCGTGATCACCAGCTACGCGATCCGCGCGAACTTCTGCGCGATCTACGTGCGCGGGGAGGCGCTGCACCCGATCCGCCGGGTCCGCGCGGCGGTGGCCGAGGCCTACGCCAAGGGCTACCTGGGCAAGGACATCCTCGGCACCGGGTTCGACCTGGACATCGTGGTGCACGCCGGGGCGGGCGCGTACATCTGCGGCGAGGAGACGGCCCTGCTCGACTCGCTCGAGGGCCGCCGCGGCCAGCCCCGGCTCAAGCCGCCCTTCCCGGCCACGGCCGGCCTGTACGCGTCGCCCACGGTCGTCAACAACGTGGAGACCATCGCGTCGGTGCCGTTCATCGTGGCCGGCGGCTCGGACTGGTTCCGCACCATGGGCTCGGAGAAGTCCCCGGGCCCGAAGATCTACTCGGTGTCGGGGCACGTCGAGCGGCCCGGGCAGTACGAGGCCCCGATGGGCATCACGCTGCGCACGCTGCTGGAGCTGGCCGGCGGGATGAAGGACGGGATCCCGCTCAAGTTCTGGACGCCCGGCGGCAGCTCGACCCCGATGTTCACCGCCGAGCACCTCGACGTCCCCCTGGACTTCGAGGGCGCGGCCGGCGCGGGCTCCATGCTCGGCACCACCGCGGTGCAGGTCTTCAACGAGACCGTCTCCGTGCCGTGGGCGGTCATGAAGTGGACCGAGTTCTACAAGCACGAGAGCTGCGGCAAGTGCACGCCGTGCCGGGAGGGCACCTACTGGCTGGTGCAGATCCTGGAGCGGATGGTGCACGGCGAGGGCACCGCCGAGGACGTCGAGACCATGCTCGACGTCTGCGACAACATCCTCGGCCGCTCCTTCTGCGCGCTGGGCGACGGCGCCACGAGCCCGATCACCAGCGGGATCAAGTACTTCCGCCAGGAGTTCCTGGACCTCATCGCCGAGCAGCCCGCGGTCGCGAGGCCCGCCCAGCTGGCGGACGTGGAACGGGCGGCCGACACCGAGCTGAGCGGAGCCCCCGCATGACACTCGCTCCCGAGAACGAGAAGGCCCCCGTCCCCGAGGGCCACGTGCGGCTGACCATCGACGGCATCGAGGTCGACGCGCCCAAGGGCGAGATCCTCATCCGCACCTGCGAGCGGCTGGGGATCATCGTCCCGCGGTTCTGCGACCACCCGCTGCTCGACCCCGCGGGTGCCTGCCGGCAGTGCCTGGTCGAGGTGGAGATGGGTGGCCGGCCGATGCCGAAGCCGCAGGCCAGCTGCACCATGACCGTGGCCGACGGGATGGTGGTGAAGACCCAGCACACCTCGCCGGTGGCCGACAAGGCCCAGCAGGGCGTGATGGAGCTGCTGCTCATCAACCACCCGCTGGACTGCCCGATCTGCGACAAGGGCGGCGAGTGCCCGCTGCAGAACCAGGCGATGTCCTCGGGGCGCACGGACTCCCGGTTCGTCGAGACCAAGCGGACCTTCCCCAAGCCGCTGCCGATCAGCAGCCAGGTGCTGCTGGACCGCGAGCGCTGCGTGCTCTGCCAGCGCTGCACCCGCTTCTCCGAGCAGATCGCCGGCGACCCGTTCATCGACCTGCTCGAGCGCGGCGCGAACCAGCAGATCGGCACCGCCGAGGACAAGCCCTTCCAGAGCTACTTCTCCGGCAACACGATCCAGATCTGCCCGGTCGGCGCCCTGACGAGCGCGGCCTACCGGTTCCGCTCGCGGCCGTTCGACCTGCGCTCCACCCCGAGCGTCTGCGAGCACTGCAGCTCCGGCTGCGCGCAGCGCAACGACTCCCGGCGCGGCACGGTCATGCGCCGGCTCGCGGGCAACGACCCCGAGGTCAACGAGGAGTGGAACTGCGACAAGGGCCGGTTCGCCTTCCGGTACCTGCAGTCCAAGGAGCGGATCACCCGCCCGCTCGTCCGGGACGCGTCGGGCCAGCTGGTCGAGGCCTCCTGGACCGAGGCGCTGCGGATCGCCGCCGAGGGTCTGCTCGCCGCGCGGGCCAAGCGGGGCATCGGCGTGCTGGCCGGCGGCCGGCTGACCGTCGAGGACGCCTACGCCTACGCCAAGTTCGCCCGCGTCGCCGCCGGCACCCACGACGTCGACTTCCGGGCTCGCCCGCACAGCGCCGAGGAGCTGGAGTTCCTCACCACCACGCTGGGCACCACCCCGGAGACCGGCGTCGGCTTCGCCGCGGTCGAGGCCGCGCCGTCCGTGCTCACGGTCGGGCTGGACCTCGAGGAGGAGGCGGGCATCGTCTTCCTCCGCATCCGCAAGGCCGTGCGCAAGCGGGGGCAGAAGGTCTTCCAGCTCGGCCAGTGGACCACCGAGGGCGCCCGCAAGGCCAAGGCCACGCTCGTCCGGTCGGTCCCGGGCGCCGAGGCCGCGGTGCTGCGCGAGCTCATGACCGCCACGGACGACGCCGGCAAGGAGCTGGTCGACGCCCTGTCCGCGCCGGGCGCGGTGATCCTCGTCGGCGACCGCGCCGCCGAGGTGCCCGGCCTGCACTCGGCCGTCGCCGCGCTGGCCACCCGGACCGGCGCGAAGGCCGCCTGGATCCCGCGCCGGGCCGGCGACCGGGGCGCCCTGGAGGCCGGCGTCGTCCCGACCCTGCTGCCCGGCGGCCGCCCGGTCACCGACGCGGCGGCCCGCGCCGAGGTCGAGCGGGCCTGGGGGCTGCCGGAGGGCTCGCTGCCCGCGGGCCCGGGCCGCAGCACGGACGAGATCGTGGCCGCGGCCGCCGCGGGCGAGCTGTCCGCGCTGGTCGTCGGCGGGGTGGACCCGCACGACCTGACCGATCCGGCGGTCGCGCTCGCGGCGCTGGAGAAGGTCGGCTTCCTGGTCAGCCTGGAGCTGCACGCCTCGGCGGTCACCGAGCGCGCCGACGTCGTGCTCCCGGTGGCGCCCGACGCCCAGCGCGAGGGCAGCTACCTCAACTGGGAGGGCCGGCGCCGGCCCTTCGGTGTCACGCTCGACGCCAGCGGCGTCCTGCCGGACTGCCGGGTGCTCGACACCCTGGCCGTCGAGATGGACGCGGACCTGTTCACGCAGACGCCGGCGGCCTCCGCGGGCGACCTCGAGCGGCTCGGCCGGTACACCGGCTCCGCCGCCGCGCCCACGGCCCAGCCCGGGCACACGCCGCGTCCGGCGCAGGTCGGGCAGGCCGTGCTCGCCACCTGGCGGCAGCTGATCGACGACGGCTCGCTCCTCGTCGACGAGCCCGCGCTGGCCGGCACCGCCCGCCCGCCGCGGGTGCGCACGAACGCCGCCACGGCCGAGCGCCTCGGCCTGGTCGAGGGCGAGGCGGCCGGTGTCGCCACCGACCGCGGCGCGATCACGCTGCAGGTCGAGCTGGCGGACCTGCCCGACGGCGTGGTCTGGCTCCCGGCGAACTCGCCCGGCTCGGCGGTGCGCAGCACCCTCGGCGTCGGGCACGGCGCGCTGGTCCGGGTCGCCCCGGCCGGTCCTCTCGGAGGTGCCCGGTGAACCCGGCGATCGACCCCGTCGACGGCATGACGCGGACCCAGCAGCTGCTGGCGGACGACCCGCTCTGGCTGGTGGTCCTCAAGGTCGTCGTGCTGTTCGCGGTCGGCGTGGTGCTGACCCTGTTCATGATCAACTGGGAGCGCAAGGTCGTGGCCCGGATGCAGCAGCGTCCGGGGCCGAACCGGGTGGGCCCCAACGGCTGGCTGCAGTCGCTGGCCGACGGGCTCAAGCTGGCCTTCAAAGAGGACATCATGCCGGTCCTCGCCGACAAGAAGGTCTACTTCATCGCCCCGGTGATCTCGACGATCCCGGCCTTCCTCGCCTTCTCGGTCATCCCGTTCGGCGGCGAGGTCTCGATCTTCGGCGAGCGCACGGTCCTGCAGCTGGTCGACCTGCCGGTCGGCGTGCTGGTGGTGCTGGCCTGCTCGTCGATCGGCGTCTACGGCATCGTGCTCGGCGGCTGGGCCTCCGGCTCGCCGTACTCGCTGCTCGGCGCCCTGCGCTCGGCGGCGCAGGTGATCTCCTACGAGATCGCGCTCGGCCTGTCGGTGGTCGCGGTCGTGCTCTACGCGCGGTCGATGTCCACCGCCGACATCGTGGCCGCGCAGGGCTCGGGTTGGTACTTCTACCTGCTCATCCCGAGCTTCGTGGTCTTCGTGGTCGCCATGGTCGGCGAGACGAACCGGGCGCCGTTCGACCTGCCGGAGGCCGAGTCCGAGCTGGTCGGCGGCTTCCACACCGAGTACACGAGCCTGAAGTTCGCGCTCTTCTTCCTGGCCGAGTACGTCAACATGGTCACCGTCTCGGCCATGGCGACCACGCTGTTCCTGGGCGGCGGGCGCTGGCCCTGGCCGCTGTCGTCGTTCAACGACAACGGCTGGCTCATGTTCGTCGCGTTCCTGATCAAGACGCTGATCTTCCTGTTCGTCTTCATCTGGCTGCGCGGCACGCTGCCCCGGTTCCGCTACGACCAGTTCATGAAGCTGGGCTGGAAGGTGCTGGTCCCGGTCAGCCTCGGCTGGATCCTGGTGATCTTCGCGATCCGCGCCTACCGCAACAGCACGGGCGGCGAGTCCACCGCGGCGCTGCTGATCACGATCGGCATCGTGATCCTGGCGATCCTCGCGGTCGCCTTCCTGCTGCCGGACCGTGGCACGCCGGACCAGGAGGTCGAGGTCGCGTCGGGCTACCCGGTGCCGCCGCTGGACCTGAAGGTCCCTTCGGCCCCGAAGCGGCGCAGGCCCGTCGAGCGGCGACAGCCCGCCGGTGCGCTCACCGGGAAGGAGGAGGAGTAGACGATGTTCGAGTTCTTCAAGGGCTTCGGCGTCACCTTCTCGACGATGTTCAAGAAGGTCGTCACCGAGGAGTACCCCGAGGACTTCCCGCCCGCCGCGCCGCGCTACCACGGCCGGCACCAGCTCAACCGGCACCCGGACGGGCTGGAGAAGTGCGTGGGCTGCGAGCTGTGCGCCTGGGCCTGCCCGGCCGACGCGATCTACGTCGAGGGCGGGGACAACACCGAGGAGGCGCGGTACTCCCCGGGCGAGCGCTACGGCGCGATCTACCAGATCAACTACCTGCGCTGCATCGGCTGCGGGCTCTGCATCGAGGCGTGCCCCACGCGCTCGCTCACGATGACGAACTTCTACGAGCTCGCCGACGACAACCGGCAGGACCTGATCTACACCAAGGAGCAGCTGCTGGCGCCGCTGCTGCCGGGGATGGAACAGCCGCCGCACCCGATGCGCCTCGGCGCGGACGAGCAGGACTACTACGTGCAGGGCCCGGTCCTGGCGCGGAAGTCCGCCGCGGGTGAGGACGTGCCGGGCGAGCCGGTGGGGGAGCAGGTTCGATGAGTGTCCTCGCGCAGGCCGCCTCCACCGCCGGCGACGCCGGGGTGGGCGAGGCGGTCGTCTTCTGGATCCTCGGGCCGATCGCGCTGGCCGCGGCGATCGCGATGGTCCTCGCCCGCAACGCGGTGCACTCGGCGCTGTTCCTGGTGCTGACGATGTTCTCGCTGGCAGTCCTCTATCTGATGCAGCAGGCGCTGTTCCTCGGGTTCGTGCAGATCATCGTGTACACGGGCGCCGTGATGATGCTGTTCCTGTTCGTGCTCATGCTGGTGGGCCGGGACAGCTCGGACTCCGTCGTCGAGGTGCTGCGCGGCCAGCGGGTCGCGGCGGTGCTGCTCGGCCTCGCGTTCGCGCTGCTGCTGGTCGCGGGCGTCGGCCGGACGGCGTTCCAGATCCCGTCCGTCGGGCTCGGCGTGGCGGCCTGGAACGACAACCTCCCGGGCATCGGGCGGCTGATCTTCACGGACTACCTGCTGCCCTTCGAGCTCACCTCGGCGCTGCTGATCACCGCCGCGCTGGGCGCGATCGTGCTGGGCTTCGCACAGAAGAAGCCGGCGGCGAAGCGGGGCCAGCGGGCGACCGTCATCGCCCGGCTGCGCGGCGAGCACGCCCGGATCTCCCCGCTGCCCGGCCCCGGCGTCTACGCCACGGCCAACTCGGTGGCGGTGCCGGCGCTGCTGCCGGACGGCTCGATCGCCCGCGAGTCGCTCTCCGAGATCATCGAGGGCCACGAGGTCGACGAGCACCCGCGGCCCCCTGCCGACGCGCACGCCCTCACCGACGGGCGGCGGGCCGAGCTGGAGGGCGCGGGGACCGAGGCGCGGACCACGGGCGCTCCCACGGGCGCCGCCACGGGTGGCGAGGAGGAGCGCGCATGAGCCCCACCAACTACCTGCTGCTCTCCGGGCTGCTGTTCACCGTCGGCGCGATCGGGGTGCTGGTGCGCCGCAACGCGATCGTCGTGTTCATGTGCATCGAGCTGATGCTCAACGCGGTGAACCTGTCGCTGGTGACCTTCGCCCGCATCAACGGCCAGCTCGACGGCCAGGTCATGGCGTTCTTCGTCATGGTCGTCGCCGCGGCCGAGGTGGTGGTCGGGCTGGCCATCATCATGTCGATCTTCCGGACCCGTCGTTCGTCCTCCGTGGACGACGCGAACCTGCTGAAGTACTAGGAGCCTCATCGATGACCGCTCCCCCTGAGGTGCTGCCGGCGGGTGGCGCCGCGTCGGCGGCCTGGCTGCTCTTCGCGATCCCCGCCCTTAGCGCGGTGGTGCTGTTCCTGGCCGGGAAGCGCGCGAACGCGTGGGGCCACTGGCTCGGCGTCGGCTCCGTGCTCGCGTCGTTCGCGCTGGGCGTGGTGATCTTCGTCCAGACCCTGGGCGTCGCCCCCGAGCAGCGCACCACCGAGGTGTCGCTGTACTCCTGGATCGCCTCCGGCACGCTCGACGTGGACTTCGGGCTCCGCATCGACCCGCTGTCGCTGACGTTCGTGCTGCTCATCACCGGCGTCGGCTCGCTGATCCACATCTACTCGGTGGGCTACATGGCGCCGCACGAGGGCGCCGAGCCCTCGTCGGACTCCAGCCGGCGGCGCTTCTTCGCGCAGCTCAACCTGTTCGTCGCGGCCATGCTCGTGCTGGTCCTCGGCAACAACTTCGTGCTGCTGTACCTCGGGTGGGAGGGCGTCGGCCTGGCGTCGTACCTGCTCATCGGCTTCTACCAGGACCGGCCCTCGGCGGCGACGGCCGCGAAGAAGGCCTTCCTGATGAACCGGGTCGGCGACGTCGGGCTGGCCCTCGCGATCTTCCTGCTCTGGCTGGAGCTCGGGACGCTGCAGTACACCGAGGTCTTCGCCCGCATCGGCGAGCTCGGCGGCGGCACGATCCTGGCGATCACGCTCCTGCTGCTGCTCGGCGCGTGCGGCAAGTCCGGCCAGTTCCCGCTGCAGGCCTGGCTCCCGGACGCGATGGAGGGCCCGACCCCGGTCTCCGCGCTCATCCACGCGGCCACGATGGTCACCGCGGGCGTCTACCTCATCGCCCGCACGAACCCGATCTACGACCTCAGCGCGACCGGACGCGTGGTCGTCGCCCTGATCGGGGTGGTCACGCTGCTGATCGGGGCGATCATCGGCTGCGCCTACGACGACATCAAGAAGGTGCTCGCCTACTCCACGGTCAGCCAGATCGGGTACATGATCCTGGCCGTCGGGCTCGGCCCGGCCGGCTACGCGCTCGGCATCTTCCACCTGCTCACGCACGGCTTCTTCAAGGCCGGGCTGTTCCTCGGGGCCGGGTCGGTCATGCACGCCATGAACGACGACGTGGACATGCGGCACTTCGGCGGCCTCGGCCGGCGGATGCCGATCACGTTCGTGACGTTCGGCCTCGGCTACCTCGCGCTGATCGGCTTCCCGTTCCTGTCCGGCTACTTCTCGAAGGACGCGATCATCGAGTCCGCGTTCGGCCAGGAGGGCTGGCAGGGCTGGGTGTACGGCGGCGCGGCGACCCTGGCCGCCGGGCTCACCGCCTTCTACATGACCCGGCTGATGATCATGACGTTCTTCGGCGAGGAGCGGTGGCAGAAGCTCACCGCGCCGAACGGCGAGCACTACCACCCGCACGAGTCGCCGCCGGTGATGACCGGGCCGATGATCCTGCTGGCGATCGGCTCGGTGTTCGCCGGCTTCGTGCTCAGCGCGGTCGGGCTGAACCAGTGGCTGGCGCCCTCGCTCGGCGAGCTGGAGGAGTCCACGCACGGGGTGCTCCCGCACGCGCTGGTCCCGTGGCTGGTGCTGGCCTTCTCGGCGCTCGGCGTGCTGGTGGCCTACCTCGTGGTCGGCCGCCGCCCGACGCCGGTCGAGCGGCCCGAGCCGGTCTCGCTGCCGGTCCGCGCCGCCCGGCGGGACCTCTACGCCAACGCCATCAACGAGACCGTCATCGAGCGGCCCGGCATCTGGCTCACCCGCGCGCTGGTCTTCCTCGACAACCGGGGCGTCGACGGGCTGGTCAACGGCCTGGCCGCCGGCCTCGGCGGCGGGTCGGCCCGGTTGAGACGGCTGCAGACCGGGTTCGTGCGCTCCTACGCGCTCTCGATGCTGGGCGGCAGCGTGTTCGTCGTCGCGGCCCTGCTGGCGGTGAGGTTCGCATGAGCACCGCTCCGGACACCGGCGGCAACGTGATGCTGCTGGTCCTGCTCCTCCTGCCGGTCGTCGGCGCGTTGCTGATGTACCCGCTGCGCCGCAACGTCCCCGCCGCCAAGGCCACGGCCATGGCGACGGCGCTGCTGGAGTTCGTCCTCGTCGTCGTGACGTGGGTGGGGTACTCCACGGACGCCGCGAGCTCCGGCGAGCGGTTCCAGTACGTGTTCTCGGTGCCGTGGATCCCGGCCTTCGGCACGCACCTGGCCTTCGGGATCGACGGCATCGCGCTCGTCATGATCGCGCTGACGGCCTTCCTCGTGCCCGGCCTGATGCTCTTCGCCTGGGCGGAGAAGCTGCCGGAGGGCCGCACGGCGTCGGGCTACTTCGCCCTGCTGCTGGCCACCGAGGCCACGCTGATGGGCGTCTTCACCGCCACGGACGTCTTCCTGTTCTACGTCTTCTTCGAGGCGATGCTCATCCCGATGTACTTCCTCATCGGGCGCTTCGGCGGGCCGAACCGGCAGTACGCCTCGGTGAAGTTCTTCCTGTACTCGCTGCTCGGCGGGCTGATCATGCTGGCCTCGCTGATCGGGCTGTACGTGACGAGCGCCGACCAGCTCGGCGCCGGCACGTTCACCTGGAGCGACCTGCAGTCGATCGCGCAGAGCACCCCGACGTCGACCCAGATCTGGCTGTTCCTGGGCTTCTTCGTGGCGTTCGCGATCAAGGCGCCGCTGGTGCCCTTCCACACCTGGCTGCCCGACGCCGGTGCCGAGGCCCCGATCGTGGCCGCGGTCCTGCTCGTCGGCGTGCTGGACAAGGTGGGCACCTTCGGCTTCCTGCGCTACTGCCTGCCGCTGTTCCCGCAGGCCAGCCAGGTCCTGGCGCCGCTGGTGCTGGTGCTGGCGGTCATCGGGATCATCTACGGCGCGCTGCTCGCCGTCGGGCAGAAGGACATGAGCCGGTTCGTGGCGTACACGTCGATCGCGCACTTCGGCTTCATCGCGCTCGGCACGTTCGCCTTCTCCAGCCAGGCCTTCGCCGGCGCGACGCTGTACATGGTCAACCACGGCCTCTCCACCGGCATGCTGTTCGTGATGGTCGGCCTGCTGGTGGCTCGCGGCGGGTCGCGGCTGATCAGCGACTACGGCGGCGTGTCCAAGCTGGCGCCGCTGCTGGCGGGCTGCCTGCTGCTGGCGGGGATGTCGTCGCTCGCGCTGCCCGGCACCAACTCGTTCGTCAGCGAGTTCCTGGTGCTGGTCGGGTCGTTCCCGCGCGAGCCGGTGGCGACGATCATCGCGACCGTCGGCATCATCTTCGCCGCGCTCTACATCCTGTGGTTCTACCAGCAGACGATGCAGGGCCCGGTCCGCGGCAACGCCGTGATCCGGGCGCTGGAGGCCGGCGGCGCGGGCGGGCCGGGGGCGATGATCGACCCGGCCGTGGCCGCCGAGCGCGGCGCCGGGTTCCCCGACCTCACCAAGCGTGAGATCGGCGTGCTGGCCCCGCTGGTCGTCGTGATCGTGGTGCTCGGGTTCTTCCCGGGCCCGGTGCTCGACGTCATCAATCCGTCCGTGCAGGCGACGATCACCGAGGTCGGGCTGCCCGACCCGGTGCCGGCCGGCGGCGTCGTGGGAGGTGTCCGGTGATCGCGCTCGCGCAGGTGGCCCCGCTGACGGCGCCGCCGATCGACTATGCGGCGATCGCGCCGCTGCTCGTCGTGCTCGGCGGCGCGTGCGTCTCGGTGCTGTTCGAGGCGTTCCTGCCGCGGCACCAGCGCTGGCCCGCGCAGGTCGCACTGTCCGTGCTGGTCGTCGCGGTCGCGGGGATCGCGCTCGGCGTCTACGCCGGATCGGCGCCCGTGGCGGGCGTGGTCACCCTGGCCACCGCGCTGTCCGTCGACGGCCCGACGCTGTTCCTGTGGGGAACGCTGCTGGTGCTCGGGTTCGGCTCGCTCCTGCTGATCGCGGACCGCTCGGTCGAGCCGGGCGGCGCGTTCATCGCGTCCGCGGTGGAGCGGGCGTCGGTCGCCGCCGCGCCGGGCACCACGACCGGGCCCACCGGCGTCGACCCGGAGCACGTCGACCGGTCCTACGGGGCGCCCGGCGAGGCGCCGACGATGCAGACCGAGGTCTTCCCGTTCGTGCTGTTCGCGCTCGGCGGGATGATGGCCTTCGTCGCGGCGAACGACCTGCTCACGATGTTCGTGGCGCTCGAGGTGCTCTCGCTGCCGCTGTACCTGGTGTGCGGGCTGGCGCGGCGTCGACGGCTGCTGTCGCAGGAGGCCGCGGTCAAGTACTTCCTGCTCGGGGCGTTCGCGTCGGCGTTCTTCCTCTACGGGCTCGCGCTGCTCTACGGCTACGCCGGTTCGGTCAAGCTCACGGCCATCGCGACCGCCGCGGTGGGCACGCCGAGGTCCGACGCGCTGCTGTTCGGCGGGCTCGCGCTGCTCGTCGTCGGGCTGCTGTTCAAGGGCTCGGTCGGCCCGTTCCACACCTGGACGCCCGACGTCTACCAGGGCGCGCCCACGCCGATCACCGCCTTCATGGCGGCCTGCACCAAGGTCGCGGCGTTCGGGGCGCTCCTGCGCGTGCTCCACGTGGCCTTCGGATCCACGCACTGGGAGTGGCGCGGGGTGATGTGGGTGGTCGCGATCGCCTCCATGGTCATCGGCGCGGTGCTCGGCCTCACCCAGACCGACCTCAAGCGCATGATCGCCTACTCGTCGGTGGCGCACGCCGGGTTCCTGCTGCTCGGGGTCATGGCGATCACGCCCGAGGGCGTGTCGTCGACGCTGTTCTACCTGCTGGCCTACGGCTTCACCACGCTCGCCGTGTTCGGTGTGATCTCGCTGGTGCGCAATGCCGACGGCGAGGCCACGCACCTGTCCCAGTGGGCAGGGCTGGCGAAGCGCTCGCCGATCCTCGCCGGCGTGATGACCTTCCTGCTGCTCGGCCTCGCCGGGATCCCGCTCACCAGCGGTTTCACCGCGAAGTTCGCGGTGTTCTCGGCGGCCCTCGGGGACGGGATGGCGCCGCTCGTCGTCATCGCGCTGGTGGCGTCCGCGGTCGCGGCGTTCTTCTACCTGCGGGTGATCGTGCTGATGTACTTCAGCGAGACGCCGGAGGACGGGCCTACGGTCACGGTGCCGGGCGCGTTCACCACCGTCGCGATCACGCTCGGTGTCGTGGTGACCCTGCTGCTCGGTGTGGTCCCGACACTCGTGCTCGGCTGGGCCGGCGCGGGCGGGCTCACAGGCTGACCGCAGGAACGCCTCGTAGGCTGGTGCGCGTGGAGACGCAGAGCGTGGCGGGTGTGGAGCTCGCCGACCCGGACCTGGCCGCCGCGACGGCGCGCGGGCTCGAACGGGTGGAGGAGCTGCTGCACCGCGAGGTGCACAGCGAGTACCACTTCGTCAGCGAGACGTCCCTGCACCTGATCGATGCCGGGGGCAAGCGGTTCCGGCCGCTGTTCACGCTGCTCAGCGCGCAGATCGGGCCCTCGCCGGACGGGGACGACGTGGTGCGGGCGGCCGCCGTCGTGGAGCTGGTCCACCTGGCCACGCTCTACCACGACGACGTCATGGACTCGGCCACCATGCGGCGAGGCGCGGAGAGCGCGAACCACCGCTGGGACAACACGGTTGCGATCCTGACCGGGGACTTCCTGTTCGCGCACGCGTCGCGGCTCGTGGCCGACCTCGGGCCCGCCGCGGTGCGGATCATCGCCGAGACCTTCGCCGAGCTGGTCACGGGGCAGATGCGGGAGACCCGCGGCCCCGGGCCGTCGGACGACCCGGTGCAGCACTACCTGCAGGTCATCGCCGAGAAGACCGGCTCGTTGATCGCCACCTCGGGCCGGTACGGCGGGATGTTCTCCGGCTGCACCGCCGAGCAGGTCGAGTCGCTGCACCGCTTCGGCGCCACGATCGGCACGGCCTTCCAGATCTCTGACGACATCATCGACATCGCCTCGCCCTCGCTCGACTCGGGCAAGACGCCGGGCACGGACCTGCGCGAGGGCGTGCACACGCTGCCGATGCTCTACGCGCTGCAGGACCCGGGCTGCCCGCCGCGGCTGCGGGAGCTGCTGGCCGCCCCGATCGAGGCGGACACCGAGGTCGAGGAGGCCCTGGAGCTGCTGCGTTCCGGCCCGGGCATCCCGCGGGCCAAGGACACCCTCGCCGGGTACGCGGAGGAGGCCCGCGTCGAGCTGGGCAAGCTCCCCGCCTGCCCCGCCACCGAGGCCCTCGGCACCCTCACGGGTTACACGATCGACCGCATCGCCTGACACCCCGCGAGTCGCCCTGTGGGCTTCCGCGAGTCGGGAGTTCCGGCACCGCGAGTCGGGAGTTCCGGCACCGCGAGTCGGGAGTTCCGGCACCGCGAGTCGGGAGTTCCGGCAGCGCGAGTCGGGAGTTCCGGCACCGCGAGTCCGGAGTTCCGGCAGCGCGAGTCGGGAGTTCCGGCAGCGCGAGTCGGGAGTTCCGGCAGCGCGAGTCGGGGTCAGCGGGTCTCGGGCGACGGTACGGGCTGCAGCTCGCGGTCGGGGCGGACACGGGTGGCCCGGATCAGGTCGACGGTGAAGACCGCCAGGGCGATCCACACCAGCCCGAAGCCGAGCCACCGGGAGACCGGCATGTCCTCGCCGTTGACCAGTACACCCCAGAGGAACTGCATCGTGGGCGTGAGGTACATCAGCGTGCCGAGCGTGGTGAGCGGGATCAGCCGGGCCGCGGCGCCGTAGAGCAGCAGCGGGAGGGCCGTGACCGGGCCGGCGAGCACCATCATCGCCACGTGGAAGCCGCCGAGCTCCGTGAACGTGCCCTGCCCCGTCACCTGCAGGTAGATCACGAACGCGAGGGCGATCGGGCCGACCACCAGGCCCTCGCCCGTCAGGCTCGCCGTCGAGGGCAGGGAGACCTTCTTCTTCAGCAGCCCGTACACCCCGAAGGACACGGCCAGGCACAGCCCGAGCCAGGGCGGGCTCCCGGCGCCCACGCTGATCACGACGACCGCGAGCGCCGCGATGCCGAGCGCCACCACCTGCGCCCGGTTCGGCCGCTCGCGCAGCACCAGCACGCCGAGGAGGACGCTGACCAGCGGGCTCATGTAGTAGCCGAGGGCGATGTCGACGACGCGCTCGATCGAGACGCCGTAGATGAACACACCCCAGTTGACGGTGATCACCGCGGCCGCAGCGGCGACCGTCGACCAGCCGCGCCCCGGCAGGGCCCGCAGCGCGCCCCAGCCCCGCAGCAGGGTCAGCACGCCCGTCATCAGCACCATCGTCCACAGGATCCGGTGCGCCAGGACCTCGACGGGACCCGCCGGGTCGAGCAGCGGCCAGAACGCCGGGAAGAGCCCCCAGGCCACGTGTGCGGCGACGCCGAGGCCGACGCCCCGGCGGTCCAGCTCCGGTGCGGCTTCGGTGACGGTCACGTCCCCCATCAGAACATCCGAGCGCGGATTGTTCGAGCGCGAAACGGCTCGCGCACCCGGCACGCTCTCGTGACGCCGACGAGACCGCCCTGTGATCCGGATGGGTGACCGTCGTCCTTCCGGTCGACGGAAGGGGAGCGGTGGGAACGACCGCGGGAGTCGGCCGGTCGCGGCGTGCGCTCTGGATCGCCGCCGCCGTCCTGGTGCCGGCGGTGCTGGCCGGGATCGGCCTGCTGTGGGTCCGTCCCGCACCCGAGGGCCCCGGCCCCGAGGACCGGGCGGCCGCCACGGCGCCGGCGTCCTCGGCCGCCCTGCCGACGGCTGCCACCGAGCCGCCACCCGCCGTGACCGCCGATCGGTCGGGCGTCGAGCGTCTCCTCGCCGAGGCCCCGCTGCTGTTCGACGGCGAGAGCGCGCAGCTTCGGCCGGTGACCGCCGACACGGTGCGCCGGCTCGGTGGCATGCTCGAGGTGATGCCCGACGTCCCGGTGCGGCTCGTCGGGCACACCGCGGACCTGCCCGGACCGGCCGAGCGGGCGCTGAGGCTGTCCCGGGAGCGGGCGGAGGCGGTCGAGGCGGCGCTGGTCGCGGCCGGGATCGAGCCGCATCGGATCAGTGTCGACGGCGTCGGCGAGGCCGGCCCGCTGGGCACGCCGGAGGCCAGCCGGCGGGTCGAGGTGCTGCTGGGGTAGGCCGGTAGCGGATCACACGGCCGGAGCGATGGACGGGGCAGGGGGGTGGCTGGGCGTGGCGGCACTGTTCGCGCAGATGTGGCTGCTCTGCCTCGCCGCCTTCCTGCTCGGTGCGCTGCTGACCTGGCTGCTGGTGGCCCGCCCGGCCCGGCGGGAGGCGGCCCGGGTCCGGGCCGCGCTCGAGCAGCGCGACGAGCCCGTCGACCCCGTCCGCGCGGCCCAGGCCCCGCCGACGCCGATCCCCGGCGTCCCCCGGCACGCCCGGGCCCCCGGCCCCGGCAACCCCGCGCTGTCGGGACTCGGCCGCCGACGTCGTTCCGGATCGTCCGCCGTGGGCGCCCTGGACCGGCTGCGCCACGGCAGCCCGGACGGGGCGCGGACGGGCGACGGGCCCGTCGTGCCCCGGCAGCCCGGTCCCGGCACCCGTGGCTCCTCCGACCGGCCCGACGACGGCCCCTCCGTGCCGCCGCAGGACCGCGGGCACTCCCTGTTCACCCCGCCCCCGCCGCGCGCACCCGAGCCGGACCGGCCGCCCGACGTCCCGCCGCGCCCCGAGCCCCCGGAGGACCCCGCCCACTGACCCCGCTGACAGACCCCGGACACACCACCGCCCGGCGAGGCGGTGCCTGCCGGGCGGTGGGGGCGTGCGGTGCGGACGGTCAGCCGGCGATCGTCCAGGTGTCGCGGCCGGTCAGCAGGGCCTGCAGGTCCGTGCCGCCCGGCTTCTGGGCGGCCAGGTCCTTGGCCTGCTGCAGCTGGGCGCGGGCGGCGTCGTCGTAGGTGGTGCGGTCGACGTTGCGGAAGATGCCCGTGACGGTGTGGTTGAGGTCCTGGTCCGAGAGCCGGGACAGGGCGAACGCGAGTTCGAGGTTGTTCGCGTCGTGGACCATGATCTCCGACGGGTCGACGTCCGCGGCCTTGACGACCTCGAGCCGGAACCCGCGCTGGACCACGGCGAACTTGTCGTCCTCGGGCCCGAAGGTGATCGGCTCGCCGTCGACGACGTGGACGAGGCGCTGGTCCTTGGTCTCGGGCTTGCGGAGCAGGTCGAAGGAGCCGTCGTTGAAGATCGGGCAGTCCTGGAAGATCTCCACCAGGGCGGAGCCGCGGTGTGCGGCGGCGGCGCCGAGGACCTCGGTGAGGCCCTTGCGGTCGGAGTCCAGCGCCCGGCCCACGAAGCTCGCCTCGGCGCCCAACGCGAGGGAGATCGGGTTGAAGGGGTGGTCGAGCGAGCCCATCGGGGTGGACTTGGTGATCTTCCCGACCTCGCTGGTGGGGGAGTACTGGCCCTTGGTCAGGCCGTAGATCCGGTTGTTGAACAGCAGGATCTTGAGGTTGACGTTGCGGCGCAGCGCGTGGATGAGGTGGTTACCGCCGATGGACAGCGCGTCCCCGTCGCCGGTCACGACCCACACGCTGAGGTCGGGGCGGGAGACGGCCAGGCCGGTGGCGATGGTCGGGGCGCGGCCGTGGATGGAGTGCATCCCGTAGGTGTTCAGGTAGTACGGGAAGCGGCTCGAGCAGCCGATCCCGGAGACGAACACGGTGTTCTCGCGGCGGATCCCCAGGGTGGGGAGGAACTGGCGCACGGCGGCGAGCACGGCGTAGTCGCCGCAGCCGGGGCACCAGCGCACCTCCTGGTCGGAGGTGTAGTCCTTCGCGGTCTGCTTGGCGTCGGTGGTCGGGACGAGGTCCAGCCCACCGATCGACGGCAGACCCAGGTCGGTGCTCATGCCTGGACTCCCAGAGGGGCCCCGTTGCCGGAGCCGTTGGTGCTCGTGCTGGTGGTGTCGGCCGTGTTCGGGTGCGTGCCGGTCAGGTAGTCGAGGAACACGTCCTGGAGCTCCTCGGCCTTGAACGGCAGGCCGGACACCTTGGTGTAGGACTTGGCGTCCACGAGGTACTTGCCGCGCAGCAGCAGGGCGAGCTGCCCGAGGTTCATCTCCGGCACCAGCACGGTGCGGTAGGACGCGAGGACCTCACCGAGGTTGGCGGGCAGCGGGTTGAGGTGCCGGATGTGCGCGGTGGCGATGTTGTGGCCCATGTTCCGCACCCGGCGGGCGCCGGCGACGATCGGCCCGTAGGTCGACCCCCAGCCGACGACGAGCACGTCGGCCTCGCCGGACGGGTCCTCGACCTGCAGGTCCGGCACCGGGATGCTGTCGATCTTGGCCTGGCGCAGTCGGACCATCCGGTCGTGGTTGTCCGGGTCGTAGGAGATCGAGCCGCGGCCGTCGGCCTTCTCCAGCCCGCCGACGCGGTGCTCGAGGCCGGGGGTGCCGGGGATGGCCCACGGCCGGGCCAGGGTCTCGGTGTCGCGCAGGTACGGCCAGAACTCGTTCGATCCGTCCGGGGCGTTCGGCTCGGTGGCGAAGTCCGGATCCACCGATTCCAGGGTGGCGGCGTCCGGGACCTTCCACGGCTCCGAGCCGTTGGCCAGGGCGCCGTCGGAGAGCACGATCACCGGGGTGCGGTAGCGGACGGCGAGGGCGGCGGCCTCGACCGCGGCGTGGAAACAGTCCCCCGGCGAGCGCGGCGCGACGATCGGCAGCGGGGCCTCGCCGTTGCGGCCGTACATGGCCTGGAGCAGGTCGGCCTGCTCGGTCTTGGTGGGCAGCCCGGTCGAGGGCCCGCCGCGCTGCACGTCGATCACCAGCAGCGGCAGCTCCAGCGCGACCGCCAGCCCGATCGTCTCGGACTTGAGCGAGATCCCCGGGCCGGACGTGGTGGTGACCCCGAGGGCGCCGCCGAAGGACGCGCCCAGGGCGGCGCCGACCCCGGCGATCTCGTCCTCGGCCTGGAAGGTGGTCACGCCGAAGGCCTTGTGCTTGGACAGCTCGTGCAGGATGTCCGAGGCCGGGGTGATCGGATACGAGCCCAGGAACACCGGCAGCCCGGTGGTCTGCCCGGCGGCGACGATGCCGTAGGCCATCGCGGTGTTGCCGGTGATCTGCCGGTAGGTGCCCGGCTCCAGCTTGGCCGGGGCGACCTCGTAGGTGACCGCGAACGCCTCGGTGGTCTCGCCGTAGGCGTGCCCGGCCCGGAAGGCCAGGATGTTCGCTTCGGCCAGGTCGGGGCGGCGGGCGAACTTCTCCCGCAGGAACCGCTCGGTGCCCTCGTGCGGGCGGTGATACATCCAGGACAGCAGCCCCAGGGCGAACATGTTCTTCGCCCGCTCGGCGTCCTTCTTCGACAGCCCGGTCTCCTCCAGCGCCCCCCGGGTCAACGTGGCCATGGCGACCTCGTGCACCTGGAACTCGGCCAGGCTGTCGTCCTCGAGCGGGTTGGCCTGGTAGCCGACCTTGGTCAGGTTCCGCTTGGTGAACTCGTCGGTGTTCACGATCAGCACCCCGCCCGGCGGCAGGTCGCCGATGTTCGCCTTCAGCGCGGCCGGGTTCATCGCCACCAGCACGTCCGGCCGATCCCCGGGCGTGAGGATGTCGTAGTTCGCGAAGTGCAACTGGAAGCTGCTGACCCCGGGCAGGGTGCCGGCAGGGGCCCGGATCTCGGCCGGGAAGTTCGGCAGCGTCGACAGGTCGTTGCCGAAACTCGCGGTCTCCGAGGTGAACCGGTCACCGGTCAGCTGCATCCCGTCGCCGGAGTCACCCGCGAACCGGATGACGACCCGGTCCTTCGTGATGACATCGTGCTCGCCGCCGGACGGCGTGACGGCGGTGTCGTTGGACGTCATGTCGAGGTCATTCCCCGGTTCGGCTCGGGAACACAAATGTCCGGACGAGGTTAACGCCCGGTATCGCCCAGTGTCCCCGGCCCCAGTGCGACGTCACATGGTCTCCGTTCGTCCGGGCGGAACGGCGCGAGGATGCGGCCGCCCCTACCGCTTGCTGATGCGTGCCTGGAGCGCCGTGACGCGCTCCCGGAACTCCTCCGAGTGTACGGACGCGGCCTGCGCTCTCACCTCGATCTCGGTCGCCTCCTGGTGGGAGATCGCCCCGGAGGTGACCCGCATCGTGGCCTTCGTGGTCTCGATCAGCGACCGCGGCGCGGCGGCCGCCCGGCCAGCCAGCTCCTTGGCCCCGGCGAGGAGGGCCGCGTCGTCGTCGTACCGCCGCCACACCAGGCCGACGCGCTCCGCCTCGACGGCGTCGAGCACGTCGCAGAACAGGGTCAGGGCCTTGGCCCCCTGAGCGCCGAGCGCGCGGTCGACCATCCAGGTGTAGCCGCCGCCGGGGTGCAGGCCGAGCTGCATGAACCGGGCGTCGAACTTCGCCCCGGGGCCGGCGAGACGCAGATCACAAGCCAGCGCCAGGTTGAGGCCCGCACCGACGGCCGCACCGTTGACCGCGGCGACGGTCGGCAGCGGGCACTGCGCCACGGCGAGGAAGCCTGCGTAGACGGTCTTGAGCCGCGCCGGGTCGGCCCCCTGCAGCTCGGACAGGTCCCCGCCGGCGCAGAAGGCCGGCGGCTCGCCCGTGATCACCACGGCGCCCACGGCCGGGTCGGCGACCGCCGCGTCGAGCGCGGCGACGAGCTTCTCGGACAGCTCGAGGTTCATCGCATTGCGGCGGGCGGGGTTGGAGACTGTGAGCAGCGCGACGCCGTCCTCGACCGTCGTGCGGACTTCGGTGGTCATGGAGTGATCCTGGCATCCCGGCGGGTTACCGTCCGCCGGTGACCGTGAACGACCGTCCGCTGCCCCACGACCGCGCGCCCCGACCGGGGGAGAAGGTGCGCCGCCACCACGACGGGTGCCTCGGCTGCGGGGACGTCGAGCCCGGGCTGCACCTGAGCTTCGTCGCGGGCGAGGACCTCACCGTCACCTCGGTGCTCGACGTCGGGCACTGGCAGCAGGGCGGGCCCGGGGTCGTCCACGGGGGCGTCGTCGCCGCGGCGCTCGACGAGACCATGGGTGCGCTGCAGGCCTTCTTCGGCCGCCCGGCCGTCACCGCCGAGCTGACCACGAGCTACCGCAGGCCGATCCCGGTCGGCACGCGGTTGCACCTCTGGGCCCGGGTCGAGGAGCGCGAGGGGCGCAAGACCTGGACCACGGGCACCGCGCGGCTCGACGGGCCGGACGGGCCGGTCGCCGCCGAGGGCCGCGGGTTGTTCATCGACATCCGCCGCGACCACTTCGACGGGATGCCCGTGCGCGCCGTGAACCCGTGAGTCCGCTGTGAAGCCGGACGGACCGGAACACCGCCTCCGGGCGGGTCGTTGACCCTGCAGGAACCCTGCGGAAGGAGCGGCGAGGCGGTGCACGGTCACGTCAACGGGCACGGTCACCTCAACGGGCTGAAGACGGCGGTCCTGCTGGGTGGGATGAGCGCGCTGGTCCTGCTCGTCGGCGGACTGGTGGCGGGCCGGACCGGGCTGATCATCGCGCTGCTCGTCGCCCTCGGCATGAACGGCTACGCCTACTTCAACTCGGCGAAGATCGCGCTGCGGGCCATGCACGCGCGGCCGGTCACGGAGGCCGAGGCGCCCGGGCTCTACCGGATCGTGCGCGAGCTGAGCCAGCGGGCGCGGCAGCCGATGCCGCAGCTGTACATCAGCCCCACCAACGCGCCCAACGCCTTCGCCACCGGACGCAACCCGCGCAACGCCGCGGTCTGCGCCACCACCGGCCTGCTCGAGCTGCTCGACGAGCGTGAGCTGCGGGCGGTGCTGGGACACGAGCTCAGCCACGTCTACAACCGCGACATCCTCATCTCCTGCGTCGCCGGCGCGATGGCGTCGATGATCAGCTTCCTGGCCAACATGGCGATGTTCGCGGGGCTCTTCGGCGGGGGCGACGAGGACCGGCCGAACCCGTTGGCCGTCATCCTGATCGCGCTGCTGGGGCCGGTCGCCGCGGGTGTCGTGCAGATGGCGGTGAGCCGGTCGCGGGAGTACCAGGCGGACGCGTCGGGCGCCGAGCTGACGGGCGACCCCCTCGCGCTGGCGTCGGCGCTGCACAAGCTGCAGTACGGCACCGCGCTCGCGCCGCTGCCGCCCGAGCCCCAGCTCGTGTCCCAGTCGCACCTGATGATCGCGAGCCCGTTCCGGGCGGGCGACCAGATGGCGAAATGGTTCTCCACGCACCCGCCGATCGAGGACCGCATCCGGCGGCTGCGGGAGATGGCCCGCACGCGCTGACGCGCGGGAAGCGCTGTCGCAGTACCACTTCCCGCGCCCGGCGGGGTCAGCGCAGCTCGCGGCGCAGGATCTTGCCGCTCACCGTCTTCGGCAGCTCGTCGACGACCTCCACGATCCGCGGGTACTTGTAGGCGGCCATGCGTTCCCGGGCGAACGCGATCAGCTCGTCGGGTTTCAGCTCCGTGCCGGCCTTGAGCGAGACCACGGCCTTCACGGTCTCGCCGCGGTACTCGTCGGGCACCCCCACCACGGCGGCCTCGCGTACCGCCGGGTGCCCGTACAGGACGTCCTCGACCTCGCGTGGCCAGATCTTGTAGCCGCCCGCGTTGATCTGGTCCTTCTTGCGGTCGACCAGGTAGAACCAGCCGTCGTTGTCCATGAACCCGACGTCGCCGGTCCGCAGCTCGCCGTCCGGCAGCGCGTGCGCGGTCTCCTCCGGCTTGTTCCAGTAGCCCGGCACCACCTGCGGGCCCGCGATCACGATCTCGCCGACCTCGCCGACGGGGAGGTCGCGGCCCTCGTCGTCGACCACCCGGACCACGGTGTTCGACACCGGGACCCCGACGGACAGCGCGCCCGACGTCGGGTCGACCGGGGCGCGGGCGCCGAACGGGCCCACGTGGCTCGGGCTCGTCGTCTCGGTCAGCCCGTAGGCGTTGTGGATGTACGGGCCGACCCTGCGCTCGAAGGCCTCCACGACCGCCGGCGCGACGGGCGCCCCGCCGCTGTAGACCTTCGTCAGCGAGGAGAGGTCCCGGGTGGCCGCGTCGGGATGCTCCATCAGCGCGATGTACACGGGGATCGCGCCGACCACGAACGTGGCGTGCCAGCGCTCGATCAGCTCGAGGACGGTGCCGGCGTCGAACCGGAAGCCCAGCACCACGGGCGCGCCGGTCAGCGCGGCGACGGCGAGGTGGCCGATCAGCCCGGTGATGTGGAAGAGCGGCGCCACGCCGAGGATCACGTCGTCCGGGCCGAGGTGGATCCAGTCCCGGTAGGTCATGGCGTTGAAGACGACGTTGCGGTGCGTGTTCGTCGCGCCCTTCGGCGGGCCGGTCGTGCCCGACGTGTAGGTGAGGAAGGCGACGTCGTCCGGGCCCGGCTCGGGGACCGCGGGCGGCGGGTCGCCCTCGTGTTGGGCGATCAAATCCTGCAGGTCGAGGGCCGTGGCCGGGCGCTGGCGGCTGCTGCCGGCCAGCAGGCCGGGGACGTCGTCGTCGCCGAGGGGGTCGAGCTCCGAGGTCGTGACCAGGGTGCGGACGGCGGTCGACGGCTGCACCTGCAGTGCGACGGGGTGCAACGACTCCAGCGCCACGAGCACCGAGGCGCCCGAGTCGGCGAGGATCACCTGCAGCTCGCGCTCGCGCAGCATCGGGTTGACCGGCACCACGATGCCGCCGGCCTTCCACACGCCGAGCATCACGACCGCCCACTGCGGGACGTTCTGCAGGTAGACCGCCACGCGGTCGCCCGGTGCCAGGCCGAGCGCGACCAGCCCGGCGGCGAGCGCGTCGGAGTCGGCGTCGACCTCGCCGACCGTGCGGGTGGTGTGGAAGTAGTGGAGGAAGGGGCGTTCGGGGATCGCCTTCGCAGTCGCCCGCCACATCGCGAGGGCGGAGGGGAACTCCGGCTCGACGTCGGCCGGGACGCCCTCGTCGTACCGGGCGAGCCACGGACGGTCCGCGTAGGTGGTCATGACCGACAGTGAACCGCGTGGTGTGACTCCTGTCACTCATGTCCGCGGTCCCGGTTCTGTCGGTGGGGCGCGGCATGCTGTGCGCGTGCTGTCGACCACCAGTGAGTACGGCCTCCTGGGTGTACGGGACGTCGACTTCCGGCTGGACCGGTACCCGCCGTCGCCGGACCTCGCCGAGCTCGTCGAGCGGCACTGGGTGGTCACGTGGGCACTGCCGCCCGGGCGCCGGGCGTCGGTCACGCTGCTGCCGCACCCGTGCGTCAACGTGGTGCTCGACCGCGGGATGCTCGCGGTCGCCGGGGTCGGGCGGGAGCGGTTCACCTACGCCTACACCGGCGAGGGGCGGGTGTTCGGCACCAAGTTCCGGCCGGGCGCGTTCCTGCCCTTCCTGGGGCGGCCCGTCTCCACGATCACGGATGTCACGCTGCCCGCCGCGCGCCTGTGGGGGCCGCCGGCCGACGCGCTCGCGGCGTCGATGACCGGGCCGGTGCCCGAGCTGATCGCGCAGATGGAAGGGTTCCTACGGGCGCGGTGGCCGGAGCCGGACCCGCAGGTCGCGGTGGTCGGACGGATCGTCGCGGCCCTGCTCTGCGACCGGGAGGTGGCGCGCGTCGAGGACATCGTCGCGCGGTTCGAGATCCCGGCCCGGACGTTGCAACGGCTGTTCGCCCGGTACGTGGGGGTGAGTCCGAAGTGGGTGCTGCGCCGCTACCGGCTGCACGAGGCGGCGGCCCGGCTCGCGGAGGAGCAGGATCGGCCCTGGGCGGAGGTGGCCGCGGAGCTGGGCTACTTCGACCAGTCGCACTTCATCCGGGACTTCGGCGCGGCGATCGGGCTGACGCCGGCCGCGTACGCGCAGGCCTGTCGCCGGCGCGAGGAACCGGTCAGCGCCTAGGTTTCTGTTCGCAATCCAGCTAAGGTGGGTGCACCGACCGAGGAGGAGCCGATGACGGACGTCCAGCCCGCCCTGAACGAGCGCACCCACCGCTGGGAGGACCCGGCCGGCATGGCTGCGGCCGCCGGGATGGACGGGCTGTCGGTCCTGCGGGCGGTCATGTCCGGCGAGCTGCCCGCCCCGCCGATCGCGGGCCTGCTGGGCTTCGACCTGGAGTCGGTCGACGAGGGCCGGGCGGTGTTCACCCTCGAACCGGGGGACTACCACTACAACCCGCTCGGCTCGGTCCACGGCGGCGTCTACGCGACCCTGCTGGACTCGGCGCTGGGCTGCGCGGTCCACACCACGCTCCCCGCCGGCGTCCGCTACACGAGCCTCGACCTGGACGTGAAGTTCCTGCGCCGCATCACCACCGCCACCGGTCTCGTCCGCGCCACGGGCTGGGTCGTGCACGGGGGGCGCAGCACCGCCCTCGCCCGCGCCGACCTCCGCGACCAGGCGGGGACGCTGCTCGCCGAGGGCAGCTCCAGCTGCATGATCTTCCGCTGACCACGCGGGCCCGCGGGTGATCCCCGGGCCGACCCGTGGGGCACACTCGTCGCGTGGCAGACGACGACACCTCCACCGCCCTCCCGCAGACCTGCGTCCGGTGCGGGCAGGTCGCCCTGCTGCGGATCGTCGGGCGCTGCGGCGACTGCATCGGCACCCTCGGGCTCGCGGGCGGCGACGAGTACGCGTCATGGCGAGCCGAGGTGAAGGCGGAGTTCGGGGCGAAGTAGGACGTCTCCCGTACCTACTTCTGACGAACCGCGGAGGCGGGAGTGATCCTCTGCTCCGTTCGGTCGTATGTCTGGGCGCCACCCCCGACCGACCGGAGCACGGATGTCTCTCTCGCCCAGCCAGGACCAGCACACCGACTCCACCCCGCCGAGCGGGTCGCCCGACGTCGAGGCCCCACAGTCCGGGACTCGCCGGCGACTGAGTACCCCGTCCATCGTGTACGGCGGCCTCGTAGTGCTCGCGGTCCTCATCGTCGTCCTTGCAGGCGCGGCGAGCTACGACACCGCACTCGGCGGCAGCACCCCGGCGCCGGAGCTGGAGGTCGACACGATCACGGAGACCGGGCACATCCGCTGACACCGAGTCCCTGCGCCACGCCCGGAACTGCCGACTCGCGGTGCCGGAACTGCCGACTCGCGGTGCCGGAACTGCCGACTCGCGGGGGCAACAGCGACTCGCGGGGGCAACAGCGACTCGCGGGGGACGCAGCGCGACTCGCGGGGGGCGACGGCGCCACTCGCGGGGATCGGGGCGACGGTCTGGCACCTGTTTCGCGGGGCGGGAAGAATTCTTGCCGCGACTGTCCCTGACGGCCGGTCCCCGTTCGTCCCTCGGGTGACGCCGGACCCCGCCGGCGCGAGAGATCCAGGAGGATCCGATGCCTCAGTACGCAGCCCTGATCTACAACGCCGACGTCGACTGGAGCCGGCCGGAGTACGCCGACGTCACCAAGGAGTACGGCGAGTTCGGCAAGGCCGCGGCCGCCGTCCTGCGTGGCGGCGCCGCGCTCTACCAGACCGGCACCGCGACCACCGTGCGCGTGCAGGGCGGCAAGGGCGGCGACGTCGTGACGACGGACGGGCCCTACGCCGAGACCAAGGAGGCCCTCACCGGCTTCTACCTGATCGAGTGCGCCGACCTCGACGAGGCGGTGCGCTGGGCCGCGCAGATCCCCGGCGCCTGGGACGGCGCGATCGAGGTCCGGCCGGTGATCGATTTCGGGTCGCAGGCCGGGTGACCGACCAGCCGGCCCGCGCGGCCCTCGTCCGCCTCGTGCGTGACGAGGGCCGCCGGGTCCTGGCCACGCTCGTCCGGCAGCTCGGCGACCTCCCGCTCGCCGAGGACGCGGTGCAGGACGCGACGCTGCGGGCCCTGGAGACCTGGCCCCGCGACGGCGTCCCCGAGCAGCCCCGCGCCTGGCTCACCCTGACCGCCCGCCGCCGGGCGATCGACCTGCTGCGCCGGGAGGCCGTGCGGCCGGGGAAGGAGGCGCTCGCCGTGGTGCCCGAGGACCCGCCCCCGCCCGATGTCGTGCGCGACGACCTGCTCCGGCTGATCTTCGTCTGCTGTCACCCGGCACTCGCCCTCGAGACGCAGGTGGCGCTGGCGCTGCGCACGCTGTGCGGGCTGTCTGTCGCCGAGGTCGGGCAGGCGCTGCTCGTGCCGGAGGAGACGATGGCGAAGCGCCTGACACGGGCGCGCCAGAAGATCGTCAAGGCCGCGATCCCGTACCGCGTTCCCGACACCCATGAGCTGCCCGACCGGCTGCGCGGCGTGCTCGCGACGGTGTACCTGCTGTTCACGGAGGGGTACGACCCGGTCGGCGAGGTCCGCCCGACCCTGGTCGACGAGGCCGTCCGGCTCACCCGGCTGCTGCAGGAGCTGATGCCGGGCGAGCCGTCGGTGCTCGGGCTGCTGGCGCTGGAGCTGCTCACCGACTCGCGCCGCGAGGCCCGGCGTGACGGCGCCGGCCTGCCCGTGCTGCTCGCCGACCAGGACCGCTCGCGCTGGCGCGGCGAGCTGATCGAGGAGGGCGTGCGGCTGGTCGGGGAGGGCCTGCGGCGCAGTCCCGGCCGGCCCGATCCGTACGTGGTGCAGGCGGCGATCGCGGCGTGCCACGCCCTGGCCCCGACCTGGGCGGACACCGACTGGTCTGCGGTCGTGTCCTGGTACGACGTGCTGGTGGAGGTCGAGGACACGCCCGTCGTCCGGCTGAACCGGGCGGCCGCGCTGGCCGAGCGGGACGGGCCGGCCGCCGGGCTGGAGGCGGTCGACGCCGTCGCCGGGCTGGAGCGCTACCCGCTCCGGCACGCGGCCCGGGCCGAGCTCCTCGACCGGCTGGGCGACCGCGTCGCGGCCCGCGCGGCCTACGACGCCGCGCTCGCCCTCCCGCAGGATCCCGCCCAGGCCGCCCAGCTCCGCCGCCGTCGCGACCGCGCGCCTAGACCGACGGCCTGACGAGCTCGTCGGCGACCCAGCGCGCGACGCCGTCCGGGTAGGGCGAGCCCAGCCCGAGGACGACGTGGCGGAAGCCGGCTCCCAGCGCCTCGTCGATCGCCTTCCGTGTGGTGTCCGGCTCGTCGTAGGAGACGGGCAGGTGGATCGAGCGGACGATCGACGCGGGGTCCCGCCCGATCTCGGCGCAGTAGCGGTCCAGCAGGGCGCTGCGGCTCGCGCAGTCCTCGATGTCGCCGCCGGGGATGTTCCAGAGGTCGGCGTGCCGGGCCACGACGCGCAACGTCGCCTTGGCCCGGCCCCCGATCATGATCGGCGGATGCGGGCGCTGGATCGGCTTGGGGTTGCCGAACGCCCCCGTGAGCTGTACGTGCTCGCCGTCGAAGTCGAACGGCTCGGTCTCGGTCCACAGCCGCGTGATCACGGTCAGGGCCTCGGCGAGGCCGTCCGTGGCCGGCCCCGCGTCGTGGAAGGGCAGCCCGTGGGCCGCGTATTCGCGCCGAGCCAGCGGGTGGCTCGGGCGGGACCCGACGCCGATCCCGAAGTCGAGCCGGCCGCCGGACACGACGTCGACGGTCGTCGCGATCTTGGCCAGCATCGCGGGCGGCCGGAAGCGGTTGCTGGTCACGAGCAGGCCGAGCCGCAGTCGTCCGGTCTGGGCGGCGAGGGCGGACAGCAGTGTCCAGCCCTCGAAGATCGGGCCGTCCGGGTCGCCCCAGATCGGCATCAGGTGGTCGAACAGCCACGCGTGTGCGATCTCGGGGACCGCGTCGGCCTCACGCCACACCCGCTGGACGTCCGCGTAGTCGACCTGCATCGGCGCGGTCGCGATGCCGAAGGTCGGGCCGAGGGTCATGGGTCGTTCCTCCTCGAGCGGTCTGCCATCATGGGCAGAAGCGGAACCTTGTTCCGCCAACGATACGGAACGACGTTCCGGTTGTCGAGGAGGGAGTGGGTGCAGGGATGGGCGGGCAGCCCCCGCGCAGGCGTGCCGACGCGCGGCGCAACGAGAAGGCGCTGCTCGACGCGGCGGCCGAGGTCTTCGTCGGCGCCGGGGTGAACGCGCCGGTCCGGGACATCGCGACCCGGGCCGGCGTCGGGACGGGCACGATCTACCGGCACTTCCCGACCCGGGCGGACCTGATCATCGCGGTGTACCGGCACCAGGTCGAGGCCTGTGCCGAGGCCGGTCCGGCCCTGCTGGCGAGCAGCGACACCCCGTACGCCGCCCTGGTGCGCTGGATCGACCGGTTCGTCGACTTCCTGGTCACCAAGCACGGGCTCGCCGCCGTGCTGCGCTCCGACGACGCCGGCTTCGACGCGTTGCACGCCTACTTCCTCGACCGCCTCGTCCCCGTGTGCGCCCGGCTGCTCGACGCCGCGGCCGCGGCCGGCGAGGTCCGGTCCGACCTCGAGGCCTACGAGCTCATGCGGGCCGTCGGGAATCTCTGCATCGGCGCCGAGGACGACCCCCGCTACGACGCGCGCCGGCTGGTCGGGCTCCTCGTCGCCGGCCTGCGTCCGTCCCCGTAGGACCTCCACGCCCGGAGCACCGTGTGTTCCGGGGCGCACCGGGTAGTCGCAGGGGGAGCGTCCGCACCCCTGAGGAGGTCCGCATGGCCGAGACCGTCGGCGACCACGTCCTGCGCCGTCTGCGCGAGTGGGGGGTGGAGCAGGTCTTCGCCTATCCCGGGGACGGGATCAACGGGATCGTGGCGGCCTTCGGGAAGGCCGACGACTCGCCGCGGTTCATCCAGTCGCGCCACGAGGAGATGTCGGCGTTCGAGGCGGTCGGGTACGCGAAGTTCTCCGGCCGGCCCGGGGTGTGCATGGCGACGTCCGGGCCGGGGGCGATCCACCTGCTCAACGGCCTGTACGACGCCAAGCTCGACCACGTGCCGGTGGTGGCGATCGTGGGGCAGACCGAGCGCAGCGCGATGGGCGGGGCGTACCAGCAGGAGGTGGACCTGCAGGCGTTGTTCAAGGACGTGGCCTCGGACTACCTGGTCGAGGTGAACGTGCCGCAGCAGCTGCCGAACGCGATCGACCGTGCCTTCCGCACCGCGCTGACCCGCCGCGCCCCCACGGCGGTGATCATCCCGAGCGACCTGCAGACCGAGACCTGGGAGCCGCCGGCGCACGAGTTCAAGCAGGTGCCGTCGAGCACGCCGGGGCTGCTGGCGCCGACCGTCGTCCCGGACGACACCGACGTGGCCGCGGCGGCGGAGATCCTGAACGCGGGGGAGAAGGTCGCGATCCTGGTCGGGCAGGGCGCCCGCGGGGCCGCGGCCGAGGTCACCGAGGTCGCCGACGTTCTCGGGGCGGGGGTGGCCAAGGCGTTGCTGGGCAAGGACGTGCTGCCCGACACCGAGGCGTGGGTGACCGGGGCGATCGGGCTGCTGGGGACGCGGCCGAGCTACGAGCTGATGCGGGACTGCGACACGTTGTTGATCGTGGGCTCGAACTTCCCGTACTCGCAGTTCCTGCCCGAGTACGGCAAGGCGCGCGCGGTGCAGATCGACCTGGACGGCGCGCTGATCGGGATGCGGTACCCGACCGAGGTCAACATCGTGGCCGACGCCGCCGCGGCGCTGCGGGCGCTGCTGCCCCGGCTGACCCGCAAGACCGACCGCGGCTGGCGGGAGACCGTCGAGAAGAACGTGGCGGGCTGGTGGGAGACCATGGAGCAGCAGGCCATGGTGGCGGCCGACCCGGTGAACCCGATGCGGGTGGTGTGGGAGCTGTCGCAGCGGCTGCCCGAGGACGCGATCGTGACCGCGGACTCCGGGTCGGCGGCCAACTGGTACGCCCGCCAGCTGCGGATCCGCGGGTCGGTGCGCGGCTCGTTGTCCGGGACGCTGGCCACCATGGGCCCGGCCGTGCCGTACGCGATCGGCGCCAAGTTCGCCCACCCCGACCGGCCGGCGATCGCGATCACCGGCGACGGGGCGATGCAGATGAACGGCATGGCCGAGCTGCTGACGATCGCGCGGTACCGGGAGCGGTGGGTCGACCAGCGGCTGGTGGTGTGCGTGCTGCACAACAACGACCTCAACCAGGTGACCTGGGAGCTGCGGGCGATGGGCGGGGCGCCGAAGTTCGAGGAGTCGCAGTCGCTGCCCGACGTCTCCTACGCCGACTTCGCCCGCGGGCTCGGGCTGGAGGCGATCACCGTGCGGGACCCGGACGAGCTCGGGCCGGCCTGGGAGCGGGTGCTCACGGCGGACCGGCCCGCGGTGCTCGACGTGTACTGCGATCCGGAGGTCCCGCCGATCCCGCCGCACGCCACCGTCGAACAGGCGAAGTCCGCGCTGGAGGCGGTGCTCAAGGGCGACCCGTCCGCGGCCCACCTCGTCGTCGAGGGCGCCAAGACCAAGCTCCGGGAGTTCATCCCCGGGCGGAGGTGACCCGGCTCGCGGAGGGGCCCGCGCGGGTGGTCCGCGCCGACCAGGCTCCTCGCGTGCGTGCGACGGGACCGGTCGACGAGGCCCGTGGTCTCGGCCCGGGCGGACACTTCTGCCTGGCGTTCGACGACCGCGCCGAGTTCCGGAGACAGGCCGTCGGGTTCCTGCGCGAGGGTCTCGGGCTGGGTGAGCGGGTGCTCTACGTGGCCGACGCCCCCGAGGCGGAGCTGGCCGAGGTCGCCGCGGAGCTCGGCGCCGGCACTCGCCCGGGTGCCGTCGAGGTCGTCGCCGTACGGTCGGTGTACGGCGCCGACGAGGTCGTCGACCCCGCCGCCCAGGTCCGCACCTACGCCGACGCCACGGACGCCGCCCTCGCGGACGGCTTCACCGGCCTGCGCGTGGCCGCCGAGATCACCGTCCTGGTGCGCGGCGCGGAGCAGCGCGACGCGTTCGCCCGCTACGAGCAGCGGATCGACCGGTACATGACCGGGCACCCGTTCTCCGCGGTCTGCGCCTACGACCGGCGCGTCCTCGGGGCGGCCGCCGTCGCCGAGCTGGCCTGCGTGCACCCGGCCGCCAGCCCCGGCGCCACCCCCTTCCACTTCTTCGCCCGCGAGGGCGTCGGTGCCGTGCTCGGCGGGGAGATCGACCGCACCGGCCGTGCGCTGCTCGCCCGCACGCTCGAGCGCGCCGAGCTCGGCCCGCTCGGCGACGAGCTGGTCGTCGACGCCGCGGAGCTCGGCTTCCTCGACCATCGCGGGCTGCTCCTGCTCGACGAGCTGGGCCGCCGCGAGGAGGTCGTCGTCGCCCTGCGCGGCGCCCCGGGCGTCGTCGGGCGGATGGCCGGGCTGCTGGAGCTCGCGCGGGTCCGTGTCGACGTCGTGGACCCGGCGGCATGACGACCGGGCCGGCGGCGCGCACGGCGGGGTACCACCACGAGGTGGTGCTCCACGGCGCCGACGAGGAGTTCCTGGCCGTGGTCGCGCCGTTCGTGCGGGAGGGCGTGGCGGCCGGCGAGCCCACGATCGTCGCGCTGGGGGACCACGAGGCCGCGCTGCTCCGGCGGGCCCTGCCCCGGGGCACCGGGGTGTCCTGGCTCTCCGCGGCAGCGCAGTACCGGACACCGGCGTCGGCCATCCGCACCTATCGCGAGCAGTTCGCGGAGGCGGTCGGCTCCGGCGTGCCGCAGGTCCGGCTGCTGGGGAAGGTGCCGCACCCCGGGCACGGTGCCTCCTGGGGCGGCTGGCTGCGCTACGAGGCGGCGGTCAACCAGGCCTTCGCGACCTTTCCCGTCTGGTCGCTGTGCTCGTACGACACCCGGACCACGCCCCGCCCCGTCCTCGACGACGTTGTCCGGACCCATCCCCACCTCGTCGGGCCGGACGGCACGCGGCGGCCCAACCCGGGCTTCGTCGACCCGGAGGAGGTGCTGGTCGAGGGCATGACGGCCCCGCTGCCCGCGGAGCCGGGGCCGCCCGCCCTCGTCCTCGACGACCCGAGCCCGGCCACGGCCCGACACGCGCTGCTCGGCCTCGGCGCTCGGCTGGACCGCGGCGAGCTGGAGGACCTGGTCCTCGCGCTGAGCGAGGTCGTCGACAACGCGTGGGTGCACGGCGCCCCGCCGGTGCGGGTCGCGCTGTGGACCGGCGAGCGGACCGTGGTCACGGTGACCGACACCGGGGCCGGCCCGAGCGACCCCTACGCCGGCCTGCTCCCGGCCAAGGGCAGCGCGACGGCCGGGCTCGGGCTGTGGATGGCCCACCAGCTCGGCCGGGAGGTCAGCCTGCACCGCGGGCCCGGGGGCTTCACGGTGCGGATGACCGCGGGCCCCTCCTGACCCAGGTCAGGGCTCGACCACGTTCGTGATCTTGGTCGCGTTCTCCGGGGTGGCCTGGAACTGCTGCAGCACCTGCTGGATCTTCTGCGTCCCCTCGGCGCCGGCCGGGTAGGGCTTGTTCTGCTCGAGGATCTGCGCCCAGTTCTCCGGGTCGTCCACGCCGTTGGTGCGCAGGGCCGCGGCCAGGTCCTTCTCCGACGACGAGCTGATCGACGTCTTCACGGGCTGGCCCGGCGCGGCGGTGACCGTGTTGTCCACACCCGGTTGGTCACTGCCGCTGCGCGACCCACCCGCACAGCCGGCCAGGGCGAGCGCGGCCAGGCCGGCGAGCACGCCCGCCGCGATCCGGCGCGTCGGCGTCGTGGTCCTGCTGCTGGTGGTCATTCGGGCACTCCTCCGGCGTCGGTGACGGCGGGGAGGTACCCGGGACCACACCGGGGACACCTCGGGAAGATCGCGACCCGCGGGTCAGCCGTCGCCGTGTTCCTCACCGGGTTCCATCGGCATGCTCGGCGCGCCCGGGCGCGGGACCTCGGTCGGGTCCGAGTCCAGCGCCTCCGGGTCCTCCTGCTCGGGGAAGTGACGCACCGGCTGGTCCTCGGGCGCCTGCTCCTCGTGCGGTCCGCTCATGGGTGCCTCCTCGTTCCGTGCCCGGGGTGGCGCCGCCGCGCCTCGCCCCACCAGATCGCCCCGGCGGTGCCGACCACCACGGCCGCCACGAGGATCCCGAGGTTCAGCGCCAGCAGCCCCGCGACCGTGAGGGCCACGGCCACCGCCAGGATCACGGCGGCGCCGACGAGCTCGACCCGCGGGTCGAGTTTCCCGGTCCTGCTGCCCGTGACGGCCGCGAGGGCCCGCCACTCGTCACCGTGCGGCACGGCGTCACCTGCTCCCTGAGCTGCCTCGGCATCCCGGCGACCACGACCGTCCGGGAAAGATCTCGTACCCGTTCCCCCGCGTTCCATGCATCCGGCCACGAACTTCCGCCCGCGCCGCGGGAGGCGGGCGCGAGGCCTGCACCGGGGCCCGCGGATCCGGCTACGCTTCGCTTTCCCGGACGGATCGACGTCGGAACGGAGCCTTGATGACCCGGCCCGACGAGACCGTGCGCCCGCAGGTCGCGGAGGAGAGCATCTTCGCGCGCGGTGGCGAGCTCGGCCGGATCATGGCGGGCTGGGACTGGGCCGCGACGTCCGTGGGGCGGCCCGAGACCTGGCCGTCGGCGCTGCGGAACGTCGTGCGGATACTGCTCGGCTCGCGGTTCTCCATGTGGATGGGCTGGGGCCCCGAGCTCGCCTTCTTCTACAACGACGCCTACCAGCGAGACACCCTGCGGGCCAAGCACCCGTGGGCGATCGGGCGGCCGGCCCACGAGGTGTGGGCGGAGATCTGGGAGGACATTGGCCCGCGCATCGCGTCGGTGCTGGAGACCGGCGAGGCGACCTGGGACGAGGACCTGCTGCTCATCCTCGAGCGGTCCGGCTACCCCGAGGAGACGTATCACACGTTCTCCTACAGCCCGCTCGCCGACGACACCGGCGCCATCCCGGGCTTCCTCTGCGTCGTCACCGAGAACACCGACCGGGTCCTCGGCGAGCGCCGGATGTCCATCCTGCGCGCGCTGTCGAGCGCCGTCACCAGTGCGCGCACCGAGAGCGCCGTGCTCGAGGCCGCCTGCGACCTGCTCGCGACCAGCACCCGCGACCTGCCGTTCTCCCTCGTCTACCTGTTCGACGACGACGGTGGGGCCCGGCTGGCCTGCTCGGCCGGGATCGAGGCGGGCACCCCGGCGGCGCCGGAGCGGCTCGGGCCGGACGGGCCGTGGCCGGTCCACGCGGCGCAGGCGGGCCGGACGACCGTGCTCGACGACCTCGGCCTGCGGTTCACCGGGCTGCCGACCGGGGAGTGGGACCGGCCGCCGATCGAGGCCGCGGTCCTGCCGCTCGGCTCCGAGGACGCCGTGGCCGGCCTCGTGGTCGTGGGCCTCAACCCCTACCGCCGCTACGACGAGGGGTACCGCGGCTTCGTCGAGCTGCTGGTCGCGCAGATCGCCTCCGGGCTGCAGGGCGCCCGTGCCTACGAGGCCGAGCGCCACCGCGCCGAGGCGCTGGCCGAGCTCGACCGTGCGAAGACCGACTTCTTCTCCAACGTCAGCCACGAGTTCCGCACGCCGCTCACCCTGATCATGGGGCCGGTCGAGGAGCTGCGGGCGGCCGACGGGATCCCGGCGGAGCGGCTGCGCACGGAGCTCGACGTGATCCACCGCAACGGGCTGCGGCTGGGCAAGCTGGTGAACAGCCTGCTCGACTACTCGCGGCTGCAGGCGGGCCGGATCGAGGCCCGCTTCGAGCCGCTGGACCTCGGGGTCTTCACCGCCGAGCTGGCCGGTGCGTTCCGGTCCGCGATCGAGCACGCCGGGCTCGAGCTCGTGATCGACTGCCCGCCCCTCCCGCGACCGGTGCACGTCGACCGGGACAGCTGGGAGAAGGTCGTCCTCAACCTGCTGTCCAACGCGCTCAAGTTCACCTTCGAGGGTGCGGTCACGGTCCGGCTGCGGGAGGTCGACGGCGCCGCGGTGCTCACCGTCGCGGACACCGGCGTCGGGATCCCGGCGGCCGAGATGCCGCGGCTGTTCGAGCGCTTCCACCGGATCACCGGCACGCGGTCGCGGTCGGCCGAGGGCAGCGGCATCGGGCTGGCGATGGTGCGGGAGCTGGCGGCGCTGCACGGCGGCACGGTGAGCGCGGAGAGCACCCTCGACGTCGGCACCACCTTCACCGTCACCGTGCCGCTGGGCACGGCGCACCTGCCCGCGGACCGGGTCGTGGAGACGCCGGAGGAGCCGCAGCCGGCCTCGTCGCCCGCCTCGTCGCCGGCCTCGTCGTCGCCGGCCTCCTCGTCGATCGAGCCGTTCGTCACGGAGGCCCTGCGCTGGCTGCCGAGCGAGCCGGAGGAGCTCTCGGACGGGACCGTCCCGATAGGGTCGGTCGTGGGCGGCCGGGTGCTCGTCGCCGACGACAACGCCGACATGCGGGACTACCTGCGACGTCTGCTCGCCCCGCGGTACGCGGTCCAGGTGGTGGCGGACGGCCGGGCCGCGCTCGAGGCGGTGCTCGCCGACCCGCCGGACCTCGTCGTGTCCGATGTGATGATGCCCGAGCTCGACGGGATCGCCCTGCTCGGCGCGCTTCGCGCGGACCCGCGGACGGCCCGCCTGCCGGTGGTGCTGCTGTCCGCCCGGGCGGGGCAGGAGGCGGCCGTCGAGGGCCTCGCCTCCGGCGCGGACGACTACCTGACCAAGCCCTTCGCCGCCCGCGAGCTGCTGGCCCGCGTCGACGGGCACCTGCGCCTCGGCCGCGCCCGCGCCGACGCCGAGCGCCGCTTCCGCGCCCTCGCCGACGCCACCCCGGCCCTGATCTGGGCGGACGGCGCCGACGGCGGCCGGCTCTTCGTCAACAAGGCGTGGCGGGAGTACACGGGCGGCGGGGAGGCCGACCTCGGCACCGGCTGGCGCGCCCGGATCCACCCGGACGACCTGGCCGGCTACGACGAGCGCCGCGCCGCCGCGGCGGGCGGCGTCTTCGAGGCCGAGTACCGGCTCCGCCGTGCCGACGGCCACTACCGCTGGGTGCTCGACCGGGGCGCCCCGCTGAACCCGGCGGCGGAGGAGCGCGGGTACGTCGGCGGCTGCCTCGACATCGACGACCGGTACCGCGAGCAGGAGCGCCAGCGCGTCCTCGGCGTGCTGGGCGCGGCGATGGAGCGGGAGAGCACCGTCGCCGGGCGGCGGGACGTGCTCGTCCGCGCGCTCGTCGACGAGGGGGTCGCGGACCTGGTCCGGCTGATCGTCGTCGACGACACGGGCACGTCCCGGGTGGTCGCGCTCGCGGCCCGGGACGCCGCCCAGGAGGACGACCTCGCCCGGCTCGAGGCCGCCTCGCGGTGGGCCGACGAGGTGCTCGCCGACGGTCGCCCCGCCACCGCCGGGGTCGACGAGAGCTACATCGTGGGTGCCTCGGCCGACCCGGAGCAGCAGGACGCGCGCCGCCGGCTCGACCTGCGCACCGTCTCGCTCGTGCCGCTGGTCGCCCGCGGACGGGTGGGCGGGCTGTTGGCGACCGCACGGACCGGCGCCTCCGCCCCGCAGGACGCGCTGGACCTGGCCCTGCTCGAGGAGATCGGCCGGCGCGCGGCGACCGCGATCGACAACGCCCAGCTCTTCGAGAGCGAGCGGGACACGAGCCACCGGTTGACGCTCCTGCAGGAGGCGACCGCCGCCCTGTCCGCCGCCGCGACCCCGGGCCGGGTGGCGCAGACGGCGGTGGCGCAGTTCGCGCAGCTGATGAAGACCTCGTCGGTGGCGCTCTGGGAGGTGCGCGGTTCGGGCACGCTCGAGTCGCTGTACTCCGTCGGCTGGCCGCCGGCCGTGCAGCGGGACTGGGCGAGCATGCCGGAGGACGCGCGCGCCCCCGTCGCCGACGCGGTGCGCCACGGCGCTCCGGTGTGGGTCGAGCGGGACGAGGACTGGGCGCGCGACTACCCGCACCTGCACGGGCTCGTCCGCGAGGAGTACGGCTACTCCGGTGCGGCCGCCGTCCCGCTGCTGGTGGCGGGGCGCTGCATCGGCGTGGTGGCGCTCGGCTTCGTCGAGCCGCGGCGGCTGGCGGCCACCGAGCGGGCGGCGGCCGTGTCGCTCGCCGAGCAGAGCGCGCAGGCGCTGCAGCGCGCCGAGCTGCTCGCCACCGAGAGCGACGCCCGGCTGGCCGCCGAGAACTTCAGCCGGGTCGTCTCGGCGCTGTCCGGCGCGGCGCGGCCCACCGAGGTCGCCGAGGTGATCCTGGGGCACGCCGAGGAGATCGGGGCGTCGTCCGCCGTCGTCGCGGTGCACCGCGCCGACCAGCTGGAGGTGCTCGCCGCCTACCCGCCGCCGCCGGTCCGCTGGATCGCCGCGGACGTCCCGCGCCCGCTGGCCTACGCCGCCCGCACGGGCGAGCCGGTCTGGGTCGGCACCCGCAGCCCGCACGCCTGGTCGGACCGCCGGCTCGACGAGGGCGGCGGCGAGCTGCCCGATCAGGTCGCCGTGCCGCTCTCGCTCGGCGGGACCCCGCTCGGAGTGCTCGGTCTGCGGTTCCCCGACGGCGGCCCGGAGCTGTCCGACGAGGCCCGCGCCGCGTTGCTGACGGTGGCCGAGCAGTGCGCGCAGGCGCTCGACCGGGCCCGGCTGCACGAGGCCGAGCACGAGATCGCGGCCGTCCTGCAGCGCAGCCTCCTCCCGCCGGAGCCGCCGACCTTCCCGCGGCTGCGCAGCGCCACCCGGTACCGGCCCGGCGCGGCCGGGGTCCAGGCGGGCGGCGACTGGTACGACGTCTTCGCCGTCGACGACGACCGGATCGCCCTGTCCGTCGGCGACGTCGTCGGGCAGGGGCCGGCCGCCGCCGCGGTGATGGGCCAGCTGCGGGTGGCGCTGTCCGGTGCCCTCCGCCAGGGGCATTCCCCGGCGGCCGCCCTGGAGATCCTCGACGCGCACGTGTCGTGGATCCCGGGTGCCCGCGCGTCGACCGCGGCCTGCCTGCTGCTCGACCGCGCCTCCGGCACGCTGCGCTGGGCCCGCGCCGGGCACCTGCCGCCGCTGCTGGTCGACCGCGAGGGTGCGCGCTACCTCGACGACACCCTCGGCCCCGTGCTGGGACTGCCCGACCGCTCGCCGTTCACCGAGGGCTCGACCACCATCCGGCCGGGCACCACGCTGCTGCTCTACACGGACGGCCTGGTCGAACGGCGCGGCGAGGTGGTCGACGACGGCCTGGCCCGGCTGGCGTCGGCGGCCGCGCGCCGCGCGGGCGAGGGCCCCGACGAGCTGGTGGACCACCTCCTCGCCGAGGTCGTGGAGCGGCACGGGCACGCGGACGACATCGCGCTCGTCGCGGTGCGGCTGCTCCCGGCACCGCTGCACGCGAGCTACCCCGCGGCCCCCGAGGTCCTGCGCCGGATGCGCGCGGACGTCAGGGCCTGGGCCGAGGAGGCGGCGGTGCCGAAGCTCCTCCTCGAGGACCTGCAGCTGGCCCTCGGCGAGGCCGCCGCCAACTCCGTCGACCACGCCTACCGCAGCAGCGACCCCGAGGGCTTCGCCGTCGCGCTGGAGCTCGAGGCGGACGGCGGGGTCCGGGTCGGCGTGCGCGACCACGGCCACTGGCGGCCGGAGCGGGCCGACAAGGGGTTCCGGGGCCGTGGCCTCGACCTCATCCGGGCGCTCGCCGGCGAGGTCGAGATCGGCCGGAACGAGGCCGGCACGCTCGTCACGTTCCGGCTGGACCCGACCGAGCGGGAGCCCGGGCCCCTGCCGCCCGGCCCGCCCGCCTCGGCCCCCGTCGTCCGGGCCCCGGCGGGCCTGACGGTGGAGCGGGACGGGGCCGGGCTGCGGCTCGCCCTCCACGGCGACCTCGACCTGAGCGGGATCGACGACGTCCGCGAGCCGCTCGAGGCCGCCCTCGCCCCGTCCGGCGCCGCCGCACCCGTGGTCCTCGACCTCACCGGCGTCGGCTACCTGCCCAGCGCGGGCATCGGGATGCTCGTCGACCTCGCCGGCGACGCCCGCGCCCGCGGTGTGGTGCTCCGGGTCGAGCGCCCGGAGACGGGCCCGGTGGCGCGGGTCCTCGCCCTGACCGGGCTCGACGGGGACACGCCGCTGGGCGGTGCCTGATCCCGGGATAGGGAGGGCATGGGCACGGGATGGGTGGTTCCACCGACGCGCCCGCCACCGCGCCGGCCCTACCGTTCTCCCAGGTCAGCGGGACGTCCCCGGGACCGAGACGAGGAGAACACGATGCCCACCTTCCTGATCGAGCGCACCATCCCCGGCGCCTCCGGCCTCACCCCGGAGCAGATCCGTGAGATCGCCTGCACCTCCAACGGCGTGGTCGAGGGGCTCGGCGTGGCCTACACCTGGCACCGCAGCTACGTTGCCGGCGACAAGATCTACTGCGTGCACGAGACCGACGACGCCGAGACGGTCCGCGAGCACGCCCGCCGCGGCGGCTTCCCCGCCGACCTGGTCGTCGAGGTGGCGACCGAGTTCGGGCCGCACAGCGCCGACACCTGACCGGTCAGGCGCGCACGCCCGTCCGGCGGGCGGCCGCGGCCGCCTCGCCGCGCGAGCGCACCCCCAGCTTCGCCAGGACCGCCGACACGTGGTGGTCGGCGGTCCTCGGCGAGATCACCAACCGGGCCGCGATGTCGGCGTTGCTCAGCCCCTCGACGAGCAGCCCCAGCACGTCGAGCTGCCGTGCGGTGAGGCCCGCCGGGTTGGCGCGGGTGGCGGGGGCCGGGCCGCGGGGGATCCCGTTCACCCCGAGCTCGCGCAGCCGGGCGCGGAACCGGGCCGCGACGGCCGCCGCGCCCAGCTCGTCGAGCACGGGGAGAGCGGCGAGCAGGTCCGTGGGGGCGCCGGCGTCCCAGAGGGCGAGGGCGCGCTCGTAGGGCCGGTCGCCCTCGTCCGTGCGGTCCTCCGGCTCCGGCCCGTCGGGGACCGGCGGCAACGGCGGCAGACCGGCCGCGCCCATCCGCGCCGACCAGCGCCGGACCGGGGCGAGGGTCTGGCCACGGCCGCTGAACGGCTCCGCGAGCAGCCGGGCCACGACCGGTTCGGCCAGCCGCGGGTCGGGCCGGCGCAGCAGCCAGGCCTGCTCGGCGAGCGCCGCGACCGCGGCGGCGAGGGCGGCGGGCGCGTCGAGACCCGTCGCGATCCGCCACCCGACGTCGAGGTCCGGGTTGTCCGGGGGCGCCGAACGGCGCGCGGTCAGCACCCCCAGCACGAGGCGCGGCCACAGCCGGCCCAGCGGCATCTCGCCGCGGTCGAGGACGGCGCGCGCGTCCTCCTCGGCCTCGGCCCAACGCCCCTGCAGCAGCCGCAAGCGGGCCCGGACGCCGCGCTGCCACATCGTGCAGATCTGCACGTCCAGCCGCTCGCTCAGCGCCAGGGCGTCCGCCAGCACCGCGTCGGCCTCCGCGAACCGGCCCTGCTCGACGTCGAGGTGCGCGAGGTTGCTCACCGGTGCGGTCGCGAGCTCGTCGAGCTTCCTGCGGACACCGGTGGCGCTCGCGTCGAGGAGATCGGAGCGGGCGGCGACGTCCCCACCGAGCAGGCGTGCGATCGACAGCCCGATCGCGGCGGTGCCGTGCAGGGCCGGGTCGGCGAGCTCCTCGGCGATCTGCTGCGCGTCCTGCCCGGCCCGGGAGGCGCCGGGCCCGTCACCGCGGTGGGCGGCGAGGTAGGCGTGGTTGGCCAGCGCGAACCCCCACTCGCGGGGGTCGTCGGCACCGGCGAGGATCTCGCGCGCCGCGCGGTCGTGCTCAGCCGCGGCGGCGCCGTCGCCGTGGTACCAGGCGTAGTCCGAGATGATCCGGTGCCCCGCGCCGACGGCCACCGCGTCGCCCAGCTCGCGCCGCAGCCCGACGGCGCGGGTCAGCACGTCGATCGCCTCCGCGAGCCGGTCGGTGAGGTAGAGCTCGGTGCCGAGGGCCTCCATGAGCTCGGCGCGGGTGGTGGGCTCGACGAGCGCAGTGGCGGGTTCCGTGTGCTGCGCGGTGATCTGCTCGGTCGCCTCGAGTGCGAGGCGGTACAGCTCGGCGGACTGGCGGTGGGCGCCCGAGCGGGCCGCCTCGGCCGCCGCGGCCCGGGCGTGGCGCAGGACGCGCTGCACGTCGCCGGCCGCCGCGGAGTGGTGGGCGAGCACGCTGGCGTCGCCGCCGGTCGCCTCCAGCGCCGCGATCATGGCGGCGTGCCGGTCCACGGCGGGTCCCGGGGCGGCGTCGAGCACCGCCGAGCGGGCGATCTCGTGCCGGAAGGCCAGCCCGTCGCCGTGGCGGTCGACCAGCCCGGTGCCGATGAGCGCCTCGACGGTCGCGGGCGGTACGCCGAGGGCGCCCAGCAGCGCACCGCCGACCGGCTCGGGCGTGCAGGAGAGCAGCTCCAGGCAGCGGCGGTGCTCCGGGTCGAGCACCGCCGCCCGGGCGAGCACGGCCTCCCGCACGCTCGCCGGCAGCCGTGACTCCGGCTGCGCCACGATCTGGCTGACGTAGAACGGGTTCCCCGCCGTGCGCCGGTGCACCTCGGCGGCGTCGAGCCGGCTGCCGGCGCACAGCTGCTCCACAGCGCCCCGGCTCAGCGGCGCGAGCTGCACGCGGCGGGTGTCCGGCAGCGAGACCAGGTCGCCGACCACCGGGACGAGCGGATGGTCGGCGGCCAGCCCGTCCCGGTACGAGAGCACCAGCAGGAGCGGCAGCGAGGAGATCCGGCGGCCGAGGTACCGCACCAGGTCCGCGGTGGCGTCGTCCGCCCAGTGGAGGTCCTCGATCACCAGCGTCCGCGGCCGCGCCCGCAACGCGTCGAGCACGGCCGCGAACACCTCGTGCGGCGGCGCCCCGTCGGCGAGCAGCGTGGTCACGCCGGGCCCGAGCGCGTGCGCGACGTCCCGCAGCGGGCCGAGCGGCCGCGGCGTGGACAGCGCGTCGCACATCCCCCACAGCACCTGCTCGCGGGGCAGCTCCTCGGCGAGGGCCCGGAGCAGGACCGTCTTGCCGATCCCGGCCTCGCCGGCCAGCAGCACCAACCGGCCGCCGCCCTCGGCCGCCCGCGCCGCCCGGTCGCGCACGACTGCCAACGGGTGGTCGCGCTCCAGGAGACGCACCGGGCGATCGTAGGAGCGCCCGTTCGGCCCGCGGTACGGGCCGAACGGCCCTGGCTCGATCTCCCGGGGCTCAGCTCGTGTAGCCGGGGTCGGCCGCGTGCACGACCGGGGCCCGCCCCTTCGGCTCCTCCCAGTCCTCCTGCCGCCCCAGCGCCGTCAGGTCGAGGAGGTGGTAGCCGTGCATCATCTCCTCGACGCCGCGGCCGTACGCCGACCAGGTGTGGAAGACCTGGTCGCCGTCCCGCAGGAACGTGCTGATCGCCGGCTGCTCGCCGACGTAGTCGACCATCCAGTCGAGACCCGCGGCCGACAGCTCCCCGGCGTCCCGGAAGTTGTAGTTCGCGGGCGCGACGGCCGGGTCGAGCGTCGCGTGGAAGTCGTAGTTGAAGCTGCTGCCCTCGGACGAGTACCAGGGGAAGGTCCAGCCCCGGGCCTCGCGTACGGCCTGCAGCTTCGGGTACGGCGCCCGCGACACCGCGGCGAAGGCCGTGTCCCGCCGGGCCAGGTGGTCGCGCACGCCCTCACCCGTCTCCGCGGCCATGGCGCTGCAGCTCCGGCACGGCTCGTCCCAGGCCGGGTCGTACATGAAGTGCTGCAGGATCAGCTGGCTGCGGCCCGCGAACAGGTCGAGCAGCCCGACCTCGCCCTCCGGCCCCGTGAACCGGTAGTCCTGCTCCACCCGCACCATCGGCAGCCGCCGCCGGTCCGCGGCGAGCACGTCTCGCGCCCGGGTCAGTTCCTTCTCGCGCAACAACAGCGCCCGGCGTGCGGCCAGCCACTCGTCCCGCGAGACCACCTGCGGAAGTGCCATCGTCCTCATCCCCTTCGGGTCGACTTGCGTGAAGCAAGTACGGTAGGGGGTGAGACTTGCATCACGCAAGTGGAATTGGCCTATTCTGGTGCCGTGCTGGGACGCCTGTACGAGCGCGAGAACTGTTCCGCGGCCCGCGCCCTCGAGCTGGTCGGGGAGCGCTGGAGCCTGCTGATCATCCGCAATGCCGTCTTCGCCGGCATGACCCGCTTCTCCGACTTCGAGCGCCGCCTCGGCATCGCACCCAACGTCCTCGCCAAGCGCCTCGAGGGCTTCGTCGCCGCCGGGCTGATGGAGGAACGCCCGGACGGCTACGCGCTCACCCGCAAGGGCCGGGAGCTGGGCACGGTGATCGTCGCCCTCACGGAGTGGGGTGACCGCTGGGCCGCCCCCGACGGCCCCCCGATCCTCTTCACCCACGACGAGTGCGGGGGCACGGTCCACCTCACCACCACCTGCGAGGGGTGTGACGCCGCGCCCGACATCGCCGAGATCGTCGCCGACCCCGGCCCGGGCGCCGACCCCGACCGGATCCCGCGGAGGGCCGGCTGAGGGGTCGCCAATTCGCCTTCTGACGGCGCTGCGCGAGGGCGGCTGACGGTGCCCCACCCGATCGCAGGTCTCAGGGGGCGGACGGAGGACAGGAGTCGACCTCTGCCGAACCCGCCCTCCGCCCGTAGCGGCGGCGTACCACGGCCCCACCAACCCGCTGCCATCGGACTCGGCCGCGGTGCGGGACCTCCTGGCCGACGACCTCCCGGACCACGCCTGGCCGCCGACGACGGGCGGCCACGGTTCCCGACCGGTCGTGCTCGGACGGGCCGCCGGCCTGACACCTCGGCAGGCGCGGTGTCAGGCCGGACGGAGCTCAGCGGTAGTTCGTGAACTGCAGGGCGATGCCGAAGTCCTTGCTCTTCAGCAACGCGATGACGGCCTGCAGGTCGTCCTTCTTCTTGCCCGACACGCGCAACTGGTCGCCCTGGATCTGGGCCTGCACGCCCTTGAGCTTCTCGTCGCGGATGGTCTTGCTGATCTCCTTGGCCTTGTCCGAGGCGATGCCCTGCAGGATCTTGCCGGTGACCTTGTAGATCTTGCCCGACGGCGCGGGCTCGCCCACCTCGAACGCCTTCAGCGAGATGTTCCGCTTGATCAGCTTCTCCTTGAAGACGTCGACCGCCGCCTTCAACCGCTCCTCGGTCCCGGACTCGAGGGTGACCGCCTCCTCGCCGGCCCAGCTGATCGAGGTGTCGGTCCCGCGGAAGTCGAACCGCTGGGAGAGCTCCTTCGCAGCCTGGTTGAGGGCGTTGTCGACCTCCTGCCGATCGACCTTGCTCACCACGTCGAACGACGGGTCGGCCATGGGCTCCTCCTTGCTGACGGCCCCCCTCGTGGGGGCCGGATCTCGCTGTCGTATCCTTCTCCCTGCACGTCGGCGAGGCCGACGGCACCCCGGCAGGTTGCCCGAGTGGCCAAAGGGAGCGGACTGTAAATCCGTCGGCTTAGCCTACGAAGGTTCGAATCCTTCACCTGCCACACCCTCGGGGTACGGCCCCTGACCAGCGGAGACGCGGGTCAGGGGCCATTCTCGTACCTCGACCCGATCCGACGACCGATGACTCCCGCCCGCCGTCGCGGTCCTGTGTGGGCGACACAGGGGGAGGCGGATTTCGTGGCGGTGATCGAGGACGTCCGGTTGCTGGGCACCGAGCTGGAGCGCTCGTACCAGGTGTACGTGCGCGGCAGGTTGAAGTTCCGCGTCAAGCAGATCGTCTACGTGGCGTTCTCCCTCGACGAGCGCGAGATGGGCTTCGCGTTCCCCAAGGAGGAGCGGGCGGCGCTCGTCGCGGGCGAGCCGCACAAGTTCCGGCTGCCGTCGGCGTCGGACATGCGCTTCAACTGGGTCCACGCCGATCTCGCGGCACTGGACGCGACCGAGGCCCGGGAGCTCGTCGTCGACGCGTGGCGGATGGTCGTGCCCAAGAAGGTCTCACGGGCCTACGACCTCACCCATCCCGGCGGCCCGGGCTGACCCGGCCCCGGCACCGTGCTCACGCCTCCAGGCCCTCCTTGCGCAGGTACCAGACGTGCCAGGCGATCAGGCCGGCCAGCGCGGCGAACCACACGACCGTGGTGACCAGGGCGATCAGGTCGATCGGCAGGGTGTGGACGAGCACGACGTGCACCACCGCGTTCGCCAGCAGCACCGCGCCCCAGGCGGCCGTGTCGATGCGCAGCCCGCGCCGGAACCGCGCGTCGGTGTCCCAGCGGGCCGCCCACGCGGCGGCGCCCTCGGCGCCGCGCTTGATCTCCGCGATCGTCCGGCCCAACGTCAGCTGGGCCGGCCTGCCGACGACGACCGTGACCAACATCCAGAGCCCGAACAGCCCGCCGAGGGCGGCGGTCCAGCCCTCGCGGATCGCGAGGGTGCGGGGGTCGTCCGACAGCAGGCCGAGCACGACGGACAGCACCAGGACGCTCAGCGTGACCAGCGCGACGAGGTCGATCCGGCGGTTGCGGACCACCGTCCACACCACGTACGGGGCCGCCACGAGCACCCCGGCCATCAGCGCCCACCACTGGCTCACCCCCGCCGCGCGCAGCCCGTAGAAGAGCGCCATCGGCACGAGGACCTCGAACGCGACGGTCAGCACGTTGGCCCGGACCACCCGACGCAGGCCCGCGTCCGGTGCAGGCCTCCCGTCGACCGTCATGCGGATCCCCCTTCGGACGTGGTCGCGCGGACGTAGAGGTCGGCGAGCTCGCGGCCCAGGCGGGCGAGCTCCGCGGGACCGGGCGGGTCGACGGCCGCGGTGGCGACGACGGCGTCGAGCCCACTGGTGAGCGCGATCGTCACGGCCCGGACGTCGAAGGGGCGGAAGACGCCCGCCTCCTGCCCGGCGCGGAAGTGCTCCTCGAACACGGCCGGGCGGCCGCTGACGCCCGGGCTGGTCGCGGCGCCGTTCCGCACGATGTCGATCAACGCCCGGACGGCGGCGGGGTGCTCGCCGACGAGCGCGACGTTCGACTCGACGTAGGCCCGCAGCTGCGCGACGTGCCCGTCCGCGGCCTCGAGATAGGGCTCCATGAACGACCCGGTCACCCGCTCGATCTCCGCGACGCAGGCCGCGAGCAGGTCGTCCTTGCCCGCGAAGTGGTAGCTGATCATGCCGGTGCTCGACAGCCCGGCGTGCGTCGCGATCCGGCTGAACGACGCCTTGGCGTAACCGACCTCGGCGATCACCTCGATCGCCGCCGTGACGATCTGGGTGCGCCGGCTCGTCTCCGTGAAGGTCCTTGCTCGCACGAGCAAAAATTAGCTCGGCCGAGCAAGTCGCGCAAGGGTGGGACCACGGCAGGAGAACGAGCTTGGCCGTCCGACCGCGGCGGTCGCCGCGTAGGCCGGGTCGAACGGGACGCGGGCCCGGGATCGAGCCGGAGCTAGATGCCGAACGGTGCCGCGTACCTGACCGTCCCCGCCGGCAGGGGGTCGTCGGTGAGGGAGAGGGCCATGAGCGCCTCGTCCGGTACCTCGGCGGAGAGCCGGATGCCGTGGGCCGACGCCCGGCCGAAGCCGAAGCGCGGGTAGTAGTCCGGGTGCCCCAGCACGATCACGAACCGCTCGCCCCGCTCCCGCGCCGCCGCCAGCACCGCACGGACGGCGGCGGACCCGGCGCCCGAACGTTGGTGGGCGGGCAGGACGGAGCAGGGGGCGAGGCAGAGTGCCGGGACCTCGTCGACGTGACAGCGGGTCAGCAGGGCGTGCCCGACGATCTCCCCGTCCGGCGACTCGGTGACCACCGACAGCCCGTCGATCCATGCGGGGTCGGTGCGGAGGGCGTCGACGAGATCGGCCTCACCGGGGGCGTCGAAGGCGGCCAGCACCACCCGTCGCACCGCGGGCGCGTCCTCGGGTTCCTCCGGCCGCGTGGTCCAGTGCATGCGGTGATCCTCCCAGCGGGGGCCACCGGATAGCGTGCGGCCGTGCCTCCGAGGCTGCCCCTGACCGTCGTCGCCGCCCAACCGCCCTGCACCGCGCTGGACGTCGCGGCCAACGTCCGCGCCCACGCCGACACGGTCCGCCGGGCCGGCGCGCGGCTGGTCGTCTTCCCCGAGCTGTCGCTGACCGGCTACGAGCTCGACGCCCCCGCCCTCGATCCCGCCGATCCCCGGCTCGCGCCGCTGGTCGAGGCGTGCGCCGACAGCGGGGCCCTCGCGCTCGCCGGCGCCCCGCTTCCCCTCGAGGGCGGCGGCCGCTCGCTCGGTGTGCTGGTTGTCGACGGCGCGGGAGCGCGGATCGCCTACCGCAAGATGTGCCTGGGCGGGGCGGAGCCGGCGCACTTCACCGCCGGGACCGGACCCGGCGTCGTCGAGGTCGACGGCTGGCGGCTCGGTCTCGCCGTCTGCCGGGACATGGGCGCGCCGGAGCAGGCCGCGCGCACGGCGTCGCTCGGCATCGACGCCTACGTGGCCGGTGCCGTGGACACCCCGGACGACGCCGCGGTGCAGGAGGAACGGGCCCGGCGGATCGGGCGCGACCACGGCGTCCCGGTCGTCGTGGCCAGCTTCGCGGGCCCGACCGGGGGCGGCTACGACCGCACCGCGGGCCGCTCCGGGATCTGGGCGGCGGACGGCACGGTGCTCGCGCGGTGCGGATCCGGGCCGGGCGAGACCGCCCGCGCCGTGCTCGTCGCCTGACCGGCGGAGACGCGACGCCCCGGCCGCCGTAACATCCGCGCGGTGGCGGAGTACAGGATCTCGGAGGTCGCGGGCCTGCTCGGGGTCAGCGACGACACGGTGCGCCGGTGGATCGACGCCGGCACGCTCCCGGTGCACCTCGACGCCTCGCGACGGAAGGTCGTCGACGGGGCCTCGCTGGCGGCGTTCACCCGGGAGCACGCGACGGCGGCGCCGGACCCGTCGGACGTGCACACCTCCGCCCGCAACCGCATGGTCGGCCTGGTGACCGAGGTCGTCACGGACAAGGTCATGGCCCAGGTCGAGATGCAGTGCGGGCCCCATCGGGTGGTGTCGCTGATGAGCCGGGAGGCGGTCGAGGAGCTCGGGCTGCAGCCCGGCTCGCTCGCCGTCGCGGTGATCAAGTCGACGAACGTCGTCGTCGAGACACCCCGGCGCTGATCCCGATCACGACGGTGGCGTCGAGCTCCTCGGAGCGGGTCATCGCGGTACCCATGCCGTGCACGACCATCGCCGCCGCGGTGCCCGGCGCCTGCCGCCGGGAGGTCTCGATCAGCAGGTACCCGCCCGGGCGCAGCCACCGGGGTGCGAGCGCGGCGATCCGGCGGTGCAGGTCGAGGCCGTCGGCGCCGCCGTCGAGGGCGGTGAGCGGCTCGTGGTCGCGGGCCTCGGGCGGCATCAGCGGGACCTCCGCCGTGGGCACGTAGGGCGCGTTGGCGAGCAGCAGGTCGACGCGTCCGCGCAGGTCGGCGGGCAGGGCCGCGTCGAGGTCGCCCTCGTGGACGTGCCCGCCGCGCGGCTCCAGGTTCCGGCGCGCGCAGCGCACCGCCGCGGGGTCGACGTCCGCGGCGTGCACCTCGGCCCCCGGCAGCTCCGCGGCCAGTGCGGTCGCCACCGCTCCAGAGCCGCAGCAGAGGTCCACCACGACGGCGTTCCGAGGAGCCAGCGCCAGCCCCTGCTCCACGAGCAGCTCGGTCCGCCGGCGCGGCACGAAGACCTTCTCGTCGACGACGATCCGCAGCCCGCGGAACTCCGCCCACCCCACGACGTGCTCCAGCGGGACGCCCGCGACGCGCCGGGCCAGCATCGCCTCCAGCTCCTCCGCGGACCCCGCCGACGCCGCCAGGACCTCGGCCTCCTCCTCCGCGAACACGCATCCCGCGGCGCGCAGTGCCCCGACCAGGGCCTCGCTCGATCCCACGGAGGGGCATTATCACGGAATGATCCAGCTGGACGGCGCGGTCCTGCTCCCCGACGGCACCCCGGTCCGCGGCCGGGGCCGCCGTGACCCCCTGCCGGACGGGCCGCTGCCCGAGTTCTCCCTCTGCCTCGGCCGCCCCGGGCACGACGACGAGCCGGACTGGCCCGCGGCCTGGATCGTCTGGCCGGACTTCCGCGTGCCCCGCGACCGGGACGGCGCCACCGCCGCGATCGTCGACGCCTACGAGCGCGCCCGCTCGGGCGTGCGGGTGGAGGTCAGCTGCACGGGCGGGACCGGCCGCACGGGCACGGTGATCGCGTGCATGGCGGTGCTCGCCGGGCATCCCGGCGCCGAGGCCGTGGCCTGGGCCCGGGCGCACTACCGGCCCCGGGCCGTCGAGACGCCCTGGCAGCGGCGGTGGGTCCGGGCGTTCGCCGAACGGGTGGCCCGGCGCGCGACCTGAGGCGCTCCCCGCGGACCGGCGGTGGGTCCGCGCCTCGGCGCTCAGCGCACACACCCGGATGAGCGCTGCACACCCGTCGAGGCGCCGTCGCACACCCGCGGGGTGCGTCGGACATCCGGTCGACGGCCTGTGCGGCGCTCGAGTGGGTGTGCGGGAGGTTTGCGGCGACCCGCCGGGCGCCGTCGCACACCCATTGGTTGCGCCGGACATCCGGTCGACGGGGCTGTGCGGCGCTCGAGCGCGTGTGCGCACGATTCGGGCCGTGCCGGGCGCCCGACGGTCCGAGCGCCGAGCGCCGACTGCCGTGCCCCGGCCCGTCGCCCCCACCTCAGGCCAGGAACCCCTCAGGCCCGGCGGCGCCCGTAGTCCGAGGCCAGGCGGGTGCGGGCGGTGAACAGGTGCCGCGCCACCTCGGCGGTGATGCGGTCCGCGTCGGCGGAGCACCGCCCGGCCCGTTGGTCCTCCGGCAGCCCGCGGTAGGCCGAGGTGAGCTCCTCCAGCGCGCCGAGCAGGTCGGCGATCGCGGCGGACCGCGACTCGGCCTGAGCGACGGTCAGGTCGATGGTCATGCCACTCAGGGTCGCGCGCGCAGGTGTCCGGTGTGGTCCCTCGACGTCACGAACCCGTGACCTCCGTGCACCCGTCCGGGGTCCCGCCTCCCCGCGAGACGGCGAGGATCACCGCCGGGACCGCGCCCGGGTTGTGCACCGTGCGCAGGTTGAGTCCCGTGAACCACAGCACCGAGCCCGCAGCGAACCGCCGGCGCCCGCCCGCGTGGCAGCGTAGTTCGATCTCCCCGGCCTCGAGAACGACGAGCACGCCGCGCCACTCCGCCTCCACGTGCGGTCGCGACTCGCCCGGGGCGATCTCGATCCGCCGCCGGCCGAAGCGGCGGCCGGGTGGCTGTGTCGTACCGCCTCTGCCACCCATGCCGCCTCCCCCCACGCCTCACGCGGGCCGGTCGCTCCCGGTCCGTCGTGGGGTGGACCGCATTGCGTCCCGGAAATCATCGGTGGCGGCCGGATCGTCCGGAACGCCGCTCCGCTGGTGGGCGAGGACGAGCCCGGGGTCGACCGTCCGCAGCACGGCCGCGGCGGCGTCGTGGCCGAGCCGGGAGGCGAGCTCGACGCGCGGGACGTCGATCGTCAGGCCGCGGATGCCCGCGGACCGCTCCGGCGAGATGGCGAACAGGTGGCTGCCGGACCGCTCGGGGTGGGCGGCGTCGGAGAGCAGGTCGAGGCTGTCGGCGTGCCGCCGGACGTCCTGCGTCATCGCGCCGAGCCCGGGGGCGAGCAGGTCGATGGACCGCGCCCACCACGGCGTGCGGCCGGTCGGGTCGGAGCGGCGCAGCTCGGGGACGGTCCGGGTGAGCAGGACCAGGACGTGCGTGGCCCCGTCCCGCAGGGCCCGCGCCACCGGTAGCGGGTCGCCGATCGAGCCGTCGATCCAGCGCCGGCCGTGCAGCTCGACGGGCGGCCCGGTGAGCAGCGGGATCGCCGCCGTCGCGCGCATGGCCAGTCGCCAGTCCGCGGCGGTCGCGAGCCCCCCGAGGGCGTGCGGGGTCATGTCGTCCGCGTCGGTGACCAGGACCCGCAGCGGGGCCGGGCTGTCGCGCAGCGCCTCCCAGTCGGTGGGCTTGCTGTGCACCAGGATCTCGTCGATCAGGTGGTCGAGCGAGACCATCGGCCGGCGCGTGCGGAGCCGGCGCGGGTCGACGAACGCGCGGGTGGCCATGTCGTCGGGGAAGATCCGGGAGGCCTCGTAGCCGTGCCCGAGCAGCAGCGCCGTGGCCACGAAGGCGCCGGCGGAGCTGCCGTAGGCCACGTCGAAGGCCGGGGCCAGTCCCGCCTGCTCGAGGGCCCACACCATGCCGCCCGCGTAGGCGCCGCGCATCCCGCCGCCGCCGACGACGAGCGCGATCCGGTGCTTGTCGGTCCGGGCGCCGGGGCGGCTGCCGGAGTCCCGGCGGCGGAACAGGGCGTGCAGGACCTCGGCGTCGCCCTGGAGATCACCGTCGGCCAGGTCCCCCATGACCCTCATCATGACCCGGCGGGGGTGCCGCGGTCAGGATGACCGGATGAACGTCACCGACGACGGCCCGGTGCGCCGGGTCACCCTCGACCGGCCCGAGGCGCGCAACGCCCTGACCGCGGGCGACGTCCGCGACCTGCACGCGGCCCTCGACCTCGGCCCGGACACCCGGGCCGTCGTGGTCGACGCCGCCGGTCCCGTGTTCTCCGCCGGCATGCACGTCGACGAGTTCCTGGCCCTCTCCTCGGTCACCGACGCGGAGGCCTTCATCGCGCGGCTGCGCGACCTGCTGCGGGCGGTCCGGACGGCGCCGGTGCCGGTGCTCGTCGCCGTCGACGGGCCGTGCATCGGCGCGGCGTTCGAGCTCGCCCTGGCCGCCGACCTCCGCGTGGCGACCACGCGGGCGGCGTTCGGGCTGCCGGAGGTGAAGCTCGGAATCCCCTCGGTGGTCGACGCGGCGCTGCTGCAGCAGCACGTCGGGCTGGCGCTGGCCAAGGAGATCGTGCTGACCGGGGACCTCTACCCGGTCGAGCGGCTCGGCACGCTCTGCAACGCCGTCGTCGAGCCGTCCGGGCTGGCCGGTGCCGTCGAGGAGCTGCTCGCCAAGGTCGGCGGGCACACCCGCACCGTGCTGGCGGCACAGAAACGCCTGTTCGAGACGTGGCAGAACACCGGGCTGGCCGAGGGGGCCGACCGGAGCGTGCAGGAGTTCGCGGGCGTCTTCGCGGAGGAGGAGACGCGGGAGGTGCTCGCGGCCTACCGGGCCCGGCTCGGCCGGCGGGGAGCCTCCCGCGACGGCTGAGGTAGGCGTATCGACGGCTGAGGCAGGCGTATCGACGTGCCGGGGAGACGAAGACGGCGGCGGGTTTCGTACCCGCGGCACGAAGGTCGATTGCGTGACCGATGTCACGGTGCAGGGGACACCCCGAGCCCGTCCGCATCGGACCCAGGAGGCAGCGTTGCCCGTCCACCCCGAAGCCCAGACCCTGCTCGACGCCCTCGCCGAGCAAGGCATGCCGCCGTTCCCGCAGATGACGGTGCCGATGGCCCGCGCCGCGGCGAAGGGCTTCCTCGACCTGCAGGGCGAGCCGGAACCGATCGCGGTCGACGAGCGCCGCATCACGGGCCCTGCGAGCCAGATCCCGGTCCGGATCTACACCCCCGACGGCGACGGCCCCAAGCCGCTGGTCGTGTACTTCCACGGCGGCGGCTGGGTGATCGGCGACCTGGACATCGTCGACCGCCCGCTGCGCAGCATCGCCAACCGCAGCGGCGCCGTGATCGTGTCCGTCGACTACCGGCTGGCGCCCGAGCACGTCGCGCCCGCCGCGTTCGACGACTGCTACGCGGCCACCGTCTGGGCGGCCGAGAACGCCGCGGAGCTCGGCGCCGACCCGAACCGGCTGATCGTCGCCGGTGACTCGGCGGGCGGGCACCTGGCCGCCTCCGTCGCCCAGGCGGCGAAGGACCGCGGCGGCCCCGCGATCGCCGCGCAGCTGCTGCTCTACCCGGTGACCGACTTCGACTTCTCGACGCCGTCGTACGAGGAGAACGCCGACGGCTACCTGCTGACCCGCGGCGCGATGGAGTGGTTCTGGGCGCACTACCTGGGCGCGCAGAGCGACGACCTCGACTACCTGTGCCCCGGCCGCCGCGAGGACGTCTCCGGCCTGCCGCCGGCCTACGTCGCGACGTCGGAGTTCGACCCGCTGCGTGACGAGGGCGAGAACTACGCCCGCAAGCTCGAGGCCGCCGGCGTGCCCGTCACCCTCAAGCGGTTCGACGGCATGCTCCACGACTTCCTCTGGACGCTCGGTGCCACGCCGTCGGGTGCCGGGATCATCGACGAGATCGCCGACGCGGTGCGGAAGGCCGGCGCGTGACGCAGCGGGTCGAGGTCGCGGTCCTGGGCGCAGGACTCGGCGGCCTCGGGATGGCCGAGCGGTTGCTGCAGTCCGGCGAGGAGTCGTTCGTGCTGCTCGAGAAGGCGGGCGACTGGGGCGGCACCTGGCGGGACAACACCTACCCCGGCGCCTCGTGCGACGTGCAGTCGCACCTGTACTGGTTCTCCTTCGACGAGCAGCCGGACTGGAGCCGGGTGTTCGCGTTCCAGCCGGAGATCAAGGCGCACATCGACCGCCTCGTGAACCGGCTCGACCTCGCGCCGCGCATCCGGCTCAACACCGAGGTGACGTCGGCGCACTGGGACGAGGCCGAGGGCGTCTGGCGGATCGCGGTGTCCGAGGGCGAGGACGTCGTCGCCCGGGCCCTGGTCACGGCGTGGGGCCAGCTCAACCGGCCCACCTTCCGCGACATCACCGGCCGGGAGACCTTCCGCGGCGAGTCGTGGCACTCGGCCCGCTGGAACCACGACGTCGACCTGCGGGGCAAGCGCGTCGCGTGCATCGGCAACGGGGCCAGCGCGGCGCAGTTCATCCCCGAGGTGGCCGAGGTCGCCGGCGAGCTGATCGTGTTCCAGCGGACGCCGAACTACGTGGTGCCCCGCGAGGACCGCCCGTACGACCCGGAGGAGCGGGAGAACTACCGCAACCGCGACGCCCTGCAGGAGAGCCGCGACGGCTTCTACTGGGAGCACGAGGGCTGGATGGGGGCGATGAAGCAGGGCACGGACGTGGCCGCCGAGTTCACCGCCGCCGCCCGCGCCCACCTCGAGGCCCAGGTCCCGGACGAGGAGCTGCGCGCCAAGCTCTGGCCGGACTACCCGATCGGCTGCAAGCGGATCATCATCGCGGACACCTTCTACCCGGCGCTGGTGCGCGACAACGTGCAGCTGGTGACCGAGAAGCTCGAGGGCGTGGAGCCCGAGGGCGTGCGGACCGCCGACGGCGTGCTGCACGAGGTGGACGTGATCGTCTACGCCACCGGGTTCGAGACGCTGTCCTTCAACAGCGCGCTCGACGTCCGCGGCCGCGCCGGCCTGCAGCTCGCGGAGGCCTGGCGGGACGGTCCGCACGCCTACCTCGGGATCACCGTCACCGGCTTCCCGAACCTGTTCATGCTCTACGGCCCGAACACGAACCTCGGCCACAACTCGATCATCGCGATGCTCGAGTGCCAGTTCGAGTACGTGCTGCAGGGCCTGGCCGTGGGGAAGGAGAAGGGCGCGGCGCTCTCGGTCCGGGCCGAGGCGCAGGACGAGTACAACGCCGAGCTGCAGCGCGAGCTGCGGGACAGCTCCTTCGCCGGCAGCTGCAACAGCTGGTACAAGACGGCCGACGGACGGATCACCAACAACTGGAAGGGCAGCGTCGAGGACTACCGGGCGGCCACCCGGGAGCTCGACGTGGCGGACTACGACCTCGTACCCACCACCCCCTGACCAGGGCACTCCGCACCGACCTCCGGCCGGGTGCGACGCGGGCAACGGCGCCGGCGTCGCGCCCGGCCGGGCTCGTCCGCGCGGAGACTTGTCAAACGTTCAGCAGAACGTACTGTGTGGGGGTGCCGCCATCGTCGACGGACGTCTCCCCGGCAGGTCTCGCCCAGGTGGGCGGCTGCGTCCGGGCGATCGCCGTCGCCCTGGGCCGGCGGGTCGTCGAGATCGCGCTCGACCTCCGCCAGCTGATGGCCACCGAGATCGCCGAGCTCGACGGCGACCCGCGGATCGTCGAGCTGCTCGGCGCCTCCGTGGAGGGCAACGTCGAGACGATCCTGCACATGCTGGCGCACGAGATCCCGGCCGAGCGGATGGAACCGCCGTCGGCCGCCTTCGAGTACGCCCGCCGGCTCGCCCAGCGCGGCGTCCCGGTCAACGCGCTGCTCCGCGCCTACCGGGTGGGCCACGACCGGCTGCTGCGCTGGATGTTCGCCGAGCTCGACCGGCGCCGGGAGGACCCGGTGGTGGCGCTCGGCGTCGCGCGGCGGATGGTCGGCGACACCTTCGGCTACGTCGACTGGATCTGCCAGCAGGTCGCCGAGGTCTACGAGGAGGAGCGCGAGCGCTGGCTCGCCAACCGGGACACGCTGCGGGCGGGCCGGGTCCGGGCCCTGCTCGACGGCGACGGCCCGGCCGACCTCGACGCCCTCGAGACCACCCTGGGCTACGGGCTGCGCGGGCGGCACCTCGCGCTGGTCGCCTGGTCCGGCGAGGGGGAGGGCGCGGCCGTCGTCCGGCTCGTCGGGACGCTGGCCGAGCGGACCGGTTGCCGTGGGCGCCCGCTCTGCGTGGCCTACGACCATGCGACGACCTGGGCCTGGCTGCCGCTCGGCCGGGACTCCTCGGTGGGGGACCTGACCAAGGCGGTGGAGGCGCTCGCCGAGGAGAACGGGCAGGCCGTGCGGATCGCCGTCGGCGAACCCGGGACCGGGGTGGCCGGGTTCCGGGAGAGCCACCGCCAGGCCGTCCGCGCGCAGACCGTGGCCCTCGCCGCGGGCGCCGACGCCCGGACGATCACGACCTTCGCCGACGTCGGCGCCGTCGCCCTGCTCTGCGCCGATCTCGACGCCGCGCGCACCTGGGTGGCGGACACCCTCGGCGGGCTCGCCGCCGACGACCCGCAGCGCGCCCGGCTGCGCGAGACCCTGCGCGTGTTCCTCGCGGCCGGCGGCAGCTACACCACGGCGGCCGATCACCTGACCATGCACAAGAACTCGGTGCGCTACCGGGTGAGCCGGGCCGAACGGGAGCGTGGGCGACCGCTGACCGAGGGCCGGATCGATCTCGAGCTGGCCCTGCTGGCGTGCCGCTGGCTCGGCCGCGCGGTGCTCACACCCGCCCGGTGATCGTGGGTAGTGTCGAGATCGTGAGCGCTCTGAAGACCGAGGTCGAGCCGGACGAGGTCGGGCTCGACGCGCAGCGGCTGGACCGTGTCGAGTCGCACTTCGCGAAGTACGTCGACGCCGGCAAGCTCGCCGGCTGGTCCGTCGCCGTCGCCCGCCGCGGGAAGGTCGCGTACGTCGCGCACCACGGCCTGCGGGACGTCGAGGCCGGGCTCCCCGTCACCGACGACACGATCTGGCGCATCTACTCGATGACCAAGCCGATCACCTCCGTCGCCGCGCTGATGCTGTGGGAGGAGGGGGCGCTCGAGCTCACCGACCCGGTCTCGCGCTACATCCCGTCCTTCGCCGAGACCCGCGTCTACCGCTCCGGCTCCGCGCTCAACCCCGGCACCGAGCCCGTGGTCGAGCCGGTCCGGGTCCACCACCTGCTCACCCACACGTCCGGGCTCACCTACGGCTTCCACCACGCCCACCCGGTCGACGAGATGTACCGCGGCAAGGGCCACGAGTTCGGCGCCCCGCGCGGCCACGACCTCGCCACCGCCTGCGACACCTGGGCGAGCCTGCCGCTGCTGTTCCAGCCGGGCAGCGAGTGGAACTACGGCGTCTCGACGGACGTGCTCGGCCGGGTCGTCGAGGTCGCCTCCGGCATGTCGCTCGACGCCTTCTTCCGCGCGCGGATCCTCGACCCGCTCGGCATGACCGACACCGGCTTCCACGTCTCCGGCGAGGAGGACCTGGCGCGGCTCGCCACCCTGTACGTGCCGAAGCCCGGCGGCGGGCTGGTCCGGAGCGGGGCGATGGCCGAGGCGATCACCCGCGAGCCGACCTTCCTGTCCGGCGGCGGCGGGCTGGCGTCGACGCTGCACGACTACCACCGCTTCACCCAGATGCTCGCGCGCGGCGGCGAGCTCGACGGCGTGCGCCTGCTCAGCCCGCGCACCCTCGCCTACGCCACGCGCAACCACCTGCCCGGCGGTGCCGACCTGGAGACCGTCGGCCGGCCGATCTTCGCGGAGTCCACCTACCAGGGAACGGGCTTCGGGCTAGGGTTCTCGGTCGTCGTCGACCCCGCGGCGGGCAAGCAGCTGCAGGGGCTCGGGGAGTACGGCTGGGGCGGGCTGGCCAGCACGGCCTTCTACATCGACCCGGTCGAGGAGCTCTCGGTGGTCTTCATGACCCAGCTGATGCCCTCGAGCGCCTACCCGATCCGCCCGCAGCTGCGGGTGCTGGTGTCGCAGGCGGTGGTCTCGTGAGCGAACGTGCGAGCTCACCATTCCCCACAGCAGCGCCGCGAACGCGACCGACGAGCGCCGGCGAGGAGGGCTCGTGAGCTGGGTGGACGAGCGCGAGGGCTCGTGGGTCCTCGCGTTCGTCATCCGGGTGGTCGTGGTCGCGATCGCGCTGTGGGTCGCCACCTGGCTGGTCGACGGCATCGAGCTCGGCGGGACCACGACGGGAGCCCGGGTGGGCACCCTGGTCCTGGTCGCGCTGATCTTCGGCCTGGTCAACGCCTTCCTCAAGCCCGTGATCAAGATCCTCAGCTGCCCGCTCTACATCCTCACGCTCGGGCTGTTCGGCCTGGTGATCAACGCCCTGTTGTTCTGGCTGGTCGGCTCGTTCGCCTCGCGGATCGGCCTGCCGTTCGTGGTCGACGGCTTCTGGCCGGGCTTCTGGGGCGCCATCGTCGTCGCGATCGTCGGCTTCGTCCTGCACCTGCTGATCCCGGACCGCTTCGACCAGCGCTGACGTGTGGGGTGAGTGGTGCTTCCGGCACCACTCACCGCGGCGAGCTCAGACGGGCCAGGTCTCCTCGCGGTAGCCGCCGTCCCAGAACATCCACTCGTACCGGCTGGTCGTGGTGAAGTGCGCCCGCATCCGGGCGAGCTCGGCCTCGGAGACGGACTCGCCGATCCGGTCGGTGGCGGCGAGCACGGCGTCGACGACGGCCTGGAACTCCTCGCCGCCGTAGGTGGCGATCCAGCGGGCGTAGAGCGGGTCGGGCGAGCCGGCTTCGAGCAGGTGCTCGCCGACCTTCGCGTAGATCCAGTAGCAGGGGAGCACCGCCGCGACCGCTTCCGCGTAGGAGCCGGAGTACGCCGTGGCGAGCAGGTAGCTGACGTACGCCTGGGTGGCGGGCGCGACCGGCAGGGCCGCGGCCTGCTCGGCCGTGAGGTCCAGCTTGCCGAGCAGCTCGGCGTGCAGCTCCTGCTCCGCGGCGATCGCGCCGGCCGCGTGGGCGCAGAACATGGCGAGGTCGTCCTCGCCGGGCGCCTTGGCCGCGCACAGCGCGAGCGCGCGGGCGTACCCGCGCAGGTAGTGCGAGTCCTGGACGATGTAGTGCCGGAAGGCCGAGTGCGGCAGCGTGCCGTCGGTCAGCCCGGTGACGAACGGGTGGGCGAGGATCGCGGCGTGGACGCCCTCGACGTCCCTCCACAGGACGTCGGTCGTGCGGGTGCTCATGCCCGGAACCGTAGAGCCCGCGGAACAGCCTTCGGTGTGGCGTGAACCACCCATGGAGTGATCATGTGCGCGAGGGGTAGTCGCTCTCTGACAGTTCGTGCGCTCAGAGTGAGATACTGGTCACTCTTCGGGTAGGATGACACCTGCCGGTAAACGGGGTGAGTCACGATGGAACACCACGGATGGCGACTCAGCGCTGAGCGCGCGCCGGCCCGCACGTCCTTCCTTCACGGAGGTGAGTGGAATGAGTCCCGTCCCCATGGACCATCACGAGAAGATGCGGCTGCGCGCTGCCGCGTTCCGGGTCACCCGCCTGTACCCCGGCCCCGTCGGTGAGGTGCTCTCCCGGGAGCTCCTGACCTGGGAGGAGTTCGGCTACCGGCTCGGCGGCGGTCAGCTCGTGATGCGGCTGGTCGACCACGTGCTCAAGACCCCGCTCAACCAGGACGGCGTCGCGGCCTGACTCCCCGGGCCCGTCCTACGGGGTGGGCTCCTGCAGGGTCGTCACGGTCGTCGCCGCCGGACCGCTCGGCACCGTGCCGTCGGCCGACGCGGCCACGGCGCCGCCCAGCACCAGCATCGCCGCGAGTGTCGCGAGGCTCCCCGCCCGTGCAGCGACCGTGTACGCCGCCGAGGCGGCGCCGTGCAGCGCCGGGGAAACCCGGCGGTGCCCCCGCTCGACGAGCTGTGCCGGCACGCGGCGCAGCACTTCCTCCACCGGTGCCGCCGGGATGCGGTCGGGCCGGTGTACGCCCTGGATGTGCGAGCGGCCAGGGTGCGCTCGGCGGTTCTCACCGCGACCCCCACCGTGCCGCGGACCGCGCTGAGCCGGAACCGCCGGAAGGGCGACGGTCCGCTCCTCCGGTCCGCCTCCGCGCGGGACCGGCACGGGGCGACGGGCCGGGGCGGCGGGGAGCACGGTCACGCCCGGTTCATCGTGACGTCACACACCTCCGTTAACGCGCCCTGCCCGCCTCACCCGATCGGGCTCCTCGCACCTCCGACGACCGGGGATCCGGCCGGCCGGCGAGGGCGGCCAACTACGGCGGCAACAGGCGCCTCCCGATTCCACCCGCCGGGCCACATGACGATCTGGAGCTGAGCCTGCCCGGGTCTGGCGCGCGGATCAGGCCGGGGCTTGGAGGACGGGCGGCGCCGGCGGGCCGACGCCGCCCGACCGTCCCTACAGCCGCTCCCGCAGCTCCCGCTTGAGCACCTTCCCCGCCGCCGACACCGGGATCTCGTCGACGAGTCGGATCTCGCGCAGCCGCTTGTAGGGCAGGACCTGCGCGTTCACCGCCTCCATCAGCTCGGCGGCCTCGGCCTCGGTGCGGCCCGGCGCCACCACGAACGCCACCGGCAGCTCGCCGACGTTCACGTCCGGCCGGCCCACGACCGCCGCCCCGACCACGCCCGGCTGCCGGAACAGCAGCTCCTCAAGCTCGCGGGGGTACACGTTGTAGCCCTTGTAGAGCAGCATGTCCTTCTTGCGGTCGACGATCCGCAGGTACCCGTCCTCGTCGAGGACGCCGACGTCGCCGGTGTGCAGCCAGCCCTCCCGCAGCGCCGCCGCGGTCTCCTCGGGCCGGTCCTTGTACCCGACCATGACCTGCGGCCCGCGGACGCAGACCTCGCCCTCGGTACCCGTGGGCACCGGGTTCCCCTCGTCGTCGACGATCCGGACCTCGGTGTCGGCGACGGGCGGGCCGACGCTCCCGGCCTTGCGCACCGCGGAGCGCGCGGACGGGTTCTGCGTGGCGCCCATCGTGACCTCGGTGAGCCCGTAGCCCTCCACGATCACGAGGTCCTCGCCCAGCCGCCGCTGCAGCGCCTCGATCAGCTCGACGGGCAGCGGGGCCGCGCCCGAGCTGAGCGTCCGGACCGACGACAGGTCCCGCGTGGCGAAGTCCGGGTGCCGCAGCAGCGCGGCGTAGAGCGGCGGGGCGCCGCCCATCGAGGTGGCCCCGAAGCGCTCGACGTCCGCCAGGTAGGCGGCCGGGTCGAAGCGCTCGTGCAGCACGCTGGTGGTGCCCGACAGCAGCGGGATGTTGAGCCCGCCGACCGTGCCCATCGCGTGGAACCAGGGCGTGATGTTGACGACGACGCCGGTGCCGAACCGCACCGGGAACTCCTCGGCCGGGCCCTGGTCGGCCAGCACGAGGCCGCCCCGGTCGTCGAGCTCCGGCCGGGCGCCGGAGCCGGCGACGGCGTACTGCAGGACGTTGACCACCACGTTGCGGTGCGGCAGCTGCACGCCCTTCGACCGCCCGGTGGTGCCGCCGGTGTAGGCGAGGTGGGCGAGGTCGCGGTGGACGTCGATCTCCACGGCCGGCGGCTCGGTGGGCGCCTGCGCGTGGAACTCCTCGAAGTCCGTCGCGCCCTGCGGGGTGAGCCGGACGGCGGGGTCGACGGCCTGCTCACGGTTGGTGACCAGCGCGAACTTGACCCGCGTCTGGTCCCGCACCACGGCGAACGCCGGGTACGCCGCCTCCCAGCTCACCAGGGCGACCGCGCCGGCGTCGGCCAGCTGGGCCGCGAGGTCCGCGGGCGGCAGCAGCGGGTTGGCCGGCGTGAACGTCGCCCCGGCGAGCTGGATGCCGTAGTAGGCGATCGCGTACTGCGGGCAGTTCGGCAGGTGGATCGCGACCACGTCGCCCCGGCCGACGCCCTGCTCGCGCAGGGCGTGCGCGAAGGCCGAGGCCCGGGCGAACAGCTGGGCGTAGGTCAGTTCGCGGCCGTAGTAGTGCACGGCCGCGCGGTCGCCGTAGCGGCGCGCCGAACCGGCGAGCACCGCGCCGACGGGCACCTCGGGGTGGTTCACCGGGCCCCTCCGGCGGTGAAGGCGGCCGGCAGGTGCTTGATGCCGTTGATGAACATCGACCGCAGCCGCTGAGGCTCCCCGGTGACGTGGATGTCCGGGACGCGGCTGAGCAGCTCGCGGAACATCACCCCCATCTCCCGGCGGGCCAGGTGGGCGCCGAGGCAGAAGTGCGGGCCGGGTCCGCCGAAGCCGACGTGCGGGTTCGGTGAGCGCCGGACGTCGAACCGGTCCGGGTCCGGGAAGTGCGCGGGGTCGCGGTTCGCCGCCCAGTAGAAGAGGGCGACCTTGTCGCCCGCGGCCAGCTCCTTGCCGCCGAGCACCGCATCCCGGGCCAGGGTGCGCCGCATGTAGATGACCGGCGAGGCCAGCCGGACGATCTCGTCGATCGCGGTCGGGGTGACGCCGTCGAGGTCGGCGAGCCAGGCCGCGCGCTGCTCCGGGTTGTCCGTGAGGAACTTCAGGCCCCAGCTGATCGCGTTGCGGGTGGTCTCGTTGCCCGCGACCACCAGCAGGACGAAGAAGCTGGCCAGCTCGTCCGGGGTGAGGCGCTCGCCGTCGATCTCCGCGTTGACCAGCGCGGACGTGACGTCGTCCGTGGGGTTCTTCTCCCGCGCCGCGCCCAGGTCCTTCATCAGCGCCGCGAGCTCGCCGCCCGCGGTGAGCAGGGCGGTGATGACGTCCGTGCCCTCCGGCACGTACTCCGGGTCCTGCGCCCCGAGGATCACGTTCGTGCGGTCGAACACGAAGCGGTGCTGGCTCTCGGGGATGCCCATCATGTCGCAGACGATCTTCAGCGGCAGCCGGGCCGAGATCTCGGTGACCGCGTCGCACTCGCCGCGGTCGATGACGTCGTCGACGATCCGGGTCGCCGACCGCTGCACGTCCTCGGTGAGCTGGGCGAGCCGGCGCGGGGTGAAGCCGCGCGAGACGATCCGGCGCAGCCGGGCGTGCCGCGGGTCGTCCATGTTGATCATCGAGCCGAAGAACTCCGCGAACTCCGGCGGCTGGTCGACGACCGAGGTCGAGCCCGAGCCCGAGGTGAAGACCTGCGGGGTCCGGCTGGCCTCGACGATGTCGTCGAGCCGGGTCAGCGCGAAGAACCCCGGGCCCGGCTCCAGGTATCCGAAGTCCGGCTCGGGGTAGAAGGGGATCGGCTCGTTGGTGCGCAGCCACGCGAACGCGGCGGCGCGCTCCTCGACGGGCACGGTCCAGAACCCCTCGACGTCCGAGAGGTCCGGGCGTCCCGGGTCGAGGGCCGTGTGATCCGTGGTGGTCGCGTCAGTGGACATGCATGCGGTCCCTCCTGCCGGTCCGCGGTGACCGGCGCCTCGCACACCATAGTTACTGAACGGTAGATCGGGGAGGGATGAGACCCCGTTCGTACCCGATCGCCACCGCGTCCGTGCGGCCCGCGGCGCCGAGCTTCGCCATGACCCGCGAGAGGTGGACGCTCACGGTCTTCTCGCTGATGTAGAGCGCCTCGCCGACCTGGCGGTTGGTGCGCCCCTCGGCCACCAGGGCCAGGACGGCCGCCTCCCGCGGAGTGAGCGGTCCGGCTCCGTCCGCGGGGGGCTCCGACCGCGTCCGCCGTGACCCCGCGCGCTCGCGGAGGTCCGTGGCCCGCGCCCGGAGCGGTTCGGCGCCCAGCCGCGCGGCCACCTCGATCGTGGCGTCGAGGTCGGCGACGGCCGCCTCCCGCAGCCGGGCGGCCGCCGCCCGGTCCTCGGTGCGGGCCGCGGCGGCGAGCTGCGCCTCGGCCCGCCGGACCCGTGCCTCGGCCTCCCGGTACGGCTCGCCGTAGCCGAACGCCTCGAGCACCCCTGTCCAGGTGGCGGCGTCGGCCTCGCCGCGCACGCGGTCCCGCTCGGCGCGCGCCCGCGCCAGCCACGCCCGCCCTTCGACGCCCAGTGAGCCCGACCGCGGGATGCCCTTCTCGGCGGCCTCCTCCGCCACGCCGAGCAGGCGCTCGGCCAGCTCGTGCGCCCCCTCGGGGACGGCGGCGAGGCCGAGCGCGGCGAGCATGATCGCCGCGATGTGGTGCGGGAGGAGCCGCTCCAGGTCGGCCAGGGCGGTCTCCGCCCGGCGCAGCGCCTCCTCCGGCGCGCCCCGCCAGAGGGCCGCCTCGACGCCGGCGCCGCCGAGGAGGAGGACCACCTGGTCGTCCTCCTGCTCGCGGGAGTCGAGCTCCGCCCAGCGCCGCTCGGCCTCCGCGAGCCGGCCCCGGGCGACCTCGACCAGCAGGCCGGCGGCCGCGAGCCGGCCCGCGACCACCGGGGCCACCATCGCGCCGCCGAGCCGCGCGGTGTGTTCTGCGGCCTCCCAGTCGCCCGCGACGAACTCGCTCATCAGCCGGGCGACCCGCAGGTCCATGCCGTAGCCGCTCCAGGTGGTGCCGGTCTCGGTGGCGCGCCGGCCCCCGGCCGCGAACTCCGCCGCCGCGGCCGCCGCGGAGCCCTCCTCGAGGAACGACATCCCGCGGTTGTAGAAGATCCGCAGCTCCACGCCGATGTTCCCGGAGCCCCGGGCCAGCGGCAGCGCCTCGGACAGCAGCTCCCGGCTGCGCGGGCCGCGGCCCTCGAACTCCTCCGCCACGGCCAGGCTGATCAGCGCGTCCGCCTCGACGGCCGCGACGTCCTGCAACGCCTCCGCGAGCGCCGTGTCCGGGTCCGCGTCCCCGTGTTCGCCGTGGGGCTCGGCGGTGCCGGCGCGCAGGGCCGTGGCGGCCTCCCGCGCGATCCGCAGGGCGGCGGCGCCGTGCTCGCGCACGCCGGGCACGTCGTCCGTCCGCCAGAGGGCGCGGGCCAGGATGGCGTGCGCCCAGGCCAGGTCGGCCGTGGGCGGCCCGTTCCGGAGGAGGTCGACGGCCTCCCGGACGGTCGCCGCAGCGGCCGCGGTCGCCTCGGTGCGCTCGAGCAGGCGGATGGCGTGCCGGACCCGGACCTCGCCGGCGCGCTCGCGGTCTGTGCCGGCGTCGACCAGCTCGAGGGCGCGGGTGCTCAGGGCGATGCCGCGGTCCGGGTCCCCGGTCGCGCTCGCCGACCAGGCCGCCCAGAGCGTGACGGTGATCTCGTCCGCGCCCGCGACCGTCGCGGCGTCGGGCACCGCGGACCACAGCTCGACGGCGCGTTCGGCGTGCCGCAGGACCTCGGCGGGAGCCCCCACCCGGTCCGCCTCGCGGGCCGCGCGCACCGACGCGGCGAGCGCGCGGGGCAGGTCGTGGGCGGCGAGGGCGTGGTGGGCGAGGGCGGCGGCGGGGGAGGTGCCGACGGGCGAGGGCCGGCCGGGCGGGGCGGGCTGCGCCAGCCGCGCGGCGAGCAGGTCGGCGTAGCGGGAGTGGATCCGCGCCCGCTCGCCGGGCAGCAGGTCGCCGTAGACCGCCTCGCGCAGCAGGGCGTGCCGGAAGGCGAGGTCGCCCCGCTCGTCCGGCACCAGGACGTGGTGGGCCACCGCCTCGCGGACGGCCTCCTCGAACTCAACCGTGTCCAGGCCGCTGACCTCGGCCAACGTGGCGTCGGCGACGCTGCGCCCGGCCACCGAGGCGACCCGCAGCACCTGCCGCGCGGGTGCGGGCAGCCGCTCGAACCGCGCCAGCAGCACGTCCGAGAGCGCCTCGGGCAGACCGGCGCCGCCCCCGGCGGCCGACACGAGCTCCTCGGCGAAGAAGGCGTTGCCCTCGCTGCGCCGGGCCAGCCGGTGCAGCTCGCGCTCCTGCAGCCCGAGATCGCCGGCGAGGGCGGTGACCAGGGCGAGCGCGTCGGCGGGCGGCAGCGGCGCGAGCTCCAGCCGCTCGACGGCGGGCAGCCGCACCAGCTCGGCGAGCACCGGCCGCAGCGGGTGCCGGCGGTGCAGGTCGTCCGCCCGGTAGGTGGCCACGACGAGCAGCCGCCCCGCGCCGAGCCGGGAGAGCAGGAAGACGAGGAGGTCCCGGCTCGAGCGATCGGCCCAGTGCAGGTCCTCGAGCACCAGCAGCACGGGCGGCCCCGCGGCCGACACCGTCTCCAGGGCGGACAGCAGCGCCTCGAAGACCTGCAGCTGACCCAGCTCGCGCCCGCCCCGCTCGGCGGACGACTCCCCGGGGACGAGCCGCACCAGCCCGGGATGCCGCTCGGCCAGCTCGGGGTGCTCCGCGAGCAGCCGGCCGACGATCTCGGTGAAGGGCAGGTACGGCAGCTCCACGCCGGCCGTGTCGATGCACCGCCCGAGCAGGACGAGCGCGCCCGGTCCGGACGCCCCTGCCGCCACGGACGACCCGACCTCCTCCGGCGACCCGACCTCCTCCGGCCACCCTGCCGCCTCCGCGGACAGCTCCGCGATCAGCCGGGACTTGCCCACCCCGGCGTCGCCGGACAGCAGGACGCCCGTGCCCCGCCCGGAGCGCGCCCTCTCGAGCGCACGGGCGAGGACGGACCGCTCGGCCCCCCGGCCGACCAGCCCGATCCCCACCCCCGGACGTGGCACGGGCGTCATGCTCGCACGGACCCCCGACGGTTCCGGGCGAGTTCCGCGGGCGTCCCCCTCACGCCGCGCGGCACTGCCGGGTGACCGCGGACTTCTCGTGCGGCACCGGCGGGGGTACGGGAATGCGCGGCGGCTCCCGCCGCCCCTTCCGCCAGAGCCGGGCCAGCCGGGCCGTGCGGATGCGGTCGGCCTCCGCGAGGAGGGTGCTGCGGTGCTCGTCGACCATCGTCTCCAGGAAGAGCATGACGACGACACTCCGCCTGAGGGGTGCCCCCGGACATCGGTCGGTCACGCCGTCCCGGGCCGTCGCCGCGCACCGCGCCTGAGGGGTCGCCTTACCCCTCGGGGTGCAACAGGCCGCTCCGGTACGCGGGCAGCAGGTGCCGGGGCACCAGGTACCGCCGCCCGTCGACCACGATCGGCACCAGGTCCGGCGCCGTGCCGCGGACCGCCCGGCGCCACTGCGCCCGCCGGGACCGGGTGTTGCTGCGCGAGGTCCGCCGCTTCGGAACGGCCATCAGGACTCCTCTCCTCGGGACCGCTCGGCCTCCCGACCGGCGGGTTCGGGGTCGCCGCAGGGGTCGGTGTGCCAGAACCCGAAGGGATCCGGCAGCGCCGGCCAGGTCTCCTCGCCGGCGGCGAGCTCGGCGTCGGTGAGCAGGGCGGACCGCAGGCCGGCCTCGACGGCGTCGAGGCCGTCGGCGTCGAGCGCGTGGGCCAGCACGACGACGTCCTGCGCCCGGTCCCCGAAGCGCGGGTGCCAGCCGAGCGCGGCGAGCGCCCGCCGCTCGTCGGACACCTCGTCCCAGGCCGCGGGGTCCTGCCCCGCGAGCCACTCACCGGCCTGCCCGATCCGCAGGCCGCCACCGGCGGACTCCAGCCACAGGACGTCGCCGGGCCGGGTGGCGAGCCAGATCCGCCCGCGGGTCCGCACCACGCCGTCGAGCAGCAGGTCGATCGCCTCGTGCAGGCGGTCGGGGTGGAAGGGGCGGCGCGCGGAGAAGGCGAGCAGCCGCACCCCGCAGTCGGTGGTCAACGGCGGGGCGCCGCGCAGCAGCGGGCCGTGGACGTCGTCGGGCCGGCCGCGGCGGGCCTGCGCGTGGGTGCGGCGCAGGAGGACCGCGTCGTCGTCGAGCTCGGCGAGCCGGGACCGCGGTGCGGTGGGCGCCAGCCGCTCCAGGACGGCGTCGACCCGGGCGTGCTCCCAGGCCGACGCGGAGCCGGTGTGCACGATCAGGTCCGCGAACTCCGCCTGCGCGACGGCGACCTGGGCCACCGTGCGCTCGTCGTCCGGGAGGTCGGCGAGGCCGCGCTCGGTGACGGGCTCGTCGCCGGTGGCGTCGTCGAGCCAGCGGGCGGCGTCGACGGCGGTGATCACCCCGCGCAGGTCGACGAGGTCGGTGAGCACCACGCCGTGCCCAGGGTCGGCTCCGCCTCCGTCGACCAGGACGTGCGCCAGCGCCCAGCACACCTGCTCGGGCTCCAGGGCGGGGTCGAGGTGCAGGACGACGCGGCGGACCCGGCCGGCGAGCCCGCGCAGCGTCGGCAGGAGGTCCTCGCGCAGCGTGCAGGACAGGCAGCCGTGGGCCAGCTCGAGCTCGGTCCACGTGTCGGTGTCGCGGTCGCGGATCCGGCGGTGCAGCCGCCCGCGGGCGATGTCGCGCAGGTCGTGGTGCACGACCACGACGCCGGGATCGGCGGTCCGCAGCCGGGCGAGGACGCGTTCCACGCCCTCGGTGCACAGGCCCGTGACCACGAGCAGTTCGGTGTCGGGCATGGGCCCTCCTCGGGAAGGGGTCGGGGTCGACGGGTGTTACCGTAAATGACAATCGTTCCCGATACGAGAGGAGGGTGGCGTGGCCGCCAAGTCCGCCGCTGTGCGTCCCGTGGTCAAGATGCGGTCGACCGCCGGCACGGGCACGACCTACGTGACCCGCAAGAACCGCCGCAACGACCCCGACCGGCTCGTGCTGCGCAAGTACGACCCGGTGGTCCGCCGGCACGTCGAGTTCCGAGAGGAGCGCTGAGGCCGAGCATGCGAAGCCGACCATCAGCGCAGCGTCCGGTCCGGTCGCCGCGGAAGAAGGCCAACCCGCTGCACGCCCGCGGCCTCACCGAGGTCGACTGGAAGGACACCGCGCTCCTGCGGACCTTCGTCTCCGACCGCGGCAAGATCCGGGCCCGTAGGGTCACCGGGCTGACGCCGCAGCAGCAGCGGCAGGTCGCCGTCGCGATCCGCAACGCGCGGGAGATGGCGCTGCTGCCGTACCCGCACGCGGGGCGGGGGTGAGCACATGTCCCGCAGGTGTCAGCTGACCGGTCGCGAGCCGGGCTTCGGCCGGACGGTCTCGCACTCGCACCGGCGCAGCCCGCGCCGGTTCGACCCCAACGTGCAGGACCGGCGGTACTGGCTGCCGTCGGAGAACCGGCACGTCCGGATCCGGCTGTCGGCCAAGGCGATCACGCTGGTCGACCGGATCGGGGTCGAGGCCGCGGTGGCGCGCATCCGCGCGCGGGGGGAGAAGGTCTGATGGCGACGACGGCGAAGATCGCCCGCAACGAGCGGCGCAAGGAGGTCGTGGCCCGGCACGCCGAGCGGCGCCGGGAGCTCAAGCGGGTCATCGCCCGGCCCACGACTCCGGACACCGAGCGGGAGGCGGCGCTGCGCGAGCTGCGCCGCCAGCCCCGGGACGCGAGCGCGACCCGGGTGCGCAACCGGGACTCGACGGACGGCCGGCCGCGGGGGTACGTCGGGAAGTTCGGCGTCTCCCGCGTGAAGCTCCGTGAGCTCGCCCACGCCGGAATGCTCCCCGGGGTCACCACATCGTCCTGGTGATCCACCCCGGCCGGAGCGCCGGCCGCTCGCTCGCGGCCGGCTGGTCGTGCCTTCGCCGGCTCGCCCGCGGCCGGCGGGGTGTCGCACACCCGCTCCTGTCGCCCCTCACACCCGCGGATCGCGCCACACACGCCGTCGACGGCCTGTGAAGCGCTTCGGCGGGTGTGCGGGCTCGTGGGCACCCCCGCCTTCCTGAGCCCGGCCTCGTGAGTGGCGATCGTCGCTCCGGCGGTGATCCCCGCTCACGACCCCGCCCCACCCGTTCCACCGACCCCGCGCGCGGGCAGGGGAGCTGCGAGAACGGGGAGGGGGACCCCCGGGTTGGCGGCCCGTCGCGGGGGTTGTGTAGAGTTCTGCAGGTCCGACGGGGAAGTCCCCGGAGGGCCGTGCCGCCCCTTTAGCTCAGTCGGCAGAGCGTCTCCATGGTAAGGAGAAGGTCTACGGTTCGATTCCGTAAAGGGGCTCCAGCGAGGTAGGTGTGACCGGCTTCGCGAGGCGGTGTAGCTCAGTCGGTAGAGCAAGCGGCTCATAATCGCTGTGTCGCCGGTTCAAGTCCGGCCACCGCTACACACACGATCCGAGCTCGAAGCAGGAATTAAGCAGGAGGCACCCGCGATGGCGAAGGCCACCGACGTCCGGCCGAAGATCACGCTGGCGTGCGAGCAGTGCAAGCACCGGAACTACATCACCAAGAAGAACCGGCGCAACGACCCCGACCGGCTCGAGGTCAAGAAGTTCTGCCCGAACTGCGGCACCCACCGCGCCCACCGCGAGACCCGCTGACGGCAGTGCCCGACGAGTCCTTCGTCGGCCGTTCGCTCCCGGCCGCCGGTCCCTTCCAGGTCGGCCGGGAGAAGATCCGCGAGTTCGCCGCGGCGATCGGGGACACCTCCCCGCTGAGCCGTGATCTCGACGTCGCGCGCGCGGCCGGTCACCCCGACCTGGTCGCGCCGCCGACGTTCTCGACGACGTTCACCATGCCGCTGATCGAGGCGTTCCTCCGGGACCCCGACTTCGGCTGGGACTACACGCGGATGGTCCACGGCGACCAGCGCATCACCTTCCACCGCGCGATCCACGGCGGCGACGAGCTGTTCACCACGATCCACGTCGACGAGCTGCGCACGCGCGCGGGCAGCCACATGCTGACCCTGCGCTGCGAGGTGGCCGACGCCGCGGGCGAGCCGGTCGCCACCACGAGCTCGCTGTTGGTGACCCAGGCATGAGCACCCCGCAGAACGCCGCGAAGGGCGACGAGCTGCCGCCGCTGCGGCTGCACCTCACCCGGGCCGACCTGGTCCGCTACGCAGGCGCCTCCGGCGACTTCAACCCGATCCACTGGAGCGACCGCGTCGCGGGCGTGGCCGGGCTGCCCGGTGTGATCGCGCACGGGATGCTGACGATGGCCGTGGCCGGCCGGGTCGTCACCGACTGGGTCGGCGACCCCTCGCTGGTGCGCAGCTACGGCACCCGCTTCACCCGCCCCGTCGTCGTCCCGGACGACGACACGGGGGCCCTCGTGGAGATCACCGGGACGGTCGCGGACGTCACCGAGTCGGACGGTGTGCGCGTCGCCCGGATCGACGTCAAGGCCGTGTCCGACGGCAGGTCCGTGCTGGGCAGGGCCACCGCGGAGGTCGTCCTCCCCGGCTGAGCCGGCGGGCGTGTCCGGTTGCCGTGATCGCCGAGTGGGTCGATGCTGCCTGCGTCCCGGGTCCGCACGGGCCCGCGCCACACGGAGGGAGCACCACGTGAAGTTCGGGAAGCTGGTGGACAAGGCCTGGGAGGAGAAGACGGCGTCGGAGATCCTCTCCGCCCCGCCGTCGGCCCTCGAGGGTCTGACCGAGAAGCACGACGAGGCGCTGGCCGCCCTCGGCATCAAGTCGGTCGGCGACCTGGCCAAGTGGAAGTACTTCCAGCGCGCCTCCGCGCTCGCCGCCCTGGCCGACCTCGACAAGTAGCCCGACGCGACGAGGGGCGGGTGCCGTCGGCGCCCGCCCCTCGTGTGTGTCCAGGGTCCTCTACTGGGCCTCGCGCAGCAGCGCGCCCATCCGCTCGACGCCGGTGCGCAGGTCGTCGTCGCCCAGGGCGTAGGAGAGGCGGAAGTAGCCCGGGGTGCCGAACGCCTCGCCGGGCACGACGGCCACCTCGGCGTGCTCGAGCACGGCGGCCGCCAGGTCGAGGCTGGTCTCGATCTTCTGCCCGCGGATCTGCTTGCCCAGCAGCTCGCGCACGTCCGGGTAGACGTAGAAGGCGCCCTTCGGCGTGGGGCACTGCACGCCGGGGATTGCCGAGAGCAGCTCGACGATGGTGCGGCGGCGGCGGTCGAAGGCGGTGCGCATCTCGGCGACGGCGTCGAGCGGCCCGGTGAGGGCCTCGACCGCCGCGCGCTGCGACACGTTCGCGACGTTCGACGACAGGTGCGACTGCAGGTTCGTCGCCGCCTTGACGACGTCCGTGGGGCCGGCCATCCAGCCGACCCGCCAGCCCGTCATCGCGTAGGTCTTGGCCACCCCGTTGAGCACCACGGTGGTGTCGGCCAGCTCGGGGACGGCGACGGGCAGCGAGACGGCCTCGGCGCCGTCGTAGACCAGGTGCTCGTAGATCTCGTCCGTGACCACCCAGATGCCGTTCTCGAGCGCCCACCGGCCGACGGCCTCGGTGAGCTCGCGCGGGGCGACGGCGCCGGTCGGGTTCGACGGCGAGCACCACAGCAGCACCTTCGTGGCGGGGGTGCGGGCGGCGTCGAGCTGGTCGACGGTGGGCAGGTAGTCCTGCTCCGACCCCGTGACGACGACCTTGGTCACGCCGCCGGCCAGGGCGATGGCCTCGGGGTAGGTGGTCCAGTACGGGGCGGGGAGGATGACCTCGTCGCCCGGGTCGAGCAGCGTCGCGAAGGTCTCGTACACGGCCTGCTTGCCGCCGTTGGTCACGAGGACCTGGTTCGCGGCGATCTCGTAGCCGGAGTCCCGCTTCGTCTTCTCCACGATCGCGGCCTTGAGCTCGGGGAGCCCGCCCGCGGGGGAGTAGCGGTGGTTCTTCGGGTCCTGCGCGGCGGCGACGGCGGCCTCGACGATCGGCTGCGGCGTGGGGAAGTCCGGCTCGCCCGCGCCGAAGCCGATCACCGGGCGGCCCTCGGCCTTGAGCGCCTTGGCCTTCGCGTCGACGGCGAGGGTGGCGGACTCGGCGATGTTCCCGATCCGGGTGGAGATCCGGGGCTTCTGCGACGTTCCAGCGGTCGATGCTGTCGGTGCGGACATGGCCCTCATCCTCGCGCACCGCGCGTACCCTCGCGCGAGCGGGTTTCGGCCCGCGGACCCGCGCGGATCTCTCCCGGGGGGCCGCGGGTGAAGGGCCCGGGAACGGGTGCCGTACACTCGATTCGCCGGGCGCACCGGATCTTCCGGTGTGCCTGCTCCGAACCCGTCGTGTCCCCGACGCGGCGGGCCGGGGCAGCGTAGGGGTGTAGCTCAACTGGCAGAGCAGCGGTCTCCAAAACCGCAGGTTGCAGGTTCAAGTCCTGTCACCCCTGCCACCTGGGACGACAGCAGGAACGAGACGAGGTGCGGGCGTCCGCCCGCCGGTGAGGACGAGCGGTGAGCGACGAGCGTGAGCCCGGGCGGGAGCGCCCGACGTCCGCGGCCGACCGCCGCGGGCGGCGCACGTCGCCGTCGTCGTCCGGTGCCGGTGCGGTGACCACGCCGGGCAAGGGCCGCCCGACGCCCTCGCGCGGCAGCGGGGCGCCCCGCAAGGCGTCGCCGTTCGCCAGGCTGGTCCGCTTCCTCCGCGAGGTCGTGGCGGAGCTGCGCAAGGTCATCTGGCCCACGCGCAAGCAGCTGGTGACCTACACGATCGTCGTGCTCGTCTTCGTCGCCTTCATGGTCGCGCTGGTGTCGCTCCTGGACTGGGTGTTCGGGCTGGGCGTGGAAGCCCTGTTCGGCGCCTAGCCCGCAGGTGAGCCGGGACCGACCGATCGAGCACGACGACGCTGACGAAGGAAGCGAGAAGCACGTGACCTCCCCAGACGGCCGACCGGCCGAGGACGAGACGACGGTGCAGGACACCGACGTCGAGGTGGCGTACGGCGCCGAGGCCTCCGACAGCTCGGACAGCACCGTCGACGCCGACACCGACACCGCCGCAGAGGCGGTGGAGGCCGAGGAGGCGGAGGACGCCCTCGAGGACGACACGGCGGACGTCGACTTCGGGTCGGAGGCCGCCGAGGCCGTCCCCGCGACCGACGAGCAGGCCGACCCGGGCGACCTCGAGGCCGGCGCCGACGCCGCCGGTCCCGAGGAGGAGGTCGACCCGATCGAGGAGATGACGGAGGCGCTGCGCCGCGCCCCGGGCGACTGGTACGTCGTCCACTCCTACGCGGGCTACGAGAACAAGGTGAAGCAGAACCTCGAGACCCGGGTCCAGACCCTGGACGTCGAGGACTACATCTACCAGGTCGAGGTGCCCACCGAAGAGGTCACCGAGATCAAGAACGGCCAGCGCAAGCAGGTGCAGCGCAAGGTGCTGCCCGGCTACATCCTGGTCCGGATGGAGCTCAACGACCAGTCGTGGGGCGCCGTCCGCAACACCCCGGGCGTCACCGGCTTCGTCGGGGCCACGTCGCGGCCCTCGCCGCTGACCCTGAACGAGGTGCTGAAGTTCCTGCTGCCGAAGCAGGAGGCGCCGAAGGAGAAGGCCGCCGCCGCGTCCGGTGCGGGCGGCGCGGCCGCCGCCACCGGCGGTGCGGCCACGGTCGAGGTCGACTTCGAGGTCGGCGAGTCGGTGACCGTCATGGACGGCCCGTTCGCGACCCTCCCGGCCACGATCAACGAGGTCAACGTCGACGCGCAGAAGCTGAAGGTGCTCGTGTCCATCTTCGGCCGCGAGACGCCCGTCGAGCTGGCCTTCAGTCAGGTCTCCAAGATCTGACGGTGCACGAACTCCGTCGCGGCGGGCAGGTCCGCGGCGCGTAGGACGATCACGAGGAATCAAGGATGCCACCCAAGAAGCGGAAGCTCTCCGCGATCATCAAGCTCCAGATCAAGGCCGGCGCGGCCACGCCGGCCCCGCCGGTCGGCCCCGCGCTGGGTCAGCACGGCGTCAACATCATGGAGTTCTGCAAGGCGTACAACGCCGCCACCGAGGCCCAGCGCGGCGACGTGGTGCCGGTCGAGATCTCCGTGTACGAGGACCGCTCGTTCACGTTCGAGCTCAAGACCCCGCCCGCGGCCAAGCTGCTGCTGAAGGCGGCCGGCGTGGAGAAGGGCTCCGGCGAGCCGCACAAGACCAAGGTCGCCTCCGTGACCATGGACCAGGTGCGGGAGATCGCGCAGACCAAGATGCGCGACCTCAACGCCAACGACCTGGACCAGGCCGCGAAGATCATCGCCGGCACCGCCCGGTCGATGGGCATCACGGTCAACTGACCCCACCCGAACGCGTGGGAGAGCCGGGCGCGGCTCCTACCACGATCTTCGCGAAGGACTGAAGATGGCAAAGCGCAGCAAGATCTACGAGCAGGCCGCGGCCAAGATCGACCGCGACTCCCTGTACTCCCCGCTCGAGGCCGCCAAGCTGGCCAAGGAGACCTCGAGCAGCAAGATGGACGCGACCGTCGAGGTCGCCATGCGGCTGGGCGTCGACCCCCGCAAGGCCGACCAGATGGTCCGCGGGACCGTGAACCTGCCCCACGGGACCGGTAAGACCGCCCGGGTCATCGTGTTCGCCGTCGGCGACAAGGCCGCCGAGGCCGAGGCCGCCGGTGCGGACGTCGTCGGCGCCGAGGACCTGATCGAGCGGATCCAGGGCGGTTGGCTGGACTTCGACGCCGCGATCGCGACCCCCGACCAGATGGCGAAGGTCGGCCGCATCGCCCGCATCCTCGGCCCGCGCGGCCTGATGCCGAACCCGAAGACCGGCACCGTCACCCCGGACGTGACCAAGGCCGTCAACGACATCAAGGGCGGCAAGATCAACTTCCGGGTGGACAAGCAGGCCAACCTGCACCTCGTCATCGGCAAGGCCTCGTTCGACACCGAGAAGCTGGTGGAGAACTACGGCGCCGCCCTCGACGAGATCCTGCGGGCCAAGCCGTCCGCCGCGAAGGGCCGCTACATCAAGAAGATCACCGTCTCGACGACCACGGGCCCGGGCATCCCGGTCGACCCGAACCGCACCCGCAACCTGCTGGTCGACGACACCGTCTGATCGTCCGCACGCACGAAGGCCCCCTCCGGATCTTCCGGAGGGGGCCTTCGTGGCTACGGGTCAGGACCAGTCGGCCAGGATCTGGTCGACGGTCTCGGGGTCCGCCGGGCGGCCCGGCACCTCGGTCCGGGTGCGGGAGAAGCGCGGCGCGGGGGCGGCCTGCGGGGTGTCGTCCGGGCTGACGATCGTGTTCCGGGCGGCCATGTGCGGGTGCTGGGCGACCTCGCCGAAGGCCAGGACCGGGGTGGTGCAGGCGTCGGTGCCGTCGAAGATCGCGGCCCACTCGTCGCGGGACCTGGTCTTGAAGACCTCGGTGAAGCGCGCCTTGATCGCCGGCCAGGACGGGATGTCCATCTGTGCCGGCAGGTCGGCGGGATCGATCTCCAGGCCCTTGAGCAGCTCGGCGTAGAACTGCGGCTCGATCGCCCCGACGGCCATGAACTTGCCGTCGGCGCAGGCGTAGGTGTCGTAGAAGGGGGCGTAGCCGTCGAGCATGTTGCTGGCCGGGGCGTCCTGCCAGAACTTCTGCCCGAGCATCCCCCACACCATCTGCACGAGGAGGCTGGCGCCGTCGACCATGGCGGTGTCGACGACCTGGCCCTCACCGGAGCCGCGGGCCTCGTACAGCGCCGCGAGCACGCCGATGACCAGCAGCATCGAGCCGCCGCCGAAGTCGCCGACCAGGTTCAGCGGCGGCACGGGGCGCTCGCCGTTCCCGCGGCCGATGGCGTGCAGCGCACCGGTGAGCGAGATGTAGTTGATGTCGTGGCCCGCCCGGTCGGCCATCGGCCCGTCCTGGCCCCAGCCCGTCATCCGGCCGTAGACGAGCTTCGGGTTGCGGGCGTGGCAGTCCGCGGGGCCGACGCCGAGCCGTTCGGTGACGCCGGGCCGGTAGCCCTCGAGCAGCACGTCGGCCTTCTCGACGAGCTTCAGCACGGTCTCGCGACCCTCGGGGGTCTTGAGGTCGGCGGCCACCCGGCGCCGTCCGCGCAGGGTGGGGTCGGCGTCGCCGCCGATCCTCAGGCCGCCCGGCCGGTCGATCCGGACCACCTCGGCGCCCAGGTCGCCCAGGATCATCGCCGCGTGCGGCCCCGGTCCGATGCCGGCGAGCTCGACGACCCGTACGCCCGCGAGGGGTCCGCTGCGAGTGTCCACTTCCATCCTCCTCATCGATCGATCGTTCAGGACTCTACGGGTCCGCGGGCCCCGGGTCAGCGGCCCAGGCCACAGGACGCCGTCCCGGCTACGCCACGGCGATCTGGTCCGCCGCGCCGCCGTCGGGCTGGTGCCGCAGACCCTGCCAGGCCGCGGTGAGTCGTTCGAGCGCGGCTGCGGCGGGTTCGGGTCGCAGGGTGTAGGGCAGCCGGATGTAGCGCTCGAACGCGCCGTCGACGCCGAAGCGGGGCCCCGCGGCCAGCAGGACGTCGTGCCGGCGGGCGGCCCCGGTGAGCAGGCTCGACACCGGCTCGCCGAGATCCACCCACAGGCTCAGCCCGCCCGCCGGGTCGTTGGGCCGCCACTGCGGGAAGTCCGCGGCGAGCCGGCGGCGCAGGTCGGAGCGGGCGGCGCGCAGCGACTCCTGCCGCTCGGCCACCACCGCCTCGACCTCGCCGAGCAGGCGGGCCGTGACGATCTGGTCGAGCACGGCGCCGCCGAGGTCGATCGACGGCCGCAGCGCGGCCAGCCGCCGCACCAGCGACGCCGACGTGCGGATCCAGCCGATCCGCAGCCCGCCCCAGAACACCTTGCTCGCCGAGCCGATCGTGATCAGCAGGGGCGAGTCGGGCGCGTGCCGGGCGACCGGTTCCGGGGCCGGGACGTCGAGCGGCAGCTCGGTCAGGGTCTCGTCGACGACGAGCGGGGTGCGGGTCCGCCGCGCCAGCTCGACCACGCCCGCGCGGACCTCCGGCGGCATCACCGCGCCCGTCGGGTTGTGGAAGTCCGGCACCAGGTAGCAGAGCGCGGGACGGGTGTCCCGCACGGTGGCGGTCAGCAGGTCGAGGTCCCAGGCCGGCTCCCGGCCGTCGGGACCGAGCGGCACGGGGACCGGCCGGGCGCCGCGGCCGCGGATGGCGTCGAGCGCGTTCGGGTAGGTCGGGTGCTCGACGACGACGCGGTCGCCCGGGCCCGCGAGCAGCGTGAGGACCAGCGCGATCGCGTGCTGCGCCCCGGAGGTGACCAGGACCTGGTCGGGGGTGGTCGGCACGCCGCGCTCGGTGAAGCGCCGCGCCACGGCCTCCCGCATCACCGGGATCCCGGCGAGGGTGTAGCCGTGGCCGCCGATCTGCCCGTCGAGCTCGGTGACGGCGGCCGCCGCGGCCCGCCGGATCGCGTCCGTGGGGGCCGGCAGCGCGGCGTGCGCGAGATCGGTCAGGCCGCCGCCCGTGAGGGGCGAGAACGGGGTCTCGGGGGTCGCCCCCCCGGTCGGGCCGGGCACGCGGGTCCAGCTGCCCGAGCCGCGGCGGCTCTCGAGGAACCCGTCGGCGCGCAACGCCTCGTAGGCCGCGGCCACCGTCGTCCGGCTGACGTCGAGGGCGCCGGCCAGCTCGCGCTCGGCCGGAATCCGGGTGCCGAGCGGCAGCCGGCCGTCCAGGATGAGGAGCCGGACGCGCTCGGTCAGCGCGGACGCGAGGCCGCCGCGCTGGTCCGCCGGGCGCCAGCTGCCCAGCAGCCGGGCGAAGCTCGTGCCGCCGACCCGGCGGGTGCCGGGTTCCAAGGGGTCCAACCGGTCCACCTCCGCGAAATTGGCCATGGAGAATCAGGCCAATAGTGCCAGAGTGGAGTCATGACAGCGACGATCCTGCTCTCGGTCCTGACCCTCATCGCGATCCTGGCGCCGCGCTACGGCGCCGACAGCCGCTCGCTGCGGGAGCGGCCGTTCTACACGGCGACGCCCTGGGGCGACGTGAAGAAGTTCCTCCGCCGGCTCGAGGAGGCGGCGGCGCGCCCACAACGCGCCGGACCGCCGCTGCGGCGGCTCAGGTCCGGTACTCCCAGTGGTTCTGCATGAGCACCTGCTCGGTGCGGTCGGCCTCGTCCCGGACCTCGGCGCGGTAGTAGTACCGACCCGGCTGCCAGCCGTCCTGCTCCGCGACGACCTGCAGGTACTCCGTGGCCCACCGGTGCCATTCGTCGGTGTCGCGGGGCGCGGGGTCCGGGGCGTCGCACACCACGGTCGTGAAGTCGTGGAGCCGGCCGCGCAGCGAGGTCCACATCTGCACGTCGATGTTCAGGGTCTCGGGCAGCCCGCCCGGGGTCCGCTCGCCGGACCCGGTCCGCTCACCGCTCACGCCGCGCCTCCCTGGCGGGCCCGTGGTGGGCCCGCTGGGAGTATCGATCTTCGGTGAGGTCCGGGCCCTGCCGGGTGCGCGGACCTCACCGGATCGTGCGACGCGGGGATCAGGCCGCCAGCAGGTCGCTGCGGCCCTTCTCCTCGAGCATCGCCTTGTACGGCCCGAACAGGCCCTTCGCCAGCGGCAGCACCTTGAGCAGCGTGGCGACCGGGCCCTTCGCGCGGACCTGGCCCTTGGCCAGCGCCACCGGCAGCACGACCTTGCCGAGCCAGAACCGGTTGCCGGTGTCGGCGCTCATGAACAGCTCGACGTTCGGCTCCGGGCCGTTGCCCGCGCCCTCGTGGATCTCCGAGTTCGGCATGTCCACGGTGAGCACGGCCTCGGGGTCGGTGTACGTGATGCGCAGGACGACCCCGGACGGCTTCAGCTTCTCGACCAGCGCCGCGTCCTCCATGCCCAACCGGAAGACCCCGCCCAGGTACTCGTAGACCTCGGCCTCGTTCTGGAACGCCGCCACGTCGCAGCCCCTTTCGCTCGCTTGCCGGGGGAGTCTGGCCCGCCCGGGCCACCGGCGGCGACTCCCCGGCCGGGCCACGCCTGGCCCGCACGGACCGGTCCTCAGGGGCGCTGCTCGTCGAGCAGGCCCGCCCGGCCGGCGAGCGCGGCCGCCTCGATCCGGTTCGCGGCACCGAGCTTGTGCAGCAGCGAGGCGATCATCCGCTTCGCCGTGCGCTCGCTGACCAGCATCGGGCGGGCGATCTCGCTGGTCTCCAGCCCGCGGGCGAGCAGTCGCCACAGCTCGACGTCCCGCTCGGAGAGGGTGTCGAGCACGCCGTCGGCGGTGCGGTCCGCCGACGCCAGCAGCGCCTCGAGCAGCTCGCCGCGGACGACCTTGACCCCGGCGAGCAGCGACAGCAGCGGGGCGACGAGCACCGCGGGATCGGCGGACTTGCCGAGGTACCCGTCGGCGCCGGCGCGCAGCGCGGCCGCGGCCAGGTCCAGGTCCTCGGTCCCGGACAGGGCGAGCACCTTCGTGCCCGGGTAGGCCGCCTTGATCCGGCGGATCGTCTCGACCCCGCCGAGCGGCGGCAGCGCGAGATCGACGACGGCGATGTCCGCGCGGTTCTTCCCGACGAGCGCGACGGCCTCCTCGCCGGCCGTCGCGGAGCCGGCGACCCGGAAGGTGTCGCCGGCGCGGGACTCCAGCAGGAGGGCCAGGCCCTGGGCGAACAGCGCGTGGTCGTCCACGATGACGACGGTGTGGGGCCCCTCCTGCACGGCCCGGAGCCTAGGGCGTGTCTCCCGATCCGCCACCACCGCTCCCGGCGCCCACGCCGCCCCCGGCGGCGTTGCCGGACCGCCCGAACACGCTCGGTATGAGGACGGCCCGGCGCCTTGCCTGGAACGACGTGGATCACCGGGCCCGGCGGCGCCGGATTGGGAGTCACGCCCTGATCGGACCTACTCTCCGTACATCGCTCGACCTGCACCGACGGTGAGGGGAGACCCGGTGACGAGCCCGACGGACGGCAGGGTGGACCCGCTCGCGGAGGCCATGACCGATCCCGGCGCGCTGCGCTGGGACCCCTGGACACGGCGATCCGACTCCGCCGAGGAGCGGGCCGCGGTGGTGATCCGCGCGATCGTCGTGGTCGCCGTCGGGCTGGCGCTCGCGGTGGGGCCCGAGCTCGCCCGCGGCCGCCCGCTGGTGGTGTGGGGCATCGTGGTCGGCACGGCGCTCTACGCCGCCGCGCTCGTGGTGACCGAGTGGGCGGAGTGGCAGCTGCCCGTCCGGCCCGCGGTGATCACCGTGGTCGACGGCGTGCTGGTCCTGGTGGCCTGCGGGCTCACCGGGGGCGCGGACAGCATCTTCGTCGCGGTGCTGCCGCTGATCGCGATCGCGATGTCGCTGCGCAGCGGGCCCGTGCTGGGGCGGCTCGGCGCCCTCGGCGTCGGGATCGGGTTCACCGTCGCGTGCCTGCTCGGCTCGGACCCGGAGGTCACGGTGTCCGAGCGGCTGCTGACGGGGGCCTGGTGGAGCGGGTTCCTGGTCGCGGCCGCGGTGCTGGTCGGCGTGCTGGTGCGGATGCTCGAGCGGCAGCTGCAGGAGGCCGCCGACTCGCGGGCGCGGGCGGCGGCGGAGCACGAGAAGCTGCTCTCGGAGCGGGGGCTGCGGGCCCGGCTCGTCGCGGCACAGCAGGCCCGGCTCGACGGCGTGCGCGTGGTGCTGCACGAGTTCCGCACACCCGTCGCCTCGCTGACCGCGCTCACCACGGACCTGGCGAAGGGCGCGCTGTCCCCGGAGGCCTCGCGCACCGCGACCCGGCTGCTCGCCGAGCACGCGGTGCACCTGCAGGACATGCTCGAGGGCCTCGCCGACCTGGCCGTGCGGGACGGCAGCCCGCTCGGCCGGGTCACCGACCGGCGGGTCGTGCTGGCCGAGCTGGCCGAGGCCGTGCTCGACGCGGCCGCCGTCGCGCCCGGCCGTCGGCGGATCACCGTCGCGCCGTCGGGGGCGGCCGTGCGGTGCGACCCGCAGCGGCTCCGCCGGGTGCTCACCAACCTCGTCGAGAACGCCGCCCGGCACAGCGGGGAGGAACCCGTCGAGCTGGACCTGGGCCACGCCGACGGCACCCTGGTCGCCGAGGTCCGTGACCGCGGCCCCGGCCTCCCGCCGGGCCAGGAGGGCCTGGTCACGGCCAAGGGCGTGGCGCTGGGGGAGCGGCGCGGCACCGCGGGGCTGGGGCTGTGGATCGTCGAGGCGCTGGTCGGGGCGATGAACGGCGAGCTCACCCTGCTCCCGCGCGAGGGCGGGGGCCTGGTCGCCCGCCTCGCCCTCCCCCTCGCCCCCGCCTGATCCCGCGACTCGCGCTGCAGGAACTCCCGACTCGCGGGAACCGCGTGGCCGCCCGCGAGTCGGGAGTTGTGGCAGCGCGAGTCGGGAGCTTCGGCATCGCGTGTCGGGGGCTGGCACGCGGGGGACAGGGCGGGAACTCGCGGCCCGCTGTGGTCCGGGGTGACGCGGGTCATGATCGACGCCCATGAAGACCCGAGCAGCGGTGCTGTGGGAACTGGGCGGCAAGTGGGAGGTCGAGGAGGTCGAGCTCGACCCGCCGGGTCCCGGCGAGGTCCTGGTCGAGCTGGCGGCGTCCGGCCTGTGCCACTCCGACGAGCACCTGGTGACCGGCGACCTGCCCGTCGCCTACCCGATGGTCGGCGGCCACGAGGGCGCCGGGCGCGTGCGCGAGGTCGGCCCGGGCGTGACGGAGGTGGAGGTCGGCGACCCGGTCGTCATGACCTTCCTGCCCAGCTGCGGGCGCTGCAGCTACTGCGTCCGCGGCATGACGAGCCTGTGCGACGACGGTGCGGGCGCCACCCTCGGTCCCCAGCTCGACGGCACCTACCGCTTCCACGCACGCGGCGAGGACGTCGGGCAGATGTGCCTGCTCGGCACGTTCAGCCAGCACACCGTGGTGCCGGTGAAGTCCGTCGTGAAGATCGACGAGGGCTTCCCGCTCGAGCTCGCCGCGCTGGTCGGCTGCGGCGTCACCACCGGCTTCGGATCCGCGGTCCGCACTGCCGACCTGCGGGCCGGCGACTCGTGCGTCGTCATCGGGATCGGCGGCATCGGCGCCAACGCGATCCAGGGTGCGGTCAACGCCGGCTGCCGGTACGTCGTCGCCGTCGACCCGGTGGAGTTCAAGCGGGACAAGGCGATCGAGCTCGGGGCCACCCACGTCGCGGCGAGCATCGACGCGGCCTGGCCGATCGTCTCCGAGCTCACCCGCGGCCAGCTGGCCGACGCCGCCATCCTCACGACGGGCATCGCCGACGGCGACGACCTGCAGCCCGCGCTGCAGCTCGTCGGCAAGCGGGGGCGGGTCGTGGTGACCGCGCTGGGCAAGGCCGAGCAGGAGACGGCCTCGCTGAGCCTGCTGGAGCTCACCCTGTACGAGAAGCAGATCCGCGGCGCCCTGTTCGGCAGCTCCAACGGCCAGCACGACGTGCCGCGCCTGCTCGAGCTGCACAACCTGGGCCGGCTCAAGCTCCGCGAGTTGGTCACCAAGGAGTACACCCTCGACCAGGTGAACGAGGGTTACGAGGACATGCGGTCCGGCCGCAACATCCGGGGCCTCATCCGCTTCTGACGGCGCACCCCACCACCAGCCTCGACGGCAAAGGAGCCGACCATGCGCACCATCGAGCACGGCAAGCGGAACGGGTTCGCCTCCCTCGGGGCGGGCGGGCTGAAGCAGGAGTCGTTCCCGCTGCGCCTGTTCGCCAAGGGGAACGCGAAGCACTGGAACCCGGCGGACATCGACTTCTCGCAGGACGCGAAGGACTTCGCGGCCATGACGGACGACGAGCGGTGGTGGACCTGCGCGCTCGCGGCGCAGTTCCTGGCCGGCGAGGAGTCGGTGACCCAGGACCTGCAGCCCTTCGTGGCCGCGATGGCCGCCGAGGGCCGGTTCGCCGACGAGATGTACCTGACCCAGTTCGTGTACGAGGAGGCCAAGCACACGCAGGCCTTCCGGCTCTGGTTCGACGCCGTCGGGATGACGGGGGACCTCCACGAGTTCATCGAGTTCAACGACGCGTACATGGAGATCTTCACGAAGCAGCTGCCGGACAGCCTGTACGCGCTGCAGCACGACCCGAGCCCGCGCAACCAGATCCGCGCCTCGGTGACCTACAACCACATCGTCGAGGGCACCCTCGCGCTGACCGGCTACTTCGCCTGGCAGAAGGTGTGCGCGAGCCGCGGCATCCTGCCCGGCATCCAGAAGGTGATCAAGCACATCGGCGACGACGAGCGCCGCCACATGGCCTGGGGCACCTTCACCTGCCGCCGGCACGTCGCCGCCGACGACGCGATGTTCGACGTGGTCGACGAGCGCATGCAGGAGCTGATGGTCCCGGCCATGGGCGTGGTCACCGCGACGTTCGACAGGTACGAGGGCGGCGAGCCGCCCTTCGGCGTCGACATCTCGGAGATGGCCGAGTACGCCATGGACAAGCTGGGCCGCCGGCTCGGGGCGATCGAGTCCGCCCGCGGCGCCGACCTGCTCGCGATCGACGTCGACGCCTCGCCCGAGGCGCTCGAGGAGAAGTTCCACGCCGAGGACCAGCTGGAGTTGGCAGGATGACCCGCGCAGGACGCTACGACCGGCTCCGCGAGATCGAGCTGCTGGACCCGGAGACGGATCACCTCGAGATCTACCGGCTGATGTCGATGTACGAGTTCCCCTGGGACATCAACCAGGCGCTCTCGTTCGCGCTGTTCCGCACCTACGCGGTACCGACGATCGGCAAGCTCCTCGCCGAGACCGGCGAGTTCACCGAGCGCGTCCAGAAGCGCTACGACGACACCGGGCTGATCCTCGAGGCCGTCCTCGAGCACGGGTTCAGCGGCACCGGCAAGGACGCCATCCGCCGGATGAACCAGATGCACCGCAGCTACCCGATCTCGGGCGATGACATGCGGTACACGCTGTGCACCTTCGTGGTGTCGCCGATCCGGTGGATGGACGCCTACGGCTGGCGGCCCTTCTCCGAGACGGAGAAGGTCGCGAGCGCGAACTACTACCGCGAGCTCGGCCGGCACATGGGCATCAAGGACATCCCGGCCACCTGGCAGGAGTTCTGCGAGGTGCACGACGCCTACGAGCGCGAGCGCTTCGGCTACGACCCGGGCGGCCGCGCCGTCGCCGACTCCACGCTCGCACTGCTGTGCACGTTCCCGCCGAACGACAAGGCCCCGGCGGCCCTGATCGACGCCTTCTCCCGCTCGCTCATGGACCCCCACCTGCGGGAGGCCTTCCGGTACGAGGCCCCGCCGCGCTGGTTCCGGGCGCTGTCCCGGGCCGCACTGCGGCTGCGCGGCCGGGTCGTGCGGGCGATGCCCGTGCGCACGCGGCCGAAGTTCGTGCGGGACCTGCCGAGCATCCGCAGCTACCCGAACGGCTTCGACGTCCGGGAGCTCGGGACCTTCCCGCAGGGCTGCCCCGTGCCCCACGGGCGGACCTCCCCGGCGGCCGCGACGGACGCGGACACGTACTCCGATCGAGTGGTATCGCCGCAGGTCACTCCATCCGGAGCCTGAGACCCGGGTTGCACCGACCTGGAGCCGGTCGGAGTAACGCAGTGCGACGGGCGACGCCCCGCGGACCGAGATCGATGACGGTGTGTCGATCTCGGTTCACGGGGCGTGTCCGTCGTTCTCAGGAACGATCCGCGGGCCGTCGTCGCCGCGGAATACCCGGCAGTAACCAGACTGCGGCGCGGTCGTTGGGCGCTGCAGGACGAGTGCGTGCTCCGGCAAGGACCGGTGGCGCAGGCTCGAGTGCGCGAGGAGGCGACGTGCCCGGTGTCGAGGTGAAGGTCGAGGGACTGACGAAGTCCTTCGGGCGCGCGAACATCTGGTCGGACGTCACGCTGACGCTGCCGCCCGGTGAGGTCAGCGTGCTGCTCGGCCCGTCCGGCACGGGCAAGTCCGTGTTCCTCAAGTCGCTGATCGGGCTGCTCAAGCCGGAGAAGGGCTCGATCGTCATCCACGACACCGACCTGGTGCGGTGCAGCGAGAACCGGCTCTACGAGATCCGCAAGCTGTTCGGGGTGCTGTTCCAGGACGGTGCGCTGTTCGGCTCGATGAACCTCTACGACAACATCGCCTTCCCGCTGCGCGAGCACACCAAGAAGCCGGAGTCGGAGATCCGCGACATCGTCGCGGAGAAGATGGACATGGTCGGGCTCAAGGGCGACGAGAAGAAGCTGCCCGGCGAGATCTCCGGCGGCATGCGCAAGCGCGCCGGGCTGGCCCGGGCGCTGGTGCTCGACCCGGAGATCATCCTGTTCGACGAGCCGGACTCGGGCCTCGACCCCGTGCGCACGGCCTATCTGAACCAGCTGATCATCGACCTGAACGCGCAGACGGACGCGACGTTCCTGATCGTCACCCACGACATCAACACCGCGCAGACGGTGCCGGACAACATCGGCATGCTCTACCGCAAGCACCTGGCGATGTTCGGCCCGCGCGAGGTGCTGCTCACCAGCGAGGACCCGGTGGTGGCGCAGTTCCTCAACGGCCGCCGCCAGGGCCCGATCGGCATGTCGGAGGAGAAGGACACCGCCCAGGCCGCCCGGGAGATGGCCGAGGTGGACGAGCTGTCCGGGCTGCCCCCGATCAAGCCCCAGCTCGACGCGACCGCGGGCCTGCCCGAGCGCAAGGCCGTGGCCCGCCGGCAGAAGCGGGTGGCCGAGCTGATGCACACCCTGCCGCCCGCCGCGCAGGAGGCGATCCGCCGCTCGCAGGCCGAGAGCGGGCAGGCGGCGCAGCAGCCGGTTCGCCAGCAGGCGGTCGGCGCGGCGCCCTACGGTCGACCCGACGCCCCGCCCGCCGAGGCCCCGACCCAGAGCATCCCGCGGGTGCAGGACGCGCCGCTCGGCCAGCCCGCACCCCCGCAGAACCAGCCCGGCCGCGCCCCCGGCGGCCCGAGCTCCGGCCCCGGCCGGCACCGCTTCCGCTAGCCCCGCACGCCGCCCCGTCGCGGGTGGACGGCCCCCACGGCCCGCCCGCGAACCTGCTCCCCCCGCCGCCCCCGCGCAGCTCCCCACTGCCGTCCGACACAAGGACTCCGCCGTGTCCGCTCCCCAGGCCGGCCCCAGCCCCCTGACCCGCGCCCTCACCCCCGTCGGGCGCCTGTTCGGGCTGGGCGTCGACATCGTGAAACAGACCTTCCGGCCGCCGTTCCAGCTGCGCGAGTACGTCGAGCAGACCTGGTTCGTCACGAAGGTCTCCGCGCTGCCCACGGCGCTGTTCACGATCCCGTTCGGCGCGACGATCGCGCTGCTGCTGGCCGAGCTGACCCGCCAGTTCGGCGCTCAGAGCCAGACCGGCGCGGGGTCGGTGCTCGCGATCGTGCAGCAGGCCGCCCCGATCGTGACGGCGCTGCTGATCTCCGGTGCCGGCGGCAGCGCGGTCTGCGCCGACCTCGGCGCCCGCACGATCCGCGAGGAGATCGCGGCCATGGAGGTGCTCGGCATCTCGCCGATCCAGCGCCTCGTGGTCCCGCGGGTGCTGGCCATGGCCACCACCGCGCTGGTGCTCAACGGCCTCGCCACGGTGGTCGGCGTCGGCGGCGGCTACTTCTTCAACGTCATCATCCAGGGCGGCACGCCCGGCGCGTACATCGCGAGCTTCTCGGCGATCGCGCAGGTCAGCGACATCGTGGTCAGCGAGGTGAAGGCGGCCCTGTTCGGGTTCACCGCCGGCATCGTCGCGGCCTACCGGGGGCTCAACCCGCCCCCGGGGGCGAAGGGCGTCGGCGACGCGGTGAACCAGTCCGTCGTCATCTCCTTCGTCCTGGTGTTCCTGATCAACCTGGTCCTCACCGCGCTCTACCTCGAGCTCGTCCCGCCGAAGGGGATCTGAAGTGGCCCGAGTCAGCACCCTGGTGCGCCGGCCGGTCGACCAGCTCGAGGAGCTGGGCGAGCAGCTCGGCCTCTACGCCCGCGCCGTCGCCTGGGTCCCGCGCACGCTGCGCCGCTACCCGAAGGAGATCTTCCGGCTGCTGGCCGAGGTCAGTTTCGGCTCCGGCGCCCTGATCGTCATCCTCGGCACCGCGGGCGTCATGGCGGCGTTGTCGCTGTTCGTCGGCTCGCTCGTCGGCCTGCAGGGCTTCCGCGCCCTGGACTCGCTCGGCGTCGAGGCCCTGACCGGCTTCATCACGGCGTACTTCAACACCCGCGACATCGCCCCGCTCGTGGCCGCCTCGGCGCTCACCGCGACCCTCGGCGCGGGCTTCACCGCCCAGCTCGGCGCCATGCGGATCTCCGAGGAGGTCGACGCGCTCGAGGTCATGGCCGTGCCGTCCGTGCCGTTCCTGGTGACCACCCGCGTGATCGCCGGGATCCTGGCGGTGATCCCGATGTACACGATCGGCCTGCTCGCGAGCTTCGCCGCGGCGCGGATCAACGTCACGGTGATCAACGGCCTACCGGGCGGGACCTACGACCACTACTTCGACCTCTTCCTGCCCGTCGGGGACATCTTCGCCTCGTACCTCAAGGTGATCATCTTCGCGACGGTGGTCATCCTCATCCACTGCCACTACGGCTACCACGCCAAGGGCGGCCCGGCGGGCGTCGGGGTGGCGGTCGGCCGGGCGGTGCGGCTCTCGATCGTCAGCACGGCGATCCTCGACTTCTTCCTCACCCTCGTGCTCTTCGGCACCTCGACCTCCGTGCGGGTGGCGGGATGACGACGCCCACCGACGTGCTCACTCTCGCGGAGGTGGCATGAACAGGGACACGAAGAAGGTGACGCTCGGTGTCGTCTTCATCCTGGTGATCGCGCTGCTGATCGGCCTGGCCGTGGCACAGTACGCGGGCGCGTTCCGCTCCGGGGTGCCGGTGACGCTGAAGGTCGACCGGGTCGGCACGCAGCTGAACGAGCGCGCGGACGTCAAGATCCGCGGGCTGATCGTCGGCACCGTCGACCGGATCAGCACGGACGGCGACGGCGCCACGATCACGATGTCCATGAACCCGGACCTGATCGACCAGATCCCGGACAACGTCACGGCGCGGCTGCTGCCGAAGACGCTCTTCGGCGAGAAGTACGTGTCCCTGGTCCCGCCGGACCAGCCGGGCGCGATCACGCTCGCCGCCCACGACACCATCCGCGAGGACCGCAGCGTGGCCGGCATCGAGGTCGAGCGGGTGCTCGACGACCTGCTCCCGCTGCTGCAGGCCGTGAAGCCGCAGGACCTCGCCACCACCCTCGGCGCGCTGTCGCAGGGCCTCGCCGGGCGCGGCGAGCAGCTCGGGCAGACGCTGGAGCGGCTCGACACCCTCACCGCGGGCCTGCAGCCGGCCATCCCGGACCTGCAGGAGGACATCACCCAGCTCGCGGACTTCTCGGAGAACCTGTCGAACTCCGCGCCGGACCTGCTCGACGCGCTCGACGACCTCACGGTCACCAGCCGTACGGTCGTCGAGGAGTCGCAGAACCTGCGCGACCTGTACCGGTCGGTGACCGGGGCGTCGGACGACCTGCGGGCCTTCCTCGACGCCAACAAGGACAACCTGATCGGGCTGGCCCACGCGAGCCGGCCGACGCTGGGGACGCTGGCGCGCTACGCGCCGGAGTTCCCCTGCTTCTTCCAGCAGGCCAGCCGGTTGATCCCGTACCTGGACCAGGTGTTCGGCAAGGGCACGGACGAGCCGGGCGTGCACATCACGCTGGAGATCGTCGCGAGCAACGGCAAGTACATCCCCAACCAGGACGAGCCGGCATACTCCGACGACCGCGGACCGCGGTGCTACCCGATCATCATGCCGGGCCCGCAGTACCCGCCGGACGGCCCGTTCCGGGACGGCTCGGTGCCCCCGCCGCCCCCGGCCGGACAGCCGATCGGCCCGCCCGGCAAGTTCGGGGTCGAGGACTACGGCACGTTCGACGGCACGTACTCCTGGGACCTGATCCCCGGCTTCGAGTGGAGCCCGAACAGCCACGCCGGCGCCAGGCCCGCCGCCTACAACATGGGCATCACCAACTCGCCCGGTGAGCAGCAGCAGGTCGCGGAGCTGGTCGCGGCGCGCACCGGCACCACGCCGGCGGCCGTGCCCGGCTGGGGCAGCGTGCTGGTCGGCCCGCTCTACCGCGGGACGGAGGTGCGGATCGCATGAGCCGCGTCCCGATCGGCCCGCTCACCAAGTTCCTGGCGTTCGCCCTGGTCACCGGGCTCGCGACCACGGTCCTCGCGCTGACCATCGCGAACAGCCAAGGCGGCGACAGGACGACCTACTCGGCCCGCTTCACGGACGTCAACGGCCTGCTCCAGGGCGACGACGTCCGGATCGCCGGGGTCGTCGTCGGCTCCGTCGACAAGATCGAGATCGTCGACCGGCGGCAGGCCCGGGTCGAGTTCAGCGTGGACTCGGCGCTGAGCGTCCCGGCCTCGGCCACCGCGGCCATCCTCTACAAGAACCTCATCGGCCAGCGGTTCCTCTCGCTGGGGCAGGGGACCGGGGGCGGCGGCCGGCTCGAGCCGGGCGGCACCCTCCCGGTGCAGCAGACCCGCCCGCCGCTGGACCTCACCACGCTGTTCAACGGGTTCAAGCCGCTCTTCCAGGGCCTCGACCCGGAGCAGGTCAACAAGCTGTCCCAGGAGATCGTCTCGACCCTGCAGGGCGAGGGCGGCACCGTGGACAGCCTGCTCGCCAGCACGGCGTCGCTGACCAGCACCATCGCCGACCGCGACCAGGTCATCGGGCAGGTCATCGACAACCTCGACGGCGTGCTGCAGACGGTGAACAGCCACGACGAGAACCTGAACCAGCTGATCACGTCGCTGCAGCAGCTCGTGTCCGGGCTGGCCCAGGACCGCGAGCCGATCGGCGACGCGATCTCCTCGATCGCCGACCTCACCCAGGTGACCGGCGGCTTCGTCGAGGAGGCGCGGCCGCCGCTGAAGGCGGACATCCGGGCGCTCGGCGACCTCGCCGGCCAGCTCGACCAGGCCCGCCCGACGCTGGAGCACCTGCTGGAGTTCTCGCCGTACAAGCTGAACAAGATCAGCCGCGCGGCGAGCTACGGCAGCTGGTTCCAGTTCTACCTGTGCGGGCTCTCGGGCTCGGTCGGGCTCGGCGACCTCATCCCGCGCCAGGAGATCCCGGTGTTCAAGTCCGACGCCCCGCGGTGCGGCGCCGACCCCGACGGCGTCGAGGGGCAGCAGGCCCCGCTCGTGCCCGGCGTGCCGCCGGCGGTGGACCAGCTCGTCAACGGCGTGCTGCCGAACGGCCTGCCGGAGGACGCCCCCGCCCTGCCGATCTTCGGCACGCTCCCGACGGGGGGTGACCGCTGATGGCCGCCACCGGCGCGCGCCGCCCGGTCCCGCTCGCGATCGCGGGCCTGGTGCTGATCGCCGTGCTCGCCGTCGTCGCCTTCCAGGCGCCGTCGATCTTCGGCGGCGCGACCTACCACGCCGAGTTCGGCGAGGCCGCGGGCCTGCAGGCCGACGACCGGGTCACCGTGGCCGGCGTCGAGGTCGGCCGGGTCACGTCCGTGAAGCTCGCCGGCGACCACGTCGACGTCGCCTTCCGGGTCGACGACGCCTGGGTGGGCGACCGGACCTCGGCCTCCATCGAGATCGCCACGCTGCTGGGCTCGAAGTACCTGGCCCTGGACCCGCAGGGCGACCAGGAGCTCGACCCGGGCACGACGATCCCGCGGGACCGCACGATCTCGCCGTTCGACGTCGTCGAGGCGTTCAACGGACTGACCGGGACGATCGACCGGATCGACACGAACCAGCTGGCGGACAGCCTCCGCACGCTGTCCGACACGTTCAAGGACACCCCGGACGACGTCCGCGGCACGCTCGACGGCCTGTCCCGGCTCTCGACCACGATCTCCAGCCGGGACCAGCAGATCCGCCAGCTCCTCGCCGGCGCCCGGAACCTGTCGTCGATCCTCGCGGACCGCCGCGGCGACTTCGACGAGCTCCTCTCCGACGGCAACCTGCTGCTCTCCGAGCTGCAGCAGCGCAAGGACGCGATCGACCGGCTGCTCGACGGCACCCGGCTGCTCTCGCAGCAGCTGTCCGGGCTCGTCGCGGACAACTCCGACCAGCTGCGGCCGACCCTCGAGACGCTCGACCGGGTCACCGAGGTGCTGCAGCGCCACCAGGACGACCTGGCGGACACGCTGAAGAACGAGGCGGTGTTCGTGCGGCTGTTCACCAACGCCGTCGGCAACGGGCGCTGGTTCGACAACTACATCTGCGGACTGCTCCCGATCCCGACGGTCGGCCCGCTGAACCCCGGAGGCTGCTGATGGTCGGCTCCTGGGCGAACGACCGCCGCGCGCTGCAGATCACGGCGCTGGTCGCGATCGTCGCCGTGCTCGTCGCGACCGGCGTCTGGCTGATCGGCAACGGGGGCGGCCGGAAGATCACGGCCTACTTCGCCAACGCCTCGGCGCTGTTCGAGGACAACGACGTGCGCGTGCTCGGCGTGCCGGTCGGGCAGATCGACTCGATCACCCCGCAGGGCACGCAGGTCAAGGTCGACATGACCATCACCGACCCGGACGCGCACCTCGCGCCCGACGCCAAGGCCGCAGTCGTCTCGCCGAGCCTGGTGACCGGCCGCTACGTGCAGCTGTTCCCGACGGTCGCGGAGGACGCTCCGCAGCTCGGGACCGGTGCCACGATCCCGCTCGAGCGGACCGCGGTCCCGCTCGGCGTCGACGATCTCGCCAAGGCCGCCACGGACCTGTCCCGGGCCCTCGGCCCGGAGGGCGCCAACTCGACGGGCGCGGTGTCGCAGGCCCTCGACGTCGGCGCGCAGAACCTCGCCGGCAACGGCGAGGCGTTCAACGACACCATCCGCGGCCTCGGCAACCTGTCCAACACGCTCGCCGGCTCGAGCGAGGACCTCTTCGGCACCGTCACGGAGCTGCAGAAGTTCACCGAGACACTGGCCCAGGACGACGCGAAGGTCCGGGAGTTCAACGGCCGGCTCGCCGACGTCACCGGCTTCCTCGCGAGCGAGCGGGAGGACCTGGGCGGGGCGATCAGGGACCTGTCGGTGGCCCTCGGCGACGTGGCCGGGTTCGTCCGGGACAACCGGGACACCATCCACTCCAACGTCGACCGGCTCGCCGACGTCACCCAGGTGCTGGTGGACCAGCAGCGGGCGCTCACCGAGATCCTCGACGTCGCGCCGCTGGGCATCTCCAACCTCGCGAACACGTACAACGGCTCGTCGGGCACGCTCGACACCCGGGCGAACTTCAACGAGCTCAGCCGGCCGCCGATCTACTTCCTCTGCGACCTGCTGAAGGACGGCGCGCCGGAACCGCTCAAGCCCCTTCTGCCCGCCTGCCGGCAACTGCCGGACGTGAACTCGCTCCCGACACCGGCGCAGATCCTGAGCTCGGTGACCAGCGGGCAGACCCCGCCCGTCCCCGGCCTCGCGATCCCGAGCGCGCCGCTCGTGCCGCAGAACCCGGCCGCGCCGGAGGCCGGTCAGCCGGCGCCGGCGGTCCCGGGGCAGGCGAACCCCGCCCCCGCCGCGCCGACCACCACGGCCCCGGCCGCGCCGGCGCCGCAGGAGCAGGAGTCCGGCGGCGGGATCGGCGGGTTCTTCTCGAAGCTCTTCGGAGGTGGGTCGTGAGGCGCACGAGGCTCGCGGCCAGGCTCGCGGTCCTGGTGACCGTCGCGTCGGTCGCGCTGAGCGGCTGCGGGGTGTTCTCCGGCGGGCTGCGCGGGGTGGAGCTCCCCGGTGGGGCCGACCTCGGCGACGACCCGTACGACGTGACGATCGAGTTCCCCGACGTCGTCGACCTGGTGCCACAGTCCCTGGTCAAGGTGGCCGACGTCAGCGTCGGCACCGTCCGGTCCATCGACGTGGACCCGGCGACCTGGAACGCGCGGGTCACCGTCGCGGTGAACCGCGGCGTCACGCTGCCGGCGAACTCCGAGGCCCGGGTGCGCACGACCAGCCTCCTCGGCGAGAAGTTCGTCGAACTGGCGGCGCCCGACCAGGGCGGCACCGGCACCCTGTCCGACGGGGCCACCATCCCGATCGAGCGCGCGGGCCGCGCGGTCGAGGTCGAGGAGGTCTTCGGGGCGCTGTCCATGCTGCTCAACGGCGGCGGCGTCGCGCAGATCAAGACCATCTCGACCGAGCTGAACAAGGCCCTCGACGGGCGCGAGCCGCAGATCCGCGGCCTGCTCGACAACCTCGACACGCTGGTCGGCGCGCTCGACGACCGCAAGGGCGAGATCACCCGCGCCCTCGACGGGCTCAACCGGCTGTCCGCCACGCTGAACGACCGACGGCCCCAGATCGCGAACGCAGTGGACAACCTCGGCCCGGGCCTGGCGGAGCTGGAGCGCCAGCGCGGCCAGCTGGTCGACATGTTGAAGGCGCTCGACCGGCTCTCCGGCACCGCCACGGACACGATCAACCGCAGCCGGGACGACGTCCTCGCCGACCTGCGGGCCCTGCAACCCACGCTGTCGAAGCTGGCGGAGTCGGGGCAGGACCTGCCGAACTCGTTGGAGCTGATCGGCAGCTTCCCGTTCACCGACGCCGCGGTCGACGCGTTCGCCGGCGACTACGCCAACCTGTACGTCCGGGCGGACCTGGACCTGACGACCCTGCTGGACAACCTGCTGCGGGCGAAGCAGCCCTTCCCCACGCCGGACACACCGCTGTTCAACCAGCTCCCGCCCGTCGGGCAGCTGTTGTCGCCGCTGCTGGGCGGCAACCCGGACCAGCCCTCCCTGCCGCTGCTCGGCCCGTCGCCGACCCCCCTCGGCCAGGCCGACCCGAACAACCCGCCGCCGACCACTGCGCCGACCACGAGCGCGGTGCCCCCGCCGCCGACGGACGGCAGCGGCACGCCCGGCGGCTCGGGTGAGTCCGGTTCCGGCGGCGGTCTCCTCGGCGGACTCCTCGGAGGTGGCCGGTGATCACCCGGACCATGAGGTGGCAGCTCCTCGCGCTGCTGCTGGTCACGTTGGTCGGAGTCGGGTACACCGGCTTCCGCTACGCGAACTTCGGCGCGATCTTCGGCGCCACGACCTACCCGGTCACGATGAAGCTCGCCGACTCCGGCGGCATCTTCACCGGCGCCGACGTCACCTACCGGGGCGTCAGCGTCGGCCGGGTCGGCCCGCTGACCCTGACCGCCGACGGCGTCGACGCGCAGCTCGACCTCGAGCGCGGCGGCCCGGAGATCCCCGCCGACGTGACCGCCGCCGTGCGGAACCTGTCGGCGATCGGCGAGCAGTACGTCGACCTGCAGCCGGCCAGCGACTCCGGCCCCGGCCTGGAGTCCGGCTCGGTCATCCCGCTGACCCGGGTGAGCACGCCGGTGCAGGTGGACCAGGTCGTGACGAGCCTCGACGGGTTCGTGCGGTCGGTGCCGCTGGAGAGCCTGCGCACGGTCGTCGACGAGCTGGGCAAGGGCTTCGCCAACAGCGGCGTCCCGCTGCAGAAGCTGCTCGACACCACCAGCGAGTTCACGAAGGCGGCCACGGACGCCCTGCCGCAGACCACCGCGCTCCTGAGCGACGGCCGCACGGTCCTGACCACGCAGAACGAGGTCGCCGGGCAGTTCGCCGACTTCAGCTCGAGCCTGAAGCTGCTCGCCGAGCAGCTCAAGGAGTCCGACCCGGACCTGCGGCGGCTGATCCACACCGCGCCCGAGGCCGCGGACCAGATCCGCGGGCTGCTGCGGGAGAGCGGTGGCGGGCTGTCCACGACCGTCGCCAACCTGCTCACGGTCGCCCGGATCGCCGAGCCCCGGCAGTCCAACCTGGAGCAGCTGCTGGTGACATACCCCGGCGTGATGGCCAACGGCTACACCGCGGCGCCCAACGACGGCACCGCGCACCTCGGCCTGGTGCTCAACTTCTTCGATCCCTTCCCCTGCGTGTACGGCTACCAGGGCACCAAGCACCGGTCCGGGGACGAGGTCAAGGAGATCCCCGTCAACAAGAAGGCGTACTGTGCCGAGCCACAGGGGAGTCCGACGAGCGTCCGCGGTGCCCAGAACGCTCCCCCGGCGCCGCACTCGACGACCCCCCGCGCCAAGCCCGGCACGACCGGCAACCCGTCCGCGGGGCTCCTGCTCCCGGCGGGCTCCGACGACCCGCAACCGCTGAACCCGCTCCCCCTCGGAACACCCGCCGGGATCCTGGCCTGACGGCCGGTCCCGCACGCCACACCCCCGATGGCCGACGCCCCACGGCCGGATGGAGTCCCGCAATGACTGCGAGCACGACCGAGAGCACGGCGAACACGACGCCCGCCGACCGGCCCGACCTCGGGCCGTCGGGCGGCAGGAGGCGGGTCGGCGGACCGCGGGCCCTGCAGGTCGCGGCGGCGGTCGCGGTCGTCGCGGCGATCGTGTTCGGCGTGCTGTGGCTGACCACGATGCTGAGCGGGGAGCGGAAGCTCGCCGAGGCGCGCGACGACGTGCTCGTCGCGGCCCGGCAGTCCGCGATCAGCCTCAACACGCTGGACTGGCACGACGTCGACGGCGGCCTGGACCGGTGGGAGCAGACCTCCACCGGCGCGGTCCTCGACGAGTTCCGCACCAACCGGGCGCAGTACGCGCAGTTCGTGGCCCAGTCCAAGCGGACCACCACGGCGACCGTGTCCGACGCGGCGGTCGGCGAGCTCGACGACCGCGCGGGCGTCGCCCGGGTGCTGGTGGGCGTCGACGTGACGGTGACCCCGGACGGGCAGCAGCCCATCCCCACCCGGCAGCGCCTGCAGCTCGAGATGAGCCGCACGGACGACGGCTGGAAGGTCAGCAAGCTCGCGCCGATCCGCGCCCCCGGACAGAGCGGCTGAGCCGGGCCCACCCGCCCGACCCGCACCCGGTCGACCGACGGCCCCCAGGAGGTCACCATGTCCCCCCAGCCCCGCAAGCCCGTCCCCGCCACCGCGTCCCGCCGCCGCGCCACCACCGGCATCCGCCGCCCGCGTGTCGCCGGCCGCCCGGACACCGGCCGGCCCGACACCGGACGCCCGGACGCGCCGGGCGAGACCGCCGAGACCGAGGTCCGGCCGGACGTCACCCGCGCGGACAGCCGGCACGCCCTGTTCGAGCCGGAGACCGAGGCGCTCACCGCCCCGGCCGTCGAGGACGAGGCGGAGACCGTCGCCGTCCCGGCCGCGGAGGAGGCGGACGGCGCCGGGGACACCGGAACGGCGGAGCGACCGGACGGCGCCCGCGCCCGTCGTGCCCGGCGTGCCCGCCGCGAGCGCGCCGAGGCCTTCGGGGAGCCCGCGGAGACGACAGCGCAGACGGCAGGGGAGGCGGCGGGGGACGACCGGCCCCGGCGCGGGCTCACGGACCTGCTGCGGGTCCCGGCCCCGCCCCGGACGAAGCGGGGCACCACGATCCTCGCCGGCGTCACGGTGGTCGCGCTGGCGCTCGCGGTCCTGGCCGGCGTGAGCTGGTGGACCCTGCGGCAGTCGCCCGCGGCGCAGAACACCGCGCTGGTCGACGTCGCGGCCACCACCCAGGTCAGCCAGCAGCTCGGCGACGCGGTCAAGACCGTCTACTCGTACGACTACACCCGGCTCGACCAGAACGAGGCCGCGGCCCGCGAGGTCATCACGCCGGAGTTCGGCCAGCAGTTCGACGCACTGTTCGGCGAGGTCCGCAAGCTCGCGCCGGAGCAGCAGGCCGTGGTCACCGCGACGATCTCGCAGGCCGCCGTGGAGTCGATCACCGGGGACCGCGCGGTGCTGGTGGTCTTCCTCGACCAGCAGGCCACCCGCGCCGCGAGCGACCAGGCGGGCCAGCAGGTCGCCGCCGCGGGCCGGCTCACGGTGACCGGGCAGCTCGTCGACGGCACCTGGAAGATCGCGGACGTCGCCGTCGCGTAGCGGCGCGTCTGCACCGTCGCGTAGCGGCGCGCCGACCCCGTCGCCCGAGAACGGGCACCCCGGCGGCGGGGGCGTCGCCGGGGTGCGTATGCTCGATGCCGGTTCCACCGAAGACCGCAGGTCTGACCCACCGGCCCCGCCGGTGGTCACGAAGGCCCCGCAGCCGCGGGCGTCCCGCGCAGGAGGACGAGGCAAGCAGCCCGGGCGCGCACGCGCGCCCGCACCTCACGCCCCGTGCCCTGCGCACGGGGCGTTCGTCGTCTCCTGGGTCTCGGGACGCGGTGGCACACCGACACCCCGAGAGGAGGCATCACATGGCACGACCCGACAAGGTCGAGGCGGTCGAAGAGATCGCCGACCGGTTCCGGGGCGCGTCCGCCTCGGTGGTCACGGAGTACAGCGGCCTCACCGTGGCTCAGCTGAGCCAGCTGCGCCGCGCCCTGGGCGAGAACGCCAGCTTCCGCGTCGCCAAGAACACCCTGGTGAAGCGGGCGGCGGCCGACGCCGGCGTCGACGGTCTGGACGAGCTCCTGGCCGGCCCGACGGCGATCGCGTTCGTCACCGGCGAGGCGGTCGACGCCGCCAAGGCGCTGAAGAACTTCGCCAAGGACAACAAGGGCCTGGTGATCAAGGGCGGCTACATGGACGGCCGCGCCCTGTCGGGCGCGGAGGTCGAGCGGCTGGCCGATCTCGAGTCCCGCGAGGTCCTGCTGGCCAAGCTGGCCGGCGCCATGAAGGGCAACCTGGCGAAGGCCGCGGGCCTGTTCAACGCCCCGGCGTCGCAGGTCGCGCGTCTGGCCCAGGCCCTGGCCGACAAGCGGGCCGCCGAGGGCGCGTCCGCCGAAGGCGGCCAGGACGACACCGCCGCCCCCACCGAGAGCTGAATCGGCTCCACCCCAGATACACCCCAGACACACGAGAAGGAGCCAGAGATGGCGAAGCTGTCCAGCGACGAGCTGCTCGACGCGTTCAAGGAGCTCACCCTCATCGAGCTCGCCGAGTTCGTGAAGAAGTTCGAGGAGACCTTCGAGGTCACCGCGGCCGCCCCGGTCGCCGTCGCCGCCGCGGGCCCCGCCGCCGGTGCCGCCCCGGCCGAGGCCGAGGCCGAGAAGGACGAGTTCAACGTGGTCCTCGAGGCCGCCGGCGACAAGAAGATCCAGGTCATCAAGGTCGTCCGCGAGCTGGTCTCGGGCCTCGGCCTGAAGGAGGCCAAGGACCTCGTCGAGGCGGCCCCGAAGCCGGTTCTCGAGGGTGTGGCCAAGGACGCGGCCGACGCCGCCAAGGCGAAGCTCGAGGAGGCCGGCGCGAAGGTCTCCCTGGCCTGAGCCAGAGGATGATCAGCGCCGCCTGATCCCCGCCGCGACGCCGCCCCCGGCGGCGCCGGCGGGTCCACGAACGGCACTTCCGCTCGCGCGGAAGTGCCGTTCGTGCGTTCTCAGGAGTTCTCGCGGTCCCGCAGCTCGCGGCGCAGGAGCTTGCCGCTGACCGTCTTCGGGATCTCGTCGAGGAACTCGACCTGCCGCGGGTACTTGTAGGCCGCCATCCGTTCCTTGGCGAAGGCGATCAGCTCCTCGGCGGTGACCTGCTTGCCCGCCCGGAGACTGACGAAGGCCTTCACGGTCTCGCCGCGGTACTCGTCGGGCACCCCGACGACGGCCGCCTCGCGCACCGCCTCGTGCTCGTAGAGCACGTCCTCGACCTCGCGCGGCCACACCTTGTAGCCGCCCGCGTTGATCTGGTCCTTCTTGCGGTCGACGATGTAGAACCAGCCGCGGTCGTCCATGTAGCCGACGTCGCCGGTGTGCAGGGAGCCGCCGGGCAGCGCCCGCTCCGTCTCCTCCGGCTTGTTCCAGTAGCCCTTCACGACCTGCGGGCCCGTGGTGACGATCTCGCCGACCTCGCCGGGCGGGAGGTCCTGCCCGTCCTCGCCGACGATCCGCACGACGGTGTCGTAGACCGGCACGCCCACCGACAGCGCCCCGGAGGCCTCGTCGACCGGCGCCTCGGCGTGCCTGGGGGTGCAGTGGCTGGGCGAGGTGGTCTCGGTGAGCCCGTAGATGTTGTGGATGTACTGGCCGAACGCCTGCTGGAAGGCCTTCACCGTCGACGGCGGGATGGGCGCCCCGCCGGACCAGATCTTGTCGAGCGTGCGCAGCGCGTCCTGGTCGGCGTTGGGGGCGTTCATCAGCGCGATGAACACGGTGATCGAGCCGACCGTGAACGTCGGCCGCTCCTCGCGGATGATGTCGATCGCCGCCGACGGCTCGAAGCGGTGGAACAGCACGAGCGGCGCCCCGAGCAGCATGGCGATCGTGACGTGCCCGATGAGCCCGGTGATGTGGAAGAGCGGCGCGATCCCGAGGACGACGTCGTCGGGGCCGAGCTCGCAGAAGCCGCGGTAGGTCTGCGAGTTGAACACCAGGTTGGCGTGGGTGTTCATGGCGCCCTTGGGCGGGCCCGTGGTGCCCGAGGTGTAGGTGAGCACCGCGGTGTCCTGCGGGTCGAAGGACACCGCCGGCGGCCGCTGCCCGCGGAAGCGCTCCACGAGCTCGCCGAGGTCGACGGTGCCGTCGACCGCGCCGATGCGCTCGACGCCGCCGAGGATGCGCGCGTCGTTCCGGGTCTGGTGGTCGAGCTCGCTGGTGGTGAGCACCGTCCGGACGGACGTGTCGCCGACCACCTTCGACGCGACGTCCCGGTACAGGCTCTCGAGCGTGACCAGCACGCTCGCCCCGGAGTCGGTGAGCAGCAGGTGCAGCTCGCGCTCGCGGTTCATGGGGTTGACGTTGACGGCGATGCCGCCCGCCTTCCACGTGCCGACCAGCGCGATCACGTACTGCGGGTCGTTCTGCAGGAACAGCGCGACGCGCTCGCCCGCGGAGAAGCCGGAGTCGAGCAGGCCGGCGGCGACGGCGTCGGACAGCTCGTCGAGCTCGCGGTAGGTGATCCTTCCGTCGAAGTAGCGGATCGCGTCCCGGTCGCCGTGCTGTTCCACGGTGGCCCGGAACAGCGCCAGCATGTCCGGGAACTCGGGGGTGATCGAGGTGGGCTGGCCCTCGTCGTAGCGGGCGAGCCAGGGCTTGTCGTCGTAGACGGACACCGGGTCTCCTAGCGGATGGCGATGGGGTTGACCGGCGCGCCCGTGCCGTGCACGACCTTCAGCGGGGCGGCCGCGTAGAGGAAGGACCAGCGGTTGTCGGCGGCACAGGCGTCGGCCAGGTCGTCGAGCCAGGCGATCTCGGTGAGGGTCACGCCCAGGTTGCGCATCAGCGCACAGTGCAGGGGCAGCGCGACGCCGGAGTTCGGGTCGGCGGTCACCTCGTTGGCGATGGTGTCGGTGACGAGGTTCGGGATCTCGCGCTGCTGGAACCATTCGACGAGCTCGCGGGAGTAGGTCAGGCCGGGCTCGACGAAGCCGTCGTAGAAGGTCTCGGGGTCGTTGAGCTCGTACCAGTACTTCATCCAGCCGGTCCGGACGACCAGGATGTCGTGGGGCTCGATCTCCACGCCCTGGTTCTTGGCGGCGGCCTCGAGGTCGGTGTGGTCGAAGGTCTCGCCCTTGTCGAGCCACTGCTTGCCGCGGTGCCGGGCCATGTCGATGAGCACGCCGCGCCCGACGACGCCCTTCTCGGCGATGGGCAGCACCGAGGCCTTGTCCATGGCGTCGATGGTGGTGCGGGCGTCGTAGCCGTTCCAGAGCTTGCCGTCGTACCAGACGTGGCCGAGGGCGTCGTACTGGGTCGAGCCCTGCAGGAAGATCTGGGCGGTGTCGTCGGCGTAGTGCAGCCCGCCGGGGAAGGCCGGCGCGGCGGGGGAGTCCCAGGTGGACTCGTCGAGCTCGTTCTGCCGGGACATGGCCTTGCGGCCCGGCCAGATCGGGTCCCCGGGGCTCTCGGTGCGGCCCATCTGGATCTGCAGGGTGAAGACCTGGCCCGACCTGATGTGCTGCACGCCGCGCAGCACCTCGCCGGCGTCGAGGTAGTTCAGGCAACCCAGCTCGTCGTCGGGACCCCACTTCCCCCAGTTCGTGGGGGCGTCCGTGCCCAGCAGCTCGGCCATCGTCGGCACAGTGTTCTCAGCCATTCGTCGACCCCTTCGTCAACGGGTGTGAGGCAGGTGCATGATCACGCCCGATCCTTCTGTCGGCCGTCTGCGGGCGTCAAGGCCGGTGGGCGAGGCGGCCCGACCGGAGGATCGGGCCGGGGCGTACCCTGGGACCCGAACCCACCCCCCGCTGCTCCGGACGAGTGATTCCGTGCGGCGCGACGGGCGGCAGGCCGGGCCCGCGGGCCCGCCGACGGACGGTCCACCGGGGGACCGGGAGCCCTGAGCTGCCGGTCGTCCTCCGGGAGGGACCACTTACCGACGCGTACGGTCTTGACTCGGTGCGCCTGCCGGGTCACTCTTACGTCACGGTGCTTGGCTCCGGTGGTGAGCTGAGCGACGTGTCTCGACAGCGGCTGCCTTCGCGGCTAGACTGACTCTTTGCGCTGCCTCCGCCCAGGTTCGGCGTGCACGCTGTCGGAAGTCCGCCGGTCGAGAAGGCCGGGTCCGGAAGGTCCGCCAGGGTGCTCGGCGGACCTGGTCGGAGCGTGGCGTTCTGACAACGAACGGCGAGTTCAGCTCCCCGGCCACACCCGACACGTCGCCAGATCGCCGGACCGGTACCGGTGCGGTGACGCCGAACGGTAGCGCCTCGGGGGCAGTGCCCGCCAGACGAGAGCGTAGTTCTCGGAAGGACGCATCTTGGCTGTCTCCCGCGCCACCGTGACCACTGCGAACCCGGGGAGCGTCGTCTCGGCGAACCCCAACTTCCCTGGCGCACCCACCCGAGTCTCGTTCGCGAAGATCGCCGAGCCGCTCGAGGTGCCGGACCTCCTCGACCTGCAGATCCAGTCCTTCCAGTGGCTGGTCGGCGACGAGGCGTGGTTCCAGCGCCGGATCGACGCGGGGGACGAGAACCCGGTCGGGGGTCTCGAGGAGATCCTCACGGAGATCTCTCCCATCGAGGACTTCTCGGGTTCCATGTCGCTGTCCTTCTCGGACCCGCGCTTCGACGAGGTCAAGGCCTCCGTCGAGGAGTGCCGGGACAAGGACATGACCTACGGCGCCCCGCTGTTCGTCACCGCGGAGTTCACCAACAACACCACCGGCGAGATCAAGAGCCAGACGGTGTTCATGGGCGACTTCCCGGTGATGACCGACAAGGGCACCTTCATCATCAACGGGACCGAGCGCGTCGTCGTGTCGCAGCTCGTCCGGTCGCCGGGCGTGTACTTCGACCACGCCATCGACAAGACGACCGAGAAGGACGTCTACTCGGTCAAGGTCATCCCCAGCCGCGGCGCGTGGCTGGAGTTCGACGTCGACAAGCGAGACACCGTCGGCGTCCGCATCGACCGCAAGCGCCGCCAGCCGGTCACCGTGCTGCTCAAGGCGCTGGGCTGGACCACCGAGCAGATCCAGGAGCGCTTCGGCTTCTCCGAGACGATCCTCGCCACCCTGGAGAAGGACCACACGGCCGGCCAGGACGAGGCGCTGCTCGACATCTACCGCAAGCTGCGCCCGGGCGAGCCGCCGACGCGCGAGAGCGCCCAGACGCTGCTCGAGAACCTGTTCTTCAAGGACAAGCGCTACGACCTGGCGAAGGTCGGCCGCTACAAGGTCAACAAGAAGCTGGGCCTGGCGGAGCCCACCGAGGTCGGCACGCTGACCGAGGAGGACATCGCCACCACCATCGAGTACCTCGTCCGCCTGCACGCCGGTGAGACCTCGATGAAGGCCAAGGACGGCGAGACCGACATCCCGGTCGAGACGGACGACATCGACCACTTCGGCAACCGGCGCCTGCGCACGGTCGGCGAGCTCATCCAGAACCAGGTCCGCGTCGGCCTGTCCCGGATGGAGCGCGTCGTCCGCGAGCGCATGACCACGCAGGACGTCGAGGCCATCACGCCGCAGACCCTGATCAACATCCGGCCCGTCGTGGCCGCGATCAAGGAGTTCTTCGGCACCTCGCAGCTGTCCCAGTTCATGGACCAGCACAACCCGCTGGCCGGCCTGACCCACAAGCGGCGCCTGTCCGCGCTGGGCCCGGGCGGTCTGTCGCGTGAGCGCGCGGGCTTCGAGGTCCGGGACGTGCACCCGTCGCACTACGGCCGCATGTGCCCGATCGAGACCCCTGAGGGCCCGAACATCGGCCTGATCGGCTCGCTCTCCACGTTCGCGCAGGTCAACCCGTTCGGCTTCATCCAGACGCCGTACCGCAAGGTCGTCGACGGCGTCGTCACGGAGCAGATCGACTACCTGACCGCGGACGAGGAGGACCGCTTCGTCATCGCGCAGGCGAACGCGCCGCTGAACTCGGACGGCTCGTTCACCGAGGACCGCGTCCTGGTCCGCCGGAAGGGCGGCGAGGTCGACCTGATCCCGCCGACGGGCGTCGAGTACATCGACGTCTCGCCGCGGCAGATGGTGTCGGTCGCGACCGCGCTCATCCCGTTCCTCGAGCACGACGACGCGAACCGCGCCCTCATGGGCGCGAACATGCAGCGCCAGTCCGTGCCGCTGCTCCGCTCCGAGGCGCCGCTGGTCGGCACCGGCATGGAGCTGCGCGCCGCGGTCGACGCCGGCGACGTCGTCGTCACCGAGAAGGCGGGCGTGGTCGAGGAGCTCTGCGCCGACTACATCACCGTCATGTCGGACGACGGCACCCGCCAGACGTACCGGCTGAACAAGTTCCGGCGCTCCAACCAGGGCACCTGCAACAACCAGAAGCCGATCGTCGACGAGGGCCAGCGGGTCGAGGTGGGCCAGGTGCTCGCCGACGGGCCGTGCACCGAGAACGGCGAGATGGCGCTGGGCAAGAACCTGCTCGTGGCGATCATGCCGTGGGAGGGCCACAACTACGAGGACGCGATCATCCTGTCGCAGCGCCTCGTGCAGGACGACGTGCTCACCTCGATCCACATCGAGGAGCACGAGATCGACGCCCGGGACACCAAGCTCGGCGCCGAGGAGATCACCCGGGACATCCCGAACGTCTCCGAGGAGGTCCTCGCGGACCTGGACGAGCGCGGCATCATCCGGATCGGCGCCGAGGTCCAGCCCGGCGACATCCTGGTCGGCAAGGTCACCCCGAAGGGCGAGACCGAGCTGACCCCGGAGGAGCGGCTGCTCCGCGCGATCTTCGGCGAGAAGGCGCGCGAGGTCCGCGACACCTCGCTGAAGGTGCCGCACGGCGAGAACGGCAAGGTCATCGGCATCCGGGTCTTCTCCCGGGACGACGACGACGAGCTGCCCCCCGGCGTCAACGAGCTGGTCCGCGTCTACGTGGCCCAGAAGCGCAAGATCTCGGACGGCGACAAGCTCGCCGGCCGGCACGGCAACAAGGGCGTCATCGGCAAGATCCTGCCGGCCGAGGACATGCCGTTCCTGCCGGACGGCACGCCGGTCGACATCATCCTGAACACGCACGGTGTGCCGCGACGCATGAACATCGGCCAGGTCCTGGAGACCCACCTCGGGTGGATCGCCAAGTCCGGCTGGGAGATCGACGGCAACCCGGACTGGGCGAAGATGATGCCCGAGGAGCTCTACTCCGTGCCGCCGAACACGAACACCGCGGTGCCGGTGTTCGACGGCGCCAAGGAGCACGAGATCACCGGGCTGCTCGGGTCCACGCGTCCGAACCGCGACGGCGACCGCATGGTCGGCCCGGACGGCAAGGCGCAGCTCTTCGACGGGCGCTCGGGCGAGCCGTACCCGTTCCCGGTGGCCGTCGGCTACATGTACATCCTGAAGCTGGCGCACCTGGTGGACGACAAGATCCACGCGCGGTCGACCGGCCCGTACTCGATGATCACCCAGCAGCCGCTCGGCGGTAAGGCCCAGTTCGGCGGCCAGCGCTTCGGCGAGATGGAGTGCTGGGCGATGCAGGCGTACGGCGCGGCCTACACGCTGCAGGAGCTGCTCACCATCAAGTCCGACGACGTGGTGGGCCGGGTCAAGGTCTACGAGGCCATCGTCAAGGGGGAGAACATCCCCGAGCCGGGCATCCCGGAGTCGTTCAAGGTGCTCCTCAAGGAGCTCCAGTCGCTGTGCCTGAACGTCGAGGTGCTCTCCAGCGACGGCGCGGCGATCGAGATGCGCGACACGGACGACGAGGACCTCGAGCGCGCGGCGGCGAACCTGGGCATCAACCTGTCCAGCCGCCCGGGCTCGGACTCGATGTCCGTCGACGACGTCGTGAACTGACCCAGCCCAGAGCCGAGACAACGAGAAGGACACATCTTGCTCGACGTCAACTTCTTCGACGAGCTGCGCATCGGCCTGGCCACCGCCGAGGACATCCGCCAGTGGTCGCACGGTGAGGTCAAGAAGCCGGAGACCATCAACTACCGCACCCTCAAGCCCGAGAAGGACGGCCTCTTCTGCGAGAAGATCTTCGGCCCGACCCGCGACTGGGAGTGCTACTGCGGCAAGTACAAGCGCGTCCGGTTCAAGGGCATCATCTGCGAGCGCTGCGGCGTGGAGGTCACCCGCGCCAAGGTGCGGCGTGAGCGCATGGGCCACATCGAGCTGGCCGCCCCGGTCACGCACATCTGGTACTTCAAGGGTGTGCCGAGCCGGCTGGGCTACCTGCTCGACCTGGCGCCGAAGGATCTCGAGAAGATCATCTACTTCGCCGCCTACGCCATCACCTCGGTGAACACCGAGCTGCGCCACCAGGACCTGTCCACGCTCGAGAACGAGATGAGCGTGGAGCGCAAGCGGGTCGAGCAGCGCCGCGACGGCGACCTGGAGGCCCGGGCCCAGAAGCTCGAGTCCGACCTGGCCGAGCTCGAGGCGGAGGGCGCCAAGAGCGACGTCCGCCGGAAGGTCAAGGAGGGTGGCGAGCGCGAGATGCGCCAGCTCCGCGACCGCGCCCAGCGCGAGCTGGACCGGCTCGACGAGATCTGGACCACCTTCACCAAGCTGGACGTGCAGCAGCTGATCGCGGACGAGGGGCTCTACCGCGAGCTCTACGACCGGTACGGCGACTACTTCACCGGCGCCATGGGTGCGGAGTCCATCCAGACGCTGCTGCAGAACTTCGACATCGAGGCCGAGGCCGAGAAGCTGCGGGAGATCATCCGCAGCGGCAAGGGGCAGAAGAAGCTCCGCGCCCTCAAGCGCCTCAAGGTCGTCGCCGCGTTCCAGTCCACCGGCAACTCGCCGATGGGCATGGTGCTCGACTGCGTCCCGGTCATCCCGCCGGACCTGCGCCCGATGGTGCAGCTCGACGGTGGCCGCTTCGCCACGAGCGACCTGAACGACCTGTACCGCCGCGTCATCAACCGGAACAACCGCCTCAAGCGACTGATCGACCTCGGCGCGCCCGAGATCATCGTCAACAACGAGAAGCGGATGCTGCAGGAGGCCGTCGACGCGCTGTTCGACAACGGCCGCCGCGGCCGTCCGGTGACGGGCCCGGGCAACCGGCCGCTCAAGTCGCTGTCCGACCTGCTCAAGGGCAAGCAGGGCCGGTTCCGCCAGAACCTGCTCGGCAAGCGCGTCGACTACTCCGGCCGTTCGGTCATCGTCGTCGGCCCGCAGCTGAAGCTGCACCAGTGCGGCCTGCCCAAGCAGATGGCGCTGGAGCTGTTCAAGCCGTTCGTGATGAAGCGCCTGGTCGACCTGAACCACGCGCAGAACATCAAGTCCGCCAAGCGGATGGTCGAGCGCGGCCGCTCGCAGGTGTGGGACGTGCTCGAGGAGGTCATCTCCGAGCACCCCGTGCTGCTCAACCGCGCGCCGACGCTGCACCGCCTGGGCATCCAGGCCTTCGAGCCGCAGTTGGTGGAGGGCAAGGCCATCCAGCTGCACCCGCTGGTCTGCGAGGCGTTCAACGCGGACTTCGACGGTGACCAGATGGCGGTCCACCTGCCGCTGTCGGCCGAGGCCCAGGCCGAGGCCCGGGTGCTGATGCTCTCGAGCAACAACATCCTGTCGCCGGCGTCGGGCCGCCCGCTCGCCATGCCGCGTCTGGACATGGTCACGGGTCTGTTCCACCTGACCCGGGAGCGGCCGGACGCCGTGGGCGCCGGGCAGTCGTTCAGCTCCGAGGCCGAGGCCGTCATGGCCTACGACCGCAAGACGCTGCACCTGCAGGCCCCGATCAAGATCCGGCTCCCCGGCGTCTCGCCGACCCCGGGCACCGAGCTCGAGGAGGGGGACGTCTGGCGCGCCGAGACGACCCTCGGCCGGGTCATGTTCAACGAGCTGCTCCCGGCGGACTACCCGTTCGTCAACGAGCCGCTGCCGAAGAAGCGTCAGGCCGCGATCATCAACGACCTGGCCGAGCGCTACTCGATGACCGAGGTCGCGCAGGTGCTCGACCGCCTCAAGGACGCCGGCTTCTACTGGGCCACCCGGTCCGGTGTCACGCTGGCGATCGACGACGTCGTGGTCCCGCCGAACAAGCAGGAGATCCTCGACGGCTACGAGGCCAAGGCCGACCAGGTCAACAAGCGGTACCAGCGCGGTGCGCTCTCCCACCAGGAGCGCAACGACGAGATGGTCAAGATCTGGACCCAGGCGTCCGAAGAGGTCGCCAAGGCCATGGAGGACAACTTCCCCGAGGACAACCCGATCCCCACGATCGTGAAGTCCGGGGCGGCGGGCAACATGACGCAGGTCCGGCAGCTGGCCGGTATGCGTGGTCTGGTCGCCAACCCCAAGGGTGAGTACATCCCCCGCCCGATCAAGGCGAACTTCCGCGAGGGCCTGTCGGTGCTGGAGTACTTCATCTCCACGCACGGCACCCGGAAGGGTCTGGCGGACACCGCGCTGCGGACCGCCGACTCGGGTTACCTGACCCGTCGTCTGGTCGACGTCTCGCAGGACGTCATCGTCCGCGAGGTCGACTGCGGCACCTCCCGCGCCGTCACCATGCCGGTCACGGAGGAGACGGCCGACGGCCGCCTCATCCCGCACCGCTACATCCGCACGTCGGTGTACGCGCGGAGCTCGGCGGAGGAGGTCACGGACGCCGACGGCAACGTGATCGTGGCCAAGGGCGGCGACCTCGGCGACCCGGCGCTCGACGCGCTGGTCGCGGCGGGCGTCCGGCAGATCCGCGTGCGCAGCGCGCTGACCTGCGAGTCGGCCACCGGCATCTGCGCGACCTGCTACGGCCGCTCCATGGCGACCGGCAAGCTGGTCGACGTCGGCGAGGCGGTCGGCATCGTCGCGGCCCAGTCCATCGGTGAGCCGGGTACGCAGCTGACGATGCGTACCTTCCACCAGGGCGGTGTCGCGGGCGACGACATCACGACCGGTCTGCCGCGTGTCACGGAGCTCTTCGAGGCCCGTGTCCCGCGCGGCAAGGCGCCGATCGCGGACGTCGACGGCCGCATCCGCATCGAGGACGGCGACCGCTTCTGGAAGATCACTCTCATCCCGGACGACGGGGGCGAGGAGATCGTCTACGAGAAGCTGTCGAAGCGGCAGTGGCTCGCCATGACGGTGGTCGACGGCGAGGAGCGCCCGCTCCGGGACGGCGACCACGTCGAGGTCGGTCAGCTGCTCCTCGAGGGCACGGCGGACCCGCACGAGGTGCTGCGCGTCATGGGCCCGCGCGAGGTGCAGCTGCACCTGGTGCGTGAGGTGCAGAAGGTGTACCGCACGCAGAGCGTGGACATCCACGACAAGCACATCGAGGTGATCGTCCGGCAGATGCTCCGCCGGGTCACGATCATCGACTCGGGTGCCACCGAGTTCCTGCCCGGCGCCCTCGCCGAGCGGGGCGAGTTCGAGTCGGAGAACCGGCGCGTGGTCGCCGAGGGCAACGAGCCGGCCTCCGGCCGTCCGGTGCTCATGGGGATCACCAAGGCCTCGCTGGCGACGGAGTCGTGGCTGTCCGCGGCCTCGTTCCAGGAGACCACCCGGATCCTCACCGACGCCGCGATCAACGGGAAGCGCGACAAGCTCGTCGGGCTGAAGGAGAACGTGATCATCGGCAAGCTGATCCCCGCCGGTACGGGGATCAGCCGGTACCGCAACATCCAGGTGCAGCCCACGGAGGAGGCCCGCGCGGCCGCCTACGCGCTGCCGAGCTACGACGACGGCTACTACAGCCCCGACGTGTTCGGCACGGGCACCGGTGCCGCGGTGCCGCTGGACGACTACGACTTCGGCCGCGACTACCGCTAGTCGCACCGCGTAGTCCGCACGAGGTCAGACGGGGCCGGCGCCTTCGGGCGCCGGCCCCGTCGCCGTTCTCGAGCCGCGACGGTGTGCGGGGTCCCGTGGAGGTGTGCGCCGCCTTCCGGGGTGTGCGCCGCCTTCCGGGGTGTGCGCCGCCTTCCGGGGTGTGCGAGCCCGGCAAGCGTGCGAGGTGCGGGAGGCCCTGCGAGGTGTGTGAGGTCCGCGAGGTGTGGGACGTCCAGTGAGGTGTGGGAGGCCTGCGAGGTGCGGGAACCCTGCGAGGTGCGGGAACCCTGCGAGGTGCGCCGACGCCCGTCGAGGTGTGCGACACCGGTCGGGGTGTGCAAGCCGCCTCCGGTGCGCCTCGCACACCTGGTCCTGCTCGCCACACTCCTTGGGAACGGGCCTCACAACCGGCAGGTCAGCCGCACATCCGGTCGACAGGGTGTGCGGCGCGCGGGCGGGTGTGTCGCGCCTCGGCGGGAAGGGAGAGCGTGCGCCGGGTCGCCCGAGCGAGGGGCCTTGCGGCAGGGCTCGCACACCTGCACGGGCGCGCCACACCCGATCGACAGCCTGTGCCGTCGCCCTCGAGGTTGTGGCGGCGAGGCCTGAGAGGTGTGCGACGCCCGGCGGGCTGTGCGAGCGGGTGCTGGTCGCGGCAGATGCGGCGCGTCCAGCACAGTCGAGAGCCCGCCCGTACCAGCGCCCGGCCGAACCAGCGCCGCCCGAACCAGCGCCCGGCCGAACCAGCGCCCGGCCGAACCAGCGCCCGGCCGAACCAGCGCCGCCCGAATCGACGCCCGCCCGATCCAGCGCCCTGGCCGAGCCGACAGTCGAGCGACCGCTACGCGAGCGGAGCGGGGCCGAGAACGGCGCACCCCTCCGGCGGGCACGTGCCGGAGGGGTGCGTGGCGGGGAGCGGCGGGTCAAGCGGTGAGGTACTCGCCCTCGTCGAGGGTGGAGGTGCGGCGGCGGTACTCCAGCATCGTGCCGGGCCAGTTGTTGGTGATCCGGCCCGAGTCGGTGCGGTACCAGCTCACGCACTCCGTCCACACACTGTCCGTGAGCCGCGACTGCATCTCGGTGTCGTAGGCGGTGGCGGCGTCGGGCCGCACCTCCAGCGAGCGCGTGCCGGTGGCGAGCCGCCGGATGCCTTCGCGGGCGTAGCGGATCTGGCACTCGAGCATGTGCACGATCGAGCCCGAGCCGACGTTGGTGTTGGGGCCGTAGAGCAGGAACAGGTTGGGGAAGCCGGGCACGGTGATACCCAGGTGCGCCCGCGCCCCCTCACGCCACTCCTCGGACAGCTCGCGGCCCTCCCGGCCCACGACCCGCATCGGCGCCAGGAAGTCCTGGGTGCGGAAGCCGGTCCCGAAGATGACGACGTCGGCCGGGTACAGCGTGCCGTCGGCGGCGACCACGCCCTCCTCGGTCACCTCGGAGATCTTCTCGGTGACGACGTCGACGTTCGGCCGGGCGAGCGCGCGGAACCAGTCGGAGGAGATCAGCACCCGCTTGCAGCCGACGGGGTAGTCGGGCGCGACGCGGTCGCGCAGCCGCGCGTCGGGGACCTGCAGCCGCAGCTGGGCGCGGTGCAGCAGGCCGAAGGTCGAGGCGAAGGGACGGATCGCGGTGAAGCCGAGCGCGCCGAACTCGAAGAACCCGGCCCAGAACGTCCGCGCGGCCCGGCTCCAGCCGCGGAACCGCACGGAGAAGGCCCGCGGACCGTACGGGCGGTCCAGCTTGGGGATGACGTACGGCGCCGAGCGCTGGAACACGGTGACCTGCGCGGCGTCGGGGGCGATCGCCGGCACGAACTGGATGGCGCTGGCCCCCGTCCCGACGACCGCGACCCGCTTGCCGCGGAGGTCGACCGAGTCGTCCCAGCGCGCGGAGTGGAACACCGGCCCGGGGAAGCGCTCGATCCCGGGCAGGTCGGGCGTCGCGGGGTGCGAGAGCTGCCCGCACGCCGCCACCAGGGCCTCGGCCTCCAGGTCGCCGCCGCTGGTCCGGATCCGCCAGACGGCGGCGTCGTCGTCCCACGTGGCGTCCGTGACCTCCGTGCCGAGCTTGATGTCCCCCTCCAGGTCGTGGTCGGCCGCGACGCTCTGCAGGTAGCGCAGGATGTCCGGCTGGGGGGCGAATCGACGGCTCCAGTCCCCGGGGGCGAACGAGTACGAGTAGAGGTTCGACGGGACGTCGCAGGCCGCACCCGGATAGGTGTTGTCCCGCCAGACCCCGCCGACCTGCGGCGCCTTCTCCAGGACGGTGACGTCGGCGAGGTCGTCCTCGCGCAGGGCGACGCCCATGCCGATCCCGCCGAAGCCGGCGCCGACGACCGCGACTCGCACCCGCCGGTCGGCCACGTCGCGCCGCAGCGCCGCCCCGAGCTCCCGCAGGTCCGCGTGGGCCCGCCCGAGCAGCCCGGCCTCCAGGACGTGGTCGTGCCACATGCCCTCGGCGCGCGTGTAGGTGACCGTCCCGCCGGCCGCGCGGACCCGCTCGACCAGCCGGTCGGCGTCGCCCACCAGGACCTCGTCCGCCCCGGCGACGACGTGCAGCGGCGGCAGGCCGGACAGGTCGGCCTCCAACGGCCGCAGCTCCGGGTCGACCGCCTCGCCGTCGCGCAGGTAGGAGCGCTTGCCCTCGCGCAGCAGGCCCGGCCCCAGCATCGCGTCCCGCGCGGTGTTGCGGGCGATGGCCGGGTCGGTGAGGTCGAGGTCCAGCCAGGGGGAGATCAGCCCGACGCTCCCGGGCAGCGGCTGGCCCGTCGCGCGCAGCCGCAGGAGCAGGGCCACGGCCAGCCCGCCTCCCGCGGAATCTCCGGCGAGGGCGATGCGTTGTGACTGGTGTCCCGCGTCGAGGAGTGCCCGGTAGGCGCGCTCGGCGTCGTCGAGCGCGGCGGGGTACGGGTGTTCGGGCGCCAGCCGATAGTCGAGCAGGTGCACGGTCCCGCCGGTCGCCTCGGCCAGCCAGGCCCCGAGGGATCGGTGCGAGGCGGGGGAGCCGACCACGTAGCCGCCGCCGTGCAGGAAGAGCACGGGGCGGTCGTCGCGGCTGCCGGGGACCGACACGCGGACCGACGGCCGGCCGCCGAGCGACGAGGGGGTGGAGCGGGTGCCACGAGGCACGGGGAGCAGTCGGCCCTGGAGGTCGACGAGCGCCCGCGAGACCGGGATCGGCAGCCGGGGCGAGAGTGCGGGGGCCACGAGCAACCGGGTGGCGGCCCGGACGGCGGCGCACGGCAGTGTGAGGCGCATGATCGAACCGTAGGGTCGCGCCACGGGCCCGCGGACCGGGGCGGCCGGGGCAGCGGCGGCCCGCGCGGGCCAGGCCGGTGACCGGGCGTCCGCAGGTCGTCGACGTGCGACGAGCGCGAGTCGATCTGCGACGAGCGGGTGAGCCTGCTTGCGTCGGCGCACGGGCTGCGGCAGCCTCCCAGGCGACGCGCGAGTGGCCCGGAGATGGCCGGCGGAGGGCCCGCAGGCCCCGCCGCGGCCCCTGGGCGGACCCGTTTTGACCCTCGTCAGACGGGCCGCGTACCCTTGGGACTCGCGCGCGATCACGCGTGCCCTCGTCCGTCCTGGACGCCTCCGCGGAGTTCCCCGACTCCGGGGCCGGTGCGCAGGGCGCGACACGCCCGACCTCGCGGTCCGGCGGGCCGGGGTGGAAGCGGCCCGTGATCACGATCGGGCGGCGCACGACCGCCCGCCCGGGCAGCCGCACGGGCGAGACACCTGAGCATCACGAGTAGGGAAGAAGCAGAGGGTTCATGCCCACGATCCAGCAGTTGGTCCGCAAGGGCCGCGAGGACAAGGTCGCGAAGACCAAGACCGCCGCGCTCAAGGGCTCGCCCCAGCGCCGCGGGGTCTGCACGCGCGTGTACACCACGACCCCGAAGAAGCCGAACTCCGCGCTGCGGAAGGTCGCTCGCGTCAAGCTGAGCAGCGGCATCGAGGTCACCGCGTACATCCCCGGTGAGGGCCACAACCTGCAGGAGCACAGCATCGTGCTCGTCCGCGGCGGCCGTGTGAAGGACCTGCCGGGCGTCCGGTACAAGGTCATCCGCGGGTCGCTCGACACGCAGGGCGTCAAGAACCGGAAGCAGTCCCGTAGCCGCTACGGCGCCAAGAAGGAGAAGAGCTGATGCCTCGCAAGGGCCCCGCCCCGAAGCGGCCGCTGGTCTCCGACCCGGTCTACAGCTCGCCCCTCGTGACGCAGCTGATCAACAAGGTGTTGAAGGACGGCAAGCGCTCGCTCGCCGAGCGGATCGTGTACGCCGCGCTCGAGGGTACCCGCGAGAAGACCGGCACCGACCCGGTCGTCACGCTCAAGCGCGCGCTGGACAACGTCAAGCCGGCCCTCGAGGTCCGCAGCCGCCGTGTCGGTGGCGCGACCTACCAGGTCCCGGTCGAGGTCCGCGCCGTCCGGCAGACCACCCTCGGCCTGCGCTGGCTGGTGAGCTACGCCGGGCAGCGCCGCGAGAAGACCATGGTCGAGCGCCTCATGAACGAGCTGCTCGACGCGAGCAACGGCCTCGGCGCCAGCGTGAAGCGGCGCGAGGACATGCACAAGATGGCGGAGTCCAACAAGGCCTTCGCCCACTACCGCTGGTGACGGGCCGACCGTCCGCGCCAACCTTTTCCCAGGGGAAGTGAGCTGAACGTGGCACGGGACGTGCTGACGGACCTGACGAAGGTCCGCAACATCGGCATCATGGCGCACATCGACGCCGGCAAGACCACCACCACCGAGCGGATCCTGTACTACACCGGGATCAACTACAAGATCGGTGAGGTCCACGACGGCGCCGCCACGATGGACTGGATGGAGGAGGAGCAGAAGCGCGGCATCACGATCACGTCCGCCGCGACGACCTGCTTCTGGAAAGACCACCAGATCAACATCATCGACACGCCCGGCCACGTCGACTTCACCGTCGAGGTGGAGCGCTCGCTGCGCGTGCTCGACGGCGCGGTCGCCGTCTTCGACGGCAAGGAGGGGGTCGAGCCGCAGTCCGAGCAGGTCTGGCGGCAGGCCACCAAGTACGACGTCCCCCGCATCTGCTTCGTCAACAAGATGGACAAGCTGGGCGCGGACTTCTACTTCACCGTCGGCACGATCCAGGACCGGCTCGCGGCCAAGCCGCTGCCGCTCCAGCTGCCGATCGGCTCGGAGAGCGAGTTCATCGGCGTCGTCGACCTGGTCGAGATGCGCGCGCTGACCTGGCGTGGTGACGTCCAGAAGGGCGAGGACTACACCGTCGAGGAGATCCCGGCCGATCTGGCCGAGAAGGCGGAGGAGTACCGCACCGCCCTCCTCGAGGCCGTCGCCGAGACCGACGACGAGCTCATGGAGCTCTACCTCGGTGGCGAGGAGCTGACGGTCGAGCAGATCAAGGCCGGCGTCCGGCAGATCGTGAAGGACCGTTCGGCGTACCCGGTGCTGTGCGGCTCCGCGTTCAAGAACAAGGGCGTCCAGCCCATGCTCGACGCGGTGATCGACTACCTGCCGTCGCCGTACGACGTGCCGCCGGTCGAGGGCACGCTGACGGACGGGGAGACCCCCGCCAGCCGCAAGCCCTCGAAGGAGGAGCCCTTCTCGGCGCTCGCCTTCAAGATCGCCGCGCACCCGTTCTTCGGCAAGCTGACCTACGTCCGGGTGTACTCGGGCCGGGTCGCCGCGGGCTCCCAGGTCATCAACTCGACCAAGGACCGCAAGGAGCGCATCGGGAAGCTCTTCCAGATGCACGCCAACAAGGAGAACCCGGTCGACGAGGCCCTGGCCGGCCACATCTACGCGGTCATCGGCCTCAAGGACACGACCACCGGCGACACGCTCAGCGACCCGCAGGCGCCGATCGTGCTCGAGTCGATGACGTTCCCGGACCCGGTCATCCAGGTCGCGGTCGAGCCGAAGACCAAGGCGGACCAGGAGAAGCTCTCCACGGCGATCCAGAAGCTCGCCGAGGAGGACCCGACCTTCCAGGTCTCGCTGGACGACGAGACCGGGCAGACGATCATCGCCGGCATGGGCGAGCTCCACCTCGAGGTGCTCGTCAACCGGATGAAGAGCGACTTCAAGGTCGAGGCGAACATCGGTAAGCCCCAGGTGGCCTACCGGGAGACGATCCGCAAGACCGTCGAGAAGTACGAGTACACGCACAAGAAGCAGACCGGTGGGTCGGGGCAGTTCGCCCGGGTCATCATCAAGCTGGAGCCGCTGGACACGGCGGACGGTGCGCTGTACGAGTTCGAGAACAAGGTCACCGGTGGTCGCGTGCCGCGGGAGTACATCCCGTCCGTCGACGCCGGCGCGCAGGACGCCATGCAGTACGGCGTGCTCGCGGGCTACCCCCTCACGGGGATCAAGCTGACCCTGCTCGACGGTCAGTACCACGAGGTCGACTCGTCCGAGATGGCGTTCAAGGTCGCCGGCTCGATGGCCCTCAAGGAGGCCGCGCGCCAGGCGTCCCCCGCCATCCTCGAGCCGATGATGGCGGTCGAGGTCACCACGCCCGAGGACTACATGGGCGACGTGATCGGCGACCTCAACTCCCGCCGCGGCCAGATCCAGGCCATGGAGGAGCGGGCGGGTGCCCGCGTCGTCAAGGCGCTGGTCCCGCTCTCGGAGATGTTCGGCTACGTCGGCGACCTCCGGTCGCGGACCCAGGGCCGGGCGAACTACACGATGGTGTTCGACAGCTACGCCGAGGTCCCCTCGAACGTCGCCAAGGAGATCATCGCGAAGGCGACCGGCGAGTAAGTCCGGACCGCTCGCGAGGCGCGGTCCGCGGACGGGTAGGGTCACCCGCCTGTTCGCGGCCCGCACCTCGAAACCCCCAGACCTGCCGTCAGCACGGCGGAGAAGAAGATCAAGTCCAGGAGGACACTGCAGTGGCGAAGGCGAAGTTCGAGCGGACCAAGCCGCACGTCAACATCGGCACCATCGGTCACATCGACCACGGCAAGACCACGCTGACGGCGGCCATCACCAAGGTTCTGCACGACAAGTACCCCGACCTCAACGAGGCCTCGGCGTTCGAGAACATCGACAAGGCGCCCGAGGAGCGCCAGCGCGGTATCACGATCTCCATCGCGCACGTCGAGTACCAGACCGAGAAGCGGCACTACGCGCACGTGGACTGCCCCGGTCACGCCGACTACATCAAGAACATGATCACCGGTGCGGCGCAGATGGACGGCGCCATCCTGGTGGTCGCGGCGACCGACGGCCCGATGCCGCAGACGCGTGAGCACGTGCTGCTCGCCCGTCAGGTCGGCGTGCCCTACATCGTGGTCGCGCTGAACAAGGCCGACATGGTCGACGACGAGGAGATCCTCGAGCTCGTCGAGCTCGAGGTCCGTGAGCTCCTGTCCTCGCAGGAGTACCCGGGCGACGACCTCCCGATCGTGCGCGTCTCGGCGCTCAAGGCCCTCGAGGGCGACGCCGAGTGGGGCGCCAAGCTCCTCGAGCTGATGGACGCCGTCGACGAGGCGATCCCGGAGCCGGAGCGCGACACCGACAAGCCGTTCCTCATGCCGGTCGAGGACGTCTTCACGATCACCGGTCGCGGCACGGTCGTCACCGGCCGTATCGAGCGCGGCATCGTGAAGGTCAACGAGACCGTCGAGATCGTCGGCATCCGCGAGAAGTCGACCTCGACCACCGTCACCGGTGTCGAGATGTTCCGCAAGATCCTCGACGAGGGTCGTGCGGGCGAGAACGTCGGCCTGCTGCTCCGCGGCATCAAGCGCGAGGACGTCGAGCGCGGCCAGGTCGTCGTGAAGCCGGGCTCCATCACCCCGCACACCGAGTTCGAGGGCCAGGTCTACATCCTGGGCAAGGACGAGGGCGGCCGGCACACGCCGTTCTTCAACAACTACCGTCCGCAGTTCTACTTCCGGACGACGGACGTGACCGGCGTGGTGACCCTCCCGCAGGGCACCGAGATGGTCATGCCGGGTGACAACACCACCATGAGCGTTCAGCTGATCCAGCCGATCGCCATGGAGGAGGGCCTGCAGTTCGCCATCCGCGAGGGTGGTCGGACCGTCGGCGCCGGCCAGGTCACCAAGATCACCAAGTAAGACCCCTCCCGCGGCCCGTGGACCCCTGTGGTCCACGGGCCGCACCCCGGTCGAGGGCCGCACGAACCGGTGTGGCATCCTTGACGGGTTGCGCGCGGACGGCGGGCACACGGAAGCCGGGATCTCCCGGGACTCCGTGAGTCGCCGGAAGCGCCGACCCCGGATCGACAGGCGACCCCTCTGGGGGAAGCGGTGACCCGGGGACCGGTATGCGAGCAGTAGGGCGACACGCCCGACCTCGTGGACCGGAGCCCAGAGGGTGAGACCTGAACAGAGCGCGGACGCCCGGTCCGCATCGGATGCCCGAGTCGGTAGCGGCTCGCGCGCGTCGGTGCCGGTGGTGCGACGTAGTACTGGTCGGGGCTCCCCCCGGGGCGGGACACCCGGAGACACCGTGAAGCAGCGGCAGGAAGAAGAGGACGACCCACGACCATGGCGGGACAGAAGATCCGCATCAGGCTCAAGGCCTACGACCACGAGGCAATCGACGCGTCTGCTCGCAAGATCGTGGAGACGGTGACGCGTACCGGTGCCCGTGTCGTCGGTCCTGTGCCGCTGCCGACCGAGAAGAACGTGTACTGCGTCATCCGCTCGCCGCACAAGTACAAGGACTCGCGCGAGCACTTCGAGATGCGCACGCACAAGCGGCTGATCGACATCCTCGACCCGACGCCGAAGACGGTGGACGCGCTCATGCGCATCGACCTCCCGGCCAGCGTCGACGTCAACATCCAGTAGGGCACCGATGAGCGACAGGCAGATCACCGGGATCCTGGGCCGGAAGCTCGGGATGACCCAGGTATTCGACGAGAACAACCGGGTGGTTCCGGTCACCGTGGTCCAGGCCGGGCCCAACGTCGTGACCCAGATCCGCTCGCAGGAGACGGACGGGTACGTCGCCGTCCAGCTCGCCTTCGGTGCGGTCGACCCGCGCCGGGTGAACAAGCCGGAGACCGGGCACTTCGCGAAGGCCGGCGTGACCCCGCGCCGCTACACCGTGGAGCTGCGCACGACGGACGCGGCGAGCTACGAGCTCGGCCAGGAGATCACCGCCGACGCCTTCGAGGCCGGTGCCGTGGTCGACGTCGTCGGCACCACCAAGGGCAAGGGCACCGCGGGTGTCATGAAGCGCCACGGCTTCAAGGGCCTCGGCGCCTCGCACGGCACCCAGCGCAAGCACCGCTCGCCGGGCTCGATCGGTGGCTGCGCCACCCCGGGTCGCGTCTTCAAGGGCGTGCGCATGGCGGGTCGGATGGGTGTCGCCCGGCAGACCACGCAGAACCTGAAGATCCACCGCGTCGACGCCGAGCGCGGGCTGCTGCTGATCAAGGGCGCCGTCCCCGGCCCCCGCGGCGGGCTCGTCGTGGTGAAGAGTGCCGCGAAGGGTGGTGCCCAGTGAGCACCGTCGAGATCAAGGACGCGACGGGCGCGAAGTCCGGCTCCGTCGAGCTCCCGGACCACGTCTTCGACGTGACCGCCAACGTGCCGCTGATGCACCAGGTCGTCGTGGCCCAGCAGGCCGCGGCCCGCCAGGGCACGCACGACACGAAGACCCGCGGCGAGGTCCGCGGCGGCGGCAAGAAGCCGTACCGCCAGAAGGGCACCGGCCGCGCCCGCCAGGGCTCGACCCGCGCCCCGCAGTTCGCCGGCGGTGGCACCGTCCACGGGCCGACGCCGCGCGACTACAGCCAGCGGACCCCGAAGAAGATGAAGGCCGCCGCCCTGCGCGGTGCGCTGTCGGACCGGGCCCGCGCGGGCCTCGTCCACGTCGTCTCCGGGATCGTCGACGGGGACACCCCCTCGACGAAGTCCGCCCGGCAGGCCGTCGCGGCCGTCGCCGGCGCCGACACCCGCGTGCTCGCGGTGGTCGACCGGGACGACTCGGTGAACCTGCTGAGCCTGCGCAACCTGCCGCAGGTGCACCTCATCGCGCCGGACCAGCTGAACACCTACGACGTGCTCGTCAACGACGTCGTGCTGTTCACCCAGGCCTCGCTGGACGCGTTTCTGGCCGGTCCGGTCGCGGTCAAGACCAAGCGTGCCGAGCGTGCGGAGAAGGAGGAGGGCAAGTGATCCCCGACCCGCGCGACATCCTGCTCGCGCCGGTGGTGTCCGAGAAGAGCTACTCGCTGCTCGACGAGAAGCAGTACACCTTCCTCGTCCACCCCGGCGCGAACAAGACCCAGATCAAGATCGCCGTGGAGCAGGTGTTCGGGGTGAAGGTCGTCAGCGTGAACACGCTGAACCGCCCCGGGAAGCGGAAGCGCTCGCGCACCGGCTACGGCAAGCGCAAGGACACCAAGCGCGCGATCGTCACGCTCTCCGCGGAGAGCAAGGACATCGACGTCTTCGGTGCCCGGGCGAGCTGAGGGAGCGAGCTGACCCATGGGTATCCGTAAGTACAAGCCGACGACTCCCGGCCGCCGCGGTTCCAGCGTCTCCGACTTCGCGGAGATCACCCGGTCCACGCCGGAGAAGTCGCTGATCCGCCCGCTGCACAGCAAGGGCGGCCGCAACGCGCACGGCAAGGTCACCACCCGCCACCAGGGCGGCGGCCACAAGCGTGCGTACCGCCTGATCGACTTCCGGCGGAACGACAAGGACGGTATCCCGGCCACGGTCGCGCACATCGAGTACGACCCCAACCGGACGTCCCGGATCGCGCTGCTGCACTACGCCGACGGCGAGAAGCGCTACATCATCGCGCCGGCGCGGCTCAAGCAGGGCGACAAGGTCGAGGCCGGCCCGAAGGCCGACATCAAGGTCGGCAACAACCTGCCGCTGCGCAACATCCCGACCGGCACCGTGGTGCACGCGATCGAGCTCCGCCCCGGCGGCGGCGCGAAGATCGCCCGCTCGGCCGGCTCGAGCGTGCAGCTGGTGGCGAAGGACGGCCCCTACGCGCAGCTGCGCATGCCGTCCGGCGAGATCCGCAACGTCGACGTGCGCTGCCGCGCCACCGTCGGCGAGGTGGGCAACGCCGAGCACTCCAACATCAACTGGGGCAAGGCCGGCCGGATGCGGTGGAAGGGCAAGCGCCCGACCGTCCGCGGTGTGGCCATGAACCCGGTCGACCACCCGCACGGTGGTGGTGAGGGCAAGACCTCGGGTGGCCGCCACCCGGTCAACCCCGCGGGCAAGCCCGAGGGCCGCACCCGCCGCACCAAGCCGTCCGACAAGTTGATCGTCCGCCGGCGCCGTACCGGCAAGAAGCGCTGAGCAGGGAGGTTAAGACATGCCGCGCAGCCTGAAGAAGGGCCCGTTCGTGGACGACCACCTGCTCAAGAAGGTGGACGCCCTCAACGAGTCCGGCAAGAAGACCGTCATCCGGACCTGGTCCCGACGGTCCACCATCATCCCCGACATGATCGGCCACACGATCGCGGTGCACGACGGCCGCAAGCACGTGCCGGTGTTCGTGTCGGACTCGATGGTCGGCCACAAGCTGGGGGAGTTCGCTCCCACCCGCACGTTCCGTGGCCACATCAAGGACGACCGCAAGGCGCGCAGGCGCTGAGGCGGACCGAGTAGCGACTAGGGAGAGGTGGAGAACAGCATGGCCGACACAGCCAGCAGCACCGCCGACGCCGCGCTCGAGCCCGCTCGAGCGCTGGCGAAGGCCCGGTTCGTGCGCATGTCGCCGACCAAGTGCCGGCGCGTCGTGGACCTCGTCCGCGGCCTGCCGGTGAGCGAGGCCCTGGCGATCCTGCGGTACTCGCCGCAGGCCGCCGCCGAGCCGGTGGCCAAGGTCGTGGCGAGCGCCGCGGCCAACGCCGAGAACAACTTCGACATGGACCCGGAGACCCTCGTGGTCGCCGTCGCCATGGTCGACGAGGGGCCGACGCTGAAGCGCATCCGGCCGCGGGCCCAGGGCCGCGCGTACCGGATCCGCAAGCGGACGAGCCACATCACCATCGAGGTCGAGTCCGCCCCGCAGAAGGCCGGCCGTCGTGGTGCGAAGGGGAGGGCCCGCTGATGGGGCAGAAGATCAACCCGCACGGCTTCCGCCTGGGCATCACCACGGACTGGAAGTCGCGCTGGTACGCCGACAAGCAGTACGCGGAGTACGTGAAGGAGGACGTCGAGATCCGCCGCATGCTCTCCAAGGGCATGGAGCGGGCCGGCATCTCCAAGGTCGAGATCGAGCGGACCCGGGACCGCGTGCGGGTGGACATCCACACCGCCCGCCCGGGCATCGTGATCGGGCGCCGCGGCGCCGAGGCCGACCGCATCCGCGGCAACCTCGAGAAGCTGACCAAGAAGCAGGTCCAGCTCAACATCCTCGAGGTCAAGAACTCCGAGTCGGACGCGCAGCTCGTGGCGCAGGGCGTCGCCGAGCAGCTGTCCAACCGTGTGGCCTTCCGCCGCGCGATGCGCAAGGCCATCCAGTCGGCCATGCGCTCGCCGCAGGTGAAGGGCATCCGGGTGCAGTGCTCCGGCCGCCTCGGCGGCGCAGAGATGTCGCGCTCCGAGTTCTACCGCGAGGGTCGCGTCCCGCTGCACACGCTGCGCGCGGACATCGACTACGGCCTGTTCGAGGCGCGGACCACCTTCGGTCGCATCGGCGTGAAGGTGTGGATCTACAAGGGCGACGTCGTCGGCGGCCGCCGGGAGAACGCTCCCGCGGCCGAGGCGCCGGGCCGCGGCCCCCGCCGCGAGCGTCCGGCCCGCCGTCGTTCCGGAGCCTCGGGCACGACCGCGACCAGCACCGACGCCGGGCGCGCCGCCGCCGAGCAGTCGGGTGGCACCGCCACCGCGACCGCGGAGGCGCCGGCGCCGAGCAGCAACGGGGAGAACTGAGCCATGCTGATCCCCCGCAAGGTGAAGCACCGCAAGCAGCACCGTCCGCACCGGACGGGGATGTCGACCGGTGGCACCCGGGTCACGTTCGGCGAGTTCGGGATCCAGGCGCTGGAGCCGGCCTACGTCACCAACCGCCAGATCGAGTCGGCGCGTATCGCGATCAACCGGCACATCAAGCGTGGCGGCAAGGTCTGGATCAACGTCTTCCCGGACCGTCCGCTGACCAAGAAGCCCGCCGAGACCCGCATGGGCTCCGGTAAGGGCTCCCCCGAGAAGTGGGTGACCAACGTCAAGCCCGGCCGGGTGCTCTTCGAGATGAGCTACCCGAACGAGGCTCTCGCGCGCGAGGCCCTGCGCCGCGCCATCCACAAGCTGCCCATGAAGTGCCGGATCGTGACCCGTGAGGGTGGTGACATCTGATGGCGGCCACCACTGCTGCCGAGCTGCGTGAGCTGACCGACGAGGAGCTCGTGCTGCGGGTCAAGGAGGCCAAGGAGGAGCTGTTCAACCTCCGCTTCCAGATGGCGACCGGGCAGTTGGACAACAACCGGCGGCTGCGTACCGTCCGGCACGACATCGCGCGGATCTACACGGTCATGCGCGAGCGCGAGCTGGGCCTCTCGGCCGCCCCGAGCGACAACGAGGGCGCGGCATGAGCGAGAAGACTCAGGAGCAGCGCGGGGAGCGGAAGGTCCGCGAGGGCCTGGTCGTGTCCGACAAGATGGACAAGACCATCGTGGTCACCCTCGAGGACCGCGTGAAGCACCCGCTGTACGGCAAGGTCATTCGGCGGACCAGCAAGGTCAAGGCGCACGACGAGGCCAACACGGCCGGCGTCGGTGACCGCGTCCGGCTGATGGAGACCCGGCCGCTGTCGGCCACCAAGCGGTGGCGGCTGGTCGAGATCCTGGAGAAGGCGAAGTGATCCAGCAGGAGTCGCGGCTGCGCGTCGCCGACAACACCGGTGCCAAGGAGATCCTGTGCATCCGGGTGCTGGGCGGTTCGGCGCGGCGCTACGCGGGGATCGGCGACACGATCGTCGCCACCGTCAAGGAGGCCATCCCCGCGGCCGGCGTGAAGCGCGGTGACGTCGTCAAGGCGGTCATCGTGCGCACGGTCAAGGAGAAGCGCCGTCCGGACGGCAGCTACATCCGGTTCGACGAGAACGCCGCCGTCCTGATCAAGGACAACGGCGAGCCGCGGGGGACGCGTATCTTCGGCCCGGTCGGTCGCGAGCTCCGCGACCGCCGGTTCATGAAGATCATCTCCCTCGCCCCGGAGGTGCTCTAGAGCATGAAGGTCAAGAAGGGCGACACGGTCCTCGTCATCGCCGGCAAGGACAAGGGCGCGAAGGGCAAGGTCATCCAGGCCTACCCGGACCGCGACCGCGTCCTCGTCGAGGGCGTGAACCGCATCAAGAAGCACACGCGGGTGAGCCAGAACCAGCGGGGCGCGCAGTCCGGCGGGATCGTCACCCAGGAGGCGCCCATCCACGTCTCGAACGTGATGGTCGTCGACTCCGACGGGAAGCCGACCCGCGTCGGCAAGAAGCTCGTCGAGTCCGAGGACGGCGGCAAGGCCAGGCGCGTCCGGATCTCCCGCAAGTCCGGGAAGGAGATCTGATGACCACCACGGAGAAGGTCAACCCGCGCCTCAAGCAGCGCTACGTCGACGAGATCAAGGGCGAGCTGCAGAAGCAGTTCTCCTACGGCAACGTCATGCAGATCCCCGGCGTCGTGAAGGTCGTCGTGAACATGGGTGTCGGCGACGCCGCCCGTGACTCGAAGCTGATCGACGGCGCCGTGCGGGACCTGGCCACCATCACCGGCCAGAAGCCGCAGGTCCGGCGGGCCACCAAGTCCATCGCGCAGTTCAAGCTGCGCGAGGGCATGCCGATCGGCGCGAAGGTCACCCTGCGCAACGACCGGATGTGGGAGTTCCTGGACCGGCTGCTGACGATCGCGCTGCCGCGTATCCGCGACTTCCGCGGCCTCTCGCCGAACCAGTTCGACGGGCGGGGCAACTACACGTTCGGTCTCACGGAGCAGTCCATGTTCCACGAGATCGACCCGGACTCGATCGACCGGCCGCGTGGCATGGACATCACCGTCGTGACCACCGCGACCACGGACGAGGAAGGCCGGGCGCTCCTGCGCCAGCTCGGCTTCCCCTTCAAGGAGAACTGAGAGATGGCGAAGAAGGCGCTTCGCATCAAGGCGGAGAAGACCCCCAAGTTCAAGGTCCGCGGCTACACCCGCTGCCAGAAGTGCGGGCGTCCGCGCGCGGTCCTGCGCAAGTTCGGCCTCTGCCGCGTGTGCGTCCGCGAGATGGCACACGCCGGCGAGCTGCCGGGCGTCAACAAGAGCAGCTGGTAACCACCGAGCTGTCGTTTCGTTCGCCACAGGCCCCTCCCTCGCGGGAGGGGAACCACGGCGGGAAAGAGACACCACACCATGACGATGACCGATCCGATCGCAGACATGCTCACGCGTCTGCGGAACGCGAACTCGGCCTATCACGACCAGGTCGTGATGCCGCACTCCAAGCTGAAGGTCGCCATTGCGGAGATCCTGCAGAAGGAGGGCTACATCGCGAGCCACCACACCGAGGACGCCGAGGTCGGCAAGTCCCTGGTCGTCGAGCTCAAGTACGGGCGCAACCGTGAGCGGAGCATCGCGGGTCTGCGCCGGGTCTCGAAGCCGGGCCTGCGGGTCTACGCGAAGTCGACCAACCTGCCGCGGGTCCTGGGCGGCCTGGGCATCGCGGTCATCTCGACCAGCCAGGGGCTCCTGACCGACAAGCAGGCCTATCGGAGCGGCGTGGGCGGGGAAGTCCTCGCCTACGTCTGGTGAGAAGGGAGTAGAGCGATGTCCCGCATCGGGAAGCTGCCGATCACCGTTCCGTCCGGCGTCGACGTGACCATCGAGGGCCGCACGGTCACCGTCAAGGGCCCCAAGGGCACCCTGTCGCACACCGTCATCGCGCCGATCACCGTCGAGCGCGGTGACGACGGCGAGGTCCTGGTCAAGCGACCGGACGACGAGCGGAAGACCAAGGCCTACCACGGCCTGTCGCGGACCCTGGTGAGCAACCTCGTCGAGGGCGTCACCAAGGGCTACGAGAAGAAGCTCGAGATCGTCGGCGTCGGTTACCGCGTCGCGCTCAAGGGCTCGAACCTGGAGTTCGCCCTCGGGTTCAGCCACCCCGTCGTCGTCCAGCCGGCGGAGGGCATCACCTTCGCGGTCGAGTCGCCCACGAAGTTCTCGGTGAGCGGCATCGACAAGCAGCTGGTGGGCGAGACCGCGGCGAACATCCGCAAGATCCGCAAGCCGGAGCCCTACAAGGGCAAGGGCGTGCGGTACGCCGGCGAGAACGTCCGCCGCAAGGTCGGGAAGACGGGTAAGTAAGCCATGGCCGACACGATTTCTGCGAACGCGAAGAAGCGCACCGCCTCGCGGGTGTCCGCCACCCGCCGCAAGGGGCTGGCCCGCCGGCACGCCCGGCTGCGCAAGAAGATCAGCGGGACGCCGGCGCGTCCGCGGCTGGCCGTCAAGCGCTCCTCGCGCCACCTGCACGTGCAGCTGATCGACGACGTCGCGGGCCACACGCTGGCCGCCGCCTCGTCGCTCGACGCGGACGTGCGCGCGGTCGAGGGCGACAAGAAGGCCAAGGCCGCCAAGGTCGGCGAGCTCATCGCCGGCCGGGCCAAGGCCGCCGGTGTCGAGGCCGTCGTGTTCGACCACGGTGGCTTCGGCTACCACGGCCGGATCGCGGCGCTGGCCGACGCCGCCCGCGAGGGAGGCCTGAAGTTCTGATGAACACCAACATGATGGAAGGGACCGTCTGATGCCGGGACGTACGCGGCGCGAAGGCGGTGGCCCGGGCGGTAACGACCGCCGGGACCGCCGCGACGGTGGCCGTGGCGGGGCGGCCCAGGACAAGACCCCGTACATCGAGCGACTCGTCACGATCAACCGCGTGGCCAAGGTCGTGAAGGGTGGTCGTCGCTTCAGCTTCACCGCCCTCATGATCGTCGGCGACGGCGACGGCCTGGTCGGCGTGGGCTACGGCAAGGCCAAGGAGGTGCCGGCCGCGATCGCCAAGGGTGTCGAGGAGGCGAAGAAGAACTTCTTCCGCGTCCCCCGCATCGGCGGCACGATCGTGCACCGCGTCCAGGGTGAGGCGGCCGCGGGCGTGGTCCTGCTCCGCCCGGCCAGCCCCGGTACCGGTGTCATCGCCGGTGGCCCGGTGCGCGCCGTCCTGGAGTGCGCCGGCATCCACGACGTCCTGTCGAAGTCGCTGGGCAGCGACAACGCGATCAACATCGTGCACGCCACGGTGGATGCGCTGAAGCAGATCCAGCGTCCCGAGGAGGTCGCGGCCCGCCGCGGCCTGCCGCTCGAGGACGTCGCGCCGGCCTCGATGCTCCGTGCCCGCGCCGAGGCCGCCCAGGCTGCGAGGGTGTGAGCGTCATGGCCGACAAGAAGCTCCGCATCACGCAGGTCCGCTCCGCCATCGGCGGCAAGGCGAACCAGCGTGAGTCGCTGAAGGCCCTCGGCCTGCGCAAGATCCGCCAGTCCCAGGAGTGGCCGGACACGCAGCAGGTCCGCGGGCTCGTCAACACCGTGCGTCACCTCGTGACCGTGGAGGAGGTGTCCTGATGAGCGAGACGATCAAGGTTCACCACCTGCGCCCGGCGCCCGGCGCCAAGACCGCCAAGACCCGCGTCGGTCGCGGTGAGGGCAGCAAGGGCAAGACCGCCGGTCGCGGTACCAAGGGCACCAAGGCCCGGAAGACCGTGTCCCCGGCCTTCGAGGGCGGGCAGATGCCGCTGCACATGCGGCTGCCCAAGCTCAAGGGCTTCAAGAACCGGTTCCGGACCGAGTACCAGGTCGTGAACGTCGGCGACCTGGCGGCCCTCTTCCCGCAGGGCGGCGAGATCGGCCCGGCCGAGCTCGCCGAGGCCGGTGCGGTCCGCAAGGGCCAGCCGGTCAAGGTCCTCGGCAACGGGGACCTCGACGGTGTCACGCTCACCGTCAGCGCCCACGCCTTCTCCGGCTCCGCCAAGGAGAAGATCGCGGCCGCGGGTGGCACCGCCACCGAGCTCTGACCTGTCCGAGACAGGGCTTCACCCGGCGACGCCGTCCGAGCGGCCCGCCCCCGTCGAGGGGCGGCCGAGCGGGCGGCGTCGTCGCTGTTAGAGTCGTCTTTCGCCCAGGCCGTCGCGACGCACGGACCGTGCGGGCAGCAGACCAGGAGGATCACCGAGGTGCTCAGCGCTTTCCGGGCGGCCCTCACGACCCCGGATCTCCGGAAGAAGATCCTCTTCACCCTCGGGGTCGTGGCCGTCTACCGGCTCGGGGCGAACATCCCGTCGCCCGGCGTGTCCTACCCGAACGTGCAGGAGTGCATCCGGCAGGTCGAGGGCAGCGACAACGCGGGCATCTACTCGCTCATCAACCTGTTCTCCGGCGGCGCGCTCCTGCAGCTGTCGATCCTGGCCCTCGGGATCATGCCGTACATCACGGCGTCGATCATCATCCAGCTGCTCACTGTCGTCATCCCGCGGTTCGAGGTGCTGAAGAAGGAGGGCCAGTCCGGGCAGGCCAAGCTCACGCAGTACACCCGCTACCTCACGATCGCGCTGGCGATCCTGCAGGCCACCGGGATCGTGGCGCTGGCGGACCGTGGCGCGTTGCTCGGCAACTGCGACCGGCCGATCATCCCGGACTCGGACGTCTTCTCGCTGGCGATCATCGTCATCGTCATGACGGCGGGCACCTCGGTCGTCATGTGGCTGGGTGAGCAGGTCACGGAGAAGGGCATCGGCAACGGCATGTCGTTGCTGATCTTCGCCTCGATCGCGCACCGCATCCCCGCCGAGGGCAAGAACATCCTCGACAACGCCGGTCCGCTCGCCTTCGCGGCCGTCTGCGTGTTCGGCCTGGCCATCATCGTCAGCGTCGTGTTCGTCGAGCAGGGCCAGCGCCGCATCCCGGTGCAGTACGCCAAGCGGATGGTCGGGCGCCGGATGTACGGCGGCACGTCGACGTACCTGCCGCTCAAGGTGAACCAGGCCGGCGTCATCCCGGTCATCTTCGGCAGCTCGCTGCTGTACCTGCCGGACCTGATCTCCCGGCTCCTCGGCAACGAGGGCGGCGCCTTCCAGCAGTTCGTCCAGACCTACCTGGTCGACCAGTCCAACTGGCTGCACATCACCCTGTACGTCGCGCTCATCATCTTCTTCACCTACTTCTACGTCGGCATCACCTTCAACCCGGAGGAACGGGCCGACGAGATGAAGAAGTTCGGCGGCTTCATCCCGGGCATCCGGCCGGGCCGGCCGACCGCCGAGTACCTGAACTTCGTGCTCAGCCGCATCACCCTGCCGGGATCGCTCTACCTGGGCATCATCGCCGTCCTGCCGAACTTCTTCCTCGGAGTCACGGGCAGCGGGCAGAACCAGAACTTCCCGTTCGGCGGCACCGCCGTACTGATCATGGTCGGGGTCGGGCTGGACACCGTGAAGCAGATCGAGAGCCAGCTGATGCAGCGGAACTACGAAGGTTTCCTGCGTTAGAGTCGGGGTAGAGGGCCTTGTTCGACGGGCCGTCGAAGATGCAGTATCGACGCCTCGGCGACCGGGCCCTCGAGCCCGACGGTCCCGTCGAGGATCACCTCGTTCGTCGCCAGAGCAGGCGGCAGAGCAGAAGAGAGCAGGGAGGTCGGGTTCCAAGTGCGACTCGTTCTTGTCGGTCCGCCGGGTGCGGGTAAGGGGACCCAGGCCGAGCGCCTGGCCCAGCAGCTGGACGTCCCCCACATCTCGACCGGAGACCTGTTCCGGGCGAACCTGAAGGACGAGACGCCGCTCGGCCTCGAGGCCCGGTCGTACATGGACGCCGGCAACCTCGTGCCGGACTCGGTCACCGTGGCGATGGTGAAGGACCGCCTCGCGGACCCCGACGCCGCGAAGGGCTTCATCCTCGACGGCTTCCCGCGGACCGTCCCGCAGGCGGACGCGCTGGCCGAGATCCTGGCCGAGTACGGTGTCGACCTCGACGCGGTCGTCGAGTTCGAGGTGGACGACGAGGTCGTCGTGCAGCGGCTCCTCGGTCGCGGCCGGGCGGACGACAACGAAGAGGTCATCCGCAACCGCCAGCAGGTGTACCGGGACGAGACGGCGCCGCTGCTGCGGTACTACGCCGACCGGCTCGTCACGGTCGACGCGGTCGGCGAGGTCCCCGAGATCACCGACCGGGTGACCACCGCACTCGAGGCACGCAAGTAGCACCCATCGACAGGAGGCCCGCATGACCGGCAGGAAGGGCGGCGTGCGCGGCGCGATCGCACGGCTTCGGGGGCGCGACATCGAGCTCAAGAGCCCGGCCGAGATCGAGGCCATGCGGGCGGCGGGGGCCGTGGTGGCCGCCGCGCTGGCGGCGGTCGCCGACCTCGCCAAGCCGGGGGTCTCCACGGCGGAGCTGGACGCGCTGGCGGAGCAGGTCATCCGGGACGCCGGCGCCGTCCCCTCCTTCAAGGGCTACCACGGGTTCCCGGCGAGCATCTGCGCGTCGGTGAACGAGCAGATCGTCCACGGCATCCCGTCGCCGGCCCAGGTGCTGGCCGACGGGGACCTGGTCTCCGTGGACTGCGGCGCGATCCTCGACGGCTGGCACGGCGACTCCGCCGTCACGCTGGCCGTCGGGGAGGTGGCCGCCGCGGACCTCGCGCTGTCGAAGGCGTGCGAGGGTGCGATGTGGGCGGGGATCGAGGCCGTGCGCCCGGGGGCCCGGCTCACCGACATCTCGTACGCGATCCAGGAGGCCTGCCGCGCCGCCGCGATCGCGGACCGGGCGGACTACGGGATCGTCGCCGAGTACGGCGGCCACGGCATCGGCACGTCGATGCACATGGACCCGTTCCTGCCCAACCACGGCGAGCCCGGGCACGGCCCGAAGCTGCGCCCCGGCATGGCCCTGGCGATCGAGCCGATGCTCACCGGGGGCGACCCCGAGACCCGCGAGCTCGAGGACGGCTGGACCGTCGTCACCGCGAACGGCGGGCGGGCCGTGCACTGGGAGCACACCGTCGCCGTCACCGAGGACGGGCATTCCGTCCTCACGCTTCCCGGCTGACCGGCCACCGCGGTCCCCGCCCGGCGGAACCGCCCGGTCGGGCAGGGTCTCGTATTGATCCGGAAAGGGCCTCCCGGCGTCCGGCTGGTCTACGTTCCACGCATGAGTGCTGATGCCGCAGCGCCGCGGCCTCCGGGAGCGACCGTGGGCGTGCCCCGCGAGTCGGGCTCCGGCGAGCGTCGCGTCGCGCTGGTGCCGAAGGTCGTGGAGCGACTCCGGTCGAAGAACGTGTCCGTGGTCGTCGAGTCGGGCGCCGGCCTCGGTGCCCTGATCCCGGACCAGCTGTACGTCGACGCGGGCGCGACGGTCGGCGATCCCTGGTCGTGCGACGTGGTGGTGAAGGTGGCCCCGCCGACCGCGGAGGAGATCGGCAGGCTCCGCCCGGGGGCCACGCTGATCGGCTTCCTGGCCCCGCTGACGTCGCCGGACACGACCTCCGCGCTGCGCGAGGCCGGGGTCACGGCGTTCGCGATGGAGTCGATCCCGCGGATCTCGCGGGCGCAGTCGATGGACGCGCTGTCCTCGCAGGCGAACGTGGCCGGGTACAAGGCGGTGCTGCTCGCGGCGGAGCGCTCGACGCGGTTCTTCCCGATGCTCACCACCGCGGCCGGCACCGTGAAGCCCGCGACCGCCCTGGTGCTGGGCGTGGGCGTGGCGGGGCTGCAGGCGTTGGCCACCGCGAAGCGGCTCGGCGCCCGCACGACCGGCTACGACGTGCGGCCCGAGGTGGCCGACCAGGTGCGTTCGCTGGGCGCGCAGTGGCTGGACCTCGGCATCGACGCGGCCGGCGAGGGCGGCTACGCCCGCGAGCTGACCGAGGACGAGCGGGCCGAGCAGCAGAAGCGCCTCGAGGAGGCCATCACCGGGTTCGACGTCGTGATCACCACGGCGCTGGTGCCCGGGCGCAAGGCCCCGACCCTGGTCACCGCGAAGGCGGTGGAGGGGATGAAGGCGGGCAGCGTCGTCGTCGACCTGGCGGGGGAGACCGGCGGCAACTGCGAGCTGACCGAGCCGGGCGAGGTCGTCGTCAAGCACGACGTCACCATCGCCTCGCCGCTGAACCTGCCGGCCGGGATGCCCGAGCACGCGTCGGAGCTCTACGCCCGCAACGTCTCGGCCCTGCTCGAACTCATGCTCGACGACGGCGGCGCCGTGGCGCCGGACTGGTCGGACGAGGTCCTGGCGAAGTCCTGCGTGACGCGAGAGGCGGAGTGATGCAGAGCGGGTCGCTGCTGGCGAACATCGCGATCCTGGTGCTGGCCGGGTTCGTCGGGTTCGCGGTCATCTCGAAGGTGCCGAACACGCTGCACACGCCGCTGATGTCCGGCACGAACGCGATCCACGGGATCGTGCTGCTCGGCGGGCTGATCGTGCTCGGCGAGCTGGAGAACCCGTCGGTGCTCGACGCGATCATCCTCGTCGTCGCGATCGCCTTCGGCACGATCAACGTCGTCGGTGGGTTCCTGGTCACCGACCGCATGCTGGGCATGTTCAAGGCCAAGCCCGCCGAGAAGGTCAGCGCCTCCGACTCCGAGAAGGCGGCGAGCGACGGTCGGGTGGAGCGCTGATGGGCGCCGCGGTCCTGGACGTCGTCGTCCCGATCCTCTACATCATCGCGTTCGCCCTGTTCATCTACGGCTTGATGGGCCTGACCGGGCCGAAGACGGCGGTGCGCGGCAACAAGATCGCCGCGGTCGGCATGCTGATCGCGGTCGTCGCGACGCTGCTGCGGGTGCACCACAACTGGATCCTGATCGTGGTCGGCCTGGTCGTGGGCGCGGCGCTGGGCTTGCCGTCGGCGCGGCAGGTGAAGATGACCGCGATGCCGCAGATGGTGGCGCTGTTCAACGGCGTCGGCGGCGGGGCGGTCGCGCTCATCGCCTGGTCGGAGTTCCGCACGTCCGGCGGCTTCCTCGACACGGCGACCTACGTCGTCGTCGCCTCGCTGTTCGCGGCGATCGTGGGGTCGGTGTCGTTCTGGGGCTCGTTGATCGCGTTCGGCAAGCTGCAGGAGATCCTGCCGGGCCGGCCGATGGGGCTGGGCAGGGCGCAGCAGGCGGTCAACGTGCTGCTGCTGGTCGCCGCGGTCGTCTGCGCGGTGGTCGCAGGGCTCGGCGGCGCACCCGAGTTGTGGATCGTCCTGGTCCTGCTGCTGGCCGCAGTGCTCGGCGTGATGGTGGTGCTGCCGATCGGCGGCGCCGACATGCCCGTGGTGATCTCGCTGCTCAACGCCCTGACCGGGCTCTCGGCCGCGGCCGCAGGTCTCGCGCTGGACAACACGGCGATGATCGTCGCCGGCATGATCGTCGGCGCGTCCGGTTCGATCCTGACCAACCAGATGGCCGTGGCGATGAACCGGACCATCCCGGCCATCGTGGCCGGCGGGTTCGGCGGCACGGGAGTGGCGGCGTCGGACGACGGCGTGGAGCGGACCGTGAAGTCGACCTCGGCGTCGGACGCGGCGATCCAGATGGCCTACGCCTCGCAGGTGATCGTGGTGCCGGGCTACGGGATGGCGGTCGCGCAGGCCCAGCACGCGGTCAAGGACATGGCCAAGCTGCTCGAGGCCAAGGGGGTGGAGGTCAAGTACGCCATCCACCCCGTCGCCGGACGCATGCCGGGGCACATGAACGTGCTGCTGGCCGAGGCCGACGTCGCCTACGACGCGCTCAAGGAGATGGACGAGATCAACGACGAGTTCGCCCGCACGGACGTCACGCTCGTCATCGGGGCCAACGACGTCACCAACCCGGCGGCGCGCAACGACCCCAGCTCGCCCATCCACGGCATGCCGATCCTCAACGTCGACGAGTCCCGCACCGTCATCGTGCTCAAGCGCTCGATGAACAGCGGCTTCGCCGGCATCGACAACCCGCTGTTCTACGCCGAGCGCACGAGCATGCTCTTCGGCGACGCGAAGAAGTCCGTCATGGAGGTCACCGAGGAGCTCAAGGCCCTCTGACTGCCCCGTGAACGGCGCTCTCGCTCACGAGGAATGAGCGAGAGCGCCGTTCACCGTTCGGGGGCGGGGTCGAGGGGGTGCTGCAGCTCGTCGCGGTGCAGGCGCCAGCCGACGACCGCGGCGACGGCGAGCAGCACGGGGGCGAGGCCGGCGATCGCGAAGGTGAGCGGGATGCCGACCGCCTCCCCGACCGGGCCGGCGAGTGCGGTCGAGACCGGCATCAGCGCGAGCGACACGAAGAAGTCGAGGCTCGAGACGCGGCCGAGCAGGTGCGACGGGACGCGGCGCTGCAGCAGCGTCCCCCAGATCACCATGGCCGCGCCGTGCGCCGCCCCGACCACGCCGACGATCGCGCCCATGACCCACAGCCGGTCGGTGAACCCGATCGCGGCCAGCGGGACGCCGCCGACACCCCACAGCAGGATCATCACCGTGAGGTAGCGGCGCGGCATCCGGCCCGCCGAGGCGATCAGCGAGCCCATTGCGCCGCCCAGCCCGAACGCAGCCAGCACCAGCGCGTACCCGCCCGGCCCGCTCGCCGTCTGGTCCCGGACGGCGAAGGGCAGCAGCACCTCGATCGGGCCGATCACGACCAGCACGAGCAGCACGGCGAAGGCGAGCGTGGCGAAGAGCCAGCCGGTGCACAGCAGGTAGGCGAAGCCCTCGCGCAGGTCGCCGAGGACCGAGCTGCGCTCCCGCTCCTCCTCCGCGGCCGGCGGCACCCGCATGGCGAGCAGCGGCAGCAGCGCCAGCGCGTACCCGGCGGCGGCGCCGCCGAGCGCGATGCCCGGCCCGAACGCGGCGACGAGCCCGCCGGCCAGCGCGGGGCCCGCGGCGTACATCGCGACGGGCCGCAGGACGCCCTCGAGGCCGTTGGCGGCCAGCAGCTCGTCGGCCGGCAGCAGCGTCGGCAGGATCGCCGAGTAGGCCGGGTAGAAGAAGGCCTCGGCCGCACCGACGACGAACGCGACGGCCGCCAGGTGCCAGAGCTGCAGCGTGCCGGTCAGCGCGAGCGTCGCGGCCAGGCCGGCCATGACGATCCGGACCGCCTCGACCAGCCGGAGCAGCAGCCGTCGGGAGACCCGGTCGGCGGCCACACCGCCCAGCAGGACACTCGCCAGCAGGCCGGTGGCCGCGGCCGCGGACACCAGGGACAGGTCCGACGGCCCGCCGCCCAGCGCGATGACCTGGTACACCAGCGCGACGATCCACAGTCCGCTGGCGAACAGCGACGCCGCCATGGACAGCGCGAGCATCGTGTAGTCGCGGTGCCGGAAGGGCCGCAGCGGCCGGGGCAGGCGCTGCGGGACGGGTGCCGTTCCGGTGCTCACGGGGCATACTGGAGCACCTGCACCGGGGTCGAGGTCAACCGGATTCCGGGCGAAGCGGACAGGAGCGGGGCGTCCGGGGCCCGTGTTGCGGGGCCTGTGGCCTCCCGCGCGCGTACCCCATGTGCCGGGCCCTGTAAAGCACACGTACACTGGGTCCTCGGCGCGCCGTGTGGCGCCGGTTCCGCTCGTGCGCGTGCGCACCCTCCGGTCCCGTCCCCGCCCCGTGGTGCGCCCGTAGCAAGGCGAGCAGTACCCCAGAAGTACCCAGCAGTACCTGCAGTACCAGCACGACCGACAACAGTCACCTGTCACGGAACGCGGAGGACATGGCCAAGAAGGACGGGGCGATCGAGGTCGAGGGCCGGGTCGTCGAACCCCTGCCGAACGCGATGTTCCGCGTGGAGCTGGAGAACGGGCACCGGGTCCTCGCGCACATCAGCGGGAAGATGCGGCAGCACTACATCCGGATCCTCCCCGAGGACCGGGTGGTCGTGGAGCTCTCTCCCTACGACCTCTCCCGCGGCCGCATCGTCTACCGCTACAAGTGACGACCAACAGAAGGATCGCCTGACGTGAAGGTCAAGCCGAGCGTCAAGCCGATCTGCGACAAGTGCAAGGTGATCCGCCGTCACGGCCGGGTCATGGTGATCTGCGAGAACCTGCGCCACAAGCAGCGCCAGGGCTGATCGCCGCACTCCACGCGGAGACGCTCACAGCTCAAGAAGAGGAACCCGACGGACCTGCCGCGCCACCCGAGGCGCGGTGACACCTCCGGTACCGGGCCGGTGCCCTGGCCAGTCACCAGGGACGGCCGTCGGGAGTACCCGGCACGACCCAAGGAGACACCAGCCGCATGGCACGACTCTCTGGTGTCGACCTCCCCCGCGACAAGCGGATGGAGGTCGCACTGACCTACATCTACGGGATCGGGCGCTCGCGCTCGCTCGAGATCCTCGCCGCCACGGGCATCAGCGTGGACCTGCGCTCGAAGGACCTGACCGACGAGCAGCTCGCCACCCTGCGCGAGTACATCGAGAACAACTTCCGCGTCGAGGGCGACCTGCGCCGTGAGGTGCAGGCCGACATCCGCCGGAAGATCGAGATCGGGTGCTACCAGGGCATCCGCCACCGTCGTGGGCTTCCGGTCCGCGGCCAGCGCACGAAGACCAACGCGCGCGGCCGCAAGGGCCCGAAGAAGACCGTGGCGGGCAAGAAGAAGGCAGGTAAGAAGTAATGCCGCCCCGCACCCGTGGCGCGGCCGGACCCAAGAAGGTCCGCCGCAAGGAGAAGAAGAACGTCGCGCACGGCCACGCGCACATCAAGAGCACGTTCAACAACACCATCGTGTCCATCACGGACCCGACCGGTGCCGTGATCGCGTGGGCCTCCGCCGGGCACGTGGGCTTCAAGGGCTCGCGCAAGTCCACGCCGTTCGCGGCGCAGATGGCCGCCGAGAACGCCGCCCGCAAGGCGGCCGAGCACGGCATGAAGAAGGTCGACGTCTTCGTGAAGGGCCCGGGCTCGGGCCGCGAGACCGCGATCCGCTCGCTGCAGGCCGCCGGCCTCGAGGTGGGCACGATCTCCGACGTCACGCCCCAGCCGCACAACGGATGCCGCCCGCCCAAGCGGCGCCGGGTCTAAGGGGAGAGGGAGTAACCAGACATGGCTCGTTACACCGGACCCATGACCCGCAAGTCCCGCCGGCTGAAGGTCGACCTCGTCGGCGGCGACCAGGCGTTCGAGCGCCGTCCCTACCCGCCCGGCCAGCACGGCCGGATCCGGATCAAGGAGACGGAGTACCTCCTGCAGATGCAGGAGAAGCAGAAGGCGCGCTTCGCCTACGGCGTGCTGGAGAAGCAGTTCCGCTCGTACTACGAGGAGGCGCACCGCCGTTCCGGCAAGACCGGCGACGAGCTGCTCCGCATCCTCGAGTCGCGGCTGGACAACGTCGTGTACCGGGCTGGCCTGGCCCGTACCCGGCGCATGGCCCGCCAGCTGGTGAACCACGGGCACTTCCTGGTCAACGGCCAGAAGGTGAACATCCCCAGCTACCGCGTCTCGCAGTACGACATCATCGACGTCAAGCCCAAGTCGATGAGCCTCGACCCGTTCGTCATCGCCAAGGAGACCCAGGGCGACCGCCCGATCCCGGCGTGGCTGCAGGTCGTCCCGTCGACCCTGCGCATCCTCGTGCACCAGCTGCCCGAGCGCGCGCAGATCGACACACAGGTCACCGAGCAGCTGATCGTCGAGCTCTACTCCAAGTAGTAGTCCTCACGGTCTCCTGTTCGTCCCCCCGCCCTGCAGTGGGGCGGGGGGCTCACTGCGGCATCAAATAGTGGGTGCCGCGGCACACGAAGGAGACACAGAAGTGCTGATCTCTCAGCGCCCCACCCTGACCGAGGACTCGGTCACCGAGACCCGCTCCCGTTTCGTCATCGAGCCGCTCGAGCCGGGCTTCGGCTACACGCTGGGCAACTCGCTCCGGCGCACCCTGCTGTCCTCCATCCCGGGGGCGGCGGTGACCAGCATCCGCATCGACGGCGTGCTGCACGAGTTCACCACCGTGCCGGGGGTGAAGGAGGACGTCACCGACATCATCCTCAACCTCAAGGAGCTGGTCGTCAGCTCCGAGGAGGACGAGCCGGTGACGATGTACCTGCGCAAGCAGGGCCCGGGCGCGGTCACCGCGGGGGACATCGTCCCGCCGGCCGGTGTCACCGTGCACAACCCGGACCTGCACATCGCCACGCTCAACGACAAGGGCCGGCTCGAGGTCGAGCTCGTCGTCGAGCGGGGTCGCGGCTACGTCCCGGCGATGCAGAACAAGGCCACCGGCGCCGAGATCGGCCGGATCCCGGTCGACTCGATCTACTCGCCGGTCCTCAAGGTGACCTACAAGGTCGAGGCCACCCGTGTCGAGCAGCGCACGGACTTCGACAAGCTCGTGCTCGATGTCGAGACCAAGCCGAGCATCGGCCCGCGGGACGCGCTGGCGTCGGCGGGCAAGACCCTCGTCGAGCTGTTCGGCCTCGCCCGCGAGCTGAACGTCGACGCCGAGGGCATCGAGATCGGTCCGTCGCCGCAGGAGGCGGACACCATCGCGGCCTTCGCGATGCCGATCGAGGAGCTCGACCTCACCGTCCGCTCCTACAACTGCCTCAAGCGCGAGGGCATCCACACCGTGGGCGAGCTCGTCGGGCGCAGCGAGGCGGACCTGCTGGACATCCGCAACTTCGGCGCGAAGTCGATCGACGAGGTCAAGATGAAGCTCGTCGGCCTCGGCCTCGCGCTCAAGGACAGCCCGCCCGGGTTCGACCCGTCTGCGGCCGCCTCGGACTACGGGAGCGACACCGGCGGCTACGACGCCGACCCGTTCTCCGACGACGGCCAGGACTACGCAGAAACGGAGCAGTTGTAGCCATGCCTCAGCCCACCAAGGGGCCCCGCCTCGGCGGTTCGCCCGCTCACCAGCGGCTGATCCTGGCCAACCTGGCGACCGCGCTGTTCCAGCACGGCCGGATCACCACGACGGAGGCCAAGGCCCGCCGGCTGCGGCCCTACGCCGAGCGGCTGATCACCAAGGCCAAGCGGGGCGACCTGCACAACCGTCGCGAGATCCTCAAGGTCATCCGCGACAAGGGCGTCGTCCACCGCCTCATCGAGGAGATCGGCCCGTTCTACGCGGACCGCAACGGTGGCTACACCCGGATCACCAAGACGCTGCCGCGCAAGGGCGACAACGCCCCCATGGCCGTGATCGAGCTGATCCAGCAGAAGACCGTCACGGACGAGGCCAACCGGGCCCGGCGCGCGGCGGCCTCGCAGGCCACGCAGTCCGCCCCGGCGACCGAGGCGACGGCGACCGAGGAGACCGCGGCCGACCAGCCGGTCTCCGAGGAGACGGTGGCCGCGGCGGGTCAGCCGCAGCCCACCGACGCCGAGGCGATCGAGGAGGCCGAGGCGGCCACCGCTCCGGCGTCCGACGCCGAGGAGTCCGCGGGTGCCGAGGCGAAGGCCGAGGACGCGTCGGACAAGGACGACAAGGGCACCGAGAAGGCCTGATCAGGGGTCCACTCGCGTGACCACGCAGTATCCGGACGAGCCCGCCACCCGCGAGGGTGGCGGGCTCGCCCGCTTTCGTCTGGACATCACCTACGACGGCACCGATTTCTCCGGCTGGGCGGTCCAGCCGACCCGCCGGACCGTCTGCGGCGTGCTCATCGACGCGTTGAGCCGCATCCTGCGCACCGAGGTCGGGCTCACCGTCGCCGGCCGCACGGACGCCGGGGTGCACGCCACCGGCCAGGTCGCCCACGCCGACCTCGCGGCCGACGTCGACACCGTGCGGCTCGTCCGCCGGCTCGCCCGGTTCCTGCCGCCCGACGTGCGGGTCCGCGCCGTCACCCCCGTCCCCGCGGCGTTCGACGCCCGGTTCTCGGCGCTGCGCCGGCACTACGTCTACCGCGTCGCCACCACCCCGTACGGGGCCGAGCCGCTGCGCGCGCGGGACACCGTGTCCTGGCCGTACCCGATCGACCTCGACGCCGTGAACGCCGCCTCGGAGCGGCTGCTGGGCGAGCACGACTTCGCCGCCTTCTGCAAGCGTCGCGAGGGCGCGACGACCGTCCGCGCGTTGGAGCGGTTCACGTGGACCCGCGACGCGGACGGGGTGGTGTCGGCGGCCGTGTCGGCCGACGCCTTCTGCCACTCGATGGTCCGCAGCCTCGTCGGCGCACTGCTCGACGTCGGGCGCGGGCGTCGCGCGGTCGACTGGCCGGCCGCGCTGCTCGGCCGGGCGGAGCGGGAGGGCGTGGCCGTGGCCCCGGCGCACGGGCTCACCCTCGTCGGCGTGGACTACCCGGCCGACGCCGGGCTCGCCGCGCGGGCCGAGGTCACCCGCAACCTGCGGGGCCCGACCGGACCTACCGCCCCCGCAGCTCCCTGACGTTCACCACGAGCAGGACCAGCGCCGCGAGAGCCAGCGACCCGGCCAGCACGATCTTCCAGCCGGACAGCAGCGCGATCACCCCGCTGGTGATCACGAGCGCGGTGATCGCGAGCCCGGCCATGGTGGCGGCGAACTCGATCGAGCGGCGCCGGGCCACGGCCTCCACCACGGCGAACAGCACGAGGCCGACGGCGAACCACAGCAGGGTCGACAGGTGCGGCCAGAACAGCAGGGCGCCGAGCCCGCCGATGAGCACCGGGATCGACAGCGCCGCCCACACCCGCAGGAACCGGGACCGGAGGTCCGCCGGAACCACGTACGGCATGTGCGGCCGGCGCAGGTGGGCGTCGGGCGGACCGGGCGGGCGCGGGCCCGCCAGGCGGTCCGCCTGGACGTCGATCTCCTCGGTCAGCCGCACCCGCTCGGCCACCAGCTCCGCCAGCTCGCGCTCCCGCCGTTCGAGCTCCTCCAGGTGGGCGGGCCGGCCGGGGGCGGCGTCGGAGCGGGCGGCGAGGAACCGCAGCTCCGCGTGGAGGCCGCGGACCCCGGCGCGCTCGGTCTCGATCTCGTCCTCCAGCTCGTCGACCCGGGTCTGCAGGACCTTCATCCGCTCCTGCAGCGCCGCGGCCTCCTCCTCGGCCGTCGCGGCCACCTTGTCCAGGCCCGCCCAGCCCAACGGGTCGGCCCAGGAGCGGCGGACCGTCCGGTCGCGCTCGTAGCGGGGTCCGGCGGGGGCGCGCTCGCCGCCGAAGGAGTCGCGGGTGTCGAGCCCCCACAGGCCGCGGAAGTCACGGATCCAGGCCGTGCTGTCGTCGACGAGCACCGCCTTCCAGGACCGGCCCCCCGGACCCAGCCGGACGCCGTCACCGCGGGCGTAGTCGATGAACGGGATGTCGAAGCCGCCGGTCCCGGGTTCGGGCGCGAACGGCATCAACCAGCGCCGCACGCGTTGGAGCGTGCGCAGGACCGCGCGGAGGGCGGGAAGGCCGACGCTGACGACGTAGTCCCCGGCCACGAACGCGTGCGAGTGCGACCCGGCGCCCGGGTAGAGCACGGCGTGCGTGCCGTCCCGGTCGAGCCGCGGGTCGTCCCAGCGGCGGCGCAGGTCGTCGCCGTGGTCGTCGTGCGTGGAGGCGGCGACCCACGCCGGCACGAGGCCCCCGGCCCCGTCCGGCACGAGGTAGACGGCGACGGTCTCCCAGTCGGCCTCGTGGTCGTTGACGCCGTGGAAGGTCGAGCGCCAGTCGTTGAAGGCGTAGAAGAACCAGTACTGCAGCACCGTGTAGCCCGCGGTGCGCACGACGCGCCCGTAGTAGGTCGCGCCGGCCAGGTCGCGGGCGCGCTTGTGGGCGGCCGCGACGAGGCCGTTGGGCACCTTGCCGCGGACGAGCAGGGACAGCCGCAGCAGGACGTCGATCAGCCGGGCGATCACGCCGACCGCGGCGAAGCGGCCGAAGCCGCCCAGCCGCGGGCGCTCGGCGCGGCGCCACCGCTGGACCTCCCGCGCCCCGAGGGACTCCTGCACGAACCGCAGGTGCAGGCGACGTTCCCGGTAGCGGCGGCCGGCCTCGCCGAGGCCCTCGAGCGTGAGCTCGCCGGCCGGGACGAGCGGCTCGCCGGGGCGCTTGCGCTCGCCCGCCGGCTCGTCCCACAGGCTGCAGCGCTGGACGTAGTCCCCGACCGTCACCGGCAGGAACAGCTCACCCTTCGTGTAGCGCAGGACCGGCTCGTACCGGCGGAGCAGCGTGAGGTCGTCGGCCGTGTCGGGGACGGAGTCGGGGGTGGGGGCGGGCGTGGCGACGTCGGCGTCGGGGGCGGCGTCGGTGGTGGACTCACCGGAGGTCTCACGGGGCGTGTCCACGCCTCCCACAGTAGCCAGCGGAACGGTGTGTTTCGCGTGGGTTGCCCGGGCACCGGACGGGCGCCCGGGATGGGAGGCTGGGCCGCGTGGACGCACACGCCGCCCTGGAGATCGCGCTCGAGGAGGCCCGCGCCGGGCTCGCGTCGGGAGGCATCCCGATCGGCGCCGCGCTGCTCGGGCCCGGGGGCGAGGTGCTCGGCCGCGGGCACAACCGCCGCGTCCAGGGCGACGACCCGTCGGTCCACGGCGAGACGGCCGCCTTCCGCAACGCGGGCCGGCAGCGGGACTACCGGCGCACCACCATGGTCACCACGCTCTCGCCGTGCTGGTACTGCAGCGGGCTGATCCGGCAGTTCGGCATCGGCGCGGTGATCATCGGGGAGAGCCGGACCTTCACCGGCGGCCACGACTGGCTCGCCGAGCACGGTGTCCGGGTGACCCTGCTCGACGACGAGCGCTGCGTCCGGCTCATGGAGGACTTCATCGCCGCCCGCCCCGACCTGTGGAACGAGGACATCGGGGTGGCGGAGGAGTAGCGCGAGTCGCGCTCCCGCCCCCGCGAGTCGGGAGTTCCGCCCCCGCGAGTCGGGAGTTCCGGCACCGCGAGTCGGCGGTGTGGGGCGTCCGAGACGGCGATCCCGGGAGGCCGGGCCACGAGTTCTCCCGTTTCGCCTCGGGCGGGGGCGCCGCGGAGCTAGCGTCCGGGCGTGCCGTTCCCGGTCCTGCCGCCCGCGACCCGCGACCAGGCCGACGCCCACCGCTACGCGTTCCGGCGGCTCGAGGCCGCGCTCGTCCGGGCCGACCCGCTGCCGCTGAACGAGCAGCTGCGCGCGCAGCGCCGGGCCACGCTGGTCGGCGTCGTCCTCGCGCTGCTCGGGCTCGGTGCCGCCGCGGTGCAGGCGGTGCTCGCGCCCCGGCCGGACTGGAGCCGGCAGGCGCTGGTGGTCGGCACGCCGTCGGGCGCGGTGTACGTCGTCGCCCACGAGCCGGACCGGCTGGTCCCGGTGCCCGACGCCGTCGCCGGACGCCTCGTCCTCGGCGCACTCGGGCAACCGCCGGGCGAGCCGCGGATGGTGCCGGACGCCGACCTCGTGACTGCGGCGCGGACCCCGCCCGCCGAGCTACCGGGCGCGGTAGGAGTCGCGATCGACGGGCCCGCGGTGCCCGAGCGCTGGGCGGTCTGCGACGCACCGGAGGGCACGACGGTGCTGGCCGGGACGCTGACGCCGGGGACTCCGACGGCACCGGCGCTGTTCGTCGAGGCGCCCGACGGGGAGCGCTTCGCGGTGCTCGACGGGGTCCGGCACGCGGTCGGCGCGGATCCCACCGTGCTGACCGGTCTCGGCCTCGCGGGCGCCGCGCCCCGGAAGGTCGGCGCGTCGACGGTCTCCGCGATCCCCGAGGGACCGACCCTGGCACCGCCCGTCCTGCCCGACGGCCCGGGCCCGCGCGGGGTGCCCGGCCGGCCCGGGGACGTCCTGACGACCACCGGTCTCGACGGCGGCCGCGCCTTCCTGGCGATCGTGCCGGGCGGCGTGCAGGAGGTGCCCGCGACCCTCGCCGAGGTGCTGCGGGCACAGGGTGGCACGGGTCCACGCGAGGTCGAGCCCGCCCGCGTCGCCGAGGCCCCGCGGCTCACCACGCTGCGGACCGCCGGGTGGCCGGACCGGGTGCCCGCGTGGTCGTCGGACGGCGGGATCGTGTGCGCGACGGCGGCCGATGCGCGCCCCGGGGTGAGCCTGACGCCGACGCTGCCGGCGGTCCGGGAGGGTGTGCGGGTGCCGCTGACCGGTGGTGAGGCGGCCGCGGCCGTGCTGTTCGGCGGCGGGCCGGTGCGGGCGGTGTCGCCGACCGGGGGCGGCACGGTCTGGCTGCTGTCGGCGAGCGGGATCGCCCACGGCGTGGCCGACGCCGACACGGCCGCGGCGCTCGGCCTGCCGGCCGCACTCCCGGGCGCACCCGAGGCCGCGCTCCGACTGCTCCCGCAGGGCGGGCGCCTCGACCTCGCCGACGCCCGCCGCGCCGTCGGGTCCTAAGGCCTCAGCTTCATGCGAATGCGGTCGGCCAGGGCACGTGCCGGCCGGCTGAGCCCGGCGAGGTTGCGGGTCGCCAGGACGAGGTCGCGGTCGGCCCAGGCGTCGGCGAGGGGAACGCGGACGAGCCCGTCGGCGATGCTGCGCGCATGCAGGACCGCGATCCCGACGCCCGCTGCGACCGCCCGGCAGACGGACGCGGCGTCGGGGAAGCGGCCGCGGTGCCGGGGATGCGCGCCCAGCGGCAGGGCCTGGCGGCGGAGGTGCTCCTCGAACGCGCTGCCCTCGGCGTAGCCGACGAAGGGCCGGTCGAGGACCTCGGCGAACGTGAGGCTCGCGGTCCTCGCCAACGGGTCGTCGGGGGTGCAGGCGACCTGCAGCGGGTCGGGGCAGAGCCGGACCGTCTCCAGCCCGGCGAGGTCGACGGTGTCGGCGAGGAGGCCGAACTCGGCCCGCCCGGACGTGAGCCCGACGACGATCCGGTGGCTCGGCCGCTCGAGGAGGTCGACGTCGGCGTCGGGATGGTCGGCCAGGAAGCCGATGAGGACGTCCGGTAGCAGGGTCGCCGCGGAGGTGTTGGCCAGCACGGTCACCGTCGCCGGGCGGCCCGCGAGGTCCGCGAGCTCCAGGCGCATCCGGTCGTGGCGCTCGACGATCTCCCGCGCGTGCGCCAGGAGCAGGACACCGGGGCGCGTGGGGACGACCCCACGCCGGTGCCGGTCGAGCAGCGGCGCGCCCGAGGCCGCCTCCATCGCCCGGATCCGGCCGCTCGCCGAGGCCAGCGAGAGGTGCACGAGCTCGGCGGCGCGGGTGATGCTGCCGTGCTCGGCCACCGCGAGGAAGAGCCGGAGATCGAGCAGGTCGAACGCCATGCCCGGACCGTACAGCCTTCGGATGTGCCGAAGTCTCACCCGACGACCGGCACATTGTGCTTCCGTCACGACCAGCCGATTCTCGATGCGTGACACACACCGGGTTCGACATCGAGCGGGTGGCAGCCGTGGTGCGGCGGATCGCGCCGGCCGCGGCACTCGTCGTGCTGGTCGCAGCGGTCCTCCTCGGCGACGCGGCCGGGGCGCGGGCGGTGTACCGCGCGGCGCCGGACCTGCACCGCACCGAGGCGACCACCGTCGCCGGCGCCCCCGTCCGCGCGCCGGACGAGAACGCCCTGGTCTCGCAGGTCCCGGTGCAGGCTGTGTGGCTCGCACCGGACGGCACGGGTCGCCTCGGGCCGGTGACGGTCGAGCCGGGCACCCCCGTGGGCCGGACCGTGCCGCTGTGGGTCGACGCCGCCGGGCGCCCTGTGGCTCCGCCGGCGACGGGCACGGCTGACGCGGTCGTCGTCGGTGGCCTGATCGTGCTGCTCGGCGGGGCGGCGATCGCCGCAGCGGGGTGGCTCACGGCGGCGGCCGCGGCCCGGCAGCGTTCCCGCCGGCTCGCTGCGGAATGGGCCGCGGCGGAGCCGCTGTGGAGCGGGCGTCGGATCAGGGACGGAGCCGACGCACCAGGAGCGGAGAGGCGCCGGCGAGGACGCAGAGCGCCGTGACCGCGGCGATCGGCACCCAGGCGGGCGTCGGGTTCGCGGGCGGGCGGGACGCAACGGCGGAGGTCGCCGGGCGCTGATCGGCCGCGGGGAGCAGGGTCAGGGCGGACAGTGGATCGACGACGCCCGCACCGAGTGCGTCGGACCGACCGCCCGGGACCCGGCGAGCCGTGGCGACCAGACGCTCGGCGACGGCCGTCGCGCCGAGCGCGGGGAAGCGCTGCCGGACCAGCGCGGCCGTGCCCGCGACGATCGGCACCGCGAGGCTCGTGCCCTGCAGGTCGGGTCCGGTGAGCCCGGAGCCGGGTGCGAGCGACCGCAGACCCGTTCCGCGGGCGGCGAGGTCGACCCAGGGGCCGTGGACGGTGAAGGGGGCCGGGGCGTCCTCGGGGGTCGCGGCGGCGACGGCGAGCACCCCGTCGTCGAGCACACCCGGGCCGCCTGCGAAGCCCGCGGCGGCGGGGAGGGGCACCTCGCCCGGCTCGCCCGTGCAGCCGCCGGAGCCGACGTTGCCGGCGGCGGCGACCACGAGCACGTCGGCGGCCTTCGCCGCCCGCACCGCGGCCCGCAACGGCCGCCCGACGACCGCGGCGCGGCCGGCGTCCAGGCAGACGGCCTCGCTGATCGTGACGACCGAGGCGCCGAGGCCGACCGCCCGCAGCACCGCCTGGGCCAGCGAGGCGGTGTCGCCGGCGGGCAAAGTCTCGCCGCTCGCCGTCGTCACCGTGAACGACGGGCTGGCCTGCCGGATGGCGACGACCTCGACTCCCGATGCCACGCCGGCGACGTCGTCATCGGGGCTCGGGGCGGCGGCGAGCAGACCGGCGACCGCGGTGCCGTGGCCGTCGCAGTCGGCGAGTCCGTCGCCGCCGGTGAGGTAGTCGCCGCCGCCGGTCAGCCGGGCCAGGCGCGGGTGCGGGGCGACGCCGGTGTCGATCACCGCGACCCGGATGCCGGTGCCGTCGGCCAACGCGTGCACCTCGGCCAGCGGCAGCCCACCGCCCCGCTCGGTGCCGCCCGCCCCGACGCACTCGGTCACCTGGCTCAGTCCGCCGTCCGGTCCCGGCGCCAGCGCGAGCAGCAGCGCGGCGACCGGGACGAGCCCGCTCACCATCCGCGGACCAGCGCGAACAGGCCGAGCGCCGCCGCCGCGAGCGGGAGGCACGAGGCGGTCACCACGAGTTCGGCGAGGTCGAGGGTGCGGCGGCCGACCGGTCCGGAGCGGCGCGGCCGGGCGTGCAGCGCGAGCACGACGAGCAGGGCGGCCAGGCTCGCGAGCGCCGCCAGGAGACGGATCGGGGCGGGGGCGGCAAGGGTTCCCGCTGCCGCCGCGCCGCACCCGCCGAGCAGCCCCGCCACCTGCAGCGCGCGGGAGGGGATCGGCTCGGCGAACCCCCGGGCGCGCAGTAGGAGCACGACGCAGACGGCCGCCGCGAGGAGCGGCCCCCACGGCCCCGGGGCGGTGGCGGCGAGCCCCGCGCCGCCGGCGGTGGCGACGGCGCCGCCGAGCACCAGACCGGCGAGGTGGCGGCGGGCGAGGTCGGCCCGGAGCTCCGGTCCAAGTGGTGGGTGCGCGGGGTCCTCCGGGCCCGGTAGCCCCGCGAGCCGCAGGGCCAGCCGCGGTAACAGAGGAGCGACGAGCACACCGACGGCCGCGCACGCCGCCCCGGCCGACGCGGGTGTGCCGCGGGTGAGCAGGAGGACGGCGCAGCTCAGGGCCGTCGTCGCGCCGACGAGGGAGGCGGCGGTGAGGACGGGTGCGACGACCCGCACCACGGCCTGCGCGCTCGCCGCGGCCAGGGCGAGGAGCAGCGCCGCACCCAGCACCGCGGCCGTCGGCGAGCCGGGGGCCAGGAGCCAACCCGCCGCGGCGGCGGGCGGGAGGGCGCAGAGAGCGGCCAGGAGCTTCCGCGCCCTGTCCTCGGACCCCGCCGGCGCAGGACCGGCCGCCACACCCCGCCCACCGACCCGCGACACCATCAGAGCACCGACCGCCGCCCCGACCCCCACCACCACCCCGGCCGCGGAGAGGAGCAGCCCGCCCCCGCGCGCCCCCGCGAGCAGCGCCGACACGGCCGTCACCGCGACGAGAACCGCGAGCGGGAGTACCCGGTCGTCGCCGCCCCGCGCCCCGGCCTCGACCGCCGCGGCGAGGGCCTCGGGCAGGTCGTCGTACTGCGGCGGCGGCGGCGGTACCAGAGCGGGACCGATCCGCAGCAGCTCGCCGTCGTGCACGCCGAGCTGCGCGAGCGTGGCGCCCGGCGGGAGCGGCGCCCCGGCGGCGCCGTCGAGCCGCCACGGGACCGGGGCCCGTCCGGCGGCGGGCACGGGCCCGCCCAGCAGCTCCCGCACCATCGGCACCAGCTCGGCCACGGCGAGGTCGGCCGGCAGCGCGACGTCGAGCCGGCAGGCCGGGGCCAGCACCGTCACCCGGCGGTAGGCGTCCACACACGACCTCCCGGTACTCACGACTTCGGCGAAACCGCCCCGCGGGACCGCCTCGCGTTGCGATCATCGGGCCGCAGTATCGGCCGAACGGGGGTCCGCCCGCGGCCGTTCGGCGAAAGTGGGGCACGAGTTGGGGACGGTCGAGGTCGCACGGCACCGCCGGCGCACGCCGCCGCTGCCCACCGGTGAGATCCGGGTGGAGCCGCCGCCGGAGCCGGAGCGCGCGCTCCCGCCCGGGCTGCTCGCCCGGGCCCTGCCGGTCGCGATGCTGCTCGGCTCGCTCGGCGTGGTCGCCGTAGGATCGAGCGAGCCGTCGGCGTGGGTGTTCGGCGGGATGTTCGCCTTGTCGTCGGTCGGCATGCTGCTCACGGGCGGTACCGCCCGCGGCTCCGAGCGAACCGCGACCGTCGACGAGGACCGCCGCGACTACCTTCGTTATCTCGCCCAGCTCCGCGCACGCGCCGACCGCGCGGCCGCGGCACAGCGGGCGGCGCTGGAGGAGCAGTACCCGCATCCCGCCGCCTGGCCCGAGATGCTCGCCGCCGGCCGGCTGTGGGAACGCGACCCCGGCGACGCGGACTTCGCCCGCGTCCGGGTGGGGCGCGGCCCGCAGCAGCTCGCCACCCCGCTGGTGCCGCCCCGCACCGGGCCCGTCGACGGCGTCGAACCGGTGAGCGCCCGGGCGCTCCGCCGCCTGCTGGCCCGGCACTCGGTCGTGCCGGACCTGCCCGTCGCGGCCGACCTGCAGGCGGCGTCGGCGGTGTGGCTCGACGGCGGTCCGGAGCGGGCCCGGGCGGTCGCGCGGGCCGTCGTCGCGGGGTTCGTGCTCGGGCACGGCCCGTCCGACGTCCGCGTCGCGGCGCTCACCGGCGACCAGGCCTGGGAGTGGCTGAAGTGGTTGCCGCACAACGCCCATGCCGCCGAGCAGGACGCCCTCGGCCCGGTCCGCATGATCACCTCCGATCCGGACGAGCTGCGCCGCTGGTGGGCCGCGGACCCCGGCCCGCGGCACCTGCTCGTCGTCGTCGACGGCCCGGTCGACGGGCCGGGTGCGTGGGCGGCGGCGGACGGCGTGACCGTGCTGCGGGTCGGGGTGCCCGCGGCGCGGCGGGAGTCCGCGTCGGTCGTGCGGTTGCGGCTCGACGAGCCCGGCGCCGTCGCGTGCCCGGACGAGCTCGACGCCGCCGACGCGCTCGCCCTCGCCCGCCGCCTCGCCCGGTACCGGCCCGCGGGCACCGAGCGGACCCGGCCGGCGGCGGAGGGCCTGCCGGACCTGCTGGGGCTCACCGGGATCTGCCCCGCGGACGTCGCGACGCTGCGCCGGTCGCGCTCGGCGGCCGACCGGATGCGGATCCCGCTCGGGCTCGACGCCGCCGGCCGCCCGCTCCTGCTCGACCTCAAGGAGTCCGCGCGAGGCGGGAGCGGTCCGCACGGGTTGTGCGTCGGGGCGACGGGGTCGGGCAAGAGCGAGCTGCTGCGGACGCTCGTCGTCGGCCTGGTGCTCGCGCACGGTCCCGACGAGCTGAACCTCGTGCTCGTCGACTTCAAGGGCGGCGCGACCTTCCTCGGCCTCGGCGGGCTGCCGCACGTCTCCGCCGTGATCACGAACCTGGTCGACGAGCTGGCCCTCGTCGACCGGATGGCCGACGCGCTCGAGGGCGAGATCACCCGGCGCCAGGAGCTGCTGCGGGCGGCCGGGAACCTCGCCGGGATCGCCGAGTACGAGCGGGAACGCGCCGCGGGCCGGGACCTGCCTCCGCTGCCCGTCCTGCTGATCGTGGTCGACGAGTTCTCCGAGCTCCTGGCGCGCAGACCGGAGCTGGTGGAGCTGTTCGTGACGGTCGGCCGGCTGGGCCGCTCGCTCGGGCTGCACCTGCTGCTCGCCTCGCAGCGGCTCGACGAGGGGCGGCTGCGCGGGCTCGAGTCGCACCTGTCCTACCGCATCGCGTTGCGCACCTTCTCCGCCTCCGAGTCGCGGGCGGTGCTCGCGGTGCCCGACGCGCACACCCTCCCGCCGATGCCCGGCGCGGCGATCCTCTCCGCGGGTACCGACCAGCTCGTCCGGTTCCGGGGCGCCTACGTCTCCGGGGCCGCGCCCGTCGGCCGCGCGGCCGTCGCACGCCGCGCGCACCGGTTCACCGCGGCTCCCGTCGCCACGCCGGAACCCGGCCCCGAATCCGCGGGGGAGTCGGTGCTGGCTGCCGCGGTCGACGCCGTCGTCGCCCTCGGAGGCCCTGCGGCACATCGGGCCTGGCTGCCGCCGCTCGACGAGCCGCCCCCGATCGACGCGCTCGGCGCCGGGTCCGCGCTGCGGGTGCCGGTCGGCCTCGTCGACCGGCCCGCGCGGCAACGGCGGGACCCGCTCGTCGTCGACCTGGCGGGCGCGGCGGGGCACGTCGCGGTGGCCGGCGGGCCGCGGTCGGGCAAGTCGACGGCGCTGCGCACCCTCGTCGCCGCGCTCGCCCGCGCCCACAGCCCAGGGGAGCTCGGCGTGCACGTGCTCGACCTCGGCGGCGGCGCCCTCGCCGCGCTCGCGGAGCTGCCGCACGTCGGCACCGTCGCGGCCGACCCCGACCTCGTGCGGCGCACGCTCGCCGAGGTGGGCGGGCTGCTCGCGCGGCGGGAGGCGCGGTTCCGCGCGGAGGGCATCGGCTCGGTCGAGGAGTTCCGGGCGCGACGTGCGGTCGGCGAGCTGGCCGACGAGCCCGCGACGGACGTCCTGCTGGTCGTCGACGGGTACGCCGCCCTGACGGCGGGCCCGGCCGACGACCCCGCGGCCCGGCTCGCCGCGCTCGCCGCGCGCGGGCTGGCGTACGGGATCCACCTCGCGGTCTCGGTCGGACGGTGGGGCGAGCTGCGGCCGGCGCTGAAGGACAAGCTCGGGACCCGGCTGGAGCTGCGGCTCGGCGAGCCGGGGGACTCGGAGGTGGACCGTCGCCGGGCCGCCGGCGTCCCGGCCAGGCCCGGCCACGGACTCGCTCCCGACGGCGACGCGATGGTCCTCGCCGCGCCCGGCCCGCTCGTCCACCGGCCCGGGCCCGCCTTCCCGCCGGTGCGCGTGCTGCCCGCGCTCGTGGCCGCGGAACCGCTGCTGGACTCGGTCGACGGCGTCCCGCTCGGCCTCGACGAGGAGCGGCTCGAACCGGTCCTGCTCGATCCCGCCGAGCCGCACCTGCTCTGCTTCGCCGACGCCCGCAGCGGCAAGACCGGTCTGGTGCGGCTCCTGGCCCGCGGCATCGCGGCGCGCCACACACCGGAGCAGGCGCGGATCGTGGTGATCGACCCGCGCCGGTCGCTGCTCGGCGGGCTGCCGACGAGCCACGTGGTCGAGCACGCGGGGACCGCGACCGCGATCGCCGACGCGGGCCGGGAGCTCGCGGGGACGTTGCGTCGCCGACTGCCGGGCCCGGAGGTCACGCCGGAGCAGTTGGCGGCGCGGGACTGGTGGTCGGGCCCGGAGGTCTGGGTGCTCGTCGACGACTACGACCTCGTCGCCCCGGCCGGCTCCACCGCGCCGCACCCGCTGGGACCGCTCGCGGAGTTCCTGCCGCAGGCGGCCGACGTCGGGCTGCACCTGGTGGTCGCGCGGCGGACCGGCGGCGCGTCACGGGCCCTGTTCGACCCCGTCGTCGGGCGGCTGCGCGAGCTCGGTGGGCCGGCGCTGGTGATGCACGGAAGTCCGGACGAGGGGCCGCTGGTCGGCGCCGTCCGGGCCGGACCCCAGCCGCCGGGCCGCGGCCTCCTGGTCGACCGGCGGGGAGCCCCGCGGTTGGTGCAGGTGGCGTGGGCGGAGCCGTGACCTGCCCCGTCGACGCCGGGCGCGGCGGCACGCGGGTCGCCGGCCGGGAGGACGGGCGGACAGTGCTGCACGGTGTGCTCCCGGCCGGCGTCCCACCCGGCGCGACCGCCGCGGCCTTCCTCCCCGGCGTGCGGCCCGTCCGGCCGGCGCCGATCCCCGGCCTCGTCGTCGACGCCGGGGCGTCGGGCACCCGGGTACTGCGCGACGGCCGGCTCGTCCGGCAGCTCCCGGTCGGCGGCATGCACCTCGACGCGGCCGTGCGCGCCCTGCTGCCCGCGGCCCCGCGCCGGGAGGCCGACGTCACGGTGCTGCGCGAGACGCTCTCGCTGCTGCCCGCCGCGACGATCGGCACCGAGGCCGGGCGGGTCCGGATCACCGCCGACCAGGTCCGCGAGGCGCTGGCCCCGCTCCTCGCCGAGGTCGTCGCGGCCGTGCCGCCCGGGCCGGTCCTGCTGGTCGGCGGCGTGGCCCGGACGCCGTTGTTGGCCGCGCTGCTCGACGAGGCGGGACGCGGGCCGGTCACCGTCGCCCCGCGGCCGGAGGTGGCGGCCGTGCTCGCGGGGCACGAGCCGGCAGCCGACCACGACCCGGAGCAGCGACCCACGCTCCTCCCTCCGCCACCCCCGCCCCGCCGCCGGCGCCTGCTCACCGCCGTCCTCGCCATCGTCACGGCGACGGGCCTGCTCGGTCTCGGCCTCCTCCTGCCCGATCCGCTGCCCGCGGACCGCCTGGTCCAGTACGGGTACGAGGTCGCCGTGCCGGACGGGTGGGCGCACGTCGGCGGCGCCCCCGAGCACCGCCGCACCCTGCTCGCCCCGGCCGCCGAGCCGGACGGGACCGGGCTCGTCGCCGTCGAACGCACCCCGCTCGGCTACGACGCCGGCACCGAGGGCGCCCGGGCCCGGGCCGAGCTGCGCGACCGGTACGACCACGCGGTCGCGGCGGGCACGCGGCTGGAGGGCCTCCGCGAGGAGGGCGGCGGGGTGCGCTACCGCGAGATCGACGGCCCGGCGACCGTCGAGTGGCACGTCCGGCTGCAGGGCACGGAACAGCTCAGCGTCGGCTGCCGGTACCCGCCCGGCGGGTCGGCGGCGGTCGAGCGGGCGTGCGCGGTCGTCGTCGCCTCGCTGCGGGTCCGGGAGTGACCACTTCACCATCGCGAACGGTTCGCCCGAAGCGCCCCGGGGCCGGGCCCGCCGCTGCCAGGCTCGCCGCACCGAGTCAGGGGAGGACGTCATGACGAGCGGGACCACCGGGGCCGGCGGGTTCGGCACCACACCGGAGGAGATGGCCAGGGCGGGGGCCCGGGTCGTCGGGACGGACGAGCAGGTGCAGGCCGAGCTGGGCGCGCTGCGCTCCCGGCTCACGCCGCTCGCCGGCACGTGGCGCGGCGAGGCCGCCACGACGTTCGAGTCGCTGATGGCCCGGTGGGACGCCGACGCCCGGGCGCTCTCCGCCGCCCTCCGCGGCATCGGCGAGGCGATCACCGGGTCGGGCCGGACGTACCGGCAGGCCGAGGAGGACCGGTCCGCCTCGCTCTCCGCGATCCGCGCGGCGCTGGGTTGAGGGGACGGACAGTGGGGGAGATCAGGGTCACCTTCGCCGAGCTCGCCGCCGCCCGCACCGCGGTCGCGGGCACCGCGGCGCGCATCGCCGGCCGGCTCGACGACCTGCGCCGCGAGCTGGCCCCGTTGGTCGCGACCTGGGAGGGCGAGGCGGCGACGGACTACGCCGCCCGCCAGAAGCAGTGGGACGCGGCCGCCGTCGACCTCACCGCCGTGCTCGCCCGGATCGGCGAGGCGCTGGGCCGGGCCGAGGAGGGCTACCGTCAGGTCGAGCAGGTCAACGCCCGCCGCTGGGCGTGAACGGCCCGCGCCCGGCCCCCGCGTGGGGAGCCGGGAGCGGGGCGCGTACCCTGTTCGTGCAGGGCGTTCGCGGTCGGAGTGGGGGCGTTTTGACCTCCGTTCCGAGCGGCGGGTACCCTGACTGTTCGTTGTGCGACGGGTGGAGACCCGCGCCGCCGCCGGCCCCGGCCGGTGGTCGGGCGGCGTCCGCACCGGCGCACTCAGAAGAGAGACTGACTTCGAGGCAGCTCCCGAGCCCGAGAACGACGAGGTAGACCCGTGCCCACGTACAGCCCCAAGCCCGGTGAGATCACCCGTGCCTGGCACGTGATCGACGCCACCGACGTGGTGCTCGGTCGCCTGGCCACCCACGCTGCCACGCTGCTGCGCGGCAAGCACAAGCCGACCTACGCCCCGCACATGGACACCGGCGACTTCGTCGTCATCGTCAACGCGGAGAAGATCGCGGTCTCGGGCAAGAAGCGGGACGACAAGTTCGTCTACCGCCACTCCGGCTTCCCGGGCGGTCTCAAGCAGCGCTCGGTCGGCGAGATGATCGAGTCGCACCCCGACCGGCTGGTCGAGAAGGCCATCAAGGGCATGCTGCCCAAGAACCGGCTCGGCCGGGCGATGGCCAAGAAGCTGAAGGTCTACGCCGGCCCGTCGCACCCGCACACGGCCCAGAAGCCGCAGCCGTTCGAGATCACCCAGGTCGCGCAGTGACCTACCCCGAGAGCAACGAAGAGGGACAGAGCGTGAGCACCCCCGAGTCGCCCGAGCAGGAGGTCTACACCTCCGAGGCCTCCGAGGCCGGCGACAACCTGGACTACACCATCGGCGACGCCGCGTCGTACGACACGGCGGAGACCGAGGCCCCGGCCGACGAGTTCGCCGTCGAGGCCCCGATCGTCTCCGACCGCCCGGTGCAGACCGTCGGCCGCCGCAAGGAGGCCGTCGTCCGGGTGCGCCTCGTCCCCGGCTCGGGTCAGTTCACGCTGAACGGGAAGTCCCTCGAGGTCTACTTCCCGAACAAGCTGCACCAGCAGCTCATCAAGGAGCCGCTCGTCACGGTCGAGAAGACCGAGCGGTTCGACATCTTCGCCAACCTCACCGGCGGCGGCACCTCCGGCCAGGCCGGTGCGCTGCGCCTGGCCATCGCCCGCGCGCTGGTCGAGGTGGACTCCGAGGACCGCCCGCCGCTGAAGAAGGCCGGCTTCCTCACCCGGGACGCCCGCGCCACCGAGCGCAAGAAGTACGGCCTCAAGAAGGCCCGCAAGGCGCCCCAGTACTCGAAGCGTTGATCCGGTAGCCGGATGCGTCGACTCTTCGGAACCGACGGCGTCCGGGGCCTGGCGAACGGCGAGCTCCTCACCCCGGAGCTCGCCGTTTCCGTCTCCGCCTCGGCCGCCCGTGTCCTCGCCGCCCACCGCGCCGCCGGCGACGAGCACCGCCCCGTCGCGCTGGTCGGGCGCGACCCCCGCGCCAGCGGTGAGATGCTCGAGGCAGCCGTGCTCGCCGGCCTCACGTCCGCGGGCGCGGACGCGGTCCGCCTGGGCGTGCTGCCCACCCCGGCGGTCGCCCACCTCGTGGACTCCCTGGGCGCGGACCTCGGCGTCATGATCTCGGCCTCGCACAACGCGATGCCGGACAACGGGATCAAGCTGTTCGCCGCGGGCGGGCACAAGCTGCCCGACGCGCTGGAGCTCGAGATCGAGCAGGGGCTCGCCGCCGAGTGGACCCGGCCGACCGGCGCGGACATCGGCCGCGTTCGGGACCTGCCCGAGGCGCTCGAGCAGTACGTCGCGCACCTGCTCGTCGCGACGCCGCGTCCGCTCACCGGCGTGAAGGTCGTCGTCGACTGCGCGCACGGGGCAGCCTCGGAGGCCGCGCCGACGGCCTACACCAAGGCCGGGGCCGAGGTCGTCGCGCTGCACGCGGCGCCGGACGGGCTGAACATCAACGCCGGTGTCGGCTCCACGCACATGGACGCCCTGCAGGCGGCGGTGGTCGAGCACGGCGCCGACCTGGGCATCGCACACGACGGCGACGCCGACCGCTGCCTCGCCGTCGACGCCGGGGGCCGGATCGTCGACGGCGACCAGATCATGGCGATCCTCGCGCTCGCCATGAAGGAGTCGGGCGAGCTGGCCGAGGACACCCTCGTCGCCACGGTGATGAGCAACCTCGCGCTGCACCTGGCCATGAAGGCGGAGGGCGTCACGCTGCGCACCACCGCGGTCGGCGACCGGTACGTGCTCGAGGACCTGCGCGCCCACGGGTTCACCCTCGGCGGCGAGCAGTCCGGGCACGTCGTGCTCCCCGGGCACGCCACCACGGGCGACGGGCTGCTCACCGCGATGCGCCTCATGAGCCGCATGGCCGAGACCGGTCGCACGCTGGCGGAGCTGGCCTCCGTGGTGCAGCCCCTGCCGCAGGTGCTGCAGAACGTGAAGGTCGCCGACAAGGAGGCCGTCGCGGCATCGCCCGCGGTGGCCGAGGCGGTGGCGAAGGCCGAGGCCGAGCTCGGGGAGACCGGGCGGGTGCTGCTGCGGCCGTCGGGCACCGAGCAGCTGGTCCGGGTGATGGTCGAGGCCGGCACCCAGGAGCTCGCCGAGACCACCGCCGGCCGGATCGCCTCCGTGGTGGCCGCAGCCGTCTGACCCGGCGCCGGCGCCGTCCGAGGCGGGCGCCGGCTCAGGCCTGCGGCAGCTCCCGTTCGTCGTCGAGCAGCGGGAGCCGCACGCCGCGCGTCTCCGCGGTCCGCCGGCCGCCCGTGCCCGGCAGGACCGGGCCGACGGCCGCCTCGATCGGCGGCGCGGTGAGTGTGCGGGCGAGCTCGGCGACCGCGTCGGCCTGCCGCTCCAGCTCCCGTCCCACGAGGGCGAGCCGTTCGGCGAACTCGGTGCCGCGGGCGTCCCACCAGCTCACGCGCACGGTCCGGGCGACCCGGGCGGCGTCGGCCGCCGCGGCGCTCAGCCGCTCGACCAGGACGTCGAGCTCCACGCGACTCACGGGCGGTCGAGGACCCGCGCGGTGTCGCTCTCCGCGCGTCGCGCCGAGCCGGCGACCCGCAGGAACACGTCGGTCGCGGCCGCCACCTCCCGCGCGGCCCCGGCGACGACCCGGCCGATGTCGCGACAGTCCTCGACGGACGACTGCAGGTCCCGCGCGAGGTCCTCGAGGTCGAGACCCAGGGCGGCGGCGTGGGCGGCGGCCGCGTCGAGGCCGTCGGGATCGAGGGCGAGGTCCGGACGCACCCGGACAGGATGCGGGCGCCGCACCGCGCGGAGGGTCAACGCGGAGATTCGTTCGCGATCGCGAACGGCTCACGCCTCGGGGGTCTCCAGGACGGTGCCGGGCACCTTGCCGTCGACCAGGTCGTCCACCCGGTCCTCGCCGCACAGCTCCTTGAGCAGGAACGCCGTGACCAGCGCGCGTGTGATGCGGCGGGTCTTCGCGTTCGGGCCGCCGGAGAGCACCAGGTCGGACCAGTGCAGGCCCTCGAGGAAGTCGGTGTGCCCGGCCTTCGGCAGCCGGCGCACCCAGGTGGGGCCCGCGCAGGCCGCGGCGATCTGCTCCGCGTGCCCCGAGATCGGCGCGACGGTGTCCTTCCCCGCGATGACGTGCAACGACGGCACCGAAACCGCCTTGGCCGCCTCGGCCGGCGACGGGCGCGTCTGGGCCGCCGCGATCGCGACGACCGCGGCGACCTTCGGGTGCCCGGCGGCGGCCAGCAGGGCGGCGCCCGCGCCGATGCCATGGCCCGCCAGCGCCGTCCGCCGCGAGTCCACGCTGATCCTGCCGTCGCCGAGCCGGACGCCGGCACAGACGTCGAGCGTGGTCCGCAGGTCGGCGGAGAACCGGGCCACGCTCGGCAGCGGGCTGCCCTGGGAGCCGGGTGCCGCCGCGACGATGCCCCACGAGGCGAGGTGGCGCAGCAGGTCGGCGTAGCGCGAGACCGGCTGCATCCAGTCGTGTCCGAAGGCGACCGCGGGAAGGCCGAGCCCCTCGGCCGGCGCGAACACCACGCCGGGGGTGCCGACGAGCCCGAGGTCACCGCGCAGCACCTCGTTGGGCCCCGGCCGGGACAGCTGCTCCAGCGCGTCCTTGGCGTTCCGCAGGGCGGGAGGACGGGTGAACGTGCTGGTCCGGCTCACAGCGGAACCGTACCGTCGCGCGATCACGCCCGCCCAGCGGCGTACCTCGGACGATCGCCCCGGCCGGGCAGCCCGCCCGCCGTGGGGTGGCCAGTGCGAGCCGCGGGTGTGGTAGCACCACTCCTGTCCCGCGGTGCGCGCGTCAATAGCGTTCTGACCAGGCCGGAAGGGGTCCGGCAACCATCCGAGAGGGACAGACGATGAACGCCAGGATCGCACGTACCATCGGCACGCTGGCCGCCGCCGGGGGCCTGCTCCTGGGCCTGAGCGCCTGCAGCATGTCGGTCTCCAGCGACGACGTGAAGTCGGAGATCACCCGCGTGGTGCAGGAGCAGCTGCAGACCTCGCCGAACTCGGTCGACTGCCCGGCGGGCCTCGACGCGACCGTGGGGGCCACGCTGACCTGCCACGTCGTGATCCCGCAGCGCAGCTTCGACGTCGTCGCCAAGGTGACCGCGGTCGAGGGCAGCGACGTCAAGTTCGACATCAACGAGGTGTAGCCGCCGGTCGCCGCGGCTAGCGTGCGGTCCATGCAGGGTGTGTGGACCGCGCAGCAGATCCGCGAGGCCGAGGAGGTGCTCCTCGCCCGGCTGCCGGACGGGGTGCTGATGCGCCGGGCGGCCCACGGGCTCGCCCTCGGCGTCCGACGGTTCGTCGGGGAGCGACACGGGCGGACGACCGGCAGGCGCGTGACGTTGCTGGTGGGGGCCGGCAACAACGGGGGCGACGCGCTGTGGGCGGGGGCCGAGCTGCGGCGTGGGGGGCTGGCGGTCACCGCCGTCCTGCTGGCCCCGGACCGCGCCCATGCCGCCGGGCTCGCCGCGTTCCGGAGGGCGCGCGGCCGGGTGCTCGTGGGGGAGGACCCGGGGGCGTCGGCAGCGGTGACCGGCGCGAACGTCGTCGTCGACGGGATCGTGGGGATCTCCGGCAAGGGCGCGTTGCGCGAACCCGCGGGGGCGCTGGTCGAGGCCGCGGCGGCGGCCGGGGTGCCGATCGTCGCGGTCGACCTGCCCAGCGGCGTCGACGCGGACACCGGCACCACCGACGGGGCCGCGGTCGCCGCGGCGCTGACCGTGACCTTCGGGGCGCTCAAGCCCGTGCACGTGCTCGCGCGGCCACGATGTGGGGACATCGTGCTCGTCGACATCGGGCTCGGGCCGCACCTGCCCGAGCCGCACGCGTGGGTCCTCGAGGCCGCCGACGTCGGCGAGCACTGGCCGATCCCGGGCCCGACGGACGACAAGTACACGCAGGGCGTGGTCGGGGTCGCCGCCGGCTCGGCCACCTACCCGGGCGCCGCCGTGCTGGCCACCGGGTCCGCCGTGCTCGCGACCAGCGGCATGGTGCGGTTCGCGGGCAGCGCGGCCGACGTCGTCCGCTCGCACTGGCCCGAGGTCGTCGGCACGGACGACCTCGCCCAGGCCGGGCGCACGCAGGCCTGGTCCGTCGGCCCCGGCATCGGCACGGACGCGGCGGGGTACGACCTGCTGTCCGGCGTCCTCGACCGGGACGTCCCGACCTGCATCGACGCGGACGGCATCACCCTGCTCTCCGAGCACGAGGACCTGCGTCGGGCGGTGCACGGCCGGACGGTCGTGGTCACGCCGCACGCCGGCGAGTTCGCCCGGATCGCGGGCGAGGTCGGGCCGGACCGGATCAACGCCGCCCGCCGGGCCGCGGTCGAGCTCGGCGTGACCGTGCTGCTCAAGGGCAACGCGACGGTGGTCGCCGACCCCGACGGACGGGCCCTGGTCAACCCCTCCGACAACGCCTGGGCCGCCACCGCCGGCTCCGGCGACGTCCTCACCGGACTGGTCGGCGCGCTGCTCGCCGCGGGACTCGACCCCTGGTGGGCCGCGGGCTGCGCCGCACACGTCCACACCCGCGCCGCCACCCTCGCCGCCGAGCGGGCGGGTGGGGAGCCGGCGGTCCCCGCCCCCGCCTCCACCCTCCAGGCCGCCATCCCCGCCGCCATCCGGGAGGTGCGGAAGGCGGCGCTGGGGGTGTGAGGGGTGCCGCTCGACGTGATCGGCGGTTAAGTGCGGAGTGAGTTGTGGGGGTGCCGTGGGTGGTCGGAGGCGGCGGCCTCGGGCTTCCGTGAGCGCACCCGACCGATGATCAGCGCCGTCATGATCGCCGATCCCGTGTGTGGAGGGCTGTGCACGCAGCCGTGAGTGCACCGGCTCGCTGATCTTGGCGCCGGTCGGGTTTCCTGCGACCGATGGCGCATCCACTCGGGCCCGGCGACACAGCGGTTGAGTTCGGGGCGCGGGCTGTCGACGGGTGTGGCCGGGTCGGGTGGATGTGCGAGTCGGGCTGCTCGGCGATGACGGGCTCGGGAGTGCCGTACCTGCACGGAACCGGCGATCAGCCTCGGCATGATCGCTGTTTCAGCGCAGCAAAGGCTCTGGCGGATGCCGTGGGTGCACGGGCTTGGTGATGTTGAGGCAAGTCTCGCCGACGAGTGCGCCGGTTCGCTGCGAAGCTCGCCCCGGGACATGTGCCAGCCCGGGGAGTCGGCGGCAGGCTGCGCCGCAAACTGCCCACACCCGCTCGGACGCCGTACACCCTGTCGACGGGGTGTGTGGGTCGCGCCGTGGGTGTGTCGCGGGGCCCGGAACGGTGTGAGGACCCAGAAAATGTGTAAGCGGATCCCTTGTCCCCCTTCACGGCCGTGATCGATACAGCTCCTGTCGGGGGCGGATGTCAGAATGCGGGCGTGTCCTCGCTCCCCGGAACGGCCCAGCCCACCGGAACGGCCCGGCCCACCAGAGCGGCCCAGCCCTCCGGAACAGCGCACGCCGCGGCGCGACCGCGCGCCGAGGCGGTGGTCGATCTCGGGGCGATCCGGCAGAACGTCGCACTGCTGTCGGGGTTGGCGCGGGAGTCGGGTGCGCAGACCATGGCCGTGGTCAAGGCCGACGGGTACGGGCACGGTGCGGCCGAGGTCGGACGGGCCGCGCTCGCCGCCGGCGCCACCTGGCTCGGGGTGTGCACGATCGAGGAGGCCCTGGAGCTGCGCGAGGCCGGCATCACCGCGCCCGTGCTGTCCTGGCTGCACCTGCCGGACGAGGACTTCGCGCCGGCGATCGCGGCGGACGTCGACGTCTCCGTCTCCTCGGTGCGCCACCTCGCCGGGGTGCTCGACGCCGCCCGCCGCACCGGCCGCCGGGCCCGGCTGCACCTCAAGATCGACACCGGGTTGTCCCGGAACGGCTGTCAGCCCGGCGACTGGCCCGAGCTGCTCGACGCGGTGGAGAAGGCGGGCGACGAGGCCGAGGTCGTCGCCGTGTGGTCGCACCTCGCGCACGCCGACCAGCCGCACCACCCGGTGATCGACACCCAGCTCGCGCGGCTGAACGCGGCGTGGGAGCAGGCCCGCCGGCGCGGGTTCGCCCCGCTGCGGCACCTCGCCAACTCCGCGGCCACGCTCACCCGCCCCGACCTGCACCTCGACATCGTCCGGCCCGGCATCGCGGTGTACGGACTGGATCCGCTGGACCGGCCCGTCGAGGCGTCGCCCCTGCGCCCGGCCATGGAGTTCCGGGCGCGGGTCGCGCTGGTCAAACGGGTGCCGGCGGGCGAGGGCGTGTCGTACGGGCACGAGTGGACGACCCCGCACGACACCACGCTCGCCCTGGTGCCGGTGGGCTACGCCGACGGCGTCCCGCGGCGGCTCAACGCCCGCGGACGGATGCGCGTGCACCTGGCGGGCGAGGTCCGCCCGGTCGTCGGCCGGGTCTGCATGGACCAGGTCGTGGTCGACTGCGGCGAGGACGAGGTCCACGAGGGCGACACCGCGGTCCTCTTCGGCGCCGGGGACGGCGGCGGGCCCACCGCCCAGGACTGGGCCACCGAGCTGGGCACGATCCACTACGAGATCGCCACGGGCGTGCACGGGGCCCGGGTCCGGCGGACGCACCTGGGCGCGGGGGAGTGAGCGTGGCCGGCCGGAAGCTGTGGCAGGCGCTCGGCGTTGCGGGCGGTGTCGTCGGGGCGGCGGGCGCCGCCGTCGGCGTCGGGGTGGCGAGCCACAAGCGGCACGAGATCGCCAAGGAGCGCCGCCGCCTCGCCGGCGAGCTCGACTCGGCGGGCCGGCAGCCGGGCGCCGAACCGGCGCCGACGTCGTCGTCGGTCATGACCGAGGACGGCATCCGGCTGGCCTGCGAGGAGCTGCCCTCGCGCACCGGCGAGCCGTTGCTCACCGTGGTCCTGGTGCACGGGTTCGCCCTCGACCGCCGCACCTGGCACTTCCAGCGGGAGGCGTTCCCGTTGATGGCGGACCCGTCCGTGCGCACCGTGCTCTACGACCAGCGCAGCCACGGCCGCTCCGAGCGCGCGCCGCGGCAGAGCTGCACGATCGACCAGCTCGGCCACGACCTGGACTCGGTCGTCCGCGCGCTGGCGCCGGAGGGCCCGCTGGTGCTCATCGGGCACTCGATGGGCGGCATGACGCTGATGGCCCTCGCCGAGCAGCAGCCCGAGCTGTTCGAGGAGCGGGTGCTGGGCGTGGGGTTCGTGGCGACGTCGGCGGGTGAGATGGGCAGCGCGGGCCTGCCGGGCAGCCTGCTCTCCCGGCACAACCCGGTGACCCGCGGGCTCGGCGCGCTGGCCCGGATGCAGCCGCGCGTCGTCGAGGGCGCGCGCAAGGCCCTGGGTGACATCGTCTGGGGCTTCACCCGGCGCTACGCGTTCGGCGACCGCCACGTCGACCCGGCGCTGGTCGACCTGGTCGACACCATGATCAGCGCCAACGCGCTCGACGCGCTCACCGACTTCGCCGACACCCTCGGCACGCACGACCGGTTGGCGGCGCTGCCCGCCCTCGCCGGCTGCGACGTGCTGATCGTCGCCGGCACGGAGGACCAGGTGATCCCGTTCTCGCACAGCGAGCGGATCGCGGCCGAGCTGCCGAAGGCCGAGCTGCTGGAGCTGGAGGGCGTCGGGCACCTGCCCCTGCTGGAGCGGCACGAAGAGGTCCAGGAGGCCCTGGAGGGACTGGTCCGGCGGGCGGCCTCGCGGGCCCCGCGCCGGCGCAGGTGGAGGCGAGCATGACGTGGGACGAGCCGGTCGAGCTCCCGGCGCCGGCCGACACCGAGGCGTACGGCGAGGAGCTGGGCCGCCAGCTGGGCGCCGGCGACCTCGTGGTGCTGTCCGGGCCGCTCGGCGCGGGCAAGACGGCGCTGGTCCGGGGCCTGGCCCGCGGGCTGCGGGTGGCCGGCCCGGTCACGTCGCCGACGTTCGTGATCGCCCGGGAGCACCGGCCGTTGCCGGACGGCCCGGGCGTGCCGCTCGTGCACGTCGACGCCTACCGGCTCGGCGCGGTGGCCTCGGTCGCCGCGGAGCTCGACGACCTGGACCTCGACACCGACCTCACCGAGGCCGTCGTGGCGGTGGAGTGGGGCGAGGGCGTGGCCGAGCGACTGGCGGAGAAGCACGTCCTGGTCCACCTCGAGCGGCGGGAGGACGACGTCCGGGTCGCGCGGGCGGAGCGGGTCGGGTCGTGAGCGGCGTCGAGGCGGTCATCTTCGACTGGGGCGGCACGCTCACGCCCTGGCGCACCATGGACTTCCACGCCGGCTGGCGGGCCTACACCGAGGTCCTGCACGCGGACGAGCCCGAGCGGGCCCGCGAGGTCGCGACCGCCCTGGCCGAGGCCGACACCGCCCGGTGGGCCGCGGTGCAGGACGGGGCCCGGGCCTTCCACCTCGCCGAGGTGCTGGCCGACGCCGCCGTCGACGAGCGTTCCGAGCTGCACGGCGCCGCGCTCGAGGCGTACCGGGAGTTCTGGGTGCAGGCCACGCACACCGACCCCGAGGCCGCGCCGATGCTGGAGGAGCTGCGGGGGCGCGGGCTGCGGCTCGGGGTGCTGTCCTCCACGATGTGGCCCGGTGAGTGGCACGAGGACTGGCTGCGCCGGGACCGGGTGCTGCACCTTTTCGACGGCGTGACCTGGAGCAGCGACCTGGAGTACACCAAGCCGCACCCCGAGGCCTTCCACGCCGCGATGGCCGCCGTCGGGGTCGCGGACCCGGCCCGCTGCGTCTACGTCGGCGACCGCCCGTACGACGACATCAGCGGCGCCAAGAACGTCGGCATGCGGGCGGTGCTGGTCCCGCACAGCGACATCCCGGTGGACCAGCGGGTGCCGGTCGACGTCGAGCCCGACGGCGTGATCCAGCGCCTCGCGGAGCTGCCCGGCCTGCTCCGGGACTGGTAGTCCTGCCCCGTCCGCGGGTGACGATCACGGTCGCGCGGACGAGCCCCCTGCTGACGGGAGGGGGAACCGGTGACGGTCGAGGTCGGCGTGCTCGGCCCGTTGTGCCTGGTCGTCGGGGGTATCGAGGTGCCGGTGCCGGGCCCGAAGCGGCGGGCGGTGCTGGCCCTGCTCGCGCTGGCCGAGGGCCGCGCCGTGACAGTCGACCATCTGCTCGACGCGCTGTGGCCTGCCGAGGTGCCCGAGACCGGGAGGGCCGCGCTGCACAGCCACGTCTCGCGGCTGCGCGGCACGCTGGGCGCCGGAGCGGACCGGCTGGCGACGCTGGAGGGCGCCTACCGGCTCGTCCTCGACGGCGGCGGCCTCGACGCCGCGCGCGCCCGGTCGCTCCTGGCCCGGTCCCGGGAGGCGGAGACCGCGGAGGCCGTCGGGTTGCTGCGCGAGGCCGACGCGCTCTGGCGTGGACCGGTGCTGGCCGACCTGCTCGGCGTCGAGCCTGTCGCCGCCTCGGTCGTCGCGCTCGACGAGCTCCGCCGCACCGTGTCCGACGAGCTGGTCCACCGCTCGATCGAGGCCGGGCGGGCCGCCGAGGTCCTGGACCGGGCCGCCGCGGCCGCCGCCGCCGAGCCGCTGCGGGAGGCGGCGGTGCGGCTGCTCGTCCGGGCCCTGGCCGCGGTGGGCCGGACCGCGGACGCGCTGGTCGCGGCCCGGCAGCACCGCCGGCTGCTGGCCGAGGAGACCGCGCTGGACCCGTCGGCCGGGTTCGGCGAGCTGGAGCGCGCAGTGGCGCGTGGCGAGCCGGCGACCCGTACCGCGCCCGCGCCGACGCCCTTGGTCGGCCGCGAGGCCTCACTGGCCGCCGTGCGCGAGCTCGTCCGCACCGAACGGCTGGTCACGGTGGCCGGGCCGGGTGGCGTCGGCAAGACGCGGCTCGCGCGGGAGGTCGCCGGCGGCGCCCGCACGGTGCTGCTGGCGCCGGTCACCGACCCCGCCGCAGTGCCGCACGCCCTCGCGGCGGCGTTGACCGTGCAGGTCACCCGGGGCGACGTGCTGGCGGCGTGCGTGGCGGTGCTCGCCGCCGAGCGCGGGGTGGTCCTGCTGGACAACTGCGAGCACGTGCTCGACGCGGTCCGCGACGTCGTCACCGCGCTGCTCGACGGCTGCCCGGGCCTGACCGTGCTGACCACCAGCCGCGCACCCCTGGGCCTGGCCGCGGAGGCGGTCCACCGGCTCGGGCCGCTGCCGCTCCCGCTCGGGCGCGCCGGCGACCTGCGGACGGTCCCGGCCGTGGCCGTGTTCCTGGACCGGGCCGCCCGCGCCCGGCCCGGCTTCACCGCCGACGCGGCGGACCTCGACGTCGTCGCGGAGATCGTGCGGCGGCTCGACGGCATGCCGCTGGCCATCGAGCTCGCCGCGGGCCGGCTGTCCGTGCTCGGGCTGCGGGACCTGCACGACCGGCTCGACCGCGCCCTCGACCTGCTCGGCGGCGGCCGCCCGACCGCCGACGCGCGGCACCGCACGCTGCGGGCCACCGTGGACTGGTCCTACGCGCTGCTCCCGCCCGCCGAGCAGCGGCTGTTCCGCCGGCTCGCGGTGTTCGCCGACGGTGTGGACCTCGGGACCGCGGAGGAGATCGCCGCGGCGCCCGGGGCCGACCCGGCCCTCGGACTGGCGCACCTGGCCGACGCGTCGATGCTCGAGCTCGACTTCGCCGGCGGGACCCGCTACCGGATGCTGGAGACCCTGCGCGCCTACGGCCTCGACCGGCTGGCCGCGGAGGGCGAGACCGAGGAGGCCGGCCGCCGGCTGCGGGACTGGGCCGTCGACCTCGTGCGGGCCGTGGACGCAGGGATCGCGACCGAACGCGAGCCGGAGGCCGACGCGACCCTGCGCCGGGAGCTGGGCAACCTGCGGGCGGTGTGGCGGCTGGCGCGGGAGGGGGGCGACCTGGACACGGCGGTGGAGCTCGTCGTCGGGCTGGAGGAGGTCACGGGCTGGCGCGGGATGGCCGAGCTGCAGGGGTGGGCCGACGAGCTCGCCGCCGACCCCGAGCTGGCCGGGCATCCGCGCGCCGCCGAGGTGACGGGAGCGGCCGCCATGGCGGCCTACCACCGCGGCGACCACCCGCGGGCGGACGCGCTGGGCCGGGCCGTGCTGGCCGGCGACCCGGGACCGCACGGCGCCGCGCTCGGCCACTCCGCCCGCCAGCTCGCCGCGCTCAGCCGGGCGGCGTTCGACGAGGTCGCCGAGCACGGGGCCGCCGCGGCGGCGGTCTCGGCGCGGCCCGCCATGAACCTCGGGGTCGCCGCGCTCGCCGCGGCCTACGCCGGCGACCTCGACCGGGCCCGCGAGCTGCAGAGCCGCACCGTCGCGGCGGCGACCTCGCCCACGGGCCGGGCCTTCGCGGAGTACGTCGCCGGCGAGATCGCGAACGCCGCGGGCGAGGTCGACCGCGCCGAACCGCACTACCTCGCAGCGCTCGACCTGGCCCGCACCGCCGGCTCGACCTTCGTCACCGGGATCGCCTCGGTCGGCCTGCTCTCCGCGCGGGCCGCCGCGGGCCGCGTCGCCGACGCCCTGCGGGGCTATCGCGAGGTCGTCGACGGCTGGGCGGCCACGGGCCAGTGGACGCAGCTGTGGGTCACCCTCCGCAACCTCGCCGACCTGCTCCGGCTGCTCGACGACGACGAGGCCGCCGCGCTGCTCGACGCCGCCGCCGACGCCGCCCCGGACGCCCCGCCCCGCCCGCCGGCGGCCCCGTCGCCCGAGTCGCGCGTGGGGCCGGCGGCCGGGCCGGGGCGGGCCGAGGCGCTCGAGGTGGCCCGCCGGGCGCTGGACCGGCACCTCACGGGCGCCCCTGCCGCGGCCCGGGCCCCGCACGTCAGGGCCGGGCCTCGACCACCAGGTGGAACGGGTCCCGGACGGCCACCCGCACCTGCGTGAACCCGGCCTCCTCCAGCACCGCCGTGAGCTGCGCGGCGCCGGCCTGCGCCCCGAGCGCGGTGCCCGCCTGCGCGAGCGCACCCGGGACGCAGAACGCCGTGGACGCGGTGTAGTAGGTCAGGCCGACCGGGTTCAGGTTGTCGTCGAGGGCGTCGCCGGCGCCCGGTTCGACGAGCAGCACGGTCCCGCCGGGCGCGAGCGCCTCCCGGGCGTGCCGGGCGGCACCGACCGGGTCGCCCATGTCGTGCAGGGCGTCGAAGAAGCAGACGAGGTCCCAGCCGTCGGCCGGGTAGTCGGTGGCCCCGCCGACGGCGAACGTCGCCCGCCCGGACGCGGCCTTCTCCGCCGCGCGCACCGACGGCTCGTGCGGGTCGACGCCGTGCACGGTGCTGGCCGGGAAGGCCTCGGCGATCAGCGCGGTGGCGCTGCCGAAGCCGCAGCCGACGTCGAGCACCCGGGCGCCCGCGCGGAGCCGGTCGACCACGCCGTCGAGCGCGGGCAGCCACGTGGTCAGCAGCTCGCCGCGGTAGTCGGCGCGGAAGCAGCGGTCGACCGCGCCCGCCAACCGCTCGTCCTGGTCGCCCCAGGCGATCCCGGCACCGGTGCGGAAGGCCTCCGCGAGCCGGTCGGTGCCGGCCCACAGCGCGGCCGCGAACTCGAACCCGCCGGCCATCGCGGCCGGGGAGTCCTCGTCGGCCAGGACGGCGGCCCGCTCGGGCGGCAGCGTGAACCGGCTCGCGTCGTGGTCGAGGTATCCGGCCGCGGCCTGCGCGGCCAGCCACTCACGCAGGTACCGCTCGGCGAGGCCGGTGCGCCCGGCCAACTCCGCCGCGGTCACCGGTCCGGTGCCGGCCAGCACCGCCCAGAGGCCGAGCCGGTCGCCGACGTACGCCAGCGCCGCCCCCAGCGCCACCGACTGGTCCGTGCCGACCTTCTCCGCGAAGGCGAGCACCCGCTCCTCGAACCCCTTGCCGTCCATGTCTCCTCCTGTGCTCGGTGAACGGGACGGAACGATCGGGGCCCGCGCTGGCACCGCGATGGCAGCGCGGCGACGCCCGGCGCCAGCGCCGTGACAGCGCCGGCGCGCAGGCTCGGCCGCGAACCGAGGAGGAGACCGATGAGCCCGACCGCCGACCCGTTCCCGCCGCTCCCGGCCTCCCCGCCGCACCCGGCGGGGCGTCCCTGCGCAAACCTGTGCACCCCGGACTGCACCGCCGACCCGGAGGAGACGGGCCCGGGCTGGCCCGAGGACGGCTGCTGAGAACGACGCTCGTAGGCTCGTGACGTGCTCGTGCTGGCCCTGGACACCGCCACGCCCGCCGTCACCGCCGGTGTCGTGCGGCTGACCGACGGCCCCGGCGCGCGCGTCGCCGAGCTCGGCGTGCGCGTCGCGCACGACGCGCGCAAGCACGGCGAGCTGCTCATGCCCGGCGTGCAGGGCGCCTGCGCCGACGCCGGGATCCGGCTGCGCGACGTGGAGGCGATCGTCGTCGGCGCCGGTCCGGGGCCCTTCACCGGCCTGCGGGTCGGCATGGTCACCGCCGCCTCGCTGGGCGACGCGCTCGGTGTCCCGGTGCACGGGGTCTGCTCGCTCGACGCGATCGCCCAGGCCGTCGTGCTGCCCGGGAAGCTCACCGGGAACCTGCTGGTCGCCACGGACGCGCGGCGCCGCGAGGTGTACTGGGCGGCGTACGAGGCCGAGGGCGCGCGGCTGACCGGCCCGACCGTCGAGGGCCCCGACTCGGTGGCCGAGCGGCTCGACGGGCTGCACCTGGTCGCCGCGGCCGGCACGATGGCCGACCGGTTCGGGCTGCCCGTGCGCGAGCCGGCGAGCCCGACGCCCGCGGGCCTCGTCGCCGCGGCCGCCCCGGCCCTGGACTCCGGCCGCGACCCCGGCCCGCTCGAGCCCCTCTACCTGCGCCGACCCGACGCCGTCCCGCCCGGGGAGCGGAAGAAGGTGCACACGTGAGCGGCACCGGCACCGTGACGATCGGCCCCCTCTACCGGGCGGACGCGCCGCGCTGCGCCGAGCTGGAGAAGATCCTCTTCCCGGGCGACGACCCGTGGAGCGCCCAGTCCTTCCGCGACGAGGTCTCCCGCGGCCTGCCGTACTTCGCCGCCCGGCTCGACGGTGAGCTCGTCGGCTACGCCGGGCTCGGCGTCACCGCCGGGCCGCCGCAGGCCGAGGCCGAGGTGCACACCATCGGGGTCGACCCGGCCCACCAGGGCCGCGGCGTCGGCCGCCGGCTGCTCGACGCGCTGCTGCAGGTCGCCGACGAGCTGCACGCGACGGTGTTCCTCGAGGTCCGGACGGACAACGACGCCGCCATCGGGCTCTACGAGAAGACCGGGTTCGCCGTCGTAGGGCTGCGGAAGCGGTACTACCGGCCCAGCGGGGCCGACGCCTACACGATGAAGAGGGACCCCCGGTGACGATCGTTCTGGGCATCGAGACCTCCTGCGACGAGACCGGCGTGGGGATCGTCCGGATGTCCGACGCGGGGGTCGCCGAGCTGCTGGCCAACGAGATCGCGTCGAGCGTCGAGGAGCACGCCCGGTTCGGCGGCGTCGTCCCCGAGGTGGCGTCCCGGGCGCACCTGCAGGCAATGGTCCCGGCCGTGCACCGGGCCCTGGAGACGGCCGGGCTGAAGGGCTCGGACGTCGACGCCGTCGCCGTCACCGCAGGTCCCGGGCTCGCCGGGGCGTTGCTGGTCGGGGTCGCGGCGGCCAAGGCCTACGCGGCGGCGTGGGAGATCCCGCTCTACGGGGTGAACCACCTGGCCGCGCACGTCGCCGTCGACACCGTGCAGCACGGGCCGCTGCCGCCCGCGCTCGCGCTGCTCGTGTCCGGCGGGCACTCCAGCCTGCTCGCGGTGCCGGACCTCGCCGGGCCGGTCACCCCGCTCGGCGCCACGATCGACGACGCCGCCGGCGAGGCCTTCGACAAGGTCGCCCGGCTGCTCGGGCTGCCCTTCCCCGGCGGCCCGTGGATCGACAGGGCCGCGCGCGACGGCGACCCGGCCGCGATCCACTTCCCCCGCGGGCTCACCGGACCGCGGGACGCGAAGTACGACTTCTCGTTCTCCGGGCTCAAGACCGCCGTGGCCCGGCACGTCGAGGCGCTGGAGCGGGCGGGGACGCCGATCCCGGTCGCGGACGTCGCCGCGTCGTTCCAGGAGGCGGTGACGGACGTCCTCACGATGAAGACCGTGAAGGCCGCGCAGGAGTACGGCATGGACACCGTGCTGCTCGGCGGCGGGGTGGCGGCGAACTCGCGGCTGCGGGAGATGGCCGAGGAGCGCTGCACCGCGGCGGGCCTGCGGCTGCGCGTCCCGCGCCCGGTGCTCTGCACCGACAACGGGGCGATGGTCGCCGCGCTGGGCGCCCACCTCGCCCACACCGGCGCCACCCCCTCCGAGCTGGGCCTCCCCGCGAACTCGAGCCTGCAGGTCACCGAGGTCCTCGTCCCCTGAACCGCGAGTCGGCACTCCCGGTCGACCGAACGTGCGATCCCGGCAGCGCCCGGGATGTGCGGCCCGGTGACCCCGGAAGTGCCGACTCGCGGGATCAGACGCCGAAGGTGCGGGCCAACCCCTCCTGGCCCGCGTCCGTCACCGTGACGGCGCGGTCCTTCGGCGCGCGTCGCACCCAGTCCAGCTCGACGAGCCGGGCCAGGATCCCGGCGCCCGCGGCGCCGGACAGGTGGTGGGCCTGCTCGGTCCAGTCGACGCAGTAGCGAATCGTGCGGCGGCCGGGGGCGAGGCGGACGCCGAAGTCGTCGAGCCAGGCGTCGCCGTCGGCGGTGAAGCGGTAGTCGACGTCCTGCCCGAACCCGACGGGCGGATCGGCGGGATCGCGGTGCCCGTCGCCGCCGGTGAGCAGGCCGGCGTCGACCAGGTGCCGCATGATCCCGACGCCCAGCTCGCCGGCGAGGTGGTCGTAGCAGGTCCGGGCCCGGCGCAGGGCCCGGGCGCGGGTGCCCTCGCGCAGCGAGGTGACCGGCCGGGGCGGCGCCAGCGCGACCATCGCCTCGAGCAGCCGCCCGACGTGCGGGCCCGCGAGCCGGTAGAAGCGGTGCCGGCCGTGCGTCTCCACGGTGACGAGCCCGCCCTCGCGCAGCTTGCCGAGGTGGCTGCTGGTGGTCGCGGCGCTCACGCCCGCCTCCGCGGCGAGCCGGCTCGCGGGCAGGGCGCGGCCGTCGTCCAGGGCGAGCAGGATGCGGCAGCGGCGCTCGTCGCCGAGCAGCGTGCCGACCGCGGCGATGTCGGCGTCTCCGGGCATGCTCCGAGGCTAGGGCCGGGACGGTTCGACGGCCGTCGAAGCGACCCGTGCTTAGCGTCGACGGCATGTCGACGAGCCTGCGAACCGGACCGTGGACCCTCGTCGCCGCGTCGCTCGGCTTCGGCGTGGTGCAGCTGGACGTGACCGCCGTGAACGTCGCGGTGGAGCCCATCGGGCGGGCTCTCGGCGGGGGTGTCGCCGGCGGGCAGTGGGTGGTCGACGCCTACACCGTCACCTTCGCCGCGCTGATCCTGACGGCCGGCGCGCTCGGGGACCGGCTCGGCGCCCGACGGCTGTTCGCCGGCGGGTTCGTGCTGTTCACGCTGGCATCGGTGGCCTGCGGGCTGGCGCCGGGGCTGGGCACGCTGATCGCGGCGCGGGCCGTGCAGGGCGTCGGCGCGGCGGTGCTGGTGCCCTGCTCGTTGGCCCTGGTCGCGCACGCGCATCCGGCGCCGGGCGCCCGTGCCCGGGCCGTCGGGGTCTGGGCGGCGGGGGCGAGCGTCGCGCTGTCCGCGGGCCCGCTGCTGGGCGGCCTGCTCGTCCAGGTCGCCGGCTGGCGGACGTTGTTCCTCATCAACGTGCCGCCGGGGATCGCCGGGCTGCTGATCACCGCGCGCCGGGTACGGGAGACGCCCGCTTCCGGCGCCCGGGGCGTGGACCTCCCCGGCCAGGCCGCCGCCGCGACAGCCCTGGCGGCGCTGGCCGGCGCGACGATCCTCGGCGGCGCCGCCGGGTTCGCGGCCCCCGCGGTGCTCTGCCTGTACGGGCTCGCCGTCCTCGCCGGGATCGCGTTCGTCGTGGTCGAGACCCGCACCCCCGCGCCGATGCTGCCGCTCGAGCTGTTCCGTCGGCCGGTGTTCGCGGCGGCCTCGGCGATGGGGCTGCTGGTCAACGTCGCGTTCTACGGGCTGATCTTCGTGATCGGGCTGTACCTGCAGCAGGTCCTCGGCCGGTCGCCGCTGGTCACCGGTCTCGCCTTCGCCCCGATGACGATCGCGGTGGGCGTCGCCAACCTGCTCGCCGCCCGCCTCGGCGGTCCGCACCGGACGATCGTCGTCGGCTCGGCGCTGCTCGCCGCCGGCTGCCTGACGGTCCTCGCCACGGACGCGGTCCCGGTCGGGCTGGCGGTCGCCGGGTTCGGGCTCGGGCTCGTGGTCCCCGCGATGACAGCCGCGCTGCTCGGCAGCGTCGAGCCGGCGCGGTCGGGCGTCGCGGCGGGCACCCTCAACACGGCCCGGCAGGCCGGCAGCGTGCTGGGCGTGGGGCTGTTCGGCGCGCTCGCGGCCGGTGGGCTCCACACCGGCCTGCACGCCGCCCTGCTGATCTCGGTGGGGATCGCCGTGGCCGTCGCCGGGCTGGCCCTCCGCCTCCGCCCGAGGATCCTCGACGGTCGTCCGTCGCGGGTCAGGAGCTCACGTGGGAGAGGAGTCGCAGCTCGTCGTCGGCCAACTGCAGGGTGAGCATCGGCAGCAGGTTCTGCAGCTGCTCCACCGTGCGGGCCGACGCGATCGGCGCGGCGACCGTGTCCTGCGCGGCCAGCCAGGCCAGCGCGACGGCCGGGACCGGGACCTCGTGGCCCGCGGCGATCTCGTCGAGCACCGCCAGCACCGCCCGCCCCCGCGGGGCCTCGAGGTACGCCGAGGCGCCCTCGGCCCGCACGCTGTCGACCCGCTCGCCGCGGTACTTGCCGGTGAGGAAGCCCTTGGCCAGCGCGTAGTACGGCAGGCAGGCGATCCCCTCGGAGCGCAGCAGGTCCTGCAGCGAGGACTCGAACTCGGCCCGCTCCATGAGGTTGTAGTGCGGCTGCAGCGCGGTGTAGCGCACCAGCCCGTCCCGGTCGGAGATCTCCAGCGCCGAACGCAGCCGCGCGGCGGCGAAGTTCGACGCCCCGACCTGGCGGACCTTGCCCTCCTTGACCAGCGCGTCGAAGGCGTCGAGCGTCTCCTCCTGCACGGTGTCCGGGTCGTCCTTGTGTGCGTAGTAGAGGTCGATGCGGTCGGTGCGCAGCCGGCGCAGCGAGTCCTCGCAGGCGGCCTTGATGTTCTCCCCGCCCAGGCCGGCGCGCTGCGGCAGCGAGCCCACCTTCGTCGCGACCACCATCGCGTCCCGGTTCCCGCGCGCGGCCATCCAGTTCCCGATGATCGTCTCGGATTCGCCGCCGCTGTTGCCGGGAACCCGGAACATGTACGAGTCCGCGGTGTCGACGAACGTTCCGCCCGCCTCGGCGAACGCGTCGAGCACGGCGAACGAGGCGTCCGCGTCGGCGGTCCAGCCGAAGACGTTGGCTCCCAGACAGAGGGGCGAGACCTCGAGTTCTCCCACAGTCGGCATGGATCCGGAGCCTACGACCGCGATCGGGTGGCGGGCCCGTTGAACGGCTGGCACTCTCGTGGGTAGAGTGCCAACCGCACAGTTCAGGTCGGGTCGCCCCGGCACCCGCGACGGCGGGGCCCCTGGTCGGCTGTCGGTGGACAGTACTACGGACAGTTCGTGAGTCACCCCAGGAAAGGGGAGGTCATCGTGGCGAACATCAAGCCGCTCGAGGACAAGATCGTCGTCCAGGCCAGCGAGGCCGAGACCACCACGGCCTCCGGCATCGTCATTCCGGACACCGCCAAGGAGAAGCCGCAGGAGGGCAAGGTCCTCGCCGTTGGCCCGGGCCGGATCGACGACAACGGCAACCGCGTGCCGCTCGACGTGGCCGTGGGCGACGTCGTCATCTACTCGAAGTACGGCGGCACCGAGGTCAAGTACAACGGCGAGGAGTACCTGATCCTCTCCGCCCGCGACGTGCTCGCGGTCGTCAACTGACGATCCACGCGTGAAGTGAACCCGCCCCGGCGGCGCAGCGCCGATCGAAGGCCTGGGCCCCGGGGCGGTTCCTTCTCCTGACCCAGAACGAGAGGCTCTGATGCCGAAGCAGATCAGCTTCGACGAGGACACGCGGCGCGCGCTCGAGCGGGGTGTCAACCAGCTCGCCGACGCCGTGAAGGTGACGCTCGGCCCCCGCGGCCGCCACGTCGTCATCGACAAGAAGTTCGGTGGTCCGACCGTCACCAACGACGGCGTGACCATCGCCCGCGAGATCGACCTCGAGGACCCGTACGAGAACCTCGGGGCGCAGCTCGCCAAGACCGTCGCCACCAAGACGAACGACGTCGCGGGCGACGGCACCACCACCGCCACCGTGCTCGCCCAGGCGCTGGTCCGCGAGGGCCTGCGCAACGTGGCCGCCGGCGCCAACCCGACCGCCCTCGGCCGCGGCATCGCCGCCGCCGCGGACCGGGTCTCGGAATGGCTGCTGCAGAAGGCCATCCCGGTCAACGGCGCCGAGCACATCGCGCAGGTCGGCACCATCGCCTCCCGCGAGGAGGAGATCGGCCGGCTGATCGCCGACGCCATCGGCTCCGTCGGCAACGACGGCGTGATCACGGTCGAGGAGGGCTCCACGCTCGCCACCGAGCTGGAGATCACCGAGGGCCTGCAGTTCGACAAGGGCTACCTGTCGCCGTACTTCGTCACCGACGCGGAGAGCATGGAGGCCGTCCTCGAGGACACCTACATCCTCCTGCACCGGGACAAGATCAGCTCCATCCAGGACCTGCTCCCGCTGCTGGAGAAGGTGCTGGGCGAGGGCAAGCCCCTGCTGATCATCGCCGAGGACGTCGAGGGCGAGGCCCTGTCGACCCTGGTCGTCAACTCGATCCGCAAGACCGTCAAGGTCGCCGCGGTCAAGTCGCCGTTCTTCGGCGACCGCCGCAAGGCCTTCATGGACGACCTCGCCACCGCCACCGGCGGCACGGTCATCAACCCGGAGGTCGGGCTCAAGCTGTCCGAGGCCGGGCTGGACCTGCTGGGCCGGGCCCGCCGGGTCGTCGTCAGCAAGGACGCCACGACGATCGTCGAGGGCGCCGGCAAGGCGGACGACATCCAGGGCCGGATCGCCCAGATCAAGGGCGAGATCGAGACCACCGACTCCGACTGGGACCGCGAGAAGCTGCAGGAGCGGCTGGCCAAGCTGTCCGGCGGCGTCGCGGTCATCAAGGCCGGTGCGGCCACCGAGACCGCCCTCAAGGAGCGCAAGCACCGCATCGAGGACGCCGTCTCCGCGACCCGCGCCGCGGTCGAGGAGGGCATCGTCCCCGGTGGTGGCTCGGCGCTGGTCCAGGCCGCCGCCGCGCTCGAGGAGCTCACGCTCGCGGGCGACGAGGCCACCGGTGTCGCCATCGTCCGGCGCGCGCTGACCGCCCCGCTGTACTGGATCGCCGCCAACGGTGGCGTCGAGGGCGCGGTCGTCACCTCCAAGGTCGCCGAGCAGGAGTGGGGCCAGGGCTTCAACGCCGCCACGCTGTCCTACTCGGACCTGCTGGCCGACGGCGTCGTCGACCCGGTGAAGGTCACGCGCAACGCCGTGGTCAACGCCGCGTCGATCGCGCGCATGGTGCTCACCACCGAGAGCGCCGTGGTCGACAAGCCCGAGGACGCCCCGCCGGCTCCGGCCGCCGCCGGGCACGGGCACGGGCACTGATCGGGTGCTGACCCGGTAGTACCGCAGACGAAGGGCGGGTGGCCTCGACGGCCACCCGCCCTTCGGCGTTCTCCGGCGCTCCGACGGGCCGTCGGCCTCAGACCGGCTGCACGCCCTTCCGGCCGTCGATCCGGAGCCTGCGGTCGCGGCCGCGGATGATCGCCTCCCGCTCGTGCTCGGACAGGCCGCCCCACACGCCGTAGGGCTCCTGGACCTCCAGCGCGTGCCGCCGGCACATCTCCAGCACCGGGCACGCCGCGCAGATCTCCTTGGCCCGCCGCTCGCGGTTCGACCGCGCCGGGCCGCGCTCGCCCTCGGGATGGAAGAAGAACGAGCTGTCCATCCCGCGGCACGCGCCCTGCATCTGCCAGTCCCAGACGTCGGAGACCGGCCCCGGAAGCCGCCTGATGTCCGCCACCGTCATCACCCACCCGTTCGAAGCGAAGAGTCGTTGCTCGGCAACGAGGTGCCCAGCATAGAAACGCGCCAAACCTTGTTCAAGAGGCCGGTCGGGGAACCGTGTCGCGGTTGCCCCGCCGGGGGAGAGCCCCGACCATGAGCGGGTGACCACGCAGCCGGTTCCGCAGCACGCACCCGATCGCGCCGTGCCCGGGCACGGGGAGCGGGCCGCGCGGATCGACGCGGACGAGCACGGCACACCGGAGGGTCGAATGCGGGATACCCCGTCCGGGGTCGTCGACACCCCCCGGCTCACGGTGGCGGCCGTCGCCCGCCGGCTCGGCATCGCACCGGCGACCCTGCGGACCTGGGACCGCCGCTACGGCCTCGGTCCCTCGGCGCACACCCCGGGCGCGCACCGGCGCTACGGCGCCGCCGACATCGCTCGGCTCGAGCTGATGCAGCAGGCGCTGCTCCAGGGGGCCACGCCCGCCGAGGCCGCCCGGCACGCCCTCGCCGCGACGCTCCCGGAGGTCGGGGCCGGGCGGCCCGTCGGCGTGCCCGGGACGGGGGCCGCGGAGCCCGGGGCGGGGGTGGGTGGCCCGCTGCTCCTCGCCGGCCACCCCACGGACGATGAGCTCGACCTCGGCGCGCGCGTGCGTGTCGGCGGCCGGGTGCTGCGACTGCCCGGAGCGAGCCGGCGGGCCCGGGGCGTCGGGCGGGCGGCCCTGTCGATGGACGCGCCCGCGGTGCGCCGGCTGGTCGACGAGGGCATCGAGGCCGACGGGCTCATCCGGACGTGGAACGACGTCGTCCGTCCCGTGCTGTGCGCGGTCGCCGAGCGGTGGGAGTCGTCCGGCGCCGGGGTGGAGATCGAGCACCTGGTCAGCGAGGCCGTGACCGCGGTGTACGGCGCTCGGTCGCTGGCTGCGGCCCGGCCCGTACCGGACGCCCGCCCGATCCTGCTGGCCGGCTCGCCCGGCGAGTGGCATCACCTGCCGCTCGCCGTGCTCGGCGCGGTTCTGGCCGAACGGCGCGTCGCGTACCGGCCGCTTGGGCCCAACCTGCCGCTCGACGCCCTGGTGGCCGCCGTGCGCCGGACCGCGCCGGCCGCGGTGGTGCTCTGGGCCCAGGGCGCGGCGACGGCCGACCCCGGTCTCTTCGCCGCGCTGCCCCGTACCCGGCCCCGGTTCCGCTCGTTTGCCGCAGGGCCGGGCTGGACGGACGCCGCCCTCCCGGCCCGGACCGGCAGGCTCGGGTCGTTGACCTCGGCGGCCGACGAGCTGACGGACCTGGCGTTGATCACCCACAAGAACTAGTACATGTGGGTGTACTGCGGCTGACTCCTCCCTGAACGGACCCGCCCACTTGGACGACAGCCGCATGAGTGAGGCGGTTGGTCTCGGCCCCCGCGGCGTGTCGGTCGACCGGGCAGGACGAGCGGGGCCCGTCGTGCGCTGGACGGCCGCCGTGGCCCTCGGTGGGCAGGGCCGGTACGCCTCCGCGGCCGCCCTCCTGGAGGACCTCGTACGCGATCCCCGGGTGCCCGTGGAGGTCCGCGCGCACGCCTTCGTCACCCGCGCCTCGCACCTCCGTCAGCGGGGCGGTCACGCCCTCGCCGAGCGGTTCGACGGCCGGGCGCTGGCCCTCGTCGCGACGGTCCCCGACGGGGCGGCCGGGGGCGGCTCCGCGCCGGCTCCGGGTCCGGCCGAGGACGGTTGTCCGCACGCCCGCGGACCGCGGTCCGACATGTGGGCGACCGCGTCCGGCGGAGCTCCGGTGACGGGCGGGCGGAGTCCCTCCGGCGGCGCCGACGCCGGTCGTCCTGCCGACCCCGGCGCCCATCCGGTCGTTGCGGCCACCGGTCCCGCGAGCCCCTGCGCGGACCTTCTGTCGGCCCGGGTGGACGCGCTCACAGGACTCGCGGCCGACGCCCTCGGCCAGGGCCATCTCGACCGCTCCACCTGCCTGCTGAGCAGGGCGGATGCGGTGCTCGCCGCGGGCGTGGCCCAGCTGTCGGAAGGCGCCGGACCGTGGCGGCCGGCCGTCCGGGCGGACTGGGTGCGGGCGGAGCTCGCGCTCGCCCGCGGGGACCTCGACATCGCCGCCACGGCGGCCGCCCGGGCCGTGCGCGGGGCCGCCGCGGCCGGCTCGCCGCGGCACCTGATGAAGTCCCGCCTGCTGGCCGCCGTGGTCGACGCGGTGCGCGCCGGCACGGGACACGACGGTCGTGCGGAGTCCGGGGAGGGCGTCGTCGCGCCCACGCCGGAGGCGGCCCTCGCGGCCCTCGACGCGGTCGCGGAGGACGCGACCGCAGCGGGGTTGCTCCCGCTCGCCTGGGCGGCCCTCCTCGCCGCCGCGGACGCCGCCACGACGGTCGCCCGGCACACCGCCGAGCACCGGACGCCGTCCTCTCCGGACGGCCGCTCCCGGGCCTCGGGGGAGGGCCGCGGAGGCGGAACTCCGTCGGGTTCCCGGAAGCCCCCGGACGGGTTCGTGGACGGCCTCCCGCGGCCGTCCCGGGTGGGCGATCCGCCCGGCGCCACGGCGCGACCGCCGGACCCGTCTTCCGAGGGTCCGGAACGACACGATCGGCGGCCGGATCGGTTGCTCCGATGGACGGTCGGTGCGCCGAACGGTGCGGCTCGCCGACGACACGCCGCGGCAGCCACGCTGAGCGTCATCCGTGCCCGGTCCGAGGGGACGGGGCGGCGCCTGATGGGGGGAGGCGCCTCCGGGTGAGATGAGGCTCGCGGTAGTGTAATTACTCCATTCGGTCCTCAGTCACCCACATGACGAGTGCCGTTCGGCGCAGAGGTCCCGAATGGAGGGCACAAAGTCGCCCTGATCGTGTCAAGGTGATCCGGTCACTCGCCGATGCGGAGGGTGACACATCACCCGGCTGCAGGAAGCTGCAGGAAGGAATCGTCGTGACGACGGTACTCATCTGCGACGATCGTCGCAGCGTCCGCGAAGGTCTCACCCGCGTGATGTCCGCGGTGCCGGGGGTGCACCGGATCGATTGCGTCGCCCATGGGGACGAGTTGCTGGCCCGGTTCTCCCGGCAGCCGGTCGACGTCGTCCTGGTCGGCACCCAGCGCGCGGTGCCCACCGGGGTGGAGGCCACCAGACGTCTGGTGGCGGCCCACCCGCAGGCGAACGTCATCGTGTTCGGCGCCCCCGACGACGCGGGCAGCATCGCCGCCGCCATCGCCGGCGGTGCGCGGGGCTACCTCCGCTGGGACGCCTCCCGGCCCGAGCTGGTGGCCGCCCTCGCCCACACCCTCGCCTCCACCGCGGTCCCCACGCCGCGGGCGCCCGCCGACCCGGGCGTGCAGCTCACCGAGCGCGAGCTGCAGGTGCTGCGCGGGATGAGCCAGGGCAAGAGCAACGGGCAGATCGGGCGCGAGCTCTACCTGTCCGAGGACACCGTGAAGACGCACGCCCGCCGGCTGTTCCGCAAGCTCGGCGTCCGGGACCGCGCCCAGGCCGTCGCGCACGGCTTCCGCCGCGGCCTCGTGTCCTGACGCGGACGACGCGCCGCCGGACCCGCCCGGTTCCGGAGCACCACTGAACCACCGCACCAGCACCCGGACCCGGGGGTCCGGGTGGGAGTGACCGGGCGGACGACGCGGCCGAGGGCCGTGGCTGTCGCAGCGCAGCCACGCACCGGCCGGGTCCGTCCCGCCACGCGCTCCGCACCGCACGGCCGCCGTGCCGCGCCCGTCCGTGGCGCCGTCGGCCGTCGTGCGCCCGCCGCGCGGCCCGCCCCCGCCGCGCGGCCGACCGTCTCCCGGCGCCGCCGTCGCGCGCGCCGGCAGGGGCCGGCGTCCTCGGGCGTCCACGTGTCCCTGACGCCCGTCCGTCGCCTTCGGACCCGCTCCCACCACGCGACCGGTCGCCGCGCGTGACCGACTCGGCAGGGTTCCCGTCGGTGACGCCCCGCGTCCGCGTCACGCCTCGGGATGACCGCTCGCCGATGACGTCCGACACGTCGGCGTCGGCGCCGGTACGGACCGCAACCAGCGCGCCTCTCATCCGTCCTCACTCGTGAGAGCGGTTCCCGGACGCTCCGGGGGCTTCGCTACGGTGGTCGGCACTGAGATCCCGATTCGGCACTCTCCGTAGTCGGCCTCACCGAACGGATGATGACGAACATGCTGCGTAACGCCTGGACGACTCTGCGCGATGAGTGAACCGACAGACGTTCTCGACGAGCTGGTGGCATCTGCTATGGCAGGTGACCGCGGAGCGGTCGAACGTGTACTGGCCACCATCCGGCCGTTGGTCGTGCGGTACTGCCGCGCACGCCTCGGTGGATCGGACCGGTCGTCCGTCTCGGCGGACGACGTCGCGCAGGAGGTGTGTCTGGCCGTGCTGACGGCCTTACCCGGCTACCGCGTCCAGGGACGCCCGTTCCTGGCCTTCGTCTACGGGATCGCGTCGCACAAGGTGATCGACGCGCACCGTGCGGCGGGCCGCAACCGGTCGGAACCGGTGGCGGACGTGCCGGACTCCGTCGAGTCCGGGGACGGCCCCGAGCAGCGCGCGCTGCGCGTCGAGCTGTCCGAACAGATGTCGCGCCTGCTCGACCAGCTCCCCGAGAAGCAACGCGAGATCATCGTCCTACGAGTGGTCGTGGGACTCAGTGCGGAAGAGACTGCGGACGCGGTCGGGTCGACACCCGGTGCGGTCCGCGTGGCCCAGCACCGGGCCCTGGCCCGGTTGCGCAAGAACATGCCCGAGGAGGAGGTGGTCTGAATGTCCGACCGTGACAACCAGGGCGGCCACCCCTTCGGCCGCCCCCGCAACGGGGCGAACGGCAACGGCGGCACCAACGGCCACCGCGCGGGTGGTCCGTACGGCGTGCCGAACCGGCCCATCCCGTTCCCGGCCGGCCGCGGCGGCTCCCACGCCGAGGAGGCCGAGTTCGCCGACGAGCCGTTGGACCTGGTCGCCGTCCAGGCGGACGACGAGCTGATCAACGCTCTCGCCGCCGGGATGACCGTCTCGGCGCCCGGGTACGACGGGTACGACGCGGACGACAAGGTCGTCGCGATGCTCGCCGCCTGGAAGGCCGAGGTCGACGCCGACCCGATCCCCGAGCTGGTCGACCTCGACACCGCGGTGGCGGCCGTCGAGTCCGGCTCGGTGAAGCGGCCCTCGTCGCGGCGCCGGCACCTGATCCCGCTCGCCGGCGCGGCCGCACTGCTGGTCTTCAGCATCGCGGGCGTGTCGATCGGCGCGCAGGACGCGGACCCGGGCAGCCCGCTGTTCGGCGTCACGCAGGTCCTCTACCAGGACGCGGCGAACTCCAAGCTCGCGGCCGTCGAGGTCAAGCAGCGCATCGAGCAGGTCAACGCCAAGCTCGAGCGCGGCGACACCGCGGGCGCGCAGCAGGACCTCCAGGCGCTCGCGCCGCTGCTGGAGCAGGTCCGCCCGGAGGAGGGGAAGACCTACCTCGCCGCCGAGCAGACCTTCCTGGCGCAGAAGGTGCAGGAGACGCCGACCGGTCAGCCGACCGACCCGCGCGCCCCGCTGCGCAACGGCACGCCGCGGCCGCAGGCCCCGGCGACCGAGGGCACCCAGGACCAGCAGCAGCCGGTCGTGCCGCCCTCGGACTCGACGAGCACCACCCCGTCGAGCTCGAACGCTCCGACGTCGCCGGACACCAGCACCGGGGACCCGCGGGACGACCCTCGTACCCAGGACCCGCGGATCGCCGGTGTCCCGGAGTCGCCGAGCAGCTCGACCGCGCCGAGCTCGTCGACCACGCCGCCGCCCCCGAAGACCGAGGGTGGGCAGGACCCGACGACCTCGACGTCGACCACGCCGCCGGCGGGCACGACGACCACGTCGATGGGCACGACCACCACGGCCGAGCCCACCACGGAGTCGACCACCGCCACCAGCTGAGACCGCACGCGCGAAGGCCCCCGACCGATCCGGTCGGGGGCCTTCGCGCGTGTCGGGGAGGAGTCAGTCCTCGTTGAGCGCGGCGTCCGCGTAGCCGCGGCAGTACTCCCAGGTGACGTAGTGCGCCGGGTCCGGGTCGAAGGCCGGCTCGTGCGGGCGCATCTGCCCCTCGTCGAGCAGCTGCTGCAGGCTGGACCGGAGCAGGTTCCACTCGTGGAAGTGCTGCTCGCCGCAGTCCGCGCAGTCGACGAGGATCCCGCGGATGCCGCGGTGCTCGAGCAGCGCCTGGTAGACGGCGAGGTCCGCGAGGTCGGCCACGACCTCCTCGCGCTCCTCCTCGGTCAGCTCCTCGTGCTCCTCGGCGCCGCCCTCGTCGAGCGAGAGGGCAGGGTCGTAGGGATCGCCCGCGAAGGGGTCGGGGGGCAGGCCGTCGAACGCCACGTCCACACGGTACCGCGTCCCGCCGGACGGGCGGGACGCTGTCCACCGGTCCACCCACAGCCCTGTGGACAACTCACCCGGCCTGGGGACGGACGCCCGACGGGCCCGTCGGTCCGGGTGTGTCGGGCGACTCCCGACGGCGGGCCGGGACCGCGCGGCGGCCCGGATACGATGGTGTCCTGCGACGGTGGTCCACCCGAGCCGCGAGCGGGCCGCCTGGACGTCCGGTGAAGGGTGCACGACCAGCCATGACGAGCGAGATCAACGGACTGCCGCCGAAGTTCGCGATGCTCGGCCTCACCTTCGACGACGTGCTGCTCCTCCCCGCGGAGTCCGACGTCGTGCCGAGTGCGGTCGACACGAGCACGCAGCTCTCGCGCCGCGTGCGGATCCGGGTTCCCCTGGTGTCGTCCCCGATGGACACCGTGACCGAGGCGCGGATGGCGATCGCCATGGCCCGCGCCGGCGGCCTCGGGGTGCTGCACCGCAACCTCTCGGCCGAGGAGCAGGCCTCCCAGGTCGAGGTGGTCAAGCGGTCCGAGGCCGGCATGGTGACCGACCCGGTGACCTGCTCGCCCGACGCGACCCTCGCCGAGGTCGACGCGCTGTGCGGCAAGTACCGCATCTCCGGCCTGCCGGTCACCGACTCCGAGGGCAAGCTCGTCGGGATCATCACGAACCGGGACATGCGCTTCGAGGTCGACTTCCAGCGCCCGGTCCACGAGGTGATGACGAAGGCCCCGCTGATCACCGCGCGGGTCGGCGTCACCGCGGAGGCCGCGCTGGGCCTGCTGCGCCGGCACAAGCTCGAGAAGCTCCCGATCATCGACGGCGACGGCGTGCTCCGCGGCCTGATCACGATCAAGGACTTCAACAAGACCGAGAAGTACCCCCTCGCGACCAAGGACCCGGACGGGCGGCTGGTCGTCGGTGCCGCGGTGGGCGTCGGCGAGGACGCGTACGCCCGGGCCATGGGCCTGGTCGACGCCGGGGTGGACGTGCTGATGGTCGACACCGCGCACGGGCACTCCCGGCGCGTGCTGGAGACCGTCGCGAAGCTGCGGGCCGAGGTCGGCGAGTCGGTCGACGTCGTCGGCGGCAACGTGGCCACCTACGCCGGCGCCCAGGCGCTGGTCGAGGCCGGGGCGGACGCGGTGAAGGTCGGCGTGGGGCCCGGCTCCATCTGCACCACCCGCGTGGTCGCCGGCGTCGGCGCCCCGCAGATCACCGCGGTGTACGAGGCCTCGCGAGCCTGCGCGCCCGCCGGCGTCCCGGTGATCGCCGACGGCGGCATCCAGTACTCCGGCGACATCTCCAAGGCCATCGCGGCCGGCGCGTCGACCGTGATGCTGGGCAGCCTGCTGGCCGGTACCGGGGAGTCCCCGGGCGAGCTGATCTTCGTCGGCGGCAAGCAGTTCAAGACCTACCGCGGCATGGGCTCGCTCGGCGCCATGCAGTCGCGCGGCACCGCCAAGTCCTACTCCAAGGACCGCTACGCGCAGGACGACGTGCTCAGCGAGGACAAGCTGGTCCCCGAGGGCATCGAGGGGCGGATCCCGTTCCGCGGCCCGCTGCAGTCCGTGGTGCACCAGCTCGTCGGCGGCCTGCGGTCCGGAATGGGCTACGCCGGCGCGCAGACGATCCCCGAGCTCCAGCAGGCCCAGCTCGTCCGGATCACGGCGGCCGGGCTCAAGGAGAGCCACCCGCACGACATCACCATGACGGTGGAGGCACCGAACTACGCCGCCCGCTGACGCCGCGCCCCGCTCGTCTACGCTGGTCACCCGTGCGTGACCTCGTGGAGATCGGGATGGGCCGGGAGGCCCGTCGTGCCTACGACCTGAACCAGGTCGAGATCGTTCCGTCGCGGCGGACGCGGAGCTCGCAGGAGGTCTCGACCGCCTGGCAGCTCGACGCCTACCGGTTCGAGATCCCGCTCGTCACGCACCCGACGGACGCGGTGGTCTCGCCGGCCACCGCGGTCGCGATCGGCAAGCTCGGCGGCCTGTCGGTGCTCAACGCCGAGGGCCTGTGGTCCCGGCACGCCGACGCGCAGGGTGCCATCGCCCGCGTGGTCGAGGCGGCCGACTCGGACGACCCGAGCGCCGCGGTCCGGGCGCTGCAGGAGCTGCACGCGGCCCCGATCCAGGACGACCTGCTCGCCGAGGCGCTGCGGACCGTCCGGGACGCGGGCGTCACGGTCGCAGCCCGGGTCAGCCCGCAGCGGGCCCGCGAGCTCACCCCGGCCCTGCTCGCCGGCGGCGTCGAGATCCTGGTCGTGCAGGGCACGATCATCTCCGCCGAGCACGTGAGCAAGGGCGAGCCGCTCAACCTCAAGGACTTCATCAACTCGCTCGACGTGCCGGTGGTCGCCGGCGGCGTGGGCGACTACCGCACCGCGATGCACCTGATGCGCACCGGCGCGGCCGGCGTGATCGTCGGCTACGGCGAGTCCAGCGCCACGACCACGGACGAGGTGCTGGGCATCGGCGTCCCGATGGCGACGGCGCTGGTCGACGCGGCCGCGGCCCGCCGGGACTACCTCGACGAGACCGGCGGCCGGTACGTCCACGTGATCGCCGACGGCGGCATCAACGGCTCCGGCGACGTCGCCAAGGCCATCGCCTGCGGGGCGGACGCGGTGATGCTCGGCGAGCAGCTCGCCGACTCCGCCGACGCCCCCGCCGACGGTCTCTACTGGACCTCGGCCGCCGCGCATCCGTCGCTGCCGCGCTCGGACGTCACGGGGTTCGCCCCGTCCGACCGCACGCTGGAGCAGGTCCTCTTCGGTCCGTCGTCCACGCCGTACGGCACCGTGGACATCTTCGGCGCGCTGCGCCGGGCCATGGCGAAGACGGGCTACTCGGACCTCAAGGAGTTCCAGCGCGTGGGGCTGACCGTCCGGGCCTGAGTCGGCGGGTCAGTCCTCGGCCAGCCGCGCGGCGAGATAGTCGCGCAACGCCACGGCGTTGTTGTGGTCCCGGTCCCGGGCGCCGTAGAGCAGGGTCAGGGTGCCGGACCGCGCGGCGTCGAGCAGGGGCCGCCAGGCCTGTGGCCGGGCGTCGAGCTCGGCGAAGTAGCGGCGGCGGAACTCCTCCCAGCGCTCCGGGTCGTGGCCGAACCACTTCCTGAGCTCGGGGCTGGGGGCGACGTCCTTCGCCCACTCGTCCAGCTCGAGGTCGTCGCGGCGGACCCCGCGCGGCCACACCCGGTCGACCAGGACGGACCGGCTCCCCGGATGCGGCTCGTGGTCGTACACCCGGGAGACACGGATGGTGCTCCCGGTCACGAGGCGATGCCCGCCTCGACGGCCACCCGGGTCGCCTCGGCCCGGTTCCGCACGCCCAGCTTCGTGTAGATGTTGCTGACGTGCCGGTTGGCCGTGCGCTCGCTGATGAACAGCGCGCGGGCGAGCTCCATGTTGGTCATCCCCTCGGCGAGGAGGGAGAGGACCTCCTGCTCGCGCGGGGTGAGCTCGAGGACGGCGGGCCGCGGGGCCTCGGGCGGACCGGGCCGCTGCTCGTCGAGGACGTGCCGGGCGATCCGGCCGTCGAGGCCGGCGGCGCCGGAGTCCAGCACGGCGAGGCGGTGCGGGAGCCCGCCCACCTCCGCCGGGTCGCGGACCGGCCGTCCGAGCACTCGGCCCAGCTCGGCCAGGGCGTCGCGCGGGGTCGGCTCCACGGCCCGACCCTGCAGCTCCACCCAGGGCCGCCCGAGCCGGGTCAGGGTGCCCCGGACCAGGGCGGTCTTCCCGATGCCGCCGGGGCCGTGCACGAACCCGACCGCCGGACCCGCGGGATCGAGCCAGGACGCCAGGACCCGCTGCTCCTCCGCCCGGCCGACGAGCTCGGCGGCGCGGGACGCCGCGAGACGGTCCGCGACCAGCGGAGGAGCCTCGTCACCCGGCACGTCCGGAAGCCTAGGACCGGCCGCGTCGGGGCGAACGGGTCGAACGGACCGGGTTCAGCGCGCGACCGCCACCAGGTCGGGCGCGGTGACGGCCCTCGGCGCGGCCAGGACGTCGAACTCCCGGACGGTGATCCCGGTCAGGGCCGGGCTGTCCGTCATCGCCGCCGGATGGCTCCGCGCCGCCCTGCCCGCCGACCGCGGCGGCTTCGGCCTGGACGTGGCCGCGCTCGCGGCGGAGCAGCGCCGCATGGCGCGCTTCTCCCCGGCCACGGCCCTCTCCACCTGCATGCACCCGGACAGGTGCTGTCAGGGATCGGTCGTACGGTCCCGGCATGACCACTTCCTGGCAGGAGTTCGAGAAGGTCGCGCCGCGGATCGCCGAGATCTTCCGCCGGCGGCACGCCGCGACCGGCAACCTGTGCTTCCTGGGGACGCTGCGGCCGGACGGCTACCCGCGCATCTGCCCGATGGAGCCGCGCTTCTTCGAGGACCGGCTCTGGATCAGCGGGATGCCGGACACCGCGAAGTTCCGCGACCTCGACCGGGACCCGCGCTTCACCCTGCACACCGCGACCGTCGACACCCACGTGTCCGACGGCGACGCGAAGGTGTGGGGCACGGTCGAGAACGTGCAGGACCCGGAGCTGCACGCCCGCTTCGCCGACGACCTGTACGCGCAGACCGGCTTCGACCTGCGCGGCCGGACCTTCGACCGCTTCCTCGGCGCCCGGCTCGTCGGGGCGTCGGCGGTCGAGGTGGGCGGCGGGCACCTCGACATCACCATGTGGCGGGAGGGCGGCGTCGAGACGGTGGTCCGGAAGCACTGACGGCTGCTCCGGGCGACCCATCCCGTCGAGCGTGGCCCATCCGCCGTGGCGTCGCGGCACACCCGAGGAGTCCGCCGCACCGGCCGTCGAGGGGGGTGTGCCGCGCCGGGACGGGTGTGCGGCCCCCTCCCGGCGCAGCCGGTGCGGTCAGATGGTGGCCTTGCGGATGGCGCGGATCCCGACGGCCAGCCCCACGAGCGCGGTGACGATGGCGGCGACGAAGCCCCAGAGCACGGTCGTGTCGGCGATACCGCCCGCGAAGAGGACCCGCTCGGCGTCGACGACGTAGGTGAGCGGGTTGAACCTCGACACCACCTGCATCCAGCCCGGCCCGGTCTCGAGCGGCAGCATCATCCCGGACAGGATGAGCAGCGGGAACAGCAGCGACTGCTGCACCGCCCAGAAGATCCACTCCGTCTTGCGGGCGGCGATCGCCAGCGCGTAGGACAGCGCCCCGATCCCCACACCGAACACGCCGAGCAGGACCAGGCCCACCACCACGTGCAGCGGGTACAGCACGAAGCCGAACGGGATCGCCACGAGCGTGATCACCGCGGCCTGCACCACCAGCGGGGTGAGCTCCTTGAGCGCCCGCCCGATCATCAGCGAGGAGCGGGACAGCGGCGTGGCGAGGATCCGCTCGAACGCCCCGGTCATGATCTCGAACTGCAGGTTGGCGCCGGTCATCGACGTGCCGAACATCGTGATCATCACGACGACGCCGGGCAGGAACCACTGCAGCGACGATCCGCCGAACGCCGCCGCCCCGCCCGCCACCCCGGCGAGCAGGGGACCGAACAGGCCGAGGAACACCAGCGGTTGGAGCAGGGAGAAGATCAGCGAGAACGGGTCGCGGACGATGGTGAGCGTCTCCCGCCACCACACGTGTCCGACGTCCGTGAGCATCCCGGTGCGCGGGGGAGCAGGCAGGGAGATCGCGACCATCAGGACTCTCCTTCGCGCAGGCTGCGGCCGGTGAGGTTGAGGAAGACGTCGTCGAGCGTGGGCTGGTGGGCGGACGCGGCGATCACGTCCACCCCGGCGGCCCGCAACCGTTCGAGCACCCCGGGCATGGCGTGCGACGCGGCCTCCACCCGGACGGAGAGGGCGAGGCCGTCGGCGTCGGGCTTCTCGGCCGGCTCGCTGCCCTCGGTGGCCAGCAGGGCCCGCGCGCCGGCGGCCTGCTCGGGCCGGACGACGACGGTCAGCCGGTCGCCCGCCTGCTTGCGCTTGAGCGCGTCGGCGGTGTCGTCGGCGATGATCCGCCCGTGGTCGATGATCACGACCCGCTCGGCCATCGCGTCGGCCTCGTCGAGGTAGTGGGTGGTCAGCACGATCGTGGATCCGCGCTCCTCGCGGATCCGCAGGATGTGCTCCCACAGGTTCGCCCGGTTCTGCGGGTCCATGCCGGTGGACGGCTCGTCGAGGAACAGCAGCCGCGGGCCGTGGATCAACCCGAGCGCGATGTCGAGCCGCCGCTTCTGCCCGCCCGAGAGCGAGCTGACCTTGCGCATCCGCAGGGCCGTGAGGTCGAGCGTCCCGAGCAGGGACTCCGCGGCGGCCTTCGCCTCGGCCTTCCCCATCCCGTAGAACCGGCCCTGCATGAGGAGCTCGTCCCAGACGCGGTAGTTGTGCCCGGCGCCGTCCTTCTGGCCGATGTAGCCGATCCGGCGGCGGACCTCGGCGGGGTGCTCCGTGACGTCGACGCCCGCGACCCGGGCGGTGCCGGAGGTGGGCGGGAGCAGGCTGGTGAGCATCCGCAGCGTGGTCGACTTGCCGGCGCCGTTGGGGCCGAGGAACGCGACGAGCTCGCCCTCGGCCACGTCCAGGTCGATCCCGCGCACCGCCTCGACCGTCTCCTTGCCCACCCGGAAGGTGCGGGTGAGCGACTCCGTGTGGATCATCAGTTCCCCTCGTCCACAAATCTCCGTACGGCGTACTACGTGCCGATCGGATACCATACACCGTACGGAGTGATGGCCGGAAGGGATTTTCGCAACGTGGACGAACCGGACACCGAGTACGGCACGCCGGAGGGGCGCGCCATGATCCGGTTGCTCTGGGACCCACCCCCGCCGCCCAGCCGCGGGCCGAAGCAGCGGCTCACGCTCGAGCAGGTCGTGGCAGGCGCGATGGAGGTCGCTGGGGCCCACGGCGTCGACGAGCTGTCCATGCGCAAGGTCGCCCAGCACCTCGGCGTCGGCGCGATGAGCCTCTACACCTACGTCCCGGGCAAGGACGAGCTGTTCGAGCTCATGATCGACCGCGCCTGGGCGGACCGCCGGCTCCCGGACCGCGCGCTGCCGTGGCGGGCGCAGGTGGAGTTCCACGCGCACGAGGCCTGGCGGATGTACCAGGAGCACCCGTGGCTGATCCGCTCCAACCTCTGGCGGATGCCGCTGGGCCCGCACGTGCTCGACGCGCAGGAGGACCTCTACCGGGCGGTCGCGCTCACCGGATTGCCGGAGGCCACGATCAGCCGGGTCGCGAACCTCGTCGAGTCACACGTCTTCGGCGCGGCCCGCGCCGCCGTCACGGACACCAGCGTCTCGGCCCGCACCGGCGTGACCCAGGACGACTACTACGAGTCCCGGTCGGGCTTCTGGGGCACCTACTACACGCCCGAGCGCTTCCCGACCATGACCCGGATCTGGGAGAAGGGCGGGTTCGACGAGGAGTACTCCGACGACACCTGGGAGTTCGGCCTGGGCCTGCTGCTCGACGGCGTGGAGCGGCTGGCGGGTCACGCCGGGACGTAGGTGGGCCGCGCAATGACGAGGTCGTGCACGAACCGCAGCTTGTCCAGCACGGTGGCGGCGAGCACGAAGGGGTAGAGGTCGGCGTGGCCCATCGAGCGGTTCACGGCGTTGAGCGCGTAGGTCAGCGGGAGCCAGGCGGCGACGATCGCGTCGAAGTCCTTCTCGGACTCGGCCGGCTCGGAGGTGAGGTCCTCACGGGCGTCGAGGGGCCCCTGCACGCTGATCCCGAAGGCCGCCGCGGTCTGCGACGTGTCGCGGATGTGCAGGTAGTGGGCGAAGGTCTCCGCCCAGTCCTCCCACGGGTGCGCCGTGGCGTAGGAGCTGACGTACCGGTCCTCCCACCCCTCGGGCGCCGCGGACGAGTAGTGCCGCTGGAGGGCGTCGGCGTAGGACTCGCGCTCGTCGCCGAACAGCGCGCGGAACTCCTCGTTCCGCCCGGGCCGGTCGACGAGCACCTCCCAGTACCAGTGCCCGGTCTCGTGCCGCAGGTGCCCGAGCAGGGTGCGGTAGGGCTCGGCGAGCTGCACGCGCATCCGCTCGCGGTACCCGGCGTCCCCCTCCGCCAGGTCGAGGGTGACGACGCCGCTCGCGTGCCCGGTCGTCACCGGCTCGTGCGCGCTGGAGAGCAGGTCGAAGGCCAGCCCGCCGCGTGGGTCCTCGTTCCGCCCGACGACGGGCAGCGCGAGGTCGTCGAGCTGGTAGAGCAGCCGCCGCTTGGCCTGCTCGGTGAGGGCGAAGGCGGCCAGGCCGTCGGTGTCGTCGTCGGCGGGGCGGGTGCGGGTGAGGGCGCAGCAGTCGCACAGGGCGCCGGGCCGATCGGCGAACCAGTTGCAGGTGGCGGTCCGGCGGTTCGCGCACCGGTGCCGGCCGTCCGCACGCACGATCGCCTGCTCCTCCCGGGAGAACCCGATCTCCGTGCCGCAGGTGAGGCACACGGAGTTCTCGAAGAACACCAGGGCGGAGCAGTGGGGGCAGGCGAAGGCGCGCACGGGCCTCGTTACCCGGTCCCGGCCGGCACCACACGCTCGAGATCGACCGCCACCGCCATCGTGCTGCGCGCCGAGTCCGCGAAGATCACGCCCTTGAGCGGGGGCACGTCGCCGTAGTCGCGGCCGTGCGCGAGCACGACGTACGAGTCGTCGACGACCCGGTCGTTGGTCGGATCGAGGTCGAGCCAGCCGTCGCCGGTCCAGACCGAGAACCAGGCGTGCGAGGCGTCGACACCGCGCAGCTTCGGCTTCCCGGGCGGCGGGCGGGTCTCGAGGTAGCCGCTGACGTAGCGGGCGGGCAGGCCGCGGGTGCGCAGCGCGGCCACCGCGAGGTGCGCGAAGTCCTGGCAGACCCCCTCACCACCGGTGAGCAGGTCGGACACGGTGGAGCGGACGGTCGTCGAGCCGGTGACGTAGGCGAAGTCCTCGTGGATACGGCGGCACAGGTCGGCGGCGGCCTCCCCGAGCGGGCGCCCGGGCGGGAAGGAGGGCGCGGCGTAGCCGGCGACCTCCGGCCGGGCCGGGAGCCGGGGCGACGGCAGGGCGAAGGGCCGGGCGTCGAGGTCCTTCCGGTCCCGGACCTCCTCCCAGGCACGCAGGGCGGGCGGCAGCACGGTGCGGTCGACCGTCACCGTGCTCTCCGCCAGCACGGCGAGCGCCCGGTGCGGGGTGCGGACGCAGAAGTAGGTGGAGCGGTTGCCGAAGGCGTCGACGTGCTCGCGCAGCTCGTCCGGCGCCGGGTCGACGGCCACCCGGGCCTCGCTGCACCGCTGGTCGGGCTGGGCGCGGGGGAGCACGTGCGCCCGGCCGAAGCTGGTGGTGACCTCGCCGGAGTACTCGTACGCCGTGCGGTGCGTGACGCGGTACGTGGTCACGGGGCCGCCAGCAGCAGGTCGTAGGGGTGCGGGCTGCGCTGCGGCGCGAAGTGCGCGGCGGCGACGTCCTCGGCCAGCCGGTCGAGGTCCGCGCCGAGCCCGGTGAGCAGCGCGCGCAGGGCCGGGCGGGTGCCGTCGGCGGTGTCCCGGACGGCGAGCGCGGCCGGGTCGGCTCCGGCGAGGCGGGCGACGGCGGCGTCGAACGAGGCGGGGACGGCGCCGGGCAGGTGCGCGAGGTCGTCGGCGAGCCGGTCGAGCTGGTGGGCGACGGCCCGCGGGTTGTCCCGGTCGGCGAGCAGCAGGTCGAGCAGCGGGGCGATGCCGGGTCGCCCCGCGTTGCGCCGGCGGTGGGTGATCACGCTCTCCGCCACGATCGTCACGGACTCGACCAGCAGCCGGTCGGCCGGGCCGCGCGGGGCGTCGCAGAGCGTCGCTGCCAGCAGCGCGACGACGTGCTGGGCCCGCTCCACCCGCCGGCCCGCGTCGAGCAGCCGCCAGCCGTCGTCGCGGACCAGGCTCTCCGCGGTGATGCCGGCCAGCGCGAGCAGGCCTTCGAGGACCCGGTTGAGCGCCTCGGACACGTTCCCGGTGTCCGGCTCGGGAGCGGCGGCGAGGCGCTGCAGCACGGTGTCGAGCCGGCCGAGCACGAGCCAGGTGTCGGTGGAGAGCTGCTCGCGCACCGCTTGGGCGGCCCGGGTGAGCCTGTGTACGGCGAAGCCGAGGGTGCCGGGGCGGTTCCGGTCGTAGAGCAGGGAGTGGAGCTCCGCGCCCGGGTCCTCGTCGGCCGGCAGCCCGGCGAAGCCCGGCGTGGTGCGGGTGATCTCGGAGGTCGCCGCGAGCAGGGCCCGCAGCGCACCGGCGCCCGCGGGCTCGGGGGAGGTCCGGAAGTCCGCCCACCGGTCCGTGACGGCGCGCAGCAGCCGCGCGGTGTCCTCGGCCCGCTCCGCGTACCGCCCGAGCCAGAACAGGTCCTCCGCCACCCGCGGCGAGACGCCGGTGGGTGCCGTGGCCGCGACGGCCTCGTCCAGGGCCCCGCGGGCCGCCCGCTCGGGCCGCTCGCCGACGACCCACACGTCCTTGGCCAGCGTGGCCGCGCCCTCGAGCGGGGGCTCGGTGCCGGCCGGGACCGCGCCCAGCCCGCCGTCGAGCACCTCCCAGCCCTCCCCGGAGGCGACGGCGAAGGTCCGCAGCGTGACGGCCCGCGGCTCGGCCCCGGCGTCCGTCACGACCGGCGCGGTGGACAGCACGACCTCCCGCTGGGCCGCCCACGCGTGCGGCTCGGCCTCGATCCGGGCCAGCAGCGCGGCCCGCGCGGCAGGGTCGAGGTCGACGCCACGGATGGGCGCACGGCCCCGCGCGACGGGCGTGAGGACCAGCTCGCCGAGGTGCGCCCGGACGTGCGCGAGCGAGACCGGGTCGCCGCACCACCAGGTCGGCACGCTGGGCAGCAGCAGGTCCTCGCCCAGGAGCGCCCGGCACAACGCGGGCAGGAAGGGCAGCAGCCCGGGGTTCTCCGCCACACCCGCGCCCAGGCCGTTGAGCACGGTGACGGTGCCGAGCCGCGCGGCCTCGAGCAGGCCGGGGACGCCGAGCCGCGAGTCCGGACGCAGGTCGAGGGGATCGCACCAGTCCGCGTCGAGCCGGCGGAGCACGACGTCGACCGGGTCGAGCCGGCCGAGGGAGTGCTGCCAGAGCCGGCCGTCGCGCACGGTCAGCTCGGAGCCGAGCACAAGCGGGAGCCCGAGCAACGACGACAGCAGCGCCTGCTCGTAGGCCGTCTCGGAGTCGGGGCCGGGGTGCAGCAGCACGATCCGCCGGTCGTCCCGGCCGGCCTGCAGGCCCGCCCGGACGGCCTCGAAGAAGGGGCCCAGCCTGCGGATCCGCGACCGCCGGTGCAGGGCGGACAGCACGCGCGCGACCACCCGCCGGTTCGCCATGGCGTAGCCCGCGCCCGACGGCGCCTGGACCCGGTCGCCGAGCACCGTCCACCCCTCGGGCGACCGGCCGAGGTCCACCCCGGACAGGAACAGCTCGCGGCGCGGCGGCGCCCCGGCCGGGCGGCGCCAGCCGTGCAGGTAGCCGGGGTGGCCGTCGACGACCTCGACCGGCAGGAGCCCGCGGGTGATCGTGGCGCGGGGGCCGTAGAGGTCGGCCAGCAGCCGGTCGAGCAGCTCGGCCCGCTGCGCGACCCCGCGTTCGAGGCCCGCCCACTCCGCGCCGTCGAGCACCAGCGGGAGCGGGTCGAGCTCCCAGAGCTGCTCGGACTCGGCGCCGGGTGGGTGGTAGGCCACGCCGTCGTCGGCGAGCAGGCGCAGGGTGTCGGCGCGGCGCGCCCGCAGCCCGGCGGGACCGGCGCCGTCGAGGACCCCGGCGAGCCCGGCCCACGGCGCCCGGACGGTTCCGGCGGCGTCGCGCATCTCGTCGTACGGAACGGGACTCATGGGCGGGGCCCGCGGCGCCGGGCGGGCACGGGTCGGCCGCCCGGTTCGCCGTTCACGGCCCCAGCCTTCCACAGTGCCCCGGCGCCCCGGCCGGTCGCGGGCGCCGGACCGGGTGACGCACGTCGCCGATTACCCTGGACGCCGTGGAGAACCCCACCGTCCTCGTCGTCGACTACGGCGCCCAGTACGCCCAGCTGATCGCCCGCCGCGTGCGCGAGGCGCAGGTGTACTCCGAGATCGTCCCGGCGGAGATGACGGTCGAGGAGATCGTCGCGCGCCGCCCCGCCGCCGTCGTGCTGTCCGGCGGCCCGTCCAGCGTCTACGCGGAGGGCGCGCCGAGGCTCGACGGGCGGCTGTTCGAGGCCGGCATCCCGGTCTTCGGCATGTGCTACGGCTTCCAGGCCATGGCGCAGGCGCTCGGCGGCGAGGTCGCGCCGGACGGGACCCGCGAGTACGGCCGCACCGAGGTGCACGTCGCGCCCGAGGCAGGGGTGCTCCACGACGGGCTGCCGAGCAGCCACCCCGTCTGGATGAGCCACGGCGACTCGGTCACCCGCGCGCCGGAGGGCTTCACGGTCACCGCGTCGACCGACCGGGTCGCGGTCGCGGGCTTCGAGAACCGGGACCGGCGGCTGGCCGGCGTGCAGTACCACCCCGAGGTCGGGCACTCCCCGCACGGCCAGGAGGTGCTGCGCCGCTTCCTCCACGAGATCGCCGGCATCACCCCGACCTGGAACACCGCGTCGATCATCGACGAGACCGTCGAGGCGATCCGCGCCCAGATCGGCGACGGCCGGGCGATCTGCGGGCTCTCCGGCGGCGTCGACTCCGCCGTGGCCGCCGCGCTGGTGCAGCGCGCGATCGGCGACCGACTGACCTGCGTGTTCGTCGACCACGGGCTGCTGCGGGCCGGCGAGCGGGAGCAGGTGGAGAAGGACTTCGTCGCCGCGACCGGTGCGAACCTGCACACCGTCGACGCGCGGGAGCGGTTCCTCGACGCCCTCGCCGGGGTCACCGACCCCGAGGAGAAACGGAAGATCATCGGCCGGGAGTTCATCCGGGTCTTCGAGGCCGCGACCTCCGAGGTGGCGGCGGAGGAGCACGTCGGGTTCCTCGTGCAGGGCACCCTGTACCCGGACGTCGTCGAGTCCGGCGGCGGCTCCGGCACGGCCACCATCAAGAGCCACCACAACGTGGGCGGCCTGCCGGACGACATCGAGTTCGCGCTGGTCGAGCCGCTGCGGGCGCTGTTCAAGGACGAGGTCCGCGCGGTCGGCGCCCAGCTGGGGCTGCCCGAGGTGATCGTGCAGCGCCAGCCGTTCCCCGGCCCCGGGCTGGGCATCCGGATCATCGGGGCGGTCGACGCCGAGCGGCTCGAGACGCTGCGCCAGGCGGATGCGATCGCCCGCGAGGAGCTCACCGTCGCCGGCCTGGACCGGTCGATCTGGCAGTGCCCGGTCGTCCTGCTGGCCGACGTCCGGTCGGTCGGGGTGCAGGGCGACGGCCGCACCTACGGCCATCCGATCGTCCTGCGGCCGGTCAGCTCCGAGGACGCCATGACCGCGGACTGGACCCGGCTGCCCTACGAGGTCCTCGAGCGGATCTCCACGCGGATCACCAACGAGGTCGCCGAGGTCAACCGGGTCGTCCTGGACGTCACGAGCAAGCCGCCGGGCACCATCGAGTGGGAGTGAGCGAACGGCGCTCTCGCTCGGTAGGTCTGAGCGAGAGCGCCGTTCGTGATCCGGTGGTCAGCGCTTTCGGACGCTCGCGACCAGAAGGACCAGGCCGAGCACCACGGCCCCGCCGGCGAGCAGCCAGCGTGCGTCGAAGGCCGACAGGTCCGGCGCGCGGCCGAGGAACCCCGACCCGGCGATCCCCAGGCTGACCAGTCCGACGATCAGGGCCAGCGGGTCCGGCATCCGGCGCGCTGCCCGCTCCTCCTGCGGACCGTCCTGCCGGGTCTCCTGCTGCTCAGACACGGTGCACCTCCACGGAGGCCGCGCCCCCGGTCAGGTCGAGCACGAGCGGCCGGCCGGAGCGGACCCCGTCGGCACCGAGGTCGTCGGTCACGGTGAGCGAGGCGTCGGGGCTGCTGTGGCTGGTGCCGTCGAAACTGATCTCACCGAAGTCGACATGGCCGGTGAGGCTCACGTCGGCGTTGCGCGGCACGCTCACCCGGATGTCGCCGGCGCCCACGCTCACCGCGGTGCGGACAGGGGTGGCGGGCTCGCCCGGTGGCACGCTCAGGTCGAGTCGGCTGAGGTCCAGGTCGACGGTCCCCGCGCCGCGCTCGTAGCTCGGCGCCACCGCGGCGGGGGTCGTGGGGGCGGCCCGCAGGTCGCCGACGCCGGAGCCGAAGTTCGCCAGCGGCACCTTGACCGCGAGTGACGCCCAGGTCAGCACGGCCAGGAGCAGCGCGAACGGGATCAGGCCGCGGCCGCCGCGGGTGAAGGCGCCGAACACCAGGCCCACGCCCAGGATGGCCAACGCGGTCGCGAACACGACCGGCAGTCCGGCCAGGCCGGAGGTCAGCAGCACGACCGCGCCCGCGATGCCGCCGCCGACCAGCGCCAGGGCCAGCGTGACCGGGGTGACCCGGCTGCGCCGGCGCACCGGTGCGGGCTCGGGCGCGGGCGCCGAGGGCTCCGGGAGGTCCCACGCGAACGGCGCCGCGCCGAGCGGGTCCCACGCGGGCGGGGTGCCGCGGTCGAGCGGGTCCGGGCCGAGCGGGTCCTTCACCGGCGCATCCGGCCCGTCGACCACGCCGTCCTCGGCGGACGTGCGGACCGTCGGCGCCTCCTGCGCCGCCTGGAGCCCGCGCTGGCCCCGGCTGCGGTGCAGCAGGAAGAGCAGGACCAGGACGGCCAGCACGGGGAGGACGACGCTGCCGTCGTTGCCCCAGAACAGGCCGCTGGTCAGGAGCAGGGCCAGGACCAGCCCGGCGAGCACGAGCGGCGGCGTGGTGCGGCCGGAGCTGCGCGCCGCGGTGTCCGTGGCGGCCCCGTCGAGCGGGTCGTCCCTGTCCGCGGCGGGCAGCAGGACCCAGCCCACGAGGTAGAGCGCGATCCCGATGCCGTAGAAGGCGGAGACGGCGAAGCCGACCCGCACGAGGACCGGATCGATGTCGTAGCGGCGGGCGAGCGCGGCGGCCACGCCGGCGACCTTGCGGTCCCGTCGCGGCCGCGACGGGCGGGTCTCCCACATGTCCCGCAACGTCGTCCCGACGTCGGTGCTGTTCATACCACCGACCCTCCCCGCCCGCGCGCACCCACGGTATCGGGGAGGACCCCGAGAAGCCCCGGGGACCGACCCCGGTGTCCGGGGTTCCCCCGCGTGTGACCATGGAGCGGTGACCAGCCCAGCCACCCGCGCCGCCCCCCTCGCGCGCCGCCGCTCCGGGCGGCTCCTCGCGGGCGTCGCCGGCGGGGTCGCCGACCACCTCGGCGTCAACGTGCTGTGGGTGCGGGTCGCCTTCGTCGTGCTCGCCGCGGCCAACGGCGCCGGCGTGATCGCCTACGGTCTGCTGTGGGTCTTCGTGCGGCAGGAGGCCGCGGACGTCACCCGGCAGGTCACCGTCAAGGAGCGCCAGCAGGCGATGGGGCTCGCGGCACTCGGGCTGGGCATCGGCCTGGCCGGGGCGGCGCTGCAGAACCAGGTCGTCGGCTGGATCGTCGGACCGCTCGGGGTGGCGGCGCTCGGCGCGGCCGTCGTCTGGCGCGAGGCGGACGAGGCCCAACGGCGGCGCTGGACGAGCGGCGCCCGCAGCGGCTTCCTCGGCGGCCGCACGGCGCTGCTGCGGGTGGTGGCGGGCGGGATCTTCGTGGCCGCCGGCATCACCGTGTTCCTGCTCGGCAACCTCGACCTGGGGCAGCTGCAGTTCGGCGTGCTCGCCGTGCTGGCCACGCTGGTCGGCGTCGCCGTGCTCACCGTCCCCTGGTGGGTGCGGCTCGCCCGCGACTTCGGCGAGGAGCGGCGGCAGCGGATCGTCACGGCCGAGCGCGCGGAGATCGCCGCGCACCTGCACGACTCGGTGCTGCAGACCCTCGCCCTGATCCAGAAGCAGTCCCACGACCCGCGCGAGGTGCAACGCCTGGCGCGCGGGCAGGAGCGGGAGCTGCGGAACTGGCTGTACGGGCCCTCGGGCTACGGGCGCGGGGGCGAGCGGCCCGGGCCGCCGGGGGAGACCCTCGCGACGGCGCTGCAGGCCGCGGCGGCCGAGGTGGAGGACACCTACGCGATCACCGTCAACCCCGTGATCGTCGGCGACCACCCGCTCGACGACGCCGAGGGCGACCTGCGCGCCCTGGTCCTGGCCGCCCGCGAGGCGATGGTCAACGCGGCCAAGCACGCCGGGGTGGACGAGGTGAGCGTCTACGCCGAGGTGGAGAGCGGGTCGGACGGCTCCGACGACTCGGAGGGCGGCTCGGAGGGGACCGAGGTGCACGTGTTCGTCCGCGACCGCGGGAAGGGCTTCGACCCCGACGCCGTGTCCGAGGACCGGCACGGCCTCGCCGACTCCGTGCACGGCAGGATGGGTCGGCACGGCGGCCGGGTCCGGCTGCGGAGCGCGCCGGGGGAGGGCACCGAGGTGCACCTGGAGATGACGATCGACGCCGAGCGGGAGGACGCATGAGCGAGCCAGCGGTGACCGGGGCGATCAAGGTCTTCCTGGTCGACGACCACGGCCTCTTCCGCGCGGGTGTCCGCGCCGAGCTGGAGCGCGGGGCCGCGGGCGACCCGCCGATCGAGGTGGCGGGCGAGGCCGGGTCGGTCGACGAGGCCGTCGCCGGCATCGGGCACCTCAAGCCCGACGTCGTGCTCCTCGACGTCCACATGCCCGATGGCGGCGGCGCGGCCGTCCTCGCCCGGGTGCGGCCGGTGCAGCCCGAGGTGGTGTTCCTCGCGCTGAGCGTCTCCGACGCCGCCGAGGACGTCATCGCCGTGATCCGGGCCGGCGCGCGCGGCTACGTCACCAAGACGATCTCCGCGCGGGAGCTGGGCGACGCGGTGCGGCGCGTGCGGGCCGGCGACGCCGTGTTCTCGCCGCGGCTCGCCGGCTTCGTGCTCGATGCCTTCTCCGACCGCCCCGGCGCCGCGCCCGCCGTCGACCCCGAGCTCGACCTGCTCACCCGGCGGGAGCGCGACGTGCTGCGGCTCCTCGCCCGGGGCTACGCCTACAAGGAGATCGCGGGCGAGCTGTTCATCTCGGTGAAGACGGTCGAGACGCACGTGTCGAGCGTGCTCCGGAAGACGCAGCTGTCGAACCGCTACGAGCTCTCCCGCTGGGCCTCGGACCGCCGGTTGGTGTGAGGGGCGGTCCGGTTCGCAGGTCCTCCGTGGCGGTCGCGGCAGGTCGGGGCGCGCAGCGGTCGAGATGAACCTCAGGGCTTTTCCGGCGCTCGGATTCAGCCCCGACGCTCACCTCGGCGGGTTCCCGGTGTCGGCCTTGCTCGGCTCACCTTTGCAATGCTCGCGGATCGGCGGGCGGGGCTGTGGTGCCGGTCGGACTGTGGGGTGCGCACCCGGCGGAGGCGGATCAGCCGATACTGCTCAGGGTGCCCGGCGCACGCGGATCTGCTGGCCTTGCACAGGTCGCCGGTGAGGGGCCCGGAGCAGGCGGAACGCCGGAGAGACGCGAAGGCCCGCTCCGTGTCGTGGAGCGGGCCTTCGGTCGGAGGATCCTTACTTGTCGCCGAGGAGACCGCCGACCGCCCTGGTGGTGCCCTCGAGCCCGCCCGTGACCGTCTTCGCGGCGCTGCCGGCGCCCTCGGAGGTCTCGCGGAGCAGCGAGCCCGAGCCGCCGGAGCCGTCCGAGCTGCCGGAGCCGGAGTTCGAACTGCCGGAGTCAGAGCTGCCGGAGTCAGAGCTGCCGGAATCCGAGCCGCGCGAGTCGGAGGAGGAGCCGCTCGAGCCGGAACCGGTCGACTCCGAGCCGGAGCCGCGGGAGCCGGAGGAGCGCGCGCCGGCCCCGAAGTCGGTGTCGTCCGAGCCGGAGTCCGCGGTGGACCCCGACCCGCCCGACTGCGACCCGGTGGACCCGGAACCCGTCGCCGAGGACCCGCCCTGCGAACCGGACCCGCCGGACCCGCCACCGAGCAGGCCGCCGACCGCGCCCTGCACCGGGGCCGCGACGGTCTCGACCGCGTCCTTCACCGGCGCCGGCGCGGCGCTGGTCACGGTGTCGACCGCCTTCGTGACGGGCGCGAGCGTCGCGGTCTGCTCGACCGCCGAGCCGGCCTGGCCGGCCGCACCCTGCGCCGCCGCGGCTGCGGGCGCCTGTGAGGCCGGGGTGCTCCGGGTGGCTGCCGACGTGTCGAGCAGGCCGGTGACCGGCGCGGCCGCCTTGAGCAGCGGGTCGGTGACCGGGGCGGTCGCCTTCAGCAGCGGCGCCGTGAGCGGGGCCGCGGCGGACAGCACCGGGGTGGTGACCGGCTCGAGGACGTCGGCGAGCGGTGTCACGGCGGGCTTGAGGGCGTCCGCCACGGGGGCGACGACGTGCCCGGTCACCGGGGCCACGACGTCGTCGACGACCGGTGTGGTGAGCGGGCCGACCGCACCGGCGAGCGGCGCGACGACGGGCGCCGCGGCCGACGAGACCGCTCCGCCGACGGCACCGACGGTCCCGGTCGCGACCTGCGCGACCGGCTGCACGACGGGCTTCACGGCGCCGACGACCTGCTGCGCGGTCTGGTTCACCGGCTCGAGCACGGGCGCCGCGGTCCGGCCGACGTTCTCGACGACACCGGTGACACCCCGGGTCACGGGGGCCAGCGGCGCGGCGGCGTTGTCCACACCACCCACGACACCACCCACCGCCTGGCTCACCGGCGCGACCACACCGCCGCCGACGGCCGAGGTCACGGGCTTGACGACGCCGCGGCCGACCGAGTCGGTCACCGGGGTCAGCACCTCGCCGACGGGCTCGGCGACGCTTCCGCCGATCCCCCCGACCGCGCCGCCGACCGTGCCGACCACGCCACCGACGATGCTGCCGTCGCCCGACCCGCCGGAGCCGCCGGGGGCGGTGCCACCGCCGGTGGACCCGCCGCCCGGCGTACCGCCGCCGGTGGAGCCGCCGCCGAAGATCGGGGACAGGATGTTCGGGGCCGTCGCGGTGCCGCCGGTGGCCGGCGCGACACCGGCGCCGGTGCCGCCTGCGACGGGAGCCGCGGCGACCGGCCCGACGAAGGACGCCGCGCCCGTGCCGGCCGGGGCCGTTCCGCCGGTCGCGCCGCCGAGCGCCGTCGCGGTGACCGGGTCGACCAGCGCCGACGGAAACGCGACCGTCATCCAGGAGGTCGGCGCGGCCTGACCCGCCTCGAGACCGCCGACGCCACCGATCAGGGCGCCCTGGATCCCGTCCCGCAGCGACATGCCGGGGAAGCTGCCGTCCGCGGCGGCCTGCGCCTCGGAGCTGCGGTTGGAGGTCTCGGTGAGGATCGCCGCGGCGAGCACCGAGCCGGTGGCCACGAGCGCGCCCGCGGCGACGGCGGCGCGCCGGGCGCCGGGGTGGCTGCGCCGGCCGAGCTGCGCCGGGCGCGGCTGGATGGGCCGGTCGAGGGCGTGCGGGGCGCGGCCCTCGCGGCGCAGGAGCGCGCCGACGGAGATGATCTGGCTGGGTCGCGGGTCCTCGGGGTCCGGCAGCGCGTGGTTCCCCGTCACCGGGGCGCCCTCGAGGTCCTCGTCGAGGTGGTCGAGGTCTGCGAGGTCCTCGAGCTCGTCGGGTCCGGCGACCGGGAGCGCCGACACGTCGTCGGCCGCGTCGACCAGGTCCTCCGGCGCGGGCCGCGGAGCGGGGATCCGGGGTAGCGGGCGGCGGTCGGCGTTGGACTCGGAGAGACCCTCCGCAGCGGGCGCGGCCGGGGCCGGCGCCTCCGGGGCGTCGGTGGCCGCGCGCTGGGCGGGGACACCGCGACGCAGCAGCTCCGCCACCGTGACAGGGTTCTCCGGCGGCAGCGGATTGCCGACGCGGTGCTCGAACGTGGCCACGACCGGCCGACCTCCTCAGGGAGCGCGGGGAGCGACCCGGTCAGGTCTACCGGAGTCACGCGCTGTTCACCAAGTGTCATTCGCCCGCTCATCGCGGGTGGTTCGTTCGGGTGAACTCCGCTCATCGAAGGAGGTCGACCGCTGGCCGTGCGGTGACCGGCACAAGATCGTCTCACGACCCTGGTTCGCGCAGGTCGGACGGGGTCTGGCGGCCCGTCGTCAGGCCTTCACGGGGCGTGACGAGAGCGCCGATCGTCATGACGTAGCGTCACGTCACGACTCGGACACATTCCGTGCCCGGTCCCGCCCCCGGTCAGCGGGAGGTCGGGTACTTCGCGCGCTCCTGCTGCAGGCCGCGGTAGCCCACGACGCCGCCGCCGGCCGCGAGCAGCATGCCGATGACGTCGGCCGTGAGGCTCGGGCCGCTCGTGATGAGCAGGCCGAGCAGCGCGACGCCGGTGGCACCGGCCGCGACCGGGATGCGGGTGCGGGTGTAGGCGGCGATCTCGGCGCCGGCCGCACCCTTCTTCTTGGCGGCGTTGTTCAGCATCGCCACGTAGCCGACGTGGCCGAGGGCGGCCAACAGCCCGATCAGAGCGATCAGCGAGAAGACGATCCCCATGGACACCACAGTGCCACGGCGGGGCCTTTCCGTGCGGGGGATTCGCCGGGCGGCGACGCGCTCCTCAGCGGGGCCTCAGCCGCCGCGACCGGCGGGCCGCCTCAGCGCGCGCCGAGCCGCCCGCGCCCGAGGCGCAGCAGGAGCATGGCGAGCTCGCGGCCCTCGGCGCCGAGCTCGCGGAAGCGGGAGAGGACCGTGATCTCCCGGCTGTAGACGATGCGCGGCCCGCCGGCCGCCATCCGCGCCGACCCGATCCGCTGCGAGACCTCGGTGCGTCGCTTGACCAGACGCAGGATCTCGGCGTCGAGGTGGTCGATCTCCTTGCGGAGCTCGGCGATCTCGGCGTCGGTCGGGGCCGGGGCGGGGACCTCGGCGGCGGTGTGGTCGTCGGTCACGGACATCGGTCTACTCCTCACGAGGGGCGTCCACCGACCCCGGACAGTAAGAAGCCCCGGGTCCGTGGACTCCGGGGCGTCGGTTCTGCTGCGTCAGCGGGCGACGGGTGCCGGAATCCGGTACCCGTAGAAAAATCGTCCCGTCGACGAGGTGCGGTGCACGCGGACAGTCTGCCACACGGCGCGCGGCCGTGCGCCGATTCCGGTTCCGTCGGGGGACGGCGGTACCGTGTTCGACACGATGAGCGCTCTGTTCGAACTTCCCGCCCAGGCTCCGGTGGAGCCGAAGACGAAGCGCGGCGCGGCACTGCTGGAGGGGCTGAACCCCAAGCAGCGCGAGGCCGTCACGCACGCGGGGAGCCCGCTGCTGATCGTCGCGGGGGCGGGGTCGGGGAAGACCCGGGTGCTCACCCACCGGATCGGCTGGCTGCTCGCCGAGCGGAGCGTGCACCCCGGCGAGATCATGGCGATCACCTTCACCAACAAGGCCGCGGCCGAGATGAAGGAGCGGGTCGACGGGCTGGTCGGCCGCCGGTCGCAGGCGATGTGGGTGTCGACCTTCCACTCCATGTGCGTGCGGATCCTGCGCCGCGAGGCCAAGCACCTGGGCGTGCGCAGCGCCTTCTCGGTCTACGACGCGGACGACACCCGCCGGCTGATCGGGATCGTCGCGCGGGACCAGGAGCTGGACCCGAAGAAGTTCGCCGCCCGGTCGCTGGCCGCGCAGATCTCGAACCTGAAGAACGAGCTGATCACGGCGGAGGACTTCGCCCAGCGCGCGGGCAACGAGCACGAGCGGCGGGTCGCGCAGGTCTACGCGACCTACCAGGAGCGGCTCCGTCAGGCCAACGCCTTCGACTTCGACGACCTGATCATGGAGACGGTGGCGCTGCTGCAGCGGATGCCGGCCGTGGCCGAGTACTACCGCCGCCGCTTCCGGCACGTGCTGGTCGACGAGTACCAGGACACCAACCACGCGCAGTACGCGCTGGTCCGCGAGCTGGTCGCGCCCGCGACCGCGGGCGCGGTGCCGGCCGAGCTGTGCGTCGTCGGCGACTCGGACCAGTCGATCTACGCGTTCCGCGGCGCGAACATCCGCAACATCGTGGAGTTCGAGCAGGACTTCCCGAACGCGACCACGGTCCTGCTCGAGCAGAACTACCGCTCCACGCAGACCATCCTGTCCGCGGCCAACGCGGTCATCGCCCGCAACCCGAACCGCCGCGACAAGCGGCTGTGGTCGGAGCAGGGGGACGGCGAGCGGATCGTCGGCTACGTCGCCGACAACGAGCACGACGAGGCGAGCTTCGTCGGGCAGGAGATCGACCGGCTCGTCGACTCCGGGGAGTTCCGCAACTGCGACATCGCCGTCTTCTACCGGACCAACGCCCAGTCCCGCGTCTTCGAGGACGTGTTCCTGCGGATCGGGCTGCCGTACAAGGTCGTCGGCGGCGTGCGGTTCTACGAGCGCAAGGAGATCCGGGACGCGCTGGCCTACCTGCGCGTGCTGTCCAACCCGGAGGACACGGTCAGCCTGCGCCGGATCCTCAACGTGCCCAAGCGCGGCATCGGGGACCGGGCGGAGGGCCTGGTCGCGGACTACGCCGAGCGGCAGCGAATCTCGTTCAGCCAGGCACTGCGGGTCGCGGCCGAGGAACCGGAGAAGCTGCCCGAGCTCGCCACGCGGAGCCAGCGCAACATCGCCGCGTTCCAGCGGATGCTCGACGAGCTGCGCGAGGGCGTCGACCGCGGCGACGAGACCGCCGAGATCCTCGAGAACGTCTACGGCCGCACCGGCTACACCGAGGCCCTGGAGGCCAGCGAGGACCCGCAGGACGGCACCCGGCTGGAGAACCTCGCCGAGCTCGTCACGGTCGCACGGGAGTTCGCCGGGGACGCGGCGGTCGCGGACCTGGACGACTCGGACGTCGAGGTCGGTGCCCCGGAGCCCGGCTCGCTGGCCGCGTTCCTGGAGCGGGTCGCCCTGGTGGCCGACGCGGACTCCATCCCGGACGACGACCAGGGCATGGTCACCCTGATGACCCTGCACACCGCGAAGGGCCTGGAGTTCCCGGTCGTGTTCCTCACCGGCTGGGAGGACGGGATCTTCCCGCACATGCGCACGCTCGGGGACCCGGACGAGATGGCCGAGGAGCGGCGGCTCGCCTACGTCGGCATCACCCGCGCCCAGCAGCGGCTGTTCCTGTCCCGGGCGATCGTGCGGTCCGCCTTCGGCCAGCCGAGCACCAACCCGGCCTCGCGGTTCCTCGACGAGGTCCCGGCCGAGCTCGTCGACTGGGCGCGTTCCGAGCCCGAGCGGCCGTCGGCGCCGGTGGGTCGGTTCGGGTTCGGCCGCCGGTCCACCGCCACCGACCGCGGGGACTGGAAGGTCCCGCAGCGCGCGCTCAACGCCGAGCTGCACCTCGAGGTGGGGGACCGGGTCAACCACGACAAGTACGGGCTGGGCACGGTCGTCGCGTCCGACGGTGTGGGACCGCGGGCCACCGTGACGATCGACTTCGGCAGCGCCGGCACGGTGCGGCTGATGCTGATCGGCGGCGTCCCGATGCAGAAGCTCTGACCGGCGCCGGCACGATCGCTGTCGGCGTGCGCCGACGGCCGCGCCGTCGCCGCCCGGCGGCTCGCCAGATCACGATGCGAATCCGCCTGAATTCACATCATGGAACCAGAATGCGCGGAAAGACCCGTCCGAAACGCGTTATGGAACCAGAATGCGCGCAAGGGCCCGTCCGGTGCGCGTTATGGAACCATGATGCGCGGAACTAGTCGGGGGAGTTCGCCCCGTCCCCGACGACGCGCAGGCCCATGGCCTGCAGGATCGGCAGCGGGTTCATCTTGTTCTTGCCCGCGTCCCAGATCTCGAAGTGCAGGTGCGGGCCGGTGGACTGCCCGCGGTTGCCGACCTCGGCGATCTCCTCGCCGGCCGAGACAGTCTGCCCGACGCTCACCAGCGAGCGATTGATGTGCCCGTAGACGGTGCGGGTGCCGTCGGCGTGCCGGAGCACCACCCACATCCCGAAGCCGCTGGCCGGCCCGGACTCCTCCACGACGCCGTCGGTGAAGGCGAAGATCGGCGTGCCGATCGGGGCGGCGAGGTCGATGCCGTAGTGTGTGACGCCCCAGCGGGCGCCGAACCCGGAGGTGAACCGGCCGGTGGTCGGCAGGACGTAGGCCTCGCCGTGCTCCAGCACCGCCTGCGGGGCGCCGCCGGAGAGGGCCGCGTTGATCTGTCGGGCGGTCGCGGCGATCCGGGTGCCGATGTCGACGGCCTTGGTGAGGCTCGCGACGTCGAGCTCGGACTTCTCGTCGAGCACCGGCAGCGCCTGCGGCGAGGAGCCGGTCAGCTGGTCGGCGCCGATGGCCCGCGTGGCGGGCGTGGCCGGGTCGATCGAGTCCGCGGTGGGTCCGGCGGTCTCGTCCGCGACCGGCAGCATCGCGTTGGCGGCGAGCTTCTCGTACGGGTCCGCGGCCACGGCGGGGCCGGCGAGCGCCGTGAGCATCGTCTGTCCGGCGGCGACCAGCGCACCGCCCGCACAGGCGGCGACGGTCGCGCGCACGCGCAGCGACACGGCGGGCGGCGCCGGAAGCCGGTGTCCCGCGCGCACCGTCGCGCGGGGGGTCGCGACGTGCTCGGGGACCGGTCGGGCGCCGCGTGGGGAGCGGTGGCGCAAGACCTGCCCTTCTCTTCGTGCCGGGCCTCCGGGGCGCGCCGGCGTGGGTTCGGGGAAACCCTTCGGCGCCGTTCGGGGTCGGCGCCGTGCCGTCGTGATCGCTCCGTGACACGGACGGCTCGAACCTAGCGGGCCGTCCCCGCCGCGTCCAACCCGACCCCCGGGTGTACAGCCGGGTGCCGCCGATCGGACGACGGCGCCTCAGGACGCGGGGGAGGAACGCTCACCCTGCGTGGCGGCGAGCCGTTCCCGGCGCCGCCGGCGCTGACGAAAAGGGTGGATCGGTAGCTCTCCGCGAGTGGCCAGCCCGGTCACCACGGCGTGCACGGTGCGCGGGTCGACGGGCAGGGCGAGGTGGCCGACGTCGTCGAGCTCCAGTTCCGTGACGTCGAGGTCGGGGTGCCGCAGCCGGGCGTTGCGCTGCGGCACGACCATCTGGTCCATCCGGCTCCAGACGGCGAGGAAGCGGGTCGTGCAGTCCGGCGCGGGCCCGGCGAGCTCGGCCATCACCGCGGACCCGGGGCGCAGCTGCCGGGCGAGCGGGGTGGGCAGCAGGTACGCGGTGTTGGTGCCGGTGTGCGGGCTGCCGAGGGTCACGAGCGAGTCGACGAACTCGGAGCCGCCCAGGCGCTGCACGTAGTACCGCGCGATCACGCCGCCCAGCGAGTGCCCCACGATGTGCACCTTGTCGGCGCCGGTGGCCTCGCGCAGCCGGTCGACGTGCTCGCCGACCGCGCGGGCGGCGCTGCGGAGGTCGTCCGTGAGCAGGCTGTAGTTGATCGCGAGCACGGCGCCGAATCCGCGCTTGCGCAGCGCGCGCCGGAACACGGTGAACACCGACCGGTTGTCCATGATCCCGTGGATCAGCAGGACCGGCGTGCCGGCCGCCTCGACGTCGCCGCAGACGAAGCTGCGCTGGACCGGGTCCAGGTCGTCCGTGCGGTAGTGGGTGCGGGGCCGGATCGTCTCGCCGGCGAGCCCGACGGGATAGAGCGCGACGTGCGCGGCGAACCAGGCGTTCTCCAGCACCAGCCCGCGCAGCCCGGCGGGGGAGGCGAAGGTCCGCGCGGCGTACCCGGCGGCCTCCCCGGCGTCGACCAGCACCCGGCCCATGACGGAGCGTGCACCGTCGGCCGTCCTGGCCAGGCGGTGCAGTCCCCTGCGGACCGACGCCATGAACAGACGATAAGTCGGAATCCGGGAACCCGCCGGGTAACGCGACGGAAATATCCGAACGGCCGCGTGACGACCTCCCCGTCCGGCGAGGCGGCCGAACGGACCAGTGCGGCGCGGTGATCGGCGCAAGATTCTCGAGCGGCCGGGTCGGAGCGTCCCCGACGCCGAGGGATGCTGGCCGCCCCGGGTGAGGCGATTCTCGAACGCCGGGTCCCCGTCACAGCGCGTCACCGGCACGGCCGGCCGGGACCACCCGGCTGCCGCGGCCCCGCACGGGTGAGGCGTACGCCTCCCCGTGGACGACTCGTTGGTCACACGCGGCCGGCACCCCGGGCCGATCCGGCAGGCACGACGGGTGTGCGGAGGTTTACTCCGGGGTCGGTGAGGCAGCTCACCTGGGCGGATGTCATGAAGGAGCAGGGGCGTCGCTAGGGTCCAACGTCGGAGTAGGTCTCTACGTGCGGGCACCTCGCAGGGCGGGCACGGCCATCGCCGCGTCCCCGGTCCTCGCGACGCTTGCCGGCACAGCGACGTGAATCGGGAGAGCCGAGTGGACCTGTACGAGTACCAGGCGAAGGACCTCTTCGCCGCCCACGGAGTCCCGGTGCTTCCGGGCAAGACGGTGGACACGGCCGAGGCCGCCGAGGCCGCCGCCGCCGAGCTGGGCACCGCGGTCGTGGTGAAGGCCCAGGTCAAGACGGGTGGCCGTGGCAAGGCGGGCGGCGTCAAGCTCGCCGAGAGCCCGGCCGAGGCCAAGGAGAAGGCGAACGCCATCCTCGGCCTGGACATCAAGGGCCACACCGTGCACCAGGTGCTGGTCACCACCGCGTCGGACATCAGCGAGGAGTACTACTTCTCCTTCCTGCTCGACCGGTCCAACCGCACCTTCCTGGCCATGTGCTCGGCCGAGGGCGGCATGGAGATCGAGCAGCTCGCCGTCGAGCGCCCGGAGGCGCTGGCGCGCATCCCGATCGACGCGATCCAGGGTGTGGACAAGGCCAAGGCGGACGAGATCGTCGCCGCCGGCAAGATCCCGGCCGAGGTCGCCGACCAGGCGTCCGACGTGATCGTGAAGCTCTGGGAGACCTTCGTCGCCGAGGACGCGACGCTGGTCGAGGTCAACCCGCTGGTGCGCGACCCGGAGAACAAGGTCATCGCGCTCGACGGCAAGGTCACCCTGGACGGCAACGCCGACTTCCGCCACCCGCAGCACGCGGAACTGGTCGACGAGCGCACCGAGAACGCGCTCGAGGCGAAGGCCAAGGCCAAGAACCTGAACTACGTCAAGCTCGAGGGCGGCTCGGTCGGCATCATCGGCAACGGCGCGGGCCTCGTGATGAGCACGCTCGACGTCGTCGCCTACGCCGGCGAGAAGCACGGCGGCCAGAAGCCCGCCAACTTCCTCGACATCGGCGGCGGCGCGTCGGCGCAGGTCATGGCGAACGGCCTGGACGTCATCCTGCACGACCCGGACGTCAAGAGCGTCTTCGTCAACGTCTTCGGCGGCATCACCGCCTGCGACGCCGTGGCCAACGGCATCGTCGAGGCGCTGAAGATCCTCGGCGACGAGGCCTCCAAGCCGCTGGTCGTCCGCCTGGACGGCAACAACGTCGTCGAGGGTCGGAAGATCCTGGAGGACGCCAACCACCCCCTGGTCACGCAGGTGGCCACGATGGACGACGCGGCCGACAAGGCCGCCGAGCTGGCCGCGGGAGCCTGAGCACAATGTCGATCTTCCTGAACGAGAACTCCAAGGTCGTCGTCCAGGGCCTCACCGGCTCCGAGGGGACCAAGCACGCCACCAAGATGCTGGCGGCGGGCACGAACATCGTCGGCGGCGTGAACGCGCGCAAGGCCGGCACCACCGTCTCGATCGGCGGCAAGGAGCTGACGGTGTTCGGCACCGTCGAGGAGGCCATCAAGGAGACCGGGGCGGACGTCTCGGTCATCTTCGTGCCGCCGAAGTTCGCCAAGGACGCCGTGCTCGAGGCCATCGACGCCGCGATCCCGCTGGCCGTCGTCATCACCGAGGGCATCCCGGTGCACGACTCCGCCTACTTCTGGGCGCACGCCGTGGCCAAGGGCAACAAGACGCGCATCATCGGCCCGAACTGCCCCGGCATCATCAGCCCCGGCAAGTCCAACGCCGGCATCATCCCGGCCGACATCGCCGGCCCGGGCAAGATCGGTCTCGTGTCGAAGTCCGGCACGCTGACCTACCAGATGATGTTCGAGCTCAAGGAGTTCGGCTTCTCGACCGCCATCGGCATCGGCGGCGACCCGGTCATCGGGACCACGCACATCGACGCCCTCGAGGCGTTCGAGGCGGACCCCGACACCGCCGCGATCGTGATGATCGGCGAGATCGGCGGCGACGCCGAGGAGCGGGCCGCGGCCTACATCAAGGAGAACGTGACCAAGCCGGTCGTCGGCTACGTCGCGGGCTTCACCGCCCCCGAGGGCAAGACGATGGGCCACGCGGGCGCGATCGTGTCCGGCTCGGCCGGCACCGCGGCCGCCAAGAAGGAGGCCCTCGAGGCCGCCGGCGTGAAGGTCGGCAAGACGCCGTCCGAGACCGCCTCCCTCATGAAGGAGATCATGGAGTCCCTGTGACGTCCTGACCTCGATCTTTCCGACGCGCGGGCCCCGGGAACCCTCCCGGGGCCCGCGCGTTGTCGTGACGGGGGCGCGGGCCGGTGGGGGCCGTCGGCTAGCGTCGCCCCGGTTCCACGAGAACGGGCAAGGGAGTGGTCATGAGCCAGACCGGAGCGAGTCCGGAGCCGGCGACCGGGGAGGCCCCGGCGCCGCTGCAGGGTCCCGCGCGCACCCTCGTCATGGCGGGGGCCGGGCTGGCACTCGTCGTCTACCTGCTCGGCTTCTTCTCCCCGCTGAGCAGCCTGCTGTACGGGCCGTCGCTGGTGCTGGCGGGCGGCCTGCTCGCCGCCGCGGCGCTGTTGCCGCGGGCGGCGGGGAAGGTGCTCGTGCCGGGGGCGGTGATCACCGTCGTCGGGTTCCTGTCGCTGGTGCAGGTCGCGGTGGCGGCGGCGCAGTTCGCCGTCGGCGGCATCGAGATCGTGGCGCTCGTGCTCGCGTTCCTCGCGGCCGCGGCGCTGGGCGGCGCGGTGCTGATGGAGGCCGGGCTGCTGAGCATGCCCGCGCGCAGGCCGCAGCAGGCGCCGCAGGGCTACGGCCAGCAGTACGGCCCCTACGGCCAGCAGTACGGCGGGTACCCGCCGCCCGGCCAGGGCGGGGGCTACGTCCAGCAGCCCGGACCGGGTGGCCAGTACGGCTACGGCTGGTCGCCGCAGGGCCCGCCGCCGCAGCAGGCGCCCTACGGCCAGCCGCAGGGGTACGAGGGCGGGCCGTGGGGCCAGCCGCAACCCGGGCCCGGTCAGCAGGGGCCGTCAGGTCAGCCCGGATCGGTCGGCGCGCCGGTGCAGCCGGGCCAACAGGCCCCGCAGCCGGGTCAGGGGCAGCCGCAGACCGGGTGGGCCGGCGCGACCGAGTCCGGTGCGCCGTCGTCGACACCGCCGGGTGGGCAGCCCGGCGAGCTGGAACAGACACGCATCGAGTCGCCCCGGGGGACCGACGAGCAGGGCAGCGGGCGGCACGGACGGCCCGAGGCCGACCGCACCACGCGGATCCCGACCGAGGGCGAGCGCCGCAGCGAGGGCTGATCTCCTCCGGACAGGGGGTACGGTCCCGCGAGTCGGGAGTTCCGGCAGCGCGAGTCGGGAGTTCCGGCACCGCGAGTCGGGAATTCCGGCACCGCGAGTCGGGAATTCCGGCACCGCGAGTCGGGAGTTCCGGTAGCACGGGTCGGCAGTTCTGGTAGCGCGGGTCGGGAGCTGTCCCGGGTGGCGTTCGCCGGACCCGCGGGGCCCCGGCGTGGCGGCCTGACTCCCGGCGCCCGCGCTGCGACGCTGGCGGGGTGACCCGTTCGCTGCGTGCCCCGGACCGTGCGGAGGAGGAGCCGGACGGCGCGCCCGACGCGGCCGAGACGCCCGGACCGGAGGTCCCCGAGGGCCTCGACCGGCTCCGCGTCGTCCTCGCCGCGGCGATGGGCACCGTGCTGGTCAGCTACGCCATGCTCGTGCCCGCGGCCCTGCTCGTGGTGCTCGCGGGCGGTGGCGCGGACAGCTCCGTCGACGGGGCCTTCGCCGCCGCCATCCCGCTCTGGCTGGCGGCCCACCTCATCCCGCTGGCGCTGGAGGGGCAGCCGCTGAGCGTGCTGCCACTGCTCCCGACGGTGGCGGTGATCGTCGTCGTCGCGTGGGGTGCCCGGTGGGCGGCCCGACGACTCGGGCGCCGGATCCGGCAGGACGCCGGTGCGGTCGTCGCCGCCTCGGCCGGGGCGCACGCGGCCGTCGCCGTGCTCGGCAGCGCCCTGCTGCCCACCTCGGCCGCGGTCGGGGCAGCTCCCTGGGCCGCGATGCTCGGCGCGGGGCTCATCGCCGCGGTCGGTGCCGGGATCGGCGTGCTGCGCGCCTGTGGCCTGCCGGCGGACTGGCGGGAGCGGCTGCAGGGCTGGCCGGCCGCCGGGCTCGCGGCCGCGGCGGTCGGTGGTGCCGCACTCCTGCTCGCCGGGGCGCTCGTCGTGCTGGTGGGGCTCGTCGTCGGGGCCGGCCGGGTACACGGCCTCTACGAGGCGCTGGCGCCGACCGGCGGTGCGGCTCTGGGAATGACGCTGCTCGGCCTGGCCTACCTGCCGAACGCCGCGATCGCCGGCGCGTCCTGGCTGCTGGGCCCGGGCGTCGACGTCGGGCTCGGGGCGTGGACGCCGTTCGGCGGCGCACCCGCCCCGCTGCCCCCGCTCCCGCTGCTCGGGGCGCTGCCGACGGTACCGTCGCCGGCCTGGGCCGTCGTCGTGGTGATCGTGCCGGTCGGGATCGGGCTGGTCGTCGGCGGGATCTGCCGGACGGTGCTGGGACCGGAGTCCACGCTGCCGGAGCGGATGCGGGCGGTCGGCGTCGCGTCGATCACCCTCGCCCTGGTCGCGGCGCTCGTCGCCACGCTGGCCGGCGGACGGTTGGCGGCGGGCCGGTACGACCCGGTCGCGATGCCCGCCTGGCTCGTCCTGCTCGCGGTCGTGGTGTGGATCGGCGGGCCCGCGGCGGTCCTCGCACTGGTGCAACGGGGTGGCCCGGGGCGGGAGGCGGCCAGGGACGACGAGGAGCTCGGCTGGTACCGGGACGGGTACGAGGCCGAGGAGGAGATCTCCGCGCGCGAGGACGGCTCGGGTGAGGCGGATCTCGACGACGGGGCGCGGGTCGGGGACGGGGACGACCGGGACCGCGCCGACGGTTCCGACGACCCGGAGGGCGGGACGGACGGCTCCGAGCGCGCTGAGGGCTCCGTCGACTCCGATGACTCCGGCGACTCCGGGCGCGGCGAGGCTTCACAGGACGAGGCGGCCGATCGCGGGGGTGAGGGCACTGAGGGAGGTAATGGCGCTGAGGGCGCTGAGTGGGCTGCAGGCGCGAAGCAGCGCGCCGACGGTGCGGCGGGCGACGGGTCGTCCGTGGACGACCCTGCCGAGGACGGGGCGACCGACCGCGAGGACGCGCCGCGCAGCCGAGCGTCCGGCAGCTCGCGCAGTCACGACGGTCGAGCTCGCGCCGGCGGCGGGCGGGCGGTGGAGCGCGCTCGCGCCCGCCGGCAGGAGCGCAGCAACGGCACCCGCAGCCGTCCGGTCCGCTTCCGGCCGGGCGCTGCTCCACCCCCGGCCCTCCGCGCGGTCGAGGACCTCCCGCACGACGCGGACCGTGAGACCGTCGAGAACCCGGCCGAGATCGTCGAGGAGCGCCTCGCATCGCCCGATCCGGCCGAGCGCACCGAGACCGACGAGCAGTCCGAGCGCGTGAAGCGTGAAGACCGCGCGGACCGGCTCGAGCCGACCGAGGCTTCTGCCGGTCGGACCGCCGCCACGCAGTCCACCGAGCCCGAGCCACGCCCCCGCACGGTGGGTGAGCTCGTCGCCCTGCGGGCGAGGCAGGCGGAAGAGCGCGCCGCTCGCGAGGCCGCAGAACGCGACAGCGACGCTCCATGATCCCCGCCCGGCAGCGGGACGTTCGATTCCCGAACGGTCTCCTTCCCGAACGCGGATCACCGGCTCCTGACCGGATCGGGGCAGGTCCTCGCGCTGTGACCGCCGTCGCGGCCTAGGCTGGAGGGGTCCGTCAGAGCCGCCCGCCCGAGGAGATCCGTGCCCGCCCCGACGAGCGCACAGCCCACGTCGCGGGACGGCCTACCCGGGCGCGCCCGCCTGGTGGTGCTCGCCTCGGGCTCCGGCACCCTGCTGCAGGCGCTGCTCGACGCCGCGCTCGACCCGGCCTATCCGGCGGAGGTCGTCGCCGTCGGGACCGACCGGCCTGGCGTCGAGGCGCTGAACCGGGCCACCCGCTCCGGCGTCCCCGCCTTCACCGTGCGGCCCGCCGAGCACCCGGACCGCCCGGCGTGGGACCGCGCGCTGCTGGCCGCCGTCCGGGAACACCGGCCGGACCTCGTCGTCAGCGCGGGGTTCATGCGGATCCTCGGCGCGCCGTTCCTCGACGGCATCGACCGCCCCATCGTCAACACCCACCCGGCGCTGCTGCCCGCGTTCCCCGGAGCGCACGCCGTCCGCGACGCCCTCGCCCACGGCGTCACGGTCACCGGGACCACCGTCCACCTGGTCGACGCCGGCGTGGACACGGGGCCGATCCTGGCCCAGGAGGCCGTCCCCGTGCTGCCCGGCGACACCGAGGCCGAGCTGCACGAACGCATCAAGATCGCGGAGCGGCGGTTGCTCGTGGCCACCGTCGCGACGCTGAGTACCGGAAAGACGCTGTGCAACCGAGAGGCGAGAGTCCAGTGAGCGAACGCAGGCCGGTCAAGCGGGCCCTGATCAGCGTCTACGACAAGGCCGGGCTGCTCGACCTGGCCACCGGGCTGCACGCGGCGGGCGTGGAGATCGTGTCGACCGGCTCGACCGCGCAGCGGATCGCCGACGCCGGCGTCCCCGTCACGCCCGTCGAGGAGCTGACCGGGTTCCCGGAGTGCCTCGACGGCCGCGTCAAGACCCTGCACCCGCGCGTGCACGCCGGCCTGCTCGCCGACACCCGCAAGCCGGAGCACCTCGAGCAGCTCGAGCAGCTGGGCATCGCGCCGTTCGACCTGCTCGTCTCGAACCTCTACCCGTTCACCGAGACCGTGGCCTCGGGCGCGACGCCGGACGAGTGCGTCGAGCAGATCGACATCGGCGGGCCGGCGATGGTCCGGGCGTCGGCGAAGAACCACGACAGTCTCGCCGTGGTCACCGACCCCGCGAAGTACGCCTGGGCGCTCGAGCAGATCGCCGCCGGCGGGTTCGTGCTGGAGGACCGGCGCCGGCTCGCGGCCGAGGCGTTCCGGCACACCGCGGCCTACGACGTCGCCGTCGCCTCCTGGATGGGGTCGGTGCTGGGCGGCGGCGAGTCGGCCTTCCCGGAGTGGGCGGGCGCGACGTGGACCCGCAAGGCCACCCTCCGCTACGGCGAGAACCCGCACCAGGCCGCCGCGATCTACACCTCCGAGGCCGGCGGGACGGGGCTGGCCCGTGCCGAGCAGCTGCACGGCAAGGAGATGTCCTACAACAACTACGTCGACGCCGACGCCGCCTGGCGCGCCGCACACGACCACGGCGACCGGCCGTCCGTCGCGGTGATCAAGCACGCCAACCCGTGCGGGATCGCGGTGGGCGCCGACGTCGCCGAGGCCCACCGCAAGGCGCACGCCACCGACCCGGTCAGCGCGTACGGCGGCGTGATCGCGACCAACCGCGAGGTGTCGGTCGAGATGGCGCAGCAGGTCAAGGACATCTTCACCGAGGTCGTGGTGGCCCCCGGGTTCGCGCCCGAGGCGCTGGAGATCCTGCGGGCGAAGAAGAACATCCGGCTGCTGCGGATCGACGGCGAGGTCGCCCGGCACGGCGCCGAGATCCGCCCGATCAGCGGCGGCCTGCTGATGCAGCAGCGCGACGCCGTCGAGGCCCCGGGCGACGACCCCTCCTCCTGGAAGCTGGTCGCCGGTGAGGCCGCGGACGAGCAGACCCTCGCCGACCTGGCGTTCGCCTGGCGCGCCTGCCGCGCGGTGAAGTCCAACGCGATCCTGCTCGCGTCGGACGGGGCCGCGGTCGGGGTCGGGATGGGGCAGGTCAACCGGGTCGACTCCTGCCGGCTCGCGGTCACCCGGGCCGGGGAGCGGGCGCGCGGCGCGGTCGCGGCCTCCGACGCCTTCTTCCCCTTCCCCGACGGACTCGAGGTGCTGATCGAGGGCGGCGTCAAGGCCGTCGTGCACCCGGGCGGCTCGATCCGGGACGACCAGGTGACCGCCGCGGCCGCCGAGGCGGGCGTGACGCTCTACCTCACCGGCACCCGGCATTTCGCCCACTGACCCCGCCGGCGGGCGGCGACACGCCGCCCGCCGTGATGGTTTCGAGTGTGAGGGCGATGTCGCGGCTCGGACTGTCCGGTTGCACCCGAAATGATCATGCGGGTGGCGCCGGCCTGAGTGTCGCCCCGTCGGCCTGAGTGTCACCGTGCTGCTGTCGGCCTCGCAGTGAGGTGGCGCTCGGAACGAGCCTGTGCTCGGCGCCCTCCCGGGTCCACCCGATCGCGGGTTGAGGGCGTCGGTGGGCTGGGTTAGAGTTCGAACAAAGGTTCGAACGCCGTCTTCCCCGCGGCGTGCCCGTCGTGCGGGGGAGGTGTGTCGTGAGCTGCCGTCAGGCTGCCCGCGCCGTCCGTGTCCCATCACATCGTGAGCCGGTGTCGCGCGCGGCACCGGTGCCGCTGCGGTGGCCACGGCGGCCCTGTCGGCGACCGATCCGCCTCGCACACCGGCCGGCCAGGCCAGGCCAGCAGGCTGCACACCCCTTTCGCCCCGGCGCACCCGCTCCGGCCGGCCTGCACACCCGAAGCGACGCCGCACAGGCTGTCGAGGGGGTGTGCGACTGCGACAGACGGTGTGCGAAGTTCGTGCCTTCGCCCCCTCGAGGTGTCTTCCGAGTCCGGGCGGCGGTGCGGCGTGGGTGAGGCCAGGGCGCTCGACCCGGATCCCTGGCCGGTCGACTGGCCGGGGCACGGGGAGGGCGAGGACCCGGAGGGCGGCGTGATCGTGGGGAGCGGTCGCCCGCCCGCCGACCCGCGCACCCGGAACCTGCGGGTCCACGGAGCGGGGCGTCCGGTTCGGTCCGGCCGTACGGTGGGGTCGGGAGGATCGGGCGGATCGGGCGGGGAGAGTGCCGCCGAGCGGCTCGCGACGGCCCGCGGGCTGCTGCGTCGGATGGAGGACCGCTCGTCCGCGGCGACCCGTCCCGCGCCGACACCGGGCGACGACGGTCGGGCCCTCCCGGTCGTCGCCCCGCTGGCTCCGCTGCTGCCCGGGGGCGGGCTGCGGCGCGGCTCCACCGTGTCGGTCTCGACCGGCCCGGGATCGACGTCCCTGCTGTTCGGGCTGCTCGCCGAGGCCTCGGCCGAGGGCGCGTGGGCGGGTGTGGTCGGCGCGCCCGGGCTCGGCGCGGTCGCCGCCGCGGAGGCCGGGATCCGGCTGGAGCGGCTCGCGCTGGTGCCCCGGCCCGGCGCGGACCTCGTCGCGATCACCGCCGCGCTGCTCGACGGGCTGGACCTCGTCGTGGTCGCGGGCGCCGAGCGGGCGGGGGTGCGTGCGGCCGACCGGGAGCGGCTGGAGGCGCGGGCCCGGCAGCGGGGTGCGGTGCTGCTCGCGCTGGGTGCATGGCCCGGTGCCGATCTGGTTCTCGGATGCTCGCAGGTGGAGTGGCGGGGCGTCGCGCGTGGCGCGGGCCGGTTGCGCTCGCGGTGCGCGGTGGTGCGGTCGACCGGCCGCGGCACGGGTGCGTCCGGGCGTGAGACGGAGCTGCTGCTCCCGGGGCCCGGCGGCGCGGTCGCGGAGCGCGAGGAGATCCGCCGTGCGACCACGGCCGACGAGCCGGCGGAGGTCCCGGTGGTCCGGGCGGCGGTCTCGTGAGCGCCCCCCGCGATCGACGGCGGCCTCGACCGGTAGCCGGCCGCCTCGGAGATCCCCACCCGGAACCGATGCGCGCCGCTCATGGCCGTGAACGGTCCCGATCGGTGATCACGCCGCTGCAGGTGTCGGAAGATCGCCGCCCCGGACCGAGACGCGCCCCTGACGGCCGTGGATGGTCCCGGCCGGTGATCATGTGCCCCACCACCCCGACTCCGCGGATCCCGGGCCGCCACCCAGGCCGGGAGGACTCTCATGGCTGAGCCCGGCGAGCGGGTGCTGGCGTTGTGGTCCCCGGACTGGCCCGTGACCGCGGCGATGCAGGCCGCGCACGTCCCGGCCCACCGTCCCGCGGCGGTGTTCCTGGCCAACCGCGTGGTGGCCTGCTCGGCGGGGGCGCGGGCGGCGGGGGTGCGGCGCGGGTTGCGCCGGCGGGACGCCCAGACGCGGTGCCCCGAGCTCGCCGTCCTGGCCCCGGACCCGGACCGGGACGCGCGGCTGTTCGAGCCGGTGGTCGTCGCCGTCGAGGAGCTGGCCCCGGGGGTGGAGGTGGTCCGGCCCGGCCTGCTGGCACTCCCGGCGAGGGGCCCGGTCGGGTTCTTCGGCGGTGAGCGCGAGGCGGCCGAGCGGCTGATCGACCAGGTCGCCGCGCGCACCGGCGTGGAGTGCCAGACCGGGTTCGCCGACGGGCTGTTCGCCGCCGTGCTCGCCGCCCGCCGCGGGGTGGGGGTCGAACCCGGCCGCAGCGCGGAGTTCCTCGCCCCGCTCGGGGTGGAGGAGCTCGACCGCGAGCCCGACGTCGACCGCTCCGAGCTGGTGGACCTGCTGCGGCGGCTGGGCCTGCGCAGCCTCGGCGCGTTCGGGGCACTGGCCCAGACGGACGTCGCCTCCCGGTTCGGCGCCGACGCCGTCCTCGCCCACCGACTCGCCCGCGGCCTGGACCCGCGCCCGCCCGTGCGCCGGTGCCCGCCCGAGGAGCTCGCCGTCGCGATCGAGCTGGACCCGCCGGTCACGCGGGTCGACGCGGCCGCGTTCGCCGCCCGCTCGCTGGCCGAGCAGCTGCACCGCACCCTGGCCGGGCACGGCCTCTCCTGCACCCGGCTGGGGGTGTGGGCGCGCACCGAGGGCGGGGAGGAGCTGCTGCGGGTCTGGCGCTGCGCCGAGCCGCTCACCCCGTCCGGGACGGTCGACCGGGTGCGCTGGCAGCTCGACTCGTGGCTGACCCGCGGCGGCTCCGGCGCCGTCGTCGAGCTGCGGCTCACCCCGGAGGAGACGGTCACCGCGGGTGCGCTGCAGCTCGGCCTGTGGGGCGACGTGGGCGAGGCGGACGAGCGGGCCGGGCGCGCGCTGGTCCGGGTCCAGGCGCTGCTCGGCCCGGAGTCCGTGGTCACCGCGGTCCTCGCCGGCGGCCGCGACCCGGGCGAGCGGGTCCGGTACGTCCCGTGGGGCGACGACCCCGAGCCCGGTTCCCGAGCCGCTGGCCCCCTCGAGGGCCCGCCCGCCGAGCCGTCGGTCGAGGGGTTCGGCCCGTACCCGGACGGCCCGTCGGCCGGGCTGCGGGTGGTCGGCGGCGAACCGGTGCCCGTCCTCGACCCGGTCCTCGAACCGGCCCCGCTCCCGCGCGAGACCCCGCGCGGCTTCGCGCCCGACGCCCCCGAGGCCGCGCTCCGTGGCACCGCCCCGACCGCGACCCAGGGTCCGGCCGCCCGCAAGCCCGGCCGTTCGCGGCCGATCCGGACCGGCAAGGCTGCGCGGGACCCCGTCCCGGCCTGGCCCGGCCGTCTCCCGGCGCCGTCGCCGGCGACTGTGCCGGAGGAGCCCATCCCGGTCGAGCTGCACACCGCCGAGGGCAGGCCGGTCGGTCTGCACGAGGCCGACATGCTCGCGGCCGACCCGCGCCGGCTGCTGCTCACCGGGCACCCCCCGCGCGAGGTCCGGGACTGGGCGGGGCCCTGGCCGGTGCGCCGGCGCTGGTGGTCGGCCGACGGCCTCACCGGGTCTCGGCTGCAGGTCGAGCTGGCCGACGGGGTGGCCCTGCTCCTGCTCTACCGGGAGGAGCGGTGGTGGGTCACCGGCATCTACGACTGACGGCGCCACGACCGGCGGCCCCACGACCGGCGGCCCCACGACCGGCCGCCCGTCGACCGGCCGCCCGTCGACCGGCCCTGCGACCGCCGCTACGACCGCAGCTACGACTGCCGCCGGGGCACCCCGGTCAGGTCGAGGGCGAACCGGCCGACCGTGCCCGCGAGGGCGTCGACGTTGCGGTCCAGCGCCGTGCGGTCGACGTTGGCCGTGGTGTCGCAGGCCTGGTGGTAGCAGGCGTCGTACGGACGGTCCGCCTGGCCGCCCCACTGCTGGGCCTGCTGCGCCGACTTGCGCTCCTCGGCCCCGGTGAACAGGCCGCCCGAGGGGATGCCGGCGGCGATGAACGGGCCGTAGTCGGAGCGGCCGTCGAAGTCGGTGCCCGACCCCTGCACGCCCACGGCCGAGAGCTGGTCGAGCAGCACCTGCTCCACGGCCGCCGAGCCCTCGGGACCCGGGCCGGCGCCCTGCTCGTCCGAGTCGTCGCCGTCGTAGACGAGGTAGCCGGCGTTCGGCGACCCGACCATGTCCAGGTTCACGTACAGCGCGATCTTCTGCCGGTCGGCTGGCGTGAGCCCCTCGACGTACCGGGTGGAGCCGACCAGCCCGAGCTCCTCGGCGCCCCACCACGCGAAGCGGACGGCGTTGGCCACCGGCGGCGTCGGGCCGAGCGCGGTCGCGAGCTCCAGCAGCGAGGCCGTGCCGGTGCCGTTGTCGTTGATCCCCGGCCCCTCCGGCACCGAGTCGAGGTGCGCCCCGGCCATCACGACCCGGTTCGGGTCGCCGGTCGTGGTCTGCGTGATCACGTTGCGACTCACGGTGTCCCGCGTGGTGGTGGTCAGCAGCAGGGTGACCGGCGTGCCACCCTTCGTCGCGAGTTCGGCGCCCGCGGACGCGGTCACGCCCGTGGTCGGCACGGTCTCGGTGGACTCGCCCAGCGTGCCGTCGAGCCGCTCGTTCTCGGTGTTGACCACGACCAGCCCCGCAGCGTCCGCCTTCTTCGCGTTCTCGGACTTGGCGCCGAAGGGGCAGGTGCCGCGCTTGACCAGCGCGATCGCCCCGGCGGGCATGCCCGCGAAGTCCTCGGCCTCGCAGCCGGAGGTGGCGTCCTGGGCGACGACGTGCAGCGGCGCGGTCAGCCCGCCCGCCGGGGTGGAGGGGGAGAAGCTCATGACGGTGGACTCGACGGTGCGGCCCTCGACGGTCAGCCGCTGGTCCTGCACGGAGAAGGCGCGGACGTCGAAGGTCGGGGTGTCCACGGTGAACCCCGCGTCGCGCAGCGTCCGGGCCACGTAGTCGACGCTGGCGTCGTAGCCGGGGGTGCCGAGGGCGCGGTTGCCGCCGTTCGCGTCGGCGATCTGCTGCAGCTGTTCCAAGTGGGCGAAGGCGCCGTCGCCGCTCACGGTGGACATGAGCCGGGCGGGCAGCCCCGGATCGGGCGCCACCGCCGTCGTGGGAGGTGGTGCGGGCGCGGTGGGTGCTGCGGAACACCCCGCGAGCACGAGCGCCGCGAGCCCGGCCACCGTCGCCGCCAGTCGTCGTCCCCGCATGGCTCCCCCTCCGTCACCGTGTCGTCGCACAGTGTCCGGCATGGGTGGGGCGCGCGCCGATCACCCCGATCGGGTGGGTCGCCCGGAGCGGTCGGGGTCCACGGGTGTCGCACGGGCGCAGCACAGGTGTTTCTCAGGTGGTGGGAGTGGACTGATCACAGCATCACGGACGTCGTCGGAGCTGGTGACGGAGCCCCGACGACCGCCGGACGCGCGCGACCGGACGCTGGGGAGCCCCCGGTACCGCGCCGCCGGCAGGCCCGGATGACGCCGGTCGGGGGCTGGGGAGCGGCCCGGCCGGCGTCGTCCGGTGGGCGACCGGGTGGACGTCGATCAGGTGGTGGAGGTCGCGAGGCTCCCGAGGGTGCCCGCGGCGGCGTCGCCGAAGCGGTCCAGGGCGACGCGGTCGACGTTGGTGAGGGTGTCGCAGGCCGTGTGGTAGCAGCTGTCGAACACCTGGCCCGCGGTACCGCCCCACCTCGCTGCCTGGTCGGGGGTCTTGACCTGCTCGTCGCCCGCCAGCAGGCCCGCGCTCGGGATGCCGGCCTTCACGAAGGGCGCGTAGTCCGACCCGTCGTCGAACTCCAGGACGTCCGGCGCGGCCCCCAGGGCCGTGAGCCGGGCCGCGAGGTCACGGCTGGCCGGCTCGTCGCCCTGGACGAAGTAGCCCGCGTTCGGCGAGGCCGTCATGTCCAGGTTGAGGTAGAGCGCGATCGCACGGCGATCGGCCGCGGACAGCGAGTCGACGTACCCCTGCGAGCCCTCGAAGTCGCGCTCCTCGGCGCCCCAGAACGCGAAGCGGACGGCACGGCCCACCGGCGGCGAGCCGCCCATCTTCGTGGCGATCTCCAGGAGGTTCGCCACCCCGGTGCCGTTGTCGTTGATGCCGGGGCCGTCGCGCACCGAGTCCAGGTGGGCACCGGCGAGGACGACCTGCCCGGGATCACCGGTGCGGGTCTGCGCGATCACGTTGCGGTGCTGCGCGTCCCGGAAGGTGAACGTCGGGGTGGTGACGTCGAAGCCGGCCCCGCGCAGCACCTCGGCGACGTGGTCGACGGCCGCGTCGTAGCCCGGGCGCCCGGTGGCCCGGTTGCCGCCGTGGGCGTCGGCGATCCGCTGGAGCTCGCTGAGCTGGACATACGCTCCGTCACCGCTGACCTGGGCCACGAGCCCGTCCGAGAAGGCGGACGGCACGGGCGACGGCGACGTGGGCGTGGCGGCGGAACAGGCCACCGCGAGTCCCGCGAGCAGGGCGGCGAGGCTGGTGCGCACGATCCCAGCGTGTGCCGCCCGGTGACGGTGGTCGACCATGACCCTCCGATCGACGGTCCCTCACCCGGATCATGGGGACCGGACGGTGATCCCGCCACTCGAATAGTGGCGTTCACGTCGGCGGCAAGGTCTAGCGTCGGCCGGCGGGAGGGGGACGGACGATGCGGATCGGCGAGCTGGCGGAGCGGGCCGGGGTGAGCCCCCGGGCGTTGCGGCACTACGAGGAGCTCGGGCTGCTGCCTGCGCGACGGCGGGCGAACGGCTACCGCACCTACGGCGAGGAGGACCTGCGGGCGCTCGCCGAGATCCGTGCGTTGGTCGGGCTGGGCCTGTCCCTGGAGGAGACGCGGCCCTTCGTCGAGTGCCTGCGCGCGGGCCACCCGAGCGGCGCGAGCTGCGCCGACTCGATCGCGGTGTACCGGCAGAAGCTCGCCGAGGTCGACGCGTCCCTCGCCCGGCTCGGTGCGGTGCGCGCCGAGCTCGAGGCGCAGCTGCGGTCCGCGCTGCGCGAGCGGGCACCGGTACCCCGGTGCGAACTGTCCGTGGAGGAACCGTGATCGAGACCGTCACCGACGAGACCTTCGAGGCCCGGGTGCTGCGCGCGCCGGGGCCGGTGCTGGTCGACTTCACCGCGACCTGGTGCCCGCCCTGCCGGATGATCAAGCCCGTGCTGGCCGAGCTCGCGGTCGAGCTGGCGGGGCGGCTGGAGGTCGTCGCGCTCGACGTCGACGACTCCCCGAAGGCCGCGGCCGCGGCCGGGGTGATGGGCATGCCGACGCTGAGTCTGTACGTCGACGGGCGGGTGGTCACCCAGGTCGTCGGGGCGCGGCCGAAGGCGGCGGTGCGGGCGGCGGTGGAGCCGTTCCTGCCTGTGGACAACTCCGTCGCGGCGGTCCGGTAGAACAGATGTTCGAGTACGCTCCGGGGCATGGGATGGAGCAACCCGGACGTCACCTGGCAGGAGCTGGAGGCCGCGCTGTCGGGCCGTGCAGGCTCGAGCCTGCGCGGCGGCCCGGAGGCCGACGGCGGCGACTCGCCGGCGTGGTCGCGCAAGCGTGAGCCGTACGAGCCGCCGCCCGCGCACGCCGGTCCTGCGGAGGAGACCGTCCCGTACGCGGAGCTGCACTGCCACTCCAACTTCAGCTTCCTCGACGGGGCGAGCCATCCCGAGGAGCTGGTCGAGCGGGCGCACGAGCTCGGCCTCGAGGCGATCGGCCTCACCGACCACGACGGGATGTACGGAGTGGTCCGCTTCGCCGAGGCCGCGCGCGAGCTGGGCGTGCGCACGGTCTTCGGCGCCGAGCTGAGCCTCGGGCTGCCCGCCCCGCAGAACGGTGTGCCGGATCCGGAGGGCAGCCACCTGCTGCTGCTCGCGCGGGGCCCGGAGGGCTACGGGGCGCTGTGCCGCACGATCAGCGCCGCGCAGCTGCGCGGGGCGGAGAAGGGCCGCCCGGTGTACGACCCGGTGGAGGTCGTCGAGGACACCCGCGGCCGGGTCGTCGCGCTCACCGGGTGCCGCAAGGGCACGGTCCAGCAGGCGCTGCGGGCGGGCGGGCCCGCAGCGGCCGCGGAGGCGCTGCGCGGGTTGGTCGAGCGGTTCGGCCGGGAGAACGTGGCCGTCGAGCTCACCCACCAGGGCCTGCCCACCGACACCGAGCGCAACGACCTGCTGGCCGGGCTGGCGGCCGAGGCCGGCGTCCCGACCGTGGCCACCACCGGGGCGCACTACGCCACGGCCGACCGGTTCCCCCTGGCGTCGGCGCTGGCGGCGGTGCGCGCCCGGCGCAGCCTCGACGAGGCGGACCCCTGGCTGCCCGCCGCCGGCGGGGCGCACCTGCGCGGCGGCGCGGCCATGGCGGCCCGGTTCGAGCGGCGGTACCCGGGCGCGGTGGGCCGGGCGGCGGAGCTGGGCCGGGAGCTGGCCTTCGAGCTGCAGCTGGTGGCACCGGACCTGCCGCCCTTCGACGTGCCGCCGGGGGAGACGGAGGCGACCTGGCTGCGCGCGCTGACCTGGCAGGGCGTCGCGAAGCGGTACGGCAGCCGCGCGGAGAACCGGTTCGCCGCGGACATGGTGGCGCACGAGCTGGCGATCATCGAGGCCAAGAACTTCCCGGGCTACTTCCTGATCGTGGCCGACATCGTGGCCTTCTGCCGGCGGGCCGGGATCCTCTGCCAGGGCCGGGGCTCGGCCGCGAACTCCGCGGTCTGCTACGCGCTGGGCATCACCAACGTCGACGCGGTGCGCCACGGCCTGCTCTTCGAGCGGTTCCTCTCCCCGGACCGGGACGGTTACCCGGACATCGACCTCGACATCGAGTCGGGCCGGCGCGAGGAGGTGATCCAGTACGTCTACCAGCGGTACGCGCGCACGCACGCGGCCCAGGTGGCCAACGTGATCACCTACCGGCCGCGGTCGGCGGTCCGGGACATGGCGAAGGCGCTGGGCTTCTCGCCCGGCCAGCAGGACGCGTGGAGCAAGCGGATCGAGCGCTGGACGGGGCTGGACACCGAGACCGTCCCGGAGGACCTGCCCGTGCCGGTGCTGGCCCTGGCCGACCAGCTGCTCGGCTTCCCGCGGCACCTCGGGATCCACTCCGGCGGCATGGTGATCTGCGACCGGCCGGTGTCCGAGGTCGTGCCGGTGGAGTGGGCGCGGATGGAGGACCGGACCGTCGTCCAGTGGGACAAGGACGACTGCGCGGCCGCCGGGCTGGTCAAGTTCGACCTGCTCGGGCTGGGGATGCTCACCGCGCTGCACCTGATGATGGACCTGGTCGAGGAGCACGAGGGGTACGAGGTCGAGCTGCACGAGCTCGGGGAGAGCGACCCGGCGGTGTACGAGATGCTGCAGCGGGCCGACTCGGTGGGCGTGTTCCAGGTCGAGTCCCGGGCGCAGATGGCCACGCTGCCCCGGCTCAAGCCGCGCGAGTTCTACGACCTGGTCGTCGAGGTGGCGCTGATCCGGCCCGGGCCGATCCAGGGCGGCTCGGTGCACCCGTACATCCGGCGGCGCAACGGGCTCGAGGAGTGGGAGTACGACCACCCGCTGCTGGCGGGCGCGCTGGAGAAGACCCTCGGCGTGCCGCTGTTCCAGGAGCAGCTCATGCAGATCGCGGTCGACGTGGCGGGCTTCTCCGCCGCCGACGCGGACGAGCTGCGCCGCGCCATGGGGTCCAAGCGCTCCACGGAGAAGATGGAGCGGCTGCGGGAGCGGTTCTTCGCGGGGATGGCGACCCGGAGGATCCCGGACGACGTCGCGGAGACGATCTTCCGGAAGATGCTGGCCTTCTCCAACTTCGGCTTCCCGGAGAGCCACTCGATCAGCTTCGCGTCGCTGGTCTACTACAGCTCCTGGTTCAAGCTCTACCACCCGGCGGCCTTCTGTGCGGCACTGCTGAACTCCCAGCCGATGGGCTTCTACTCCCCGCAGTCCCTGGTCGCCGATGCCCGGCGGCACGGGGTCCGGGTCCGCGGGCCGGACGTCAACATCGGTGGCGCCGCCGCGATCCTCGAGCCGGACGAGGAGAGCGCCGGGGGGCGGGCGATCCGCACCGGGCTGCGCGAGATCCGCACGGTCGGCACCGAGCTCGCCGAGGAGATCGAGGCCGAACGGGAGCGCGGGGGCCCGTACCGGGACCTCGCCGACCTGGCCCGCCGGGTGCGGCTCACCGGGCCGCAGGCGGAGGCGCTGGCCACCGCGGGGGCGTTCGGCTGCTTCGGGATCGAGCGGCGGGCCGCGCTGTGGGCGGCCGGTGTGGTCGCGGCGGTGCGGCCGGAGCACCTGCCGGGCAGCGCGGTCGGGCTGGCGGCGCCCGCGCTGCCAGGGATGACGGAGGTGGAGGAGACCGTGGCGGACGTCTGGGCCACGGGGGTCTCGCCGGACAGCCATCCGCTGCAGCACCTGCGTACGGAGCTCGAGGGGCTGGGCGCGGTCCGGATCGACCGGCTGGACGAGGTGGCCCGGCGGGCGGGCGCCGGGGAGCGGGCGGACCTGGGCGATCCGTTCGACCCGGACAACCCCCCGCCCCGGGTGCTGGTCGGAGGCCTGGTCACGCACCGGCAGCGGCCGGCGACGGCCCGCGGGGTCACGTTCGTGAACCTGGAGGACGAGAGCGGGATGCTCAACGTCACCTGCTCGGAGGGGCTGTGGGCGCGGTACCGCACGGTCGCGCTGGGCAGCGCGGCGTTGCTGGTCCGCGGCCGGCTGGAGCGGAGCCCCGAGGGCGTGCTCAACCTGGTCGCGGACCGGTTGCAGCGGTTGCCGCTGAAGGTGGCGGTGAAGTCGCGGGACTTCCGGTGAGCGGTCCCACCGGAAGCCCCGCGAGGTCTCGGGTTCGGACGGCAGCGGGTCAGCGCACCAGCGGCGCGCCCATCGGCCGGGCGCGTCCGCCCAACTCCTGCGTCATGCCGTCGACGAAGATGTACACGGCGGTGAGGCAGAACAACGCCGCGGTGATACCGGCGATGGTGAGCAGGCCGGTCGAGCCGTTCAGCGTGGCCGTGAGCACCAGCGCCACCGTGATCGTGACCAGCGCGAACAGGGTGGTGAAGGCCAGCGGCAGGCGCAGCGTGGCCAGGGTGAGCACCGCGAACACCGCGAGCCAGGCGATGAGGAAGGTCCCCTGCGCGGCGGCGGCGTTCTCCGCCGGGATCTTCAGCCAGTCGTTGACCAGCGAGAGCACGAGGTAGCCGTAGCTCAGCCAGAAGGTCGCGAACACGGTGAAGATCGCGCCGACCGCGCCCTGCCCGATCCGGATCGCCCACACGCCGGCGACCAGGAGGCCCAGGCCGGAGACCAGGAGCGTCATCGGGACGAGAGTGCCCACGGCGGCCGCGGGCAGGTACCCGAACAGGTACAGCGTCAGGCCGATCCCGCCGACGAGGAAGGCGGGCAGCCCGAGCAGGGCGGGGTTGCCGGTCGGTGCGGGCGGGGCGGCGGGCGCCGCGGGGCCGGCGGCGCCCGCCGGGTCGAGGGCGGGTTCGGACAGTCCGTGCTCAGTGCTCATGTCACGCTCCAGACTGGTGGGAATCCGGGAGCGGAGCGTCCAGGGCGCGGGCGAGGAGTGTGCTCCGTCACACACATTCACGTCCACATCGGTCCGGCGTGGTTTCTCAATCTGACACAACAGGCCTCTGACCTGGGCGGAGTCGCCCGAACAGGCGAGTATGGACACGGCGCGGACACGGTCGGGACACGGTCCGGACACGGCGACGCGGGATCACTACTCAAAGGACGCGCGAGACGGCGTCGCGGGAACGGAGATCGCGTGGTCGATCCACCGGTCGTGCATGCGCCGAGGAGACGGGGTGACGAGCGGGGCCCGGACGCCTCGGGGCGAGACGTCCGGGCCCGGTCGCGCGACGGTGCGGCGAGGCGCACCGCCTGCGTCACTTCACCAGCGCGTTGCCCATCGGCATCGGACGACCGCCCAGGTCCTGGGTGAAGCCGTCGAACAGGATGTAGGCGAAGATCGCGCAGAAGACCAGGGTGGTGATCCCGGCAATCGGGAAGAGGCCGGTGTTGCCGGTGCTCACGCCCAGGAACGCGAGCACGAAGGTGATGTCCACGAACACGAAGCCGGCGGTGAAGGCCAGCGGCAGGCGCAGCGTCGCCAACGTGAGCAGGATGAACACCAGGGTGAAGGACAGCAGGTAGGTCCGCTGCACGCTCGCCACGGAGGCGGCGTCGGTCACGCCCCACCAGCCGCTGGTGAGCCCGGTGAGCAGCAGCCCGAAGCTGAGCCAGAAGGCGGAGAACACGCCGAAGATCGCCGACACCGCGTTGGCGGCCACCCGGGCCGCCCACACCGAGGCGATCAGCAGGAAGAGCCCGGCGGAGAGCGAGACGATCGGGATCATGCCGCCCGGCAGGGTGGCGGTGTCCAGGTACCCGAGGAACCAGAGGCCCAGGGTGACCCCGGAGGGCAGGAAGGTGACCAGGCCCAGCAGGGCCGGGTTGGGCGCCGGGGTGGCGGCCGCCTGCGGCTCGGCAGCGGCATGCGCCCCCGCCTGCACGTCGCTTTCCACGCTCATGAAGTGCTCCTCGTCGAGTGGGCCGGCAGGGGAGTCCGTGGACGCCGGCGGTGCGATTGTGCGCGGGGTCACAGCGGTGGCGGACCCTACGAAAGGACGGACCACGACCTCGACCTTCGCGACGCAACGCGGGGACGAGCAGGTCAGCTGACCGTCGGGGCGGGTCACGAAGGGGTGACGCGGGTTGCGCACCGGCCGGGTGGGACCCGGAGTGGGCGCCCTCTGCGAGGATGGCGGACGTGAGCGGCGGCGACCATCTGCGGGGTGACCTGCCGAGCGGTGACGAGCCGACCGCCCCGCTCCGCCGGCCGGAAACCGGCCCCTCGCAGCCCGGCCCCCCGCACCCCGGTCCGCAGCCCGCATCACAGCAGCCCGGCCCGCCGCACCCCGCCCCGCAGCCCGGCTCGCCGCACCCCGGTCCACAGCACGCGCCACCGCAGCCCGGCCCCCCGCGCGTCGGTCCGCTTCCGCCGCCCGTCCCGCCCCCGGGCCCGCCGGGACCGAGCTCGCCGGTCCCGGCGGGCCCGCCGCCGGCCGTCCACGAGCGCGGCGGCGTCCGCGGCTGGCTCGAGGTCCACGGCGCGCTGCTGCTGGTGCTGCTGATCGCGCTGGGCGGCATGGTCCAGGTGCTCACCGAGCACTGGCGCCAGGGCTCCGCCCTGCTCGGCGGGTCCCTGCTGGTGGCGGCGCTGCTGCGCGGCGTGCTCCCGCCCGCGCGCGCCGGGCTGCTGGCGATCCGCGGCCGGGTGGTCGACGTCGTCTGCTACACGGTGTTCGGCATCGCCGTGCTCCTGCTCGCGCTCACGATCACCCGGGGATCGCTCACCGTGGGCTAGGTTCCCGCCATGTCACCTCGGGAGACAGACCGGAGCGAGCGGATCGTCGACACGCTCGTCGACGCGTTCTCCGACCTCATGGCGGCCGACCCGGCGGCCTTCCGCACTAAGTTCCGGAAGATGGCGGCGGACCCGTTCGCCTTCTACCGCGGCAGCGCCTGCCTCTTCTACGCCGACGTCGCCGAGCGGGAGGACCCGTGGGCGGACGAGCGGACCGGCCGGATCTGGATCCAGGGCGACCTGCACGCCGAGAACTTCGGCACCTACATGGACGGCGACGGCCGGCTGATCTTCGACGTCAACGACTTCGACGAGGCCTACATCGGCCACTTCACCTGGGACGTCACCCGCTTCGCCGCCAGTCTCGCGCTGCTGTGCTGGCGCAAGGCGATCCCCGACGACGACATCACCGAGCTGGTCGGCCGCTACGCCCGGGCCTACCTCGACCAGGTCCGCGCGTTCACCGACGTCGACGACGACCGCAGCTTCTCCCTGCGTCTCGACACCTGCGACGGGCCCGTGCAGGAGGCGCTGCTGCGGGCGAAGCTCAGCACCCGCGTGGCCCTGCTCGACTCGATCACCGAGACCGAGGGCTTCGACCGGATCCTGCGGGACGGTCCGGGGGTCCGTCGGCTCGACGACGGTGAGCGCGAGCGGGTGTGCGAGGCCTTCGAGCGCTACCTCGACACCATCCCCGAGTCGAAGCGGGACTCCGGCGTCACCTACGCGATCAAGGACGTCGCCGGGAAGTCCGGCTTCGGGATCGGGTCCGCGGGCCTGCCCGCGTACACGGTGCTGGTCGAGGGCTACAACCAGGCGTTGGACAACGACGTCGTGCTGACGATGAAGCAGGGCAACGTGGCCGCGCCGTCGCGGGTGGTGCCGGAGTCGGAGGTCGCCGCGGTCTTCCACCACCACGGGCACCGCACCGTGCTGTCGCAGCGCGCCCTGCAGGCCCACGCCGACCGGCACCTCGGGTGGACCGACCTCGACGACGTGGGTTTCGTCGTCAGCGAGATCTCGCCGTACGAGTCGGACCTGGACTGGTCGGAGCTCACCGAGCCCGACGAGATCGGCCCGGTCGTGGAGTACCTCGGCCGGGCGACAGCCAAGGTGCACTGCGTGGCGGACTCCGACGCCGACGACTCGATCGTCGACTTCCAGACGGAGGAGGCGATCACGGACGTGGTCGGAGGCCGGGAGGACGAGTTCGTCGGCTGGGTCACCGACTTCGCCCACTCCTACGCCGCGCAGGTCCGCGAGGACCACGCGCGCTTCGTCGACGCCTTCCGCGACGGGCGCATCCCCGGCGTCACCAGCACCTGAATGCTCGAACGGCCCTTTCGTGCGGACCTACCGCACGAAAGGGCCGCTCGTGCAACGAACTCAGAAGCTCGCGAGCGCCTCGTTCAGCGTGCTGCTCGGCTTCATGACCGAGTCGGTCTTGGTCTTGTCGACGTAGTAGTAGCCGCCCAGGTCGACCGGCTCACCCTGCACGCCGTTGAGCTCGCCGACGATGGTCTCCTCCGCCGCAGCCAGCTTCTCGGCCAGCGGCGCGAAGATCGCGGCGAGGTCGGCGTCCTCGGTCTGCCGCGCCAGCTCCTGCGCCCAGTACAGCGCGACGTAGAAGTGCGAGCCGCGGTTGTCCAGCTCGCCCACCTTGCGCGACGGCGACTTGCCGGTCTCGAGCAGCGTGCCCGTGGCCGCGTCGAGCGTCTTGCCGAGCACGCGGGCGCGGGCGTTGTCCGTGGCGTCGGCCAGGAACTCGAGCGAGACGGCCAGGGCGAGGAACTCGCCGAGCGAGTCCCAGCGCAGGTGGTTCTCCTTGACCAGCTGCTGCACGTGCTTCGGGGCGGAGCCGCCGGCACCGGTCTCGAACAGGCCGCCGCCGTTCATCAGCGGGACGATCGAGAGCATCTTCGCGCTGGTCCCGAGCTCGAGGATCGGGAAGAGGTCGGTGAGGTAGTCGCGCAGCACGTTGCCGGTGACCGAGATCGTGTCCTCGCCCGCCTTGGCGCGCTTGAGGGTGTAGCGGGTGGCCTCGGCGACCGGGAGGATCTCGATCGTCAGGCCGTCGGTGTCGAGCTCGGCGAGCTGCGACTTCACCTTCTTGATCAGCTCGGCGTCGTGGGCGCGGGTCTCGTCCAGCCAGAACACCGCCGGCCAGCCGGTGGCGCGGGCCCGCGAGACTGCCAGCTCGACCCAGTTGCGGATCGGGGCGTCCTTGGTCTGGCAGGCGCGCCAGATGTCGCCGGCCTCGACCTCGTGCTCGAGCAGGACCGAGCCGTCGGCGTCGAGGACGCGGACGGTGCCTGCCGACTGGATCTCGAAGGTCTTGTCGTGTGAGCCGTACTCCTCGGCCTTCTGCGCCATCAGGCCCACGTTCGGGGTGGTGCCCATGGTCGTCGGGTCGAAGGCGCCGTTCTCCCGGCAGAAGTCGACGGTCTCGGCGTAGAGCGGGGCGTAGGACGAGTCCGGGATGACGAACTTGGTGTCCTGCTGGGCGTCGTCGGCGTTCCACATCTGGCCCGACGACCGGATCGCGGCCGGCATCGACGCGTCGATGATCACGTCCGACGGCACGTGCAGGTTGGTGATCCCGCGCGAGGAGTCGACCATCGCCAGCCGCGGCCCGGAGGTGTAGCCGGCGGAGATCGCGTCCTCGATCGCCTTCTTCTTCTCCGCGGGGAGCTTCTCCAGCGCGGTGAGGATGGAGGCGAGTCCGTCGTTGGGGTTCGCCCCGACGGACGCGAGGTCCTCGCCGTACTGCGCGAAGACGTCCTTGAAGTAGGCCCGCACGGCGTGCCCGAACAGGATCGGGTCGGACACCTTCATCATCGTGGCCTTGAGGTGCACCGAGAACAGCACGCCCTTGTCGGCGGCGTCGGCGACCTGCTCGGCCAGGAAGGCGTTGAGCGCCGACGCGCGCATCACCGCGGCGTCGACGACCTCGCCCTCGAGGACCTTCAGGCCCTCCTTGAGGACGGTCGTGCTGCCGTCCGCAGCGGTGTGCTCGATCAACAGGGTGGTCCCGGCCGGGATGGTCACGGACTTCTCGGAGTGCCGGAAGTCCCCGTCGGACATGGTCGCGACGTGCGACTTCGACTCCTGCGACCAGGCGCCCATCGAGTGCGGGTGCTTCTTGGCGAAGCCCTTGACCGACGCCGGGGCGCGGCGGTCCGAGTTGCCCTCGCGCAGCACCGGGTTGACCGCGGAGCCCTTGACGGCGTCGTAGGCGGCGCGGGCGGCCTTCTCCTCGTCCGTCTGCGGGTTCTCCGGGTAGTCCGGCACCGCGTAGCTGGCGGCCTGCAGCTCCTTGATCGCCGCCTTGAGCTGCGGGATCGAGGCCGAGATGTTCGGCAGCTTGATGATGTTGGCCTCGGGCGTCCTGGCCAGCTCGCCGAGCTCGGCCAGCGCGTCGGGCACCCGCTGGGCGTCGGTCAGCCGGTCCGGGAACTGCGCGAGGATGCGGCCGGCCAGGGAGATGTCGCGGGTCTCGACGTCGATCCCGGCCTTGCCGGCGTAGGCCTCGATGACCGGCAGGAAGGAGTGCGTGGCCAGGGCCGGCGCCTCGTCCGTATAGGTGTAGATGACCTTCATCGCTGCTTCGCGCCTCGCAAACGTGTCGCCTGGTGGGCTCCGTACGACAGGAGCACGCCGCTCCCCGCCCGACACGCTATCCCGTACGCCCGTCCTGGTGCGTGCCGAGGTCGGTGCCGGATGCCCGCGACGGTGCACGTCACACCCCCGGGAGGGCGGTCGGCTCCGCTACGGTGAGCCCGAGGGTCGTCACGGGGAGGGGTCATGGCGCTGGGGCCGAAGATCAAGGTGCCCAAGCTGGAGGCGTCGTACTTCAAGGGCTGGGCGTTCGTGCTGATCGCCGGCACCCTGCTCGCGGTGATCGCGCTCGTGTTCCGCGGCACCGGCACCACCGGCGAGACCGGCTGCGTGATGGAGGTGCAGGGCAGCGCGCCGCTCGACGTCTACCGCAGCGCCAGCACCCAGTTCGAGCCCGTCGACACCCTGCGCGCCGGCCAGCTCGTCGACGCCGAACGCGGCGTCATCGAGAACGGCTTCCGCAAGCTCGTCGGCGACAACCGGTGGGCCGTCAACGAGCGGCTGGCCGCGACCGCGGGGAGCACGTGCTGACATCCGTCACGCATGACCGGGCGCGCTGCGGGAAGCTCTAGGCGTGCCGACCGTCAGCTCCGTGAACGTCAACGGTGTGCGGGCCGCGTCGACCAAGGGCTTCCTGGACTGGCTCGCCGGGACCGAGGCGGACGTCGTGTGCCTGCAGGAGACGCGCGCGCTGCCCGTCGACCTGCCGTCCGGGTTCCTCGCCGCGACCGCCGGGTGGCACCTGACCCTCGAACCCGCCGCCGCCAAGGGCCGCAACGGCGTGGCGGTGCTGAGCCGGGAGGCGCCCGACGCGGTGCGGACCGGGATCGGTGCGGCCGAGTTCGCCGGCACCGGCCGGTACGTCGAGGTCGACCTGCCGGGGCTGACCGTCGCCTCGCTCTACCTGCCCAAGGGCAGCGCCGGGACCCCGAAGCAGGAGGAGAAGGACCGCTTCCTCGCCGCGTTCGCCGTGCACCTCGCCGAGCGCCGGGAGAAGGCGCTGGCGGACGGCCGGGAGATGGTCGTCGCCGGGGACTTCAACATCGCGCCCGCCGAGGCCGACATCCGCAACTGGAAGGGCAACCTCGCGCACTCCGGCTTCCTCCCGCACGAGCGCGAGTGGATCGCGACGTTGTGCGCGAGCGGCTGGACGGACGTGGTGCGCGCCGTGCACCCGGGCGTCGACGGCCCCTACACCTGGTGGTCCTACCGCGGCCGCGCCTTCGACAACGACGCCGGCTGGCGCATCGACCACGTCCTCGCCACCGCCGAGCTCGCCGGCCGGGCCGAGCACGCCGTCGTCGAGCGGGCCCCGAGCTACGACACGCGCTGGTCGGACCACGCCCCGGTGACCGTGAGGTTCGGGCCGCCGTGATCCCGAGCCGGATGATCGGGGGGCGCTACGTCGTCCTCGACGGGCTGGGCGCGGGGCTGCTCGGCCCGGTCTGGCGTGCCGAGGACCGGCTGACCGGGCGCTACCTCGCCGTGCAGGAGCTGCACGTCCCCGACATGACCCCCGCCGAGCACGCGCGGTTCCGCGAGCACCTGCTCCGCGAGGCCCGGCGGATCGGGGCGCTCGCCGACCCGGGGCTGCTCGCGGTGCACGACGTCCTGTCCGACTGCGGGATCGACCACGTCGTCACCGAGCTCGCCGTCGGGACGCGGCTGAGCGACCACGTCGCCTCCGGTGGTCCGCTCGCCGCCCACGACGCGCTCGACATGGCCCGGGTGCTCCTGCGCACACTGCGCGCTGCGCACCACCGGCAGCTCGTGCACGGCGCGGTCCGGCCCGGGGCGGTCGTGCTGGGCGACGACGGCCGCATCGCGCTCGCCGACGTCGGGCTCGCGCTGCCGGCCGAGGAGGCCGGGGTGCCGATCCGCGACCAGCTGGGTCCGCACGGCGTCGTGGCGCCCGAGCGGGCGGCGGGCGGTCCCGCGACGGCCGCCGCGGACATGTGGGGGCTCGGCGCGACCCTGGCCTTCGCCGGGGCGACCGAGGAGCCGCTGTCGTCGCTGGTCGCGGCTCTGCGCGCGGAGGACCCGGCGGCGAGGCCCACCGCCGACGAGGCCCTGGCCATGCTCGGCCGCAACGGCTCCACCCCCGGCACCGCCGGGCGTTCGTGGTGGAAGATCTGGGAACGCCTCCGCCCCTGACTCCGGCCCGCCCCCCGGCGAATCGCGCTGTGGCCCCGCGAGTCGGGAGATCCGACACCGCGAGTCGGGAGATCCGACACCGCGAGTCGGGAGATCCGGCACCGCGAGTCGGGAGCTACGGAGGAGCCCCGCTCAGGCGACCTCGGCGGGTGTCCCGCCCGTGACCGCGACGAGCTCGGCGAAGGTCGTCGGGAAGACCGCGTGGGCGATGCCGCCCGCGGCCCACACCTCCTCGTAGGCCTCGAGCGCGCGGTCCACCAGGGTGCGCAGCGGTGCCGGATGCCCGACGGGCGCGATCCCGCCGATGGCCTGGCCGGTCGCCGTCGCGACGAAGTCCGGCCTCGCGCGGCGTACCGCCGCCGCGCCGACCAGTTCTGCAACCTTCGCGGTGTCGACCCGGTGCGCGCCGGAGGTGAGGACGAGGAGCGGGTCGCCGTCGGCGTCGAACACCAGCGAGTTCGCAATCGCGCCGACCTCGACGCCGAGCGCCTCGGCGGCCGCGGCGGCCGTGGTGACCGCGTCGGGAAGCACCTGCATGCGCTCGACGTGCTCCTCCGCGGCGCCGCCCTCACGCAGCGCCGCGATCACCTTCTGCACCTTGGGGTGGTCCTGCGCGGGCATGGCCGCATTCCAGCACGGCCCGCGCCGAGGCGGCACTCGGATTCGGAACTCCCGACTCGCGGTGCCGGATCTCCCGACTCGCGGTGCCGGATCTCCCGACTCGCGGGGGCCCACGGTGACGACTCGCGGGGGTGCAGCCCGACTCGCGGGAGGTGTTGGCGCGACTTGCCTGGGCCACAGCGCGACCCGCGGGGGTGCAGAGCGGGACTCGCGGCTTCGGGAACTGCCGACTCGGTGCCGCGGAACTGCCGACTCGCGCTACCAGAACTGCCGACTCGCGGTGCTGGAACTGCCGACTCGCGGGGGGACAGGGGTTCAGGGCGCCGAGAGTTGCGCCCACACCCACCCCGTGGCGTCGGCGGGGTCGGTGCTGGTGCCCGGGCCGGAGGTGGGGGTGGCCCAGGTGTGGTCCCGGCCGGCGAGGACGTCCCGCGCCACGGTTCGCCCACCCGCACACGACCAGCGCGTCACGGTCGCGGGCCCGGTCACGGCTGTCGCCGGGTCCGCGCAGGAGGCGGCGGCGAGGAACGGGGCCAGTGTGGCGTCGAGCGAGGCCCGCCCCGGCCGCCCGCCGATGGGCACCCGCGGGTCCGCCGTCCCGGCCACCGCGGCGACCCGCACCGGCGCGGGCTCCGGGCACGGCACCGTCAGGGCCCCGGCCACGGGTCCGATCCCGGCGAGGTCGCCCGGCCGGGCGCAGGCCCAGGCGTAGCTGAGCATGGCGCCGTTGGAGAACCCCACGGTGTACACCCGCCGCGGGTCGGTCCGCTCCCGTTCGGTGAGCGCGGCGGCGAGTTCGTGCAGGTAGCCGACGTCGTCGACGCCCCGGGCGGCCGAGCTCCCGCAGCACGTGCCCGCGTTCCACGTCCGGTCGAGGCCCTGCGGGTACGCGACGACCACGCCTTCCCGCTCGGCCAGCTCGTCCCACCCGGTCAGGGAGCGCATGCCCTCGGCGGTACCGGTCGCGCCGTGCAGCACGAGCACGAGCGGCGCCCCGGGCTCGGCGGACGCGGGATGGTGCACGAGCGTGGTGCGGTCGCCCTGCGGTGTGGCGAGGGTGACGACGCTGTCGGTCGCCGGGACGTCCGCACACGCCGCCACCAGCACGGCGAGCAGCACGAGGACGCCGGCGCGGAGGCGCACGCGTCGAGGATAGGTCCCTGCGGTATTCCCGGCCGGTCCTGTGATGATCTCGCAGGTCGACCGGGGCGGCGGGCCGGACCTAGTGTGGGCGGATGGCCGAGATGCTCCCCGAGCCCGTGCCCGCCGCCGCGCCGGAGAACCCCGCCCGCCCCGCCGAACCCGCCCCGTCGGAGTCCGCCGTGCGCCGCGCCCTGCGCCGGGCGCGCGACGGCGCCGTGCTCGACGTGACCGAGGCGGCGGTCCTCCTTGCCGCGCGGGGCGAGCAGCTCGACGCGTTGCTCGCCGCCGCGTCGACCGTGCGGGACGCCGGCCTGGTCGACGCCGGCCGCCCCGGCGTGGTCACGTACTCGCGGAAGGTCTTCATCCCGCTGACCCGCCTGTGCCGGGACCGGTGCCACTACTGCACCTTCGCGACGGTCCCGCACCGCCTCCCCGCGGCGTTCCTCGAGCGCGACGAGGTGCTGGAGATCGCGCGGGCCGGCGCGGCGCAGGGCTGCAAGGAGGCCCTGTTCACGCTCGGGGACCGGCCCGAGGACCGCTGGCCGGCGGCGCGCGAGTGGCTCGACGAGCGCGGCTACGACTCGACGCTGGACTACGTCCGGGCCTGTGCGATCGCGGTGCTGGAGGAGACCGGCCTGCTGCCGCACCTCAACCCCGGCGTGCTGTCGTGGGAGGAGCTCACGCGGCTCAAGCCGGTCGCCCCGTCCATGGGCATGATGCTGGAGACGACCGCGACCCGGCTCTGGTCGGAGAAGGGCGGCCCGCACTACGGCAGCCCGGACAAGGAGCCGGCCGTCCGGCTGCGGGCGCTGACCGACGCGGGACGCGTGGGCGTGCCGTTCACGACCGGCATCCTGATCGGCATCGGGGAGACCCGCGCCGAGCGCGCGGACTCGATCTTCGCGATCCGCTCGGCGGCGCGGGCGCACGGGCACGTCCAGGAAGTCATCGTGCAGAACTTCCGGGCCAAGCCCGACACGGCGATGGCAGGCGACCCCGACGCCGACCTCGAGGAGCTCGCGGCGACGATCGCGGTGACCCGGCTGGTGCTGGGCCCGAAGATGCGCGTGCAGGCCCCGCCGAACCTGGTCGGCGAGGAGTTCGCCCTGATGCTGCGGGCCGGGATCGACGACTGGGGCGGCGTCTCGCCCGTCACGCCGGACCACGTGAACCCCGAGCGGCCGTGGCCGGTCATCGAGGAGCTCGCGGCCCGCTCGGCCGAGTCGGGCTTCACGCTGCGGGAGCGGCTCACGGCCTACCCGAAGTACGTGCTGGCCGGCTCGCCGTGGATCGACACCCGGCTGCACGCGCACGTCGCGGCGCTCGCCGACCCGGAGACCGGGCTGGCGGACGAGCAGGCCGTCGTCGAGGGGCGGCCGTGGCAGGAGCCCGACGGCGGGTTCGAGTCGACCGGCCGCACCGACCTGCACAGCACCATCGACACGACCGGCCGCACGGGGGACCGGCGCGGCGACTTCGCGTCGGTCTACGGCGACTGGGACGAGTTGCGCGACGAGCTCGCGGCCCAGCGTTCCCGCGCGCCGGAGCGGCTGACGGGCGACGTCCGCGCCGGGCTGGACCTGGCCGCGTCGAGCCCGGCGGCGCTGCTCGACCCGGCCAACGAGGCGGCGGCCATGGCGGTGCTGACCGCCGAGGGCCCGGCGCTGGAGGAGCTGGCCCGGCTCGCCGACGACGTCCGGCGGCAGGTCAACGGCGACGAGGTCACCTACGTCGTCAACCGCAACATCAACTTCTCCAACGTCTGTTACGTCGGCTGCCGGTTCTGCGCCTTCGCCCAGCGCGAGCGCGACGCCGACGCCTACCGGCTGTCCCTGCCCGAGATCGCCTCGCGCGCGGTCGAGGCCGCCCGGGACGGCGCGACGGAGGTGTGTGTGCAGGGCGGGATCGACCCGCAGCTGCCCGTGACCTTCTACGCCGACCTGGCCCGCGCGGTGCGCGAGGCCGTGCCGGGGATGCACGTGCACGCCTTCTCGCCGATGGAGATCGTGTCCGCGGCGTCGAAGGCCGGGGTGTCGATCCGCGAGTGGCTCACCGAGCTGAAGGCCGCCGGGCTCGGGTCCATCCCCGGGACCGCCGCCGAGATCCTCGACGACGAGGTCCGCTGGGTCCTCACCAAGGGCAAGCTGCCCGCGTCGCAGTGGATCGAGGTCGTCTCCACGGCGCACGAGCTGGGGATCCCGTCGTCGTCGACGATGATGTACGGGCACGTCGACGAGCCGCGGCACTGGCTCGGGCACCTGCGCACGCTCGCCTCGATCCAGGACCGCACGGGCGGCTTCACCGAGTTCGTCCCGCTGCCGTTCGTGCACCACAACGCGCCGATCTACCTGGCCGGGATCGCCCGGCCCGGGCCCACCGAGCGGGACAACCGCGCGGTGCACGCCTTCGCGCGGCTCGCCCTGCACGGCCGGATCGACCACGTCCAGTGCTCCTGGGTGAAGCTCGGCGACGACCTCGCCGCCGACATCCTCCGCGGCGGGGCGGACGACATGGGCGGCACGCTCATGGAGGAGACGATCTCCCGCATGGCCGGCTCCGAGAACGGCTCCGAGCGCTCGGTGGAGGAGCTGACGGCGATCGCCGCGGCCGCCGGCCGCCCGGTGCGGCAGCGGAGCACGACCTACCGCGAGCCCGTCGCGAAGCTGACCCCGGCCGGCCAGGCCGGCCCGACCCTGCTGCCCCTCACCCCGGCGTAGCCTGACGCGCATGGGTGTCCTCGGCGAGCTGTTCCCCGGTCCGAAGATCTCCGACGAGGCGGGCGAGTCCGGCAACGGCGAGAAGTTCCGGCTCGGCCCGATCGACCTCGAGAACGGCGTGGTCCACGTCGTCCGGGCCGGTGGCGCCGAGGACGTGGGGACGGCGGTCGAGGGCCAGCCGGCGGACGCCCCCGGCGGCGGGGACGGCGACTAGGAGGCCTCGGGCTCCGCGCGCGGGGCCTCCGCGGCCTCGGGCTCCCGGCCGCTCTGCGGCGCGTCGCCGTGTGGTGCGGCGCCGTGCTGCGAGCGGTCGGCGATCCGCACGGCGTTGCGGCCCGAGTCCTTGGCCCGGTAGAGCGCGCGGTCGGCGATGGCCATGGCCTGCTCGACGGTCGTGCTGGGCGCCCTGGGCACCATCGTGCCGCCCACCGAGATGCTGAGGTTGCGGATCGAGAGCGGCCCGTCCGGCGTGTCGACCGGCACGACCAGCGTGGTCACCCGCTGCCGGATCCGCTCCGCGACGGCGTGCAGCTCGGCGGCCGCGCGCTCCGCCGGCAGGCCGGGGAGCAGGACCACGAACTCCTCGCCGCCGAAGCGACCCACCAGGTCGTCCCCCCGGACCTCGGCGCGCACGGCGTCGGCCACCGCGGCGAGCACACGGTCACCCGCGAGGTGGCCGTGGGTGTCGTTGACCTTCTTGAAGTGGTCCAGGTCGAGGACCAGCATCGCGAGACTCGTGCGCTCCCGGCGGGCCCGGACCATCGCCTCGCCGGCGCGGGCGTTCCACGCCGTGGCGGTGAGCAGGCCGGTCTTGCCGTCCGTGGTCGCGGCGTCGGCCAGCTCGCGGAACATGACCGCCCGCTGCAGCACCAGGATCGGCACGAACGCGAAGAGCACGAACCACCAGGACACGGTGAGCGTGAGCGCGAGCATGGCGCCGAGGCAGAGCGTGGCGACCTCGACCGCCACGTCGTCGAGGTGGCCGAACAGGTCCGCGGGCTTGGCGTCGGGATTGCTCGTGGCCACGGCCAGGGCGATGAGCAGCGAGTTGACCGCGGCGTAGACGAGCGTGGCGCAGGCGAGCGCCGCCAGCCCCGCGAGGCCCGTGGACCAGGCCTCCGACCCGCCGGTCCGCTCGACGACCTCCCGCGCGGCAACCGCCGCGAGCAGCACCGTCGACGTGGTGAAGGTGTGCCGGAACAGCGGGAACCGCGCCGGTTTCCACACCCGGAACCACAGGTACGTGTAGATCACCGTGATCGTGGCGGTGGCCAGCGCGGCCGGCAGGAGCAGCGCCGCGGCGAACGTCCAGATCGTGGAGAGGTCGGTGTACGACTTCTCGCCGACCCGGCGGCGGGCGCGCTCGACGCCGGTGGCCACCTCGGTGTGCACGATGCCCGACGCGGCCAGCACGAGTGCGAGAACGGCCGAACCGACTGTGGGCCGAAAGGCGGACCAGGACAGGGCGACGAGCACCAACGCCAGTGTCTCCACCACGGCGAGCATCGCGATCACCCGAGTGGGCTGGGCCCACACGGCCCAACGGGTGATCCCGCACCTCCGTCGAGGTGACTGCGCCACGGGAGAGTCTCCTGTCCAGCCAAACTGGTGATGTCGGACCTGAGCGTAGTCAAACGATCACTCGATCCGGATGCCCCGAAACGGTACCGAATCGCGTGTCTCGACTACTCTGGGTAACACACGCTGTGGGCTCGTCGGGCCCGGGCCGGGCGGTGGCGCGCCGCGACCGGGCGTACCCGCCTTCGCCGGCGGTCGTTGCCCGCAGTGTCGGAGCGCGCCGGCCGCCGCGGTCCGGGACCGCCGGTCACCGGTTGATCGCCGGAGCGGCCGCGGCCGTTACCGCCGGTCGGTGCGCGGGGAGGAGGGCGCCGTGCGCGACCGCGCAGGGTGGGACCCGAGACGCCCCCGCGTGCCTGGTTCCCGGCCGCACCCCGTGATGAACCGTTCCCTCCGGCCGTCCGTGACGCCGGGAGGGGCCCCGGGCACGATCCGGCCTGGTGAGAGCCTCCGACAGGACGTACGGACCCGCAACCCGAGGAGACGCGATGCGCAACCGCGCCTGGTGAGCAAGAGCACACGAAACGTGAGCAACCCTCTCCGACGACGAGCCCGAGGGAGGCCCGAGATGCGCAACCGCGCCTGGTGAGCGGCAGTTCCGACCGAGACCCGACGAGCGACGAGGAGGCCCGACGTGCGTAACCGCGCCTGGTGAGACGGCAAGCCCGACGCAGACCTGAGCAGCGAGAAGGAGGCCGGACATGCGCAACCGCGCCTGGTGAGACGGCACGCCCGACAAGGACCTGAGCAGCGAGAAGGAGGCCGGACATGCGCAACCGCGCCTGGTGAGAGCAGCAGTCCGAACCGAGACCCGACGAGCGACGAGGAGGCCCGACGTGCGCAACCGCGCCTGGTGAGACGGCACGCCCGACAAGGACCTGAGCAGCGAGAAGGAGGCCGGACATGCGCAACCGCGCCTGGTGAGACGGCACGCCCGACAAGGACCTGAGCAGCGAGAAGGAGGCCGGACATGCGCAACCGCGCCTGGTGAGACGACCCGCCCGAGACCCGACGACCACGAGGAGCCCGAGATGCGCAACCGCGCCTGGTGAGAGCAGCAGTCCGAACCGAGATCCGACGAGCGAGGAGGAGGCCCGACGTGCGTAACCGCGCCTGGTGAGACGGCACGCCCGACAGAGACCTGAGCAGCGAGAAGGAGGCCGGACATGCGCAACCGCGCCTGGTGAGACGACCCGCCCGAGACCCGACGAGCGACGAGGAGCCCGAGATGCGTAACCGCGCCTGGTGAGACGGCCAGCCCGACGCAGACCTGACCAGCGAGAAGGAGGCCGGACATGCGTAACCGCGCTTGGTGAGACGGCACGCCCGACAAGGACCTGAGCAGCGAGAAGGAGGCCGGACATGCGCAACCGGGCCTGGTGAGACGACCCGACCGAGACCCGACGAGACGAGGAGCCCGAGATGCGCAACCGCGCCTGGTGAGCACCGCACGTCTGACAGTCACCCGACCAGCGAGGAAGAGACCGCAGATGCGCAACCGCGCCTGGTGACCCGGCCACTCACGGGCCAGCACCCCATAGACCCCATAGACCCCACAGACCCCTCCGCAGCCCGCTCCCGTAGCCCCCGTCGAGACCTCTGAACCCGCCGGCCCGCGCCGCCCGCTCCCACTTCCGGGAGGCGCTCCGAGGCCGGCTCCGCACACCCGTCCGCGTGGAAAGGGGTGCGCGGTCCGACGTCCTGGAGCAGGCTGAGGCGACCGGTCACCGCCGAACGACGACCGCCCGCCGAGCGATCCGCCGGGACTCTCCGGCTCCGGTCGCTCACGTTCAGTATCGATCTACGGGCCCGGTGGACCGGGCGGTACGGGCGGCAGCCACCTCGGGGGGATCGTGCGTCGGAGAGTCACGCGACCGAGCGTGTTCCGCAGTGCGGAGTTCCGCGCCCTCTGGGCGGCGGAGCTCGTCTCGATCTGCGGCGATCAGCTCGCGCGCGTCGCGTTCTCCGTCCTCGTCTACGGTCGCACCGGCTCCGCGGCCTGGGCCGCGGCCGTCTACGCGCTGACCTTCCTGCCGGCGCTGCTCGGAGGTGTGCTGCTCGGCTGGGTGGCCGACCGCTTCCGCCGCCGCGAGGTCATGGTGCTGGCGGACGTCGCCCGCGCGCTGCTCGTCGTGCCCCTGGCGGTCCCCGGGATCCCGCTCGCGCTGCTCTGTCCGCTGCTGGTCCTGGTGGTGGTCCTGGCCTCGCCGCACACCGCGGCCCAGGGTGCGCTCCTGCCCGAGGTGCTCGACGGCGAGGAGCTGCTGGAACGCGGCTTCGCCGTCCGGCAGATCACGAACCAGTCCGCGCAGATCGCGGGGTTCGCCGTCGGCGGCGCGCTGTTGGTGTTGATCAGCCCGAGCGTCGCGATCCTGCTGAACTCCGGGACCTTCCTGCTCTCGGCGTTGTTCGTGCGCGTCGGCGTCCGCAGGCGCTCGGCACCCGCCGCGGTGGCCGACGGCGCCGGGCCGGCCGCGCTGTCCTGGCTCGCCGACATCCGCGAGGGCGCGCGCACGGTCTTCGCGCACTCCCGGCTGCGCACGCTGGCCCTCGCCGTCTGGCTGGTCGGCGGCTACGTCGCGCCCGAGGCCCTGGCCGTCCCCCTGGCCGACGAGCTCGGTGCCGGCCCGTGGGCGGTCGGGCTGCTCATGGCCGCCGACCCGGCGGGGAGTGTGCTGGGGGCGCTCGTGATCAGCCGCTGGGTGCCCGAGCGGCTGCGGGAGCGGGCGATCCTGCCCTGCACCGCGCTGGCCGGGGTGCCCCTCGTGGCCTCGATGTTCGTGTCGAACGTCGTGGCCGTCGTGGTGCTGTGGGCCGTCACCGGGGCCCTGTGCACCGCGGCGCTCGTCCCTGCCCAGGCCGTGTTCGTCCGCACGACACCCGGCGAGGTGCGCGGCCGGGCCACCGGGCTGGCGGCGTCGGGCCTGATCGCGGCGCAGGGGCTCGCGATCCTGCTCTGCGGGCTGCTGGCCGAGCGGTGGGGCGCGCCCCTGGCCGTGGGTATCTGCGGGGCGGCGGGCGCGCTGCTCGCGAGTGCGCTGATGCTCACCCGCGGGGCGCGCGCCGAGCGTGCGCCGTACCGCGTGCGCGCGGCCCGGGAGGGGTAGGGGACACGACGCCCGGGGGTGCGGGCAGCCGGGGCCCGCACCCCACTCGGTCGTTCACCAAGAGCGGTTGCGCTGCACGGTGATCTCCCCTGGACGTGTCGACGAGCGCCCTCGATTGTCGGCCTCGCCGCGTCCACCTGCGGGTGAAAAACGGTGACCGCTTCGTCGCTCAGCGTGCATCCGCGCAGGTCCGCGTTGGTCCGACAGGGGCGGTTCCACCTGTCACCGGACCGGGCGGCGGGGTGACCGCGCGCCTCGGCGGCGGCCGCCCCGCCTCACTCGACCCCCCTGGTCGTCGGGCTCGTCGGGCAGGATCTCGCACTACGATCGACAGAGCCAGCACGACGCTACGATCGGGCCCACCGTCCGGTCAAGGGAGAATCCCGGTAGAGGGGGAAGCCGTCACCGACTCGATCGTCACCCGGGAGCCGGTCGCGCCCCGCCCGGGCGCACCGGTCGCGTCGGCGACCTCTCCGCCCCCGGCGGACGGGTCCACCCGGGCCGAGCCCACACCGCTCGACCTGGCCACCGCCCTCCTCGCCGACACCTGGACACTGCTGATCCTGCAGCGGGCGCTGCTCGGTGTGCGGCGGTACGGCGGGTGGAAGTGCGTGCTCGGCATCTCGGACGCGTCGCTGTCCAGCCGGCTCCGCGCGCTCACCGACGCCGGCCTGCTCGAGACCCGCCCCTACCGCGACGGCGGGCGGTCCCGGTACGAGTACCGGCTCACGGCCTCGGGCCGCGACACGTGGGCGCTCCTCACCGCGATCTGGCTCTGGGAGCGGGCGTGGGTGCCCCGCGAGGTGCCGCTGCCGGACCCCGTGCACACCGGCTGCGGCGTCGTCACCGACCTGCTCGTGACCTGCATGCACTGCGACCTGCCGGTGGGGCTCGACGACCTGGACCTCGACCCGGGGGCCCGGGTCCCGATCGTCGGGCCGCCCGGTGCACGGCTGCACCCGCGACGCAGCCGCGCCACCCTGCCGGCGGACCCGCTCTCGGCCTTCCCCGGCGCGATGGAGATCGTCGGTGACCGCTGGGGAGCCGCCGTGCTGTCCGCCGCGATGGTCGGGACCCGGACCTTCTCCGCCTTCGAGCGTGCCCTCGGCGTCTCGCCCGACGTCCTGGCCGACCGGCTGCGCCGGTTCCGTGCGCTCGGCGTCCTCGACCAGGACCCGGACGGCTACCGCCCGACCGCGCGCGGCCGTGCCACCTTCCCGATCCTGACCTGCCTCGCCGACTGGGGCCGGCGGTGGCTGGCGGCCGAGGGCCGGCCCGCGGCGTACGAGGGCGTGCACCGGGCGTGCGGGCGGCCCTTCCGTCCGCGGCTGCGCTGCCGCGGGTGCCGGGAGGAGCTGGCGTTCGGGACCGTCGTGCCCGGGGACCTCGTGCCCGGTGGCGGGCGTAACCGGGTCGACGGCGGTTGAGAGACTGGTCCCATGACCGGGACCGACACGACCGCGCGACGTCCCCGGGTGCTCTCCGGGATCCAGCCGACCGCCGACTCCTTCCACCTCGGGAACTACCTCGGCGCCGTGCGGCAGTGGGTCGCCCTGCAGGAGGACCACGACGCGTTCTACTTCATCCCGGACCTGCACGCGATCACCGTCGACCACGACCCGGCGACGCTGGCCGCACGCACCCGCAACGCCGCCGCGCAGCTGCTCGCTCTCGGTCTCGACCCGGACCGCTGCACGATCTTCGTGCAGTCCCACCTGCCCCAGCACTCCCAGCTGACGTGGATCCTCGACTGCTACACCGGGTTCGGCGAGGCCTCCCGGATGACGCAGTTCAAGGACAAGGCCGCGAAGCAGGGCGCCGAGCGGGCGAGCGTCGGGCTGTTCAGCTACCCGGTCCTGATGGCCGCGGACATCCTGCTCTACCAGGCGGACCGCGTGCCGGTGGGCGAGGACCAGCGCCAGCACCTGGAGCTGACCCGCAATCTCGCGCAGCGCTTCAACCAGCGCTTCGGCCCGACGTTCACGGTGCCGGAGCCGTTCATCCCGGCGGGCGCGGCGAAGATCCAGGACCTGCAGGACCCGACGATCAAGATGAGCAAGTCGGCGTCGACGCCCGGCGGGATCGTCGAGCTGCTCGAGGACCCCAAGCGGATCGCCAAGAAGATCCGCTCGGCCGTCACCGACAACGAGCGGGAGATCCGCTACGACCCGGAGGCGAAGCCCGGCATCGCGAACCTGCTGACCATCTACTCGGCGCTGAGCGACCGCAAGGTCGCCGAGATCGAGGCGGAGTACGCGGGCAAGGGCTACGGCGACCTCAAGAAGGACCTCGCGGAGGTCGTCGCCGATTTCGTTGCTCCGCTGCGGATGCGGGTACAGCAGTACCTGGGGGACCCCGCCGAGCTCGATCGGGTGCTCGCCCGGGGAGCCACCCGGGCGGGTGAGGTCGCCGGCGCGACGCTGGCGGCCGTCCACGAGAGGATCGGGTTCCTGCCGCCGACGAGCTGATGGGGTGAGGGCGTGGCCGGGCCGACGACGGACGAGAAGACCCGCGCGAGCGCGGCCGACGACGGGGCGAAGGACACCGACGACGGCCCGAGCGCGATCGAGAAGGCCCGGGAGCGCATGCCCTGGCTCGACCACCTGATGCGGGCGGGGACGCGGTACACGGACCGGCACGGCGACCACTACGCCGCGGCCATCACCTACTTCAGCGTGCTGGCGCTCGTGCCGATCCTGATGGTGGCGTTCGCCATCGCCGGGTTCGTGCTGCAGAGCCAGCCCCAGCTGCTGCAGCAGATCCAGGAGGGCATCACCGCGCAGGTGCCGGGCCAGCTCGGCGACACGATCAACCAGGTGATCGACCAGGCCATCAGCTCCGCGGGCGCGGTCGGCGTCATCGGCCTCGTCGTCGCGCTGTACTCCGGCATCGGGTGGATGGGCAACCTCCGCGAGGCGCTGTCCGAGCAGTGGGCGCAGCCGCCGGAGACGCCGAACGTCGTCAAGAAGACGCTGTTCGACCTGATCGCGCTGGTCGGCCTCGGCCTGGCGCTCGTGCTGTCGTTCGCGGTGTCGGCGGCGGGCAACGCCTTCGGCCGGCTGCTGCTCGACCTGGTGGGCCTCGGCGGTCAGGCCTGGGCCAGGTTCCTGCTCGGGGTGTTGGCCGTGCTGCTCGGTCTCGCCGCGAACTGGCTGGTCTTCCTCTGGGTCATCGCCCGGCTGCCGCGCGCGCCCCTCGCCGTGAAGAGCGCGATGCGCGCGGCCGTGATCGGCGCGGTCGGCTTCGAGGTCCTCAAGCAGGTCATGACGATCTACCTGTCGTCGGTCACCCAGTCGCCGGCCGGCGTCGCGTTCGGCCCGATCATCGGTCTGCTGGTCTTCGCGTTCTTCACCTCGCGCTTCATCCTCTTCGTCACCGCCTGGGCGGCCACGGCGAAGGAGAACGAGCAGGAGGAGCCGGTCGAGGTGCCGGCGCCGGCGGTGATCCGGCCCGAGGTCGTCGTCCGGTCCGGCCCGAGCCCCGCCGCCGCCGCGGGCCTGCTCGGCGCCGGCGCGGTCACCGCGGTCGGCGGGCTCCTCGGCCTGCGTGCGCTCCGTCCCCGCCGCTGACCCGTGCGCGCCGACCGCCCCTGGAGGGGCAGTTGCCGCTCACGACCCCCGCTGACCTGCGGGAACCCGGTCAGCCGCGACGTCGTCGGGCCAGCACGATCCCCGTCCCCCCGAGGAGCACCAGCGCCACGGTGGCCCCCACGGCCCACGCGCGGACCGGGTGCGTCGCGGGCGCCGGGGCGATCGCCACCGGGGCAGGTGCGGGTGCCGGGGCCGGGGTCGGCTCGACGGGCCGGGCGTCGACGACCGTGCCGACCGAGGCCGTCGGCGGCAGCCCGAAACCGTAGTCGAGCAGGGCCGCGGCCTGCGCCGTCATCCGCACCGGGTGCTGCTCGGCGCGCACGAGCGCGACCACCAGCCGCCGGCCGTTCCGCTCCGCGGCGCCGACGAAGGTGTGCCGGGCGGCGTCGGTGAAGCCCGTCTTGCCGGCGAAGGCGCCGGGGTAGGTGTGGAGCAGCGGGTCGTCGTTGGCCAGCATGAAGCCGGGCCGGTCGGCGAAGCCGGGGAAGGGCACGGTCGGGGTCGCGAGGGTCTCCCGGACCAGCGGGTCCCGCAGCGCCACCCGGAAGAGGACGGCCAGGTCGTAGGCCGAGGTGGACATGCCCGGCCCGTCGAGGCCCGACGGCGTGGCCGGGCGGGTGTCGAGCGCCCCGAGCTGCTCGGCGCGGGCCTGCATCGCCCGCAGGGTGGCCGGGACGCCGCCCATCGTGCGGGCGAGGGCCATGGCGGTGTCGTTGCCCGAGTTCAGGAGCAGTCCGGCCAGCAGCTGTCGCACGCTGTAGTGGCCGCCGGGGCCGATGCCGGCCTTGCTGCCGTCGACCTGGACGTCCTCGGGCGCCACGACGACGTCGGCGTCCGGGTCGAGCTGCGCGCGCGCGACCAGCGTGGTGAGGATCTTCAGCGTCGACGCCGGCCGTTGCCGCCCGTGCGGGTCGTGCGCGGCGAGGACGGCACCGGAGTCGAGGTCGGCGACCACCCAGCCGGCGGCACTGACGGCGGGCGGCGGGGCGGCGCCGTCGGGCAGGACGTCCCCGCACCCGCCGAGCCGCGCCCCGCCGACGGGCTGCTGCGGGACGGCGACCGGGGCCATCGCGACCGTCTCCTCCCGGGCCGGCGGGCCCGGTGGGGCCTCGTGCCCGGGGCAGACGCCCGCGGGGGCCGGTGCGGCGAGGGCGGGCGGCGGGGTGGGAGTGGTGTACGGGGCGGCGCTCGCGGAGGGCGTGGCGAGGGGCAGCGACACGATCGCGGCGACCAGCGCACCCACCGTCGACCGCCGCCACGCGTGCATGATCGCGACCCTACGGCCGTACCGCCCGCGCGCCCATCGGCCGTTCGGCCCGTACCGGCAAGTGCTTCGGCACCACTCGCCGCGCGGCGCGTCAGCGCTCCAGCTCGGCCTTCATCCGCTCGAGGGTCCCGGTCATGCCGTCGACCATCATCCCCTCGCGGTCGCGGCCGAGCAGGCCCGTGCCGGCGAACAGCTTCGCCGGGACCGCGAGGGCGCCCGTGCGTTCGCGCCATTCGGACAGCTGCGTGCCGCCCTCGATCGGCTCTATCCGGAAGCCCCAGGTCATCGCGCTCTCCAGGACCGTGAACGCGAACGCCTTGCCCGGCACGCTCTCGATCACGCGGCAGTGCGTGCGCCAGCGGATCCGCCCGTGCCGGTTGAACCCGACGAACCGCGCCCCGACGACCGGGCCGGTCGCGCCGCCCCGCCACGCCCCGCCGGTGCACTCCGGGCTCCACTCGCCCATGCGCGTGATGTCGCTGACCAGGGCCCAGACCTCGTCGGGGGGCGCGTCCACGATCACGCTCGTCTCGTCCACGATCACATCCTGCACGGCGTCCGGCAGGATCGATCGGGTGACCGTGGGAGATCGGGAGTGGGACCGGCTGCGGGCCGCCGCGGTCGAGGCGGCGGCCGCTGCGTACGCGCCCTACTCCGGCCTGCACGTCGGCGCCGCCGCCCTGTGCGACGACGGCCGCGTGGTGACCGGCTGCAACGTCGAGAACGCCTCCTACGGCCTCACCCTGTGCGCAGAGTGCACCCTCGCCGGCCAGCTGCGGATCACCGGCGGCGGGCGGTTCGTCGCGGTCGCGGTCCGCTCGGGCGCGGGGGACCTGCTCATGCCGTGCGGACGCTGCCGCCAGGTGCTGTTCGAGCTGGGCGGCCCGGAGTGCACCCTCGACACCCCGCGCGGCGTGCGCACCCTCGCCGAGGTGCTGCCCGACGCCTTCACCCTGTGAGCCCGGAGCGGCACCAGCCGCTCACGACCCCACCTGACCAGGGAGGACGCGCGTGACCCACTCCGCCGTCGACGTCATCGCCGCCAAGCGGGACGGCCACCGCCTCACCGACGAGCAGATCGACTGGGTGGTCGCCGCCTACACGCGCGGCGACGTCGCCGACGAGCAGATGTCCGCCCTCGCCATGGCGATCCTGCTTAACGGCATGGACGACGCCGAGACGGCCCGCTGGACCCTCGCCATGATCGAGTCCGGGGAGCGGCTGGCGCTGCCGGACGTCGGCCGGCCGCTGGTCGACAAGCACTCCACCGGCGGGGTGGGGGACAAGCTCACCCTCCCGCTCGCACCCCTGGTCGCGGCGTGCGGGGCGGCTGTCCCGCAGCTGTCCGGGCGCGGACTCGGGCACACCGGTGGCACCCTCGACAAGCTGGAGGCGATCCCGGGCTGGCGGGCGGAGCTGTCGACCGAGGAGATCGCGGTCCAGCTCGCCGAGGTCGGCGCCGTCGTCTGCGCGACCACGCCCGCGCTCGCCCCGGCCGACCGCAAGCTCTACGCCCTGCGCGACGTCACCGGCACCGTGCCGTCGACCCCCCTCATCGCCAGCTCGATCATGAGCAAGAAGATCGCCGAGGGGACCGACGGGCTGGTCCTCGACGTCAAGGTGGGCAGCGGCGCCTTCATGCGGACCCGCGACGCCGCGGAGGAGCTCGCGCGGCGGATGGTCGCGATCGGCGCGGCCGAGGGCCTGCCGACGCGCGCGCTGCTCACCGACATGTCCGTGCCGCTGGGGCGCGCGGTCGGCAACGCGCTGGAGGTCGCCGAGGCGGTCGAGGTCCTGCGCGGCGGCGGGCCGCCCGACGTCGTGGAGCTCACCCTGGCCCTCGCCCGCGCCATGCTCGGGCTCGCCGGGATCGACCCGGAGACCGACGTCGACCCGGCGGAGGTCCTGGCGTCGGGCCGGGCGTTCGAGGTCTGGGAGCGGATGATCGCCGCGCAGGGTGGCGACCCGGGCGCGCCGCTCCCGACGGCCGCGCACGTCGAGACCGTCGATGCACCGGCCTCCGGCGTCCTGACCAGGCTCGACGCGCTGGCGGTCGGCACGGCGGCCTGGCGGCTCGGGGCGGGCCGGGCGCGCAAGGAGCACCCGGTCCAGGCCGCGGCGGGGGTGCGCCTGCTGGCCGGGGTCGGCGACGAGGTGCGGGCCGGCGAGCCGCTGCTCGAGCTGCACACCGAGACCCCCGACGCGGTGCCCGGTGCGCGGGCCGCGCTCGGCGAGGGCCTCGCGATCGGGGACGAACCGGCCGAGCGGGGCCCGCTGCTGCTCGACGAGGTCCGCGCCTGAGACCGTTTCCGCAGCTCATCCGCGCTTCCGCGGCGCGGCGCGCCCGGGCGGGCCCGCCAGGAGGGATCGCGGTCCGTCGGGCACCATGGAAGGGATGCGCGAGTACCGGAGCCCCAGCACGCCGGCTGGTCCCCGGCCCGAGGACCTGCCCGGGCCGGCTCCGGCGCGCGCGGACGACGCGGAGGCCCCCGAGCGGGAGGAACCGCGCGCGGACCGGACGCCGGCCCCGGGGCCTGCTGGCCCGAACGGCCGCCGCGTGGAGGACCCGCCGCAGGACCGGCCCGACGACCTGGCACGGCCCGCGGTGGGGTGGTTCGACACCCGCCGCCTCGACGAGCCGGGCCACGGTCCGGGGCAGCCCGGTGTCCCCGCGGCGGGTCCCGGTCCGGGCGCCGCGCACCCCGGCCCGGGCCACCCTGCTCCCGGCCGGCCCGACGGGTCGCCCGGCTCGGGGCGTCCGAGCGCGAGCCGGTCCGGTCCGCAGCGACCCGGTCAGGGGGACCCGCCGCCCCGCCCGGCCCACCCCGGCCCAGGTGCGTCGCGCACCGCTCAGCCGGGCCCCGATCACGCCGCGGTCACCCAGCCCGCCCCGACCCAGCCCGGTCCCGCCCAGCCCGGCCCGGCTCAGCCCCCTCCGCCCGCGCCCTGGCCCACCGCGCGGGAGCGGGCGCGGCAGGAGGCCCGGACCGGCCGCCCGGGGCCGCATCCCCCTAACCAGCCCCCGCCCGACCGCCGCCCCGGCCCGCCGCCCCGCCCGTCGGGACCCGGCCCCTGGCCGAACCCGCCCGACCCCGACGCGACGGCCCCGGTGCACGGCGGGCCCGCGGCGGACCGGCCCCGCCCGGGCGCCGTGACCCGCGGGCCGCAACGCCGGCCCGTCCCGCCCCCGTGGCAGCGCGTGCCGGGCGGCAACTTCGACGACCCCACCGAGCTGATGGCCCCGCTCGACCGGCCGACCGACGTGATCGCGCCCGTCGACGGCCGGGCGAAAGCCGAGCCCGGTCCGCCGAAGGGCCAGTCCCTCGCCCGGTCGAGCTCGATGATGGCCGTCGCGAACCTGGCGAGCCGGGTCACCGGCTTCCTGCGCCAGATCGCGCTGGCCGCGGTCCTCTCTTTCGGCCTGGTCAACAGCTCGTACACGATCGCCAACACGCTGCCGAACATCGTCTACGAGTTCCTCATCGGCGGCGTGCTGACCAGCGTGATGATCCCGCTGCTGGTCCGCGCCCAGAAGGAGGACGCCGACGGCGGCGAGGCCTACACCCGGCGCCTGGTCACCATGGCCGGCGCCGCCCTGCTCGTGGCGACCCTCGTCGCCATGCTCGCGGCAGGACCCCTGGTCGCCCTCTACATGGGCAGCCAGACCACGGACACGGCGAACCCCGAGCTGGCCACCGCGTTCGCCGTCCTGCTGCTGCCGGAGATCTTCTTCTACGGCATCGGCGCACTGCTGGGCGCGATCCTGAACAGCAAGGGCAGGTTCGCGGCGTTCGCGTGGGCGCCCGTGCTGAACAACGTCGTCATGTTCGCCGTGCTCGTCGTCTACGTCCTGGTGCCGGGGGAGATCAGCCTCGACCCGGTCCGGATGGGCGACACGAAGCTGCTGGTCCTGGGCATCGGGACGACGCTGGGCATCGCGGTGCAGGCGCTCGTCCTGCTGCCCGCGATCCGCCGGGCCGGGGTGTCGCTGAAGCCGCTGTGGGGCTGGGACCCGCGACTGTCGTCGGCGGGCGGGCTGGCGCTCTGGGTGGTCGCCTACGTGCTGGTGGGGCAGGCCGGCCTGATCGTCACCACCCGGGTCGCGACCGCCTCGGACCCCGGCGCCTACGCGATCTACTCCAACGCCTGGCTGCTCCTGCAGGTCCCGTACGGCGTGCTCGGGGTCTCGCTGCTCACCGCGCTGATGCCCAGGATGAGCCGGGCGGCCGCGGAGAACCGGTTCGACGCGGTGGTCTCAGACCTCTCCCTCGGCAGCAGGCTCTCGACGGTCTTCCTGGTCCCGATCTCGGTGCTGCTGACCTTCTTCGGCACCGAGGTGGGCCTCGCGCTGTTCTCCCTCGGCGCGGGCAACGCGGGTGGTGGCGCCGCGAAGCTGGGCACCGCGCTGGCCTGGTCGGCCTTCGGGCTGCTGCCGTACGCGATCACGCTGCTGCAGCTGCGGGTCTTCTACGCGATGACGGACAGCCGCACCCCGACGCTGATCATGATCGGGATCGTGGCGGTCAAGATCCCGATGCTGCTGCTCTGCCCGGTGCTGCTGCCCCCGGAGGACGTCGTCCTGGGGCTGGTCGCGGCGAACAGCCTGTCGTTCGTCTTCGGCGCGATCCTGGGGCAGTGGGTGATCGCGCGTCGGCTCGGGCACGTGCGCAGCCGCGAGGTGCTCTCGACGCTCTGGCGGACCCTCGCCGCCTCGGTCGCCGCCGGGCTCGTGGCCTGGCTGGCCGGCCGCGCGATCCAGTCCGCCGTGGGCAGCGGGTCGGCCGGCACGGCCTGGCTGGTGCTGGCCGTGGCGCTGGTGGTCGCGACGCCGATCCTGCTGGTCGGGATGAAGCTGCTGAAGCTCACCGAGCTCGACCCGCTCTGGCGCCGTCTCCCCGGCCGTCTCGGACGCTGACGGCTCGTGGGTGGCGGTGGTCGCCGGAGCGACCACCGCCACTCACAGGCGGTCACAGCATCGGCTGCCGGGCCCGGTGCCGGGCGGCGGTCGGCGACTCGAAGTGCGCCGCCATCCTCGGGAGCGGCCGGGTCTCGTCGGTGTCGGCCTCGGTCGTCGCGCGCGGGGCGCCCGCCCCGGTCAGCGCCCGGACCTCCATCTCGGCGTGGAGCCGGTCGTCGACGGGGTCGCGGCGGCCGAACCAGGTCCCGAGCGCGCCCAGCAGGAACGACAGCGGGATGGAGACGATCCCCGGGTTGGCCAGCGGGAAGAAGGCGAAGTCCAGGTCGGGCAGCATCGACGTCGGCGCCCCGGACACAGCCGGGGAGAACACGACCAGGACGACCGCCACGGACATGCCGCCGTACATGCTCCACAGCGCGCCACTGGTGGTGAACCGCTTCCAGAACAGCGAGTAGACCAGCGACGGCATGTTGGCCGACGCGCCGACGGCGAACGCGAGCGCGACCAGCACCGCGACGTTCTGCCCGATCGCCACGACGCCGCCCAGGACCCCGAGCACGCCGACGACCAGCGCGGTCCGCCGCGCGACCCGCACCTCCTCGGCCGGCGCGGCGCTCCCGCGCTTGACGATGTTGGCGTACACGTCGTGGGCGAAGGACGCCGACGCGGTGATGGTCAGGCCCGCCACCACCGCGAGGATGGTCGCGAAGGCGACGGCGGCGACGATCCCCAGCAGCAGCTCGCCGCCGAGCCGGAAGGCCAGCAGTGGTGCCGCCGAGTTCGATGCGCCGGGCGACTTCATGATCGTCTCCGGCCCGACGAGCGCGGTCGCCGCGGTGCCGATGACCAGCACCATCAGGAAGAACGCGCCGATCAGCCAGATCGCCCACACGACCGACTTCCGGGCCTGCTTGGCGTCGGGGACGGTGTAGAAGCGCATCAGGATGTGCGGCAGGCTCGCCGGGCCGAGGATCGCGGCCAGCGACAGCGAGATGAAGTCGATCTTCGACAGCTCGGTGCGGCCGTACTGCAGGCCCGGGGCGAGCACCTTGTCGCCCTGCGGGCTGGTCTCGGCCGCCTGGCCGAGGAGGGCGGAGACGTCGAAGCCGTGCCGGCCCAGCGCCCAGAAGGACAGCACGAGCCCGGTGACCATCAGGGCGCAGGCCTTGAGGATCTGGACCCAGGTGGTGCCCTTCATGCCGCCGACCAGCACGTAGACGATCATCAGGCCGCCGACGACCGCGATCACCAGCGCCTGCCCGGCCTTCCCGGTGATCCCGAGCAGCAGGGCGACGAGCCCGCCCGCGCCGGCGATCTGGGCGATCAGGTAGAGCACCGAGACCAGCAGGGTCGAGGTGGCGGCCGCGGCGCGGACCGGGCGGCGGCGCAGCCGGAAGCTCAGGACGTCGCCCATCGTGTAGCGACCGGTGTTGCGCAGCCACTCCGCGATGAGGAGCAGCGCGAACAGCCACCCGACGAACGAGCCGATCGCGTAGAGCATGCCGTCGTAGCCGAAGACGGCCACCGTGCCGGCGATGCCGAGGAACGCTGCGGCGGACAGGTAGTCACCTGCCAGGGCGACGCCGTTCTGCGCGCCCGTGAAGGCGCGACCACCGGTGTAGTAGTCCGCCGCCGTCTGGTTCGCGCGGGCGGCCCGGAAGACCACGACCAGGGTCAGCAGCACGAACGCGGCGAACACCGTGACCGTCACGGTCGGACTGCCGAGGCCGGACTGGGCAGCGCTCGGGACGGCGCCCTCGGCAAGCGGACTCTGGGCAAGTGGACTCTGGGCAAGTGGATTCGACACCATCGGCTCCTCCTGGGCCATATGGTGGATCAGCCACTCGCGTGTGGTGTGCCCCGAATGGCTGTATGGCCCTGGGCCGCTCAACGACGAGGTCACCGGGAGGTCACGTCCGGGCTATCGAAAGGGGGTAGCGGGCGCCCCGAGCGCGTTCCTTCGTGCACGAACGGCGCTCTCGTTCACTAGATTTGAGTGACAGGGCCGCTCACCGGGCCGCACAAGCGGAAAGCCCCCGCCGCGGTGTGCGACGGGGGCTCCGGTGCGCCGGGATCAGTCGTCCGGGTCGTCCGTGACGTCCGTGGCGGAGGCGTGCCCGTTGGAGGAGCTCTTCACGGTGGCGCGGCTGCGGGTGGACCGGCGCTGCGCCGGACGTGGGGGCGGTGGCGGGGTCGGGGCGGGGCCGCCGTGGCCGCGCCCGAGGATGAGCTCGGCGAAGGTGGCCATGGCCTCGTCGAGCTGGCCCGCGTTGCGCCGCTCGGACTCCTCGTTGGCCTTGGTGACGAGCGCGGTGACCGAGGTCGTGTCGGGGCGGGCCCGCAGCACGGAGTCGAGGTCGCCCAGCCGGCCGTCGACCGAGCTGCCCAGGGCGGCGATCTTCTCGTCGACCGCGCCGGTGAGCTCGCCGAGCTTCTCACCCAGCCCGTTCTCGACGGCGTCGACCCGGCCCGCCACCGCCTCGAGCCGGCCCGCGAGGATCTCCAGCCGCTCGGCCAGCGAGTCGAGCGCCTCGGTCGGGTCGACCGCGGGCCGCCCGGCGAGGTCCTCGAGCCGGCGGTGCAGCCCGACGCTCGTGTCGCCGAGCAGGTTGCGGACGCCCTCGTTGGACTCGTCCATCGCGCGCAGGGCGCCGTCGAGCTGCTCGCGCACCAGTTTCTCGACGCCGTCGACCCGCTCCCGGATCGGCGTCGCGACCGCGTTGGGCATCGCGTCGAGCCGCATCTCGTGCCGGTCGAGGCGGTTGTCCAGGTCGTCGAGCCGCTTGTGCAGCCCGCCGAGCCGGTCGTCGAGGCCGTCCATCCGGCCGGAGACGCCCTCGAGGCGCCCGGCCATGCCGTCGAGCCGGCCGTCGAGCTGGGCGAAGGGCTTGGCGAGCTTGTCCGGCAGCGACTCGATCGCCCGGAGCACGGAGGCGAGCACGGCCTCCTGCGCGTCGACCTTCTGGACCGTCTCGTCGAGGCGCTCGGCGAGCACGCCGACCTCGGTGCGGTCCGGCAGCTCGGTGAGCCGCTTGCGGACGGTGCCCAGCGCGTCGAGGGCGGAGAGCCGGGCGTGGATCTCGTCGAGGGAGTCGAAGACCTGTTGCTGCTCGGAGTCGCGGATCTCGGCCGCGCGCATGAGCATGCCGCGCATCCGGTCGAACGACATCGTCGAGTTATCGCTCATTGGCGCCTGGTGCTTCCTGTGATCCGGATGGGGGAGCGGGGAACGCTGCACTGAGGGTAGCGAGCCCGCGAAACCGGCAGACACGGAGTCACCACTAGGCCGACCGGGTGGCACCCGTCCGGCCTGATTCGCCCGATCCGGCCTGGTCGGAAGGGGGTATACGGTGCCCCGGTGACCGCCCCGCTCACCCCGGACTCGATCCGTTCCGCCCCGAAGGTCCTGCTGCACGACCACCTCGACGGCGGCCTGCGGGCCGGGACCGTCGTGGAGCTGGCCGACGCCGTCGGCTACGACAGTCTGCCCACCCGCGACCCCGAGGAGCTGGCCGGGTGGTTCCTCGGCGCCGCCCACTCGGGCTCGTTGGAACGGTACCTGGAGACCTTCGGGCACACGGTGGCCGTGATGCAGACGCGCGAGGCGCTCGTGCGGGTCGCGCAGGAGGCCGCGGAGGACCTGGCCGCCGACGGCGTGGTGTACGCGGAGGTCCGCTTCGCGCCCGAGCTGCACGTGGAGCGGGGCCTGGACCTCGACGGCGTGGTGCAGGCGGTGCTCGAGGGCTTCGAGCGCGGCTCGGCGGGCCGCGCGATCACGGTGCGCTGCCTGCTCACTGCCATGCGGCACGCCGCCCGCTCGCAGGAGATCGCCGAGCTCGCCGTGCGGTACCGGGACGCCGGAGTCGTCGGCTTCGACATCGCCGGCGCCGAGAAGGGCTTCCCGCCCACCCGCCACCTGGACGCGTTCGACTACGTCCGGCAGCAGAACGCGCACGTCACCATCCACGCCGGCGAGGCCTTCGGGCTGCCGTCGATCTGGGAGGCGCTGCAGTTCTGCGGGGCGGACCGGCTCGGCCACGGCGTCCGGATCGTCGACGACATCACGGTCCGGTCGGACGGGACCGCCGAGCTCGGCCGGCTCGCCGCCTGGGTGCGGGACATGCGGATCCCGCTGGAGATGTGCCCGACGTCGAACGTGCACACCGGCGCCGCGACCAGCCTCGCCGACCACCCCATCGGCCTGCTCCGCGACCTGCGCTTCCGCGTCACGGTCAACACGGACAACCGGCTGATGTCCGGCTGCTCCATGACCTCGGAGATGGCCGCGCTCGTCGACACCTTCGGCTGGGGCTGGGAGGACCTGCGCTGGCTGACGATCAACGCCATGAAGAGCGCGTTCCTGCACTTCGACAAGCGGCTGGCGATCATCGACGAGGTGATCAAGCCGGGCTACGACGCGCTCGTGGCGTGAACGAGCGGCGCTCTCGTTCAGTAGGTGTGAGCGAGAGCGCCGTTCACCGGGGTCCGGATCGGGTCAGCGGTGGTGCAGGCGGGCCTCGGTGGCGTGCACCAGCTCCCGCCAGCGGGCGGCCTCGGTGTCGAAGGGCGGGCTGGGCGCGAGCCGGGTGGGGTTGGGCCGGATCACGAAGGACACCAGCCAGCCCAGGCTCTCGGACTCGGCCAGCGCGCGGGCCGGCTCGGGGTCGCCCGCCCACTCGGCGACGTCGAGGACCAGCTCGGTGGCCAGGTCCAGCTGGGTCGGGTCGACCTGCAGGGTGCCCTCGGCGATGTCGTCGTCGATCCCGACGAGCACGTAGTCGTTGAGGTCGTCGACCACCACGTCGAGCTCCCCGACGGCGGCCTTGTCCAGCACGTCCTGCCAGGTCGAGGCGGCGACGAGGTCGTTGTCGTCCTTACCGCCGTCGGCCAGCCAGCGGGCCAGCGCCCGCTCGGAGTCGAACACGTCGACGCGCCCGCCCGAGCCGAGGAACACCGGCTTGTCGTCGAGGTAGCAGCGCAGGGTGACCCACTGGCCCGCGGACGTGGTGATCCGGATCGGGTCGATCCCGATCTCCTCCCAGAACCCGACCGGGCCCTCGGCCTCGTCCTCCGCGAGCTCGGCCTCGTCCTCGGCGACCTGCTCGGTGATCGCCTCCTCGTCGGCGCGCTCGCGGGCGGCCTCCTCGAGGGTCTCGTCGTCCGTGTCGTCCCCCTCGACGTCGTCGACGCCGATCGCGGACTCCGCGTCGGCGATGCGCGCGGCGAGGGCCTCGGCCTCCTTCTCGGCCCCGGCGAGCGCCCGGGCGTCGACCTCGGGGGTGGCGATCAGGGCGTCGAGCGCGTCGACCACCTCGTCCCAGTGGTCCTGCACGGTCTGGGCGAGCTGGGTCCACAGCCGCCGGCCCTCGCGCCCGGCGAACGGCAGGGTGCCCTGGTCGAGCAGCCCGAAGCCGGGGGCCGAGTCGAGGACGGCCGTGACCTCCTCGAGGTCGCAGACGTCGGCGAAGGAGCGGACCATCGCGGTGATCTCGGCGAGCTCGCCGATCGTCCAGGTGTCCGGCTCCTCGGCGACCAGCTCCGGGACGCCGATGACGTCGAAGCGGCGCGTCTCCTCGGGGGTCAGCTCCGCGACGGTCAGCGTGGGCACGGCCGACCAGGCCGGGTGGTCGGCGAGGTCGTGCTCGGTCTCCGTGCGGACGTACGCCGCGAGCCGCGCGACCTCCGGGAACGCGAAGACCGCGTCGTCGTCGCCGAGGAAGGCCTCCCACTCCTCGCCGTCCTCGCGCCACCGGGGCGCCCAGAGGGTGACGAGGTCGCCCTCGGTCAGGGACAGCTGGATCGGGACGATGTCGCTTGCCACGGCGGCGATGCTAGCGGCGGCACCGGAGTGCCGCCCCGTCCGTGCACCGCCCGCCGGCCGGTCCCGGGCAGGCACCACGCGGGGAGGGTCCAGGCGGTCGTTCCCGTAGGGGCGCACCCGCTTCGAGGGGTGTCGCCCTTGTGCCGGGGAGCGTCGGGGGAGCGTGGTGCCGGGTCCGGCACCGATTGTTCCTCGCGGGGCCGGGGAACCGGTGGGCCCGCCCGCGGTGCGGGCGGGCGGCCGGTGCCGGCCCGGAACGTCAGGTCGAGCTGTGCAGACGGACGACGCCCACCGTGACGTCCTCCAGACCGCCGCGGTCGAAGTCCCGACGCAGCTGGTCGGCCTTCACCGTCGCGGTCAGCCCGTCGAACGGCCCGTGCGCGTCCACCTCCCCGGTCTGCGGGTCGACGGCGAGCACCACGTACCCGTCGCACTGGGTGAGCTTCTCGGCGGCAGCCACCAGGGTCTGCTCGTCCGAAGTCGTGTTCTCCGGCACCGGATCACCTCCTTGTCACCTAGTACAGCGTCGGCGACGGCTCCGACGTGACAGTGTTCGTGCCATACCACCCGTTCGGGTCAGATAAATGGCACCTGTGGTCACGGCCGGTGCGGAGCCCGGTGCGATGCGCGCACGATCCAGTTGATCACTGGTGTCACCTCCGGAGGCCGGGCACGCCGCGTGATCGAGATCCGCTCCGAGAAGTCGATCATGGTGTCTCGTGTGCCCAGGGTGGTCGGGGGACCGGATCGAGGGTCGTCCGCGCGGTGCACACGAGGTCCCGCGGACGGCCGCAGGGGGCGCTCGAACGGGGACGCAGGGTGACGAAACCGCGGTCGTCCCCACCCGGACCGGCGGGTGGTCGAGGGGGACGGCCTCCCTGCGACGATCACCGGGTGCACGACCCCTCCCGGCTCGACGAGGCCAACACCGGCTACGGCTGCGAGCATCCTGGCACGGGGATCGCCGCCGTCCCGGGAGGCGCGCGGTTGTCGTGGCTGCGTCCCGCGCCGCTGTGGCGGTCCCGCAACGACCGGCTCGTCCGCCTCCTGGGCGACCCCACGGACGACATGCGCCGGGAGTGGCTGCGCCGGCTCGACGCGGGGCGCGGGCCCGATCCCACCCGGCTCGTCGACCGGTTCGCGGGGCGGGACTCGATCGCGGCCACGCTGCTCGGCGACCCGGGCGAGGGCGACGCGTCGCAGTACTGCGTGGTCCCCGTGCTGCAGCGGGTGGCGGGGGACACCGACCTCGCGGTCGTCGTCTCGGACGTGATCTACCCGGCCGGCGGGCTGCACGAGTACGCGGCCAAGCTGGCCCGCCCCTACGCGGACTACCCGGGCCCGATCTACGGCCTGCCCGGCAACCACGACTGGTACGACGGCCTCACCGGATTCATGAGCTGGTTCTGCGGCACCCCGCCGGAGGAGGCGGCGCCCGCGGACCCCGGCACGGGGTGGACGGCGTTCCTGCGCAGGCTCCTGTGGCGCCGCGGGCCGCGCGGGCGCACCGCCGACCTCGAGGCGGCGCGGGTGTGGCGGCCGGCCGAGGAGCAGCACGCGCTCCAGCCCGGTCCCTACTGCGCGATCGACGCCGGCCCGGTCCGGCTGGTCCTCATCGACACCGGGATCCGCGGGGCCCTCGACCGGGAGCAGGGGGAGTGGCTGCGGGACACCCTCTTCGCCGCCGACCGACCGGCGATCGTGCTCACGGGGAAGCCCCTGATCACCTACGCCGAACACCACCCCTGCCCGATCGAGGGCGGCGGCACGGTGGCGGAGCTGGTGCGCGACCCGCGCGCGTCCGTCGTCGCGGTGATCGGCGGTGACGACCACAACTACCAGCGCTACCCGGTCCGGCTCGCCGACGGCCGGGAGATCCTGCACCTCGTCGCGGGCGGCAGCGGGGCCTACCTCTCCGCCACGCACCCGGTCCCGAACGTCGACGTGCTGGCGCCGGAGTGCACGGAGGAGGACTTCCGCTGCTACCCGCTGCGCGGGGACTCGCTCGCGCACTTCAGTCGCCGCTACGACGCGCTGCGCCGGTTCGGGACCGGCACCGCCGTCGTCTCGCCGTCCGACGCGACCACGATCATGGCCGAGCGGATCGGGATCGCGCCGCCGCGCACGGGCACCCCGCCGGCGGAGATCTCGCCGCGGGCGCGGCAGGCGGCGGAGCGGGTGCTGGGCGGGCCGAAGGGGCGCTCGGAGAACTGGACCTCCGTGCTCTACGACACCGACCGCCCGCCGATGCTCAAGAGCTTCCTGCGGCTGGACGCGACCGCCGCGGAGATCCGGATCGACTGCTGGGCGGCCACCGGCTGTCTGGAGCACGAGCGCGACCCGGTGCTGGAGGACCGGATCGTGGCGCGGCCCGGGGCGGACGGCCGGTGGACGTGGGCGAGCGCGACGCCGGGGCGCGAGCGACCCTGAGGAATCGGTCCTGAGCAATCGGCCCGGAGGAATCGGTACAGCTCCCGCTACTGTCCGGCCCATGGACGTGCGGGTCGTCGACCATCCTCTGGCCAGGGCTCGGCTCACCACGATGCGCGACGCGCGCACGGACAACGCGGCCTTCCGCGCCGCGCTGCGCGATCTCACCCTGCTGCTGATCGTCGAGGCGACCCGCGGCTTCGAGGTGGCGGACTTCCCGCTGCACACCCCGGTCGCCCGCACGACCGGTCACCGGCTCGCGAACCCGCCGGTGCTGGTGCCGGTGCTCCGCGCCGGGCTGGGCATGGTCGACGCCGCGCAGAACCTGATCCCCGAGGCGCAGATGGGGTTCGTGGGCGTGGCGCGGGACGAGGTGACCCACCTCCCCACCCCGTACATGGAGTCGTTGCCGGCCTCGCTCGTCGGGCGCCCGGTGTTCGTGCTCGACCCCATGCTCGCGACCGGCGGCTCGATGGTGCACACCGTGGAGCTGCTCACCGCCCGGGGCGCCGACGACGTCACCGCCGTCTGCGTGCTCGCCGCGCCCGAGGGCGTCCGGGCGCTCGAGGCCAGCGGGCTCCCGGTGCAGCTGGTCACGGCCGCGATCGACGAGCGGCTCAACGACTCCGCCTTCATCGTCCCCGGCCTCGGCGACGCCGGGGACCGGCAGTTCGGCGCGGTCTGAGCGGGCGTCAGGGCACCACGTTCTGGTTGGCGCGGAACACGTTGTCGGGGTCGAGGCGCCGCTTGAGCTCGACGAGCCGCGCGTAGTTCGTGCCGTAGGCGGCGTGGACCCGGTCCCGACCCTCCGCCCCGAGATTGTTGACGTACACCCCGGCCTCGAGGTGCGGGCGCATCGCCGCGGACGCGGCCCGGGCCCAGGCGACGTGCCGGGGCGAGTCGGCCGGATCGGGCCACTGGGCGAGGACGAGGAAGTCGTACTGCGGCGCCCGGTGCGGGAAGGCGGTCGCTCCCGGCGCGACCCGGGCCGCGGCCCCGCGCAGGCCCTGCAGGCCGATGCCGCTGTCGCCGGGTGGCATGGCCTCCGTGACCTCGAGCAGGGTGCGGATCGCGGGGTCGGCGAGGTGCCGGAGATAGGCCGAGCGCCAGTAGTGCAGGCGGCCCGGCGGGTAGCCGGCGTCGGGCACCCGCTGCCAGTCGGCGAAGGGCTGCTCCGCGACGGTGTCGAGGTCCGGGTGCAGTCGCCGGAGCGGCCGCAGGACGGGCCCGGCCGCCCCCGGCGGTCCGCACCAGCACAACGCGATCGTCAGCGCCGGCCGGCCGGAGGGTCCCCGAGCGAGGGACACCGCCGTCGCGAGCTCGTCGGGTGCGGTGGCCACGAGGTCGTCGTGCGCGCGCAGGACCTCGCCCGCGGCCTCCCACCGGAACCCGAGGGCCCCGGCGAGCACGGTGTCGACCGGGTGCAGCCGGTAGGTGAAGGTCGTGACGACGCCGAAGTTGCCGCCCCCGCCCCGCAGGCCCCACAGGAGGTCGTCGTCGACGCCGTCGAGCAGGGTGCCGTCCGCGGTGACCAGCTGCGCATCGATCAGGTTGTCGCAGCTCAGGCCGTGGCTCGGGGCCAGCCAGCCGAGGCCGCCGCCGAGGGTGAGTCCGGCGATCCCGGTCCCGGACATCACGCCGAGCGGAGTGGCGAGGCCGAACGCGCGGGTGGCGCCGTCGAGGTCGCCGAGCAGCGCCCCGCCTCCGGCACTGGCCGTCCGTGCGTCGGGGTCGACCTCGACGGTGCGCATCGGGGACAGGTCGAGCATCAGCCCGCCCTCGCACGCCGCGGTACCGGCGACGTTGTGCCCGCCGCCGCGCACGGAGAGCGCGAGGCCGTGCTCGCGCGCGTACCGGATCCCTCGGGCGACGTCCCCGGACTCACGACAGCCGACGATCACCGCCGGTCGCCGGTCGATCATGCCGTTGAACACCGCGCGGGCCCGGTCGTAGCCGGCGTCCCCCGGCCGCAGCACCGTGCCGGTCAGCTCGCCCGTCAGCCTGCTCGTGCTGGTCATCGTGCCTCCCCGTCCGTGGTGGCCCGAGAGTGGCGGCGCCGGCTAATCGGCGGCTCATCCCGACGCCGTGATCGCGGCTCGCAGCGCCGTGGCCTCGGCGAGCAGGTGCGCACCGCGCCCGGGGTCCAGCCCGGCCAGGCCCTCGAGCGCCGCCGCCCGGCCGGCCCGGTGGCCGATGCGACGGAAGAGGGCCAGCGCCTCGCCGAAGGCCTCCGCGGCCCGTCCGGGGTCGGCAGCGACCCGCCCCGCCAGGAGCGCCGCCGACGCCTCGCCCTCCCGGTAGCCGACCCTGCGGTACTCCGCGAGGGCCGCCTCGACGAGCCGGGACGCCTCCGCCGCGGAGCCCCAGCGGTGCTCGACCGATGCCAGGACGTCGAGCGCGAGGCCACGGGCGAGGGGCTCCCCGAGACCGTCGGCGCGGGCCAGGGCACGCAGGGCGAGCGCGCGGGCGTCGTCCTCCGCACCGCGGTCCCGGTGCAGGCGGGCCAGCTGTGCCTCCTCCAGCGCCGCCCGCCAGACGTCGCCGCCGCGCAGCGAGGCCGCAACGGCCTCCTCGTAGCGGGCGCGGGCCTCCTCGCTCCGGCCGTGCGCCCAGGCCACGGTGGCGGCCATCCCGAGCGCGTCGCCCTCCCACCCGGGCTCCCCGCAGGTGCGGGCCAGGTCCCGCTGCTCCTCGAGCAGACGCGTCGCCGGACCGAACTCGGCGCGTCCGACGTGGAAGAGGACGGCGGCGGAGAGGAGCGGGAGGCGCTGCCGCGGCCCGGTCACGGCGGCGAGGCCGGCGTAGGCCCTGCGGAGCCCCTCCTCCCGGGTCCCCCGCAGGTCCCAGTAGTGCCAGAGGCATCCGACAAGCCGCGCCCCGGTCGCCGGGTCCGCCTCGAACGCCCAGTCCAGCGCCGCACGCCAGTTCTCCCGCTCCCGGTGCAGGCGGTCCAGCCAGAGGGGGGCGTCCGGCCCGAAGAGGTGGGCCGACGCCTCCTCGGCCAGCTCGAGGAAGTACCCGGCGTGCCGGCGGCGCAGCGCATCCGGCTCCTCCGCCGAGCCGGCCAGCCGCTGCGCCGCGAACGCGCGGGTCGTCGCCAGCAGCCGGTACCGCCCGCCGTCGACCTGGACGGTGCTGGCCGAGACGAGCCGGTCGAGCAACTCGGCGACCTCGTCGGCCGCGGGCGCCCCCGCGCCGGTGACGACCTCGGCCGCACGCAGGTCGAAGCCACCGGGAAAGACGGACAGCCGGGCCAGCAGCCGCCGCGCCGGGGGCGCGAGCAGGTCGTGGCTCCAGGCCAGGGTCGCGGCGAGGCTGCGGTGCCGTGGGTCGGTGCTGCGGGCCGTGAGCAGACGGGCCGACGCCAGCCGGGCGGCGAGATCGGGCAGGGCCAGCGACGTCGTCCGGGCCGCGGCGAGCTCGAGCGCCAGGGGCAGGCCGTCCAGCCGGCGGCAGACGTCGAGCACCAGCGCCGCGTCGGCGGGCGCCACCGCGCCGGGCCGGGCCCGGGCGGTGAACAGCCGCACGGCCTCGCAGCCCGCCGCGGTCCGCGAGTCCGCGCCCGGGTCGGCCAGGCCGAGGGGCGACAGGACGTACACCCGCTCACCCGGGACGCGCAGGGCCTCGCGGCTGGTCACCAGGAGGCGGGCCCCGGTCCGCTCGACCACGTCGACGCACCCGTCGAGCACGTGCTCGCAGTTGTCGAGCAGCACGAGGTCGTCCCGCCCGTCGAGCGCGTCGCGGAGAGCGGTGAGCGGCGTCGAGCCCGGACCGCCCCGCACTCCGAGGGCGTCGGCCACGCGTTCGGGCACCTCGGCCGGATCGGCGACGGGGACGAGATCGACGAGATGGACCGGCACGCCCAGTCCACGGGCGACCTCCGCGGCCAGGCGGGTCTTGCCGACCCCGCCCGGTCCGGTCAGCGTGACCACCCGGTGCGCCGCGAGCAGCGCGGCCAGCTCGCGCCGCTCGCGGTCCCGGCCCACGAAGCTGCTCACCGCCGACGACAGCGCGCCCCACACCGGAGGGCGCAGGTCGAGTTCCGGGCTGTGCCGTAGGACCGCCGTCTCGAGCCGGGCGATCTCGCGCCCGGGCTCCAGCCCGAGCTCCTCCGCCAGCACGGCGCGGAGCCGGCGGGCCGCGGCCAGCGCGTCCGCCTGCCGGCCGCTGCGGTACAGGGCGAGCATCAGCAGCGCGGTCGACCGTTCCCGGAGCGGGTCCTCGGCGACCCGCCCCTCCAGCGCGGAGAGGATCTCGCGGTGCCGGCCCTGCGCGAGCTCGGCCTCGTCCCGCAGGTCGGCGCAGTCGGTGCGGAGCCGGTCGAGGCGGGCCGCGGCGTCGCGCGCGAACGGGCGCTCGACGTCGTGCAGCGCCGGCCCCCGCCAGAGGCCGAGCGCCGAGGTCAGGGCGGCCGCGGCGCGGGCCGGCGGGGCGCGACGTCCCTCCGCGAGCAGGTGCTCGAAGAGGTCGGCGTCGATGCGGCCGGGTCCGCGGACGTATCCCTCGCCGCGGCTGAGGACCGCTTGGCGTCCGAGGCTCGCCCGCAGACCCGAGACGGCCGAGTGCACCATCGTCGCGGCGGTCGGCGGCGGGACGCCGTCCCAGATCCGGTCGGCGAGCTCGGCGACGGTCAGGGGCAGGCCGTCGGCGAGCACCAGGGCCGCGAGCACGGCCCGGCGCCGTGGCGAGCCCAGCGGCTGCGACACACCGGCGCCGTCGAGGACGCGGACCGGCCCGAGGATGCCGAACTCGAGCGTGCCGTCGCCCGTGCCCTCCATGCCGCTCACCCCACCCGCGGAGCCGTGCCGGAAGGGTCCCGTCCGGACGGGGGCGGAGCAAGGTCGGCCTGCCGCCGCCTCCTACGCCCGCCAGCCGTCGACCACCGCGCGCAGGACGACCGGGAAGCCCTTCGCCGGGTCGTCGACCGCGTCCGGGGTGTGCGCGTGCAGCTGGAGCGACACCAGCCCGTGCAGCGCCGACCAGAGCCCGAGCGCGACGGTCGGCGGGTGCGCGTCGTGCCGCAGCACCTTGGCGTCGACCGCCCGCTCCACCGCCTCGACGAGCGGGATGAACGCGGCCTCCTGCAGCTCGCGGGACTCGGCGTCGAGCTGGTCGCGGTCGAACATCGCGTCGTAGAGGTGCGGGTCGTGCAGGGCGTCGGCGCGGTAGGCCTCGCCGAGCGCGACCAGCTGCTCGGCCGGGTCGGCGGCGGGCGGGACCGCCGTGAGCGTCCGGCGCAGCCGCCGGAACGCGTCGTCGACCAGGGACTTCACCAGGCCGGGCTTGCCGCCGAAGAGCGCGTAGACCGCCGTGGTCGACGTCCCGACGTCCGCGGCCAGCGTGCGCAGCGACAGCCCGGTCACGCCGTGTGCGCTCAGCAGCTCCGCCGCACGGGCGCGCAGCCTGTCGCGCAACACCTCGTCGTGGACCTTGGGCCGGGGCACCGGCGGAGGCTACCTCTCCTTCCCGGGGTCCCGCCCGTTCACGGTGCGGTCACGGTCCGGACACGGGTGTGTGACGAAGCCGCGCCGGCCCGACCGTCGCGGGCGAGTAACACCCGGGGCCGCTCGGGAGATCTTCTCGTGGGTCGTGCCGATCGGGGCGCGCCCGGTCGGGAGGGCGGCATGCGCGGCTGGCTCGGGGGGCTCCGCTGGCGGGTTCCGTTGCAGCTCACCGCGATGCTCGTCGCGGGCCTGGTCATCGCCGGGATCCCGGCCGACGAGGGCGGCACGCTGCCGGGAGTGCGCACCGCGGGCGAGGGCGCCGGGCCGAAGGCGACGCTGCGGGTCATGCCGCTCGGTGCGTCGAGCACCGAGGGCGTGGGCAGCCCCGCCACCGCCGGGTACCGCGGGCCGCTGTTCGCCGAGCTGGCCGCGGACGGCATCCGCGTCGACTACGTGGGGTCGCGCCACGACGGCCCGCCGGGGATGGCCGACCCGGACAACGAGGGGCACTCCGGCTGGACGCTGGCGAAGATGATCCCGGCGGTCGGCGCCTGGGTGGCCGAGGCCGACCCGGACGTCGTGCTGCTGCACATGGGCACCAACGACGTGAACTCCGGGGCGAAGGGCGGCGTCGCCGCGGCGAGGCTCGACACGTTGCTCGACGAGGTCTTCGTCGCCGCGCCGCAGACGCACGTGATCGTCGCGGGGATCTGGGCGCCGCTGCCCGCCCGGGCCACGGAGCGGGCGGTGCTGGCGCGGCTGACGCCGGACGTCGTCGCCCGGCACCGCGCGCTCGGCCACTCCCTGGAGTTCGTGGACACCTCGTCGCTGCTGTCCGCCGGGGACTTCGTCGACGGCCTGCACGCCAACGCCGGGGGCTACCGCAAGATCGCCGCGATGTGGACCACCGAGGTCGAGGGCTGGCTGGCGCAGCGGCGGGCGGCGCCGGTCCCGCCGGTCCCGGCCGTCACTCGCTGAGCCCCGCGGCCACCGTCGCCCCGAGCTCCCAGCACGCCTCCAGCGCCGCCTTGTCCGGCGGACCCATAACCTCCACCGGGGCGGCGACCTGCTCCCAGCCCATGCCCGACGCGATCGCCCCGACGGCCTTCACCGCACCCTCCACGCCCTGGTTGCCGTGCACGTACAGGCCGTACGGGAGTTTGCGGGTGTCGTCGCCGCAGACGTAGTAGACCTGGTCGAAGAAGTGCTTCAGCGCCCCGGACATGTAGCCGATGTTGGCGGGGGTGCCGAGCACCACGCCGTCGGCCTCGAGCAGGTCCGACGCGGTCGCGGCGAGCGCGGCCCGGCGGCGCACCTGCACCCCGGTGATCTCGGGGTCGCTCGCGCCGCGGACCACGGCGTCGAGCAGCTCCTGGGTGGCCGGCGAGGGTGTGTGGTGGACGATCAGCAGGACTGCCACGCCGCCCGTCCTACCCGATGAGGGCCGTGAACTCCTCCCGGAGCGCCGCCATCCGCTCGTCGGCGCGGGCGCGGGCGGCGTCCAGGTCGTCCGTGGGCGGCTCGACGATCTCCAGGTAGGCCTTGAGCTTCGGCTCGGTGCCGGAGGGGCGCACGACGACCCGTGCCCCCTCCTCCCGCAGCCGCAGCACGCCCGGGGCGGGCCGGTCGGCGCTCCAGCCCGCCGGCGGCGCGCCGGCCAGCCGGGCGATCACGCCATCGCGCTGCTCGGGCGCCATCCGCAACGAGATCCCGACGGTGCGGTGCACGCCGTGGGCGCGGGAGAGCTCGTCGAGCCGGTCGAGCAGGGTGAGCCCGGCGGCCTTCAGCCCGGCCGCGAGATCGGCGGCGACCACGGCCGCGGCGATCCCGTCCTTGTCCCGCACCGCCTCCGGGTCCACGCAGTACCCGAGGGCCTCCTCGTAGCCGTAGACGAGGCCGGGCCCGGCGCGGACGATCCACTTGAAGCCGGTCAGCGTCTCGGCCGACGGGGCGCCGTGGGCGGCGGCGACCTTCGCGAGCATCGAGCTCGACACCACGGTGGTCGCGACCAGGCCGGTACGGCGGCGCAGCAGGTGGTCGCCGAGGAGGACGCCGGTCTCGTCGCCGGTGAGCATCCGCCAGCCGGCGGGCGTCGGGACGCCGAGGGCGCAGCGGTCCGCGTCGGGGTCGAGGGCGATCGCGAGGTCGACCTTCTTCTCCGCGGCCAGCGCGAGCAGCAGGTCGGTCGCCCCGGGCTCCTCCGGGTTCGGGAACTCGACGGTCGGGAAGTCCGGGTCGGGCGCCGCCTGCGCGCCGACCACGTGGACGTCCGTGAACCCGCTGCGCGCCAGAGCATGCACGACCACAGCCCCGCCGACCCCGTGCATCGGCGTGAGCGCGATCCGCAGGCCGGTGGTCGCGGTGCCGAGCCCGGCGACCCGGTCCAGGTACTCCTCGGTCGGGTCGTCGACGGTCGTCGGGCCCTCGGCCGGGATCGCGACGGCGGGGCGCGCGGCGCCGATCGCGGCCTCGATCTCGGCGTCGGCGGGCGAGGTGAGCTGGGCCCCGGGGGCGTCGCTCACGCCCTCGCCGAGGTAGACCTTGTAACCGTTGTCCTGCGGCGGGTTGTGCGAGGCGGTGATCTGCACCCCGGCCGCCGCGCCCCGGCGCTGCACCGCGAACGCGAGCAGCGGGGTCGGCGTCGCCCCGGGCAGGACGTGCACCGCGAACCCGGCCGCGGCCAGGACCCCGGCGGCCTCGCGGGCGAACGCCTCCGACCCGTGCCGCGCGTCCCGCCCCACGACGACCGTGCGACCCCGCGCGCCCCCTGCGACCAGCCAGGCGGCCAGGCCCGCGGTGGCGCGCCGGACCACGGCGACGTTCATGCCCGACGGGCCCGCCCGGACCGGGCCGCGCAGCCCGGCGGTGCCGAACTGCAGGGGACCGGACAGGGCGCCGGCGAGTGCGGTGCTGTCGCCGCCGGTCATCGCGCCGACCAGGAGCTTCTGCAGGTCCGCGCGGGTGGCGGGGTCGGGGTCGTCGGCGATCCAGCGCATCGCCGCGTCCCGCAGCGCGGGGTCGAGACCCATGTCAGACGCGCGCGACCAGCTCGCGCAGCAGCTCGCCCATCCGGGTCGCCGAGGCGCGCCCGGCCTCCAGCACCTCCTCGTGGTCGAGCGGCTGGCCGGTCATCCCGGCGGCGAGGTTGGTGACCAGCGACAGCCCGAACACCTCGACGCCCTCGGCGCGGGCGGCGATCGCCTCGAGCACCGTGGACATCCCGACCAGGTCGGCGCCGAGCGTGCGGAGCATCCGGATCTCGGCCGGTGTCTCGAAGTGTGGGCCGGGCAGCCCGGCGTACACGCCCTCCTCGAGCGACGGGTCGATCTCCCGCGCGAGCTTGCGCAGCCGGACGGAGTAGAGGTCGGTGAGATCGGTGAACCGCGGCCCCACCAACGGCGACCGGGCCGTGAGGTTGAGGTGGTCGCTGATCAGGACCGGCTGGCCGACGGACATGCCCTCCCGGATCCCGCCGGCCGCGTTGGTCAGCACGACGGTGCGGCAGCCGGCGGCGGCGGCCGTCCGGACGCCGTGCACCACGGACTCGACCGGGTGCCCCTCGTAGCCGTGCGTGCGGCCGAGCAGCACCAGGACCCGGCGGTCGCCGATGGTCAGCGTGCGCACCGTGCCGCCGTGCCCCTCGGCGGCGGGCGGGACGAACCCGGGCAGCCCGGCCATCGGGACGTCCGCCCCGGTCCCGATCACGTCCGCGGCGGGCCGCCACCCCGAGCCGAGGACCACCGCGACGTCGTGCGAGTCCACCCCCGTCGCGTTGGCCAGCGCCTGCGCGGCCTCGGTCGCGATGCTCATGCGCGCAGACTACGGGTGATCAACCGGCGGCCGGTGTCGTGAAGGTTGCGGCGAGCGCGGTGAACAGCGCGGCGGACCGGTCGCCCGCGCGCTCGGCCGGCACGGTGAGGGACAGGGCCCACAGGCCGTCGGCCGCCGGGACGGTGCGCAGGACCGTGGTGCGCTGCTGGGAGCCCTCGGTGGTCGTGTAGCGCCGCTCGCGGACGCCGTCGGGGGCACCGGCGACGGGCTCGGCGGGCGTCACGTCGACGGCGTCGACCCCGAGGTGCGGGGCCGTGAGCCCGGCGGTGACCTCGTCCTCCGACCCGGCCCGCCACACCGCCATGGCCTCGGACCCGTCGGCGGAGACGAAGCGGACGACGGGGTTCGTGTCGCCGTCGCGGTACTGCGTCCAGGTCGAGGGCACCGCGACGCTCCACCCGGCGGGGTCGCTGTGCACGGTCGTGGGGCTGCGGTCGGTGGTGACCGTGACCGTCGACGACGGGGACTGCCCGGCGAGCGAGCGGACCACGCTGTAGCCGCCGGCGGCCCCGAGCAGGACGAGCAGCGCCCCCGCGACGGCCAGCGGCAGGGCCCAGCGCGTCGGCATCGAGATCGCGGCGGCGGAGCGGGCGGCGGGTCCGGCCGCCGGGCGGACGGGCGGGCGGGCCGGCGCGTGGGCACCCGTCGGGGTGGGGAGCGGGCCGGGCGAGGTGGCGAGGCCGCGCGCGGCGGGTTGCGGGTCGGCCGCCGGGAGCCGGGTCGAGCCGGCGGGGCCGTGGGTGCCGCCCCACGGCTCCGACGCCCGGACCGGGCCCGACGCGGCCACCCTCGGCTCCGGCACCGCCTCCGGGCGCGCGGCGATCGCGGAGAAGGCCGTCGGCGCGTCGGGCGAGCCGGGGTAGAGCGGGTCGTCCGGGTCGTCGAGCAGCGGGCGCAGCCGGCGGCGCACCTCGTCGAGCGGCATCCGCTGGTCGGGGTCCTTGACCATCAGCGCCGCGATGACCTCGGCGACGGGCCCGTGCTCCCGCGGGCGGGGCACCTCGCCGTCGACCACCTCGGTGATGGTGGAGACGGGGTCGCCCTTGACGTCGTAGGGCGGGCGGCCCTCGATCGCGGCGAACAGCGTGGCGCCCAGGCCCCAGAGGTCCGCGGCGGGGGTGACCGCGCCGCCCATCGCGACCTCGGGGGCGATGTAGGCGGGGGAGCCGAGGACGAGCCCGGCGGTCGTCATCGGCGCGTCCGAGGCGTTGCGCGCGATCCCGAAGTCGGTGAGCTTGATGCGCCCGTCGTGCGCGACGAGCACGTTCCCGGGCTTGACGTCCCGGTGCGTGATCCCGGCGCGGTGCGCGGCCCGCAGCGCCGCCGCGGTGGCGTAGCCGACGACGGCGGCCTGGCGCTGGTTCAGCCGGCCCTGCTCGGAGATGATCGTCGCGAGGTTGCGGGACGGGACCATCTCGAGGACGACGAGCGGCTCGCCGGCCGCGTCGACGACGTCGAACACCGTGATCACGTTCGGGTGCGAGAGCCCGCCCAGGGCGCGCGCCTCGCGGAGCATCCGCTCGCGCATCCCGAGCGCCTCGCGCTCCGGGACCCCGCGGGGGACCTTCAGCTCCTTGACGGCCACGCGGCGGCGCAGGACCTCGTCGTACCCCGACCAGACCGTGCCCATCGCCCCGCTGCCGAGCTGCGCGGAGAGGCGGTACCGGTCGCCGACGACGCGGCCCGGCTGCTCGTCTTCCTGCGTGGACACGGCACCATTGTCGGCGACGACCCGCACGCGTGTGCGGGCGGGTGCGCCTGCGGACGACCCGGACGGGGCCGGGACCAGCACAAACGGGCACGTCACGTGACCGGGTGACGACGCTGTGCAGCCCCTTTCCCGTCGCCGAACGGCAGGGCCGCCCGTTCGTCGCAACCTGCGACAACCGCTCGTCACGGACAGGCTCGCCGTCCGCAGCAGATCGCCGACCCCTCGGCGCGGATACCCGGTGAACGCCCGGTTTCGGGTTGGTACACCGCTGACCGGGTGAGCACCATGGACCAATGCAGGACAGAGCGAAGAGCCCTCGAGGGGCGGGTCGAGCCGGTGATGTCCGGTGACCCTGCTCGAGGCGCACCCCGAGCTCGCGACCAGCGGTGACCAGGTGGTCACCGACCTCGGTGCGGGCACCGGCCCGGCCTGGCTGGACCAGTGGCTCTCGGCCCACCGGTCCGACGTCGTCGCCGTCCGCCGGTCGCTGCACTCCGTACCCGAACTCGGGCGGGACGAGCATCGTACGACCGCCCTCGTGGCCCGCCGCCTGATGGCCGCCGGGCTCGAGCCCCGCACCCTGCCCGGCGGCACCGGCCTCGTCTGCGACGTGGGCCGCGGCGACCGCTGCGTGGCCCTGCGTGCGGACCTCGACGCCCTGCCCCTCGGCGAGGAGACCGGGCTGCCGTTCGCCTCCACCGTGCCCAACGTGATGCACGCGTGCGGGCACGACGCGCACACCGCGATGGTGCTCGGCGCGGGCCTCGCGCTCGCCTCCGCGCCCTCGCTCGCCGGCCGCGTGCGGCTGGTGTTCCAGCCCGCCGAGGAGGTCCAGCCCGGCGGCGCGATCGACGTCGTGGCCGACGGCGCGATGGACGACGTCGAGCGCATCTTCGCGCTGCACTGCGACCCGCGGCTCGAGGTGGGCCGGCTCGGCACCAGGGTCGGGCCGATCACGTCGGCCTGCGACCTCGTCGAGATCCGGCTGACGTCGCCGGGCGGGCACACCGCCCGTCCGCACCTGACCGCCGACCTCGTCGAGGCGCTCGGGCTGCTCATCACGCAGCTCCCGCTGCTGCTCACCCGCCAGGTCGACCCGCGCTCGGGCACCGTCCTGGTGTGGGGCGCGGTGCAGGCCGGCGAGGCCGCCAACGCGATCCCGCAGCACGGCGTGCTGCGCGGCACGCTGCGCACGGCCGACCACGCGACCTGGAGCGAGCTCGAGGACAAGTTCCGCGCGCTGGTCGCGGCCGTCCTCGCGCCGCTCGGCGTCGGGTACGTGATCGACCACATCCGCGGGGTGCCGCCGGTGGTCAACGAGGCCCTCAGCTCCGGCATGCTGCGCGACGCCGCGATCATCACCGGTGGGCCCGACGCCGCTGCCGACACCGAGCAGTCCAGCGGCGGCGAGGACTTCGCGTGGTACCTGGAGAAGGTGCCGGGCGCGATGGCGCGGCTGGGGGTGTGGCCGGGGGTGGGTCCGATGAAGGACATCCACCAGCCCACCTTCGACCTCGACGAGCGCGCCCTCCCCTTCGGCGTCCGCGTCCTGGTGAACAGCGCCCTACAAGCCCTGGCGTAATCCGCGAGTCGGGAGTTCTGGCAGCGCGAGTCGGGGGTTCTGGCAGCGCGAGTCGGGGGTTCTGGCAGCGCGAGTCGGGGGTTCTGGCAGCGCGAGTCGGGAGTTCTGGCAGCGCGAGTCGGGAGTTCTGGCAGCGCGAGTCGGGAGTTCTGGCAGCGCGAGTCGGGAGTTCTGTCTCGGGGTGTCAGGGCCGCTCTCGGTGCCTGCGCGGCTGCAGGGTGCCGATCTTCCGGTTGAGGGTGAGCCCGCGTGCACGAAATGCCGCGTCGAGCTCGCGTTCGACCCGGCTGAGGTCGCGCATGTCGGCCGCCCGGACACGGACGACGATGAAGCCGCGGCGCTCCAGCTCGGCCTGCCGCGCGGCGTCCTCGTGCTCGCGCCCGAGGTGGGCCGCATGACCGTCGTACTCGACTGCGATGCGGTACTCGGGTCAGGCATGGTCGAGAAGGAACAGCACCTCGCCCCTCGCGTCGTGCACGGGCAGGTTGACCTGCGGAACCGGGAAACCCAGGTCGACGAGCCTGAACAGCATCCGGCTCTCCGCCGGCGAGAAGGCCAGCCCGGTGGCCAGGCCCAGCAGCTGCGCCGCCCTGCGTCGCCCGCGGGGGTCGCTGCGGTTCGTGATCCGCTCGCCGACGCGCTGCCGGAAAGCCTCTCGTTCTGCCGGGGCGACCGCGCCCAACGCCTGGTCGAGCACTGCAAGCGCGTCCTGCGGCCGGTCGCGGCACAACAGATCGGCCAGCACCCGATCGAGAGCGAGCACGGGAAGCCCGTCGATCTCGACCGCGTCGTCGGACAGGAGGAGACCGTTGTGGGCCACGAGGCCGGGACGTGCGCGCAGCCAGTGTCCGTACGGCACGGTGAGATGGACCGGCAGCGGGTCGACGGCGGTGCAGCCGTGCAGCCAGGTCGCAGTCCAGTCGCTGATGACGGCCGCGGGCCCGGCGAAGGAACAGGCGGCAGCGGCGACGGTGAGAGGATCGGCCGCGCGCGTTCCGGGGACGAGCACACCGCGCCACTGCGCGTGGAGCTCGCCGGATCTCAGGGCGCCGCGCATCGCGGAATCGCCCATCTGACGTCGGACGTCCGACTTGCGGCGCGCGCCATGGGTCCCGGGCTCGGAGGTGGTCATGTTCCCACCGTGCCGCCGTGGCGTGCTGATCAGCAGATGAGCGTCGAGGCTGTGGATAGATCCACCGGGGTGTGGATGACTCAGGACCCTCTCGACGGCAACGCCGATGTCGACTGCTCGCGACTCGCGCTGTCAGAAGTCCCGACTCGCGGTGCCGGATCTCGCGACTCGCGGTGCCGGATCTCGCGACTCGCGCTGCCGGATCTCGCGACTCGCGGAACGTCTCCGGGTTAGACGCTCTTCTGGCTCGGGCGGTTGCGGAGTTCGGTGACGTAGTCGTCCGGGGCGCCGGCGGCTTCCGCGGCGTCGGCGATCACGCCGAGGTAGCGGGCGCTGGGGAGGCCGCCCTCGTAGGCGTTGAGCACGTAGATCCAGGCGAGCACGCTGCCCTCGAGGGTCTGCACCCGCAGCCGGAGCTTCTTGTGCAGTCCGAGCTCGCCACCCTCCCAGCGGTCGAGCTGGGCGGCGTCGTGGTCCGGGACGTCGTAGAGCACGACGAACACCTGTGAGGTCGGGTCCTCGACCACCGTGGAGAGCGCGCCCTCCCAGGCGTAGTCCTCGCCGCCGAAGGTCAGGCGCCAGCCCATCAGCCACCCGGTGCCCGCCATGGGCGAGTGCGGGGCGCGCTCCTTCATCTGGCCCGGATCCATGTTCGACCCGTAGGCGGCGTACAGCGGCACGGGGACAGGGTAACGGCGCCCGCCTCGTCCGGGTCCTTCGGGACCGCTCGGCGGACACGCGTACGGTATGAACGGGCGCCGGGCGGCGTCCGCACCGGTCGGATCGATCCAGGACCGGCCGTCGGATCTGCTGTCTCGCGGAGGGGCGTGCGTACGGTGACCCGCATCGTGATCATGGGCGGAGGCCCCGCCGGGTACGAGGCGGCGCTGGTCGCGGCCCAGCACGGCAGCGACGTGACCGTCGTCGAGAAGGACGGCATGGGCGGCGCCTGCGTGCTGCACGACTGCGTCCCCTCCAAGACCTTCATCTCCTCCGCCGCGGTCCGCGTGGACCTGCACCGCGCCGAGGACCTGGGTGTGCTCCTCGACCGCAACACCGCCGGAGTCGACCTGCCCAAGGTCAACGGCCGGGTGAAGGGCCTGGCGCTGGCCCAGTCGGCCGACATCCGGGCCCGCGTGGAGAGCGAGGGCGTCCGGATCATCCACGGCGCCGCCTCCTTCCTCGACGAGACGAGCGGCCGCCAGCCGCACACCGTCGAGGCCCGGCACCAGGACGGGACCGTCGAGAAGCTGGCGGCCGACACCGTGCTGATCGCGACGGGCGCCACCCCGCGCGTGCTCGACTCGGCGCGGCCGGACGGCGAGCGCATCCTCACCTGGCGCCAGCTCTACGACCTGCCCGAGCTGCCGGAGCACCTGATCGTGGTCGGCTCCGGCGTCACCGGCGCCGAGTTCGTCTCCGCCTATGTGGAGCTCGGCTGCAAGGTCACGCTGATCTCCAGCCGGGACCGCGTCCTTCCCAGCGAGGACGCCGACGCCGCGGCCGTCCTCGAGGACGTCTTCGCCGAGCGCGGGGTCGACATCCTCCCGAAGGCCCGCGCCGAGTCCGTGGTGCGCGACGGCGACGGCGTGGTCGTCACCCTGGCCGACGGTCAGGTCGTCCGCGGCTCGCACGCGCTGATGACCGTCGGGTCGGTCCCGAACACCCGCGACATCGGCCTGGAGAAGATCGGCATCGAGACCGACCGCGGCGGGTTCATCCCGGTCGACCGGGTCTCGCGCACGTCCGTGCCCGGCATCTACGCCGCCGGCGACTGCACCGGCCTGCTCATGCTGGCCTCCGTCGGCTCGATGCAGGGCCGCATCGCGATGTGGCACGCCCTCGGCGAGGGCGTCGCGCCGATCCGGCTGCGCACCGTCGCGTCCAACGTCTTCACCCGCCCCGAGATCGCGACCGTCGGCATCAGCCAGCGCGCGATCGACGCCGGCGAGGTCCCGGCCCGCACCGTGATGCTCCCGCTGGCCACCAACCCGCGGGCGAAGATGCGCGGGCTGCGCCGCGGCTTCGTCAAGCTGTTCTGCCGCCCGGCGACGGGCGTGGTGATCGGCGGCGTGGTCGTGGCCCCGGTGGCGAGCGAGCTGGTGCTGCCGATCGCGATGGCGGTGCAGAACGGACTGGGTGTCGACGACCTCGCCCACACCTTCTCCGTCTACCCCTCGCTGTCCGGCTCGATCACCGAGGCCGGCCGGCAGCTCATGCAGCACAGCGACCTGGACTAAGGGGCGAGTCGGGGTCATCCCCGATTACGCGGCCTGCAGCCCGGCGGACCGTGGACGCATGACCACTCCCGTCCCCACCCGCGTGCCGGTCCTGCCGGTGGTCGCGGCGGGGGTCGCCGGGCAGCTCGCCGACGACCTCCTGTTCGTGTTCCTGCCCTCCTTCCCGGGCGCCGCGGCGATCCTGGCGATCGTGCTGACCGCCGGCGCCGCCCGGCTGGTCACGGCGAAGCTGCACGGCGCCGCCGTGCCGCGCGCCGGGCTCGCCGTCGGTGCGGTGTCCGCGGGCGTCGGGCTGCTGCTGAGCGGCCTCGGGCTCGTCTCGATCATCGTCGCCGGGCTGACGGTGCTCGCCGGCGTGGGCGGGGCGATCCTCGGTCGCCCGGAGGTCCGCCCGCACCGCGACTGACCACGACGGCGCCCCCGGCGGACGGTGTCCACCGGGGGCGCGATGTCGGCTCAGCCCGCCGCGGCGAGGCCGGGGCCGGGCGCCGTGCGGCACGACGCGAGGACGCACGCCTCGGCCGCCCGCGCGGACCGGATCGGGGACGACGCGGCGGAGAGGCTCCCCGCGAACGGCCACTCACCGGCGAAGCGCTGCAGGTACCAGTAGACGAACAGGTAGTCCTGCGTGTGGGGCTCCGCGACGAACACCGCGCGGCCGGGCAGCCGCTCCACCCAGCGGGCGTAGGCGATCGTCGCGAGGGCCGGGGGACGCGCGGCCCGCCGGGTGGCGAGCCAGTCCCCGGCCCGGGTGCGCCAGTCCTGCAGCGACGCCGGGTGCAGGGTGGCGCCGGGCAGCTCCCGCAGGTTCGCGGTGAACGTCCCGGACGGGACCCCGTCGGCGCGGTGTGCCGCCGAGGTCAGGGTGAGCAGGGAGTGCGGGCCCGGGATGGGCCCGTCGGTGTGGATGTGGGTCGTGACGAACACGGTCGTCGGGTCGGACGGGGTGTCGGGGGGCATGACGGATCCTGGTTCTCGAGTGGTTGTCGAGGACGTGCCCGCGACGAGGTGGCCTCGTGTCGGGCGGGATCCGCGGCGCGGTCCTGGCCGCGTGGCGGAGGGACCGGGCCCCGTGGGGTGATCACACGGGTGCGTGTCGGGCGCTGTGTACTTGTGCAGCACAGGCGCGCCGAACACGGTCGAACCTGGCACTGGGGAGTCAACCCGACACCGGGGGTGACGTCAATCCATGATCAGCAGATCCGGCGCACCGGACCGCGTCGCGAGCCGGGCGGCGGCCGGGCCGGAGCCGCCGCACCGGATCCGCTCCAGACCGAGCCCGCCGGCCGCGAAGCGCAGCACGGCGCCCAGCGCGGCCGACGTCATGCCTCGGCCGCGGGCGCGCTCCAGCGCCCAGCAGGTGATCTCCGGGGTGTCGGTGCCGAGCCCGGTCAGCGCGATCTCACCCAGCATCTCGCCGGTCGTCGGTTCGGCGACCGCCCACGAGCACCCCGTGCCCGACGACCACTGCGCGGCCCGGTGCCGGACGTGTGCGAGCGCGTCGGGCACGCCGGCCTCGGTGAGGGAGGGGACGTCGGTGACCCGGTCGTCGGCACGCAGGGCGCGCAGGTACCAGGTCCCGGCGTTGATCTCGAGGGGTTCCATCGCAGCAGGTCGGACGGGGTCGTGGGTGCCGAGTGCCCCGCTAGGGGCACTCGGCACTCACGGGTCAGTCCTTGATCTCGCAGACGACCGTGCCCTGCGAGATGGAGGAGCCGGCCTCGGCGGACAGGCCGGTGACGGTGCCGTCCTTGTGCGCGGTGACCGGGTTCTCCATCTTCATGGCCTCGAGGACCACGATCAGGTCGCCTGCCGAGACGGTGTCGCCGTCCGAGACCGCGACCTTGATGATGGTGCCCTGCATCGGCGCGGTGACGGCGTCGCCGGAGGCCTTGGCCCCGCCGCCCCCGCCGCGCTTGCGCGGCTTGGCCTTGGCCGCACCGCCGGCGGCACCGCCGCCGCCGAAGGAGATGTCGCCGGGCAGCGAGACCTCGACGCGCTTGCCGCCGACCTCGACGACGACGTTCTGCCGCGGCGCGGCCTCCTCGTCGGCCTCGGCCGCGCCGGTGAACGGCTCGACGGTGTTGTCCCACTCGGTCTCGATCCAGCGGGTGTGGACGGTGAAGTCCTCCTCGCGGTCGGCCGCGAAGGCCGGGTCGGACACGACGAGCCGGTGGAAGTCCAGCACGGTGGCCATGCCGCCGACCTGGAACTCCGCCAGGGCACGGCGGGAGCGCTCGAGCGCCTGGTTCCGGTCCGAGCCGGACACGATCAGCTTGGCGAGCAGCGAGTCGAACTGCCCACCGACGACCGACCCGGCCTCCACACCGGCGTCGACGCGCACGCCCGGGCCGGCCGGGTAGGCGATCGACTCGACGGTGCCGGGCGCGGGGAGGAAGTTGCGGCCCGCGTCCTCGCCGTTGATCCGGAACTCGATCGAGTGCCCGCGGGGCTCCGGGTCGTCGAGGAGGTTGAGCTCCTTGCCCTCGGCGATGCGGAACTGCTCGCGCACCAGGTCCAGGCCGGAGGTCTCCTCGGACACCGGGTGCTCGACCTGCAGCCGGGTGTTGACCTCGAGGAACGTGATCAGCCCGTCCTGCCCGATGAGGAACTCGACGGTGCCGGCGCCGTAGTAGCCGGCCTCCTTCACGATCGCCTTCGAGGCGTCGTAGAGGGTCTTGCGCTGCTCCTCGGTGAGGAACGGCGCGGGGGCCTCCTCGACCAGCTTCTGGAAGCGGCGCTGCAACGAGCAGTCGCGGGTGCCGACGACGATGACGTTGCCGTGGGTGTCGGCGAGCACCTGCGTCTCGACGTGCCGCGGCTTGTCCAGGTAGCGCTCGACGAAGCACTCACCGCGCCCGAAGGCGGCGGTGGCCTCGCGGACCGCCGACTCGTACAGCTCGGCGATCTCCTTCTCCTCGCGCGCGACCTTCATGCCGCGCCCGCCGCCGCCGAACGCCGCCTTGATCGCGACGGGCAGCCCGTGCTCCTTGGTGAACTCGATCACCTCGTCCGCGCCCGAGACCGGGTCGGCGGTGCCGGGGACGAGCGGGGCGCCGGCGCGCATCGCGATGTGCCGCGCGGTGACCTTGTCGCCGAGGTCGCGGATGGACTCCGGCGACGGGCCGATCCAGGTGATGCCGGCGTCGATCACGGCCTGGGCGAAGTCCGCGTTCTCCGACAGGAAGCCGTAGCCGGGGTGGATCGCGTCCGCCTCCGCCTGCTTCGCGGCCCCGATGACCTTGTCGAAGTCGAGGTAGGACTCGGCCGCGGTGGTGCCGCCCAGGGCGTAGGCCTCGTCGGCCAGGCGCACGAACAGCGCGTCCCGGTCCGGGTCGGCGTAGACCGCGACACTGGCAAGGCCCGCGTCCCGTGCGGCCCGGATCACCCGTACGGCGATCTCCCCGCGGTTGGCGACGAGAACTTTGCGCAGTTCAGGCACGTTCGGTCTCCTCGTGGCTCGCGGCCGACCCCCGTTGCGTCGGCGCGTTGGTTACCGCGGAGTCTAGGAGTTCACCCAGCGAACACCGAACGCGAGCGGATGTGGCATCCGTCATCGAACGGTCACGGCTGACCGTCTCTCCGCGCGGAATCTTCCCCGGGAGGGGCGTGCCGAAACGTGGATCAGCGCCGGAAGAGCGCGGCGACCTGCGTGATCAGCCGGCGGCGCGGCGGCCGGACGCCGTCGTAGCGGTAGGCCCGCTCCCGGGCGGCGAGCTCGCGGCGGGCGCCCTCGGTCAGCCGATCCGCCGATCGGGCGGCCAGGGCGACGTCCCAGCCGTCCCGGAACGCCCCCGAAACCGGGCGCCCGGCGAGCACCGCGCAGGCGAACGCGGTCCACTCGGCGCCGAGGCCGGCCGCGAGCAACGGCCACGCCGCGGCGGCCTGCCCGGACCGTTTGCGCAGCAGCGCCTCCCGGGTCGCGGCGAGCCGGTCGGCGGCGAAGCCGGGCGGGTCCGGGGCGCCGTCGACGAGGGCGGCGACGAGGGCCGCCTGCCGTGCAGCGAGCTCGCCGGCGCCCGTCGGACCGGCCCCGCCGGCGCTCACGCGACCGGCTCCGAGGGCGCCGACGGCATCGGCTCCAGCCGCGCCGACGCCGCGATCGCCGCGAGCTCCCCCCGCAGCTCCGCGGCGGGCGGGTAGCGGCCGTCCCGCTCCAGCATCACGGCCGGCGCGGCGCCGCGCTCGCGCACCTCCTCGAGCAGCAGGAGCACGGCCGAGGGAACGGGATCGAGGTGCGTGTCGTGGTACAGCCCGTCGTGGACCGCCCCGCCCGCGACGTGCACATACGCCACCCGACCGAGCGGCATCCGGTCGAGGACGGCCGACGGGTCGTGCCCGCGGTTGCGAGCGTTGGCGTAGAGGTTGGCGACGTCGAGCAGCAGCAGCGCGCCGGTGCGGTCGAGCAGCTCGGTGAGGAAGTCGCCCTCGGCGTACTCGTCGTCCGGCCAGTCGAACAGCGCCGCGATCGGCTCCAGCGCGAGTGGGACCTCCAGCTCGGCCTGCGTGCGCCGGACGCCCTCGACCAGCACGTCGAGCGCCTCGCGAGTGCGCGGCACCGGCAGCAGGTGCCCGGCCTCGCGGCCGCCCGCCCTGACGAACGCGACGTGCTCGCTCACCAGCGGTGGGTCGAGCGCCCGGGCGCAGGCGACCAGGTGGGCGACCCGGCCCGGGTCGACGCCCCCGGCGTCCCCGAGGCCGAGCCACACCCCGTGCGGGACCACCGGGATCCCGCGGTCCCGCAGGTCCGTCACCCCTCGAGACGGACCTGCGGGCGGACGGTCGGGGTGCCGGAGGTCGAGCGACTCCGCGATCACCTCGCAGAACCCGAGGCCGGGCACCCCCGCGACGACCCCGGCGATCTCGGGCCGCCAGCCGACCCCGAGGCCGGCCACCGGCGCCACGCCCGGCGGGCGGTCAGCCGCCGCAGCCACCGCCGCCCCCACCGCCGCAGCTGCTGCCGCCCCCGACGTCGCCCCCGCCGCCGAAGGCCCAGCTGCTGCCGGCGTCCGAGTAGCCGCCGCTCCAGCCGCCGGTGGCGGCCGCGGCCTTCTGCGCGGCCAGCTCGTCGGCGAAGGCCGGGTCGGAGGCCCACAGGGCGCCCATCCCGAAGATCCCGACGCCGAGCGCCGCGACTCCCGCGCCGTGCGCCACCCAGTCCGGCTTCATGCTCGGCGACAGCTCGGAGTGCTTGTCGCGGAGGAACTCCAGGGCGCGCTGCCCGGTCACGGTGCGCTGCGGCACGCGGACCAGCTGGACCAGCCCGATCACGGCGACGACGACGGTCGCGGCCACGAGGAAGCCGATCGGCCGGGCGTTGGCCACCCCGGCGATGATCCGGACCAGCCCGAACACGGCGACCGCGAGCATCCAGCCGCCGATCCGGCGGATCCGGTCGCGCTCGGCCTCGGACAGCAGGAGCTGCTCGGCGACGAGCCGCTCCCGGATCCGGTCGAGCGCCGCGGCGACCGACCCGTGGAACCGCAGCCGGTGCTGCGGGGTCCGCGAGGTCGCCGTCGCGTGGACCGCCCGCTCGAGCTCGGTGGCCCGCGTCTCGGGCCGCCCGACGGCCTGGACCACGCCGCGCCCGGCGGTCGCGATCGTGCCGGACAGGTGCATCGCGCTCAGTGCGGACCAGACGGCCAGCTCCGGGCCGCCGTGCAGGTACGCCACGTCCTGGGGCCGGCCGGAGAGCGGCCCGGCGCGGTCCGCGGGAGTGGTGCGCCCGGCCCCGGCGCCGGCGATCCGCCGCCGCGCCCGCGCGGCCGCGACGAGCACCGCCGCGGCGAGGACCAGGTAGAGGAACAGGAAGGTGGGGCCATCGAGGCCCCAGGTGTCTCCCGGTGCTGCGAGTACCGCCATCACGACCACCCCCCGGTCGGTCGTCCTGTGGGACACCGACAGCATGGGGTGGCGCAGGCCACTGCGGAACGTTCTTGACGAAGGCTTAGGGTTCGCGGCCCGGCCGTCGCCTCAGCGAGCCCTCAGCGACCGACCGGCCGGTCCTCACCCCGCGACCGCGGCCCGCACCTGCTTCTTGATCCGCGCCAGCATCGCCGCCATGCCGCGGATCCGTAGCGGGCTGACGGCCTGGGTGAGGCCCAGCGCCGTGTAGAAGTCGTCCGGCACCGCGAGCACCTCGCTCGCCGGCTCGCCGTCCAGCCCGGTGTGCATGATCCCGGCGAAGCCCCGGGTGGTCGGGGCCTCCGGCGGGGCCGAGAAGAAGAGGTGCACGCGCCGGTCCGCGTCCTTGTCGACCTCGACGGCGAGGAACAGCGGCGACTGGCACTCGTGCACCTGCTCCATCGACCCCGCCGCGTCGGCGTACCGGTCGGGGAGATCGGGGAGCTCCTGGCTGAGCTCGAGGAGGAGCTGGAGGCGGTCCTTCGGACCGACCGCCTCGAAGTCCTCGACGAGCTCCGCCAGGGCGGGAGGGAGGCTCATTTCTCCACGGACCCCTTGTCGGCGCCCTGCACGATCGGCACCCGCACCGAGTTGCCCCACTCGGTCCAGCTGCCGTCGTAGTTGCGGACGCCCTCGAACCCGAGCAGGTAGGACAGCACGAACCAGGTGTGGCTGGACCGCTCGCCGATGCGGCAGTAGGCGATCGTGGGCGCGTCCTTGGCCAGGCCCTGCTCGTCCTCGTAGATCTCCGAGAGCTCCGTGCGGGACTTGAACGTGCCGTCCTCGTTGGCCGCGCGGGCCCACGGCACACTCGACGCGCCGGGGATGTGGCCGCCGCGGACGGCGCCCTCCTGCGGGTAGTCCGGCATGTGCAGCAGCTCGCCGGAGTACTCGCCCGGGGACCGGACGTCGACGAGCTGGCCGCCGAGGTGGCCCAGCACGTCCTCCTTGAAGGCGCGGATCGCGATGTCGTCCCGCTCCACGATCGGGTACTCGACGGGGGTCGGCTTCGGCTGCTCGGTGGTCATCTCGCGGCCCTCGGCGGCCCACTTGGCGCGCCCGCCGTCGAGGATCCGGACGTCCTCGTGGCCGAACAGCCGGAACACCCAGAGCGCATAGGTGGCCCACCAGTTGTTGCGGTCGCCGTAGAACACGACGGTGCTCTCGCGCGCGATGCCGCGCTCGCCGCACAGCTGCGCGAAGGCCTCGGGGTCGACGTAGTCCCGCGTGACCGGGTGGTTCAGCTCGGTGTGCCAGTCCACCTTCACGGCGCCCGGGATGTGGCCGGTGTCGTAGAGCAGCACGTCCTCGTCCGACTCGACGACGACGACGTCCGGGTCGCCGAGGTGCTCGGCCAGCCAGGCCGTGGACACGAGCCGCTCCGGGTGGGCGTACTCGGCGAACTTCGGGTCCGGGTCAGTGGGAGCCATGGCCGCGAGGGTAGTCCCGGCGGCCGCCGCTCCGCCGCCGGTCGTCAGTCCTCAGGGGGAGTTGTCCACAGGTCCGTCGGGGAGATCCCCAACGCCCCCAGCAGACGCCGCACCAGCGGCAGGCTGATCCCGATGACGTTGGACGGATCGCCGTCGATGCCGTCGACGAACCAGCCGCCGAGCCCGTCGAGGGTGAACGCGCCGGCGACGACGAGCGGCTCGCCGGTCGCCAGGTAGGCCTCCAGTTCGGCGTCGGTGGGCGTGCCGAACCGGACGGTCGTGGTCGCGTGCCCCTCGGCGACCCGCTCGATGTCCCCGTCGACGACGTGCAGCACCGCGTGCCCGGTGACGAGCTCGCCGGTCCGCCCGGCCATCGCCTTCCAGCGGGTGCGCGCGGTGTCGACGTCGTGCGGCTTGCCGACCAGCTCCCCGTCGATGAGCAGCATCGAGTCGCAGCCGACGACGACGGCCCCGCCGCCCGTGCCGTCGAGCGTGCGGGCGACGGTGGTGGCCTTCGCGCCCGCCAGCCTGGTCACCTTCTCCGCCGGCGGCGCCCCGGGGATCGCGGCGAGCAACGCGTCCTCGTCGACGTCGGAGACCCGGACGAGGGGATCGAGGCCGGCCGCGCGGAGGACGGACAGCCGGGCGGGGGAGGCGGACGCGAGGACCAGACGCACGCGGCGACTCTACGAGCGCCCCCTGCGGCCGTGCGCGGTCAGGCCGGAGCACCGCGCAGGGATCATCCGCCCGCGAGCCCGTGCCGGTAGGCGTACCGCACGGCCTGGGCGCGGTCGCGCAGCCCGGCCTTGGCGAACAGGTGGTTGACGTGGGTCTTGACCGTCGCCTCGCCGACGACCAGCCGGCGGGCGATCTGCTGGTTGGACAGGCCCTCGGCGATGAGCGTGAGCACCTCCGCCTCGCGCGGGGTCAGCCCGTCCGGCAGGGCGCCCGGAGCGGGCGCCGGTGGCGGGGCGGAGGCGCCGACGAGCCGCGCGGCCGCGACCGGGTCGAGCGTGGTCTGCCCGGCCGCGGCCGAGCGGAGCGCGCGGCCGATGGCCTCGGCGTCGGCGTCCTTGGAGAGCCAGCCCGCGGCGCCCGCGCGCAGGGCGGGGACCACCGCCTCGTCGTCGACGTACGTGGTGAGGACGACGACCGCGGTGCCCGGGTGCTCGGCGCGGACCCGCCGGGTGGCCTCGACCCCGTCGACGCCCGGCATCCGCAGGTCCGTGAGCAGCACGTCGGGGGCGTGCTCGGCGACCAGGCCCAGCGCGGCGGCGCCGTCCGCGGCCGCCCCGACGACCTCGATGCCGGGCAGCAGGCCGAGCAGGGTGACCAGGCCGTCCCGGACGATCCGCTGGTCGTCGGCCAGTACGACCCGCAGTGTCATGGCGCCACCGGGACCGTCAGCCGCACCCGCCATCCGTCCTCCGTCGGTCCCGCGTCAAGCCGGGCGCCGACCAGCGCCGCCCGCTCGGCCATCCCGACCAGACCGTAGCCGCCGGCCCCGGGGTCGGGACGGGCGCCGGTCACGTCGGCGACCTCGAGCTCGACCTCCCCGCCCGCCGACCGGAGCCGCACCGTGACCGGGGCACCGGGGGCGTGCTTGCGGGCGTTGGACAGCGCCTCCTGCGTGGTCCGGACGAGGGTGTCGCGGGCCTCGGGGGAGACCTCCGGCAGGCCGTCGGCCAGGTCGAGGGTGGCGCCGGGATGGTCGGCGGCGAGCACCCGCAGCGCGGTGGGCAGGTCGACGGGGCCGCTGCGCAGCGCGTGCACGGCCCGGCGCGCCTCGGCCAGGCCCTCGGTCGCGAGCCGCTGCGCCCGGTCCACCTGCGCGACGGTGTCCGCGGGCGCGCCGTCGCGCTGCAGCATCAGCCGCGCACCCTGCAGCTGCACCGACAGCGCCGACAGCGAGTGCGCGAGGACGTCGTGCACGTCGCGGGCGATGCGCGCGCGTTCGGCCAGCGCCGCGGCCCGCGCGTGCTCCTCGGCGGCCCGGGTCTCCGCGGCGCGGGCGAGCTCGCGTTCCTCGGCGCGACGGTGCGCGTCCCGCCGGCTCATCCCCAGCAGCAGCACGCTGGCCGTCCCGAGCGTGACGAGCAGCGACTCCGTCAGCTCGCCGCGCGCGATCGTCAGCGCGAGGGTCAGGGACACCGCGGCCGCGAGCGCCACGGCGGGGAGCCGGCCGAGCCGGGCCCCCGCGGCGCCGACGGCCACGAAGCAGAAGGCCACCGACACCGACCAGCTCCCGGCCAGGGCGGCCATGAGGCAGCCGCCGGCGGCCGTCGCGACGAGCCCGGCGGGATCCCAGCCGGGGCGCTCGATGCGGGCCGCCGTGATCACCCAGCCTGCGCTCGCGAGCGCCGTGGCCGCCACCGCGAGCGGGGTCACGGGCAGCCGTGGGGTCCCGGCCCAGGCGGCGGCGACGATGATCGGCAGCCAGACCAGGGCCGCGGCCCGCCGCAGGACGGAGGGCCGCGACCCGGGGCCGGCCGCGTCGAGCATCACCCCCCGATCCTCGCGCGCGGCGACCCGGCCCCGTCAACGCCGGCCGCCGCGGCGATCCGGACGCGCAGCACCCGGCCCTGTACCAGCAGGCTCAGCCCGAGCGAGGCGAGCAGCGTGGCCGACGCGAGCGCGCCCGCCCCCAGCCGGACGGCGAGCAGACCCAGCCCGACCCGCAGCCCGATCGTCAGCACCCAGAGCGCGAGGGTGACCGCGCCGCCGCGCCGGTGCAGCACGCCGTCGCGCACGAACAGCCGCACCGACCGGCCGCGCAGCACCCCGAGCCCGACGACGAGGAGCACCTCGGCGGCCGTCAGCGCCAGGCCGGCGGCGGTCACCGGCGGGTGCGCCCGCAGCAGCGTCAGCACGCCGAGGACCGTCAGCACCAGCGGCACGAGCATCGCGCGCTGCGGCGTGGCGGGCCGGTCGGTCAGCTGCCGGGCCACGACCAGCACGAGCAGCACCCCGACGAGCAGGGCGGTGACCAGCGCGTTCCCCGAGGCGAAGTCCATGCCCCGGAGCGTGCTCCGGGGGCCACCCCGGGTCGTCGGTCCGCGGGTCGATCCCGGGTGGAGCGGCGGCTCCACCCGGGGGTGGAGGTCAGCCCGCGATCTCCGCCACCACCGGCGCGACCTCCGCCTCGGCCGTCGCCTCGCGGACGGAGCGGGCGATCGTCGGGTCGTCGAACGACGTGTCCTTGGCCTTCGCGACGAACTCGTGCCGCAGCCGGGCGTAGCCGAACCGGTCGTCGAACATGTCCCGGCTCATCTCGGCGAGCTCCTGGACCCGGTAGGTCTCCAGCGGGCGGCTGAGCTCGTCGGCCTCCCGGGCGGCCTGCTTGGCGGCCAGGGCGGCGGCGTACCCGTCGCCGGTGGCGAGCCGGACCGCGTGCTCCACGACCTGCTCGTCGAAGGCCGCGCGGTCGCCCTCGAGCACCTCGTCGACCAGGCCGGTGCGCAGCGCCTCGGCCCCGCCGACCGGCAGGCAGTCCCGGGTGAACCGGACGGCGTCGGCCGATCCGACCCGCCGCGGCAGCGCGTAGGTCCAGTACTCCGAGCCGGTCAGGCCCATGTTCCGGTAGTGCGGGTTGAGCACGGCGCCGCGGCGCAGCAGCACGGTGTCCGCGCCGAGCGCCATCATCACGCCGCCCGCGCCCGCCGGCCCGCCCACCGCGGTCACGACGAGCTGCGAGGTGCAGGTGAGCAGCTCGCGGCAGACGTCGTTGATCGCATTGATGTTGCGCCAGCTCTCCACCGTTCCGTCGGGGCGGCCCTCGGCGACGTTGAGGTGGATGCCGTTGGAGAAGATCTCGCCGCCCTCGAAGACCAGGACCTTCGTGTCCTGGGCGGCCGCGTGCCGCAGCGCGGCGGCGACCCGGTGCCCCTGGCTCGCCGACATGGCGCCGTTGTAGAGATCGGCGCGCACCACGCCCACGCAGCCGTCCGGGCCGACCCGGCGGTAGCTGATCTCGCGGTAGCCGTCCGACGGACCGGTGGGCCGCTCGAGCGACTCCGGCACATCGTCGAGGGCGCCCTCGACGGCGCCGCCCAGCACGGTCGCGGCGGGCAGCTTCACCCCGCCCGGGATCCGGGCGTGCCCGATCCACACCGCGCCGTCGCCGGTGCGTACCAGGAGGGCACCGTGCCGGCGCAGCGCGATCGAGCCGGGGGCACCCGGGGTGGCGGAGCCGCGGTGGGCGTCGAACACCGACAGCGCGACGCCGGCGAGCTCCGAGCGCACGCCCGGCGCCCCGTCGCCCGCCCGCACGCGGCGCAGCACGTGGTCGGTCGGGTCCTCCCAGGAGAAGGCGCGGTCGGTCTGCTTCATGGTCGGCCGGAGCCGCCCGATCACCGCGTCGCCGAAGGACTCCGCGGGCTGCGGCTCGAACGCCGGGTCCTGCGCCTTCGCCACGACCTCGCGCGCCAGCTCGACGGCGGCGTCGGCGACCGGTCCGTTGTAGACGGCGGACTTGCGCGGCGGCTCGCCCGGCATCGGGAAGGTCCGGTGGCCCCAGATCGGGCCGGCGTCCATCTCCTCGACGGCCTGCAGCGCGGTGACACCCCACACCGGCTCCGCGTCCGTGATCGCCCAGTCGATCGACGACGGGCCGCGGTCGCCCAGCGGACCCGGGTGGATCACCACGACGCGCTGACCCCGCCACACGTCCTCGGGGACCCGCTCCTTGAGGAACGGGCACAGCACCAGCTCGGGTCGCGTGGTCTCGACGGCCTTGCGGATCGCGGCCTCGTCGTGCGCGAGGCGGACGTCGAGGTGGTGCCCGTCCTCGCGGAGCTCCGTCCAGACGCGCTGGGTCAGCCCGTTGTAGGACGAACAGAGCAGCAGGATTCTCACGTACTTCTCCGGGTGATCGACCAGTGGGGGAGCACTGCCGACCGGGCGCCACGCTGCACCGCGGTCTCCACGACCGCGCGCGGGTTGCCCCCCGGTGCTGCACGTGGACCGCAAGGCACGTTACCTCGGTCGCGCGGGTGATCGACTGGGCCGATCGGCCGAGAAGATCGAGTCCGGGCGGAGGTACCCGACCCGGGAGCGAGAACGTCGTCGCAGGTGGTCAGGGGTCCTGTGGGCCCGGGCTTCCGCACGCCGACACGCCGAAGCGGACGCGGTGAGTCGCCGAGCGGTCACCTCGGGTACCTCGGCCGCTGCTCCGAAGCGGTGAATTCGCCGCGCTCCGGGTTCGCGTGCTCACTCGCGGTCGCCCTCGCGGCGACCCGGTGCCGCACGCGTCCGAAGGGCCTATCGACCGCCTCCGCGGACTCACAGGGAGGGCGGTCCAACGACCGTCCCGGACGTTCTCTCGCCGGATGAACCTCTTTCGCGGCGAGTGGTCGGCAGTCTGAGCCCGGCGGTCGCAACGGCCCCGGACCGGGCACCGCACTCTGCCGAACGGCGGTGTCCGGTTCACCTCGCACAGGGGCGAAAGGCCCGGATTCCGCGACGATCGGCAGTCCACAACGGCGTTGACCGACCGTTCGCACGCGATCGAGTCATGCCCGGGACACGCTCCGTGTACCTTCCGCCGTCGACGCGTGCGAAATCCGGCCGGGCCCCGACCCGATCGGACGACTCCCCGGAGAGGCCCGCGGCCGAGAGTGAGCGGCCCGGCGGCGGCGCGCCACGAGCTGGACGAAGCGACCGAGAGGGTGGCCGACGAATGACGAGGCTGCTGGACTGGCTGCCACGCGGCAACACGCTCGACGAGGCGTCGTTCCGCAGGCGGCATCTTCTGCTGCAGTGGGTCCTGGCGGCCCACATCCCCGTGCTGTTCCTGTTCGGGTGGCTGCTCGACAACCCGCTGGGGCTGGTGCTCGGGGCCGGCATCGCGCCCGTCGTCGTGCTGCTGGTGACCGGGCACTTCGTGACGCAGCGACGCGTCGCGGCCTCGTGCATCAGTGCCGGGCTGGTGTGGTGCTCCATCGCGCTCGTGGCCGTCACGCACGGCACGATCGAGTCGCACTTCCACTTCTTCATCATCATCGGCTTCATCGCGCTCTACCAGGACTGGGTGCCGTTCCTCTGGAACATCCTGCTCACCGGCGTCTCGCACGGGATCGGGACGATCTTCTACCCGACGTTGATCTTCAACCACCCCGCGGCGCAGCGTGACCCGTGGCTGTGGGGCGGCATCCACGCCGGCGCGGTGCTGCTGGCCTGTGTCGGCATGGTGATCTTCTGGCGGATCACCGAGGACGAGCAGCACGAGAAGGAGGAGCTCGGCCGCGAGCTCGTCCGCGCCGACGCCGAGATCGGCCGCCGGCAGTTCACCTCGGACATGCTGGTCAACCTGGCCCGCCGCAACCAGTCGATGCTCTACCGGCAGCTGGACATCATCAACCAGCTCGAGGAGAAGGAGCAGGACCCCGACGCGCTCGCCGAGCTGTTCAAGCTCGACCACCTCGCCACCCGCGTCCGGCGCAACGCCGAGAGCCTGCTCGTCCTCTCCGGCGAGCAGCCGCCCCGCGTCTGGTCGGCGCCGGTGTCGATGCGCGACGTCGTGCGCGCGGCGATCGCCGAGACCGAGGACCTCGAGCGGGTCGAGTTCTCCGTCGACGACCGGATCGCGGTCGCCGGCCACAGCGTCGCCGACCTGACCCACCTGCTGGCCGAGCTCACCGAGAACGCCGTCCGCTTCTCCCCGCCGGACACCGCCGTCACGATCCGCAGCCGCCCCCAGCGGGCCGAGATCGGCGGCCAGATCCTCACGGTCGAGGACTGGGGCGTCGGCATGCCCGACGACGAGCTGGCCGCGGCCAACGAGCTGCTCATCCGGCCCCGTGAGGTCGACCTCTCGGTGTCGCAGCGGCTGGGCTTCCACGTGGTCGCGCGGCTCGCGGCGCGGCACGGCATCGAGGTGTCGCTGTCCACCACGCCGGGCTCGGGGCTGACCGCCGTCGTCATCCTCCCCGCGGCGCTGTTCGTGTCCGACCCGCAGGCCGGGCCGCACGCCGGGATCGGCAGCGGGCCGGAGCAGACCCGCCGGGCCACCGCGGTGCACGAGCAGCCGCCGGCCGAGCACGCCCGCCGCGCCGAGGCCACCGTGACCGCCGAGCGCAGCCCGCTCCCCGGCATCGCGGCCGCCACCGCCCCGGCCTGGTCCCCGCCGGCCCCCGCGACCCCGCAGGACCGGCCGACCCCGGTCGCGCGCCGGGCCCCGGCCTCGCCGGCGACCCCGCCTGCCTCGCCTGCCACCCCGGCAGCGCTACCGGTCACCCGGTCCGCGCCGATCCCGGCTGGGCCGGGCGGCAACTGGTCGGGCTGGTGGGACCCGGCGCCCGCCGACCGTGCCCCCGGCCCGCTCGGGGACGACCGGTCCGGCCGGAACGGCACCGGCCACGCGGCCAACGGGCTCAACGGCCACGGCCCGAACGGCGGCGGCCACAACGGGCAGAGCGCCAACGGCCTCGGTACCAACGGGAACGGCGTCAACGGGAACGGTGCCCACGGCCTCGGGCAGGGCACCGACGGCCACAACGGCACCGGCAGGAACGGCCACGCCCTTCTCGGGGGCGACGGCGCCACCTCCGCCGGCCCGACCCCCGACGCCCGCGCGAACGGCACCGACGGGCACACCGGGCACGCGAACGGGAACGGCGCGGACGGCCACGAGCCGGACCGCGCCACCGACCGGGCCCCCGACCGGGCCACCGAGCGGACCGACGGCGCCACCGACCGCGCCGGCGACGCGGACGGCACCGACACCACCCGGGTCCCGATCCCGACCCCCCGCCCGGCCCCGGCCGAGGGCTCGCGGCCCCCGGCCACCGGCTCCAGCGGGCTGCGACGCCGCGTCCCGCAGGCGTCGCTCGCCCCCGAGCTGCGCGGCGGCACGGCCGAGCCCGTCGCCCCGGCGGCGCCCGCCGCCCCGGCCGGGCCCAGCACCGACGCCGCCCAGGCCCTGTCCCGCTACCAGGCCAGCCGGCAGGCCGCCCAGGCCGTCGCCGACCAGGGCCTCGGCGGGACCGGGATGCACGACCAGCACGACCAGCACGACCAGCACATCACCGACAGGAGGACCAACCCGTGAGCACATCGACCGGCCGGCTGGACTGGCTGCTCGTGGAGTTCACCCGGGACGTCCCGGGCGTCGTCAACGCCGTCGTCGTCTCCGGCGACGGGCTGCGCCTCGCCTCCTCGCCGGGCGTCGGCGAGGCCCTCGGCGACCAGCTGTCGGCCGCGGCCTCCGGCCTGGTGAGCCTGGCCAACGGGACCGCCCAGCTGCTGGGCTCCGGTGCGGTCAGCCAGACCATCCTCGAGATGGAGGCCGGCTACCTGTTCGTCACCGCGGTCAGCCGCGGCGCGACGCTCGCCGTCCACGCCGAGCGCGCCTGCGACATCGGCATGATCGGCTACGAGATGACCCTGCTGGCGTCGCGCGTCGGCCACGCGCTGACCCCGGCGCCACGCACCCCGGCGGGCCGCTGAGGTGCGGGACGGAACGGCGGACGACCAGCCCGTCAGACGGGCGGGCCGGGTCGTCCCGGTCTACGCGGTCACCGGCGGGCGGACCCGCTCGGCCGGCAAGGAGCTGCCCGTCGAGGCGCTCGTGACGGTCACGCACTCGGGCCGGCACGCGGCCGACCTGCAGCTGGAGTACCGGACGATCCTCGGCCTCGCCGCGGCCCCGGTCTCGCTGGTCGAGATCGGTGCGGCCCTGCAGGTGCCGGTGGGCGTGGCCCGGGTGCTGGTCGGCGACCTCGCCGACGCCGGCTACGTCGCGGTGCACCTGCCGCAGGTCGGGGGCGACGGTGCCCCCGGCCCCGAGATCCTGGAGAGACTGTTGGAGGGGCTCCGTGCGCGATCGGCGTGAGCTGTACCCGCTCAAGATCCTCGTGGCCGGTGGCTTCGGGGTGGGCAAGACGACCTTCGTGCGGTCGTTGTCGGAGATCCCGCCGCTGCTCACCGAGCAGACGATGACCTCCGCGTCGGTCGGCGTCGACGACACCGTCGCCGTGCCGGACAAGACCACGACCACGGTCGCGATGGACTTCGGGCGGATCACGGTCGACGAGTCGCTGATCCTGTACCTGTTCGGCACGCCCGGGCAGTCCCGGTTCTGGTTCATGTGGGACGAGCTGGCGCGCGGCTCGGTCGGCGCCGTCGTCCTGGTCGACCTGCGCCGGGTGGACGAGTGCTTCCCGGCGATCGACTACTTCGAGGACCGGCGGATCCCGTACGTCATCGGGGTCAACCGGTTCCCGGGCTCGGACGCGCACTCCGAGGACGACGTGCGCGACGCGCTCGCGCTCGCACCGGAGACCCCGGTGCTGTGGATGGACGCCCGCGAGGCCGACTCGAGTCTCCGGTCGCTGGTGGCGCTGGTCGAGCACGCGCTGTCGCGCACGGCCGTCGCGGGCTGACGCGCCGGGATCCTCCGGCGCGCGTCTTCATCACGGACCCCGCTCCTCGGCGACAGGGCTCCCACCCGCTCGGGTGGGAGCCCGTCGTCGTTCTCGGGGCCTTCCGGGTCCGTGCTCGGCTGGTCCGTACTGGGGGAGGATCAGCGGGGCAGCACCGAGGCGCGCCAGGCGCCCGGGCCGACGTCGAGCGGCCGGCGCACCCGGTCCGCCGGGTTCGACCAGAGGTCGCGCGCCTTCGGCGGCGGCGTGTCGCCACCGCTCGCGGCCGCCGCGAGGACCACGGTCAGCGCCGCCAGCTCCTCCGGCGTCGGGTCACCCTTGACGACCCGGAAGAGCGCGCGGCGCTCCTCCGGGGTCTTCTCGTCCACGTTCTCCCCCGCGCTGTCGCTCACGGCGTCGCTCACAGCGGGATGTTGCCGTGCTTGCGGGCCGGGCCCTGCTCCCGCTTGGTCGCGAGCATCCGCAACGAGCGGCCCACGTACCCGCGGGTGTGCGACGGCGGGACCACCGCGTCGATGTACCCGCGGTCGGCGGCGATGTAGGGGTTGGCGAGGGTGTCCTCGTACTCCTGCTGCAGCTCGGCGCGCTTGGCGGCGAGCTCGTCGCCCTCCAGGCCCTTGAGCTCCTTGCGGTACAGGATGTTGACGGCCCCGGAGGCGCCCGTGACGGCGATCTGCGCGGTGGGCCAGGCGATGTTGACGTCGGCGCCGAGGTGCTTGGAGCCCATGACGTCGTACGCGCCGCCGTAGGCCTTGCGGACGATCACGGTGACCTTGGGGACGGTCGCCTCGGCGTAGGCGTAGATCAGCTTGGCGCCGCGGCGGATGATGCCGTTCCACTCCTGGTCGGTGCCCGGCAGGAAGCCCGGGACGTCGACGAAGGTGAGGATCGGGATGTTGAAGGCGTCGCAGGTCCGCACGAAGCGGGCGGCCTTCTCGGAGGCGTCGATGTCGAGGCAGCCGGCGAACTGGGTCGGCTGGTTGGCCACGATGCCGACCGAGCGGCCCTCGACCCGGGCGAAGCCGGTCACGATGTTCGGCGCCCACAGCTCCTGGACCTCGAGGAACTCGCCCTCGTCGACCACCCGGTTGATGACCTCGCGGATGTCGTAGGGCGTGTTCGCCGAGTCCGGGACGAGCTCGTCGAGCTCGCGGTCGGTGTCGGTGATGCCGTCCTCGATCGAGCCCGCGGTGGGCTCGGGCGCCGGGTAGGTCGGCGGCTCGGACAGGTTGTTCGACGGCAGGAAGCTGAGCAGCTCCTTGACGTAGTCGATCGCGTCCTGCTCGTCGGAGCCGAGGTAGTGCGCCACACCGGACTTGGAGTTGTGTGCCCGGCCGCCGCCGAGCTCCTCCATGTCGACGTCCTCGCCGGTGACCGTCTTGATGACGTCCGGACCGGTGATGAACATGTGGCTGGTCTCGTCGACCATGACTGTGAAGTCGGTGAGCGCCGGGGAGTACACCGCGCCGCCCGCCGAGGGGCCCATGATCAGCGAGATCTGCGGGATCACGCCGGAGGCCCGCACGTTGCGGACGAAGATCTCGCCGTAGAGGCCGAGGGCGACCACGCCCTCCTGGATGCGGGCGCCGCCGCCGTCGTTGATGCCGATGACCGGGCAGCCGATCTTGGCGGCCACGTCCATGACCTTGACGATCTTCTCGCCGTAGACCTCGCCGAGGGAGCCGCCGAACACGGTGGCGTCCTGGGAGAACACGGCGACCGGGCGGCCGTCGATCGTGCCGGTGCCGGTGACGACGCCGTCGCCGAAGGGGCGCTTCTCCTGCATCCCGAAGTTGGTGGAGCGGTGCCGCACGAGCGCGTCGAGCTCGACGAACGAGCCGGGGTCGAGCAGCTGGTCGATCCGCTCGCGGGCGGTCTGCCGGCCCTTCGCGTGCTGGCGCTCCGCCGCCGCCTCGGAGGGCAGGGCCTCGGTGTACCGCTTGTACAGGTCGGCCAGCTTGCCGGCCGTCGTGTGCACGTCCGGCTCGACGTCCGGGGCGTTCGACGGGTCCCCCATCGGCTCCGTTGCAGCGCTCATGGCTGCGGAGCCTAACCCGGCCGTTACGCGCCCGGGCCGCCCGGCGGAGCGGTCTGCGTCACGTTCCCGCCGGTCACCCCGTCGGGCCCGGTCCGGCCGGGGTGCCGCCGGTCGATCGCTCGGCGCGCCGCTCGGCGCACCGGACGCGCCTCCGGCACCGTCGGGCGCCTTCACCACGCCTCGGGCCGGGAAGGGCGGCGCGTACGGAGATAGGTTCCGGCGGTGAGCACCACCGCGCCGCAGCCCTTCGACGAGCACGCGCTGCGACACGCCCTGCTCGGCCCCGCCGGGCGCTGGTCCCGGCTCGACGTCGTCGAGGAGACCGGCTCGACCAACGCGGACCTGACGGCGGCGGCCCTCGCGGGCGCCCCGGACGGCTCGGTGCTGGTCACCGAGCACCAGACGGCGGGCCGCGGCCGGCTCGACCGCACCTGGGAGGCGCCCCGCGGGTCGGGGATCGCCGTGAGCGTGCTGTGGCGGCCCGAGGGCATCCCGGCCGAGCGGCTCGGCTGGCTGCCGATGCTCGCCGGCGTCGCGCTGCTCGACGCGATCAGGGCCGTCGCGCCGGACGTCGCGGCCGGCCTCAAGTGGCCCAACGACCTGCTGCTCGGCCCCGACCGCCGCAAGGGCGCCGGGATCCTCGCAGAGATGACGCCGGTCTCCGGCGGCGGGCCGGGCGTCGTGCTCGGGATGGGGATCAACGTCGACGCCCCGGCCGGGACGCTGCCGGAGACCGCGACCTCGCTCGCCGCCGAGGGGGCCCGGGTGGACCGCTCGGAGCTGCTCGTCGCGCTCCTGCGCAACCTCGCCGAGCGCGAGGCGGCCTGGCGCGCCGCGGCGGGCGACGCCGACGAGTCCGGCCTGCGCGGCGACTACCGTGCCGGCTGCCTCTCGCTCGGCTCCGAGGTGCGGGTCGAGATGCCCGGCGGCTCGGCGCTGGTCGGGATCGCCGAGGACGTCGACCCGCAGGGCCACCTGCTCGTCCTCGAACCCGACGGGCACCGCCGCGCGATCGCGGCGGGCGACATCGTGCACCTGCGACCGGCGGACCGTCCCGACGCGTGATCCCCCGGATACGGTGGGTGGGTGGCCTATCCGGACGAGCTGCTGGTCGAGGGCGAGCGGGTGGTGCTCCACACCCGACCGCACTGGAAGATGCTGGTGCTCCCGGTGCTGGTGTTCCTCGTGGTGGTCGGCGCGGCGTCGTTCCTCGCGGCGCTGGTGAGCGCGCAGAGCTGGGCGCCCGTCGCGTGGGTCGCGCTCGCCGTCGTCGGAGCGGTGCTGGTGGGGCGGTTCACGGTGCTGCCCTTCGTGCGCTGGCGGACCACGCACTTCGTCGTGACCACCCGCCGGGTGCTCGTCCGCGAAGGGGTCCTCTCGCGCAGCGGCATGGACATCCCGATGTCGCGGATCAACACCGTGCAGTTCCGGCACACCGTCGCGGAGCGCATGCTGGGGTGCGGGACGCTCGTCATCGAGTCGGCCTCCGACGAGCCGCTGGAGTTCACGGACGTCCCCGCCGTCGAGAAGGTGCATTCGCTGCTCTACCAGGAGGTCGCCGACGATGCCTGAGCTGCCCATGACCGTGCCCACCGCGGGGCTGCCCGCGCACGTGACGATCTACGAGGTCGGCGCGCGGGACGGGCTGCAGAACGAGAAGGCCGTCGTGCCGGTCGAGGTGAAGGCCGAGTTCCTGTCCCGGCTCGCCGACGCCGGTCTGACCACGCTGGAGGCCACCAGCTTCGTGCACCCGAAGTGGGTCCCGCAGCTGGCCGACGCCGCCGAGCTGCTCGCCGCGCTCGACCGGCGGCCGGGCGTCGACTACCCCGTCCTGGTGCCCAACGACCGCGGCCTCGACCGCGCGATCGAGGCCGGCGTGGAGCACGTCGCCGTGTTCGCCAGCGCCACCGAGACCTTCGCGGCGAAGAACCTCAACCGCACCCTCGACTCGCAGTTCGACATGTTCGAGCCCACCGTGAAGCGGGCCCTCGACCACGGGATGCGGGTGCGGGCGTACGTCTCCATGGCCTTCGGCGACCCGTGGGAGGGCGCGGTCGAGCCCGCACAGGTCGCGGCCGTCGGACGGCGGCTCATGGAGATGGGCTGCTGGCAGCTCTCGCTGGGGGACACGATCGGCACCGGCACGCCCGGGCACGCCGAGGCCGTGATCGACGCGTGCGTGGCGGCGTCGGTCCCCGTCGACGGCATCGCCGTGCACTTCCACGACACCTACGGCCAGGCCCTGGCCAACACCCTCGCCGCCCTGCGTCGCGGCGTGACCACGGTCGACGCCTCCACGGGCGGGCTCGGCGGCTGCCCGTACGCGAAGTCCGCCACCGGCAACCTCGCCACCGAGGACCTCGTCTGGATGCTCGACGGGCTGGGCATCACGCACGGCGCGCACCTCGACGCCCTCGTCGGGACCAGCGTGTGGATGGCGGGGAAGCTCGGCCGCCCCTCACCCTCCCGCGTGGTCAAGGCGCTGTCCGGCGACTGAGGCCCATGATCGTCGTCCGCAGGCGACGGCGGCCGTGCAGGCAGCCGCAGATGCACGCGACCGCCGATCCCTGAGCCCGTCGACGTGGTCGACGGGCTCAGGGGCGGGGGTGCTCCCGCGAGCCGAACATGCCGGTGAAGCGGGCGCGGTAGACCACGTCCTCGCTGTCGGCAGCGCCCCGGCGCATCCAGGCCCGCAGGGTGATCAGGCCCATCCACGGCTTCGACGACGACCGCCGCGCCTCGAGGATCTCGAGCGAGGCGAACAGCTCGTCGCCCGCGAAGACCGGCGCCGGCCAGGCGATCTCGTCGCCGCCGGGGGAGCCGAGGGCGGTCGAGCGCAGCAGGAGGTCGTCGACGTAGAGCCGCATCCACAGCCCGGCCGTGAACCAGCCCGACGCGGCGAGCTGGCCGAAGATCGACTCCTTGCCCGCGGCCTCGTCGAGGTGGAACGGCTGGGGGTCGAAGCGGCGGGCGAACTCGACCATCTCGTCGTGGTCGACGGTCACGGAACCGAAGTCGAAGACCCGGCCCGGCGTGAGGTCCTCGAACGCGATCTCGGGAGCATCCGGCATGAACGAACGTTAACCCGCGCCCTGCCTCAGCCCGCCCCGAGGATCGTCACAGCGGCATCGTGCAGCAGGCCGTTCGACGCGATCCCGTTGCCGCCGGCGAAGCCCGGCCGGCCCTGCAGGTCGGTGAGCCGGCCGCCGGCCTCCTCGAGGATCGGCTGCACCGCGGCGAGGTCCCACGCGTTGGCCTCCGGCTCCACGGCCAGGTCGATGACGCCCTCGGCGACCAGGCAGTGCTGCCAGAAGTCGCCGAAGGCCCGCGTCTCCCAGCAGGCCGCGGTGAGCGCGAGCCAGCCGTCGAGCAGGCCGTGCGCGCGGAAGGTGTTGAGGTCGGTGGTCGAGACGTAGCAGTCGGCCAGCTCGGCCACCCCGGTGACGGAGATCCGCCGCGACTCCCCGCCCGGGCGGTCGCTCGTCCACGCGCCGTGGCCGGCGGCGCCCCACCAGCGCCGGCCCAGCGCCGGGGCGCTCACCACGCCCACGGTGGGCAGCCCGTGCTCGGTCAGCGCGATCAGCGAGGCCCACACCGGCATCCCGCGCGAGAAGTTCTTGGTGCCGTCGATCGGGTCGAGCACCCAGCCGCGCCCACTCGGCGGCAGCGCGTCGAGCGAGCCGCCGCGCTCCTCGCCGAGCACCGCGTCCCCGGGCCGCTGCCCGCCCAGCGCCGCGCGCAGGGCATCCTCGGCGGCGGTGTCGGCGTCGGTCACGGGCGTGCGGTCCGGCTTGCGCGTGACCCGGAGGTCGGTCGCGCGGAAGCGCGGCAGGGTGATCGCGTCGGCGATGTCGGCGAGCTGGAGCGCGAGGGCGAGATCCGCCCGCGTGTCCGAATCGGTCCCGGTGGAGGTCACGGGCGGGGAGCATGCCACGCGAGCCCGGGTGCGGACGGGCCTAAGCTCACCCACGTGACCACCGTCCTGTTGGCGGAGGACGACGCCGCGATCGCGGAGCCGCTCTCCCGCGCCCTGCAGCGCGAGGGCTACGAGGTGGACGTCGCCGCCGACGGCACCACCGCGCTGGAGACCGTCCGGCAGGGGCACGTCGACCTGCTGGTCCTCGACCTGGGCCTGCCCGGCATGGACGGGCTCGAGGTCTGTCGCCGGCTGCGGCCCGACTTCCCCGACCTCCCGGTGCTGATGCTCACCGCGCGGACGGACGAGGTCGACTTCGTCGTGGGCCTCGACGCCGGCGCCGACGACTACGTCGGCAAGCCCTTCCGCCTCGCCGAGCTGCTCGCCCGCGTCCGCGCCCTGCTGCGCCGGCTCACGCCCGAGACCGTCGAGGTCGGCGGGGTCCGGATGGAGCTCTCCGGCCGCCGGGTCCTGGTCGACGGCGAGGAGGTCGGCCTGGCGAACAAGGAGTTCGAGCTGCTGCGCGTGCTCCTGCTGCGGGCCGGGCAGGTCGTCACCCGGGAGGAGATCCTGCGCGAGGTGTGGAACGACCCCGACATGAAGACCTCCAAGACGCTGGACATGCACATGTCCTGGCTGCGCCGCAAGATCGGCGGCGAGCGGCGCATCGCGACGGTGCGCGGCGTCGGTTTCCGGTTCAACCACGGCTGACGCGTGCGCCGCCGGATCCTGCTCTCGACGCTGTTCGTCGTCGCGGTGACGGCGCTGGTCCTGGGCGGGCCGCTGGCCTTCACCACCTGGCGGCTGGTCGACGACTTCACCCGCGCCGAGCTCATCCAGCGGCTCGAGCAGATCGACGACCGGCTCGACGACAAGCCGCCGGGCACCCCGCTCGACTCGGCCGCGATCGCCCTGGCCGTGCCCGCCGGCGGCGAGCTCGTCGTCGACGTCCCCGGCGTGCCGGTCCAGCGGGTGGGCACCGTCGAGAGCCCCGACATCCTGTCCGAGTCGCTGCCCTTCGGCCAGGGCGGCACGATCACGCTCTCCGAGCCGATCTCCGTCATGCGCACCCAGCAGCTCCAGGTCGTGGTGATCGTCATGCTGCTGGTCGTGCTGTCCGTGGGCACCGGCGCGGTGGTCGCCACGGTCACCGCCCGGCGGCTGGCCGAACCGCTGCTCGACGTCGCCGAGCGGGCCGCGCGGCTCGGCGCCGGCGACTTCCGCCGGACCCCGCTCCGCCACGGCATCCCCGAGCTCGACCGGGTGTCCGACGTGCTCGACACCTCGGCCGGCGCCCTCGCCGATCTCGTGCAGCGGGAGCGTGCGCTGGTCGGCGACGTCTCGCACCAGCTCCGCAGCCGCATCACCGCACTCACGCTGCGGCTCGACGAGCTCTCCACCCATCCCGACCCCAGCGCCCGCCGCGAGGCCCTCGCCGCCCTGGAACAGACCGAGAAGCTCTCCGAGGTGCTCGACGAGCTGCTGGAGGCCGCCCGTGCCGCGCGTGCCGCAGGGGCGGAGCCGATGGACCTGCGCTCGGGTCTCACCGAGGTGGCCGACGAGTGGCGCCCCGCCCTCGAGTCCGCCGGGCGGCGGCTCAAGCTGCGGGTCCCGGAAGGCCTGCTCGCCCGGGTCACGCCCGCGCGGATCCGGGAGGCCGTCGGCGCCCTCGTCGACAACGCCCTGCAGCACGGTGGCGGCACCGTCACCATCTCCGCGCGGGAGGGGGCGAACATGCTGGTCGTGGAAGTGAGCGACACCGGCGCCGGGATCCCGGAGGAGCTGGTGCCGCACGTGTTCGACCGGGGGGTCTCGGTGCAGTCGTCGACCGGGTTGGGGCTGGCCCTGGCCCGCGCGCTGGTCGAGGCGGACGGTGGGCGGTTGGAGCTCTCCCGCGCCCGCCCCCCGACCTTCACGATCTTCCTCCCCGCCGCCCGCGCCGACGACGTGGTCGGCACTCCCCGCCCCGCCGTCACCCCCCGGTAGGAGTCGCGGGGCGGGTCCGGCGGTCGGGTGGCGAGGGGCACCACTCCGGCCGCGGTTGCGCCTCCGCTCCGGCCGGCAGCGCATCTGCTGAGCCCCTGGCGCACCCGCTCGGGCTATCGCACATCCGCTTTGGCCGGTGGCGCATCCAGTCGGGCGCGGCACACCCGCCCGAGCGTGGTCTCACACCCGCCGTGTCGGTGGCACAGGTCGTCGACAGGATGTATCGCGCCTCGTCGGGTGTGTCGGCCCTCCTGGATCATGGGCGCCTCGCCGTCCTCGCGGCGCTCCGCCCAGCGATCGCCGGCGCGGATTGCCGTCGCCACACCCTCTCGGCCCTTCCACAGGGCGTCGACCGGGTGTGGCGCGGTACCGGCGATGGTGCGACGGGGTGCCGACGGGTGTGTCAGGTCGACACGAGTCCGGTCCTGGGCCCCACCGCCCCCGAAGCGCGCCTCCACCAGCAGCCCACCACGAACCGACCGCCCGCACACCCACCCCGCCCTCCCACAACCCGTCGACCGCGTGCGACGCGGAAGGGGCGGGTGTGCGGCCGGGGTCGGAGGGGTCTGCCGCCGACGAACTCCGGCCGTCGCCCGACCAGCCACCACTACCTGAACGCCCGCTCGGTTACGGTGCGGGTATGGCGGAGCGGACGGTCGAGGTGGGCGACGGGGTGCGGCTGCGGGTCACCGAGGAGGGCTCGGGCCGGCCGGTGATCCTGGCGCACGGCTTCCCGGAGCTGGCGTACTCGTGGCGGCACCAGCTCCCGGCGCTCGCGGCCGAGGGCTACCGCGCCGTCGCGCCGGACCAGCGGGGGTACGGCGGCTCCTCGCGCCCCGAGCGGGTGGAGGACTACGACATCCACCACCTCACCGGCGACCTCGTCGCGCTGCTCGACGACCTGGGCGAGGAACGGGCCGTGTTCGTCGGGCACGACTGGGGCGCCATGGTCGTGTGGAACCTGGCGCTGCTGCACCCCGAGCGGGTCGCGGGGGTTTGCGGGATGAGCGTGCCGTTCGTGCCCCGCGCGCAGCGGCCGCCGACGGAGATCTGGCGCGAGAAGCTGGCCGGGAAGTTCTTCTACATCCTGCACTTCCAGCAGCCGGGCGTCGCCGACGCCGAGATGGCCGAGGACCCGACGCTCACGATGCGCGGCATGCTCAGCGGCCTGGTCGCCGGGGACGGGACGAGGCTGATCGGCGCGGACGACGGCCGCGGGATCGTCGAGCGGCTGCCGCAGCCGGAGTCCCTGCCGGACTGGCTCACGCAGGAGGAGCTCGACCACTACGCCGCGGAGTTCGCGCGCACCGGGTTCACCGGAGGGATCAACTGGTACCGGAACTTCGACCGCAACTGGGAGCGCACGCCCGAGGTCGCCGGGGCGCACGTCACGGCGCCGAGCTTCTTCCTGGCCGGCGACGCCGACCCGGTGCTGCGGATGACGCCGCCGGACCGGCAGGCGGAGTATCTCGACGACCTGCGCGGGGAGATCCTGGTCGAGGGGGCGGGGCACTGGGTGCAGCAGGAGCGCCCGTCGGAGGTGAACGCCGCGCTGCTGGGCTTCCTGAGCGCGATCGACTGGTGAGCCGGCCTACTGCCCCAGCTCGTCGAGGTGCTCGGGGACGGTGACCTGGCGGCGCACGTTCTCGTCCGGGAACACGAACCGGCGGAAGGCCCACCAGCGGAACGCCATGCCGACGAGCGTGCCGAGGATCTGCCCGCTGACGAAGTCCGCGACCTCCTGGGCGAGCAGCGACACCTCGGGCACCTGCAGGTGGAACACGTAGCGCGAGGCGGCGAGCGGCGCGGAGTACATCGCCACCCCGAGCCCGCTGACGACGAAGAACAGCAGGGCCTCGTGATGCCGCTCACGGCCGCCGCGGGTCCGGAAGGACCACTCGCGGTTCATGACGTACGACACGATGGTGGCCACCAGCACTGCCATGATCTTGGCGGTGAGCGGCTTGGTGTCCAGCACCGTCGTCTTCAGGACCAGGAAGACCACCGTGTCGATCACCCACGTCGCCCCGCCGACGATCGCGAACTTGAGCAGCTCCCGGTGCTTGATGGCGATGCCGCGGAAGGGCTCGGGGATGAGCGCCAGCGTCGTCTCGACCAGGGACACTCGATCGATCGTGCCAGAGCGCCGCAGCGTACCGGCGTCCGGCCCGGGTCTCCCGCGTGTCGGTGGGTAGGCTTCTCCGACCGTGAGCACCTCTGCACCGCGCCGGGACTTCCCGGTCGTCGGGATGGTCGGCGGGGGCCAGCTGGCCCGGATGACGCACCAGGCCGCGATCGGGCTGGGCCAGTCGCTGCGGGTCCTGGCCGTCAAGCCGGACGAGCCCGCGCCCCTCGTCGCGCCGGACGTCGTACCGGGAGGGGCGGACGACCTCGCCGCGCTCGAGGCGCTCGCGGTCGGCTGCGACGCGGTGACGTTCGACCACGAGGGCGTGCCGCAGGAGCACCTGCGCGCGCTGGTCGCGAAGGGCGTGCCGGTGCGGCCGCACCCCGACGCCCTGCAGCACGCCCAGGACAAGCTCGTCATGCGCCGTCGGCTGTCGGCGATGGGGCTCCCGGTGCCGGCGTTCGCCGAGATCACCGCGCCCGAGCAGATCGACGCGTTCGCCGCCGAGCACGGCTGGCCCGTCGTCCTCAAGGCCGCCCGAGGCGGGTACGACGGCCGCGGCGTCTGGTTCCTGCGCGACGCAGATCCCGATCTCGTCCGCGAGCTGCTGGTCGCCGGCACCCCGCTGCTGGCCGAGGAGGCCGTCACCATGCGCCGCGAGCTGGCCGCGCAGGTCGCGCGCTCGCCGTTCGGGCAGGCCGCCGCGTGGCCCGTCGTCGAGACGGTGCAGGAGGCCGGCCAGTGCGTCGAGGTCCTGGCGCCCGCGCCGGACCTGTCCGAGGAGCGCGCGCTCGAGGCCCAGTCGCTCGCCCTGCGGATCGCACAGGAGCTCGACGTGACCGGGCTGCTGGCCGTCGAGCTGTTCGAGACCGCCTCCGGGCTCGTGATCAACGAGCTGGCGATGCGCCCGCACAACTCCGGGCACTGGACGATCGAGGGCGCCCGGACCTCGCAGTTCGAGCAGCACCTCCGCGCGGTGCTCGACTACCCGCTGGGCACGACCACGATGACCGCGCCGGTCGTCGTCATGGCGAACGTGCTCGGCGCGGACCGCGCGCCGGAGATGAGCGTCGACGAGCGCATCCACCACCTCTTCGCGCGGTTCCCGGACGTCAAGGTCCACCTCTACGGCAAGGGCGAGCGGCCGCTGCGCAAGGTCGGGCACGTCAACGTCCTCGGCACCGACCTCGCCGAGACCCGGCGCAAGGCGGTCCTCGCGGCGCAGTGGCTGTCCACCGCGGAGTGGACGGACGGCTGGTCGGTGCACGACGGGGCCGCCGTACCCGCGGAGGTCCCCACCGAGACGGGAGCACGGGTGTGAGCGCGCGCGTCGGCGTGATCATGGGCAGCGACTCGGACTGGCCGGTGATGGAGGCCGCCGGGGCCGCCCTCGCCGAGTTCGACGTCGAGTACGAGGTCGGCGTGTACTCCGCGCACCGCACCCCGCAGCGGATGCTCGACTACGCCCGGGACGCCGCGGGCCGGGGGATCCAGGTGATTATCGCCGGGGCCGGCGGCGCCGCCCACCTGCCCGGCATGGTCGCCGCCGCGACCCCGCTGCCGGTGATCGGCGTGCCGGTGCCGTTGAAGGTGCTCGACGGGCTCGACTCGCTGCTGTCGATCGTGCAGATGCCCGCCGGGGTGCCGGTCGCCACGGTCGCGGTGGGCAACGCGCGCAACGCCGGCTTGCTCGCCGTGCGGATCCTCGCCGCGGCCGATCCGGAGCTGCGTGCGCGGATGGAGAGCTTCCAGTCCGCGCTCGAGGAGATGGTGCTGCAGAAGGACGCGGCGCTTCGCGAGAAGGCGTCCGGGCCGGCCTCCTGATCACACTCCCCAATTTCGTGGCGCGCGGCGGCCCCGCAGTCGTAGGGTGGCGGTACACGAGAAGGGAGGTGGTCCGACGTTGATTAGCGACAGGACTCGTGAGGTGGCTGTCCGCTAGGCACCAACAGGACGTCTTCCTGACGGCCAGTGGAAGCCGGTAGGTGCCGGCGAATCCCAGGCGGTCACCAGTGGTCCCCGGGCCCGAGCCCAGTCCAGCTCGGCGTGCGCTCCCCGTTCCGACGGGGTTGCGGCCCGGGGATCACTCATGTCCGGGGGTCGTCAGACTCCGGCCGCGTCCTGCGGGCCCATGGCCGCCGCCTCCGCCACCAGCTCGCGGAGCACCTGCTCGTCGACCTTCCCGAGCGCGGTGAACCGCACGCACGACTTCCCGATCGACGCCCCGGGCAGCCGGTCCGCGTAGGTCTCGGCCAGGTACCGGCCGTCGACCGAGCAGAGGACGTAGAGCGAGAGGTACCGCTTCTGCGCGGCCAGCCCGATCAGCGTGGCCTCGCCCTCCCGCCCCGTCGCGTAGCGGTAGCGGAAGGGGCCGTAGCCCAGCATCCCGCGCTGCACCACGCGGTCGAGCCCGGGTGCCTCCTCGCGGATCAGGGCGTCGAGCGCCAGGACGTCCGGGCGGCGCTTCTCGTCGACGGCGTCGAGGTACTCGTCGGGGCTCATCTCGCTCACCGGGCGATCGTCGCGTACCCGCCCGGACCGGGCATCGGCCGTCCGGCTCAGCTCGTGCGGCGTTCCAGCGAGCGGGCCGCGCGCTCCAGCCGGCGCGCCACCTCCTCCAGGTCCGGCGCCTGCTCCAGCGGCAGCATGTCGGCGACCTTGCGGAAGTGCGCCCGGCAGGCCTCGGTGTCCTCGACCGTGCCGCCGTCGGCCAGCCAGCGGCGCAGGGCCTGGTTGTGCGCGGCGACGACCGCCGCCCCGGTGACGGCCGCGCGCAGGTCCCCGTCCTCGACGTCGGCGAGCCGCGCCGCGAGCTCCTTGGTGAACAGCCGCCGGTAGCGGTGCACCATGGCCGCCTCCCGGTCGCGCAGCGCGGGCACCTCGTGGACCAGCGTGAACCGCTTCCGGGCGGTCCCCGGGTCGGACAGGTAGAGGTCGAACACCGTCTCCCCGGCCCGCAGCACCACCGACAGCAGCGGCTCGGTGGGGTGCGCGGTCGCGAAGACCTCGGCGATCCGTGCGAGGCCGAGCTCGTGGTCGGGGGAGACCGCGTCCTCCTTGCCCTTGAAGTACCGGAAGAAGGTCCGGCGCCCGACGCCGGCGGCGGCCGCGATGTCGTCGACCGTCGTGTCGTCGTAGCCCTGCGCGGTGAACAGGTCCACCGCCGCGGTGACGAGGTCGCGGCGCACCTCCGCGCGTCCCTCGGCCGAGCGGCCGCGGCGCGGAGTGACACGGGACATGGCACGGAGGGTAGCAGGAGCGTTGTTCTGTGGCACGGAGTGCCGTTAGAGTGGACGCACCCGGACACACCGACGTGGGAGAAGAGATGCTGAACGCCGAGTTCGACGCCTACCGGCTGAGCGAGGAGCACGAGGCCCTCCGCGACGCCGTGCGTGCGCTCGCCGAGAAGGAGATCGCGCCGCACGCCGCGGAGGTGGACGAGCAGGCGCGCTTCCCCCACGAGGCCAAGGACGCGCTGGTCAAGGCCGGTTTCCAGGCCGTGCACATCCCCGAGGAGTACGGCGGGCAGGGGGCCGACGAGCTGGCCGCCTGCATCGTGATCGAGGAGGTCGCGCGGGTCTGCGCGTCGTCGTCGCTCATCCCGGCGGTCAACGGCCTGGGCTCGGTCCCGATCCTGCTCTCGGCCTCGGAGGAGCTGAAGAAGCAGGTCCTGCCGTCGATCGCGTCCGGCGAGGCGATGATCAGCTACGCGCTGTCCGAGCGCGAGGCGGGGTCCGACGCGGCCTCGATGAAGACCCGCGCCCGCCGCGACGGCGACGACTGGGTCCTCAACGGCACCAAGTGCTGGATCACCAACGCCGGCGAGTCCACCTGGTACACGGTCATGGCCGTGACCGACCCGGAGAAGAAGGCCAACGGCATCTCCGCGTTCGTGGTGCACAAGGACGACCCGGGCTTCGAGGTCGGCCCGAAGGAGCGCAAGCTCGGCATCGCCGGCTCGCCGACGCGGGAGATCTACTTCCAGGACTGCCGCATCCCCGGTGACCGGATCATCGGCGCCGAGGGCACGGGCTTCAAGACCGCGCTCGCCACGCTGGACCACACCCGCCCGACGATCGGCGCGCAGGCCGTCGGCATCGCGCAGGGCGCGCTCGACCAGGCGATCGCGTACATCAAGGAGCGCAAGCAGTTCGGCAAGGCGATCGCCGACTTCCAGGGCATCCAGTTCATGGTCGCCGACATGGCGATGAAGGTGGAGGCGGCGCGGCAGCTCGTCTACGTCGCGACCTCGCGCGCCGAGCGCGGCGAGAAGAACCTCGGCTTCATCTCGTCGGCCGCCAAGTGCCTGGCCTCGGACACCGCGATGCAGGTGACGGTCGACGCCGTGCAGCTCCTGGGTGGCGCGGGCTTCACCAAGGACTTCCCGGTGGAGCGGATGATGCGCGACGCGAAGATCACGCAGATCTACGAGGGCACCAACCAGGTGCAGCGCATGGTGATGGCGCGCTCCCTGCTCCGCTGACCCTTGAGCGAACGGCGCTCCCGCTCACACCTGGTGAGCGAGAGCGCCGTTCGTGCATCTCGACCCGGCGTCCGGTCAGAGGATGAAGCGGAAGAGCGGGGAGTCCGGGGGGATCGGCTCGATCTGCGGCGGCGAGGCCTCCATGCGGGCCAGCAGCGGCTCGAGGTCGGCCGGGTCGCCCAGCTCGATCCCCACGAGCGCGGGGCCCGTCTCCCGGTTGCTGCGCTTGACGTACTCGAAGAGCGTGATGTCGTCGTCCGGCCCGAGGACGTCGTCGAGGAAGCGGCGGAGCGCGCCCGGCTCCTGCGGGAACTCCACCAGGAAGTAGTGCTTGCGGCCCTCCCACACGAGGGCGCGCTCGACGATGTCGGCGTAGCGGCTGACGTCGTTGTTGCCGCCGGAGAGCAGGCAGACCGTGCTCGATCCGCGCGGGATGTCCAGCTGGCCCAGCGCCGCCGGGGCGAGCGCGCCCGCGGGCTCGGCGATGATCCCGTCGCTCTGGTAGAGCGCGAGCATCTCGACGCAGATCCGGCCCTCGTCCACGGCGTCGACCGCGATCGACGCCTCGCGCACGATCGGGAACGTGGTCTCGCCGACCCGGCGCACCGCGGCGCCGTCGACGAACGGCTCGACCTCCCTCAGCGTGGTCGGCTCGCCCTTCGTCAGGGCTGCGGCCATGCTCGCGGCGCCGGCCGGCTCGACGCCGATCACGCGGACGTCGGGATACCGTTCGCGCAGGTAGACGAGGGTTCCGGCGAGCAGCCCGCCACCGCCGACCGGGACGATGATCTGGTCCGGCGGGTCCGCGAGCTGGCTGAGCACCTCGCGGACGACCGTGCCCTGCCCGGCCACGGTGCGCGGGTCGTCGAAGGCGGGGACGAGGGTGGCGCCGGTCTGTTCGGCATCGGCGGCGGCGGCCGCGGCGGCGTCGTCGTACGTGTTGCCGACGACCACGACCTCCACGACCTTGCCGCCCAGCCGCGCGACCCGGTCCCGCTTCTGCCGCGGCGTGGTGCGGGGCAGGTAGACCCGGGCCGTGACGTGCAGCCGCGCACAGGCGAACGCGACGCCCTGGGCGTGGTTCCCGGCGGACGCGCACACCACCCCGCGCTCGCGTTCCTCCGGCGAGAGCTGCGCGATCAGGTTGTAGGCGCCGCGGATCTTGTAGGAGCGGACCGGCTGCAGGTCCTCGCGCTTGAGCCACACCTCGCCGCCGACGGCGTCGGACAGCCGCGCCGAGAGCTGCAGGGGGCTCGGCCCGATCACCGCACGCAAACGCCCCGCCGCCGCGTCGACGTCGGAGGCGGTCACGCTCTGGGCGGGGGCGCTGGTCATCACCCCACCGTAGCCAGCCCACCTGCGGGGCTCTTCCGGAGCCCGCCCGCCGTCACAGCCGGGCGGTGCACTTCTCCGTCTCGTACTTGCGCTCCAGGCGCCCCGCGTCGGCGTGCGCGACCTGGACGAGGGAGGCACCGGCGGCGAGGACGGCGAGCAGGCCGTCGACCAGGTCCTCGCGCGCGGCCCAGTCCCGCGTCGACAGCACCCGGTCCGAGCCGGAGAGCCCCAGCTCGACGGCCCGCGCCGCCGCGCGGGCGGCCACCTCCGAGGCCGGCATGCCGTCGAGGGCGGGGGCGTCGGCGGGCACCGGCTCCCAGGGCACGAACTCGTCGCCGTGCAGCCGGACCTCGGTGGCGAAGTCGATCACCCCGGACGGCAGGCCGTCGATCCCCCGGCCGAACGCGTCGAGGGACAGGGCGACCACCCCGCCCGACGGCTCGGCGGCGAGCGCGAGGTCGAGCCGCCCGGCGTCGCACAGCACGAGGTCCGCCTCGGCGGGCTCGCCGACCACCTCGGCCCCGCACGACCACGCCGCGAGCAGCACCGACGCCGTCTGCCAGTGCGCAGGCAGCAGCACGGCGACCCTGCCGCCCGGCTCGACGTCGCACTCGTCCCGCAGCAGGTTGGCGGCCTTGGCCACCCAGTTCGCCGTGGTGACCGCGGACAGCTCGATCCGCTCGCCGGTGGCGTCGTCGTAGAAGGTGATCAGGGGCCGCGCCGGGGCGGCGGCGAGGATCGGGTCGAGCAGGGTGGCGGTCAGCGACACGGACGTCCTTCGCGGGTGCGGGCGATCAGTCGATGCACGGTACGCCGCCCGCGTTGACCTCGGAGGTCGGCGCGGGCACGGAGGTCGAGGAGCCGCCGGTCGTGGTCGTCGCCCCCGTCGTCCCGGTCGTCGCCGCCGCCGAGGAACCCGCGAAGTCGGCCCCGAGCAGCACCTGCACGTGCCCGGACCGCACGCCGTCGGCCTGCTCGACGCCGATCCCGCCGAGCTGCGCGGCCACCGCGCGCGCGGCCTCGTCACCGTCCGACTGGGCGTAGCGGACGACGGAGGTCGAGCGGCTCTCCGAGTTCTCCACCGTGCCGCGCAGGTAGCCCGCCCCGCCGAGCCGGTCGGCGACCTGGGCCGCGAGGCCGGTACCGCCCGAGCCGTTGCCGACGTCGACCGTGACCGTCGTCGGGTCCACCGTGGACGCGGCGGGCGCCTCCGCGGTGGTCTCGGGCTCCTCCTTCGGCGCGGTCCGCTGCTCGACGAACTGGTGGACCTGCGTGGGATCGACCAGCACGACGTCGCCGCGCTCGTTGTTCGCGCCGCCCTGCGTCGGGATCGTCACGAAGTCGATGTTGCCGGCCGCGATGTCCGAGGCCTGCTGGGCGAAGCCGAGCAGGTCCCAGCCGGAGTCGATGACGAGCGACTTCTTCGCCACGTCCATCAGCGCGGAGAGGGTGCCGGTGTTGGTGAGCGTACCGCTGGAGAGGATCTTGTCGGCGACGGCGGCGAGGAACACCTGCTGCCGGCGGATGCGGGACAGGTCGCCCTCGGGCAGCCCGTGCCGCTGGCGGACGAAGGCCAGCGCGTCCGCGCCGGAGATCGTCTGCGGACCGGCGGCGAAACGGGCGCCGGAGAACTCGTCGTCGACCGGGGCCCTGAGGCAGACGTCGACGCCGCCGATGGCCTGGGTCAGGTTGTAGAAGCCGAGCAGGTTGATCTCGGCGTAGTGGTCGATCGTGAGGCCGGTCAGGTCCTGGACGGTGTCGATCAGCGCGGTCCGCCCCGTCGCCGACGACTGCTGGTCGGCGTCCTTCTGGGTCACGCCGGACTTCACCAGCTCCTCGGCCTTGAGCGCCTTGGTGGCCGGGTACGCGGCGTTGATCTTGTCCTTGCGGTAGCCGGGGATGTCGACGTAGCTGTCCCGCGGGATGGAGAAGGCCGTCGCGCTGCCGCCGTCGGCGGGGATGTGCAGCACGATGATCGTGTCCGAGTTGAGGACGCCGGACTCGGCGCCGCTGCGCAGGATGCGCAGCACGTCGTCGGGCAGCGGGTTGCCCTGCGCGTCCGTGCGGCTGTCGACGCCCACGAGCAGGATGTTCTGCTCGCCGCCGGAGGAGCCGCCGGTGATGACGTTGGTCGTGGTCAGGCCCGCGGTGAGGTCGCGGTAGAGGCCCCACGCCGTGCCCGTGACCGCCACGACCAGGGCGGACAGGACGCACAGCGTGATCCGGGTCCGGCGGACGAACCGGCCGGCCGGCCGGGCGGGCGGCGGAGCGGTCGCGGGGCGGGGCCGCGCCGGCGGTGGGGTGCGCGGGCGCGTGCGGGTGGGGGGACGGGTGGGTGCCGTACCCCGCGAGACGTCCCGGGCGGGCCGGCGCGGCGGCGGCTCGACGACGGCCCGGCGGACGGGCCTGCGGGGCTCGTCGCGGTCGGGAGTGGACCGGCGGGCCGACGTGCGGGCGGAGCCCGACCGCGCCGGCGCGCCGCCCGGCTCCCCGTCCCGGTTGGAGCCGGTCCGGCGCCCGCGGGGGACGGACCCCTCGTCGCGCCCCGAGCCATCCCGAGCGGAACCGTCGCGGCCCGAGCCGGTCGAGCGGGGGCGGCCGCTCCCGGAGCCGGAGGACGAGCGGTCGCCGGAGCCGCGGTCACGGGCCGAGGCGCCGGAGGAACTGCTGCGCCCGGAACCCGCCCGGTCCGCCGTGGAGCCCCCGTCCCGGGACGACCGGGCGGAGGACCCCGCCGCGGAGCCCGTGCGGCGTTCGGAGCGCGGCTCCGGCGCGGCGTCCGACCGCCCCGCCGAGCCGGTCGCGCGGGCCCGTGGGGGACGGTCGGGGCCGCCGCCGGACAGGGCGCCGCCCTCACCGAACAGCGCGGAGGCGCCGGCGCGGCGCTCGCGCCGCGGCCCGCCCGAGGAGGAGCGGCCACCGGACGTCGGGTCCACTCCACCTCCTCACCTCGCGCCGGCGTCGGGTCCGGACCCCCGCGGCCGCCACCCGGCCGCCCCTAGAGGGTGCAGCATCCGGAGGCATGATCGCGGCGCGTCGCCCGGCGTGTCGGCGGCTCGAGATCACCGTTGGGCGATCGTCCACCCCGGAGGGTGACCCGTTCGGACCTACGCGTGATCATCTCCGTGACGGACCGCCCCGTCCTGCCGGGCCGCCGGGGGAGTGAGACCATTCACATTCCACGTCGGGAGGGGCCCGCATGACCGCACAGCCCGACGAGGCGGCCCGGACCGACGCCGTCCACCGCATCCCCGTGCCGCCGCCGGAGGGGCCGCTGACGGCCGCGGGCCGGGCGCTGCTGGAGCAGCACCGGGCCTGGGAGGCGGTCGAGCCGTTGCGCCGCGCCGTCGCCTCGCGCGAACCGGGCTCGGCGGACCTGCTCGTGCGCGCCTACCTGGACAGCGGCAGCTGGACCGCGGCCATCGAGTTCCTCGCGCCGCTGGTGGAGCAGGGGCACCTGGAGTTCGCGGGGCGGCTCGGGGTCGCGCTCGCCGAGCTGGGCGACCACTCGCGGGCCGAGCAGGTGCTGCGCCTCGCCGTGGCGCAGCGCGAGCTCCCCGCGGCCAACGACCTCGCCCTGCTGCTGCGTGCCGACGGCCGCTTCGCCGAGGCCGTCCGGGTCCTCACCGACGCCGCCGAGGCGGGCGACCCGCAGGCGCCGGACAACCTCGTCGCGCTGCACCTCGAGGCGGAGGACCTCGCCGCCGCCGTCGTGGCCGCCGAGCGGTACGCGGACGAGCGGCGGCCGGACGCGCTCGTCGCGCTGGCGGACGTGCGGGCCGTGCAGGGCCGGGACGCGGAGGCCGAGTCCCTCTACCGGCGCGCCGGCGAGCTCGGCGCCGTCCGCGCCCACACCGCCTACGCCGCGTTCCTCGTCGCCCGCGGCGACCTCGACGGGGCCGACCGCGAGTACCGCGAGGCCGAGCGGCACAACGAGCCGGGCTGGGCCTGGACCATCGGCCGGTTCCTGCTCGACACCGGGCGGCCCGAGGCGGCGCGCTGGTACCTGGAGATGGCGGTGACCTGGGGCGACCGGGCCGCGGCCGAGGCACTCGCGGAGCTCGACGGCGAGGACCCGGCGGACGACTGAGTCCCCGGACCCGATCGGTCGGCCCCCGGTCCCCGCACCGACCGACCTCCCGGGGCCCGTTAGGGTGACCCGCCATGGAGTCGGCGGTCCGCACGTACGGGGACGAGCTCGCGGTCGTGACCGTCACGTACTCACCGGGCGACACGCTCGAGGCCTTCCTCGACTCGCTCAAGGCGGCGACCGCGCGTCCGATCCGGGTCGTGCTGGCGGACAACGGCTCCGTCGACGGCGCGCCCGAGCGGGCGGCGGAGCGCGACGGTGTGGAGCTGCTCCGGATCGGCGAGAACGTGGGCTACGGCACGGCCGCCAACCGGGCCGTCGCCGGGCTGGGGCCCGAGGTGGGCTGGGTCGTCGTCGCCAACCCGGACCTGGTCTGGGGCGAGGGCGCGATCGACACGCTGCTCGAGGCCGCCGGCCGCTGGCCGCGCGCCGGCGCGCTCGGCCCGCTGATCCGGGAGCCCGACGGCACGGTCTACCCCTCGGCCCGGCTGCTGCCCTCGCTGGGCCACGGCGCCGGACACGCCGTCCTCGGCCGGGTCTGGCCCGGCAACCCCTGGACGCAGACCTACCGGCAGGCAGCCGCGGCGATCGGCGAACGCACCGCGGGCTGGCTGTCCGGCTCGTGCATCCTGGTGCGCCGCAGCGCCTTCGACTCGGTCGACGGGTTCGATCCGCGCTACTTCATGTACTTCGAGGACGTCGACCTCGGCGACCGGCTCGGGCGGGCCGGCTGGCTCAACGTCTACGTCCCGACCGCCGAGGTCGTGCACACCGGCGGGGTCTCCACCTCGAAGCCCGAGGTGTCGGCCCGGATGCTCGCCGAGCACCACCGCAGCGCCTACCGCTACCTCGCCGACCGGCACCCGGGCCCCCGCAACGCCCCGATCCGGGCGGCGGTGCGGGCCGGGCTCGCGGTCCGTGCCCGGGCAACGCAGGCGCGTGGACGAACGTCCACCCGGTGAGACCAGCAGTGTGAGACCGGAGATCCGGACCGGGGGGACCGGCCGGCTGACGAGAGGACCGTTCGTGCTGGACGACGTCGAGGCCGTCGTGCTCGTGGGGGGCAAGGGCACGCGCCTGCGCCCCCTCACCCTGTCGGCCCCGAAGCCGATGCTGCCCACGGCGGGCGTGCCGTTCCTGGCCCACCTGCTCTCCCGGATCCGCGCCGCCGGCGTGCGGCGCGTGGTGCTCGGCACCTCGTACCTCGCGGAGACGTTCGAGGAGCACTTCGGCAACGGGGAGTCGCTCGACCTCGAGCTCACCTACGTGGTGGAGGACCAGCCGCTGGGCACCGGCGGCGGGATCGCCAACGTGGCCAAGCACCTGACGACCGAGAACGTCATGGTCTTCAACGGGGACGTGCTGTGCGGCACCGACCTCACCGCCGTCGTCGACACCCATCGGCGCACGGACGCGGACGTCACCCTGCACCTGGTCCGCGTGCAGGACCCGCGCGCGTACGGCTGCGTGCCCACCGACGCCGACGGCCGCGTGCAGGCGTTCCTGGAGAAGACCGAGGACCCGCCGACGGACCAGATCAACGCCGGTTGCTACGTCTTCCGTCGTTCGGTCATCGAGGACATCCCACAGGGCCGGGTGGTGTCGGTGGAACGCGAGACCTTCCCCGGGCTGCTCGAGGCGGGCGCCCGGGTCAGCGGGCACGTCGACAACGCCTACTGGCGCGACATGGGCACCCCCGCCGACCTCGTGCACGGCTCGGCCGACCTGGTCCGCGGCGTGGCGCCCTCGGCGGCGCTGCCCGGCCCGGCCGGCGAGTCGATCGTGCTGCCCGGTGCCACCGTGGCGAAGGACGCCTTCGTGTTCGGCGGCACTGCCGTCGGGCGGGACGCGGTGATCGGCGCGGGCGCGAAGGTCGAGGGCTGCATGGTCTTCGACGGCGCGGTGATCGAGCCGCACGCGGTCGTCGAGAGCTCCGTGGTCGGTGCCGGCGCCCGGATCGAGGCGGGCGCGCACGTCCGCGACGCGGTGATCGGCGACCGGGCGGTCATCGGGGCGCACTGCGAGCTCAAGGGCGGCGTGCGGGTGTGGCCGGAGGTCCAGCTGCCGCCGCACGGGGTCCGGTTCTCGGCCGACGTCTGACCCCGTGAGTGCGCACTGCCCCGAGAGCGGCAGTAGGCACTCACGACCGCGTTCGGGCTGCCGTTACCGTGGTCGCGTGATCGAGCGCGAGTGGCGGCCGGACTTCCGGCTCGACCTCGCCGGGGTGCTCGCCCCGCTGCGGCGCGGACGGGGTGACCCGTCGTGGCGCTCGGTCGGCGAGGGCTCCGCGATCTGGCGCGTCTCCACCACGCCCGACGGACCCGCGACGGTCCGGATGTCCCGGCGCAGCGACGGCACGGTCGTCGCCGCCGGCTGGGGGCCCGGCGCGCGGTGGGAGCTCGACGGCCTGCCCGCCCTGCTCGGCGCGCACGACCAGCCCGAGTCCTTCGTCGCCCACCACCCGCTGATCGCCGACGCCGCCCGCCGCCTGCCCGGGATCCGGCTCGGCTCCACCCGCCGGGTGTGGGACCAGCTGGTACCCGCGATCCTCGAACAGAAGGTCACCGGCATCGAGGCCCGGCGCTCCTGGCGCGAGCTCTGCTGGCGGTTCTCCGACGCCGCGCCCGGTCCGGCCGGCGCGATGCCGCGGGGCATGCGCGTCCCGCCGACGCCCGCGCAGATCCGCTCCATCCCGGACTGGGAGTGGCACAAGGCAGGGGTGGACTCGGCCCGGCGGCGCGCGATCCTGGCCGCCGCCGCGGTTGCGCACCGGCTGGAGAAGGCGGTCGAGCTGGGCGGCGAGCAGGGCCGGATCCTGTTGCGCCGCATCCCCGGTATCGGGGTCTGGACCGCTGCCGAGGTGGCCCAGCGCGCGTGGGGCGACGCCGACGCCGTCAGCTTCGGGGACTTCCACATCCCCACCGTGGTCGGCTGGGCGCTGGTCGGCCGCCCGCTCGACGACGTCGGGATGCTCGAGGTCCTGGCCCCGTACGCGCCGCAGCGGCACCGGGCGGTGCGGTACGTCGAGATCTCGGGGTTCCGCCGCCCGCGCTTCGGCCCCCGGTTCAGTCCGCGGGACTACCGGGAGATGTAGATCGTTGCGGGGTACGTTCGTGGGCGTGGCCCTTCTCGACTCCCCGATCGCCGCGCTCTCCGCTCTCGACGGCGGCGCCCTCCCGGACCTCGGCGGCAAGGCCGTCCTCGTCGTCAACGTCGCCTCGAAGTGCGGGCTCACCCCGCAGTACGAGGGCCTGGAGCGGCTGCAGGAGCGCTTCGCCGGCCGCGGGTTCACCGTGCTCGGCGTGCCGTGCAACCAGTTCGCCGGGCAGGAGCCGGGCACGGCGGAGGAGATCGCCACGTTCTGCTCCACCACCTACGGCGTCTCCTTCCCGCTCACGGAGAAGGTCGAGGTCAACGGGCCGGGTCGGCACCCGCTCTACGCCGCGCTGACCGCCACCGCCGACGAGGCGGGCGAGGCCGGGGACGTCCAGTGGAACTTCGAGAAGTTCCTCGTCGCCCCGGACGGGACCGTGCGGGCCCGCTTCCGGCCGCGTACCGAGCCGGAGTCCGACGAGGTCGTGGCGGCCGTCACCGAGGTCCTCCCCGGCTGAGCGGAGCGAGCCTCTGCGCCGGTTGTCGGAGGTCCGACGTAGCCTGGCGCCGTGATGGTCACCGTCCTGGTCGGAGGCGTCGGCGGCGCCCGGTTCCTGCTCGGCGTGAAGGCCGCCCTCGGGCTGCCGGCCGTCGGGCCCGGCGAGGGCCCGCACGAGGTCACCGCCGTGGTCAACGTGGGCGACGACGTCTGGATGCACGGCCTGCGGATCTGCCCCGACCTCGACACCTGCATGTACACCCTGGGCGGCGGGATCGACTCGGAGCGCGGCTGGGGCCGGGCCGGGGAGACCTGGGCGGTGCGGGACGAGCTGGCCGCCTACGAGGCCGACCCCACCTGGTTCGGGCTCGGCGACCGGGACGTCGCGACGCACCTGGTCCGCACCCGGATGCTGCGCGCGGGCTACCCGCTCTCGCAGGTCACCGAGGCGCTGTGCCACCGGTGGAAGCCGGGCGTGCGGCTGCTGCCCGCCACGGACGACCGGGTCGAGACGCACGTCGTGATCGACAACCCGGAACCGGCCGACGACGCGCCGCCGCAGGTCGCGGTGCACTTCCAGGAGTGGTGGGTGCGCCACCAGGCCAAGTTCCCCGCCCACCGGTTCGCGTCGGTGGGTGCGGACGAGGCGAAGGTCCTGCCGGCCGCGGCGCAGGCGATCGCCGACGCGGACGTGGTGCTGGTCGCGCCGTCGAACCCGGTGGTCAGCATCGGCACCATGATCCAGGTCCCGGGCATGCCGCAGGCGCTGATCGGCACGAAGGCGAAGATCGTCGGGCTGTCGCCGATCGTGGGCGGGCGGCCGCTGCGCGGGATGGCCGACGCGTGCCTCTCGGCGATCGGGGTCGAGACCACCGCCGAGGCCGTCGGCCGGCACTACGGCGGGCGGGCGAAGGGCGGCCTGCTCGACGGCTGGCTGGTCCACTCGGGAGACTCCGCCGAGATCGAGGGCGCCGAGACCCGGGCCGTCCCCCTGCTGATGACGGACGTGGCGGCCACGGCGGACATGGCGCGTGCGGCGTTCGAGCTGGCCGGGGTCGCCCCGTGAGCGCTCTGCCGGCCCCGTCGCCGGTCCCCGACCACGGCGCCGCCGAGGGGCTGCGGATCCTGCCGGTCCCCGGGCTGCCGGAGTTCCGCCCGGGGGACGACGTGACCGCCGCGCTCGCCGAGGCCGCCCCGTGGCTGGAGTCCGGCGACGTCGTGGTGGTCACCAGCAAGATCTTCTCCAAGGCCGAGGGCCGGCTCGTCCCGGCGCCGACCGATCCCGAGGAGCGGGACGAGCTGCGCCGCCGGCTCGTCGAGGGCGAGACCGAGCGGGTCCTGGCCCGCCGCGGCAAGACGCTGATCGTCGCGTCGAAGCTCGGGATCGTGCAGGCCGCGGCCGGGGTCGACGGGTCGAACGTGCGGCGGGACGAGCTGGCGCTGCTGCCCGTCGACCCCGATGCGAGCGCCGCCCGGCTGCGTGAGGGGCTGCGCGAGCGGCTCGGCGTCGACGTGGCGGTGGTCGTCACCGACACGATGGGCCGGTCGTGGCGGGTCGGGCAGACGGACGTCGCCATCGGGTCCGCGGGGCTCACCGTGCTGCACCGCTACGGCGGCGCGGTCGACGCGGAGGGCAACGAGCTGCTGGTCACCGAGGTCGCCCTGGCGGACGAGGTGGCCGGCGCCGCGGACCTGGTCAAGGGCAAGCTCGGTGGGACCCCGGTCGCGGTGGTGCGCGGGCTCGGCGTGCGCGAGGACGGCTCGACGGCGCGCGACCTGGTCCGGCCGATCGACGAGGACCTGTTCTGGCTGGGCACCGATGAGGCGCTCATGCAGGGTCGGCGCGAGGCCGTGCTGCTGCGCCGCAGTGTCCGGGACTTCGCGCCCGAGGAGGTGCCGGCGGAGTCCGTGCGCCGGGCCGTCGGCGTCGCGCTGACCGCGCCCGCACCGCACCACAGCACGCCGTTCCGGTTCGTGTGGCTGCGCGACCCCGCCCGGCGCACCGCCCTGCTCGACGCGTTGCGCGAGCGGTGGCGCGCCGACCTGGAGGCCGACGGGCGTCCGGCGGACGAGGTCGAGCGCCGGCTCGCGCGGGGCGACCTGCTACGCCGGGCGCCCGAACTGGTGCTGCCCTTCCGCACCGGTGACGGCGCGCACGCCTACCCGGACGAGGCCCGCCGCGCGGCCGAGCGGGACATGTTCACCGTGGCCGGCGGGGCCGCCGTGCAGTCGTTCCTGGTGGCGCTGGCCGCCGAGGGCCTGGCCTCGTGCTGGGTCGGGTCCACGATCTTCGCGCCCGAGGTGGTGCGGGCCGAGCTGGGACTGGCGGAGGACTGGCAGCCGCTCGGTGCCGTCGCGCTCGGGGTGCCCCTCGAGGCGGCCCACCCGCGTCCGCCGGCCGACCCGGCCGCGGGGCTGCTCGAATGGTGAGCCCCGTCCCCGCAGGGGAGACGCCCGCATGGTGAGCCCGGCCGTCGCCGTCGAGGAGCTCCGCGCGTGGTCGCCGCCCGACGCCGGGCAGGCCGCGCTGCAGCAGGCGCTGATCGCCTTCTGCCTCGCCCGCCCGGAGGACGCGTGTGCCCGCGAGTGCGCGGCCGGGCACCTGACCGCGTCGGCGCTGGTTGTCGACGCGGCGGGGGAGCACACCCTGCTCACCCTGCACCCGCGCGTCGGCCGGTGGATCCAGCTCGGCGGGCACTGCGAGCCGGGGGACGCGTCGCTGCGGGCGGCGGCACTGCGTGAGGCGACCGAGGAGTCCGGGATCGCCGGGCTGGAGATCGCCGAGCACCCGCTGCACGTCGACGTCCACCCCGTGACCTGCTCGCTCGGCGTGCCGACCCGGCACCTCGACGTCCGCTACCTGGTGCGCGCGCCGGCCGGGGCGGTGCCCGCGATCAGCGACGAGTCGGTCGACCTGGCGTGGTGGCCGCTCGACGGGCTGCCGCCGGAGTCGGACACCGTGCCGGAGATGGTCGCGCTCGCCCGCGGCTGACGGGCCGGCGGCGGGTCAGCGCCAGAACAGCAGCAGGCTGTAGCCGGCGGCGGCGTACTGCGCGTCGCCGCCGATCAGGGCGAAGAGGAACTGTCCGACCCCGAACAGCACCCGTGACACCCCGGGCACCCCGAGGACCAGCAGGAACAGTACGAGCGGGGCCCACGGGCGCACCTTGTGGCCGAGCTGCTGGGCCTGCGGCGACAGGTAGGGCTCGAGCACGCCGTACCCGTCGAGACCGGGCACCGGCAGGATGTTGAGCACGAACGCGAGGATCTGGATCAGCGCGAGGCAGGACAGTCCGACCGCGAGCCCCTCGTTCATCGGGACGAAGATCACCGCAAGGCTCAGCAGGATCCCGATGACCAGGTTGGTGGCCGGGCCGGCGAAGGACACGAACGAGCGGATCCCCCGCGAGCGCAGCGCCCAGTGGTTGATCCACACCGCGCCGCCGGGCAGCGGGATGCCGCCGAGCAGCAGGAACACCACGGGCAGCACGAACGAGAGCCCGACGTTGGCGTACCGGCGGATGTCGAGGGTGAGGTAGCCGCGGTTCTCGATGCTGTGGTCCCCGCCGCGGTGCGCGACGTAGGCGTGCCCGAACTCGTGCAGACAGAGCGAGACGCACCACCCGCCGAGCACCAGCAGCACCACGCCGGTGGTGAGCAGGACCATCGATCCCTGCAGCGCGGACTCGGTCCCGAAGACGCAGAGCACCCCGCCGACGACCGTCACCGCCAGGAGCAGCAGGAACCACGGGCTGACTCGATTGGAGACTCCGCGCACTTGTCCATTCTGCCGAACGGGTGTCCGAAGGGGTGGAACCCGTCACCCGGTCGGCAGCCCCGGGTTGCGGTGAACCGACCGACACCGCTGTACTTACAGCGGTGTCATTCGCCGGGCGCGGGGAGGTGGGCGAGTGGACGTTTTCACGGACACCGTGTTCGTCACGGGGGCGGGCACGATCGGCGACCCGATCGGAGCGACGGTGGGCGCTCCGGAGAACTTCGGGATCGGCCCCACGGAGGGGCTTCGCCTGATCGACACCCTGGTCGACGGTCAGGACGACGGCGAGCAGGACTGGCAGGAACGCGCACTGTGCGCGCAGACGGATCCGGAGGCGTTCTTCCCCGAGAAGGGCGGCTCCACACGGGAGGCCAAGCGCATCTGCGCGGGGTGCGACGTCCGGGCCGAGTGCCTGGAGTACGCGCTGGCGCAGGACGAGCGCTTCGGCATCTGGGGCGGGCTCTCCGAGCGGGAGCGTCGTCGCCTGCGACGGGCGGCCGGCTGAGGCCGGGGTCCGACGGACAACTTCACCACGACATCCCCTCCCGGCGTACGCAGCGCGCCGGGAGAGGAACCCGAAGGGCGGGCGATGCGGCCCGCCCTCGTTCGAGCCCGGACGCGTGTCCGGCTGCGTGCCCGCAGTCGGCGACGGTCCGGGCTCTCGCGCGTCCGGGCCACGGAACGATCCTCCGGCCCCCTTCGCGTGCTCTGACGCGGCACAACCGGTCGACCGGATGTCTCACGACCTTCCGCGATGTGCGAGCAGGTCGATTCGGGTGTGGGACACAACCCGAGGTGTGCGACCAAGCCGGGCCGCCCCTCAGTCCGCCCCGCCCTCGACGGCGTCGGGCTCGATGTTGAGGTACTCCGCCACCTGCTCGACCAGCACCTCGTGCAGCAGCTCGCCGAGGTCGGCGCCGCCGCGGGCGCGGGCCTCGAGCGGGCGGCGGTAGAGCACGATCCTCGCCCGCGAGGGCAGCCCGGCCTGGTCGACGCCCGCCGGCACCAGCTGGGCCAGCGGGACGCCCGCGTCGGCGAGCACCCCGGTGCCCCACACGACCTCCTCGGGCGAGGTCCGCTCGACCTCCGGCACCTCGTCGACCGCCAGGTCGAGGTCCACCAGCTCCGGGCCCCAGCGCAGCTCGATCGGCTCGAGCGCCTCGAGCACGCGGGCGTCGAACCGCTCGGCCCGGGTGCGGAAGGAGGGCGTGGTCACCGGGTACAGCAGGCCGCGCAGTCCCCGGCCCCGGCGGTCTCGCCTGCGGGGGGAGCGGCGCGGGATGCGGCGCGCGGTCGTCACCCGTCGAATAGTACGACCCGGTGGGCCCGCGCCGTGCCGGTGCGGCGGCCCGGCGTCGCCCGTCCGTACGCGCCCGGGCGGGTGGGGCCGCCCCGCGCGTCGCAGTCGGGAACCGTGCGCGCGGGGGGCTATCGTCGGGGGCGTGCTGAGTGTCCGGAGGTGTTCGCGGAGCGGCTGCACCGAGCTCGCGGTGGCCACTCTCACCTATGTCTACGCGGACTCGACCGCGGTCGTCGGGCCGCTGGCCACCCAGGCGGAGCCCCACACGTACGACCTGTGCACCGCGCACGCCCACCGGCTCACCGCCCCCCGCGGCTGGGAGGTCGTCCGCTTCGAGGGCGAGTTCGCGCCGCCGCAGCACACGGACGACGATCTGACCGCCCTGGCCGAGGCCGTCCGCGAGGCCGGCCGGTTCGACCGGCCCATCGAGGCCTCGCCCACCGTCACCGCCGGTCCCGGCCCCACCACCGGGCGGCGGGGTCACCTGCGCGTGCTGCCCACGCCGCCGGAGGACTGAACCCGCACTCACGGGCCGTCACCGTCGTCGCCCGTCCGGTGCGCGTCGTCGCGGCCGTCCCGCGGGCCGTCGGGGCCGCCCGCTAGGCTCCGGACCCGTGCCCGACCTCTCCCAGATCGTCAAGGCGTACGACATCCGCGGCGTCGTCGGCGAGCAGCTCGACGCCGGCACGGTCCGTGAGGTCGGAGCGGCGGTGGCCCGGCTGCTGCGCGCGGAGGACCCCGCGGTCACCGAGATCGCGGTGGGGCACGACATGCGGGACTCCTCGCCCGGGCTCGCGGCCGCCTTCGCCGAGGGCGTGACCGCCCAGGGGCTCGACGTCCTCGACATCGGCCTGGCCAGCACCGACATGCTCTACTTCGCCGCCGGCAGCCTCGGCGTGCCCGGCGCGATGTTCACCGCCAGCCACAACCCGGCGAAGTACAACGGCATCAAGCTCTGTCGGGCGGGCGCGACCCCGATCGGGCAGGACACGGGGCTCGCCGCGATCCGCGAGGCCGTCGAGCAGGGGGTGCCCGAGGGGCCCGGCGGCGGCACGGTCCGCCGTCGCACGCTGCTCGCCGACTACGCCACCTACCTGCGCGGGCTCGTCGATCTGAGCGGCAGCCGGCCGCTGCGCGTGGTGGTCGACGCCGGCAACGGCATGGGCGGCTACACGGTGCCCGAGGTCCTCGGCGGCCTCCCGCTCGACGTCGTGCCCCTGTACTTCGAGCTCGACGGCACGTTCCCCAACCACGAGGCCAACCCGCTGGACCCGGCGAACCTGGTCGACCTGCAGAAGGCCGTCGTCGCGGAGGGGGCCGACCTCGGCCTGGCCTTCGACGGCGACGCCGACCGCTGTTTCGTGGTCGACGAGCGCGGCGAGCCGGTCAGCCCGAGCGCGATCACGGCGCTGGTCGCGGTCCGCGAGCTGGCGAAGGCGCCCGGCAGCTCGGTGATCCACAACCTGATCACCTCCCGGGCCGTGCCGGAGATCGTCCGCGAGCACGGCGGCACCCCGGTGTGCACCCGGGTGGGCCACTCGTTCATCAAGCAGACGATGGCCGACACCGGTGCGGTGTTCGGCGGCGAGCACTCGGCGCACTACTACTTCAAGGACTTCTGGAAGGCCGACTCCGGCATGCTGGCCGCGCTCCACGTGCTGGCCGCGCTCGGCGAGCAGCAGGAGCCGCTGTCCGGGCTGATGGGCGTCTACGAGCGCTACTCGGCCAGCGGCGAGGTCAACTCCACCGTGGCGGACCAGGCCGACCGGGTCGCCGCCGTCCGCGAGACCTACGGGGCCCGCGAGGGCGTGGAGTTCGACGAGCTCGACGGGCTGACCGTCGCCCTGCCGGACGGCTCCTGGTTCAACCTGCGCGCCTCCAACACCGAGCCGCTGCTGCGGCTCAACGTCGAGGCCGCCGACGAGGCCGCGGTGGCGGCGCTACGGGACGAGGTCCTCGCGATCGTCCGCGCCTGAGCGCGGCGGGCGCCCGTCCGCCCGGGCCCGCGACGAGCCGATCACCGCCGCGCGGGTACCCCGGACGGATGCGGCGCGCCCGCCCGCGCCCTGGCAGCATCAACGGCACGTGAGGTGAGGAGAACCGTGGCCGTACAGCTCGACCCCCAGCTGCTCGAGATCCTGGCCTGCCCGTCGGAGGACCACGCGCCCCTGACGCCGGCGGGGGACCGGCTCGTGTGCACCGCCTGCGGCCGCCGCTACCCGGTGGTCGACGGCATCCCGGTGCTGCTGCTCGACGAGGCCCTGCCCCCGGAGGACGCGCCGGCCCCCGAGCACCCCGGAAACGCCGGGTGACGATCGTGCTCGACGACACCCTGCTCGGCGACCCCGTCGCGCTCGCCTCCGCGGACACCGGCGGCGTGCTGCGCGCGGCGGCCACGGCGGGCGCCCAGATCCGCTCCGCGGCGCAGGCCGCGGTCGAGGCGGGCGTCGCCGACCTGGCGGGGCACCGGCCGCGGGCGCTGGTGTTCCTGCGCCGCCCGGGCTCGTCGGGCGCGGCCGCGGAGATCGTCGGGGCGCTGCTCGGGTCGCTGTGCCCGGTGCCGATCGTGGTGGCCGACGTCGTGCCCGGCTGGATCGGCCCGCTCGACGTCGTGCTGGCCCACTCCGCCGACCCGGCGGACGTCGAGCTGGCCGAGTCGGTGTCGCGGGCGGTCGGGCGCGGGGCCGAGGTGGTGCTGTCGGCGCCGGCCGAGGGCCCGGTGGCGTCCGCGGGCGCCGGCCGTGCCCGGTTCGTCGAGCCCCGGATCCCGGTGCCGCCCGCGCTGGACCTGCCGCGCGCGCTCGCCGTCGCGCTGACCGTCGTCTCCTCGCTGGGGCTGTGGCCGGGCGGGCTCGACCCGTCCCTCGACCCGCTGGCCGACGCGCTCGACGCCGAGGCGGAGCGCAACCAGCCGAACCACGAACCGTTCATGAACCCGGCGAAGTCGCTGGCCCTGCGGCTGGCCGAGCGCACCCCGCTGCTCTGGGGCGCCGACCCGGCCGCGACCGCCGTCGCCGGGCACGGGGCGACCGCCCTGGCCACGCACGCCGGAGTGGTGGCGCACGCGGCGGACATCGCCCAGGCCGCCACGGCCACCGCCCTGCGCCGGGCCGTCGACCTGGCCGACCGCGGCGAGGACATCTTCCGCGACCCGTTCGACGACCCGGGGCCCGACTCGCCGCCGGTCCGCGTCGTGCTGCTCGCGACCGCCGAGGAGGAGCCGGGCCAGGTCGCGGTGCGTCGCACCGGCCGCGGCTGGCCCGCCGACCTGCAGCACCCCGTCGACGAGGTCCCGCGCGGCACCCGGGACGCGGTTCTGCTGCGCACCGCGCTGCTGGCCTCCCGGCTGGAGATCGCCGCCGTCTACCTCGGCCTGGCCACCCGGGCCATCGAACCGGCCTGACGGGCCGACCGCCGCACGAAGCGAGGAAGTGCCTTGGAGCTGCTGGAGAACCCGGTCCGGCCGTACGCGTGGGGATCGCGCACGGTCATCGCCGACCTGCTCGGCGAGTCGGTGCCGTCTCCGCATCCGCAGGCGGAGATGTGGCTGGGCGCGCACCCAGGCGACCCGTCGCGGATCGTGCACCCCGACGGGGGCCGTTCGTCGCTGCTCGACGTGCTGACCGCCGACCCGGAGGGGCTCCTCGGGGCCGAGCGCAGCGCCCGGTGGGAGGGGAAGCTCCCCTTCCTGCTCAAGGTCCTCGCCGCGGACGAGCCGCTGAGCCTGCAGGCGCACCCGAGCCTCGACCAGGCGCGCGAGGGGTTCGCCCGGGAGAACGCCGCCGGCCTCGCGATCGACGCCTCGGACCGCAACTACCGGGACGCCAACCACAAGCCCGAGCTGATCTGCGCGCTCACCGAGTTCCACGCGCTCGTCGGCTTCCGGGACCCGGTCGAGACCCTCGGCCTGCTCCGCGCGCTCGACGTGCCCGAGCTGTCCGCGCACGTCGAGCTGCTGGCCGCCCAACCCGGCCCGGACGGCCTGCGCGCGCTGTTCACCACATGGATCACGTTGCCCCAGTCCATGCTCGACGAGCTGGTCCCGGCCCTGCAGAAGGGCGCCGTCACGCTCGCGGCGGCCGGCGGGGACTGGGCCCGCGAGGCCCGCACCGCGCTCGAGCTCTCCGAGCGCTACCCCGGCGACGCCGGTGTGCTCGCCGCGCTGCTGCTCAACCGGGTGGTCCTGGCGCCGGGTGAGGCGCTCTTCCTGCCCGCCGGCAACCTGCACGCCTACCTGGCGGGTGCCGGCATCGAGCTGATGGCGAACTCGGACAACGTGCTGCGCGGCGGGCTCACGCCCAAGCACGTCGACGTCCCGGAGCTGCTGCGCGTCCTCGACTTCACCTCGGGGCCGCCGCCGGTGCACTCCGGCCAGCCCGAGGGCCCGTGGACCCGGTACGACACGCCCGCCGAGGAGTTCCTGCTGCGCACCTGGTCGTCCGGCGACGGGCTCACCGGCAGCCTCCCGGTGCCCGACGGCGGGGCCCGGATCCTGCTGGCGACCGGCGGGAAGGCGTGCGTCCGGTCCGGGTCGGAGATCCTCGAGCTGCCGAAGGGCGCGGCCCTGTTCCTCGCGGCCGGCGACAGCGGCGTCGAGGTCGAGAGCGCGGCGCCCGGCACCCAGCTCCACCTCGCCAGCGACAGATTGTGAGCGCCCGCGATTGACCGCGGCCCCGCCGGATATCCTTCCGCGGCGTAATCCGGACCGAAGGGGCGAAACGTGTCGGCACACGGCGGTACCAAGGCGATCCTCGCGGCGCTCGGCGCCAACGCCGGCATCGCACTCGCGAAGTTCGTCGGCTACCTCGTCACGGGGTCGTCGTCGATGCTCGCGGAGGCCGTGCACTCGGTCGCCGACACGGCGAACCAGGGCCTGCTGCTGCTCGGCGGCCGCACGGCCCGTCGCGCCGCGACCCCGGAGCACCCGTTCGGCTACGGCCGGGACCGGTACTTCTACTCGTTCGTCGTGGCGCTGCTGCTGTTCACGCTCGGTTCGGTCTTCGCGATCTACGAGGGCATCCACAAGCTGGAGTCGCACGAGCCGCTGACGTCGCCGATCGTCGCGGTGATCATCCTGGTGCTCGCCATCGGGCTGGAGGCCTTCTCCTTCCGCACCGCGATGAAGGAGTCCCGCCCGCTCAAGGGCAACGGCAGCTGGTGGCAGTTCATCCGGCAGGCGAAGGTGCCGGAGCTGCCGGTGGTGCTGCTGGAGGACACCGGCGCGCTCGTCGGCCTGGTGTTCGCGCTCTTCGGCGTCGGCCTCTCGGTCCTCACCGGCGACCCGGTCTGGGACGCCGTCGGCACGCTCTGCATCGGCACCCTGCTCGGGGTCATCGCGATCATCCTCATCGTCGAGATGAAGAGCCTGCTCATCGGCGAGGGCGCCGCGCGGCCGGTGCTGTCGACGATCGTCGGGGAGCTGGAGAAGGGCCCGGAGATCGAGCGCGTCATCCACATCAAGACCCAGTACCTCGGCCCGGAGGAGCTGCTGGTCGCGGCGAAGCTCGCCCTGGCGCCCGGCTCGTCGATCGAGACCGTGGCCCGCGCGATCGACGAGGCGGAGGTGCGGGTGCGCACGGCGGTGCCGGACGCGCGGGTGATCTACCTCGAGCCGGACCTCGACCGCTCGCGCCTGCAGCAGGCCTGAGCCGGGCTCACCCGCCCAGCCGCTCCGCGGTCCAGCGCATCTCCTCGGTCATCAGGGCCAGCGCCCGCTCGGCGACGACGGCCTCGATCGCCGGACCGAGCAGCGGCACCCGCACCTCCACCTCGCCGTCGATGTGCAGCGCACTGCCGGCCGGGTCGGCGCCGATCGTCAGGGTGCCCGCGGCCCCGGCCGGCGCACCGGCCGCGGACAGGGTGAACTCGCCGTCGGCCCACTCGTCCGCGATCCGCCAGCGCTCCTCGCGCTCCAGCACCAGTGCGCCGGCGAGGAAGCGGCGGACCGAGGCCGGCAGCGCGCCCGCCGGCACGCCCTGACGCAGCACGACCCGCAGCCGGTCGCCCTCGCGCTCGAAGGCGACGAGCCCGGCGCCGGGCCCGCCCACGGCGGCGAGCCGGTCGGCGTAGAGATCGCGGTCCAGCAGGCGGGCGACCGCCGCGTCCGGCGGTAGCGGGAAGGTCTCGTCGAGATGAAGCGGGGTGGGCACGGACGCCACGGTAGGGCCGGGTCAGTATCCGCGCCGGGGCCGGACGTGGTCGAAGATCAGGCTGGTCTGAGTGTTGGCGATCTGCTCCCGCCCGTTGAGCTCGACCACGAAGTCACGCAGCGCGGCGGAGTCGGCGGTCGCGACGTGCAGCAGGTAGTCGTCCACGCCGGCGAGGAAGAAGCAGTCGCGCACCTCGGGCAGCGAGGTCACGAACTCCTCGAACTCCCGCATCCGGCGGCGCGCCGCGGCCTGCAGCCGCACGGACACCATCGCCTGCAGCGGGCGCCCGGTCGCCGCCGGGTCGACGTCGGCGTGGAAACCCCTGATCACGCCGCGTTCGCGCAGCGCCCGGACCCGGGTGAGGCAGGTCGACGGCGCGATCCCGACGCGTTCGGCGAGCGCGTTGTTGGGTATCCGGGCGTCACGTTCGAGCTCCGCGAGGATCGCGCGGTCGACGGGGTCGAGGGGCGGCCGCACATCGTTCGGCCGACCGGGCCTCGGCGCCGACGACGGCGTGGATCCTTCGGGCACGAACGCAGAGTACAGAATCTCCTGCGGTGTTGTTCCTACGGAGACGCTGTTTCTTCGATACTGGAGGCAGACAGCCGGTCGCTCAGCCGGACACCAGGAGGAGAGGACGGGTCATGCGCATCGTGGTGCCGCGCGAGGTGAAGGACAACGAGTTCCGGGTCGCCCTGACGCCGGCGGGCGTGCACGAGCTGGTGCGGCGCGGCCACGAGGTCGTCGTCGAGCAGGGGGCGGGCCTCGGCTCGTCCATCCCCGACCAGGAGTTCAAGGCCGCCGGCGCGCAGCTGCTCGCCGACGCCGACGCCGTGTGGAACTCCGCCGAGCTGTTGCTGAAGGTCAAGGAGCCGGTCGAGAGCGAGTACCACCGGCTGCGCGGCAACCTGACGCTGTTCACCTACCTGCACCTGGCCGCGTCGCGCGCCTGCACGGACGCGCTGCTCGCCGCGGGCACCACCGCGATCGCCTACGAGACCGTCCGCACCGCCGACGGCAGGCTGCCGCTGCTCGCCCCGATGAGCGAGGTCGCCGGCCGGCTCGCCCCGCAGGTCGGCGCCTACCACCTGCTGAGCGCTGCCGGCGGGCGCGGCGTGCTGATGGGCGGCGTGCCCGGCGCGCCGCGGGCGCACGTCGTGGTGCTCGGGGCCGGGGTGTCCGGCTCGCACGCCACCGAGATCGCCGTCGGGATGGGGGCGCGGGTGACCGTGCTGGACCTCGACGTCGACAAGCTGCGTGCCCTCGACGCCCGCTACGGCGGCCGGGTCGAGACGGTGCACTCCACCGCCTACGCCGTGGAGCACGCCGTGCTCGACGCGGACATGGTGATCGGCGCGGTGCTGGTGCCCGGCGCGAAGGCCCCGACGCTGGTGTCCAACGACCTGGTGGCGCGGATGAAGCCGGGCGCGGTGCTCGTCGACATCGCCGTGGACCAGGGCGGGTGCTTCGAGGACACCCGGCCGACCACGCACGCCGACCCGACCTTCCGGGTGCACGAGACCGTCTTCTACTGCGTGGCCAACATGCCCGGCGCGGTGCCGCACACCTCCACCCACGCCCTGACCAGCGTCACGCTGCCGTACATCACGCGGCTGGCCGACCAGGGCTGGCGCGAGGCCCTGCGCGGCGACCCCGCCCTGGCCCAGGGCCTGTCCACGCACGCCGGCGAGCTGACCAACGCCGAGGTCGCCCGCGCCCACGGCCTCGAGTCCCGCACGGTGGCCGACATCCTGGCCTGACGCCTGACCCCCACACGAACGGCACTCTCGTGCGGTAGGTCCGCACGGCAGTGCCGTTCGTGCGGACGCTCTTCGCCAGCGGGTGCCGAACGAGTCACGCGGCCGTAATCTCCCTGGCCATGGCGACCGTGGGTGAGCGTCGGGGGATCTGGCGGACGAAGTCCGTCGAACAGTCCATCCAGGACACGGACGAGCCGGACACCAGGCTCCGCAAGGACCTCACGACCTGGGACCTCATCGTCTTCGGGGTCGCGGTCGTGGTCGGGGCCGGCATCTTCACGCTGGCCGCGAGCACGGCCGGCACGGTCGCGGGGCCGTCGGTCTCGCTGGCCTTCGTCCTCGCCGCGATCGCCTGCGGGCTCGCCGCGCTCTGCTACGCCGAGTTCGCCTCGACCGTCCCGGTCGCCGGCAGCGCCTACACGTTCTCCTACGCCACCTTCGGCGAGCTCGTCGCCTGGATCATCGGCTGGGACCTGGTGCTGGAGTTCGCGGTCGGCTCGGCCGTGGTGTCCAAGGCCTGGTCGAAGTACCTGCACCAGGTGCTGTCCGTGATGGGGCTGGACGTCCCGACCTCCTTCTCCCTGGGCGGCTTCTTCGCCTTCGACTGGGGCGCGCTGCTGTTGGTCGTGGTCCTCGCGACGCTGCTGGCCATCGGCACGAAGCTCTCCAGCCGCGTGAGCGCCGTGTTCACGGTCATCAAGGTCGGCATCGTGCTGCTGGTGATCGTCGTCGGCTTCGCCTACGTGAAGGCCGAGAACTACACCCCGTTCATCCCGCCGGCGGCGCCCGGCGGCGAGGGCGACTCCGGGTTCACGCAGTCCCTGCTCTCGCTGTTCGGCGGCGGGGCCAGCAGCACCTACGGTATCTACGGCCTGCTCGCCGCGGCGTCCCTGGTGTTCTTCGCGTTCATCGGGTTCGACGTCGTCGCCACGACCGCCGAGGAGACCCGCGACCCGCAGAAGTCCCTGCCCCGGGGCATCTTCGGCTCGCTCGCCATCGTGACCGTGCTGTACGTGGCGGTCGCGCTCGTGCTCACGGGCATGGTCAGCTACACCCAGCTCGACGAGAACTCCACCCTGGCCACGGCGTTCGGCGAGCTCGGCGTGACGTGGGCGGAGGCGATCATCTCGGTCGGCGCGCTCGTCGGCCTCACGACGGTCGTCATGGTGCTGATGCTCGGGCAGATCCGGGTGCTGTTCGCGATGTCCCGGGACGGGCTGCTGCCGAGCAGGCTCGCGCGGACCGGCCGCCACGGCACGCCGGTGCGGGCGACCGTGCTCGTCGGCGCCGTGGTCGCCCTCGTCGCCACCTTCTTCCCGGCCGGCGCGCTGGAGGAGATGGTCAACATCGGCACGCTGTTCGCGTTCGTGCTGGTGTCGATGGGCGTGATCATCCTGCGCAAGACGCGTCCGGACCTGCACCGCGCCTTCCGGACCCCGCTCGTCCCGCTGGTCCCGATCCTGTCGGTGCTGGCGTGTCTGTGGCTGATGCTGAACCTCAGCGTCGAGACCTGGGTCCGGTTCCTCGGGTGGATGGTGGTCGGCTTCGTGGTCTACTTCGTCTACGGCCGCTCGCACTCGCGGCTCGGCCGGCGTCAGGCCCAGGACGCAACCCGGCGGTAACCGCGCCTCACACGGCCGTGTTCCGGGGGAAACGCCCCGGACACGGCACCTCGCTTGACTGTGCCGCGTGGCGGAGCAGGAGCTGGACGGGACGCACCACGCCGTCCTCGAGCGGGACCGGGTCGCGACCGAGTGGCGGACCCGGCGTTGGGACACGTTCTGCCTGGTCACGCCGAACTGGCAGTGCCGGCTCCCGGGCTTCGCCTACGACGGGCCCGACCCGGACGGCTTCATGGTCCGAGGGCATGCGGCTGCACGGCCGCCTCCTCGGGATTGCGCACGGCCGGCTGCGGTTCGCCGGCGACCTGCGGTCCAACCTCGACGGGCCGACGCCGTCGCCGAGGGGATCAAGGACTCGATCGACCCCTGGATCGAGGCCCGCGGGATCGACGCGCCGGTCGAGGAGCGCCGCCGCCCCGTCTGGGAGCCCGGGCCCGAGGCCGAGGACCCGGCGGAGCTCGACCTCGCCGGCATCTCCACCGTGACGACGCCGGGCACCAGCTCCGCACGAGGTCCGCTGCGGCGCGACGGCGGACGGCCTGCTCCGGCTCGCCGGCACACCCACCAGCACGTTCCCGGAGGCCGCCCACAAGGACATGGGCTCACCGACGAGGACCGGGTCGCGCCACGCACCGTGGCATGACCCGCGAGAGGTTCCACCGCTCCACCCACCCGATCGACCACTGTCCCGGAAGGACGAGAGCCGACATGGCCGACCTGACCGATCTCGAGAAGCAGAGCCTCGAGGAGATCGCCCACCCGTCGATGCCGGAGGGGTCGTCGATCTACGGCGGCACCAAGGTCTTCCCCGACTACCAGGCCGAGAACGGGGAGAGCTACTTCACGCTGGTCCACGGCATCGCGCACGAGTCCTCGGTGAGCTTCGTGGCGATCCTGCAGGCCACCCGGGCGCTGCGGAAGGGTTTCGAGTCCGCGATCTACTTCTACGGCCCGGGCTCGCTGAACTGCCTGGCCACCCGCGGGTTCCCGACCACCGGCAACTCGGCGTTCCCGGGCGAGCACAACATCAACAACTCGCTCAAGACGTACATCCAGGAGGGCGGCAAGGTCTACTGCTGCCGCTTCGGGCTGTCGCTGCACGGCGCCCGTGAGGAGGACCTGATCGAGGGCGTGATCCCGACGCACCCGCTCGACGTCCAGGACGCGCTGATCCACTACGCCCGCAAGGGCGCGATCATCAACTCCACCTACCAGCTCTGAGCACGGCGAACGGCGCTCTCGCTCACCAGATGTTAGCGAGAGCGCCGTTCGTGCAGTCCGACCTGAGGGGGAACGGTCCCGGACGCCCCCGGGACCGTCCCCCTCACGTGCGCAAGGAGGCCGGATGGGCACGCTGCGGATGGCGGCGGTGTCGGCACCGTTCGGACGCGACCTCGTGGAGGGGTTCGCCCGCGTCACCGCGCTGGTCGCGGAGGCCCGGGCGGGCGGGGAGATCCTCGCGTGGACCGGGCAGCGCGAGGGCCTCGCCACCGCCGCGCTCGACGCCGAGGCCGCCGTCGACGCCGCGCGGGCCGGGATGAACTTCCTTCGTGACCGGCGCCCCGACACGTACGCTGCCCCGGACGGGACGCCGTCCGAGGCTGCCTGAGCGGCGAGGACCCGTCGGCGTCGGAGTCGTTGGCGGGGTTGTCGGAGTCGGTGGCAGGGCTGTCGGAGTCGGTGGCGGGACCGCCGGGGCGCGGGGAGGAGCGCGTGGGCGCGCTGAAGATCGGTGCCGTGGCGGCCGCGTTCGGCCGGGACCTGGAGGGCGCCCTCGCCCGGGTGGCGACCCTGATCGACCACGCCCGGCGCTCGCAGGTCGGCCTCCTCGTGCTGCCCGACGCCGCGCTCGGCGGCTACCTCTCCGACTTCGGCGCCGAGGCCGAGGCGGAGCTGCCACCCGCGCTCGACCCGAACGGACCGGAGCTGCGCAAGGTCGCCGACCTGGCCGGCGACATGGTCGTCTGCATCGGGCTGTGCGAGGCGGGGCCCGGCGGGATCCGGTACAACACCGCCGCGTGCGTCGACGGCAGCGGCGTGCTCGGCCTGCACCGCAAGGTCCACCAGCCGGTCGGCGAGGAGCGGGTCTACGCGGCCGGCGACAGCTTCGGCGCCTTCGACACGCCGGTCGGCCGCCTCGGCATGCTCGTCGACTACGACAAGACCTTCCCCGAGTCCGCCCGCGCGCTCGCCCTCGACGGCGCCGAGATCATCGCCTGCCTCTCGGCCTGGCCCACCAGCATCACCAACCGGGCGCCCCGGATGGCGCAGGACCGCCAGTCGCGGCTCTTCGACCTCTACGACCGCTCGCGTGCGGCGGAGAACCAGATCGTGCTGGTGTCGTCGAACCAGACCGGGTCGATGGGCAGGATGCGCTTCCTCGGCCAGGCCAAGGTCGTCGGGCCCGACGGCGAGGTCCTCGCCCGCACCTGGGCCAAGGCCGGCATCGCGGTGGCCGAGGTGGACGTCGAGGCCTCCCTCGGCGCCGCCCGCCGCCGGCTCTCCCACCTCACCGAGCGCCGCCCCGAGGCCTACCGCTGATCCTGCCGCTCGCACTGGCTCCGGAAGCTGCTGTCGGCGGTGCGGTGCGCCGGGTTGATCGGGAGTGTTGTGCGCTGAGGGGGTGCCGAGAGCCGTGGGTGCAGGGGATCGGTGATCTTGCGTCCGCGGGACGCCGACGCGGTCCGCGAGATCGGCGGGATGGTGCGCTGGTAGCACTGCTGGGAGCCGTGCGTGCACGCAACCGGCGATCTCGGTCGGGACATCGAGTCCTGCGGGCGGTCGCCGGAAGCCGTACGTGGACTGAGTTGACGATCTCGTGCCGGGCCGCCGAATGTGCAAGTGATCGGAAGTGTTGGGCGCCGAGGGTGGTGCCGAAAGCCGTGAGTACAGGGGGATCGGTGTGATCTTGGGCCCGCGAGACGCCGAGAGGGTCCGCGAGATCGGCGGTTCCGTGCACCGACGGCGCTGCCGCGAGCCGTGCGTGCACGCAGTTGGTGATCTTGGTCGAGACGTCGGGTCCGGTGGGTGGTGCGGCGCACTCAGGGCGCTGCCGGAAGCCGTAAATGCACCGAGTTGACGGTCTCGTACTGGCGTCTCGGGCCTGCGGGTTGGCGGCGGTGCTGTGCGCGGGGTGGTGCCGAGCCGTGGGGGCACACGGGGTCGGTGAACTTGAGTCCGCGAGACGCCGGCAGGTCGGTGAGATCAGCGGTGCAGTGCGCTCAGGGCGCTGCTGGGAGTCGTGCGTGCACGCAGCAGGCGATCTTGCGTCCGCGGGACGCCGGGCCTTGTCAGTGAGATCGGCGCTGCGGTGCGCTGGCGGTGCTGCTCCGAGCTGTGCGTGCACTTATACGGTGATCTTGTGTCGCGGGTCCTGCGGGTGATCGGACGTGCTGTGCGCTGAGGGTGGTGCAGGGAGTCGTATGTGCACGCAACTGGTGATCTTGCGTCCGCGGGACGCCGCCCTGACCGGAATGACTTGCGGTTCGGTGTGCTCACGGCGCTTCCGGGAGCCGTGCGTGCACGCAACCGGCGATCTCGCGCGGGGTGCCGGCGCGGATGGTGAGATCGGTAGTGCGGTGCACTCAGGGCGCTGCCACGAGCCGTGTGTGCACGCAACTGGTGATCTTGCGTCCGCGGGACGCCGCACCGGTTGGTGAGATTTCGGTGCAGCTAGGGCGCTGCCGGGAGCCGTACGCGCACGCAACCGCCGATCTTGTGTAGGGACGTGGTGGTGGCCGGTCCGGCGAGGGGGACGTCAGGGTCGTTGGGGCGGCCCTGAAGGGCCCTCGTGTCCCTCTCGGTCCCGCGGAGTGCACAGCAGCAGCGCCAGCGAGCGTTCGAGCCAGGCGGCGTAGTGCTCCGGGCTCCAGCCCCGGCGGTGCCGCAGCAGGTCGTGGACCTGCGGGCTGCACAGGGTGAGCAGGACGTCCGCGGCCTCGTCGACGGGGACGGCGAGCTGGCCGTGCCGCTCCATCGCCTCCGCGACGGTCCGCATGTTGGCGGACATGGTGCGCGCGCCCAGATCGTCGAGCTCCCGCATGTCGGCGTCCGCGCCCGAGGACCCCTGGCAGGCGGCGAGCAGCCGCCCGGCCCGTTCGAGCAGCTCGGTGCCCTGGCGTGCCAGTTCCGGGAGGAGCCGGTCGGGGTCCTCCAGCGCCGCCACGAACGCGGGCCGGTCCGCCACGGCGACGGGCTCCTCGTCGCCGGCGGTGGCGACGTCGAGCGCCTCGTGGAAGATCTCCGCCTTCCCGCCCGGGAACGCCGCGTGCACGGTGCGGAGCGCGACCCCGGCCGTCGCCGCGATCTCCTTGACCGTGGTGCGCACGTACCCCTGCTCGACGAACAACGCGGTCGCCGCCTCGCGGATGGCGGCACGGGTGCGGCGCGCGGACTCCTCGCGCAAGGGCGACCGGTACGACCTCTTGACCTGCTCGGGCACGAGGTGCACTCTACACGCATTCGATGCACTACGAGTTCAACGAAAAGAGTGTGTCATGCCGGAACTGACCGGGGTCCGTTGCGTGAAGCTGCCCGTCGCCGACCTGCCGAAGAGCGTCGGGTGGTACCGGCGGGTGTACGGCTTCGCGCCCCTGTACGAGTTCCCCGACGAGGACGGCGTGGTGCGCGGGGTGGCCGGCGACCTGCCCGGAGGCGGGTACACCGGCCTGGCGCTGCGGGAGACCCCGGACGCGACGGGGGTCCCGGGGTTCGAGGTGATGTTCGGCGTGCGGGACCGCGTGGCCCTCGAGGGGTGGGTCGCGCACCTCGACGAGCAGGGTGCCGAGCACTCGCCGATCGTCGAGGCCAGCGTCGGCTGGCTCGTCGTGGTGCACGACCCGGACGGGCACGAGCACCACCTCTACACCGACGAGCGGCACGGCATCGACCAGTCCGGCAGGGCGGGGTACGGGCGGGCGGTCGCGGACCCGGCCTGACCCGCGCCCGCCCGTCGCGGCCCCGGCCCGAGCCGGGCTCACCCGCCGTGGCCCGGCGAGGGGGAGGCCGGGCCACGGCGGGGACGGCCGCTCAGGAGGGCAGCGTGTAGCCCGAGAACTTGTCCCGCAGCGTCTTCTTCGAGAACTTCCCGACGCTGGTCTTGGGCACCTCGTCGATGAACTCCACGGCGTCGGGCAGCCACCACTTGGCCACCCGCGGCGTCAGGAACTCGATGAGCTCCTCACCGGTGAGCGACTGCCCCGGCTTCACCACCACGCAGGCCAGCGGCCGCTCGGTCCACTTCTCGTGCGGGATCGCGATCACCGCGGCCTCGGCGACCGCGGGGTGCGCCATGATCTCGTTCTCCAGGTCGACCGAGCTGATCCACTCGCCACCGGACTTCACGAGGTCCTTCGTCCGGTCGACCAGCCGGACGTAACCCCACTTGTCCACGGCCGCGACGTCACCGGTGCGCAGCCACCCGTCCTTCGTGAACTGCGTGCCGCCGCCCTCGCCGCGGTAGTACTCCTTCGCGATCCAGGGACCCGCGGCCTGCAGCTCGCCGGTCGCGCGGTCGTCCCACGGCAGCTCCTCGCCGCTCTCGGGATCGGCGATCCGCAGGTCGACGAGCGGGACGGGCTGGCCTTGGCGGGCGCGGGCGTCGGCCCGCTCGTCCTCGCTCCAGTCCTCCTGGTGCGACCGTCGGGAGGAGACGCTGGCGATCGGCGAGGTCTCCGTCATGCCCCAGGCGTGCAGCATGGGGATGCCGATCGCCTCGCGGTAGGCCTCGGACAGCGAGCGCGGCACGGCCGAACCGCCGCAGATGATCGCCCGCAGCGAGGACAGGTCGTGGTCGGCGAGCAGCGGCCGCACCCCCATCCAGATCGTCGGCACCCCGCCGGTGACGGTGACCCGGTGCCGCTCCAGCTGCCCGACGATCGCCTGCGGCGTCATGTTCGGGCCGGGGAGGACCAGGTCGGCGCCGGCGAGCAGCGCGCCGTAGGGGATGCCCCAGGCGTTGGCGTGGAACATCGGCACGATCGGCAGGACGACGTCCCGCTCGGCCAGGCCGAACGCGTCGGAGGTCAGGGTGATCAGCGAGTGCAGCACCGCCGAGCGGTGGCTGTAGACCACGCCCTTCGGGTTGCCCGTGGTGCCGGACGTGTAGCACATGGCCGCGGCACTGTTCTCCTCCTCGACCACGAACCGCCCGGCGAACGGCTCGGCCGCGACCAGCAGCTCCTCGTAGTCCCGGACCCGCGGGTCGGCGGGGATCTCGTGCTCCGCGCCGTCGTCGATCACCACGATGTGCCGGACGGTCTCGAACTTGTCCACCAGCGGCCACAGCTGCGGCAGCAGCGAGCGGTCGACGAAGACGACCTCGTCCTCGGCGTGGTTGACGATGTAGACGAGTTGCTCGGGGAACAGCCGGATGTTCAACGTGTGCAGGACGCGCCCGGTGCAGGGCGCGGCGAGGTACAGCTCCAGGTGGCGGTCGGTGTTCCAGCAGAAGGTGCCCACCCGGGCGTCGGCGGACAGTCCGAGCGAGTCGAGGACCGTCGCGAGCCGGCGGACGCGCACGGCCCACTCCGCCACCGTGGTCACCCGCTCGCCGGCGGCTTCGGCGGTGATCAACCTCTTGTGGCCGAAGAGCTGCTCCGCGCGGTGGAACACGTGCGGCAGCGCCAGCGGGCGGTCCTGCATCAGTCCGAGCATCGTCGCTCCCGAGGAGTGTCGTCATTCACGATCACCGTACCGGGGGACCCCGACACCCGGACAGATCCGGCGGTCGGGAGGGCACCGCGCAGCGTCACCGCCGGTACGCTCCCCGTCCATGACGGGTGCGGCTGCGCCGGGCGGCCCTGGGGCGCCTCCGGGGACCGGTGCCGTCTGTCTCGACGTCGGCTCCACCTGGACCAAGGCCGTGCTCGTCCACCCCGACGGCGGGCTCGCCGGGTTCGCCGAGCACCGCACCACCACCGCCGACGTCCTCGAGGGCGTCGACGCCGCCGTCCGCGGGGTCACCGCCGCGGCGGCGCGCGAGCCCGAGCCGGCCGTGCTGGCCTGCTCGTCGGCGGGGGGCGGGCTGCGGCTCGCGGTCGTCGGCACCGAGAAACTGATCTCCACCGAGGCCGGTCACCGGGTCGCGCGGTCGGCGGGCTCGCACGTCGTGCACGTCCACGCCGGGCCGCTCGAGCCGGCCGACGTCCGGGTGCTGCGCGGGCACCGGCCCGGCGCGGTCCTGCTGGTCGGCGGCGCGGACGGGGACGACCCGTCGGTCCTGCTGCACAACGCCGGCAAGCTCGCCCGGGCCCGCGTCCGGTTCCCGATCGTGCTGGCCGGCAACGCCGAGGCGCGCGACGACGCCCTCGCCCTGCTCCGCGCCACCGGCCGGACCGTCGTGGCCTGCGCGAACGTGGCGCCGGCGCCGGGCGAGCTGGTCCCCGGCCCGGCCCGCGCAGCGCTCGCCGAGGTCTTCGCCCAGCACGTGCTCGGCGGGAGGGCGCCCGCTGCGGCGCCCCGCTTCCGGCGCATGGTCCGGTTCATGACGCCCGACGCCGTCCGCCGCGGCACCGCCGAGCTGGCGCGGATCTGCGGGACGCGGGTGCTGGTCGTCGACGTCGGCTGCGCGACCACGGACGTCCACTCCGCCGCTCCGGGCGGGCGGACGCGCCGCACCGTCGAGGGCGACCTCGGGGTGCGGGCCGCCGCCGAGGGCGTGCTGCTGGAGGCGCAGGCCGAGGAGATCGTCGACCCGGTCGAGGCGGACCTGCTCGCCGCGACGGTCCGCGGGATGACGGCGGAGGTCGGCTCGGTCCCGCGGGACCCGGGCAGTGCGGCCGAGGACCGGCGGATCGCGGCGCTCGCCGCCGTCGTCGCGGCGCGGCGGCACCTGCGCGACGAGCTGGCCCCTGAGGACGACAACGCAGACGACGCCGCCGGGTCCGGCACCGTCGGGCTCGTCGTGCTCTCCGGCGGGGTGTTCCGCCAGCGCGACGCCGCAGGCATCGGCGCGGTGGTCGGCACCCTGCAGCAGGACCCGATGCTCGCCCCGCTGCTCACGTCGGCGTCCGTGCTGGTCGACGCGGACTTCGCGCTCGCCCCCGCCGGGCTGCTCGCCGCCCACGACCGGTGCGCCGCGGCCGAGGCGCTGCTGTGCGACCACCTGCTGGGGTCACGTTGAGCCGGGCCCCGGGCCGTGCCATCCTGGACGGCGCACGCACCGCGGGACCGAGAGGCGCTGCAGCGGACGGATCCGTCCGCCACGCTCGGTCCGCGGACTGACGACGAGAAGGGCGCCTCCACCGTTCCGGGAGGAGGCCCGTGTCGTGCCGATCGTCCACCGCCAGCACCGCGGGGCCCTCCCGTCTGCCCTGACCGCAGCACGAGGAGACAGTTCACGATGACCGCCAGCATCACCGACCCGCACGGCCGGCTGCAGGAGCGCAACGGCCTCGACTTCGCCGTCGCCGACCTCGGCCTGCACGAGTTCGGCCGCAAGGAGATCCGGCTCGCCGAGAACGAGATGCCGGGGCTGATGGCGCTGCGCCGCGAGTACGCCGAGGCCAAGCCGCTGCACGGCGCCCGGGTCGCCGGCTCGCTGCACATGACGGTGCAGACCGCCGTCCTGATCGAGACCCTGGTCAGCCTGGGCGCCGACGTCCGCTGGGTCTCCTGCAACATCTTCTCCACGCAGGACCACGCCGCCGCCGCGATCGTCGTCGGCCCGCACGGCACCCCCGAGGAGCCGAAGGGCGTGCCGGTCTTCGCGTGGAAGGGCGAGACGCTCGCCGAGTACTGGTGGGCCACCGAGCAGCTGTTCAACTTCCGGGACTCCAGCGGCGAGCTCGTCGGCCCGAACATGATCCTCGACGACGGCGGCGACGCCACCCTGCTCGTCCACAAGGGCGTCGAGTTCGAGAGGACCGGCGTGGTGCCCACGGTCGACGACGAGGACCTCACGGTCTCGGAGGAGTACCGGGTCATCCTCGACGTCCTGCGCCGCTCGCTCGCGGAGAACCCGCAGAAGTGGACCACGGTCGCGTCGGACATCCGCGGCGTCACCGAGGAGACCACGACCGGCGTGCACCGGCTCTACCAGCTGGCCGAGCAGGGACTGCTGCTCTTCCCGGCGATCAACGTCAACGACTCGGTCACCAAGAGCAAGTTCGACAACAAGTACGGCATCCGGCACTCGCTGATCGACGGCATCAACCGGGGCACGGACGTGCTGATCGGCGGAAAGGTGGCCGTGGTCTGCGGCTACGGCGACGTCGGCAAGGGCTCGGCGGAGGCGCTGTCCGGCCAGGGCGCACGGGTCATCGTCACCGAGGCGGACCCGATCTGCGCGCTGCAGGCGCTGCTCGAGGGCTACCAGGTCGCGCGCCTGGAGGACGTCATCGAGCAGGCCGACATCGTCATCACGACGACGGGCAACAAGGACATCGTCACCGTCGACCTGATGAAGAAGATGAAGCACCAGGCGATCCTCGGGAACGTCGGGCACTTCGACAACGAGATCGACATGGCCGGGCTCGCCCGCATCGAGGGCATCATCCGGATCAACATCAAGCCGCAGGTCGACGAGTGGGTATTCCCGGACGGCCACTCCATCCTGGTGCTGTCCGAGGGCCGGCTGATGAACCTGGGCAACGCGACCGGGCACCCGTCCTTCGTGATGAGCAACAGCTTCTCGAACCAGGTGATCGCGCAGGTCGAGCTGTTCACCAAGCACGAGGAGTACAACAAGGACGTCTACCGGCTGCCGAAGGTCCTCGACGAGAAGGTCGCGAAGATCCACGTGCAGGCGCTGGGCGGCGAGCTCACCAAGCTCACCAAGGACCAGGCCGAGTACATCGGCGTCGACGTCGAGGGCCCGTTCAAGCCGGAGCACTACCGGTACTGAGCGCGGAGCGTGCGGAGCGCGCGTCGGCACTGGGCGCGGAGCGTGCGGAGCGCGCGTCGGCACTGGGCGCGGAGCGTGCGGAGCGCGCGTCGGCACTGGGCGCGGAGCCTGCGGAGGGCGGGTCAGCACCGAGTTCTGGTTGGGGCGGCGGTCGTCGGGTTAGGGTTGACTGATGACCGCCGCTCCCCTTCCCGAGCCGATCCCGACGGGCTCCAGCGGGGACGGCTGGCAGTACTGCGCCCACGGCCACAAGCACTGGGGGCTGTACGGAGCGGCGGGCCTGCTGGTCCGCTCCGGCGACCTGGTGCTGCTCCAGCACCGGGCGCTGTGGAGCCATCACGGCGGTACCTGGGGCATCCCCGGTGGCGCGCGGCACTACGGCGAGTCCGCGGAGTCGGCGGCCCGGCGCGAAGCCGCGGAGGAGTCGGAGCTCGACACCGGCCCGCTGGTCGAGACCGCCCGGTTCGTCGACGACCACGGCGGCTGGAGCTACACCACGGTCGTCGTCTGCGCGGCCGAGGCGCTGCCGGTGGCGATCCGCGGCGGGGAGAGCGTCGAGTTCTCCTGGTTCCCCGCGGCATCGCTCGGCACGTCCGAGGGCCCGCAGCTGCACCCGGGTTTCGCCGCCTCCTGGCCCCGCGTCTCCACCCTGTGAGCGCCGACTGCCCCTGGAGCGGCAGTTGCCACTCACAACGCCCGCTGACCTGCGATTACCGCAGGAGTGTGGCCGCGAGAGCGGGGATGTCGGTGTCGCCCTCAAGCACGGTCCACGGGCTGAGCCACTCCGCGGCCGCGAGCTCCCGGTAGACGGCGTCGGTGCGTTCCTGCAGCCCCTCGTCGGACTCGTAGGCGTCGCGCGCCCGATCCGGATCGGCCGCCGCCCGCCGTTGCGCCCGCTCCGCGGCCACCTCCCGCGGGGTGGCGAGCAGCAGCTGGTGGTCCGGCACGGGGACGCCGAAGCGCGCGATCTCCAGCTCCCGCACCCAGCCGACGACCTCGCCGTCCGCCCTCTGCTTCAGCCGTGCCGCGTTGTAGGCGGCGTTGCTCGCGACGTACCGGTCCACCAGGACGACGTCGTGCGCGCCGAGGAGCTCCCGCAGCTCGGGCGCGGCGTCGCGGCGGTCGAGGGCGAACAGCACGGCCATCCCGTGTACCGAGTCGGCGAGGTCGCCGAGCCGCCCGTACAGGGCGTCGCGCGCCAGCTCGGCGTGGACGTCGGCCTCGTAGCGGGGAAAGGCCAGGGTGGCGACGCGTGCGCCGCGCTCCTGCAGCGCGGTCACCAGCGCGGCGGTCAGCGTGGCCTTGCCGGACCCGTCCAGCCCCTCGATCACGATCAGCCGCCCCACGGAGCCGGACGGTAGCGGAGCGCGCGCCGGTCGTCCGACGTCACCCGATAGCGTGGCCGCCTCGCTGATCTCGAGGGGTGCGCCGGCGGGCGCGGGTGGGGGACGGTGTGCTGAACGAGGGCGTGCACGAACGGCTGCGCACGACGGGGCTCGAGGCCGACCTGGCGCGCGTCGCCGAGCTGGTCCCGCAGTGGGCGTCGGTCGAAGAGGCGGACCAGGCCGAGGTGTTGACCCGGCACGTCGCGGCAGCCGTCGAACGCGCACTGAAGGCGACGCCGTCGGAGGCCGGTCGGGTGGATCTGGTCAACCGCCTGCTCGATCGACTGGATGAGCACGACCAGAGCCTCGCGGACGCCGTCCAACAGCTCGTGGTGCTGACCCGGCGGATCGCGCCCGGGGTGCACCAGCTGGTCCGGCCGGTGACCCCGCTGTCGTCGGCGGCGCTGCTGACCAACGCGCACGGCGAGCCGTCGCTGATGGCGGCGCTGAACTCGGAGCTGGTCTCCGCCGACCGGGTCGACCTGCTCTGCGCCTTCATCCGCTGGCACGGCCTGCGGGTACTCGGCGACGAGCTGGCGCGGCTGCGCGAGCGCGGGATCCCGTTCCGCGTGATCACCACGACCTACATGGGCGCCACCGAGCAGCGTGCCGTCGACGAGCTGGTCCGCCGCTACGGGGCCGAGGTGAAGATCAGCTACGCCAGCGCGTCGACCCGGCTGCACGCGAAGGCCTGGTTGTTCCGGCGGAACTCGACCTTCGACACCGCCTTCGTCGGCAGCAGCAACCTGTCGCGCTCGGCGCTGGTCGACGGCCTGGAGTGGAACGTCCGGCTGTCCTCGGTCGGCACCGGGCACCTGATCCGGAAGTTCGAGACCACCTCCGACAGCTACTGGGCGAACCCGGAGTTCGTGCCGTACGACCCGGACGACCCGGCCGACGTCGAGCGGCTGGCGCAGGCGCTGGGCCGCAACCGGGTGGACGTCGCCCCGCTCACGGGGCTCGAGGTCACCGCGCGGCCGCACCAGGCGCAGATCCTCGAGGCGCTCGCCGCCGAGCGGGACCTGCACGACCGGCACCGCAACCTCGTCGTCGCGGCGACGGGCACGGGAAAGACGGTCGTCGCCGCGCTCGACTACGCCCGGCTCCGGCGCGAGCTGCCGCGCGACCGGCTGCTGTTCGTGGCGCACCGCAAGGAGATCCTCGACCAGTCCCGCCGCACGTACCGGGCGGTGCTGGCCGACGGCGCGTTCGGCGAGGTCCATGTCGACGGTGAGCGGCCGGAGCGCTGGACGCACGTGTTCGCGAGCGTGCAGTCGCTGCACGCGTACGGGATCGACCGGCTCCCGCCCGACCACTTCGACGTGGTCGTCGTCGACGAGTTCCACCACGCCGAGGCCGCGACCTACCGCCGGCTGCTGGCCCGCCTGCAGCCTCGGGAGCTGCTCGGCCTGACGGCGACGCCCGAACGCACCGACGGCACGGACGTCCGGCACTTCTTCGACGGCCGCAGCGCCTTCGAGCTCCGGCTCTGGGACGCCCTCGACGCCGACCTGCTCGTCCCCTTCCACTACTTCGGGGTGGCCGACGAGGTGGACCTGCGCGGCGTCGAGTGGAAGCGCGGCTCCTACGACTCCGCGGCGCTCGACACCCTCTACACCGGGAACGACCTGCGGGCGGCGATGGTCGTCCGGCACGTGCGCGACAAGGTCACGGACGTCCGGTTGATGCGCGCGCTCGGCTTCTGCGTCTCCGTGGCCCACGCGGAGTACATGGCGGAGGTGTTCACGCGGGCCGGCATCCCGAGCCTCGCGGTCTCCGGGGCGACGCCGCGGCCCGAGCGCCAGGAGGCCCTGCGCCGGCTGCGCGAGCGCGAGGTGAACAGCCTGTTCGCCGTCGACCTCTTCAACGAGGGCCTCGACATCCCCGAGATCGACACCGTCCTGCTGCTGCGGCCCACCCAGAGCGCCACCGTGTTCCTGCAGCAGCTCGGCCGCGGGCTGCGGCGGGCGCCGGGCAAGGCGGTGCTCACGGTGCTGGACTTCATCGGGCAGCACCGCCGCGAGTTCCGGTTCGACCTGCGGTACCGGGCGCTGACCGGCAGCTCGCGGCGCCGGCTGATCGAGGACGTCGAGCAGGGCTTCCCGTACCTGCCCGCGGGGTCCGCGCTGGTCCTCGACCCGGTCGCCCGGCGGACGGTGCTCGAGAACGTGAAGGGGCAGCTGCGGCTGCGGAAGGCCGACCTGGTGGCCGACGTCCGCTCGTACGGCGACGTCGGATTGGCCGACTACCTGCGCGAGGCGGACCGGGACCTGGCCGACGTCTACCGCTCCGGCGGCTCGTGGACGGCGCTGCGCCGCGAGGCCGGGCTGCCCGCGCCCGACGCCGGTCCGGGCGAGGCCGCGCTGCTCAAGCGGCTGGCCCTGTTCACGCACGTCGACGACCCCGAGCGGGCGTCCGTCTACGCGCAGCTCGCCGACCCCGCCGGCCCGCGCTACGCCGACCTGACCGAGCGCGAGCAGCGGCTCGCCCGGATGCTGTTCTTCCTGGTCTGGCCGGACCGCGGCGGCTTCGCGCACTACGAGGAGGGCCTCGCCCACCTGCGCCGGCACCCCGCCGTGTGCGCCGAGCTGTGCGAGCTCATCGCCCTGACCCTCGACCGGGCGCGGCACGTCCCGCGCTCCCTCGGCGAGGGGCTGCAGCACGTGCCGCTGCAGAGCCACGCGCACTACCGGCGGGAGGAGGTGCTCGCCGCGCTGGACTGGGCGTCGCTCGAGCGGAAGGCGCACGGGCACGCGGCCGGCGTGGTCTGGGCGCCGGAGACGCGCACGGACGCCTTCTTCGTCAACCTCCGCAAGACCGAGCGGGACTTCTCGCCGACCACGATGTACCGCGACCACGCCCAGCGGCCCGACCTCTTCCACTGGGAGTCGCAGAACGCCACGACCGTCGCCTCCGAGACCGGGCAGCGGTACCTGCACCACCGGGAGCGGGGCACGCACGTCGCCCTGTTCGTGCGCGAGACGAAGAACGACGACATCGGCGCCGCCCCGTTCCTCTGCCTCGGGACCTGCGAGTACGTCTCGCACGAGGGCGAGAAGCCGATCGCGATGGTCTGGCGGCTGCGCCGGGAGATGCCCGGGGAGACCTTTGTCGCGGCGAGCGTGGTGGCGGGCTGATCTGGTCAGGTCTGGTCTCACCGGGAGGCGCGCGCTGCGCTGGCCGACGGCGCCAACCCGCTGTTCGTGTCTGCCGCTGCGGCCCTCCCGGCCCACCACCGCGATCCCTTCGACCGCGTGCTCGTCGCTCAGTCCGGGCTCGAAGGGCTGACGCCGGTCATGGCCGATCCGGCGATCGACGCGTACAAGGTCGTCGTCCTCCCCGCGGCGGAGTGACCCCCGGGCGGTGATCGACACGCGCCGAGTCGCGGGTCGGAACAGGACTGTCGGACCTCAGTGGGATGCTTCCTCCCATGAAGTCGCGCGTTCTGGTGGTCGACGACGACCCGGCCCTGGCCGAGATGCTGACCATCGTCCTGCGGGGCGAGGGCTTCGACACCGCCGTGGTCGGGGACGGGACCCGGGCGCTGCCCGCCGTTCGGGACATGCGTCCGGACGTCGTGCTGCTCGACCTCATGCTGCCCGGCATGAACGGGATCGACGTCTGCCGGGCCATCCGCGCCGAGTCGGGCGTGCCGATCGTGATGCTCACGGCGAAGAGCGACACCGTGGACATCGTGCTGGGCCTGGAGTCCGGCGCGGACGACTACGTGGTCAAGCCGTTCAAGCCGAAGGAGCTGGTCGCGCGCATCCGGGCGCGGGTGCGGCGCACCGAGGCCGAGCCGGCCGAGCAGCTCACGATCGGCGATGTCGAGATCGACGTGCCGGCGCACCAGGTCACTCGCAAGGGCGAGCGGATCGCGCTCACCCCGCTCGAGTTCGACCTGCTCGTGGCACTCGCCCGCAAGCCGCGGCAGGTCTTCACCCGCGAGGTGCTGCTCGAGCAGGTGTGGGGCTACCGGCACGCCGCGGACACCCGGCTGGTCAACGTGCACGTCCAGCGGCTGCGGTCCAAGGTCGAGAAGGACCCCGAGCACCCGGAGGTCGTGCTGACCGTCCGCGGGGTCGGGTACAAGGCGGGGCCGCCGTGATGACGTCCCCGTGTCACTGAGGCACCCGTGTCCGTGAGGTCCTTCGTCGCGCGGCTGCCGCTCGCCCGGCGGGCGAAGCGGGCGGCGGCGTCGGCCGGCGTGCTCGTCTCCGAGATCCGCGCGGTCGCGCTGGCGGCGTGGCGCCGCTCGCTGCAGCTGCGCGTCGTCGTCTCGACCCTCGCCCTGTCCACCGCCGTCTCGCTCGTCCTGGGCCTGGTGCTGCAGACCCAGATCGCGGACAGGCTGCTGCAGGGCAAGTTCGACGCGGCCATCGCGCAGGCCGAGTCCGCGCGTGTGATCTCCGAGCGCGACCTGTCCGGCGTCGACCCGGACCGCGAGGGCGCGCAGGGCACCCTGAACAACGCCCTGGACCAGCTCACCAACCAGTCCACGGCCGACGCGGCGGGCGCACCCACCGCGGGGGAGTTCCGCGCCGCGCTGACCACGGGCACCGGGAGCGGCCCGGAGATCTCGGCGGGCAACCTCGACGACGTCTCGCCCGAGCAGCGGCAGACCGTCGCGAACGGGGCCCTGTCCACGCAGTACACCACCGTGGACGGCATCCCGACGCTCGTCGTGGGCCAGCCGGTGCGCACCGCCGGGCGCGAGCTGCAGCTGTACCTGATGTTCCCGCTCGACGCGGAGCAGCGGACCCTCGGCCTGGTCCAGAGCACCCTGATCGTCGGTGGGCTGGTGCTGATCCTGCTGCTCGCCGGCATCGCCAGCCTGGTCACCCGGCAGGTGGTGCGGCCCGTCCGGCAGGCCGCCGAGGTGGCCGAGCGGTTCGCCGAGGGGCACCTCGACGAACGCATGCCCGTGCACGGCGAGGACGAGGTCGCGCGGCTGTTCGAGTCGTACAACGAGATGGCGAGCAGCATCCAGACCCAGATCCGCCAGCTCGAGGAGTTCGGCGCCCTGCAGCGCCGCTTCACCTCGGACGTCAGCCACGAGCTGCGCACGCCGCTCACCACCGTGCGCATGGCCGCGGACATCCTCTACGCCTCCCGGGACGAGCTGCTCCCGGCGCTGCGCCGCAGCTCGGAGCTGCTGGTCACCGAGCTGGACCGGTTCGAGACGCTGCTCGGCGACCTGCTGGAGATCTCGCGGCTCGACGCCGGCGTGGCCGAGCTGGGCACCGACCGGCTGGACATGCGGCACGTCGTCTCCCGGGCGGTGGAGGCGGTCCGCGGGCTGGCGGAGGAGTCGGGCACGCCCCTGGTCCTCGACCTCCCCGGGGACGTCTACGCCGAGGTCGACTCGCGGCGGGTCGAGCGCATCGTGCGCAACCTCGTCGCCAACGCGATCGACCACGGCGAGGGCCGGCCGGTGCACGTCACCCTGGCCGGCGACGAGCACGCCGTCGCCGTGGTGGTCCGCGACCACGGCGTCGGGCTGCGGCCGGGCGAGGCCGGGCTGGTGTTCAACCGCTTCTGGCGCGCCGAGGAGTCCCGGGCGCGGCGCAGCGGCGGCAGCGGCCTGGGCCTGTCGATCAGCCTGGAGGACGCCCGGCTGCACGGCGGCTGGCTGCAGGCCTGGGGCGAGCCGGGCCGCGGCTCGGCCTTCCGGCTCACCCTGCCCCGCACCGAGGGGGACCTGCTCGAGTCCAGCCCGCTGCCGCTGCAGCCCGAGGGCGACGACCCGGACACCGGGCACCCACTCCCGGCCTCGGTCCCGACCCCGCCGTGGGGCACGCCGATCCCGGCCGAGCTGCGCGACGGGGGGACCGCCGCGGACGACGACGCCGTCGAGCCCGCCGAACCGGCCGTCCTGGACCCGCGGGGGGACCGGTGACCCGCCGGCTGCTGCTGATCCTGGCCGCGCTGCTCGCCCTGACCACCGGGTGCGCGAGCGTGCCCGGCGAGTCGTCGGTGCAGGTCCTGCGCAAGGTCACGGACGGCGACTCCCCGGGCATCCCGGCCGGGCCGGTCGAGGGCACCAACCCCCTCGACCTGGTCCGCGGCTTCGTCTACGCCTCGGGCAGCACGGTGGACAGGCACGGGGCGGCCCGCCGGTTCCTCACCCAGGAGGCCTCGCAGGGCTGGGACGACGGCGACTCCCTGACCGTGCTCGACGAGCAGTTCGACACCGTCTACCCGCCCACGAGCAGCACCGATCCCGACACCGCGACCGTGCGCATCCGCGGCGACCGGGTCGGCTCGCTCGACTCGCTCGGCGCCTTCGAGCCCGCCGAGGCGCCCGTGGAGATCGACGTGACGGTGCGCCGCGCCGACGGGCAGTGGCGGATCGACCGGCTCCCGGCCGGCGTGCTCGTGCGGCTCTCGGACTTCCGCACCAACTTCCGCACCGTGAAGGGGTACTTCGTCGACCCCGCCCGGCGGGCGACCGTCGCCGACCTGCGGTACCTCCCGGCCGTGCCCGCGCAGGCGCTGCCGTCGCGGACCGTCGACATGCTGCTGACCGGCCCGTCGCCCGCGCTGCAGGACGCCGCCGAGTCCGTGGTGCCGCCGTCGGCCCGGTTGCGCACCAACGTCACCGAGTCCCCGGACGGGGCGCTGATCGTCGACCTCACGCAGGTCGGCGACCTCGACGAGGCCCGCCGCCGCCTCATCGCGGCGCAGTTCGTGCAGACCCTCGCCGAGATCAACGTCCCGCGGGTGCGGCTGCTCGTCGACGGCGCGCCGCTCCTGGCCGGCAGGCCCGACCTCACGGCCGACGACGTCGCCGGGGCCGGCGCCTCGGTGCAGCCCGGGGCGGACGCCCCCGCCCTGGTCGTGACGGGTGGCCGCGTGCGGGCGCTGCCCGGCGGCGAGCCGCTCAACGGACAGGCGGGCAACGGGTCCTTCGACATCGCGTCGGCCGCGACCACCCCGGACGGCGCGCGCATCGCCGTGGTCGCCCGGGACGACGGGCGGGTGCGGCTGCTGGTCGGGCCCACGGACGGGATGCTGGAGGCGGTGTCGCTGTCCGGCTCGTCGCTGTCCCGGCCGACCTGGACCCCGACCGGCGGCGAGGTGTGGACGGTGCTGGGCGGCGGCCCGGGCGCGGTCGTCGCGCGGGTCACCGTGGACCAGACCGGGGTGGTGCGGACCGGGCAGGTCAACGTCTCCGCGCTCACCGCGCTGGGCCCGCTCACCGACCTGCGGTTGTCGCGCGACGGCATGCGGGTCGCCGCGGTCGTCGACGGCGGCCTCGTCACCGGGGCGGTCGTGCGGGCGGCCGACGGCGACGTCGCGGTGCGCAACGTCCGGCGGCTGCGCCCGTCGGACCTCTCCGACGTCGTCGGCGTGGACTGGCGGGCGGACGAGTCGCTCATCGTGGTCACGGCCCGGTCGGACCGCCCGGTGTCGCTCGTGTCGTCCGACGGGCTGACCCTCCAGCTGGTGCCGGGCAGCAACCTGACCCCGCCGCTCAAGGCCGTGACCGCCGCGTCGAGCCGGCCGTTCCTGGTCGCGGACCAGGGCGGGATCTGGAGCTACGACGGCGGCGAGCTCGACAGCTGGCGGCAGGTGCTCGGCGCGGCGCCGGACGGGGTGCCGCTCTACCCGGGCTGAGCCGGGTCGGCTCCACGCAGGACCGTGGTGTGAACGACCGTGTGGACGACGTGGGAGCTGGGGGCGAGGCCGGATCTGTGGACAACCCGGCCCGTGCGCCCCGATTCGGGCGGGGCCGTCGGTGCGGGCGGCCAGGGTGGGGGCATGGCTCGCCCCGTCACCGTCCCGCACCGGCTTGGACCGACCCCGGATCCGGCACCGCTCCCGCCTCTGCGCCTGGACCCGCACCTGGCCCCGCACCTGGCCCCGCGCCTGCTCCTCGCCGGCCTGCTCGACCTGCTGCTGCCCGGCTCGTGCGGCGGCTGCGGCGCGGGCGGGGCGGGCTGGTGCCCGGAGTGCACCGCGCGGTTGCCGAACCCGCACCGCGTCGTCCTGCCCGGGGCGCCGGAGACCCTCGCCGCCGGCCGGTACCGCGGGCCGCTGCGCACCGCCCTGCTCGCCTACAAGGAGCGGGGCCGCCGCGACCTGGCCGCGCCGTTGGCGGCGGTGCTCGCCCCGCTCGTACCGCCCGGCGCGCTCCTCGTGCCCGCGCCCTCGCGGCCCGCGGCGGCCCGGGCGCGCGGCGGCGACCACGTGCTGCGGCTGTGCCGGCGGATCGCGCCCGGGCGGACCCTCCGGCTGCTCGGGCTGGCCCGCCGGACCCGGGACTCCCTCGGGCTCGACGCCGCGGGGCGGGCCGCGAACCTCGCCGGGCGGGTGTTCGTGCGGTCGCCGGACAACCCACCCGATGCGGTGGTGCTCGTCGACGACGTGGTGACCACCGGGGCCACGCTCCGTGCCTGCGCCGGGGCCCTGGCGGAGGTCGGGATCGGGGTCGCGGGGGCGGTCGTGCTGTGCGACGCGAGCAGCCGGACGGACCGCCGGCACCGGGCGGGCGAGGCCTCGCCGCAGGCCCGGGCAACCCCACCACGATACGTGTTTGCGCAGGTCAGGGAAAGAGAAACCGTCGATTTCGCCCGGTTCGGCGTCACTCGTCGCTCAGGACTGTTGCCAAAGCGTGATGCGCACTACCGTGCCTGGCACACGTAACCCAGACCACAACGGGAGGGGAACACCGATCGTCCGCTTCGGGTCTCCCCAGGGTCACGCCCCGCTGTCGCGCCCCTTGAGCCGGTAGGCCCGAAAACACCGCCCCGACGCCGAGAACGCACGGAGAGCGAGGGAAGTCGAGTGGAGATCGTCGTCACCGGCCGGAACGTGGAGGTCCCGGATCACTTCCGGATCCACGTCGAGGAGAAGTTGTCCCGCCTCGAACGGTACGACCACAAGATCGTCGGTATGGAGGTCGAGCTCTTCCACGAGCCGAACCGCCGCCAGGCCAAGATCTGTCAACGCGTCGAGATCACGGGACGGGGCCGGGGGCCCGTCGTTCGCGCCGAGGCGTGTGCGCAGGACTTCTACGGAGCACTGGACTGTGCGGTGTCCAAGCTGGAGAGCCGGATGCGGCGCTCCCACGACCGCCGACGGCTGAACGACCGCCGCTCCCGCGTGATGGCGGGCCGGGGCGGGTCCGCCGTCGCACTCCTGGACACGCTGCCGGAGACCGAGGAGATGCTCGGCGCCGCGGAGGTCGAGGTGCCCCGGCCCCGCGGGCACGCCGAGCACCTCGACGACCTGCCGGGCGCCGGCCCCGAGGTGACCGGGTACGACGCGACCGACAGCGAGGAGGACGAGAACGTCCCGGGCCGCATCGTGCGGCGCAAGCAGCACTCGGACGAACCGATCAGCGTCGACGAGGCGCTCTCCCGGATGGAGCTGGTCGGCCACGACTTCTACCTCTTCGCCGACGCCGAGAGCGGCACGCCCTCGGTCGTCTACCGGCGCAGGGGATACGACTACGGCGTGATCAGTCTCGGCGGCTGATCGGGAGGACCCACCGGCCCTGCCCACGAGGGCGTCGGGGTGCGGCACTCCGCCGCGCCCCGGCGTCCGCCCACCGCACGACCCCGGAACCCACACGGGTCCGGGGTCGTTGCACGGTGAGGGGTCGCCGCGCCGATGGCTACCATGGTTCGCGGGTGTCTGCCGTGCGCCGGCGTCCGCCCCGGTCCTCCGGCGCCCGTCGGGGCCCGCAGGACCGCGCCCGAGACCGCGATCGCGAATGAGGTCGACCAGTGCCGTTGTTGAACCGCCTGCTCCGTGCCGGTGAGACGAAGCTGGTGAAACGGCTCGGCAGGATCGCCGCGCACATCGACTCGCTCGAGCCCGAGATCGAGCCCCTGTCCGACGCCGAGCTGCGCGCGAAGACGGACGAGTTCCGCGAGCGGCACGCCGACGGGGAGAGCCTCGACGACCTGCTGCCGGAGGCCTTCGCCGTCGTCCGCGAGGCGGCGAAGCGCACGCTCGGCCAGCGCCCCTTCCCGGTCCAGCTGATGGGTGGCGCGGCGCTGCACCTGGGCAACGTCGCGGAGATGCGCACCGGTGAGGGCAAGACCCTGACCTGTGTCATGCCCAGCTACCTCAACGCCATCTCCGGCGGGGGCGTGCACGTCGTCACCACGAACGACTACCTGGCCCGCCGCGACTCGGAGAACATGGGCCGGATCCACCGGTTCCTCGGCCTGTCGGTCGGCGTGATCCTCGCCGAGATGACCCCGGCGCAGCGCCGCGAGATGTACGCCGCGGACGTCACCTACGGGACGAACAACGAGTTCGGCTTCGACTACCTGCGCGACAACATGGCGTGGAACTCCGCCGACATGGTGCAGCGCGGGCACAACTTCGCGATCGTCGACGAGGCGGACTCCATCCTCATCGACGAGGCCCGCACCCCGCTGATCATCTCCGGTCCGGCCGAGCAGAGCGCCCGCTGGTACCAGGAGTTCGCGCGGATGGCGCCGCTGCTGAAGAAGGACGTCCACTACGAGGTGGACGAGCGCAAGCGCACGATCGGCGTCACCGAGGACGGCGTGGCGTTCGTCGAGGACCAGCTCGGCATCGACAACCTCTACGAGGCGGCCAACACCCCGCTCGTCGGCTACCTGAACAACGCCCTGAAGGCCAAGGAGCTGTTCAAGAAGGACAAGGACTACATCGTCCGGGACGGCAACGTCCTGATCGTCGACGAGTTCACCGGCCGCGTGCTGGCCGGGCGCCGCTACAACGAGGGCATGCACCAGGCCATCGAGGCCAAGGAGAAGGTGGACATCCAGGCGGAGAACCAGACCCTGGCCACCATCACGCTGCAGAACTACTTCCGCCTCTACGACAAGCTCTCGGGCATGACCGGTACCGCCGAGACCGAGGCGGCCGAGCTGCACCAGACGTACAGCATGCACGTCGTCGTCATCCCGACGAACCGCGAGATGATCCGTATCGACCAGGCGGACCTCATCTACAAGACCGAGGCGGCCAAGTTCGAGGCGGTTGCCGACGACATCGCCGAGAAGCACCACAAGGGCCAGCCGGTTCTCGTCGGCACGACGAGTGTCGAGAAGTCCGAGTACCTGTCGAAGCTGCTGCTGCAGCGCCAGGTCCCGCACGAGGTGCTCAACGCGAAGCACCACGAGCGCGAGTCGATGATCGTCGCGCAGGCGGGGCACGCCGGCGCCGTCACGGTCGCCACGAACATGGCGGGCCGCGGTACGGACATCATGCTCGGCGGCAACCCGGACTTCCTCGCCGACCTGGAGCTGCGCGGCCGCGGGCTGGACCCGGTGGAGCACCGCGAGGCGTACGAGGCGGCCTGGGACGAGACCCTCGCGCGGATGAAGAAGCAGGTGGCGGCCGAGGCCGAGGAGGTGCGCGAGGCCGGCGGGCTGTACGTGCTCGGCACCGAGCGACACGAGTCGCGGCGCATCGACAACCAGCTGCGCGGTCGTTCCGGCCGCCAGGGCGACCCCGGCGAGTCCCGGTTCTACCTGTCGCTGGGCGACGAGCTCATGCGGCGGTTCAACGGCGCCATGGTCGAGTCGATCATGAACCGTTTCAACCTGCCCGAGGACGTCCCGATCGAGGCCAAGATGGTCACGCGGGCGATCCGCAGCGCTCAGACACAGGTCGAGCAGCAGAACTTCGAGATCCGCAAGAACGTCCTCAAGTACGACGAGGTGCTCAACCAGCAGCGCAAGGTCATCTACGCCGAGCGCCGCCGGGTCCTCGCCGGTGAGGACGTCCAGGCGCAGACGCGGCACATGCTGCACGACGTGATCACCGCGTACGTGCAGGGCGCCACCGCCGAGGGCTACGCCGAGGACTGGGACCTCGACAAGCTCTGGACCGCGCTCGGCCAGCTGTTCCCGATCTCGATCAAGTGGCAGGACCTCGTCGACGGCGACCCGGAGGAGGGCGGGCTCGACGAGCTCACCGCCGAGCGCATCACGGACGCGGTCATCGAGGACGCCGAGCGCGCCTACTCGGTGCGCGAGGCCGAGATGGACGCGATGATCGGTGCGCAGGGCGGGATGCGGGAGCTCGAGCGGCAGGTCCTCATGCAGGTCATCGACCGCAAGTGGCGCGAGCACCTCTACGAGATGGACTACCTCAAGGAGGGCATCGGCCTGCGGGCGATGGCCCAGCGCGACCCGGTGATCGAGTACCAGCGCGAGGGCTACGACATGTTCACCGCGATGCTCGACGGCATCAAGGAGGAGACGGTCGGGCACCTGTTCAACGTCGTGGTGCAGGTCCAGGAGTCGCCGGGGGCCGAGGCCGTGCCGGCCGGGACCGCGGCGGGGGCCGCGGCGGCGGGTCAGAACGGCGCGCAGAACGGAGCCGGTCAGAACGGTGCCGGTGCCCAGCAGGGCACGCGGGCGGCCGTGGCGAGCGCGCCGGCCGCCGCCGAGCCCGTCACCAGCCGGATCCCGCGGGTGGCCGCGCAGGCCGCCGACGGCCGCCCGGACGACACCCCCACCTCGGTCCTCCCGGCCGCCTTCCGCGCCGGCCCGCCGCAGCAGAACCTCAGCTACAGCGGCCCGAGCGACGACGGCGGCGAGGTCGTCACCCGCGACGGCGGCCAGCGGGCTGGAGGCCAGCGGGGCGGCGGCGCACAGCGCCAGCCGCAGGGTGCCGGCGGCAACCGCGCCGAGCGGCGCCGCCAGGAGCGGGCCTCGCGCAAGCAGCGCTGAGCGGCTCTCCGCGAGTTGCCCGCTGAGCGGGCGGCGCTCGGCGGGTCGCGCGGGCGGTGCTGATCGCGTCTCGCGCGAGTAGGGCCCGCATGCGAGCAGTGTTGGGCGGGGCCGCACGCGAGCACCGCCGAGCGGGCCGTGCGAGCAGGTGGGCCGCGTGCGAGCAGCGCTCTGCGGGCCTCGCCTGCGGATCCGGCATGCCTCGGGCGGTGTTCGCACATCCGTGGTGGAGGCCTGGCCCACGTGTGACGTTCGCGGCACACCTCGTCGACGGGGTGTGGCGCGTCCAGGTGGGTGCGTGAGCGGCGGTCGTCGGTCCGGGTGGACGCGGCGACTCGAAGGTGGCGAGCTTCGGCAGCGAAGCGCAGCCCGAGGCCCAGCGGCGACGTCCTCGCACACCCTGCCGAGCCGACCACACCCGGTCGACGGGTTGTGAAGCCGACCTGGCAGGTGTGCCGGGTGTCCTGGATGAAGGTGTGACAGCCAAAGTGGGTGTGCGGGGCACCGGTGACGCCGGAGCGCGGCAGGCACCTCACCAGTCTCCTTGCCCGATCAGCGCCTCCGCCAGGACCAGGCCAGTTCAGATCACCCGGAGGGCGACGCAACGCCACTCGCCCTGCCCGGTGAGCTCGAGACGGGCGGCGAGGGCGCGGACCCGGGTGCCGAACCGGCAGACGGCGGCGACCTCCGCGGCGGCGCGTCCCGGCAGGCTCACGTGCAGGGAGCGCAGGGACGCCCCTGCTGCGGCGGTGCGCCCGCGTCGCGGGAGGCCGGCGTTGACGTAGCGCAGCACCTCGGGTGCGGCGAACGGGGCCAGATGGTTCACGGGGCGGCGGCCGTCGAGCACCTCCAGCGCGGTGCGGACGACCAACTCCGCCCGACGCCGCGCCAGCAGCGCCCGTTCCCGCTCCCGGCGCAGGCGCCCGTCCGTGGGGCCGGCTCCCGCGTGCGACCCGTCGGTCCCGTTCGAGCCCTTGGGCGCGGGCGTCGGTGGTTCCTGCACAGCGGGCGACACAGCTCCGGTGGCTGCGACCGCGTCCTTCACCGCCGCCCTGCCGACCGCCGAGCCACCCTCGGGTCCCGAAGACGCGCCCTCGACCGCTGCCCTGCCGACCGCCGATGAGCCGCCCACAGGCCCCCTGAGCGCGTCCTTGGCCGCTGCGCTGCGGACGGTCGAGCTGCCCTCGGGTCCCGGAAGCGCGCCCTTGGCCGCTGCGCTGCAGACGGGCGAACCGCCCTCGGACCCTAGAGGTGCACCGATCGCCGCTCGGTCGACCGCCGAGCCGCTCTCAGGCCCCGAGCGCACGCCCTCGCCCGCGACCTCACACTTCGGCTCGGTTGCCGCCTCCCAGGCCGCTTCCCGCCTCTGCTCGACACCGAACGGGACGTCCCCCTCCGCCACCCACTCGCCGTCGTCGAACGGGACGGGGGACTCGAGGGCCGGCTCGTGGTCGACCGTCGCGAAGAGCGGGAGCATCGGGGCCGGGGCGGCGAGCGTCATGGCAGCAGCGTGCGAGCGGGACCACCATCACCGGACCGGATCGCGCTACTTCGTCGCCGAATCGTCTGGGCCCTGATCGTTCGTCAGCTAAGGTGCTGGCGTGGGTGAGCAGCCGCTGGACCGGCTCCTGGTCGCGACCGGCGCCACGCTCGCGCGGTTCCGGCAGCGGGTCGTCGCCGCGCACGGGCTGTCGGCGACCGCGCTCGATCTCCTCACCGTCCTGAGCAGCGAGGGCGGCCTGCCGCACCGCGAGCTCGCCGGGCGGCTCGGCCTCACCCCTGCGACCCTGACCCCGGTCGTCGACACTCTCGAGCGGGCCGGGGACGTCCGGCGCGAACGGGACGCGGACGATCGGCGGGTGGTGCGGGTGTACCTCACGGAGAGCGGCAGGCGCCGGCGGGAGACCGTTGGCGACCAGGTGGACCGCGCGCTGCGGGAGGTCGTGCCGCCGGAGGATCCGGCGGTGCGCCGCTACCTGGGCGAGGTCCTCGCGGCGCTGGAGGGGCGGCTGACGTGACGGGCTTCCGCGGGCTGATCCTCGACTACGGCGGCGTGCTCACCGACGGCCCGGAGATGGCGGACCTGCCGGTCCGGGCCCGGGCCGCGGGACTGCGCGTCGCGCTGCTCTCCGACGCCCACTCCGTGCCGGACGAGTACGTCGAGCGGTTCGACGCCGTCGTCCTCGGCGGTGCGACCGGCGCCCGCAAGCCCGATCCCGAGGCCTTCCGCCGGACCGCGCAGCTGCTGGGACTGGCGCCCGACGACTGCGTGGTCGTCGACGACCTGCCGATCAACGTCCGCGGGGCGAGTGCCGCCGGGGCCGTCGGCGTCCGGCACACCGACCCCGACTCGACGCTGCGCGAGCTGGACATCCTGTTCGACTGGTGAGAACGCGAACGGCGCCGCCCGGTCGGGCGGCGCCGTGGTGGTCAGGGGGTCACTGCTGCGGCGGGGGCGGCGGCTGCTCGCCCTCCGGGGCGGGCGGCGGCGCGGCCGCGGTGTTGCCTTCGCCGGTCCTCTCCTGCAGGAAGTCGACACCCTTGTCGATGTGCTCGTCGTGCCCGGCGTACTTCTGCTTGGCGGCCTCACCGGCCTTGTCGAGGCCCTGGTCGACCTTGTCGTCGTGCTGACCGATCAGCTCTTTCGCCTTGTCCAGGAATCCCATGCAGGCCACAGTGGCCCCAACTCCCCGAGAGCGCCACCCCGCCCTCACCCGATCGGGCGAAGCCGCGCGTGCTCGCGTCGAAGATCATCCACCGAGGTGACGCCGATGAGCTGCATGGTCCGGGTGATCTCGCCGGTCAGGATGTCCACCGCCTTGGCGACGCCGGCGCGTCCGCCCGCCATCAGCCCGTAGAGGTACGCGCGGCCCACCAGCGCTCCGCGCGCGCCGAGCGCGACGGCGGCCACGACGTCCGCCCCGTGCATGATGCCGGTGTCGACGTAGACCTCCGCGGAGTCGCCGACCTCCTGCACCGTCGGCTCGACGAGCTCGACGGGAACCGGGGCGCGGTCCAGCTGGCGGCCGCCGTGGTTGGACAGCAGCACCGCGTCGACGCCGGCGTCGACGACCCGGCGCGCGTCGGCCACGTTCTGGATGCCCTTGATCATCAACTTGCCCGGCCAGGCCCCGCGCAGCCACTCGACGTCGTCCATGGTCAGGGCGGGATCGAAGACCCGGTTGATGAGGTCGGCGACCGTGCCCTCGGTGCGCTCGAGCGTCGCGAAGGTGAGCGGCGAGGTGGTGAGCAGGTCGAACCACCAGTGCGGGTGCAGCGCCCCGTCGACGAACGTGCGCAGGGTCAGCGCCGGCGGGATCGTGAGGCCGTTGTGCACGTCCCGGCGCCGGTTGCCGCCGACGGGGGTGTCGACGGTGAGCATGAGGGTGTCGTAGCCGGCCGCGGCCGCGCGCTGGACCAGGTCCTTCGCGAACGCCCGGTCCCGCCACAGGTAGAGCTGGAACCACTTGCGCGCCGCCGGCGCGGCCTCGGCGACCTCCTCGATGGTCGTGGTGCCCATCGTGGAGAGTGTGTACGGGATGCCGACGTCGGCGGCGACGGACGCGACCGCTGGCTCGCCCTCGGTGCCCATCATGCGGGTGAAGCCGGTGGGCGCGAAGGCGAACGGCAGCGCCGAGCGCGCGCCGAGCATGTCCCGGCCCAGGTCGACGGTGCTGACGTCGCGCAGCACGGTCGGGGTGAACTCGACGCGGGACCAGGCCGCGCGCGCCCGGTTCAGCGAGAGCTCCCCGTCCGCCGCGCCGTCGGCGTAGTCGAACACCGCCCGCGGGGTGCGGCGGCGGGCGATCTCGCGCAGGTCGGCGATCGACGCCGCGCGGCGCAGGCGGCGCTCCGTGGCGTCGCGGACGAAGGGGGCGGGCCGGAGCAGGGGCAGCAGCTCTTTCGGCCTGGGCATCCGACGCTGAACCATCCCCCGAGGCTAGCCCCGCTGAAGCCCCGCTGACGCCCCGCTGATGAGCGAGCGGCGCGCTCGCTCACACCTACTGAGCGGAAGTGCCGTTTCGCTCATGAGGTGTGCCGCTGGATGCCCCGTGTGAGCGAGAGTGCCGTTCGCTCAGTAGGTATGAGCGAGAGTGCCGTTCGCTCAGCGAGGGTCAGCGGCGGCGGTGCAGCTCGTACGCGGCGACGGCGGCGGCGCTGGCGACGTTCAGCGACTCCACCCCGCCCATCAGCGGGATCGCGAGGAGGTCGTCGAGCAGCGGACGCACGGCGTCGGACAACCCGTCGGTCTCGTTGCCGAGGACCAGGGCGACCCGGGGCGGGAGGTCGGCGGTGAGCAGGTCCTCCCCGCCGGCGTCGAGCCCGAAGATCCCGAAGCCCGCCTCCCTGAGCTGGGCGAGCCCCTCCTCGGCGGTCGCGGAGCGGAGCACCGGCGCGGAGAACGCGACCCCCGCCGAGGCCTTGATCACCAGCGGGTCGATGGCGGGCACGCCGCGCCGGGGGAGGAGGACGCCGTCGAGACCCGCGCCCGTGGCCGTCCGGAGGATCATCCCGACGTTCGACGGGTTGGTGACCCGGTCGAGCACGAGCACCGAGGCCGGGCGGCGGGAACCGAGGTCGCACAGGAACACCGGCACCGGCGCCATCCGCGGCGCGACGACGTCCGCCAGCACGCCCTGGTCGTGCCGCCCGTTGCCGGCCAGGACCTTCACCCGGTGCGCGCTCGCCCGCTGCACCGGCACGCCGCGGCGGCGGGCGGCGTCGGTGATGGCGCGCACCGAGTCGCCCCGCGTGCCCTCCGCGATGATCACCTTGTCGACGGCCAGCGAGTCGTCGTCGAGCGCCTCGAGGACGGGCTTGCGGCCGTAGACCGTGATGAAGGAGTCCTTCGGCGAGACCGGCGTTGCCACCCGTGCAGGGTCGCACGCGCACGTAGGATCACGGCCATGCCGCCCCGGCTCTCCGCGCTCGACGCGTCGTTCCTCTACCTGGAGCAGGCGACCACGCCGATGCACGTGGGCGGCGTCGCCGTCTTCAAGCGCGCCGGCAAGGGCGGGCTCGACTACGAGAAGCTGGTCGGGCTCGTCGAGCAGCGGATCGCGCTGGTGCCGCGTTACCGGCAGAAGGTCAAGCACGTGCCGGGCAACCTGGCCCGGCCGGTGTGGGTCGACGACACCGAGTTCGACGTCGCGTACCACGTCCGGCGCTCCGCCTTGCCCCGCCCGGGCACGGACGAGCAGCTCAGCGAGCTCGTCGCCCGGCTGATGTCCCGGCCGCTGGACCACACGCGGCCGCTGTGGGAGATGTACCTGGTCGAGGGCCTGGAGAAGAACCGGGTCGCCGTCGTCACCAAGACCCACCAGGCCATGGTCGACGGCATCTCGGCGATCGACCTGTCCCAGGTGATCTTGGACGTCTCGCCCGACGCGCGGCCCGGCGTCGAGGAGGTGTGGATGCCGCGGCCGGAGCCGAGCGACCTGCGGTTGATCGCCGAGGCGGTGGGCGACGCCGTCGCCCGGCCCGGCGAGATCGTGGACAACGTCCGCGCCGCCACGGGCGACGCCGTCGCGACCGCCACGAAGCTCGCGGGCATGGCCGGCAAGCTGCTCACCATGGCTCGGACGGCGTCGCGCCCGGCGCCCGGCACGCCGCTCAACGTGCACATCTCCACGCAGCGCCGGTTCGCGATCGCCCGCACGGACCTCGAGGCGTACCGGCGGATCCGCGCCGCCCACGGATGCACGGTCAACGACGCCGTCCTCAGCGTGGTGTCCGGCGCCCTGCGGAACTGGCTGCTCTCCCGGGGCGAGCCGGTGACCTCGGGTGCCTCCGTACGCGCGATGGTGCCGATGTCGGTGCGTGGCGAGGCGGACGTGCCCAGCTCGGCGACCTCGGGCTCGCTCGGCAACCGCGTGTCGTCGTTCCTCGTCGACCTGCCGGTGGGCGAGCCCAGCCCGGTCGTGCGGCTGCACCACGTCACGCACGCGATGCGCGAGCACACCTCCACCGGGCAGAACGTCGGCGCCGACACCCTGGTCCGCATCGGCGGCTTCGCCCCGCCGACCCTGCACGCGCTGGGCGCCCGCGCCGCGAGCGGGATCTCCAAGCGGATCTTCAACCTGGTCGTGACGAACGTCCCCGGCCCGCAGTTCCCCCTCTACGCCGCCGGAGCGCGCATGCTGGAGATGTTCCCGGTCGTGCCGCTCGCCAAGGGGCAGGCGCTCGCGATCGGGCTGACCAGTTACGACGGTGGCGTGTACTACGGGTTCAACGGCGACCGGGACGGTATGCCGGACGTCGACGTCCTCGCCGGGCTGGTCGACGAGGCGTTGGACGAGTTGCTGGCCGCGAGCCGCTGAGAGCAGGAGAGAGACCGTGCGGATCTACATCCCCGGGACCTGGCCGATGCTGCGGAAGCTGGTCAAGACCGGACGGTTCGACCCGATCGGGGGGACCGCGTTCGCGCTGACCCCCCGGTTGCGGGAGGCCTACGTGTCCGGCGACGACGAGGAGCTGGAGTACGCCGCGATGGGCGAGGCGGCGCGGGCGTCGCTGCGCCTGCTCGCCGTCGAGTTCGGGCTGGGCGAGGACCAGGTGCCGGCCCGGAGGGTGGTGGTGGCCGCCGACCTCGACGACGTCACGCTGCGGCCGGACCTCGACGACGGCGCCGTCCGCATCTCCGGCGCCGTGCCGATGACCGCGATCGCAGCGGTGCACGTCGACGCCGAGGAGGCCGAGCACGCGGTGCGGGAGGCGGCGGCGGTCGTCGACAAGGCGGACCTGGGCGACCTCGACGCCGAGTTCCTCGTCGGCGAGGCCGAGGACCACGAGCTCGCCTGGTACTCCCCGGAGGAGATCGCTTTCCTGGTGGACCTCGGCGACCTGTGAGCGGCAACTGCCCCTAGAGGGGCAGTTGGCGCTCACGACCCCGGCTGAGCTGCGGAATGCCCGGGCGGCGAGCCCGGGCCGACGTGGGTCTGGTCTCGCCGACGCAGCCGGAGGCTGGCGGCACAACCGGCGGGGCGCTTCACATCCGGTCGGGCGGCCCGTCACACCTGGGTCGAGCGCGGCGCACCCGGTCGACGGCCTGTGAGTCGCTCAGGCGGGTGTGCCCGGTCGTCGACCTCTCGACCGGCCGACGGGCTCGCGGGAGCCGGCACACCCCGAGCTGCGCCGTACACCCCGTCGACGGGGTGTACGGAGGTTGTCGTGGGTGTGCGAGGGCACCGCAGCGGATGTGTGGCGCTCACACGGCTGTCCGAGCAGCCGGAGCGGGTGTGCCGGCCCCGATCGCGACGTCGGCCGACCGCGACATGGCGACGGCGCCCGCCGGCGGCCCAGCCGACCGCGACCAGGCCGACCGCAATGTCGGCTGACCGCGATGCCCCGCTGACCGCGATGCCCCGCTGACCGCGACTCCGGCCTTTTGCGGCGTCCCCCAGTGCCACTCGCCCACGACCCCGCCGACCCGGCCACACAGCCGCCGCCCCCCCGGCCGGCGCGGCGGGTCGCCGAGCTGTTCGCGCATTGCGACGGCCTCGGTGCGCGCGTGGACCGCGGGCCCCATCCGGCCGAGGTCCTGCTGCACGCCCTCCGCCTGCGTTGCACCCCCGCCGACCGCACCCGGCCACGACGCCCCACCCCAGCTCAGCCGGGGTCGTGAGTGGCAACCGCCCCTCTAGGGGCAGTTGCCACTCACGGGTCAGTCCGTGAACCTCGGGGCCCGCTTCTCGAAGGACGCGGTGACGGCCTCCACCTGGTTGGGGCTGCCGATGAGCGCGCCGATCTCGGTCTGCTCGGCGGCGAGCTGGGTGGCGGCGTCGACCCGGCCGGAGCTCTCCAGCAGGCGCTTGGCCGCGCGGACCGCGTGCGGGTTGCGCCCCGCGATCTCCCGGGCCAGCTCGAGGGCCGCCTTCCGGGGGTCGGGGTCGACCCGCGTGGCGAGGCCGAGCGCGACCGCCTCCTCGCCCCGCACCTTCCGGCCCGTGAACGTCAGCTCCTTGGCGACGTCGCGGCCCACGAGCTCGGGCAGCACCTGCGTGCCGGTCATGTCCGGGATCAGGCCCCACTTGACCTCGAGCACGGACAGCGACGCGTCGGGCGCGACGATCCGGATGTCCGCGCCGAGCGCGACCTGCAGCCCACCGCCCAGCGCGTTGCCGGTGATCGCGGCGATGACCGGCACCGGCACCTGCGCCCAGACGGACGCCGCTCGCTGCCCGGTGGCCTTGGCCGGCCCGTCGCCCGGTGGGAGATCGGCCGTGGCGGAGAGCCGCTGCCCGTCCCGCATCGCCTGGAAGGACCCGAAGTCGAGGCCGGCGCAGAAGTCCGGCCCTTCGCCGGACAGCACCACGGCCCGCAGCCCGGGCTCGGTCCGCAGCCGCTCGCCGGTGGTGACGAGGGCGGCGAACATCGCCGGGTCGAGGGCGTTGCGCTTCTCCGGCCGGGCGAGCCGGACGTCGGCCACCCCGTCCGTGATCTCGACGGTGACCCGCTGCGCGGACGTGTCGGACACCTCGGTCAACTCCTACCTCCCCGTGAACCGGGCCGGCCGCCGCTCCAGGAACGACGCGACCCCCTCGGCATGATCCTCCGACGCGAAGCACTCGGCGAGCGCCTCCCGCGTCGCGGCGACGTGGTCGGCCATTCCGACCCCGGCGCCGTCGAGCACGAGCTTCTTGGTCCGGGCCAGCGCGAAGGGCGACGCCGTCGCGATCTTCACCGCCAGCGCCCGCGCCGCCTCCGGAAGCTCCTCGGGCGAGTGCGACGACACCGCGAACCCCAGCGCCACGGCCTCGTCCGCGCCGAGGTCGTCCCCGGTGTAGAGCAGCCGCAAGGCGGCGGGCGTGCCGATCTGGCGCGGCAGCAGCCAGGATCCCGCGCCCGTGTCCGAGACGAGCCCGCGGTGCACGAAGTTCCACCGGAACCGCGCGCGGGTGGAGACGAGCCGCAGGTCGGCCTGGGTGGCGAACTCCGCGCCCATGCCGACGGCCATCCCGTCGACCGCGCAGATCACCGGTTTGGGGCACTCCATCAACGCCGGGATCTCCCGGGAGCGGACCGCGCCGCGCTCGTCCGGCGAGCGACCTGCCAGATCGGCCAGGTCGATCCCGGCGCAGAAACTGCCCGGCACGCCCGTGACGAGCAGCACCGTGACCTCGGGATCGTGCCCGGCCTCGTCGATGCGGGCCGTGAACTCCTCGAGCATGGCGTAGGTCATCGCCCCGCGTTTCGCGGGCCTGTCGATCGTCAGTGTGGCGACCCGCTCCGCCACCTCGTACCGGATCTCCTGCATCCGACCCCTTCCCTCGGCGCCCGTGCCGATGCATCCTAGCTGAACGATCGTTAAGGAGGGCCCGTGGATTTCGCACTGCCGGTGGAGCTGACCCAGAAGCTCGACGAGCTCGACGCGTTCATCGAGCGGGAGATCGTCCCGCTGCAGGCGCAGGACGACAACGAGCGGTTCTTCGACCACCGCCGGGAGTGGGCGCGCACCGACTTCGAGGCCGGTGGCACCCCGCGTCGGGAGTGGGAGGAGCTGCTGCGCGAGATGCGCCGCCGCGCCGACGCGGCGGGCTGGCTGCGCTACGCCCTGCCCAAGGAGGTGGGCGGGCAGGACGGCAGCAACTTCGACATGGCCGTGATCCGCGAGCATCTCGCGCGCAAGGGCCTCGGGCTGCACAACGACCTGCAGAACGAGTCGAGCGTGGTGGGCAACTTCCCGTTCGCGCACATGCTGCTGGGCTTCGCCACCCCCGAGCAGCTCGACGAGTACATGGAGCCGATGCTCACCGGGCAGGCCCGGATCGGGTTCGGGCTGACCGAGCCCGACCACGGCTCGGACGCCACCTGGATGGAGACCCGCGCGGTCCGCGACGGCGACGACTGGATCATCAACGGCGCCAAGCGGTGGAACTCCGGGATGCACTCGGCCACCCACGACGTGGTGTTCGCCCGTACCAGCGGCAACGACGGCGACGCCCGCGGGATCACCGCGTTCTTCGTGCCCACGAACAGCCCCGGGTTCTCGGTGGACTTCCACTGGTGGACGCTGAACATGCCCACCGACCACGCCGAGGTCACCATCACCGACGTCCGGGTGCCGAACTCGGCGATCTTCGGCGAGGAGGGCATGGGCCTGGCGGTGGCGCAGACCTTCGTGCACGAGAACCGGATCCGCCAGGCCGCCTCCGGGGTCGGGGCGGGCCAGTTCTGCATCGACCGCGCCGTGGCCTACGCCCGCGAGCGGGTCACGTTCGGGGCGCCGCTGGCCACCCGCCAGGCCATCCAGTGGCCGCTGGTGGAGCTGCAGACCGAGGCCGAGATGCTGCGCGGGCTGGTCCGCAAGACCGCCTGGGAGCTCGACCGGGTGCCGCACATGGAGATCAGCGACAAGGTCTCGATGTGCAACTACCGGGCCAACCGGTTCGTCTGCGAGGCCGCCGACCGGGCCATGCAGGTCCACGGCGGGCTCGGCTACTCCCGGCACACCCCGTTCGAGCACATCTACCGCCACCACCGCCGCTACCGGATCACCGAGGGCGCCGAGGAGATCCAGATGCGCAAGGTCGCCGGCTACCTCTTCGGCTTCGCCGGGCCCAACAAGGTGCGCTGATGACACGGGACTTCAGGGAGCTGGGCAAGCGCCTGTCGAACTGGGGGAGATGGGACCGCGACGGCGTCCGCGACCAGCGCGGCACCACCAACCTCCTCACGCCCGAGCGGGTCGCCGCGGCGGCCGGGCTCGTGCGTGACGGGCGGATCTTCGACCTCGGCATCCCCTTCGGCCGCGGGGGCCCGCAGCCGGGCGGGGGCCGGATCAACCCGATGATCCTGGTGTCGGAGACGGGCGCGGACCAGAACTACCCGGGCGCCTTCCACTACGCCGACGACTACGTGTTCATGCCGCTGCAGAGCGCCTCGCAGTGGGACGGGCTCGCCCACGTCTTCTACGACGACCAGCTCTACAACGGGTTCCCCGCCTCGTCGGTGAGCCCGCACGGCACCACGGCCAACTCGATCGAGCACCAGGCCAAGGGGATCGCGGGGCGCGGCGTGCTGGTCGACGTCGCCCGGCACCGCGGCGTCGAGTGGCTGGAGGCGGGCGAGGTGATCACCCCGGCCGAGCTCGACGCGGCGATGGCCGCCCAGGGCGTCGCGCTGCGGGGCGGGGACATCCTTCTGGTGCGCACCGGCTGGCGGCGGAAGTTCCTCGTGGAGTCCGACGCCGCCGCGTTCATGGCCGGCGAGCCCGGGCTCGGCCTGGACTGCTGCGAGTGGCTGCACGAGCACGAGGTCGCCGCGGTCTGCTCGGACAACTGGGCGATCGAGGTGCTCCCCGGCGAGCTGCCCGACGAGCAGCTGCCGGTGCACATGGTGCTGATCCGCGACATGGGCATGACGCTCGGCGAGATCCTGGACTTCGAGGAGCTCTCCGCGGACTGCGCCGAGGACGGCCGGTACGACTTCTTCCTCACCGCGCCGCCCATCAAGTTCCAGCGGGCCCTGGGCTCGCCCATCAACCCGTTGGCGATCAAGTGACGCGCGCGGACCTGCTGCGGCGCAGCCCGGTAGCCTTCCCGGAACCGTCCGGGACCCCGGACGGACCGGTGAGCCGGGGAGGGATCGATGGCGCGAGCACACCAGCCCGTCACGCGGCCCCCGAATGCGCCGCCGGGCGACGCGGCGATCCTCGAGGCGTCGATCGCGACCATGGCCGAGCACGGCTACCACGGGACGTCGGTGCGGGACATCGCGCTGCGGGCCGGGCTGAGCCCCGCCGCGCTGTACCACCACTTCCCGTCGAAGCAGGCCGTGCTCGCGATGATCATGGAGCGCGGGATCGAGGCGCTGCTGACCCGGACCCGCGAGGCGCTGGAACGTGCGGGGGACGAGCCGGCCGACCAGCTCAGGGCGCTCGTCGAGGTGCAGGTGCTGTTCCACCTCGAGGACCAGCGCGGCACCCTGCTGGGCACCAGCGAGCTGCGGGCCCTGGAGGAGCCGGTGCGCACCCCGCACCTGGCCAAGCGGCACGCGCAGCAGCGGATGTTCGACGAGGTGGTGGCCCGGGGCGTCGAGCTCGGGGCCTTCCGCACGCCGCTGCCCAACGAGGCGTCGCGGGCGATCGTCGTGATGTGCACGGGGGTCGCGAGCTGGTTCTCGCCGGAGGGGCCCGCCTCGCCGGAGGAGATGGTGGGCCGGTACCAGCGCCTGGCGCTGGACATGGTCGACGCCGTGGACCCCGGTCCCTGGGACGGCCCGCCCGCCTGACGCGTGGGGGTGCGGCATGACCGCCGCCGCGGAGACCCGCAGGCCGACCGGCGACCCCGCCGACCCGGCCGTGCTCGCGGAGCTGCTCTCCGTCCGGCTGACCGAGGTCCTCGACGGCCCGGCGGAGGTCGTCGGGCTGCACCGGTTGACCGGCGGCGCGAGCCGCGAGACCTGGTCGTTCGGCGCCCGGACCGGTGCGGGCACGCAGCGGCTGGTGCTGCGCCGCGACCCGCCCGGGCCGGGCCGGCCGGACGGCATGGCGCTCGAGGCACGGGCGATCGCGGCCGCGGAGCGGGCCGGCGTACCGGTGCCGCCGCTGGTCGACCACGGCACGGACCCCGCCGTCGTCGGGGCGCCGTACCTGGTCACCCGGCACGTCGACGGGGAGACGCTCGCCCGCCGGCTGCTGCGCGATCCCGAGTACGCGCAGGTCCGCGGCACCCTGGCCACCGAACTGGGCCGTGCGGTCGCGCGGGTGCACGCGATCCCGCCGGCCGACGTCCCGGGGCTGGAGCGCCGGGACCCGCTGGAGCACCTCCGGCAGACCTACGACGAGATGGGCGAGCCGCTGCCGTCGATCGAGATCGCGCTGCACTGGCTGGAGAAGCACCGCCCGGCCGAGGTCCCCGAGTCGGTCGTGCACGGCGACTTCCGCAACGGGAACATGATCGTCGCGACGGACGGGCTCAAGGCCGTCCTCGACTGGGAGGTCGTGCACCTCGGCGACCCCCGCGAGGACCTCGGCTGGCTGTGCGTGAAGTGCTGGCGGTTCGGCGCGGCGCCCGCGGTGGGCGGGTTCGGCCCGCTCGACCAGCTGCTCGACGGGTACGCCGAGGTCGCCGGGCACCGCCCGGATCCCGAGGCGGTGCGTTGGTGGCAGGTGTTCGGCACCGCGCGCTGGGCCGTCGGCTGCCGCGGCATGGCCGAGCGGCACCTCTCCGGCGCCGTCCCGTCCGTGGAGCTGGCCGCAATCGGGCGGCGGGTGTGCGAGCAGGAGCACGACCTGTTCCTGGCGCTCGGCCTCCCGGCCGGGGACCTGCCGGAGACCCCCGAGGCCCCGCCGTCGGACCTGCACGGCCGACCCACGAGCCGCGAGCTGCTCGACGCCGTCGGGCTCTACCTGCGCGAGGACGTCATGCCCGGCACGCAGGGCCGGCTGAGCTTCAACGCCCGGGTCGCGGCCAACGTCGTCGACGCCGTCGCGCGGGAGCTCGCCCTCGGGCCGGAGCAGGAGCGCCGGCACCGCGAGCGGCTCGCCCGCTTCGGCCGCGCCGACCAGGCCGACCTGGCCGCCGCGATCCGCGCCGGCGTCGTCGACCCGGAGGACCCGGCGCTGCTCGCGGCGGTCCGGGCGGGGATCACCGACCGGCTCCTCGTGGCCAACCCGAAGTACCTGGCCCACCCGGGCGAGTAGTCCGGCGGTTCCGGCCCCGTGCAGTTCTGACCCCCTGCAGTTCCCACCCCGTGCGAAGGAGCACGAATGCGGATCGGCGACATGTTGTCCTTCACGGCCGCGCGGCGCGCGGACGAACCGGCCCTGATCTTCGAGGACCGCTCCTGGACGTTCGCGGAGCTGGACCGCGACGTCCGCAGGCTGGCGAACGGGCTCACCCGGTACGCCGCGCCCGGGGACCGCATCGCGATCCTCACCGAGAACAACCCGGAGTACATCCAGGCCTACTACGGCGTCCCCGCCGCGGGGATGGCGCTGGTGTTCCTCAACTACCGGCTCAGCCCGCGCGAGGTCGCCCTCAATCTCGACGACTCCACGCCCACGATGCTCATCACGGAGCAGAAGTACCTGGAGACGGCCCGGCAGGCGATGGCGGACGTGCCGTCGATCCGGACCGTCGTGTGCGTGGACGGACCTGCAGACGGGGCGCTGACCTGGGAGGACCTCCTCGGCGACCCCGAGGAACCCCCCGCGGTGGACGAGGACTCCCCGGCCTGGTTGATCTACACCTCGGGAACCACCGGTCGGGCCAAGGGCGCGGTGCTGAGCCACCGCAACGTCGTCGCGGCCGTCATGAACTCGTTGATCAGCTGGGAGCACGACCACGACCCCGGGGTGTCGCTGATGCCGTGGCCGCTGTGCCACATCGCGGGCTACGGCGTGCCGATGGCCCACGTCAAGGGCGACTCGATGGTCCTGCTGCGCCGCTACGACGCCGTCGGGTTCCTGGAAGCCGTGCAAACCCACCAGGTCCGCCAGACGTCCGTGGCGCCGACGATGCTCGCGATGCTGCTGCGCCATCCCCGCTTCCGCGAGTTCGACGTCTCGTCCCTGCGGCGGATCAGCTACGGCTCGGCACCTATGCCCGCCGCGGTGCTGCGGGAGGCGATGGCCGCGTTGCCGGACGTGAAGTGGCAGACCGGGTTCGGCATGACCGAGCTGGCGGGCAACGTCGTCGTGCACGGCTCCGCCGACCACGTCCGGGCGCTGGAGTCCGACGAGTCCCTGCTCACCAGCGTCGGGAAGCCGCAGTGGTTGTCGTCCGTGCGGATCGTCGACGCCGACGGCAACGACACCGCGGACGACGAGGTCGGCGAGCTGCTGATCCGGGGCGACCAGGTCTGCACCGGGTACTGGAACCGGCCCGAGGCGACCGCGGAGGCCAACCGGGACGGCTGGTTCCACAGCGGCGACCTGGCCCGCCGGGACGCCCGCGGCTACTTCTACATCGTCGACCGCAAGAAGGACATGATCCTCACCGGCGGGGAGAACGTGTACTCCCGCGAGGTCGAGGAGGTCCTGTTCCAGCATCCCGACGTGGCCGCGGCGGCCGTCGTCGGGCAGCCGGACGAGGTGTGGGGCGAGATCGTCGTGGCCGTGCTGGAACCGCGCGAGGGCCGCACCCCCACGAGTGAGGACGTGCGCGAGTTCTGCCGCGGCCACCTGGCCGGGTACAAGATCCCGCGCCGGGTCCTGCTGGTCGACGAGCTGCCGCGGACGACGAGCGGGAAGGTGCGCAAGCCCGAGCTGCGCACCCTGGTCCGCGAGTCCGTTGACACCGCGGCGAGCCCTTCCTAACGTGAGCTGAACGCTCGTTCAGCGCGCTTCGTTCCCGCTCTTCCAGTGTCGGAAGGAGAACCGCATGGTCAGCGTCGACCCCGCTGCCGACCCCGCTCCCGTGCTCCGCGAGGTGGCCTCCGGGCTGCGCTTCCCGGAGGGGCCGATCGCCCTCGCGGACGGCTCGGTGGTGCTCGTGGAGATCCGCCGCGGCACGCTCTCCCGGGTGTGGCCGGACGGGTCGGTCGACGTCGTCGCCGAGCTGGGCGGCGGCCCCAACGGTGCCGCCGTCGGTCCCGACGGGGCGATCTACGTGTGCAACAACGGCGGCTTCGAGTGGCACGACCGGCCGGAGGGCATCGTCGCGCCCGGGCACCAGCCGGCGGACTACAGCGGCGGCCGGATCCAGCGCGTCACGCTCGACGGCGAGGTGAAGGACCTCTACACGGAGGTCGACGGGCGGCCGCTGCGCGGGCCCAACGACATCGTCTTCGACTCCGCGGGCGGCTTCTGGTTCACCGACCTCGGCAAGAACCGCGGGCGGGAGATGGACGTGGGGCGGCTCTGCTACGCGCTGCCGGACGGGTCGTCGATCACCGAGGTCGTGCACCCGCTGATGACTCCGAACGGCGTCGGGCTGTCCCCGGACGGCTCCCGGCTCTACGTCGCCGAGACCCAGACCGGGCGGGTCTGGGAGTGGGAGGTCCTCGGCCCGGCGCGGCTGGGCCCGGCCGGCGACCCGCCGCGCGGGCCGGGCGGGGCGCACCTGCTGCACGGCTTCCCCGGCTACCAGCTGCTCGACTCCCTGGCCGTCGACGGCGCCGGCAACGTCTGCGTCGCCACCCTGGTCACCGGCGCGGTGAGCGTCATCCAGCCGGACGGCACGCTCGAGCAGCAGGTCCCGGTGCCCGAGCCGGACCCGTTCGTCACGAACATCTGCTTCGCCGGCGCCGACTCCCGCACCGCCTACATCACCTCCTCCGGGCGCGGGAAGCTGTACGCGATGGAATGGCCCCACCCGGGCCTCGACCTGGCGTTCCGGGCATGACGGTCACGTCGGGCGGGAGCGTGCGGGCCGAGCCCACCGCCGCCCTCACCGCGCCCGGGGCGGAGTTCGCGCTGGTCGACACCGAGGTCCGCGGGATCCCGTGGCGGGTCTACGAGCGCGGCCCGCACACCCTGCGGGAGCTGTTCGAGATCGGCCGGACCTGGGGCGACCGGGTGTTCACGGTGTACCGGGACGAGCACGTCACCTATGCCGAGCACGCCCGGACCGTCGCCGGACTGGCCCGCCTGCTGCACGACGAGTACGGGCTGCGCCGGGGCGACCGGGTCGCCGTCACGATGCGGAACTACCCGGAGTGGGCGCCCTGGTTCTACGCCTGCGCGGTGTCCGGGCTGGTGTTCGTGCCGCTCAACGCCTGGTGGACCGGACCCGAGCTGCGCTACGCCCTGGAGAACTGCGAGGCCCGGCTCGTCGTGGCCGACGGCGAGCGGGCGGCGATCCTCGAGGGCATCGACCTCCCGATGATCGAGGTCCGGGGCGAGGGACGGGGTCGGCCGTGGGCCGAGGTGCTGGCGTCGCTCGACCGCGACGCCGCGCTCCCCGACGTCACCATCGACCCCGACGACGACGCCACGATCCTCTACACCTCCGGCACCACCGGGAAGCCGAAGGGCGCGGTCGGGACGCACCGCAACCACTGCACCAACATCCTCAACACGCTGCTCGGCGCCCGGGTCGCGGCGATCGTCGCGAACGGCGGGACCCCGCCGGAGCCGGACCCGGCGGCGCCGCAGCCGGGCGCGTTGTGCACGTTCCCGCTGTTCCACATCGCCGGGATCACCAGCCTGACCTACACCCCGCTGACCGGCGGGAAGCTCGTCACGCAGTACCGCTGGGACCCCGTCGAGGCCCTCGAGCTGGTCCGCCGCGAGGCGCTCACGGGTGTGTCGGGGGTGCCGACGGTCGGGCGGCAGCTGGTCGAGCAGGCCGCGCGCGAGGGCGGTGGGCTGCAGACGCTGGCCGCGCTCAGCATGGGCGGGGCGCCGATCCCGCCGGACCTCATCGGGCTGATCGACACCCAGTTCGCCTCGGTGGTGTCCCCGGCGAACGGCTACGGGCTCACCGAGACCACCAGCGCCGTCGTCTCCAACACCGGGCTGGACTACGTGACCCACCCGGACAGCGTCGGCCGGCTCGCCCCGGGCGCCGACATCCGCGTCGTCGACCCCGCGACCGGGGAGGACGCCGAGCCGGAGGGGGTGGGCGAGCTCTGGTTCCGCGGGCCCAACGTGGTGCGCGGGTACTGGAACAACCCCGAGGGCACGGCCGCGGCGTTCACCGACGGCTGGTTCCACACCGGTGACCTGGGGTTCTTCCGCGACGGCTGGGTGTATGTCGTGGACCGGATGAAGGACGTCGTCATCCGGGGCGGCGAGAACATCTACTGCGCGGAGGTCGAGGCCGCGCTGTTCGAGCACCCGGCGGTGGCCGACGTGGCGATCGTCGGGATCCCGCACGACCGGCTCGGCGAGCAGGCCGTCGCGGTGGTCAACACCCGGGCCGAGGTCACCGCCGCGGAGCTGCAGCAGCACGTCCGCGAGCGGCTGGCCGAGTTCAAGGTACCCGAGCACGTCGTGTTCCGCGCGGAGCCGCTGCCGCGCACACCCAGCGGCAAGGTCCTGAAGCGCGAGCTGCGCACGGAGGTGCAGGCATGACCGCGAGCCCGGAGACGGCGCTCACCGACATCCGGTACGAGGAGGACGGGCACGTCGGCGTGCTGACGATCGCCCGGCCGGAGGTGCACAACGCCCTGCGCCGCCGGACGTACGACGAGCTGGAGGACCTCGTCCGCACCACGACCGCCCGGGTCCTGGTGATCACCGGCGAGGGCCGCTCCTTCTGCTCGGGCGACGACGTCCGCGAGCTGATGGGCGGGGGCGACCCGGAGAAGCGCCCGCCCCGGCCCGCCCCGCGGCTGACCCCCGCGGCCGGCGCGCTGCTCACGTCGAACGTCCCGGTGATCGCCGCCGTCAACGGCGCGGCGGTCGGCTGGGGCATGGAGCTGGCGCTGATGGCGGACTTCCGGGTCGCGGCGCGGCGCGCCAAGTTCGGCGAGCTGTTCGTCAAGCGTGGGCTGTGCAGCGACGTCGCCGGCATCGCGCGACTCGCCCAGCTCGTCGGCCGGGAGAAGGCGGCGGAGCTGCTGTTCACCGGCGAGATCATCGACGCCGAGGAGGCAGGCCGCATCGGACTGGTCGGCCGCGTCGTCGATGACGAGCAGCTGCTGCCCACCGCGCTGGAGCTGGCCGGGCGGATCGCGGCGAACCCGCCGCTGGCCGTCGGCGCCCTGAAGGCGGGGCTGCGGGAGGCGCTCGACCCGGACTGGTCCGACCTGGGCCGCTGGGTCAGCACGCGGCTGGGCGAGCTGTTCGCCACCGAGGACCACCGCGAGGGCGTGCGGTCCTTCCTGGAGAAGCGGGAGCCGAGGTACGTGGGGCGATGACGAGTTCGACGACGATGGCCGGCCTCGACGCCCCGGCCGTCGAGGCATGGCTGGCCGGGCAGGTCGACGGGTTCGCAGGCCCGGCGCGGTTCACGCTGGTCGCGGGTGGGCGGTCCAACCTGACCTATCGGATCGACGACGCCGCGGGACACGCCTACGCGCTGCGCCGCCCACCCCTCGGAGGCGTGCTCAGCACCGCGCACGACATGAGCAGGGAGTGGCGGTTCATCTCCGCGATGGCGCCGACCGCGGTCCCGGTGGCGCCGCCGCGCGCGTACTGCGCCGATCCGGCGGTCACCGGCGCGGAGTTCTACGTCATGGACTTCGTGGAGGGCACGGTCCTCGCCGACCCCGCGGCCGCGGAGTCGCTGACGCCCGCGGCGCGCGCCCGGGCGGGTGAGCACGTCGTCGAGGTGCTGGCGGCGCTGCACGCGCTCGACCCCGAGGCGGTCGGGCTGGAGGGCTCGCGGAAGGGGTTCGCCGAGCGGCAGCTCGCACGCTGGCACCAGCAGATCCGCAACTCCGGCGTCGAGGGCGCCGAGCTGGCGCTGCTCGACGAGATCCACGCGGCCCTCGCCGCGCACGTCCCGCCGCAGACCCGCGGCGTCGTGCACGGCGACTTCCGGCCGGGGAACATGACCTTCGGCCCGGACGGGACGGTCCGGGCGGTCTTCGACTGGGAGCTGTCCACCCTCGGCGACCCGATGGCCGACCTTGGCTATCTCGTGTCGCTGTGGCAGGAGCCCGGCGACGAGCTGCCCGAGGGCGCCGACCCGGGTCCCACCACCGTCCCCGGCTTCCCGACCCGGGAGGAGCTGGTCGACCGCTACGCCCGGACCACCGGCCGGGACGTGTCGGACCTGCCGTACTGGATCGCCTTCAACCGCTGGCGCTCGGCGTGCATCCTCGCCGGCGTGCAGGCCCGCTACCTCGCGGGCGTGATGGCCGACGACGGCTACGCCGACCAGGTCCGCGCCCGCGTGGCCACCGGCCGGCTGCTCGGCGAGTCCGCGAAGGAGGCGCTGGTGGCGGCCGGGCTGGGCTGAGGGAACGGCGCTCTCGCACAGACGTAGTGACCGAGAGCGCCGTTCGTTCACATGCGGCTGCGCCGGTACAGCGCGAGCCGCGACACTGCCCGGCATGGACACACCGGAGGGTGCTCGGCTGCGCTTCGAGCTGTACGGCCGCGTCGTGGTCGAGGTCGAGCGGCGGGACGGACGCTGGGTCGCCTCCTACGTCGGGGAGGGCCGCCGGCGCCCCGCCGAGGACGTGCGGCTCCCGCCCGAGGCGCCCGCGGACTCCCTCGCCGACCACCTCGACGTGCTCTTCCACGAGTACGCCCGCCCCGGCACGAGCGTCCGCCGCCTCCGCTGACCGTCCTTCGTCGCACCCACGTGGTGAGCGAACGGCGCTCTCGTTCACACGTAGTGAGCGCGAGGGTCGTTCGCCGGTCGGGCGACAGGGGGTTGACAGGCGCCTGACACCGTCGGGCCGCACAGTCGTCGTCGAACCCGTCACCGAGCCGAGGGGAACTCACGATGACGACGACGATCCGGACCACTTCGCCCACCACCGTCCGCAAGGCGGGTCGGAGCGACCACGCCGCGGTCGCCGCGACGCTCGCGGCCGCCTTCGTCGACGACCCGATCTTCGCCTGGATCCACCCGGTTCCGTCGGACCGGGCGGACAGGACGCTGTTCTTCTTCGAGCGTGTCGTCGCGGTGCTCGCGCAGCACGACGACATCTGGGCCGCCGGGCCGGACGCCGCCGGCGCCGCCCTCTGGGTGCCGCACGGCAGCGCCCCGATGTCCGACGAGGAGGGCGAGGCCTTCGGGGGCGCGCTCGCGGAACGCGCCGGGGACGACGCCGAGCGGCTGTTCGCGCTGATGACCGTGATGGAGGAGCACCACCCGCACGAGCCGCACGAGTACCTGTGGTTCCTCGGCGTGCGCCCGGACGAGCAGGGCCGGGGCGTCGGGAGCGCGACGATGACGCCGGTCCTCGCCCGAGCCGACCGGGCAGGTCACCGCGCGTACCTGGAGGCGACGAGCCCTCGCAGCAAGGCGCTGTACGAGCGTCACGGCTTCGTCGCCGAGGCGCCGATCTCGGCCGCCGGCAGCCCACCGGTGTGGCCCATGTGGCGCGACCCGCGGTGATCCCGGAGCGACGCGACCCTCGAGCGAACGGCGCTCTCCCTCACATCTCAGGAGCGAGCGCCTTTCACCGGGTCAGGGCCGGCGGACGAGGATCATCTCGGCGGCGCGGCGGGCGTGCTGGAGCGTGAGCGAGCGGGCGCGCTCGCCCTCGCCGGCGCGGATCGCGGCGGTGATCGCGACATGGTCGTCCGCGTTGCGGTCGAGCAGCCGCGGGTCGCCGGCCAGCCCGGCCCAGGTGAGGTTGCGGGGCAGCCGATGGTGCAGCGCGTCGAGGCTGGCGGTGAGCTGCCGGTTCCCCGCAGCCTCGACGACCGTCGCGTGGAACAGCGAGTTGGTCCGGTACCAGAGCTCGCGGGCCTCCTCCTGCGCGTCCGGGTCCCGCGCCAGCGCGACCACCCGGCGGAAGGTCCCGTCCGTGCCGGCGAGCACCGCGAGCTGGGCCTCGGTGATCCGGTCCGCGGCGAGCTGCGCGGCGTGCCCCTCCAGGACCCCGCGCACCTCGAGGGCCTCGGCGATGTCCCGGGTCGACGGCAGCGTCACCCGCGCGCCCCGGTGCGCCACCATCTCGACGACGCCCAGCGCCTCGAGCTGGCGCAGCGCCTCCCGGACCGGGGTGCGGCTGACCCCGTGCTCCTGGGCCACCTGCTCCTGCCGGATCCAACCGCCGATGGGGATCTCGCCGCTGCCGATCCGCTCCTGGAGCCGGTCGACGATGTCCCGCACGGAGGCGACGTCGGCGGAACCCCGGGCGGCCACGGCGCGATCGTAGTCCGCGGCCGGTCACCGCCCGGCCGCGTAGCCCTGCGCCCCGCGTGGGTTCGCCGCGGCGCCGAGCTGCCCGGTCGCCGGGTCCCGTGTGACGACCGAGAGCCGGCCGAGCGTCCACGGGCCGGACACGGTCACCGCATGCCCGCGCCCGCGCAGCTCCGCGACCACCTCCGGCCCCAGGCGTTCCTCGACGACCAGGCCGGCCGGTGTCCAGGTGCGCGGCCAGAAGGAGCCGGGGACCGCCGTGGTGTGGAAGGCGGGCGAGTCGATCGCCTCCTGCGGCGACTGCCCGCCGACCAGCGTGCGCAGCAGGTAGAGCAGCTGCCACTGGTCCTGCTGGTCGCCGCCGGGCGTGCCCAGCGCGGCGACCGCGGCCCCGTCCCGGAGCAGCAGCGTGGGGCTCAGCGTGGTGCGCGGGCGCCGGCCGGGGTCGAGCCGCGACGGCGAGCGCGGGTCCAGCCAGGACATCTGCAACCGGGTCCCGAGGCAGAACCCGAGGCCCGGGACGGTGGGCGAGGACTGCAGCCAGCCCCCCGACGGCGTCGCGGAGACCATCGTCCCCCAGCGGTCGACCACGTCGACGTGGCAGGTGTCGCCGCGCGTCTCGCCGTTCCGGGCCACCGTCGGCTCACCGGTCCCGGCCGCGGCGCCGCCGTCGACGCGTAGCGGCGGCAGCACCGGATCGCCGTCGAGCCGGCTGGGGCGCAGCTCCCGGGAGGCCCCGGGGCCGATGAGCGCCGCGCGGGCCAGGGCGTGGTCCGGGTCGAGCAGCCGGTCGAGGAGCCCCGGCGCGGCGGCCGCGCCGTAGTGGGCCTCGCGGTCGGCGAGCGCGAGCTTGAGCGCCTCGGCGATCGTGTGCGCGCCCTCCGCGGTCCCCGGGTCCAGCCGGCCGTCGCCGACGTGGTCGAGGATGCCCAGGGCCTGCAGCAGCACCGGGCCCTGGCTCCACGGCCCGGCCTTCACCACGGTGGTGCCGCGGAAGTCGCGGCACACGGGCTCCTCGGTGGTGGCGCGGAAGGCCGCGAGGTCCGCGGCCCGTAGGACCCCGGCGTGGTCGCGGCCGTCCGAGTGCCGGTGCGGCTTCGCCGCGAACTCCTCCAGGGCCTGCGCCACCGCGCCCTCCTGCCAGGCCCGTCGCGCGAGCTCGATGCGCCCGAGGCGGTCGCCGCCAGGGCTGCCCGCGGCGAGCAGGGCGCGCAGCGTGCCTGCGTACTCCGGGTTGGTCAGGGTCGCGCCGGCCTCCGGTACCCGGCCGCCGGGCAGCCACCGCTCCGCCGACGAGGGCCAGTGCTCCCGGAACAGGTCCGCCACCGCGGCGATCGTGGCCGCGAGCCGCGGCACCACCGGGTACCCGTGCTCGGCGAGGTCCAGGGCGTACTCCAGCGCGTCGGCGAGTTCCCACGTGCCGTGCTCGGCCAGCAACCGCAGCCAGGCGACGACGGCGCCGGGCACCGCCGCCGCGAGCGCCCCGGCCCCGGGCACGTGGTCGAGCCCCTCGGCCACGAGGTGCTCCCGGGTCGCCCCGGCGGGCGCCGGGCCCTGGCCGCACAGCACGAACGGCGCACCGCCCGCGGGCGCGACCAGGGCGACGAGATCCCCGCCCGGACCGTTGAGGTGCGGCTCCACCACGTGCAGGACGAACGCCGCGGCCGTCGCCGCGTCCACCGCCGTGCCCCCGCGCTCCAGCACCGACTGGGCGGCGCCGGTCGCGAGCCAGTGGGTCGAGGCGGACATCCCGAAGCGGCCGCGCAGGGTCGGGCGGGTGGTCACGCGGCCGGCTCCACCGCGAGCGACCGCTCGGCGCGCTCGAGCGCGGCCCGCACGCTGCCGACGCCACGGGTCCGGGCGTCGGCGAAGATCTCCGCGAGCGTGCCCTCGATCGCCTCGGCCCGCTTCCGGACCCGCTCGGCGGACCAGCCGAGCACCTCGCGGCCGACGAGGTGGATCGCCCCGCCCGCGTTGGCCACGAAGTCCGGGGCCACGACGGCGCCGCGCGCGGCCAGCACGTCCGCGGCCTCGTCGTCGGCGAGGACGTTGTTGGCCCCGCCCACCACGACGGCGGCGGGCAGGGTGCGGGCCACCCGGGCGTCGATCAGGCCACCGACGGCGCAGGGCACCAGGACGTCGCACGGCGTCCGGACGACCTCCTCGGGAGCCACGACCTCCACGGCCGCCGCGAGCCCGACGGCGCGGGCGACCCGGTCCGGATCGACGTCGGCGACGAGCAGGCGCGCGCCGGCCGCCGACACCGCCCGGGCCACCCGCATGCCGACCGCACCGAGGCCCTGCACCAGGACCCGCAGCCCGGCGAGGCCGGGGTGCCCCGCCTCCCGGGCCGCCGCCCGCACGGCGGCGACGACGCCGATCGCGGTCGCCTCGGCGCTCGTCCCGGACCCGCCGTCGCTCTCCGCGCGGCCGAAGGCGTAGGTCGTGTGCCGGCGCAGCACGTCCATGTCCGTGGTGTCGGTGCCGATGTCGGGGCCGGTCCAGTAGGTGCCGCGCAGGAGCTCGATGTGCCGCGCGTGCGCCTCCAGCGCCCGGTGCCACGTGTCGTCGTCCAGCCGGTGCCGCGGGGCCGGGAGCGTCACCACCGACTTGCCGCCGCCCATCGGCAGGCCGGCGACGGCGACCTTGAGGGTCATCGCCCCGGCCAGGCGCCGGGCGTCGGCGACCGCCGCCGGCAGCGACGGGTAGACCATCGCGCGGGTCCCGCCGACGGCCGGGCCGAGCCGGGTGGAGTGCACCGCGATCACCGACCAGGTCCCGGTCGGCTCGTCGTGGCGCAGCGAGGTGAGCTCGCCCGCCCACGGCGGCAGCGGGCGCGGATCGAGCGGGGTGACGGTCACGGACTGCTCCTCGAGGGGACGGGGACCGCGGCGCGGTCCCAGACGGTGGTCAGGAAGGCGACGACGCGCTCGACCTCGGCCGGGTCGAAGAAGGCCGGGTCGGCGTGGTCGGCGCCGGGCAGCACGACGAGCTCGGCCGGTACCCCGGCGGCCCGCAGGCCCGCGTGGAGCCAACGGCTCTGGGCGAGTCCGACGCGGTGGTCCGCGTCGCCGTGCACGATCAGGAACGGCGGCGCGCCCGGCCCGGCGAGCCGCAGCGGGTTGGCCGGGTCGTCGGCGCCGTCCGGCTCGCGCCCGAGGAACGTGCCGATGACGGCCGCGGTCCCGGCCTGGCCCTGGAGGGTGGGCTCGTGCGCGTCGTCGAGCAGCCGGCCGAGGTCGGCGGGGCCGTAGTGGTCGACGACGGCGTCCAGACCGGCCACGCCGACCCCGTCGCCGACCGGCCGGCCGAGCGGGCGCTCGCCGGACAGCGCCGCCATCGTCATGAGGTAGGCGCCGGCCGAGCTGCCCCAGCCGGCCACCCGGCGCCGGTCCAGGTCGTAGCGGTCCGCGTGGGCCCGCACCCACCGGATCGCCGCCCGAAGGTCCTCGACGGGTTCGGGAAAGGACACCTCGCCCGCCAACCGGTAGCCGACCGACGCGACGGCGATGCCGCGGGCGGGCAGGCCGTGCCACGGGCCGTGCCCGGGCATCCCGCCCAGCCAGCTCCCGCCGTGCGCGTAGACGACGACCGGGTGCGGACCCGGTCCTGCCGGCAGGTGCAGGTCCAGCCGCAGCGCCCGCCAGCCCGGCGGCGTGGCGTAGGGGACACCGAGGTGGCTGAGCGCCCCGGGAAGCACGCGCACCTCGGGCGGGTCGAGGAAGGGCGCCGGGACCAGGGCCGCGTAGTCCGGCACCGGGAGGATCTCCGACGGGTGCACCGTCACACCCGGATGTAGTCGGGGATCGCGGGCAGCGCGCCGGCCAGCTCGAACGCCCCGACGAACGCGTTCTTGGCGTCGATCGAGTCGTGGCTGCCGAAGGTGCGGGCGTTGCGCCAGAACCGGTCCAGCCGGAACCGGTTCGCCGTGCTGCGCGCACCGGTCAGGTCGTGGATCCGGGCGGTCACGTCGAGCCCGGCACGGGTGCTCGCGACCTTGGCCCGGAAGCCCTTGATCGCCATCTCCTCGGGGCGGGTGACCAGCTCCGGGGCCTCCAGCTCGTCGGCCACCGAGAGCAGCAGGGCCCGCGCTGCCGCCAGCTCGCTGGACATCTCGCCCAGCTGGCGGTGCATCAACGGGTCCTCCGTCGCGGTACCGAACCGCGGCATGCTCGGCCGGTTCAGCTCCTGCACGTACGCGACCGCCGCCGCGAACGCGCCCTCACCGATGCCCTGCAGCAACGCGCCGTGCATCAGCATCACCGCGCCGAAGAAGTACGGGTCGGCGACGTGGGCGCGGAAGTGCCAGCCGTCGGGCACGAACACGTCCCGGTAGCGGATGGTCTGGCTGACGGTGCCGCGCTGGCCCATGTTGTCCCAGTCGCCGAGCAGCTCGAGCGCGGGATCGTCGAGCCGGACCAGGGCGTGCCAGCGCGGGGCGGTCTCCACGATCCCGTCGTCGCCGACCAGCGCGAAGCTCACGCTGGCGAGGTCGCGGCCGCCGCCGCCGCTGTTGGTGTTGAAGGTCTTGGTCCCGGACACGACCACACCGCCCGGCACGCGCCGACCGACGACCCGGCCGGTCCCCCCGGTCTCGGCGTTGGACGCGACGAACCGGCGGCCCTCGTACATCAGCTCGTCGGCCAGCTGCTGCTTGGTCTCGTGGGGCAGCTCGTCGGAGGTGAAGAGCTCGCGGGCGACCAGTGTGGTCGTGCTCCAGCACTGGCCGGTCGAGCCGTCCCCGGCGCAGATCTCGATCTGCGCCTCGATCAGCTCGCGCCAGCCGCCGAAGGCGGGGCCGTCCCACAGGCCCCCGAATTCCACCGGCACGTTGATCCGGTGCAGGCCGGCCTCGCCGAGCAGGGCCATCGCGGCGGTGGGGTCGGCGCCGGTCGCGTCGATCCCCGGGCCGGCCTCGGCGAGGAGGGGCCGCAGGGCGCGGGCCCGTTCGACGATCTCGCGCCGGGCGGCCGGGAGGTGCGTGGCGCGCAGCAGTTCGGTGGTCATGACTCGTCCTTTCCTCGGAGGGCCGCCGCGCCGACGCCGTACGCGGCGACGACGAGCAGGGAGAGGGGCATGAGGGCGACGACGAGGGCGTCGCTGCCTGTGACCTCGCTGTAGTGGCCGACGATCAGCACCAGCACCGCGACGAGGACCGTTCCGGCGGCCGCGGGTGCGGCGATCGTCACCCACCGGGACTCGGTCACCCGGCGGCGCAGCGCGGCCACGACGAGGCTGCCGCAGCAGCCGGCCATCATCGCGACCAGGGCCAGCGAGGTGATCCCGGACAGCGCCGGGAAGAGGTTGACGATCGGGTCCGCCTCCGCGATCGCGAACGGGACCAGCAGCAGGACCGCGACGACGGCTTGGGTCCGGCAACCGACGAACGGGGTGTCGTGCCGGTGGTGCACCGTGGCGAGCGCGCGGGGCAGCAGGCCGGACCGGCCGAGGGCGAACAGGAAGCGGGAGGCCAGGTTGTGGAAGGCCACCGCGGCGGCCAGGAAGCTGATCGTGACCAGCCCGCTCAGCACCGGGCCGGACCAGACGCCGAGGTAGCGGTCCGCGGCGGTGACGACCAGGGCGCCGGGGTCCTCAGCGGCCACGGCCCGCACGTCGTCGAACGCCGCTGCGAGGGTCCAGGTGCCGAACGCGAAGACCACCACGAGGATGCCCAGCGCGGCGTAGGTCGCGACCGCGATGCTCCGCCGCGGCGCCCGCGCCTCCTCCCCGTACGCCGCGGTGGCCTCGAACCCCCCGAAGCAGAGCAGGCAGAAGACGAGCGTCGTCGCCAGACCGGGACCGAACGCCGCGGTCGGCGAGAGAGCGGGGACCGCCCAGCCGTCCGGGTTCTGCACGAGGACGGCGACGGCGAGGGCGGCGATGATCGCGAACTGCAGCACCGAGATCCCGGTGGTGACGTGCTGGGCGATCTCCACCCCGCGCACACCCAGCCCGTAGGTGATCGCCAGCGCGACCACGGCGAACGCCCACCACGGCACGTCCGCGCCGGTCAGTGCCGTCCAGGTGAGCGCGGCGAAGTAGCCGGTCGCGGCCACCATGCCGGCCGCGGCGATCGTGTAGGCGAGGGTCGCGACGAACGCCGTGGCCGCGCCCGCACGCCGGCCCAGGCCGAACTCGACGAAGGCCTGGTAGGCGCCCGCGCTGGTCACGTACCGGCTGAGCACCACGTACCCCGCGGCGAACACGGCCAGGACGAGCCCGACCAGCACCAGCAGGAGGACCGTCGAGGGGCCGGTGCCGAAGCCGAGGCTGAGCGAGATGTTCGACGACAGGGCCGTCAGCGGCGCGGTCGCCGCGACGACCATGAAGATCATGCCCGGCACCCCGATCGCGTTGCGACGCAGCGACCCTGCGGTGGCCGGGGCCGGTACGGCGCCAGGGGCGGCGGGTCCGGCGGCCTCCGGGGCCGTCACAGGGCTGATCCGTCGGCGCGCCCGACGCGGCCGCGGTCGTTGAAGACCCACGGCTCGCTCTCCTCGGACGGCGAGGGTTCGAGCAGTTCCACGATGTAGTGGGTCACCGGTTCCGGGCCGAGGTTGCGGATCCGGTGCGGCGGCAGGGGTCGGGTGCGCCCGACCGTGCGGTAGAGGACGAAGCCGGGCTCGGCGTGCTGCACCAGGCCCCAGTCGGGGTCGCCCAGCTCCTGGGCCTGGGCGTCGCCCGCGTCGGGCCACAGCACCACGTGGTCGTGGTGGTGCTGGTGGAAGTCGAACATCCCGCCGGGTGCCAAGGTCATGGACCAGACCCGGACCCGGTCGTTCTCGAAGATCAGGGTGTCCCCGGGGGAGGTGGGGACGTCCGTGCTCGCGGTCATTGCTGTCCTCCATGAGTGCAATCAGATGCAGATTGGATCCAATCTGCGGATCGAGTGCGGTACGGGACGTGCGCCGTGCGCGGGTGGCGGTGGAGGGGGCCTCGCGATCCGATCGACGATCAGGATCGGGAGGTCAGGGGAGAGCGGAAGTCAGGGGCGGGACAGGGCGCGCAGCAGCGCATCGGTGAGGTCGTCGAGATAGCCGGGAGTGAGCGGTACGTGCCGGACCGACAGTCGCCAGTACAGCGGCGCGCCGACGAGGTCGAGCGCCAAGTCCACGTCCACGGCCAGCTCACCTCGCGCCGCGGCCCGGTCGAACACCGGTCTCGCCATGTCGCGGCGCGGGTCGCCGACGGTGCGGCGGAGGGCGTCGGCCAGGTCCGGGTTGCGCACGGCCTCGGAGCTGACGTCCGGCAGGATCCGGGCGATGAGCGGGTGCGTGAGCCACTCGTGCATCGCCTCGACCAGCACGCGGAGGTCACCGCGCAACGTGCCCGTGTCGGGCGTCGGCACGGCCGGCACGCTCAGCTCCGACAGGGCCGCGGTGACCATCTCGGGCTTGCCCGGCCAGCGCCGGTACAGCGCGCTCTTCCCGACGCCGGCGCGCCGGGCCACCGCCTCCATGGCGAGCCGCCCGTAGCCGCTCCCCGCGAGCTCCTCGAGCACGGCCGTGGTGATCGAGGCCGTCTTCGCCGGCTGCAGGACCGCTGCACCGCTGGGCGTGCGTCTCACGGGAACCTCCCGATCGCCGACGGGACGGTACCGTCCCGTTCTGCGCGTGGACGAGACGGTACCGTCCCGACGACATGATCGGAAGGGTCTTCGCGGAACGATCAGGAGGTGGCGGCCTTGGACACCCCGCGGAACTCCGGCCGGTCGGCGAGGAACGGGTGGTAGTCCAGCACGAGCGGTCCGGTCGCGATCGGGGGCGTGGGGAAGTAGAGGATCACCTCGAGTGCCTGCTCGACCACCGCGTTCATCATCCGGTGGAAGGCCGCGGCCCGGGTCGCCTCGTCGCTCGCCGCGACGACCTCTGCCTGCAGCCGTTCGAACTCGGGCGGGGCCGCGCCACCGGGGTTGTTGAAGCCGTCCGCGGTGTAGCGCAGGGCGGTGGTCTGGGCGGGGTCCGCCCGGCCGCCGCCCACGGACGGCAGGCCGTCGCCCTCCTCGCGCACGAAGAAGACGTCGGCGATCTGCGCGCTGTCCATGATGCGGATGCGCATGTCGATCCCGACCGCGGCGTAGAAGTCCTGCAGCGCCTCGGCGTGCTTGCCCTGGTCGCTGCCCGCGGACGCGAAGACCTCGAAGCTGAAGCCGTTCGGGTAGCCGGCCTCCGCGAGCAGCCGTCGGGCGAGCGCCGGGTCGTAGGGGTAGGGGTCCGGCCCGATGTCCGGCGAGTGCGCGAAGCTCCAGTCCGGCACCGGTTGGGCGGCGATCACACCGAAGCCGCGGGCGAGCCCGTCGACGAGGGACTGCCGGTCCACCGCGTGCCAGAGGGCGCGACGCACCCGGACGTCCGCGAAGAAGGGTCGCGCCCGGTTGGGCTGCAGGTAGTAGAAGTTGTTCGTGCGGCCCGCGGCCACGGCGATGCCCGCCCCCTGCGCCTCGGCGACCTGGTCGGGCGACAGGACGGTGGCGTCGATCTCGCCGGTGCGCAGGGCGTTGAGCCGCGTCACCGCGTCGGTGTAGATCAGCATGTCGATCCCGGCCACCCGCACGGCGTCGGGGTCCCAGTAGCCCTCGACCGGCCGGTAGGTGACGCTCGCCCCCGGCCGGTACGCGGTCACGCGGTACATACCCGCGCCGACCGGGGCCTGGTCGAGGTCGGGGTTGTCGAACGCCGCCGGGCTGACCATGGCGCCCGCCCGGTCGGAGAGGATCAACGGCAGGGCGGCGTTGGGCGCGGTGAGCCGCAGCCGGACCCGGAGCGGCCCGTCGACGTCGACCGCGGCGATGCTCGCGAGCTCGGCCCGGACCGCGGAGGCCTGCACGGTCTTGGCCCGCTCGATGTTGGCCTTCACCGCGGCGGCGTCGAAGGCCGTGCCGTCGTGGAACCGCACGCCCTCGCGCAGGTCCAGCTCGAGCGTGCGTCCGCCGTCCGTGGCGCGCCAGGCCGTCGCGAGCCCCGGGACGGCCCGGCCCTCGGTGTCGGTGTGCACGAGCCGGTCGTAGGTGAGGAACAGCAGTGTGTTGTCCGTGCTCGACGAGGCGCGGTGCGGGTCGAAGCGGCTCACGCCGATGGTGTTGGCGTAGCGGAACACGGCGCCGGGATCGGCAGGGCCCGCGGCGGGCCGCGAGGCGCCCGAGGAGCCGATCGGGGCGCAGGCGGCCAGCAACGGGAGCGCGACGGCGCCCGCCAGCACCGACCGCCGCGACAGCTGTGCGGTCCGTGCCGTCACTGGGCCGCCGCCTTGGCCACCCCGCGGAACTCCGGCCGGTCGGCGAGGCCGGGGTGGAAGTCCAGGACCTGCGGCGAGAGCGCCACCGGCGGCGTCGCGTAGTAGAGGATCACCTCGAAGGCCTGGTCGACGAACTCGCGCATCTGGGCGTGCAGGGCGTCGGCGCGGGCGGCCGGGTCGACGGTGCGCAGCACGGTCTCCTGCAGGCGTTGCATCTCCGGCGTGGTGTGGCCGCCGGGGTTGTTGAAGCCGTCCGGCAGGTACCGCAGCCCGGTCGTCTGGGCGGGATCCGGGCGACCGCCGCCCGGGCCGAGCAGGAGGTCGCCCTGCTTGCGCACGAAGAACTCGTCGGTGATCTGCGCGCCCTCCAGCACCCGGCTCGTCATCGTGATGCCGACGGCGGCGAGGTCGGCCTGGATGGCCTCCGCCACGCGCTGCACGTCCGGGCTGGTCGCGACGAGCGCCTCGAACGTGAAGCCGTTCGGCAGCCCGGCCTCGGCCAGCAGCTGCCGCGCCTTCGCGGGGTCGTACGGGTACGGGTCGGGGCCGATCGACGGGTCGTGTCCCGGGCTCCACTCCGGCAGCGGCTGGGCGGACAGCTCGCCGTAGCCGCGGGCGAGGACGTCGACCAGCGCCTGCCGGTTGATCGCGTGCCAGATCGCCCGCCGCACGCGGACGTCGCCGAACGCCGACCGGGTCCGGTTCGGCTGGAAGTACCAGAAGTTGCTGGTCCGGCCCGGCTCGACGCGGACGCCCGACGCCTGTGCCTCGGCGACCTGCTCCGGCGAGAGGACGGCCCCGTCGATCTGCCCGCCGCGCAGGGCGTTGAGCCGGGTCACGGAGTCGGTGTAGATCGGCATGTCGATGCCGGCGACGCGCACCGCCGCCGGGTCCCAGTAGTTCTGCGCCGCGCGGTACTCGATCCGCGCCCCGGGCTGGTAGGCGGTGACCCGGAACATGCCGGCGCCGACCGGGTTCTGGTCCAGGTCGGGGTTGTCGAAGGCGGCGGGGCTGATCATCGCCCCGGCCCGGTCGGAGAGCACCAGCGGCAGCGACGCCGTGGGCGCGGTGAGCACGAACCGGACCCGGTCCGGCGCGAGCACCTCGACCGAGCGGACCGGCCGCAGCTCGGGCGCGACGGCGCTGCCGGTCACGGTCTTGGCCCGCTCGATGTTGGCCTTGACCGCCGCCGCGTCGAACGGGGTGCCGTCGTGGAACGTGACGCCCTGGCGCAGGGTCATGTCCATCGTGGTCCCGTCCGGGCCGAACTCCCACGCGGTGGCGAGTCCGGGCACGGCCCGGCCGTCGGCGTCGGTGTGCACGAGCCGGTCGTAGGTGAGGAACAGGTGCGTGTTGTCGTTGCTGGAGCTGGCCCGGTGCGGGTCGAACCGGCTGAGCCCCACGGCGTTGGCCCACCGCAGGATCGCGTTCGGGTCGGCCGGCCCGGAGGCCTGCTCGGCCCCGCCGCCGGAGGTGGGGATCGGGGCGCAGCCCGCCACGAGGACGAGCAGCAGGGCCGCTGTGACGATCCGGACGGCGCGCAGCGCCCTCATCGGACCGTCACCCCGCGGAACTCGGGCCGGTGCATCAGCCGCGGCACGAGCCCGACGACTCGCGGCGACTGCACCACGACGTCCTCGGGGAACACCACGGGTATCTCCAGGACCTGGTCGACCACCTCGTCGACCAGGTCGTGCATGACGGCGGACCGCGCGGCGGGGTCGGTCGTCGCGAGCGCCTGCCTGTGCAGCTGCTCCAGCCGGGGCGTGGTCTGCCCGCCCGGGTTGCCGAAGCCGTTCGCGGTGTACCGGGTGGCGACGGTCATCGACGGGTCCGCCCGCGGGCCCCACGAGGCGAGCATGGCGTCGTACCGTTCCTGCACGAACATCAGGTCGCCCATGGTGTCGGGTGCGGCCGGCGCGATCTCCATCGTGACGCCGACGGCGGCGAGCTGGGCCTGGATCGCCTCGGCCAGCGGCTGGTAGTCCGAGCCGGTCGGGATCACCGTCGAGAACCGCAGCCCGTCCCCGACCCCGGCCTCGGCCAGCAGCCGGCGGGCGAGGTCGGGGTCGAAGCGGATGGCGTCGTCGCCGAGGTCGGGGTCGTAGGCCCAGTAGCCCGGGACGAACGGCTGCGCCGAGACCGTGGCGAGCCCGCGGTAGACGCCCTGCCGGATCGCCTCCCGGTCGAGGGCGTGGTTGAGCGCGCGCCGCACCCGCAGGTCGCCGAAGGCGGAGCGGGCGCGGTTGAGGACGAAGTAGTTGAAGTTCAGCGAGCCCGCGGTGCTGACCTCGAGCCCGGTCTGTTTCGCCTGGTCGAGCAGGGCGGGCGGCACCCGGCACGCGTCGACGACCCCGGTGCGCACGGCGTTGAGCCGGGTGGCGGCGTCGGCGATGTGGTGGATCTCCAGCTTCTCCGCCGCGGCCGCCGCCGGATCCCAGTACCCGGGGTGCCGCTCGAAGCGGGTGATCTGCCCGCGGTTGTGCTCGACCATCCGGTACATGCCCGCCCCGACCGCGACGGCGTCGAGGTCGACGCCGTCGGCGAGGGCCTTCGGGCTCACCATCGCCCCGGCCCGGTCGGACAGCACGGCCGGCAGGGACGCCGACGGGTACGACAGCCGCAGCACCGCCGTCTGCGGGTCGCGGACCTCGACCGACGCGACCGGGTCCAGCTCGGTCCGCACCGCCGAGCCCTGTACGGTCTTGGCCCGCTCGATGTTGGCCTTGACCGCGGCCGCGTCGAACGGGGTCCCGTCGTGGAAGGTCACCCCCGGCCGCAGGTCCAGGCGCAGCGCGAGCGGGTCCTCCCAGGCCCACGCCCGGGCCAGGCCCGGCTCCGGCTCGCCGACGGGGGACTGGTGCACCAGCCGGTCGTAGGCCGGGAACAGCGTGACCCCGTCCTGGCTGATCGACGCCCGGTGCGGGTCCAGCCGGCTCGGCGTGAGCTCGTAGGCGTACCGGAAGACGCCCGGCGGGCCCTGCGCCGCCGGGCCCGAGGACGGGATCGGGGCGCAGCCGGCGACCGTGACGAGCCCCGCGACGGGGACGAGGCCGAGGAACGTCCTGCGCCTCACTGCTGCTTCCTCACGGCCAGCTTCTGGAAGTCGACCTGGCCGGTCACCAGCAGCTCGAAGCCGGCGATCCGCTGGTTGGTCGCGATGACCGACTCGTCGAGCACGATCGGCACCTGGAAGGCCTGGTCGACGAGCTCGCCGACCTCCTGGTGGATGGTGTCGCGGCGCTTGTCCGGGTCGAGGGTGTCGAGGGCGGTGCGCTGCAGCTCCTCGAGCCGCGGGGTGGTGACGCGGCCGGGGTTGGAGAACCCGGTGGAGGTGAACTGCAGGTCGATGGTCATCGACGGGTCCGGCCGCCCGCCCCACTGCGAGACCAGGGCGTCGCCCTGCTGCTGGCGGTAGTAGACGTCGGCCGTCTGGGCCGCCTCGACGTTGCGGATGGTGGCCTTGATGCCGACCTCGGCCAGCATCTGCTGGATCGCCTCGCCGGCCTGGGTGTAGGTCGACAGCGCGGTCACCAGCATCTCGAACTCGAACCCGTCGGGCAGGCCCGCCTCGGCGAGCAGCTGCCGGGCCTTGGCCGGGTCGTGCGGGTAGAAGTCGCCGGGGTAGGCGGGGTTGTAGGCGTAGTAGTCCGGCGGGAAGGGCTGCACGGTCGGCTGCGCGGCGCCGAAGTAGATGCCCTGCGCGATCGCCTGGCGGTTCACCGCGTAGTTGAGCGCCTGGCGCACCCTGGGGTCGCCGAACTCGGAACGCGCCCGGTTCAGGTACAGCACCAGGTACGTGAGCGTGGTGTCGCGGTGCACCGTCATGCCCGGCAGCCCGCTCGCCTCGCCGGCCAGCCGGCCGGACAGCAGCGCGACGTCGACCTCGCCGGTGCGCAGCGCGTTCATCCGGGTGACCTCGTCGGGCAGGATGCGCAGCTCGATGCTCTTCGCGCCGACCACGTCGCGGTTCCAGTAGTCGGGGTTGCGCTCGTAGACGATCACGTCGTTCGGCCGGTACGAGGTGACCTTGTACATGCCGGTGCCCACCGGGGCGAGGTCGAGATCGGGGTTGTCGAACGCGGTGGGGCTCGCCATCGCGCCGGCGCGGTGGGAGAGCAGGCCGAGCAGCATGCTGTTGCGCTTCGACAGGCGCAGCACGACCGTGTTCGGGTCCGGCGTCTCCACCGAGGTCACGCTCGCGAGGTCCGCGGCCACCGAGGAGCCCTCGACGGTCTTCTCCCGCTCGATGTTGGCCTTGACCGCGGCCGAGTCGAACGGGGCGCCGTCGTGGAAGCGGACGTCCTGCCGCAACGTCATCCGCAGCGCGAGGCCGTCGTCCTGCCACTCCCACGCCGTGGCGAGCCCGGGGATCGGGTCGCCCGCCGAGGACAGGTGCACGAGCCGGTCGTACACGGGGGCGAGGTAGCGGATGTCCTGGCCGTTCGTGGAGCGGTGCGGGTCGAACCGGCTGGGGCCGACGGCGTCGGCGTACCGGATCGTCGCCTCGGGGTCGAGGTCCTCCCGGGCGACCGGTGCGGTGGAGGCACCGCCGCCGCCCTCCGACGGCGAGATCGGGGCGCAGCCGGCCAGCGCGACCGCGAGCAACGCGGTCAGCAGGGCCGTGAACACGGCCGGGACACGACGGATCGGCATGGGCGGTCCACCTTCTCCAGGCCCGCGACGATGCGGGGCGCGAGAATACGAGGGATCGCCGGGGACGTGCCGGCGTGGCGCCATTCTGAGCACGAGTCGCCGTGATTCACAAGTCGCCGTTTCCCCGCATTGTCGGCGGCCACGAAGGTGATCTTGATGCGCCGCGCGGGTCAAGCGGAGGTCAAGGGACGGCGATACGCCCGAGTAGGTTCCCAGCTCAGGCGCCGTTCCTGGTAAAGACCCGGTTGACGGACGGTGTGACGCTTGCTACCTTTCCGAACGATCGTTTAGTGCGGAGGTGCCGCGCGACGGGGGCGTGCCCGGGCGTGGACGACGATTCTCCGCGCCCTTTTCCCGACCGATCCCGAATCCTTCTTCCCCACCACCCGGTCGCAGTTCCCTCGCGACACCGCCGTCCGCTGGGAGGGTGCCCGCCCGTGCTCCGGTACACCGTCCGGCGCGTCCTGATGATGGTCCCGCTGCTCTTCCTCGTGTCCCTCGGCGTCTTCGCGCTGGTCCTGATGATCCCGGGCGACCCGGCCATCACGATCGCCGGCGAGAACGCCACCGAAGCGCAGATCGACGCCACCCGGGAACGCCTCGGCCTGAACGACCCCGTCCTCGTCCAGTACGCCGCCTGGGCCGGCAACGCCCTCACCGGCGACCTCGGCAGCTCGCTGTTCAGCAACGAGTCCGTGACCGGCGCGATCGCCGGCCGGTTCCCCGTCACACTCGCGCTCACCCTGGCCGCCATGCTGATCGCGCTGCTGATCGCCGTGCCGGCCGGTGTGGTCGCGGCCCTGCGGCGCGGCCGCTGGCAGGACCGCGGGGCCACGCTCTTCGCCTCCGTCGGCATCTCCCTGCCCAACTTCTGGGTCGGGATCCTGCTGATCATGGCGTTCGCGCTGGCCTTCCCGATCTTCCCGGCGGTGGGCTACACACCGATCTCCGAGGGCGTCGGCGCCTGGGCCCGCGGCCTGGTCCTGCCCGGCATCACCCTCGGCACCGCGGTGGCCGCCGAGATCACCCGCCAGCTGCGCGGCTCGCTCACCGACACCCTCCAGCAGGACTTCATCCGCACCGCCCGGGCCAACGGGCTCAGCGGGCGCGCCGTGATCCTCAAGCACGGGATGAAGAACGCCGCCGTGCCGGTGGTCACCGTGATCGGCTTCCAGGTCGGCTTCCTGCTCGGCGGCTCCGTGATCGTCGAGCGGGTGTTCGGCCTGCCCGGGCTCGGCGACCTGGCGATCCGCGCCGTGCTGCAGCGGGACATCCCGATGATCCAGGGGATCGTCGTCGTCGCCGCCCTGATCGTGATGCTCGTGAACCTGGTCGTGGACCTGTCCTACGGCTGGCTCAACCCGAAGGTGAGGCAGGCGTGACGGCCACCGCCCTCGACCGGCGCGAGGCGCTCGCGCCGCCCGAACCCAGCGCCCGGGCGCGCTTCGTGCGCCGCTTCCGGCGGCAGAAGCTCGCCCTCGCCGCCCTGGTCTACCTGGTCCTCGTCGTCCTCGCGGCGGCGCTCGCCCCGCTGCTGGCCACGCACGACCCGCTGGCCCAGAACCTGGGCTCGGTGCTGCAGCAGCCCGGCGGCGGGCACGTCCTGGGCACGGACGACCTGGGCCGGGACGTGTTCAGCCGCGCCCTCTACGCCGGCCGGGTCTCGCTGGTCGCCGCGGCCCAGGCCGTGGGCGTCGCCGTGGTGCTCGGCGTGATCCCGGGGCTGATCGCGGGGTACGCCGGCCGCAAGGTCGACGCGGTGATCATGCGGCTCACCGACGCGCTGATGAGCTTCCCGCCGCTGATCCTCGCGATCGCCTTCGTCGGTGTGCTCGGCCCGAGCCTGACCAACGCGATGTTCGTGATCGGCGTGATCTTCGCGCCGCGGTTCGTCCGGCTGGTCCGCGGCACGGTGCTGTCGATCCGCGAGGAGACCTTCGTCGAGGCCTCGCGCTCGATCGGCACCCCGACGCCGCGGGTGATCCTCCGGCACGTGCTGCCCAACGCGCTCTCGCCGCTGATCGTGCAGATCTCGCTGACCGCGGCGATGGCGATGCTCGCCGAGGCGAGCTTGAGCTTCCTTGGCCTCGGCGTGCAGCCGCCCGACGCGAGCTGGGGCTCGATGATCGAGCGCGGCTTCCGCTACACCGCCACCGCGCCCTGGCTGACGGTGTTCCCGGGCCTGCTCATCGCCCTGACCGTGCTCGCGTTCAACATCCTCGGCGACGGCCTGCGGGACTCGCTCGGCCGGGAGATCCGGAGGGGGTCGTGACCGAACCGCTCCTCGTGGTGGAGGGCCTGGAGGTCGAGTTCGCCACCGACCGGGGCTGGGTGCAGGTGCTCGACGGCGTGTCGTTCACCGTCGACCGCGGCGAGACGGTCGGGCTGGTCGGCGAGTCCGGCTCCGGCAAGACCGTCACCAGCCTCACCGTGCTCGGGCTGCTGCCCCCGGAGTCCGCGCGGATCACCGCCGGCAGCATTCGGCTCGACGGCCGCGAGCTCGTCGGGCTGCCGCGCCGGAAGATGGAGGCGCTCCGCGGCGACGAGCTGTCGATGATCTTCCAGGAGCCCATGACCAGCCTCGACCCGGCGTTCCGGGTCGGGGACCAGATCGCGGAGGTGGTGCGGCGGCACCGCGGCGGGTCGAAACGGGCGGCCTGGGCCCGAGCCGTCGAGGTGCTGTCGACCGTCGGGATCCCGCACGCGGAGCGCCGCGCCCGCAGCTACCCGCACGAGTTCTCGGGCGGCATGCGGCAGCGCGTGATGATCGCGATGGCGCTGTCCTGCGAGCCCAAGCTGGTGATCGCCGACGAGCCGACGACCGCCCTCGACGTGACGATCCAGGCCCAGGTGCTGGACCTGTTGCGCGCCATGCGGGACGAGTTCGGCACCGCGGTGGTGTTCGTGACCCACGACCTCGGGGTGGTCGCCGACATCTGCGACCGCGCGGTGGTCATGTACGCCGGGCAGGTCGTGGAGCGGGCCGGGGTCGACGCGCTCTACGAGCACCCGCGCCACCCCTACACCGAGGCGCTGCTGTCGGCGATGCCGCAGCTCACGGCCCGGTCGGGGCGGCTGGCCACGATCCCCGGCTCCACCCCGCCGGCGGGTGCGATGCCCGCCGGCTGCCGGTTCCACCCGCGGTGCGGGCACGTCGTCGACGCCTGCCGGGACACCGCCGTCGCCGAGCACCCGCTCGCCGAGGGCGGCACCAGCCGGTGCCTGCGCGTGTCCGACCTGGCCCTGAAGGGGAGCGCATGACGAACGCGGTGAACGCGTCCGAGTCCGTCTCGCCGCGGGCCGACTCGGCCGGCCCGGTCGCCGAGGTGGAGGACCTGACCGTCGACTTCCGGCTGCGGGGCGGGATCCTCGGCCGCGGCGGCACCCTGCGCGCGGTGCGCGGGGTGAGCCTGGAGATCGGCGAGCGCGAGACGCTCGGGCTGGTCGGCGAGTCCGGGTCGGGCAAGTCGACGACGGGGCGGGCGATGCTGCGGCTCGTCGAGCCGACGGCCGGCTCGGTCCGGCTCGACGGCGAGGAGATCACCGCCCTGGGCCGCGGCGACCTGCGGCTGGTCCGGCGGCGGATGCAGATGGTGTTCCAGGACCCGTACTCGTCGCTCGACCCCGCGATGGTGGTGGGGGAGAGCATCGGCGAGCCGCTCGACGTCCACGAGTCGCTCTCCCGGTCCGAGCGCTCGACCCGGGTGGGGGACCTGCTCGAGCACGTCGGGCTGTCGGCGACGTACGCCCAGCGCTACCCGTACGAGTTCTCCGGCGGGCAGCGGCAGCGGCTGGCGATCGCGCGGGCCATCGCGCTCAACCCGCGGCTGCTGGTGTGCGACGAGGCGGTCAGCGCGCTCGACGTCTCCACCCAGAACCAGATCCTCAACCTGCTCGAGGACCTGCAGGCCGAGTTCGGGCTGTCGTACCTGTTCATCGCGCACGACCTCGCCGTCGTCCGGCACATCGCGCACCGGGTGGCCGTGATGTACCTCGGCGAGATCGTGGAGACGGCGCCGACCGACCGGCTCTTCGACCGGCCCGCGCACCCGTACACCGAGGCGCTGCTCTCGGCCGTGCCGGTGCCGAACCCCCGCCGGCAGCGGGAGCGGGAACGGATCGTGCTGCTCGGTGAGGTGCCCGACGCGGCCAACCCGCCGTCGGGCTGCGCCTTCCACACCCGCTGCCCCCACGTGATGGACGTCTGCAAGGTCGAGGCCCCGCCCGTCGTCACCGCCCCCGGCGGCGGCACGGTGCGCTGCCACCTCCACACCTGAGGACGCACGAACGGCGCTCTCGCTCGGTAGGTCTGAGCGAGAGCGCCGTTCGCCGCGTCGGGGTCCGGGTCAGACGCGCTCGAGGATGGTGGCGTTGGCCTGGCCGCCGCCCTCGCACATGGACTGCAGGCCGTAGCGGCCGCCGGTGCGGTGCAGCTCGTGGATCATCTTGGTGGCCAGGATCGCGCCGGTGCCGCCGAGCGGGTGGCCGAGGGCGATCGCGCCGCCGTTGGGGTTGGTCTTCGCCAGGTCGGCGCCGGTGTCCTGCGCCCACGCGAGCACGACGGGCGCGAAGGCCTCGTTGATCTCGAAGGTGTCGATGTCGTCGATGCCCAGCCCGGACCTCTTCAGCGCCGCCTGGGTGGCCGGGATCGGGCCGGTCAGCATGTAGACCGGGTCGTCGCCGACCACGGCGAGGGTGTGCACCCGGGCGAGCGGGGTGAGCGAGAAGCGGCGGACCGCGTCCTCCGACGCCACCAGCAGCGCGGCCGCGCCGATGGAGATCTGGCTCGCGACGCCTGCGGTGATCGCCCAGCCCTCGCGGAGCGGCTTCAGCCCGGCGAGCTTCTCCAGCGAGGTGTCGCGGCGGGCGCCCTCGTCCGTGTCCAGCCCGGCGAGCGGGGCGATCTGGTCGCGGAAGCGGCCCTCGTCGATCGCGGCGATCGCGCGGCGGTGGCTCTCCAGCGAGAACTTCTCGAGGTCCTCGCGGGTGAAGCCCCACTTCTCGGTGATCAGCTGGGCGCCACGGAACTGCGAGATCTCCTGGTCGCCGTAGCGGTCGATCCAGCCCTGGCCCTTGGTGGAGGTGCCCAGCTCCTTGTTGACGATCCCGTTGGCCGTCATCGGGACCATGGCCATCTGCTCGACGCCGGCGGCCACGACCAGGTCCTGGGTCCCGGACAGCACGCCCTGGGCGGCGAAGTGCAGCGCCTGCTGCGACGAGCCGCACTGCCGGTCGATGGTCACGCCGGGCACGCTCTGCGGCAGCCCGGCCGAGAGCCAGGCGGTGCGGGCGATGTCGCCCGCCTGGGCGCCCGTCTGGCTGACGCACCCCATGATCACGTCCTCGACGGCGGCCGGGTCCACGCCCGTCCGCTCGACGAGCTCGCGCAGCACGTGTGCGCCGAGGTCGGCCGGGTGCACCCCGGCGAGGGCTCCCTTGCGTGTCCCGACGGGTGTGCGGACGGCACCGACGATGAAGGCTTCTGCCACCGGAGGACTCCCCTGCGCTGCGGATTCGGCGAACTGAACGATCGTACATTCAGTTCACCGGTGATCGGGAGTCCCCGGAGCTGTGACGTCCTCGATGGACCGGGATCAGGCCGGGTGGTCGACGATCCGCATGACGATGAGGGTGTAGTGCTCGACGAGCTCCTCCATCGTCACCGGGCCCTCGGGGTCGTACCACTGGGCGATCGCGTTGCAGGCGGCCTGCGCGGCGCGCCGGGCGTCGGCGGGGTGCTCACAGCGGAAGGTGCCCTGCTCGACGCCGGCGTCGACGATGTCCGACCAGATCGTGCTGGCCTTGGTGCGCAGCCCGGCGAGCCGCTCCTCGTGGGCGGGCTCGAGGTTGCGCCACTCCCTGGAGGAGATGTTGCTCTCCGTCTGCCGCTGCACCCGGTACTCGACCGTGGCCCTGACCAGGGCACGCAGCCGCTCCGCCGGGTCCTCCCCGGCGGAGGCGAGCGCCTCGTCGCAGCGGCGGAAGTAGTCGAGGGTGTTCTCCTCGATGAGTGCCGCGAGCAGGTCCTGCTTGCTCGGGTGCCAGTAGTAGAGCGCCGACAGCGACAACCCGGCGCGCTTGGCGATGTCCCGGATCGACGCGCCGTGGTACCCGCGCTGCTCGAAGACCTCGCGCGCGGCCGCCGCGATCGCCTCGCGGCCGCCGCCGCGGGGGATCGGTCCGCCCTCGGGCGATCGGTCTACTGCGGTGCTCACATCGGAGAGGATAAGGCCCGGATGCCCCTTCTGGCGGCTCCACGGCGGTGTTAACTTAACGAGTGATCGTTCAAAGGTCCGCCAGCGACGCCGGGAGGTAAGCGGATGACTGCGGCGACCACCATCGCGACGGGGAGTCCCCCCGATCTCGACGCGTTCCGCGAGCAGGCGCGAGCCTGGCTGCGCGAGCACGCGCCGGCCCCGTCGCCGGTCACCGACATCGAGGCCGCGCGCGCCTTCCAGGCCGCGCTGTACGACGCCGGGTTCGCCGGCATCACCTGGCCGCAGGACGTGGGCGGCCGCGGCCTCTCCACGGCCTACCAGCAGGCCTTCTCCGACGAGGAGGCCGAGTACGAGCTGCCCACCTACCCGTTCACGATCGGGATGGGCATGTGCGGCCCCACCGTCAACGACCTGGGCACGCCCGAGCAGCGCACCCGCTACCTGCCGCGGCTGCTGCGCGGCGAGGACATCTGGTGCCAGCTGTTCTCCGAGCCGGGCGCGGGGTCGGACGTCGCGAGCCTGCAGACCCGCGCGGTCCTCGACGGCGACTCCTGGGTCGTCGACGGGCAGAAGGTGTGGACCACCAACGCCCAGTGGGCGGACTTCGGCGCGCTCCTCGCCCGCACCGACCCCGACCGACCCAAGCACTCCGGGCTCACGATGTTCGTGGTGGACATGCACGCGCCGGGCGTCACCGTGCGGCCGCTCAAGGACATGTCCGGCCGGGCGCCGTTCAACGAGATCTACTTCGACTCCGTCCGGATCCCCGCCGACGCGGTGATCGGCGAGGTCAACGGCGGGTGGCACGCCGCCGTGACGATGCTGGGCCACGAGCGCGTCTCCATCGGGTCGCGGCGCCGACCCAAGACCAACCCGCTCGACTTCACCGCGATCGCCGCGTTGGCGCAGCGGCTGGGGGTGTCGGGCGAGCCGGCCACGCGGGAGCGGCTGGCCGAGCTGTACGCCCGCGAGCGCGTACTGGAGCTGTTCAACGTCCGGCTGCGCCAGGAGGCCGCGGCGGGCATCGCGCCCGGGGCCCGTGGCTCCGTCGCGAAGCTGGCCGGCTCGATGCTGGCACGGCTGGCCGTCGACACCGTCGGCGAGATCGCCGGGCCGGAGATCGTGGCCTGGGACCCGGAGGACACCACCGGGGCCGCGGTGGCGCTGGGGATCAACTCCACGCCGTCGTCGAGCATCGCGGGCGGGACCAACGAGATCCAGCGCGGGATCATCGGCGAGCGGGTCCTCGGCCTGCCGAAGGAGCCGTCGGTGGACAAGGGCGTGCCGTTCCGCGAGCTGAAGGTGGGGACGCAGAAGTGAGACTGGTGCTCACCGAGGAGCAGCAGGCCCTGCGCGCGGCGGTGCGCGACCTGCTGACGGACCGGGCCGCGTCGGCGCAGGTGCGCGCGGCGATGGAGTCCGAGACCGGGATCGACCGGGACCTGTGGACCCGGCTCGGCCGTGACCTGGACGTGCTCGGGCTCGTCGTGCCGGAGGAGTACGGCGGTGCCGGGGCCGGACACGTCGAGCGGGCCGTGGTGCAGGAGGAGTTCGGCCGGGCGCTCGCGCCCACGCCGTTCCTCGGCTCGGCGGTCCTGGCCACGGACGCGCTGCTCGCGCTCGACGACGAGGAGGCCCGCCGCGAGCTGCTGCCGCGCCTGGTCTCCGGCGAGCTGATCGCGACCGTCGCGGTGGCCGAGCCCGGTGCGCCGTGGGGGCCGGGCGCCACCACGGCGACCGCGTCCGGGGACGGCTGGACCCTCGACGGGACCAAGACGCCGGTGGTCGCCGGCGACCTCGCCGACGTGCTGCTCGTCGTCGCGACCACGCCGGACGGGCCGGCCTGGTTCCGGGTCGACGCCGCGGACGTCGAGCGGACCACGCTGACCACGCTCGACCCGACCCGGCGGCTCGCCACGGTCGTGCTGCGCGGCACGCCGGCGCGCAGGCTCGAGTCGGCCGATCCCGCGGGCGCGCTCGAGCGGGTCGCCGACCTCGCCACGATCGCGCTGGCCGCCGAGCAGCTCGGCGGGCTGCAGCGGGTCCTGGAGATGGCCACGGACTACGCCAAGGTGCGGGTGCAGTTCGGCCGCGCGATCGGCTCGTACCAGGCCGTGAAGCACGGGCTGGCCGACGTGCACTCGGACTGGGAGCTGGGCCTGTCCGCGCTGCGCTACGCGGCCTGGGCCGCCGACGAGGCCTCCGACGAGGTGCCGCTCGCGGCGGCGCTCGTGGCCACGTTCTTCGGGCCGGCGTACTTCAAGGCGGCCGAGGCGTGCGTGCAGTACCACGGCGGCATCGGCTACACCTGGGAGCACGACGCGCACCTCTACTACAAGCGCGCCAAGAGCACGGAACTGCTGTTCGGGGCGCCCGGGCGCGACCGGGCGCGGCTCGCCGACCGGCTCGGCGTCTGAGGAAGGGCGACATGACCGAGAGCACGACCGAGAACCCCGTACTCGTCGAGACGGCGGACGGGATCCGCACGGTGACCCTGAACCGGCCGCGGCGGAAGAACGCCTTGAACGCGGGGTCCTGGGACGGGCTGCAGGCGGCCTTCGCCGACGCGGCGAACGACCCGTCCGTCCGGGTGCTGGTGCTGACCGGCGCCGGCGGCGACTTCTGCGCCGGCGCGGACCTGTCCGGCGGCCCGGCCGGGGGCCACCCCCTGAGCCGGATGCACCGCATCAACGAGATCGCGATGGCGCTGCACAGCCTGCCGATGCCGACCGTCGCGAAGGTCAGCGGCGTGGCCGTCGGGGCCGGCTGGAACCTGGCGCTGGGCTGCGACCTGGTGGTGGCCGAGCGCGACGCCCGGTTCTCCCAGATCTTCGCCAAGCGGGGACTGTCGCTGGACTTCGGCGGCTCCTGGCTGCTGCCCAAGATCGTGGGGCTGCAGCAGGCCAAGCGGCTGGCGCTGCTCGCCGAGATCATCGGCGCGGAGGAGGCCGAGCGGCTCGGCCTGGTGACCTACGTCGTCGAGCCCGGGACGATCGACGGGTTCACGGCCGACCTGGCCAAGACGCTGGCCGCCGGGGCGCCGATGGCGCTCGCGCAGTCGAAGCGGATGCTCAACGAGAACACCGACAAGACGCTGCGCGAGGCGCTGGAGAGCGAGGCCCGCGCGCAGACGATCAACTTCGCGGGGACGGACGCGCCGGCCGCCTTCGAGGCCTTCATGGCCAAGCGGGACCCGGTGTTCACGGGCGAGTGGGCGGTCAAGTGACCAGCACCCAGGATCCGGTGACCGAGCAGGCGTACACGGAGATCGCGTACGAGGTCTCCGACGGCGTCGCGACGATCACGCTCGACCGGCCGGACCGGCTCAACGCCTTCACCACCACGATGATGCGCGAGCTGGTCCGGGCCTACGCCGCGGCCGACGCCGACGACGCCGTGCGCGCCGTCGTCGTCACGGGGCGGGGGCGGGGCTTCTGCGCCGGCGCCGACCTGCAGCGGGGCGGGTCGACGTTCAACGCCGAGGACCCGGGCCGGGCCGCGGAGCGTCGCGACATCGGCACCATCGGCGGGGCCCCGCGGGACGGCGGCGGTGTCACGTCGCTGACCACGGCCGCGTGCCGCAAGCCGGTCATCGCCGCGATCAACGGGCCGGCCGTGGGCATCGGCGCCACGATGACCCTGCCGATGGACATCCGGCTGGCCTCGGAGACGGCGAAGTTCGGCTTCGTGTTCGCCCGCCGCGGCCTGGTGCCGGAGGCGGCGTCGAGCTGGTTCCTGCCGCGGATCGTCGGGATCTCGCAGGCCATGGAGTGGGTCGCGACCGGCCGGGTGTTCGGCGCCGAGGAGGCCCTCGCCGGCCGCCTGGTGTCGAAGGTCCTCCCGCCCGAGGAGCTGCTGCCCTACGCCTACGGGATCGCGCAGGAGATCGCGGAGAACACCTCCGCGGTGTCGGTCGCGCTCAGCAAGCAGATGCTGTGGGCGATGCTCGGCGCGGACACGCCGTGGGAGGCGCACCGCGTCGACTCGCAGGCGATCTACCGGCTCGGGCAGAGTGCCGACGTGGTCGAGGGCGTGCAGTCCTTCCTGGAGAAGCGGGCGCCCGCCTTCCCGAACACGGTGAGCGCCGACTACCCGGACATCCTGGAGCGTTGGCCGAGCCGTCCGGCCGGGATGGACTGAGGATTCGCGCCGGGGCGGGTCAGCCGTCCCGGCGCTCCTCGCGCTCCTCGCGCTCCTCGCCCCGTCCGTCGGGCAGCTCGCGGCGGTCCTCGCGCTCCAGCTCCCGCTGGTCCTGCCGGTCCTTGGAGAACCCGAGGGCCCCGACCAGCGGGATCAGCAGGAAGGCGAGCCACGCCATCGGCACGCCCGCGGCGTTGAGCACGAAGAAGAGGATCAACGCGACGATCGGGCTGGCCGCCGCGATCCGGGTGCCCCAGCTGCTGCCGAAGCGCCTCTGCGACACGGCGGCCTGCGGTCGGACGGCGGGGGTGCTGCTCGTTCCGCCCGTTCCGCCCGTTGCGCCGGGGAGGCTGGGGTGCGGCTCGGGCAGGTCGGTGAACAGGGCGGTCAGCTCGTCGGCGGTCACGGCGTTGGCCGCCACCGCCGAGCGGTCCGCGTACTCCTCGACGCCGAGGCGGCCGGCCTCCAGATGCGTGTTGAGCGCCGCCGCCGCGGCCTCGCGCTCGGCCGTGCCGATGCGCAGCTTCCCGTTGCCCCCCGTGGTCATGCCCGCATTATGGAACCAGAACGCGGCGGGGCGGGGGCGCTGTGCGCGTTATGGATCCATAGTGCGCCATGATCGCCGGTGTGGGGGTGCTGTGACGCCGAGGGCGGGCTCGCACACCCCTTCCGGCCGTTCACACCCGTTCCTGCCCGCTCTCACACCCTCGGCGAGCGCCGCACATCCCGTCGACGGGGTGTGGCGCGATCCGACGGGTGTGGGCGGCGGTGTCGGCGCCGCAGTCGGCCCGGTCGGTGAGCCTGCGGAGGGGGTCGGTCGGGCCGGGGGGCGGCTGGGGTCGGTCGGGCCGTGGGCCGGCGTCGCCCTGATCGCACACCCGTCTGCGCGTCGTACAGGCCGTCGACGGCCTGTCTCGCCGGCCTCTCGGGTGTGCCGGGCCTCCGCAGCAGTTGTGCGAGGTCCCACTGGGTGTGCCTGCCTTCCCGGCGGTTGTGCGAACTCAGGTGCGTCATGGATCCATAACGGGGGTCGCGGCCGGACTTCGGCGCGTTGTGGATCGATGACGCCCGGCCGTAGGCGCCCGGGGCGGGGTGTCAGAAGAGCTGGTAGGCGGTGCGGGAGAGGGCGAAGCCGTGTCCGCTGGCCCCGACCCGGCACTCGACGCCGGTCTGCCGGCTGGTGCAGGTCACGTCGCCGACCTGCAGCGAGCGGCCGTAGTCGAGCACCGGACCGGTGCCGAAGACGGTGTCGGAGTGGCACACGAAGTCGGCGCGGTCGGTGCCCGTGATCTGCAGCGAGTCGCCCCACACGCCCTCGCACCCGGTCGGCCGGTCCGGGACCGTCGTCGGATCCCACTCGGCCTGCGCGATGTCGCAGCGCACCGAGTTGGGCTGCAGGTAGCAGGCGATGTTGCCGCTCGGGCTGCTGAAACCCGCCGGCTCGGTGGAGACCCGGACGTCGGACGGCGCCGTGGTCGTCGTGGCCGGGACCGCGCTCGACGGGACTGCGCTGCTGGGAACCACGGTCGGCGGGGCCGCGGTCGGCCCAGCACCGCCCCCACCCTCCCGCAGCGCGATCACCCCGATCACCGCCGCCGCGGCGAGCACCGCCACGGTCGCAACGATCGCCACCGGCACCCTCCAGCGCGGCGCCCGCGCGACCGGCCGCGGCGGCGTGGGCTCCAGCACGGCGGGCAGCCAGCCGCCCGTCGGCCGGTCCTGGGGTCCTGAGGAGAGGGTGGCGCGGATCCGGTCGACGCCCGGTCGTCGGGCGGGGTCGCGGTCCAGGCACGCCCGGACCAGCCCGAGCACCGGCTCGGGGATCCCGGCGAGGTCCGGCTCGCCGTGGACCGTGCGGTAGAGCAGGGCGTTGACGTCGCCGGTGCCGAAGGGCACGCGGCCGGTCGCCGCGTAGGCGAGGACCCCGCCGAGGGCGAAGACGTCGCCGGCGGGTTCGGACCGGGCGTGCGCGATCTGCTCCGGCGCGATGAACCCCGGCGAGCCGACGACGGCGCCGGTGCGGGTCAGCACGGTCGCGTCGGCGGCCCGGGCGATCCCGAAGTCGATCACCTTCGGCCCGTCGGCACCGAGCAGGACGTTGCCCGGCTTGAGGTCGCGGTGCACGATCCCGGCGCCGTGGATCGCGGCGAGCGCGTCGGCCAGCCCGATGCCGAGCAGCCGGACCTGTTCGCCGGGCATCGGCCCGTGGATCCCGACGGCCTCGCGCAACGACGGCGCCGGCACGTACTCCGTGGCCATCCACGGCGGGTCGGCGTCGGCGTCGGCCCCGAGCAGCGCGGCCGTGTAGGGGCTGCGCACGCGGGTCGCCGCCTCGATCTCGTGCCCGAACCGGGCGCGGAACTCCGGGTCGCCCGCGAGGTCCGACCGGACGACCTTGACCGCCGCCTGCACACCGCCCCGACGTCCGAGGTAGACCCGGCCCATCCCGCCCTCGCCGAGCAGGCGCGTGATCGTGAAGCCGCCGATGCTGCGCGGATCGGGGCGGGAGCCGGGCACGGGCCCAGTCAACCGCATCCGATCACGCAACATTCGATCAGGCGGCGGCCCCGGGGGAGGCGATCGCGACGGGCGCGCCCCAGTCGCGGTAGTCCGAGGTCAGGGCCAGGGTGCCGATGCCCGGCATGGTCTGGCGCGTCTCGCTGCGCAGGGGCCGGTTCGCGGCGTCGATCCACAGGGTGGAGGAGATCCGGGTGACGCCGGCGGCGGCCTGGGCCCGCAGCGCGTCCCGCACCTCGGGATCCTGTTCGAGCTCCGCGGCGCGGACCACGTCGACGACCACCAGGTACCGGACCGTCGGCACGCCGTCGACCGTGTCGTCGGCGGCGTCGGCGACCAGCGCGGCGTCCCGGTAGCGGCTGAGGTGGGCGGTGGGATCGGCGCCCGCGACGACGTTGGCCGCGGTGGTCGCCAGGGTCTTCTCCGGCGTTCCGGTGGCCGCCTCGTCGACCCGGGTCCAGCCGGTGCCGTCCTGGCGCCACACCTGCCCGCCGTGCAGCACCACGAACGCCGTGCTCTGCGGGCCGCGGCCGGGCGGGCTCAGGGTCTGGGTGAACTGGGCCGAGATCCCGCCGCCCTGCTCGACGCGCAGCGCGCCGTCCCCGCCCAGCGTGGTCGGGCCGCCGTCCGCGGCGTCGACCTGGCCGGACAGGCGCAGGTGCGCCGTGCGGTCCGCGTGCTGGCGCTGGGTGACGGCCGTGAGCAGGTCCGCGGCCGAGTAGTACTTGGGCAGGCGCTGTGTCCGGCCGGCGTCCTCGGAGTTGCCGCGGGCGCAGGACACCACCGCCACCAGCACCACGAGGACGGCGATCGCCGCGAGCACCAGGGCGAGCGGCGTGCGGACCGGCCCCGCTGCCGACGCTCTCCCGTGCGGCACCTTCCGCCTCCTCCACACCGCCGAAGGCTCCGAGGTTATCGGTCCGCTGCGAGTGCACCGGGCGGAGCAGCCCGCAGTGCGACGAGCACACGGCGCAGAGCGGCGAGCCGCCCCGGACGCAGCGCGCCGTCGCCCACCAGCGCGTCGAGCGCGCATTCCGGATCGGCGGGCGGCCCGAGGTGGCCGCAGCCGCGGGGGCAGTCCTCGACGGCGGCGGCGAGATCGTCGAAGGCGGCGATGACGTCGTCGGGCGTCACGTGGGCGAGCCCGAACGACCGCACGCCGGGGGTGTCGACCACCCAGCCGTGGCCGTCGGAGAGCGGGAGGGCGAGCGCCGCGGTGGTGGTGTGCCGGCCCTTGCCGACGCCCGAGACCCGGCCGGTGCGTTGCTCGGCGTCCGGGAGCAGCGCGTTGACCAGGGTGGACTTGCCGACGCCGGAGTGCCCGACGAGCGCGGACACCCGCCCCTCGAGCAGCTCGGCCAGCGCGGTCGGGAACTCCCCGCGCCGCGTCACGACTACCGGGAACTCCAGCTCGGCGTAGTGCGCGGCGAAGGGCGCCGGGTCGGCGAGGTCGGCCTTCGTCAGGCAGAGCACCGGCTCCAGCCCGCCCGCGTAGGCCGCCACCAGGCAGCGGTCGACGAACCCGGTGCGCGGCTCCGGCTCGGCCAGCGACGTCACGATCACGAGCCGGTCGGCGTTGGCCACGACCAGGCGTTCGTAGGGGTCTGTGTCGTCCGCGGTGCGGCGCAGGACGGTGCGTCGTTCCTCGACCCGCACGATCCGCGCCAGGGTGTCCGGCGCGCCCGACAGGTCCCCGACCAGCCCCACCCGGTCCCCGACGACGATCGGCGTGCGGCCGAGCTCGCGGGCGCGCATCGCCGTGACCGGCGGCCGGTCCGCCTCACCGCCGGGGGCGCAGGTCCAGCGGCCCCGGTCGACCGCGACGACCATGGCCTCCTCGGCGTTCGCGTGGTCCGGCCTGCGCTTGGTGCGCGGTCGGGAGCCGCGGCCCGGGCGGACCCGGACGTCGGACTCGTCGTACTGGCGCGGCCGACTCACGCGATCAAGGAGGCCCAGCGCCCGGGGAAGTCCGGGATGGTCTTGTCGGTGCAGGTCACGTCGTCGATCCGGACGCCGGGGACGACGAGCCCGACGATCGCGCCGGCCGTCGCCATCCGGTGGTCGGCGTACGCGCCCCAGGGCCGCTCGCCGGCATTGAGCCGGGCGGGCCGGATCTCCAGGCCGTCCTCGGTCTCGGTGACCGCGCCGCCGAGCGCGGCGAGCTCGGTGCGCAGCGCGGCCAGCCGGTCCGTCTCGTGCCCGCGGATGTGCGCGACGCCGCGGATCACGCTCGGGCCCTCGGCCAGCGCGGCGAGCGCGGCGACGGTGGGGGTGAGCTCGGAGGCGTCGTGCAGGTCGACGTCCACGCCCTGCAGCCGGTCCGGACCGGCGACGGTCATGCCCGCCCCCGACGCCGTGACGGTGGCGCCCATGCGCTCCAGCACCCCGAGGATCTCGGCGCCCGGCTGGGTGGACCCGGCGGGCCAGCCGGCGACCGTCACCTCCCCGCCGGTGACCGCGGCCGCGGCGAGGAAGACCGACGCGTTGGACAGGTCGGGCTCGACGGCCCAGGTCCGCGCCGTGATCGGGCCGGGCTCGACCCGCCAGGTGTTCGGCTCGGCGTCGTCGACGGTCACCCCGGCCTCGCGGAGCATCGCGACGGTCATGTCGATGTGGGGCAGGCTGGGCACCGGCTTGCCGTCGTGGTGCACGGTCACGCCCTTGTCGAAGCGGGCGCCGGAGAGCAGCAGGCCGGACACGAACTGGCTCGACGCCGAGGCGTCGATCGTCACCGCGCCGCCCGGGAGCCCGCCCGCGCCGTGCAGGACGAAGGGGAGGCGGTCGCCGTCGATCACCGCACCGAGGGCGCGCAGGGCGTCGAGGACGGTGCCCATGGGGCGCTCGCGGGCGTGCGGGTCGCCGTCGAAGACCACGGCGCCGTCGGCGAGCGTCGCGGCGGGCGGGACGAACCGCATCACGGTGCCGGCCAGGCCGCAGTCGACCGCGCCCCCGCCGACGAGGGTGCCCCCGTCGAGGGTGACCGTCTCGCCGTCGCCGTGGACCCCGACCCCCAGCGACCGCAGCGCGCCGCACATCAGCGCGGAGTCCCGGGTGGCGGGCACGCCGTGCACGACCGAGCGGCCCTGCGCGAGCCCGGACAGCAGCAGCGCGCGGTTGGTGACGGACTTCGAGCCGGGGACGGACACCGTCCCGCGCACGGGTCCGCTCGCCGTCGGCGCGGCGTAGGGGCTGGTCTCGGCACTGGACGGGGCACTGGACGGGGCACTGGACGGGGCCACGACCCCATGATTCCCCATGGCGCCCGCGTCGGGACGCGACCCCGAGATCGTGTCCGGTTCGACTGTCGGTGGGACGTGCCACGATGGAGTCATGTGCGGGAGGTACGCCTCGACGAAGGCGCCGACGGACCTGGCGGAGGAGTTCACCGCCGTCGACGCCGTCACCGAGAAGGCCGGCGAGGACCGGCGGCCGGACTACAACGTCGCGCCCACGCGGGACGTGATCGCGGTGGTGCAGCGCCACCCGCGGGATGCGGACGGCAACCCCGACCCGGACACCACCGAGCGCAGCCTGCGGCTCGTGCGCTGGGGGCTGGTGCCGTCGTGGGCGAAGGACCCGTCCGCGGGCGCCCGCATGATCAACGCGCGCAGCGAGACGGCCGCCGAGAAGCCCGCGTTCCGCCGCGCCCTCGCCGCCCGCCGCTGCCTGCTCCCGGCCGACGGCTGGTACGAGTGGCAGCGCCGGGCCGCCACCAAGGACCACAAGGCGAGCAAGCAGCCCTACTTCACGCACTACAAGGACGGCCGGTCGCTGGCGATGGCCGGGCTCTGGGAGTTCTGGCGGCCCAAGGAGGGCGAGCTCCTCGAGAAGTTCCCCGAGGGGCTCGTCACCTGCACGGTGCTGACCACCGAGGCGGTCGGCCCGCTCGCCCAGGTCCACGACCGGATGCCGCTCGTCCTGCCGCCCGAGGCGTGGGACGCGTGGCTCGACCCGGACTCGGACGCGCAGGTGGACGCGGTGAAGCGCTGGCTCGCCCCGCCGTCGACCGACCTGGTGGGCACGCTCGACATCGTGCCTGTCTCGGACAAGGTCAACAGCGTGCGGAACAACGGCAAGGAGCTGCTCGAGCCGCTCGACCCGTCGCAGGTCGAGGAGCCGATCCAGCTGGACCTGCTCGGGTGACGAACCTCCGGCCCGCGGAGATCGCCGAGATCCCCACGCCGCACGGTCCCGCCCGCGTGCACGTCCGGCGCACGCCGGCGACCCCGCGCGGGGCGCTGCTCATGGGGCACGGGGCGGGGGGCGGGGTCGACGCGCCGGACCTGCGCGCCGCCGCCCGTGCCGCGCTCGACGCCGGCCTCCACGTCGTGCTCGTCGAACAGCCGTACCGGGTCGCGGGGCGCCGCGCCCCCGCCCCCGCGACGCAGCTCGACGCCGCCTGGGAGGCGGTGGTCGTGGTACTGCGGGGGACCGCCGGTGTGGGCGCGGGGGGCGCAGGTGCCGGCGATGCCGCTGCCGTGGGTGCGGGTGAGGTCGGCGGGCTGCTCGCGGGGCTGCCGCTGCTGTTCGGGGGCCGCAGCTCGGGCGCCCGGGTGGCCTGCCGGTGCGCCGCCGCGGGCGAGGCGATCGGGATAGTGTGCCTCGCCTTCCCGGTGCACCCGCCGGGCAGGCCGGAGAAGCACCGGATGGCCGAGATCGACGCCGTCGCGGTGCCGGTGCTCGTGGTGCAGGGGGAGTCGGACCCCTTCGGCCGCCCCGGGCCCACCGCGACCCGCGAGGTCGTCCTGCTGCCGGGCGACCACTCGTTGAAGAAGGACGTCCCGGCGGTCGAGAAGGCGGTCGCGGACTGGCTGTCGCGCCGCTTCCCGTAGCGGGGCCACCAGGAGGCCGCCCACCCGCCGCGGCGCAGCGGCTGCACAGGCGGCCGGGCGACCACCTACCCCCGCGCCGCGATGGGGGCGGTGCGGGCGTCGACCACCGCGATCAGATCGCCGGGCGCCAGCTCCACCTCCAGCCCCCGCCGCCCCGCGCTGCAGAACACCGTGTCCCAGGAGGTCGCGGAGGCGTCGACCACCACGGGCAGTCGTTTCTTCTGCCCGAGCGGCGAGATCCCGCCGGCGACGTACCCGGTGGCGCGCTCGGCGTCGGCGACCTCGGCCATGCGGGCCTTCTTCCCGCCGACGGCGGCGGCGAGGGCCTTGAGGTCGAGGGTGGCGTCGACCGGCACGACCCCCACGGTGAGGTTCCCGTCGACCTCGGCGACGAGGGTCTTGAACACCCGCCCGGCCTCGAGCCCGAGGGCGTCGACGGCCTCCTGTCCGTAGGCGGCGCCGCCCGCGTGTTCGTACGAGTGCAGTGTGTGATCGATCTTCTTCCTGGTCAGCAGCGCCGTCGCCGGGGTGCCCCGCCCTGCCACTCGTCCCGCCCTCCTCACCGGACCGGCCGGGAATCGGTGTCCGGCCGGAGGTGTTGAGACCGTACGTGACCTCAGCACTGATGGACGCCCCGGTCGCGGCCCGACCGGATCGGCCGCGCCCGTCACGTCGCGGGCGCGTACGCTCGACCCCCGCAGGCTCACGGACGATCGTGGAGACGGTCGCGGGGGAGAGGAGCGCGGTGCCGGACGAGACGGCGGCCGAGACGGGGCAGGACCCGGGGCAGGACCCGGGGCTGGTGGACGAGAGCGACTCGTTGGACCGGGCCCCGGAAGAGACCGAGGCCGAGCGCGCCTCCCGGTTCGAGCGGGACGCGATGCCGATGCTCGACCAGCTCTACGGCGCAGCCCTGCGGATGACCCGCAACCCGGCCGACGCCGAGGACCTGGTCCAGGAGACCTACCTCAAGGCGTACTCGGCGTTCCGGACCTTCCGCGAGGGCACGAACCTCAAGGCGTGGCTGTACCGGATCCTGACGAACACCTACATCAACGGGTACCGCAAGCGGCAGCGTCAGCCGATCCAGGCGCCCACGGACGAGATCACGGACTGGCAGCTCGCCCAGGCCGGTGAGCACTCGTCGACGGGGCTGCGCTCGGCCGAGGTCGAGGCGCTGGACAACCTTCCCGACTCGGACGTGAAGGAAGCCCTGCAGCGCCTTCCCGAGGACTTCCGGATGGCGGTATACCTGGCCGACGTCGAGGGGTTCGCCTACAAGGAGATCGCCGAGATCATGGGGACGCCGATCGGCACCGTGATGTCCCGCCTGCACCGCGGGCGCCGGCAGCTCCGCGACATGCTCACCGACACGGCTCGGGAGCGCGGCTTCATCCGGGGCGAGCAGGAGGTGACGAGCTCATGAGCTGCGGCAACCACCACGACACCGACTGCTCCGAGGTGCTCGCCGAGGTGTGGCTGTACCTCGACGGCGAGTGCGACCAGGAGCGCAAGCGCCAGCTCGTGCAGCACCTCGACGAGTGCGCGCCGTGCCTGCAGGAGTACGGGATCGACGAGAAGCTCAAGCAGCTCCTCGCCCGCAAGTGCAGCGGCGAGATCGCGCCGGACGGGCTGAAGGACCGGCTGCGCCGGCAGATCCGCACCGCGGTGCTGGAGCAGGCCGAGGTGAGCGTGGAGTCCGGGCCCGGCGGCACCACCGTCGAGGTCCGCACCACGCGGATCGAACGCCGCGCCTGAACGACCACACACGAACGGCCCCTCGGCTCCGAGCGGAGCGGAGGGGCCGTTCGCGTGCCAGGGGCAGGGCCTCAGGTGTTGGGCCGCTTGCCGTGGTTCGCGCCGCCCTTCTTGCGGTCGCGACGCTTGCGCGCGCGCTTCGACATGCTCGTCCCTCCTTCACAAGTACGCAGGACTGGACCCAGTGTCCCACGTGATTGGATGAGCCCGTGTCGACCCTGAGCGAACTGCTGGCCGAGCACACGAGCATCCCCGGGGACGCCGTCGAACACCTGCAGCGGGTCGTCGCCGAGTGGCAGCTGATCGCGGACATGTCGTTCGCGGACTTCCTCCTCTGGATCCCGCTGCCGCAGGACGCCGACGTCGAGATGGCGGGCGGCCCGGAGGAGTTCCTCTGCGTGGCCCAGGCCCGCCCCACCACGGCCCCCACGGCCCACCCGGAGGACGCCGTGGGCGCCCGGGTGAACCCGCTGGACAACCCGCAGCTGCGCCGGGCCGTCGTCGAGGGGCGGATCTGCCGCGAGGAGGAGCCGCGCTGGCACCTGGAGGTGCCGGTGCGCCGCGAGACGATCCCGGTGCGCCACCACGGGCGCGTCATCGCCGTGCTGTCCCGGGACACCAACCTCGCCATGCCGCGGGTGCCGAGTCCGCTCGAGATCGCCTACCTCGGCAGCGCGTCGGACCTCTGCCAGATGATCGCGGACGGCACGTTCCCGACGACGGCGGCCGCTGCCGGTGCCGACACGAGCCCGCGGGCGGGCGACGGGCTGATCCGGCTCGACGCGCACGGCCTCGTGGCCTACGCCAGCCCCAACGCCCTGTCCGCCTACCACCGCATGGGGCACGACACGGACCTCGTGGGCGTCCCGCTGGCGTCGCTGACCAAGAGCCTGACCCGGGACCCGTTCGACGCCAGCGAGGTCGCCGCGCGGATCCAGGCGGCCCTCGACGGCCGGACCTCGCTGCGCATGGAGATCCGCACCCGGGGCGCCACGATGCTGGTGCGGTCGCTACCCCTGCGCCCGCGCGGCGACGCGGCCGGCGCGCTGGTGCTGGTCCGCGACATCACCGACCTGCGCCGCCGTGACCAGGCGCTGCTGAGCAAGGACGCGACGATCCGGGAGATCCACCACCGGGTCAAGAACAACCTGCAGACGGTCGCGGCGCTGCTGCGGCTGCAGGCCCGGCGCACCCCGATCCCGGAGGCCCGCCGGGCGCTCGCCGAGAGCGTGCGCCGGGTGACCTCGATCGCCCTGGTGCACGAGGCGCTGGCCTACTCCGTGGCCGAGATGGTGGACCTCGACGAGCTGGTGGACACCGTGCTGCCGGCGATCGGCGACGGCGCCACGGCCGAGGTGCGGGCCAAGGTGCGCCGGGAGGGTTCGCTGGGCACCCTGGGCTCGGCGCTGGCGACCCCGCTGGTCCTGGTGCTGACCGAGCTGGTGCACAACGCGCTGGCGCACGCCTACGAGCCTGGCCAGGCGGGCGAGGTCGTGGTGAAGGCCAACCGGTCGGCGCACACCCTGGAGCTGATCATCGCCGACGACGGCCGGGGCATGCCGGACGGCTTCGACATCGACCGCGCGGACGGCCTGGGCCTGCAGATCGTGCGCACGCTGCTCGCCGAGCTCGACTCGAAACTGGCGCTGCGGCCTCGTGACGGCGGCGGAACCGAGGCCCTTATCACGGTGCCGATGACGGCGCGATAGCCTTGCAGCGTGATCGCCGATCCCGGTGCCGAGGTCGCGCCGGTGCCGTGCTCGACGGTCACGGGTTCGCGGGGCGTGCGGTGACACTCCTCCGGACCGACGAAGAGCGGGCCCGTCGCCGGTGGCGTCCGGCTTCGGGCCCGCTCTTCCGAGTCTTCTGAGGGAGCTTCCGTGTGAGGGTGGGGATGACCCTCAGGGCACTTCTTCGGTTACTGCGGTTCTTCGGTTCTCAGGCAGTGCGCGCGCGGGTACGGGCGTTGCGTCGCTTGAGGGCGCGACGCTCGTCCTCGCTCATGCCGCCCCACACACCCGCGTCCTGGCCACTCTCGAGGGCCCAGGCCAGGCACTCGGTGACCACCGGGCACCGGCGGCAAACGCTCTTCGCCTCGGCGATCTGCAGGAGGGCCGGTCCGCTCGTCCCCACGGGGAAGAAGAGCTCCGGGTCCTCGTCGCGGCAGATAGCGCGGTGACGCCAATCCATGATCGTCCTACTCCTCGTACTTCGCGATCGGGGTCGCGCCGATCGCACGTCTGTCTGTCACGGTGTTTCCGCGCTTGTGAATGATTTCACGAGCGCCGTCGCTCTTCAAGGGACAAGGTCCGGGCGGGTGAGGAGCCTCACCCACACTTCGCAACGAAGTCCGACACGTTCGGTTACTGCATCGATCCGTGCCGCACGCCGTCGCGAAGTGCGATCGACAGTGTCCCTGCCCAACGGGAGCCGGGTTACCCCGATTCCCGCGGACCATGCCGGGTGACCCCGGCGTAGTCCCTCGCTCTCGCAGGACCTACCTTGGATCACGGTCCGCGCAGGTGCGAGCCCCTAGCTGCTCGGTGGTCGCCGAGCATCGGTGAATGGCCACCACCTGTCACTCGACCGGGTCACGACACCGCCCGAACTGCGACGAGGGGCGCCTCTCACACGACGACGCGTAACGCTCCGGGCACGGAAACGAACTCGACGTCCGTCCTCGAGCCCAGGTGGTCACCGTCCAGCTGGAGGGCCAGCGGCTCCGCGCTGCGGATCCGTACGGAGGGAACGGCGTCCTGCCGCACGATGTTCCGCCCGTGCGGATCCCCGTCCGGGGACAGGATGTGGCGCAACGTGCGTCCGATCGTGGGCAGACCCAGATGGCGCAGTGCGAAGAGGGCGAGCCCTGTGCCGAACGTGGCGCCCGGGTTGGTGCGGACCGCGCGGCCGGCAAGGAAGGTCCACGGGTCGGTGTTGCTCACGAACGCCAGCCGGATCTCCTCCAGCGGGCCGGCCCCCGGCACCTCCACGGTCATCGACGGCGGGCGGCGCCGCTGGCGCAGGTACTCCGCGATGGCCGTGTTGGCGTAGCGGATCGGGGTGGCCTCCCGCCCGGCCGCGCGGGCGCGCTCCACCGCGGCGACCACGTCCGCGTCCCAGCCCATCCCGGCGTTGAACGTGAACCACCGGTCGTCCGCCCGCCCGAGCCCCACCAGGCGGCTGCTGCGCCGTTCCAGGGCCGCCAGGATCGCCCCGGTGGCCTCCACGGGGTCGCGGGGCATGCCGAGGGCCCGGGCGAAGACGTTGGCCGAGCCACCGGGCACCACGGCCAGCGCGGGGGCGTCGGGATCGCTGCCGTCGGGTGCCCGCGGGCCGGTGGCCTCGCGGTCGACCAGCATGCCGTTGACGACCTCGTTGACCGTGCCGTCGCCGCCGAGCGCCACGATCAGCTCGACGCCCGCGGCGCAGGCCGCCGCCGTCGCCTCGGCCGCGTGCCCGCGGTAGGCGGTCTCCAGGACGTCCAGCTTGAGCTCGCTCGCCAGGGCGTGGGTCAGGACGTCCCGCCCCGCCGGGGTCGTCGACGTCGCCCGGGGGTTGACGACGAGGAGCGCGCGCACGTTCCCGAGCGTAACCGGGCCCGTATCCTCGTCGTCGTGACCTCCGAGCCGAGTCAGCAGCCGGGCGGGAAGGCGCGCCGCACCGCACCGGACGCCCCGCCCGTCCAGGTGCGCGCGGCGGCCGCCGTCGTCGGGCTGGAGGGGCTCGTCGGGCTCGGTGCGGCCGTCGTCTTCGGGGTCGCCTCCGAGGGCGGCCTGGGCGACCGGATCGGCGAGGCCTCGTACTTCGTGCTGCTCGGCGGCGCCCTCGTGCTGTGCGCGGTCCTGCTCTGGCGCGGCAGGCACGGGGCCCGCACGCCGTCGATCGTGACCCAGCTGCTGCTGGTCCCGTTCGTCTACTCGCAGCTGGCCGAGGGTCGGCTCGCGATCGGCGTCGTGGCCCTGCTGCTGGTCGTGGGCACGTTCCTGCTGCTGGTCAGCGAGCCCGCGCGGCGTTGGTCGATGGGGGCCGACGAGCGCTCACGCGCCGAGTGAGGCCAGCGGCTGCCCGGTGAGCCGGAAGGTCGTCCACTCGTCCATCGACACCGCCCCGATGGACCGGTAGAAGCCGATCGAGGGCTCGTTCCAGTCGAGCACGGACCACTCCAGCCGCGCGTAGCCCCGCTCCACGCAGGTCGCGGCCAGGGCGGCGAGCAGCTCCCGGCCCAGCCCGGAGCCGCGGTGCGCGGGCTGCACGTAGAGGTCCTCGAGGTAGATCCCGTGCACGCCCTCCCACGTGGAGAAGTTGAGGAACCACAGCGCGCAGCCGACGACCGCGCCGTCGACCTCGGCCACGTGCCCGAACAGCGCCGGCGCCTCGCCGAACAGCGCGGTCCGCAGCTGCTCCGGGGTCAGCAGGCACTGGTCGAGGGCCTTCTCGTACTCGGCGAGCTCGCGCACCAGCCCGACCACCGCCTCGACGTCGCCCGGTTCGACCCGCCGCACCCGATTCGTCCACCACTGCGTCACGTCTGCACGGTATCCGCTGCTCAGCGGCCCAATCTTCACCGGCGAACGGAGCAACCTCTCCTGCTCCCGCTCGTCATACGTGTGGGGGTAGGAACACCAAGGAGTGACGAGTGGGTAGACACAGCGTGAAGCGGACCGCGGCCGGGAGGCTCCGCGGCGCGGCGGTGACGGCGGCCGTCCTCGGCCTCGGCTCACTCGTCGCCGCCCCCGCCCAGGCCGCCCCCGCTCAGAGCGCACCCCGCGGCGACACCGGCACCGCCACAGCGGTCGCGGGCACCCCCTGCACCGCCACCGCGCACGCCTGCGTCGACCTCGCGACCCACCGCGCCTGGCTGCTCGACGGCGGCACGGTCGCCCGCGGGCCCGTGCGGATGATGCCGGGCGACGCCACCGACCCCACCCCGGTCGGCACCTTCCACGTGCAGTGGAAGGACCAGAACCACGTCAGCGACATGCCCAACCACGCGCCGATGCCGTTCTCGGTGTTCTTCGCCGACGGCGGGGTGGCCTTCCACGAGGGCAGCCTGGAGAACTCGTCGTACGGCTGCGTGCACCTCGCCCACGACGACGCCGTCGCCTTCTTCAACACCCTGCAGGTCGGGGACGAGGTGCAGGTGCACTGAGTCGCCGGGCGGCGGGGAGGGCCGGGTTACGGGATCCGGAGGTTGACGGCATCAAGGCGCGGGACCCCGCGCTCGTCGCCGAGGATCGTCCAGGCGGCGGCGTCCATCGCGATGTGCACGCCGCCCTCGGGCGGCAGGCCGATCCAGCGGGCGGTGAGCACCCTGCTGAAGTGCCCGTGCCCGACGAGCACGACGTCGCCCCCGGGGAGGAGCTCCCGGACGTCGGCGAGGAGGGCGTCGGCGCGCGCGCCGACCTGGGCGGCCGTCTCGCCGTGCGGGCAGGGGTGCGTCCAGACCGTCCAGCCGGGCACGTCCTCGCGGATCTGCGGCGTCGTGCGGCCCTCGCAGTCGCCGTAGTCCCATTCGGAGAGCCGCTCATCGACCGCGTCGGGCTGCAGGCCGGCGAGCTTCGCGGTCTCCTGGGCGCGGCTGCGCGGGCTGGTGACCACCCGCACCGGCGGCGGGTCGCCGCGCCGCAGCGCCTCCAGCGTCGGGCCGGCCTGGGTGGCCAGCTCGCGGCCGTGGTCGGTGAGCGGGATGTCGGTCCGGCCCGTGTGCCGGCCCGTGGCGGACCACTCGGTCTCGCCGTGCCGGAGGAGGAAGACGCGTCCCACGCGCGGGAGGCTAGCTCGGTCGGCGGCCGTCGCGCAGGACTTCGGTCCCGACCTCGTCGGAGACGCTGTCCCGCACCGCCACCGCGGGGTATCATCCGAACACTGACTGTGAGCGGGGAGATCGCGATGGCCGGAGGGGTGCTCGATCGCGCGACGGTCCGCATCCTCCAGGCCGGGTGCCGGTGGATGTGGGGCTTCGCGCCCAGGATGATCCCGCATATCGTCGCCCGGATGGGTCCGGGTGGTGCCGTCCGCTGGTTCGCCGCGAACATGCCCCGCTACCTCGTCTCGATGCGGGTCCTCGGGCACCAGCGCACGCACCTGGCCGGCATGGTCATCTCGCTCTACAACGGCTGCCTCTACTGCGCCTACGCGCACGGCTACGCCCTCGAGCTGCTCTACCTGCGCGATCGGGACCGGCTCTTCCCGCTCGACGCGCGGACCCTGGAGGGGTGGATCGGACTGCCGCCGCGGCTGCTCGCCGACCGGGTGCAGGACGTGCTGCGCGCGGCCGGGATGCAGGCCGAGGCGATGTGGGTGGACACCACGATCGCCCTGCTGCACGGCGACCAGCAGCCCGTCGACGGCGAGGAGATGCGCCTCGCGCACCTGGTCCGCATGTTCGGGACCATGAACCGGATCGCCGTCGAGGCCGGCTGCACCGAGCCCGACGAGGCGCAGAACCCGGTCAACAAGGACCGCGCGGTCAAGGAGCGCAACGCCGCCCTGCGCGGCGCCCACGTCTGACGCCGAGCCCGAGGCGCCGCATCGTCGGAGCCGTGATCGTCCGCTGTGGATCGGCAGGTCGATCTGCGACCGTCCGCTCCTCGACCGGTGATCACGCTGCGGCCGGCGCGCCGGAGGTCGCGAGCCGCGCATCCCCGTGCAGACCGAGCGCAGCCCGCCGCCGGACAGGGCAGGCCGGGCTCACCCGTTCCGCGGCGGCGGCTACGCTTCCGCCCGTGGTGGCGGCTCCCCGGTCCCGGCGATGACGACGGAGAGTCGCGCCCTGCCCGGCTCCCTCGCGCCGTACCTGGAGCGGGCCCGGCGCAGCGCCGCGGAGTTCGAGCTCGACGTCGACGACTTCGTCCCGCGCTTCTACCGCACGCTCTTCGGCTACGCGCCGGGCCTGCGCGGGCTGTTCCCGCTGTCGATGACCACGCAGTACGCCCGGTTCGGCCGCGCGCTGGTGCACCTGATCGACGGGCTGGACGACCCGGCGTCGCTGGTGCCGTTCCTGGCCCAGCTGGGCCGGGACCACCGGAAGTTCGACGTCCGGGACGAGCACTACACCGTCGTCGGGCAGGCCTTCCTCGCCGCGCTCGCCGAGACCGCGGGCGAGGCGTGGACTCCCGAGGTCGCCGAGGCCTGGGAGTACACCTTCGCCTTCCTCGCCGGGACGATGCAGAAGGCGGCGCGGGCGGAGGCCGGTCCCGCCTGGTGGCCCGGCGTGGTCGTCGAGCACCAGCGGGTCGACCGGGACACGGCGATCCTGCGGGTGCAGGTCGAGGGCCAGGACGAGCCCGTGCCGTACCGCGCCGGGCAGTACGTCGGCGTGGAGACCCCGCAGCACCCGCGGCTGTGGCGCTACCTCTCCCCGGCGAACGCGCCGGACCCCGCGGGCGTGCTGGAGTTCCACGTCAAGGCGCTGGGCTACGGCAGCGTGAGCCGTGGGATCGTGGCCTCCGCCCGGCCCGGGGACCGCTGGCGGATCGGCCCGGCGATGGGTGCGCTGGACCGCGCCGTCCGCCCGGGCCGGGAGCTGTTGATGATCGCCGGCGGCACCGGCATCACCCCGGTCCGCGCCCTGCTCGAGCAGCTGGAGCGGGAGGGCGGGCGGCCCGAGCGGGTCGTCGTCTTCTACGGCGCGCGGTCGTGGGACGCCCTCTACGCGCTCGACGAGCTGCGCCGGATGACCTACCGCAACGTCTGGCTGGACGTCGTCCCCGTCGTCGAGGAGCAGCCGCCGTACCCCGGCCCGCTGGTGGGCCGGCTCGCCGACGTCGTCACCGGGTTCGGGTCGTGGGGCGACTGCGAGATCGTGGTCAGCGGGTCGCCGGCCATGTTGACCGCCACCGTGCGGGCGCTGCGGGTCGCCGGCGCGGCGCCCGAGCAGATCCACTACGACCCGTTCGTCGCCGACTGAATCCCCTTGCCACCAGGTCGTCGTCGCCGAGGGCTTGACATATTCCTATATGGGAATACGATGGGGGCGTGGCACGGGCGGCGACCACCACCGACGCGTTCAACGCGGTGGCCGAACCGCGGCGCAGGCAGATCCTCGACGTGCTCGCCCGGGGCGAGCGGTCGGTGACGGACCTCGTCGCGGCACTGGATCTCGCCCAGCCGCAGGTCTCGAAGCACCTGAAGGTGCTGCACGAGGTGGGGCTGGTGGCCGTCCGGGAGGACGGGCGGCGCCGGCTCTACCGGCTGGAGGGCCGCGGGCTCAAGCCGATCCACGACTGGGTGGCCGGCTTCGCGCGGCACTGGGAGGACCGGTTCGGCGCACTGGACGCCGTACTCGAGGAGATCACGGGGGAGACCGATGGGAACGACCACGAGGGGTAGCGCCGTCGTCACGCTGCCCGCCGACGACCAGATCCTGATCGTGCGCGAGTTCGCGGCGCCCGCCGCCGCCGTCTACCGCGCCTGGACCGAGCCCGAGCTGGTGAAGCGCTGGTGGGCGGGCTCGATGGGCACGGTGACGTCGGCCGAGATCGACCTGCGGGTCGGTGGCGGCTGGCGCTGGGTGATGGAGGCGAACGGCGGCTTCGAGGTCGCCTTCCACGGGGAGTACCGCGAGCTGGTGCCCGGCGAGCGGATCGTGACCACCGAGGTCTTCGAGGGCATGCCCGACGCCTACGCCGTCAACACCCTCGACTTCGCCGGGTCCGGCGGGCGCACCACGCTCACCATGCTGGTGCAGCACCAGAACCAGGAGCACCGCGACGCTCACATCGAGTCCGGGATGGAGAGCGGCATGCAGACCTCGCTCGACGCCCTGGAGGACGTCGCGGTCTCGCTCTGACGCCGCATCACGGTTCCATGACGCGGGGCGGTCAGCGGGCCAGCAGGGCCGTCAGCTTCTCCAGGACGGGGCCGTAGGAGCCGGGCAGCACGCGGGCCAGGACGTCGGGCACCTTGGCGCTGGAGGCGATGAGCACCCGGGTCCTCCGCTTCTCGACGCCCTCGAGGATCTCCGAGGCGGCCTTCTCCGGCGGGTAGCTCAGCAGCTTCGCGAACGCGGCCTGGTGCCGGGCGATCTCCGCCGGGTCGACGCCGGACCCGATCCGGGCGCTCGAGGCCACGTTCGTACGGATCCCGCCGGGGTGGACCTGGGTCACGCCCGTGCCGGTCTCGACCAGCTCGTGCCGCAGCACCTCGGAGAACCCGCGGATGGCGAACTTGCTCGACGAGTACGCCGACTGCCCGGCCGGCCCGATCAGCCCGTAGAGGCTGGAGACGTTGACCAGGTGCCCGCCCGGGGTCGCGGTCAGGGCGGGCAGCAGGTGGTGGGTGAGGATCACGGGCGCGCGGAAGTTGATGTCCATGACCCACTCGAACTCGTCGAGCGTGAGCTGGCGGAAGCGGCCGCCGAGGGCCACACCCGCGTTGTTGACCAGCAGGCCGAGGCGCGGGTGGTCCGCGGCGACCCGCTCGGCGAGCGAGGTCGTCGCGGCCCGGTCGGCGAGGTCGGCGACGTGCGTCTCGACGGCCCGGGCCGGGTGCGCGCCGCGGATCTTCCCGGCCACGGCCTCGAGCCCGGCGGCGTCCCGGTCGACGAGGACCAGGTCGCTGCCGCGGTCGGCGAGGCCGTAGGCGAGCTGCTCGCCGATGCCGCTCGCCGCCCCGGTGAGGACGGCGGTGTTGCCGGCGAAGCGGTAGGGCTGCAGTGTCGTCCGGGTCGCGGGCATCAGGAGGCCTCCTGCAGGCTGCGGGCGGTCGAGGGGGTGAAGCGCATGTCGCGGGTGAGGTCGGCGCGGGACATCTTGAGCGCGTCGGCCACGTAGTTCTGCTGCACGCGCCACGGCTCGGTGGTGCCCTGGCTCGGGAAGGCGTCGATCGAGCGCTGCACGTAGCCGGAGGTCAGGTCGAGCAGCGGGCGGCGCTCGGCCGAGGCGGGCGCCGTCGGGGCGGCCGCGGCGTAGCCGTGCTTCTCCATGTGGTTCAGCAGCCGGCAGACGTACCGCGACGACAGGTCGGCCCGCAGCGTCCAGGAGGCGTTCGTGTAGCCGATGCAGTAGGCCAGGTTCGGCACACCGGAGAGCATCAGGCCGCGGTAGGAGAACGTGTCGCCCAGCGTCACGGGCTCGCCGTCGACGCCGAGCTCCAGGCCGCCGAGGGGGAGCATGCGCAGCCCGGTCGCGGAGACCACGACGTCGGCCTCCAGCTCCTGCCCGGACCTCAGCAGGATCCCCTTCTCGGTGAACCGCTCGATGTGGTCGGTCACCACGGACGCGGAGCCGTCCCGGATCGACCGGTAGAAGTCGCCGCCCGGCACCACGCACAGGCGCTGGTCCCACGGCTCGTAGCGCGGCGTGAAGTGCTCGTCGACGGCCTGCTCGTCGAGGAACCGCAGGGCGATCCCGCGCAGGACCTTCTTCACGACCTGGGGCCGGCGCCGGGCCAGCTGGTAGAAGCCCTGGGTGGCGGCGATGTTCTTGGCCCGGACGAGCTTGTGCGCGAGCCCGGCGGGCAGCCGGCGGCGCAGGGTGTCGGCGAGCTTGTCCTTCAGCGGCAGCGCGGTCAGGTAGGACGGCGAGCGCTGCAGCATGGTGACGTGGGCTGCCTGCTCCGCCATGGCCGGGATGAGCGTGACGGCCGTGGCGCCGCTGCCGATCACGACCACCCGCTTGTCCGTGTGGTCGAGGTCCTCGGGCCAGGCCTGCGGGTGCACGAAGGTGCCGGCGTAGTCCGCGAGGCCGGGGAAGTCCGGCTGGTGGCCGCGCTCGTAGGAGTAGTAGCCGGCGCAGAGGTAGAGGAACCGGCAGGTCCAGGTGCCGCGCGAGGTCGTGACGGTCCACCGGGCGATGTCCGACGACCAGGAGGCGCTCTGCACCGTGGTCCCGTAGTGGATGTGCCGGTCGATGCCCGCTTCGCGCGCGGTGTCGCGGATGTAGGTGCGGATGCTCTCGCCGTCGGCCATCGACTTCTCGCCGCGCCACGGCCGGAACGGGTAGCTCAGGGTGAACATGTCCGAGTCGGACCGCACGCCCGGGTAGCGGAACAGGTCCCAGGTGCCGCCCATGGCCTCGCGCTGCTCGAGGATCGCGTAGCGGTCCCGCGGTCGCTCCTGCTGCAGCCGGTAGGCGGCGCCGATGCCGGAGAGGCCGGCGCCGACGATCAGCACGTCGGTCTCGTTCATGTCAGCTCCCCTTCGATGCTGGCGACCGGCCCCAGTGTCGTCGCCCGGCGCTGGCCCTCGCTTATCCCTGCGCGACAATGATTTATCCTCACGCGACATGGGTCCCGTCGTGCGCGCCGCGTCGTTGCGCGGCCTCCCCGCGCTGGTCGACGCGCTGGGCGGCGACTCCGTCGCGCTGCTCGCCCGGTTCGGCGTGACCCGCGAGGCCGTGTCGAGCGACGACGCCGTGATCGGCGTGCGCAGCGCCGGGCTGCTGCTGGAGACGGCGGCGGCCGAGCTCGGGCGGCCGGACCTCGGCCTGCTGCTCGCCGAGCGGCAGGACGCGGGGGTGCTCGGCCCGCTCGCCGTCGCGATCGAGAACGCGCGGACCCTCGGCGAGGCCCTGTCCAGCGCGTCGCGCTTCCTGTTCGTGCACAGCCCGGCGTTGTCGATCGCGCAGGTCGCCGACCCCGAGGAGGTGCGCGGCGTGCTGGCGGTGCGCTACGGGGCGGCGGTCGACGGGACCGCCGAGCCCCTGCCGCTCCCGCCGCAGGCCGGGGACCTCGGGCTGGGGCTGCTGCACCGGATCATCCTGCTCCTGCACGGCGGGCCGTACGGGCTGAGATCGGCGCACCTGGCCCATCCGCCACTCGTTCCGGTGACCCGGTACACCGACTTCTTCGGCGCCGACGTCCGGTTCGAGCGGCCCGCTGCCGTGCTGCGGCTGCCCGCGGCGCTCACCGCGGCCCCGGTGGCCGGGGGCGACCGGCTGCTGCGCACCCTCGCGCTGGACTACCTGGAGAGCCACTTCGCCGAGCCCGGGCAGACCGTGGCCGGACGGGTGCGGGGCGCGTTGGCCCGCTCGCTCGGGTCCGCCCCGCCGCAGGTTGGCGACGTGGCCCGGCTCCTGCGGCTGCACCCGCGCACCCTGCAGCGGCACCTCGCCGCCGAGGGCACCACCTTCGAGGCGGTGCTCGACGAGGTGCGTCGCGACGCCGCACACCGCCTGATCACCACGACCGACCTGCCGTTCGCGCAGGTCACGGCGATGCTCGGGCTCGCGGCGCAGTCCGGGCTCACGCGGGCGGTGCGGCGATGGTTCGGCACCACGCCCACCCGGCTCCGCGCAGGTCAGGTGGGGTCGTGAGTGCCGACTGCCCCTCCAGGGGCAGTCGGCACACACGGGTCAGTGGGACGCGAAGAAGGAGTTGGCGCGGGCGTTCCAGAGCAGCAGCAGGATCACGATCCCGACGAGGATGCTGACCAGCGCCTGGGTGACCGTCGAGCCGCTGCCGACGGCGCTGATCGCCGCGATGCCGCCCGCGATCTGCAGGACCACGAGGATCGAGACCAGCAGCCGGGCGCCGTTGCCGCCGCGGCCGAGCCGGGACGCGACCGCGCCGGTGACCAGGCCGAGGATCACGTAGGCCACGCCGATCCCGACGAGCACGCCCGGCGTGAGCCCCGCGGCGCCCGCGGTCACGCTCCCCGCCACGATCAGCAGCAGCCCGCCCAGCACGGCGAGGACCGCGGAGGCCCAGGTGAGCACGACCACCAGGGTGACGCTGCCGGGCCGATCGCTCATGTCGCCGTCCTCGTCGTCGTCGCCGTCGAGCGTCCCTCGGGAGATCCACGGTAGACCCGGCGCGCCGTGGGCCGCACCGGGCCGAACGGCCCGTCGGCGGATCGTGTCTAACCTCGGGGACGTGCACCCCTTGCTGCGCGCGGCCGGGTCCCTGGCCGACCGCGCCCTCGGCCTGACCTCCCCGCCCGTCCCGTACGACCGGACCCGGGTCGACGTGCCGATGCCCGACGGCACCGTGCTCGTCGGCACCCGGTACCGGCCCTCCCGCACCGACGGCCCGCTCCCCGTGGTCCTGATCCGGGTCCCGTACGACCCGCGCGCGGCCGGCATCGTGTTCGCGGCCCCGCTGGCCCGCCGCGGCTTCCAGGTCGTGCTGCAGAGCACCCGCGGCACCTTCGGGTCCGGCGGGCACTTCCGGCCCTTCACCAGCGAGCGCGAGGACGGCCTCGCGACCGTCGCGTGGCTGCGCGAGCAGCCCTGGTGCGACGGCCGGATCGCGACGACCGGCGGCAGCTACCTCGGCTACACGCAGTGGGCCGTCGCGCCCTACGCCGACCCGCCGCTCACCGCGATCTCCCCGCACATCACGGCCGCCCGCATGACCGACACCTTCTACGCGCAGGGCGCCCCGGCGCTGCTCAACGCGCTCGCGTGGACCGCCATGATCGGCACCCAGGAGCGCGGCGGGATCCCGCTGCTGCCGCACCCGATCCGGGCGGCGAAGCTCCGCAAGGCCCTGCGCCGGGTCCCGCTGCAGGCCACGGACGTCGAGGTCGCCGGGGCTCCCGTGCCCTACTGGCGGGACTTCGTCGAGCACGCCGAGCCCGGAGACGGCTACTGGGACGCCACCTACGGCGAGTCGCCGGCGTTCGACCGCGCGGGCCCGGGCTCGCTCGCGAACATGCCGCCGGTCAGCATGGTCACCGGCTGGTGGGACCTGTTCGTCGCGGAGCAGATGCGGGACTACCGGGCGCTGCGCGCGGCCGGGGTGCCGGCGCGGGTCGTGGTCGGGCCGTGGCTGCACGGGGCCCTCGAGGAGGTCCGGACCAGCCTGCGGACGGACGTCGCGTGGCTGGACCACCACCTGCGCGGCGGCCCCGAGCCCGAGGGCGCGCCGGTGCGGCTGTTCCTCCAGCAGGCCGACCAGTGGCTGGAGTTCGAGGAGTGGCCGCCGCCCGCGACCGCCCGGGAGGTCCACCTGCAGGCCGCGGGCCGGCTGGGGGAGCAGCCGGGGACGGGCGTGAGCACCTACGTCTACGACCCGGCGGACCCCACGCCGAGCATCGGCGGGCCGCTGCTGCAGCCGCCGGGTGAGCAGCTCGACCAGTCCGCGGTCGAGGCCCGGGCGGACGTGCTGGTGTTCACCGGGGAGCCGCTGCCCGCCGATCTCGACGTGGTCGGACCGGTCACCGCGGTCGTGCACGTCCGGCCCGAGCTGGACCACGCGGACGTCTTCGTCCGGGTCTGCGACGTCGACGAGCGCGGCGTCTCCCGCAACGTCGTCGACGGCATCCGGCGGCTGGACCCGCGGACCGTGCCCGCCCCGGACGTCACGGCGGGGGCGGACGGCGTCCTGGCCGTCGAGATCGAGCTGTTCCCCACGGCGTACCGGTTCCGGGCCGGGCACCGGCTGCGGGTGCAGGTCGCCGGCGGCGCCTTCCCGCGGTTCGCCCGCAACGTCGGCACCGGCGAGCCGTTCGGCGTCGCGACCCGCGGCAAGCCCGGCGCCGTCGAGGTGCTGCACGACGTCGACCACCCGTCGCGGATCGTCCTGCCCGTCCTGTGAGTGGCGATGGTCGCCACGCACGACCGTCCCTGCCGGTCCGGCACGTTCCCGTGCCGGCCCGGCATGCTGGTGGGGTGGACGACGAGCTGGAGGCGGTGCTCGCCGGGGTCGGCCCCCGGCTGCGCGCGCTGCGCACGCACCGGCAGATGACCCTGGCCGAGCTGTCCGGCGAGACCGGCATCTCGGAGAGCACCCTGTCCCGGCTGGAGAGCGGCGGGCGGCGGCCCAACCTGGAGCTGCTGCTCCCGCTGGCCCGGGCGTACGGCGTGCCGCTCGACGAGCTGGTCGGCGCGCCGCAGACCGGCGACCCGCGGGTGCACCTCAAGCCGGTGCACCGCTCCGGGCGCACCTTCGTGCCGCTGACCCGCCGGGCGGGCGGCCTGCAGGCGTTCAAGATGATCTGTCCGCCGAGCCGTGACGAGCAGCCGGACCCGCGGACGCACGAGGGCTACGAGTGGCTCTACGTGCTGGAGGGGCGGTTGCGGCTCGTGCTCGGCGACCGCGACCTGGTGCTGAAGCCGGGCGAGGCCGCCGAGTTCGACACGCACGTGCCGCACTGGTTCGGCAGCGCCGACGAGCGGCCCGTCGAGCTGTTGTCGCTCTTCGGGACGCAGGGCGAGCGCGCCCACGTCCGCGCCCGCGCGGGACACTGACTCCGCACAGGGGACTCCCTCCGAGGAGTCGGTGACGACCGGCTCCCCGCCTCGAGTCCCACCAGCGCAGCGTCATCGCGGCGGCGATCGGCGGCCCCGCGCTCTACGCGGGGCGCCCGATGAAGGAGGCGCACGCCCGCTTCCGCATCCAGCCGGCGCACTTCGACCTGGTCGTCGGCCACCTCGTGGCACACTGACCGAGCTCGGCGTGCCGGCGGAGACCATCGGCACGATCGGCGAGACCCTCGCCCCGCTCAAGGCGGACATCGCCCCGCCGGAGAACGCACTCGCCTCCTGACCCGGCCCGGCCGGGCCCCGTCTCACCCCGGGACGTACCGGCACATCGCCACCGAGACGGCGACGAGGGCCAGCACGAACAGCAGCGCGCCGACCTCCCGCCACCCGCCGCCGAACGCCCGGCGGATCAGCGGTGGCCGTGGGGGATCGGGCTCCGGCACGGTGTCGCGGGGCGGCTCGCCGGGTTCGCGCGCCATGACGACCTCCGACCACTAGCAGGGCCCGCCGTCGTCCAGTCTGGTGGACTTCGCACCGGTGCACCAGACGGTGCCGGCCGATCGGTGACGCCCCGGGAACAGGGAGCGGCACCGACCGGCCGGCGAGGAGCGGATCGGGTCAGACGGAGTAGCGGCAGAGGGTCTCCCCGCCGTCGACCTTGATCAGGTCGCCGTGGATGTAGCTGGACTCGTCGCTGGCCAGGAACACCGCGAGGTTCGCGATGTCGTCGACCTCGCCCCACCGCTTGAGCGGGATGGACTCGGTGAAGACCTGGTCGAAGTCCTTGTCGTCGAACAGCTCCCGGGTCAGCGAGGTCTTCGCGTAGGTGGGGCAGATGCCGTTGACGCGGATCTTGTCCTGGCCGTACTCGATCGCCAGGCACCGGGTCAGGTTGGCCTGGGCGCCCTTGGAGATGTTGTAGACCGACTGGTTGGGGTGGCCCTGCAGGCCGGCGGTGGAGACGAGGTTGATGATCACGCCGCCGTCGCCCTGCGCGAGGAACTGCTTGATCGCCTCCTGGGCGCCGAAGAAGGTGCCCTTGGCGTTGACGTCGAAGCAGACGTCGAGGTCCTCCTCGCTGAACTCGTGCAGGCGCTTCCCGTTCCGGTAGACCCCGGCGTTGTTGACCATCACGTCGAGCCGGCCGTACGTCTCGACGGTCCGGGCCACGAGGTTCGCCACCTGGTCGGACTTCGTGACGTCGGCCGCGACGTAGACCGCCCGGCCGCCGGCCTTCTCGATGGCCTCGACCGTGGTGAGGTTCCCGTCGGTCTCGAACCCGCCGGTGTTGGGCTTCTCGTGGACGTCCGAGACCACGATCTTCGCCCCCTCCCGGGCGCAGGCGACGGCGATGCCGCGACCGAACCCGGACGCGGAGCCGGTGACGACGACGACCTTGTCCTGCAGACGGGCCATGACGTGCCTTCCTCTTCGAACGGATCAGGGCGCCGTGTAGCCGCCGTCGATGGTGACCATCGATCCCGTGGCCCAGCGCGAGTCGTCGCAGGACAGGAAGACCGCGGCCTTGGCGACGTCCTCGGCGGTGCCCAGCTCGGGCCAGGGGGACTTCGAGTGAAGGACCTCGTTCAGCTCCGGGTCGTCCAGGAACGGGCGGACCATCGCGGTGGCGAGGAAGCCGGGACAGATCGCGTTCACGTTGATCCGCTCCGGCGCGAAGTCCACGGCGAGCTGGCGGGTCAGGTTCACCACCGCGCCCTTGGCGGCGCAGTAGGCCGGCTCGGCGGCGAGCCCGACGAGACCACCGATCGACGCGATGTTCACGACGCGGCCGCGGGAACCGTCGACCGGCTCCTGGGTGAGCATCTGGCGGATGGCGAACTTGCAGCCCAGCCACACGCTCTTGCCGTTGACCGCCATCGTGCGGTCGTAATCGTCCTCGGTCTCGTCGACGATGGTGTGCAGGCCGGTGAAGATGCCGGCGTTGTTCACCATGACGTCGAGCCGGCCGAAGCTGCCGACCGCGGCGTTCACCAGGTTCTCGACCGCGGCGTAGTCCGCCGCGTCGGCCTCGACGTACTCGGCCTTGCCGCCGCGGGCGCGGATGACGTCGTCGGTCGGGGTGCGGATGTCGCCCTCGTACCCGCCCTCGCGGGCCTCGCGACGGATGTCGGAACAGACGACCGACGCGCCCTCCGCCGCCAGCGCGAGCGCGATCGCCCGCCCGTTGCCGGAGCTGGAGCCGGTGACGACGGCGACCTTGTCCTGCAGCTTGCCCATGTCAGGGAGGTCCTCTCGTGACGTGGTCGGGTGATCAGGGCGCGAGGTGCTGCACGAACCAGGCCAGGGCGGGGTTGCTGGAGGCCTCGAAGCCCTCGACGTAGGCGTCGAAGTGGCCGCCCGGCAGGATCTCGAGGCGCTTGGGCTCGCGGGCCTTCTCGTACGCGGCGATCGCCAGATGGGTGGGGGTGAGGACGTCGTTCTGCGCCGGGAGCAGCAGCAGCGGCGTCGGGCTGATCTGGGAGATGTAGTCGACCGGGTTGTACTCGCCCAGCATCTCGACGCTGCGCAGCGTGACCTCGTTGCGCCAGTTCGGGGCGCGCAGCTTGTGGGTCTCGGTGAACCACGTCCACGAGTCCGGGGTGGGCAGCGCCGAGGGCGCCATCGGGTCCTCCGCGACCACCGGCACCATGGCCGGCGGGTCGCCCCGGAACCGGGCGAGCCGGTCCTGGTCGAACATCTCGCGGAACCCGCCGAGGAAGTCCGAGCGGACCAGCGCCCGCACGTTGTCGTAGCCGCTGACCAGGGGGACCTGGCTGACCACGGCCTTCACCCGGCGGTCGATCGCGGCGACCACGAGGACGTTCCCACCGGAGTAGCTCGACCCCCAGACGCCGATGCGGGCGGCGTCGGTCTCGGGCAGCGTCGTCGCGTAGGTGATGGCGTGCCGGTAGTCGCGGACCTGCGCCCACGGGTCGATCTCCTGGCGCGGGGTGCCGTCGCTGTCGCCGAAGTTGCGGTTGTCGTAGACCAGCGCGTTGAGGCCGTTCGCCGAGAACAGCTCGGCGTACCTGTCGAGGTACATCTCCTTCACGGCCGAGAAGCCGTGCGAGAGGACGATCGTCGGGGCAGGGCCGGCGGCCCCCTCCGCGGGGTAGAACCAGCCGCGCAGCGTCACGCCCTCGGCGTCGAACTCCACGTCACGTCGAGCCATCGGGACTCCTCCGGTCGGCGGCCCGGGAGGCGCTCGCGTGGGGCGCCGGCTCAGCCCTGGGCCGGTGTGATCCCAGTCTCCCGGCGGCCCGCGCCGGCGCGATGAACTGCTGCGACAGGTCGTTGCACGGGCGCGCCACCGGCACGGTCGAGGTGCGCCGTGGTGCGGTAGTCGCTCGGCGAGGCGCCGTACCGGGCCTTGAACGACCGGCTGAAGTGGCTGGTGTCCGAGAAGCCCCAGCGGTGCGCGATTGCGGAGATCGGGCGGTCGGACTCGGTGAGCTCCTCGCGGGCCCGGGCCAGCCGGCGCACGCGGATGACCTCGCCCACGGTCTGCCCGGTGGCGTTGAAGATCCGGTTGACCGTCCGCACGGACACCCCGTGCGCGGCGGCGAGGTCCTGCGCGGTCACCGCGTCGAGCAGGTGCCGCTCGATGTAGCGGTCCATCTGTGCCCGCAGCGCCGGCTGGGCCATCGAGGTCGCCGGCACGCCGCTGCCGGAGCGCAGCGCCCCGATGAACAGCTCCAGGGTGGCGTTGCGGGCGGCGCTGATCGCGCCCTGGTCGAGCTCGGGCAACGACGTGCGCAACGTGTCCAGGTACGACGTGAGCAGCCGGGTGGCCGGCCTGCCGCCGTCGAGCCGCACCCCGCCCGACATCAGCGCCCGGCCGGACACCTCCTCCAGCGCCGCGCGGGGGATGAGCAGGCTGCGCTTGGCCAGCGGCTCCCACACGGCGAACCGAGCCGGCCGGGTGCTGTCCCAGGCGACCGCGTCACCGGGTTGCAGGCAGGCCTCGGCGTCGTTCTGGGCGACCGTCTCCTGCCCGGCCAGGGTGATCAGGACGACGACGAACTCCCCGTCGGTCCGGGCCAGCTCGCGGCGGGTCCGGGTGCCGGAGCACGGGCCGCACTCGCAGTCGACCAGCGCGAGGTCGTCGATCCACCAGCGCCGCGCCGACGCGGTGAACCCGGGCGGATCCGCGTCCACCGGGACCGAGACCGTCCACGGCAGGTGCGTGGCCGAGAGCATGTCGCGCCACTCGTCCGTGACCGCGTCGGCCTCGCCGCTCGTGGTCCAGAACTCCTCGTCGCGTTCCATCCGCGTCCCCTCGGCCGACGGCGCTGTCGAACCCCGGCGACCTACGGTAGGCGCTCCGGCAAGGCCACGTCCTCCACCGGGTCTCGATCCGTCGACCCTGCCCACCCGCTCGGTCCACACGTAGAACCGGTGCGCCAGGGCCCGGAACTCCCGCGACAGGCCGGCGAGGTTCGGCTCAGCCGGCGGCGGTCGGCCGCTTGCAGGCGATGAGGGAGGCCTGCGGGATCTTCGTGGCGGCGCTCGCCGGCGCGGGCGCCCGGACGAGCGTCGCGACGAGGTCGAACCCGGCCTCGTCGAGGAGGCCGGCGACCGCGTCGGGCCGGAGCCGGTGGAAGTCCAGCGAGACCTGGTGCCCGAAGGCCTCGTCGAAGTGCAGGACGTCGTCCCCGACCTGGAAGGCCACCAGCAGGTGGCCTCCGTCCTCCAGCACCCGGTGGAACTCGGCGAACACCGCGGGCAGGTGTGCCGGGGGGACATGGATGATCGAGTACCAGGCGACGAGGCCCGCCAGGCTCGCGTCGGACGCGTCGAGCGCGCCCATGTCGCCGACGTCGAACGTGACGTCCGGGTGGGCGCGACGGGCGAGGTCGACCATCGCGGCGGAGAGATCGACCCCGCGGATCGCCAGCCCCAGCTCGCGCAGGTGCCCGGCCACGTGGCCGGGCCCGCTGCCGACCTCGACCAGCCGGCCGTCCGGGTGCCGGTCGGTCACGAGCTCGGCGAAGCCGGCGAGCACGGCGCGGTCGAGCGGGCTGTCGGCGAGCTCGGAGCGGAACGTCTCCTCGTAGGACCGTGCGATCGCGTCGTAGCCGCTGCGGGTGTCGCTCAGGTACGCCGACTCGATCACGACCGCAGCCTAGGGCCGCCGACGAGGGCGACGACGAGGGCCGTCGACGGCAGCGAGGTGGGAGTGGGCGCATGCCCACCTAGGGTGGGCGCATGCCCGCACCACCACCGCCACCACCACCACCGCCGGCGGCCGGGCCCTCCCGCGCGGCCGAGAGCCACCGGATGCGGGATGTCGCCGAGGGGTTCGGCGCCGATGCCGATCGCTACGACCGAGCGCGCCCGAGGTATCCCGCCGCGCTGGCGGAGGCGGTGCTGTCCGAGCTGCCCGGGAGCCGGATCCTCGATGTCGGGATCGGGACCGGGATCTCGTCGCTGCCGTTCCGCGACGCGGGAGCGACGATGCTCGGCGTCGATCCCGATGTGCGGATGGCCGAGGTCGCCCGCGCCCGAGGGTTCGACGTCGACACTGCGACGTTCGAGGACTGGAACCCGCAGGGACGTCGTTTCGACGGCGTCATCGCAGGCCAGACATGGCACTGGGTCGATCCGATCGCGGGCGCGGCCAAGGCGGCCGCCGTGCTCCACCCCGGTGGCCGTCTCGCGGTGTTCTGGAATGCCGGTGACCCGCCGACGGATCTCGCCGCCGCCTTCGCCGAGGTCTACCGGAGCGTCGAGACCGGCCTGCCCTTCACGCCGTGGACCGCGCCGCAGCGCGACGGCTACGCGGCCTTCCTCGACAGGGCCGAAGCGGGTGTCCGGGAGGCCGGGGGTTTCGGGAGGCCGCAGCGGCTGCGCTTCGACTGGGAGACGACGATCAGCCGCGACGCCTTCCTCGAACAGGTTCCGACCGCGGGCGGGCACGACCGGATCGCGCCGGAGAACCTCGCGAAACTCCTCGCGGGGCTCGCGGACGCGATCGAGTCGGCCGGTGGGACCTTCACCATGCGTTACGCGACACTCGCGCTCGTCAGTCCTCTCACCTGACCCGAAAGCGACGCTGACCACGAGGAATCCTCGCTGGTCAGCGCCGCTTCCGGCGCGAGGCTCAGGCAGCCTGCTTGGTCTCCCAGAAGATCTTGTCGATCTGGGCGATGTAGTCCAGCAGCTCCTGGCCGTCCTTCGGGTCGACCGAGGACTTGGTGCCGCCGGGGCCGCCACCGGCCTTCTTGGTGGCCTTGTTGAACAGCTCGTGCAGCTCCGGGTACTTCTCGAAGTGCGGCGGCTTGAAGTAGTCCGTCCACAGCACCCAGAGGTGGTGCTTCACGAGGTCGGAGCGCTGCTCCTTGATCTCGATGGCCCGCTCGCGGAAGACCGGGTCGTCGTTGCCCTGGTACTTCTCCTGGATGGCCTTGACCGACTCGGCCTCGATGCGCGCCTGGGCAGGGTCGTACACGCCGCAGGGGAGGTCGCAGTGCGCGGTGGCCTCCAGCCGCGGGCGGAGAATGCGGGACAGCCGCATGGGTCCTCCCTGGTGGTGATCGTTCTGGCGTGCCCGACCCTACTCCCGGGGGCGGGGGGCCAGCAGGCCGGAAGGTGTGGTGAGACGGGTGTTCCGGACACGGGTCACAGGGCATCACCGCGGGTGGCGCGCAGTGACCGTCCGCGGTCCCTCCATGTCCACGGCCCTGTCCGACGACGACGTCGTGCTGGCCCGGTTCGGCCGGTCCGCCCGGCCGGGTGACGTGGTCCTGGTGCGCTGGCCGGCGCGGCCCGACCAGCTGTCGGTGAAGCGCGCGGTGCGGCCCGAGGGCGCGCTGTGGTGGGTGGAGGGCGACAACCCGTTCGGGTCCACCGACTCCCGCACGCTCGGCCCGGCCGAGGTCGTGGCCGTCGTCACGCGGCGGTTGTGGCCCCGGCCGCGGCGCCTCTGAGGTACGGTCGTCAGCCAGTACCCGACAGCCGATCCCTCGCATCACCCCGCCGCATCCCGCGGGGCGCGGCGAGGGGGCCGTCCGGCACCGATCCGGCGAGACCCTGCCCCCGGTGCACGGCGAGTAGGGACGCGCGCGAGCGTCCACCGCACCCGTACCGGAGTCCTGTCATGACCGTTTCCCCGGAGCGCACCCTGTCCTCGGACCTGTCCACGTCCGCCCCCACCCGCGACGAGATCTTCGCCTCGCACGAGGGCGGCAAGCTGGCCACCGGCCTGTCCGCGCCGCTGCGCGACGCCCGCGACCTGGCCATCGCCTACACCCCGGGCGTGGCCGAGGTCAGCCGCGCGATCGCCGCCGAGCCCGCGCTGGCGCGGCGCTACACCTGGACCGACCGGCTGGTTGCCGTGGTCAGCGACGGCACCGCCGTGCTCGGCCTCGGCGACATCGGCCCGCGCGCGTCGCTGCCGGTGATGGAGGGCAAGTCCGCACTGTTCAAGACCTTCGGCGAGCTCGACTCGATCCCGCTGGTCCTCGACACCACGGACGTCGACGAGATCGTCGAGACCCTCGTGCGGCTGCGGCCGAGCTTCGGCGCGGTCAACCTCGAGGACGTCTCGGCGCCGCGCTGCTTCGAGCTCGAGCGCAAGCTCATCGAGGCCCTGGACTGCCCGGTCATGCACGACGACCAGCACGGCACCGCGATCGTGCTGCTCGCCGCCCTGCAGGGCGCGTGCGCCACCACCGGCCGCCCGCTGTCGTCGCTGCGGATCGTGGTCTCCGGCGCCGGGGCCGCCGGGGTGGCCTGCGCCCGGATCCTGGTCGCGGCCGGGGCGGCGGACGTCGTCGTGCTCGACTCCCGCGGGGTGATCGACGCCGCCCGCGGCGGGATCAAGGCCGAGCTGGCGGCCGGGACGAACCCCCGCGGGGTGACCGGCGGCCTGGCCGACGCGCTGCGCGGCGCGGACGTGTTCGTCGGGCTCTCCAGCGCCACCCTGTCCGAGGAGATCCTGGCCACGATGGCGCCGGACCCCTTCGTGTTCGCGCTGTCCAACCCGGACCCGGAGGTCCACCCGGAGATCGCCGCGCGGTACGCCGCGGTCGTCGCCACCGGGCGCAGCGACTTCCCGAACCAGATCAACAACGTGCTGGCCTTCCCCGGCGTGTTCCGCGGGGCGCTCGACGCCGGCGCCCGCCGGATCACCGAGGGCATGAAGCTGGCCGCCGCGAACGCGATCTTCTCGGTGGCCGCGGACGACCTCGCGGCCGACCGGATCGTGCCCAGCCCGTTCGACCCGCGGGTCGCGCCCGAGGTGGCCGCCGCGGTGGCTGAGGCCGCCCGGCGCGATCCGGCCGCCGGTGTCACTGAAGGTGATCGCCGATAGGGGCTCTACCTGGCGTTCTTCCGCCGCTCGGTCGACCTGATCACGGAGAGTGTAGGCAAGTGCGGTAACTCACTCGGGTCGGAGTACTCCGTTCGAGCGGTGTCCCCGGATCGAGTGGAGCAGTCGCTCGTTGTGCTCCGTGACGGGGGCCTCCCGGGCCCCGGAACACACGGCGAGCACGTGGGGGGCGCGGGTGAGCGGCTTCGGAGGGCGCGGCGAGGCGGCGGACGAGCCAGCCCGGTCGGGCGTCCCCGACGGGGCCGCCCCGGACCCGGTCGAGGACGAGTACGGCGTCGACCCGTCGGACGGGGGGCACCCCGGGCCGGGCGGCACCGATCTGCCCGGCCCGGTGCGCCGGCTCGACCGCCGGCGGGCGGACAACGTCGCGCCGCGGCCCGAGCAGGCCCGCTTCGCCGACCGCCTGGCCCGGGCGATCTCCGCGCCGTCCGGCGGCCAGGTGCCGGGCCAGACCCGCCGCCCGGCGTCAGGATCCTTCGGCCGCGCCCTCCCCGAGCGCGAGGAGCCGGGCGAGCCCGAGGTGCGCACCGATCCCGGCGCGGTGCAGCTCGTCGCCCCGCCCGAGCAGATCAGCGGCCCGCACGCGCTCCCGCTCGAGCCCGGGACGACCGATCCGGGCGGCCTGCCGTCGGTACCGCCCGCCCTGCGGGACGTCGCCTTCGGCACCGCGGCCCTGCCGCCGTCGGCCCTGTTCGGCGAGAGGATCGACGTCGTGCCGCTGCCGGCAGCGCCCGCCGTGGTGTGCGACGGCGCGGACCGGATCCTCCGGGTCAACGACGCCTTCCTGCAGCTCGCGGGCCGACCGGCGGACCCGCTGGGCGTGCGGCTGGACCGGCTGCTCGACGGGCCCGACGCCGACGCCCGCCTGCTGCGCGCGGACGGCACCACGGCCCGGGTGCGCGCGGTCCGCTGGGACCTGCCGGGCGACCTGCACACCGTCGTCCTCGTCGAGCTGGGCGAGCGGGACCGCGGCGACCGGCGCTGGACCGCCGAGCTGGAGCGGCTGGCCCGCGTCGGCACCTGGACGTTCGAGCTGGCCACGGCCACCTTCCGGCGGAGCGCCTCGCTCGAGGAGCTGTACCGGGACGTCGGCGTGGTCCCGGACGGTCCGCACGGGCCGGTCGAGGGCGAGCAGGTGGCCGCGCTCTGCCGGGCGCTGCGCACCGGCTCGGGGCCGACCGACCACCACGTCGAGCTGCGGCTGCCCGGCGACCGGGTGCTCAGCTGCCGGGCCGGCGTGGAGCGTGGTCCCGACGGCCTGCCCGTCCGGCTGGCCGGGATGGTGCGCGACGTGACCGCGCAGCGGCTCGCCGAGGGCGGTCGCCACTCCGCGCGGCGCTTCGCCGACCTGCTCTCCACGGTGCCCGACGGCGTGGGCCTGTTCGACGCCGCCGGCCGGCTCGCCGACGCGAACGAGGCCTTCTGCGCGCTGCTCGGCCGGCCGCTGGCGGAGCTGCGCGGCCGCACCGCGCTCGACCTGACCGCCGATGCCGAGCCGCAGCCCGACGCCGCGCCGGCGATGCTGCCCGGCTGGCTGCGCCGCATCCCGACCGGCGGCGGGCACGGCTACCGGCTCTCGGCCGTCACCCTGCTGCGGGGCGACGGCACCCGGGTGACCGTCGCGCTCGCGGTCACCGCCTCGACGTCCGACGACGGGGACCCGTTCTGGCTGGTCGTGGCCACCGAGATCGCCCCGGCCGCCCCGCGCGAGGCGGGCAGCGCCGTCGACGTCCTGACCCGGCTGCCGAACCGCGCGGCCGCGCTCGACCTCGTCGCCGACCTGCTCGCCGGGCCCGACGGGAACCGGGTCGCCGTCGTCTGCGGCGACCTCGACGACTTCGCCCGCGTCAACTCCTCCCTCGGCCACGAGGCGGGTGACGAGCTGCTGGTCACCACGGCCACCCGGCTGCGCCGGCAGCTGCCCGTCGGCTGCACGCCGGCCCGGCTGGCCGGGGACGAGTTCGTCGTGATCTGCGCCGACCACGACCTGACCGGTGGCCCCGAGGCCCTGGCGCGCACCGTCGCCGAGCTCATGGGCGGCACGCTGAGCGTGCACGGGCGGCCGGTGCAGCTCACCGCGACCGTCGGCGTCGCGACGCCGGACGCCCGTCCGGACGGGCCCGTCGAGGCCGGTGACCTGCTGCGCTACGCCGAGGTCGCGATGCACGAGGCCAAGCGCACGGACCGGGGCGGGGTCGCCACCGCGTCGCCGGCCGTCGTGGGCTCGGCCGACCGGCAGCTCGAGATCGAGGGCGAGCTGCGCGCCGCGCTGACCGAGGACCGGCTGGCGCTGCAGTACCAGCCCGTCGTCGGGCCGGACGGCTCGGTGCTCTCCGCGGAGGCGCTGGTCCGCTGGCCGCACCCGGAGCGCGGGATGATCCCGCCGGGCGACTTCCTGCCGGTCGCCGAGCGCGCCGGCATGCTGCGCGACCTCGATCTGTGGGTGCTGCGGACCGCGGTCAACGAAGCGGCGACCTGGCCGGGGCGCGCCGCGGTGGCCGTGAACCTCGCGGGCCTGCTGCCCAGCGAGCCGGGTTTCCTCGACGAGGTGACCCGGATCGTCTCCGCCTCCGGCCTGCCCTGGGACCGGCTGATCCTCGAGCTGGTGGAGACCAGCCTGGTCGCGCTGCCCCCGGCGGCACGGGACGTCATGGCCGAGCTCACCGCGCGCGGCGTCCGGTTCGCCGTCGACGACTTCGGCACCGGCTACTCCTCGCTGGCCCGGCTCAAGGAGCTGCCCACCCAGACGGTCAAGGTGGACCGGGCGTTCGTCACCGGCGTCGGGTCCGACCCGGCGGACTTCGCGGTCGCCCGGGCCGTCGTCGACATGGCCCGCGCGATGGGCCGGACCACGGTGGCCGAGGGGGTCGAGACGGCCGAGCAGTTCCACGTGCTCCGCGGCCTCGGCGTCGACGCCTACCAGGGCTGGCTGTTCTCCCGGCCGCTGCCGCCGCAGGACCTGCACCGGGTGCTCGCGGACGGCAGGCTCCCGACCCCCGCCCGGTCCGTGGGAGCCTGACCGTCGAATGACCGGACGGGTCGCGGGGCGGTCACACTTGGTCATCCGGCTCGCTCCTGTCGGTGCCTCCGGATAGCCTCGTCGCACCATGGCGGCCGGAAGGCGGGCGCCGGGACGAGGGGGAACCCCGCGTGATCGAGTTCCGCGGCGTGACGAAGCGGTTCCCGGACGGGACCGTCGCGGTCGACGGGCTGGACCTGACGGTGGAGGCCGGGAAGGTGACCGTCTTCGTCGGGCCGTCCGGCTGCGGCAAGACCACGTCGCTCCGGATGATCAACAGGATGGTCGCGCCGACCGAGGGCACGGTCACCGTGGACGGGCGCGACGTGATGGCCGGCGACCCGGCGGAGCTGCGCCGCGGCATCGGCTACGTGATCCAGCAGGCCGGGCTGTTCCCGCACAAGACGATCCGGGACAACATCGCCACCGTGCCGCTGCTGCTCGGCTGGAACAAGCGCAAGGCGCGGGCGCGGGCGGACGAGCTGATGGAGGTCGTGGGCCTGGCGCCGGAGATGGCCGCCCGCTACCCGGCGCAGCTGTCCGGCGGTCAGCAGCAGCGCGTCGGCGTGGCCCGCGCGCTCGCCGCGGACCCGCCCGTGCTGCTGATGGACGAGCCGTTCAGCGCGGTCGACCCGGTGGTGCGGGAGAGCCTGCAGGAGGAGTTGCTGCGGCTGCAGGGCGAGCTGGGCAAGACGATCGTGTTCGTCACCCACGACATCGACGAGGCGGTGAAGCTCGGCGACAAGGTCGCGGTGTTCCGCACCGGCGGCGTCCTCGCGCAGTACGACGAGCCCGGTGTCCTGCTCGACCGCCCGGCGGACGGGTTCGTCGACGGGTTCGTCGGCCGCGACCGCGGCTACCGCAAGCTGGGCTTCCTGTCCGACGAGCTGCCGCTCACCGAGCTGCCCACAGTGCGCGTCGGCGAGCCGGCGCCCGCGGGCTGGTCGCTCGTCGCCGACGCGGACGGTCACCCGGTCGGCTGGGTGAGCGGCGAGGGGACGGTCGAGGAGTCGGCCGTCCTGCCGGGCGGGTCGCTCTACGAGGTCGGGTCGGGCTCGCTGCGCAGCGCGCTCGACGCCGCGCTGTCCTCGCCGTCGGGCCGCGGGGTCGCGGTCGACGGGGACGGTCGCGTCGCGGGCGCGCTGAGCGCCGACGACGTGCTGAGGGCGCTCGCCGCCTCCCGGGCGGACGAGGCGGCCTGATGGTCTGGGACTGGATCCCACGCAATCTCGGCATGCTCGGCGAGCTCCTCGGCGAGCACGTGGTCCTCGCGCTGGTCCCGGTGCTGATCGGGCTGGTGCTCGCCGTCCCGATCGGCTGGGCCGCCGCCGGGAACCGGGCGCTGCGCGCGGTGCTCGTGCCCGCGGCCAGCGTGCTGTACACGATCCCGTCCCTGGCGCTGTTCATCGTGCTGCCGGCGATCATCGGCACCCGCATCCTCGACCCGCTCAACGTCGTCGTCGCGCTCACGATCTACACCGTCGCCCTGCTGGTCCGCTCGGTGGCCGACGCGCTCGGCGCCGTGCCGTCGATGGTCGTCGCCGCGGCCACCGCGATGGGGTACCGGCCGGGCCGGCGGTTCGTCTCCGTCGAGCTGCCGCTGGCGGTGCCCGTGCTGATCGCGGGGCTGCGGGTGGCCGCGGTGTCGAACATCAGCCTCGTGTCGGTCGGCGCACTGATCGGCGTCGGCGGGCTGGGGCAGCTGTTCACCGAGGGCTACCAGCGCAACTTCCCGCTCGAGATCGTCACCGGCATCGTGCTGATCCTGTTGCTGGCGCTGGTCGTCGACGGGCTGCTCGTGCTGATCGGGCGGGTCAGCACGCCCTGGACCCGGGCGGGGGCGAACGCGTGAACGCCCTCTTCTCCTGGCTCGCCGACCCCGCGCACTGGAGCGGGCCCGCCGGCATCCCGGCCCGGCTCGTCGAGCACCTCTGGTACTCGGTCCTCGCCCTGGCGCTCGGCGCCGTGGTGGCCCTGCCGATCGGGGCGCTCGTCGGGCACTCGCGCAAGGGCGGCTTCCTGATCGTCGGCAGCGCCAACGGGCTGCGCGCGCTGCCCGAGCTCGGCCTGCTGACCCTGCTCGTGCTGCTGATGGGGATCGGGCTGCTCCCGGTCACCCTCGCGCTCGCCGTGCTCGCGGTCCCGCCGCTGCTGGCCGGCGCCTACTCCGGCGTGCGCAACGTCGACCCCGGCGCGGTCGACGCGGCGCGCGGCATGGGGATGCGCGAGTGGCAGGTGCTGACCAAGGTCGAGCTGCCCAACGCGCTCCCGCTGATCCTCGGCGGGTTCCGCAGTGCGGCGCTGCAGGTCATCGCGACCGCCGCCGTCGCCGCGTACGTGAGCTTCGGCGGCCTCGGCCGCTTCCTGATCGACGGGCTGCGCACCCGCGAGTACCCGCAGATGGCGGCCGGCGCGGTCCTGGTGGCCGTCCTCGCGCTCGCCGTCGAGGGCCTGCTCGCGCTGCTGCAGCGCGCCGTCGTCTCGCCCGGGCTGCGCGGCGGCGGCCGCCGCTCGCCCACCGCCACCGTCGGGCGGCCCGCGCCGGCCCCCGGTGCCGCGCACCCCGATCCCGTCCCCACCCGAGAGCCCGCAGGAGCAGAACCGTGAAACTCGCCCGTCCCCTCACCCTCGTCGCCGCCGGTGCGGCCCTGGTCCTCGGGCTGACCGCCTGCGGTGGCGGCGGGGGCTCGAACGACCCGCTGGCGTCGGGCAACAGCCAGGCCCCGGCCGCGTCGGACACCATCCGCATCGGCTCCGCGGACTTCCCGGAGAACCAGGTGCTCGCCGAGATCTACGCCCAGTCCCTCGAGGCCAAGGGTGTGAAGGTCGAGCGGAACTTCAACATCGGCAGCCGCGAGGTCTACTTCCCGGCGCTCACCGACGGGTCGATCGACCTCATCCCGGACTACACCGGCGTGCTGCTGCAGTACATCAACAAGAACGCCACCGAGACCGAGGGCGACGCCGTCTACGCGGCCCTGCAGAAGGCCGTCCCGGCACCGCTCACCGTGCTGGACAAGGCGGCGGCCGAGAACAAGGACGCCGTCGTCGTCACCGGCGAGTACGCCCAGCAGAACAACCTGAAGAACATCGGCGACCTCGCCCCGATCGCCGGCCAGGCGTCGTTCGGCGGCCCGTCCGAGTTCCAGACCCGGCCCGACGGGATCCCCGGCATCGAGAAGACCTACGGCGTGAAGTTCAAGGAGTTCAAGGCGCTCGACACCGGCGGCCCGCTGACGGTCGCCGCGCTCAAGGACGGCACCGTCCAGGCGGCCGACCTGTTCACCACCGACCCGACCATCGAGGACAGCGGGTTCGTGGTGCTCGGCGACCCGGACAACAACTTCGCCGCGCAGAACGTCGTGCCGCTGATCAACTCGAGCAAGGCCAACGACACGGTCAAGCAGGCGCTCAACGCCGTCCAGGCCAAGCTGACGACCGAGGGCCTCATCGAGCTCAACCGCACCCTCAACGGCGCGGACAAGCCCGACGTCGGCACGGTCGCCAAGAACTGGCTCGCGCAGCAGGGGCTCTGACGATGACAGCCGGCACCGTCGCCGCCCTGTACCGCTACCCGGTCAAGTCGATGCTGGGCGAGCCGGTCGCGGAGATCGCGGTCGGCCCGCTCGGCGTCGCCGGGGACCGCCGGTTCGCGCTCCTCGACGAGGAGACCGGCCGGGTGGCCACGGCCAAGCACCCGCGGCGCTGGCGGCAGCTGCTGCAGTGCCGCTCCGCAACCGCGTCCGGCGGCGTGCGGGTCACCCTGCCGGACGGACGTTCGCTCGACGCCTCGGAGGCGGACGAGGAGCTGTCCGCGCTGCTCGGGCGGCGGGTCCGGATGGCGGGGAAGCGTCCCGAGGGCGCCGAGGTCGAGCGGCCGGACCCGGTCGACGTGCTCGCCGAGGGGGTCGACGCCGAGGTGGACTACGCGATCCTCGAGATCGCGCAGGGCACCCCCGGCGGCGCCTTCGTCGACCACTCGCCGGTGCACCTGATCACCACCGCGACGCTCGACGCGATCGGCGTCGGCGCGGCGGAGGCGATCCGCTACCGGCCCAACGTCGTCATCCACACCCCCGAGGGCTATCCGCCCTTCGCGGAGAACGACTGGCCGGGCACCGAGATCACCCTCGGCGAGGTGCGCCTGCGCGCCACCCTGCCCACGCCGCGCTGCTCGGTCCCGACCCTGGAGCACGGCTCGCTCGGCCGCGCCCCCGACGCGGTCCGCCCCCTCCTCGACCACCGGGTCGAGGTCCCCGGTTTCGGCCTTCTGCCCTGCGCAGGGGTGTACGCCGAGGTCGTGCAGGGTGGGACGGTTCGCGCGGGGGACGAGGTGCGGGTGGGGGAGTAGGACCGCCAGCTCGTGTTTCACGCTCGATGTGATCAAGGGCGAGGGGTGCTCCCGCGCCTTCCGCCGGCATCCTTCTGCCCTTGATCACGGTCCGCGAGGCCTTCTCGCAGTGATGGCGGGTCTCCCTGGCTCACGGGTGTCGCGCTTCTGCTTCATCTGCTTGGCGGCACACCCGCTCGCGTGGTGACGCACCTGCTCGGGCGCGGTCCCACACCCGCCAGGTCGGTCCCACATCCTGTCGACGGGTTGTGTAGCGCTTCTTCGGGTGTGCGGGCGGGGTGAAAACCTCCGTGGCCGGCGGGAAGAGCGCGTCCGCGGCTCCGCTTCGAGGGCGACCTCCTGCCCGGCCCAGAGTCCGGCACCGGCCGCTCCGGGCGCGACCCGTCTCGTGCCACCAGTCCCACTCCTGCCGGCGAGCTTGCCGCGGGACTACTCGCGCCGTCGGGTGCGACCGTCTTCCCTCGGCACACCCGCTCGTGCGTCGCGCAGGCCGTCGACGGGGTGTGGGACGGACCTCGAGGGTGTGAGGAGCCGCCGGGACGGATGTGCGTGGGCCGGAGCGGGTGTGCGGCCGGCCCTCCACCCCGAGACCCTGACCGGCCCGCTCAGGGAGGGGTCGGGGTTCGTCCCGGATCCCGGCGACGGACTGGATTCCTAGCGTCCCAGGCGTGGACACCACCCTCCCCGGCTCGGAACGTGCGCCGGGTCCCGTGCGTCTGCCCGACCCCCGCCGACCGCGCGCGACGCTGTGGACGCTGCGGGTACTGCTGACGCTGCACGTGCTCGCGGTGCTGGCCCAGCCGCTGCTGGCCGGGCTGTACCTGTCCGGCGACGTCGACGCGATCGCGGTGCACGGGGCCGTCGGCTCCGCCCTGGCGGCGCTCGGACTGGTGTTGATCGCGGCTGCCGCGGCATTCGTCCTGGTCGGCCGCGGGCGGTGGTGGGTGCTGCCGGCCACGGTGGTGCTGTTCCTCGCGGAGGGCCTGCAGGTCGGGCTCGGGTACGCGCGGCAGCTGAACCTGCACGTCCCGCTCGGGGTGCTGGTCGTGACGGTGTCGATCCTGCTCGCCGCCTGGGTCTGGACCCCCGCCGCCCGCCGGGGCCGGCGATGACCGCGCCCACCTCGCCCCCGACGACCCGCCCGACCTCGACCCCGCCGACGATGACCCCGCCCGCGACCGCGTCGACATCACCCGCGCCGACCCCACCCGCGCCGACCCCACCCGCTCCGCCCACCCCCACCCCACCCACCCCCGGCAGCCGGGGATGAGGCGCTCCGCACCCCACCTCACCCGCCGCACCTTCTTCGGCGCCGTGGTCGCGGCGGCCGGGACCGCAGCTCTCTCCGGCTGCGGAGCCCTCGGCATCGACACCCCACCGGGCCAGACCGGCGAGGCGCTCCGCAGCGAACGACCCCTCCCACGCCCCTACGAGGTCCCGCTGCCGCGTCCCCGCACAGCCCGCCCGACCGGCACCCTCACGCTCCCCGACGGCACCACCGCCGACCTGTACGAGATCACCCAGCGCCCGGCGGAGGTCGAGATCCTGCCCGGCCTCCGCACCACCGTCTGGGGCTACGACGGCACCTTCCCCGGGACGACGCTGGAGACGCGGACCGGCCGCCCGGTCGTCGTCCGGCACCGCAACGAGCTGCCGGTCCCGACCGTCACGCACCTGCACGGCGGCCACACCCCGGCCGACTCCGACGGCTGGCCGCTCGACCTGCTGCTCCCCGCCGGGGCTGCACGGCCGCAGCACCACGGCATGCCCGGCGACCTGGCCGCGGGCACCCGCGACCACCACTATCCGATGACCCAGCGCGCGGCCACGCTCTGGTACCACGACCACCGTATGGACTTCACCGGCCCGGCCGTCCACCGCGGGCTGGTGGGTCTGCACCTGGTCCGGGACGACGTCGAGGACGCCCTCCCGCTGCCGCGCGGGGACCGCGAGATCCCGCTCGTGCTCTGCGACCGGTCGTTCGACGCCGACGGCCAGTTCACCTACCCGAGCCTGGACCGCAGCCTGCGCCGCGTCCCGGGCGTGGAGGTCGCGTGGATGGAGGGCGTGCTGGGCGACGTCGTGCTGGTCAACGGCGCGCCGTGGCCCGTCGCCGAGGTCGACGCGGCCCGCCACCGGCTGCGGATCCTCAACGGCGCGAACGCCCGCCGCTTCTCCCTCGCCTTCCAGGTGCCGGGCGCGCCGGACCTCCCGGTCACCCAGATCGGCTCCGACGGCGGCCTGCTCGCCGCGCCGGTCGAGCGGCCGACCGTCGACCTCGCGCCGGGGGAGCGGTGCGACGTCGTCGTGGACCTCGGGCGAGTTCCCGTCGGGACCGAGGTCACGGTCGTCAACCTGCTGGGTACCGGGCCGACCCGCGACGTGCTGCGGTTCCGGGTCGTCCGCGTCGCGCGCGACGACAGCGCCGTGCCGGCCGTGCTGTCCGAGATCGAGCCGCTGGTCCCGGGGCCGGTGCGCCGCGAGTTCGTGTTCCGTCGCGGCGCGGTCGGGGACCACTCCGGCTGGACGATCAACGACCGGTCCTTCGACCCCGACGGCTCGCTGGCCGACGTCCCGCTCGGCACGACGGAGACGTGGCGCTTCCGCACCGACGTCCACCATCCCGTGCACGTGCACCTCGACCCGGTGCAGGTTCTCACCCGCGGGGGCCGCGGACCGGGGCCGTCCGACGCCGGGTGGAAGGACACGGTGGACCTGCGGCCCGGGGAGATCGTGGACGTCGCGACGCGGTTCACCGACTTCGCCGGCCGGTTCGTGCTGCACTGCCACAACCTCGAGCACGAGGACATGGCGATGATGGCGACGATCCGGACCGTCCCCGGCGCCTGACCTGCACCACCCCCGCGGTCGTCACCCGCTGTGGGTACCCGTGCACGGTATGGATTCTTCTGCTCCGATCTGCCTACGCTCCCGGCGACCGATGAGTCCGCACGAGCGAGGGAGTCGACCTTTCCATGGCCTGGTTCAACGCCCTCCTCGCCTGTCTGTCGCTCGGCCTCGGGCTGCTGCACCTCGTCCGCCTCGCCACCGCGCGGCGCGACGGCCGCCCGGTCGCCGGGGAGGCCTCGCACGCCGTGATGGGATTCGGCATGGCGGCGATGTTCTCGCCCGTCGGCGACCCGGTCCCGGCCGCGGTGTGGATCGCCGCCTTCGGCCTGAGCGCGGCCTGGTTCGCGGCGGTCGCCCTGCGGACCGGCCCCGCGTCCGACGACGCCGGGCACCACGTCGTGTGCGGGGTCGCGATGCTGTTCATGCTCTCCTTCGGCCTGGGCGAGCGGGCGTCGGGCGGCGCGCACGCCCACCACGCCGCGGCGGGCCCGGCCGCCTGGACCTCAATCGTCGCGACCGTGCTCGCCGGCTACTTCGCCTGGCACGTCATGCGGTGCGGGGACCGCTTCGCGGCCGCCCGCCGGGCCCGGACGGCCCTCACCGAGCCCGTGCCGGCCGGGATGTCCGCCGAGATCGCCCCACCCATGGTCGACATGGCGAGCTGCGGGCACGGCGGGGTTGTGGTCGAGGGCCGGCTCGCGGCGTTGCGCGCGCCGCAGGCCGCGGCCGTCGCGCACCTGGTCATGGCCACGTCGATGGCCGTCATGCTGCTCGGGATGATCTAGAACCGGTTCACGACGTCCGTCACGAGCAGCGCCAGGAACAGCACGGAGGCGGCGCCGAGGAACAGGTTCGACAGCCATCCCGAGCGGCCCTTGCCACTCACGCGCTTCGAGTTGAGCAGCAGCATCAGCGTGATGGCCAGGAACGGCATGAAGACCGAGCCGAGCACGCCGTAGACGAGCGTGAGGCCGAAGGGCTTGTCGATGAACAGCAGCGCCATCGGCGGGAGCGTCAGCCACAGCAGGTAGCCGCGGAAGGGCAGGGACCGCTCGGTCTCGCCCGACGCGAACCGCTCGATCGTCGTGCCCGTCTCCGCCGCCGTGCCGTGCGGCAGCCGGATCGCCCGCGTCCAGTCGGCGAACATGAACGAGACGCCGTTCCACACGCCGAGCAGGGACGTCGAGGTCACGGCCAGGAACCCGACCAGGAAGAGGATCCGGGCCCAGGCGCCGTACCGGTCGTCGAGCGCGGCGCCCAGCGTGAGCAGGCCGCTGTCGGACTCGGTGAGGTTCTGCCCGAACAGCAGGGTGGAGCCGACGACCAGCATCGCGATCACGAAGATGCCGGTCATGACGTACCCGACGGCGTTGTCCAGCCGCATCATCGACAGCCAGCCGGTACCCCGCCAGCCCTTGGCGAACATCCAGTAGCCGTACGCCGCCATCGTGATCGTGCCGCCGACGCCGCCGATCAGGCCCAGCACGTAGATCGTCGAACCCTCGGGCAGCCGCGGGACCAGCCCCGAGGCGAGGTTCCCCAGGTCGGGCGCGACCAGCACGGCGACCGCGACCACGGTGCAGAACTTGATCAGTACGAGCACCGTCATGAACTTCTCGAAGAAGGCGTAGCGCTGCGTCCACACCAGCACCAGCCCGACGACGCCGGCGATCATCGCCCAGTACCGCACGGACAGCCCGCCGAACAGGGCGTTGAGCGGCAGCCCGACCGCGGACATCGCCGTCGCGCCGTAGACGAAGCCCCACACCACGATGTAGACGCCGAAGAAGACGGTGGCCCACCGCCCGAGCCGCCGCCAGCCGTCGAGCAGGGTGGTCCCGGAGGCGAGGTGCCAACGGCCGACGCCCTCGCCGAGCGCGAGCTTGAGGACGGTGCCGAGGATCGCCGCCCACAGCAGCACGGTGCCGAACCGGGCGCCGGCGACCATCGTGGCCACGAGGTCGCCCGCGCCGACGCCGGTCGCGGCGGCCAGCAGCCCGGGGCCGACCTGGCGGACCTTCGCCCCGAAGCCCGTGGGTGGGGTGAGCTCCGTGGTCCGGTCGACTCCCGGCTGTGTACTCACGGCGACCTCCCGGCACTCGGCGACTCCGATGACCCCGTACGGGGGGAACGGTAGGGATGTCCGGTCCGTCCCGCAGAGTCTGGCTGCGACCGGGCTCACCGATCGTGCCCAGGTGCGCGCTGTAGGTTTCCGCCGTTACCGTCGTACCGGGGTCCAACGAGAGAGGCGAGAAGCGGCCGTGGCGAGCATCGAAGAGGTCAGGGACGGCATCGCGCAGGCCAACGACAAGGCCTCGGAGAGCATGGGGGCGCTGGACCAGGCGCGCTCCAGCATCGAGGAGGCGCAGCGCGCCCTGCAGCAGGTGACCGAGGGCAGCTCGCAGAGCGACGTCGAGCAGGCCAACGCGTACTACGCGGAGGCGGCCAGCAAGATCGACGACGTCCAGCAGGCGATCAACGCGGCGATCGAGGCGGCCGAGGGCGTCGCCGCCCGGCTGTAACACGCGTGCCCGGGCGGAGAGGCACACCGTGAGCATCGCCGAGCTGCGCGCGGCGCTCGAGGGCGTCGGCGGCGCCACCGGCGAGGCCCGCGCCCACGCGCAGCGTGCCGCCGAGCGGCTGGGCGAGGCGGCCGCACTGCTGGCCGAGCTCACCGAGCGGACCGGGGCCGACCTGCCGGTGGCGGCGTTGGAGAAGGCGCGGGAGGAGGTCGACGAGCTGGTGGCGACGGTGGGCCTGGCGGGCGACGCGGTCGCCGACCTGGGCGGTCGGCTGTAGTCGTGGCACCGGGGAGGAAGGCGCGCCGGGACCGCGTCACGGCTGCGTTCGACGCGTTCCACGCGGCCGCCGCGCGGGCGCTCGGCGCGGCCGCGCGGCAGCGCGAGTCGGCCGTGCGCGCGCAGGCCGAGGCCATGTTCGAGCTGTGGCTGCGCCGAGAGGGCGTCGCGGCCGTGCGCGCCGACCCGTCCCTGGCCCCCGCCTTCCGCTCGCCCGTGCTCGCCGCCGCCGTCGAGCGGGCCGAGCGGGACCGGCTGGCCGGGCTCTCCGGCTGGCTGCCGGACGGGCCGCGGGCCCTCGCCGACGTCGTCGCCGACGCCGCCCCCGGCCCCGCCGGCGCGCGCGGCACGGCGTGGCTCGACGAGGTGGTGCGGGCGGCGGACCCGGACGCGTCGGGCACGGACCTGCTGCGCGACGAAGGCGTCAAGGACCACCCGGAGCTGTGGCGGATCGGCGCGGGGCACCTGGAGATCGGCGACGCGTTCCCCGTCGCGCTGCCCCTGCTCGACGAGTCCCACCTGCGGATCGACTCGGTGCCGGAGTCCCGGCCCGCCGCCGAGGCGCTGGTCGAGCAGCTGCTGATGCGGATGCTCGCGTGCTTCCGGCCGGGCATCCTCACCGTCGACGTCTGGGACGTCGGCCAGTACGGCCTGATGCCCGCGCTGTACCCGCTCGCCCGCACGGGCCTGGTCACCTCGCACGACCCGAACCGCCTCGGCGACCTGCTCGACGAGCTGTCCGAGCGGATCCGCAAGGTGCACAGCCGGGTGCTGGTCGGCGGCTTCCCGTCCCTGCGGGCCCACGCCGCGCACGAGGGCCGGCGCAGCGAGCCGTGGGTCGTGGTGGTGCTGGCGGGCAACCGGACCGCCCTGCCCGAGGACCAGCAGCGGCAGCTGCAGCGGATCGCGCGCAGCGGCCTGGCCTGCGGGATCCACCTCGTGATGCTCGACGTCCCGGTGACCGTCGCCGCGCCCGTCGAGACCGTGCGGTTCACCCGGCAGGGCGTGCGGTGCTCGATGACCGGCCAGCACGTGCGGGTGGAGCCGGACCCGCCGCTTCCCCGCCAGCAGGTCACGGACGCGTGCAGTGCGATCGTCCGCGCGCACGAGGCGTGGCGGGCCAAGGTGTCGACCTTCGCCGACCTGCTGCCGAAGGACCGCCAGGGCCGGCTGACGTCGGAGTCCGGGGTGCGCGCCCCGATCGGCTTCACCGACGGCATGCACGTGGAGCTCGCGCTCGACGACGCCTCCCCGCACGCGTTGATCGGCGGGCCGAGCGGGTCGGGCAAGACCAACCTGCTGCTGGCCATGATCGGGTCGATGGCCGCCCGGTACGACCCGGACGAGCTGCACTTCTACCTGCTGGACTTCAAGGAGGGCGTGTCCTTCGCCCAGTTCGCGCCCGGCCGCCGGGACGCCAGCTGGCTGCCGCACGCCCAGCTCATCGGGATCAACGTCAACACCGACCGCGAGTTCGGGCTGGCGCTGCTGCAGTTCCTCGCCGAGGAGATGCGCCGCCGCGCCGAGGCCGCCAAGTCCTTCGAGGTGACCAAGCTCGAGGAGCTGCGTAAGGCCGATCCAGGCGGGCACTGGCCGCGGATCGTCGCGGTGGTCGACGAGTTCCAGTACCTGTTCGCCGAGAAGGACCAGGTCACGCGGCAGGCCACGGCCCTGCTGGAGGACGTCGCCCGGCGCGGCCGCTCGCAGGGCATCCACCTGGTCTTCGCCAGCCAGGACGTCTCCGGGATCGAGGCCTTCTGGGGCCGTCCGGCGATCTTCGAGCAGTTCGTGCTGCGGATCGCGCTGCCGCGGGCGCGGCGCGTGCTGGCGAACCTCAACGACGCCGCGCTCGCCCTGCCGCGCTGGCACGCGATCGTCAACCACGAGTCCGGGATGAAGCACGGCAACGAAGTCGCCCGGATCCCCGACGCAGGCGCCGGTTCGGACCTCGATGAGGTGCAGCGCGCCGCGCACGAGCGCTACACCGGCCCGCCGCCCCGGCTGTTCGACGGCGCCCGGTCGCCCGCGGTGCGGGACCTGCTGGCCGCGGTGCCGCTCGGCGGTGCCCCGCGCGCCCTCCTCGGCCAGGTGATCGACATGGCGGGCAGCGCCGCGGCCGTCGAGCTGCCCGACGCCCCGGGCCGCAACGTCGCCGTCCTCGCGTCGGCCTCGGTCGAGGCGTTGCGGGTGATGGGCGCGGCCGCGGCGGCGCTGGCGGCGAGCGCGCCGGCCGAGGCCCGCTTCGTCGTCGCGCCGCTGGTGGGGGAGCTGCCTGCCGCCGCGTTGGCCGGCCGCGAGGTCGAGACCGTCGGGCTCGACGAGATCCGCGCGCGGATCGAGGAGCTGGCACGGGAGGTGAAGGAGCGGGTGGCCGGCGGCGACCGGCGGCCGGTGTTCGTGCTGCTCCTGGGCGCCGACGCCGCCGATCCACTGCTCGAGCGCTCCGGCACCGAGGCGCTGCGCACCGTGCTGCGTTTCGGCCCGGAGGTCGGGCTGCACGTCGTGGGGTGGTGGCGCTCGGCGACCCGGCTGCGGCAGCTGCTGACCCTCTCGGCCGGGGTCGACGACGTCGGCGCCTGGATCGGGCTCGACGTCCAGGGTTCCGAGCTGGGCGCCCTGGCCCCGGGGCTGGGGACGACGTGGGCGCCGCGCCCGGGGCGCGGGTTGTTCTTCGACCGCGCCGTGCACGCCCGGCCGGAGGTCGTGATCGTGCCGGGGCCGCTGGAGGAGGACGCGTGAGTACGCCGGACCAGCCGGAGTCGCCGGCCGCCGCGTACCGCCGCATCGCGAGCGGGATCGACGAGGCGGTCGGCGCGGTCCGGCGGCAGGACGAGCTGCGCGCGACCCGCCTCGAACAGGCGCTGGCCAAGATCGACGCGCGTATGCGACGAGTGGGCGAACGCGCCGCCCTGACCCGCTTCTCGGTGGAGCTGCACTGGGAGTCGGCGCTGGAGGCGCTGTGGGCGGAGCCGTGGATGACGGTCCGCCCCTTCCCCCGCCCCGACCCCGACGCCGAGCCCGCCCGGCTGGAGGGCTACGAGCGCGAGGTCGACCGCACCTACACCGAGCTCATGGACCTGGTCGCCCGCCGCCGCTTCGGCTTCCGCCGCTGACCACCAGTCGTGAGTGGCGATGGTCGCTATAGCGACCATCGCCACTCACAGGGGGTCAGTCGTCCTCGTCGTCGCGGGCGAGGAAGGTGGCGAGGCGTTCGACCGCGTCCTCGTAGGCGGGGTGGGAGTCGACGAAGGCCCGGAGGCGGGCGGCCAGCCACTCGACGCTGACCGCCTCGTCCCCGCGGCGTTCGACCAGTTCCTCGATGCCCCGGTCGGTGAAGTACACCGGTTCCCTACGAGAACGCCTTGTCGATCAGCTCGCGCTGCTCGACCTCGTGCACCTTCGACGACCCTGCAGCCGGCGCGGCCATCCGGCGGCGGCTGATCCGCGTGAGGCCCGAGAGCCGCTCCGGCAGCTTGTCCGGCAGCTCGAGGCCCATGTGCGGCCAGGCGCCCTGGTTGGCCGGCTCCTCCTGGACCCAGCGGATGTCCTGCGCGTTCGGGTAGCGCTCCAGGACCGAGGCCAGCTGGCGGTCCGGCACCGGGTACAGCTGCTCGAGGCGCACGATCGCCGTGTCGGTGATCTCGCGCTTCTGCCGCTGCTGGTGCAGCTCCCAGAAGATCTTGCCGCTGCACAGCAGGACCTTCTTGACCGACGAGGCGGGCCCGTCCGCGGAGCGGAACTCCGGGTCGTCGATCACCGGGCGGAACCGGCCGCCGGTGAAGTCCGAGATCGGGCTGACGACCGCCTTGTTCCGCAGCATCGACTTCGGGGTGAAGACGACGAGCGGGCGGCGGACGCCGTCGAGCGCGTGCCGGCGCAGGAGGTGGAAGTAGTTCGCCGGCTCCGACGGCAGCGCGACCGTCATCGAGCCCTCGGCGCACAGCTGCAGGAACCGCTCGATGCGGCCGGAGCTGTGGTCCGGGCCCTGGCCCTCCAGGCCGTGCGGCAGCAGCAGCACGACGTCGGAGAACTGGCCCCACTTCGCCTCACCGGACGAGATGAACTCGTCGATGATCGACTGGGCGCCGTTGACGAAGTCGCCGAACTGCGCCTCCCACATGACCAGCGCGTCCGGGTTGGCGACCGAGTAGCCGTACTCGAAGCCGACCGCCGCGAACTCCGACAGCGCGGAGTCGTAGGGCAGGAACCGGCCCTGGTCCTCGGCCAGGTTGCGCAGCGGGTAGTACTCCTCGCCGGTCTTCCGGTCGATCAGCACCGAGTGCCGCTGCACGAACGTGCCGCGCCGGGAATCCTGGCCGGAGAGCCGGACCAGCTTGCCGTCCATCGCCAGCGAGCCGAAGGCGAGCAGCTCGCCGAAGGCCCAGTCGACGTCTCCCTCGCGCGACATCTTCGCCCGCTTGGCCAGCACCGGCTTGACGCGCTGGTGCGGGGTGAAGCCCTCGGGCAGGTGCTCGTGCACGTCGCCGACCCGGTGCACGACCTCGAGCGGGATCGAGGTGTCCAGGTCGCTCGGCACGAGCTGTTCCTTCTCGACCGAGGCGGACACGGCCGGCGGGGTCTTCTCCAGCTCGCGGACCTCGTTGAACACATGCTCGAGCTGGTTGGAGAAGTCCTTGAGCGCGTGCTCGGCCTCCTCCATCGTGATGTCGCCGCGGCCGATCAGGGACTCGGTGTAGATCTTGCGCACCGAGCGCTTGGCGTCGATCACGTCGTACATCGCCGGCTGCGTCATCGAGGGGTCGTCGCCCTCGTTGTGGCCGCGGCGGCGGTAGCAGATCATGTCGATCACGACGTCGTTGTTCCAGCGCTCGCGGTACTCGACCGCCAGCTTGGCCACCCAGACGCAGGCCTCGGGGTCGTCGCCGTTCACGTGGAAGACCGGCGCGCCGATCATCTTCGCCACGTCCGTGCAGTACTGCGAGGAACGCGAGTGCTCCGGCGCGGTGGTGAAGCCGACCTGGTTGTTGACGACGACGTGCACGGTGCCGCCGGTGCGGTAGCCGCGCAGCAGGGCCAGGTTCAGCGTCTCCGCGACCACGCCCTGCCCGGCGAACGCCGCGTCGCCGTGCATCATCAGCGGCAGGACGGTGAAGCCGCCCTCGCCCTTGTCGAGCAGGTCCTGCTTGGCGCGGACGATGCCCTCGAGGACCGGGTCGACGGCCTCCAGGTGCGAGGGGTTCGAGGCCAGCGACACGACCGTCTCGCCGTCACCGAACATCCGGAAGTACTTGCCCTCGGCGCCCAGGTGGTACTTGACGTCGCCGGAGCCGTGGGCCTGGCCCGGGTCGAGGTTGCCCTCGAACTCGCGGAAGATCTGGCTGATCGGCTTGCCGACGATGTTGGCCAGCACGTTGAGCCGGCCGCGGTGCGGCATGCCGATGACGACCTCGTCGAGCTCGTTCTCGGCGGCCTTGTCCAGCACGGCGTCGAGCAGCGGGATGACGGTCTCGCCGCCCTCCAGCGAGAACCGCTTCTGCCCGACGTACTTGGTCTGCAGGAAGGTCTCGAACGCCTCGGCGGCGTTGAGCTTCGACAGGATGTACTTCTGCTCGACCACGGAGGGCTTCTGGTGCGGCACCTCGATGCGCTCCTGCAGCCAGGCGCGCTGCTCGGGGTCGGCGATGTGCATGTACTCCGTGCCGACCGTGCGGCAGTAGGAGTCGCGCAGCAGGCCGAGCACGTCCCGCAGCTTCATGTGCGCCTCGCCGCCGAACCCGCCGACGGCGAAGTCGCGGTCGAGGTCCCACAGCGTGAGGCCGTGGGACAGCACGTCGAGGTCGGGGTGGCGGCGCTGGCGGTAGTTCAGCGGGTCCGTGTCGGCCATGAGGTGGCCGCGGGTGCGGTAGGACTCGATCAGCTCGAGGACGCGCGCGGTCTTGTCGACCTCGCCCTCGGGGAAGTCCTGCACCCAGCGGACCGGCTCGTACGGCACCCGCAGCGAGGTGAAGACGTCGTCGTAGAAGCCGTCGTCGCCCAGCAGCAGGCGGTGCACCCGGCGCAGGAAGTCGCCGGACTCGGCGCCCTGGATGATCCGGTGGTCGTAGGTCGAGGTCAGCGTGATGATCTTGCTGACGCCGATCTGGGCGAGCCGCTCCTCGGAGGCGCCCTGGAACTCCGCCGGGTACTCCATCGCGCCGACGCCGACGATCGTGCCCTGGCCCTGCATCAGCCGCGGCACCGAGTGGTTGGTGCCCAGCGTGCCCGGGTTGGTCAGCGAGATCGTGGTGCCCTGGAAGTCCTCGGCGGTGAGCGAACCGTTGCGCGCCTTGTGGACCATGCCCTCGTAGGCGGACCAGAACTGCGCGAACGTCATCCGCTCGCAGCCCTTGATCGACACCACGACGAGCGAGCGCTGCCCGTTCTTGCCCGGCAGGTCGATGGCCAGGCCGAGGTTGACGTGCTCGGGCTGGACGACGGTGGGCTTGCCGTCCGTCTCGACGAAGTGGCGGTTCATCGTCGGGAAGTCGGCCAGCGCCTTCACCACGGCGTAGCCGATGAGGTGGGTGAAGGAGATCTTGCCGCCGCGGGTGCGCTTCAGCTGGTTGTTGATGACGATGCGGTTGTCGGCCAGCAGCTTCGCCGGGACCGCGCGCACGCTCGTCGCCGTGGGGACGGCGAGCGAGGCGTTCATGTTCTTGACGACGGCGTTGGCCGCGCCCCGGATCGGCAGGACCTGGTCCTGGCTCTCCGCGGCCGGCTTGGCGGCGGCCTTGGAGGTGCTGCCGGCGGCCGGCTTCGTCGCGGGCGGCGCGGCGCCGTTGCTGTTGGACGCGGCGCGGTCGCCGGCGCGGCGGACCTCGGTCGGCTCGGCGGGGCTGGTCGTGGGTGTGCTGGCGGGGGGCACGTCCTGCTTTCCGGTGCGAGAGGAGCCGTTGGTGGTGGTGGCGGAGCGGCCCGGGGCGGCGGTCGGCGCGCCGGCGGCCTCGGCGTCGGCGGAGCGGTCGGCCTCCGCGCGCTCGGCCTCGCCCTGCGCGGTCGGGCTGTCCTCGGCGGGCGCGGCGCCCGACAGCGAGCCGCCGGGCTTGTAGTCCGCGAAGAAGTCGTGCCAGGCCGGGTCGACCGTCTTCGGGTCCTCGAGGAAGCGCTGGTACATCTCCTCGACGAGCCACTCGTTCGGGCCGAACTGGTTGGCGCCGAACTCCCCGGTATGGCCGGTCGTACTACTGGTGGACACGCGCTCTCAACCGCCTTGGTTCGCTTGAAGCTTCTCAGTCGCCGATGACCGCCCTCCCAGGGTAGTCCTCCCCGGGACGGAGCCGGTATGTGCTCGGTCGCGTTGTGACCTCCGTCCGGCGGGTGCCCGTCGGGCCCGGTCAGAAAACCGGGAGGGCCCCGATCGCGGGCACCACGGCGGTGCGCACGGAGGTCTCCGCGATCACGGTGCCCTCCACCAGCCCGCACGTGGAGTCGCGCCGCAGCGTGTCCCGCTCGCCGGCGTACTGCCCGTCGACCGGGTCGACGAGGAGCTCGGTGCGGGTGGGCCCGGCGTCGTGCACCAGCGCGAGGCAGAGGTTCCCGTCGAGGTCCTTGACCTCGTCGACGAGCGAGACGGCCGGGAGCTCGAGCAGGGCGGCGTAGAGCGGCGCGCGCAGGTCGGCCGGGACCGAGCAGGTCCGGAGGGCGTCGACGGCGCTGCGGAACGGGCCGGTGTAGGTGCGCCCCTGCGGCGCGTCGGCCAGCAGCCGGGCGAGCAGCTCACCGGGCTCGCGGGGCAGCAGGGCCAGGAACTCGGGGGTGGGCGTGGCCCAGTTCCCCGCGGGCCGGTGCGGGGCCGAGTCGTGCAGGTCGGCGTAGAAGTCGCCGTACTTCGCGCGGAAGCGGCCGGTGGGCCAGGCGTCCCGCAGGTCGAACCCGGCGTCGTCGGCCGCCTCGCCCGAGCCCGCCAGCCAGGTGACGCGGCCGGTGAGCTCGCGGTCGAGCAGCCAGTCCGCGTCCTGGACCGCGGGCGTCCACTGCTGGAGCAGGTGCTCGGACAGGTGCACGTGCACCGGCTCCGCCGGATCGGGGCCCATGAAGGTGCCCATCCACCACGCGTGCGTCGCGATGTACCGGTACTGCTCCGGTTCCATCGGCTCGTCGGACGTGCGCACGGGAAGGTCGGGCACCACGCAGCTCCCGGGGGTCGGCAGGTTCACCCGGCATTGTGGAACGGGCCCGACACGGCCCGTGACGCCACCCCCGGTTCGCGTGACCGTGCCCTGCTCAGTGCCGATGTTCGCTCCGCGAGCTCCGCTCAGTGCCGATGTTCGCTCCGCGAGCTCCGCTCAGTGCCGATGTTCGCTCCGCGAGCTCCGCTCAGCCCCGGGTCACGGCAGCCACTCGCGCACCTGTCCGAGGACCTTGGGGGCGTCGTTCGTGACCGGGTTGACCTGGAGGTGGGTGACGCCGACCTCGTGCAGCGCGGCGATCCGCTCCTTGACGAACGAGGGCGGCCCGATGAGCGTCGACTTCTCGATGAACTCGTCGGGCAGCGCGGCCGCGGCCTCCTCCTTGCGCCCGTCGAGGTACAGGTCCTGCACCGTCCGCGCGGCGTCCGCCCAGCCCTGGCGCTGCATCACGGTGTTGTAGAAGTTCTTCCCGCGCGCGCCCATCCCGCCGACGTAGAGCGCGAACATCGCCCGCGCCGCCTGCCGGGCCGGCTCCCACATCTCCTCCTCGATCGCGAGGAAGCCGCCGCCGGTCATCTGCAGCGGACCGAGCTCGGGCGCCCGCTTGGCCAGGCCGGCGGCCAGCGGCGCGCCGAAGGCCTCCTGCATCCGCTCGGGGACGACGGCGTGCGGCAGCCAGCCCTCGGCGAGCTCGGCCGTCATCTCGACGTTCTTGTCGCCGAGCGCCGCGATCCAGATCGGGATGTCCGCCCGCTGCGGGTGGTTGATGAGCTTCAACGGCTTGCCGAGCCCGGTGCCGCGGCCCTCCGGGACCGGGATCGTGTAGATGCCCTCGTGCTGGATGCGCTCGCGCCGCCAGACGGCCCGGCAGATCTCGATGACCTCACGGGTCCGCCCGATCGGCTTGTCGAACGGGACGCCGTGGAAGCCCTCGATCACCTGCGGCCCGGACGTCCCGAGGCCCAGGATCGCCCGGCCGCCGGAGAGCGCGTCGAGGCCCGCGGCCGTCATCGCCGTGAGGGTGGGGGTCCGGCTGTAGATCGGCAGGATCCCCGACCCGATCTCGATCCGCTCGGTGCGCGCGGCGAGATAGCCCATGAGGGACACGGCGTCGTAGCTGTAGGCCTCGGCGACCCACACGACGTCGAGCCCGGCCTTCTCGAGCTCGACGATGCGGGTGGCGCCCGCCACCGGGTCGTCGCTGTACGGCAGCTGGGTCGAGAGCTTCATGACAGTGAGGCTGTCACGTTCGGACCGTGAACACCATCAGCGGGGGACGTCGAGGTGGCGGAGAGTCCGGCGCCTAGACGGTCCGGCGCTCCCGGCCCGCCCAGAAGGGGGCCCGCAGGTCCTTCTTGAGGATCTTGCCGGTGGGGTTGCGGGGCAGCTCGGCCACCACGTCCATGCCCTTGGGGCACTTGTACGAGGCCAGGCGCGCCCGGCAGTGCGCGAGCACGGCGGCCTCGTCGAGCTCGGCGCCGTCGCCCGGCACGACGATCGCGCGGGGCACCTCGCCCCACCGTTCGTCCGGCACGCCGATCACCGCCACATCGGCGATCCCGGGGTACTCGGCGAGCACGCGCTCGATCTCGGCCGGGTACACGTTCTCCCCGCCGCTGACGATCATGTCCTTGACCCGGTCGGTCACGTAGACGTAGCCGTCGGCGTCGAGGTGGCCGCCGTCGCCGGAGCGCAGCCAGCCGTCCGGGGTGATCGCGGCGGCGGTGGCCTCGGGCTGACGCCAGTACCCGGCCATGAGCTGCGCGGTCCGCACCCAGATCTCGCCCGGCTCGCCGCTCGGCACCGGCTCGCCGGTCGCGGGGTCCCGGACCTCGATCTCGACGCCGTGGATCGGCGTCCCGGCCGAGACCAGCCGGTGTGCGACGGCCGGGTCCTCGTGGTCGGCGGCGGGCAGCGCGGTGACCACGCCGCACGCCTCCGTCATCCCGTAGACCTGGTGCATCCGCCCCGGGAAGAGCGGCAGACACGCCCGCATCACGGGGAGCGGCATCGGCGAGGCGCCGTAGGAGAGGACCTTGATCGCGGAAAGGTCGCGCGTCTCGACGCCGGGCACCTTCGTGATCGCCGCCAGCAGCGCGGGCACCAGGAAGGTGTGCGTGATCCGCTCGGTCTCCAGCTGCTCGACGACCGCGGCCGGGTCGGGCACCCGCAGCATCACCATCCGCGCGCCGAAGTGGACCGCGAGCAGGGCATAGCTGGTGCCGCCGACGTGGAACAGCGGCATCGCCACCTGGACGACGGCGTCGTGGTCCACCTCGAAGCTCTCGGCCACGTTGGTCGAGTGCGCCAGCATCGCCCGGTGGGTGAGCATCACGCCCTTGGGGAAGCCGGTCGTGCCCGAGGTGTAGAGCTGCACGAAACAGGCGTCCGGGTCGGCCTCGGCCGGACCGTCGTCCGGCTCGTGCGCGGCCAGCCAGGCCTCGTACTCGTCGTCGGGCCCGCCGACCCGGACCAGCCGGCGCAGCGCCGGCGCCTTGTCCCGCGAGGCCTCGGCCGCCTGCGCGAACTCCGGGCCGACGAGCAGGAGCACCGCGCCGGAGTCGTTGAGCACGTAGACGATCTCGGGCGGGGCCAGCCGGAAGTTGACGACGGCGTTGGCCGCGCCGATCCGCGCGCAGGCCAGCGTCAGCTCGAGGCAGGAGGGATGGTTGAGGTCGAGCACGGCCACCCGGTCCCCGGGCCGGACGCCCTCGGCCCGCAGCGCCGCGGCCAGCCGGCGGACCCGCTCGTCGAGCTCGGCCCACGTGCGGCGCACGCCGGCGAACCGCAGCGCCTCGGCGTCGGGCCGCTCGGTGGCCCAGCGTCCCAGCAGGCCGGACACGTCGGCGGGGCGGTCGGGGGACAGCGTCATCGGTGCTCCCTCTGGGGCGTGAGGTGAATCACGGCGGGCGCCACTCTAGCGTCGGCGAGAACCGGAATCGAGGGACGAACCTCGCCGGCCCACCCGCGGGCCCGCGGCCCGCGGAACGGGGGCAGGATGGGGCCCGGCGAGCGTGAGGAGAGGTGTGGGACGCGAACCCGACGGCAGCGGCCGGATCGAGGTGTCCGGCCTGGCCAAGCGGTTCGGCACGGTCGAGGCCGTGCGCGGGCTGTCGTTCACGGTCGAGCCGGGTGCGGTGACCGGCTTCCTGGGGCCCAACGGCTCCGGCAAGACGACGACGCTGCGCGCGATCCTCGGCCTGGTCGCCCCGACCGCGGGGTCGACGCTGGTCGAGGGCGCCCCCTACCCGGAGCTGACCGCGCCCGGCCGGGTCGTCGGCGCCGTGCTGGAGGCCCAGGGCGCCCACCCCGCCCGCACCGCCCGCCGGCACCTGCAGGTCTGCGCCTCGGCGATCGGCGTGGCGGAGGAGCGGGTCGACGAGGTGCTCGCGCTCGTCGGGCTCGCCGACGCCGCCGACCGGGCCGCCGGCGGCTACTCGCTCGGCATGGCCCAGCGGCTCGCCCTCGCGGTCGCGCTGCTCGGCGACCCGCGGATCCTGGTGCTCGACGAGCCGGGCAACGGCCTCGACCCGCAGGGCATCGCCTGGCTGCGGGAGTTCCTGCGCGGCTTCGCGCGCTCCGGGCGGACCGTGCTCGTGTCCAGCCACCAGCTCGCGGAGATCGCGCAGACCGCGGACCGGCTCGTCGTGATCTCGGCGGGGGCCTGCGTCTACCAGGGCGCGGCCGACGGGCTGCACGGCCGGCCCGCCGTGCGCGTCCGCTGCTCCGACCCCGTCCGGCTCGCCGAGGCGCTCGCCGCCCGGGGCGTGCTGGAGATCGACCACGTCGCCGACGGCGGGCTCGCCGTCGCGGCCGACGCGGTGCTCGTCGGCGACACCGCGCTCGCCGCGGGCGTGGCCGTCTACGGGCTGGTCGAGGAGCGCGCGGACCTCGAGGCGATGTTCCTGCGGCTGACCGGCGGGGGTGTGGCGTGACGCCCGACCTGCTCCCCACCGCGGGCGTCCTGCGGGCCGAGGCGCTCAAGGCGCTGTCCGTGCGCACCTGGTGGGCGCTCGCGATCCCGGTGGCCCTGCTCGCGGTGATGGTCAACCTGTTCGGCGGGCTGTTCAGCTCGGCCGTCGCCGGCGTGGGCGACGGTCTCCCCGGGATCCTGCTGGCCTCGCTGGCCTACGCGCTGTCACTGACCACGGTGTTCGCGGCGCTGCACGGCGTCGTGCTGGCCACCTCGGAGTTCCGGCACCGCACCGTGAGCACCACCTACCTGCTGGCGGGGCGGGTGCCGACGTTGCTGGCCAAGTCGGCGGTGGCGGCCGGCGTCGGGGCCGCGTACGCCCTGCTCGCGATCGTGCTCGGGCTGCTCGCCGGCCTGCTGGGCCAGGGCGCCGCGCCGCTGCCGTCGGTCGGCGGGATCCTGGCGCTGAGCGGGATCGGGATCCTGGTGAGTGCGCTCTGGGCGGTGCTCGGGGTCGCGCTCGGGACGCTGGTCGTCAACCAGGCCGGGGCCGTCGTCGCGCTGCTGGTCTACGTGCTGGCGGTGGAGAACCTGGTCTCGCTGATCCTGCGCTCGGGCACGGAGGAGGGCAGCGCGCCGACGGCGGTCGCCCGGCTCACCTCGTTCCTGCCCGCCAACGCGGGGGACGTCGCGCTGTACGACCTGCCCGCCCAGGAGCTCGGCGGCCGGTTCGCGTCCTCGATCGTCGAGGGCCTGGCGGGCGTCGCCGGGCCCCCGCCGGCGTGGGGCGCGCTGCTCGTCCTCGTCGTGTGGGCCGGGGCCGGGGTGGCCGTGGCGTGGGTCGTCGGCGGCCGCCGGGACGTGACCTGAGACGGCTGTGACCAGGGCGGACGTCGTCGGGCGGCGGACTGTCGGACCGGCGTCATAACCTGGGTCCGTGCCCGACCCGCTCCCCACCACCTCGCCCGACCCGGGCACCCGGCCCGCCGGCTGGCTGCGCCGGCTCACCCGCGAGTGCCTGCGGCACCGCCGGGTCACCGTCGGCGCGCTCGTCGCGTCGGTGTTCGGGGTGAGCCTCGACGCGGCGGGCCCGCTGCTCACCCGGGTCGCGGTCGACGACGCGGTGCGGGGCGTCACGGACGTGCTGCTGCCGATCGTGCTGGCGATCCTGGGGCTGGCGCTCGTCCGGTTCACCGCGTCCTTCCTGCGCCGCTACCTCGCCGGGCGGATGGCGCTCGACGTGCAGCACGACCTGCGCCGCCAGGTGTTCGCCGCCGTCCAGCGGCTCGACGGGCGCCGCCAGGACGCGCTGCGCACCGGCCAGGTCGCCTCCCGCGCGATCACCGACCTGCAGCAGGTCCAGTCGCTGCTGTCGATGGTGCCGCTCACCGCCGGCACGGTCGCGCTCGTGATCGCCTCGGTGGCGGCCATGCTGTGGCTGTCCCCGCTGCTCACCGTGGTCTCGCTGATCATGCTGCCGCTGGCGGCGTACATCACCAGCCGCACCCGGCGCTCGCTGTTCCCGGCCACGTGGTCGGCCCAGCAGCGCGCGGCGGACGTGGCGCAGCAGGTCGAGGAGACGGTCACCGGCGTCCGGGTGGTCAAGGGCTTCGGCCAGGAGACCCGTGAGGTCGGCACCCTGGAGGGGCTGGCCCGGCGGCTGTTCGGCGAGCGGATGCGCGCCGCGCGGATGACGGCCCGGCTCAACCCGGTGCTGCTCGCGCTGCCCACGCTCGGCCAGGTCGCGGTGATCGGCATCGGCGGGCTGATGGCGGTGCGCGGGTCGATCTCGCTCGGCACCTTCCTGGCCTTCACCACCTACGTCGCGCAGCTCGTCGGGCCGGCCCGGCTGGTCGGGTCGCTGGTCGTGAGCGCGCAGCTGGCCCGCGCCGGCGTCGAGCGGGTGTACGACCTGGTCGACGCGGAGCCGGACGTGCAGGACCCGCCCGCGCCCCGCGCGTTGCCGGCCGGCCCGGTCGGCGTGGAGCTCGACGCCGTGCGCTTCGGCTACGAGCCCGGCCGGCCGGTGCTCGACGGCGTGTCCCTGCGTGCGGAGCCGGGGGAGACCCTGGCCGTGGTCGGCACCGCCGGCTCCGGCAAGTCCACGGTCGCGCTGCTGCTGCCCCGCTTCTACGACCCCTGGGACGGGGCCGTGCGGATCGGCGGCGTCGACGTCCGGGAGCTGCGGCTGCGGGACCTGCGCGCCGAGCTGGGCGTGGTGTTCGAGGAGGCGTTCCTCTTCTCCGACACCATCCGCGCCAACATCGCCTACGGCCGGCCCGACGCGAGCGAGGAGGAGATCCGCGCCGCCGCGGCGGCCGCGCAGGTCGCCGCGTTCGTCGAGGCGCTGCCCGAGGGCTACGACACCCAGGTCGGCGAGCGCGGGCTCACGCTCTCCGGCGGGCAGCGGCAGCGGATCGCGCTGGCCCGGGCGCTGCTCACCGATCCCCGCGTCCTGGTGCTCGACGACGCGACCTCCGCCGTCGACACCGCCACCGAGTCCGCCATCCACGAGGCCCTGCGCGAGCTGACCGCCGGGCGGACCACGATCCTCGTCGCGCACCGGCGCTCCACCCTCGCCCTCGCCGACCGGATCGCGGTGCTCGACGCCGGCCGGGTCGTCGACGTCGGGACCGAGGAGGAGCTGCGGGGCCGCTGCGCGCTGTTCCGCGAGCTGCTGGCCACCGGCGCGCAGGCGCACGCCGACGAGGAGCCGGCCGAGGAGGCCGGGACCGTCGCGGAGCCCGAGGTCGAGCCCCTGCCGGCGGCCGCGCCGGCGGTCGCCGTGCCCGCCGGCGGTGTCACGCCCGAGCTGTGGCCGGAGGCCGCCGCCGGCGAGGCGGAGTCCGACCGGGCGGTGCGGGCCGCGGCGGAGCAGGCGGGGTCGGCGCGCGCCGGCGGCCCGCAGGCCCGCACCGGGCCCGGCGCGTCGGGCATGGTCGGCGGGATCGCGGCGACCCCGGAGCTCCTCGACGCCGTCGCGAGGCTGAAGCCCGTCACCGAGACCCCGCGCCTCGCCGGGGTCGACCCCACCGCGCCGGACCCCGGCTTCCGCCTCGCCCGCCTGCTGAGGCCGGTGCGCTGGACGCTCGCCCTCGGCATGTCCCTCGTGGCGCTCGACGCGCTGGCGACCCTGGCCTTCCCGTCGGTCGCCCGGTTCGCGGTCGACGGCGGCATCACGGCCGGGTCCACCCGGATCCTGCTGATCGCGACCCTCATCGGGATCGGGATCGTGCTGGCCGACGCGCTGGTGGTCGCCGCGCAGACCGTGGTGACCGCGCGGGCCGGCGAGAGCCTGCTCTACCTGCTGCGCACCCGCAGCTACGCCCACCTGCAGCGGCTCGGGCTGGACTACTACGAGCGCGAGCTCTCCGGCCGGATCATGACCCGGATGACCACGGACGTCGACGCGCTGTCGACGTTCCTGCAGACCGGGCTCGCCCAGGCCGTCGTCAGCCTGCTCACCCTGGTCGGCGTCGCGGTCGCGCTGCTGGTCACCGACGCCGAGCTCGCCCTGGTGGCGCTTGCCGTGCTGCCGGTCCTGCTGGTGGCCACCGTGGTGTTCCGGCGGCTGTCGTCGCGGGCGTACGCGGAGGCGCGGGAGCGGGTCAGCGTCGTCAACGCGGACATGCAGGAGAACGTGACCGGCGTCCGCGTCGCGCAGGCGTTCGTCCGGGAGGAGCGCAGCGCCGAGGCGTTCGGGGCCCGCAGCGACGCCTACCGGCGCACGCGCATCCGGGCGCAGCGCTACATCGCGACGTACTTCCCGGGCGTCGCGTTCCTGTCCGACGTGGCGCAGGCCGCGGTGCTCGGGGTCGGTGCCGCGCGAGTGGCGGCGGGCGACCTCACGCCGGGTGTGCTCACGGCGTTCCTGCTCTACCTCGGGCTGTTCTTCTCCCCGGTGCAGCAGCTGTCCCAGGTGTTCGACGGCTACCAGCAGGCCCGCATCGGCCTGCTGCGCATCGCCGACCTGCTCCGCACCCCGACGTCGGTGCCGGCGGCGCCGGACTCCGACGCCGCCGTCGTCCCGCAGCGGCTGCGGGGCGAGGTGGAGCTGCGCGGGATCACCTTCCGCTACCCGGGCGTCGAGCAGCCGGCGCTCGCCGACGTGAACCTCCGCGTGCGGCCGGGCGAGACGATCGCGCTGGTCGGGGCCACGGGCGCGGGCAAGTCCACCATGGTCAAGCTGCTCGCCCGGTTCTACGACGTCGGAGAGGGCGAGCTGCTGGTCGACGGCGTCGACGTCCGGCGCTACCCGCTCGAGGGCTACCGGCGCCGGCTCGGGTTCGTGCCGCAGGAACCGCACCTGTTCACCGGGGACGTCGCGGCCAACGTCGCCTACGGCCGACCCGGCGCCACGCAGGCGGAGATCGAGGCCGCGGCCCGGGCCGTCGGTGCCCTGGAGATGATCCGCGCGCTCCCCGGCGGGTTCCGGACCGCGGTGGGCGAGCGCGGGCAGGGACTGTCCGCCGGGCAGCGGCAGCTGGTCGCGCTGGCCCGCGCCGAGCTCGTCGACCCGGACGTGCTGATCTTCGACGAGGCCACGGCGGCGCTGGACCCCGCCACCGAGGCGGCGGTGCTCGCCGCCGGCGATCGGCTCACGGCACGGCGCACCGCGTTCGTCGTGGCGCACCGGCTGGCCACGGCGGCGGCGTCGGACCGGATCGTCGTGCTGCACGCGGGCCGGATCGCCGAGGAGGGGCCGCACGCCGAGCTGCTCGCGGCGGACGGGCGATACGCCGCGCTGTGGCGGGCGGGCGAGCTGGAGCCCGCGGCCGACGCGGAGACGGAGGATCTCTCCGCCGCCCGCTCGGCCTGAGCCGCCGGGGGCCGCCCGAGCTGAGTGCCCCCGGACGCCGACGCGTCCGGGAGCCGACGCGGGCCCGGACGCCGGCGCGGGGCCGGACGGTGACGCGCGCTCGGCCTCGACGGCGCGCAGATGGTGACGCGCGCGCCCGGGCGGGCGTAACGGGCAGCCCCTCGCCGTCCGATTTCCCCTACAGATGGGCTCCGCTGCGCCGTCCGTACGCAGTTTTGACGGATTCCTGCCCGAAATCGGGCAGGAATTTGGCGAAGCGGGAGGTGATCGGGCACAGTTCGATCCGTGCACGCCGCCCCGGACCGATCGACGCACCCCGATGCGTTCGCCGGCCCGCACCCGGACCTGGTGCGTCACCTGGTCCGCAGCACCGCGCTCGACCCGGGCGAGGCCGCCCGTGTCGTCGACGAGGTGCTCGCCTACTTCGCGGAGCCGACCGAGGACTTCGTGCGGCGGCGGCACGCGGAGCTCCGCACCCGCGGGCTCCGCAACGACCGGATCTTCACCGTGATCCGGGACGAGCTCGACGCGCGACGCGTGGCGCCCCCGCCGCTGTCGGCGCGTCAGCTCCGGCGGCTGGTCTACGGCTGAGTCGCCGGCGAGAAGCGAGGAGGAACACCACCGTGTGCGGCATCGTGGGTTACGTGGGCGCGCAGGACGCGGCCCCCATCCTGATCGAGGGCCTGAACCGGCTCGAGTACCGCGGCTACGACTCGGCGGGCGTCGCCGTGATCCAGCGCGGCCAGCTCAAGGTGCGCAAGGTCAGCGGCCGGGTCGCCGACCTGCAGGCGGAGCTGCCCGCGCGCTTCAAGGGCGCCCCGGGGATCGGGCACACGCGCTGGGCCACGCACGGCGAGCCCACCGTCGAGAACGCCCACCCGCACGTCGACACCGCGGGCCGCATCGCCGTGGTGCACAACGGGATCATCGAGAACGCCGAGGAGCTGCGGGCCAAGCTGCAGGCCGACGGCGTCGAGTTCGTCTCGCAGACCGACACCGAGACCGTCGCCCACCTCGTCGCCGCGGCCTTCGCGACCGGTGGCGCCGAGGATCTCGAGCAGGCCGTCTGCATCGCGCTGCGCCAGGTCGTCGGGGCCTACGGCATCGCCGTCGTCGACACCGAGCACGCGGACCGGATCGTCGTCGCCCGCAACGGCTCGCCCGTGCTGCTCGGCATCGGAGAGAAGGAGATGTTCGTCGCGAGCGACGTCGCGGCTCTGGTCGGGCACACCCGCCAGGTCGTCTACCTCGACGACGGCGAGCTCGCCACCATCACCGCCGGCGGCTACCGGACCTTCACCCTGGACGCCCGATCCACCGCGAAGACGCCGTCGGAGGTGGACTGGGACGTCGTCGGCGCCGAGATCGGCGACCACGCGCACTTCCTGGTCAAGGAGATCGCCGAGCAGCCGCGCTCCATCGAGCGGGCGCTCCGCGGGCGCCTCGACGAGCGCTTCAACACTGCCCACCTCGGCGGGCTCAACCTGACCGTCCGCGAGGCGCGCGAGTTCCGCCGCGTCAAGATCCTCGGCTGCGGATCCGCCTGCTACGCCGGCGACCTCGGCGCCCAGCTGATCGAGGACCTGGCCCGGATGCCCGCGACGTCGGAGTCGGCGTCGGAGTTCCGGTACCGCAACCCGGTCGTCGAGCCGGACACGCTCTACGTCGCCGTCAGCCAGTCCGGCGAGACCGTCGACACCCTCGCCGCGGTGCAGGAGCTGCAGCGCAAGGGCGGCCGGGTGATCGGCATCGTCAACGTCGTCGGCTCGACGATCGCGCGCCAGGTCGACGGCGGCATCTACATCCACGCCGGCCCCGAGATGTCGGTCGCGGCGACCAAGTCCTTCACCTCGACGGTCGTGGCGTTCGCGCTGCTCGCGGTGCACCTGGGCCGGATGCGGGACCTCGCGCCGACCGAGGGCCGCCGGATCCTCGACGGTCTCGTCGCCCTGCCCGGCCAGATCGAGGAGATCCTCGACTCGGAGAAGCGCACGGGCACGATCGAGGCGGTCGCGCGGGAGATCGCGCAGCACCACAGCGTGCTGTTCATCGGCCGCCGCCGCGGCTGGCCGGTCGCCAAGGAGGGCGCGCAGAAGCTCAAGGAGGTCTCCTACGTGCACGCGGAGGCCTACGCCAGCGCCGAGCTCAAGCACGGCCCGCTCGCCCTGGTCAGCCCGGAGCTGCCGACCGTGGCCTGCGTGCCGGACGACGACCTGTACGAGAAGAACGTCTCCACCCTCGCCGAGATCCGCGCCCGCAAGGGCCCGGTCGTCGCGCTGGCGCACCGCGACCTGTCCGCCGAGCTCGCCGACCGCACCATCGTGATCCCGCGCGGCGAGCCCGAGCTGGACCCGATCCTGATGTCGGTGCCGCTGCAGCTCCTGGCCTACCACGCCGCGGTGGCGCTGGAGCGCGACGTCGACCGCCCGCGCAACCTCGCGAAGTCCGTGACGGTGGAGTAGATCCTCGCCTTCACGCGCCGTGCGCCCCGCTCGTTCTCCGGGCGGGGCGCACTGCTGTGCTCGAACCTTCAGGACGCGGTGCCGCGCTCCAGCCGGGTCAGTCGCGAGCGGATGTCCTCGAGGATCGTCCGCACCGGCGCCGACAGCCCCGACGCCGCCTGCTGGCCCCGCGTGAAGGCCACGCCGGCCACGGCGGAGGCGACCGCCACCCGCAGCTTCTCGAGCTCCGCGCCGGTGGAGACCAGGGCACGGACGACGGCGTCGTCCTCCGGGCCGGCGGCCAGGCCGAGCAGCAGGTGCTCGCAGCCGATGTAGTTGTGCTCGAGGCGGAGCGCCTCGGTGGTGGCCCGCTCGAGCGCGGCGGCCAGGTCGGTGCCCTCGCCCAGCCCACGGGCCTCGGCGAGGACGTCCGGCGGCTCGACGTCGAGCGTCGCGAGCACCGTCAGCGCGAGGTTCCCGCCCTCCTCGACGACGGCCGCGAGAAGGTCGACCGTGCTCGGCCGATCCGCCTCCAGCGCGGCCCGCACCGCGGTCCGCGCCCGCGCGGTGAACCTGTTCCAGCCCGGCGTTCCGCTCATGTCCGCTCCTCCGGCAGGGGGAGCGCCACCGGCCGCCGCGACCGCCTCCGCCAGGGCCTGCTGGCACACCGACGACACCGGGATCCCGGCCTCCTTCACGGCGGCGGCCAGGTCGTCGGGCAGATAGACGTTGATCTTCGGCACGAGCTGCTCCCTGTGTGGGGTTATAACCCCACTTATAACCCCTTCTCGTCCTCGACGACAATGCTCACCACGGTCCGTTGTGTTCCGGCGACGTCCGGTAACGAGCCCGTGCTGTCGAGCGAGCCTGCAGGCGTCGACGAGGACGGAGGGGCCGTGGTTCAGGTCAGCGATATCCAGGCACGGACCATCAGCGCCGCTGCCGCGGCTCACCTGCGGATGACCGAGCCGCTCGTCATCCCCGATGCGGTGCTGACGCAGGAGTACGCCGATGCCGTCAACGACCTGCTCGCGGCTCGGATCCGACCGTTCCTGGACGGCCTCCGCGCACAGTTGGACCTGGCAGTGCGGGAGGAGACGATCGGCGGGACCCGGGTCGTGGTGATCGAGCCGCGCAAGATCCGGCGGAACCGGAAGGGTGTCGCCGGCGTCTTCGCCCACGGCGGCGGCTTCGCACTGCTGAGCGGGCACGACTACAACGCGTACCGGATGGCGCACGATCTCGGGATCGTCGTCTACTCCGTGGACTACAGCCTCAGTCCGAAGGCCCGGTTCCCGGTGGCGTTCGAGGAGACGCAGCGGGCCTACCAGGCGGTGACGCGGCGGCATCGGAGCGTGGTGGTGGCGGGGTCCTCGGCGGGCGCGAACCTTCTGATCGGCACGGTGAGTGCCGCTGCCCGAGGGCGTCGACCCGCGGCCGCAGGATTCTTCGCGCCGGGCGCCGACCTCCGCGTGATCGGGGACAGCTACGTCGCCAACGACGGCCGCGACCCGCTGCTGACCCGGGACACCGCCGAGAAGCTGTTCGCCGCCTACCGCGGCACCGCGTCCGCAGCCGATCCCCGGATCTCGCCCCTCCTTGCCGACTTCAGCGACGGCTTCGTCCCGACGATGATCACCACCGGGACGCGGGACCTGCTGCAGAGCGACGCCGTGCGGTTCACCCGCGTGCTGCGTCAGGCCGGTGTGTCGGTCCGGCTGCGGGTGTGGGAGGGGATGTGGCACGCGTTCGAGAGCGTGCCGGGGCTCCCCGAGGGCGACGAGTGCATGGCCGAGGTCTTCGGTTTCCTCGACCGGCACCTCTGACGCGGCCGGGCTCAGGCGGCGCGGCGGGGGCCGGCGAGCCAGGGGGTCGTCGGGCCCGCGAGGGGGGTGCTCATGGGGATGTGGGGGTGGCCGACGTAGGTCTCGACCGGGCCGTCGGTGGTCCAGCCGAGGCGGTGGAAGAAGCGCTCGTTGGGCAGCTGGACGTGGGCGCGCATCCGCAGGCCGTCGCGGGCGCCGGCGGTTTCGACGGCGAAGCGGACCAGCGGGCCGCCGATCGCGGCGGAGCGGAACTCCCGCAGGACGGCGAGGCGGTCGCCGAGCCACTCGCCGGGGCGGCCGGTCGGGTAGAGGCGGACCGTGCCGGCGGGTCGGCCGAGGTGGGTGGCGAGGACGTGGACGACGTCGTCGCGGGCGTCGTGCGCGTCGAGATCGGAGTCCTCGAACACGCCCTGCTCCTCGACGAACACCGCGTGCCGGATCGCGTGGTGTGCGGCGCGCGCGGCCGGGTCGGTGGCCGGGCGGCAGGCGACCGGGTCGACGCCGACCAGCACGTTGACCGCCCGCACGGGCCGGATCCGGGCCGGACGCACCGTGCCGCCGGACCGCGGGTCACGACGCCGCGGGTTGTCGTCGAGCCGCGGGTCGCCGGGTCGCGCGTCGCCGGGCCGCGGGTCGTCGAGCCGACCGACGCCGTGGGGCGTCGGAGTCCCGGCCGGCTCCGGCATCACGGCGGTCATGCGCCCGGGCGCTTCCCGATCTGCAACAACGGTGCGCCGCCGCCGGAGGCCGACCCGCACGGCGTCGCCCCGTCCGACTGCTGGACCAGGTTGAGCGAGGAGCAGGCCTGGCACCGGGCGCACCCCGCGACGGCGGTGTCCGCGCCCAGCCCGCGCTCGGCGAGGAAGCCGGCGACCTTGCGGTAGATCGGCTCGGTGTACTCCCGGGCCGGCGCCGGCACCGCCTCCATCAGCGACCCCGCCACGGGCCGCAGCGGCACGACGAAGGGGTACACGCCGATGTCGACCGCCCGCCGGCACATCTCCACGGTCAGGTCCGGGTCCTCGCCCATGCCGAGGATCACGTAGGTCGACACCCGGCCCTCGCCGAACAGCTGCACCGCCCGCTCCCAGGTGCGGAAGTAGGTGTCGACGCCGGTGCGGAACTTGCCGGGCGCCACACGCGCCAGGACCGCGGGGTCGAAGGACTCGATGTGGATGCCGACGGAGTCGACGCCCATGTCGTGCACCTGGTGCAGCACGTCGAGCGAGCGGGGCGGTTCGAACTGCACCTCCACCGGCAGCCCCGCGGCCTCCTTGACCGCCTGCCCGCACTTCGCGACGTACAGCGCGCCGCGGTCCGGGGCGACCGACGAACCCGTGGTCAGCGTGGCGTCGACGGCGCTGTCGAGATCGCGGGCCGCGACGGCGACCTCCGCCAGCATCTCGGGCGTCTTCTTCGCGATGGTGGCGCCGGCGGCGAGCGAGACACCGATGCCGCAGAACCCGCACTGGTCGGAGTTGCCCCAGTAGTTGCAGGCCTGGACCACGGTCGAGGCGAGCGAGTCCAGGTGGAGCAGCGCGATCTGGTGATACGGCACGCCGTCGGCGGTCTCGAGGTCGTAGAAGCGCGGGCGCCGCGTCCCCGAGACCGAGGCGACCTTCACGCCGTCCCGGTAGATGCCCTGGCCCTCGTCCTCGGCGCGCAGCGCGTACGGGGAGGTGGTGTTCGGCGGGACCGTGACCGGCACGCCCTCGATCCACAGCATCCCGGAGTCGGACGGGCCGGCGCCGCCCGTGCGCGAGGTCTCCAGCGCCGTCTCGATCCGCAGCCCCACGCTCTGCAGGTCCATGATCAGCGCCGCCGTGTGGCTCGTCGGCGCCTCGACGATGTCGCCCGCCCTGCGCTCGTCGGTCACGGTCATGCGAGAGCTCCTCTACTATCGGACACGGTCGTTTCTCATCAGAGAATTCACTATGGTGGACGCGTGCGCAACATCGTCAACGCGACCGGGTCCGGGGTCACGAGGGTCGCCCTGCTGACCCACTCGACGTCGCCCCGCGGCGGACACGTCCACACGCTCGGCCTGGGCGAGGCCCTGCACCGCGCCGGGCACCCGGTGCACCTGTTCGCGCTCGGCGACCCGGCGAAGGGGCTCTACCGGCCCGTCGACCTCCCGCACACGATCGTCCCGGGGCCGCGCCGCGAGGGGACCACGCTCACCGAGCGGACCCTCGACGGCATCGAGCGGCTCGCGACCGCGCTGGCCGGGCGGATCGGGGAGTTCGACGTCCTGCACGCGCAGGACTGCATCGCCGCGCGGGCCGCGCTCGCCGCCCGGGACCGCACCGGCGCCGCGGTCACGGTGCTGCGCACCGCCCACCACCTGGACGACTTCACCACCCCGGTCCTCGTCGAGTGCCAGCGGCGCGCGATCACCGAGCCGGACCGGGTGCTGGTGGTGTCGGAGCAGTGGCGCGGGATCCTCGCCCGCGAGTTCGGGGTCGACGCGACGATCGTGCCCAACGGTGTGGACCGGCGCCGGTTCGCCGACCCGGTACCCGTGCGGCGGGCGGACGGCCGGTTCCTCCTGCTCGCGGTGGGCGGGATCGAGCCGCGCAAGGGGACGGTGCACGCCTTCCGCGCCCTCGCCCGGCTGCGCCGCGAGGGCCTCGACCCGGTGCTCGCGGTCGTCGGCGGGCACTCCTTCCAGGATTTCGCGCCCTATCGCGAGGCCGCGCTCGCCGAGCTGCCGGAGCTGGGGCTCGAGCCCGGCCGGGACGTCGTCGAGCTCGGCACGCTGACCGACGCCGAGCTGGCCGGCTGGTACGCCGCGGCCGCGGCCGGCGGGGCCCTCTGCTACCCCTCGACGGCCGAGGGCTTCGGGCTCGTCGCGATCGAGGCGATGGCGCTGGGGGTGCCCGTCGTCGCGAGCGACCTGCCCGTCTTCCGCGAGCACCTCACCGACGGGGTCGACGCGCTGCTGCCCGGCGTCGGCGACGACGAGGCGCTCGCCGCCGACCTCCGCCGGGTGATCACCGAACCGGAGCTGCGGGCGTCACTCGTGCGCGGGGGCGCTGTCACCGCGGACCGGTTCACCTGGAAGCACTCGGCCGAGGTGCACGCCGGCGTCTACGCGGAGCTCACGAACGGCACTCTCGCTCACACCTAGCGCACGAACGCGCCGCTCGCTCACACGTGGGGTGCGCGGTCGGGCCCTGAACGAACGGCGCTCTCGCACACACCTGGCGCACGAACGCGCCGTTCGCTACTCCGACAGCAGCCGCGCGACCCGGGACTCGGCGACAGCGCGGCGCGGATCGCCGGCGGGCAGCATGTCGGCGAGCAGCTCGTGGGCCTCGAGGTCGTCCCGCCCCAGGCGGTGGGTGGCGTAACGGTGGACGAGGTCGACGTCGTCCGACTCCAATACGGCGCGGCGCAGCCCGACCTCCATCTCGTCCCGCGCGCCGCGGATCTCCGGGGCGTCGGACCGGGGGAGGAGCGGGCCCGCGCAGGCCCGCAGCGCGTCGGCGATCCGGCCCTCGCGCAGCGCGCGGCGGACGGTGCCGAAGTCCGTGTCGACCACGGCGTCGAGCCGGTACGGGCGGGTCTTCAGCACGTCCGTACCGATCAGCGCGCGCAGCCGGTGGATCTCGCCGCGGACGGTGGTCTGGTTGCCGTCGTCGCCGTAGAGGAGGAAGGCGAGCCGTTCGGCGGTGAGCCCCTCCGGGTGCAGCGCGAGCGCGGTGAGGATCTCGGCGGGGCGCAGGGTGAGCGAGTGGCTCTCGCCGTCGAGCACCATGGTGGGGCTGCCGTCGCCCAGGAACCGCAGCGACAGCGCGTGCCGGGGCGTGTCCACCGCCGTGGTGCGGCCACTGCGCGTCGCGGCGCGCAGCAGGAAGCCCTCGGCCAGCGGCTCGACGTGCATCTCCCGCCCGTCGGCCAGCCGGACCCGGTCGGCGCCCGCGGCGATCTGCTCGAGGTCGACCCGCTCGGGCCACTCCCCGAACGGCTCGCCGGCGATGATCCGCCCGGTGGGCGTGACGAGCGCGCCCGGCGTGCCGCGCAGGCTATGCAGGTGCGGCTGGTTGCGGGCGCGCAGCCGCTCGTCGGCGATCGCGAGCTGCATCCGCATCTGGTTCTCGGCGAGCTGCGCGGTGGCCCCGACCAGCGCGAGCATCGCGGGGTGGATCGTGCGCCGCGGGCCGGTGATGTCGATGGCGCCGACGATCCGGCCGGTGTCCGGGTCCGTGACGGGCGCGGCCACGCACGTCCAGGCGTGCACGGCGCGCACGAGGTGCTCGGTCGAGTGGATCTGCACGGGCCGGCCGACGGCGAGGGTCGTGCCCATCGCGTTGGTCCCGATGGCCTCCTCGGACCAGCAGGAGCCCTCGACGAGGCCCACCCGGTCCGCGGGGCGCAGGACGGCGTTGGCCCCCTCGCGCCACAGCACGATGCCCTGCTCGTCCGTGACCACGACGACGTGCATCGCCTCCTCGGCGATGCTCACCAGGTTGCTGCGCAGCAGCGGCATCACGTTGTGCAGCGGGTGGGCGGCCAGCCGCGCGGCGCTCTCGGACCGGTCGAACCGGAACGGGGGCAGGGCCGTGGCGGGGTCGATCGCGGCGGCGAGGCTGCGTTCCCAGGACTCGGAGACGAGCCGGCGGACCGTGGCGTCGCCCGTGTCGTCGAGGACCGCCTCGAACAGCTCGTCGATCGCGCGGGCGGCGGCCGACGCGGAGGCGGACAGGCCGGACCCGGGCTCGCGCTCGACCACCTTGTCGACTGGCATCGGCTCCCCGACTGTCCGCGTGCTTCCGGCACCCATCATCGTTCACCTCCACCCGGATCAGCAAGGCGAGGTTGCGCCTGTCCGAGCGGGCAGCGTGAGCGTGCAACGAACGGGCAACGTGATTCACCTTACCGTCGCCGCGACAACGACCCGTCGACGTTCGAAAGGCTCAGCGATGACCGCAGAACTCGCCGATATCAGGGTCCTCGACGCGCGCCCGGCGCAGCCCACGCGCATCCCCACGGTCGCCGGGGGCTCGGACACGGGCCGCGGGGACTCCCCGTTCGCCACCGTCCGCACCGGCCGGATCCTGGTCGTCGACGGCGAGGGCATCGTCCGCCTCGGCCTGCGCCAGCTGTTCGCCGCCGAGCCCGACCTGCGGATCGTGGGCGAGGCCGCCACCCCGCGCGACGCGCTCGTCGCGGCGGACCGGCTGCGTCCCGACGTCGTGCTCCTCGACGTGGACCTCGGCCGCGGCGACTCAGCCGGCATCGACGTGGCCCGCGCGCTGCTCCAGCGCCACCGCGGCACCCGGATCCTCGTGCTGACGGCCTGCCGCGACCGGGAGACGATGCTCCGCACGGTCCGGCTCGGTGTGCACGGTTACCTGCGCAAGGGCGCCGACACCGCGGACATCGTGGCCGCGGTCCGCACGCTGCTGCGCGGCGACGCCGTGTTCGACTCGCGGATCACCACGATGATGATGGACGCGCTGCGGGACCCCCGGGAGCCGGCCGTCCCGACCGCCCCGCGTGGCCCGCTGCTGACCGAGCGCGAGAACCAGGTGCTCAAGCTGCTGGCGACCGGCATGTCGAACCGGGAGATCGCCACCGAGCTGGTGATCAGCGAGGCGACCGTGAAGTTCCACGTCCGGAACCTGCGCGACAAGCTCGACGTCCGCCGCCGGACCGAGATCGTCTACACCGCGACCCGGCAGGGGATCGTCTAGGACCCGCGCGACCGGTGTGCCGACGGGGCCGCCGGCCGCGTGACGCACGTGCACGAACGGCACCTTCGCTGACATCTGATGAGCGAGAGTGCCGTTTCGCGCAGACAGTGCCCTGGGTTTCGGACACCGGGCCCGGCGACGGCCGCCGAGGCCCGGAAGAACAGGGCGATGCCGGCGGGCCCGGGGCGGGTTCGCCCTTCGGGCGGTCGCCGACGTAGCTCGCCCGCCCCATCCGCGCGGAGGTCGGCGGTGCGGTCGGCGCCCTCCTGCAGGGCCCGGGCGGCCGCGTCGAGGCCTTGCGGCGCGGCCTCGACGGCCGGGGCCAGGGCGTCGACCGGCGTGCGGTCGCCGACCTGTGCCTCCCCGACGCGCCGGATCGCGGCGCCGAAGGCCGAGGTGCCGCTCTTCTCGAACCGCAGCACCGCGCCGCGCAGCCCCGGCCCTCGCCGCGTCGACGGGATCACGCAGGCCTGAACCGCATTATGGAACCATAACGCCCGAAATCCCGGCTCGAATTCGCATTATGGCTCGATAATGCGGACAGGGGCCGCGGAATTCGGCGTTATGGTTCCGTACCGCGTCAGGTGAGGGCGTCGACCGCCGCCCGCGCGACCTGGGTGTCCTGGTCCACCGAACCGGCGCTCACCCCGACCGCGCCGACCAGCTCGCCGCCGCGGTGCACGGGGATGCCGCCGCCGAAGGCGACCATGCCGCCGGAGAGCTGCTCGAGGCCGTACAGCTCCTGGCCCGGCTGGACGAGCGGGAGGAGGTCGCCGGTCGGCAGGTTCATGAGGATCGACGTGCGCGCCTTGCGCTGCGAGATGTCGATGCTCGCCCGGATCGCGCCGTCCTGGCGGGCGAACGCCAACAGGTGCCCGCCGGCGTCGACGACCGCGATGTTCATCGGCTGGCCGATCTCGTCGGCCTTCGCCAGGCCGGCCTCGATCGCCTTCTGTGCCTCGGCATAGGTCAGGCCACTCATCGTCGAGTCCTCTCTCGCGCTCCGCAGTGCCGCGGCCCCTCCGGTCCGGCGGGCCGTCTCCACCCAACCGGACTGGCGCGGCCGACGACAGCTCCGCCTTGGGTCAGGTTCCTCCTCGCCCCGTGGTGAGGTCCCACCCCCGCGGAGGGTGAGACTTCGCGGGCCGTTGTCGCCCAACCTCTTCCGTCACACAGGTAGCACTGTGGAGCGTATCGCCGGGCCGCGCAGGGCGGCCGGGACAGGGAGGTCCGGCATGACGGCAGGATCGATCGTGTTGTGGGAGGGACTGGGCACCGCGGTGCTCATCCTCCTGGGTGTCGGCGTCGTGGCGAACGTGGTGCTGCGCCCGACGCTCGGGACCGGCGGCGGCTGGCTGATGATCACCTTCGGCTGGGGTTTCGCCGTGTTCGCGGGGGCGAGCATCGCCGAGCCCTCCGGGGCGCACCTCAACCCCGCGGTGACCATCGGCCTCGCGGTGGCGGGTGCGACGCAGTGGTCGATGGTGCCCTTCTACCTGATCGGGCAGCTCGTGGGCGCGTTCGTCGGCGCCACGGTCGGCTGGCTCGCCTACAAGGCGAACTTCGACAAGAACGTCGAGGAGGACCCCGAGGGCAACCGCGACACCCGGGGCATCTTCTGCACCGGCCCCGTCGTCGCGCGGTCGGGCTGGAACGTGGTCACCGAGGTCGTCGCGACCTTCGTGCTGGTGTTCTGGATCCTCAGCAACCCGGCCGCCCAGGCGCCCGACGGCGCGGGGGTGCCCCAGTTCGGCAACGGGGCGCTGGGCTACGCGGCGGTCGCGTTCGTCGTCATCGGCATCGGCTGTTCGCTCGGCGGGCCCACGGGCTATGCGATCAACCCGGCCCGCGACCTGGGCCCCCGCCTGGCCTACGCCCTCCTTCCGATCAGGGGCAAGGGCAGCGCGGAGTGGGGGTACGCCTGGGTGCCGATCGTCGGACCGATCGTCGGCGCGGTGCTCGCGGGCCTGCTCAGCGCGGGTGTGTCGTGACCTCACCGGCAGGAGAGGCGCCGTTCGGGTTGCCCCTGCCCGGAGGGGTTTCCGCTACCTGCGCAACTGCGCAACGGTTGGTGGGTGGCACGGGCGCCGCGGTCGACCGACCGAGCCCCGGCGCCCGCGTCCCGGCGAACGACGAGAGGTGATGCGCGTGTCCGCTCCAGCTTCCGGGTCCGGCCCCGACCTCGGGCCCGCCGACTACCCGCTCTCGCTCAACCGTCAGGACCTCCTGCGCACGCCGACGGGCAAGCCGATCACGGCGCTGACGATGAACGCCGTCGTCGCCGGGGAGATCTCCGCCGAGGACCTGCGGATCGCCCCGGACACGCTCCAGCTGCAGGCCACCCTGGCCGAGTCGGTGCACCGCCGGCAGCTCGCCGCGAACTTCCGGCGCGCGGCCGAGCTCACCGCGGTGCCCGACGCCGAGGTCCTGGCGATGTACAACGCGCTCCGCCCGCGCGCCTCGAGCAAGGCGCAGCTGCTGCAGATCGCCGAGAACCTGGAGGGCAAGTACCAGGCCACCGTGTGCGGTGCCCTGGTCCGTGAGGCGGCCGAGGTCTACGAGCGCCGCGACCTGCTGGCCCGCGACGAGGAGGACTGATGACGACCACGGAGAACCGCCAGTCCAAGCGGACCGAGGTACTCGAGGACCGCCCCGTCAACCTCGACGGGTTCGTGGAGGAGTGGCCCGAGAAGGGCCTCGTCGCCATGGAGTCCGACTTCGACCCGCAGCCCAGCGTGCGGGTCGAGGGCGGGAAGATCGTCGAGCTCGACGGGCGCGCCCGCGCCGACTTCGACTTCATGGACACCTTCATCGCCGACCACGCGATCGACGTGGAGACGGCGGAGGAGGTCAACGCGATCCCGTCCGTCGAGATCGCGCGGGCGCTCGTCGACCCGCGGGCCTCGCGGGACGAGCTGACCCGGATCGGCCGCGGGCTCACCCCGGCGAAGATCCTCGACGTCGTCAAGCTGATGAACGTCGTCGAGATCATGATGGCGATGCAGAAGATGCGGGCCCGCCGCACGCCCGCCAACCAGGCGCACTCCACCAGCGCCAAGGACAACCCGATCCAGGTCGCCGCGGACGCCGCCGAGGGCGCGCTGCGTGGCTTCGCCGAGCTGGAGACCACCCTCGGTGTCGTCCGGTACGCGCCGCTCGTGGCGATCGCGCTGCAGGTCGGCGGCCAGGTCGGGCGGGGCGGCGTGCTCACCCAGTGTGCGCTGGAGGAGGCCACCGAGCTCGAGCTCGGCATGCGCGGCATCACCGCCTACGCCGAGACGATCTCCGTGTACGGCACCGAGTCCGTGTTCGTCGACGGCGACGACACCCCCTGGTCCAAGGCCTTCCTGGCCAGCGCGTACGCCTCGCGCGGGATCAAGATGCGGTTCACCTCGGGCACCGGGTCGGAGGTGCAGATGGGCAACGCCGAGGGCCGCTCCATGCTGTACCTCGAGATCCGCTGCATCCTCATGGCCAAGGGCGCCGGGGTGCAGGGCCTGCAGAACGGCTCCATCTCCTGCATCGGCGTGCCGGGCGCGGTGCCCGGCGGGATCCGGGCGGTGGCCGCCGAGAACCTGATCGCCAGCTGGATGGACCTGGAGTGCGCCTCGGGCAACGACCAGTCCTTCTCGCACTCGGCGATGCGCCGCACCGCGCGCCTGCTGCCGCAGATGCTGCCGGGCACGGACTTCGTCTGCTCGGGCTACTCGGCGGTGCCGAACCCGGACAACATGTTCGCCGGCTCCAACCTCGACACGGACGACTACGACGACTGGAACACCATCCAGCGCGACCTGCAGGTCGACGGCGGGCTGCGGCACGTCCGGGAGACCGAGATCCTGCAGGCCCGGGAGAAGGCGGCCAGCGCGCTGCAGGCCGTGTTCGCCGAGCTCGACCTGCCGCGGATCACCGACGAGGAGGTCGAGGCGGCCGTCTACGCCAACGGCAGCGGCGACTACCCCGAGCGTGACGTGCTCGAGGACCTCAAGGGCGCGCAGTCGGTCATGGACCGCGGGATCACCGGTCTCGACCTGGTGAAGGCGCTGGAGCGCAGCGGCTTCCACGACGTGGCCGAGAACCTGCTGACGGTGCTGCGCCAGCGCGTCTCCGGCGACCTGCTGCAGACGTCGGCGATCCTGACGGACGACTTCGTCCCCCTCTCGGCGATCAACGACGCCAACGACTACGGCGGCCCGGGCTCCGGCTACCGCCTCCAGGGCGAGCGGTGGGAGCAGCTCAAGAAGCTGCGCCACGTGACGAGCGCCGAGAACCCCGAGACCGAGGTGTCGTGATGACCGCCCCCACCGCCGAGCGCACGCTCACGCTGAACGAGGTCGGCCCGGCCAAGCGGGCGTCGCGGCCCGACGAGGTGGTCGTCGCGGTGTCGCCGGCCTTCGCCGACCCGTTCACCAAGACCATCGTCGACGTGCCGCACGCCGAGGTGATCCGGCAGATCCTGGCCGGCATCGAGGAGCAGGGCGTGCACGCCCGGATGATCAAGGTGTGGGACACCGCGGACCTCGCGGCCGTCGCGCACACCGGCGCCCGGCTGTCCGGCTCCGGCATCTCGATCGGCCTGCTGTCCCGCGGCACCGCGATGATCCACCAGCGGGACCTGCCGCGGCTGAGCAACCTGGAGCTGTTCCCGCAGTCGCCGCTGCTCGACGCCGAGGTGTTCCGCCGGATCGGGGCCAACGCCGCCCAGTACGCCAAGGGCGAGTCGCCGGCCCCGGTGCCCACCCGCAACGACCAGATGGCCCGGCCGCGCTGGCAGGCCAAGGCCGCGCTGCTGCACCTCAAGGAGTTCGAGTGCATCGTGGCGGGGCGGAAGCCGGTGGAGGTCGAGCCGGTGATCTCACGCCGGTGAGCTCGCGAGCCGGCCAGACGGCACCGGGCATGACGCGACGGCTGGTCGTCGGCGTCGACATCGGCAACTCGACGACCGAGGCGAGCGTGGCCGCCGTGTCCGGGGACTCCGCGGAGTACCTGGGCACGGCGCTCACGCACACGACCGGGGTCAAGGGGACGCCGGAGAACACGGACGGGGCGGTGTCGGCGGTCCGGCGCGCACTGGAGCGCGCCGGGCGCACGGAGTCCGAGGTCGAGACCGTGCTGCTCAACGAGGCCACGCCCGTCATCTCCGGGCTGGCCATGGAGACGATCTCCGAAACGATCATCACCGAGTCGACGATGATCGGGCACAACCCCGCCACACCGGGCGGGGAGGGGCTCGGGGTCGGCACCACGGTGGCGATCGACGCGCTGGCCGGCGCGTCCGGCCCGACGATCGCGGTCGTCGGGGCGGGCTGGGACTTCGACGACGTGGCGACCGAGCTCAACGCGGCCACGGAGCGCGGTCTCGAGGTCGTGGCCGCGGTCCTCGCGCACGACGACGCCGTGCTCGTCGTCAACCGGCTGCGGGTGGCGATCCCGGTCGTCGACGAGGTCGGCGCGGTGGAGAAGGTGCCGCTCGGCATGCGGGCGGCGGTGGAGGTGGCGCCGCCCGGTCGCACGATCCGGACGCTCTCGGACTCCTACGGCCTGGCGTCGGTGTTCGAGCTGGACCCCGACCAGACCAAGCAGGTCTCGCCGGTGGCGCGGGCGCTGACCGGGAACCGGTCCGCCGTCGTCGTCCGGACCCCGAGCGGTGACGTGACCGACCGGCGGATCCCGGTCGGCACGCTCACCCTCACCGGGGCGGGCAAGACCCTGCAGGTCGACGTCGACGCGGGCGCCGAGGCGATCATGGAGGTGCTCGGTCGGGTCCAGCCGCTCGACGACGCGACCGGCGAGGCCGGCACGCACGTCGGCGGGATGCTCGCGCAGGTCCGGGACACGATGACGGACGTGACCGGGCAGCCGGCCGCGGAGATCCGGATCCGGGACGTGCTCGCCGTCGACACCTTCGTGCCCAAGGAGGTCCGAGGGGGCCTGGCCGGCGAGGTCGCGCCGGAGAACGCCGTCGCGCTCGCGGCCATGGTGCGCACCAGCCGGAGCCGGATGCAGGTGGTGGCCGACGAGGTCGCCGCCGCGCTGGGCTGCCGGGCCGAGATCGGCGGCGTCGAGGGCGAGATGGCGGTCCGCGGGGCGCTGACCACGCCCGGCACGGCCGTGCCGATCGCGGTGCTGGACCTCGGTGGCGGGTCGACCGACGCCGCGCTGCTCGACCGCGACGGTGTCTCCTCGGCCGTGCACGTCGCCGGGGCGGGGGAGCTGGTCACCAAGCTGATCGGCTCCGAGTTGGCGACCGACGACCGGGAGCAGGCGGAGGCCGTCAAGCGGTACCCGCTGGCGAAGGTGGAGAGCTTCTTCCACGTGCGGCACGAGGACGGGACGGTGCAGTTCTTCCCGGAGCCGCTGCCGTCGCACGTGTTCGCGCGGGTGGTCACGATGACGCCCGAGGGCCCCGCACCGGTCGCGACCCGGCACTCGGTCGACCACGTGCGGCGGGTGCGCCGGGAGGCCAAGCGGAGGGTGTTCGCGGTCAACGCCGTGCGGGCGCTCAAGCAGGTCGCGCCGGGCGGCAGCCTGCGGATGCTGGACTTCGTGGTGCTGCTCGGCGGCTCGGCGCTGGACTTCGAGATCCCCGACCTCATCGCCGACGCCCTCGCCGGCTTCGGGGTGGTCTGCGGGATCGGCAACGTCCACGGCAGCGAGGGGCCCCGCAACGCGGTGGCGACCGGGCTGGTCGACGCGCACGTGGCGGGCTCGTGACCGAGAAGCCCGCGATCGTCCTGCGGCACACCGGGTCCCCGGACCCGGTGGTGCTGCGGGAGGTGTGTGCGGGGGCGGAGGAGGAGGGCGTGCCGACGCGGGTGGAGCAGGTCCGGGACGCGGACGTCCTGACGCTCGCCCACGCCGCCGCGCTCGAGTCCCCGCTGGAGACCGGGATCGGGATCGACGGGGCGGGCGGGGTCGCGGTGCACCACGCGTCCCTGCCGCAGGACGACCCGGTGCACCAGGTCGAGGCGGGCTCCCCGCGTCCCGACCTGCGCATCGCCGGTCGCACCGCCGCCCGGATCGTGAAGGTCCTGCCCCTGTCCTAGCCGCCCCCCGGTGAGCGAACGGCGCTCTCGTTCATACCTCCTGAGCGAGAGCGCCGCTCGTGCTTCCGGGGTGGGGTTGAGCGAGCGGCGCTGTCGTTCAGATCTGGTGAGCGAGGGCGCCGTTCGCTCATGCAGGGGCGGGTCGGGCGAAGAGCTCGGGGTCGGCGGGGAGGGCGACGGCGCGGCACCGCTCGTCGTGCAGCCCGTGCATCCGGGCCGGGGTGACCAGCGCGAGGTGGAAGCGGCGCGACGCCCGGTGGTAGCCGGGCATGTCCCGCTCGGCCAGGGCCCGCCCGACGTCGTCGTGCGCCGCCCGCGCCTCCTCGTGGTCGGCGGCCGTGTCCAGTGGGAGTGCCGCGGCGAGCGCGGCCTGCTCCAGCACGCCGCGCACCACGTCCAGCTCACTCAGCTCGGCCACGGTGATCCGCGCGACCGTGTAGCTGCCGCGCGGCCGGTGGTCGACGAGACCCTCGCCGATCAGCGTCCTCAGGGCCTCGCGCACCGGGATCGGGCTCACCCCGAACACCTGCGCGATCTCGTCGAGGGGGATCGGCACCCCCCCGGCGCGGTCTCGCCACGGTCCGTCCCCTCTCCCCGTGCGCCGCGGGTGTCCACCATAGGTGAACGCCGTCTAGGATGGTCAACGTGAGCCGGCCGAGCCCCGCGACCTGGGAGCCCATCGTCGACGCGATCGGCCCCAAGGTGCGCGCCGCCCGCACCCGGCTCGGGCTGTCGTTGCAGCAGCTCGCGGCCCGCGCGGACGTCTCGGCCGCGGCGGTGCACAAGGTCGAGCGCGGCGACATGGTCCCGACGATCACCACGCTGCTCAAGCTGGCGGGCGCGCTGGGGCAGCCCGTGTCGGCCTTCGTCGACGACAGCGGGCTCGAGCCGCCCCCCGCCGTCCACGTGCGGTCGGCGGAGCGGCTGCCCGCGCCGCGCGACTGGGCGCCGGGTGCGCTCGGCGTCGCGGTGGAGGGGCTCGCCGCGCCCACGGACGCGCTGCGGGCCACAGCGGTGGAGGTCGTGGTCGAACCTGGGGGCGAGAGCGGCGACACCAGGCCGCGCCGCCCGGGCGAGGAACTGGTGATGGTCCGGCAGGGCACCCTGACGGTCGAGGTCGCGGGGGAGACCTACGAGGTGGAGGCCGGGGACGTGCTGCACTACCCGACGGACCGGGGGCACGCCTGGCGCAACGCCGGCGACGTCCCGGTCCGCGCTGTCTGGGTGATCCTGCGATGAGCGCGCCGGTCACCGAGACGCTCGCGGAGATCGCCGCGGCCTGCCTCGCCAACCCGGGGCTCGCCGCGAAGGCCGAGATCGCGCTGGTCGGCGAGGTGCTGGGCGGCACGGACTGGCAGGGCGGGCCGGGCGACGACGGCGCGGTCGTCATCGCGCACGGCGGCCCGGTCGTGGCCTGCGGCGAGGCCCTGTTCCCGCCGTTCGTGACGGCCGACCCGTACGGCGCGGGGTTCGCGGCGGTGCTGACGAACGTCAACGACGTCGCAGCCATGGGCGGGATGCCGCTCGGGATCGTCGACACGGTGGTGGCGTCGGAGGACGTGGCGCGCAAGGCGCTGGCCGGGATGCGCGAGGCCGCGGAGCTCTACGACGTCCCGATCATCGGCGGGCACCTCACCCTGCACGAGGGCGACCCGGCCATCTCCGCCTTCGCCGTCGGGGCCACGGCGGCGCCGCTCTCGGTGACCCGCGCCGCGCCCGGACAGTCCCTGGTCGTGGCCGCCGCGCTCGACGGGCGGATGCGCGAGGACTTCCCGTTCTTCCCGGCCTTCGAGTCGCGCGGGCGGCGCAGCGCCGGCGACGTCCGGCTGCTCGGCACCCTCGCCGGCGAGGGCGTCGTGGTGGCGGCCAAGGACATCAGCATGGCCGGGCTCGTCGGGTCGCTGGCGATGCTGCTGGAGCCGGGGCGGCTGGGGGTGACGGTCGACGTCACGGCCGTGCCCGCGCCCGCCGGCGTGCCGCTCGTGCGCTGGTTCAACTGCTTCCCCAGCTTCGGCTTCCTGCTCTGCGTGCCCGCCGGACGCGAGGAGGAGTGCCTCGCCGCCTTCGGCGAGCGGGACCTCGCCGCCGGGGTGGTCGGGCGGCTCGACGACTCCGGCATGCTCGCCCTCACCCGCGGGGACGAGCGGGTGGAGGTGCTGGACCTGCTCTCCACCGCGATCACCGGCCTCCCCCGCTGACCCACCTCCCGACTCGCGCTGCCAGAACTCCCGACTCGCGAGGCCAGAGAGCGACTGGCGGAAGTTGCAGCCTCTGTTCCGCGAGTCGGGAGTTCTGGCACCGCGAGTCGGGAGTTCTGGCACCGCGAGTCGGGGTGTGAACTCCCGCGAGGCGGGGTGGGCTTCGGTGAGTCGGGTGGGCCTCGGGAAGGTGCGCTCAGGGGGCGACGCGGAGGTGGCGGGGCGGGGTCGCGGGGGCCAGGGTCGGGCAGATCCCCTCGCCCATCCCTGCCACCATCCCGACCGCCTTCCCCAGCGCCACGATCGGTGCGGCCGTGCGAGTGCCGCGCAGCGCCGCGTCGGCGGCGAGCGAGAAGATCCGCAGCGCACGCTCCGTGTCCCGCCAGCGGTGCTTCTCCGCGAACTCCACCCAGCGCGCCGGCGGGATCGTGGTCTCCTCCGGATACTCCAGCTCCGACCAGGTCACGGCCGTCTCGAACAGATCGACGACCGCGTCCGGGTCGGTCTCGACGTCGAGCAGCCGGTCGTGGTGGGCCCGCCACGGATGGTCGGCGCGGCACTCCCCGGGGCAGGCGAGCCGGGCCGGGACGGGAATCTGCTCACATGGGGGCTGCTCGGGCACGGCGGGCCTCCGATCCGGCGGGCGCTGGGGACATCCCAGTTCTAGATCCCGACCGGCACCGGGCGATTTCCGGACTGTTTCATCCGGATGAAGGAGCCCTGCGGGCGCGTGACCTGCGCCGCCCGCAGCAACGGATCAGCCGAAGAAGACCTCCGCCTCGGCGTAGAGCGCGGGGTCGACCGTCTTGAGCCGCTTGGTCGCCTCGAGCAGCGGGACCATCACGATGTCGGTGCCGCGCAGGGCCGCCATCGTGCCCCACTCCCCGGCCTCGACGGCGTCGATGGCGTGCAGGCCGAAGCGGGTGGCGAGCCAGCGGTCCCGTGCCGTGGGTGTGCCGCCGCGCTGGACGTGCCCGAGCACGGTCGTGCGGGCCTCCTTGCCGGTGCGGCGCTCGATCTCGTGCGCCAGCCAGTCACCGACGCCGCCGAGCCGGGCGTGCCCGAACGCGTCCTTCTGTGCGCTCTGCAGCACCTCCGCGCCGCCGATCGGCATCGCGCCCTCCGACACGACGATGATCGACGCGTAGCGGTCCCGGAAGCGGCTCTCCACCCACGCCTCGACGCGGTCCATGTCGAAGGGCTGCTCAGGGATGAGGATGCCGTTGGCGCCGCCCGCCATACCCGCGTGGAGCGCGATCCAGCCCGCGTGCCGGCCCATGACCTCGACGATCAGCACACGGTGGTGCGACTCGGCCGTGGTGTGCAGGCGGTCGATCGCCTCCATCGCGATGGAGACCGCCGTGTCGAAGCCGAACGTGTAGTCGGTGCCGCCCAGGTCGTTGTCGATCGTCTTGGGCACGCCGACGACCCGCACCCCGTCGTCGTGCAGCCTGGTCGCGACCCCGAGGGTGTCCTCGCCCCCGATCGCGATCAGCGCGTCGACGCCCTGCGCCTCGAGCGTCTCGCGGATCCGGGCCACGCCGTCGTCGATCGCGAAGGGGTTGGTCCGGGAGGAGCCGAGGATCGTGCCGCCCCGGGGGAGCAGGCCGCGGACGTCCGGCACGCCGAGCGGCCGGACGTCGCCCTCGAGGACGCCGCGCCAGCCGTCGCGGAAGCCGACGAACTCGTGCCCGTACGCCGCCGCGCCCTTGCGGACGATCGCCCGCAGCACGGCGTTCAGACCGGGGCAGTCGCCCCCGCCGGTCAGGACCCCGACACGCATGGCGGGCCTCCGATCTCCATCGATGCAGAAACGCGCCGATGTTACCGTCGTCACAAGAGCGCGGCCGGGTGGGCCCGGGCACCCGGGTGACCCGCGGTTCGGGCCCCGAGGCCGGGGGTACCGATGGGCATGAGCACGACGAACGCCGTCTCCTCCGACGCCGTCTCCCGTTCCGTCGACGCCGCCCACTCCCGCCCCGAGGGGGCCTCGGACGAGCTGGTGGCGGCGGCCGGCAAGTTCTCCGAGATGCTCGAGCGGATCGAGCGCGCCCGCGGTGCCCTCTACGAGTTCCACCAGCTGATGGGCGGGGCGGACGCGATGCTCGACGACGTCGTGGAGCAGCTGCGCGAGTGCGGCCAGCCGGCCTGGGCCGAGCGCATCGAGACCGAGCTGATCGGCCGCAACGCGATCGAGGGCCGGTGGAGCTTCCAGATCGTCGAGGACTTCGACGACAACTACTACACCCCGCTCAAGGACACCGAGCGCGCGCTGCGCGACGACCTCATGGAGGGGCGGCGGCACGTCTTCGAGGCCGAGATGAAGCAGAGCCGCCGCACCCACGGCCACCCCCACCACACCGCCACCCCGGACTCGGAGGACTGAGGCGGGAGACCCGGCGCTTGGGGTCTTCGTCACGTTCACCAGGTCCCTGACCTGCGTCTTTGCCCGTCGTCCATGTGGTGATCACTTCCGGCTCGTCTCGGTTACCTAGCGTCGCGCCGACCCCGAACCGGTGAACCACCACACTGGAGGACGACCGTGGCTCAGCCGTGCGCCTGCGACCACCCGCCCCGTTCCCTGCCGCTGCTGCACCGCGGCCGGCAGGGCCTGACCTGCCGCTACCGCTGCGGGGACGCCTGTGCCCGTCCCGAGCCGAACCGTTCGGCCAACACGTACTTCGGCGAGGTCCTGGGCGCCGTGCTGGACCGGCGCGGTGTGCTGCGGGCCGGTGCGGTGCTCGGCCTGGCGACCGGGGCGACCGCGCTGGTCGGGACGAGTGCGGCGGCGGCCGCCACGCCGGCGGGTCCGCTCCCGGCCGCGCCCGAACGCTCGCGCGCGCCCTACGGGCTGGCCTACGAGACCGTCCCGCCCAACACCGACGACGCCGTCCGCGTCCCGCTCGGGTACGCGCAGCAGGTCGTGGTGCGCTGGGGTGACCCGATCCTGCCCGGCGCCCCGGAGTTCGACTTCGACAACCAGACCGCCGAGGCGCAGGCCCGGCAGTTCGGCTACAACAACGACTTCTGCGGCCTGCTCCTGCTGGAGGGCCCGGCGCGGCGGTGGGTGATGTTCTCCAACCACGAGTACACGATCGAACCGCTGATGTTCCGCGAGTACGACCCGGCGGCCCCCACCGAGGAGCAGGTCCGGATCGGGCTCGCGGCGCACGGGTTGTCCGTCGTGGAGATCGTCCGCGACCGGGACGGCCGGATCACGGTGGACGTCGAGGGCGAGCGCAACCGCCGGTTCACCGGCACCACGGAGTTCGTGCTCGACGGGCCGGCGGCGGGCTCGCCGCTGCTGCGGACGTCGGCAGACCCCACGGGCACGGTCGTGCTGGGCACCTTCAACAACTGCTCCGGCGGCGTCACGCCGTGGGGCACGTTCCTGTCCGGCGAGGAGAACGTCAACCAGTACTTCGCGAACGCCGACCCGGCCGACACCCGGCTGGCCCGCTACGGCTTCGAGGAGGGGGCCTCGGAGCGGGCGTGGGAGACCGTCGAGCCGCGGTTCGACCTGGCGAAGGAGCCGAACGAGGCGAACCGCTTCGGGTACGTCGTGGAGGTCGACCCGCACGACCCGCAGTCCCGGCCGGTCAAGCACACCGCGCTGGGCCGGTTCAAGCACGAGGGCGCCACCGTGCGGCTGTCGAAGGACAAGCACGCCGTGGTCTACCTGGGCGACGACGAGCGCTTCGACTACGTCTACAAGTTCGTGTCGTCGAGGACGATGATGAACGGGTACAGCCGCCGCGCCCGCGAGCACAACAGGTCCCTGCTGTCCGACGGCACCTTGTACGTCGCGAGGTTCACCGGCGACAGCCCGCAGGTCGACGGCACGGGGACGCTGCCCGAGGACGGTGCGTTCGACGGCTCGGGCGAGTGGATCAAGCTCGTGTCCGGCACCACGAGCTTCGTGCCCGGGATGAGCGCCGAGGAGGTCTACGTCTTCACCCGCGAGGCCGGGGACAAGGTCGGCGCGACCAAGATGGACCGGCCCGAGGACGTCGAACCGCACCCGATCACGGGCACGGTGTACCTCGCGCTGACCAACAACACCGACCGCGGCAAGGCGGGCAAGGCGGGGCCGGACGAGGCGAACCCGCGCGTCGACAACAAGCACGGGCACGTCATCGAGCTGACCGAGGCGGACGACGACCCCACCGGTACCCGGTTCGCCTGGTCGATCCTGCTGGTGTGCGGGGACCCGGAGGACCCGTCGACGTACTTCGGCGGCTACGACAAGTCGCAGGTCAGCCCGATCACGTCGCCGGACAACCTGGCGTTCGACCCGCACGGCAACCTGTGGATCTCCACGGACTCCACCGCCGCGCTGGGGCAGAACGACGGGCTGTTCGGTGTCTCGCTCACCGGGGAGACGCGCGGGCGGACCACGCAGTTCGCGTCCGTCCCGATCGGCGGGGAGACCTGCGGGCCCGTCGTGACCGAGGACTTCGTGCTGATCTCGGTCCAGCACCCCGGGGACGTCGACGACGCCTCCCCGGCCAACCCCGGGTCGACCTGGCCGGACGGACCGGGCACCCAGCCGCGGCCCGCGGTCGTGAACATCTGGCACGAGGGCGAGGACGGCCGCCCGGCCCGCATCGGCCTGTAGTGATTGAACGAACGGCGCTCTCGCTCACTGGTATGAGCGAGAGCGCCACTCGTGCAACCGGGCCCGGAGTGAGCGCGAGCGGCGCTGCGGCTCACCAGGTATGAGCGAGAGCGCCGCTCACCGGCTCAGGTGCAGAGGTCGGGGTCGGGTTCGCCGGAGCCCGCGGAGCCCTCGAACGACACGTGCACGTGGTCGAAGTGGTTCTCCGTGGCGTTGCCCCGGTTCTCCATCGACTCCCAGCCGTCGCCGTAGTTGATCCGCTGTTCCCAGATCACGTACGAGATGCCGAGGGCCTCGCGGTTGGCGAGGGCGCAGGCTGCGATCCGGTCGCCGTGCGTACCGGTCGTCATGAGGTCGAGGGCCTTGCCGGTGGGATGGTCGGAGACGCGGCCGCGGCCTGCGACGCCGATCAGGTCCGGCTGGTCGTAGAGGCAGGAGAGGAACCGAGCCGCGTCGCGGACCCACGGCTTCACGGCGCCGAGCTCGGACAGGTCGACCGCGCAGTGCGTGCGGGCCTCGCGGGCCAGCCGCTCCTCCTCGGCCCGTCGGGCGGCGTCGTTGAGCCCCGCGGACTTCAGCAGGTTCTGTGCGGCGACGAGCCCGGGCGGGTCGGCCTCGCGACGGACCGGCAGGACGCTCGCCGCGAGGGCGGCGCCGTCGGCGGCGAACAGCTCGTCGTCGACGACGTCGGCCGACGCCAGGCCCACCTCGGCCGCGTCCACCGCGGCGGACGGGGCCGCGTCCAGCAGCGATGCCGCCGGCGCGACCACGGCCAGCGCGCCGCCCGTGACCGCGGCGGCGGTGGTGCCGCGACGCAACGCCTGACGGCGGGTGCGGGGCGACGGGGCGCCGGCGCGCGCGAGCAGCCGGTGTACGTCGACCGTCCCGCGACCGGGCGCGCCCGCGGCGGGGGAGCGGTGCCGCGACACGTCCTGCCTTCTCGGTGCGAGGCCCGGGCGGACCGCCGGTGCGGGGACACCGGGCGGAGGGCCTCCGGGTCCGTCGGGGGAACCGGGCCGTCGCGTCGTGTCCAGAATGTAGCGGAGAGGTCACGAAACGCCGTGTATCGGTGACTCACCGTGAGTCGTGCGTGCCCGCGCGCGCGGCGAGCGGTCGGCTCACCCGTCGAGCGCCACGATGTCCGCGAGCACCGACGACGGCGTCGGCCGACGGTCCGGCCCGGGGCTGTCGTGCACCACCAGCAGCCGCGCGGGCCCCGGCCCGGGCAGCAGCGAGATGCCCTCGGCGTGGTCCTCGCCCTGCCCGTGCGGGAGCGCGCCGAGCAGCGGGAGCCGGTCGCGGCGGACCAGCTCGCTGCCGCCCGACGCCGCCGCGTCCCGCCAGCGGTGGAGCCGCACCGGACCGGACAGCGCCATGCTCGGTCCGGCGAGGACGAGCAGGTCGTCGCCGTGCGGGCAGAGGTCGCGCACGCCCAGCCCGCCCAGGTCGAGCAGGTGGGTCCGGTACCGCTCGCCGCCCGAGAAGGCACCGAGGACGAGGCGGCCGTCGTCGGTCGGGTCCGGCTGCGGGAGCAGCTCGAGGACCACCGCCCAGCCGCGCAGCACCGGCCCCCGCAGCCCGACGTAGACGGAGTCGCCGAGCACGGCCAGGCCCTCGACGTCGAACCCGTTGTCCTTGCCCGGCACCGCGAGGAACGGGCCGAGCCGCGGGTCGTCGGCGAGCAGGTCCGCCAGGCCGACGCTGCCGGGTGCGCCGACCAGCGCGGAGCTGACGCCGGCCGCCGTGCGCAGCCGCAACTCGGGCGACCCTTCGGTGTACGTCTCGACGGCCAGCCGCGCGAGCACGTACCGGTTCTCCTCGCGGCGGACCTTCGACAGCCGCTTCAGAGCCTTGGTGACGTCGTCGTGCGGGCGGACGCGGCGGCGCTTGAGGCTGTGCGAGCCGATCGCCCACAGGAAGCCGCCGGACCGCGCGAGCCCCTCGACGTCCGCCTCCTGCTCCGGCGGACCGGGCAGCCGGACCAGCTCGGCGAGCGGGAACGTGACGGACTTGTCGGCCACGGCGAGCCCGTGGTCGAACTCGAGCCGCTCGATGGTCGCGGTCTCGTCGCCGGCCAGCCACAGCGTGGACCCCTCGACCCGCACGGCCGAGAGGTTCACGTGGTTGCCCGAGCGGACGGTGTCGCCCGCGAACCGGAGCTCGACCTGCCGTTCGAGCCGGAGGAGACCTGCGTCCATTCCTCCAGTTCTACCGCTGGGGCGGGCTCGAGGTCAGCAGGTCGCCGGCCGCCCGGAGGGCGCCGAGCTGTCGAACGACACGTGCACGTGGTCCTCGTGGTTGGCCGTGGGGCTGCCACGGTCCTCCATGGCCTGCCAGCCGCTGCCGTAGTTGATCTGCTGTTGCCAGATCACGTAGCTGATGCCGAGGGCCTGCATGTTCTGCAGCGCGCAGTCCGCGATCGCGTCGCCGCTCGCCTTGCCGACCATGAAGTCCGCGGCGAGGCCCGACGGGTGGTCCGAGGCGTTGCCCCGGCTGCCCACGCCGAGCGTCTGCGGTCGGCCGAACTGGCAGCCCAGGAACTCGACGGCGTCGGACACCCACGGCTTCACCGCGCCGAGGCTCGCGGTGCTCATGCCGCAGGAGGTGCTGCCCGAGCTGGTCTGCAGCGTGCGGCCGGCGAGCGCCTGCTTCGCACGGTCCTCGGCGGCCGACGCTTCCGCGGCCGCCTCCTCCTTCCTCCGCTCGACCTCGGCGGTGGCGTGCTCGCCCGCGATCCGGGCGGCGTCGGCCAGCGCCGTCATCTCGACGACGGGTGCCTCCCGCTGCGTCGGGATCGCGGGGGCGGGGGCGGGCACGGCCTCGGCGGCGAGCCGTGCCTCGGGCGACGCGCTCGTGGGGAGCGCGGCGTCGACGGATCCCGCCAGCGGGGCGGCGGCGGCGATGACGGCGACGACGCCGCCCGCGGCGAGTGCGAGCGCGGACCCGTGACGGACGGGACCGGGGACCGACCGGACCGCGTCCCCCACCCCTGCGCGACGACGCCGTGGGGAGCTCGGCGCCGGCTGCTGGTGGGGGATCGCGGAGCGGCCTCGTGGGGAGCGATGCCGGGCCACAACGACCTCTCGTGTTCAGCTGTCGGACGGCGACCGGGCCGCGGGCGGTCCGAAGGGGATCGGCCCTGCTGGGGAGGCGGGCGTTCGGGGCGCCCAGGGCCGTTCGTGATCGTTCCGTGATCCGGTCGCGACCGACGCTAGGGGCTTCCGGTCCGGGCCATGCGGGGAGGTTGCTCCTGCTGAGACGATCGGATCGGGCGGAGCGACGAACGGCCGTTCGGGTGGTGGCGGTCTCGCCGGGCGGTCGGCGCGTGGCCGCGTTCACAGGTGCGGTGCCGTTCGGCGCGCCGTTCGCGACGGCTGCGGTAGGGCTTCCACCGAACGACCGGTCCGGACGGGGGTGCGGTGCCTCCGTTCGGGCCAGCGTCCTGAGTGGAGGGGTGCGTGTGGACCGGCTCCTGTGGGCAGAGCTCGTGTGACGGGGGCCGCGGTCGCAGTCCGGATCGGGGGTGTCCCGATCGATCCGTCCTGACCATGATCTGCGTTCGCGTGAGCTCGAGGCTGTCGGGCGAGCCGTGCATGCACGCTGCCGGCGGTAATGGGGAGGGGTGTCGGGCAGGATCCGCGTTCGAGTGCGCTTGCGGCAGCTGGACGAGCCATGCATGCCCGCAGCCGGCGATCATGGACGGGTGCTGGGGTCGGATCTGCGATTGCGTGCGCTGCGGGCTGTCGAACGCGCCGAGTGTGCACGGAGCTGACGATCATGGGGCGGCGTGGCCGGCCTTGCCTTCCCGCGATCATCGGTGATCAGCGATCGGGTGCGCCCAGGGCCGGAGAGCCGACCTTCTCCGCACGTCGACGGTGATCATCCGTGGCGGGGCCAGGTGGTCTCCGCCCCAGGACGACCTCGGGATCATGCCGCGAGACGATCGGCCGGACGGTCCGAGGGGCACCCGTGGGGCGGGAGGACCCTCGGGCGGTCCGTGCGGGCGGCCTCAGGCCCGGCTGGTGCGGTGCCGGCCGCCGAGCGTGCCGGGAAGCCCGCCGCGCTGGATGTACTCGGCCTCCTCGGCGACCTCGCGGGTGGCACACGGCCACGCCGCGGCGATGCCCGACGCCTCGCGGCATTCCCGGCAGTACCCGTGCGGATCGGGGGTGTGCTGCGAGAGCGTGCGCTGCAACAGGTCGGGCATACCGGACAAGATCGACGCAAGCGCCACTGACTGTCACCTCCTGGAACTATGGCCGCGAAGGTAGTGCTCCGACTACGCGAGGTGACAGCCAGGGTCGTTGCGAACCGGTTAACGGAGGCCTGCTATCGGCGTACGGACGTGGCGTCCGACGGGCGATCCGTGGGCGGGCGAAATGGTCGGTCGAGGCTCTTGGCGACGGCCCGCCGAGCACTCCGCCGACGCTCGGACGGAACCACCCGCTCGGGTCTCCGCACACCCGCTCGGGCGGCCTCCCACACCGGCGGTGTCCGCCGCACACCCGGTCGACGGGCGGCGGGACGCTCGAGTGGGTGTGCGGGGCGATCGACGACCAGTGGCCGGCCCGGCCGGGTTCGCCGGCGTAGGGCTGAGCTCCGCTGCGAACCGTCAGCCGGCCGCGCCCTCGCTCGGCTCGCTCGCGCGGACAGCTCGGTGGGGGCCGACCGACCGCCGCCGTCCCGTGCACTCGGACACCGTCCTCGCTGGCGAGGACGGAATCGTGTCGGGCCGCCGCGCGGCCGGATGCAAGGTGGGCCAACCGCGCGCACACCCGCTGATGCGCGACACAGGTCGTCGACAGGGTGTGGGAGTGACTGTTCGGGTGTGCCGCCGGGTTCGAGTGGGTGCGCCGCGCCTCGACGGCGGTGAGGAGTGATCGGGCGGGTGTGCTGCGGGCAGCACCCGCCCGACCCCTGCGGCCTCCAGCCCGGCCGCGCCCGCCTGGGCGTGCCGCGCCGCCCTGCCGCGCTCGCCCGGCTCCGCTCGCCCGGCCGCGCCCGCCAGGCCGCGCTCGCCCTGCGGCGCTCGCCCGGCCCCGCTCGCTCGGCCGCGCCGCCTGGCCGTGCCGCCTGGCCGTGCCGCGCGCCGCCCTGCCGCGCTCGCCCGGCCGCGCCCGCCCAGCCCCGCCCGGCCGCGCCGCGCGCCCTGCCGCGCCGCCTCTGCTGCACCAACGCCGGCCGCGCCGGCCTGCGCCGCCGTGCTCGATATCCGCCGGTGTGCTCGATATCCGCCGACCTACCGGAACCGCTCCGCCTCGGCCTGCACCTTGGCGCGGTACTCCGCCCACCACCCCGCGTCGCCGTCGGCGAGGTTGGAGTTGTCCGCGCGGAGGCCGGCGGTGCCGTCGATGGTCTCGCGGACGATGTCGGCGTGGCCGGCGTGCCGGTGCACCTCGGCGACCACATGGACGAGGATCCGGCTCAGTGTCACCGGCCCGGACCACCACGGGACGTAGCCGGGGGAGTCGAGGTCGAGGGTGTCGATGGTGGCGTCGGCGTGCGCGTTGGCCGCGTGGAACAGCGCGACGATCTGTGACCGGGTCTCGCCGGGCAGGGCCCACATGTCGTCGTTGGGCGCGGCGGTCTCCTCGGCCCACGGCAGCGGTTGCGGGAAGGGCCGGTCGAACACCTCGCCGAAGTATCCCGCGATCACGATCGCGGTGTGCTTGACGAGCCCGAGCAGGTTGGTGCCGGTGGGGGTGAGCGGACGGCGGGCGTCGTACTCGGTGACCCCGTCGAGCTTCCACAGGAGCGCCTCGCGGCCCTGTCGGAAGTAGTGGTGCAGCTCGGCCTTCGGATCGGGAGCGACCGTCATGGCGCCGTCCTACCGGCTCAGGCCGGGACCGGCACCTTCTTTCCGCGCCGCAGGTTGGCGACGACCGCCAGCTCCTCCGCGAACCGGCCCCGCAGCAGCACCAGCACGCCCAGGGCGGCGACGCCCCCGGCGGCGGCCGCGGCGACCAGCGTGAGCACGTCCGATCCGATGGGGCGCACGGCGGCGGCCACGGCCCAGCTCGCCAGCGCGACCGCCACGACGGCCGGCACGTGCTTGACGTACATCCGCAGCACCGCGCCCATCAGCCCCTCCGAGACGCGCGCGGAGAACCGCAGCATCACCAGGAAGTGCGCCAGGATCGCGATGGACGCCCCGACCGCCACGCCGTCGACGCCCCAGAACCGCGCGCCGACCGAGCACAGCACCACGACCTCGGCCGCGTAGAGCCACTGCCGCCACGCCGCCCGGTACACCGCGCCGGTCGCTCGGGTGAGCGAGGTGCTGATCTTGTACGACGTGCGGGGCAGCAGCACCAGCGCGAACACCTGCACCGGCAGGATCACCGCGTCCCACTGCGAGCCGAGCAGGATGTGCACGACCTCGGGCGCGAGCACGAACAGCAGCACGGCGGCGGGCGCGGTCACCAGGGCGACGAGTGACGAGGTCCGGACGTAGGCGTGCCGCAGCCGGGCGCCGTCGTCCCGCACCCTGGCCATGGCCGGGAACAGGGCCTTGTCCGCGGCGCCGCCGATCACGTTGGCCGGCTCGGAGAGCAGGTTGTAGGCCCGCGTGTAGACGCCGAGCGGGCCGGTGCCCAGCACGTTGGCGACGACGAGGTTGTCGGCGTTGAGGGCGATCCAGTTGCCGAGCTGGGTGAGCGAGTACCCCGAGCCGAAGTTCAGCATCGGGCGCAGCCGCGCCCAGGCCGCGGACGGCGCCTCGACCGCCACCGACGGCCGGGTGAGTGCCAGGTAGCCCACGCACTTGATCAGCGCGGCCGCGATCTCCGCCCACGCCAGGGCGGTCGCGCCGAAGCCGAGCAGGGCCAGCACCACGGACACGCCGATGATCCCCGGCCCGGCCGCGAGCAGGTCGACCACGGCCATCGGCCGGAACCGCAGGTCCCGCTGCAGCAGCCCGGTGGGCACGGCGGTGGCGCCGGCCAGCACGAGCGTGACCGACAGCATCCGGAGCAGGCCGGAGTCCGCGGGCAGCCCGACCAGCCCGTTCAACGACGGCGCGAACGCGAACAGCAGCCCGGCGAAGGCCGCGGAGAGCAGGATCGAGAACCAGAAGGCCGCCGCGACGTCCCGGTCGGTGAGCTCCCGGCGGTGCACCAGCGCCGCCGCCACACCCAGCTGTGTGACGAGCTGGGTGAGGCCGACGACGAGCAGCGCCGCCGCGACCGAGCCGAACTCCTCCGGGGTGAGCAGCCGGGCGAGCACCACGGTCGCCGCGATCTGCAGCACCGCCTGCCCGACCGACCCCGTGAAAGACCAGGCGAAGCCGCGGACGGTCCGGGCGGTGAGACTCGGCCTGGACGGGCGTCCGGGGTTCGGGATCGGCTCCGTGGGGGGCTCGGGCGGCAGCGCCGTCATCGGCGCATCGCGGGGTGCACGCGGCCGGCGACGGCGAGCCCGGCGTACCAGGCGAGCTGGGTGGCGGCGCGGCGCACGGTCTCGCCACGGCGCGGGGGCCCGAACAGGCTGTCCGGCGACAGCCCGGACACGGCGGGATGGAACACCGAGTTCCCGACCCCCTTCGTCAGCATCAGGTCCGGCAGGCCGTCGCCCATGCGCCGGAGCTCGCGCGGGACCCCGTGGAAGCTCCAGCACTCCGCGAACGGCGGCACGGGCCCGGGGTAGTCGTGCACGAACTCGAGATCGAGCACCTTGAGACCCGCGTGAGCGTCCCACATCAGGTTGTGGGGGGAGAGGTCGAGCACGAACTTGCCGCGCTCGTGCAGGTCGCGCGCGAACCGGGCGAGCCGGCGCACGACGTCCGGCCGCAGCTGGTGCATCTCCTTGACCCCGGACAGCGGCCGCACGAGGTGTCGGCCGACGTCCGTGTAGAACGGCGTGAGCAGCCAGTTGGGGCCGTGTTCGAGCAGCTCGGGCACCTCGGGCAGGTCCGCGAGCTCCAGGCGGGCCCGCAGCTCCCGCCGGAAGGAGTCGAGCGCGCCCGGCCGGAAGATCTTGCACACCGTGCGGCCGTGCACCGGGTGGTCGACGAGCGCGACGCGCGCCCGGTAGCCGGGGGAGTCCGGCGCCAGCATCCGCACGAGCGGGAACGGCACCGAGCACGCCTCGATCAGTGCGGTGACCCGCGGGAGCAGCCGGGCCTGGACGCCGAGGTCGCCGAGGACCTCCAGGAAGTCCAGCGCCTGCTGCGGCCCGGTCGACACGTGCAGCGGCTCGTAGTGCTGCTGCGGCGGGAGCATGTGCAGCAGGCGGCGAGTGGTGTGCCCGCGGACCTCGGCGATGCGGTCGGCCATGCTCCGCACGCCCTGCACGACGCCGACGGGCGGGGCGACGTCGCAGGCGATCACGAAGGTGTGCGGGCCGCCCCCGGGCACGGGCTTGCCGTTCGGACCCCAGTCGGCGCCGGCCAGCCCGGTGCGGGCGGCGGCGCGCTGCGCGGCGTCGAGCTCGACCACGTCGAGGATCTCCAGGCCGCGCGCGATGCCGGCCACCGCCTCGTCGATCTGGTGCGCCGCGGCCTCGCGGACCACGAACACCACCAGCCCGCGCCAGGCCGGGATCTCGGCCGCGGGCCGGGCCGCGAGGCCCCTCGGCGGCGTGACCGCATCGCGTGCGTCGTCGATCGTCATCGTCCCCCCATCGGCCCAACCGTCGGCCGGACGTGGCGAGCATACGGGTGAGGTGAACTCCGGGTGAAAGAGCCCTGACGGAGCGTCGACGACCGCAGGTTCGGCCCGTGACCAGCGGATGATCAGTAGACGTCGCGCACGTAACGCCCGTCGGCGACCAACTGCTTCACGTACGCCGCGGTGCGGTCGGCGTCCATCCCGCCGTGGGCCGCGACGACGTCGCGCAGCGCGAGGTCCACGTCCTTGGCCATCCGGCTGGCGTCGCCGCAGACGTAGAAGTGGGCGCCGTCGGCGAGCCACCGCCAGAGCTGCGCGCCGTGCTCGCGCATCCGGTCCTGCACGTAGACCTTGTGCCGCTGGTCGCGGGAGAAGGCGACGTCGAGCCGGTCGAGCGTGCCGTCGGCCCGCATGGCCTCCAGCTCCTCGCGGTAGTAGAAGTCCGTGGCGCAGCGCTGCTCGCCGAAGAACAGCCAGTTCGGCGCGGTGTGCCCGCGGGCCCGCCGGTCCTCGAGGAACCCGACGAACGGGGCCACCCCGGTGCCCGGCCCCACCATGATCATGGGCGTGGCGGGGTCGGCCGGCGGCCGGAACCGGGGCGACGACCTCACCAGCACCGGCGTCGACCCCTCGCCCGCCGCGTCGGCGAGGAAGGTGGAGCACACCCCGCGCCGGGAGCGGCCGTGCCGGCTGGTGAAGCGGACCACCGACACCGTCAGCGAGACGGCGTCGGGGCTGGTCAGCGGGCTGGAGGAGATCGAGTACTGGCGCGGCTGCAGCGCGGTCAGCGTGTCCGCCCACTCCTGCGCCGACGCCCGGACCGGGAACTCGGTGAGGACGTCCGGGGCCTGCCGATCCCACGTCCAGCGCGCCAGGTCGGTGCCGTGCCCGGCCCGCAGCAGCTCCTTGAGCACGCGGTCGCCGGTCCGCTCGGCGACGAACCCGAGCAGCGCCGGGGAGATCCGGGTGATGTCCAGGTGCCGGCCCAGGGCCTCGGCGAACGCCATGTCCGTGCCGCGCACCGTGACCGCCTCGTCGGCGGGCAGGCCGGTGAGCTCGAGCCACTCCGCGACCAGGTCGGGGTGGTTGACCGGCCGCACGCTGAGCGCGTCCCCCGCCTCGTAGGTGAAGTCCGCGTCGCCGGCGAGGGTGAACCGGCGGATCTCCTTGGCCGAGCCGGGCAGGCTCAACAGTCGGGCCTCGCGCAGGGTCGCGTCGACGGTCACGCGTGCCGGTTCGGCCGGCGGCGTCGGGACGGCGACCGGACGGCTGGTGACCGGGGCCCGCGCGCCGCCGTCGTCGCCGGTCAGCAGGCTCACGACCTGCTCGGTCCACGCCGCGGCCGCGGCCTCGAAGTCCGGGTCGCAGTCCACGCGGTCGAGCAGCCGGGTGCCGCCGAGCTCGGCGAGGCGCTCGTCGACCCGGCGGCCGTGCCCGCAGAACTCCGAGTAGGTGGGGTCGCCGAGCGCGAGCACCGCGAACCGGACGTCCTGCAGCGGCGGCCGGTCGGCGGCGAGGTCCTCCCAGAAGTCGGTTCCCACGTCCGGGGAGTCGCCGTCGCCGAAGGTGCTCGTGACCACGAGGAGGTCGGCGTCCGGGGGGAGGGCGTCCGGACAGGTGTCACCCATGCAGAGCAACCGCGGATGCCGGCCGGCCGCGGTGAGTCGCGCGGCGACGGCGGAGGCCACGCCCTCGGCGTTGCCGGTCTGCGAGGCCCACAGGACGAGCAGGGGCCGGCCGTCCTCCCCGGTCTCCGCCGCGGCCTCGCCTACCGGGCCGGCGGCGGCGAGCCGGGAGAAGGTCCCGGCCAGCATCCCGTTGATCCACGCGGCGGTCGCGGACCCCACCGGCGCGCCGGAGGGCAGGACCGGCACGCCCGGCGCCCCGCCCCGTTCGACGCCGGCGAGGAACCCCGCGAGGTAGCGCCGCTCCGCGCCCGTCAGCACCGGCGGGGTGAGATCGAGCCCGAGCGCCGCCCCGACCCCTTCCTGGAGGGCGTCCGTGCGCACGGCGGGTTCGGCGGGGGCCACCTTCTCCAGCGCCACCGCGCAGGCCTTGAGCTCGGGCTGCAGCGACGCGGCGTCGACGGCGTCGTTGGTCACCGCGTTGACCGCGAGGTGCTCGCCGAACAGGTCGCTCCAGTGGAACGGCGCCCAGCAGGTGCCCGGTCGCATCCGGTCGGTGACCACCGCCGGCAGCACCGCGCGCCCGCGCCGCGAGGCCACGGCGACCCGGTCCCCGTCGACGATGCCCAGGGCCTCGGCGTCGGCCGGGTTGATCTCGACGAACGGGCCGGGGTTGAGCTTGTTCAGTGCCGCGACCTTGCCGGTCTTGGTCAGGGTGTGCCACTGGTGCTGCACCCGGCCGGTGGTGAGGACGAGCGGGAAGTCGTCGTCGGGCAGCTCGGCCTGCGGCATGTGCGGGCGGGGGAGGAACTGCGCCCGGCCCGACGGCGTGGCGAAGGAGAGCCGCCCGTTCTCCGGCCGCCGCCGCTGGCTGACCCCGTCGTTGAGGTAGCGGACCGGGTTGCGCTCCGGCCCGTCCGGCGCGGCCGGCCATTGAACGGGGGTGCCGCGCAGCCGCTCGTAGGTCACGCCCCGGACGTCGTACCCGGTGGCGGGGTTCCAGGCCTGCTTGAGCTCCTCGAACACCTCCTCGGCCGACGAGTAGGTGAAGTGCTCCGCGTACCCCATCTCGCAGGCGACCCGCGCGATGATCCGCCAGTCCGGCAGCGCCTCGCCCGGCGGCGTGACCGCGGGCCGCAGCAGCGTCATGGTCCGCTCGGAGTTGATCATCACGCCCTCGACCTCGGCCCACATGGCCGCCGGAAGGACGACGTCGGCGTAGGGGTTGGTCTCGGTGGCCTCGAAGACGTCCTGGGTCACCACGAAGTCGCAGCGCTCGAGCGCGTCGATCACCACACCCCGGTTGGGCACGCTCGCGACCGGGTTCGTGCAGACGATCCAACAGGCCTTGATCTCGCCCTCGGCCATCCGCGCGAACATGTCGATCGTGCCGGTGCCGACGTCGGCGCGGATCGTCCCCTCGGGCACCGCCCACAGCTCCTCGACGAACCGGCGGTCGTCGGCGGCCAGCACGGCGCGCTGGCCCGGCAGGCCGGGGCCCATGTAACCCATCTCGCGCCCGCCCATGGCGTTGGGCTGACCGGTGAGCGAGAACGGCCCGGAGCCCGTCCGGCAGATCGCGCCGGTGGCGAGGTGCAGGTTGACCAGGGCGTTCGTGTTCCAGGTGCCGTGGGTGCTCTGGTTGAGCCCCATGGTCCAGCAGCTCGTCCAGTTCGCGGCGCCGCCGATCAGCCGGGCCGCCTCGCGCAGGTCCGCCTCGGGCACGCCGGTGATCGCGGAGACGGCGTCGGGGGCGTAGTCGGCGAGGAACTCCGGCATCGCCTCCCAGCCCTCGGTGAACTCGGCGACGAACTCCTCGTCGACCGCGCCCTGCTCGACGAGCAGGTGCAGCAGGCCGTTGAGCAGCGCGAGGTCGGTGCCGGGCTCGACCTGCAGGAACAGGTCGGCCTTCGCGGCCGTGGCCGTCCGGCGGGGGTCGACGACGATGAGCGTCGCGCCCTGCTTGACCCGGTCCATCATGCGGAGGAAGAGGATCGGGTGGCAGTCGGCCATGTTCGCGCCGATCACCAGGAAGACGTCGGCGTGGTCGAGGTCGGCGTACGAGCCGGGCGGCCCGTCCGAGCCGAGGGACTGCTTGTAGCCGGTGCCCGCGCCGGCCATGCAGAGCCGCGAGTTCGACTCGATCCACTTCGTGCGCCAGAAGCCCTTGGCGAGCTTCGTGGCGAGGTACTGGGCCTCGAGCGTCATCTGGCCGGAGACGTAGAGCGACAGCGCGTCCGGCCCGTGCTCGTCGAGGATCTCGCGCAGCCGGCGGGCGGTCTCGGTGATGGCGGCGTCGACCGGGGCGGGCTCGGCCCCGGCGCCGCGCTCGGGCCGGCGCAGGGCGGTGCGCAGCCGGCCGTCGGCGGCGAGCATCTCGGCGCTGTGCGCGCCCTTCGTGCACAGCCGCCCGGCGTTGGCGGGGTGCTCGGTGTCGCCGCGGACCTTGCGGATCCGGGTGGCCCCGTCCGGGCCGGGTTCGAGGTCCAGCACCATGCCGCAGCCGACGCCGCAGTAGGAGCAGACCGTCCGCACGCTGGTGAGCGGGCCGGGGTCCGGTGTGCCCACGCCTGAAGTCCTCCGTGCCGTCGCGCTGCTGACCTGCGCGGGTTCTCGTCACCCGCCCGGACGACGCTAGGAACGGGGGATTGCCGTCAGGTCAGCGCAATCGGTCCGCCGTGTCACATCCCGCTCACCGCGGCCGGCGTGCCGGTGTGCGGCGCAGGTCAGGACGTGGGCTGGGTCACCCGCACCGCGAGGACCGCGGCGAGCCCGGTGACGTCCAGGGCCCGGGCCGGGGCGCTGCCCGCCGCGACCACCACGGCGAGGTCCGGCCGCAGCGCGACGGCCTCGCTGAGCAGGGCGATCCCCGCGCTGCTGAGGTACGGCACCCCAGCGAGATCGACCACGAGCGGAGCCTCCCCGGAGCGCGCGGCGGGCAGCAGGGCGCGGGCGACCGGCCCGCGCCCGGCGAGGTCGACGTCGCCGGTCACGACGAGGACCTGCGCGCCGCCGGGCCCCGTGCGCCACGTCACCGAGGCGGGGACGGAGGCGACGGGGCGGTGCGGGAGCGTGCCGGCGGGCGCCGGCGGCGCGGTGCCGGGTGACACCCGGAACGCCACGCGCGTACCGGTCCCGCCGCGCTCGATCTCCAGCTCCTCGCCGAGCTCGCGCATCACCCGCAGGCCGTGCCCGCGGTAGCCGGAGTCCGCGGGGACGGGGCGCCAGCGGCCGGAGTCGGCCACGGCGACCTCGACCGCGCCGTCCTCCGCCCGCGCCAGCGACCAGGTGAAGTCGCCGTTGCCCTCGGGATAGGCGTGCTCGACGGCGTTGGCCGCGGCCTCGCCCAGGGTGAGCTGGACGTCGTCGGCGGCCTCCGGCGGCACCCCGGCCTCGATGAGCCACGCGGCGGCCGCGCGGCGCATGCCCCGCAGGCTGGTGGGGTCGGCCGGCAGGGTGGCGGACACCGGGGCCGGCACGGTCCGGACGACGAGGAGGGCGACGTCGTCCGTCGGGGCGTACCCGCGGAGCACCCCGGCCACGACCTGCTCGGTCAGCGCACCTGGATCCAGGTCCGCGTGCTCGCGCACCGTGGCGGCGAGCCGGTCCAGCCCGGCGTCGAGCACCTCGTCGCGGGTCTCGACCAGCCCGTCCGTGTAGAGGACGAGCGAGGTCCCGGGGCCGAGGACCTCCGCGCCCTCCGGCCGCGGCGGCCGGGCGGACGCGCCCAGGACCGTGCCCGCGCCGCCGGCGAGGAACCGGGTGCCCTCCTCGTCGAGCAGCAGGACGGGCGGGTGCCCGGCCGAGGACCAGCGCAGCTCGCCGCTCGACCAGTCGTAGGTCAGGCAGGCGCAGCTGCTGCCGGCCGAGCCGGGGACGTGCGCGGCGAAGCGGTCGAGGCGCTCCAGCGCGGCGGCGGGGGAGCGGCCGTCGAGCAGGTGCCCGGCGAGCGCGCTGCGCAGCTGCCCCATGACCGCGGCGGCCGCGGGCCCGTGCCCGACGACGTCGCCGATCACCAGCGCGACCCGCGTCCCGTCGAGGGGGAGCAGGTCGTACCAGTCGCCGCCGGCGTGCGCGTCCTCCGCCGACGGCGTGTACCGCGCCGAGGCGGCGAGCCGGGCGAGGGCGGGCAGTTCGCGGGGCAGCAGGCTGCGCTGCAGCACGGACGCGATCTCGCGCTCGGCCTCGAGCAGCCGCGCCCGGTGCAGTGCCTGGGCGCACTGGTCGGCGAGCGACTCGGCCGTCGCACGTTCGGTGGGGCTCGGCACCCGGCCCTGTGGCAGGGCGACCGTGAGCAGGTCGGTCCCGCCGTCGGCGGCGCGCAGGGGCAGGCAGCCGAGCGAGCCGTACCCCCGCTGCGCCAGGGCGTCGTGCACCCGGGTGTGCCGGCCGGCCCAGCCGAAGCCGGCCGCGTCGTCCGTCCCCTCCTCGAGCAGCCAGAGCGTCGCCCCGCGCAGGCCCGCGAGCAGCCCGTCGGGCGGTGCCGTCAGCGCCCCGCCGTCCGCCAGCCGCTCGTCCGTCCACCCGGCGACGGCGATGCTGCGCAGCCCCTCGTCGCCCGCGGGCTCCCACACGGCCACCCCGCACGGCCCCAGCAGCTCGCGGACCTGCTCGAGGGCGACCTCGGCGACCCGGGCGGGCGTCGCGGCGGCGGACAGCGCGGCGGTGGCCCGTTGCAGCAGCCCGAGCTGGCGGTTGGCCTCCTGCTCGCGGCGCAGCAGGTGCTCCCGCTCGGCCTCGGCGCGCCGCCGCTCGGTGATGTCGCGGCCGATCGCCTGCAGCCGCTCGCCGGCGAACCGCATGGACAGCTCGACGGGGACGGTGCCGCCGTCGCGCCGGCGCAGCTCCCACACCTCGGTGAGGGGCTCGCCGCCCCGCAGCGCGACGAGCAGCTGTTCGAGCCGGCTCAGGTCGTCCGGCCGCACCACGTCGGCGATCGTGAGCCGGAGGTGCTCCTCGCGGCTGTGGCCGAGCATCGCGCAGGCCGCCGGGTTGACGTCGATGTAGCGCCCGTCGGCGTCGGCGAGCCAGATCCCGTCCGTGGCGCGCTCGGCCAGCAGCCGGTAGCGCTCCTCGCCCTCCCGCACCGCGGCGTGCGCGTGGGCCCGCTGCAGGGACTCCCAGCAGCGCGCCACGACGGCGTCGAGCAGGGCGACGTCGTCCGGGGTCCAGTGCCGGGGCGTCGCGTGGTGCACGGCCATCGCGGCGACGAACCGCCCGCCCTTGTGCAGCGGCGTGCAGATCACGGCCGCGATCCCGGTGCGGTGGTAGATCTCCCGCTGCGCGGGGAGCACCCGGGGATCGGTCTCGGCGTCGTCGAGCACGTAGGGCACGCCCTCGCGCATGCAGCGCAGGGTGTCGGCGCTGAACTCCGACATCGCCATCCGGCCGGTCAGCGGCGGCAGCCCGCGGGCGTAGCCGCCCGTCATCGTGAAGTGGTCCTCGTCGGCCTCGGCCTCGGCGTAGGCGCACCGGTCGACCCGCATGTGCTCGCCCAGCATCCGCGCGACCACCCGCATGATCTCCTCGGGGTCCTCGAGCGGCTGCAGCGCACGTTCGAGCCCGGCCGTGAAGCGGGGATCCGCGGCACCGGGGGCCGCGGGGGAGTCGAGCACCGGAGGATCGTAGCCATCCGCGCCCGGGGTCGCAGGGCGTTCGGTGCCGAAGCCGCTGGTCAGGCCGCGAACGGACCCCGGAAACACGAAAAGCGGCCGAAGCCGCTTCGTCGTGCCCCCGGCAGGATTCGAACCTGCGCTCCCGCCTCCGGAGGGCGGTGCTCTATCCCCTGAGCTACGGGGGCGACTCCCGCTCGCCGCGTTCCCGCGGCGTGCAGGAGAAACCCTACAACACCCCCGGATCAGTTCTGCGGGAGGGGCTGCGCACCCCGCGCGGCCAGCAGCTGCCGCATGAGATCGGCCTCGGAGGTCTGCGCCGAGAACGCCTGCGCGGCGAGGTTGCGGACCTCCGGCAGGGCCGCGCGCTCGGCCGCGTACTGCAGCATGTCGGCGCCGCCGAGGTGGTGGCGCAGCATCAGCTGCAGGAAGAGCGTGTCGAGCTGCGTGCCCGAGGCCGCCCGCAGGTTCCGCAGGTCCTCGTCCGTGGCCATCCCGGGCATCCGGGCGGCGCCGGCCGACGACGCATCGGACATCGAGTGCCCGTGCCCGGCGTCGGCCGGGTCGGCCATCCAGGTCATGTACGGCCGGCCGGTGGGGAACGGGGCGGCGCCCCACAGCCCGAGCCAGCCCTGCATGCGCCCGATCTGCTGCAGCTGCGTGGTCTCGATGTCGAAAGCCAGCTGCTTGACCTGCGGGTCCGACGTGTGGTCCCGGGCCCACGAGGCCATCTCGACGGCCTGCTCGTGGTGCACGGTCATGTCCTGCGCGAACCCGACGTCGACCGAGTCGGCCGACGGCGTGGTGGTCCCCGCGGAGCCGGGCAGGCCGATCAGCATCCCGGCGGCCCCGCCGATGAGCAGCAGCGCCACCGCGGCGGCGATCACCACCAGCGGGCGGACCCACCGCGGCTCGCGGCGGCCGGGGTCGGCCGCCGCGTCCGGGTCGGCGAGGTCCGCGGCCACGGGGCTCACTGGCCGCCGGTGGTCGGGTCGGGCATCGTGCCGCCGGTGGTGCCGGCGCCGCGCTCGGCCACGATCGTGCCGCCGTTGATCTCGGCCACACCCGGGGTCGGCTCGAAGGCCGGTGGGTTGTCCTGGTCGAACGCGCCCGGCCCGAGGGCCTGGCAGGTCGCGCCGATCTCCGGGTAGTTGTACTGGTTGCGGCGCAGCGCGGTGATGAACTGGTCGATCCGCGGGTCGTTCGCGTCGCTCAGCTTGAGCTGGTGGTTCCACGCCTGCAGCGAGATCGGCTGGTCCAGGCCCGGGTAGGGCGCCATCACCGTGTACGGCTGGCCGTCGACCTTGGCGGAGAGGGTGTCGAGCGCCGCCCCGCTGACCTGGTCGGGGTTGTAGGCGATCCAGACGGCCCCGTGCTCGAGCGAGTGCACGAGGTTCTCCTGGCGCACCGCCGTCGGGTAGACGATCCCGGTGCACGCGGCCCAGTACTGGTCGTGGTCCCCGCCGAACGGCGGCGTGTGGGTGTACGCGACGCGCGTCGGCCCCACGACGTGCCCCTGCCCGGACCCGGTGTAGTTGTCCGTGACCACGCCGGCGATCTGGGCGGACGGGTCCCTGTTGGTGTCGCTCGGGGTGTACGCGGCGAGGGCGTCCTGGGCGGCGCTGTTCTCGTTGTTCCTGTAGACGGCGTAGCCGAAGATCGCGCCGGCGAACAGCACGACGACCAGTACGCCCGCGATCAGGCCCCACGGCGTGGACCGCTGGGTGACGACCGAGTTGCGGGCCTTGCTCCGACTCGCCTTGCTGCTCTTGCCGCTGGCCATGAACCGTCCAGTTGATCGGGGGTCGAGCGACCGTCACCCGTCTGGCGGTCGCGCCCAGGCAGTGTAGGAGCGCCGCCTGAGAAACCCCCGAGTGCCACCTCCTATCCTCGTGGGGTGACTCCCGACGTGCTCGCCGACCTGGTCCGTGTCGCCGCGCTGGACGTGCTGGCCGCGCGCGGCCTGGCCGCGGACGCGCTGCCCGCCGACGCGGGCGTCGAGCGGCCCCGCAACCCCGAGCACGGGGACTACGCCACCAACGTCGCGCTGCGCACGGCCAAGAAGGCCGGCGTCGCCCCGCGGGACCTCGCGGGCTGGCTGGCCGAGGACCTCGCCGGTCGCGCCGGGATCGCGTCCGCCGAGGTGGCGGGGCCGGGCTTCATCAACCTCCGGCTGGCCGCCGACGCGCAGGGCGCGCTGGTTGGCGAGGTGCTGGCGGCCGCCGGGTCGTACGGCACCGGCGACGAGTACGCCGGGCGCAACGTGAACCTGGAGTTCGTCTCCGCCAACCCGACCGGCCCGCTGCACCTGGGCGGCACCCGCTGGGCCGCGGTCGGCGACGCGCTGGGCCGGGTGCTCACCGCGCGCGGCGCCAAGGTCACCCGCGAGTACTACTTCAACGACGCCGGCGCCCAGATCGACCGGTTCGTCGCCTCCCTGGTCGCGGCCGCGAAGGGCGAGCCCGCGCCGGAGAACGGCTACGGCGGCGCCTACATCGCCGACATCGCCGCCCGGGTGGTCGAGGCCGAGCCGGCGGCGCTGGGTTCCCCCGACCAGGACGAGATCTTCCGCCGGGTCGGCGTCGGCCTCATGTTCGCCGAGATCAAGCAGGACCTCCACGAGTTCGGCACGGACTTCGACGTCTGGTTCCACGAGAACTCGCTGCACGGGTCCGGCGCGGTCGACGCGGTCGTGCAGCAGCTCAAGGACTCCGGCGCGCTCTACGAGGCGGACGGCGCCTGGTGGCTGCGGTCGAAGGACTACGGGGACGACAAGGACCGGGTCGTCATCAAGAGCGACGGCCGCCCGGCCTACATCGCCGGCGACCTCGCCTACCTGCGGGACAAGCGGGCGCGCGGCTTCGACCTGTGCATCTACATGCTCGGCGCCGACCACCACGGCTACATCGCCCGGCTCAAGGCGGCGGCCGCCGCGTTCGGCGACGACCCCGCCGTCGTCGAGGTGCTCATCGGCCAGCTGGTCAACCTGGTCAAGGACGGCCAGCCGGTTCGGATGAGCAAGCGGGCCGGCACCGTCGTCACGATGGAGGACCTGGTCGAGGCCGTGGGCGTCGACGCCGCCCGCTACTCGTTGATCCGCTCGTCGGTCGACTCCGCGCTGGACATCGACCTGGACCTGCTGGTCAAGCGCAGCAACGACAACCCGGTCTTCTACGTGCAGTACGCGCACGCCCGGCTGGCCTCGCTCGCCCGCAACGCCGCCGACCTCGGCGTCGAGCCGGGGACGGAGTACGGGCTGCTCGAGCACCCGCGCGAGGGCGACCTGATCCGCACGCTGGGCGAGTTCCCGGAGGTCGTGCGCGCGGCCGCCGAGCTGCGCGAGCCGCACCGGGTCGCGCGCTACCTCGAGGCCCTGGCCAGCGCGTACCACAAGTTCTACGACAGCTGCCGGGTCCTGCCGATGGGCGACGAGGAGGTCACCGGGCTGCACCGCGCCCGGCTCGGCCTGTGCGTCGCGGCCCGGCAGGTGCTGGAGAACGGTCTCGGGCTGCTCGGCGTGAGCGCACCGGAACGGATGTGAGGACGGACCCGTGAGAGCGCACCCCGCCGGCCCGCTGCACGGCGGCATCCAGGCGCCGCCGGAGACGGCCGGCCCCCGCCCGACCGGCGCCGCCGAGCTCGACCATCTCGCGCCGGCCGTCTGGCCGCGCAACGCCGCCCGCGGCGCCGACGGCGCGCTGCGCGTCGCCGGTGTCGACGTCCGGGAGCTGGCCGAGCAGTACGGCACCCCGTTGTTCGTGGTCGACGAGGGGGACTTCCGGTCCCGCGCGGCCGAGTTCGCCGCCGCCTTCGGGGCCGAGTCCGTGCACTACGCGGCCAAGGCCTTCCTCAGCACCGAGATCGCGCGCTGGGTGGCGGACGAGGGCCTGTCGATGGACGTCGCGAGCGGCGGCGAGCTGTCCGTCGCGCTGCGGGCCGGCTTCCCGGCCGGGCGGATCGCGATGCACGGCAACAACAAGTCCGTCGCCGAGCTGGCCGCCGCCGTGGAGAGCGGCGTGGGCCGGATCGTGCTCGACTCGTTCCACGAGATCGTCCGGCTCGACGCCGTGGCCGCCGAGCGGGACGTCGTCCAGCCGGTGATGATCCGGGTGACCGTGGGCGTCGAGGCGCACACGCACGAGTTCATCGCCACCGCGCACGAGGACCAGAAGTTCGGCTTCTCCGTCGCCGGTGGCCTGGAGTCCGACGCCGCCGAGGCCGCCCGGCGCGTGCTCAAGGCCGGGAACCTGCAGCTCGTCGGGCTGCACAGCCACATCGGCAGCCAGATCTTCGACACCGAGGGCTTCGAGGTGGCGGCGCACCGCGTCGTGCGCCTGCTGGCCGACCTGCACCGCGAGCACGGCGCGGCCGCCCTCGCCGACCTCGCCACCCTCGACCTCGGCGGCGGCATCGGCATCGCCTACCGGCCGGACGAGGACCCGCTGTCCATCCCGGCGCTGGCGAAGGAGCTGCGCGGGATCGTCGAGCGCGAGTGCGCGGCCGCGGGGCTCGACGTGCCGGAGATCGCCGTGGAGCCCGGGCGCGCCATCGCCGGGCCCGGCGGGATCACGCTCTACGAGGTCGGCACGCTCAAGGAGGTCCCGCTCGGCGTCGGCGCGCGGCGGTACGTCAGCGTCGACGGCGGGATGAGCGACAACATCCGCACCGCCCTCTACGACGCGCTCTACGACTGCCGGCTCGTCTCCCGGGCGTCGGCGGTCGACTCGCTGCCCGGCGGCGACCGGCCGGCGCTCTCGCGCGTGGTCGGCAAGCACTGCGAGTCCGGCGACATCGTGGTGCGGGACTGCTGGCTGCCCGCCGACCTCGCCCCCGGCGACCTGCTGGCCGTGGCCGCCACCGGCGCCTACTGCTATTCGATGGCCAGCGCGTACAACCGGCTGCCGCGGCCGGCCGTCGTCGCCGTCCGCGACGGCGAGGCGCGGGTGATCCTGCGCCGGGAGACGGACGAGGACCTGTTCCGGCTCGAGGTCGGCCCGTGAGGCGGGCCGCGTGCGGGCGGGCGTGAGGGTGGGCACCCCGGACTGTCGCGCGGGACGCCGAGCAGGGATGATCCCCGGTCGGGCCCGGCCCGTCGCATCCGCCGGGATCGCCCGCATGACCGTGTCAGGAGGATCGTCGTGACGTCAGACGCGCCCGTCCGGGTCGCGCTGCTGGGCTGCGGGACCGTCGGGTCCGAGGTCGTCCGGCTGCTCGAGGACCAGGCGGGGGACCTCACCGCCCGCGTCGGCGCGCCCGTCGAGCTCGCCGGGGTGGCCGTGCGCCGCCCGCACCGGCACCCGGACCTGAACCCCGACCTGGTGACCACGGACGCCTCCGCGCTCGTCACGCGGGACGACGTGGACGTCGTCGTCGAGGTCGTCGGCGGCATCGAGCCCGCCCGCACCCTGCTGTTGCAGGCGATCAAGTCCGGCAAGTCCGTGGTCACCGCGAACAAGGCGCTGCTCGCCGAGGACGGGGCCACGCTCGCCGAGGCCGCCGACGCCGCGGGCGTCGACCTCTACTACGAGGCGTCCGTCGCGGGCGCGATCCCGCTGCTCCGCCCGCTGCGCGAGTCGCTCGCCGGGGACCGGATCACCCGCGTGGCCGGGATCGTCAACGGCACCACCAACTTCATCCTCTCCGCGATGAGCGCCTCGGGCGCCGGCTACGCGGAGGCGCTCGAGGAGGCCACCCGGCTCGGGTACGCCGAGGCCGACCCGACGGCCGATGTCGACGGCTACGACGCCGCCTCCAAGGCCGCGATCCTCGCCACCATCGCCTTCCACACCCGGGTCACCGCGGCCGACGTGCACTGCCAGGGCATCCGCCGGGTCACCGCCGCGGACATCGCCGCCGCCCGCGGGCTCGGCTGCGCGATCAAGCTGCTCGCGATCTGCGAGCGCGTCCCCGGCTCCGGCGGTGCGCCCGAGTCCGTGTCCGCGCGCGTCTACCCGGCGATGATCCCGCTGAGCCACCCGCTGGCGGGCGTCGACGGGGCGTTCAACGCCGTGTTCGTCGAGGCCGACGCCGCCGGCCAGCTGATGTTCTACGGCCAGGGCGCGGGCGGCGCGCCCACCGCCAGCGCGGTCCTGGGCGACCTGGTCGCCGTGGCGCGCAACCGGGTCGGCGGCGGGCGCGGGCCGCGCGAGTCCGCCTACGCGAGCCTGCCGGTGCTGCCGATCGGCGACGTGCACACCCGCTACCACGTGAGCCTCGAGGTCGCGGACCGCGCGGGCGTGCTGTCCGCGGTCGCGGGCGAGTTCGCGCGGCGCGGGGTGAGCATCGCCGCGGTGCGCCAGACCGGCGGCCGCGAGGACGGGGACGTGCCGGAGGCCGAGGCCGAGGCCGCGCGCCTGGTCGTCGTGACGCACGGGGCGCCGGACTCCGCGCTGCACGCGACGGTCGAGGCGCTCGCCGGGCTCGACGTGGTCCGCGGTGTGGAGAGCGTGCTGCGCGTGGAGGGGCTGGGCCGTCCGGTCAGCACCCTCGGAGTGGCCGGATGAGTGCGCGGGCGGACGACGCCGCGCGATGACGGGAGAGACTGTGAGCACCGCCGTGAACCGGCTGGCCCCCTGGCCGGGCGTGATCGAGGCCTACCGCGACCGGATGCCCGTCGGGCCGGACTGGGAGATCGTCACCCTGGCGGAGGGCGGCACGCCGCTGCTGCCGGCGCCGGTGCTGTCCGAGCGCACCGGCTGCGAGGTCCACCTCAAGGTCGACGGCCTCAACCCGACCGGGTCCTTCAAGGACCGCGGGATGACCATGGCCGTGACCGCGGCGCTCGCCGAGGGCAAGCAGAGCGTGCTCTGCGCGTCGACCGGCAACACGTCCGCCTCGGCGGCCGCCTACGCCGCCCGCGCCCGGATGACCAGCGCCGTGCTGGTGCCGCGGGGCAAGATCGCGCTGGGCAAGCTGGCCCAGGCCGTCGCGCACGGGGCCCGGATCCTGCAGATCGACGGCAACTTCGACGACTGCCTCGAGCTGGCCCGCAAGACCACCGCGGACTACCCGGCGATCGCGCTGGTCAACTCGGTGAACCCGACCCGGATCGCGGGCCAGGCCAGCGCGGCCTACGAGATCTGCGACGCGCTGGGGCGCGCCCCCGACGTGCACTGCCTGCCGGTGGGCAACGCGGGCAACATCACCGCGTACTGGAAGGGCTACCGCGGCTACCACGCCGACGGGCTGGTCTCCTCGCTGCCGCGCATGTTCGGCTTCCAGGCCGCCGGTGCCGCGCCGCTGGTCCACGGCGCGCCCGTGAAGAACCCCGAGACGATCGCCACCGCGATCCGGATCGGCGCGCCGGCCTCGTGGAACGGCGCCGAGACCGCCCGCGAGGAGTCCGACGGCCGGTTCGCCGCCGTCACGGACGACGAGATCCTGGCCGCGCACCGGCTGCTGTCCACCCGCGAGGCCGTGTTCGTGGAGCCCGCGTCGGCCGCGAGCGTCGCCGGGCTGCTGCAGGCCTCGGCGAACGGCTGGCTGGACCGCGGGCAGCTCGTGGTGTGCACCGTCACGGGCAACGGGCTCAAGGACCCGGACAGCGTGCTGGCCACCGCCCCGGCGCCCGAGATCGTGCCGATCGACCCCACGGCCGTGGCCGCGGCCCTGGAGCTGGCCTGATGGGGCGGCCCACCGAGGTGCGGGTGCGCGTTCCGGCGTCGTCGGCCAACCTCGGGCCGGGCTTCGACTCGCTCGGGCTCGCGCTCGGCCTGTACGACGACGTCGAGGTGTGCGCCACGGCGGAGCCCGGCGTGCACGTCGAGGTCGAAGGTGAGGGCGCCGCGCAGGTTCCGTGTGACGAGACGCATCTTGTGGTGCGCGCCATGCGGACCGCGTGGGCGCTGTTCGGGGACGGGCCGGCGGGCCTGCGGATGCGGTGCCGCAACGCGATCCCGCACTCGCGCGGGCTGGGCAGCTCGGCCGCCGCGGCGGTGGCCGGTGCCGTCGCCGCCTGCGTGCTGTCGGGGCGCGACCCGAAGCTCGAGCAGGAGGCGTTGCTACAGGTCACGGCCGGGATGGAGGGGCACGCGGACAACGCCGCGGCCAGCCTGCTCGGCGGCTTCGTCGTGGCCTGGGAGCAGGTCCAGGTCGTTCCGGGGGGGCGTCGGGGGGCGGAGCCGGTCGTTCCGGGGGGGCGTCGGGGGGCGGAGCCGGTCGTTCCGGGGGGGCGTCGGGGGGCGGAGCCGGTCGTTCCGGGGGCGTGGGGGGCGGAGCCCCCCGACTGTGGGAATACCTCGGCCCGGTTCCACGCTGTACGGCTCGACGTGCACGCCGGCATCGCGCCGGTCGCGCTCGTCGCAGGGGTCGAGTCCTCCACCAGGACGACCCGCGGTCTCCTTCCCGAGCTGGTCCCGCTGCCCGACGCGGCGTTCACCGGGAGCCGGACCGCACTCTCCGTCCTCGCCTTCACCCAGCGGCCCGAGCTGCTGATGGCGGCCACGGAGGACCGGCTGCACCAGGGCTACCGCCGCCCGGCCTACCCCGGGTCCGCGGACCTCGTCGACGCGCTGCGCGCCCACGGCGTGCCGGCCGCGATCTCCGGCGCCGGACCGACCGTCCTGGCGCTGACCACGGACGGGACGCTGCCCGGGAGCGTGGACACCGCCGGTTTCACGGCGCTCCCGCTGCCCGTCGACACGCTGGGTGCGCAGGTCGAGATCGGCTGAGGTCCTGCGCCGACACGCCGGGCCCGACCGAGGGTGTTGTTGCCGCGGAACCCTGGACGGTCTACCCTCGATTGCGCACGGCGATCCACGCGTCATCCGCGTGGCCTCTCGAGCCGGAACCCACTCACTGCAGTCCATGCGGTCGGAATCCGGACCGGACCGAGCGGCCTCTTCCCCGCGACCGTCGCACTGGTCGCCGCCCCTGCACATCGCCGACGGCGGCTCTCTTCATGCCGCCCCGGCGTCGTAGTCCGGCGGAGGAGCCGGACGTGACGTGTGGAATCCGCTGGTCCCGGCACCGCCCGCGGGCCGGTCAGGAAGGAACTTCGTGAGCGAGACCGATCTCGTCAGCACCCCGGCAACGGCAGAGGGTGCTGCCCCCAAGAGGCGGGGCGGACTGTCCGGAATGGTCCTCGCCGACCTGCGCCAGCTCGCCGGGGAGCTGAACATCCCGGACATCGCCGGGATGCGGAAGGGCGACCTCATCGCCGCCATCAAGGAGAAGCAGGGCGGCGCGCCGGCCAAGCGGACCTCGAGGAAGGCCTCCGCCGCCGACCAGCTCCCGCTCGACGGCGGCGAGGACACCGCGCCCGTCAAGCCGCGCCGCACCCGCGCGGCCAAGGCCGAGAGCGTCGAGGCCCCCGCGGCGTCCGCCGCGGAGACCGCGGCCCCGTCGGCGCCCGCCGAGAAGCCGGCCGAGCAGCCGGCCGACGCCCCCGCCTCCGCCGAGGCCCCCGCCCCGACCCGGCGCCGCCGCGCGGCGACCCGGCCCGCGGGCGCCCCGGAGCCCAAGCCGACCCCCGGCGTCAACGGGGTCGCCCCGACCGCCGACGTGGCGAACGGGCAGGTCAACGGGCACGCGCCCGAGCAGGCCGCCAACGGTGCCGCCCCGGCCCCCGAGCAGGCCGGCGGGCAGCCCGCCGAGTCGCCGGAGGGCGAGGAGGGCGGCCGCCGCCGCCAGACCCGCCGCCGCTCCGGCGGCGAGCCGCAGTCGGACACCCTCGAGGCGGTGGCCGCGAGCGTCGGCGTTCCCGAGAAGGAGAAGTCCGACCGCGGCGAGCGGTCCGACCGGGACGGCGAGGGCGGGCGCAACCGCGGCCGCAACCGCAACGACCGCAACGACCGCGGTGAAGGCGGCGGACGCAACCGCAACGACCGCAACGAGCGCACCGACAACCGCGGAGACGGCCGCGCGGACGGCCGGAGCGAGCCGCGGGACTCCCGGGCGGACGACGACGGCGACGAGGACGGCGACGGCCGCGGCCGCCGCGGGCGCCGCTTCCGGGACCGCCGCCGGGGCCGCGACCGCGACACCCGCGGGGGCGGCGAGCGCAACGTCGACACCGAGGTGCGCGACGACGACGTCCTCCTGCCGGTGGCCGGCATCGTCGACATCCTGGACAACTACGCGTTCGTCCGGACCACCGGCTACCTGTCCGGCCCGAACGACGTGTACGTGTCGCTGTCGATGGTCCGCAAGCACGGCCTGCGCCGCGGCGACGCGATCACCGGTGCCGTCCGCCAGCCCCGCGAGGGTGAGCAGCAGCGGCAGAAGTTCAACCCGCTGGTGCGCATCGACAGCATCAACGGGCGCGACCCGGAGTCGGGCAAGCAGCGGCCGGAGTTCACCAAGCTCACCCCGCTCTACCCGAACGAGCGGCTGCGCCTGGAGACCGAGCCGTCGAAGCTCACCACCCGGGTCATCGACCTGGTCATGCCGGTCGGCAAGGGGCAGCGCGCGCTGATCGTCTCGCCGCCGAAGGCCGGCAAGACGATGGTGCTGCAGTCGATCGCCAACGCGATCACCACGAACAACCCCGAGGTCCACCTCATGGTCGTGCTCGTCGACGAGCGGCCGGAGGAGGTCACCGACATGCAGCGGTCGGTGAAGGGCGAGGTCATCGCCTCGACCTTCGACCGCCCGCCGTCGGACCACACCGCGGTCGCCGAGCTCGCCATCGAGCGCGCGAAGCGGCTGGTGGAGATGGGGCACGACGTCGTCGTCCTGCTGGACTCGATCACCCGCCTGGGCCGCGCCTACAACCTGGCCGCCCCCGCGTCGGGCCGGATCCTGTCCGGTGGTGTCGACTCGACCGCGCTCTACCCGCCGAAGCGGTTCCTGGGCGCGGCGCGCAACATCGAGGACGGCGGTTCGCTGACCATCTTCGCCACCGCGCTGGTCGAGACCGGCTCGACGATGGACACGGTGATCTTCGAGGAGTTCAAGGGCACCGGCAACGCCGAGCTCAAGCTGGACCGCAAGCTCGCGGACAAGCGGATCTTCCCGGCGATCGACGTCGACGCGTCCGGCACCCGGAAGGAGGAGCTGCTGATGTCCGGCGACGAGTTCGCCATCAGCGTCAAGCTCCGCCGCGTGCTCGCCGCGCTCGACCACCAGCAGGCGATCGAGCTGGTGCTGGGGCAGCTCCGCAAGACCCGCACCAACATCGAGTTCCTCATGCAGGTCCAGAAGACCACGCCGGGGAACTTCGGCAACGACGACTGACCCGCGCCTCGACGCCCGGCCCCGGTGGGAATCCCCGCCGGGGCCGGGTGGTTGAATGGGTCCGTACGCATCCGGCTCCGGTTCACCCACATCCGGGGGCTCCGCCCCCGGAAGCCCCCGAACGGCGAGGGGTGTGAGACCCGGCGGCCGATCTTCGAGAGGAACATCCCATGCGTGAGGGCATCCACCCCCAGTACGTCGAGACCCAGGTCACCTGCGGCTGCGGCAACTCGTTCACCACCCGCAGCACCAAGACCAGCGGCTCGATGACCGTCGAGACCTGCTCCGCCTGCCACCCCTTCTACACGGGCAAGCAGCGGATCCTGGACTCCGGTGGCCGCGTCGCCCGCTTCGAGGCCCGCTACGGCAAGCGCAAGGCCGCCAAGTAGCTTCCCCGTCCGGCGCCCGTCCCCTCACCAGGGGCCGGGCGCCGTTCGCATGTCAGGGGTGACGACCAGGGAGAGCGGGGTACGTGGTGGCGGTGAGCAGCAGCGCGGCAGGCGTGGACGCGCTGATCGACGAGTACGCCGAGCTGGAGACGCGGCTGGCCGACCCGGCGGTGCACGCCGACGCGACCACGGCCCGCAAGCTCGGCCGGCGCTACGCCGAGCTCGGCCCGGTCGTCGCCGTGGCGCGCGAGCTGGCCGGAGCACGGTCGGACGAGGCCGCCGCGCGCGAGCTGGCCGCCGAGGACCAGGCGTTCGCCGCCGAGGCGGCCGAGATCGCGGCGCGCATCCCGGGCCTGGAGGCTCGGCTGGCCGAGCTGCTGGTCCCGCGCGACCCGCACGACGGCGACGACGTCGTCATGGAGGTCAAGTCCGGCGAGGGCGGCGAGGAGTCGGCGCTGTTCGCGGGCGACCTCGTGCGGATGTACACCCGCTACGCGGAGCGCCGAGGTTGGAAGGTCGAGGTGCTCGACTCCGTCGGCTCCGACCTGGGCGGGTACAAGGACATCACCCTGCTCCTCAAGTCCCGCGCACCGACGCCGGACGGCGTGTGGTCCGCGTTGAAGTTCGAGGGCGGCGTGCACCGGGTGCAGCGCGTCCCGGTCACCGAGTCGCAGGGGCGCATCCACACCTCGGCAGCCGGCGTGCTCGTCTACCCCGACACCGGGGAGGACGCCGAGGTCGAGGTCGACGAGAACGACATCCGGGTGGACGTGTTCCGCTCGTCCGGACACGGCGGGCAGAGCGTCAACACCACGGACTCGGCGGTGCGCATCACGCATCTGCCCACCGGGATCGTGGTGAGCTGCCAGAACGAGCGCTCGCAGCTGCAGAACCGGGCGCGCGCCATGGAGGTGCTGCGGTCCCGGCTGCAGGCGCTGCACGAGGCCGAGCAGGCCGCGGCGGCGTCGGCGGAGCGGAAGTCGCAGGTCAGGACCGTCGACCGGTCCGAGCGCATCCGCACGTACAACTTCCCGGAGAACCGCATCTCCGACCACCGGGTGGGCTACAAGGCGCACAACCTCTCCGCGGTGCTCGACGGCGACCTCGACGACGTCGTCGGCGCGTTGACGAAGGCCGAGCGGGCCGAGGCCATCGCCGCCGCCGAGGAGGGCGCGTGAGGCACGCGTGAGCCGGGAGCCCCTGCGGGTGGCGATCGCGGAGGCCGAGCGGTCGCTGGCGGCGGCCGGGATCGAGTCGCCCCGGGTGGAGGCGGAGTTCCTGGCCTCGCATGTCGTCGGCGTGCCGCGCGGGCGGCTGATGCTGCACCCGCTCGTCGACCCGCCGCAGGTGGAGGAGCTGCGCCGGCTCGTCGCCCGGCGGGCCACCCGCGAGCCGCTGCAGCACGTCCTCGGCACCGCCGTCCTCGGACCCGTCGAGGTCGCCGTCGGGCGCGGGGTGTTCACGCCGCGCCCGGAGACCGAGCTGCTCCTCGAGTGGGGCCTGCGGCAGCTGCGCGGCGTCGAGAACCCGCTGGTCGTGGACCTGTGCACCGGCACGGCGGCGCTCGCGCTCGCCTTCGCCGAGAGCCGTCCCGACGCGCGGGTGCACGCCGTCGACATCGACCCCGGCGCGCTCAGCTGGGCGCGGCGGAACATCGCGGCCCACGGCGACCGCGTGACGCTGCACGCGGCGGACGTCCGCTGGCCGGACCCGCTGCCCGAGCTCGAGGCCCGCGTCGACCTCGTGGTGTGCAACCCGCCGTACGTGCCGGAGGGGACGCCGGTGCCGCCCGAGGTCGCCGAGTGGGACCCGGCCGTCGCCGTGTTCGGCGGGGCGGACGGACTGGCCCTCATCCCGGCCGTGATCTCGCTGGCCGCGACCCTGCTGCGCTACGGCGGCGGGCTCGCGATCGAGCACGACGACACCCACGGCGAGTCGGTCCCCGCCCTGCTCCGGCGGCGCAAGGTGCTCACGGACGTCCAGGAGCACGCCGACCTCAACGGCCGCCCCCGCTTCGCCACCGCCCGCCGCACCACCCCCGCCTGACCCCTTTCCGCACGAACGGCACTTTTGTGCGGTAGGTCCGCACAAGAGTGCCGTTCGTGCATGTCACGGGGGTGCGGACGGGGTACTCCGGGCGCGGTCGTAGGGTGCCCGACGTGACTGCTCCGGCCGTTCCCGTCTACGACTGCTCCGACCCCGACGCCCGCGTCGAGGGGCTGACCGCCGCCGCACGCGCCGTGCGGGCCGGACAGCTCGTCGTGCTGCCGACGGACACCGTGTACGGCCTGGGCTGCGACGCCTTCTCCTCGACCGCGGTCCGCAGCCTGCTCGCCGCCAAGCACCGCGGCCCGGACATGCCGGTGCCCGTGCTGGTCGGGTCGTGGTCCACGATCGACGGTCTGGTCCTCGGCGTCCCCGCGACCGCCCGCGCGCTGATCGAGGCGTTCTGGCCGGGCGGGCTCTCCCTCGTGCTGCCGCACGCCCCGTCGCTGTCGTGGGACCTCGGCTCCACCAAGGGCACCGTGATGCTGCGGATGCCGCTGCACCCGGTGGCGCTCGAGCTCCTCCGCGAGGTCGGCCCCATGGCCGTGAGCAGCGCGAACATCTCCGGCCGCCCGCCCGCGAGCACCGCCGCCGAGGCCCTCGACCAGCTCGCCTCCTCCGTCGCCCTCTACCTCGACGGCGGCCCCAGCGGCGACCCGGTGGCCTCCACCATCGTCGACCTGACGGGCAAGCAGCCCCGCATCCTCCGCGAGGGCGCCGTCAGCCGCGCCCAGGTCGCCGAGGTCGTGGGCCAGGACGTCCCCCTCGGCTGATCGGCTTCGCCGAGAAGGAGCTGAGGGCTCGCAGCGGTCGCCTGATCGACCCTGAGCTCCTGATGATCATGGCTGGGCGCGAGGAGCCGCGGCCAGCGCGGGGCTCGGTGCCGGGTGACCGTGTTCTGGCCCGCGGCGGCGCGGCGGGGGCGGCGAGCGTGCGGGGGTGCTCGACTCACCGTTCCTCGGCTCCGACGCCGTCCGCGCCGGACTGATCACCCGCGGCGTGCTCCGCGGCCCCCGCTTCGTGCGGGTCTTCCCCGACGTCCAGGTGCCGGCGGGTCGCGCGCCGACCTTCGACGTGCTGAGCCGTGCGGCGTTCCTGCACGTCGAGCGGCGGGGCGGCGTGCTCGCGGGCTACTCGGCGGCGCAGCTGCTGGGGGCGTCGTGCGAGCCGCGCGGGGCACCTGCCGAGGTGCTGGTGCCGGCCCATGTCGCGGGCCACCCCGGCCTGCTGGCGCACCAGGGCAGGGCCGCGCCGCACGACCTCCGCCGTGTCGCGACATCGGGTGGGCCCGCGGTCGTGGTCACCGGGCGGGAGCGGACCGCATGGGACCTCACGAGGCGCCTCGACCTGGTCGAAGCGGTCGTCGCTCTTGACGCCCTGGCCCGGCCCGCCCGGCCGGGTGGCCCGCTGCGCTTCGACCCCGCCGCACTGCTGACCCGCCGCGCGGCGAACCCCAGCGCTCGCGGCTCCCGGGGACTCGACCGGGTCGTCGCCCTCGCTGCGCCACGCGCCGAGTCGCCGATGGAGACGAAGCTCCGGCTCGTCCTGGTGCTCGGCGGGCGTGCCGCACCGGTCGTGCGGTACGTCCTGTGCGAGGCCGGCGGTCGGGTCGTCGCCCGGCTCGATCTGGCGTATCCGCAGGCGAGACTGGCCCTCGAGTACGACGGCGGCGACCACGACGACGCCCTCGACCGCGAGCGCGACCTGCGGACCGGTGCGCTCGGGTGGTACACGATGCGCTTCCAGGCCGCCGACATCGTGCGCCACCCGGAGCGCACCCTGCGCCTGGCGAGCGCCCAGCTGGCCGACCGCACCGCGCTCCTCGCCGTCGAGAAGGAGCTCAGAGCTCGACGATCATGCTCGGACAGCCCTGAGCTCCTGATGATCAAGCCGTGAGGCCCACCTCGGTGGCCAGGCGCGTGGAGAGGGAGCGGAAGTGGTCCTCGTGTGCCACGACCACGTTGTGGGTGTGGCCGAAGAGCTCGAAGCCGATGGCGCCGAAGAGGCCCGACCAGGCCAGCACCAGGCGCCCGCCGAGCCCGGTGCCCTCCGGGAGGCCCAGCTCGTCGAGCAGGCCGGGGTGGATGGTGGCGTCGTCGTCGCCGGGCGGGGGAGTGACGGCGCCGGAGGCGATCCCGTCCCGCACCACACCGGCGAGCACGAGCGCGACGCGTCCCGCGGGGCCCGTGGTGTCCTGCGGCGCCGAGTACCCGGGCACGGGGGAGCCGTAGAGCAGCGCGTACTCGTGCGGGTGCGCCAGCGCCCAGCTCCGGGCCGCGGTGCAGGCCGCGTGCCAGCGACCGAGCAGGTCCTCGCGCGCGACGGCGGCCTCGGCGAGCTCGGCGGCCTCGCCCAGCGCGTCGTAGCCCTCGATGATCAGCGTGGTGAGCAGGTCGTCCCGGCTGGGGAAGTACCGGTAGACCGCCGACGACACCATCCCCAGCTCCCGCGCGACCGCCCGCAGCGACAGCGCCGCCGCGCCGGAAGTGGCGAGGTGCGTCCGGGCGACGTCGACGATCTCGGCGGTGAGCTGCGCGCGGACGCGCTCGCGGGCGGTCCGGGGCGCGGAGCGGGGGGAGGTCATGCGGGGAAGTCTCCCAGCGTTCCGGAGCAGTGTCCACGTCAGCGAGCACCGATCCGGAAAGCGACCCGGTTCGTACGGTCCGTGCACGAGCCGGTGACGCTCCGCAGGACCTCGGATTTGTGAGCGGGTCCTCGTCGGACGGGGAGGAACCGCAGGTAGCCTGGTCCACCGTGAGTGCGCACAGCGAGAACGCCCCCGGTCAGGACGTGCCGTTCTGGGGCCCGGACTTCGGAGCCCTGCAGCAGGAGGACCCGGAGATCGCCGGCGTCGTCCTCGACGAGCTGGAGCGCCTCCGCGGCGGACTGCAGCTGATCGCCAGCGAGAACCTCACCAGCCCGGCCGTCCTCGCGGCGCTGGGGTCCACGCTCTCGAACAAGTACGCCGAGGGCTACCCGGGCCGCCGCTACTACGGCGGCTGCCAGGTGGTGGACCAGGCCGAGGAGATCGGCAACGCGCGCACGAAGGCGCTGTTCGGCGCCGAGCACGTCAACCTGCAGCCGCACTCCGGCGCCAGCGCGAACCTCGCCGCCTATGCGGCCTTCGCCAAGCCCGGCGACACCGTGCTGGCCATGGACCTCAAGCAGGGTGGCCACCTCACCCACGGCAGCAAGGTCAACTTCTCGGGCCTCTGGTTCCACGCCGTGTCCTACACGGTGCGCGAGGACTCCGAGCTCATCGACTACGACCAGGTCCGCGACCTGGCGCTGGAGCACCAGCCGAAGATCATCATTGCCGGCGCCACGGCCTACCCGCGGCTGATCGACTTCGCGCGGTTCCGCGAGATCGCCGACGAGGTCGGCGCCAAGCTGATGGTCGACGCCGCGCACTTCATCGGCCTGGTCGCCGGCAAGGCGATCCCGTCGCCGGTGCCGTTCGCCGACGTCGTCACCGCGACCACGCACAAGGTCCTGCGCGGCCCGCGCGGCGGCATGATCCTCGCCCGCGAGGAGCACGCGAAGGCGATCGACAAGGCCGTCTTCCCGTTCTCCCAGGGCGGCCCGCTGATGCACTCGGTGGCGGCGAAGGCCGTCGCGATGAAGGAGGCGGCGCAGCCCGCCTACCAGGCCTACGCGAACCAGGTCATCGCCAACGCCCAGGCGCTGGCGAAGGGCCTCGAGGCCGAGGGCATGCGCGCCGTCTCCGGCGGCACCGACACGCACCTGGCGCTGATCGACCTGCGCCCGATCGGCGTGACCGGCGGCGAGGCCGAGGCCCGCTGCGACCTCGCCCGCATCACGCTGAACAAGAACGCCATCCCGTACGACCCGGCCCCGCCGATGAAGCCCTCGGGCATCCGGGTGGGCTCGCCCAGCACGACCACGCAGGGCATGGTCGAGTCGGACATGGCGGAGATCGCCTCGCTGCTGGCGCGCGCGGTCAAGGCGGAGCACGGCACCACGGCGGGCGACCGCGAGCTGGCGGACGTCGCGCAGGCCGTCTCCGCCCTGGTCTCGCGCGCCCCCGCCTACCCGCGCGGCTGACCCGGCCCGCGCGCACGCGGTGGTGCTCGCCCAGTCCTCGTACGGCCAGTCCTCCTTCGGGTTGGGCCTCCCGATCCGGGAGTACCTGCTGGTCGGGCTGGCCGCCGCCGTCGTGACGTTCCTGCTGGTCGGCCTGGTGCGGGTACTGGCGCTGCGGCTCGGCGCCGTGGCCTGGCCCCGCGGCCGGGACGTCCACGTCACGCCGACGCCGCGGTGGGGCGGGCTGGCGATGTTCGGCGGCGTGCTCGCCGGCATCGGGCTGGCCGCCCAACTGCCCGCGCTGCGCCTGGCCTTCGACTACTCGCGGGACGTCCAGGGCGTGCTGCTCGCGGCCGCGCTGCTGGTCGCGGTGGGCGCCCTGGACGACCGCTTCGAGCTCGACGCGATCACCAAGGCCGCCGGCCAGGTCACCGCGGCGGGCGTGCTGGTGCTGTTCGGCGTGCAGTTCTCGGTGTTCTGGATCCCGTGGGGCGGCGGCGGGACCGGCATCTCCGGCTCGATCCTGTCCCTGGGGCCCGAGCAAGGCGTCGTGCTCACGGTGGTGCTGACCGTCGCCCTGGTCAACGCCATGAACTTCGTCGACGGGCTCGACGGGCTCGCCGCCGGCATCGGCCTCATCGCCGCCACCGCGACCTGTGCCTTCGCGATCGGCCTGGTCCGCGAGAACGGCAACGACGCGGCGGCCTACCCGCCCGCGCTGATGGCGTCCGTGCTGGCCGGGGCATGCCTGGGGTTCCTGCCGCACAACTTCAACCCGGCCCGCATCTTCATGGGCGACTCCGGCTCGATGCTGATCGGGCTCATGCTCGCGGCCGCGACGACGAGCGCGTCGGGCAAGATCCCGATCACCACGACCACCGACGGGACGGACGTCCTGGCGCTCTTCGCCCCGCTCATCGTGCTGGCCGCGGTGGTGTTCGTGCCGCTGCTGGACCTGCTGATGGCGGTCGTCCGGCGCACCCGGGCCGGGATGAGCCCCTTCTCGCCTGACAAGATGCACCTGCACCACCGGCTGCTGGAGATCGGGCACAGCCAGCGGCGCGCGGTGCTCCTGATCTACCTGTGGGCGGGCATCCTCGCGTTCGGCGCGGTGGCGCTCGCCCTGATCGACGACCCGGCCTTCGTGCTGTGGGCGGTCGCGCTCGGCCTGGGCGTGGCGGTGCTCGCCACCGCCGTGCCGCGCGCCCGCACCGCGCGACGGGCCGGGTCCGCGGGGCCGCCCCGACCCGGCGCCCCGCCGCGAGCCACCGGGCGGACCTGACACGAGCGGCCCGTCCCGGCCGACGAGGAGTGACCATGAGCGAGAACCCGGACCCCGCCCCCGCGGCCGAGCAGCCGCACGTCCGCACCGTGCTGCGGCTGGCCGCCGCCATGCAGAAGGCCGCGATCGTGGGTGGTGTCGCGGTCAGCGTGGTCGCGATCGTCCTGTCGGTGCTGCTGCGGGGTGTTCCCGGCCTGATCGGTGGCCTGCTCGGGGTGGTGATCGGGTTGGCCCTCGGGTTCATCGGCACCGCGGTGATGAAGGGGACTGCCCGCGCGACGCCCGGCGGGGTCATGGTGGGCGCGATGGCGTCCTTCGCCGGCAAGTTCGTGATCCTTCTGGTCTTCCTGCTCGTCTTCCGGGGTACGACCCTGTTCGACAACCAGACCTTCGCGTTCAGCCTCCTGGGTGTCACCGTCGGCTGGATCGCCGGTGAGGTCGTCGGGTTCGTGCGCGCGAAGGCTCCGTCCGTCGACGTCTGACGGGGTCGTCCGCACCCGCCCGACCAGGTCGTCGAGCCGCACTCGTTGGGCTGATCGGGTGAAGTTGCGGATCCTGTCCGCGGTGTCCGAGATGTCCGTGATGGCGCTCTCAGAGCGACCTGCGTCACACGCTCCCGGAACTTCTACAGACGATAGAGCGACGTCGGGCGCCCGTGAGGGTGCCGGAGGGTAAGGATCGGGCCGCCCGGGGCCGTCGAGGCAGGTCGTACCGGGTAAGTGAGCCGTAACCCGGCTGATAGGGTCCGTCGTGATGGAGCAGGAACGGCCGCACAAGGCGAGCGGCGGCCCCGGCGGGACGTCGGGGCGCACGCCGCCGCCCGGCGAGGCCTGGACCGCTCTGTCGCACCTCCTGACCGGAATCCTCCTCTTCGGGGGAATCGGGTGGGGGGTGGACGAACTGTTCGACCTACGGGGCTTCACCGTGGCCGGCCTGCTGGTCGGTACGGCGGCCTCGATGTACTTGATCTACGTCAGGTACGTTAAGTCCTGATCGTCTCGATTCCGCAGGTTCCGGCTCCCCGGACGGCGGAACCGGAAGGAGCATTGGGTGACCACGACGGCCACCGCCCCGGCGCCGGGGTTCGAAGCCCCGGGGGTCGAGGACTTCCAGCTGCCGCCGGTCTTCGGGCCCGTGACCAAGCCGGTCCTGGAGCTCGTGCTCGCGGCGGTCATCATCGCCGCGTTCTTCCTGGTGGCCGTGCGCAAGCCTGCGCTCGTGCCGGGGAAGACGCAGTTCCTCGGCGAGGCCTTCCACGGCCTCGTCCGGAACACGATCGCGCGGGACATGATCGGCGGGCGCGACTTCGTCAAGTACGTGCCGTTCCTGACCGCGCTGTTCGCCTTCATCCTGGTGAACAACCTGTTCGGGATCATCCCGTTCATCCAGTTCCCCACCTTCTCGCACCCGGGCGTGCCCTACGCGCTGGCCGCGCTCGTGTACGTCGTCTTCACGTACGCGGGCGTCCGCAAGCACGGGTTCGGCGGCTACATGCGCCTGTCGACCTGGCCGCCGGACGTGCCGTGGTGGGTGCGGATCATCCTCACGCCGATCGAGTTCCTGTCGAACCTGGTCCTGCGGCCGGTCACCCTGTCGCTGCGGCTCTTCGGCAACATGTTCGCCGGCCACCTGCTGCTGCTGCTGTTCGTCCTCGGCGGCGAGTACATGCTCCTGCACGCGGGCGACTGGCAGCTGAAGGTGCTGTCCCCGTTCGCGTTCCTGATGGCGATCGTCTTCACGTTCTTCGAGGCGTTCGTGCAGGTCATCCAGGCATACATCTTCGTCATGCTCACGGCGTCGTACATCGGCACCGTCCTCGCGGACGACCACTAGGTCCCGTCGAGTCCCACCCCAGAGACCCTTCGGAACCGCGGGACGGCCGCGGACCCGGATCGAAAGGAAAGCGCAATGATCACCGGTAACCTGAACGCCATCGGCTACGGCCTCTCGGCCATCGGCCCGGGTATCGGCGTCGGCATCGTCTTCGCGGCCTTCATCAACGGCGTCGCCCGTCAGCCGGAGGCCCGCGGCCAGCTCCAGGGCATCGCGTTCATCGGCTTCGCCCTCTCGGAGGCCCTCGCGATTCTGGGCCTGGTGCTCGCCTTCGCCCTCTGACGCACCCCCTGAACCACAGGTGACGCGGAGGAGCACACCATGACAATCGCCGCGGAGGAGCTGAACCCGCTCGTCCCGCACCTCGCCGAGATCATCGTCGGTCTCGTCGCGTTCGGCCTGCTGTTCTGGGTCCTCGCGAAGACCGTGTTCCCGCAGTTCGAGAAGCTGTACGCGGAGCGCACGGACCAGATCGAGGGCGGCCTCAAGCGGGCCGAGTCGGCGCAGGCCGAGGCCGACGCGCTGAAGAAGAAGTACGAGGACCAGCTCGCGGGCGCGCGGGCCGAGGCGGCGCGCATCCGCGACGACGCCCGTGCCGAGGGCCAGCAGATCAAGGCCGAGCTGCGCACCGAGGCCGAGGAGGAGGCCGCGCGGATCCGGGCGCGTGCCGAGGAGCAGGTCGTGGCGCAGCGCGAGTCCGCGGAGCGGTCGCTCCGCGGCGAGATCGGTGGCCTGTCGGCCGAGCTGGCCGAGCGCATCCTCGGGTCGGAGCTCGCCGACCCGACGCGCCGGTCGGCCACCGTCGACAGCTTCCTCTCGGAGCTCGACGCGATGGTCCCGCGCCAGACGACCGGGGCGAGCTGATGGCGCTCGTCCTGGGTGCCACCAGCCGCGAGTCGCTGGGCGAGGTCTCGCAGCGGTTCGAGACCCGGCTCGGCCCGCTCGCCGCGGGTGACCGGCAGAAGCTGGGCGAGGAGCTCTACGCCGTCACCCGGCTGCTGGTCGCCGAGCGCAGCCTGCGCCGGGCGCTCTCCGACCCGGCCACCACGTCGGAGCAGCGCAGCCGGCTCGCCACCGGCGTGCTGAGCGGCAAGGTCGCGCCGGCCACCCTCGAGAGCGTCGGGGACCTGGTCGCGGCCCGCTGGTCCGGTCCGGCCGACCTGGTCGAGGCGACGGAGTCGCTGGCCCGCACCGCGCTGCTGGCCGCCGCCGAGAAGCAGCGTGCCCTCGACGACGTCGAGGACCAGCTGTTCCGGTTCGGCCGGATCCTGGAGCGGGAGCCGCAGCTCACGGCCCTGCTGTCCGACGCGGACGTGCCGGCGGACAAGCGGGTCCGGCTGCTGGACTCGGTGCTGGGCACCAAGGTCTACCCGGTCACCGCGGCCCTGCTGCGGGACCTGGTGCGGACCCCGCGGGCCCGGCACCTCGACGTCGCCGCGGAGGAGCTGTCCGAGCTCGCCGCGGCCCGGCGCAACCGCTCCGTCGCCTACGTGCGCACGGCGGTCGCCCTGAGCGAGGCCCAGGAGCAGCAGCTCACCGCCTCCCTCACGCGCCTCTACGGCCGGGACATCGCGGTGCAGGTGGAGCTCGACGAGAGCCTGCTGGGCGGCATGGTCATCAGGGTCGGCGACGAGGTCATCGACGGCAGTGTGTCCGGCAAGCTCGCCGCGGCCCGCCGGTCGATCCCGAGCTGACCGCCCCACGTTTTCGAAGAGAAGGAACAGACGACAGCCATGACAGAGCTGACGATCTCCCCGGAGGAGATCCGGAGTGCGATCTCCAGCTACGTCTCGTCGCTGGAGACCGGGACCTCCCGCGAAGAGGTGGGCACCGTCTCCGACACCGGTGACGGCATCGCCCACGTCGAGGGCCTGCCCTCGGCGATGACCAACGAGCTCCTCGAGTTCGCGGGGGGCGTGCGGGGTGTCGCGCTGAACCTCGACGCGCGGGAGATCGGCGCCGTGATCCTGGGGGACTACGGCGGGATCGAGGAGGGCCAGCAGGTCAAGCGGACCGGCGAGATCCTCTCGGTGCCGGTCGGCGACAAGTTCCTGGGCCGGGTCATCGACCCGCTGGGCGCCCCGATCGACGGCCTGGGCGACATCGAGGCCGAGACCCGCCGGGTGCTGGAGCTCCAGGCCGCCTCCGTGATGGAGCGCCAGGAGGTCCGCGAGCCGCTGCAGACCGGCATCAAGGCGATCGACGCGATGACCCCGATCGGCCGCGGCCAGCGCCAGCTGATCATCGGCGACCGCAAGACCGGCAAGACCGCGGTCTGCGTCGACACGATCATCAACCAGCGGCAGAACTGGGAGTCGGGCGACCCCAAGAAGCAGGTCCGCTGCATCTACGTCGCGATCGGCCAGAAGGGCTCCACGATCGCCGGTATCCGGCAGTCGCTGGAGGACGCGGGCGCGCTCGAGTACACGACGATCGTCGCCGCCCCGGCGTCCGACCCGGCCGGCTTCAAGTGGCTCGCCCCGTACACCGGCTCGGCCCTCGGCCAGCACTGGATGTACGCCGGCAACCACGTGCTCATCGTCTTCGACGACCTGTCCAAGCAGGCCGAGGCGTACCGCGCGATCTCGCTGCTGCTGCGCCGCCCGCCGGGCCGTGAGGCCTACCCGGGCGACGTCTTCTACCTGCACTCCCGCCTGCTGGAGCGCTGCGCCAAGCTGTCGAACGACCTCGGCGCGGGCTCGATGACCGGCCTCCCCATCATCGAGACCAAGGCCAACGACGTGTCGGCGTACATCCCGACGAACGTCATCTCGATCACCGACGGCCAGGTCTTCCTCGAGTCGGACCTGTTCAACCAGGGCGTCCGGCCGGCGATCAACGTCGGTATCTCGGTCTCCCGGGTCGGTGGTTCGGCGCAGATCAAGGCGATGCGCTCGGTGTCCGGCTCCCTGCGTCTGGACCTGTCCCAGTACCGCGAGCTGGAGGCCTTCGCCGCCTTCGGTTCGGACCTCGACGCCGCGTCGGCCGCCGCGCTGGGCCGCGGTGAGCGCCTGGTCGAGCTGCTCAAGCAGGCGCAGTACGCGCCGTTCGCGGTCGAGGACGAGGTCGTCTCGATCTGGCTCGGCACCTCCGGTCAGCTCGACACGGTCCCGGTCGCCGACATCTCGCGCTTCGAGAGCGAGTTCCTCGACCACGTCCGCCGCAACCACGAGGGCGTCCTCGGGGAGATCCGGGACACCGGGCTGCTCAAGGACGAGAACGTCGACCGGCTCAAGGGCCTGGTGGACGAGTTCAAGAGGAACTTCACCGCGTCCGACGGCTCCTCCGTGGTCAAGGAGGAGAAGGCCGAGGCCCTCGACGAGGACCAGGTCGACCAGGAGACGGTCAAGGTCAACAAGCCGGCGCCGGCTTCGAGCTGACGGGTAGGGACCGATGGCGGCACAGATCCGTGTGCTGCGGCGGCGGATCAGGTCGACGCAGTCCATCAAGAAGATCACGCGTGCGATGGAGCTCATCGCGACCTCCCGGATCGCGAAGGCCCGGGCGCGGGTCGAGGAGGCCAAGCCGTACGCCGAGCAGATGACGGCCACGCTCACCGAGCTGGCCAGCAACTCGGCGCTCGACCACCCCCTCCTCGTCGAGCGGGAGAACCCGAAGCGGGCCGCGGTCCTCGTCGTGACGAGTGACCGTGGCCAGGCGGGCGGCTACAACGCCAACGTGCTCAAGGAGGCCGAGCAGCTCCAGGCGCTCCTGCGCGACCAGGGCAAGGAGCCGGTGCTCTACGTGGTCGGGCGCAAGGGCGTGAACTACTACCGGTTCCGCCGGCGGCAGATCGAGGCCTCCTGGACCGGGTTCTCGGAGCAGCCGAACTACGAGAACGCCGCCGAGGTGGCACGCACCCTGGTGAAGGCGTTCATGGCGGGGGCGGACGACACCGACGAGTCCGACGGCGACGACGGTGTCCGCGGCGTCGACGAACTGCACCTGGTGTACACGCAGTTCCGGAACATGGTGAACCAGGTGCCGCAGGCGCGGCGGATGGCGCCGATGGAGGTCGAGTACGCCGGCGAGGGCGACGGGATCGACGCCACGACGTCGGAGACGGAGACCGGCGGCGCGACCGGTGTCCGACCCGGCGAGTCGGGCCCGGGCTCCGACGACGGCCCGGCGCGGCTCTACGCCTTCGAGCCGAGTGCGGACGTCCTGTTCGACGCGCTCCTGCCGAAGTACGTCGGGGCGCGGTTGTTCGCGGCGCTGCTCGAGTCGGCGGCGTCGGAGTCGGCCAACCGGCAGCGGGCCATGAAGGCCGCGACCGACAACGCGAACGAACTCATCCGTACCCTGACGCTGGAGGCCAACCAGGCCCGTCAGGCCCAGATCACCCAGGAGATCAGCGAGATCGTCGGTGGCGCCGACGCTCTCGTCAGCGCAGGAAGTGAGAGCTGATGACCGCCACCGTTGAGAACACGGCCGCCGGCACGACAACGGGCCGCGTCGTCCGGGTCACGGGCCCGGTCGTCGACGTCGAGTTCCCGCGCAACGCCGTCCCGGACCTCTACAACGCCCTGCAGGTGAAGGTGGAGTTCGGCGACCTGGCGAAGACGCTGACCCTGGAGGTCGCCCTGCACCTGGGCGACAACGTGGTCCGTGCGATCTCCATGCAGCCGACGGACGGCCTCGTCCGGGGCCAGACGGTCGAGGACCTCGGCCGGCCGATCTCGGTGCCGGTCGGCGACCAGGTCAAGGGGCACGTGTTCAACGCGCTGGGCGACTGCCTGGACGATGTGGACTTCAAGCCGACCGGCGACCTGTGGAGCATCCACCGCAAGGCGCCGAACTTCGACCAGCTCGAGGGCAAGACCGAGATGCTGGAGACCGGCATCAAGGTCATCGACCTGCTCACCCCCTACGTGCAGGGTGGGAAGATCGGCCTGTTCGGCGGCGCCGGCGTGGGCAAGACGGTGCTCATCCAGGAGATGATCACCCGTGTCGCCAAGAACTTCGGTGGTACGTCGGTGTTCGCCGGGGTCGGCGAGCGCACCCGTGAGGGCAACGACCTCATCACGGAGATGACCGAGTCCGGCGTCATCAACGACACCGCCCTGGTGTTCGGGCAGATGGACGAGCCGCCGGGCACGCGTATGCGCGTCGCTCTCTCGGCCCTCACGATGGCGGAGTACTTCCGCGACGAGCAGGACCAGGACGTACTGCTCTTCATCGACAACATCTTCCGGTTCACCCAGGCCGGCTCCGAGGTCTCCACGCTGCTGGGCCGCATGCCGTCCGCGGTGGGCTACCAGCCGACCCTGGCGGACGAGATGGGCGAGCTGCAGGAGCGGATCACCTCGACCCGCGGCCGCTCGATCACCTCGATGCAGGCGATCTACGTGCCCGCGGACGACTACACCGACCCCGCGCCGGCCACCACGTTCGCCCACCTGGACGCGACGACGGAGCTCTCCCGCCCCATCTCGCAGAAGGGCATCTACCCGGCGGTGGACCCGCTGACCTCGACCTCGCGGATCCTCGACCCGCAGTACATCGGCGAGGAGCACTTCCGCGTCGCCAACGAGGTCAAGCGGATCCTGCAGAAGTACAACGACCTGCAGGACATCATCGCGATCCTCGGTATCGACGAGCTGTCCGAGGAGGACAAGCAGCTCGTCGGCCGGGCCCGCCGGATCGAGCGCTTCCTGTCGCAGAACCTGCTGGTCGCCGAGCAGTTCACCGGGCAGCCGGGCTCGACGGTGCCCCTCAAGGAGACCATCGAGTCGTTCGACAAGATCGCCAAGGGCGAGTTCGACGACGTGCCCGAGCAGGCCTTCTTCCTCTGCGGTGGTCTCGAGGACCTCGAGAAGAACCGCAAGAAGCTCGAGGGCTGATCGCGGATGTGCCCACGAGCGACGAAGGAGGTCGTCAGTTGGCGGAGATGACCGTGGAGCTGGTCGCGGTCGAGCGCCGGCTCTGGTCGGGCGAGGCGAGCTTCGTGCTCGCCCGCACGACCGAGGGCGAGCTGGGCATCATGCCCGGCCACGAGCCCACGCTCGCGCAGCTCGAGGAGGCGGGCGTCGTCCGGATCGACCCGGTGGAGGGCTCGCCGCTCACCGTGGCCGTGCACGGCGGCTTCCTGTCGATCTCGCCGGAGCGCGTGTCGATCCTGGCCGAGTTCGCCGAGCTGGCCGACGAGATCGACGTCAGCCGCGCCCGCTCGGCGCTCGACCGCGCGGACACGTCCGACGAGGAGGGCGTGGCGGCGCGCAAGCGGGCCGAGGTACGGCTGCGGGCGGCCGAGTCCGCCGCGGCCGGGCAGTAGGCCCGGACAGCAGGCGGGAGCGTCGACGCAGCAGTGGCCGGGACCGTGGCGATCGTGGTCGGGGTCGTGCTGCTGCTCGCGTGCCTGCTGCTGGGCTGGCTCGCCGTACGACGGGTACGACTCATGCGGGGCGGCGGTGTGGACCTGTGTCTGCGCCGCCGCTTCGCCGTCACGGACTGGCACTTCGGCGTCGGGCGCTACCGGGGGGACGAGTTCGCCTGGTACCGGCTGACGAGCTTCCGGGTGGGCCCGACCGTCGCCATCGACCGCACCGAGGTCGAGATCGTGGACCGGCGGGACCCGCTGCCCGAGGAGTCCTTCGCCATCCCCTACGCCGCCGCGGTGCTCCGGTGTCGCGACCACGGCGAGGACGTCGAGCTGGCCATGTCCCAGGACGTCCTCACCGGCTTCCTGGCCTGGCTCGAGGCCACTCCGCCGGGCCGCAGCACCGGCTACCGGCAGGCCAGCTGAGCGGCCCTGTCCTTCGGGCCGGCGCCCGAGCGGGTTGCGCCGGTTAGGCTCGGCCCATGGCCGTGCACCTGACCAGGATCTACACCAAGACCGGCGACGACGGGACCACCGCGCTCGGCGACTTCAGCCGCGTCCCGAAGACCGACCGCCGGCTCGCGGCCTACGCCGACACGGACGAGTGCAACGCGGCCGTCGGCGTCGCCGTCACCGTCGGGCAGCTTGAGGAGCGGCTCCTGGTGCCGCTGCGCCAGGTGCAGAACGACCTGTTCGACGTGGGCGCCGACCTCTGTGCGCCGATCGTCCCCGATCCGGAGTACCCGCCCCTGCGGATCGACGAGAAGTACATCACCCGGCTCGAGGGCTGGTGCGACGAGTTCAACGCCGACCTGCCCAAGCTGGCGTCGTTCATCCTCCCCGGCGGCACGCCCGGCGCCGCCTACCTGCACGTCGCCCGCACCGTCGCGCGGCGGGCGGAGCGCAGCGTCTGGGCGCTCCTGGAGACGGACGCCGAGCGGACCAACCCGCTCACGGCCAAGTACCTCAACCGGCTCTCCGACCTGCTGTTCATCCTCTGCCGCGCCGCGAACCCGGACGGCGACGTGTTGTGGCAGCCGGGTGGGCCCGAGGGCGGGAGCTGAGCCGGGAGCCGATACCGTCGGGCGTCGTGACGGAGCATTTCGCGGTCCGCGGCGGCGCCCGGCTGTCCGGGACGGTCGACGTCGTCGGGGCCAAGAACAGCGTGCTGAAGCTGATGGCGGCGGCGCTGCTGGCCGAGGGCACGACGACCATCACGAACTGCCCCGAGATCCTCGACGTCCCGCTGATGGCGGACGTGCTGCGCAGCCTCGGCTGCACGGTCGAGGTGGCGGGGGACCGGGTCACCATCGACGTGCCGGCCGAGCCGGGTGCCCAGGCGGACTACCGCTCGGTGTCGCGGCTGCGGGCCTCGGTGTGCGTGCTGGGCCCGCTGGTGGCCCGCTGCCGCAAGGCCGTCGTGCCGCTGCCCGGCGGCGACGCCATCGGCTCGCGGCCGCTGGACATGCACGCCAACGGCCTGCGGAAGCTCGGCGCGACCACGGAGATCGAGCACGGCCGCGTCGTCGCGCAGGCCGACGACCTGCACGGCGCGCAGATCTGGCTGGACTTCCCGAGCGTCGGGGCCACCGAGAACATCCTGATGGCGGCCGTGCTGGCCGAGGGGACCACGGTCATCGACAACGCCGCGCGCGAGCCCGAGATCGTGGACCTGTGCGTGATGCTGCAGCAGATGGGTGCGAAGCTCGAGGGCGTCGGCTCGTCGACGCTCACCGTGCACGGCGTCTCCGGCCTGCAGCCCACCACCCACCGCGTGATCGGCGACCGGATCGTCGGCGCCACCTGGGCCTTCGCCGCGGTGATGACCCGCGGCGACGTCACCGTCCGCGGGGTCGACCCGCACCACCTCGAGCTCGTCCTGGACAAGCTGCGCAGCGCGGGCGCGGAGACCCGAGCGGGCGTCGACGAGTTCTCGGTGTCGATGGCCGGGCGCCCCCTGGCCGTGGACTTCGTGACGCTGCCGTACCCGGGCTTCGCCACGGACCTGCAGCCCATGGCGATCGCGCTGTCCGCGGTGGCCGACGGCACCTCCATGATCACCGAGAACGTGTTCGAGGCGCGTTTCCGGTTCGTCGACGAGATGGTCCGGCTGGGCGCCGACGCCCGCACGGACGGCCACCACGCCGTCGTCCGCGGGGTGGAGCAGCTCTCCAGCGCCCCGGTGTGGGCCAGCGACATCCGGGCCGGGGCAGGTCTCGTGCTCGCCGGGCTGTGTGCGGACGGCGTGACCGAGGTCTGGGACGTCGACCACATCGACCGCGGGTACCCCCGGTTCGTCGAGAACCTGGCGTCGTTGGGCGCCGACATCCGGCGGGTCTCGGCCGACCCCGAGCGGTAGCAGCCGGGGTTCCCTCCGACGGAGCAGTTCGGGATGCCGAATCCCTCCTGACGTGCGACAGTCCGCGTCACCTCCGGGTGATCCCTCACCCGGACGCATGACCGCCGGAGGAACCGATGACCGACGTCAGCCCGGACCGATCGTCCCGAACCTCGCGAAGGCACGGGGCGGGGCGGAGTCCGGACGGGACGTCGGACGCGTCGGCAGAGCCGACGTCGTCGCAGTCCTCGGGGCAGCCGACGGGCGGCGTCGGCGAGAAGGTGGGCGAGGTCGCCGGGTCCGTCGGCACGGCCGCCCGCGGTGCGCACCGGCACGCGGCGAAGGCGGCCCGCAGCGAGCCCGTGCGCAAGGGTGCCCGGGTCGGGATCGCCGCCAACGGCGTGCTGCACCTGCTCATCGCGTGGCTGGCGCTGCAGGTGGCGCTGGGCGGCGGCGGTCAGGCGGACCAGAGCGGCGCGATCACCACGCTCGCGCAGCAGCCCTTCGGGCGGGTGCTGCTGTGGGTGCTGTTCGTCGGCTTCGTGGCCGTGGTCCTGTGGCGGCTGTCGACCGCGCTCTTCGGCTTCGGCTACGTGGAGGACAAGAAGAAGAAGCTGGTCAAGCGCCTGGTCAGTGCGGGCCAGGCGGTGGTCTACGCCGCGCTGGCGGTCCTCACCGTGCGCGCGGCGACGCAGGGGAACGCGGGCGGCGGCGGGGGCAGCAAGGCCACCGCGGGCGTGCTCGGGCTGCCGGGCGGCCAGGTGATCGTCGGGATCGTCGGTGTCGGTGTGGTGATCGGCGGCGCCGTGATGATCTGGCACGGCGCGAAGAAGAAGTTCACCGAGGACCAGGACCTCGCCGGCGTCCACCCGCAGGCGCGGAAGGTCGACGAGCGCACCGGCCAGGTCGGTTTCATCGCCAAGGGGATCGCGATCGGCGTGCTGGGCGGGCTGATCGTCTCCGCGGCCATCACGTTCGACCCGGCCAAGGCCAACGGGCTCGACAGCGCGCTCAAGACGCTGGCCGGCCAGCCCTTCGGCGTGGTGCTGCTCGGTCTGGTGGCGATCGGGATCGCGGCCTACGGCGTCTTCTGCTTCTTCGACGCGAAGTACCACCGGGTCTGACGGCCCCGTCCGATCGGACGGTGTGACCGGTCGGGTGCGTACTTTTCCGCGCAAGTCGCGTACTTTTCCACCCAGACAGGTGTGACGACGTCCGTTCGTCGGGGGTGGCGGAGGCTACCGGCCAGTACGATCCGGGGGTCTTCGACGTGGAGGTGTCCGGTGCCGTACCCGACCGATCGAGAGCGCGACCGCCCCTGGGTGATCCGGACCTACGCCGGTCACTCGTCGGCGGAGAAGTCCAACGCGCTCTACCGGCGCAATCTCGCCAAGGGGCAGACGGGGCTGTCCGTCGCGTTCGACCTGCCGACGCAGACCGGCTACGACCCGGACGACGAGCTCGCCAAGGGTGAGGTCGGCAAGGTCGGCGTGCCGGTCAGCCACATCGGCGACATGCGCACGCTCTTCGACGGCATCCCGGTCGCCGAGGCCAACACCTCGATGACGATCAACGCCCCGGCTATGTGGCTGCTCGCGCTCTACGTCGCCGTCGCGGAGGAGCAGGCCGAGGCCTCCGGGCTCGACCACGCCGAGGTGCGCGCCAAGCTGGCCGGCACCACGCAGAACGACATCGTCAAGGAGTACCTGTCCCGCGGGACGTACGTGTTCCCGCCGGCGCCGAGCCTGCGGCTGATCACCGACATGGTGGCCTGGTCGGTCACCGAGATCCCGAAGTGGAACCCGATCAACATCTGCAGCTACCACCTGCAGGAGGCGGGCGCCACGCCGGCGCAGGAGCTGGCCTACTCGCTGTCGACCGCCATCGCGGTGCTGGACTCGGTGCGCGACTCCGGGCAGGTGCCGCAGGAGCGGTTCGGCGACGTCGTCGGGCGGATCTCGTTCTTCGTCAACGCCGGGCTGCGGTTCGTCGAGGAGATGTGCAAGATGCGCGCCCTCGGCCGACTGTGGGACACGATCACCCGCGAGCGCTACGGCGTCGAGAACCCGAAGCAGCGGCGGCTGCGCTACGGCGTGCAGGTCAACTCGCTCGGGCTCACCGAGGCCCAGCCGGAGAACAACGTCCAGCGGATCGTGCTGGAGATGCTCGCGGTCACGCTGTCCCGGGACGCGCGCGCCCGGGCGATCCAGCTGCCCGCGTGGAACGAGGCGCTCGGCCTCCCGCGGCCGTGGGACCAGCAGTGGGCGCTGCGCATGCAGCAGGTGCTCGCGTTCGAGACGGACCTGCTCGAGTACGAGGACATCTTCGAGGGCTCGCACGTCATCGAGGCCAAGGTGTCCGAGCTGGTCGAGGCCGCGCAGGCGGAGATCGACCGGGTGCAGGAGATGGGCGGCGCCGTCGCGGCCGTCGAGAACGGGTACATGAAGGGCGAGCTGGTCACCTCGCTCGCCGAGCGCCGGCGCCGCATCGAGTCCGGCGAGGACGTCGTGGTCGGCGTCAACAAGTTCGACACCACCGAGCCCAGCCCGCTGCAGGGCGAGGGCGGGGCGATCGAGACCGTCGACCCGGCCACCGAGGCCGCCGCGATCGCCGCGATCGAGGAGTGGCGGGCGTCGCGGGACCAGGCCGCGGTGTCCGAGGTGCTCAAGAAGCTGCAGGACGCGGCCAAGACGGACGAGAACCTCATGCAGGTCTCGATCGACTGCGCCAAGGCGGGCGTGACGACCGGTGAGTGGGCCGGGGCGCTGCGCGAGGTGTTCGGGGAGTTCCGGGCGCCGACCGGGGTGTCGGCGGCCGTCGCTTCGGGGGAGGCGGCCGTGGAGATCGCAGAGGTGCGCGAGCGGGTCCGGGCGACCGGCGACGAGCTGGGGTCGCGGCTGCGCATGCTCGTGGGCAAGCCGGGGCTCGACGGGCACTCCAACGGCGCCGAGCAGGTCGCCGTGCGCGCCCGGGACGTCGGCTTCGAGGTCGTCTACCAGGGGATCCGCCTCACCCCGGCCCAGATCGTCGCGGCCGCGGTGCAGGAGGGCGTGCACGTCGTGGGGCTGTCGGTGCTGTCCGGCTCACACCTCGAGGTCGTGCCGGCGGTCGTCGAGGGCCTGCGGGCCCAGGGCGCCGACGACGTCCCGGTCATCGTCGGCGGCATCATCCCGGCCGACGACGCCGCGGCCCTTCGCGAGAAGGGGGTGGCGGCGGTCTTCACGCCGAAGGACTACCAGCTCACCGAGATGATGGACGAGATCGTCACCCTCGTCCGTCGGGAGCACGGGCTGGACTGACTGCGTGATCCACGGTCGGGAAGCCCGAGATCGGGTGTGCGAGCGGAGAGCTCGACCGACCTCGGAGCAGGAGGGCTGATCGCGTCCGGCGCTTCGCACACCTGGTCGGGCTCGATACACCCTGTCGACGGCATGTGGGGCGCACCTGGCGGGTGTGAGAGCAGGTCACGGGGGTGTGCCGCGCTCGCAGGGGTGCGCCCGGGCTCACCGGGGGGTGTGCCAGGCGCAACCGGGTGCGCCGTCATCGTCCGCGTGCGTTGGTGCCCGCCAGAGCCTGAAGGTCGCGCGTCGCGCCGGTGCGGGGCGTCGGGGCGCCGCGGTCAGGCCTCCTCGCGCTCCTCGCCCCGGCGCCGGAAGAAGCTGAAGCCGGGGATGCCGTTGACGGCCTGTCGCACGCCCTTGAGCTCCTCGAGCAGCTCGTGGACGTCCGGGCCGACCCGGTCGAGCGTGGCGAGGATCGGCATGATGTCGGTCTCGAGGTGCTCGGTGAGCGCCGGGAGCTGGTCGACCATGCGGATCGCGGCGTGCAGCTCCTCCTCGGAGAACTCGTCGACGAACTTCGTGGCCAGCGGCGCGGCACGCTCCGCGATGGGGCGGTAGGTCGCCAGCAGGGCGCCCGCCTGCTCGCTGAGCCCGGAGGCGTCGCCGACGAGCTTGTCGGCGCGGTCGGCGACCGCGGCGGCCCGCTCGATCACCCCGGAGGCGTCGTCGGCGACGGAGCCCGCGTTGGTGACGATGGTCCGGGCGTCCTCCGCCACCGAGCCCGCGGAAGCGACGAGGCGTTCGGCGTCGGCCGCCACGGCCCCGACCCGCGTGATCAGTTCCTCGGCCGATCCGGCGGTCTCGGTCACCCGGGTGATGAGCTCCTGGGCGGACTCGGCGGTGCCACCGACCCGGCCGATGAGCGACTCGGCCGTCTCGGCGGTGCCGGAGACCCGGGTGATGAGTTCCTCGGCGGACTCGGCCGTGCCTCCGACCCGGCCGATGAGCGACTCGGCCGACTCGGCGGTGCCGGAGACCCGGGTGATCAGTTCCTCGGCGGACTCCGCGGTGCCACCGACCCGGCCGATGAGCGACTCGGCCGACTCGGCGGTGCCAGCGACCCGGGTGATGAGCTCGTCCGCACTGCCCGCGGTACTGGTGACCTGCGCGATCAGCTCGTCGGCCGTGCCCGCGGTCCCGCGGACGCCCGCGATCAACCCCTCGGCCTCCTCCGCGACCGCACCGACGCGCGCGACGAGCGCCTCGGCGTCGGACGCGGTGGTGGTGACCCGGGTGATCAGCACCGTCGCCTCGGTGGCGACACGGTCCACACGCCGCACCAGACCCTCTGCCGTGCCGGCGACGAGCTCGACCCGGCCGATCAGCCCGTCGGCACGGTCCGCGACGCCCTCGACGCGGTCGAGCAGCCCCTCGACCCGGCCCGCGATGCCGTTGACCCGGACGAGCAGGGTCGAGACCTCGTCGAGCAGCCCGACGGTCCGCTCCGGCAGCCCGGCCGCGACGCCGACCGCCTCGCCGGTCCACCCGGCGACGGCCCGCGCCCCGCCGAGCAGGTCCGCGGGACCCGGGACGGGCAGGCCGGCGATGCGAAGTGCCATGCGGCGATCCTCCCGTATCCGCGCCGGCGCGGCCGGGCCACCCGCGACCGTCGGGCCGCACCGATCACTCTCCGGCACCACCGCTGCCCCCGGTCGGTGCGGTAAGTCGCCGTTCGTCACAGTCGCGTAACGACCGTAGGTAACCGCCGCCAGACTTTGACCAGTCATGATCGACCACCTACGTTCGATCTCCGTTGCCGGTCACCGACGGGGTGTGTGCGGTCCGGCCAGCTCGAGACGACGTCGTCGACAGCCGAAGGGGTGCCTGCCATGTCCGGATCCGCCTGGACCCGCCGTGAGTTCTTCCGCCGCAGCGCGATCGCGGGGGCCGTCGCCATCGGGGGGCCGGCGCTGCTGTCGGCCTGCACCCAGACCAGCACGGGTGGTTCCGGGGCCGGTGGCACGCTCGACCGCGCGAAGTCGGCCGGCACGATGAAGGTGGGCATCGCCAACGAGGCGCCCTACGGCTTCACGGACAGTAGCGGGAAGGTGACCGGCGAGTCCGTCGAGGTCGGCCGCGCGGTGCTGAAGAGCCTGGGGATCAACGACATTCAGGCGACCACCGTCGACTTCGGCTCGCTCATCCCCGCGCTCAACGCCAACCAGTTCGACATGGTCACCGCGGGCATGTTCATCAACGCGCAGCGCTGCCAGAACGCGGCGTTCTCCACCCCGGACTACACCGCGCCGACGGCCTTCCTCGTGCCGACCGGCAACCCGGACGGCGTCGCCACCTTCGAGGACATCAAGAACAAGAACCTGCGGCTCGCGGTCCTCAGTGGCGCCGTCGAGCAGGGGTACGCCCAGAAGAGCGGCGTGCCGGACAGCCAGATCCAGGTCTTCGACTCGCAGAACACCCTGCTGCAGGCCGTGGCCTCGGACCGGGTCGACGCGGCGGCGCTGACGAACATCTCGCTCAACGACGTCGTCGCCAAGAACCCCGGCTCGAACGTCGAGGTGACCAAGGGCTTCTTCCCCACGATCGACGGTGTCCAGTCGATCTCCGCGGGCGCCTTCGTGTTCCGCAAGGCCGACACCGACCTCGTCAACGCCTTCAACACGGAGCTGACGAAGCTGCACCAGAGCGGACAGTGGCTGCAGATCGTCACGCCGTTCGGGTTCACCGAGGACAACCTGCCGGGCGCGGACGTCACGACCGAGAAGCTCTGCGCGGCCGCCTGAGCGTCGGGCCGGGTCCACTGTGGAGAACCTCCCGCAGATCGTCGGCGTCCTGTCCGACGGCATCGCCGAGACCGTCATCGCGACGCTCGGGGGCGTGCTGCTGACGATCGTCCTGTCGATCGGCGCGGGCCTGCTGCTGCTCTCGTCGTCGCGCACGGCGCGCGGGGTGACCCGGGTGTACGTCGAGGGCTTCCGCGGCACCTCCGAGGTGGTCCAGCTGTTCTGGATCTACTTCGTGCTGCCCGTGCTGGTGGGCGTCCAGCTGCTGCCGCTCTTCGCCGGCATCGTGGTGCTGGGGCTCAACCACGGCGCGTACGGCGCCGAGATCGTGCGCGGCGCCGTCCGGTCGGTGCCGCGGGCCCAGTACGAGGGTGCGATCGCGCTGAGCCTCTCGCCGGCGCAGCGGATGCGGCGCGTGATCCTCCCGCAGGCGTTCGTGGAGATGCTGCCGCCCTTCAACAACCTGTTCATCCAGCTGCTGAAGTCCTCGGCGATCCTCGCCCTGATCACCGTGCCCGAGGTGACCCGGCAGGCGCGGGAGGTGCTGATCCCGAACTTCGGCGCGGACACCCTGCTGATCTTCGGCGTCACCTTCGTGATCTACCTGGTGCTCGCCGCGCTGATCACACTGGTGATGCGGCTGCTGGAGCGGATGGCCTCGGCGCGGCTGGGCCGCAGGCCCTCGCGCGCGGCGCGGGCGGCGGCGCGGGCGGCCGGGCCGACCGGCACCGAGGGGGTCGCGGTCTGATGCCCCTCTGGGACTGGAACTACGCGCTCGAGATCCTGCCGGACCTGCTCTGGGCGCTGGTCACGACGATCGAGATCACGCTGCTCGGCTCGGTGGTCGCGCTCCTGCTCGGGCTGGTGTTCGCCGTGCTGCGGCGCCTGCACATCCCGGTGCTGGACCAGGTGCTGTGGGCCTTCGTCGAGGTCGTGCGCTCGACGCCGCTGCTGGTCCAGGTGTTCTTCCTGTTCTTCGTGCTGCCCCAGTTCGGGGTCACGCTCAGCGCGTTCGTGGTCGGTGTCGTGGGGCTCGGCGTGCACTACGCGACCTACACCTCCGAGGTGTATCGCGCGGGCATCGACGCGATCCCGAAGGGGCAGTGGGAGGCGTGCACCGCGCTGTCGCTGCCGCGCCTGCGGATCTGGACCGGGGTCATCCTGCCCCAGGCCGTCCCGCGCGTGCTGCCGGCGCTGGGCAACTACGTGATCTCGATGTTCAAGGAGGTCCCGCTGTTGCTGGCGATCGGCGTGGTCGAGGTCGTCAACGAGGCGCGGGAGCTCGGCTCGTTGACCTTCCGCTACACCGAGCCCTACACCATCGCCGGCCTGCTCTTCCTGCTGCTGAGCTACCCGGCGTCGATATTGGTCCGACGACTGGAGCGCCGCCGTGTCCAGGCCTGACACCACCGAGCCGATGATCGTCTTCGACGGCGTGGAGAAGCGCTTCGGGTCGAACGTCGTGCTCAAGGAGCTGAACTTCACCGTGGCGCCGGGGGAGCACGTGACCCTGATCGGCCCGTCGGGCTCGGGCAAGACCACGATCCTGCGGCTGCTCATGACGTTGGAGAAGGTCAACGAGGGCACGATCTGGGTGGGCGGGAGCTGCCTGTCCCACATGGAGAAGCGCGGGAAGCGCGTTCCGTCGGACGAGAGACACTGCCGGGAGGTCCGCAAGCGGATCGGCATGGTGTTCCAGCAGTTCAACCTGTTCCCGAACATGACCGTGCGGGGCAACCTGATCGAGGGCCCGACGCGGGTGCTGGGCCTGTCGAAGGACGAGGCGAACGGCCGGGCCGAGGAGCTGCTGGACCTCGTCGGGCTCAAGGAGAAGATCGACGCCCACCCGACCCAGCTCTCCGGCGGGCAGCAGCAGCGGGTCGCGATCGCCCGGGCGCTGGCGATGCGGCCGGACGTGCTGCTGCTCGACGAGGTGACCTCGGCGCTGGACCCCGAGCTCGTCGCCGGGGTGCTGAAGCTGTTGCAGGACATCGGGGACACCACCGACATCACCATCCTCTGCGTGACCCACGAGATGGGCTTCGCGCGGGACTTCTCGCACCGGGTGATGATGTTCGACGGCGGCCGGGTGCTCGAGGACGCGTCGCCGGGCAAGCTCTTCACCGACCCGGACCACCAGCGCACCCGGGACTTCCTGCAGGCCGTCCTCAACCGCTGACGGTGGCCATCACAAGCCGGGTCGACCTGCGCAGATCGCCTCGGTGGTGAGGTCGGAGGGCGGGACGTTCTCGGCCTCGAAGCCGAAGGGCCGCACGAGATCCAGCCAGCGGCCGGAGGCGTGCAGCTCGGCGAGGCCGGCGTCGAAGGCGGTGCGCAGGTCGGTGTCGGCGGGTCGGAAGGCGAAGGCGCCCACCGGGAACACCCGCCGGCCGTCCGCGTCGACCCGCGCGGCGACGCCCGGGGTCACCTGCAGCGGCGTGCCCGGGTTGCGGGCCAGCTCGTCGAGCAGGGAGATGCGGGTGAGGGCGGCTGCGGGGACCTCACCGTTGGCGACGGCGCGGAACAGCGTGCTCTGACCCTCGTAGGTGCGGACCGCCTCCGCCGGTACGCCCGCCGCGAGCGCGAACTCCTGCTCCGCCGACCCCTTCAGCACGCCGACGGTGATCCCCGCGCGCCGCACGCCGTCGAACGTCCGGATCCCGTCCGGGTTACCCGCGGGGACGAGGAAGGCCAACGGCGCCAGGAAGTCCGGACGCGAGAAGGCGACGCGCGCGCACCGCGTCGGGGTGATCGTGGTGCCCGCGGCGACGATGTCGAACTGCTCGTCGAGCAGGCCGTCGAGCAGCCCGACGAACGGGACCTGGATCGCCTCGATCCCGCCCACCCCGAACCCGGCGAGGACGGCCCGGGCGACCTCGGGTGCCTCGCCGGTGACCGTGCCGTCCGTCGCCGAGAAGCCGTAGGGACGTTCGCCGGCGATCCCGATGCGGGCCACGCCGTCCGCCCGCATGCGCTCGAGCGCCGAGCCCGCGCGCGAGCCGCACCCCGCCAGTGCGGCGGCGCCCCCGAGCGCGACCGCCCCGGCGAGGAGCGATCGTCGGGAGACCAGGTGCATCGCGCCGAAGACTAGTGGCCGGGCAGGCAGGCTTCTCAATCCGGCCAGACCGGGTGGCGCTTCTCGAGGAACGCGGCCATGCCCTCCTTGGCCCCCGCGGACTGCGACATCGCCGCCATGACCTCGACGGCGACGGCATAGGCGTCGGCCTCCGGGCGGTCGAGCTGCGCGTAGAGCGTCTGCTTGCCGACCTCCTTGCCGAACCGGCTGCCGCGGGTCGCGCGGGCGAGCAGCTCGTCCGTCTTCGCGTCGAGCTCGGCGTCGGGCACGACGTAGTTGACGAGGCCCCAGTCGGCGGCGGTGCGGGCGTCGATCGGGTCGCCGGTCAGGGCCAGCTCCATCAGCCGCTTGCGGCCGACGTTGCGCGCCACGGGGACCGCCGGGGTGTGGCAGAACCAGCCGCCCTTGCCGCCGGGCAGCGCGAACGCGGCGGACTCGCCCGCGACGGCCAGGTCGCAGGTGGCGACGAGCTGGCAACCGGCCGCCGTCGCGATGGCCTGGACCTTCGCTACCACGACCTGCGGAACCGCCTGGATGGTCTGCATCACCTCCGTGCACAGGGTGAGCAGCTCGCGGACGCCCTTGAGGTCCCGCGCGGCGACGTCGGCGAAGTCGTGTCCCGCCGAGAAGGCCTTCCCCTCCGCGCCGAGCACGATACCGGTGGCGTCGCTGCTGCCGGCGGTCTCGAAGGCGTCGAGCAGCTCGCGGAGGTGGTCCTCGGAGAGGGCGTTGCGGCGCTCCGGCCGGTTCATCGTGATGCGGACGGTCTCCCCGTCCTGCTTGACCAGGAGGTGCTCGTAACCCATGGGTCCACGGTAGTGCCTGGACGGCCGGGTGGAACGGGTCTACCGTGACCGCATGACCGGATCGGCAATTCCAGTCACGAGGTCACGCGAGGACCGGCTCCTCGACGCGGCCGCCGATCTGCTGGTCCGGTGGGGCTACCAACGCGTGACGATCGACGAGGTCGCGCGTCGGGCGGGCATCGGGAAGGGCACCGTCTACCTGCACTTCCGCACCAAGGACGCGCTGTTCCTCGCCGTCCTGATGCGCAGCCACCGCACCGTGACCGCGCGGATGGCGGACCGGATGGAGGCCGATCCCGCCGAGGCGCTGCCGGCCCGCGCCGTCCGCTCGATCTACCGTGAGCTGCTCGACGACCCCGTGACCCGGCCCCTCTACCTCGGCGATCCGGAGGTGCTGGGCCGGCTCGCGCACGAGGCGGCCGAGGCGCTGGGCGGCCTCACCGCCCGGCGCACCGAGGTGGGCCGGCGCTGGTTCTCGCTGATGCGCGAGGCGGGCCGGATGCCGACCGACCTGCCGATCGACGCGCAGATGCACCTGTTCTCCGCCGTCACCACCGGCTTCTTCTTCCTCGACGGCATGCCGTCCACGCCGGGCCCCACCGACCCGGACGCGCGTGCCGACCTGCTCGAACACGCCCTGCGGAGCGCCCTGGAGATTCCGGGTGCGCCGCTCACGCGCGAGTGCGCGGCGGAGTGCGCGGCGCTCTTCCGCGGACTGCTCGACGACATGCCCACCCCGAGCGGAACCAGGTGACCCCATGGCCGTGCTCGACGCGCCCGCCCTCACCGACCCGGAGCTCCTCGCCGACCCCTGGCACGCCTTCGGCCGCCTGCGCGAGCAGGCGCCCGTGCTGCGCAGCCGGTTCGGGCTGGGCGGGGACGAGGCGCCGCTCTGGCTCGTGACCCGCTACGCGGACGTCCGCGCGGTGCTGAGCGACCCGCGGTTCGTCAACGACCCGGCGAACGCCCCCGACGGCCGGGACACGCGCAAGGAGATGATGGCCGCCATCGGGATCACGCCCGAGCTCGCGGACTACATGACCCGCAGCGTGCTCGACGCGGACGGCGCCGACCACACCCGGCTGCGCAAGCTCGTCTCCCGGGCGTTCACGGTCCGCCGCGTGGGCGACCTGCGGCCGCGCGTCGAGGAGATCACCGCGGGGCTGCTCGCGGAGCTGGCCGTGGCGGAGCAGCCGGTCGACCTCGTCGAGGCCTACGCGTACCCGCTGCCGATCACCGTGATCTGCGAGCTCGTCGGGATCCCGGAGGCGGACCGACCGAACTGGCACGTCTGGGGCCGGGAGATGGTCTCGACCGATCCCGCGCGCGTCCCCGGGGCCCTGCAGGCCACCGTGGACCACATTCGCGACCTGATCGGCCGACGCCGGGCCGAGCCGGCCGACGACCTGCTGAGCGCGATGATCCGGGCCCAGGAGGAGGACGGGGACCGGCTGTCGGAGTTCGAGCTGGTCACGATGGTCCTCGCGCTGGTCTTCGCCGGGCACGAGACGACCGCGCACCTCATCGCGAACTCGGTGGCCGCGCTGCTCAGCCGGCCCGAGCAGCTGGCGCGGCTGCAGGCCGAGCCCGACCTGTGGCCGACCGCGGTGAACGAGCTCATGCGGCTGTGGGGGCCGGTCAGCCAGGTCCGCGTGCGGTACGCGACCGAGCCGGTGGAGATCGGCGGGGTGCAGATCCCGGCCGGCGCCGCCGTCCAGCCGATCCTGCTGTCCGCCAACGGCGACCCGCGCGAGTTCGACGACCCCGAGACGTTCGACGTCGGGCGGCGGACCGAGCGGGGGGAGGGGCACCTCGGGTTCGGTCACGGCGCGCACTACTGCCTCGGCGCCGCCCTGGCCCGGCAGGAGGGGGAGGTGGCGCTGCGGGCGCTGTTCACCCGCTTCCCGTCCCTCGAGCTCGCCGTGCCGCCGGAGGAGCTGGTGTGGCAGCCGGTCCCCGGCTCCCGGCGCCTCGCCGCCCTCCCCGTCCGCCTGTAGAGCCGCTGTCGAGCCGCTGTAGAGCCACCCCGGGGGGAACCGGCGAGCGGCGCTGTCGCTCACCAGGTGTGAGCGAGAGCGCCGTTCGTCCACATCGGTGGTCGGTGCGAGCGGCCGTCGCCACTCACCGGGGGCGGCGGTCGTGGAGGACCAGGAGCATGTAGGCGGCGACGGACTGGGCGTCGGTGATCTCGCCGTCCGCGATCATGGCCTCGAACTCGGCGATGGTGAACCAGGCCTGCCGCATGTCCTGCTCGGTGTGCTCGCGCTGGGCCTCACCCTCGGTGAGGTCGGTGGCGAGGTAGACGTGCCCGCGCTGGCTGGACATGCCGGGGGCGACGTCGAGCGTGCCGATCTTCTCCATCCGGCCGGCCTGCAGCCCGGTCTCCTCGACCAGCTCGCGCACGGCGAGCTCGGCCGGGTCCTGGGCGGCACGGTCCGGCGCGGTGCCCGCCGGGAACTCCCAGCGGCGCAGGCCGATCGGATAACGGAACTGCTCGACGAGGTGCAACCGGTCGCCGTCGCGGGGGATCACGAGGGCGTACGTCGGCTTGTCGATCACGCCGTAGACGCCGTCCGAGCCGTCGGGGCGGCGCACGGCGTCCTCGCGCACCGTCATCCAGTTGTTCGCGTAGACCTGCCGGGTCGAGAGGGTCTCCACACGGCCAGCCTCCCACCTGCGACGATCGGACCGTGCGCGCGTCCCGGCTGATGGCCCTGCTCTTCGTGCTGCAGCGGCGCCGCTCGGCCACCGCGGCCGAGCTGGCCGCGGAGCTGGAGGTGTCCGAGCGGACGATCTACCGGGACGTCGCGTCGTTGAGCGAGGTGGGCGTGCCGATCTGGACGGAGCCCGGGCCGGGCGGCGGGATCGGGCTCGTCGAGGGCTGGCGGACCCGGCTCGACGGGCTCACGGCCCAGGAGGCCGCGGCCATGCTGACCCTGGGCGCCCCGCAGCTGCTCGCCGAGCTGGGCCTGGGCACCGCGCTCGCCGGGGCCCAGGCGAAGATCCTCGCGACGCTCCCGGAGGGCCTGCGCGCGCACGCCCGCGTCGTCGCCGAACGGGTGCACCTCGACGCGCCGGGCTGGTTCCAGAACCCCACCGAGGTCACCCACCTCGCCGTGCTCGCCGAGGCGTTGTGGGAGCAGCGCCGGGTCCGGATCGTCTACGGGCCACGACAGGTCCACCGCGAGGTCGAGCCGCTCGGGCTCGTGCTCAAGGCGGGGGTCTGGTACCTGGTCGCCGGGGTGGACGGGGACGTCCGGACCTACCGGGCCGCGAAGATCGCCGAGGCCGAGCCGCTCGACGCGACGTTCGCCCGGCCGGCGGACTTCGACCTGCCGGCGTGGTGGGCGGAGTCGGCCTCCCGGTTCGCCGCGTCGATGCTGCGCGAGAAGGTGCGGATCCGGGTCTCGCCCGCCGGGCTGCGGGCCCTGCCGAGCGTGACCGACTCCGACGCCGCGCACGCCGCCGTCGCCGCGGCCGGCGAGCCCGACGCCGAGGGCTGGCGCGAGCTGCTGCTCGACGTCGAGTCGCTGCGGGTCGCCGCCGGCCAGCTGGTGGCGCTCGGCGGGGAGGTGGAGGCGCTGGAGCCTCCCGAGCTGCGGACGAGGCTCGCCGAGCACGGGCGGGCGCTGGCCGAGCGCAACGCACCTCTAGGGTGACGGCCCGTGCGCCTCGTCATCGCCCGCTGCCAGGTGGACTACGTCGGCCGGCTCACCGCACATCTGCCGATGGCCCCGCGGTTGCTGCTGGTCAAGGCCGACGGGTCGGTCAGCGTGCACGCCGACGACCGCGCCTACAAGCCGCTGAACTGGATGAGCCCGCCGTGCTGGCTCACCGAGGAGCCCGGCGTCTGGACGGTTCGCAACAAGGCCGACGAGTCGCTCGTCATCACCATCGACGAGGTGCTCCACGACTCCTCGCACGAGCTGGGCGTGGATCCCGGCCTGGTGAAGGACGGCGTCGAGGCGCACCTGCAGGAGCTCCTGGCTGCGCACCCGGAGACCTTCGGCGACGGCTGGACGCTGGTCCGCCGCGAGTTCATGACGGCGATCGGCCCGGTCGACCTGCTCTGTCGCGACACCGCGGGCGGGCACGTCGCCGTGGAGATCAAGCGGCGCGGGGAGATCGACGGCGTCGAGCAGCTGACCCGCTATCTCGAGCTGATGAACCGCGACCCGCTGCTCGGGCCGGTGGCCGGGGTGTTCGCCGCGCAGCAGATCAAGCCGCAGGCGCGCACCCTCGCCGAGGACCGCGGCATCCGCTGCGTGACCGTGGACTACGACGCGCTACGGGGCCTCGACTCGAAGGACCTGCGCCTCTTCTGAGGTCCCCTCGTACGGCGGGACGAACGCGCCGCGCAGCTGGAGCAGGACGAAGTCGGCGATGTCGCCGGCCGTCGAGTCCGGCCGCATCAGGACCTGCAGGAGCAGGGCGTTGGTGTGGTAGCGGGCGGTCCGGCCGGTGTCGAGGTCCAGGCCGAGCACATCGGAGGCGTGCTGCAGCGCCGTCTCCAGGATCATCGGGATCTGCGCGATCATGCGGACGTCTCCCGGCCCGCGGGGCGGCCCGTCGCTGCGGATCGCGTCCTCCTGCAGCGCCGCGAACAGCGCGAACGTGAGGGTCCGCCGGACCTTCAGCAGCCGCACCGTCTCGTCGACGGCGACCCGGATGATCTCGTGCGCCGCCGCGCCGGCGGCGATCCGGTCCTCGACCCGCGCGACGGCATCGGCGATCCGCGGCGCGAAGAGGTGCCCGATCAGGGCGTGCTTGCTGCCGAAGTGGTTGTAGCAGGTGGCGGTGGCGACGCCGGCCCGCGCGGCGACCTCCGTGATCCGGGTGCCCTGCCAGCCCTGCGCCGAGAACAGCTGCTCCGCGGCCCGGAGGATGGCCGAGCGCGTCTCCGCGTTGCGCTCCTCGCGCCGCCCGGGCCGCCTCTCGGTCATCGACGGAGGCTAGCCCAGCTCATTCGCGTTGTGGAGTACCTGGAACGCGTTATAGGTTCCTCGTCCGCGCGGCGTCACCGGGACCGCGTGTCCCGAGCGCGGAGCGGGGCGCGGCCCTGTGCGGAGGAGGGGTCCGTGCAGCGCCGCGTCCCGTCCTCCGCGCCCGCTGACCGGCCGGAACGGGGCCGCTCCGGATGGTCCGCCCGGGTCGCCGGAGGCACACGCGGGCCCTCGCGCCCGCCCTACCCTGACCGATGTGACCGCCAGCACCGAGGCTCCGGCCAGGACCAGCACCGACACCTTCGACTCGCTCGACCCGCGGACCGGTGGGGTCGTCGGGACGCACCCGGTCCACGGCGAGGCCGACGTGCTCGCCGCGGTCGCCCGGGCCGAGGAGGCCGCGCGGTGGTGGCGCGGCCTGGGCTTCGACGGTCGTCGCGAGCGCCTGCTGGCGTGGAAGAAGGCGCTGGTCGCGCGGCTGGACGAGGTCGCGGGCGTGGTCTCCGCCGAGACCGGCAAGCCGCTCGACGACGCCCGGCTCGAACTGGTCCTCGCGATCGACCACGTCGACTGGGCGGCGAAACACGCCAGGAAGACGCTCGGCCGGCGGACGGTGTCGCCGGGCCTGCTCGGTGCCAACCAGTCCGCGACCCTCGGCTACCCGCCGATCGGGGTCGTCGGCGTGATCGGGCCGTGGAACTACCCGGTGTTCACGCCGATGGGCTCGATCGCCTACGCGCTCGCCGCGGGCAACGGCGTCGTGTTCAAGCCGAGCGAGCTCACCCCGGGCGTCGGCGAGATCCTCGCCCGCACGCTGTCCGACGCGGTGCCGGAGAAGACGCTGATCGAGGTGGTGACCGGGTTCGGCGAGACGGGGGCGGCGCTCTGCCGCGCCCCGGGCGTCGGCAAGATCGCCTTCACCGGGTCGACGGCCACCGGCAAGCGGGTCATGGCCTCCTGCGCCGAGACCCTCACCCCGGTCCTCATCGAGTGCGGCGGCAAGGACGCGCTGATCGTCGACGCGGGCGCGGACGTCGAGGCCGCCGCCGACGCCGCCGTCTGGGGCGGGATGTCCAACGCCGGGCAGACCTGCGTCGGCGTGGAGCGCGTGTACGTCGTCGAGTCGGTCGCCGAGGAGTTCACCGCGGCGCTCGTGGCCAAGGCGCGCGGGCTGCGGGCCGGCACCCAGTTCGGCCCGATGACGATGGCGTCGCAGACCGAGGTCGTCCGCCGGCACGTGCGCGACGCGCTCGAGAAGGGCGGCCGGGCGGTCGTCGGCGGCGAGGAGTCCGTGAAGCCCCCGTTCGTGGAGCCGGTCGTGATCGTCGACGTGCCCGAGGACTCCTCCGCCGTCACCGAGGAGACGTTCGGCCCGCTGATCGTCGTGAACCGGGTGCCGGACGTCGCCGAGGCGGTCCGGCGCGCCAACGGCACCGGCTACGGCCTGGGCGCCAGCGTGTTCACCGGCTCGGCGAAGGAGGGCGAGCGGATCGCCGAGGGCCTGCGCTGCGGCATGGTGAGCGTCAACGGCGTCATCGCGTTCGCGGGCATCCCGTCGCTGCCGTTCGGCGGGGTCGGCGACTCCGGCTTCGGACGCATCCACGGCGAGGACGGCCTGCGCGAGTTCACCCGCCCGCAGGCGGTGGCCCGGCAGCGGTTCGCGCTGCCCGTCCCGGTCACCAGCTTCACCCGCACGGCGAAGCACATGGGCACCCTGATCGGGCTCGTCCGGGCACGTCACGGCCGGTAGACCCGCCATCCGGACGGGGTGTTCCCGGCCTCATGCGTGGGTTACCAAGCAGCGGGGGATGAGAGGATTACCGCTCGGTACAGACCCTCGAGGCAGCGGGAGGTAACGGCGTGGCACGCGAGTTCCGGACGGTCGGCGTGGTCGGCCTGGGCACCATGGGTGCGGGCATCGTGGAGGTGTTCGCCCGCAACGGCCTGGACGTGATCGCCGCCGAGGTGGACGCGGCCGCCGTCGAGCGCGGGAAGGCGCACCTGGAGACCTCGACGAGGCGGGCGATCGAGCGCGGCAAGCTCACCGAGGAGCAGGCGGGCGAGCTGCTGGGCCGGATCACCACGACCACGTCGCTGGCCGACCTGGCCCCGTGCGACCTCGTGGTCGAGGCGGTGCCGGAGTCGCTGCAGCTCAAGGCGTCGGTGTTCGCCGAGGTGGACAAGCACGTCGGCCCGGAGACGATCCTGGCGTCGAACACGTCGTCGCTGTCGGTCACCGAGCTGTCCGTGCGGACCGCGCGCCCGGGCAAGGTCGTCGGGATGCACTTCTTCAACCCGGCGCCGGTGCAGAAGCTCGTCGAGCTGGTGCGCACGGTGGTCACCGAGCCGGACGTGGTCGAGGACCTCCAGGCCTTCGCCGCCACGCTGGACAAGGTGCCGGTCGTGATCGGCGACCGCGCCGGGTTCATCGCGAACGCGCTGCTCTTCGGCTACCTCAACCACGCGGCGCGGATGTACGAGTCCCGCTACGCGAGCCGCGAGGACCTCGACGCCGCCATGCGCTACGGCTGCGGCTACCCGATGGGCCCGCTGGCGCTGCTCGACCTCATCGGCCTCGACACCGCGTACGAGATCCTCGAGACGATGTACGCGCAGTCGCGCAACCTCATGCACGCCCCGGCGCCGGTGTTCAAGCAGATGATCACCGCCGGGCTGCTGGGCCGGAAGAGCGGCCGCGGCTTCTACACCTACGAGAAGCCGCACAGCAGCAAGGTCGTGCCCGACGCCCTGACCCCGGGCTCGGTCGTGCCCGAGGACGTCCCGACGCGCGACGTCCAGCGGGTCGGCGTGGTCGGCACGGGCACCATGGCCAGCGGGATCGTGCAGGTGTTCGCGCAGGCCGGGTTCGACGTCGTGGTCCGCGGCCGCAGCGACTCCAAGGTCGAGGCGTCGGTCGGGGGGATCCGCAAGGCGCTGGACAAGGCCGTGGTGCGGGGCAAGCTCACCGAGGACGAGCGTGACGCCACCCTCGGGCGGATCACCGGCACCACCTCGCTGGAGGACTTCGCCGACGTCGACCTCGTCGTCGAGGCCATCGCGGAGGAGCTCGAGGTGAAGCGGGCCGTGTTCGGCGCGCTCGACGAGATCTGCAAGCCCGGCGCGATCCTCGCGACCACGACGTCGTCGCTGCCGGTCGTGGAGTGCGCGGCGGCCACCACCCGCCCGGCCGACGTGATCGGGCTGCACTTCTTCAACCCGGCGCCGGTGATGAAGCTCGTCGAGGTGGTGTCCACGATCAGCACCGCGCCGGAGGTCGCGGCCACCGCGCTGGCGCTCTGCCAGAAGATCAAGAAGGTGCCCGTCTCCTGTGGCGACCGGGCCGGGTTCATCGTCAACGCGCTGCTGTTCCCGTACCTGAACGACGCGGTGAAGATGCTGGAGGCGCACTACGCCACGGCGGACGACATCGACGCGGCGATGAAGACGGGCTGTGCGCTGCCGATGGGGCCGTTCGAGCTGCTCGACGTCGTCGGCCTGGACGTGTCGCTCGCCATCGAGCGGTCGCTGTTCTCCGAGTTCCGCCAGTCCGGCTTCGCCCCGGCCCCGCTGCTGGAGCACCTGGTCACGGCGGGCCGGCTCGGCCGCAAGACCGGGCAGGGCTTCCGGGACTACACCTCCCGCTGACCTGTGACCCGCCCCGGTGCCGCCCGCGCGGCGCCGCCGGGCGGTTACGGTCGGATCCATGGCACGCGGTCGACGGCCCCGCCCCTCGGAACGGGGGCGGGGCCGCGCCGTGCCCGCACCTCTGTCGTCGGGGATCGTGACCCGCGCCGAGACGGGGCCCGACGGCGAGTGGGCCGTCCGGCACGTCCCCGGCGGGTCGTCGGTGAAGGACTACCGGTGCCCGGGCTGCGACCAGCTGATCCCCGCCGGCGTCGGGCACGTGGTCACGTGGCCGACGGGGGAGTGGGGCTCGGTGGAGGACCGCCGGCACTGGCACCTGCCGTGCTGGAACGCCCGGGGCCGCCGGCGGCCGAGCCTCCGCCGCCCCCGCTGAGCGCGGTCCTGCCGTCGTCCGGGCCGGCCTCCGTGGGCCGGCCGTGGCGAGGGGTCAGGCGCGGGCCGTGGCCGGGTGGGGGCGCGGACGGCGGCGGGACTGCTCGCTCGCCTGCTCGGGCACCGCGCCCGAACCCGTGCCCGACGCGCCGTCCGTGCGGTCGCCCTCGTCGGCCAGCGGGCCCAGGGCCGCCAGGTCCGCGACGAGCGCGGCGCGGGCGTGCGCGAGCTGCTCGGCGACCCGGCCGCGCAGGTCGGTGAGCTCGGCGACCCGACGCTCGGCCTCGCGGACGAGGCGCTCGGCCTCGCCGCGGGCGTCGGCGACGATCCCGGCGGCCTGCTGGTCGGCCGCCGCGTGGGTGGTCCGGGCGTAGTCGTCCGCCGCCGCGTGGGTGGTCCGGGCGTAGTCGTCCGCCGCCGCACGGGTGGTCCGGGAGTACTCGTCCGCCTCGGCGCGGAGCCGCGCGACCTCCTGCTGCGTCGCCGTGCGCTCGGCCTGCAGCGCCCCGAAGGTCTCGGTGCGCCGCTGGTCCATCGCGATCCGGAAGTCCTCCTCGACCTGCTCGCGCTCGGCGGCGGCGGCGGAGTTCGCCGCAGCGATCGCAGCGGCCGACTCGGCCTGGACCCGGGCGATCGCCTCGTCGTTCGCCAGCTTGTCCTGGGCGGCCTGGGCCTGCAGCGCCTTCGCCCGGGCGACGATCCGCTCCGCCTCGTTCCGGGCCTCGGCGAGCACCGCCTCCCGGCGGCGCTCGGTGTCCGCGCGGCGCTCGGCCAGCTCCTGGTCGCACTCGGCCCGCAGCCGGGTCACGTCCGCGTCCGCCCGGTCCCGCGTCTCGGCGACCTCGTCCTCGGCCAGCCGGAGCATCGAGCGCATTCGTTCGCTGAGGCCCTGGACGCTGTCCGGCGGCCCGGACAGCCGCCGCACCTGCTGGCGCATCGACTCCAGCCGGCCGCGCGTCTCGTCGAGCTCGCGGGTCAGCCGGGTCACCTGCGTGACGGCGGCGTCCCGGTCCGCGGCGAGCAGCCGGACGTCCGCGTCGATCCGGTGCAGGTGCCCGTCGACCTGCTCCTGGTCGTAGCCGCGGCGGACGACCCGGAAGCCGGCCGTGGATTGGTCACCGGCGGTGGGCTGGGGGTTCTCCGGTTCACCGACCATGAACTTCACCGTACCGGGCTACCGCATTCGCGGAGCGTCGCGCGCGGCCCCGGGTGCGCTCCGTCACCCGTCCGGGCGTGGGCCGAATCGGGGTGCCGCCCGTGGAGCATTCGCAGTAAGGCCATAACGCTCGAACCGGTCTGGGGAGAAGTTGGTACGGCTCCGTGACGCACGCGTCGCCCGCTGCGTCACGGAGCCGTGCCGTGGGTGGATCAGACGCCGCGGAAGCGGTTGATCGCGTCGAGGTGCTTGGCCCGCTTCTCCGGGTTCGTCACGCCCAGGCCCTCCTCGGGCGCCAGCGCGAGCACGCCGACCTTGCCCTGGTGGGCGTTCTGGTGGACGTCGTACGCCGCCTGGCCGGTGTCGGCCAGCGGGTAGACCTTGGAGACGGTCGGGTGGACCAGGCCCTTGTCGATCAGCCGGTTCGCCTCCCACGCCTCGCGGTAGTTCGCGAAGTGCGAGCCGACGATCCGCTTGAGGTTCATCCACAGGTACCGGTTGTCGTACTCGTGCATGTAGCCCGAGGTCGACGCACAGGTCACGATCGTGCCGCCCTTGCGGGCCACGTAGACCGAGGCGCCGAAGGTCTCCCGGCCCGGGTGCTCGAACACGATGTCCGGGTCGTCTCCGCCGGTCAGCTCGCGGATCCTGGCCCCGAAGCGCTTCCACTCCTTGGGGTCCTGGGTCTGCGGGTCCTTCCAGAACCTGTAGCCCTCGGCGTTGCGGTCGATGATCAGCTCCGCGCCCATGGCCCGGCAGATGGCCGCCTTCTCCGGCGAGGAGACCACACAGATCGGGGTGGCGCCGCCGTTGAGCGCGAACTGGGTGGCGTACGAGCCGAGCCCGCCGCTCGCGCCCCAGATGAGCACCGTGTCGCCCTGCTTCATGTCCGCGCCGTTGCGCGAGACGAGCTGGCGGTAGGCGGTGGAGTTGACCAGCCCGGGGCTGGCCGCCTCCTCCCAGGTGAGGTGCTCGGGCTTGGGCATCAGCTGGTTGGACTTGACCAGGGCGAGCTGCGCGAGCCCGCCGAAGTTGGTCTCGAAGCCCCAGATCCGCTGCTGCGGGTCCATCATCGTGTCGCCGTGCCCGTCCGGACTCTCCAGCTCGACGGACAGGCAGTGCGCGACGACCCGGTCGCCGGGCTTCCACGCGTTCACCCCGGGCCCCGTCTGCAGCACGACGCCGGCCAGGTCGGACCCCACGATGTGGTACGGCAGGTCGTGCCGCTTGGCCAGCTCGGACTCGCGCCCGTAGCGCTTGAGGAAGCCGAACGTGGACACCGGTTCGAAGATCGAGGTCCACACGGTGTTGTAGTTGATCGCGCTGGCCATCACGGCCACGATCGCCTCGCCCGGGCCGAGCCTGGGGGTGGGCACCGTGTCCAGGTGCAGGCTCTTGCGCGGGTCCTTGTCGCGGGTGGCGATCCCGTCGAACATCTCGGTCTCGTCCGCGTGGACCGTCATCGCCTGGTAGTGGTCGGGGACGGGAAGCCCACCCACGGCGTCGAAACGCTCGGCGAGAATGGCGTCGAGGATCTCCTGCACGGCCTGGCCTCCGGTGGCGTGAGTCGTGTGTCTTGCTTGGGATACCGATCAGTTACCGATCAGTATGGTACCCGAGGCATTGTGGCTGCGCGCTCCGCCGATGGGGCCGATCGTGACGCAGCCCACCGACTGGATCAATGAAGCAGCCCCTCCGACCGGGTGGAAACCGCCTGATCGGAGGGGCCGGGACGCTGCACGAACGGCCCACTCATGCGGACCTACCGCACGAGAGCGCCGTTCGTTCGGGTGTCAGTGCGGGGTGGCCGCCGGCTCCACCAGCTCAACGAGCACGCCGCCGGCGTCCTTCGGGTGCACGAAGTTGATGCGCGAATCCGCCGTGCCGCGCCGCGGCTCCGGGTAGAGCAGGCGCAGGCCCTTGTTCTTCAGCGCCTCCATCGCGGCCTCGATGTCCGTGACCCGGTAGGCGAGCTGCTGCAGGCCCGGCCCGTTGCGGTCGAGGAACTTCGCGATCGTGGAGTCCGGGCGCAGCGGGGCCAGCAGCTGGATCCGCGTGCTGGACGCGGGATCGGCGCCGGGAGCGGCGAGCATCGCCTCGCGCACGCCCTGCTCCTCGTTGACCTCCTCGTGCGTGTTCACCAGCCCGAACACGTCGTGGTACCAGGCGATCGCCTCGTCGAGGTCGGCGACCGCGATGCCGACGTGGTCGATCTGGGTCAGCAGGGATCCGAGCGCGCCGTGGGCCGATTCCGTCTGTGCCGTCATGGTCCGGGAATCTAATGCGCGGTACCGGGCCCGGCCCTCTGTGTGGCTGCTCACCCGTCCGTTCGGGCCGTCTCTTCGCAGGTGACCGACGGGTATGGTCCGGAACCAATCCCGTGTGCCAACGCAGTTGCTGGAGGTCGTCGTGGCGCAGTCCGTGATCGTCGCTGGTTCCCGTACGCCGGTCGGCCGGCTGCTCGGGTCGCTCAAGGGGTTCTCGGGCGCTCAGCTCGGCGGATTCGCGATCAAGGGCGCCCTGGAGAAGGCCGGGGTGGCCCCCGAGCAGGTCGAGTACGTGATCATGGGGCAGGTGCTCACCGCGGGCGCCGGCCAGATCCCCGCCCGCCAGGCGGCCGCCGCCGCCGGCATCCCGATGGACGTCCCGGCGCTGACCGTCAACAAGGTCTGCCTGTCCGGCATCGACGCCATCGCCCTCGCCGACCAGCTCATCCGTGCCGGTGAGTTCGACATCGTGGTCGCGGGCGGCCAGGAGTCGATGACCCAGGCGCCGCACCTGCTGGCCAAGTCCCGCGAGGGCACGAAGTTCGGCGACACCGCGCTGATCGACAGCATGTCCTACGACGGCCTGTTCTGTGCCTTCGACCAGGTCGCGATGGGTGCGTCGACGGAGAAGCACAACAGCCGCTACGACGTCACCCGCGAGGACCAGGACGCCTTCGCGGCCCGGTCGCACCAGCTCGCCGCCGCGGCCGTGAAGAACGGTGTGTTCGACGACGAGATCACCCCCGTCGAGATCCCGCAGCGCAAGGGCGACCCGGTCGTCTTCTCGCACGACGAGGGCGTCCGCGGCGACACCACCGGCGAGAGCCTCGCCAAGCTCCGCCCGGCCTTCGCCGCGGACGGCACGATCACCGCGGGCTCGTCGTCGCAGATCAGCGACGGCGCGTGCGCGGTCGTGGTGATGAGCAAGGCCAAGGCCGAGGAGCTCGGACTGACCTGGCTGGCCGAGATCGGCGCCCACGGCGTGGTCGCCGGACCGGACACGAGCCTGCACGAGCAGCCGGCCAACGCCATCGCCAAGGCGTGCGCCAAGGAGGGCCTCGACCCCAAGGAGCTCGACCTGGTCGAGATCAACGAGGCCTTCGCCGCGGTCGGTCTCGTGTCGACGCGCAAGCTGGGCCTCGACGAGGAGAAGGTCAACGTCAACGGCGGTGCGATCGCCCTCGGTCACCCGATCGGCATGTCCGGTGCACGGATCACGCTGCACCTGGCGCTCGAGCTCAAGCGCCGCGGCGGCGGTGTCGGCGTGGCCGCGCTGTGCGGTGGCGGCGGCCAGGGCGACGCGCTGATCCTCCGCGTCCCGGCCTGATCCCTTGCCTCAGCAGTCCCCGCAGGAGCTGGTCGACCGCGCGCTGGAGGGCCAGCAGCGCGCGGTCGCCCGGCTGATCTCGCTCGTCGAGAGCGGGTCGAAGGACCTGCCGGAGGTCGCCGCGCTGCTCGCCCCGCACACGGGGCGGGCGCAGGTCGTCGGTCTCACGGGCTCGCCGGGCGTCGGCAAGTCCACCACCACGTCCGCACTGGTCGCGGCGTTCCGCGAGCAGGGCAAGCGGGTCGGCGTGCTCGCGGTCGACCCGTCGTCGCCCTTCTCCGGCGGCGCGCTGCTCGGCGACCGGGTCCGGATGGGTGACCACGCGATCGACGAGGGCGTGTTCATCCGGTCCATGGCGACCCGGGGACACCTGGGCGGGCTGGCCTGGGCGACCCCGCAGGCGCTGCGGGTGCTCGACGCCGCGGGCTGCGACGTCGTGCTCGTCGAGACGGTCGGGGTCGGCCAGTCCGAGGTCGACGTCGTCTCGCTCGCCGACACCACGGTCGTGCTGCTCGCGCCCGGAATGGGCGACGGCGTGCAGGCCGCCAAGGCCGGGATCCTCGAGATCGCGGACGTGTTCGTGGTCAACAAGGCGGACCGCGAGGGCGCCGACCAGACCGTCCGCGACCTGCGTTACATGATGTCGCTCGGCGAGCGGCGGGACGCCTGGAAGCCGCCCGTGTGCCGCACGGTCGCGGCCCGCGGCGAGGGCGTCGACAAGGTCGCCGGGGCGATCGACGAGCACCGGGCCTGGCTGGAGTCCTCCGGCGAGGGCCCGCGGCGGCGCCGGCGGCGGGCGGAGAACGAGATCGAGGCGATCGGGCTGGAGAAGGTCCGCGCGCGGCTCGGCGACGTCCGCGGCGGCGCCGCCCTCGAGGCGCTGGCCGAGAAGGTGGTGGCCGGCACGCTGAGCCCCTACGCGGCGGCGGACGAGCTCCTCGACTCCCTCTGAGACTCCCTCTGACGACCGCACCAACGGCACTTTTGTGCGGACCTACCGCACGAAAGTGCCGTTCGTGCGGAGCGAGGTCAGCGGAAGTCGCCGGAGGCCGAGCGGATGCGGCCGAGCAGGTCGAAGAGCGTGGCCTTGCCCTCCGCGTCGAGTCCCACCAGCCCGAAGTCGACGGCGGTGACGGACTTGGTGGCCTGCTCCAGCCTCTCCAGCCCGTCCGGCGTGATCTCGACCAGGGTCGCCCGCCGGTCCGTGGGGTGCGGGGTCCGGCGCACCAGCCCGTCCGCCTGCAGCCGGTCGACGATGTTCGTGACGCTGGTCGGGTGCAGCTGCAGCCGCTCGCCCATCACCCGCATCGGCAGCTTCTTGGCCCGCGAGAAGCTCAGCAGCACCAGCGCCTCGTAGCGGGCGAAGGTGAGGTTGTGCGGCTTGAGCGCGGCGTCGACCGCCGACAGCAGGATCTGCTGCACGCGCATCACGCTGGTGACGGCGGCCATGGTGTCCGACGGGCCGATGCGCTCGGCCCAGAGCTCCGCCGCCCGGTCGATCGGGTCGAAGGGGAGCGGGTCGCGCGAGGCCATGGCCATGCACGCTAGCAGGGCGGACACCCGCGGCCCGAGATCATGGGGCAGGCTGGCGGCATGCTCGTAGCGTTCAGCATCGCGCCGTCCGGCAGCTCCTCCGACGACGGGAGCGTGGGCGACGCCGTCGCCGAGGCCGTCCGCGTGGTCCGGGAGTCCGGGCTGCCCAACGAGACGACGTCCATGTTCACCACCATCGAGGCCGAGACCTGGGACGAGGCGATGGCCGTGGTGGGCCGCGCGGTCGAGGCCGTGCAGGCACGGTCCCCGCGAGTGAGCCTGGTGCTCAAGGCCGACATCCGGCCCGGGTACACCGGCCAGCTCAGCGCGAAGGTGGAGCGGATCGAGAAGGCGCTCGGCTCGGATGGCTGACCCGGCGTTCCTGCTCCTGCACGGGGCCTGGCACCGCGGGTCGAGCTGGGCGCCGCTGCAGGAGGAGCTGCGTGCCCGGGGGCTCAGCTCGGTGGCACCGGACCTGCCGGCCGACGAGCCGGGGGCGGGCGCCGCCGAGTACGTCGCGGCGGCGCTCGCCGCGGCGCCGGCCGAGGGGCCGGTCGTGGTCGTCGGGCACTCGCTCGGCGGGCTCACCGCGCCGCTGGTCGCCGCCGAGCTCGGCCCGCGCACGCGTGCCCTGGTGCTGGTCGCGGCGATGCTCCCGACCCCCGGCCGGGCGCACAACGACCTGCTCCGCGAGGACCGCACGATCATGGCCCCGGGGTTCGGCCCCGGCCAGGAGCGCGGCCCGGGCGGCACGACGAGCTGGCCGGCGGAGGCCGCCGAGGCGTCGCTGTACGCCGGGGTGGCCGAGGAGCTGGGCGCGCCGGACCTCGTCCGGGGGGCGGTCGCGGAGCTCCGCCCGCAGGCGTGGGCGATCGGCAGGGAGGTCACCCCGCTGGCCGCGTGGCCGTCGGTGCGGACGGTGTCGGTCGTCTGCGCGCAGGACCGGGTGGTGAACCCGGAGACCTCCCGCCGGCTGGCCGCCGACCTGGGCTTCGAGGTACGCGAGCTGCCCGGTGGGCACTTCCCGATGCTCACCCGCCCGGCCGAGCTGGCCGATCTGCTCGTCGGTCTGTGACGCACCCTCACGGCCGGCGGGGAGGCCCGCCGGCCGTCTGCGGGGTCGGTCAGGCGATGTTGAGCGTGAAGAAGAAGACGCCGACGAGGATCGCGGCGAAGCCCAGCCCCATCGCGATCTTGGCGAGCTTCGCGATGTCCGGGTTGCGGACCGCGGCGATGCCGACACCGATGGCCGCGAGCCCGCCGACCCAGCCGACGATCGAGATCGGGCTGGCGACCAGCGCGACGATGCCGATGATCAGCGCGACCTTGCCCAGCACGGGGTTCTGCTCGCGCGCGGTCTTCCTGCGGGCCTCCGCCAGCAGGCGGTCGGCGACGGTGTTCTCCTGGCTCATCAGATCCTCCGGTCAGGGGACGGTCCCGGCGCGGAGCCGTGCGGCGTGCCCGCACGGTGACGCGACGTCACTTCCGTCAAGTCAACGAGCGCGCGCCGCCGCTGGTGCTCCGCCGGTCCGGTGATCGGCGCGTCCGCGACCGCGGACCGCGGGTGGGCGCCGCCACCGGATCGGCGCAACGCCGGGCGCTGGATCGGGGATGGTCGGACGTCCTACGGTCGTGGCGGGAACGAGGACGGGAGGCGCCATGACGACCGGGACCACCGCTGCGACCAGCACGGACGCCGCCGACGAGGAGCACCGGGCGCGCCGGCTGTGGCGCGCGCTGGAGCCGTTGCACGCGGTGACCTACTTCGCGCCGGAGGCGCGGTCGGCGGGGGAGTCGCTGGGCCTGCGGGGCTTCTGGCGCGGCTACTTCGGGCAGCGCGCCGCACCGCTCGGACCGGTGCCGGCCGAGGTCGTGACCGCGCTGTTCTACAACTTCGCGCCGGGGTTCGTCGCCCGCTCGGTGCCCGAGGTCTGGTCGGTCGCCACGCCCGCGCAGCTGCTCGACGCCCGGCTCGCGGCCGTCGACGCCGCCCTGGGCCGCGCGCTCGGCGAGCTCGCCGGGTCCGCGGAGGTCGCCGAGGCGGCCGAGCTGGCGCGCACGGCCGCGACCTCGGTGTCGACGGCCGGGCGGGCGCTCGCTGCCGCCAACGCCGCCCTGCCGTGGCCGGACGCGCCGCACCTCGTCCTCTGGCAGGCCCAGACGATCCTGCGCGAGCAGCGCGGCGACGGGCACGTCGCGGCCCTGGTGAGCGCGGGCATCGACCCCGTGGAGGCGCTGGTGGTGTTCGCGGGCGCCCAGGGCCTGCCGGGCGACTGGCTGCGCGAGCGGCGCGGCTGGACCGTCGAGGAGTGGGAGGCCGCGCGGGCCCGGCTCACCGACCGGGGCCTCGTCGAGCCGAACGCCGGGGAGACCGTGACCGACACCGTGCTCACCGACGCGGGGCGGGAGCTCTGCGCCGAGGTCGAGGCCCGCACGGACGCGCTCGCCGACCAGGCCTGGCGCGCCCTCGGCGACGCCCGGGCCGAGCGTCTGGTCGGGCTGGCGGGACCCCTGGTGGAGCGGGTCCTCGCCGCGGGCGACTTCCTGCCGCAGAACCCGATGGGCATGCGCCCGCTGGTGGCGGCCGGCCCCGGCTGATCCGCCGGCACCCGAGGGGGCGGGCGACGGGCGGGCCGGGCGGCGATCGTGCCAGGATGGACGGCGTGTCGCGACCCGATCCTCGTCAGGCAGCCCAGACGGCGGCCCTGTCGTCCGCGTTGGCGGGCGCCGTCGATCTCTCCGCGCTGAAGGCCCGTTCGGAGGCCGCGGCCCGCCAGCAGGCGGCGGGCGGCGCCCAGGGCGGGGCCCCGGCGACCTCCCCCGACGGTGGCGGCGGTGGCGGGTACGTCATCGACGTCACCGAGCAGAGCTTCCAGCGGGACGTGCTCGAGGCGTCCCTGCAGGTGCCGGTGATCGTCGACCTCTGGGCCACCTGGTGCGAGCCCTGCAAGCAGCTCTCGCCGGTCCTGGAGCGCCTCGCGAACGCGAGCGGCGGCGCCTGGATCCTCGCGAAGGTCGACGTCGACGCCAACCAGCGGATCGCGCAGGCCTTCGGCGTGCAGTCGATCCCGATGGTGGTCGCGGTCGTCGCGGGCCAGCCGGTCGACGCGTTCCAGGGCGCCCTGCCCGAGCCGCAGGTCAAGGACTGGATCGCCCGGATCCTCGACGCCCTGCGCGACCGCATGCCGGCGATCGCCGAGGGCGAGCGCAGGGCGGCCGCGGGCGGCGCCGCCGCGCCCGAGGAGGAGCCGGAGGACCCGCGCTTCACCGAGGCCGAGGACGCGCTCGAGCGCGGTGACTACGCCGAGGCCGAGGCCGCCTACCAGCGGATCCTCGACCAGGAGCCGGCCAACGAGATGGCGCTTGCCGCGCTCTCGCAGGTCCGCTTCCTGGCCCGGGCCGAGCAGGCGGACCCGTCGGCGATCGCCCGGGCCGACGCCGCACCCGACGACGTCGACGCCCAGCTCGCCGCGGCGGACGCCGAGGTCGCCCAGGACCGGGCCGAGTCGGCCTTCGGGCGCCTGGTCGCCGCGGTCGGCCGGACCTTCGGCGACGACCGGGAGAAGGTCCGCAGCCACCTGGTCGGGCTGTTCGAGCTGTTCCCGGCGGACGACCCGCGGGTGAGCACCGCCCGTCGCGCCCTGGCGCGCGCGCTGTTCTGAGCGCGGGGCGCGCGGCCGGGCGGGGTCCCGGCCGACTACGGTCGGCAGCCGTGTCGACGACCAGCCCGCAGCCCGTCGCCGATCCGCCGCGGCCCCCGGCCCGGCGGTGGCGGGCGGCCCGCGTCGCCGCGGTCGTGCTCGCGGTGGCGGCGCTCGCGCTGACCGCCGTCCTGCACGCCACGCACCACGACCTGCTGGTGCTCGGCCTGTCGTCGACGGACATGCGGGAGCTGCACGCCGACTTCGACACGTTCTGGCAGTCCGCCGTCGCGCTCACCCACGGCGGCGACATCTACGCGACGCCGGCGAAGCTGCGTAACCTCAACCCGCCGCTGCTCAGCCTGCTGCTGGCCCCGCTCGCGGGCCTCGACGTGGTCGTCGCGTACCGGGTGTTCGCCGCGGTCACCCTGCTGCTGATCGCCGGCGCCGTGGTGCTGGTGTGCCGCGAGCTGCGGTTGCCGTGGTGGTGGACGGCGGGCGCCACGCTGGCGATGCTCGCGTCCTCGCCCCTGCACGGCACGCTCTACCTCGGCCAGATCTACGGGCTGCTCCTGGTCGGGCTGGCCGCGGGCTGGATCGCCGAGCGCCGCGGGCACCCGCTGCTCGCCGGTGTGCTGTACGGCGTCACGGTCGCGCTCAAGCCCTCGCTCGCCCCGGTCCTGCTGCTTCCCGCCGTGCAGCAGCGGTGGCGGCCGTTCTGGGCGGGGATCGGCGGCGCCGTCGTCGCGACCCTCGTGGGTGCGCTGGGCGCCGGGCCGTCGAGCGCCCTGGAGTGGCTGCGGATCGGGTTCGGCGAGCCGGTGCCCGACGTCCTGGACAACGCGGCCCTGCCCGGCGAGGCGCTGCGCCTGGGGCTGCCGTCGGGCGTCGGGACGGTGCTGGGGCTCGTCGCGCTGGTCGGCACCCTGGTCTGGCTCGCGCGCCGCACCCGCACCGGCACGGTGGACCCGGGCGGCACGGCACCGTGGGCGGTGATCGCGGCGGGCCTGCTGATGTCGCCGATCTCCTGGCACAACTACCTGCTGCTGCTGTGGCCGGGCGTGCTCGCCGTGGTGGCGGCGTCGGCGGCGGGCAGCGTGCGCCGCGCCTGGGTGGCCGCGCTGCTGGCGTTGCCGCTGATCCCCGTATCGTGGGGCGAGCTGTGGACGCCGGACGACCCGTGGACGCCGCTCGGCCGCAGCCTCTACTGCGCGATCCTCCTGGCCTACTGGATCACGCTGCTTCGCAACGCCGACCGCACCCCGGCCCCGGAGAAGGCGAACGGCGCTCTCGCTCAGACCTAGTGAGCGAGAGCGCCGTTCGCCGTCGAGTCGGACGGTCAGACGTCCCGGGAGTCCTCGTCGGCCGGGCCGACCTCGGGCTGGACGCCCCGCACCAGGTCCGGGGTGTGCGCGGCGCCGGCGGGCGGTGCCTCGACGGCCGGCTCGGTGGCGGCGGACTGGACGGGTCGCTTCGGGTGCACCGGGCCGCCGGTCTCCTCGGGCACCAACCAGAGCACGCCCGCCGGGGGCAGCCGCAGGACGGCCGACGCCGGACGCCCGTGCCACGCGGCCCGCTCGGCCTCGACCACGCCCAGGTTGCCCACGCCGGAGCCGCCGTAGTTCTCGGCGTCCGTGTTGACCAGCTCGCGCCAGTTGCCCGCGAAGGGCAGCCCCACGCGGTAGTTCTCCTTCGGTTGGCCGGAGAAGTTCGCGATGCAGGCCAGGACCGCCGGGCGGCCGTCATGGTCGGTGCCCTGCCGCAGGAAGCTCAGCACGTTGCCCGCGGCGTCGTTGGCGTCGATCCACGAGAAGCCCTCGGGCGAGTGGTCCGCGGTCCACAGCGCCGGGTGGTCCCGGTAGGTGCGGTTGAGGTCGCCGACGAGGGTCTTGATGCCGCCGTGCAGCCGGTTGCCGAGCAGGTCCCAGTCGAGCGAGCGCTCCTCCGACCACTCGCGGACCTGGCCGAACTCCTGGCCCATGAACAGCAGCTGCTTGCCCGGGTGCGCCCACATGAACGCGAGCAGCGCGCGGACGTTGGCGGCCTTGTTCCAGTCGTCGCCCGGCATCCGGGTCCACAGCGAGCCCTTGCCGTGCACGACCTCGTCGTGGCTGATCGGCAGGACGTAGTTCTCGCTGAACGCGTACATCAGCGAGAAGGTCATCTGGTTGTGGTGGTAGCTGCGGTGCACGGGGTCGCGCCCGATGTAGTCGAGCGTGTCGTGCATCCAGCCCATGTTCCACTTGAACCCGAAGCCGAGCCCGCCCATGTAGGTGGGCCGGGTGACGCCCGGCCACGCCGTGGACTCCTCGGCGATCGTGACGACGCCGGGGTGCTCCCGGTAGACCGTCGCGTTCATCTCCTGCAGGAAGGAGACGGCCTCGAGGTTCTCCCGGCCGCCGTACTGGTTGGGCAGCCACTGCCCGTCCGGCCGCGAGTAGTCGAGGTAGAGCATCGAGGCCACGGCGTCCACCCGCAGCCCGTCGATGTGGAACTCCTCGAGCCAGTACAGCGCGTTGGCGACCAGGAAGTTGCGCACCTCGCGGCGGCCGAAGTCGAACACGAGCGTGCCCCAGTCCGGCTGCTCGCCGCGGCGCGGGTCGGCGTGCTCGTAGAGCGGCGAGCCGTCGAAGCGGGCCAGTGCCCACTCGTCCCGCGGGAAGTGCGCGGGCACCCAGTCGACGATCACGCCGTAGCCGTGGCGGTGCAGCGTGTCGACGAAGTACCGGAAGTCGTCCGGGGTGCCGAAACGGGAGGTCGGGGCGTAGTAGCCGGAGACCTGGTAGCCCCAGGACCCGCCGAACGGGTGCTCGGCCACCGGGAGCAGCTCGACGTGGGTGAAGCCGGTCTCGTCCAGGTACTCGACGAGCTGGTCGGCGATCTCGCGGTAGCCGTTGCCCTGCCGCCACGAGCCGATGTGCAGCTCGTAGACGCTCATCGGCTCGGCGTGCGGCTGGCGGACGGCGCGCGCGGCCATCCACTCCTCGTCGCCCCACTCGTGGGTGGTGGCGGTGACCACGGACGCGGTCGACGGCGGGACCTCGGTGGCGAACGCCAGCGGGTCCGCCTTGTCGCGCCACACACCGTCGCGGCCCAGGATCCGGTACTTGTACCGCGTCCCGACGCCCACGTCGGGCACGAAGATCTCCCAGACGCCGGCGCTGCCGAGCGAGCGCATCGGGTGCGCCCAGCCCGCCCAGCCGTCGAAGTCGCCGGTCACGCGCACGCCCTGGGCGTTGGGCGCCCAGACGGCGAAGCTCGTGCCGGTGACCTGGCCGTGGGCGGTGTCGTAGGTGCGCACGTGCGCGCCGAGCACGTCCCAGAGCCGCTCGTGGCGGCCCTCGCCGATCAGGTGGAGGTCGACCTCGCCGAGGGTCGGGAGCCAGCGGTACGGGTCGTCGGTGACGTCGACGCGGTCGCCGTAGCGGACGCGGATCTTGTAATCCCCGCCCGGCCCGTCGACGACGCCGGAGAACAGGCCGGCGTCGTGCACCTTGACGAGCGGGTGCGCGTCGTCCGGGTCGCCGCCGCGCAGCACCCACACCTCGTCGGCGTGCGGGCGCAGCACGCGGACGACGGTGCCGCCGCCGGCCGTCGGGTGCACGCCCAGCACCCCGTGGGGGTTGTGGTGGGCACCACCCAGGAGCCGGTCGGTCGTCGCCTGGTCCGGGGGGCAGGGGTCGATCGTGCGGGTGTCCTCGTGTGCCACCCCGAAACCCTATTGCGGACCGCTCGGACGCGCCCACTGTGGTCCGCCGAACGGGTTGTGGCCCTAGGTCAGACCTTGTCGGCCCGACGTCTCGACGTGGACGGCGGGTCGGCCGGCCGCCGCCCGGGCGAGCGCGGATCGGAACCCGGGAGCCGTAGGGGTAGCCACCCGCACGGGCAGGCCGGGCAGGATCTCCGCGCACGCCGCACGGAGACGCTCGACCAGCTCCGCGTCCGCCTTGATGTGGCCGATCCTAGAGCGAGATGTGCGGGTCGGACTCCGGGTCCGCGGTGTCGACGCCCTTGTCCTGCGCCTCCTCGACCAGCCGCGCGATCGAGGTGAGCGGGATGCTGGCCCACGTGGGACGCGAGCGGGTCTCGTAGACCACTTCGTACACCGCCTTGTCCAGCTCGTAGGCGCGCAGCACCGCGGCCTCGGCCCGCGGGTCCCGCCCGGCGCCGAACGCGTAGCCGTCGCAGAACGCGGAGCGGTTGCGCACGGCCCACTCGTCGGCGCGGCGGAAGAGCTGCTGTTCCTCGTGCTCGTCCGCGTCCGCCAGCGTGACCTGGTGGTAGACGGCGTAGTCGAAGGACCGCAGCATGCCGGCGACGTCCCGCAGCGGCGAGTCCATCCGGGTCCGCTCGGTGAGCGGCGCCGCGGGCTCGCCCTCGAAGTCGATGAGCAGCCAGCCGCGCGGCGTGCGGAGCGTCTGCCCGAGGTGCAGGTCGCCGTGCACGCGCTGGGTGGGGATCTCGCCGGTCAGCGCGTCGTACACCGCGCGGATGCCGTCGACGTGCTCGCCCAGCGCCGGCACCTGCGACGCGGCCTCGGTCAGCCGGGCGGTGAGCGCGGCCCGCAGTTCGTCCGCGTCCCGGGAGCCCGTGCCCAGCGCCGCGGCCAGCTCCTTGTGCACCACGGCGACGGTCTCGCCGAGCCGCCGCGCCTCGCCGGCGAAGTCCCCGCCGACCTCGTTGGCGTACAGGTCGCCCTCGGCGAACAGGTCCCGCACGCTGGTCAGCGCCATAGCCCAGCCCTCGGCGGAGTTGGACGCGAAGTCCTGCAGCATGCCGAGCGTGGCGGGCTGCCCGTCGAGCGTGCCCTCGACCGCGCCCTGCAGCGACGCCACCTGCTCACTGCCCTCCCCGCGCAGCGCGCGGTGCAGCTCGAGGTCCGGGTTGAGCCCGGGCGCGACCCGCCGGAACAGCTTGAAGATGCTCTTGTCCCCGTAGGCGACGGAGGTGTTCGACTGCTCCACCCCGAGGATCCGGCCGGAGACGCCGGACGGGATCTCGACGCCGGGTTCGGGCACGAACCGGACGTCCCCGTACGTGCGGCCCTCCCGGATCGAGTCGAGCAGGAAGGCCGTGGCCTTGTGGTCCCACATCGCGTCGTAGGCGATCCGGTCGCCGACCGCGCCGATCGTGGCGTACTCCAGGTCCGGCGTCGGCTGGTGGCGCCGCCCGGCCAGCAGCTGGTAGTGCTCCGGCGCGCTGCCGTCGGCGAAGGTCACCCGGAGCAGGCACAGGTCGAGGAGCAGCTCGCCCTCGCCGATCAACGGGGTGGAGCCGGCGACCGCGACGGACTCGACGGGCCGGCCCTTCGCCGGGAACCAGCGCTGGCGCGCCAGGTAGTCGGGCAGATGGGCCGGGAGCTCCTCGGCGAGCGCCGTCATGCAGTGTCCTCCGCGGGCTTGATCGAGAACCAGTAGAAGCCGTGCCCCGGCAGGGTGAGCAGGTAGGGCAGCTGGCCGATCCGCGGGAACGGCACCCCGCCGGTGAGCTCGTGCGGCACGTGCCCCTCCCAGGTCGAGAGGTCGAGCTCGACCGGCTGCGGGAACCGGCTCATGTTGTTCACGCACAGGACCGTGTCGTCGCCGTGCGTGCGGGTGTAGGCCAGCACCGACGGGTTGGACCCGCCCAGCTCGTGGAAGTCGCCGAGGCCGAAGGCGTGGTGGCGCTTGCGGACCTCGATCATGTGCCGGGTCCAGTGCAGCAGCGAGGTCGACGAGTTCGATTGCGCCTCGACGTTCACCGCCTGGTAGCCGTACACCGGGTCCATGATCACCGGCAGGTAGAGCCGGCCCGGGTCGGCCATGGAGAACCCGGCGTTGCGGTCCGGGGTCCACTGCATCGGGCTGCGCACGGCGTCCCGGTCGCCGAGCCAGATGTTGTCGCCCATGCCGATCTCGTCGCCGTAGTACAGGACCGGCGAGCCGGGCAGCGACAGCAGCAGCGCGGTGAACAGCTCGAGCTGGTTGCGGTCGTTCTCCAGCAGCGGGGCGAGCCGCCGGCGGATGCCGATGTTCGCCTTCATCCGCGGGTCCTTGGCGTACTCGGCGTACATGTAGTCGCGCTCTTCGTCGCTGACCATCTCGAGCGTGAGCTCGTCGTGGTTGCGCAGGAAGATGCCCCACTGCGCGCCCGACGGGATCGGCGGCGTCTGGGCCAGGATCTCGGAGATCGGGAAGCGGTTCTCCCGGCGCACCGCCATGAAGATGCGCGGCATGAGCGGGAAGTGGAAGGCCATGTGGCACTCGTCGCCGCCGACCTCGGCGTCGCCGAAGTACTCCACGACGTCCGACGGCCACTGGTTGGCCTCGGCGAGCATGACCCGGCCCGGGTACTCGTCGTCCATCACCTTGCGGCAGCGCTTGAGGAAGCCGTGCGTCTCGGTGAGGTTCTCGCAGTTCGTGCCGTCCCGCTCGTAGAGGTAGGGCACGGCGTCGAGCCGGAAGCCGTCGATCCCGAGGTCCAGCCAGAACCGCAGGACGTCGATCATCGCCTCCTGCACGGCCGGGTTGTCGTAGTTCAGGTCCGGCTGGTGGGAGAAGAACCGGTGCCAGTAGAACTGGCCGCGGACCGGGTCGTAGGTCCAGTTCGAGTGCTCGGTGTCGACGAAGATGATCCGCGCCTCGGGGTAGCGCGTGTCCTCGTCCGACCACACGAAGAAGTCCCCGTAGGGGCCGTCGGGGTCGCGGCGGGAGGCCTCGAACCAGGGGTGCTGGTCCGACGTGTGGTTCATGACCAGGTCGGTGATCACGCGGATCCCGCGCTTGTGGGCCTCGTCGATGAGCACGACGAAGTCCTCGACGGTGCCGAACTCCGGCAGCACCGCGCGGAAGTCGCGGATGTCGTACCCGCCGTCCCGCAGCGGCGAGTCGTAGAAGGGCGGCAGCCACAGGCAGTCCACGCCGAGCCACTGGATGTAGTCCAGCTTCTCGGTGAGCCCGCGCAGGTCCCCGAAGCCGTCCCGGTTCGAGTCGTTGAACGCCCGGACGAGCACCTCGTAGAAGACCGCCGTCTTGAACCACTGCGGGTCGACCTCGAGGGCGCGCGCGTGCCCGTAGTCCTCGGCATCCGGCTCGTTGACGACGAGCTCGCCGCTGTCCGTCTCGACCGTCTCACTCATCGGTTGCGGACTCTATCCGGGCCGGCCCGGTTTCTCAGGTCGGAGCGGCCCGGACCGACCTCACCCTCCGCCGCCGCCCGACGACGTCGCGACGGTGGCGGCATGCTGGGAGTCGACGGCCTTGCGGAGCGCCTTCGGGACGGGGCCGGTGCGGGCGGTGAGGGCCTCGATGCGGTCCTTGCGCTGCTTGCCGTCCGCCCTGCTCACGACGGTGCGCAGGCGGGCCGCGGCGGCGAGGGCGACGGCGGCCGCGTCCGCGTCGGAGATCCCCTCGGGCCGGACGCCGTGCAGGGCGGACCGGGCGGAGTCGGCCAGCCGGCGCACGGCCCGCGTGTCTCGCGGCGTGACGTCGTCGACCGGGAAGATCCCGAGGACCCGGCGCGGCTGCACCCGGATCCACCGGGCCGCCGCCAGCCGGTCGCGCACGAGGCCCCGCGCGTGCCGGGCGCGGTGGCGTACCCAGTGCTGCCAGGTCCGCGGCCGCCCGCTCGTCGCGACCTCCTCGAGCACCAGGGCGAGCAGCGGGTCCTGCGGTGCCCGCACGTGGGGGGCGGCGACGGCCTTGCCGTCCTCGTCGCGCAGGGCGCCGGCGGCCAGCAGCTCGGTCAGCGCGGCGGCCCGCAGCAGCAGGCCGCGCTCGCCGGAGCCGGTGAACCGCTTGCGGTGCGGGTCCCAGCTGAGCAGGTAGAGCCGCTCCGGCAGGGAGATCGGGGTGGTCGGCACGGGGTCACCTCCGGGTGGGTGTGGGCTCAGCCGTCGGGCTCGTCGCCGGGTTCGGGCTCCCGCTCCTCCCGCCGGGGCCGCCCGGGGCGGCGCATCGGCGCCGCCGCCCCGGGCAGCCGGCCGGCGTCGGCCAGCGCCCTGCGGAGCAGGAACTCGATCTGGGCGTTGGTGCTGCGCAGTTCGTCGTCGGCCCACCGGACGAGCGCGTCGTGCACGGCCGGGTCGAGGCGCAGCAGGATCTTCTTGCGCTCGGAGGGCATCCGGTTACGAGTAGAGCGAGCCCGTGTTGACGACGGGCTGGGTGTCGCGGTCGCCGCAGAGCACCACCAGCAGGTTGCTGACCATGCTCGCCTTGCGCTCCTCGTCGAGGTCCACGACGTCCTGCTCGCTGAGCCGGTCGAGGGCCTGCTTGACCATGCCCACCGCGCCCTCGACGATCTGCTCCCGCGCCGCGACGACCGCGCCGGCCTGCTGGCGGCGCAGCATCGCCTGGGCGATCTCGGGGGCGTAGGAGAGCCGGGTGACGCGGGACTCGATCACCGCGACACCGGCCGACTCGACCCGCGCCGCGATCTCCGCCGACAGCCGCCCGGTGATCTCGTCGGCGTTGTCGCGCAGGGAGAGGCCCGGCGCGCCCTGGTTGTCGTACGGGTAGCTGGTGGCGATGTGCCGGACCGCCGTCTCGGACTGGATGGCGACGAACTCCACGAAGTCGTCGACCTCGAAGCTCGCCCTGGCGGTGTCCCGGACCTGCCACACGACGACCGCGGCGATCTCGATCGGGTTGCCGTCCGCGTCGTTGACCTTGGCCAGCTCGGTCTCGTGGTTCCGGATCCGCGTGGAGATCTTGCGCCGCTGCGTGAACGGGTTCAGCCAGCGGAACCCGCTGGTGCGGATCGTGCCGAGGTAGCGGCCGAACAGCTGGACCACGCGGGCCTCGCCGGGCGCGACGGCGGTGAGCCCGGCCGCGAGCACCAGGCCGACGAGCAGGGCGAACCCGCCCACCCCGGCGGCCACGGGCCCGAGCACGCCCGTGAGCGCGAGCAGCGCCACGCCGCCGAGGACGAGCACCAGCACCACCGCGAGCATCCCGAAGCCGCCGGCGCCGGACAGCGGGCGCTCCTCGACGCGCGGCTCGGGCATGTCGGGGAGGTCGCGGGCGGGGAGGACGGGCGGGGCGGCGGGGGAGTCGGGCATGGCGGGCTCCTTTCGTGACATACCCACCATAGCAAAGTGATATCAAATTTTGCCAGCGAGGGGCCGAGCCCGTCGGGTCCTCCGGGCCGGAACGCGACGACGCCGGTCCCGCGGATCGCGGAACCGGCGTCGTCGGAAGGGTGAGGGGCTCAGCCCCGGTGCACGCGCAGGATGTGCGCGACGTTCTCCAGCGGCTGCAGCCGCACGTAGTTGCGCTCCTGCCAGCGGAAGATGTCCCCGGTGATCTCGTCGGTGACCGTGAACTGGTCCTGCCAGTCCAGGCCCAGCTCCGGCATGTCGAGCCGGACGAAGCCCTCGCGCACCTCGTGCGAGTTGAGCGTGACGACCACGATCACCGTGTCGCCGCTCGCCGGGTCCGTCTTCGAGTAGACGAGCAGCTCGGGGTTGTCGACCTCGTGGAAGTGGATCTCGCGCAGTTGCTGCAGCGCCGGGTGGGCGCGGCGGATCTCGTTCAGCCGGCCGAGGAAGGGCTCGAGCGAGCGGCCCTCGTTCAGCGCGGCCTGGAAGTCCCGCGGGCGCAGCTCGTACTTCTCCGAGTCGAGGTACTCCTCGCTGCCCGGCTTGACCGGGGTGCCCTCGAACAGCTCGAAGCCCGAGTACACGCCCCAGGTCGGTGACATGGTCGCGGCCAGCACGGCGCGGATCGCGAACATCGCCGGGCCGCCGGTCTGCAGCGACTCGTGGAGGATGTCCGGGGTGTTGACGAAGAGGTTCGGCCGGGCCTCGTCGGAGCGCTCGGCGTGCATGAGCGCGAACTCGGTCAGCTCCTCCTTCTCCGTGCGCCAGGTGAAGTAGGTGTAGCTCTGGGTGAAGCCCAGCCGCGCGAGCCCGAACAGCCGGGCCGGGCGGGTGAACGCCTCGGCCAGGAACAGGACGTCGGGGTAGCGCGCCTTGACCTGCCAGATCAGCCAGTGCCAGAAGTTCGGCGGCTTGGTGTGCGGGTTGTCCACCCGGAAGATCCGGACCCCGTGCTCGACCCAGTGCAGCACGACCCGCAGCGCCTCGGCGTAGAGCCCGGCCGGGTCGTTGTCGAAGTTGATCGGGTAGATGTCCTGGTACTTCTTCGGCGGGTTCTCCGCGTAGGCGATCGACCCGTCCGGGCGCACCGTGAACCACTCCGGGTGGGCCTCGACCCACGGGTGGTCCGGCGCGCACTGCAGCGCGAAGTCGAGCGCGACCTCCATGCCGAGGTCCTTGGCGCGGGCGACGAACGAGTCGAAGTCGTCGATCGTGCCGAGCTCGGGGTCGATCGCGTCGTGCCCCCCGTCGGCGCTGCCGATGGCCCACGGGGAGCCGACGTCGCCGGGCTCGGCGTGCACGGAGTTGTTGCGGCCCTTGCGGTGCACCGTGCCGACCGGGTGGATCGGCGGGAGGTACACGACGTCGAAGCCCATGCCGGCGACCCGGTCGAGCTCCTTGGCGGCGGTGACGAACGAGCCGTGCACGGCCCGGCCGGTCTCGTCCCGCCCGCCGGTGGAGCGGGGGAAGAACTCGTACCAGGAGCCGTACAGCGCGCGCTCGCGGTCGACGTAGACCTGCTGGGTGCGGCCGCGGGTGATCAGCTCGCGCACCGGGCGCTCGGTCATGATCGCGTGCACGGCCGGGAACATCGCCGGGGCGACCCGGGCGTGCAGCGGCAGGGCGGTGTCGCGGAGCGCGTTGGCGGCGCCGAAGAGCAGGTCGCGGTTGGCGCGCTCGCTGGGCCGCCGGCCCACGCGCTGCAGCAGCCGGGCGCCCGTCTCCAGGTCGTTGGCCAGCTCGTCGGCCGTCTGGTGGACCTTCAGCTTGGCCTCGACGGCGTGCCGCCAGGTGGCCCACGGGTCGCTCCAGGCGTCCACCCGGAAGGTCCACAGCCCCGGTTCGTCCGGCATCACGGTGGCGACGAACCGGTCCGTCCCGACCCCGTCGGGCAGCATCCGCACGTGCTCGGCCTGCGCGGTGGAGCCGAGCCGCTTCCACACCACGTTGGCGGCGACGGCGTCGTGCCCCTCGCGCCACACCGTGGCGCGGACGGGGATCACCTCGCCGACCACGGCCTTGCTGGGATGACGGCCGTCGCCCACCGCGGGACTGACGTCATCGATCCCGAGCCGACCGGTCATCGACAGCACCCCCGCGTTCGTCGTCGGATTGCGCACACGGAAGCCCCGCCATCGTGTGCGTCACAACCGTACCTACCCCGTCCACCGCTGCGCGTAACGGGATCGGGCGCGGCGACACGGGTTCACATGCTCTTCACCGAGCCGTCGTGACCGCCCGGCGACCCGCCGTCGGCGAGCGGTCGGTCCGGCTGCTCAGCGTGACCGGCCGCTGGTGCGCCCGGGTGGGAGACCACCCGTTCGAGCAGCTCGGCGAGCCGCTCACGCTCCACCCGATCGAGCGCCCTGGTCAGCGGCGTGGCGGCCGCCAGCCGGGCGCCGCCGCGCGCGACCACGGCCTCGCCCTCGGGCGTCGGCCGGGTGACCCGCTGCCGGCGGTCCCCGTCGGCCCGCACGCGTTCGACCAGGCCGCGCTCCGCCAGCTCGCGGGTCGGCGCGGACACCCGAGCGGGGTCGATGCCGAGCGCCGCGGCCGGTCGGCCCTGGGGGACGGGGTCGCGCAGGGTCCGGAGGAACCGGGCCTGGAGCGGGGTGAGGCCCTCGGCCGAGGCGGCCTCGTCGAGCAGGGCGGTGAGGCGGGCGGCGGCGAGGAGGACCGCCTCGCCGGCCCGCCGGCCCGACGGGTCGGGCACCGACCCGGTCACGGGGTCCCTCGCAGCAGCCCGGCGAGGGCGTCGGCCAGCCCGGCCCGCCAGCAGGCGAGGTCGTGACCGCCGCGGAACGCCGGTGCCGCACCCGGTCGCCGCGGGCCCGCAGCGCGGAGCGCAGCCGGCGGGTCGGCTCGCGCAGGACCCACTCCTCCGTCCCGACCTCGAGGTGGACGCCGTGGGTGCGCCGCCCGTCGGGCACCACCGAGGTGAGCCACTCGGCCGCGGCGCCGCCGGACGGGGTTCGGCCACCAGAACGAGCCGGACTGGGACAGCGCGAGCCCGAAGCGCTCCGGCGCGACCTGGGTGGCGTAGAGGGCCGTGAGACCGCCGAGGCTCTGCCCGACGACGGCGGTGCGGCCGGGCTCCGCGGACAGCGCACGCCGCTCCGCGGCCCAGCCCAGGACGTCGTCGCGCAGGACGGCCACGAAGGAAGGGTCGCAGGCGAGCTCGCGCGACCGCTGCGCGAGCGGCCCCGACGCCACGCCGCCCGTGCGGACCGGGGGCAGGTCCCCGCGCGCGAGCAGGCCGTCGAGCGTGGCGGGCAGGCCCACCCCGGCCCAGCGCTCACCGTCGAGCACCACCGCGACCGGGAGCGGCTCGGCGGGGTCGGTCCCGGCGGGGTCGTGCAGCCAGACGCCGCGCCCGTCCGGCAGCCGGTCGTCGAGCACGCGATCGCGCCGACGATCGTCCTCGACCACAGCCGGCTCTCGTGGCAGGAGCTGTCCGCACAGCTGGGCCGGGACCTCGGGCGCGGGGCCGAGGCGACCGCGGCCGAGCAGGAGTACACCGCCCGGACCTCCGCGGTCGGCGCCGGGCTGGACACGAGCCGCGAGGCGGTGGCCATGACCGTCACCGACAACGGGTTCAACGTGTTCACGGCGGAGTCGGCCAAGGGCAAGCTGCTGACCGGGCTGGGGCTGCGGCTCAAGGCGGTCGCGCCGTGCGGGGCGTCGGGCCTGGGCGGGTCGGAGGTGCGCCGGGACGTCGTGCCGGTGGCGGGGGAGAACGCGGGCGTCTTCGGCGACGCCTCCCTGTTCTTCGTCAACGCGACGGACGAGGACGTGGCCGGCTTCCGGACCGCCGGGCCGGTGCTCGGGTCGTTGCCGGCCTTCACCGAGAACCGGGTCCACGCGCTCGGCCCGGAGTCCTTCCGGCTCGACCGCTTCAGTGCCGCCGCGGTGCTGGACCGCCTGGAGCAGCAGGGCTCCTGAGGCCCGCTGGATCGGTCACCGTACCGATCCCGTACTAGTCTCCGCCCCCGTGAGAGCCCTCCGCCGCTTCACCGTCCGCGCACAGTTGCCCGAACGGCTGGCCCCGCTGCAGACCCTGGCGACCAACCTGCGGTGGAGCTGGCACCCGGCCACCCGCGAGCTGTTCGCCACGCTCGACCCCGACGCGTGGGAGCGCTCGGGGGAGGACCCGGTGCGGCTGCTCGGCGAGATCCCGACCGCGCGGCTGACCGAGCTGGCCGAGGACACCGAGCTGGTGCAGACCGTCGCCGGCCTGGCCGCCGACCTCGACCGGTACCTCGCCGAGGACCGCTGGTACCAGGGCGAGGAGGGCCTGCCCGCGGGCATCGCCTACTTCTCCATGGAGTTCGGCGTGTCCGAGGTGCTGCCGAACTACTCGGGCGGCCTCGGCGTGCTGGCCGGCGACCACCTGAAGGCCGCGTCGGACCTCGGGGTGCCGCTGATCGGCGTCGGGCTGCTCTACCAGTCCGGGTACTTCCGCCAGTCGCTCTCGCTCGACGGCTGGCAGCTCGAGCACTATCCCGTCCTCGACCCGCAGGGCCTGCCGCTGCAGCTGCTCACGGGCGCCGACGGGGCGCCGGTGATCGTCGAGGTCGCCATGCCCGAGGGCCGCACGCTGGCCGCGCGGGTGTGGCAGGCCGCCGTCGGGCGGGTGCCGCTGCTGCTGCTCGACGCGGACATCGAGGCCAACGACGCCGACCTGCGGACCGTCACCGACCGGCTCTACGGCGGCGACCAGGACCACCGCATCAAGCAGGAGATCCTGATCGGCGTCGGCGGCGTCCGGGCCGTCCGGGCGTACTGCGCCGCGACCGGGCACCCGGAGCCCGAGGTCTTCCACACCAACGAGGGCCACGCCGGCTTCCTCGGCCTCGAGCGCATCCGCGAGCTGCAGGCGGCGAAGCGCCTCGACTTCGACCAGGCGCTGTCCGCGGTCCGCTCCGGCACCGTGTTCACCACCCACACCCCGGTCCCGGCGGGCATCGACCGCTTCCCGGTCGACCTGGTCCGCCGCTACCTCACCGACGCGCTGCTGCCCGGCCTCCCGACCGACCGGCTGCTCGCGATGGGCGCCGAGGACGACCCGGCCATGTTCAACATGGCGCACATGGGGCTGCGGCTCGCCCAGCGGGCCAACGGCGTCTCGAAGCTGCACGGCGAGGTCTCGCGCGGCATGTTCGGCGGCCTCTGGCGCGGGTTCGACGCCGAGGAGGTGCCGATCGGCTCGGTCACCAACGGCGTGCACGGGCACACCTGGGAGGCCGCCGAGGTCTCCGGCCTGATCGGCGAGCCCGGGGCGTCGCTCGACCACGTCGGCGACGCCGAGCTGTGGGGGCTGCGCAACGCCCTGCGCGCCCGGCTGGTCGACGAGGTCCGCCGCCGCGTCCGGGCCGCCTGGCTGGAGCGCGGCGCGTCGACGCCGGAGCTCGGCTGGACCGACCACGTCTTCGACCCGGAGGTGCTCACCGTCGGCTTCGCCCGCCGCGTGCCGACCTACAAGCGGCTCACGCTGATGCTGCGCGACCCGGCCCGGCTGCGCGACCTGCTGCTCGACCCGCACCGCCCGGTGCAGCTGATCGTCGCCGGCAAGTCCCACCCGGCCGACGACGGCGGCAAGGCGCTGATCCAGCAGATCGTCCGGTTCGCCGACGACCCGGCCGTGCGGCACCGCATCGTGTTCCTGCCGGACTACGACATGTCGATGGCCCGCTACCTGTACTGGGGCTGCGACGTCTGGCTGAACAACCCGCTGCGCCCGCTCGAGGCCTGCGGGACGTCCGGGATGAAGTCGGCGCTCAACGGCGGGCTCAACCTCTCCATCCGCGACGGCTGGTGGGACGAGCTCTACGACGGCGGCAACGGCTGGGCCATCCCCACCGCCGACGGCATCGACGACCCGCACAAGCGGGACGACCTCGAGGCCCAGGCGCTCTACGAGCTGCTCGCAACCCAGGTCGCGCCGGCGTTCTACGAGCGCGACTCGGGGGTGCCGCCGAAGTGGACCGGGCTGGTCCGGCACACCTGGGAGACGCTGCGCCCGCAGGTGCAGGCCACCCGGATGGTCCGCGAGTACGTCGAGAACTGGTACGCGCCGGCCGCCGAGGCCGCCCGGACGGTCACCGGCTCGGACTACGCCGGAGCGAAGGAGATCGCCTCGTACCGGGAGAAGCTCAACACGGCATGGACGAAGGTGCAGGTCACCGGCGTCGACGCGTCCGGCCTGCCGGACACACCGGTCGTCGGCGCGCCGATGACCGTGCGCGCCGCGGTCGACCTCGGCGGTCTGTCGCCCGACGACGTGATCGTCGAGGTGATCGTCGGCCGGGTGGACGAGGCGGACGAGCTCGACGACACCGTCCGCGTCGCGATGAAGCACGTCGGCGCCACGGACGGCGCGGACCGGTTCGAGGCCGTGGTCCCGCTGCCCCACGCGGGCCTCGCGGGCTACACGGTCCGGGTCCTCCCGCAGCACCCGCTCCTGGCCTCGCCCGCCGAACTGGGCAAGGTCGTCCTGGCCTAGACCGGGTCTCCCAACCCGCCACCACCGCTCCCGGCGCCCACCCCGTCCCCGCCGGCGTTGCCGGGCCACCCGAATACGCCCGGTATGAGGGCAGCCCGGCTGCCTTGCCGGGAACGACGTGGATCACCGGGCCCGGCGGCGCCGGATTGAGAGACGCGGCCTGGTCGTGAGGTGAACGGCGCTCTCGCTCATACCTGGTGAGCGAGAGCGCCGTTCGTGCATGTAGGCAGGGGTTGACCTCGACTCGGGTCGAGGTCCGAGGGTGTCCGCATGACCTCCGTGACGAGTGCTCCGACCGTGTCCGACGCCGCCGACCACGCCGCCGACCTCACCGCCCTCCGGCAGGTGATCGCCGACGTCGAGACCGGGCTGAACACCAACGACGCCGAGCTGATGACCCGGCACTTCGCCGCGAACGCCGTCGCGGTCGGAGTGAACGGCCGCGCGACCGCGGGTCTCGAGGCGCTGCGCGAGGTGCACGCGCAGGCGGTGAGGGGCTTCCTGAAGGACCAGTACGCCCGCTACGAGATCGACGACGTCACCTTCATGCGGCCCGACGTCGCCCTCGTGCGCAAGCTGGCCCGCGCCGTCGACGCCGAGGGCACGCCGATCGACCTCGACCACACCATGTCGGCGCTCTACGTGCTCGTGCGGGAGCAGGGGCGGTGGTGGATCGTGGCGCGGCAGAACACGCTGATCCCGCGCTGATCGCGTGTGGAACCTGCGCTGATTACCGGGGCCGGGTCAGCCGCAGCCGCACGCCCCGCCGCAGCAGCCGCCTCCGCCGCCCATGGGGGCCATCGCGGGGGCGCCGCCGGCGCGGCCGCCGAGCGAGACGGTGGAGAGGAGCTTCACGGTGTCGCTGTGGCCGTGCGGGCAGTCGGCCGGGTCCGAGGCCGCGGCCATGGGGCGGTCGACCTCGAAGGTCGTGGTGCACTCGCGGCAGCGGAACTCGTAGCGCGGCATGGTCGAGAGGATACGTCGCGAGGTGCGCCGTGGTCACCGGTCGCGGCGGTGATCCACGGCCGGGCGGCGGAGCGCTCGCTCTCCGGACGTTCCGCTGCCGCAACGGAGATCAGCGGGTCGTTTCCTCCGGACTGCCCAGAACCTTGTCGAACCCGTGCCGGAACGCGGCCCACTCGCGGCGGCGCGCGGCCAGGATCCGCTCGCCGAGCGGGGTGAGCCGGTAGCTCCGCCGGGCGGGGCCGAGCGTGATCAGCCGGTCGTTCTTCAGCCGGTGGAGGCGGTGGTAGGTGCCCTGCAGGGAGGGCTGGAACACCCCGTCGCTGCGCTCGCGGAGCAGGTTGTGCACCACGCGCCCGTTCTCCGGCCGCTCCTCGACGATCGCGAGGATCAGCAGGTCCAGCTGCCGGGCGTCGCGCAGCCGCACCTCGCCGTGGCGGGCCCGGCGTGCGGTCGGCCCGGTCCTCCGTCGGGTGCGGCGTGGCTCCGGGAGGCCGTTCCGCTCGTGCCGACGGGTCGTGCCCGTTCGCGAGGGGGTGCGGCCGTTCATCGAGCCGTCCTCGGTGCGTGTGCGGTGATCGGTGCTGTCGTCGGTGGGGATCGGATCGCTCCTCCGGTCTGCGACTGCGGCGTCCGTGTCCGGCTCGGTGTCCGTGTCCGGCTCGCTGTCGGTGTCGGCTTCCGTGTCGGACTCGGTGTCCGTCTCCGTGTCGGTCCCGGTGTCGGTGTCGTTGGCCGTCGCGGTGTCCGTGTCGGTCGCGGTCTCGTCGTCGGTGTCGGTCACGGTGCCCTCGGCGGTGTCGGCGGCGGGGCGGCGCCGTCGTCGCGCGGGACGCAACGCGGCGGCCGCGGACCCGAAGGCCGAGGAGAGGTCCCGGGTCGCCCGGCTCATGCCCGCGCCTTCCGACGGGTGCGCGGACGCTCGGCCTCCTCCGCCGCCTGCAGCGCGGACAGCACCTCGACACCGAGGGCCCGGTAGTCGCCGGCGACGCTCGCGGCCGTCGCCGAGATCCGCTTCGTCCGGGTGCCCGAGCGCAGCTCCTCCCACCAGGCGGGCTGGGCGGCCGCCTCCACCTCGAGCTCGTGGGCGAGCTTGCCCAGGCGCCGCGCGTCCTGGGCGGTGCGCTCGGCGTGCCGGATGCTGGTCTCGAACCGGGGCGACGAGCCGCCGAAGGCCTCGTCGATCGCGGCGAGGGCCTCACCCTGCACCGCCCGCGCGCGACTGCCCGTGGCGAACAGCACCACGCCGAGCAGCCCGAGCCGGGCGTTGATCTCGCGGGCGAGGGTGAACCGCTCGGCGACGAGCGTCATGCCGAGCAGCCCGCCGAGGTCGGACTTGGTGGGCATCAGGACCCAGCGCGCCGACGCCAGCGCGAGGTCGGTGAGGATCGTCGACTCCGGTGGGCAGTCGACGAACACCACTTCGTAGTCGCGCGCGACGGGCGCGAGGACGTCGCCCAGCACCCGGAAGGCGTCGCGTCCGTGGTTCTGGAGCCGGGAGACCATCACGGGGGTCAGGTCCTCGAGACGGGCGCCGCCGCACACCACGTCGAGCTGCGGCCGGATGTCCTGCACCGGGCGCAGGGGGGTCCGGGCGATGATCGAGCCGAGCAGCCCGGCGCCCTCGTCGTCGATCTCCGAGCCGCGGTAGCCGAGGTCGTCGGCGAGGTTGGCCTGCCGGTTGAGGTCGACGAGCAGGCACCGGTAGCCCGCCCCGGCGAACTGCCCGCCCAGGTTCGCGGCGATCGAGGTCTTCCCGACCCCGCCCTTGTCGTTGACGATCGCGATCACGCGGGCGAGCGCGGACTCGCGCTCACGGGTGCTCGGGCGTCTGGCCACGGGCCACCTCCGCAGTCGTCGACGACGGGCGGCCGGGAACGCACCGCCCTGGGTGCAGCGTGCTGCGCTCGTACCCGACCGCACGGACCGACACACCCCCTTGCGACGACGGCGTCCGCTCTGGTCAACGGAAGCGCGCGATCGTCGCAAGGGAGGCTCGGCCGGGCGGCGCAGCGCTGCTCAGTCCGGGTCCGGCCCGCGGCCGCGTCGACGGGCGGTGCGCTCCTTGCCGCCGCGTCCGGACGACCCGCCGCCGCTGCGCTGCGCCCGGGCCCCGCGGCTCGCCAGTCCCCGTTGGCTGGTCACGCGCGACGGGCGCGTGCGCGGGGTCAGGAGGTCGCGGAGCTCGTCCTCGGAGGGGGTGTCGTGGTCGACGGGGCGCTCGGGCTCCTCGGCCTCGTCCTCGGGCCCGCCGCCGGCTTCCTCGTCGGTTTCCTCGTCGGCGCCGTCGTCGGAATCGGCCTCGTCCTCCGCTGCGTAGTCCTCCTCGTCAGCGGCGTCGTACTCGTCGGCGGCCTCGTCCTCGTCCTCCTCGGCGGGCTCGTCCTCGTCGACGAGTTCGTCCTCATCGGCGGGCTCGTCCTCGTCGACGAGGTCGTCCTCCTCGGCGGCTTCGTCGTCGATGGATTCGTCGTCGCCGGAGCCGTCTTCCTCGTCGTCGGGCTCGTCCTCGTCGACAAGTTCGTCCTCGTCGATGGGCTCGTCCTCGTCGTCGGGCTCGTCCTCGTCCTCGAGGCCGTCCTCGTCGACGTCGTCGTCCTCGTTGACAAGTTCGTCCTCGTCGACGTCGTCGTCCTCGTCGGTCGCGTCCGGACCGGCCCCGGCGTCGGAGCGGGCGGCGGGCTCGTCGGCGTAGTCCTCGTCGTCCTCGGCGGGTTCGCCGTCCTCGTCGGCCTCGTACTCCGCGTCGTCCTGGTCGTCGTACTCGGCGTCCTCGTCGGCCTCCTCCGCGTCGTCGGCGGAACCCTCCTCGGCCCCCTCGTCGTCGTCCTCGGGCTCGTCGAGATCGTCGGACTCGTCGTACCCGGCTTCCTCCTCGCCCTCGTCGAGCTCGTCGTCGGCCTCGTCGTCGGCCTCGTCGTCGGCCTCGCTCAGCTCGTCCGCCTCGTCCTCGACCTCGTCCCGCTCGTCGTCGGCCTCGTCCTCGGCGGGCTCGTCCTCGGCGGGCTCGTCCTCGTCGGACCCGTCGTCGGAGTCGTCCTCGGTCTCGTCCTCGTCCTCGTCGGACTCCTCGTCGGAGTCGTCGTACGCGTCGTCGGAGTCCTCGTACTCCTCCTCCGGCTCCTCCGACTCCGTGTCCTCGTCCATGAGGTCCTCGGGGGTGACCTCGTCCTCGAGTTCGTCCGGGCCGGCCTCGGCGCCGGGGGCAGCGGCCTCCTCCTCGCCCTCGAGGTCGGCGTCGACCTGCGCCTCACCCGTCTCCTCGATCCGGATGCGCAGCGTCAGCTTCTTGCTGCCGAGCATGATGTAGCCGCTGATGTCGGCCAGGTCCGAAGACTGCGTCGGGTCAGCCATCGCGCCGCTCCCCACCGGTCGTGCGGGAGGCCCGCGCCGCCGCCACCATCCCCAGCAGGGCCGCACTCGCCCCCGCGACCGGCGTCAGCCACGCCGGACCGGGCCGCCGGTGCGCGAAGAAGAGCCTGCCCACACCGCCGACCAGCGCCCCGACCGCGAGCCCGCGGCCGAGGTGTCGTCCCGTCGTCACCACGCGGTCCTCCTCCCGCTCGCGCGGCGACCGGTGGCCGCCGCGGGCCGCCCACCCGGGCGGCGTGCGCGCGGATGCCCGACTGGTCCGGAGGGACAAACGGGACCGGGTCGAAGTTCGGCCGTTCGCCCGACGGGTGCGGCCGACCGGCGGCGTCAGCCCGGGATGCGCCGGAACAGCAGGAGCGAGTGCGGCGGGAGCGTGATGGTGCTGCGCGGGCGCAGGGGCCGCTCCGCGACCGGGCAGCCGTCCTCCTTCGTGCTGTCGAGCACGGGGAGCAGCGGCGACCCGCCGCCGGGCAGCACGCACGCCGCACCCGAGCCGCCGGCGTGCAGCAGGAACAGCCACTCCCCGGCGAGCAGGCCGAGGGAGCGGGCGTGTGCGTCGTGCCAGTCCTCGTGGGTCAGCGCCCGCCCGGAGGGGTGCCACCAGCGCACCTCCTCGTCGCGGAGGAAGCGGTCGCGGTGCAGGGCGGGGGAGGAGCGGCGGATGGCGGCGACCCGCGCGGTGAACCGGGTCATCGCCTCGGCCGCCCCGGGGTCGAGCTCGTCGGGCGACCAGTCGACCCAGGTGGTCTCGTCGTCGAGGCAGTAGGCGTTGTTGTTGCCGTGCTGGGTCCGCCAGCGCTCGTCGCCGCCGAGGATCATCGGCGTTCCGATCGACAGCAGCAGCGTGCCGAGCATGGCTCGCGCGGCCGCCCGCCGCCGAGCCCGGACGACCGGCGACGACGTCTCGCCCTCCACCCCGAAGTTCTGCGAGCGGTTGTCGTCCGTGCCGTCGTGGTTCTGCTCGCCGTTGGCCTCGTTGTGCTTGCGCTCGTACGAGACGAGGTCGCGCAGGGTGAAGCCGTCGTGCGCGGTCACGAAGTTGACCGACGCCCACGGCCGCCGCCCGGACAGCGCGTAGAGGTCGGAGCTGCCGGTCACGCGCGAGGCCAACTCGGCGATGTGCCCGTGGCCGCGGAAGAAGTCCCGCACCGCGTCCCGGTAGCGGCCGTTCCACTCCGACCATGCGACGCCGAAGCCGCCCACCCGGTAGCCCTCGCCCGTGGCGTCCCAGGGCTCGGCGATGAGCTTGCACGTCGACAGCACGGGGTCCTGCGCGATCGCCGTGAGCAGCGCGGAGTTCGGGTCGAACGGACCGGAGTGCGGCCGGCCGAGCACCGACGCGAGGTCGATGCGGAAGCCGTCGACGCCGTAGCGGGTGACCCAGTGCCGCAGCGCGTCGCACACCAGGCGGATCACCGTGGGGGAGCCGGCGTCGAGGGTGTTGCCGGTGCCGGTGATGTCGGCGTCGTGGCCGAGCCCGCCGAGCGAGTAGTAGGCGCGGGCGTCGAGGCCGCGGTAGGAGAGCGTGACGCCGCCGACGCCGCCCTCGCACGTGTGGTTGGGGACGAAGTCGAGGATCACCTCGATGCCCGCCGCGTGCAGGGCGTCCACCATGGACCGGAACTCGGTGGTCTCGGCGCCCGGGCTGCTCGCGTACCCGCTGTGCGGGGCGAGGAAGCCGAGCGTGGAGTAGCCCCAGTAGTTGCGGGCGCCGCGCTCGAGCAGCGAGGGCTCGGAGGCACTCGCGCACACCGGCAGCAGCTCGACGGCGGTGACCCCGATCCGCTGCAGGTGCTCGACGACGGCCGGGTGCGCCAGCCCGAGGTAGGTCCCGCGCAGCCCCGGCGGCACCTCCGGGTGCCGCGCGGTGTAGCCCTTCACGTGCAGCTCGGTGATCACGGTCTCGGACCACGGGACGTCCGGGCGCGGCGGCAGCGGCGTGCCGTCGGGCGCCTCGACCACGGACAAGGGCACGGCGCCGAGCGAGTCGACGGTGCTCGGCGGGCCGGTCATCGGGTCGTCGACCCAGCCCCGGGCGGCGTCGAGGTCGGTGACGCAGCCGTCGATCCGGCGGGCGTACGGGTCGACGAGGATCTTGTGCGGGTTGAAGCGGTGGCCCTCCCACGGGCGGTAGGGGCCGTGCACGCGGAAGCCGTAGCGCTGTCCCGGCCGGACGTCCGGCACGTGCCCGTGCCACACCCCGAAGGTCCGCTCGGTCAGCTCCACCCGCCGCTCGACGAGCTCGCCGGGCGCGCCGTCCACGAGGCACACCTCGACGGCGTCCGCGCTGGTCGAGGCGACGGCGAAGCGCGCCCCGGTGTCGTCGACGTGGGCACCCAACGGGAAGACAGGCACGATCGGCGAGGATAAGGGGGTGAGTTCCCCCGGATCGCCCGCCGGCGCAGAAACCTCAGTGCAGAGCGTCACACCCGATCTGTCCGATCTCGTGATCCACATGGACGGGGTCAGCGTCCGCCGCGGGAAGACCGTGCTGCTCGACTCGGTCGACTGGCAGGTCGAGCTCGACGAGCGCTGGGTCGTCCTCGGTCCCAACGGCGCCGGCAAGACCACCCTGCTGCGCCTCGCCGCCGCCGAGATGCACCCGACGGCCGGCACCGTCGACGTCCTCGGCGAGCGGATGGGCCGGGTCGCGGTGTTCGAGCTGCGCCCGCGTATCGGCCTGACCTCGGCGAACCTCGGCATCCGGATCCCGGGCGACGAGGTCGTGGCCGACGTCGTGGTCAGCGCCGGGTACGGCGTGCTCGGGCGCTGGCGGGAACGGTACGACGCGATGGACACCCAGCGGGCCGAGCACCTGCTCGAGCAGCTCGGCATGGCCGGGTTCGCCGACCGCGAGTACCGGACGCTGTCCGAGGGCGAGCGCAAGCGGGTGCTGATCGCCCGCGCGCTGATGACCGACCCGGAGCTCCTGCTGCTCGACGAGCCCGCCGCCGGCCTCGACCTCGGCGGCCGGGAGGACCTCGTCTCCCGGCTCTCCACGCTGGCGCTCGACGCCGAGGCCCCGGCGTCGGTGCTGGTCACCCACCACGTCGAGGAGATCCCGCCCGGCTACTCGCACGGCCTGCTGCTGCGCGGCGGGAAGGTCGTGGCCGCGGGCCTGCTCGACGACGTCCTCACCGACGAGAACCTCTCCGCCACCTTCGGCCTGCCGCTCGCCGTGCAGCGCCGGCGCGGGCGGTACACGGCCTGGCTGCGCTGATCGCGGGCTGACCCGGGCCTCCCCGTCGGGTGAGCGGACGGGGCCCGCGCACCGGACGGCGGGTTAGGGTCCGGGCGTGACGGAATTCGTGAGGCTCGAGGTCGACAACGGGGTGGGCACGATCCGGCTGGACCGGCCGCCCATGAACGCGCTCAACCGGCAGGTCCAGGCGGAGCTGCTGCAGATCGCGCAGGAGGCCGCGACCAGGGCGGACGTCCGCGCGGTGATCGTCTACGGCGGCGAGAAGACGCTGGCGGCGGGCGCCGACGTCAAGGAGATGGCGAGCATGTCCTACTCGGACATGGCCCCGCAGGCCCGCGCGCTCTCGGCCGGCCTCGGCGCGCTCTCGATCATCCCGAAGCCGACGGTCGCCGCGGTCACCGGCTACGCGCTCGGCGGCGGGCTCGAGGTCGCCCTCGGCGCCGACCGGCGCATCGTCGGCGACAACGCCAAGCTCGGCTTCCCGGAGATCCTGCTCGGCATCTTCCCGGGCGGTGGCGGCACCCAGCGGCTCGCCCGGCTGATCGGCCCGTCGCGCGCCAAGGACCTGATCTACACCGGCCGGTTCGTCGACGCCCAGGAGGCGTTGGCGATCGGGCTGGTCGACGAGGTCGTCCCGGCCGACGAGGTGTACACCCGGTCCGTCGAGTACGTCTCGCAGTTCACCTCGGGTCCCGCCCTGGCCTACGCCGCCGCGAAGAAGGCGATCGACGGCGGCCTGGACACCGACCTGCGCACCGGGCTGGACATCGAGTCGGAGCTGTTCGCGGGCGTGTTCGCCACCGACGACGCCGCGATCGGCATGAAGTCCTTCGTCGAGAACGGCCCGGGCAAGGCGGAGTTCACCGGCCGCTGACCCCTCTTCCCCTGCACCAACGGCACTCTCGTGCGGTAGGTCCGCACGAAAGTGCCGTTCGTGCAGTCGGGGAGGGCGGTAGCGTCCCGGCTGTGGGTGCGCGGGAGCTGGTGGTGCTGGGGACCGCGAGCCAGGCACCCACGCGGACCCGCAACCACAACGGCTACCTGCTCCGGTGGGACCAGGCCGGGCTCCTCTTCGACCCGGGGGAGGGCACCCAGCGGCAGATGCTGTTCGCCGGCATCGCGGCGAGCGCGGTCACCCGGATCTGCCTGACCCACATGCACGGCGACCACTGCCTCGGCGTGCCCGGCGTGGTGCAGCGGCTCTCGCTCGACGAGGTCCCGCACCCCGTGCACGCGCACTTCCCGGCGTCGGGCCAGGAGTACTTCACCCGCCTCCGGTACGCCACGTCCTACCGTGAGCGCGGGGACCTGCGCGAACACCCGCACGACCGGGACGGCGTGGTCGCCCGGGACGAGGCCGGCACCCTCGAGGTCCGCCGGCTGGAGCACCCCGTCGAGGCCTTCGGCTACCGGCTCGTGGAGCCCGACGGCCGCCGCATGCTCCCCGAGGCCCTGGCCCGCGCCGGGATCACCGGCCCGCGCGTCCGCGAGCTGCAGGCGCGCGGAGAGCTCGACGGCGTGCGGCTGGCGGAGGTCAGCGCGCCGCGGCCGGGTCAGGTGTTCGCGTTCGTCATGGACACCCGGCTGTGCGACGGCGTGTACGCCCTGGCCGAGGGGGCGGACATGCTGGTCGTCGAGGCGACCTTCCTCGACGAGGACCGCGGCCTCGCCCACGCCTACGGCCACCTCACCGCACGCCAGGCCGCGGCCGTCGCGGCCGAGTGCGGCGTGCGCACGCTCGTGCTCACGCACTTCTCCCAGCGCTACACCGAGCCGGAGAGGTTCGCCGCGGAGGCGCGCGAGGTGTTCGGCGGCGAGCTCGTCGTCGCCGAGGACCTGATGCGGGTGCCCGTGCCGGCGCGGGTGGTCGTCGGGCAGCCGACCTAGGAGCTCCACCCGCGCCGGCGTGGGCGTCCAACGACTCGACCAGCACGTGCAGCCGGTCTCGCAGCGCGTTGCGCTCGTCGGCCTCGAGGCCGAACGCCTCGGCCATCCCGACGGGCACCCCGGGCGCCCGGGCCTGCAGGTCACGGCCCTCGTCGGTGAGCACGGCCTCCACGCCGCGCTCGTCGTCCGTCCGCCGGCGGCGCGCGATCAGCCCCGTCCCCCGGAGCCGCTTGAACAGCGGCGTGACCGTGCCGTAGTCGAGGTGCAGGGGGTGGCGACCTCCTCGACCGTGAGGGGACCGACCAGAACGGAGAGCCTGATATGCACGGCGGCGGCTGGGTGTTCGGCAACGCCCAGAACACGGCTGAGCGTGCCCGGCCGGACGCTCTCGGGGTCGCGTCCGGACCCTCGCTAGGGTCCCTACCCATGAGTACGGACCAGGCTCCGAACCCGCACGCGACGGCCGAGCAGGTCGAGGCCGCCTGGCGCGATCCCAAGCTGGCCAACGTGCTCTACCACGACTGGGAAGCGGGCACGTACGACGAGAAGTGGTCGATCAGCTACGACGAGCGCTGCATCGACTACGCCGCCGGCCGCTTCCGCCTGGCCACCGGCTGGGACGGCCGCCCCTACGGGCACGCGCTGGAGCTGGGCTGCGGGACCGGGTTCTTCCTGCTCAACCTGATGCAGGCCGGCGTCGCGGAGAAGGGCTCGGTCACCGACCTCTCGCCGGGCATGGTGCAGGCCGCGCTGCGCAACGCCGAGCACCTCGGCCTCCCGGTCGACGGGAAGGTGGCCGACGCCGAGACCGTCCCGTACCCGGCCGACACGTTCGACCTCGTCGTCGGGCACGCGGTGCTGCACCACATCCCGGACGTCGAGCAGGCGTTGCGCGAGGTGCTGCGGGTGCTGAAGCCGGGCGGGCGGTTCGTGTTCGCCGGCGAGCCCACCATGATCGGCGACGCCTACGCCCGCAAGCTCTCCCAGTGGACCTGGAAGGCCGCCACCACGGTCACCAGGCTGGGCCCGCTGCAGGGGTGGCGACGCCCACAGGCCGAGCTCGACGAGTCCAGCCGGGCCGCCGCCCTCGAGGCGGTCGTCGACATCCACACCTTCGACCCGGCCGAGCTGGAGCGCATGGCCGAGCGCGCCGGCGCCCGCGACGTCAGGGCCGTCACCGAGGAGCTCACCGCCGCGATGCTCGGCTGGCCGGTGCGGACCTTCGAGGCCGCCGTGCCCGCGGGCAAGCTGGGCTGGAACTGGGCGATGTTCGCCTACCACTCCTGGCAGCGGCTCTCGAAGCTCGACGCCGTGCTCGGCAGGGTGGTCCCGCGGGCCTGGTTCTACAACGCGTTGATCTCCGGCACGAAGCCCCGGTAGGACTACGGATCCGGGGTCGCGCCCGGAACTGCAGGCTGGGCCGTGTGTTCCGCCCCGCTCCCGTTCCCGCCACACTGATCGACGTGGAACGCCCGCTCGAGCCGCTGTGGCGCGGCGTCGTCGTCTACCGCGTGCTCACGCTGGTCACGGTGATCGGGGTGTCCGCCTTCCACATGACCGACTACGCCTCGCCGCTGGGCGCGGGGCTGGTGCTCGCGGCGATGACGGTGTGGACGGCGGTCCTCGCTCGTGGCTGGCTCGTCGGCGCGGACGAGCGGCGCGGTCCGCTCGCGCTGGCCGACCTCGCCGTCAGCGCGGGGATCATGCTCACGACCCCGCTGATCGTCACCGATGCCCAGCTCGACGCCTCGGTGCCGGGCATGGGCTCGATCTGGACGTCCGGCGCGGTGCTCGCCTGCGCGGTCGCGTACCGGATCCCCGGGGGCGTGGTCGCGGCGGCGGTGATCTCCGCGGCGCTGGCGCTCGCCAAGTCCCGGGCCACCCTGACCGAGCTCAACGACATCCAGATCCTCGTGCTCGCCGGCCTCACCGTCGGGTACGCCTCGTTGGTGCTGCGCCGGGCCGCGGAGCGGGTGCGCCGGGCCGTCGCCGAGGAGGCGGCCGCTGCGGAGCGGGAGCGGCTGGCCCGCGCGGTGCACGACGGCGTGCTGCAGGTCCTCGCGCACGTCGGGCGTCGCGGGGCGGAGCTCGGCGGCGCCGCGGCCGAGCTCGGCACGCTCGCGGGGGAGCAGGAGGTCGCCCTGCGGACGCTGCTGACCAGCGGCAACGTGCAGGTCGACGCCGAGGGGCGGCGCGACCTCGCCGCCACGCTGCGGGCGTTGGCGTCGGGCCGGGTGACCGTGTCCGCGCCCGCGCACCCGATCGAGCTGCCCGCCGCGACGGTCGGGGAGCTCGACGCCGTGGTCCGCGCCGCGCTGGCCAACGTCGAGCGGCACGTCGGTGCCGACGCCCCGGCCTGGGTCCTCGTCGAGGAGCTCGACGGCGCGATCGAGATCAGCGTCCGCGACGACGGCCCCGGCATCCCCGCCGGCCGGCTCGCGGAGGCCGAGGAGCAGGGCCGGCTCGGGGTCGCGCGCTCGATGCGCGGCCGCGTCGACGAGCTCGGCGGCACCCTCGGCCTCGACACCGGGCCCGGCCGCGGCACCGAGTGGACGATCCGGATCCCCGCCGGGGCGGAGAAGCGCAGGGAGAGCGTGTGACCGTGACCGTCATGGTGGTCGACGACCACCCCATCTGGCGCGAGGGCGTGGCCCGCGACCTCGGCGAACGCGGCCTGGAGGTGGTGGCCACCGCGCCCGACGCCGGGGCCGCCGTCCGGATCGCCCCCGCCGTCCGGCCGCAGGTCGTGCTCATGGACCTCAACCTCGGCGAGACGTCCGGGGCCGACGCGATCGCCGGGATCGTCGAGAAGCTCCCGGACACCAAGGTGCTGGTGCTCTCGGCCAGCGGGGAGCACGCCGACGTGCTGGAGGCGCTCAAGGCCGGCGCGACCGGTTACCTGGTCAAGTCGGCGAGCGCCGAGGAGCTGGTCGACGCGGTGTGCCGCACCGCGGAGGGCGTCCCGGTGTTCACGCCCGGGCTCGCGGGGCTGGTGCTCGGCGAGTACCGCCGCCTCGCCCAGCGGCCGGCGGGGGAGCCCGCGGTGCCGGCGCTGACCGACCGCGAGACCGAGGTGCTGCGGCTGGTCGCGAAGGGCCTCACCGCGAAGCAGATCGGGGAACGGCTGGTGGTCTCGCACCGGACCGTCGAGAGCCACGTGCAGAACACGCTGCGCAAGCTGCAGCTGCACAACCGCTCGCAGCTCGTCCGCTACGCCCTCGAGCAGGGGCTGGCCGACGATTAGGCGAGTCCGTGCTCGATCGCGTACCGGACCAGCGCGGCCCGCCCGGGCACGTCGAACTTGCGCAGGGTCCGCTGGATGTGGTTCTCCACCGTCCGCGGTGAGAGCACGAGCCGGGTCGCGATCTGCCGGGCCGTGAGCCCCTCCACCACGAGCCGCAGCACCTCGGACTCCCGCTCGGTGAGCCGGGGTGTCGCCGCGTCCACCGCCGTGCCGGCCGCGTCGAGGGCCCGCTCGGCCAGGCCCTCGCCGAAGGCCGGCCCGCCGGCGGCCGCCGCCCGGAGGACCTCGGCGAGGGCCGGGTCGTCGCGCAGGACGTAGCCGGTCGCCCCGGCCCGGACGACGTCGAGCACGAGCTCCGGCCCCGGGCCCGTCCCGACGACGGGGAGTTCGGGCAGCTCCGCGGCGAGCGTGTCGACGGCGTGCAGGGCGGCGGGCCCGGCGTCGGCGTCGACCAGCACGACCTGCGGCCGGTGCGCCCGGGCCGCGGCGAGGGCGTCGGCGGGCGGGACGGCGGCGCACACCGCGACCCCGGGGACCGGCAGATCCCCGACGACGAGTACCGCCAGCTCCACCCCGCCCCCTTCCCTGAGGAGAGGATCATGCCGAGCGAATTCCGGCCCGGGGAGTGCCGGAGGTCCGGAATCACCGTTTCGGAGCACGACCGCCGGGTGATCAGTCCTCGAGCCGCGCCGCGATGTCGGCGAGCACGGCCTCGACGTCGGCGTCCAGGGCCACCGCGACCGGCGGCCCGGGCGTGTCCGGCCGGCCGTCGGGCACCACGACCCCGCGCGCCGGGCCGAGATCGCACGCCACGAGCAGCGGCATCGGGGTGGTGTGCAGGATGCCGGGGCGGATCGCCTCCATCAGCGCGACGGCGTCGTGCAGGGCGACGACGTCGCGGCCGTAGTGCTCGCGGAAGGCGACCCGGTACGCCGCGATCACGTCGGCGAGCACCGCCCCGGTGGGACCGCTCGCGGCGAGCCCGGCGACCCAGTCCGCTCCGGCCGCGCAGCGCAGCGTCAGGTCCAGCGGCACCAGCGTGACCGGCACCTCGGGCTGGGTGAGGACCCGCTGGGCGGCCTCGGGGTCGGCGTAGACGTTGAACTCCGCGGCGCCCGCGGTGTTGCCGCCGCGCAGCGAGCCGCCCATGACCAGGAACCGGCCGATCCGGTCGGCCAGCTCGGGGTGGGCGGCGAGCAGCACCGCGCAGTTGGTGAGCGGCCCGATCGCGGCGATCGTGACAGGCTCGGTGGCGGCGCGCAGCACGTCGACCATGAGCTCGACGGCCGGGCGCGGGTCGAGCGGGACCCCGTCCGGCAGCGTGTCGGCGCGCCCGCCGAGTCCGTCCGCACCGTGCCAGCGGGCGGCCCGCTCGAGCTGCGGGTGCACCAGCGGGCGCGCCGCGCCGCGGGCGACCGGGACGTCCGGCCGCCCGGCCAGCGCGACGAGCCGCTGCGCGTTGGGCAGGGTGTGCTCGAGCCCGACGTTGCCGAACGTGGCCGTGACGGCGCGGACGTCGAGCTCCGGGCTGCGCAGCGCGAGGACGAGGGCCACGGCGTCGTCCACGCCCGGGTCGGTGTCGAGGATCAGCGGCGTCGGCACCGCACGAACCTAGCCGCTCACTCGCTGCGGGTCGGCTCGCTCTCGTTCTCGCGGTCGAGCTCACGGGCGGCGTCGTCGGTGGCGCCGGAGTCGTTCCGGTCGCTCGTCGTGCGGGGGTTGCCCTCGTGGTCGTAGTCGCCGCGGGCGGTGCCCGCGCCGCCGCCGGTCAGCGAGGACTCCGCGCCCTCGTCGCCGGGGGCGTCCCCGGTGCGCTCGGTCATGGGACCTCCGTCTGCTCGTGTCCGTGATCGGTGTCGGTGGGTCTGCTTCCCCGGACCGGTCGCCGGGCAAACGCGGGCCCCGGTTTAGGGTCGGCCATGACCTCGATGTGGGGCGCCCCGATCCGGGAGCGCTGGGCGCGACGGCGCCGCGACCCGGAGCAGGTCCGCTTCCTCACCGTCGCCTCGCTGCGCTGGGTGCTGCGGCACCGCGCCTGGACGCCCTGGTACCTGCTCCGCTACTGGCGGCTGCTGCGCTTCCGCGCCGCCAACCCGCACGTCGTGCTGCGCGGCATGGTGTTCCTCGGGCGCAACGTCGATATCGTCGCCCGGCCCGGGTACGGGCGGCTGGAGATCGGCCGCTGGGTGCACATCGGCGACGGCAACTCGCTGCGCTGCCACGAGGGCTCGATGCGGATCGGGGACAAGGTGGTCCTCGGCCGGAACAACACGGTCAACTGCTACCTCGACGTCGAGATCGGGGCCGCGTCGATCGTGGCGGACTGGGTCTACGTGACCGACTTCGACCACCGCACCTCCGACGTCCACGTCCCGATCAAGGACCAGGGCATCGTCAAGGCGCCGGTCCGGATCGGGCCGGACACCTGGATCGGGGTGAAGGTCTCGGTGCTGCGGGGCTCGCGGATCGGCCGCGGCAGCGTGCTCGGCGCGCACGCGGTGGTCCGCGGGGACATCCCGGAGTACTCGATCGCGGTGGGCACGCCCGCGCGGGTCGTCCGGAACCGGGTGGAGGACTACGAGGCCGCAGCGGCCGAGCGGGCCGCGGTGGCGGACATGGCCCGCAAGCAGCGCGCGGCGGTGGAGCGGCGGCTCAACCGGGCGTGAGGACGTTGCCCGACGGGATCTTCGGGCGGGGCAGCTCCTGCGGGCCGCCGTGGGGCGCCGCCGCGTAGACCTCGGCCGTGCGGGCGGCGATGCCGCGCCAGGAGAAGTCGGTGCGCAGCCGCGCCCGCGCCGCGCGGGCCCGCCCGGCCGCGGCCCGGGGGTCGGCGAGCGCCCGGTCGACGGCGGCCGCGAGGGCCGGGACGTCGCCCGGCGGGAAGGACCAGCCGGTCTCGCCCTCCACGACCAGCTCGCCGAGCCCGCCCGCGGTCGAGGCCACCAGCGTGGCGCCCGCGGCCGCGGCCTCCAGCGCCACGATCCCGAACGGCTCGTACCGGCTCGGCAGCACGACGGCGTCGGCGGCGGCGAGCAGGGCGGCCAGGTCGCCGTCGGGCAGGTGCCCGGTGAAGGTCGCCGCCCTGCCGACCCGGAGCCGCCGCGCCTCGGAGCGCAGGAAGTCCCGCTGGGTGCCGGTGCCCGCGACCAGCAGCCGGGCGCCGGGGTGCCGGCGGCGGATCCGCGGCAGCGCGGCGAGCAGGTCCTGCACGCCCTTCTCGTACTCCAGGCGCCCGACGAACAGCAGCAACGGTGCGTCACCGGGCGCGTACCGGTCCCGCACGGCCGCGGCGCGCTCGCGGTCGACCCGCCAGCCCCGGGCGTCGATGCCGTTGTGGACCACGTGGATCGCCTCGAGGTCGAGGTCGAAGAGCTGGGCGGCCTCGGCCCGCATCGCCGCGGAGCAGGTGAGGACGGCGTCCGCCCGGTTCGCCAGCGCCCACTCCACAGAGTGCACCTGCCGGTTGAGCGGTGCGGAGAGCCAGCCCGCGTGCCGGCCCGCCTCGGTGGCGTGCAGGGTGGCGACGAGGGGCGCGCCCAGGACGTCGGCCAGCGTGGTGGCGGGGTGGGCGACGAGCCAGTCGTGCGCGTGCACGACGTCCGGCCGCCAGCCGCCGAGCCGGGTCAGCGCGGTGCGGACGAGGGTGTGGCCCATCGCGAGCGTCCAGGCCACCATGTCGCGCGCGAACTCCAGGTGTGCCGGGTCCTCGGCGGCGCGCAGCACGCGGATCCCGCGGGTGCGCCGGTCGGTGGTGGGGTGGGTGCCCGCGTCCGTCCCGGCCGGCTGCCGGGTGAGGACGACGACCTCGTGCCCGGCCGCCGCGAGCTCGCGGGCCAGCGCGTGCACGTGCCTGCCCAGCCCGCCGACCACGACCGGCGGGTACTCCCACGACACCAGCAGCACGCGCATCGCGGCTGATCCTGGCAGGCCGTCGGCGGACGGTTACCGTTGGGTAGGGATCGCGTGGCGCGCCGGTCGTCCGCCGGTCACGGCTACGGTGGGCGCTCGCACGCCGGACGGACCGGAGGGGTGGATGCGGGGACTCGGGGGAGCGCCGGCGGTGCTGGCCGCGGTGCTCCTCGTCCTCGGGTGTGTCTCCGCCTGTGCCACCTCGCCTCCGCCGCCCGATCCGCCCGCCCGGCCGACCCCGACCGAGGCCGCCGCCGTCGGGGCGTTGTTCGAGGGGTCCGCGACCGGCCTCGGCGACCACTACTGCAGCGGGTCCGTGGTCGACAGCCCGGCCGGCGACCTCGTGCTCACCGCGGCGCACTGCGTGGCGGCCGGCGACGGCACGCCCGCGCGCACCGGCATGTCGTTCGTCCCCGGTTACCACGACGGCGTCCGGCCCCACGGCGTGTGGACCGTGGCGAGCGCCGCGGTGGACCCGCAGTTCCTCGCCGGCGGCGATCCCGACTTCGACGTCGCCTTCCTGACCGTGCAGCCCGCCGACGGCGCCGGGCCGGTCGAGGACGTCACCGGCGGCTTCCCGATCGCCTTCGACCCCGGCGCGGGCGACGCCGTCCGGGCGATCGGCTACCCGGACGAGGACGACGGCCCGACCGTCCGCTCCGGCGTCACGCAGCAGTTCTCGCCGACCCAGCTGGCGCTGCCCGCGCCCGGGCTGGAGGACGGGACAAGCGGCGGGCCCTGGCTGCGGGCGGGCGCGGCCGGGCCTGAGATCGTCGGGCTGACCGGCGGGTACGAGCAGGGCGGCTACTCCTTCGACACCTCGTACTCGACCTACTTGGCGGGGTCCTTCGCGGCGCTGCGGGACCAGGCGGCGCAGGCTCCGGGCTGACCCGGACCCCGACTCGGCCCCCGAACCGGACCCTGACTCAGACCCGCAGCCGCCGGGCGTCGACGTGCCCGAACGGCGCCCGCTCCCAGCCGGCGACGAGTGCGGCGGCCTCCTCGCGCCGGCCCTCGTCGAGCAGGCGGGCGAGGGCGAACACCCGGTCGGCATGCCGGTGGGCGCGCTCGCGGGCGTAGTCGACCGTCGACCCGGTGGTGACCATGAAGGCCCAGTCGCTGGAGAGGGCGAGCAGCGCCTGGTCGGCGAGCGCGTCGAGCAGCGGGTCACGGGCGAACGACCGCCCCTTGCCGACGGCGGTGAGCAGCGCGTCCTGCACGCGGGCATTGAGCTCGACCACGTCGGTGACCGCCGCGCCGGCCCACACGCGCCAGTCCTTGCCCGAGCCCCACGACGAGGGCGGCAGGTCCACCGGCTCCCCGATCAGGCCCGGGTCGGCCAGTGCGCCGCGCACCGTCGTCACCCGCACCCCGGCCTCCGGCAGCGCCCGCAGCACCGCCTCCAACCAGGCCGGACCCTCGTGCCACCAGTGCCCGAACAGCTCGGTGTCGAACGCGGCCACGGTCAGCGCGGGCCGGCCGTGCCTCTCCCGCAACGCGTCGAGCCGGGCGCCGACGGTCGCGACGAAGTCCGCCGCGTCCCGCTCCACCTGCGCCGCGGCGCGGGCGGGGGAGTACGGCGCCTTCTCGTGCGGCGGCACCTCGGGTCCGGTGACCCGGGCGGGCTTGAGGCCGGACGCGTGGTCGTAGGTGTGGAAGTCGCGGTGGTCGCGGTGTCCCGGGTAGCCCTTCCGCGGCGACCAGACGCGGTAGGTGACCTCGAGGTCGCGGCCGACGCAGACGACGTCGGACGTCCCGACCGGCCGGGCGAAGGCCGTCCCGCCGTGCAGTGCGGGCCCGTCGACGAGGAAGTGGGTCACCCCCGCGGCGGCGTACTCCTGCTCCATCCCGGGCGCGAAGCCGCACTCCGGGGCCCAGATCCCGGCGGGCGGGGCGCCGGTCCGCCACCGGGCGTCGGACAGGCCCGCCTCGAGGGCGAACCCGCGGACGCGCGGATCGAGCAGCGGGCCGAACGGGTGCGTGGCCGGCCCGCCCAGCAGCTCGACGACGCCCTCGAGGGACCGGAACACGGGTGAGCCGCCGTGCCGCCAGTGCGTCTCGAACTCCGCGAGCGCGGCCGCCGCACGCCGGTGCTCGTACGCGGCCAGCTCCGGCAGCCGGGGAGCGGCCTCGTGCGCCCGCAGTTGCCAGGTGGCCAGCCAGGTGTGCACGCCCCGCAGGCAGTGCGGGTCGTCGAGCTGGGCGGCGAGGACGGGCGTGACGCCGAGGGTCAGCAGGTCGCGCCGGCCCTGCGCGGCCAGCCGGCGCAGCACGTCGGCCAGCGGGAGGTAGGCCTGCGCCCACGCCTGGTAGAGCCACTCCTCGCCGACCGGCCACCGGCCGTGGTGCGCGACCCAGGGCAGGTGGCTGTGCAGGACCAGGCAGAAGGTGCCCCTCACGGGCGGCTCGCCGTCACCAGCAGGTCGAGGCTCGCGTCGAGGTCGTCCGGGGTGAGGAGGAAGTCGTCGACGGTCACGGACGCGACGTCGGCGAGCAGGTCCGCCGGCCAGGCCTCGCCGGCGACCGCGACGGCCACCTGGGCGTCGACCAGCGAGCCGCCGTGCCGCGCGTCGAGCTCGCGCAGGCGCGGGCCGTGGTGCAGGCCGAGCAGCTCGACGTCCGTGAACCCGGCCTCCGTGAGCAGCTCGGCCAGCTCCTCGGGGGCCAGCTCGCGGGTGTGGAAGGGGTTGAGCGGGGTGTCGCGGCCGGGGGAGAAGGTGAGCCGGTTCGGCGTGGACACCATGATCCGCCCGCCGGGCCGCAGCACGCGGAGGCACTCGCGCAGGAACAGCCCCTGGTCCCAGAGGTGCTCGATGACCTGCAGCGACACCACGGCGTCGAGCCGGGCGTCGGGCACGGGCAGGGCGACCAGGTTGGCCCGGGCGATCCCGACGCGGGGGTAGCGGCGGGCGACGTGCGCGGCCGTCAGCGCGTCGTAGTCGAGCCCGAGGACCCGGTCGGCGACGCCCGCGAGCAGGTTCGCGCCGTAGCCCTCGCCGCAGCCCGCCTCCAGCACCGCCGCGCCCTCGCACCGCGGGAGCAGGGCCGCGTAGACGACCTCGTGCCGGCGGAACCAGTAGTTCTCCTCCGGGATCCCGGGCACGGTCCGTTCGCCGGTCAGCGGGAGGGACGAGGTGCTCACGGGGCCTCCGGTCGGTCGGGGCGGACGGTCCGGACGACGAAACCACGTGGACCGCGGCGCCCCGCCGCCGGGCCGGCGCGCGTCAGGTGGTGCGGGGGTCGGGGCCGGGGTCGTTCGACACGGTGACCACGCCGCCGACCGACTCGTTCAGCCAGGCCAGGAGAGTGTGGTCGTCGAGCGTCAGGGGGACCTCGGGGCCGCCCCAGCCGAGCCGGGTGACGGGGCGGTGGGCGAGGGCGTCGTCGAGGAGGAGGGCGAGGCCGTCGGTCAGCAGGACGGTCACGCCCTCGTGGGTGATCTCGCGGGTGCCCTCCTCGGGGGCGCCTGCGGCCAGATCGGAGCCGGTCCGTACGACGTACCCCTGACCCGTGCGGTCGTCGTAGCCCGTCACCAGCACGCGCGCACCCCCGTCCGCCGGCGCGGCGCCGGCACGGCGATCCTAGGGCGGACGGCCCGCTGCGGAGCCGGACACCGCCCCTGCCCGACGCGGGGAATGTCACTCCGCGGGGGCCGAACCCCTGCTGGTGAGGGGGCTGGTGAGCAGGCTCACCCCGGGCGCCGTTTGCTGTTCGGATACCGCACGGTAACAATCGGGCCCAGGTCAGACGGCATGCCGCGGCCCCTGAGGGCCCCGATCCACGGGGCTCCGCGGGCGGCGCGGGGCCGGCGGACCGGTGGTCCGGGCGGTGTCGTGCCGGCCGCGGACGGAGCCGGCGAACCCGGCGGCACCCGCCCGCGTCGCGATGGCGCACGCAGCCGGGATCGGCGCTAGGTTCGCACGCAGGTTTTGGCAGGCGAGAAGCCGTGGCACCCCCTCGCAGGAAGCGGGGCGGCCGCCGCGCAACCGGCAGGAGGTCGAAGAGGTCCGATGAACATCGTCGTGCTGGTCAAGCAGGTGCCGGACACCTACTCCGAGCGGAAACTGTCCTCGGCCGACCACACCCTGGACCGGGACGCCACGGACGCGGTGCTGGACGAGATCGACGAGCGTGCGGTGGAGTCCGCGCTGCAGCTCAAGGAGGCCAACGACGGGTCCGAGGTGACCGTCGTGGCGATGGGCCCGGACCGGGCCACGGACGCGATCCGCAAGGCGCTGTCGATGGGTGCGGACAAGGCGGTGCACCTGTCGGACGAGGCGCTGCACGGCTCGTGCGCGGTGCAGACGACAAGGGCGCTGGCCAAGGTGATCGGCACCCTGGGTGAGGTGGACCTGATCCTGGCCGGCAACGAGGCCTCGGACGGGCGGATCGGTGCGATCCCGGCGATGGTGGCCGACGTGCTGGGCCTGCCGTCGCTGACCCACGCCCGCGAGCTCACCGTCGAGGGCTCGACGGTGACGGTGCGGCGGGAGACCGACGACGGGGTCACGGTGCTGAGCACCGAGCTGCCCGCCGTGGTGTCGGTGAACGAGAAGATCAACGAGCCGCGGTACCCGTCGTTCAAGGGGATCATGGCGGCGAAGAAGAAGCCGGTCACCACCCTGACGCTCGCGGACGCCGGGATCGACGCCTCCGAGGTCGGCCTGGCCAACGCGCTGACCACGGTGACCTCCTCGCAGCCCAAGCCGCCGAAGTCCGGTGGCGAGAAGGTCGAGGACGAGGGCGACGGCGGCGCGAAGATCGCGGCGTTCCTGGTCGGCCAGAAGCTGATCTGACCCACCCCGGACGAGACTTTTCGAGAAGAGGCACACAGGCATGGCTGAGGTTCTGGTCCTCGTCGACCATCTCGACGGGGAGATCAAGAAGAGCACGTTCGAGCTGCTGACCGCGGCGCGCGCGCTGGGCGAGCCGTCCGCGGTGGTGGTCGGCCCGGCCGGGAGCGCCGGGAAGCTGTCCGAGGGGCTGAAGGCGCACGGCGCGGCGAAGATCTACATCGCGGAGACCGACTCGTCGGACTTCCTGACCCCGCAGGTGTCGGTGCTGGCCGCGCTGGTCGAGTCCAAGGACCCGGCGGCGGTGCTCATCGGCGTGTCCGCGGACGGCAAGGAGATCGCCGGCCGGCTGGCCATCAAGACCAACTCGGCGCTGCTCGGTGACGTCGTGGCGGTGTCCCCGGAGGGTGGCACCCACTCGGTGTTCGGTGGGGCGTTCATCGCCGAGGCCAAGGCCAACACCGGTCACCCGGTGTTCACGCTGCGCCCGGGCTCGGTCGAGGTCGAGCAGGCCGACGGCGCGGGTGCCGAGGAGACCGTCGAGGTCCCGGCCGCGTCGGGCCGTAGCGCCACGGTGCAGTCCCGCGAGCCGGTGACCGTCGGGGACCGCCCGGAGCTGACCGAGGCGTCGGTGATCGTGTCCGGTGGGCGTGGTGTCGGGTCGGCGGAGCAGTTCTCCGTGGTCGAGGGCCTGGCCGACTCGCTCGGCGCGGCCGTCGGTGCGTCGCGCGCCGCGGTGGACTCGGGGTTCTACCCGCACCAGTTCCAGGTCGGGCAGACCGGCAAGACGGTGTCCCCGCAGCTCTACATCGCGCTGGGCATCTCGGGTGCGATCCAGCACCGGGCCGGCATGCAGACCTCGAAGACGATCATCGCGGTGAACAAGGACCCCGAGGCGCCGATCTTCGAGATCGCCGACTTCGGCGTGGTGGGCGACCTGTTCAAGGTCGCGCCGCAGCTGCAGGAGGAAGTCACCAAGCGCAAGAACTGACTGCGCAGAGGTTGTCGCGCGGCCCCGCCCCCCTCACTCCTGGGGGCGGGGCCGCCGCCGTTCTCGGCCCGGCCACCTGCAGCGCTCGCGTCCAAGATCGGCGAAACGGTGTGGTCAAGGCGCCTCGCGCCGCCCCTGCCGCACCCGAACGACGATCATGAGGCGGGCCGGGCTCGTCCCGGCGCCTCCAAGTACTCCGCCGCCCGACTGTCTGCCCGCCGCCCGAAGGAGCCGGGCGCCGCTGCACCAGTTCCCCGCCTCCAAGATTGGCGATTCGGTGCGGTGAGCGTGCTGTGCGCCGCCACTTCCGCACCCGAATGACGATCATGAGCGGGCGGCACTCGTGGCCTCCAAGTGCTGCGCCGGTCGCCTGCCGACCGCCACCAACCCGGCCGAGCGCCGGTGTACCAGGTCTCGCCGCCCTCAAGATCGGCGTTTCGGTGCGTCCCAGGCTCCCAGCGCCGCCCCCACTGCACCCGAATACCGATCATGGTCGCCCTCAGCCCACCCCACTCGTCGGAGTGACGGGCGCGGGGAGGTTCACCGGGCCTTCACGCCCGGGTCGCCGCCGGTGGCGTGCGTGTTCGGACCCGGCCGATACCAAGCACCCGTGACCTCATCCCAGGTTCTGGTCCGGACGCCCGAGGCGGCGGCCACGCGCTACTCGCTGCTGCTGACCACCGACTCCGAGGACGTCGAGGCCGCCCAGCGGCTCCGCCACCGGGTGTTCGCCGGGGAGCTCGGCGCGCGGCTGGACTCCCTGCGCCCCGGCCTCGACGCCGACCGCTTCGACGAGTTCTGCGATCACCTCGTGGTGCGCGAGGACGCGACGGGCGAGGTCGTCGGCACCTACCGCATGCTGCCGCCGCGCCGGGCGCGTACCGCGGGCGGCCTCTACTCCGACGGCGAGTTCGACCTGACGGCCCTCGACCCGATCCGGTCGGGGCTGGTCGAGACCGGGCGCTCCTGCGTGCACCCCGACCACCGGGCGGGCGCGGTCGTCGGGCTGGTGTGGGCCGGGATCGCCCGGTACATGCTGCTCACCGGCAACCGCTGGCTCACGGGCTGCGCGAGCGTCCCGCTCGACGACGGCGGCGCGCTGGCCGCCGGGGTCCGCGACACCGTCTTCGCCTCGCACCTCTCCCCGGCCGAGTACCGCGTGACGCCGCACCACCCGTGGGACGCGGAGGCCGCCACCCGACACCGCCGCACCGCGCTGCCGCCGCTGCTGCGCGGCTACCTGCGGCTCGGTGCCTGGGTGTGCGGGGAGCCGGCCCACGACCCCGCCTTCGGTTGTGCCGACTTCCTGGTCCTCCTCGGCCTCGACCACGCCGACCAGCGCTATCTCCGGTTCTTCCTGGGCGAGCAGTGAGCGAACCGACCGCGCGCCTTCCCGGGCGGGCAGTGAGCGAGCGGACCGCGGACGCGCTGACCACGGCCCTGCGCCTCCGGCGCGCGGTACCTCCGCCCCCGGAGCACCTCCCGCCCGCCGCCCTCCGCACCCTCCACCCCACCCACCCCGGCCTCCCGCCCGTCGCGGACCGACCGGCCTGGACGCCCTGCTCGCCCTGCGGCCCCGACTGCCTCCCCACCGCCGGCCGCCGGGCCGATCCGCGAACCGCCCTCCGCGTGGCGCGCCGGCTCGCCGCGCTGGTCGCACTCCTGCTCGTCGCCCTGCCGGTCCTCCTCATCGGGCCGAACCCGCGGCTGTTCCGGGCGGTGCTGCGCGCCGTCGGGGTCCGCCTCCGGGTCCGGGGCACCACCTACGGCGAGGGCGGGGTGCTCGTCGTCGCCAACCACCTGTCGTGGATCGACGTCGTGGCGCTCGGCGCCGTCGCCCCGGTCCGGATGATCGCGAAGCGGGAGGTGGCCGACTGGCCGCTGATCGGCGCGATCGCCCGCCGCACCGGCGCGCTGTTCGTCGACCGGGGCGGCCTCCGCGGGCTGCCGGACGTCGTCGCCGGGACCGCGACCGCACTGCGCGGCGGTGCGGTGGTCGGCGTCTTCCCCGAGGGCACGACCTGGTGCGGTTCGGCGTCGGGGCCCTTCCGGCGGGCCCCGTTCCAGGCCGCGCTCGACGCCGGACGCCCGGTCCGGCCCGTCCGCATCGACCTCGCCCTGCCCGACGGCAGACCCACCACGGCGGGCGCGTTCGTGGGCGACGAGACCCTCTGGAACTCGCTGCGGCGGGTCCTGCGGCTCGAGCGCCTGGACTGCACGCTCACCCTGCTGCCCCCGCTGCCTCCCGAGGGGGACCGGCGCACGCTCGCCGCCCGGGCCGAACGGGCGGTCATGGCGGCCCGGTAGCCACCCGGGTGGGAGGGCCGTACCGCGGTCCGGCGTCTACCCTGAACGGCGATGAACGACCAGGAGACCGCGCCCACCAGGGGAGCCCGACGCCGAGCGGGGTCCCGGCCGTGACGTACCTGGACCACGCGGCCACCACCCCGATGGTGCCCGAGGCCGTCGCCGTGATGGCGGAGGCCATGGCGCGCACCGGGAACGCGTCGTCGCTGCACTCCGCCGGCCGTCGTGCCCGGCGGGAGGTCGAGGAGTCCCGCGAGGGCATCGCCGCGGCGGTCGGCGCCCGGCCGTCGGAGGTCGTGTTCACCACCGGCGGGACCGAGAGCGACAACCTGGCCGTCAAGGGGATCTTCTGGGCCCGTCGTGCCGCCGATCCCCGCCGCACGCGGGTGCTGGTCTCGGCCATCGAGCACCACGCCGTGCTGGAGTCGGCGGAATGGCTCGTCGAGCACGAGGGCGCCGAGCTGGTCCTGCTTCCCGTCGACGCCGACGGCCGCGTCCGCCCGGAGGTGCTGCGCGCCGCGATCGAGGAGGCGCCCGACGCCACCGCACTGGTCTCCGTGATGTGGGCGAACAACGAGGTCGGCACGGTCAACCCGATCCGTGAGCTCGCCTCGGTCGCGCACGGGTACGGCGTCCCGATGCACACGGACGCGGTGCAGGCCGTCGGCATCCTGCCCATCGACTTCGGGGCCAGCGGCGTCGACGCGCTCACCCTCACCGGGCACAAGCTCGGCGGCCCGTACGGCGCCGGCGCGCTGCTGCTCGGGCGCGAGGTCGCCGCGGTCCCGCTGCTGCACGGCGGCGGCCAGGAACGCGACGTCCGCTCGGGCACCCTCGACACCCCCGCCGTCCTCGGCCTGGCCACCGCCGTGCAGAAGGCGGTCGCCGACGCCCCGCGCCGCGCCGCCGTGCTCACCGGCCTGCGGGACGAGCTGGTGAACCGGATCCGCGCGGTCGTCCCCGACGCCACGCTCAACGGCGACCCGGGCATCGCCGTGATCGACGGCGGCCCCTCGCGCCTGCCGGGCAATGCGCACCTCAGCTTCCCCGGCTGCGAGGGCGACAGCCTGCTCATGCTGCTCGACGCGCACGGCATCGAGTGCTCCACCGGCTCGGCCTGCACCTCGGGCGTCGCCCAGCCCAGCCACGTGCTGCTGGCCATGGGCGCGAGCGAGGCGGTGGCCCGCGGCTCGCTGCGCTTCTCCATGGGGCACACCACGACCGAGGCGGACGTCGCCGCGGTCGTCGACGTCATCGGTCCCGTCGTCGAGCGGGCCCGCCGGGCCAGCGCGGGCGGCACGCGCCGGCGGGAAGCCGCCGGCAGCTCGTGAGGCGGTTCCGATGAGGGTTCTGGCCGCGCTCTCCGGCGGCGTCGACTCCTCGGTCGCCGCGGCGCGGGCGGTCGCCGCCGGGCACGAGGTCGTCGGCGTCCACCTCGCGCTGTCCCGCACCCGGGACGCGCTGCGCTCCGGCTCCCGCGGCTGCTGCTCACGCGAGGACGCCGCCGACGCCGCACGGGTGGCCGACGTGCTCGGCATCCCGTACTACGTCTGGGACCTGTCCGAGGAGTTCGCCGAGGACGTCGTCGAGGACTTCGTGGCGAGCTACGCCGCCGGCGAGACGCCCAACCCCTGCCTGCGCTGCAACGAGAAGATCAAGTTCGCGGCGGTGCTGGACCGGGCGCTCGCACTGGGCTTCGACGCCGTGTGCACCGGCCACTACGCGCGCCTCGAGGGCGGTGTCCTGCGCCGGGCGACCGACGCGGGGAAGGACCAGTCCTACGTGCTCGCGGTCCTGCGCGCCGACCAGCTCGCGCACGCGATGTTCCCGGTGGGCGACACCGCGAAGCCCGCGATCCGCGAGGAGGCCGCGCGGCTCGGGCTGCGCACCGCGGCGAAGCCGGACAGCCACGACATCTGCTTCATCCCCGACGGCGACACCCGCGGCTTCCTGCGCGAGCGCCTCGGCGAGCGGCCCGGCGAGATCGTCGACGCCGCGACCGGCGAGGTCCTCGGCGCGCACGCGGGCGTGCACGGCTTCACCGTCGGGCAGCGCAAGGGCCTCGGCGTCGACCGGCCCGCCGCCGACGGCCGCCCAAGGTACGTCCTCGGTATCGAGCCGGTCAGCGGCACCGTGACCGTCGGCCCGGGGTCGGCGCTGAGCGTCCGGGCCGTGGAGGCCCGGCGGCCGGTGTGGTGCTCGGGCACCGCGCCCGGCGGTCCGTTCGCGTGCACCGTGCAGGTCCGCGCACACGGCGGCACCGCGCCCGCCGAGGCCACCCCGGTCGAGGACGGCGTGCGGGTCGAGCTCGCCGAGCCGCTGCGCGGGGTCGCCCCCGGCCAGGCGATCGCCTTCTACCGGGACGACCCGGCGGGCGCGGTCGTGCTCGGTTCGGCCACGATCACCGCCACCGCGTAGCGCTCAGCTCACCGACACCTCCGCGACCATGCCCCGCATCAGGTGCGGCGGACCCTCGCCGTTGCCGAGCGGGCAGAGGACGAGATAACGCCCCGCGGGCAGGTCGACCAGCATCCCGCCCTGCTCGCCCGGGGCCGCCGTCGCGGCGCCGGGGACCACGTCGACCTGCTGCGCCAGCAGCTCCGGCGGCGTGGTGAGGACCTGCGCCACGGTCACCGCCTGGTCCTTCGGCCGCACGATCAGCACCGCGTGGTAGAGGTTCGCGGTCGACCGGTTCAGCAGCCGGACCGCCGTCGGCCCGGGACGCAGCGTCGCCGGGACGCCGTCGAGGCGGTACTCCGTCGCCGTGACCTGCACCTGCTGGTAGCCGCAGTGCTCGTAGGCCCACGTCTCGTACTCGTTCACGCTCTGCGCGACGACGGGCGCGTCCGCCGGGGCCGCCGTCCCCGTGGCCGCGGCCGACTGCAGGACGCCCTGCAGCGTGGCGAGCGTCGGGCGCAGGTCCGGGGGCGCCGTCGCGACGGCGGAGTCCAGCAACGGCAGGATCTGACCGGCCCACGCCCGCACGGCGGCCGGGTCCGACGTCCCCGGGTCACCCGCGGGCGGCGGGACGGCGTCGATCTTCAGCAGGTTGGTGCAGGTCGTGTCGAGGGGTGCGGGGGCGGGCGCGGCGGCCTCCGCGGCGCCCGCGGCCGGGGCCGAACCGGTCGCGCAGGCGGCCGCTCCGCCGACCAGGGCGACGGCGGCCGTCGCCGCCCCCAGCAGCCGTCTCGTCCGGATGCCCGTCCGTGAGCCCATGAGGTCCCCCAACCCTGAGCGGCGCTCGTGCGGTGGCGAGCATGGGCGCGCGGCGGGGTGCCCGGGCAGGGCCTGAGGACCCCGGTCCGTACGCAGTTCCCGCACGGCCCGCGCAACCGGGCCCGGCGCGGCACGTCGCCGGCCGCAGTGTGAGACTCGCACCCGTGAGCACGCCCGACGATCCGCTGGCCGCCCTCCTCGCCGCCGCCGGCCTGGGCGAGGAGAAGTCCGAAGCCGAGGACGACCCGTTGGCCGCCGCCCTTGCCGCGGCCGGCCTCGGCGACGTCGAGCCCGGCGAGTCGGTCGCCCCCGAGCCGCGCATCCAGGTGAGCGCGGCCCCGGAGGAGCCCGAGGAGGAGGGTCCGAAGGAGCGCTGGCCGGCGGGCGCGGCGACCGGCGTCGGCTCGCTGCCCGGCACCGATCCGCGGGAGGCCGCCGAGACCGTCGCGGGGGAGTTCCCGCTGCTCACGCACCTGCCGGAGTTACCGGCCCGAGGTGTCGGGGCGGATCCCGTCGGCCGGGCCGCCGGGCTGCTCGTCGACCTGGCGGTGGAGGTCGTCCCGACGGCGTGGCGGGTCACCGCGCGCCCGGGCAGGGACCACCGCCGCGCCGTCGACCTGCTGCGCTCGGACCTCGACGCCCTCGACGAGGCCTGCGACCGGACCCGGCCGGACTGGGTGAAGGTGCAGGTCGTGGGCCCGTGGACGCTCGCGGCGTCGGTCGAGCTGGCGAGCGGGCACCGGGTGCTCACCGACCACGGGGCCGTGCGTGAGTTCGCGGTCAGCCTCACCGAGGGCCTGCGCGCGCACGTCGCGGAGGTGGCGGCGCGGACCGGCGCACACGTCGTGGTGCAGCTCGACGAGCCGCGGCTCGCCGCGGTCCTCGCCGGGTCGCTGCCCACGGCGTCGGGCTACGGCACGGTGCGCGCGGTGGCGGAGCCGGACGCCCAGGACACGTTGCGGGACATGATCTCCGCGCTGCGGGTGCCGGTCACGGTACGGGTGCCCGGCGACCGCCCGCCGCTGCGGCTGCTGCGCGACATCGGTGCCGCGGGGCTCGCCATCGACGGCACCCGGCCGTCGATCTCCGGCGACACGGCGGTGCCCGCGGCGCTCGACGCCGTCGGCGAGGTGTGGGACGCCGGCCTGCCGCTCTTCCTCGGCCTCGTCCCGGTGCGCGACCCGGGCGAGCCGCTGGAGACCGCCACCCTGGCCCGCCGGGCCTTCGACCTGGCCGACCGGCTCGGCTTCGACCGGGCGCGGCTGGCCGAGCTGGCCGTCCCGACCCCGGCCGCCGGCCTGGCCCGCGCGACCCCGGCCTGGGCGCGCCGGGCGATGGACCTCAGCCGCGACCTCGGCAAGGCGTTCGCGGACCCGGACGAACTGCCGAGCACCGAGCAGACCGGCCGCTGACCCCCGAACGAACGGCGCTCTCGCTTTCCTAGCGAGCGAAGGCGCCGTTCGTCCGGGTCGGGTCAGGACGCGTGCGCGGCGACCGGGGCGTCGGAGGTCTCGTAGAGGTCCCGGCGGAAGCGCTCCTTGATCGTCGCGACGGCGACGAACGTGACCGCCGCGCCCGCGATGATGTAGAGCGACACCGACCACGAGGCGCCGGTCGCGGCCAGCAGCGCCGCCATGATGAACGGGGCGAGCCCGCCCGCGAACACCGACGCGAACTGGTAGCCGAGCGAGGCGCCCGAGTACCGGACGTCGGCCGGGAACATCTCGGCGTACAGCGTGGCCTGCGGGCCGTACATGGTGGCGTGGATCGTGAAACCGATCAGCAGGGCCAGGAAGACCAGCGGCACGGAGCCGGTGTTCACCAGCCAGAACATCGGGAAGGCGAACAGCGCCATCAGCACGGTGCCGGTCAGGTACAGCTTCTTGCGGGTGCCCATGCGGTCGGTGAGCGCGCCGAAGAAGGGCATCGTGACGACCTGGGTCAGCCCGGCGGCCATCACGCACCACAGGATCGCGGTGCGGGACATGCCGACGGTCTTCGTCGCGTAGTCCAGCATGCCGCTGATGAGGATGTAGAAGGTCGCGTTGACCACGAAGAACGCGCCCGCGGCCTGCAGGATCTCCCGCCAATACCGGCGGACGGCCTGCACCAGGGGCGCCTTGCGCAGCCCGGCCTCGCGCTTCGACTCCGCCGAGCGGTGCTGCAGCTCGCGGAAGACCGGGGTGTCCTCGATCTTCAGCTGCACGTAGATGCCGATCAGCACCAGCAGCAGGCCGGACAGGAACGGCACCCGCCAGCCCCAGGCGTCGAACTGCTCGGGGGTGAGCACCGCGGTGAGGATGAGGAAGAAGACGTTTCCGGCGACGGCGCCGAAGATCGCGCCGGTCTGCACGAGGCTGCCGTAGAAACCGCGGCGCTCCACCGGAGCGTGCTCGGTGAGCAGCAGCGCGGCGCCGCCCCACTGCGCGCCGACGCCCAGGCCCTGCACCAGCCGCGCGACGACGAGCAGGACCGGCGCCCACACGCCGATGGTCGCGTAGCCGGGCAGCACGCCGATCGCGGTGGTCGCGATGCCCATGACCAGCATCGCGACGACGAGCGGGGGCTTGCGGCCGAACCGGTCGCCCACGTGCCCGGCGATGATGCCGCCGAGCGGCCGCGCCACGAAGCCGACGGCGAAGGTCGCGAACGAGGCGAGCGTGCCGGCGACCGGGCTGACCGAGGGGAAGAACTGGTGGCCGAGCACGAGCGCGGCGGCCGTCGCGTAGATCAGGAAGTCGAACCACTCGAGCGTGGTGGCGAAGACCGCGGCCGCGGCGAGCCTTCCCATGCGCGGGGGAGCGGTGTGCTCCGTCCGGTCGAGCTTGTCGGGGGACATGTCGGCAACCTCCGCCACGGTGCGGGTGCGTCGCCCGCGGGGTGCGGACGGCGGTACGAACGATCGTTCTTACCGTAACCGCGGTGTCCCCTGTCGACAAGGGTGGGGGGTCAGGCCCGGGGGAGCGGCGCCTCGAGCAGGGCCAGCGCGTACCGGGCGTGCTGCTCGGCGAGCTGCCCGCGCGAGAGCCGGCCGTCCGGCCGGTACCAGGTGGCGACGGCGTTGACCATCGACAGGATCGCGCGGGCGGCGTCGGCGGCGTGCGGCGTCCGGAACTCCCCACCGGCCACCCCCTGCTCCACGATGTCGGCGAAGATCGCCTGCGTGCGGTCGCGGTCCGCGACCAGCCGCGCCCGGTCCTCGCCCTGCAGGTAGCGCACCTCGGCGGTGGAGACCAGCATCGCGAGCTGCTGGTCCACCACGAACCCGACGTATGCCCGCACCGCCTCGCGCATCCGGGAGGTGGCGTCGTCGCCGGCGTCGGCGACCGCCCGGCGGACCCGCGCCTCGAGCTCGGCGTTGGCGTGCCGCAGCACCTCGGCGAGCAGGCGCGACTTCGAGGGGAAGTAGTTGTAGAGGTTCGACAGGCTCGTGGCGGCGCCCTTCGCGACCTCGCGCATCGAGGCGCCGTTGAACCCCTGCGCGCCGAACGCGGCCAGCGCGGCGTTGAGGATCGCGGCCTCGTTCCCGCGCCCCGTGTCGGCGACCAGCAGCGTCGGGGAACGATCGTTCATGCCGCCAGGCTAATGCAGCCCCGGCGCTTGACGACCGGTGCGGCAGGGTGGTTTCGTCGAACGTGCAAGAACGTTCGTTCGTACACCGTCGTCGACGAGAGGGGTCCGCGTGCCGACCGAGCAGGTCCTGCGACCCGACACCCGGACCGGGCCCGGCCGCCGGTTCGAGGAGTTCACGGTCGGGGAGCGCTTCACGAGTGCGCCCCGGACCGTCACGGCCACCGACCTCGCGGAGTTCACCCGGCTCTCCGGCGACGACCACCCGCTGCACACGGGCCCGGACGGCATCCTGCAGGGCCCGTTCGGCCTGGCCGTCGCGATGGGCCTGCTGCAGTCCCTCGGTCTGCACGGCTCGGCGATCCGCGGGCTGCTCGACACGCACTGGAGCTACCGGCTCCCGCTGCGCGTCGGCGACACGGTGCACCTGGAGATGACGGTCGTGCGCTGCCGGCGCACCCGCAAGGGCGACCGCGGCGTGGTCACCCGGCACATGCGGCTGGTCGACGAGCAGGGCCGCACCGTGCAGGAAGGCACCACCGCCGCGCTGGTCGACGCCGCGGGCCCGGGCCCCGATCCGGTCGGCCGCGCCTTCGGCACCGTCGCGTGGGGCGAGGCGCTCGTCGCCGGGCTGGCGCCGGAGTTCGCCGAGTCGCTGGCCACCTGGGACGGGGCGGTCGGGCTGCGCGCCGGCGAGCACGAGGTCTGCCTGCGGGTCTACCGCGGCAAGGTCATCGAGGTGGCCTCCCGCGCGGCGCTGGGCCCCACGTTCACCGTCGAGACCGACGAGCTCACCTGGACCGAGCTGGTCACCGCCCCGGCCAACGAGTTCACCCGCTTCGCCATGTCCGGCCGGTTCGGGATGCGGGGCAACGGCTACGAGTACCTGCGCCTGACGAGGGCCCTGCACCTGATCGTCGACGCGGCCCGGGGGATCGCATGAGGTACATCGGGATCGGCGGCGCGCTGGCGTTCGTCGAGGAGCACGGGGCGGGCGGGCAGGACGCAGCCGGCACGCCCGTGCTCTGCCTGCACACCGCGGGGCAGAGCGGGGTGCAGTGGCGCCACGTCGCGCCGGCGCTCGCCGCCCGCGGCTTCCGGGTCGTCGTGCCGGACCTGCCCGGCCACGGCCGGTCGGAGCCCGCGCCCGGCGGCCCGGTGACCGACCTGGGCGACTACGCCGCCTGGTGCCTCGAGCTGATCGACGCGCTGGGGCTGGCGCGCCCGTACGTCGTCGGCTGCTCGATCGGCGGGAAGATCACGCTGGACCTGGCCGCGCGCGCGTCGGACCGGCTCGCGGGCGTGGTGGCGATGGCGGCGAACGCCTGGACCGGCGGCACGCCCTCGGAGCGGGGGCTGCGCCGCGAGCTGGCCGACGTCGCCGCCCCGAGCCGGACGGACCGGACCTACCTGGGGACGCTCGCCGTCGTCGGGCGGTCGGTGCCGGCCGAGCGGGCCGAGCTGATCGCGACCATGCACCGCCGCGAGGACCCGGCGATCTCGAACTCGGACCTGATCGGCTGGACCACGCACGACCTGCGCGAGCGCCTCGGCGGGGTGACCTGCCCGGCGCACCTGGTCGTCGGCGCGGACGACCTGTGGGTCCCGGCCGCCGGCACGGCCGCGGCGGCCGCGCTGATCCCCGGCGCGCGGTGCACGGTGCTCGACGGGATCGGGCACTATCCGATGGAGGAGATCGAGGGCTTCGACGGCGTGCTCGCGGGCTGGCTCGCCGAGCTCGGGAACGAGGTGGCGGCATGAGCGAGGTCCCGAGCGGGACGGACGAGGAGCGCGAGCCGCTCGTCGCGCCGCATCACGTGTCCGCCCTCCCGGCGTCCGGCCCGGTGCCGCGGGACCTCCCCGACCTGCTCGGCCGCATCGCCGCGCGGGACTCCGACGCGGTCGTCGTGCTGGACAAGGGCCCGGCGGGCGAGCGGATCCCGGTCACCCGCGGCGAGCTGTGGCGCCGCACCGGCGCGCTGGCCGAGGAGCTGCGCACCCGCGGGATCGCCGCCGGCGACTGCGTCGCGGTGTGGATGCCCAACTGGAGCGACGCGCTGGCCTGGCAGTTCGCCGTCGCTGCGCGCGGGGCGCACGTCATCGGGATCAACACCCGGTACAACGTCGAGGAGGTCCGGCACGTCCTCGAGCGCGCCCGCCCGAAGCTCGTCGCCCTGGCCCACGACTTCCACGGCCTAGACCTGCTCGGCCGGCTGAAGGAGGCGATCGGCGACGGACCCGCCCTGCCGGTGGCCGTCGTCGCCGGACCGGGCCGGGAGGCGCCGGACCCGGCGGTCGCCGACGTCGGCGGGGGTGCCTGGGTGCCGATCCTGACCGAGGGCGACGTGCCGGGATCGGACCCGGCTGACCTCGCCGTGGCGTTCACGACCTCCGGCTCGACGGGCATGCCGAAGCTCGCCGCGCACTCGGCCACCGGCGTGCTCACCCACGCGGCCGCCGACGCCGCCACGATCGGGATCGCCGAGGGCGAGCACGTCCTCTGCGCGCTCCCGCTCTCCGGTGTGTTCGGCTACCAGACCGCGATGGCCGCGCTGGCCGCCGGCGGCGTCTGTGTCTTCGCCCCGGTCTTCTCGGCCGACGCGGTGCTCGACGACATGGAGTCCCTGCGCGTCACCCACGTCGTCGGCGGTGACGACCTGGTGCTGCGGCTCGCCGACGCCTGGCGTAAGGGCCGGCGGGACCTGTCGGCCTGGCGCTGGTGGGGCGTGGCGGACTTCCAGGGCCGCTCCCGCGAGCTCGCCGTGTGGGCGCGGGACGAGTTCGGCACGCTGACCTCCGGCGTCTACGGCTCGTCGGAGCTGTTCGCGCTCACCTCCCACTGGCCGCACGACGAGCCGGAGCCGGCCCGCTGGGTCGGCGGCGGGCGCGTCGTCCACCCCGGGATCGAGGTGCGGGTGGCCGACCCGGTCACCGAGGAGGTGCTCGCCCCCGGGCACGAGGGCGAGCTGCAGTTCCGCGGGCCCAACGTGGTCGACGCCTACCTGGGCGCCGAGGTCCCCGACGCGTTCACCCGGGACGGCTGGTTCCACTCCGGGGACCTCGGCACGATCGTCGACGACGGGGTGTTCGCCTACGTCTGCCGGATGGGCGACGCCCTGCGGCTGCACGGCTTCCTGGTCGATCCCGCGGAGATCGAGGTGCGGCTGGCCGCGCACCCGGACGTGCACACCGCGAAGGTCGTCGGCGTGCCGGACGCGTCCGGGGCCACGGTCGCGATCGGCTTCGTGGTGCCCGAGGAGGGCCGCGCGCCGGACCCGGCCGCGCTCCGGACCTGGTGTGCCGCCGGGCTGGCCAAGTTCAAGGTGCCCGAGACGGTGCACGTCATCGAGGCGATGCCGACCACCTCGGGCACCAACGGCACCAAGATCCGCGCCGCCGCGCTGCGGGAGTGGGCCGCCGCCGCACGGTGAGCGCGCCCGCTCACCCGGAAGTGTCGGTGGGGCCTACTAACCTGCCACCCGTGAGCCCGGACAGCCCACCCACCAGCACCGTTCCCGACGACGCGCGGGAGCGGCACGCCGCCCTGGCCACCGAGGTCGCGGACCACCAGTTCCGGTACTACGTGCTCGATGCGCCCGTGGTCTCGGACGGCCAGTTCGACGAGCTGTGGCGCGCGCTGATCGCGCTGGAGGAGGAGTTCCCGGAGCTCCGCACGCCGGACTCGCCCACCCAGAAGGTGGGCGGCCGGTTCTCCACCGAGTTCACGGCGTACGACCACCTCGAACGCATGCTCAGCCTGGACAACGCGTTCAGCGAGGAGGACCTGCGCTCCTGGGCGGAGCGGACCGTCCGCGAGGTGGGGGCGGACCTGCACTACCTGTGCGAGCTGAAGATCGACGGACTCGCGGTGAACCTGCTGTACGAGAACGGGGTGCTCACCCGAGCGCTCACCCGGGGGGACGGGCGCACGGGCGAGGACATCACGCTCAACATGCGCACCCTCGAGGAGGTGCCCGAGAAGCTCACCGGCACCGAGGAGTTCCCGGTGCCCGAGCTCGTCGAGGTGCGCGGCGAGGTGTACTTCCGGCTCGAGGACTTCCAGCGGCTCAACGCCGCGCTGGTCGAGGCGGGCAAGCCGCCCTTCGCGAACCCGCGCAACACCGCGGCCGGCTCGCTGCGGCAGAAGGACCCGCGGGTCACCGCGTCGCGCAACCTGCGGCTGATCTGCCACGGGCTGGGCAAGCGCAAGGGCTTCACCCCGGTCACCCAGTCGCACTCCTACGAGGCGCTGCAGGCGTGGGGGCTGCCGGTCTCCACCCGCACCACCGTCTTCACCTCGATCGACGAGGTGGTGGCGCACGTCGCGTACTGGGGCGAGCACCGGCACGACATCGAGCACGAGATCGACGGCGTGGTGGTGAAGGTCGACGAGGTGGCCCTGCAGCGCCGCCTCGGCGCCACCTCCCGCGCGCCGCGCTGGGCGATCGCCTACAAATACCCGCCGGAGGAGGCCTTCACCAGGCTCCTCGACATTCAGGTCAACGTCGGGCGCACCGGGCGGGTCACCCCGTTCGCGGTCATGGAGCCGGTGCTGGTCGCGGGGTCCACGGTCTCGATGGCCACGCTGCACAACGAGGACGAGGTGCGCCGCAAGGGCGTGCTGATCGGCGACCGCGTGGTCATCCGCAAGGCGGGCGACGTGATCCCCGAGGTGCTGGGCCCGGTCACGGACGTGCGCACCGGCGAGGAGCGCGCGTTCGTCATGCCCACGCACTGCCCGGAGTGCGGGACGGAGCTGGTGCGACAGAAGGCGGGGGACGTCGACCAGCGCTGCCCCAACGCCCGGTCCTGTCCCGCGCAGCTGCGCGAGCGGCTGTTCCACGTGGCCGGCCGCGGGGCGTTCGACATCGAGGGCCTGGGCTACGAGGCCGCCACGGCGCTGCTGAAGTCCGGTGTGGTGCACGACGAGGGGGACGTGTTCGCCCTCACCGAGGAGGACCTGCTGCAGGTCGACCTCTTCCGCACCAAGGCGGGCGCATTGTCGGCCAACGGCCGCAAGCTGCTGCAGAACCTGGAGGCGGCGAAGGACCGGCCGCTGTGGCGGGTGCTGGTCGGCCTGTCGATCCGGCACGTCGGACCCACCGCCGCGCAGGCGCTGGCCCGCGAGTTCCACTCCATGGACGCGATCGAGCAGGCCGCGGCCACCGCGCGGGAGGAGACCGAGAAGGCCGGGGTGGAGATCACCTCGGACGGGTCCGCGGCCGAGGACCCCGACGGCGAGGCCGCCCCGGACACCGAGGCCACCCCGGACACCGAGGCCGCCGCCGACGCATCGGCCGAGGACGCCGATCCCGAGGCCCTCGCCGCCGAGGCGGAGCGGGCGCAGAAGGCGGCCACGCGCGCCCAGGCGAAGGCGGTCGCGACCGCACTGGCGCCGATCGCAGGCGTCGAGGGCGTGGGGCCCACGATCGCCGCCGCGGTGCGGGACTGGTTCACCGTCGACTGGCACCGCGAGGTCGTCGCGAAGTGGCGGGCCGCGGGCGTGCAGATGGTCGACGAGGTCGACGAGTCCGTCCCGCGCACCCTGGAGGGCCTGTCGATCGTCATCACCGGCTCGATGGAGAACTTCTCCCGGGACGAGGCCAAGGAGGCGATCATGGCCCGCGGCGGCCGGGCCGCCGGGTCGGTGTCGAAGAAGACGGCGTTCCTCGTGGCGGGGGACGCCCCGGGCTCCAAGTACGACAAGGCCGTCGAGCTCGGTGTCCCGGTGCTCGACGAGGAGGGCTTCCGCGTCCTGCTGGACCGCGGCCCGGACGAGGCCACCCGACACGCCGCAGCCGCATCGGGAGCGTGACACGCGTCAGCACTTGGAGGGATCTCCCGGCCCGGTCGCGCGGACCCGCGCGAGGGGCCCACTAGGCTCGCGGCTTCCGCTCCCCGCACGGGTCTGACCGGTCGTCGCGCCGTCCGGTGCCTGCGTGGGTTCGGCGCGGAATCGTTGCGGAGACGGAGGAGGCAGGGTGCTGCAGGCGGTTCTGAACGGTTCGCGTCCGGAGGACGCGCACCCGGCGCTGCCCGTCCTCGCCCGGCACCTCGCCCGGGACGCCCGCGCGGTCGCCCGCCTCGGCGTCGGCTCCGTGCACGTCCACCCGCGCGACCCGCTCGGCCACGAGACGATCGACCCGGTGCACGTGGGTGACGCGGTCGCGCTCATCCGCCAGGAGGCGCCCGGCGTCGAGATCGGCGTGACCACCGGCCGGTGGATCCAGCCGGACCCGAACCTGCGCATCGAGGCCGTGCTGAGCTGGGGCCGGCTCGGCCTGGGCAAGCCGGACGTCTGCTCGGTCAACGTGCACGAGAAGGGCTGGGTCGAGGTCTGCAAGGCGGCGGCGTCGGTGGGCATCGGCGTCGAGCTCGGCGTGTGGACCAGCGGCGACGCGGTCACGCTGCGGCAGAGCGGGGTCCCGCCGCGGACCGTGCGCGTGCTCGCCGAGTCGACCGTGGTGTCGGACCCGGAGACCGCGGTCGCCGAGGCCGTCCGGATCGTGCGCGCGCTCGGCCAGCTGCCCGTGCCGGTGCTGCTGCACGGCGAGGAGGACGGCGCCTGGCCGGTGCTGGAGTACGCGCTGCGGATGGGCGTCGACACCCGGATCGGCTTCGAGGACGTCCTGGTCCGGCCGGACGGCTGGCTCGCCACCGGCAACGACGACCTCGTCCGCGCCGCGCTCGCCATCCGCGTCTGACGGCCGCACGAACGACGGGGAAATCCCCGGGGTTCCCGCTCGGAGCGGTCGTCACCCCTGCCCGTCGAGCTTGTTGGTTGGGCAACAGAAACCAGCCGCACGCCGTGGCTGTGGTCGTGGTCGTGACCGATCCGTGATCCCTACCGTTGACGTCATGAGCTCCGCAAGCCGGTTTCGGGACAGCCGCGTGGCCCGGCGTGTCCGTGCCGCCGCCGGGCTGCTGATCACGCCCCTGGTGCCCGACGACGTCCTGGGCACGCTGAACCCGATGTGGTCGCGGTCCGCGCCCCGCGCCCGCGTGGTGCGGGTGGTCCGCGAGACCCCCGACACCACCACGCTCGTGCTGCGGCCGGGCACACCGTTCGCGCGGCACGTGCCCGGCCAGTACCTCGGGATCGGGCTGCAGGTCGACGGCGTCTGGCACTGGCGGACCTACTCGGTCACCTCGCGACCCGGCGACCCGTTGTTGTCCGTCGCCGTCACCGCGGTGCCCGGCGGGATCCTGTCCGGCCGGCTCGCGCACGGCACGCCGGTGGGCAGCGTCGTCGGGCTGGGCCCGGCCGCGGGGGAGTTCACGCTCCCGGAGCCCACCCCGGAGAAGCTGCTGTTCGTCACCGCGGGCAGCGGCATCACGCCGGTGATGGGGATGCTGCGCTCGCTCGACCCGGCCGCGCTGTCCGGCGCGGTCCTGGTGCACTGCGACCGCACGCCCGGCGACGTCGTGTTCGGCTCGGAGCTGCGCGCGCTGGCCGCGCGCACCGGGCTGCGGCTCGTCGAGCGGCACACCGCCGGGGAGGGCCGGCTCACCCCGGACACCCTCGCCGACGAGGTGCCGGACTGGGCCGTCCGCGAGACCTGGGCCTGCGGGCCCGCCGGTCTGCTCGACACCCTCGCCGAGCACTGGGAGCGGGCGGGCGACCCCGAGCTGCTGCACGTCGAGCGGTTCGCGCCCAAACGTGTCGGGAGCGCGGACGGTACCGGTGGCCGGATCACCTTCGCCACCAGCCGTCTCGTGGCCGACGCCGAGCCCGACACCCCCGTCCTGCTGGCCGGCGAAGCCGCCGGCGCCCTGCTGCCCAACGGCTGCCGCATGGGCATCTGCCACACCTGCGTCGGGAAGCTGCAGGCCGGCGCGGTCCGCGACCTGCAGTCCGGCGAGCTGATCGACTCCGCCGACCAGCCCGGCCGCCCCGTCCGCACCTGCGTCTCCGCTCCCACCGGCGACATCACCCTCGACCTGTAGACCCGTGCGCGCCGACCGCCCCCGGAGCGGCAGCACCACCCTCACCGAGCTGGAGAGACACCGCATGTTTCGTCGCGACCCCCAGGCCCCCGCCGGGACCGCCCCCGAGAACGTCTCCGCCGCCGCGCACCTCACCGACGAGCAGGTCGAGGCGCTCGGCGCGGAGCTCGACGCGATCCGCGAGGAGGTCGTGGCCTCCCGCGGCGAACGCGACGCCCGCTACATCCACGCCGTGATCCGCGCCCAGCGCGGGCTGGAGTTCGGCGGCCGCGGCCTGCTGCTCTTCTCGAAGTTCCCGCCGGCCTGGATCGCCGGGACCGCGGCGCTCTCGGTCGCGAAGATCCTCGAGAACATGGAGCTCGGACACAACATCCTGCACGGCCAGTGGGACTGGATGCGGGACCCGAAGATCCACTCGACGACCTGGGACTGGGACCACGTCGACCCGGCCGAGTTCTGGAAGCGCTCGCACAACTACGAGCACCACACCTTCACCAACATCCGCGGCAAGGACCGCGACCTCGGCTACACGGTCATGCGGATCACGCCGGAGCAGGAGTGGAAGCCCGCGGATCTGCTGCAGCCGCTCACCAACGTCGGGCTGTCCCTGATCTTCGAGTACGGCATCGCGCTGTACGACATCGAGACGGACAAGATCCGCAGCGGCGAGAAGAGCTGGGCCGAGGCGAAGCCGCAGATCGCCGCGACCCTGCGCAAGATCGGCAAGCAGGCGGCCAAGGACTACGTGCTGTTCCCGCTGCTGTCCGGGCCGTCGGCGCTGTCGACGCTCGTCGCGAACTTCACCGCGAACACGGTGCGGAACGTCTGGTCGCACGCGGTGATCTTCTGTGGGCACTTCCCGGACGGCACCGAAACCTTCGAGGAGGAGCGGCTCGAGGGCGAGACCCGGGGGCAGTGGTACATCCGGCAGATGCTCGGCTCGGCGAACCTGACCGGCAGCAAGGCCATGCACCTGATGACCGGTAACCTGTCGCACCAGATCGAGCACCACCTCTTCCCCGACCTGCCCAGCAACCGCTACGCCGAGATCGCGCCGAAGGTCCGCGACATCTGCGAGCGCTACGGTCTGCCGTACAACGCGGGGCCGCTGCCGACGCAGTACGCGAAGGTCTGGCGCAAGATCATCCGGCTGGCCTTCCCCGGCGGACACGAGCGCTACGGTGCCCCGAAGCCCACGCCCCGCAGCCGCATCGGCCGCGCCGTCCGCCGCGCCGCCCCGGCCCGCCTCGCCGCGTAGACCTCAGGGCTTGGCGTCGAGGGCACGCAGGCCGACCGTGAGCTCAAGGCGCTGGGCGGGATCGTCCAGCGCCTCGCCGTAGCTCTCCCGCAGGCTGGCGAGGCGGTAGCGCACCGTCTGCGGGTGCACGTGCAGGGCCGCCGCCGCGGTGCTGACGTCCCCGTGGGCGTCGAGCCACGCCCGCAGCGTCTCCAGCGCCCGCGCCGCCGCCCCGGAGGGCATGTCCTGCAACGGCCCGGTGACCCGGTCCCGCAGGTCGGCGGCGAGATCGGGAGCCCCGAGGAGCAGCAGCTCGACGAGGTGTGTGTCGGCGCGCAGGAGCGGGTCGCCGTCCCGGGCGAGCAGCCCCGCCGCGTGCGCCGGCCACGCGGACCGCGCCCGCGCCGCCGAGCGGTGCGCCTCGGCCGCCGGCACCACCGGACCCAGGACCGCGGACCTGTCCCGCAGGGCGGCGCGCACCACCTCGTCGAGCCCGTCCCGCACCGCGGGCACGAACGCGACCCCGGCCGGGTCGAGATCGGCCGCGACCGCGCCGGGGATCCGCGCGGCGACCTCCACGGCGCCGTCGACGACGAGGGCCGCCAGCCGGGCGGGCACCGTCCAGCCCGCCGCCGTGGCCAGCTTCTCGATCTCCGCCGCCTCGACCGGCGGCCGCGCGACCAGGGCCTCGACGAGGACGTTGCGCCGGGTCTGCAGGGAGCCCGCCTGCATGGCCTCCTCCTGCGCCCACCCGGCGACCGACGCCGCCGAGAGCTGCTCGACGTAGGAGAACAGGGCCTCGGCCAGCGCGAAGATGACGTCGGGCGGCAGGGCCCGGGCGACCGGGCTCTCGCCGACCGCCCGCCAGACGGTGCGGGTGCCGACCTGGTAGGCGCTCTGCAGGGCGGCCAGCGTGCGGCCCTCGCGGTGCTCGACGCGTCCCAGCTCGGCGTAGATCCGGGTGTCCGGCAGATCCGTGTCCGAGCCCAGCAGCCCGACGAACTGGTCCAACGCGACCGAGACGCCCTGCGTGATCCGGTTGCCGAAGTTGCCCTTCAACGGCCGCGCGTACTCCGCGACCTGTGCCCGGACCTCGGCGATGATCTCGTCTGTCGCTCCCACGACGTACGGGCGCAGCGCCTTGCCCGCCGCCGACGGGACGCGCGCCCAGGGCCGGTCCACGGTCGTCAGGACCCGAGGACAGTCGCGACGATGCCGGCGAGGTGGGTCAGCCGCGCCAGCTCCGACGGCCGGAACGCCGGCCCGCCCGGACGCCCGACGACCAGCGCCTTGGCGGGCAGCGAGCTGCCGAACGGCGCGGCGGCCAGCTCGGTGTCGAGCGCGCTCCACGGCTCGGGCACCCAGTGCACCTCGGGGTCGACGATCATCGCCTTGTCCAGCGGGAGCCACGGCAGGTCGCCGGCCCGCGTCTCCGGCGCGGCCGAGGAGTCGGCCAACCGGTAGGAGCGGCCCTCCTCGCGCACGGCGATGATCGCCCAGCCCGCGCGGAACAGCCGCGGGACCTCCTCCGCGAGTCGCTTCAGCCCGTGCTCGGGGTCGGAGGCGATCGCGTCGACCAGCTCGAGCTCGCGGTGGGTGTCCAGGCGTCCGCTGTAGGGCCGCACGGACTCCACCTGCACGCCGGGCACCGACTCGGCCGCGGTGATCAGGACGTCCGGCGGGCGCCCCGACGGCAGCTCGACGGCCAGGTCGTCGACCGCCTGCCCGTCCGTCCGCTCGACGACGTCGACGCCCAGGATGTCCGCCCCGGCGGCGCCGAGGGCCGTGGCGACCGCGCCCAGGATGCCCGGCTTGTCCGGCAGGACCACCCGGAGCAGGAACGACACTCCGCCACGCCTCCCTCTGACCGACCGCACGACACGACGGCGCCCACCCGCCGCGGCCGGGGGCGTCGCCGTGGGTCGATCCTGCCAAACCCGCGGGGGCCGGGCACAGGCGCAGGGGGTTGACAGCGCGGGCGAAACCCGTCGGCGGACCGTCGGTGGGCGCGAATAGACTCGGCAGGGCCGGGCCGCCCGAGCCCGCGGGCGCGAGTGACCAGGTCGCGTCCACCCCCAGAGCCCAACGCCGAAGGAACCCTCATGTCCCCCGACTCCGGGGCCATCTCCCGGGACGAGGTCGCGCACCTCGCCCGGCTGGCCCGGCTGGCCGTCACGGACGCCGAGCTCGACGTCTTCGCCGGCCAGCTCGACGTCATCCTCGGCGCCGTCGCCCGTGTGGGCGAGGTGGCGGCGGACGACATCCCGCCGACGTCGCACGCGGTGCCGCTGCAGAACGTCTTCCGGCCGGACGTCCGGCGCCCCGGGCTGAGCCAGGAGCAGGCGCTCGCGGGCGCCCCCGCCGCCGAGGAGGGCCGCTTCCGCGTGCCCCGGATCCTGGGGGAGGAGCAGTGAGCGAGCTCATCCGGCTGACGGCGTCCGAGCTGGCGTCGAAGATCCACTCCGGGGAGGTCTCGGCCGTCGAGGCCGCGCAGGCCCACCTCGACCGGATCGCGGAGGTCGACGGCGAGGTCCACGCGTTCCTGCACGTCGGGGCCGAGGCCGCGCTGGCCAACGCCGCGCTGGTCGACGAGGCGGTGCAGGCCGGCACCGCGCCCGCGTCCCCGCTGGCCGGCGTGCCGCTGGCGCTCAAGGACGTGTTCACCACCACGGACATGCCCACGACCTGCGGCTCGCGGATCCTCGAGGGCTGGCGCCCGCCGTACGACGCCACCCTCACGGCGCGGCTGCGCGCCGCCGGGATCACGATCCTGGGCAAGACGAACATGGACGAGTTCGCCATGGGCTCGTCCACCGAGCACTCGGCGTACGGGCCCACCCGCAACCCGTGGGACCTCTCCCGGATCCCCGGCGGGTCCGGCGGCGGGTCCGCGGCCGCGCTGGCCGCGTTCGAGGCGCCGCTCGCGATCGGCACCGACACCGGCGGCTCGATCCGCCAGCCCGCGGCCGTCACCGGCACCGTGGGCGTCAAGCCGACCTACGGCGGCGTGTCCCGCTACGGCCTCGTGGCCTGCGCGTCGTCGCTCGACCAGGGCGGTCCGTGCGCCCGCACGGTGCTCGACGCCGCGCTGCTGCACGAGGTCGTCGCGGGGCACGACCCGCTCGACTCCACCTCGATCGACGCGCCGGTGCCGGCCGTCGTCGAGGCCGCGCGGATCGGCGCGCAGGGCGACCTGTCCGGCGTGCGGATCGGCGTGGTCCGCGAGCTGGGCGGCGAGGGCTACCAGCCCGGCGTGCGGGCGTCGTTCGACGCGGCGCTGCGCCGGTTGGAGAAGCTCGGCGCCGAGGTCGTCGAGGTGTCCTGCCCGCACTTCGAGTACGGGCTGGCGGCGTACTACCTGATCCTGCCGAGCGAGGTGTCGTCGAACCTCGCCCGGTTCGACGCCATGCGCTACGGCCTGCGCGTCGACAAGGGCGCCTCGGCCGAGGAGGTCATGGCCGCGACCCGCGAGGCCGGGTTCGGCCCCGAGGTCAAGCGCCGGATCATCCTGGGTACGTACGCGCTGTCGTCGGGCTACTACGACGCCTACTACGGGCAGGCGCAGAAGGTCCGCACGCTGATCAGCCGGGACTTCGCCGCCGCGTTCGAGCAGGCGGACGTGCTGGTCAGCCCCACCACGCCGACCACCGCCTTCCCGATCGGCGAGAAGGTCGACGACCCGCTGGCGATGTACCTCAACGACCTCGCCACCATCCCGACGAACCTCGCCGGTGTCGCCGGCATGTCGGTGCCGTCGGGCCTGGCGGAGGAGGACGGCCTGCCGGTCGGCCTGCAGATCATGGCGCCCGCGCTGGGCGAGGCCGTGATGTACCGCGTCGGCGCCGCCTTCGAGGCCGCGCGCGACGCCGACGAGGGCGGGCCGCTGATCGCCCGCGTGCCGGAGGTCGCGAAGTGACAACCACCGCTCCCGCGCTGGTCGACTACGACGACGTCGTGGCCCGCTACGAGCCCACGCTCGGGCTCGAGGTGCACGTCGAGCTGTCCACCAACACGAAGATGTTCTGCGGCTGCCCGACCGACTTCGGCGCCGAGCCCAACACCCAGGTCTGCCCGACCTGCCTGGGCCTGCCCGGCTCGCTGCCCGTGGTCAACCAGGCCGCGGTCGAGGCCGCGATCCGGATCGGGCTGGCGCTCAACTGCTCGATCGCGCCGTGGGGCCGGTTCGCGCGGAAGAACTACTTCTACCCGGACATGCCGAAGAACTTCCAGACGTCGCAGTACGACGAGCCGATCGCGGTCGACGGCTGGATGGACGTCACGCTGGAGGACGGCGAGGTCGTGCGCGTGGGCATCGAGCGCGCGCACATGGAGGAGGACACCGGCAAGTCGCTGCACGTCGGCGGCGCGGCGGGCCGGATCCACGGCGCGGAGTACTCGCTGCTCGACTACAACCGGGCCGGTGTGCCGCTGATCGAGATCGTCACGAAGATGATCCCGGGCACGGGCGAGCGGGCGCCGGAGGTGGCGCGCGCGTACGTCACGCAGCTGCGGGACCTGATCAAGTCCCTCGGCGTCTCGGACGTCCGGATGGACCAGGGCTCCATGCGGTGCGACGTGAACCTGTCGCTCTCGCCCACGGGCTCCGGCGTGCTCGGCACCCGCACCGAGACCAAGAACGTCAACTCGCTGCGGTCGGTCGAGCGGGCCGTCCGGCACGAGATGCAGCGGCAGGCCGGCGTGCTCGACGGCGGCGGCGCGATCGTCCAGGAGACCCGGCACTTCGAGGAGCAGTCCGGCACCACCCGGCCGGGCCGCCGCAAGGAGACCTCGGAGGACTACCGGTACTTCCCGGAGCCCGACCTGGTGCCGATCGCGCCGAGCGCCGAGTGGGTCGAGGAGCTGCGCGGCACGCTGCCCGAGCTGCCCTGGGAGCACCGCAAGCGCATCCAGGAGGCCTGGGGCCTGTCGGACGAGGAGCTGCGGGACCTGGTCAACGCCGGGGCGCTCGAGCTCATCGAGGCCACCGTCGCCGCGGGCGCGCCCGCCGGCGAGGCGCGCTCGTGGTGGGTCGCGTACCTGGCCCAGCAGGCCAACGCCCGCGGCGTCGAGCTGGCCGAGCTGCCGATCACCCCGGCCCAGGTCGCACGAGTGATCGCGCTGGTCGCTGCCGGCGACCTCAACAACAAGCTGGCTCGCCAGGTGGTCGACGGCGTGCTGGCCGGCGAGGGCGAGCCGGACGAGGTCGTGGAGTCCCGCGGCCTCAAGGTCGTGTCGGACGACGGCGCCCTCATCGCCGCCGTCGACGAGGCCCTCGCGGCCCAGCCGGACGTCGTCGAGAAGATCAAGGGCGGCAAGGTCCAGGCCGCCGGCGCGATCGTCGGCGCGGTCATGAAGGCCACCAAGGGCCAGGCCGACGCCAAGCGCGTCCGCGAGCTGATCATCGAACGCTGCAGCTGAGCCCGCACACCGGGTCCACCACGGCGCCCGCGTCCCCGCTCGGGACGCGGGCGCCCCGGCGCAGGGAATCCCGTCAGCCCTGCAGTGCGACGAGGAAGGCCCTCAGGTCCGCCGGCCCCTGCGTCGCGATCGCGTGGACGCGGCGGAGGTCGGGCGTCGCATAGGCGTGCACCAGGAGGTTCCGGAAGCCTGCGGCCCTGGCGAGCCGGTCCGCGAGCTCCGCATCGATCGTCCCGGCGTCGCGGAGGATCCTGAAGGCGGCCGCGTACGTCTCGGGATTCCCGAGGCCCCGCCGCACACAGGTCGCCACCGCCAGATCGATCACGACCTGCACGGCCTGCCACAGGTGCAGCACCACCGTGTCGGACGCGGACGACATCGGGGTGAGGGCGTCGGGGTCGGCGGGCAGGTGCGCGGCGACCCGGTCCAGGTGTCGGACGACCGCGGCCGAGCGCTCGGCGAGGAGCTGCTCGTCGTCCGTCACCGGGCGCCGGCCCGCAGGTCGGCGAGGAGCCCCGCCTGGGCTGCGCGGATGACCGGACCCGCGTCGCACCAGTAGATCGTGGCGTCGACACGGAACCGCTCGACCACCCCCGGGGTGCGCTCGACCAGGGTGATTCCGTCCCGGGCCGCGCGGTAGCGGAGCAGAGCGCTCGCACGACCCAGGTCCACGACGTCCACCGCCTCGGTCCCGAGCGTGTCGACGAGCAGGGTGACCAGCGACGCGAGATCGGCGCCGTCCGACGAGAGGACACCGAGGTCCCAGTCGGAGTCCTGCCGGTGGTCGCCGCGCGCCCGCGAGCCGTGCAGGACGAGCGCGTCCACACCGGGGAAGTCGCGCAGCACGGCTCCACGCACCGCCCCGCCAGCTCCTCCGGGCTCATGGTGCGCAGCGTACCGACGATCCGTTCGCGCTGGATCTTCGCGCGGTCAGGCGCGGGAGGCCCCGCCGCCGCTGGGGGGCTGGATGCGGATGACACGGTCGTCGCTGGCCACCGGCTTGCCGCCCGACTTGTTGACCGTGCCCAGCCAGAGCAGGCCGTCGGTGCCGAGGGTGGCGGCGGCGAGGCGGCCGTAGACGTTGGCGAGGAGGGTCTCGGGGGCGCCGGAGAAGCTGCCGTCGTCGGCGGGGCGGAGCACCGAGAGCGCCGCGCCGCCGGTCAGCGCGACGGCGACCACCCCCGGCTGGGCCATGCAGCCCGCGACCCCCGGGCGGTCCGGCCAGGTCCACGCGGCGGGGCCGAGCGGGCCGGGCGCGACCCGGAAGAGCACGTCGCGCGACGCCGCCCGGTCGGTGACCCACACCGACTCGTTGCTGGAGTCCGTGCAGATCCCACCCGGCTGGCTCAGGCCCGTGCTCAGCACCGGCGAGCCCGGGCTCGGATTGGCCGCGGCCGGGCGGCCGAGGGTGTCGATCCGCAGCACCTTGCCGTTGAGCGCGGTGGGGGCGGGGGCCGGGTCGCCGGCGTTGCCGGTGGCGACGAGCAGCGTGTTGCCGGCGTCCGTGCCGAGCGCACCGCCGTTGCCCGACGGTCCCTTCGGGATCCCGGTCAGCACCGGTTTGGGCGGCTCGTTGGGTGCGAGCCGGAGCACCCGGTTGTCCTCGGGCGTGGTCGCGTAGGCGTAGACGAGCTGGTCCTCCTGGTAGGTGGGGGAGAGCACCAGCCCGGTCAGCCCGCCGCCGCCGGCCGCGTCGACCGGGACGGTGGTGATCAGCACCGGGTCCTTCCCGCGCTCGACCCGCAGCACCCGGCCGGTCGCGCGCTCGCCCACCAGGGCCGATACGCCGTTGGGCAGCACCGCGAGCGCCCCGACGGGGTCCAGGCAGGTGGCGACGACCTGGGGATCCGGATCGTCGCAGCCCGCGGGCGTCTGCGGGGCGCCGGGATCGGCCGAGTCCCCGTTCTCGTCCCCCTGCTCGCCCCCGGGCGCCTCCTGCACGGACGGCGGGCCGCCCAGTTCGCCCTGCCCCTCGGTCTTCTCCTGCCAGTCCCGCGGGCCCTCGTCCGGGAAGGTCGCGCAGCCCGCGAGCAGCGCGAGCAGGCCGATCAGGGCGACCAGCGCGAGCCGCAGGCGGGGAGGGCGGTGGCGCACGTGATCAGGCTAGGCGCGGTGAGGTGAGCGGCCGGTGAGTAGCGTCGGCGGTATGACCGTGGTCCTGGTCCCGCACCCACGCGCTGCCGACGCCCTCGCCGACCTGCCGAACCTCCGCCCGCTGGTCTACGACCCGGCGAAGCCGCTCCCCGCGGGCGCCGAGGAGGCCGAGGTCCTCGTCCCGCCCTTCCTCGCGACCGGCAGGGTCGTGGAGCTCGCCGAGCAGCTGCCGAACCTCAAGCTGGTGCAGCTGCTCACGGCGGGAGCCGAGGCGTGGATCGGGAAGCTGCGCGACGGCGTCCTGCTCTCGGACGGCAAGGGCGCGCACGGCGGCGCGACGGCGGAGTGGGTCGTCGCGGTGCTCCTCGCGGTGTACCGGGAGCTGCCGGGGTTCGTGCAGGCGCAGGAGCGCGGCGAGTGGACCCAGCACATCACCGACGAGCTCGGGGGCAAGCGGGTGCTGATCGTCGGGGCCGGCGACGTCGCGGAGAACCTCGTGCGCCGCCTCGAGCCGTTCGAGGTCACGATCACGCTGGTCGGCCGACGCCAGCGTGAGGGCGTGCACGGCATCGACGAGGTGCACGACCTGCTGCCGCAGCACGACGTCTGCGTGGTGATCGTCCCGCTGACGGACGAGACCCGTGGCCTGGTCGACAAGGACTTCCTGGCCGCGATGCCCGACGGCGCGGTGCTGGTCAACGGCGCACGCGGACCCGTGGCCGACACGGACGCGCTGCTCGCGGAGCTCCGCAGCGGGCGCCTCCGCGCGGCGCTCGACGTCACCGACCCGGAGCCGTTGCCGGCCGGACACCCGCTGTGGGAGGCGCCGGGGCTGCTTCTGACCCCGCACGTGGGCGGCAGCGTCCCCGCCGCGATGAGCCGCGCCTTCCGCGTGATGCGCGAGCAGCTCGGCTACTTCGCGCGCGGCGAGGAGCCGCCGAACGTGGTGCGCAACGGCTACTGACGCTAGTCCTCGGTGCCGACGTCGTTGCTCTGGTCGACGATCGTCTGCCGCTCGGGCGTGACCCAGAGGATCACCCGCTCGGACTTGATCATGTCGGGCGGGTAGTCCTGGTCGTTGTACTTCCGGGACAGCTCGTCGATGTGGGTGCGGGCCTCGTCGCCGGTCGTCGTGTCGGTGACGCGCCCGCGGACCTCGGCGTACCGGTACGGGTTGTCCTCGTCCCGGATGAGCACGGTGATCCGGGAGTCCCGCCCGACGTTGCGCGCCTTCGCGCGGTGGGTCTCGGTGTTCAGCACGAGCCTGCCGTCCTTGATCCCGCACCAGATCATGTGGTTCTGGATCAGCCCGCTCGGGAAGACGGTCGCCACGGCGGCGAAGTTGGCCCCCTCGGCCAGCTTGCGCGTGTCGTGGTGCAGCGCGGGCCCGTCGAGAGTGTCCGCCATGGTCATCGGGTGCCCCCGCGCCACCGGGCGAAACCTGGCGAACACGCTGGTCGGCGACGCCTACGGCGGGCCGGGCGCGGATACCCTCGGCGCCATGACCGACCCCACCAGGCAGTTCGACATCGGCACGCTCGGCGGGACCCGGCCCCCGGAGCCGGAGACGGACCGGCGGCCGGTCGCGTGGAGCGGCGGGGCCGACATCGGCATGCTGCTGCTGCGCCTCGGCGTGGGCGGGATCTTCGTGGCCCACGGCCTGCAGAAGGTCTTCTCGATGTGGGGCGGCCGGGGCATCGGCGAGACGACCACGATCCTGGCCGGCCTCGGCTTCCGGCAGGCCTCGACGCTGGCGTGGGCGCTCGGCTTCGGCGAGCTGATCCTCGGTGCGCTGCTGGTGCTCGGGCTGTTCACGCCGCTCGCGGCGGCGGGCCTGCTGGCCGTCAAGATCTGCGCGGTCGTGGTCAAGTGGGGCAGCCCGTTCTTCGTCGCGGTCTCCCCGAACGCCCTGGAGCTCGACGTCGCGCTCGGCGCCGGAGTCGCCGCGCTGCTGTTCGTCGGGGCCGGGCGGATCTCGCTGGACAGCGGCCGCACCTGGCAGCGCCGGCCGGTGCCGTGGTCGATCCTGTTCCTGGTCGTCGGGGTCGCCGTCGCGGCGGGCGTGCTGTTCGGCCTGCGGTGACGGACTGGCTCGCCGCCGTCGCCCGACGGCTGGGCGGCACCCCCGAGGTCGTCGGCCGGAGCCCGCTGGCCGGCGGGTACGTCGCGGCGGGCGTCGAGCGCGTCGACCTGCGGGTCGGCGGCCGGCCGGTGTCGGTCGTGGTCAAGCCCGCCGATCCCGTCGAGGTCGCCGCGATGCGCGCGGTCGCCGTGGTCGAGGACGTCGTCGCGCCGCGGATGCTCCACCCCGATCCGCTCGTGCTGACCTGGGTCGACGGCGAACCCGCGGCCGAGGGGGACCCGGTGCCCCCCGAGGTCCGGCGGACCCTCGCCCGGGTGCACCGGCACTGGTTCCGCAAGCGGGCGCGCGGCATCCCGGTGGTCGACGCCGCGTGGTGGGCCGCGCTCTGCGAGCGGACCCTCGTGGCGGTGCGCGGCGGGGCCCGGCGCACCGGCGAGGCGGAGTACGAGCGGGCGGCGGCGCTGGTGGCGGAGTGGGCGGCGGACCCACGGATCCGTGCCGCGCTCACCCTTCTGCCCCGGACGCTCTGCCACGGCGACCCGCACCGCGGCAACATGCTCGGGACCGCGTTGATCGACTGGGGCAACGCCCGGATGGCCCCGGCGGGCCTGGACCTCGCCGTCCTCGAGGCCCAGGGCACCTCGGACGACGCGGCCTACCGCGCCGAGGCACCCGCCCTGCCCGGCCCGCTCGCCGCCGTCGAGCGGGAGTGGGCGCGGGTCCACGTGCACGTGCAGTACCTGGGCTTCGCCGCCGACCACCTCGGCGCCGCCCGGGTCGCCGAGATGATCGAGACGGCGGCGGAATCCCTCTCGCGCCTCGGCCCCGCCCTCACCGACTGCACGAACGGCACTGTCGTGCAGACCTAGCGCACGAGAGTGCCGTTCGTGCAGGTCAGGGTCAGCGGCCGACGGTGCGCTGCAGGTGCTCGGGGTAGCGATCGCCCGCGACACCGGCGCCGACGGCGTCGAGCTCGGTGATCTCCTCGGGCGTGAGCTCCAGGGTCGCCGCCTCGACGTTCTGCTCCAGGTAGGTGCGGCGCTTGGTGCCCGGGATCGGCACGACGTGCTCGCCCTTCGCCTGCACCCAGGCCAGCGCGAGCTGCCCGGCCGTGACGCCGCGCTTCTCCGCCAGGGCCTTCACGGTGTCGACGATCGCGAGGTTGGCGGACAGGTTCTCGGCGGAGAACCGCGGCAGCCCGCTGCGCATGTCCTTCTCGCCGAGCTGGTCCGCGGAGGTGATCGAGCCGGTCAGGAAGCCGCGGCCGAGCGGGGAGAAGGGCACGACGCCGATGCCCAGCTCCGCGCAGGTGGGCGCGATCTCCGCCTCGATGTCGCGGGTCCACAGCGACCACTCGCTCTGCAACGCGGTCACCGGGTGCACGGCGTGCGCGGCCCGGATCGTCGCCGCGCCCGCCTCCGAGATGCCGGCGTACCGGATCTTGCCCGCCGCGACGAGCTCGGCGAGCGCGCCCCAGGTCTCCTCGATCGGCGTGTCGGGGTCGACGCGGTGCTGGTAATAGAGGTCGATGTGGTCAACGCCGAGGCGGGCCAGCGACTCGTCGCAGCACTGCTTCACGAAGGCGGCGTCCCCGCGGGCGGCCTGGCCGCCGTCCGCGTCCCGGACGATCCCGAACTTGGTGGCGAGCACGACCTCGTCCCGGCGGTCCCGGATCGCCCGGCCGACGAGCTCCTCGTTGGCCCCGGCGCCGTAGACGTTCGCCGTGTCGAGCAGCGTGACGCCCAGGTCGAGCGCCCGGTGGATCGTCGCGATCGACTCGGTCTCGTCCCCGGTGCCGTAGCTCTGGGACATGCCCATGCAGCCCAGCCCCTGGGCGGAGACGGTCAACTCACCGAGCGTGCGGGTCGGAAGGGTCATGGAGCCGAACCTACGCCGACCCGCACACGGCTCGACCGCTCTACGGGACGTGCCGGACGGCACCCGTGTCGGCGCTGGTGGCCATCGCGGCGTACGCGCGGAGGGCCTTCGAGACCACCCGGTCGCGGTCCTTCGGGGTCCACGGCCGCTCGCCGGCGTCCATCTTGGCGCGGCGCTCGGCGAGCACCTCGTCGTCGACCAGGATCTGCAGCGTCCGCTCCCGGACGTCGATGAGGATCCGGTCGCCGTCCTCGACCAGGCCGATCGCGCCGCCGGCCGCGGCCTCGGGCGCGACGTGCCCGACCGAGATGCCGCTCGAGCCGCCGGAGAACCGCCCGTCGGTGACCAGCGCGCACTTCGCGCCCAGGCCCGCGCCCTTGAGGAACGCGGTCGGGTGCAGCATCTCCTGCATGCCCGGCCCGCCGGCGGGGCCCTCGTATCGGACGACCAGGACGTCGCCCGGCTGGATCTGCTTGGTGAGGATGACCGACACGGCCTCCTCCTGGCTCTCGACGACCCGCGCCGGTCCCTCGAACCGCCAGATGTCCTCGGGGATGCCGGCGGTCTTGATCACCGCGCCGCGCTCCGCGAGGTTGCCGCGCAGCACGGCCAGCCCGCCGTCCGCGGTGTAGGCGTGCGCCTTGTCGCGGATGCAGCCGCCGGCCGCATCGGTGTCCAGCGACGACCAGCGGTTCTCCGTGGAGAACGCCTCGGTGGTCCGGACCCCGCCGGGCGCGGCGTGGTAGAGCTCGACCGCGGTCTCCGACGGCGACTCCGCGCGGATGTCCCACTCGGACAGCCACTGCTCCAGCGAGGGGGAGTGGACGGAGTGCACGCCCTCGTTGAGCAGCCCGGCCCGCCACAGCTCGCCCAGGATGGCGGGGATGCCGCCGGCCCGGTGGACGTCCTCCATGTGGTAGTCCGAGTTCGGCGAGACCTTGGCCAGGCACGGCACCCGGCGGGAGATCGCGTCGATGTCGGCGAGCGAGAAGTCGATCTCGCCCTCCTGCGCCGCGGCGAGGATGTGCAGCACCGTGTTGGTGGAGCCGCCCATCGCGACGTCGAGCGCCATGGCGTTCTCGAACGCCTCGCGGGTGGCGATGTTGCGCGGGAGCGCGGACTCGTCGTCGTGGGCGTACCAACGCTTCGCCAGCGCCATCACCGTGCGACCGGCCTCGAGGAACAGCTCGCGGCGGGCGGCGTGGGTGGCCAGGGTCGACCCGTTGCCCGGCAGCGAGAGCCCGAGGGCCTCGGTGAGACAGTTCATCGAGTTCGCGGTGAACATGCCCGAGCAGGAGCCGCAGGTCGGGCACGCCGAGCGCTCGACGACGGACAGCCCGTCCTCGTCCACCGCCGACGACGCCGAGGCCGAGATCGCCGTGATGAGGTCGGTCGGCGCGTGCGCCACCCCGTCGACGACGACGGCCTTGCCGGCCTCCATCGGCCCGCCGGACACGAACACCGTGGGGATGTTCAGCCGCATTGCGGCGTTGAGCATGCCCGGGGTGATCTTGTCGCAGTTCGAGATGCAGACCAGCGCGTCGGCCGCGTGCCCGTTGACCATGTACTCGACGGCGTCGGAGATGATCTCGCGGGAGGGCAGCGAGTAGAGCATGCCGCCGTGCCCCATGGCGATGCCGTCGTCGACCGCGATGGTGTTGAACTCGCGCGGCACGCCCCCGGCCTCGCGGATGGCCGAGGCGACGAGGTCGCCGAGGTCCTTGAGGTGCACGTGCCCCGGCACGAACTGGGTGTAGGAGTTGGCGATCGCGACGATCGGCTTGCCGAAGTCGTCGTCGCCCATGCCGGTGGCGCGCCACAGGGAGCGGGCACCGGCGGCGTTGCGGCCGTGCGTGGTGACTCTCGAACGGAGGGCCGGCATCGGGGTCAGGTCCTTTCGGGGGGCGACGGGGGCTCCGGCGGCGGAGCCTCCGCCTGTGCCGGATCGGGCAGCCTGCCGCCGGAGACGGCGGCCAGTACGGGAAGGTCGCGGACGTGGACGGTCGGCAGCGGTAGCTCGGTCCCGTCCGTCAGCATCGCGCTGACCCGGGATTTCTTGCCCAGTCGCAGCGAGCTGATCTCCGTCCACGGTACGCGCCGCGAGGAGAACAGACGACGAGCGGTGACGGACTCGGCGTCGACGACCGTGCGCACCCGCACGATCCAGTACGAGAACGCGAGCGGCAGCACGTAGACCAGCCACAGCCAGGGCGCCCCGAACGCGAACGGGATCGCGGCCACCAGGAAGAACGCGGCACCGGCGAGCGCGAGCGGCGAGCGGCGGAAGGACAGCCGCGTCGGGACCGCCCGCGGGGGCAGCCTGTCGGTCGAGGCGACGTGCCCCTCCGCGATGCCGGGCCTGCTGGTGTGCTCTGCGCTCACGTCCCCATGGTCGCACCTCGCACCGACACTCCACGCGCCGTCCCGGAGCCGCTGCCGGTGCTGCTGTCGGTCCCACGATCCGGGACCCCGCGTCCCAGCCGGTTGACGCCCTCTCCCGCGCGCGTGTTAACGTCGTCGCCATGTCCGCCCTCCGAATTCTCGTACTTCCCAGGCGCGTCCACGCCTGAGTAGCTCCCGAGTACTCGGACCACGACGCGCCACCCTCGTCACGCCTGGCCCAGGCGGCGGGGGTTTTTTCATGTCCAGGGCGCACCCGACACCACCGAGATCATCGGCACCGACAGCAGCGAGGCAGCGCAGATGACCACCGCCACGCCCCGTCCTGGCACCCCGGGACCCAAACCGGCACCGCCGCCGGGACGCGCAGGAGTGCCCGCGGGCCGCCAGAACGGCGCCCCCGGCCAGCGTCCCGACGTCGTGCCCGGGCCGCGATCCGGCCCGGAGCAGGTGACCGGAGCCCAGTCCCTCGTGCGTTCGCTCGAGTCGATCGGGTGCGACACGGTCTTCGGCATCCCCGGCGGGGCGATCCTGCCGGCCTACGACCCGCTGCTCGACTCGACGAGCGTGCGGCACGTCCTCGTCCGGCACGAGCAGGGCGCGGGACACGCGGCCACCGGGTACGCGCAGGCCACCGGCAAGGTCGGGGTGTGCATGGCGACCTCGGGCCCGGGTGCGACCAACCTGATCACCCCGCTCGCCGACGCGCACATGGACTCCGTCCCGGTCGTGGCCATCACGGGCCAGGTGGCCCGGCCGCTGATCGGTACGGACGCGTTCCAGGAGGCCGACATCACCGGCATCACCATGCCGGTGACCAAGCACAACATGCTGGTGACCGACGCCGCGGAGATCCCGCGGGCGATCGCCGAGGCGTTCCACCTGGCCGCCACGGGCCGACCCGGCCCGGTGCTGGTGGACATCTCCAAGGACGCGCTGCAGGCCCGGACGACCTTCTCGTGGCCGCCGGAGCTCAAGCTGCCGGGCTACCGGCCGACCACCCGGCCGCACGGCAAGCAGATCCGGGAGGCCGCGCGGCTCATCGCGGCGGCCCGCAAGCCGGTGCTCTACGTCGGCGGCGGCGTGCTCAAGGCCGAGGCCTCGGCCGAGCTGCGCGAGCTCGCCGAGCTCACGAACATCCCGGTCGTCACCACCCTGATGGCGCGCGGGGCGTTCCCGGACAGCCACCCGCAGCACGTCGGCATGCCCGGCATGCACGGCACTGTCTCGGCGGTCGGCGCGATGCAGAAGTCGGACCTGCTCATCGCCCTCGGTGCCCGGTTCGACGACCGGGTCACCGGCCAGCTGGCGAGCTTCGCCCCCGACGCGAAGATCGTCCACGCGGACATCGACCCGGCCGAGATCAGCAAGAACCGGCGGGCGGACGTCCCGATCGTGGGCGACTGCAAGGAGATCCTCGCCGAGCTGATCGAGGCCGTGCGGGCCGAGCGCGAGCGCCACGTGGCCGACCTGTCGGCCTGGTGGGGGCAGCTCGACCACTGGCGCACCACCTTCCCGCTCGGCTACGACTGGCCGGACGACGGCTCGCTGTCGCCGCAGTACGTCATCGAGCGGATCGGCGCGATCGCCGGCCCGGAGGCGCTGTACGCCGCGGGCGTCGGCCAGCACCAGATGTGGGCGGCGCAGTTCGTCAAGTACGAGAACCCGCGCACCTGGCTGAACTCCGGCGGCCTCGGGACCATGGGCTACGCGGTCCCCGCGGCCATGGGCGCCAAGACCGGCGCGCCGGACAAGGTCGTGTGGGCCATCGACGGCGACGGCTGCTTCCAGATGACCAACCAGGAGCTCGCCACCTGCGCCATCGAGGGCATCCCGATCAAGGTCGCCGTGATCAACAACGGCAACCTGGGCATGGTCCGGCAGTGGCAGACGCTCTTCTACTCGGAGCGCTACTCCAACACCGACCTCGGCACGCACAAGCACCGCATCCCGGACTTCACGCTCCTCGCCGAGGCGATGGGCTGCGTCGGGCTGCGCGCCGAGTCGAAGGACGACGTCGACCGGGTCATCCGGCAGGCCATGGAGATCAACGACCAGCCCGTCGTCATCGACTTCACGGTCGGTGCCGACGCGCAGGTCTGGCCGATGGTCGCGGCCGGCACCGGCAACGACGAGGTCATGGCGGCCCGCAACATCCGCCCGCTGTTCGAGGGCGACGAGCTGTCCGCCGGCGTCGACGAGGTCAGCGAGGTCACCGAGCGGGCTCTGGAGGACGGGGCGTCCGATGACTGAGACCCACACGCTGTCGGTCCTCGTCGAGGACAAGCCCGGTGTCCTGGCCCGGGTGTCGGGCCTGTTCTCGCGCCGCGGCTTCAACATCATCTCGCTCGCCGTGGGGCAGACCGAGACGCCGGGGATCTCGCGGATGACGATCGTCGTCTCCGTCGAGGACTTCCCCCTCGAGCAGGTCACCAAGCAGCTGAACAAGCTGATCAACGTGATCAAGATCGTCGAGCTGGAGCCCACCGCCTCGGTGCAGCGTGAGCTCCTGCTCGTCAAGGTGCGCGCCGACGCGAGCGTGCGCAGCCAGGTCCTGGAGACCGTGCAGCTGTTCCGGGCGAAGGTGGTCGACGTGGCCCCCGAGGCCCTGACCGTCGAGGCCACCGGCACGATGGACAAGCTGAACGCGCTGCTCCGGATGCTGGAGCCCTACGGGATCCGGGAGATGGTGCAGTCCGGGATGGTGGCCGTCGGCCGCGGACCCCGGTCCATCACCGCGACTTCCGCCCGCTGAGGACCTGCTTGTCAGGGTCCGAGCGTCGATACCGATACTTGCGCAAGACCCCTTCGGAGAGGATTCACCACCCGTCATGAGTGTCAACATCTACTACGACGACGACGCCGACCTGTCGATCATCCAGGGCCGCAAGGTCGCCGTGATCGGCTACGGCTCCCAGGGGCACGCGCACGCGCTGTCGCTGCGTGACTCCGGCGTCGAGGTGAAGATCGGCCTCCCGGAGGGCTCGAAGAGCCGGCAGAAGGCGCAGGACGAGGGTCTGGAGGTGCTCACCCCGGCCGAGGCGTCCGCGTGGGCCGACCTGATCATGATCCTGGCGCCGGACACGAAGCAGCGCTTCATCTACGCCGACGACATCGCGCCGAACCTCCAGAGCGGCGACGTGCTGGCCTTCGGCCACGGCTTCAACATCCGCTACGACCTGATCAAGGCCCCGGCGGACGTCGACGTCGTCATGATCGCGCCCAAGGGCCCGGGCCACCTGGTCCGTCGCCAGTACGTCGACGGCAAGGGCGTTCCGGCCCTGATCGCCGTCGAGCAGGACGCCTCCGGCAACGCCAAGGCCATCGCGCTCTCCTACGCGGCCGGGATCGGCGGCGCCCGCGCGGGCGTCATCGAGACCACCTTCAAGGAGGAGACCGAGACCGACCTGTTCGGCGAGCAGGCGGTGCTCTGCGGTGGCGCGGCCGCGCTGGTGCAGACCGGTTTCGAGGTGCTCACCGAGGCGGGCTACGCCCCGGAGATCGCCTACTTCGAGTGCCTGCACGAGCTCAAGCTGATCGTCGACCTCATGTACGAGGGCGGCATCGCCAACGAGCGCTTCTCCATCTCCGACACCGCCGAGTACGGCGACCTCACCCGCGGCCCGCGCGTGGTCAACGCGGCGACCAAGGAGGAGATGAAGAAGATCCTGGGCGAGATCCAGGACGGCACCTTCGCCCGCGAGTGGGTGGCCGAGGACGAGAACGGCCGCCCGAACTTCACCCGCCTGCAGAAGGAGGGTGCCGAGCACCCGATCGAGCAGGTCGGCGAGAAGCTCCGCGGCCTCATGAGCTGGGTGGGCGAGAAGGCCAAGTAAGGCCGCACGCACCTCGGTCTCTCACGAACGGCACTTTCGTGCGGTAGGTCCGCACGGGAGTGTCGTTCGTGCGTTCACGGGTGACCTGCGGAACCCTGCCCGGGCGGAAGAGGACGGGCCCCGACGGCGTTGACACCTGAGTTGTGCCCGCCGGACGAGAGGTGCCCGCCGTGTCCCTGCCCCTGCCGCTGTCGATCCTCGACCTCGCCACCGTCTCCGAGGGCGAGACCATCCGGGAGGGCCTGGACGCGAGCACCAGGCTGGCGCAGCGCGCGGAGCAGTGGGGCTTCCGGCGCATCTGGTACGCCGAGCACCACAACATGCGCTCGATCGCCTCGTCGGCGACCAGCGTGCTCATCGCCCACGTCGCCGCGCACACCGAGCGGATCACCCTCGGCGCCGGCGGCGTGATGCTCCCCAACCACTCGCCGTTGCAGGTCGCCGAGCAGTTCGGCACCCTCGCCGAGCTCCACCCCGGCCGCATCGAGCTGGGCCTGGGCCGTGCGCCCGGCACCGACCAGGAGACCTTCCGCGCCCTGCGCCGGGACCCGACGGCGTCGGAGCGCTTCCCGCAGGACGTCCAGGAGCTGCAGGCCTTCCTCGGCGACACCAGCCTGGTCCCGAACGTGAACGCCTACCCGGGCCGCGGCACCGGCGTCCCGCTGTCGATCCTCGGCTCGTCGCTCTACGGCGCGCAGGTCGCCGCGCTGCTCGGGCTGCCGTATGTGTTCGCCTCCCACTTCGCGCCCGAGGCGCTGCAGCAGGCGGTCGCGCTCTACCGGCAGGAGTTCCGCCCGTCGGCCCAGCTCGCCGAGCCGCACGTGATGGCCGGCGTGAACGTCATCGCCGCGGACTCGACGGAGGAGGCGGAGACCCTGCGCCGGGCCGTGCAGCGCCAGCGCGTGCGGCTCTTCTACAGCCGCGGCGGCCGGAAGCTCACCGACGAGGAGGCCGAGGCCGTGCTCGACACCCACGCGGGCGAGCAGATCCGGTCGATGACGCGCTACACCGCCGTCGGCACGCCGGACGTCGTCGCGAAGTACCTCGAGGACTTCGCCGCCACGGCGGACGCCGACGAGCTCATCGTGGCCGGCCCCGCCGCCGACCGTGAGAGCTGGTGGCGCAGCTGGGAGCTGCTCGCGGACAAGGTCCAGGGCGCCTGAGCAGTGTCCGGTTCGGCCCTTTTCACCGGCTCGTGACCCGGAAGTGGTATCAGCGGACCTACGCCGGGGGTCGTCCTGTCGGACCGTCCACCTAGAATCGACGTCGGTCCGAGTCCTGCCCGCCCCTTGATCCGTGGAGCATCGCGTCGCCGTGAGTACCGCAGCCGCCACCCGTCCCGTCGTCCTGCTCGCGGAGAAGCTCGCGCCCTCCGCGGTCGAGATGCTGGGGACGGACGTCGAGATCCGCCATGTCGACGGCACGGACCGCCCCGCCCTGCTCGAGGCGATCGCCGACGCCGACGCCCTGCTCGTCCGCTCCGCCACCAAGGTGGACGCGGAGGCGCTGGCCGCGTCGACCCGGCTGAAGGTCGTCGCGCGCGCCGGGGTCGGCCTGGACAACGTCGACGTGCCCGCCGCCACCGCGCGCGGCGTCATGGTCGTCAACGCCCCGACCTCGAACATCGTCTCCGCCGCCGAGCACGCCATCGCGCTGCTGCTCGCCACCGCGCGGCACATCCCGCCGGCCGACGCCAGCCTGCGCCAGGGCCAGTGGAAGCGCAGCCAGTTCGGCGGCGTCGAGCTGCAGGGCAAGACCGTCGGCGTGGTCGGCCTCGGCAAGATCGGCCAGCTCGTGGCGCAGCGCCTCGCGGCGTTCGACGTCCGGCTCGTCGCCTACGACCCGTACGTCGCCCCGGCGCGCGCCGCCCAGCTGGGCATCGAGCTGCTGTCGCTCGAGGACGTGCTGCGGGTGTCGGACTTCATCACGATCCACCTGCCGAAGACCCCGGAGACCCTGGGCCTGATCGGCAAGGACCAGCTCGCGCTGACCAAGCCGGGCGTCATCATCGTCAACGCCGCGCGCGGCGGCCTGATCGACGAGGACGCGCTGGCCGAGGCGGTCCGCTCCGGGCAGGTCGGCGGCGCGGGGATCGACGTCTACGTCTCCGAGCCCACCACCTCCAGCCCGCTGTTCGAGCTGGAGAACGTCACCGTCACCCCGCACCTCGGGGCGTCGACGGCCGAGGCGCAGGACCGCGCGGGCACGGACGTCGCGAAGTCGGTGCAGCTCGCCCTGGCCGGCGAGTTCGTGCCCGACGCCGTGAACGTGCAGATCAACGGCGCGGTCGGCGAGGAGGTCCGGCCCTGGCTGCCGCTGGTGCAGAAGCTGGGCACGGTGCTCTACGCCGTCGCCGGCCGGCTGCCCACCTCGGTCACGGTCGACGTCGCGGGCGAGCTCGCCTCCGAGGACGTCTCGGTGCTCTCGCTGGCCGCCCTGCGCGGCGTGTTCACCCATGTCGTCGAGGACCAGGTCACGTTCGTCAACGTCCCGGCGCTGGCCGCGGACCGCGGCGTCTCGGTCGAGCTGACCACCGCCCCGGAGAGCGAGAACCACCGCTCGGTCGTGCAGCTGCGCGCCGCGATGCCCGACGGCGAGGCCATCACCGTTTCCGGCACGCTCACCGGCCGCGCCCAGGTCGAGAAGCTGGTCGAGGTCAACGGCCGGCACTTCGACCTGCGCGCCGAGGGCGAGGTCCTGCTCCTCGAGTACGCCGACCGCCCGGGCGTGATGGGCCGCGTCGGCTCGCTGCTCGGCGAGGCCGCGGTCAACATCGAGGCCGCGCAGATCAGCCAGACCACCGACGGGACGGACGCGATCATGCTGCTCCGCGTCGACCGCGCGATCGACCCGGGCGTGCTCGAGCCGATCGGCGCCTCGGTCGGCGCCCGCACCACGCGCCTGATCAGCTTCGAGGACTGACCCACACCTGAACGAACGGCACTCTCGCTCACCAGGAATGAGCGAGAGTGCCGTTCGTGTGTGCGGACCCGCTCACTCCTCGTGAACGGGGACGCCGTTCCTGCGTCCGGGACCGTCAAGCCGGTCGCTCATGATCACACCCGCCCGTGTACGAAGCGCTCACCCGATGCGGTGTGCACGCCTCGGATCCGCGATCACCCAGCGTCGGCCGATCTAGGTTCTGCTCCGCCGCACCGCGTCCGCCGGTCGGTGGAAGGGGTGGTCGGTGCACGGCGCGCGGTGGCGGAGGGTGACCTGTCTCGGTGTCGCGGGGCTGACGGCCTCGCTGCTCCTGCTCACCGCCGGCCCGGCCGCGGCGCAGGAGAGAGCGCAGGAGAGCACCTCGACCCTGCACACCGTCTTCGTCGAGTTCGACGACACCTCGGCCGTCGCCGACTACACCTCGGCCCTGCCGCGGGGCCGGGACGTCGCCACGCAGGTCGCGGCCGAGACCCGGGCCCGCATCGACTCCAAGGTCGCGGGCCTGCTCGGCGGGCTCGGCGGCACCGAGGGCGAGCGCGAGCTCTACCGCACCACCAACGCCGTCCCGGGCGTCGCGATCCGCGCCGACGCCGATACCGCCGCCCGTCTCGCGAGCCGCCCGGGCGTGCGCTCGGTCCGCCGGATCACCGACGCCCGGCCGAGCAACGCCTCCGCCGACCAGCTCGGTCGCGCCCTGCAGACCTGGCAGGACACCGGCCGCCTCGGGCAGGGCGTCCGCATCGGCATCGTCGACACCGGCATCGACTACACCCACGCCGACTTCGGCGGCCCCGGCACCGTTGCGGCCTACGAGGCGGCCCGCGCCGGCCGCGGCACCTTTCCCACGGACAAGGTCGTCGGCGGGGTCGACCTCGCCGGCGACGCCTACGACTCGGCGGCCACCGACCCCGCGCAGACCGTCCCGGAGCCCGACGACGACCCGCTCGACTGCGAGGGCCACGGCACCCACGTCGCCGGCACCGCCGCGGGCTTCGGCGTGAACGCCGACGGCACCGCCTTCCGCGGCGACTACTCCGGGCTCACCCCGGACGCGTTGAACGCGATGCGGATCGGCCCGGGCGCCGCGCCGCAGGCCGAGCTGTACGCGATCCGCGTGTTCGGCTGCTCGGGCGCGACCGCGCTGACCCCGCTCGCCCTCGACCGGGCCCTCGACCCGGACGGCGACGGCGACTTCTCCGACCGCCTCGACGTCGTCAACCTCTCGCTGGGCTCGGACTTCGCGCCGGCCGACGACCCGGTCAACGACTTCGTGCAGGAGCTGATCGACAACGGGGTCACCGTGGTCGCCGCGGCAGGCAACGGCGGCGACGTCACCGACGCCGCCGGCGCCCCGGCCACCGCACCGGGAGCCATCGCCGTGGCGAACGTCCGGGACGCCGGCGTGCTGCTCGACGGCGCCGACGTCGTCGCGCCCGAACCGCGAAGGGTCGCCGGCCAGTACAGCGTCGACTTCTCCGGGACCCCCGACGCGACCGGCGACGTCGTCGCACTGCCCGCGGCGAACGCCGAGGGCTGCGCGCCCTTCTCGGGGGTCGCCGGGAAGATCGTCTGGCTCGAGTGGCCGGAGGGCGACGGCGCCCGCGGCTGCGGCTCCGCGGTCCGGGCCGACCACGCGCAGGCCGCTGGGGCAGCCGGAGTGCTGCTGACGTCGGAGGCCCCGGAGCCGGGCGGCGTGGGCATCGCGGGCAACGCGACCGTCCCGATGTTCCAGCTCGACGGGCCCTCGACCGCGGCGCTGCGCCCGGCCCTGCAGGCCGGAACGCTGCGGGTGCACCTGGACGGGACGCTCGCCCAGAGCGCGTCCGTGCAGGTCCCGGGCATCGCGGACACGATCAGCGAGAGCTCGGCCCGCGGCGGGCGCGGCCCGGGCGTGAAGCCGGACGTCGCGGCGCCGGGGGAGTCGATCGTCTCCGCAGCCGCGGGCAGCGGGGCGGGGCGGTCGAGCAAGACCGGCACCTCGATGGCCAGCCCGTTCGTCGCGGGAGTGGCGGCGCTGGTGCGGGAGGCGCACCCGGAGTGGACACCAGCGGAGGTGAAGGCCGCCATCGTCACCACGGCCGCCGACGTCCGCAGCCCGACCGGTGACCTGATGGCGCCGATGCGGGCGGGCGCGGGCCGGGTGGACGCGCGCGCCGCGCAGGACCCGCCCGTGCTGGCCGCCGACGCGGAGGATCCCGGTGCGGTGGGCGTCGGGTTCGGCGTGGTCGAGGTGCCTGCCGGCCGGACCGTCACGCTGGCGAGGACGCTGCACGTCAGCGGCGCCGCCCACCTGCGGTACGAGCCGATCACCACGATGCCCGGCGTCACGATCTCCGTCGGGCCGGCGCAGGTCGACGGCCCCGCGGACGTCACCGTGCGGCTCACCGCGCAGGCCGACGCCCTCCGGAAGACCCTCGACCCGACCATGGCCGCGACCCAGGGCGGCCGGGCGCGGCAGTTCGTCGCCGACGCGTCCGGCCGGATCGTGCTCACCGTGGGCGGCCGCGAGGTGCGCGTCCCGGTGACCTCCGCGCCCAAGCCGGTCGCGAGCCAGACCGCGGCCCTCGACGGCGGTGACGTCGTGTTGGCCGGCACCGCCGTGGACCAGGGGAGCGGCGCGCAGGCCTACCGCTCCCGCGCCGGGGTGTTCCGGCTACTGGCGGCAAGTCCCGAGCTGCCGCGCTGCCGGGCCGGCCTGTCGACCCGCTGCGTCGCCAACGACACCGGCCAGGGCGGGGACGTCCGCTGGGTCGGCGCGGCGCGGGCCGGTGACACGATCGGGATCGCCGTGTCGATGTGGGGCACCCTGCCCGACGTCGGCGCGACCACCGTGCCGACCGTCGGGTTCGACGTCGACGGCGACGGGTCCGTCGACCGCGCCGTCGGGCTGGTGAAGGAGGGCGGGACGGACGTGCTGGTGGCGCAGGTCCTGGACCTGCAGCGACAGACCCCGGACGGGCCCGCGGAGGTCGACGCGCAACCGGTCAACGGGTTCGAGGGCGACACCGACACGAACGTCTTCGACACCGACACGTGGGTGCTGCCGGTGCGGCTGTCCGCGCTCGGCATCGACCCCGCCGCCGGCTCGGCGCCGCTGCGGATGCAGGTCGTGGTCGAGGGCGACTACGGCCCGACGGACGTGACCAACCCCGGCGCCGAGCCGACCGCGGCGGTCGACGTCGTCGACGTCCCGGAGGCGTGGGACCCGCTGGCCGAGCCGCCGTCCGCGGAGCCGCTGCTGCGGCCCGCCGACGCCGGCACCCGCATCCGCGCCCCGGACGGCGAGCTGCTCGTCGTGCTGCCGCAGAACGCCACCGGCGGGCACGCGCTCCCCCTCGCCGGTCCTGCCCCGGGTCCCGCGCGCGGGTTCGTCACCGCCCCGCTCGCCCCAGCTGCTGCTCCATCCGGGTGACGAGACGCACAGCGGGTGGGACCCCGCCGTCGGCCGCTCCGAGCCGCAGGCGCACAATCTGACCCGCTCGGGGGTGTGTCGGGCCGGATCGGCGTGCCGGCTGGCACGACTTCACCGCCCCGGGTGACCCCGATGGAGTGGACGGTGGCCGGTCGCCGCCGCACCAGCGGGTAGCGTTCGATAGCCGCCCGATCGCACGCCGTGATGGGGCGTATCGAGAGAGGACATTTCGCAGCATGCGCCTTGCGGTCATTCCCGGCGACGGCATCGGGCCGGAGGTCATCGACGAGGCCCTGAAGGTCTTGACCGAGGTCATCCCGGACGTCCAGACGACCACCTACGACCTCGGCGCAGCCCGGTGGCACTCCACCGGCGAGCTGCTGCCCGAGTCCGTCCTCACCGAGCTGCAGCAGCACGACGCCATCCTCCTCGGCGCGGTCGGCGACCCGTCGGTGCCGAGCGGCATCCTCGAGCGCGGCCTGCTCCTGCGCCTGCGCTTCGAGCTCGACCACCACGTGAACCTGCGCCCGGCGCGGCTCTACCCCGGGGTCCGCGGCCCGCTCGCCGGCAACCCCGAGATCGACATGGTCGTGGTGCGCGAGGGCACCGAGGGCCCGTACGTCGGCACCGGCGGCCTGCTCCGCAAGGACACCCCGCACGAGGTCGCGACCGAGGTCAGCACCAACACCGCGTTCGGCATCGAGCGCGTGGTGCGGGACGCGTTCGCCCGCGCCGAGCGCCGCCCCCGCAAGCACCTGACCCTGGTGCACAAGACCAACGTGCTGACCTTCGCCGGCGCGCTGTGGTCGCGGATCGTGGAGGAGGTGTCGCTGGAGCACCCGGACGTCTCGGTCGCCTACCAGCACGTCGACGCCACCACGATCCACCTGGTCACCGACCCGAGCCGGTTCGACGTGATCGTCACGGACAACCTGTTCGGCGACATCCTCACCGACCTCGCGGCGGCCGTGACCGGCGGCATCGGCCTCGCGGCCAGCGGCAACCTCGACGCCAGCGGCCGCAACCCGAGCATGTTCGAGCCGGTCCACGGCTCGGCGCCGGACATCGCCGGCCAGGGCATCGCCGACCCGACCGCCGCGGTGCTGTCGGTCGCGCTGCTGCTCGACCACGTCGGCCAGCAGGACGCGGCCCGCCGCGTCGAGGCCGCCGTCGCGTTCGACCTCGCGACCCGCGACCACAGCGCGACCGGGCACACCCAGGCGATCGGCGACCGGCTCGCCGCGCTGGTGTCCAGCCGCACCGCGGAGCCGGCCTCCAGCGAGGCCTGAGCCCCTCCGGGACGACGGCCCGGTACCCCACGCGCGGGGTGCCGGGCCGTCGTGCGTCCGGGTCAGACGACCCGCTGGAGCTCACCGATCAGCATCGTGGCGCCGGCCTGGGCGAAGTTCGCCAGGTCGTCGTTGGCGGCCTTGCCCTCCGGGGTCCCCATCGCCTCCTGCATGACCTCGGCCGAGGCGAAGGTAAGGGTCGCGATGAGGTGGTACTGCGGGGCCGAGCCGTCGGGACCGGGGCCCGGCCGGACGATCGTGAACGACTCCAGGTTCGGCAGCTTCGTCGCGAGCGGGGCGTGCACCTCGTCGTAGTGCTTGTCGAACGCGGCCGGGTCCGCGGGCGGGTTGTACAGGACGGTCAAGGAGATCGACACGAACGGTCCTCCGGGGTAGGGGCCGCGGACACCGGCGTCCGCGACGTCTTCCCATCATCGAAGGCGAGTGCATCAGAGCGACAGAGGCTCTCACGATGTGGGACGCGTGTGTGACATCGCGGGATGCGCCGGGCAGACTGCCCGCGTGCGCTTCACCAGCGTGATCATTATCTGCTAGCGCGTCGGCAGCTCCTCGAGCCGACGCGCAGACCTCTCGCATCCGCGGGGGGTCTTTTTTGTTGCCCGCCCCCGCCCGACCCCACCACACACGGAGAACCCGGATGTCCCGCACCACGCCCGCCGGCACCCCGCTCGGCGACGCCTTCCACGTCTACGACACCACGCTGCGGGACGGGGCCCAGCGTGAGGGCATCTCCTACTCCGTCGCCGACAAGCTCGCCGTCGCCCGGCACCTCGACGCGCTCGGCGTCGGGTTCGTCGAGGGCGGGTGGCCCGGGGCGCTGCCGAAGGACACGGAGTTCTTCGCCCGCGCCGCGGCGGGGGAGCTGCAGCTGCGCCACGCCGTGCTCGTCGCCTTCGGCTCGACGCGCAAGGCGGGGGTGCGGGCCGAGGACGACCCGCAGGTCCGCGCCCTGCTCGACTCGCAGGCCCCCGCAGTGACGTTGGTGGCGAAGTCGGACCGCCGGCACGTCGAGCGGGCGCTGCGCACGGACGTCGCGGAGAACTGCGCGATGGTCGCCGACACCGTGTCCTTCCTGCGCCGCGAGGGCCGCCGGGTGTTCGTCGACGCCGAGCACTTCTTCGACGGCTACCGGTTCGACGCCGACACCTCGCTGCGGGTGCTCGACGCGGCCATGACCGCCGGTGCGGACGTCGCCGTCCTGTGCGACACCAACGGCGGGATGCTGCCGCTCGGGCTCGCCGAGGTGGTGCGCGAGGTCGCCGACCGCACCGGCTTCCGGCTCGGCATCCACTGCCAGGACGACACCGGCTGCGCCGTCGCCAACTCCGTCGCCGCCGTCCAGGCCGGGGTCACGCACGTGCAGTGCACGGCCAACGGCTACGGCGAGCGGACCGGCAACGCCGACCTGTTCGCCGTCGTCGGGAACCTGGCGACGAAGCTGGACATGCCGGTGCTGCCGTCGCTGCGCGACCTCACCCGCGTCTCGCACGCCCTGGCGGAGATCGCCAACCTCGCCCCGGACACCCACCAGCCGTACGTCGGGGCGTCGGCGTTCGCGCACAAGGCGGGGCTGCACGCGAGCGCGATCAAGGTCGACCCGGAGCTGTACAACCACATGGACCCCGCCGAGGTCGGCAACACCCAGCGGGTGCTGGTCACCGAGATGGCCGGGCGCGCGTCGGTGGAGCTCAAGGGTGCGGAGCTGGGGCTGGACATGGCGGGCAGCCCCGAGGCCGTCTCGACGGTCGTCGGCACCGTGAAGGAGCGCGAGGCCCAGGGCTGGTCGTTCGAGGCCGCGGACGCGTCGCTCGAGCTGCTGATGCGCGGGGCGCTGGGCGAGGAGTCGCCGGTGCCGTTCGCGCTCGAGTCCTACCGCGTGATCATCGAGAAGCGCGCCGGGGCCGACGCGGTCGCCGAGGCCACGGTCAAGCTGCTGGTCGACGGCGAGCGGCGGATCGCGACGCGGGAGGGCAACGGCCCGGTCCACGCCCTCGACGCCGCCCTCCGCGCCGCCCTGGAGCCCTCCTGCCCGTGGCTGGCGGACGTCGAGCTGTCGGACTACAAGGTCCGCATCCTGACACCCGGCGGCTCGGCGGGCACGCACGCGGTCACCCGGGTGCTGGTGGGGACCAGCGACCACCACGGGGAGTGGACGACGGTCGGGGTGCACTCCAACGTCGTCGAGGCCAGCTGGCTGGCGCTCGTCGACGCCCTCGCCTTCGCCGCCCTCCGCACCCGTGTCCCCGTGGCGGTCTGACCGGTCACACCTCCACAGGCTCCTGCACCGGGGCCTGCGGGCGCCGGGCCCAGGCCGGGGCGTGCTCGGGCAGCAGGCCCAGCCCGAACAGCCGCGCCGGCACGAGCTGCAGCTTCGGGTGTCGCTGGGCGAACTTCACCAGCCGCGGCAGGTCGGTCGCCGGCGGCACCGGGGCGTCGGGGTCGACGTCGAGGGCCGCGCCCAGGATCACCCGGTGCAGCCCGCGCTGGACGCCCTGGATCACCGCCGCCGGCAGCCACCGCCGCGCCTGCACCCCGGCCAGCCGCACCGGCGAGATCGGGCCCGAGCGCAGGGCCGGGCCGACGATCCGGGCCGCGGCGACGGCGTCGGCCACCGCGAGGTTGATGCCGACCCCGCCGACGGGCGACATGGCGTGCGCGGCGTCGCCGATGAGCAGGAGCCCCGGCTTCGACCAGCGGCGGAGCCGGTCGAGCCGGACGTCGAGCAGCGACACGTCGTCCCAGCTCTGCAGCGCGCCGACGCGGTCGGTGGTCCACGGGATCAGCCGCGACAACCGGGTCCGCAGGGTGTCGATGCCCTTCGCGCGCAGCTCCGCGTCGCCGCCCTTGCGGATCAGGTACCCGCACTGCCAGTAGTCGCCGCGGTCGATCATCACCGCGAAGTGCCCGCGGGTGAACCGCCCGACGCCGCCCTCGGGGTCGCCCTCGAGGCGGGGCAGCCGGAACCACTCGACGTCGAGCGGCACGCCGAACGCCCGGCTGCGCAGCCCCGACGCCTCGCGCACCGTGGAGCCGCGCCCGTCGCAGCCGACGGTGAGCGTGGCCTGCAGGGTGTGCTCCTCGCCGGTGACCCGGTCCCGCCAGCGCACGCCGGTGACGCGGTCCTCGTCGGTGAGCAGGCCGGTGACCTCGGCGTTGCGGACCAGGGTGAAGGTCGGCTCCTCCTCGCCGGCCGCGGCGAGCAGGTTGAGGAAGTCCCACTGCGGCGTGAGCGCGATGTAGGGCCGCGGATGGTGGAGCAGCGAGAAGTTCCCGATCTGCACGGTGCCGCCGTCGAGCATCGCCCTGATGCTGTCGACCCGGCGGTGCGGCATCGCGTCGAACCGCTCACCGAGGCCCAGCTCGTCGAGCAGTTCGAGGGTCGAGGGATGAACGGTGTCGCCGCGGAAGTCCCGCAGGAAGTCCGCGTGCTTCTCCAGCACGGTGACCTCGACGCCCGCCCGGGCCAGCAACAGCCCGAGGACCATCCCCGCGGGACCGCCACCGACGACGCAGGCGGTGGTGCGGTCGTTATTCATCATGTGTTGAAATGTACTCCGGATCGCCTCCGGGCGCCAGGGCTACCCTGGCCCCACCATGAGTACAGTTCGCGTCCGCTTCTGCCCGTCGCCCACCGGCACCCCGCACGTGGGACTCATCCGCACCGCCCTGTTCAACTGGGCGCACGCCCGTCACCACCAGGGCGACTTCGTCTTCCGGATCGAGGACACGGACGCACAGCGGGACAGCCTCGAGTCGTACGAGGCGATCCTCGACGCGCTGCGCTGGCTCGGCCTCGATTGGGACGAGGGCCCCGAGAAGGGCGGCCCGCACGGCCCGTACCGGCAGAGCGAGCGGCGCGACCTCTACCGCGACGCCCTCGGCCGGCTCGTGCAGGCCGGCGAGGTCTACGAGTCGTACTCCAGCGCCGAGGAGATCGAGGCGCGGCACCGCGCAGCCGGCCGGGACCCCAAGCTCGGCTACGACAACGCCGACCGCGACCTCGCCGAGGAGCAGAAGCAGGCCTTCCGCGCCGAGGGCCGCAAGCCGGTCTACCGGCTGCGGATGCCGGACCGCGACATCACCTTCACGGACCTGATCCGCGGCGAGATCACGTTCAAGCAGGGCCAGGTCCCCGACTTCGTGCTCGCCCGCGGCGACGGCACCCCGCTCTACCCGCTCACCAACCCGCTCGACGACGCCCTCATGGACATCACGCACGTCCTGCGCGGCGAGGACCTCCTCTCGTCCACCCCGCGGCAGATCGCGCTGCTGGAGGCGCTGCAGCGGGTCGGGATCGGCAACGGGCCGTTCGTGTACGCGCACCTGCCGCTGGTGACCGGCGAGGGCAACCGCAAGCTGTCGAAGCGCGACCCCGAGTCGAACCTCTTCCACTACCGCGACCGGGGCTTCGTCCCCGAGGGGCTGCTCAACTACCTCGCCCTGCTCGGCTGGTCGATCGCCGACGACCGGGACGTCTTCTCGCTCGACGAGATGGTGGCCGCCTTCGACGTCTCCCGCGTGTCGTCGAACACGGCCCGCTTCGACCTCAAGAAGGCCGAGGCCATCAACGCCGCGCACCTGCGGGCGCTCGAGCCGGCCGACTTCGCCCGGCGCCTGGTCCCGTACCTGGCGGCCGAGGGCGTGACCGTCTCCGCGGACGACCCGGTCCTCACCGCCGCCGCGCCGCTGGTCCAGGAGCGCAGCCAGGTGCTCTCCGACGCCGCGCGCATGCTCAGGTTCCTCTTCGTCGCCGAGGAGGACTTCGAGCCCGACACCGACGCCGCGGCCAAGACCCTGGGTCCCGACGCCGACCCGGTCCTCACCGCGGCCGTGAAGGGGCTGGAGCAGCTCGAGGAGTGGACCACGGCGGCCATCGAGGAGTCGCTCAAGGCCTCCCTGGTCGACGGCCTGGGCCTCAAGCCCCGGAAGGCCTTCGGCCCCGTGCGCGTCGCGATCAGCGGGCGGACCGTGTCGCCGCCCCTCTACGAGTCCATGGAGCTGCTCGGACGCGACCGCTCCATGCGGAGACTGGGGGGTGCCGTGCAGGGCTCGGAGGGCGTGGTCTAGAGTCTTCTCTGCAAGGGACGCGGACACCGGAACTGCTCCGGCAGCCCGCCGATGATCGTGTCTCCTTGGGGTATGGTGTAATTGGCAGCACGACTGATTCTGGTTCAGTTAGTCTAGGTTCGAGTCCTGGTACCCCAGCGGAAACACACGTTTCCTCGGTTGTACGGCCAGCCGCGGCCCCGTCGTCTAGCGGCCTAGGACGCCGCCCTCTCAAGGCGGTAGCGCGGGTTCAAATCCCGTCGGGGCTACTCGAAGTTCCTCATCCCGGTTCGCCGGGGTGGGTATCTTCGCTGGTGGTACGTGTGTTGGTCCTGGCCCCGTCGTCTAGCGGCCTAGGACGCCGCCCTCTCAAGGCGGTAGCGCGGGTTCAAATCCCGTCGGGGCTACTCGGAGATCCCCATCCCGCTCGCGGGATGGGGATCTTCGTATTCCGGGTCATTTTATGGGCGACGACGAGGCCGGGCCCACAACGGTTTCCCGCTGTGAGGCGGAACTCAACGAGGCGACGAACCTCCCCGCTTCTCGCGCGCTTTGTGACGAGCACCGGCGCAGTTCCGGAGGCGCGGGAGAGTAGTGGTGCTCATCTCACAGGATGCTCGCCGAGCTGCAGTCGGGCGCCGGGTCGAGATGAACCTCAGGGCTGTCGGACGCGGCCGGAACAGGCCCTGACGTTCATCTCGACCAGGCGCGGCGGTTCTGCCGGCGATCAGCACGCACGGCTCCGCGGTCGGATGGCGGCACCAACCGATGCAGCGTATGGACTCCGCGGCTGGCTGACCCGGCGGCGGCGTCGTGCTGCGTCTGCAAGCGAGGACCGGCTGTTACGGAGCCGTCGTCGTTGTCGTAGGCGTCGTTGTCGTAGGCGGCGTCGTCGTAGTCGGCGGTGGCTGCGTGGTTGGCGGTGGCGGCGTTGTCGTGGGCGGCGGCGGTGCCTGCGTGGTCGGCTGCGTCACGACCGGTGGCGGGGGAAGGACCGGCGGCTGATTCGGGGCCGGCGCCGGGGCGCGTCGCGTAGTCGTCGGACCTGCGTCGTCAGGCGCCGGCTCGGTCGTCGTCGGGTCGAGGGTGGCGGTGGGGGAGTCCGTGGCGGGCTCGGGGGTGGGGACCGGCGCGATCTGGCTGCTGTCGATCCGGCTGGTGGCGTTGACCGGGTTGCTGTCCGGCCACAGCGCCACCGTGGCGACCAGCGCCACCGCCGCGACCAGTCCGCCCGCCCCGATCATGAGGAAGGGGGAGCGGCCCTTGCTCGGCGGGGTGTCGTCGTACTCCGCGTAGGAGTCGAAGAGCCCGCCGCCGACCGCCGGGCGCGCCGGCGGGCCGCCGAACCGGGTGGCGTCGGCGCTGGTCGGCAGCGCCTCGGTGGGTGCCTCGGAGTCGGGGCCGGACCAGACGCCGTAGGCGGGGCCGGTGTACGGGGCCACGCCCTGCGGCGGCCCGGGCGGGCCCCACGCCTCCGTGGCTCCCGGCGCCCACTGGCCCGTGGCCGCGGGGGGCGGCCAGGCCCCGGTGCCGGCGATCTGGGTGGCCGGCCTGCCGTCGGGGCCGACGGCGCCCTGGATGCCGGTGCCACCGAACGCCGCAGCGCCGAGGGCACCGCCCAGCGCGCCGCCCACCGCCGGGTGCGCGCCCGTGGCGCCCAGGAGCGCCTGCGGGAGGAAGGTCAGCACGGCACCCTTGGCGATGGCGTTCTTCGGGTCGGTGTCGACCGCGACCGGGCGCCCGAGCTGCTCGGACACCAGCTGCGCGACGAGCGGGATCCGTGACGAGCCGCCCACCAGCAGGACCGCGGTGAGCGTCTCCGGGTCGGTGCCGGCGGACTCGACGGCCCGGCGCAGCGCGTCGACCGTGTCGGCGATCGAGGGCCGGATGGCCTCCTCGAACTCGCTGCGGTGCAGCCGCACCGACCCGCGGTACGCCGGCATGAGCACCGGGATGGTGACCTCGGTGTCCGCCGACAGGGCCTCCTTGGCCTCGGTGCACTCGCGCCGCAGCCGGGCGACGGCGGCCAGCACGGCCGGGTCGGCCTCGTCGATGCCCGTGAACGCCTCGGGCGCACCCTCGGCCACGTGGTCGAACACGACCTGGTCGAAGTCGACGCCGCCGAGGTGCTCGAGGCCCTCGGGCCGCCCGAGCAGGCCGAAGCCGCCGTCCTTGCGCACGACCGCGGCGTCGAACGTGCCGCCGCCGAGGTCGTAGACCGCGATCGTCGAGCCGGTGGGGACCCGCTCGCCGGCGGCGTAGTGCAGCGCGGCGGCCTGCGGCTCGGCCAGGAACGTGACGGTGAGGCCCTGCGCGTGCGCGGCGGCCGCCATCAGGTCCCGCTTGTGGGTGCCCCAGGAGGCCGGGTGCGTGACGGCGATCCGGTCGGCCGGCCCGCCCTCCTGCACCGCGACCTTGTCCACGACCCAGCGCAGCAGCCGCGCGCACAGCTCCTCGGCGGCCCAGGCGCGGCCGCCGACGACGATCGGGGTCGGGTCGCCCACACGCCGCTTGAACTCGCGCACGACGCGGTCGGGGTCGGTCACCGCGCGACGTTCGGCGGCCTCGCCGACGAGCACCTCGCCGTCGGGGGCCAGGAAGAGCACGGAGGGGACGTCGGTGGAGCGGTCGCCGAGCGACACCATCTCGGGCGACCCGGGCCGGTCGGCACGCGAGACCGCCGCGGCGGTCCTCGTCGTGCCCACGTCGACACCGAGCAGGTAGGTCATCGTCACCGTCTTCGGTCGGTCCTCGGCGCCGACGTGCTTGGGGAGCGGGCGCCCGTCCACTCTGTCCATCGACAGCGTGGGAGATCACGTTAGCGTCACGGATAGCCCGATTCGGGCACGGGGCAACTCCGCTGCGCCACACGGCGCCACCCGATCTACAGACGGTGCTGCAGCGCCTCCGCCGCGGCGAGCAGGTCCGCCGCCCACCGCACACCCGGCCGCCTGCCGATCCGGTCGACCGGTCCGGACACCGAGACGGCCGCCACGACCTGGCCCTGCGCGTCCCGCACGGGCGCCGAGACACTGGCCACGCCGGACTCCCGCTCGGCGACGCTCTGCGCCCACCCGCGCCGCCGGACGTCGACCAGCACCCGTTCGGTGAAGGTGGCGCCGGCGAGCACGGAGCGCTGGGTGGCCGGGTCGGACCAGGCGGCGAGGACCTTCGCCCCCGAGCCGGCGGTCATCGGCAGCCGGGTGCCGACGGGCACGGTGTCCCGCAGTCCGGACGCGGGCTCGGCCGCGGCGATGCAGACCCGGTGGATGCCGTCCCGCCGGTAGAGCTGCACGCTCTCGCCGGTGATGTCGCGCAGCCGCGGCAGCACCGCGCCGGCGGCCTCGAGCAGCGGGTCGGAGTGCCCGCCCGCGAGCTCGGCGAGGGTGGGTCCGGGCCGCCACCGGCCGTCGGAACCCCGCTGCAACAGGCCGTGCACCTCCAGCCCGACGGCCAGGCGGTGCGCGGTGGCGCGGGGTAGTCCGGTGGCCTCACAGAGCTCGGAGAGCCCCATCGGCTCGTCCGCCGCTGCACGCAGCACCCCCACGGCCTTGTCGAGCACGCCGATGCCGCTAGACTGTCTCACGTCTCGATACTAACTTCCCACGATCTGGGAATCCACCACCGGGGCGCAGCGCACATCGACGAAGGAGGCGGCAGCGGTGGGACGCACGCTGGCCGAGAAGGTCTGGGACCAGCACCTGGTCCGCAAGGGCGAGGGGCAGGAGCCCGACCTGCTCTACATCGACCTGCACCTCGTGCACGAGGTGACGAGCCCGCAGGCGTTCGACGGGCTCCGGCTCGCCGGCCGCCCGGTCCGCCGCCCCGACCTCACGCTCGCCACCGAGGACCACAACGTCCCGACGCTCGACGTCCTCGCCCCGATCGCCGACCCCGTCTCGCGCACGCAGGTGGAGACCCTGCGGCGCAACTGCGAGGAGTTCGGCGTCCGGCTCTACCCGATGAACCACGCCGAGCAGGGCATCGTGCACGTCGTCGGGCCCCAGCTGGGGCTGACCCAGCCGGGCACCACGGTCGTCTGCGGCGACTCGCACACCTCCACGCACGGCGCGTTCGGCGCGATGGCGTTCGGCATCGGCACCTCCGAGGTGGAGCACGTGCTGGCCACCCAGACGCTGCCGCTGAAGCCGTTCAAGACCATGGCGATCAACGTCCACTCGTCGGACGGGCGGCTGCGGCCGGGTGTCACGAGCAAGGACGTCGTGCTCGCGATCATCGCGCAGATCGGCACCGGCGGCGGCCAGGGCTACGTGCTCGAGTACCGCGGCAACGTCATCGACAACCTCTCGATGGAGGCCCGGATGACGATCTGCAACATGTCGATCGAGGCCGGCGCCCGCGCGGGCATGATCGCCCCGGACGAGACCACCTTCGCCTACCTCAAGGGCCGCGACCACGCGCCGAAGGGCGCCGAGTGGGACGAGGCCGTCGAGGCCTGGCGCGAGCTGCGCACCGACGCGGACGCGGTGTTCGACGCCGAGGTGGACATCGACGCGGACGCGCTCACCCCGTTCGTCACCTGGGGCACCAACCCCGGCCAGGGCCTGCCGCTGGGCGAGGCCGTGCCGGACCCGGCCGCCATCGTGGACGAGAACGAGCGCGTCGCCGCCGAGAAGGCGCTCTCCTACATGGGCCTCGAGGCGGGCCAGCCGCTGCGGTCGATCAAGGTCGACACCGTGTTCGTCGGCTCCTGCACCAACGGCCGCATCGAGGACCTGCGGGCCGCCGCGGAGATCCTCGACGGCAAGCAGATCGCCGACGGCGTCCGGATGCTGGTCGTGCCCGGCTCGATGCGGGTGCGCTTCCAGGCCGAGGAGGAGGGCCTGGACAAGGTCTTCACCGCGGCCGGCGCCGAGTGGCGCTCCGCGGGCTGCTCGATGTGCCTGGGCATGAACCCCGACCAGCTCGCGCCGGGAGAGCGCAGCGCGTCGACCTCCAACCGCAACTTCGAGGGCCGCCAGGGCAAGGGCGGCCGCACCCACCTGGTGTCCCCGCTGGTCGCCGCGGCTACGGCGGTGCGCGGCACCCTGAGCAGCCCGGAGGACCTGGTCTGATGGAGAAGTTCACCAGCCACACCGGCATCGGCGTCCCGCTGCGCCGCTCCAACGTGGACACCGACCAGATCATCCCGGCCGTCTACCTCAAGCGCGTCACGCGCACGGGGTTCGAGGACGGGCTGTTCTCGGCCTGGCGCAACGACGAGTCCTTCATCCTCAACCAGGAGCCCTTCTCCCGCGGGTCCGTGCTGGTCGCGGGCCCGGACTTCGGCACCGGTTCCTCGCGCGAGCACGCCGTCTGGGCCCTGATGGACTACGGCTTCCGGGTCGTGATCTCGGCGCGCTTCGCCGACATCTTCCGTGGCAACTCGGCCAAGGCCGGGCTCGTCGCGGCGCAGGTCGAGCAGCCGGACGTCGAGCTGCTGTGGAAGCTGCTGGAGAACGAGCCGGGTACCGAGGTGACCGTCGACCTGCAGGAGAAGACGGTGCAGGCCAAGGACCTGACCGTGCCCTTCGAGATCGACGACTACATCCGCTGGCGCCTGCTCGAGGGGCTCGACGACATCGGCCTGACCCTGCGCCACGAGGACGCGATCGACGCGTTCGAGCGCTCCCGGCCCGCGCACAAGCCGGTCACCACGGCCTGATCCCGGCCACCGTCGGCGGACCGCCGCCGGTACTGCGCGTGACCACAGTGGTCACGCACCGTACCGGCGGCGGTTTTTCGTTGTGCCGCAACGGCTCTTCGGCGGGAAGACCCTTGGCGAACGGCCCAGGAGGCTCTACCGTGCGGGGCCATGAACAAGACCCAGCTGGTGGACGCGCTGGCGGCGCGCCTCGGTGACCGGCGCACCGCGGCGTCCGCAGTGGACGGAGTCCTGGACATCATCGTGGACACGGTCGGTTCCGGCGGGTCGGTGACCCTGACCGGGTTCGGCGTGTTCGAGGCGCGGGCGCGGGCGGCGCGCGTGGCCCGCAACCCGCGCACCGGCGAGACGGTCCCGGTGCCGCCGACCACGGTCCCGGCCTTCCGCCCGGGCACCGCCTTCCGGACCACGGTGGCCGGCAACGACGGCGCCGCCGCGACCGCGAAGAAGGCCCCGGCGCGCAGCCCGCGCCCCGCGGCCCGCGCGGCCCGCTCGTCGGGCTCGTTCGCCGCGGAGGAGGCCGTCGAGGCCCCGGCGCCGAAGAAGACGGCCCGCTCCACGGCCGCGAAGGCCACCGCCACCAAGGCCAAGGCCACCGAGAAGGCGCCGGTGAAGGCCGCCGCCAAACCGGCCGCGAGGAAGACGGCGCCCAAGGAGACGCCCAAGGAGGCGGTCAAGGAGGCCGCGGCCAAGGTGGTGAAGGAGAAGCCGGCCAAGAAGGCGAAGGCGAAGAAGTAGGCCCTCAGGTGGGGCTGGGGTAGTAGTCGGCGGTCCGCAGGGCGCCGGTGGGGTCGGTCGTGAGCACCCACGTGCTGCCCTTGCGGGAGGGCACGGGGGTCTTCTCCGGGTCCGGCACGCCCGTGACCAGCGGGTCGTACTCGTCGAGCAGGGTCTCGACGACGTCGGGGATCACCCCGCCCTGGCTGCAGAGCACGGTCAGGCCGGGGCGGGCGAGCAGCTCGCGGAAGCGGGCGAGCCCGGCGGCCGGGTCCTGCCAGTAGCCCTCCTCGCCGAGCAGCGGCTCGCGCTCGATCTTCGCGCCGTGCGCGTCGGCGTACGGGGAGATCGTGTCGACGCAGCGCACCGGGACCGCGGAGTGGAAGCGCTCGGGGGCGAACCGGCCGAGGAAGTCGACCAGGTGCTCGGCCTGCGTGCGCCCGACGCCGGAGAGCGGGCGCAGGTCGTCGTCGCCGTCCCAGTCCTTACGGCTGCCCGCCTTCGCGTGCCGGACCAGGAGCAACACCGAGGTCGGCGCGGTGAACCGCTCGAGGACCTCGACGTCGTGGGCGTAGCTCAGCTGCACGCCCGCCTCGGCGGGCGGGAGCCAGACCAGCTCGTCGATCTCGTCGTTGGCCAGGAACCCGGTGGACTCCCGCGCCTCGGCCGACCAGTACCGGACGAGCTTGCTGCCCTCGGGCACGCGGTAGCGCACGTCGCCGAGCCGGGCGCCGAGCCGCGCCCGCACACCGGTCTCCTCCCACGTCTCGCGCAGCGCGCAGGCGGCCAGGGACTCGCCGTTGTCGAGCTTGCCCTTCGCGAACCCCCAGTCGTCGTACTTGGGTCGGTGCACCAGCGCGACCTGCGGGCCGGCGTTGGTCGCGCGCCACAGGACCGTTCCCGCGGCCAGGACGTCGGCCCCGAGCGCCGCGTACAGATCAGACATCCGGGTGGCCGGCCCTCACTCGTCGACCTGCGACCGCGAGGCGTGCGCGATCATCAGCTCCGCCTGGTGGTCGCGCACCTTCTCGAGGTCGGTGCCCTTCGGCGGGGAGGGCTCCCACGTGCCGTCGCCCTCCAGGACCCAGCAGCGGGTGGCGGGGTCGAGGCACGAGTCGAAGACGTCGCCGAGCTGCCGGGCGAGCTTCGGGTCGGCGACCCGCAACAGCACCTCGACGCGGCGGTCGAGGTTGCGGTGCATCATGTCGGCGCTGCCGAGCCAGTACTCCTCGGCCGCCCCGAAGTGGAAGATCCGCGAGTGCTCCAGGAAGCGCCCGAGGATCGAGCGCACCTGGATGTTCTCGCTGAGCCCCGGCACGCCCGGGCGGATCGCGCAGATCCCGCGGACCACGACGTCGACCGGCACCCCGGCCTGCGAGGCCCGGTACAGCGCGTCGATGACCTGCTCGTCGACCAGGGAGTTGACCTTGATCCGGACGCGCGCGCTGGAGTCCCCGGAGCGGTGCGCCTCGACCTCGTCCTCGATGCGGCGGACGATGCCGCGCCGCACGCCGTAGGGCGCCACCAGCAGGCTGCGGTACGACGTCTGCCGCGAGTAGCCGGTGAGCGAGTTGAACAGGTCGGTGAGGTCGGCGCCGATCGTGGGGTCGGCGGTGAGCACGCCGATGTCCTCGTAGAGCCGCGCGGTCTTGGGGTTGTAGTTGCCGGTGCCGATGTGGCAGTAGCGGCGGATCGTCGAGCCCTCCTGGCGCACGACCAGCGAGGTCTTGCAGTGCGTCTTCAGGCCGACCAGCCCGTAGACCACGTGCACGCCGGACTTCTCCAGCTCGCGCGCCCAGCGGATGTTGGCCTGCTCGTCGAACCGCGCCTTGATCTCCACCAGCGCGACGACCTGTTTGCCGGCCGCCGCCGCGTCGATCAGGGCGTCGACGATCGGCGAGTCGCCCGAGGTCCGGTAGAGCGTCTGCTTGATGGCGAGCACGTTCGGATCCGCCGCGGCCTGCTCGATGAAGCGCTGCACGCTCGTCGAGAAGGAGTCGTACGGGTGGTGGACCATGACGTCGCCCTCGCGGAGCGTGGCGAACACGCTGCGTGGCATCTCCCGCTCGCCGAACGCCGGGTGCGTGGCCGGGCGGAAGGGCTCGTCCTTCAGGTCGGGGCGGTCGGCACCGTAGACCTCCCAGAGGCAGGTGAGGTCGAGCAGCCCGGGCACGGTCACGACGTCGCCGGGGTCGACGTCGAGCTCGCGCAGCAGCAGCTCCAGCACGTGCTCGCTCATGGTGTCGACGACCTCGAGCCGCACGGGCGGGCCGAAGCGGCGGCGGGCGAGCTCGCGCTCGAGGGCCTGCAGGAGGTCCTCGTCGCGGTCCTCCTCGACCTCGAGGTCGGCGTTGCGGGTCACGCGGAAGGCGTGCACCTCCGCGACCTCCAGGCCGGGGAACAGCTCGCCGAGGTGGGCGCCGATGAGGTCCTCGATCGGCAGGAACGTGACGTCCCGGCCCGGCTTGCCCTCGTCGTCCTGCACCCGGACGAGGCGGGGGACGTTGTTGGGCACCTTGACCCGGGCGAAGCGCTCGGTGCGGCTGTCGGTGTCGCGGACCGTGACGGCCAGGTTCAGCGAGAGCCCGGAGATGTACGGGAAGGGGTGCGCGGGGTCGACGGCCAGCGGCGTGAGCACCGGGAAGACCTGCGCGGCGAAGTAGTCCGACAGGCGCAGGCGCTGGGCGTCGGACAGGTCGCTCCAGCGGCGGATGTGGATGCCGTTCTCGTCGAGCTCGGGGCGCACCTCGTCGAGGAACACGCGGGCGTGCGCCTCGGAGAGCTGCTGGCTGCGCTCGGCGATCCGGGCGAGCTGCTCGCGCGGGGACAGCCCGTCGGCGCTGCGCACGGCCAGGCCGGTCTCGTCCCGACGCTTCAGCCCGGCCACCCGGACCATGTAGAACTCGTCGAGGTTGCTGGCGAAGATCGCGAGGAACTTCGCCCGCTCCAGCAGCGGCTGGCTGGTGTCCTCGGCCAGCGCGAGCACCCGGGCGTTGAAGTCCAGCCAGGAGAGCTCGCGGTTGAGGTAGCGGTCCTCCGGCAGCCCGCTCGGCGCGGCCAGGGTGGTGGGCGCGGGCGGCCCGATCGGGGCGGCGCCCGCCCCGTTCGCCGCGGTCGGGGCGGTGGCGGTGGTCGCGCTCGTGGGGACGGGCGCCGGCCCGGGCGCGGCCGCCTCGACCTGGGCGCCGGCCCGCGAGGCGCGCACCGGGGTGGCCCGGCGGCGCGGGGCGGCCTTCTTCGCGGTCGACCGGCGGCTGCCGTTGGTCCCGGCGCCGCCGGTCTCGGTGTTCTCGGGGCCCGTGCTCACCGCCGGGATTCTTCCGCACCGGCCGCTCCTCCGACCCGTCGGAGCGACCGACATCCGGGTGAACTCTCGGTCACGAGCGGATCACGAATGGCGGTTGACCTGCGACGGCGGGGTCGGTTGTGCCGGAAATCGCAACCGTGCCGCGGTCCGCCCGGCCGGATCCCGGTGATCCACGGGCGAAGCCGGCCGGGGAATGCGTCACTGGCACGATGACTCCCATGCGGATCGCGTGCGTCGGCGCCGGGCCCGGCGGGCTCTTCTTCGCTGTTCTGGCGACGAGAATCCCCGGCGTCACCGATGTCACCGTGCTCGAACGGGCCGCGGAAGGCGCGCCGCGCGGATGGGGCGTCGTGTTCTGGCCGGACCTCGTGACACAGGTCGAGGCCGTCGACCCGCCTTTCGCCGAGTCGTTGCGGGAATTCCGCTACACCTGGCACGACCAGGTCGTCGAGGTCGACGGATCCGAGGTGCGGTTCACCGCGTCGGGTTACGCCATGGGGCGCCACCTCATGCAGAAGTTGCTCGTCGACCGGGCGCGCGAGGTCGGGGTGCGCGTCGAGTTCGAGCGGCCGATCGGGCACGCGGCCGACCTCGAGGGATACGACCTGATCGTCGCGGCCGACGGAGTGCGCAGCGCCCTGCGGGACCGGGCGCCCGGCATCCGTACGGAGGTCGTCGAGGGGGGCAACCGCTACATCTGGCTTGGCACGGAGAAGCAGTTCTCCTCGTTCAGCTTCCCCTTCGTGAAGAGCCCGGCGGGCTGGCTGTGGGCGCACGCGTACGCCTTCGGCGAGGCCGGCAGCACCTTCATCGTGGAGACGACCGAGGAGACCTGGCGGGCCCTCGGCCTCGACACGCTCGGTCCGGACGAGACGCTCCGCCTGCTCGAGTCGACCTTCGCCGAGCAGCTCGACGGGCACAAGCTCGTCCTGCAGGAGGAGGCGCGCGGAACTGCCCCCTGGCGGCGGTTCGCCACGGTCCGCAACTCGGCGTGGACGGACGGGACCCTCGCGCTGGTGGGCGACGCCGCGCACACGACCCACTTCAGCGTCGGTTCGGGCACCCGGCTGGCGCTGGAGGACGCGATCGCCCTGGCCCGGCACCTGGAGCAGGCGCCGACCCTCGCGGAGGCCCTCGCCGGGTACGGGCGCGAGCGCGCCGAGGCCCTGGAGGTCACGGCGCGGCAGGCCCGGTCGAGCGCGGCGTGGTTCGAGGCCGTCCCACGGTACGTCGAGCGCCCGGCCCGGGACTTCGCCCGGCTGCTGATCGAGCGACGGCGGCTCGTCGCGCGCCGGACGCCGGGGCTCTACCTGGCGCTGCACCGGCTGACCACCGTGCCGTTGCTCGGCGCCGCGATCAACCGGACGCTCGCGGTCACCCGGACGGTCGCGCCGCGGGTGGTGGGGCCGCTGCGTCGCCGCTTCGCGGGCTGAGCAGGCGGGCGCGCACGTCCTGCACGAGCGCGGCGGCAACCCGTCCGGGCGGCTCGTGCCGGGCCCGCGCGGACAGCACGCCGGGGACGTACCGGGTCAGCAGGGGCGTCGACGCCCGCTTGAGCTCGGCGTAGGCGCGGGTCGCGTGCCGCGCGGCGACCGGGGCCAGGCCGCGGACGGTGCACGGGACGAACCGGGTGTGATGGGTCGTCCCGCGGTCGGCCCAGCGGAGCTTGTAGTCGAAGGCGTCGATGCGGAAGTCGAAGTCGAGGCCGAGGTCGAAGGCCAGCCGCACGCACTCCTCGATCAGGACGTTGCCGGCGCCCAGCGAGGCGCGGGACTCGTCGAACGCCATGACGAAGCCCTCGAGCGCGCGCCCGGAGCGGTAGCAGACCGAGGCCGAGACCAGCTCGTCGTCGAGCGTCACGCCTACAACCAGCGGGCGAACCTCCACACCGGCGGGGGTCGTGTCGAGCAACTCGTGGAAGAACACCTCGCCCGACCCCTCGCTGATCCACGGCGTGGTCTTGTGCCGGCGGACCAGCCACTCACGTTTGCGCGCGAAGATCCAGTCGACCGCCCGGTGCCCGAAGGCAGGATCGCCGGCGGAGCTGCGGAAGGCGACGGTGCCGGCCTTCTGCAGCCGCCTGCGGTTGCGCCGCATCTCCCACCGCAGCTTCTGGGGCCGGGCGGCCAGCCAGGCGTCGAACCCGTCCGCGGGACGGACGGCGAGGGGCGAGGTGGTCGTCGAGGCGAATGCGAGCGCACCGAGACGACCGCCGACCGGGAGCGGTGCCTCGGGCTGGTGGTACACGGCGAGCACGTCGGCGAGCCGGGTCGCGTGCGCGGTCGCAAGCTCGAGGGCCTCCGCGGCGTGCTCGCCCGGCCGGACCAGGGGAGCGGCGTACTCCTGTGTGCTCCGGTTGCCGAGGTGGGTGGCCATCGTGTGGCCGCGCCGGCGTTCGACGTGCAGGGGCCAGATCAGGAGGAGCTCCGCGCCGCGCCGGACGGTGATCACCGCCAGCTCGGCGCCGCGGGGCTCGGCCAGATGCGTCCACGCGACGCGGTTGTAGAGAAACGTCCGGCTCAGCGAATGATCGGGAACCGCGTCGAGTAGTTCGCCCCACCCGCTCTCGAGCGCGTCGAGTTCGGCCGTTGATCGCACCACCTCGACGGCAGAGCGAATGAAGGAATCCATGCCTGGGGAACTCCGACGTCGGGACGGCGCGATTCACGGCGGCCGTGGCGTCTTCTCCACCGATCCGGCTGCCGGGAGAATTGAGCCTAAGGCAGCGTCGCGGGTGCCGCGATTCGGGCCGGAGCGCCCGAATTGTCTTCGGCGAGCTTCCTCCTCGCCTCACACCGACCAGGGCAGGCTGACGTGATGGTCGCCTCCCTCGTGCTGGTCGCCCTCGTCGTGCTCGCCGCCGTCAGCGGGGAGACGGGGCTGGGCGGGGCGGTCGCGCTCGCCGCCGTCGCGGTGCTGTGGTTCCTGGTCAACGGGCGGATGGAGGGGCCGATCCTCCTGAGCGTCGCCCCGACCCACGGGCTCACCGGCGGCGATCTCGCCGGCATCGCCGCCCTGGTGGTCGCCGGCTGGCGCGCCGCCGTGGTCCTGCGTCGGCGACGGTCCGCCTGAGGGGGTCGAACGCTCCAGGAACCGCAGCAGCTCGACGGGGAAGGGCAGGACCAGGGTGGAGTTCTTCTCCGCCGCCACCTCGACGACGGTCTGCAGCAGCCGCAGCTGCAGCGCGGCGGGATTGGCGGCCATCACCTGGGCCGCCTCGGCGAGCTGCTTGGAGGCCTGCAGCTCGCCCTCGGCCGTGATCACCCGGGAGCGGCGCTCGCGCTCGGCCTCGGCCTGCCGCGACATCGAGCGCTTCATCGACTCCGGCAGCACCACGTCCTTGATCTCCACGCGGTCGATGTGCACGCCCCAGCCGACCGCCGGGTTGTCGATCATCAGTTCGAGGCCCTGGTTGAGCCGCTCGCGGTTGGACAGCAGGTCGTCGAGCTCGCTCTTGCCAATGATCGAGCGCAGCGACGCCTGGGCGACCTGCAGGATCGCCGAGCCGTAGTCCTGGACGTCGACGGCCACCCGGACCGGGTCGACCACGCGGTAGTAGACGACGGCGTCGACCCGGACGGTGACGTTGTCGCTGGTGATCCCGTCCTGCGCCGGGATCGGCAGGGTCACGACCTGCATGCTGACCTTCTGCATGCGGTCCGCGATCGGGATGAGCGTCGCGAGCCCGGGCCCTCTCGTCTGCGGCTGCAGCCGGCCGAACCGGAAGACCACCCCCCGCTCGAACTGCTGCACCACCCGGACACTGGTCGCGGCGCTCACCAGCATCATGAAGCCGACGACCACGAGAACCATCCAGAGAACGGTCATCACGCGCCTCCCTGCAGGCCTGGATTATCGACCCGCTCCCGGTCGTTGACCAGGCCTTACCGGCAGACGAAGAGCCCGGCCGTGCGGGGTCCGACGCCCAGCGCGCAGGCCTCGCGGAGGTCGGCCTCGGTGTCGACGTCCCGGCGCAGGCCGGGCAGCTCACCGGTCAGCGGGACGGCGCCGGACTCCTTGTGTGCGATGGCGGAGGCGGGGCCGAAGCGGGGATCGAGGGGGGCACCCGCGGGGGCGAGGAGGAGCGTGGTGCCGTCGCCCTGGGCGTCGGTGCAGAAGGCGCGGGTCGTGGCGTGCGCGAGCGCCTCGTCGAGCGCCTCGTCGAGCTCCTCGGGCTTCAACGCCGGGAGGTCGGCCTGAAGGGCGCCGTGGGCGAGGTCGTGCGGCAGGAGCGCGGCCCCGTGGACGAGGGCGGCGTTGAGGCCCGCCGCCGGCTCGTCGCGCACGATCCGCACACCCGTCCCGGCCAGCTCCCGGCCGACCGTCTCGTCACTCGTCACGACGACGACGGCGGCCACGCGCGTGGCGGCCAGCACGGCGTCGAGGGTGTCCAGGGCGAGCGCGAGGGCGAGCTCGGCGTGCCGGGCCGGGTCGCCCACCCCGCCGTCGGCCGCCCCGCGCAGCCGGGACTTGGCCGCGTCGAGCCCCTTGACGGGCACGACCAGACCCACTTCGCGGCTGCTCACCACCCCATCGTTCCACTCGGGGAGCGTGTCGGTGGACCGCGCCCGGGCGGGCAGGGAAGGATCGGCGTCGATCGACGACAGGAGAGGGGCACCGGTGGCGCGCGAGAAGGGCGGGTTCTGGGTCGGGGTGGCGGCGGCGGTCTTCTACCCGCTGTCGTACCTGACGGGGAGCCCGCACTACGAGGGTCGTGAGCACCTGCCCGCGGAGGGCGGGGCGCTGGTCGTCGCGAACCACATCTCCTACCTGGACCCCGTGTACACGGCGCTGTGGGTGCACACCGCCCGCCGCGTGCCGCGCTTCCTGGCCAAGGCGAGCCTGTGGAAGATCCCGGTCTTCGGGAAGGTGCTGGTCGGCACAGGGCAGATCCCGGTCTACCGCGACTCGGCCGACGCCCAGCAGAGCCTGCGCGCGGGCGTCGAGGGCCTGGCGGACGGCAAGGTCGTGGTGATCTACCCGGAGGGCACCATCACGCGGGACCCGGACGGCTGGCCCATGCACTCGCGCACGGGCGCGGCGCGGCTGGCGCTGTCCTCGGAGGTGCCGGTGTTGCCGATGGTGCACTGGGGCACCCGTGAGGTGTACGACCACTACAACAAGAAGTTCCGGCCGCTGCCGCGGACGCAGATCACGGTGCGTGCCGGTGAGCCGATCGACCTGTCCGCGTACCGCGGCAGGCCCATCGACGCGACGATCCTCCGCGAGGTGACCGAGCTGTTCATGACCCGCTGCAAGGAGCTGCTCGCCGAGGTCCGGGACGAGACGCCGCCGCCGGGCTTCTACCGCCGGGCCGCCGGGGGCCGGACCGCCGAGGCGGCGACCCCCGAGGCCGAGCGGAACGGCGGGCCGGCGTGACGGGCCTGGCGAAGATCGCGGTCCTGGGCGCCGGGTCGTGGGGCACGGCGTTCGCCAAGGTCGTCGCCGACGCCGGGCGCCAGGTCGTCCTCTGGGCGCGGCGGCCGGAGGTGGCCGGCGCGATCCGCGACCGCCACGAGAACGCCGACTACCTGCCCGGTGTCGCGCTGCCCGAGAACCTCTCCGCGACGTCCGACGCCGCGGCCGCGCTCGACGGTGCGGACGCCGTCGTCTTCGCCGTGCCGTCGCAGACGCTGCGGGCGAATCTGGCGGACTGGAAGCCGCTGCTCCCGCCCGGGCGGACGCTGGTGAGCTTGGCGAAGGGCGTCGAGCTGGGCACGCTCAAGCGGATGAGCCAGGTGATCGCCGAGGTGGCGGCGGTGCCGGCGGACCAGATCGCCGTCGTCTCCGGGCCGAACCTGGCGCGGGAGATCGCGCAGGGCGAGCCGACCGCCACGGTGATCGCGTGCGCGGACCACGAGCGGGCGGTGGAGCTGCAGGCCGCCACGTCGAACGACTACTTCCGCTCGTACACCAACACCGATGTCGTGGGCTGCGAGCTGGGCGGCGCGGGCAAGAACGTGATCGCGCTGGCCGTCGGGATCGCGGCGGGGATGGGGCTGGGCGACAACAGCCGCGCCTCGCTCATCACCCGCGGCCTGGCCGAGACCGCCCGCCTGGGCGCGGAGCTGGGCGCGGACCCGTTGACCTTCGCCGGGCTCGCCGGGCTCGGCGACCTGGTGGCGACGTGCTCGTCGCCGCTCTCCCGCAACCGCACCTTCGGCGAGCACCTGGGCCGCGGCGAGACGCTCGCCCAGGCCGAGGCGGCCAACCACGGGCAGGTCGCCGAGGGCGTGAAATCGTGTGTGTCGATCTGCGAGCTCGGGGAACGGCACGGGGTGGAGCTGCCGATCGCCGACGCCGTGCGGCGGGTGTGCCACGAGGGCTACTCCGCCACCGCCATGGCGAAGGAACTGATCTCGCGGGCGCCGAAGCCCGAGTGACCGCGGCTCCGCCGCCCGTGCGCGGTAAGTGGTGCTCTAGCACCACTTACCGCGCACATGCGGCGGAGCCGCTTGAAGGAGGCCCATGAGCGGGGACGGGACGCGCTGCGTCTGGGGCGGGCATTCGCCGGGCGCGGTGGGCGACGCCGCGCACCCCGGCCCGGTGCTGTCGGCGACCTTCGACCTCGGGCTCCCGCACGACCCCCAGCCCGAGTACTTCTACGGCCGCGCCGGCAACCCCACGTGGAGGGCCTACGAGGTCGCGGTCGGCGACCTCGAGGGCGGGGAGTGCGTGGCGTTCGCCTCCGGGATGGCCGCACTGTCCACGGTGATGCGGCTGTGCGCCCGGCCCGGCACCGCCGTCGTCCTGCCGAGCGACGGGTACTACATCGGCCGCCTCGTCGCCTCCGAGGAGCTCGCGCCGATGGACGTCGAGGTCCGCGAGTTCGGGACGGCGGGGGCGTGGGAGCCGCTCAACGGCGCCTCGCTCGTGCTGCTCGAGACGCCGTCGAACCCGGGCCTCGAGGTGTGCGACATCCGGGCCATTGCGGAGGCCGCACACGCCGCCGGCGCGCTGGTGGCGGTCGACAACACCACCGCCACGCCGCTGGGGCAGAAGCCGCTGCCCCTCGGCGCCGACTTCGTGATCGCCAGCGACACCAAGGCGCTGGCCGGGCACGGGGACGTCGTCCTGGGGCATGTGACCTGCGCCGACCCGATCCTCGCCGGACGCGTCCGGGCCGCCCGCACCCGCAGCGGCGCGATTCCCGGTCCGATGGAGACCTGGCTCGCGCACCGGGGCCTCGGGACGCTCGACCTGCGGCTGGAACGGCAGGCGAAGAACGCGCACGCGCTGGTCCAGGCGCTGCTGGGGCACCCCGCGGCGTCGGACGTCCGGTGGCCGGGCCTGCCCTCCGACCCCTCCCACGCGGTGGCGTCGCGGCAGATGCGGCGGTGGAACGGGATCCTGCGGTTCACACTGCCCTCGGCCGAGGCGGTGGGGGAGTTCCTCGCCGCGTCTCGGTTGGTGTCGTCGTCGACCAGCTTCGGCGGGCTCCAGACCTCCGCCGACCGGCGGGCGCGGTGGGGCGATGCCGTCCCGCCCGGCCTGCTCCGGCTCTCTGCCGGCTGCGAGGACACGGACGACCTGGTCGCCGACGTGCTCGGGGCCTTGGACGCGGTGCGGGTCTGAAGTCGTCCACGAGCGTCAGAAGGGCCGTCGCTGAGAGCACAGCGACCGGTCGCGGCCGGACTACATCAGTGGCGCGACCTATCGGAGACAGTGGTTAACGCTCATCGTCCGCTGGACGACCCTGCCGGGGTGAGAACGGCTGGGAACCGGTCGACTGAGCCCCGTGATCACGTCGGTGGCATCCGTGTCGGCTTCGTCCGGGAGGACCTGGGGTGAATGCGAGCATGGCGCAGTGCTTGACGCCCGGAGCTGGCGGCGGCCCACGCAACCGTGCAAGGACGCAAGCGTTCGACGAGTGCGGATGCCTGTCTGTTCACGTGACCGGCCGATGGCGGTAGCGGTTCCACGTCGGCGAATCCGAGTGGCCGTCGCAAGTGTCTTCTTGGCGATCTTCCTCATCGGGGCTGCCGGGTTTCCCGTTTATGTCACGCCGCGGTTGGACGAGCTGCGTCCTGCTGACGCGATCGTTGTCCTGGGTGGGAACGGCTATGAGCGCTACCCGTACGCGCTCGAGCTTGCCCTGCAAGGCTATGCGCCACGGGTGGTGGTCTCCAATCCTGCTGGTGAACAGGATATCTGGCTCACGGACCTCTGCTCTCATCAGCGCTACACGTTCACCGTCACGTGCTTTTCGCCCGAACCCGCGACGACGAAGGGTGAAGCGGAGGAGCTTCACCGCCTGGCAGTGGAGCAGCAGTGGCGTTCGGTCATCGTGGTGACGTTTCGCCCGCACATCTCCCGGGCGCGCTACATCCTGAGTCGTTGTTTCGACGGGCAGTTGATGATCGCGGAGAGTCCCGCTGATCTGTCTTTCGAGTACTGGGTCTGGACGTACATCTACCAGACCGCAGGCTATATCCGGGCAGCGTTGCAGCCGGCTTGCTGACCGATCCTCGTCGAGCGGGCCCGGACCGCTCATGTGAACGGTGGCAGGCTCACCCGGATGAGCAACGACGTTCCCCTCGACGCGACCACCCCGCACGAGTGGCGCGCGTGGCTGGCGGAGCACGCGTCGAGTGCCGGCGAGGCGTGGGTGGTCATCCCGCACGCCCGCTCCGGGCGCCCTGGGCTCACGCAGCGGCAGGCCCTCGAGGAGGCGCTCTGCTTCGGCTGGATCGACGGCCTGTCCCGAAAGCACGACACGTCGTCCCGCAAGCAGAGGTTCAGCCCCCGGAGCCCGCGGAGCGCGTGGAGCACCATCAACCGCGAGCTCGTGGCTCAGCTGATCGCGGAGGGCCGGATGACGCCGGCGGGTCAGGCCGCGATCGACGTCGCAAAGTCCAACGGCATGTGGATGCTGTTGGCCGACGCCCAAGCCGGGATCGTGCCCTCTGACCTGCGCTCAGCGTTGGACGACGATCCGGCGGCAGCCGCGGGGTGGGAGGCGATGACACCCTCCACCCGTCGAGCCCACCTCGAGGCCCTCGCCCGGGCGAAGAAGCCGGAGACGCGGCTTCGTCGCATCGCCGCCGCTGTAGCAGTGGCGCGCGGCGAGGTCGGCTGAACCACGGTGAATTCGGAGATCACGAGCTGATAACGGGGTCCGGGCGGCCGACGAACCACTCGGCAACGCGTAGGACGGCGGCGGGTGTACCCCCTCACAGCACACCCGTCAGCCGGTGCGGCCACGCTGCGGTCATCCCCCCGCCGCAGCGTGGCCGCACGTTCCCCGCTGTGTCACATGTTTCGAGCGCCGAGAATCCGTGCCGCCGTGGACCGGTCGATTCCGCTCGTGGCGGCTCGGAGATAGAGGCCGTTGACGGCGGCGGCAATGAGTTCGGCGCGATCAGGAGCCAAACGTCGGGCCAGCTCGTCCAACGCCCGGTCCCACCGCTCCAGCTCGTCACGGAGGTCGGGTCGGCGGGCGGCGAGCAGGTAGAGGTCGTACTCGGCGATCGTGCGCTCACGGTCCTGGGCCGCGTAGACGGCGATGAGATCGGCCAGGGCGTCGAGAGACTCGATGGTGATCAAGTCGTCGACGTACCGGTCGTTGACCTCCCGAAGCGCGGCGACCAGCAGCTCGTCGACGCTCGCGAAGTAGTACAGCACCGCGCTGGGCGGCAGCTCGGCCTCCGCCGCGACCGCCCGTTGGGTCACCGCCGCCACGCCGCTCCGGCCGACGAGTCGGAGCGTGGCGTCGAGCAACGCCCGCCGCCGCACCGCACCCTTGCGGAGCCGCCCGTCGGCGATCTCAGGCGGCATGCGAGGTCCGACCCAGCTCCAACGCGAGGACCCCGGCGATGACCAGGACGATCCCGCCGACCTGCACCCAGCTGAGCGACTCGCCGAGAAAGAACGCGCCGATGAGGGCGATGAGCGCGACCCCCACGGCCGCCCACACCCCGTACGCGACGCCGATCGGCATCCCGCCGGACAGCGCCCGGGAGAGCGAGTAGAAGGCGATGCCGTAGCCCAGCACCACGATCACCGACGGCCAGAGCCTGCTGAAGCCGTCCGAGAAGCGGAGGGCGACCGTGCCGGTCACCTCGGCCACGATCGCACCGGCGAGCCAGAACCACATGCCCGCCAGATTACTTGAGCGATCGCTCCAGAAGTCAGAGGAACATCATCAGCAGGATCGCGAGCAGCGCCAGCACCGGCAGGGCTGCGGCGGCCCACACCAGCAGGTCTCGACGCCGGCTCACCTCGACGGGCTCGGACAGCTCGGTGAGGTGGTCGTCGAGCTCGACCCGGGGCTCGGGCACGCCGTACCCCGGCACCACGGGCAGGAGTTGGGTGGCGGGCTCGATGTCGGGCAGGACGAGCGGGCGGCGGGGGCTGGACACGGCATTCCTCTCTCGGCGGGACTCAGCAAGCTCATCGCCGAAGGAGGTCCGTGCGTGACACCACATCCCAAGGACTGATGACGCCGCCGTTCGTCGGAGATCAGGAGCCTTCCATCAGCACTGCGTGTCCGCCCCAATATCACACGTGCGTAACCCGGCTCTCGTATGGTCGACTTACCTCATCCGAGCGGAGGTGGTCGCGTGCCGGATCGACAACCCCAACCCCTCGTCGCCGTCCCCGAACCCGGGGAGGGGGAGACGGGGGCAGGGAGTGCCGGGGTGACGGCTCTCCCGCCGGGTTCACGGGTGCTGCTGCTCAACGCGAGCTTCGAGCCTCTCGCCGTCGTCACGGCCAAACGCGCGATCGTCCTGATGCTCTCCGGTAAAGCCGAGTGTGTGCAGGCCGCCCTGGAAGGGGCGGCCTTCCATTCGGAGAACCTGACCGTCCCCGCCCCGTCCGTCATGCGGCTCTCCCGGTACGTGCGGGTGCCCTATCGTCGCGCGGTCCCCATGACCCGGGCCGGCGTGCTGCGCCGCGACCTTCGGCGCTGTGGCTACTGCGGCAAGAAGGCCGACACGATCGACCATGTGATCCCCCGCAGCCGCGGCGGGGCGCACAGCTGGGAGAACTGCGTCGCCGCCTGCAGAGCGTGCAACTCGAAGAAGGCCGACAAGCTGATCGAGGAGATCGGTTGGAGCCTGCGGATCACGCCCAAGCCGCCGAGCCGCGCCGCCGGAGGGGTCCTGGTGCTCGCCGTCGAACCACACCCGGCCTGGGAGCCGTGGCTGGCCCAGGCCGCCTGACGTTCAAACGGCCCGCCCCCGAGCGCGGAGGCGGGCCGTTCGCGCACTGATCGGGGCGGTGGGCCGATCAGTACGACCCGCCGCAGGGCGCGGCGGGAGTCCTATGCCCCGATGTTCGCCCGCGGGTGCTCGTCCGTTAACCCTCCGTGCCGGAGATACCCAGCATTGATGAGGATGCGAGTCATGGCCGGAAGGCGGCGAGCGACGGCAGCGCGGCCCCGTTCCGGTCGAAGCCCTTGGGAGTTGGCTGTAGGGGCTGCCGTCGCCGTGGTCCCAGTCCACCGCTCCGAGGTCACGCCCAGCACGAGCCGGTTCGGTTGAGGGGAGGCCTGAACTAGACCGAACCTGAACGGGCCGCCAGTACGTAGATCTGCGTATACAGGGGGGGTGCGGTGGCAGTTGAAGAATCGGGACATGACGAGGTCCTTCTGGATTCGAGGTGGCCTGATTGCGGCCGCCTCGGCAGCGGCATTGATGATGACTGCGGGGTCGGCATCAGCCGCCGCATTCGTCGAGCACACCAACCCGACGGACAATCCCGGTGCTGCTTCTTCGAACCCGGAGACGTCCCAGGGGTCAATGTTCAGTTCGAGGCGACCTGCACCTTCGTACACGAGCCGACTGGGAACCTGCGAGTTGTCGCCCATGGACAAGTTCCATCCGGCTACACTCTGCAGCAGCCGTTCCGGGGCGCTCTGGACTGCACTATCAATGGCGTCCAGAGCACGGGAACAATCGTTGCGACGAAGAGTGGACAGGTGAACGCCACGTGCGTTGTTCCAGGAGGCGCGTAAATCTGCCGCATCAGCGTTCGAGTGGCGGATCTGATCCGGTAGCTGCCCTTCGAGCGCCGATGTGTCACCGCGGGTCGGTGGTCCGCGAGTCTCATGTCGTAGGCTTGCGGGCCACCAATCGCTCGACGATCCCGAGGGCGAAGCGTTCCCTACGTTCCACCTCGAGCCCGGCCGCGAGGACGTGATCCAGGGGACGCCGACGGAAGTGCTCGCCGCCGATCGGGATCGACACCCATTCCGTCATTCGCTGCACGAGCCGGAGGGGCGCGACCGACGACGCGACGTGGTCGGCGAGCAGAAGCCTGCCGCCGGGTCGGAGCACCCGCACCATCTCGTCGACCGCGCGCCGGTCGTCGGGAATGCCGCAGAGCGAGAAGGTGCACACGACGGTGTCGACGGACGCGTCGGGCAGGTCGAGGTGCTCGGCGTCGCCCACGCGGAGATCGGCGTCGAGGCCCAGTCTCGTGGCGCGCTCCTGCGCCGCTCGGATCATCGCAGGGCTCAGGTCGATTCCGGTCAGCCGCACGTCGGACGGGTAGTGGGGCAGGTTCAAGCCGGTACCCACACCGACCTCGAGGACGGTGCCCGCCGCCTGCCCGCAGACCCAGGCGCGACTGTCGCGGAAGAGCACCTTGTCCAGCCGCTGCATGGAGCGGTCCGTGGCGTCGACGCTCCCGTCCCAGCATCGCGCCCATCGAGCCCTCTGTTTGTCCGTGACCATCCGCCGCCCACCCCCTGCCGCGCCGCTGAATCTTCCCGTACGCGACGACGGAGTGGGCGAAGGCCGAAGCGACCAGTCACACTGGGCCGGTGGGCAGACACTCGCGGCCGGAGCTCGACCCGTCACGGGCCGACACCTTCCGGCTGCTCTTCGTCTGCACCGGAAACCTCTGCCGCTCACCGGCGGCGGAGATCATGACCCGCCACCTGCTGGTCGGGAAGCTCGGGGGCCGCGAGGCGGCGCGTTTCGACATCTGCAGTGCCGGGGTGAACGCCGTGGTGGGGGAGATGATGCACCCCGACACCCGGGACGAGCTCGCTCCCTGGGGCCTCGACGGGCCCGCCCAGGCCGGCGCCTTCCGCGCCCGCCAGTTGCGGAGTCCGATGGTCCGCAAGGCCGACCTGGTCCTGGGGCTCAGCCTGCGACACCGCAGCGCCGTCGTGGAGCGGGAGCCCGCCGGCCTGAAGAACACGTTCGCGCTGAGGGAGTTCGCGGCCCTGGCCGCCGCCGTCGACGAGACCATGCTCCCCGAGGGCGACCCGGTGAAGCGGGCGCACGAGCTGGTGGAGCAGGCCCGGATGAAGCGCGGGCTCGTGCCGCTCGATCGCGAGGAACTGTCGGTGGTCGACCCGATCGGCAAACCCCAGCAGGCGCACCACGATGCCGTCATGCTGATCACGGACGCGGTGTACCGGATCGTCGAGAAGATCGTCCCTTCGCGCTGAGCTCGTTCGGTCGCCGGATGCTGCCCGACGACCGAGCTGTTCCTCCTGCGACGCCCCCGCCCGGACCGGCGGGACTGACGGTCCGTAGCTGTCCATACGCACTTCTCGCACCCAGGACTGGGCCATCGTGGCGATGACGGCCGCGGGCCTGGCTGGGACCCTCGTCCCGTGGCCAGCGAGGACGCGTGCCGTCCCGCCCGGCCCGCCCGCCGGGACGGGTCGCGGCTGGCTCACGTCCTCACGACCGCCGGGGTCGTCATCGTTCTCGCGGGATGCGGATCGACTTCGGAGCGGGTACCGACCCTGCCGACGTTCCCGCCGAGCTACGACTGGTCGCTCGTCGCCGACGTCCGGGGTGAGGATCCCGACGCCCAGGTCTACCGGGCCCTACGGACCGGGTGCGACGCCGGACAGCAGGTGCTGGATTCGCGCTGGGACCAGCTCACCGGTCCACGCGAGGTCCTGCTCTTCACGGCCGCGATCCAGATGTGCCGCGGTGACCAGGCCGGAGCGCTCGCCAGCTACCAGGAGGCCAGCACGTACGGCTGGAACGGGCTCGGTCCCGATCGGATGTCGGCCCGCTGCGCTGTATACACGGCACTGACCGTGACGCTGAACCGCGTCATACCTGCGGCTGTCAGCTGTCCGGCAGGTCTGAGCCCGGGCTTCACGCGATCGGCCAGCGGGGTGGCGGACAATCCGTTGACTCCGGACAACGAAGCCGCTCCGCCGGTAATCCCTCCGGCTGCCCCACCCAGCTCGTCCTCGCGGTCGCCGACCACCACGGCGAACCCGCGCTCCACCACGACCAGGACGCGATCGGAGCTCCCCGTCGCGACGACTAAACCCAAGCCCACGACGGTTGCGCCCGCACCGACGACACGGCCGAAGCCGCCGCCGACGCAGCAGCCGGCCAAGCCGACCACCACCACCACGAAACCGAAGCCGCAGAGTCCCAAGCCGACGGAGATGAGCCCGAACAGCGGCATGACGACCACGAAGGACAGGACCACCACCAAGCCCGGCATGTCCGGCAACGAGATGGAGGAGACGGACTAGATCTCGCAGACCACCCGCATTCCGACACGTCCCTGCCAGCCGCTGAAGTCCGCGTCCATCCCGTCCCGGTAGGCCGACCTGCAGATCGCCGGATTGTGCGACCACGAACCTCCCCGCAGGACGCGGCTCCCGCTGTCGTCCTTCGAGACCTGCCCGTCGGCGCCCGTCCTCCGGTACTCGACGGGTCCGGCGTCGGCGCAGTGCTCCCACACGTTCCCGTGCATCTCGAACAGTCCGAACCGGTTCGGCAGGAACGTCCCCACGGGCACCGTCGCGCCGCGGAAGATCCCGAGAGGCCCCTGGTCGTAGGCTCCGCTCTCGTAGACGACCCCGCCGTACTCGATGCTCGAGACGTCGGCATCGCCGCTCCGACCCGCGACCGCGCCGCCGGTTCCGAGGTAGTTGGCCAGATCCGCTGTGACGGTGGGGCCGACGTGGAAGGGAGTGGTCGTGTGGGCGCGGCAGGCGTACTCCCACTCGACCTCCCTCGGCAGCCGGAGTACGAGTCCGGTCAGCGCCGAGAGCCGAGCACAGAACTCCGTCGCCTCCTTCCAGCTGATCGTCTCCACGGGCAGGTCGGCCCCGCTGAAGGAGGACGGGGCGGGGTCGAGCGACACCGTGACCGCTTCCCGCGCCGCGCCGACGAGCGCCGCCCACTGAGCCTGGGTGACCGCGGTGCGGCCGATCGCGAAGGAGGCGACCGTCATCTGCTGTTGTGGCCCTTCGATGGGCCGCCGGCCCGACTCGTTGTCGGGGGAGCCGATGAGGAAGCTGCCGCCGGGCACGATCGCGAACTGCATCGTCGTGTTCCCGACGGGCAGATCGAAGACGTCCGCGGTCGCGCCCTGATCGGGAAGCCTCGCGCCGGTGGCGTCGACGGAGGCGATCGAGAAGGTTTCGGTCCGGGTGGGTGGCAGCCGACGGCCGACGAGCGTGTCGAGGGCCCAGCCGCCCGCGCCCGCGACCACGAGGGCGCCTGCGCCCACGCCCACCTGCAGCAACGTACGCCGGGAGACTCGTGGACGATCGGGCACGAGATCCGGGCCGGGCTCAGGGGCGGCACCCGTGACCCGGCCGACCACGTCCGCGACGAGATGCCGGATCCGCGGGTCCGCCTCGTTGCCCTGCCACCCCTGAAGATCCGGCGTGTGGATCACGCCGAAGCCCAGCGGCGGATCGGTCCCGTCGAGACTCAGCGGCACGAGCACACCGCGCTTCATGCCGCGCGAGGCCTCGTCCCGCACCCAGGGCGCCTTCACCGAGTGGACCGACCACGCGACCATCACGCAGAGCGCCGCGTCGATCTCCTCGGCGATGACCTCGTCGAAGCGCTCGCCGGCGGCCAGGTCCGGGTCCCACCAGACCTTGAGTCCCTCCCGCTCCAGCAGCCGCACGATCGGCTCGACGCGGGCGCGGTCCTCACGCTTGTAGCTGAAGAAGATGTCGGCCATGTCCTGCCCCGTCCCCCGCGGGGCGGAGGGTATCGGTCCGACCCTCGGCGCAGGAGACGCTGCGCGTACGTACTTCTGCCACCTTGCCCGGCCGGGTCGGTGGGTCCGGGTCAGACAGGGCTGAAGACCTCAGACAGGGCTGAAGACCTCCACCCAGCTCATGCTCGTGCCGACCTGGGCTCCTCCGGCCACCATCACGCGGCCGTCGGCGAGGAGCGTGGCAGCGGGGAACACCCGCGGATGGTGCATGTCGTTGGTCCGGGTCCACGTCCCGGCCACGTGGTCGTAGAGCTCGGCGCAGAAGAGCGAACCCCAGTCGTCGCGTCCGCCGGCCACGAGGACGCGGCCGTCGAGCAGGGGAACCATCGCGAATCCCGCGTCACGGCCGAACAGGAGGTTCCCGGTCACCTGCCAGGTGCCGCCGTCGTAGACCTCGGCGCTGCTGAGCACCTCGCCCTGCGGCCCCGAGCCGCCGGCGACGAGGACGTTTCCGTCGGGCAGGAGCGCGGCAGCGGGACAGCAGACCTCGTCGCTCTGGCGGACGGTGGTCATCGCCCCGGTCGGCTCCCAACCCGGGCCGCCGGGGACGTAGCGCTCGGCGCTCGTCACACCGGCGCTCCCGTCGTTCCCGCCGGCGACCACGACCCGCTCGTCGAGCAGCCGGACCGCGAGATGGCCCGTGCGGGCGGTCGCCATCGGCGGTACAGCCGTCCACTGCCCGGTCGAGGGGCGGTAGAGCTCCGCGCTCGCCACCACGCTCGGCCCGGCGGAGGTCGCGGTCGTGCCGCCGGCGACGAGGACGTCCCCGTCGGCGAGCAGGACGGCGCTGTGCCCGGCGCGGGCGGTGGACATCGCCGGCGTGGAGGTCCACGTCCCGTTCCCCGGGTTGAGCAGTTCCGCACTGGCCAGCGGCGTCTGCCCGGCGCCGTACCCGCCTACCCGCAGGACGCGCCCGTCGGGGAGCGTGGTGAGCGTGAAGCCGGACCCGCGCGCTCCGACCGGGTTCGCGGGGGTCCAGGTACCCGTCGCGGGGTGGAAGATCTCGGCGGAGGTCAGGTCCTGCGGGTTGTGACCGCCCACGACGAGCACCCGGCCGTCCCGCAGACGGACGGCGGTGGCCCGTTCGCGGTCGGTGGTCATCCGCGTGATCCGGGCCCACCGGTTGCCGGGGGCCGGCGCGCGCGGGGTGACGGGCACGGACGGCGCGGAGGCCGGACCGGTACCGGTGCTATTCCGGGCGGCCACGGTGAACGAGTACGGCTGCCCGTTGACCAGCGACGTCGCCCACGCCCACGTCTCGGGGCCCCCGTGGAACACCTGCCCGTCCGACGCGGTGACGACGTGGCCCGTGACCGCCCCCGCGCCGTCCGTCCAGGTCACCCGGGCGAACCCGTCGCCGGCGATCGCGCGCACTCCGGTCGGGGCCGCGGGAACGGCCGCCAGGGCGGCCGTGCTCGCGCCCTCCGGAACGGTGCGGTCCACCGTTCCTCCTGCTGTCGAGCAGGGCCCGTCGCTCATGCGAACCTCGTACTGCGGGCGGGTCATCATCCGTTCGACCTCGGCCAGCCCTCGCCGTTCGATCTCCCCGAGCTGGCTCTCCGACGCCGCGACCACGAGGTGGTCGGGGTGCCGTTCCCACACGTCCAGGCCGAGCGGGACCCTGAGCAGCTCGTCGACGCTCCTCCCCGGAGGTGGCATCAGGCGTGCGACCCAGGTCTCGCCGCCGCCGGTCACCGCTCCGGCTTCTTCAGCACATGGCTGATGAAGGCGTGCGCCGCGGGACGGTTCTCTTCCCAGCACGGCTGGATCTGGCTCGCCGGGAGGATGAACCCACCGGCCATCGCCGACCCCGGGCGCAGCTCGACGGTGAAGGAAGGCGCGTCGTACTCGCCGTAGGTCCAGTCGGTGGTGTCGCCCGCGGTCGGGTACAGCGCGGAGGACGGCTGCGCCGTGTACGCCTGGCCGTGCACGTTGCCGATCAGCTGCTCCATGTCGTAGGCCAGGTCGCGCATCTCGCGGCGATCCGTCTCGTCGAGGATCGGATCGTCCGTGTAGCCCCACGGATACAGAATGAGCTGGGAATAGCTGTGGTAGGTCAGAACACCTCCGAACAACTGGCGAGCGACGAGATCGCGGACGGCGCGCGACTCGGGCTCCGAGAACGCCCGAGGGCCCACGTACGTCTCGTCTGCGGGAGTGTGGCTGGACGTGTCGACGTCGAGAGTGCCCCACATGTATCCGTAGTTGCGGTTCAGGTCGACGCCTGTCGTGCCGTCCCGGTTGCGACGCCGGTTCTTGCGCCACAACCGGTTCCCGGGGGTGCGCGTGAACTCGTGACCGTCCGGGTTCACCATCGGCGCGACCCAGACCTCCCCTTGCTGCAGCCACTCGCGGACGGGGTTCTCCGACGCGTGCGCGAGCAGGTCCTCGGCCAGGAGGAAAGGCACCTCGACCGAGATCCATTCGCGGGCGTGGTGACAGCCGAGGAACGCCACTTTGCGCGAACTCCCACGCCGCTCCCCGATTCGAAGGGCGAGGACGGGTCGTCCTTCGACACTGCGGCCGATCTCGTGCAGCTCGGCGATCTCAGGATTGTCGTCGGCGAGTCGACGAAGGTCCTGTTCCAGGCTCTCCGCGGAGTGGTAGCCGGTGGCGGCCGATTCGGTCGCGAAGTCGGCCAGATAGGACTCGCTCAGCTGGAGCTGTTCGACGCCGTAGCCCATCTCCTCGAGCCGCGAGACCTGCGCCTCACCGGCTTGCAGCACTGCGTGGTCAGGATGCACCTCCCACAGGTCCAGGCCGAGCGGAAGGGTGATGAGACGGGAGAGCGGCGCCCGGGCACTCGTGGGCGTCACCCTCACGATCACACTCGCCATGGTTCCTCCTGAGATCGCGGGGACGGTCCGCCCGGCCCCGACCTCCTGTCGCACCCGTCACGGGTAGACGGAGCCCGGTGCCGGGAGGATGACGATGAGACCCACGACCGCGTTCGTCACGTACGTACATCTACGCACTCGGTGTACGGATCTCGTCACTGCGCCGGTCTCCCGGATGACGCTACGCACAAGTGCGTATCGACGCCCGAACACGGAGGGCCTTCACTCGCTCACCGACGAGATCTGCCGGACCACGCCCTGCCGATCGACCAGGGGCGGATGCACACCAGGTACCCGGCCTCGAGTCGTCGTGCCCGACGGCTGCTCCACGCCCGTTCGGGACTCACCAGGACGCCACGCACCAGGGGGATGCAGTGACCACAGAGAAGTTCGAACCAAGGCTGCTCACTCACATTCAGGACGAGCGGCGCCGGGCACGCGGGCGAGGGGTGAGCGCCGCGGAGGTCGACGACGCCCCGCTCCGCGTCACCATCTCCCACCAGGAGACGATTCTCGCGAGCGAGGACGCCGCGGCGGACCGCAGCACCGCTCTCACCGATCTCAGGAGCGAGACGCGCCGGAGCCAGGAGGACCTGGTCCGGCACATCCGGACCGTTGCTCCGGGCGCCACGCCCAAACAGCACACGCTCACGAACGCCGTGACCGTCGAACTCACGCCTGCACAGCTGGAGGAGATCTCCGACGACGACGAGGTCGCGCTGGTCCGTCTCGAGCGGCTGGACAAGGTGACGGCCATGCGCGAGAGCGTCGAGGTGATGCAGGTCCGGGAAGCATGGGACGAACTCGGCGCGAGCGGCCGCGGGGTGCGGGTCGCCGTGCTCGACAGCGGCGTGGACAGCACGCATCCCGCTCTGGCCGGGCGGGTCGTCGACGAGGTCGACATGACCGGCGAGTCCGTCGCCGTTCCCGGTGATCACGGGACACACGTTGCGGGGACGATCGCGAGCAACGATGCGGTCTTCCGTGGCGTGGCGTTCAACGCGGACATCATCAACATCAAGGTGCTCACGTCGGCCGGCTTCGGTGAGCCCCAGTTCGTGATCGACGGCCTCGAGCAGGCCGTCCGCCGGGACGCCGACGTGGCGAACCTCAGCCTCGGCTGGAGCGAGCCCTTCCACAACTGGGTCTGCAACGACGCCGACTGCATTCTCTGCGTGGCCGCCGACAACGCGATACGGCTCGGGGTCACGGTCGTGGTCGCCGCCGGGAACGAGGGGACCGCGGCGGCGCCGGGTCAGTTCAACATTCGCCATCCCGGCGCCGCCCGACGCGTGGTCACCGTGGGTGCCGTCGACAAGGGCAAGCAGCTCGCGCCCTTCTCGAGCATCGGTCCCGGCAGCGGACGGCTCTCGCCCGGCTCGCCGATCCGGATCACCAAACCGGACGTGGCGGGGCCCGGCGTGGACATCCAGTCGACCGTTCCCGGCGGTGGCTTCGCCTCGCTCAGTGGCACGTCCATGGCGTCGCCGCACGTCGCCGGTCTCGCAGCGTTGATCCTCGAGCAGAACGCCGGCGCCAAGCCGGCCGTGGTCAAGAAGCTCCTCGAGGACACGTGTGAGCGGCTGCAGCTGGCTCCGGACCAGGTCGGATACGGGCTCGTCAACGCGATGGGCGCCTTGATCCGCACCCTGCCCGTGAAGCCCTGACACGCCCTACCCTGGCCCCTCGGGTGGTGCGAGACACCCGGCCGTCACCCGAGGGGCGAGGGAGGTACCCCACATGACCAGCGACGACGCCACCGTCGATCCGGGTGTCTGGCAGGCCTTCGAGAGCCGGGCCACGCAAGGGCCGGAGGAAGCCCGGGTGGCTGTGCTCGTCCAACTCGTCCCACCGGCTCGGGTAGCGGAGCGTTCCGGCGACCCCAGCGCACGGCTGACCACGCTGGAGCGGGAGACGGAAGAGTTGCAGCGGGACCTGCTGGGACACCTGGACCGCCTGGGCGTGACGAGTCCGCCGCGGACGCTGACCCTCGCCAATGCGGTGGCCGTGGAGCTCACCGCGGAGCAGATCCGCAGCGTGGCACAGCGGCCCGACGTGCGTCGGATCGTGCCTGCGGAGCCGAAGCACGTGGCCACCTGAGCGTTGTCCATCGGCGGCGGTGCGAACGACATCTTCATCGAGGGGACGGGCGACGAGGAGCTCGAGGAGACACCCGGTGCCACGCAGCTCGCCGAACAGTGCGCGGGCCTCCTCCAGGCCGGCCAGGCCTGACCACGCTCTACCACCTGGCCCGGGTCGTGACCAGGCGGGGCCGGCTCGACGACGCCGCGGCGCGGTTCGCCCGGCTCTCCCCGCACGCCGCCCGGGTGCTCGGCGACGAGGACCGGCTGGTGCTCGAGGTCCGGCACGGTGCCGCGGTCGTCGAGGCGTTGCGGGGACGGCTGGCCGCGGCCGAGGCGGCGCTGGAGGAGATCCACGCCGTGCGCGACCGGGTCTACGGCTCGGCCGACCCCGACACCCTCGCGACGCGGGACAGCTCACCTGGGTCGTGGGGACGTCGGGGCGGGTGGTCGTCGCCCTCGCCGAGTCGGCCCGGGTCCTCGAGGACACCGGCCGCGCGCTCGGCGAGCGTCGTCCGCACGCCCTCGCCGCCCTCTACCGACGGATCTGGCTGCTCGGGCTCGCCGGTCGCCGGGTGGAGGCGTTCGCCCTGCTGTCGCGGTTCGGGTCGCTGGTCGAGGAGGTCGGAGCCGGGACGGAGCAGCTGCGACTCGCCTCCCTGACGGCCTGGTTGCTGCGGCTCGACGGAAGGCTCGACGAGTCCGAGCAGTCGTCGTTGACCGCCGTGGAGCTGCACACCGAGGTCATCGGGGCGCACGAGGTGGACACCATGCGCAGCCTCGACGCGCTGGGGCTCGTGTACTTCGCGCAGCACCGGGTGGACGCCGCCGGGTGGACGCCGCCGAGACGATCTTCCGGGAAGTCCTCGACCGCCGGATCCGGGAGCTCGGCGACGACCATCTCGACACCCTCGTCGCCCGGGAGCACCTCGCCCGGGTCCTCGTCCGCCGCGGAGAGGCGAGTCGGCCGCCGAGGAGCTGGCGCGGGTCCGGGTCGGGGTACGGGGAGTGGACCCGGAACACCCGCTCGTGAGGAGATTGCCGCAGGTCGGGTGGGGACGGTGAGGCAGCACCTGGGCCGTCGCCAAGGTCAGCGCCCCTGCCATGCAACGCCCTGGTCCGAGGCGGCGGACCGCGGGTGCGAGGCTGGAGCCGGACACGCGCGGTCCACCGGCTTACCGACGGGTCGGCTCTTCTACACGATCAAACACTGCCGAGGTAGGAGAACGTGATGATCACTCCCAGAACCAGGAGGATGATCCCCCAGGTCTTGGCCAGCCCCGCGTTCTTCGCCGCGGCACCCAGGTCCCCCGATTTCAGGTTCTGGTTGACCTGCGCCGAGAAGTAGACGGCGACGAGGCCGATCGGGAACGCGAGGACCGCCGCCGGAACCGTCAGCCCCCACAACGGCGACGGCCTCTGGGCGGGGACCGCCGGCCAACGCGCCTGGCCGCGGTTCATCGGCGGGTGCACAGCCCCGAGATTCGGGTTCACGGGTCCGAGCGGGGGCGGTGCCGTCGGTGGCGGGAACTGCGGCGGCGGGAAGTGTGGGCCGGGCCGACCCTGTGCGGCGTTCTCCTGGTCATGGTTCATCGTCGGTCCCTTTCCTCGATGAGTTGGTGGAAGGCTCAGAGCGGGTCGTCCACGGTCACGCCGTGGTCGGACGCCCACAGGGTCCAGTCCTCGTCGAACCAACGCCATTGGTGACGACGGCTGGGGTCCGGGTACCAGCCGGGAGGGGGCGTCTCCCGGCGGTGATCCGTGGCTCTCTCCCGATGCGGCAGCGTCTGCTTCTCGACGCCGGCGGGTGCGAGAGGAGTGCCGTCCTCCGGTGTCGGGCGCCCGGTTGCCGCCGGAACATCGTGTGCGGCGAGGACGCCTTCGATCTCCTGGTCCGCGCGGACCACCATCCACGGCTTGCCGCGCATCTCCCGCAGCATCCGGAGGATGTCGTTGCGCACCGCATCCTCGTGCTCGTCGGCGAGGGCCCGACGCAGGTCGTCGATGATCCGCATTTGTTCGGCCGGCGCGAGCTCCCCGACGTCGATCTTCTGGCTGAGCGCCAACAGATAGGCGTACGGGATGGGCGGAGGAGGGGGCAAGGGTTCGGGGAGGGGCAATACCCTCGCCCTGGCCTGATGGATCGCCGCGAGCACCGCGAACCCGGACGTGGCGTCGTCGGGCCGGTACTGCACGACCTGCAGGTCGGCCAGGGGCATGGCACGCATCGACGAGACAGGACCGACCTGGACCGGCACGACGGGGCGTCGGAGGGCTCTGGCGTACCCAAGTTCCGCGCGACACGGCTTCGAGCGGTGCAGAGAGACGTCCGACAAGGCGAAGACGAAGACCGAACACGCGCGGATGCGCTCGAGGATCACGCTCCACCAGCTGTCCCCGCCGTGCAGCTCGTGGTCGCGCCAGACGTCCGCCCCACCGGCCTCGAGACCGCGGCTGAGCGCCTTGACCATGTCCTCGTCCAGCCGCGAATAGCTGATGAAGAGCTCCACCCCGCACCTCCGAGGGGCTCGATGCATCCGCCGGAGCGGACACCACCGATGATGAGGAGCCGCGTTACACGCGGCCTGATAGGAGTTGGCGGCCGTCGACAGAGCCAGTGTTTGTCGAGGCACTCTCGTGCCGGGGTCACCTGAGCGTCGGTTCCGGCACCGCCGTGCATCGGGTCCTGAGCCTGTTCGTCAGGCCGGACGGCGCCCCGCCGCGGTCGCGATCACGACTGCGGACGGTCTGGCGGGTCGAGCCGGACTCCAGGCGGTGGAGGCGATGTTGTCGCCGCGGCGGTGTCGTGGGCTCCGTTCTCGTGCCGGCGACCGGTTCGGTGACCAGCTGTGAAAGGGTCCCGCGGCGACGCCGGCATCGTCAGGGTGTGGTCCCCCGCTCGAGATGGTGTGGACCCTGCCTTCGCAGTTCGGGTTGACCCGAGAACCGTCGGCACTTCGCTCAGCTCGATCGGCGCGACTGTGTCGCCACGCAGCAGAGAGCGGCACAGAACTCACCGCGCCGCCGGTGATGCCATCGACGACACCAGTACGTCGGGGCGAAGAACCGTGGAAAACGCTCGCCATGGATTCTACGAGCTGCCCTGCTCGCGCAGAGTCACGTCGAATCCCGAACCCGAAGGCGTGAGGGCGATCGCATAGGTGGCGCCGGCATACGCGTTCAGGGTGCCTCTCCCGCCGAGGTCCACGATCTGACCGTTCACGAGTTGCATCGTCACTGACAATTCGTAGTCGACGGGGCCCGGAGGAGCTGTGACCGGCAGCGTGGCTGTGGGCGACGTGCGGTCGACGTTCAGCGTGCCGACGTTCCTCCCCTGGGAGAAGACAGTGCAGGCCTCGGCAGTCTCGAGGGTGGGATCGAGGGTGTTCACGATCTGGAAACTCACGTCGGTGGGAGTCGTAGAGCCCGATGTCTGTGAGCCTGCTCCGGCACTGCTCGTTCCGGAACTGTTCGCGGCCACCACCACCACAACAACCACGAGGACAACTGCGGCGATGAGGCCCGCCACCCACCCTCGACGTCGGCGATTCGGTGGCGGAGCTGCTGGGGGAGTCGGACCTGCGGCACCGCCGGCGCCCATGCTCGGGGCCGGCGGCGGTGGACCGGGTGGCGGGTAGTGCGGAGGCGGGGGAGGCGGCGGGGGGTACCGGTGGCTTCCCTGCTGCACGCTGCGTCCGCCGTCGGGGGGCGACGTCTGGTCGCTCATCCTTAGCACCTTCTTCTGTGTGCCGAGTCGGACTTCCTCAGGAATCTGGATCCTCGATCACGACCCCGAGGTCGGCTCCGTTCGCTCTCCACATGGAATCGTCGGCGGCAGTGATGAGCAGCGACGCGATGGCGCGCCACGGGTAGACGTCGGTGTTCGTGATCTGAGTGCGGTCATCCGGTCCGTGGACGGTCTCCTCAGGCGGGGGCGGCGGGCCGAACGACGCCTCCCCGGTGTCAGTGAGGTGGGAGATCGGGAGGCTGAACGCGATCTCCAGATCGTCGGAGAGTGCGACCGGCCGATGGCCAGGTACGTCCTCGATCGCGCTGCCCGCGACCGTCTGGTAGCCGTCGGCGCCGGCCGACGACGGCACCGTCAACTCCTCGTCCACCTCGTCGGCAACCTCGGACTGGTTCGACCCGGGGTGCGGCCCCATCGCCACCACGATCTCGTCGTCGAGAATTGACATGTCCCCTCAATGTCGTTACATGGCCAGATAGATTCAGGCGCTTCGTGAAGAGTTGGAACGTGTACTCCGTGATACGTGTTCCCGGGACCGCAGTGCGTCCGTGGACCGGTATCGGGGCGCAGTACTGCGCCTATTGACGGATTTGTCGCCGTGAGAACGACGGAAGACGGGGCCGAGACCGTCATGATCACAGTTGCGCCGCGTGATCACCAGTTCGACAAGGGTGAAGTGTCTGGCCGGTGAGTGTCGGGTTCCTGGACGGCGAGGCGCAATACGTATATGTACGTAGGAGTTCGAGTAGCTGCGTTGAGGTCGGTGCGGTGGATGATTCCGGCGTATCACGGGGGCGCCCATGATGTGATCGATGGAATCCGGCTTCGCTCGACCGGCCTCCGCTCCCGCGGTTCGAGGCGCTGACCCGGGAGATCGGCGCGACGAGCTTCGGTGCGCGTCGCTGACCGTCCGGCGGACCTGCCGCGTGGTGGACGACCTCTTGACCGTCGTTGCGCACTCGCAGGTCGTGCCGTCTCCCGTCCTTCCGGGGCGCCGGCATTCGTGGTGCGGACCGAGCTTCGTCGGCAGGGTGGGTGGCGAAGTCGTGGCTTACGACCTTGCCCGTCAGACCGGCCACAGGTCACCGACGAAGTCCCCGGGGCCGTTGCTGTAGCCCTCGGCGTTCGACCGCACCAGAGCCTGGGTGAGGCGTGGAGTCGTGTTCCGGACGTCCTGGGCGAGGGCCGCACATCCGCCCTCGAACTCGATCGAGGTCCCTTGGCAGTCCGCGCCGATGTTCGTTCCCAGGAGGGTCCGTGTGTCCTCGCCGGTCGCCGGGAGGTACCTCCTGAGCAGGTCTGTGTCGGCGTGGCGTGCGGCACCGCATTCGCTCGATGACAGGCGCAGGAAGGCTGACACAGCCTCGCGGTGCTCGGTCCATGCGACATCGATCGGCGTGCCCGCGAAGTAGGCAACGACGACGCTGTTGCGCTCGACCGTCGTGCCGTGGGTGCGGTCCGGGCCCTCCGAAGCCAGGTAGGGGAGGACCCGGGCGAGGTCGGTGGCGTCACCGAGCTGGAGGGCGCCTTCGCGACCGAGCTGGCCGACGAAGGCCCCGGGGCGCTGGGCGCTGCGCCCCGGTGACGAGGTGACCTTCGGGCGCGGGGAGGACCGCGACATCCGCATCGGCCACGAGCCGCCCGACGACTTCGTCTCCCGCGACGCCGGCTCGCTCACCGGGCTGCGCGGCGGCGTGCTGATCCGCAACACCTCCAGGACCCAGGCGGTGCGGTTCCTGGCCATGCCCGGCCCCGAACTGCGGATCCGTCCCGGCATGGCCGTCGGGTCGATGCCCTTCGAGCAGGTCCGCATCGACATCCCCGGTCGCTACGGCGCCGAGTACACCCTGCACCTCGACGCCCGCGGCATGCTGAGCCCGCCCGACCTCGGCCCGGTCGAGGAGCCCGTGCGGGACAACGGGCAGGTCACCCGCTACGGCGCCTCGCGTCTCTCCGAGCGGGAGCGACGCATGCTCGCTGCCCTCTGCGAACCCGTCCTCACCCTGGCCGGGAGCCGGCCGGCCACGTATCGCGAGATCGCCGAACGCCTCGGTCGCACCACCCCCGCCAGCGTCCGCACCGGACTCGACCGGCTACGCAACCGCCTCAGCGACACCGACGGCATCCCCGGCCTGCGCGGCGACGAGGACGCGGGGGACACCGCCGGGTTCCTCGAGGCGTTGGCGCACTGGGCCATCGAGACCGGGGAGATCGACGGAGGGGTGGTGCGGGAGGTGCTGGCCGGGGCGCCGTGACGTCGCCGGCTTCGTCCGTGGCCTCGACCGCCGCGGGATCACGTCACCGGGCTCAGCCCGAGCACCTGCCCGTCGGGCGAGCGGGACAGCACGACCAGCGTGTGCTCCTTACGGAACCGCTCGACCTCGCCGCCCCATCGGCCGCTCGTGTCGACGATCGTCCGCGTGCGTGAGTTCTCGTTGATCACCGAGCCGCCGCGGTAGTCGACCTTGTCGAAACGCAGGACGGTCCCCCGCGAGTCGACGAAGGTCTCGGTCAGGTAGGCGACGTCGGTCGGGCCGTCGATCGTGTCGCGCATCGCCGGGATCTCCGCGAGGGCCTGGACGGGCTCGGCCGTGGGCGCGGCCGTCGGAGCGGGCGGTGACGTGAAGTGGAGACCGTCGAGCATCCGGGCGGCGGTCTGTGCGTCGCCGGCCGGCGTCAGGATCGCGGTCATCACCGTGTCGGTACCTGCCGGATGGGACTGCTCGTACCGCAACGGCGGGCCCTCGCTGCACGTCACGTCGTAGCCGGTCCGCTCGACGCCTGCGTCGCCGTGGGTGGGGCCGGTCGAGACGGAACGGATACTGCCGGCCCCTGCCGGACCGCACCGGTCGCCCACGGCAGGCGCCGACTCTGGCGCCACCCCGGGTGGGTTGAAACGCGCGACGATCTCGCCGTCGACGCGGACGGCCCGGTAGCCGGTGGGAGCGACCGAGCCGTCGTTCGGGTGGTAGACGTCCACGTCACCAGCTGGGACGGGTACTCGGACGCCCGCGTACTCGACGACACGGCCGGAGGGTCCGTCGCTGACCACGCCTCCGGGATCGACACCCCAGTCCGTGTACTCGACGCCCGCGAGGTGCCCACGGTCGTAGCCGTTCACGTCCATGCGGGTGCCGGGGCTGTAGAAGTCCCGGCCGCCGTCGTCGATCCGGACCGTGCGCACCTCGTCGCCGACCAGCACGTCCGCCTCGACGTACCAGGTGATCCGGCCCTCCGGCAGCCGTGTCTGGAAGACGAGCGGGATCGTCTCGTTCTCCTTCAGCGCGATCGCGAACCCGTCGCCGAACTGCGTCACCGGTGCCCCGGGCTTCTCGGGATCCGTCGAGTGCCGGACGGCGTCGGACACGTCGATCACCGGATCCCCGGGCTGGGAGTAGAGGTCGAATGCGAAGCCGACCGGGTCGAGCGTCCCGGCACCCGGACACCACAGGGCTGCTTCGCCCTCCCCGGGCCCGCGGCTCGTCACCCGCGCCCGCAGGGCGGTCATGGTGACCCCGTTCTTCGCGTCTCCCCTCAGCAGGAGGCGCTGGATGCGCTCGTCGACCGGAAGGGCGCCGCCCTGCATGCCCTGGCGCCACAGCTCGTCGCAGTCGGTGCTGTCACCGGTCCCTACCGGGACCCGTGAAGCGTCGGGTGCCACCAGCATGAAGCCGTTGAAGGCCGGCTGCTCGACCGCGGAGAACTGGGCGAGAAGGGGGTCCTGCTCGGAGAACCACACCTTGATCTCGTCCACGTTGAAGGTCACGAGGGCACCGATCAGCGCGCCGACGACGGTCGTCGCCGTCCACGCGATCGCCTTGCGGTGCCGCTTCGGGGAAGGATCCGGCGGCGGCCCGTTCCGCCCGCGTGGGTGTCCGGCGACCCTGCGCCTCGTACCCGGCCGTTCTCGCTGGTCGGCTCGACGCTCCACGTGTCTCCCTCTCGACGACTGTCCACGGGCCGGCCGGGTCCGACGACGTCACACGCGGCAGCCGGTGAACCACGTTCCGAGAGGTTCGCGTACGTGGGCCGCGACGGGCAGTACGCAGATCTGCGTAGTACGGGTCGTGGTGTCGGTTTTCCGTCCCGGCGGTGGCGCGCCTTCCGACACCGACCGGGTCCGCCGCCGGTAGGGTTCGGGCCTGCGCGAGGCGGGGAGAGCGATGGACGAACCGGCGGGGCCGCTGTCCCGGCGACCATCCGCCTCCGACGGACCGCAGGTCGTCGAAGTCGCGAGCAGTGGCGATCTCCCCGGTGTGCTCGACCGGGCGGGACTGCGTCGATCTCAGCCGGTCCTCGTGCTCGTCGGCGGTGCCGCCGGCATGGACGGCGAGATGCTCGACCGGCTGCAGGGGCTCGTCCGCACCGACCTGGCCCCACTCCTCGACGAGCACGACGTCGCCGTCGTCGACGGCGGTACGGACGCCGGGGTGATGCGCGCGATCGGGCGGACCAGGTCTGCCGCCGGGAGTCGATTTCCGCTGGTCGGAGTGGTTGCCCGCGGCACCGTGGCGCTTCCCGGTGCGAGTTCCGCGACCGATGCCGCGGCTCCCGAGCCGCACCACACCCACCTGCTGCTGGTGCCCGGCGACTCGTGGGGTGACGAGGCCCCGTGGCTCGCGACCGTCGCCGACGTCCTCGCGGGCGGGCGCCCGTCGGTCACCCTGCTCGTCAACGGCGGGGAGATCGCGTACGCCGACGTCGAGCGCAGCCTGGAGCGCGGGCGCCCGGTGATCGTCCTCGCCGGTACCGGGCGTACGGCGGACGCGCTCGCCGCGGCGGTCGCGGGCAGGAAGGCCGACGCCCGCGCGACCGCTCTCGTGCAAAGCGGGCCGATCCGGGTGGTGCCGTTCGAGACGCCGGACGCACTCCGGTCCGTGGTCGCCGAGACGCTCGGAGTCACATCCGGCTAGCCGCGGGCGAGTCATCCCCCAGACGACGAGGGGACGACCGATGAGACGACCGGCGCTGCTGGCGCGGTTCCCGAGCCTGCGGCCGCCCCGACCGCGGAAGCGGTCGGTGCTGGCCCCCTCTGCCGCCGAGGAGTACCCGCAGCTCGCGGCGGACATCGCCCTCGCCGACGAGATCGTCGGGCCGGAGTTCGCGGCCACGGACCACGCGGCGATGGTGCAGCAGAACCGGTACCGCCGGCAGCAGGTCATGATCATCCTGGGAACGGCGGTGCTGACCGGACTCGGCGGACTACAGGCCGTGTTCTCGGACGAGCGCTGGCCCGGGATCCTCGTGGCCGTCCTGGGCTTCCTGCTCACCTTCGCCGGCCGGGCCGCCGGCGAGCTCCGTGCCCTGGACACCTTCCTCGACGAGCGGATCAAGGCCGAACGGCTGAAGTCCGCCTACTTCCGCTTCCTCTCGCGGACCGGGCGCTACGCCACGGAGGACCGCGTCTCGCGGCTGCGCCGGGCGGTCGTCGCGGTCAAGCGGGGCGAGGAGCCGGTGTGAAGACCCGTGACCAGCAGTTCCGCGCGCTGTACCGGCGGATGCGCATCGACGACCAGCGGGCGTACTACGCGGCCCGCGCCCGGGAGTACCGCGCCGCCCACGACCAGGTCGTGCTCGTGCGCAATGCCCTGCTCATGGCGGCGGCCGTGGCCGGGGTCGTCTCGCAGGCGGTGCACGGCACCGCGCGTGCCGCGTGGGCGGTCGGTGCCGCCGTCCTCGGTGCCCTCGCCGGAGCGGTGACGGCGTACGAGTCGCTCATCGGCTTCCCGCAGCTCGCGAAGCTGTACTCCGACGCCGAGCGCAACCTCGAGGAGGCGGGCATCGACTGGGACGAGCCGGGCGCCGACCTCGCGCGCGAGATCGAACGGGTCGAGTGGGTCTTCCGGAGCGAGCGGGGCCAGTGGGGCCAGCTCGTGGTGAAGGCCGCGTCCGCGACCGACCCGGCGGGTGAGGACCGGAAGACCGACGCCGTCGACGAGGACGTGCGAGCTCCGCGGGCGGATCGCTGAGTTCGGAGAAAGGTCAGGTATTCACCACAGGTGATGACCGCTCTGCACGGTGTTAACGCTGTCGAGCGGTGGGGCGAGCCGCCGGTGCACGAGGCATCGACGCTCGGATGCCGCGGTCGGGTGAAAGTGCGAGGGACGGGTCGTGTCGTACAGCCTGGGGGTGGACCTGGGGACGACGTTCGTCGCGGCCGCCGTGAGCACCGGGTCGCGGGTGGAGATGGTCACCCTCGGCGACCGCAGTGTGGTGACACCGGCCGTCGTTTACCTGCGGGAGGACGGCACGGTCGTCACCGGCGACGCGGCCGGGCGGCGGGCGCTGAGCAATCCCGACCGGGTCGGCCGGGAGTTCAAACGCCGCCTCGGCGACCCCACGCCTCTGATACTCGGCGGGGCCCCGCACGCGGTCACCGCGCTGCTCGCGGTCTTGCTGACCGACGTCGTGGCGCGGGTCTCGGCGACCCAGGGCGCCGCCCCGGACTCGATGGTGCTGACCCACCCGGCCAACTGGGGCCCGTTCCGGCGCGAGCTGTTCGACGAGGTCCCGCAGCTGGCCGGGGTGGCCATGCCGCGGATGGTGACCGAGCCCGAGGCGGCCGCGGCGCACTACGCGGCCTCACGCCGGCTGGAGAACGGCGAGATCGTCGCGGTCTACGACCTGGGCGGCGGCACCTTCGACGCCACCGTGCTGCGCAAGCGCTCCGAGGGGATCGAGATCCTCGGCTCGCCGGAGGGCATCGAACGCCTCGGCGGGGTCGACTTCGACGAGGCGATCCTGGCGCATGTCAACTACGCCGCCGGTGGCGCGCTGTCCGAGCTGGACATGAGCGACCCGCAGACCACGGTCGCGCTGGCCCGGCTGCGCCAGGACTGCGTGCTGGCCAAGGAGGCGCTGTCGATCGACACCGAGACCACGATCCCGGTGTTCCTGCCCCACCGTTGCTTCGACGTGCGGCTGACCCGCGCCGAGTTCGAGGACATGATCCGCGCGACGATCGACTCGACCGTCCGGGCGCTCCAGCGCACCCTGCGCTCGGGCGGTGTCGGCCCGGACGAGCTCAGCGCGGTGCTGCTGGTCGGTGGGTCCTCGCGGATCCCGCTGGTGGCGCGGATGGTGTCCGAGGAGCTCGGGCGACCCACGGTCGTCGACGCGCACCCCAAGTACGCGGTCGCCCTCGGCGCGGCATTGCTGGCCGAAGGGCCGGGAGCGACCGTCGAACCGAACGGGCATGCGGTACCCGGTGCGCTGCCGGGAGCGCCCGGCACCTTTCCGGCGGTCGCGGGCGCCCCGCCAAACGCGGAAACCGTCCTCGACGACGACGTCCAGTTCAGCGTGTACCGGCCGAGGGCGGTCCGCCCGGCGACCTGGTCACCCCTTCTGGTGTTCGCGCACAAGACCGAGACCTTCCTGGACCGGACGAGCGGCGCGGAACGCGATCCCTTCGAGGAGGTCCGCACCCGGGTGGAGAAGACGCTCGGGCGGCCACCGGATCCGGGCGACTTCCGGCAGGCGGAGAGCAACCAGGCGCTGCCCCGAGGAGCCGTCCTGCGGATCCGGCCGAAGATCGACCACTGTCTGGTCAACCCGCCGATGGCCACCTTCCGCTGGCAGGACCCGGTGCACGAGGTCCCCTTCCTGGTGTACCCGTCCGTGGCGGCTGCGGGCCGGCGCGTGCGGGGCCGGGTCGAGGTCTGGCTCGGCCCGTTGTTGATCGGCGAGGTCCTCGTCTCGTTCGAGGTCCGGGCCGATGCCGCGGAGCCGTCCATGGAGCCCGAGGCGCCGTCCCGGTACCGGAAGATCTTCGCTTCGTACTCCCACCGGGACGTCGCCGTCGTGGAGGCGCTCGTCCCGGCCCTCGAGCTCCTCGGGGATCGAGTGGTCTACGACCGCCGCGACCTGAGGTGCGCCGAGCACTGGCCGACCCGCATCCTGGAGCTCATCAGGGAAGCCGACGTCTTCCAGCTCTACTGGTCCCACAACTCGATGCGCTCGATCGAGGTCCGTCGTGAGTGGGAGTACGCGCTCAGCCTCGGGCGGCAGGGATTCGTGAGGCCGTTCTACTGGCAGGCCCCCATCCCGAGGGACGACGACAACGGTCTGCCGCCCGAGATGCTGACCAGCCTCCACTGGGCCCAGCTTCCGGATGTCGCCATGCCGGCCGCAGTCCACGCGGCCGCGGTCGCGCCACCACGCTCGGCGGCGGCCGCCCGGTCCGCCCCCGTGGGCCGCCCGGCTGCGGCGGGATCTGTGATGGCGGCACCGTCGGCCACGGCTGCTGCGCCGTCGTACACCGGTGGACCCGATGCCCCTGGAGGCAGTGACGTCGCCGGCGGGAGGCCCGGTGGCCCACCTCCTCCCCGTCCTTCGCGCCCGTCCGGTGCCGGAGGGCGCTCCCGCAAGGCAATGACGGCCGGACTCGTCGCAGCTGTCCTGCTCCTGGGGATCGGCGGGGTGGGTTCGTTCGCCGCGAACGAGTGGGGGCTGCTCGGAGGTGGTTCCAGCACCGCGGCCCCGTCGACGACCAGCCCCGCGCGGGAGAACCCGCTCGGCCCTGCACCGGTCGCGCCGTCGATCGCCACCAGCGTGCCGATCCCGGCGTTGGGCGCCACGATCCCGGTGGGCAGGACCCCTGGCTTCATCGCGCTGTCGCCCAACGGCCGGCTGGCCTACATCGCCAACCGCAACGCCGGCGTCCTCACGGTCATGGACACCGCGTCCGACAAGGTCATCGCGGTGGTCCCCGTGGAGGCCGGTCCGCCGCAGTACCTTGCCTTCGCGCCCGACGGCGAGCGCGTCTACGTCTCGATCTTCAACGATCAGCGGACGATCAACCTGGTCGGCGTGCTCGACACGTCCACGAACGCGATCACCTCGACGATACCGGTCGGGGTCAGGCCCTTCGCCCTCGCGGTGAGTCCCGACGGCTCGAAGCTCTACGTGCCCAACCACGACTCCGGCACGATCACCGTGATCGACACGGCGACGGAGGCGGTGGTGCACGACATCCGGGTCGCGCCGAACCCGCACTGGGTGGCGTTCTCCCCGGACGGCACCCGCGCCTACGCGGCCTGCCACGAGTCGGGTGTCGTCTCGATCATCAACACGGCCGACGACACCGTCGTCGGTGAGGTGAAGGTGCAGACCAGCCCGCACAGCGTCGAGGTGTCGCCGGACGGCAAGCTGGTGGCCAATGTCAACTACGACAGCGACTCGGTCACGGTCATCGACACCGCCACCGAACAGGTGATCGCGACGGTGCCGGTGGGCAGGAAGCCGCAGGACCTAGCGTGGGCACCGGACGGTCGGTTCCTCTATGTCACGAACGTCGAGGGCGACAGCCTGAGCGTGATCAACGCCGGGACGTGGGCGGTCACCGCGACCCTGCCCACCGGTGACGCCCCGACCAGCCTGGCCGTGACGCCGGACGGGAAGAAGGCGTACGTCACCAACCTCAACAGCGGCACCCTCACCGAGGTCCACCTGACGGGCTGACGGGCGGCGCCCGCTCATACGTACACCTGCGTATCCCGTTTCGGTGATCAGAGGGCGACCATGGGTGATCATGACGCGCCTTCCACACGGGAAACCGATCACGGTCGGACAACTCGGCTCCGCAAGGGAGAGCCCCTTCCGGGAAGTGCCCGAACCGCTCGCCTTCGCGGTGACGACGACACCCGATCTCCACGATTTCGATCTCCTCTTCCTGGGGCTGCAGAACGACCCGGCCAATCTGCTGCCCGAGGGCCCCGCGACCGTCGCCGCGCTGAAGCGGCTTGCGGAGACGATGGCCGATTTCGACGGGCAGGACTCCTCGGAGAACTCGCCCGTCCCGGCCGCGTATACCTACTTCGGGCAGTTCGTCGACCACGACATCACGCTCGAGGTGGTCTCGGGAGCGGCGTCGGAGGACGCCGGTGGACTCTTCGCTCCGAACGCCGTGCCGCTCCCGCTCGACGAGATCCGCGAGAACCTGCGGAACGGCCGGACGGCTACGCTGGACCTCGACAGCGTCTACTCGCCGCCGGCACCACGGGACCCCATGAACCCCGCGAAGATGCTGGTGGGCAGCGTCTCCGAGCTCGGCAACGCCGATCCGCCGTTGGCGCGGCCGGCGGGAAAGGGTATCGACAACGACCTGCCTCGCGAGCCCCGCAGCGCGGACCCGGCGCACGACCGCGCGGCCCTGATCGGGGATCCGCGCAACGACGAGAACACGATCATCTCGCAGCTGCACGTCGCGTTCCTGAAGGGCCACAACCGGCTCGTCGACGAGGGGCACGACTTCGACCAGGCCCGCCGGATCCTCCGGCAGCACTACCAGTTCGTCGTGATCGACGACTTCCTGAAGCGGGTCGCAGATCCCACAATCGTGGCCGACGTCGTCGAGAACGGGAACCATTGGCTCGATCCGGCTGCCGAGCCCTTCTTCATGCCGCTGGAATTCACGGCGGCTGCCTATCGATTCGGGCATTCGATGGTCCGTCCGGGCTACGACTTCAACATCAATTTCCATCTCGACGGACCTGGCGGCCCGGCCACACTTGACCTCCTGTTCACCTTTTCCGCCCTGAGCGGGCAGCTCGGCTTTCCTTCGGCAACCGCCGATGCCTCTGCCGGCGGAACCGGGACCCTGCCCGAGAACTGGATCATCGAGTGGGAGCGCATCATCGGTCCCGGGGTCGGACCGGGAGGGCACGCACGCCGCTTCGACACCAGGCTCGCCGCGATCACCGGGGGCCAACGGCAGGCGTTGTTCAATCTGCCCACAGTGGAGGGCACCCCGGACCGAGGCCTGGCGGCCATGCTGTCCGCCCGGAACCTCCTCCGCGGCTACCGCCTCCGGATGCCCACCGGGCAGGCCGTGGCGCGGCACCTCGGCCTGCCGGTGCTCAGCCCGGACCAGCTGCGGGCCGCCGTCGGGCAGCGCCAGGCCGCCGAGCTCGCCGCGGGTGGCTTCCTGGACCGCACGCCGTTGTGGTTCTACCTGCTGGCGGAGGCGCGCAGCCTCGGACAGGGCGAGCGGCTCGGGCCGGTCGGGAGCACTCTCGTCGCCGAGGTGCTCGTCGGGATCTGCCGCCGCAGCGCGGACTCCATCCTGCGCACGCCCGGCTGGACGGCGTCGCTCCCGGCTCAGCGCCCGGGGCACTTCGACCTGGCTGACCTCCTGCGCTTCGCCGGCGTGCTGCCCGGCGGTGCCCCGACCGTGCTGCACACGGTGGTGCCGGGCGAGACGCTGAGCAGCATTGCGACCGCCGAGCTGGGGGACGCGGCGCGCTGGGTGGAGATCTTCGCCTTCAACCGCAACACCGTGCGCCATCCCGACCGGATCAGGGAGGGGCAGGTGCTGATCATGCCGTCCGGCCCGCCGATGATCCCGCCGCCGCGTTTCCATGTCGTGCAGCCCGGCGAGACCCTCGAGTCCATCGCCACCGCGGAACTCGACGACGGCTCGCGGTGGCGGGAGATCTTTGCCCTCAACGGCGACGTGATCACGTCCATCGACTCGCTCGTCGCCGGGCAGGTGCTGGCGCTTCCGGTGAAGTAGGCGGAGCGGGGCCACACCTACGGCGCGGCCGGGCGGATTGCGAAGAGGAACCGCCCGGCTGCGCTAGCACCCCGCTGTCCGGCGCCGAGTACGGCGAGTATGCGAGCTGTCGACTCCGCGGCCCGGCCCGCGTTGAGCATCCTCTCCGCAGTCCACGACACCGAGGCGTATCTGGCCGAGATGATCGACTCGGTGGTCGAGCAGACCGTCGGGGACTGGGAGCTCGTCGTCGTCGACAACGGGATGTCCGACGAGGTCGTCCGGATCGTCGAGAAGTACGCCGACGACGAGCGGATCCGGCTGGTGCGCCAGGAGTTCCAGAGCCCGGCGGGCGGGATCAATGCGGCGGCAGCGGCAGCGCGTGGCGCCTACTACGCCGTCCTGCCCGGTGATGGGCGGCTCAAGCCCACCTTCTGCGAACGCGTCGCCAAGGTGCTCGCCGAGCATCCCGAGATCGACGTGCTCTGTGTCGACGCGCTCCCCTTCCTCGACGGCGAGGACCAGCCGCCCACCTTCCGGCAACGCTGCGGGATCACCGCCGAGCCGGGTGTCGAGCATCGGGTCCCGCTCGTCGAGGTTCTGCGTGGCGCGGCGCTGTACACCACGGCCGCCATCCGGGCGTCGGTCTGGGAGTCGGCCGACGGCTGGGCTGCCGACACCCCGCTGGTGGAGAGCCTCGAGTTGTGCCTGCGGATGTTGGCTGCGGGGCGCGATTTGCGGGTGTTGCCGGAGCCGCTGGGTCAATACCGGCTTCACCCCGACAATCCCGACCACGAACCTGCCGACTGGGACGAGTACGACGACAGCGTGGAGCGGACGTTCGCCCGCGTCGGCACGCTGACGGACGATCCCGAGGTGCTCGCGCACCTGCGCACGACGCTGCGGAACCTCCGCTACGAGAAGGCGCTCCGGCGGAGTCGCGAGGCCATGCGCAGGTCCGACTCGAAGACTGCGCGGCAGCAGGCCCGGGCGGCGTTGCGGCAGCGCCCCTCGGTGAGGCCGGCGGTGATGTGGGCGGTGCTGCGGGTCGCACCGGGCGGCACCCGGTCGCTGAAGAGCGCGAAGGCGCGGATCACCGGTCTCGTCCGGTCGTTGGCGGGTCGCGCCGCTCAGTGAGCGACGGTGGCATCGTCCAGCAGGTGGTCGACCGCCGGGAACACGAAGTGGAGAAGGAAGAACGCCACGGCCGCCACGAGGAGGAACGCGATCACGACGCGAATCGCGAGTGGGCCGGGGAGGTGACGCCAGATCCAGGCGTACATCAGGCGGGCCTTTCCTGAGCGGGGGTCGTCGGGCTGGTCTCGGTCAACACCGCGTGCAGGACGAGCCGCTGTCGCGCCGAGAAGCGGGGGTGGCAGGTCGTGAGGGTCAGGAGGCTCGCCGGGACCGCCGGAACGAGCTCGGGCCGGTCGGGCACGGCGGCGAGGACGGCGGTTTCGGTGGGCGCGACGATCTCGCGACCGACCACGCCGTCGTAGGGCTCGGGCAGTCGTGGCATCGAGCTGCACCCGGGCCCGAGCACCTCACCGGGGATCGGCAGCACCCGGTAGGTGAAGACCGCATCGCGGGTCTCGAGCCGAATCGGGTCGCACGAGGTCAGGGTGTCGAGGGCGTCGAACGGCGCACCGCGACCCACCCGATGCCCCGCAATCCGGGCGGACCGGGATCGGCTCACAGACGAGGATCGCGCTGACCGCCACGCCCTGTTGTCGATAACTCACCCTGCGCAACATCGTTGTTGCAGGTCACACCCCTTACTCTGGACGGCACGCCGTGGTGGGGATGGCTGATCGTGGCCTGGCTGGCCCTGGGTCTCCTCGTCGCGCTTGCCTTCGGGAGTCCTCGCTGGCGGCGGTGAGCGGTCCTTGGAGGACGAAGCCCGGGACGGTCGACGTGCTACACGCCGGCCGGCGTCGCCTCTGTCGCCTTCGGAGCGAACCGAACCCCGTTCACCTGCACGGCGCGGACCAGCTCCGACCACGGACCGGCCGCGGCGTCTGCGGCACTGAGCACCTCGACGGGCTCCGGCCACGGGATGCCGAGCTCCGGGTCGTCGTAGCGGACAGAGAGGTTCTCTGCCGGATCGTGCTCACGGTCGATCCGGTAGCAGACGTCGCTCTGCTCGGTGAGGGACTGGAAGCCGTGCAGGAAACCCGGCGGCACGAAGAGATGGCAGAAGTCGCGGTCGTCAAGAACGATCTCGTGGCGGCGCCCGAAGGTGGGCGACCCCACGCGCACGTCGACGACGACGTCGAACACGGCGCCGCGGGCGCAGCGGACGAGCTTCGCCTCGCCCCGGCCGCTCCGGGTGTGCATGCCGCGGACGGTGCCCCGCCGCGACCGGGACTGACTGTCCTGCACGAATGATCCGGGCGAGATGCCGTGCGCCGCGGCGATCCGGGAGTCAAACGTCCGGGTGAAGAAGCCCCGGTCGTCGTGATGCGGGGTCGGTCGGAAGACCAGGACGCCCGGGAGGGGCGTGTCAAGAACCTCCATGTCGTGGTGCTCGGTCAGGAGGACCCTCCCGTTAGGGCTTCCTCTCATGAAGAATGCCTAGTCCGATCAGCCCGCCTCGTTACCCTGTGTGTACGAATCGTGACGACTCCTGGGTTTTCATGTACGGGGTGTAACACCCGTGACTAATCCATCGAGCAAGACCGCGAGTGCCCGGAACGGCGTATCCGGGCACTGCTTCTGAGGCCGAGGACCAGATGAGCGAGCCGGTCGTCGGTGTGCGCGATTGGGGAGGGGTGCCGTGGGGTTCGACGCGGGCCTGGACGACTCGAGAGATCGAAACGCGAGCGATGTGACGTTCTCCCGAATACCTCCCTCGCGGGTCTCCACCGTGAGGCCGCTGACGATCCCGCTCGGAGAGAACCGGTGGGAACGTCGGTACTCGCTCCTGGTGGTCGCCGGAGACCTCACTGCGATCGTGGCGAGCGTCGTCCTCGGGTACGTACTGAACCTCGGCACCTACATCCCCTGGCTGGGGCACGTCTCCGCGTTCGTGGGCGTCGTCGCCGGGCTCCTCACGGTCGTCTGCCTCTACCTCACCCGGGTGTGGGAGCCCAAGGTCCTCGGACAGGGTGCCGAGGAGTTCAGCAGACTGCTTCGCGGTTTCGTGACGAGCGCGGTCCTGCTCGGTCTGCTCGGGCTCAGTACCCAGGCGCTCGCAGTACGTCCCTGGGTCTTCGGCCTGATCCCGCTGGCCGGCGCGATGGCTCTCGCCATCCGGCTCGCGTTGAGAGCCCGGATCCACCGCTTGCGGGCCCGCGGGCGCTGCTCCCTCCCGGTGCTCGCGGTGGGCGCTCCTGAATCGGTGGCGGAGCTCGTCGCACGGACGCGGCGCGACACCGATCGCGGCTGGGTGGTGGTCGCGGCCTGCACTCCCACGGGAGTCGGCGAGGGTGGCAGCCAGAAGGTCATGGGTGTGCCGGTGGTCGGCGACCTGGACGGGGTGGCCCGGAACGTCCGCCGCGGCGGCCACCGGATCGTCGCGGTGGGACAGGCACCGGGCTGGACCCCCCGTCGGCTGCACGAGCTGTCCTGGGACCTCGAGGGCTCCGAGACGGAGATCGTGGTCGACCCCGGCCTGATGGACATCTCCGGCCCCCGTCTGCACGTCCAGCCGGTCGACGGCATGCTCCTGCTGCGGCTGACCAAGCCCACCTTCAGCGGCGTGTCCTGGCTGATCAAGCAGGTCGTGGACCGGGTCGGCTCGGCCTTGCTGCTGCTGGTCATCGCCCCCGCGCTCGTGGCCCTCGCCATCGGGGTCAAGTTGGACGGCGGCCCGGTCTTCTTCCGTCAGAAGCGGGTCGGCCGGCACGGCCGCGAGTTCGCGATGATGAAGTTCCGCTCGATGGTCGTCGACGCCGAGGCGCGCCTCGCGGAGCTGAAGGCCGACAACGAGGGCGCGGGTCCGTTGTTCAAGATGCGGGACGACCCTCGGATCACCCGCTTCGGACAGTTCCTGCGCAAGTACTCCCTCGACGAGCTCCCGCAGCTGTTCAACGTGCTGATCGGACAGATGTCGCTCGTCGGTCCGCGTCCGCCGCTGCCGGCCGAGGTCGTGCAGTACGGGCCCGACGCGAAGCGCAAGCTCCTCGTCCGGCCCGGGCTCACCGGGCTCTGGCAGATCAGCGGACGCAGCGACCTCACCTGGGAGCAGTCCGTCCGCCTGGACCTGCGCTACGTCGAGACCTGGAATCTCGCCCTCGACGGGCTCATCCTGTGGCGCACACTCGGCGCCGTCGCCCGCAGCTCGGGTGCGTACTGAACGCTGCCCCATCGACCCCGGTCGCCTCCCGGAAGGACGACATGACCAGTTTCGACCGCTCGACAGAACTGCAGGACCGGCTGCACCGCGTGGTACCGGGGGGTGCACACACCTTCGCCAAGGGGCCGGACCAGTACCCGGAGCGGATGGCGCCTGTGCTGAGGCGGGGGCGCGGCGCACGGGTCTGGGACGTCGACGGCAACGAGTTCGTCGAGTACGGCATGGGGATGCGGGCGGTGACCCTCGGGCACGGCTACGAGCCGGTGATCGAGGCGGTGAAGGCGGTTCTGGCGGACGGGATCTCGTTCACCCGGCCGACCGAGCTCGAGCTCGCCGCGGCCGAGGACTTCCTGTCCCTGGTGCCCGGGGCCCACATGGTCAAGTTCGCGAAGAACGCGTCGGACGCCACCGGCGCCGCCATCCGGCTCGCCCGCGCCGCCACCGGCCGCGATCTGGTCGCCTACTGCCACGACCAGCCCTACTTCAGTGCTCAGGACTGGTTCGTCGGCACCCTGCCGATCAATCGCGGGATCCCGGAAGCCGTGCGCTCACTGAACCGGTCGTTCGGCTACAACGACCTCGACTCGCTGCGCGCGGTCCTCGAGGCCGACGAGGGCCGGGTCGCATGCGTGATCCTCGAGGCGGCGAGCGCGCTGTCCGAGCCGGCGCCCGGCTTCCTCGAGGGGATCCGCCGGCTCTGCGACCAGCACGGAGCCGTCCTGATCTTCGACGAGACGATCACCGGGTTCCGCTGGTCGGCAGGCGGGGCCCAGGCCGTCTACGGGGTCACGCCCGATCTCTCGACCTGGGGTAAGGCCATCGGCAACGGTTTCCCGATCGCCGCGCTCGCCGGGCGGCGCGAGCTGATGGAGCTGGGTGGGCTCGCGACCGACGAGGAGCGGGTCTTCCTGCTCTCCAGCACGCACGGCGCGGAGACAGCGTCCCTGGCGGCCTTCCGGGCCGTCGTCCGGGCCTACCGTGACACCGATCCGGTGGGCACCATGGAGCGTCAGGGCGCGAAGCTCGCCGAAGGCGTGAACAGGGTGGCGGCGGAAGCCGGTATCGACCACGCGCTCTCGGTAGTAGGGCGGCCGTCGTGCCAGATCTTCCGCACGCTCGACGCCGACGGCTCGCCGTCGCAGCCGATGCGCACGCTGTTCCTGCAGGAGATCCTGCGGCGCGGGGTGCTCGGTCAGTCCTATGTGATCTCGGCTGCGCACACGGACCTCGACGTGGAGCAGACCGTCGACGCCGCGGCGGGTGCCGTGGCCGCCTACCGCAAGGCGCTGGAGACCGGGCGGCCCGAGGATCTCTTCGAGGGCCGACCCGTGGCGCCCGCGCACCGGCGCTACGCGGAGCCCCGTCGACTGGCTGGATGAGCCGACCGGCCGAACGAGGGTGAGGGGGAAGCCGCTGCGGCTTCCCCCTCACCCTCATGTGAGGATGCTCGGGTCGGCGAGGTCCCGCTCCACGGCGGCGAAGACCTGCTCGAAGGCATCGCGACTGCGTGCGACCTGCTCGTCCGCCCGAATCCTCAGCGGCTCCCGCAGCGCCGGCGCCTTCTCCCATGCGTCCGCGACGGCCGACGACAGCCGGCTCTGCAGGTCCGGCTCGTCGAGCCGCACGATCGACAGCCCGTCGCCGAACATCTCGGCGAGTCCGAGCAGCTTGTCGTCGTAGTACGCGGACGAGGTGAGGCCGACGACCGGAATCCCCTGCGACAGGGCGAACACGGCGAGGTGGTACGCCCCGGTCACCACGACCCGGCACCGCGAGACGCGGGCCGCCACCTCCCGCGGCCCGGCGAAGCGGGGGAGCGGAGGTACGACGTCGGCGAATCCCGTGGTGAGCGGCAGTGTGGACCGGCGGTCCTCCGACCGGTACTCCGAGATGATCAATGGGACGAGCGCCGCTCCGCGCTCCGTGGCGGTTGTGCGCACGACCGAGCCGACGGCTGCCTTCGCCCGGGTCGCGACGGGGGAATAGCCCGCCACGCGGAGGCAGACGCCGAGATCCTGCCCGATCTCGGCGCGCCGGGCACCGGTGGCGAGCTCGATCGCGTCGTCGCCGGTCACGATCACCTGGTCGGACGCGACGCCGAGCTCGGCGAGCAGGGAAGGGCCGCGCCGGCCCTCGCGCAGGGCGATCAACGTCGTGCGCGGCAACACCGCCGCGGCGGCCTCGCGGAGCCGCTCGTCCCGCAGCGGCCCGAAACCCTGGCCGACCAGCGCCGCCGGCGATCCGGAGATCACGGCCTGCTCCAGGAACCTGAACGTGCGGGCTGCCTGCTCGGCGTCCACATCGGTCAGATACCCGCCTCCGACGGCGAGCAGCAGATCCGCTCCGCGGAGGGCGCGTCGCTCGGCTCGTGACGAATCGCACGCACGCGCCGGCTCGGCATTTTCGACGGCGTGGGGGGTGACATCCCGGAACCGCTTCGATGCGTAGCGTAAAGCGCGCCGTGTCCACATTCGAGGGACTTCGCGAGCGCTGATGAAACCGATGGAGAACGGGCCGACGACGGACGGTGACAAACGGGCGGCGATTCGCCCGATCGGTCCGTTCCCCGTCCGCCGGGCGAGTCGGCCGGGAACGATGGCCTCGACATCGGGGTGGAGGGCTCGCAGGAGCGCCGGAGTGCTGGTCAACACCCCGATACGTGCTGCGGGCCAACGGCGACGCAGGCGCGCCAACGTGACCTCCAGCATAGCCAGATCGCCCTTGTTGAGCAGCCAGTACTCACCGTTCTGCACCACGACGGACGGGGATCGGACGGCCCTTGCGCGTGACCGTGAATCGTGATCGGCGATTGTCATCGGGCTTTCCCTCGTCGTTGCCGTGGAGGCGGTTGGGGAGACGGCACCAGAAGGGTGCGACAGGGGGAAGCATAGCGGGCGTCAGGAGCGGGAAACACCGTCCGTGACCATCGGTGCTGCCCGATCCGGATCGGCTAACGCGCGACCACCCTCCGCCGACACCACACCCGGTGGCCCGCGGGGCCATGCCCGGGGGACCGGGTGGGCGGCGGAAGGCGTACGTGCCGATGACGGCGACAGGTGCAGGGGCGGAGCCCACGAGCGGACCTCCCTCCATGCGCAGCAGGATCGCCAGGGTGGCGATGGCCTCGGCCGGAGCCCAGGTGATCGGCGAGATCATCTCGCTCGTCCAGACGATCGTGCTCGCCCGGGTGCTCGGGCCGGAGATCGTCGGCGTCTTCGCCGCGGGAACAGTCCTCACCACCTTCCTGGCGAACTTCGCCGAGGGTGGGATGCGCTCGGGACTGATCCAGCGCGAGCGGGATCTGGCCGACGCGGCGGAGACCGTGTTCAGGGGCACGATCGTGACGGGGTTCCTGATGAGCCTCGGGGCGCTCGCCGCGGCGCCGCTCGTCGCGATCGTGTTCGACAGCAGCACCGCGGGCGTGGTCGCTGCCACGTCGTCGGGTGCTCTCCTGCTCTACTCGTTGACCAACGTGCCGGAAGCGATGCTCCAGCGCGAGTTCAGCGTCAAGCGCCGGCTGATCGTCGGCCCCACGGTCGCCATCAGCTTCGCGATCGTCTCCGTGACGATGGCGCTACTGGGTTTCGGTGTGTGGAGCCTGATCGTCGGGACCTATGTCTCCTACGTCGCGTGGGTGGCCGCCGTCTGGCTGATCACGGACTGGCGACCCGGCCGCGGCAGGGCGAGCTTCCGAATGTGGCGTGAGCTCGCCCGGTTCGGCTTCCCGCTGGTCATGGGCTTCGTCGGAGCACGCTTCCAACAGATGGTGGAGTCGATCGTCGTCGGCCGGGGGCTCAGCACCACGGCGCTCGGCTACTACCGCTACGGCGTACGCATCTCGCGGATCCCGGTCAATGCCACGCTCGAGGTGGTGTCGAATGCGCTGTTCCCGGCCTTCTCCCGGATCGCCGGCGACACGGCCCGACTCCGCGCGAGCTTCCTGCAGGCGCTGAGCTTCCTGACCTTCTTCGCCGCCGCGATCGCGGGTCTCGCCATCGCCCTCGGGGTGCCGGCCGTCGTGATCGTCCTCGGCGAACCGTGGCGGGGGGCCGGCGTGGCGGTGATGGCCATGGCGGGTCTCGGGCTCGGCAAGGCCTTCACCGCGGTCTCGGAGGAGACCATGAAGGGCTGCGGACGCACGCCGCTGCTGAACTACCTCACCGTGACCGAGGTGGTGCTCGGCATCGGCCTGCTCCTCCTGATCATCCCGTTCGGGCTCGTCGGCGTCGGGCTGGCGATCTCGTTGACCGCGCTGGCCGTGGGTACGCAGGGGCTCGTGCTCGTCCGTCCGCTCGCGGGGATCACGGGGGCGGAGGTCCTGCGGATCGTCGTACCGGCGCTCCTCGCCGCCGCGATCGCGACCGCGTCGACGGCGGCACTCGAGCACCTCGTCCTGCACTCGGACACCAGGCCCGTGGTTCTCGGACTGGCCTTCCTCGTCGTCGACGTGCTGGCCTTCCTGGCGGTCTACGTGCCGTTGATGCTGCTCCTCGCCCCGCACACGGTCCGACCGATCGTGCGCACGATCGTCCGCGTCCTAGGCCGGCTCCGGAGCCGCCTAGCCTGACGCCGGCCGGGCGTCGCGCCGAGGTCCGCGCGCTCGGCTCGCCTCGGTGGTCGCGAACGCCAGCATCCCGCCTTCGGGCAGGTCGTCTCGGGTTATGGCCCACAGGTGGTGGGCCCGGCGCCTGCCGCCCACGTCGAGATAGCCGGCCATCAGGCCCTCGCGCCGCATCCCCAGCCGCTCGGCGCCCCATGCCGCGAGGTCGTTGCCGTCGGCGATCGGCGCGGACAGCCGGTGCAGGCCCAGGGGCCCGAACGCGTAGTCGACGACGGCAGCCGCGGCCACGCCCGTCAGGCCCGTCGCGGCGATCGCCTCGTCGAGCCAGATGCCGAGCTCGGCGTTGCCGTTATGCGGGTCTATCCATTCGAGATTGCACTGGCCGGTGAATCGACCGTCGACCTCGACGACGAGGGGAAGCGCCTTGCCCGCGATGGCCGCCCGCCGCGCGTGCAGGTAGTGCGACATCCATTCCGCGTCGCTGTGTCGCTCCTCCCACGACAAGGACGACGAGACCCACCAGGGCTCGATGCGCTCGCGGTTCAGTATCCGCAGCCGCCTCCACTCGGCCGCATCGGCCAGTCGCGGGCTGCGCACGTGGACGGTCCGGGCGCCGACATCGAAGGGTCCGAGGACGACTCCCCACGTGAGTGACGGGGGTGCGCCGGGCCGTGTCCGCTCCATCAACCGCCGGACCGGCCGGAGGTGGAAGCGCACACCGGTGCGCCAGGCGGCCAGTGAGATCGAACCTGGGAGCGAGGTCACGCGTAGTCGCCTTCCTCGGCGGGAGATCGTCGGAATGAGCATCGCGCGCCGTCAACTCCGCGTTAACCGGACGACTGTGCCCACCGCCGCTTACTCGTGCAACGGCGAGGTTTTCGACCCGTCCGCCCACTGTCGATCGGCACCGGAGTAACGACTCCTGCCCCGATCCGACCCCTATCACCGAGGGCCGGGGAGCACCACCGAGCCCGATGGGGGACACCGTCGTGGTCGGTCCGCCGGACGACAGGTCGCCCGGACCGCCGAGAAAGGCAACAATGAGCCCGTTGCGCGTGTACCTGGACCGCATCCGGCACCACCTCCTCGTCGTGGCGGTGGTGGCGGGAGCTGCCCTGGTGTTGACCCTCGCCTCCGTCTGGAGCCAGGGGACCACCTACACCGGGAGAGCGGCCCTGTCCCTCGGCTCCGCGACCCGGGCGCCCGAGCAGGACGCCGTCCTGGCGCAGGGCTATGCGGACTACTTCAACGAGGTGTCCTACCAGCAGAAGCTCCGCGCGGACGCCCACGTCCCGCCCGGGGTGACCCTCGAGGCCCGCCTGGCGGGCGCCAGCCCGATCATCTACGTGGAGGCGACCAGTTCCGACCGGGCAGCGGCGGAGTCCGCGGCGTCGACCGTGGCGGCGGCCTTCCGCACGGACGTCAACGCCAACCGCGAGGCGGCGAAGCAGGGCACGATCGATCTGACGCACAAGGAAATCGACACCCAGCTCGCCCTTCTCAAGACGCTGCCGCCCGGCAGTTCGGCAGCCAGCTCCATCACGGCCGCGATCGGTTACCTGCAGGGCAGGATCAGCGACATCCAGGCCGACACCTCGAACCAGCTCCAGGATCTCCAGCTCGACGCCGGCGTCTCGTCGACGAAGCCCAGTCTGCTGATCAACGCCGCGCTCGGCTTGATCGGCGGCCTGATCCTCGGTTGCCTCGCCGCCCTCGTCGTCGCCGGTGTCCGGGATCGGCTGACGAGCCCGGCCGAGGTGACGGAGCGGACCGGGCTCACGCCGCTCGCCGAGATCCGCGCGGGTGACGCGGTCGCGATGCGGCAGAGCCGGGTGCAGGCGCTCCAGCGGCTCGCGAACTTCCTGACCCGGGCCGGATCGGCCAAGCCGATGATCGTCGCGGTGACGGCCCCGCACGCCACGGAAGGAGTCGCGCAGGTCGCCTTCGGTCTGGCGTCGCTCCGGGCGACGCAGGGCGATCGCGTCCTGCTGATGCGGACGGACTTGCACCGGCACGACGATGCCGATCCCGGGCGTCCGGGAGTCAGTGACGTGCTCGACGGCCGGGCCGGAGAACTGGAGAGGATGACCGTGGCGGGGTCGAACCCCAATCTGCACATCCTTCCGGCCGGCGTCGCGATGTCCGATCCCTTCGAGCTGTTCACGCCGGCTCGCGTGGAAGCTCTCGTGACGCAGGCCCGGGGCGGTGTCGACCTCGTGATCGTCGAGACGGCGCCGATCCTCGACGCGGCCGAGGCACAGACGGTCTGCGCCGCGTCGGACGCGACCCTGCTGGTCGTGGAGGCGGGGAAGACGAAGGCCGGGGATGCGACCCAGGCGAGTGCCCTGCTCGACGACGTCGGCGTCGCCCCACTCGGAGCGGTGCTGGTCGCCGACGGCGTCGACCTGCCGACCGCCACGGAACCCGAGCGCCCCATCGACGACGGGACCTCAGCGGCAGACCCCGAGGCGACCTGTCGTCTTCCGCGCACGGGTGCGTACGAGCACGCGGACGACGAGCACGTGGGTAAGAAGCTGTCGGCGCTCGTGCGCGTCGGCCACGTACTGCGGCGATGACGCCGCAGTTCGACGGCATGGCAGCCTGGGCGCCCGCGCGGCCCCACAGCGGTGCGGGCGCTCTCGTCGCGCCCGCCGTCGTCGGCGGCGCGGTCCTGGTCGTCGCCGGTCTTGCGGGGTTCGTGGCCCCGGCGCACGCCGGAGCGATGGTCCTTCTGGGTGGGGTCGGCGCGGCCGTCGCAGCGATCGGGCTCGGCAGCCCGGTCGTCGCGGTGACCGTGCTCCTCGTGGCACAGGCGGTCCGGCTCGCACTCCCCGAGGGACCGCCCAGCTCGATCTTCCTCGTCGCCTTCGTCGGTGTAATCGCGTCGGCGACGCTGGCCGTGGCACGGCGAGCGGTCCCCACGCCCCGCCCCGACGGCATCGAGCTCGCCATGGTGCTCTACGCCCTGTGGAACGTCGGGTCCGCCTTCGCGGACCACGCCTATGCGGCCACTATCCCCCTGACGGGGCAGACGACGTCTGTCTACCGGTTCCTGCTCGGCGGCACGATCATCCCGTTCGTGCTCTTCTTCGTGGGGCGCCACGTCGTCGTGCGGACCTCGGTCGTCCGTCTGTTCCTGTGGTTCTCGGTCGGTCTCTCGGCCTACTCGGCCATGATGGCCTTCTTCCAGTTCAACGGGCCGGCGTCGCTCATCTGGCCCCGGTTCATCGCGCAGTCGGAGGTCTGGCCGGGGCGGGCCGTCGGCATCTTCAACCAGCCCGTGATGAACGGACTGACCTTCACCACCGGCTTCGCCGCGGCCGTCGCGCTGGCGTCGTTGCCCGGCAGGCTCGCCCTGAGAGTCGTGGCCGGGCTCGTCGCGATCGCCTCGGTGTACGGCGTCTTCGCGACCCACACCCGTGGCACGTGGCTCGCCTTCGCTGCGGTCCTCGTGCTCGGTGCGCTCTTCGCCCGAGGCATGCGTTTCGGCTACCTGGCGACACTCGGTGCGATCTGCCTCGTCATCGCGACCAACTGGCAGACGTTCACCAGTGCGGACCGGGCCGAGGGCGGGGTCGGGTCGGCCGGGGAGGTCGAGGACCGGCTGAACTCGGCGGCCACGTCGCTCTGGGCGATCGAGCAGAAGCCGCTCTTCGGCTGGGGAATCGCCCGTTTCGTGCCCGTCAACACCTATCACCACCAGCAGTGGTCGCCCGACGTGCCCTGGGAACGGGGCTTCGCCATCGCCTCGCACCTCAACGAGCTGGGCATCGCAGCCGAGCTCGGGCTGATCGGTCTCGCGCTGTGGCTGGTCGTTCAGGTGCTGCTCGCGGCCAACCTGGTCAAGGCCTGGCGACGGACGCCGTCCGAGGACCGCTGGGGATCTGCGTTGGTCTTCGTCGCCGGCGGTTCCTGGCTGGCCCTGGTCATCAGCGGTTTCACCGCGGACCTGCGCTTCTTCGACTACTCGAACTCGATGATCATGCTGCTCGTCGGCATGGCCATCGGGTGGGCGGCACACAGGTCGAAGGACGCTGGTACCCACGCACCCGCCGCTGCGACGCCCCGACCCGCGCCGACAGCTGCCCGGACGGCCGGAGTCGTGGGGTGAAAGAAACGCCGTCCGTGGTGTGGGTCTCCACGAGCCTCGACACCCGCGGGGGAGTCGCGACCTGTGTCCGCACCCTCCTGGACAGCCCGCTGAGCGAGCGTTGGCAGGTGAGTCACGTCGCGACCCACCGGAACGGGTCGGTGAGCGCTCGTGTCCTCGCGTTCCTCCAGGGGACGGGCCGGTATCTCGTCCTCCTCGCGACTCGGCGACCCGAACTCGTCCATCTCCACACCGCGTCCTACGGCAGCTTCTTCCGCAAGGCGGTACTGCTGTGGATCGCGCGTGTGGCAGGGGTCAAAACCGTGCTGCACGTCCACGGTGCCGAGTTCCACCTGTTCCACGACCGAGCTCCGCGGCTCCTCCGGCTCGTCATCCGGCGCACGCTCGAGGAGACTGCGGCGGTCGTGGCACTGGGGGATCGCTGGGCCGAGCGGCTGCGGCGCATCTCGCCGGGTGCGCGGGTGGTCGTCATCCCCAACGCGGTCCGGCCGGTCGAGGACGGAGACACCCGAGAGGCGTCCGAGCGTGTCCAGGTCGTCTTCCTGGGCGAGATCGGTGACCGCAAGGGTGCCTTCGCCCTGCTCGACGCCTGGGCCGCGGCCACGACCGGTGATTCACCCGCGCGCCTCACGCTGGCCGGCGACGGCGAGGTCGAGCGGGCACGTCGTCGCGTCACGGAGCTGGGGCTGGTGGACTCGGTCGCCCTCCGGCGGTGGCTGACGCCCCGTCAGGTCGACGAGGTACTCGCGGGGGCCGATCTCCTGGTTCTGCCGTCGCGCAACGAAGGACAGCCGATGGCGGTGCTGGAGGCGATGGCCCGCGGCGTCTGCGTCGTCGCGAGCGATGTCGGGGGACTGCCCGACATGATCGAGGACGGCGTGAGCGGAGTACTGGTCCGCCCGGACGCACCGTCCGAGCTGGCCGCCGTCCTCGGGCGCCTGCTCGACGACGCGGACGAGCGCAGACGTCTCGGGGAGGGCGCACGGAAACGCTTCCTCGCGGAGTTCGACCTGTCGGTGGTCTGGCCCCGGATCGACCGGCTCTACCGGGAGGTCATCGCGATATGACTCCCACCCGGCCTCTCCGCCTGCTCTACATCGTCCCCGACCTCGGAGTCGGAGGCGCCGAGCGGCACGTCGTGACCCTCCTCCCCAACCTGGATCCGTCGCGCTTCTCCACGGCCGCGCTGTGCCTCGGCGAGCCCGGCGCGCTCTTTCCCGACCTCGCCGTTACCGGCGTCCCGGTCGAAGCCCTGCGTCTGGTGAAACGGCAGGCGTGCCGCCAGCTACGCGGAACCGTGCGAGCCATCCGGCGGTTCCGGCCCGACATCGTGATCGTGCGCGGCTACAACGCGGAGGTCATCGGACGGATCGCCGCAGCCCTGTGCCGCGTCCCGGCGGTGGTCGTCTGGGTCCACAACGACGGGGACATCACGCCTCGGGGGCGAACCCGTGTGCTGGTCGATCGCCTGCTCGACCGGTTGACCGACGCCTACTACGGCGTGGCCTACGGGCAGCTCGAGTACCTGACGGGGGAGCTGGGGCATCCGGCGGAGAAGATCACGATCATCCACAACGGCGTCGACCCGTCCGCCTTCGAGCCGGAAGCCGCGCCGGACCCCGAGCTGGCGCGGGAGCTCGGCATCTCCACCGCCGACCCGGTCATCGGCATCCTGGCAGCCCTACGGCCCGAGAAGGACCACGCAACCCTCCTCCGGGCGCACCGTCGCATCGTCGACTCGCTTCCCGCCGCCCGGCTGCTCGTGGTCGGCGACGGTCCGGAGCGCCCTCGCCTGGAGAAGCTCGCCGCGGAACTCGGGCTCACGACGAACGTGGTCTTCACGGGGAGTCGCTCCGACGTGCCGGAGGTCCTCCGGCTGTGCGACGTGGTCACGCTGACGTCGACGAGCATCGAGTGCTTCCCCATGGCCCTGCTCGAGGCGATGGCCTCCGGCCTGCCGGCGGTGGCGACGTCGGTGGGCGGCGTACCCGAACTCGTCGACGACGGCGTCACCGGACACCTCGCCTCGCCCCGGGACGCGGAGGGGATCGCCGAGAAGTTGCTCGCGATCCTCTGTGATCCCGCAAATGCGCGGCGGATGGGCCGGGCCGCCCGCCGGCGCGTGGAGGAACGGTTCACGCTGGAGCGTGCGGTTCGCGTCACCGAGCAGGCACTGGTGGACACGGTGCGCGAGGCAACGGGCCGCAGGGTCGAGGCGCCCGTCGAACTGACCCTCGTGATGGACCTGACCTGGATCGGCGGCGCGGAGCGCGTACTGCTCGAGACCTTCCGCGCGATCGACCGGACCCGTGTCAGGCCACGCCTCGTCTGTCTGCGGGAGGCCGGGCCACTCGCGAAGGACTTCCGCGACGCCGGGGTTCCCGTCGAGGTCCTGGACCGCACCGGCCGGTACGACCTCCGTACCCTTCCGCGACTGATCCGCAGCCTGAAGAGGAGCCGCACGGACGTCGTACTCGTCGCTCACCATCACCGCGCGGCCCTCGCCCTGGGCCGGGTCGCCGCCCGGATCGCGGGTGCCCGCAGCGTGATCGCCGCCCACGACATGGACCTGACCTCCGTGGGCGGCCGCTGTCTTCCCCGATCGACGGTCGAGACCTTGTGGCTGTCGGACGCGCTCGTCCTGCTCGCCCGTAGTCAGGGCGACTATCTCCGTCGCGAGGAGGGCGTGGGCCGTTTCCCCTGGCGTCGGACGCGGGAGGTCGTCGTTCCCAACGGCATTCCCCTACCACCGGCACCGATCGCGGCCGACCGTGCCGCAGTGCGCAGCGAACTCGGATACGGCCCCGACGACGTCGTGATCGGGATCGTCGCCCGCCTCTCGGCGCAGAAGGCTCATGAGGTTCTCTTCCGCGCCGTAGGTCGACTGACGAATGCTCTTCCCCGGGTCTCCGTGCTCGTGGTGGGCGACGGGCCACGCGCGGAGGAGCTGGCGAGCCTCACCAGGGACCTCGGGATCGACGACCGGGTCAGGTTCCTCGGAACTCGCCGAGACGTTGCGCGGCTCCTGGCGGGGGTCGACATCTCCTGCCTCTCGTCCGTGCACGAGGGCGTCCCGCTCACGGTCCTGGAGTCCATGGCTGCAGGTGTACCCGTCGTGGTCACCAGGTGCGGAGCCCTGCCCGAGATCGTGGACGACACGGTAGGGCGCGTCGTACCCGTCGGCGACGACCGGGCGCTCGCTGCCGCGCTGGCCGAGCTGACGTCCGACGAGAGTCTCCGTCGTGCGTTGGGCGCCGCTGGCCGGCGTCGCGCAGAAGATCGGTACTCGGTGAAGCGCACAGCCCGCGACCTCGAGAACCTCCTCCTGTCCCTCACCCCCGGAGCGTCGTCGTGAACAAGCGCGGACGAATCGTCGTACTCGTCGAGAACCTCTCTGTTCCGTTCGACCGTCGGGTGTGGCAGGAGAGCAGGGCGCTGACCGAAGCGGGTTACGAGGTGGCCGTCGTCTGCCCCAGGGGAACGACACAGGACACCGAACCCGAGGTCGAGCTCGAAGGAGTCCGGATCCTCCGCTACCCGCTCCGCGCCGCCAGCGGAGGGCCCCTGGGCTACCTGCGCGAGTACCCGCTCGCCCTGCTGCGCACCGCGCGGCTGGTGGCGCGTCTGCGGCGCGAAGGCCCGATCGACGTGATCCACGCCTGCAACCCGCCCGATCTGTTGTTCCTGATCGCACTGGCGCTACGGCCTGGCGGTACCCGGTTGGTGTTCGATCACCACGACCTGGTGCCCGAGCTCTTCCTCTCACGCTTCGGAAACTCACGTCCGGCCCTTCACCGGGTCCTGCTCCTGCTCGAGCGCCTGACCTTCCGGTGCGCCGACTCCGTGATCTCGACCAACGAGAGCTACCGCCAGGCTGCCATCACGCGTGGCGGAGTCGCTCCGGACGAGGTCACCGTCGTGAGGAGCGCTCCCGACCTGAGCCGGTTCGTCCGGCGCGACCCCGATCCCGCGCTCAAGCGCGGAAAGCGGCACCTCGCGGTCTACCTCGGGGTCATGGGACCGCAGGACGGCGTCGACCACGCGCTGCGGGCGCTGGCCCACCTGCGCCATGTGCTCGGCCGGGAGGACGTCCAGGCCGTGCTCATGGGATCAGGCGACTGCTTCGAGGAGCTCGTCAAGCTCCGGGACGACCTCGGTCTCGAAGACCATGTCGAGTTCACCGGCCGGGTCCCGGACGAGTTCGTGCAACGCTGCCTGTCCACCGCGGACATCGCGCTGTCCCCCGACCCCAAGAACCCTCTCAACGACGTGTCCACGATGAACAAGGTCGTGGAGTACATGGCTATGGGCGTCCCGATCGTGTCCTTCGACCTCAAGGAGGCGCGCGTCTCCGCGGGAGAGGCGGCCGTCTACGCCCCGGCCGACGACGAGGAGCTGTTCGCGAAGCTGATCGACCAACTCCTCGACGATCCGTCTCGGCGGCAGGAGATGAGCTCACTCGGCCGCAAACGCGTCGAGACGGAGCTCTCGTGGGAGGTGTCGCGTCGCCACCTTCTCGACTTCTACGCGCGCGTTCTGTCGGCAGGCAGAGCCACGGAGTGACTCACGCGTCTTCTGGTCGCAGGAGGATGAGGCCGTCGTGAGGCGGTAGGACGACCGAGGTCACGGAGGATCCGTCGTTGACGATCGGGTCCTGGGCGCCGCGCAGCTTGCGGAAGGTGCCGTCGAGATCCACGGTCCGGGTCGAGTCACTCGTGTTCGTGAGAACGATGCCGTGCTCGAAGTCCCGCCGGAACACCCCGGGGGCGACGGTGCCGACGCCGCCGTCGAAAGATGCGGTGAGTTCGTCCCACGTCGGGCCACGACCCTTGGGAAGGCCCAGGTAGCCCGGCCCCGCCCCGGCCCCGTCGAGTTCGTCGTACCACGCGGTTTCGCCGTAGTCGGCGCCCATCGGCGCCCAGTACCCGTCCTGCAGGAGCGTTGCAGTGAGGTAGAACCGTGCATCGGCCAGTGACCGAGGAGAGCCGGCCGGCGCTCGCCGCACGTTGATGTTCAGGGCGACTCCGGGCTCGTGGTGCGCCTCGCTGGACGCATCCGACACGTAAGCGTGCAGGTCGTTCGTCGGGCCTCCACGGTCGGCCACCGGATCGGCGAAGCTCTCGAACACCCGGCCGTCGAGGAGTTGACGCTTGAGTGTGCGGTCGCCGTTGGCGACGAGGACAGCACCCGGCATCCGCTCGCGCAGGATCGTCTCGGCCGACGTGATTCCTCGTTCCCACGGACTGTCCGCTCCGTAGATCGCCGATGCAGGGTCGTCGATGCCGTCGTCGTCGACGTCCCAGGAGTCGCGGTCCGCCCCGTAGATCCTGTCGCCCCAGACGTCGAGGAAGATCCCGTCCCACACACCCGACGACCACACCGTGTCGACAACCCAGTTCGCTGCGTACTCGGCGTAGGTCTCACCATCGACCTCGGGCGCCGTGTCCGCGAGGTTGGCCATGACCGTGCCGGGCCACTGCGTGATCAGGGCTCCGGAAGCCGTGTGGGCGAGCCACTCCTTCGGGAAATGACTTCTCGTCGAGCTGGTGTACTGCCACAGGCGGTAGCGATCCGCGTAGTAGCCGGCGGACCCGAGCCGCGGGGGATAGTCGACGACGTTCGCATAGGCCAGCAGGAGGATGCCCGGGTGGCGGTGGCGGAGATCCTGGAAGAACGACTTGTCCACCCGGTGCGCCCACTCGCTGTCGATCACGACCACGTCGTAGCGCGCCAGCTCCTCCGCTGCGGGCAGATGGTCCTGGGTCAGCCAGTAGACCGCGGAGCGGGGAAACGGAACGCCCCCGGAGACGACGCTCTCGTTGCGCCCGGAGGACCCCGAGATGCATGCCGCGACGAAGGAGAGCACCGCGCACAATGCGGCGGCCCTCAGCGCCGTCGTCCGACGACGGCGAAGGATCCTCACCGTTCTATCGTGCCGGATCGCCCTCCCGGGCGAACACGTGGTCACCGACCGCCGACTCGTCAACCTTGACCACCACCGAGCGCAGCTTGCCGCTACCGCTGCGCTCGATCCGGCTCACGACCGTGAACGTGACGTCCTGGCCCGGACCCATGAGCTCCTCCACGTTGCGCAGTGCGCGAGCGCGGACGGTATGTCCGTCGAAAGTCGGGCCCGGTACGGCGCGGATCTCGAACCTGCCGCGACCGAGCTGGACGATCTGGACCTCTGCCAAGCCCTCGAGGTCGTCGACGACGGTCGACGGGAGGGGGATCACCCGGCCGTCGGCGGCGGTGAAGGACTCCTCCACCCGCCCCGACAGCGCGCCCATGAGCGGGAACGGCCGGCCGCACGGACAGGGCTCCGCGGGCGCGGGTCCTACCTCGTCACCCGTGCGGTAGCGCAACAGCGGGAAGCCGAAGTTGTGGAGGGCGGTACCCACGATCTCGGACCGCCCCTCACCGCCCGGGAGAGGCAGCAACTCGGTGATCCCGTAGTCGGTGAAGAGGTGGTAGCCACTGTGCTCGCAGCCGCCCGCCAGCGTCACACGCTCCGTCTGGCCGTAGTGGTCGACGATCGGCGCCTCGTACACGGTGCTCAGCAACTGTCGCTGTGCCCGACCCATCTCCTCCGAGGACGTGATGACCGCCGTCAGCGGCAGACGCTCGCCCGCGTGGTCAAGGAGCCGCGCCAGCAAGGCGAGGCTCGAAGGCCACCCCTCGACGGCTTCCGCCCCGAAAGCGCGGATCTGCTGCAGGATCTGCGGGAGTGTCGCCTCCGTCAGGTGAAAGCTCGACACGAGCAGACGACGGTCACCTGGGACGTTCAGCGTCGGTCCGTTGCCCTCGAGGAACGGGGTACCCCTCAGCACGACGCGCCTGGCCCCACGGCGGAGACCGAACCAGCCCCACTGCCGCTGCAGAGCGGCCTGCTCGTACGCCGACGAGCCGGCGGTCCGGTAGACCTTCACCGGTCGCCCGGCAGTGCCACTCGACATCGACGGCCACATCAGGCCGGGCGGTATGACGGCGAAGTCCTCGGGCGCCGCCATGAGTTCCTCGCGTCCGATCAGAGGCAGACGGTGGAGGTCGTCGAGCGTGCGGATCGACGAAGGGTCGACGCCGGACTCGTGGAACCACCGACGGTAGAAGTTGGAACGCGCGGCCACGAGTCTGACCAGCAGGCGGAGCCGACGTTCCTGCACCTCACGAATGCGCCCAGGGGTGGAGCGCTCAGCTCGTGCCAGGGTTGCGCGCATCGCAGGGCCCGTGGGATACGCCCGGCGAACGCGGTGCTTGAGGCTCTGCAACCCGCCTGGGGGTGACACCCGACGTGCTCCTTCCGACTACTTCGCCGAGCGGTTCCGCTCGTCGTGGATTCGCTCGGGACGGGCCCGAGATCCGTTACCGCCTCGACGCCGCGGTCCTTTACGGTGTCCGGCCGTGACCCGACTCTCGTGGTACGCCCGTCGACTCCGGGTGATGTCCGCCGGCGAGATGGCCTGGCGCGCAGGCACCCTGGCCCGCTCGGCCCTTCGGCGAGACGGAAGGCCGGCGACCGCCGCGCGGCTCCGTGCGGGAGCAGACCTCGACTCCGCCTACGAGGACTTCCGCGCAGCAGCCGGCCGTCCCGTGCTCCTCGATCGGCAGCGGGCGCGCGCGATCGCCGAGACGCACTCCGACGCGGTCGCTCACCTGCTCCGGGTCGCCGACGAGGTGTGCGCCGGTCGTGTCACGTACTTCGGCTACCCGGAGGCGGTACTCGAGCGGCCGGTCGACTGGAACACGGATCCCATCTCGGGGACGCGATGGCCACGCATCAGCGCCCGTCGGATCGATCACCGGAGTGCGTCCGGGGATCCGAAGTGGATCTGGGAGCTCAACAGGCTGCAGCACCTGCCCTGGCTCGCCGAGGCCTGGCTGTTCTCCGGCGAGTCCCACTACGCGGAGATTGCGCTGCAGGACCTCGACGGCTGGGTCGCGCAGAACCGGCCGGGGGTCGGCATCGCCTGGCGGGGCGCCTTCGAGGCGGGGATCAGGGCGATCTCGGTCGCGGTGGCGCTCCAGGGCCTACGGGACCACCCGGAGTTGACGCGGGAGCGCTACCGGGCAGCACTCGACATGCTGGCCGAGTCGGGGCGACGATGCTGGGCCGATCGCTCGCGCTTCAGCAGCGCCAACAACCACCTCGTGGGAGAGCTCGCCGGGCTGGCCGTCATCTCGGCGCTGCACCCCGAACTCGCCGATGCATCGGCGTGGCGACGCAAGTCCCTCGGCGGGCTCGCGATCGAGGCGGAACGACAGATCCTGCCGGACGGGGCGGGGGCGGAACAGGCCTTCGCGTACCAGCTCTTCACCGGTGACCTGCTGCTGGTCGTCGCGGCACTCCTGGCCGCCGGCGGCATCGAGCCGGTGCGCGCGATCACACGAGCTCTCGACCGCAGCGCGGACTTCCTCTCCGCGCTCGTGGGCGTCGAGGATCCGCCGCTGCGATACGGCGACGACGACGAGGGCTTCGCGCTGCGTCTCGACGCCGAACCGGTACCGGACGTCCGTCGGCACCTCGCCGCCGTCGCCGCCGTCACGGGCAATCCCCAGGCGCAGCGCTCGGGACGAGCCGGTCTGACCGCCGCCTGGTTCGGGCGGACGCAGGGATCGGCGCCGACCGGTCGGCCGGACAAGCTCGCCTCCGCCTACTTCCCCGACGGCGGCCTCGTCCTCCTTCGCTCCGGCCGGCGTCGGATCACCATGGACGTAGGGCCGTTGGGTTACCTCGCGATCGCGGCGCACGGGCACGCGGACGCCCTCGCGGTGACCATCACCGAGGACGGTGTCGAGATCGTGGGCGATCCTGGAGCAGGGAGCTACTACGGCAACCCTGAATGGCGGCGCCGACACAGGAGCACCGTCGTCCACGGGACCCTGTCGGTCGATGACGACGACCAGTCCGAGAGTGGCGGAGCCTTCCTGTGGACGCGCCACGCCCGGGTTCGCGTCCGCGGAGTCGACCTGGACCGCGGTGTGGTGGACGCGGAGCACGACGGGTACCTCGTCCTCGACGCACCCGTTGTGCACAGGCGCTGGCTCAGCGCGCCACCCGGAGACCCGACGATCGTCGTGGTCGACATGGTGACGGGCGTGGGACGGCACCGGGTACGGACTGCCTGGCCGCTCCATCCCGACCTCGATCTCGAGAGCACCCGCGACGAGACGACGGACCTCGACCATCGGTCCGACTCGTGTCACGTCGCGACTCGGGCCGGCCGTCCGGCCTTGTACATCCAGCACACCGCCCCGTCCTCGATCTCGCTCGGCCTGCACCAGGAACGTGGTGGATCCGGGCCCCGGGGCCTCGGTTGGTGGTCGGACAGGCTGGAGGCGCGGCGCCCGTCCTGGCTCGTCGGAGCGGTCGCACAGGCCGATGCACCCGCGGTGCTGGCGAGCGTGCTGCGGACCGACGGCGCCGGGCCCGTGGAGGACCTCGGCATGTCCTACGACGGTGACCTCGTCCGCCTGGAGTGGCGCGACAACGGAAGAACGAGCGGGCTGACCATCCACGTCGACCGTGACGCGAGCTGTACACGTTCGTCCTCGTGAGAGGGCGAGGGCACTCTCGTAACGGCCGTCGGTCCGGGGGCGAGCAGGCAGACGTGACGACACCCGTGAGCGCGCCGGTCGGCCGCCCCCTCTGTGTGAGTGTCTTCGGGCTCGGCTACGTCGGTTGCGTGTCGGCCGCGTGCCTGGCGTCGCGCGGCTTCCCGGTCATCGGTGTCGACGCGAACCCCGACAAGGCCGACTTCCTCCGGCGCGGGCTGAGCCCCATCGTCGAGGAGCGGATCGGTGACCTCATCGCCGACGCGGTCACCGCCGGACGACTCACGGTCGCCGACGAGGCCGCGGCCGCGGTACACGACACCGACATCTCGCTGGTCTGCGTCGGCACGCCCTCGGGGAGCGGAGGTGGGCTGTCGACGGCCTACCTCGAGAGGGTGACCGAGGAGATCGGCACGGCACTGGCCGCCAAGAACGGCCGGCACGTGGTCGTCTACCGCAGCACCATGGTGCCAGGGACGTGCGAGAAGTTGCTGATTCCGCTACTCGAACGGACTTCCGGTAAGCGGGTCGGCGTCGACCTCGGCGTCTGTGTCAACCCGGAGTTCCTGCGGGAGGGCAGCAGCGTCCGCGACTTCCTGAACCCTCCCAAGACCGTCGTCGGGCAGAGCGACGACATGAGTGGGCGGTGGGTCATGAACCTGTACGAGGGTCTGCCCGGGCCACGGTTCCAGGTCCCGATCGCCGTCGCCGAGATGACGAAGTACGTCGACAACAGCTTCCACGCGCTCAAGGTGACGTTCGCCAACGAGATCGGCTCGTTGTGCCGGGCCACCGGCCTGGACTCCCACGCGGTAATGGACGTCTTCCTCGCGGACGAGAAGCTCAACATCAGCAAGGCGTACCTGCGGCCCGGCCTGGCATTCGGAGGCTCGTGCCTCCCGAAGGACGTCCGGGCACTCACCCACACCGCGCGGAGACACGACGTCGACCTGCCCGTCCTCTCGAACGTGCTGGTGTCCAACGAGACGCAGATCCGTCGGACCGTTGAGCTCATCACAAGTCATGACCGGCGGCGGATCGCGATGCTGGGCCTGTCCTTCAAGGCCGGTACGGACGACCTCCGCGAGAGCCCTCTCGTCGAGATCGCCGAACGCCTGACCGGGAAGGGCTACGCCGTACGGATCTATGACCCCAACGTCTCGCTGGCCCGCCTCGTCGGTGCGAACCGCGAGCAGCTGGCCGCGCGGCTGCCGCACATCTCCGAGCTGCTCACGGACGACGTCGACGAGGTCCTGGCACATGGCGAGGTCGTCGTCGTCGGTACGACCGATCCCCGCGTCACCGCGGCCGTCGGATCCGTCTCCACCGACCAGATCCTCGTCGACCTCGTGCGGCTGTCCGACGCAGCCGAGCGGCGAGGCCACGAGACATACGCCGGAATCGCGTGGTGAAGACGCCGCCCGTGGACACGACCGAGCGAGAAGGACCGCAGGTGACACGACCCACTTTCAGCATTCTGTCCTCCGTGTACCGGACCGAGCCCTACCTCCCGGCGACGATCGAGTCTGTCGTCGCGCAGACGATGGCGGAGTGGGAGCTCATCCTCGTCGACAACGGGATGTCCGACGAAGTCGTGAGGATCGTCGACAAGTACGCGGGCGATCCCCGCATCCGTCTGATCCGGCAGGAGAACAAGGGCCTCGGCGGCGGGATCGATGCCGCCGCGGCGAAGGCGACCGGCCGCTACTACGCGGTGCTCGACAGCGACGACCTCCTGATGCCCGACTTCTGCGCTCGAACTGCGGCGTTCCTCGACGACCGACCCGAGGTCGACGTCGTGGGCATCGACGCCTACCTCTTCGAGGATTCGGACGGCCAGGATCAGGCCCTGAGCTACCGGGAGTCCGTCGGGATCAAGACCCCGGCCGACCCGGACCACCCCATGGACCTGGTCGAGATGATCGGCGGCAACGTCCTCTACTACACCGCGGCGATCCGCGCCGAGGCGTGGGAGAAGGGCGGCGGCTACAGCTGCGAGACTCCCAAGGTCGAAGACCTGGCGATGTTCATGCGAATGCTCGCCGAAGGCTGTGACATCCGTGTCCTGCCCGAGCGGCTGGCCCGGTACCGCCTGCGCGCCAACTCGTTCTCCCGCGATCCCGCACAGGTGGACGCGTTCGAGGCGAGCCTGGAGCGCTGCTTCGTCGAGGCCACGGCGCTGACCGACGAGGTGGAGGTCCAGAAAGCGCTCGACCGGACATTGCGCCGGATCAGGTTCAACCGGGCGATGCGGATCTCCCGCAACGCGCTGTTGGCCTCCGACACGACCACGGCCCGTCAGCAGGCGCGGGTGGCCTTCCAGCAGAGGCCATCCATGCGGCCCGCCGTGGTGTACGCCGGCCTGTCGGTGGCTCCGGGCGTGCTGCGCCGACTGCATCCGGCCAAGCAACAACTCGGTCGCGTCATCACAGCGGTCACGGTCAGGACCCAGCGACTGCGGGACAAGGCGGCGGCCTGACGATCTCCCTGTGCTCGTGACGCCGGCCTTCCGGCGCCGTCGACCACGAGACGAAGAAGGGGCCCCGGGCACTCGAGCCCGGGGCCCTCCTTTCGTGGCCTCGGAGGGAGCGACGTCAGCGCTCGACCTCGGGAGCGCCCAGCCCCGCGATGGTCGCCGCCATCAGGTCACGGCGACCGCCAGAAGCGCCCTCCCACAGCATCCACGGGCTACGACCGGCGCGGTACAGCGCCTCGAGCGCCGTGCGCTCCTTCACCGTGTCCGCCGGGTGCCAGAACCCCTTGTAGCGGTAGGCGAGCATGCGTCCCGCCGCCGCGAGGGGAGTGCACGCGTCGGCGATGAGGTCGCCGTTCTCGGGGATGAAGTCGAAGATCTCGGGTCGCAGCGCGAAGTAGCCCCCGTTCTCCCACAGGGGGAGATCGCGCACCGTGCTGATGGCACTGATGCGGTCGTCGCCGTCGGGAACCTCCACGCAGTGGAAGGCGGACTGGGGCGGAACCGCCAGCAGCGAGCCAACTGCGTCGCTCGCCTTGAAGGTGTCGATCAGGTCGTTCAAGGGCGCATCGGTGAGGACGTCCGCGTAGTTGGCCAGGAACATCTCCTCGTCGGCCACGTGCTCCTTCACCCGCCGGAGGCGCTCACCGATGGGTGAGTCCAGACCGGTGTGCACAAAGGTGATCTTCCAGTCCTGAATGTCCGATCCCAGGAGGTGGACGTCGCCGCCCTGCATGACGAAGTCGTTCGACGCGGTCTCGGAGTAGTGCAGGAAGTAGTCCTTGATGTGGTGTGCCCCGTAGCCGAGGCACAGCACGAAGTCCTTGTGACCGAAATGGGCGTAGTACCGCATCACGTGCCAGAGCAGTGGCTGCGGACCGACCATCGTCATCGGTTTCGGGATGTCGGACACGCCGTCACGCATCCGCATGCCGTATCCGCCGCAGAACAGAACGACCTTCATCGCGCAGGCCTCACGTGAGGGGACAGGATCGTAGGCGGGCTCGTCCATCGAGGAGCTGCCGTTACGCGAAGGTGCAATTGCCAGCGCACCGTCCCGACGTCATCACACTTCGTGATGCCTGTCCGATTCTCGTAGGTCATCCTCATTCACTGAGTACCCAGGTCCGACTGATCGGAGAGCGCCGTGAGCTCGACCCTCTGGCTTACGATCGCGGCGGTCGCGCTCGGATGGGTCGTGCTCGCAGTCTTCGTCTCGTGGCTCGTCGCGAGGGCTCTGGTGCGTGCCGCGGCAGCGGAGAAGAGTCAGACATCCCATGACGTAGTGGTGTCAAGCGGCGGTGGTGTGGTGGTGGGCCCAGGCGGTGGTCTCGTTGTAGCGGGTGCGGGTCTTGAGGCAGCCGTGCAGTATTCCGACCAGCCGGTTGCCGAGCTGTCGTAGCGCGGCGTTGTGTCCGATGCTGCGAGCGCGGAGGGCGTCGTAGTAGGCGCGGGCACCTGGTGAGGCCCTCAGGGCGCAGAACGCCCATCGATGGACGGCGTCACCGATGCGGCGGTTGCGGGCGTAGCGGGCCAACACGACGGTCTTGCGCCCGGACGCGCGGGTGATCGGGGACGTTCCGCGTAGTTCTTGCGGGCCTTGGCGTCGCGGTAGCGGTGCGGGTCGTCTCCGAACTCGGCGAGCACCCGGGCCCCGAGAGTCACACCGAGGCCCGGAAGGCTGGCGTAGATCTCAGCGTCCGGGTGCCGGCCAAACCCTGACCGATCACCTCTTCCAGTCCCGGCAGCTGCCCGGACAGCGCCGTGAGCAGCCGGGCCTGGGTCAACGCGATCGTCGCGTACGCCGACTCGACCGCAGGCGGCTGGCGCAGCACCGGCGCGCGCAGCGCCGTCTGGATCGCCTCGGCGCGGGCATCGACGTTGCGGCGGCGGTGCCTCTTCAGGATCGCCGCGATCTTCGCCCTCGACAGCCGGGCGGCCCGGTCGGGGTCCGGGGCCCGCTCGAGCAGCTCGACCGCGTCCGGATCGGTCAGCTCCAACCTGCCCGCGACCAGGGCGTCGAGCAGCCCCGGGTGGTACTCCCGCAGCGCTTGGCGCAGCCGCTGCAGGTGCCGGGTCCGGTCCCAGATCAGGCTCTGGTGCGTCCGGGCGACCAGCTTGAGCGCCTCGACGTGCGCGCTGTCCCCGGCCACCGGGCGGTGATGCTCGCGGTCGAGGCGAACGATCTCGGCCAGCACGTGCGCGTCCCCGGCATCGGACTTCGCCCCGGAGGTGGAGTGCCGCTCGCGGTAGCGGGCCACCGACATCGGGTTGAGCGCGAACACCCGGTAGCCGGCCGCGAGCAGCGCGGTGACCCACGGGCCGCGGTCGGTCTCGATGCCCACCACCACCGCCCCGTCGGCGAGCATCCCGGTCTGCGGGTCGAGGTCGGTGTCGTCGAGATGCTCGGCGAGCATCTCGTGCAGCCGGGACATCCCGGCCATGCCCTCCGGCAGCCGCGCTCGCCCGAGTCGTTTCCCGGCCTCGTCGACGATCTCCACGTCGTGGTGATCCTCGGCCCAGTCGTCACCGACGAACAGCAACGGCCCCACCGCCTCCCGCTTGGTCCTTCGTCGACGGCAGCGTGGAGCAGGACCCGCGACCTAATGGTCAAGTGCTCACCGACCCCGACGAGCTCGAGGGCCGGGGCACGTCATCCCATCAGCGGTTCGACCTGCTCGCGACCAGCGGGCGCACGATCTGACTCTAGAGCTCAACGCTCCGGCGACGAGAGTGCTGACCCGCTGGCCGCTACCAGCGCCGAGCCTGGCACAACCCCAGCTCGACAGAACCCATTAGGTGGCACCCTCGTTGCAACAACCGGCGCCGGTCGTACGGCCGGTGAACGAGGACCAGGACACGGCGGCAGCTCGGTCCGACGGCTCTGCGCCGGGGATCCGACGGCCGCGGCGGCAGTGACACTGCCTCAGAGAGCGTTCGCCTCGTCACCGACAAGGTCCTCGGCCACCACCCAGCGGCCTCCCCACTCCTCGACCTGAGGTAGGGCGCGACGAACCTCCTCGAGCAGGTCCGGCACGAAGAGCACCACCGTGTCGGGCCGTTCGTCCACGAGCTGCGCCGGCGACACGATGGGGATCCGACTGCCGGGAAGTCGACGGCCCCATTTCTCCTCCGAGGCGTCGGCGACGGCGAACAGGTCGGCCAACCCGATCCCGGCGGTGCAGAGCAGCGCGACCGCCCGCGAGGCGGCGCTGTAGCCCGCGACGCGCCGTCCGGCTACCAGCTCGGCGCCGATGAAGGTCGCGAGGGCCGCCGACGAGGTGGAGCACGCGTGTTGCAGGGAACGCACGCGCGCGGGGTCGAGCACGCCGACCTTCTCCTCCTCGTCGGCGATCCGACTGACTGTTCCGTCTGGTGCTCCTCCGCGCCGCGCGCCGAGGAGCACCGTCCCCCCGTACAACGGGTACCAGCGAGCGGTCACTGGCGTGAGATCGACTGATTCCAGCATCGTGACCAGGGCCGGAGTCGAGTAGTAGGCGTAGTGACCGTGTCGGAGCGCGTTCCATTGGCCGCGCGCGACGATCGTGGCGAGCGAGTGGTATTGGAAGAACGCGGTTCCGTGCGGCGCCAGCCGCGCCAGCCGCTCGCGCAGGGCGGCTGCCTGGTCAGCCGCGTGCATCATCCCGATGTTGTCCACCAGTACGTCGGCCTTCGCGCTCTCGCCACAGGGCACGGCGCCGTACTCCTGGATCAGGTCGAGCCATGAGCCGCCGTGCGGGCTGCCGAATTCGACGACGCTGCTTCCTGCCGTCAGGTACCCCGTCGAGGCAAGCATCTGAACGGCGTCCCTCGCTTGCCGGACCAGCGCCTCGGGCTCGCGACCCCGGGGTTCGTCGGGAACGGTGGGGTCTTCCGTGAGCTGAGCCAGCCGACATGCCCCGCACATCCACATCCGCAGCGGATGCAGCGCGTCCGGCCCGCGATCGTCGACGAGTGGAAAGTTGTCTCCCGCGGGCTGCAGTCCGGCGTCGAGGACCGTCTCGCCGTCGCGGGAGGCGCAGAAACGGCATGTGATCACGGCGATGCTCCGGCTGCTCAGATCGGGGGCGCGGGGACGCTCCCGTGCGAGTCGCTGTTGTCGGGGCATCCGTTACCCCTCGGCCGGGCCGAGGTCACCTCCGCGTAGCGACCGGACCGCGCTGCGGAGCAGTCCGATCTGCTCAGGTAGTCCGATGTGTGCCCGGCCGGAAGGGAGTAAACGCCCATTGTCCGCGTCGCAACTAACGGTTGGCCCGCCCGGGGCGAGACCCGCGTCACAGGTCCCGGGAGGGGAGAGTCGGCGGTGGCTCCATCAGGCTATGCGACGCTGCTTCATCGAGTCCGGCGTGCTCACCCTGCCAGGTTCTGGTTCGCTCAGCAGGCTCGACAGATCGAGGGTGCAACGTCTGCGCAGATCCGCGAGATGCAGGATCGCCGCCTGCGGCGCCTCGTCCGGATCGCCGCCGCGTGTTCGCCCTACTACCGGGAGTACTTCCGAGAACGAGGCATCGATCCCCGACGGTTCGGAGGCGTAGGGGATCTTCCCCTGCTGCCCATGCTCAGGCGCGATGATCTGGTTGCCTCTGCCGATCGATTCCTCACCGTCCCGCGCCCCCGTGTGTGGCCTGCTCGATCGAGCGGCACCACGGGGTCCGTGATCACGGCCTACCGGACTCCGTCGTCGTCGGTCTACGAGATGGTCGCTCTGGAGCGGCAATGGTCGTGGTTCGGTATTCCGGGGTCTCCGCGTCGCCTCACGCTGCGGGGAAGCGAATTGCGGGCCGATCGTGCCCGAGATGTTCTGCACGAACTGCACGGCAGTAGGCAGTTGCACGTATCGAGTGCGCATCTCACCGCGGAGCACCTTCCGGAGATACTGGAAGCCGCTCGTGCCTTCAGGCCGCAGGTGGTCGAAGGCTGGCCGTCGAGCTTGGCAATCTTCGCCCGACTGCTGCGCGAGGTCGACGCCGTACTTCCGATGCAAGCAGTGATCACCTCGTCGGAGACGATCGGAACTGCGCAACGAACGCTCTTTGCAGCTGCCTTCGGCGGCCCGATCGTCGATCACTACGGCCAGACCGAGCGGGTTGCCATGGCCGGCAACTGTGAGAGAGGCAGCTATCACGTCTTCCCGGACTACGGCTACGTCGAGCTTCTCCCGGTCGGCGAGCAGGAGTGGGAGATAGTTGCCACTCCCTTGCACAATTCAGGTTTCATACTGTTCCGCTACCGCACGGGGGATGTTGTCGGCCCCGCAGGCGAGCAGTCGTGTCCCTGTGGGCGGGCATTCCCGGTGCTCGGACCTCTCGACGGGCGGAAGGAGGACTACTTCGTCGCGGCCGATGGCAGGCTCGTGCCGTTGCCGCACAGGCTGATCAAGAATCTTACGGGCCTGACCGAAGTCCAAGCGGTACAGCTTTCTCCGGGCAGATTCGAGTTCCGGCTCGTACCCGGCCCCGGCTTCGACATCTCCAGCGTCCAGGCGATGGTGCGGGACAACGTGGGACACGTAGTCGGGCCGGGTCAGGAGGTCACCTTCCGAGAAATGTCGCACATCCCCAGAACGGTAGGGGGTAAGTTGCCCAGCACCGTGCGACTGGATTCTTCCGAAGATCGCCGGTGAGTTGCGGCCCGGGCAGAGCGACCGGTGAGTCCGAGGGGACGCGTGCTGCTGCGCCAGGGATCCGACCGGGAGGCAACCGGCGCCTGAGGTAGCGGGCAGCGAGCATCTCTGCCGAGATGACCCGTTCCTGCCGACTCCTCCTGAGGACTTCCTGTGCCTTCCCCGGTCACAGCGTCGACGAGGCGGCGCCGGGATGAGCGTGCATGTCAGCCTCGCGGCCGTGCTCGTGCTCCCCACTCCGACGACCACCGAGGCTTCTCCCCGACGGACCACCGCTCTGCTCGCCGCCGGCGTCTGTCTGCTCGGTGGGCTCTACCTTTGGCGCGGACTCGCCGTTCCCCATGCTGTTCCCGGGCAGCCCGAGGCCGGGCTGACGACCTGGTTCGGCGTCGATCGCTGGGTGTTCGTCGGACGGGGGTGGGCGATCACCTTCGCCGGCCTGGCCGCGGCCGCCGGGCTGGCGGTGTGGAGGTGGCCGGAGCGGGCGAGAATGCTCGCCGTCGACGTCAGCGCGGCGTTGGATCGGCGGGCTGTACGAGGCGTCGTCGCCCTGGTGTCGACGGGTCTCTTCTGGCTGCTCAGCGACCGCACCGAGAACCTCGACGGCTCGCTGCTGCAGGGCAAGTTCGAGGCATCACCGGGCGGGTTCGCCACCCACGACGAGATGCTCGAGCTGTTCCTGCACTCCCGACTCTGGGCCGGGCTGCACGAGTTGTGGGGCTGGGACGCCGCGCAGACCTATCGCCTGGTCTCCTGTCTCGCCGGGGGAATGGCAGTGCTGATCGCTTTGCGCATTGCCCGCCGTTTCGAGCAGCCGTTGCTGGTGCTGGGGCTGCTCGCCGGCGGCGGGTGGGTGATGGTGTTCTTCGGCGACGTCGAGAACTACACGCTCACCGCCGTCGTCGCGCTGGGGTACTTGGCGGGGGCGCTGCGGTTCCTCGACGACGAGGAGGCCCCGCTGTGGCCACTCGGGCTTCTCTTGGGGCTCGGGGTGCTCTGCCATCTCGAGACGCTGGTGCTGGGGCCGTCGCTGCTCGTCCTGGTCGTGATCGGGGTGCGGCATGGTGGGCGGCTCGACGCCGGCCTGGCGCTTACCGCGGTGCCCGCGGTGTTCGGGATGTGGTGGTTCGACCAGCACGGGCTGCCGATCGCGGAGTTGGTGTCCGGCAGCCAGATCACGGCGCAGGGCGGGGACTGGTCGCGCTTCCTCCTCCCGGACGGCGCCACGGGGTGGTGGTTGCAGCTCCAGTTGGTGCTGTTGCTCGCGCCGGCGGTCGTCCTGCTCCCGGCGTGCCGGTTCGCGGGCGTGCGGAGCGTGTTCCTCGGGGTGGCGTCGGCGGGGGCTCTGCTGCTGGTGGTCGTCTGACGGGCGCAGCTCGGGGTGTTCGATGACTGGAACCTCTACGCGATCACTGCGCCGCCGCTGATCCTCCTGGTCGCGTCCGGGCAACGGCGACCGAGCGCGCCCTGGGCGACCGCCGTCGTCGTCCTCACCGGCACGCAGACGTTGGCCTGGGTGCTGGAGAACCACTTCTAGATGATCGATTCCTTGAAGGTGGCGTGTCGATCAGCCAAGACATGGGAGGAGGGCGGCCATGATCGACTGTGACGAACGACCTGGACGCCCTCCTGACCGCACTGTATGTGGAGATCGACGATCATGTGGTCCCGGCTCGCCGAGGACGAGGACGAGGACGAGGACGAGGACGAGGACGACGACCCCGACTCAGCGACGCCGAGCTGTTGACCCTGGCCGCGGCCCAGGTGCTGCTCGGGGTCGACACCGAGCACCGGTGGATCCGGTTCGCCTACTGCCGCCTCGGACACCTGTTTCGGTATCTGCCCAAGCAGCCCGGCTACCACAAGCGCCTCACCGCGGCGGCTCCGTTGCCGGCCGCGGCGATCACCCACCTGGCCATGGTCAGCCCGTCGTGGTGCGACGACCTGCGCTTGATCGATGCCACCCCGCTGCCGTGCGGAACCTCGCGCGAGACCGCGAAACGCTCGGACTTGGCCGGACACGCCGGCTACGGGTACTGCGCGGCGCCCTCCCGGTTCTACCGGGGGTTCAAGCTCTACCTGCTCGCCGCCCCGGACGGGATGCCGATCGCCTGGTGTCTGGCCCACCCGAAACCGGCGGACGAGATGTCTGCCTGGACCTGTTGACCATCGCCGTGGAGACCGGACGCCTCGCCTCCGGAGCGACCGTGTTGGCCGACAAGGGCCTGGCCGGACGCGAGATCGAAGCCCGGATCGCCGCCCTCGGAGTCACCCTGCTGCGCCCAGACCGAGGCGACGAACGCACCCGCCACGGCAACCTCGGCGGGGCAATGGATCGAGTCGGTGTTCGACACGTTGAAGGGCCAGCTCGGCCTGGAACGCCACGGCGGGCGCACCTGCCAAGGCGTAGGCACCCGCGTCGCTCAGCGGCTCTTCGCCCTGGCCGCAGCGGTCTGGCACAACTGGACCACCAACGCCCCACTCAAGCGCAGCGTCACCGCCTACGACCACTGAACACCAACTTCACGAAATCGATCATCTAGTTGATATTTGCGCCCAGGTGAGGGAAGAAAGCCTCGTCCGAATTTCTGCACGAACTGACAACAGGCGTGTAACACGGTGCGGCCGAGGGCCGAGCGGTGTAATGCGAGTCTGTCGGGGGCCGTCGCAATGGCGCGAAGGCCGACTAGGGAGTGGTAATGCCTGCACAAAGGGAGAGTAAAGGACCTGTCGAGGCGCGGTTTGTCTCAATTGTGATCTGTGAGGGAAATCGCCTCTTCGCCGACGCGCTCTCGGCCTTGCTGTGTCAGCAGGGTTTCGACGTGCGCGCCGTCGCTCGCTCGGCCGGAGAGATCGTCGCCGCAGTGCGTAGGACGCAACCCGACATCTGCCTCCTGGAGCGCTCCCTGCCCGACGGAGACGGACTCGATGCCATCGAGGAGATCCTCGCAACGAACTCGGCGGTCAGGGTCGTCGTGCTGGCCGCCGAGAGTGAGGTGAGCTCGGCCTCCGAGGCCCTGGTCCGGGGCGCGGCCGCGTACGTACACAAGTCAAACGGGATCGGGGTTCTCACCGAGTCGATCCGCCGGGTACGTGCAGGTGCCGTCGTCGTCGACACGGTCCGGAGCCAGGAGCCTCGTTCACGTCGCCCCGTCTCGGCGATCCAGATGCTCGCCAGCCACCTCACGCTGCGGGAACGTCAGTGTCTCGGCCTGCTCGTCGAGGGCATGGGAACGAAGGCGATGGCACATCGGCTCGGTGTCGCGCCCACCACGATCCGCAGCCATGTCCAATCGGCCCTGACGAAGCTCGGAGTGCACTCGCGCCTGGAGGCGGCGGCCCTGACGGTGCGGCACGACCTCGCTTCGCCTGCGGAGGCGGCGCTCGGGCGTCTGGAACACGTGGTCTGAGGTCGGGCGTCCGGGGCCTCGCCCGGAGACGCACGACGGCAGGCGCGTCCTCTCGAGTCGGGGACGGATGATCGCCGCCCCTTCGTCTTGAGCGAAGACGAAGGGGCGGCGACTGCTGTGTGGATCTCGCGCCCCGGCTTCTGCACCTGTGCAGTTCGCCAGATTTCCGGCACCTACCACATGGACGTCACGAATGCACTCCTCGATACAGGATTGCACGTGAAATGTGTACGGCTACGCCGAAAGTAAAATCTGTGCGGGGAACTCTCGACTCCTCGCTCAGGAGGCCTCGGTGCCTCGAATCTTGTTCGATCCGCAAGGCCTGCGTACAATTCTCGGGTCGGTTCTGCTGCTGAGGGAGACGGTTGCCGTCCGCGCCGCGCTCAACTCGTCATCACGGACCAGGTGGTAGATCCCGCGAGCGGGCAGCCGCTAGGGAACGAGGACGACCCGGATGGCACGACAGACGAGGCCGAGGTCGCGCCGCAGGCCGCGACCCGCCAGGTAGTCCAGGTCGAGTGCCAGCCTCGGGTGGAGATGGTGACGCACGTAGAACGCCTCGGGGTCTCCTGCGACATCGAGCTCGTCGGCCTGTTCGCCGGCGAACAGCAGTGCGCCGGGACCGATGACTCCTGGGCGTACCGCGAGCAGCCGTCTCTCCGACGGTGTGTAGTACGGGATGAACCGTGGGACCTCGGGGCGAGGCCCCACGATGGTCATCTCGCCTCGCAGGACGTTGACCAGTTGTGGCAGCTCGTCCAGGCGGCTCGCCCGCAACATGCGGCCGACCCGGGTCACACGGGGATCCTCACGGCCGCTCACCGCCGCGCCCAGACGGTCTGCGTCGACGACCATCGTGCGGTACTTCCAGATGGTGAAGGGGCGCCCGTCGCGGCCGACTCGTTCCTGCCGGAAGATCGCAGGACCGGCACTCGTGGTCCGGACGAGGAGCGCGAGCGCCACGAGGACCGGCACGAGCAGGAGGCCGGCAAGGACTCCGAGGGCCAGGTCGGTGGCCCGGCGGGCCGGGCTGTCCGAGTACAACGGGACGGCTCGGACGGATGAGTCGACTGGAGGCATCATTGCAGCTCCCGTAGTACGTGCAACGGTTCGGCGGCGGGGCGGCCGACGCGACTGCCCCAGTAGGCGGCACGTTCGGCGAGCGCCTGGAGGGACCGTGGATGCGGATAGGTGCGGAGCTCGCTGGCGTAGCAGGCCATGGCTCGCAGCTTCGTGTCGAGGGTGTCGGAGATGTCGACGAACAACCCCGGTGTGAAGGCGGCATCGGACGTCGGCCAGGCCCATTCGGTGGAGGACGGTGTCTCGAAGACCGCGAACCGACGTAACAGAGGTGCGGCGTACGGCCGGCAGGCGGTCCATGCGGCCCGTCCGACCACACCATGGTCACAGTTCACGTCACCGGGGAAGTGGGTGTAGACGGTCTCCGGTTGCAGCTCGCCGAGCACTCGCTCGATCGTCTGCGTCACATCCACGAGTGGAAGGGCGTCGAGGCGCTGGTCCGGCAGCGAGCAGTTCCGGACCGAAGCCAGGCCGAGCACGTCGGCCGCCCGTTTGGCGGCATCGGCGAGGACATCGACCATGTCGGCGTCGTACCTGCTCGTCGCGCCCTCGGCGAGGATGACCGCGTGCACCTCGTCGCCGGCACGAGCGTGCTTGGCGAGTGTGCCACCGATGCCGAGCAGCTCGTCGTCGGGATGTGCGGCGAGGACGACGACGGTGCTCATGAGGTTCCCCCTGCCCGTGTGACCGTCACCGCCGTCTCCTCGGCTCGGGGTCTCGGCCCGAGGCCGAGGGCCCACAGAGCGGTTGCAGGATGGACGGCGTCGAAGTGAGCTCCTCGTCGTAGGCCGGCTGATCTGCACCAGCGTGAAGCGGGTTGTGGGAGAGCGCCGGGGTCGGACATGTCGGTGACGAGCAGCGAGCCGGCCCCGGTGGCCACCAGGAGCCCCTCGTCCCCGACGTGCAGCACGGTCCCGGCCGGGGCCGCCTCGTCGGTACCGCCCGGGAGCCGGCTCCCCCACAACATGACCCGGACACCCCGGATGGACGTGAAGGCGCCCGGATAGGGGCAGGTGAGCGCCCGGATCCAGTCGTGCAGCGCGCGGGCGGGGCGCGACCAATCGGTGATACCCATCTCGGGGGTCCGCTTGGGCAGCACGGAGGCGGACTTGCTGTGCTGGGGCCGACGTGGCGCAGTGCCTGCCAGAAGTGCCGGGAGGTGCTCGGTGAGCATCTGGGCGCCCGCCTCGGCCACACGGGCGTACACCGTGGCACAGGTGTCGTCCGGGCCGATGACGATGCGTCGCTGGTCGACGATGTCGCCGGTGTCGGTACCGGGATCGAGCATCATCATCGTGTTGCCGGTGACGGTCTCGCCGCGGAGGATGGCCCAGTTCACCGGAGCCCGCCCCCGGTTGTGCGGGAGGAGCGAGGCATGGAACCCCACGCACCCTCGCGGGGGCACCGCCAGGAGCGGCCGGCCGATGAGCCGCGTCCAGCCGACCACGACGATCAGATCCGGCCGGGTCTCCCGAATCGCCGCCACGTCTTCAGGGGCGTTGACGTCGACCGTGTGCAGTACCGGGAGTCCTTCGGCTTCCGCCACAGCGGCGAGGTCCACCGCCCCGGACGGTGAATGCTCGCTGATCCGGGGCACGGTCACCAGCAGGACGACCTCTGCGTCGACGGAGGCCACGACCGCCTCGAGTGCGGGCCCGGCCTCGTGCACGGCCCCGATGAACGCGACACGGCCGGGTGCGCGGGCGCGGAGGGGCCTGACGTTCGACATGGCTGTCTCCTCGTGAGGGCGTGGTTCTCCGTCAGGCGGGCGCGCACGGTACGAAGCCTTCGTCCTCGGTCACGCCTGCCCTGCTGACGAACGCGTAGTGGGCCCCGACCGCCGAGAGCGTCAGCCGTAGCGCACCCCATGCCGTGGCGGTCGAGTCGAATCCGATGGCCAGGCGTGGGTCGTTACTCTCGAGCGTGCTGATCCACTGGCCACCGGTTCCCGCCACGAACTGCGTCGTCCCGCCGTCCGCCACCTGGCCGTCGGCGTTCAGCGGCTTCCAACGCTGATAGTTGTGGGCGTGCCCGTTGATGACCAGGGGAACGTGATGGTCCGCGATGAGACGCCAGAATGCGTCGAAGTCGGGCGCCGGGCCTTCCTCGTCGAGATTGAAGCGCGGCCGGTGGTAGGTGATGATCGTGCACGGATTGGGGTGCGCGGTCAGCTCTGCGCTGAGCCACCGGTACTGAGGCGAGCCGGCACGGAGATCGACTCCGGGGCTGGCGTTGTCGAGGACGACGACGTGCCAGCCGTGGGTGTCGACGCTGTAGTAGCTCGGTGCCCCTCCCCAGTAGTCGAAGTAGGCGCGCCCTCTTCTGTCCAACTCGAACTCGTGGTTGCCCACCGTGGGGTCGGTGATGGTCCGGAACCGGCTGTACAAGGACTGCCCGTCGCCGTACCAGTTGAGGTAGTCCTCCGCAGAGCCGTGCCGGTAGACGTCACCGAGGTAGAGGAACAGGTTGGGTTGCCATCCCGCGATCAGGTCCGCGACCTGTTGCTCGGCTGCGAGGCCGGATGCCCCGTCGCCGGTCGCGGCGACGACGAACGGCTGTCCCGGGGCGGCTTCGCGGCCCGGCGTGGGCTGGAACGGCGGAGGAGCGGGCGGTGGGGACGAGGCCGCGACGTACGTCGGGATCGACACGGCGGTGGAGACGTCACCGTTGGCGAAGGCGACGGCTGCCGCGAGCGTGTGGGGACCTGGGGTGTACAGGTGGGTGTGGAGAGTGAAGGTGTAGGGCGCTTGGCCGTCGAAGGTCAGGTAGGTGCCGTCGAGCGTGAACGTGACCCCGTTGACGAGGGGGGCGCTACCGCTGGTGAGGACGCTTGCGGTGATCGGTCGGTTGCCCGACAGGATGCTGCCGGCAAGGGGCGCGGTCAGGCAGAGCTGCACCAGATAACCAGGGTGGGGGGAGCTCGACGCGCATGTCGGGCCTGGGGACGCCGCCGCGGCATCGCACGCCGTGAGCAGAAGTAGCAGGCCGAGGAACGCCTGCAGCCGTGTGCCCTTCGTCATAGCGGCTCCGCACGGCTGGCCACCACGGTGGACACGCGGCCGGTGGACGAGAATCGATAGGTCAGCCCGACGAGAACGGCCGAGGTCGCCAGGTAGGCGGCGCTGGACGAGGCGGCGGCGCCCATCGCCCCGTGGTGGGGGATGAGGACGAGGTCGAGGGCCACCGTCACGACCACGCCCAGCCCCATCGCGAAGGAGTTCGCGCCCGGTCGGCCGATGCCCCACAGGTAGGCGGAGGCGACGGCGCTCGCACCTTCGACGGCGAGCCCGACGAGCAGCACGCAGGCCGGGAGCACAGCGCCGCGGAAGGCCTGCCCGTAGAGCAGCGGAAGCGCGATCGTGGCGGCGAGGGCAAGGACGGGAGTGGCGAGTGCGGTGAGGGCGAGCGCGCGGGGAAGCAGGCGGCGGACCTCGGCGTCGGTGTCGACGCGCTCGGCGCGAGCGAAGCGCGGGTACAGCACATAGTTGGCTGCGGTGGCGGGCAGTCGCATCAGTTCGGCGAACTTCGACGCGACGGCGTAGATGCCCAGCACGGCCGGGCCGGCGAGCGCGTCGAGGATGAGGAAGTCGAGGCGAAGGTTGACCAGCCACAGCAGGTTGCCGAGCTGCGCACGCGCTCCGAACACCACGACCTCTCTCGCGAGGCGCAGGGAGGGGGCGGCGCGGCCCGTGAAGAAGCCCGTCGCAGCGAGACGCCCCACCGAGAGTGCGGTCGCGGCGGCACCCCCGCCGACCATCGCGACCACGACGGCGGTGATGCCGTGCAACCCGGCGTGCGAGACGAGCCAGTAGGCGGGCAGGAACAGCAGCTCCTCGCCGACGATCACGATGTTGGCCCCGAGCATGTCGGCCTGGCCCTGGCAACACGCCTTACCCCACACGGTGAACAATTGGGTGGCGACCGTGAGCCCGGCCAGGAGCAGGAGCCCCGGTGACAGGTCGGGGAAGAAGAGGCGATGGAGCAGGGGCACCGCAACCGCCCAGGCGAGCAGGCCGACCGCCGAGCCGGCGAGCGCCAACGTGAGCAGCGTGGGACGGAGACGAGGGTCCGACCCGGTCCGTGCGGCCAGGAAGAAGGTGGAGGCGACCGGCAGCCCTGCACTCGCGATGACGCCGGTCAGCCACGGCAGCACGCGCAGCAGGGCGTACTCGCCGAGTACCGCGGGGCCGCCCCATCGGGCGACGACGAGGCTGGCGATCGTCAGACAGCCCAGCGCCGCTCCCTGGGCCACGAAGTTCACCGTGAGGCTGCGCCTGCCCAGAGCTGCTGATCTACGGGGCGTGCCCGCGGGTGCCGGGTTGCTCATCGACTCACCCCGGTCGCCGGGCGATCGGCGGATCCCGTACGCCTACCTGGCCGGACAGCGGCGACGGCGGCGATGAAGGCGAGCAACAGCCAGGTGTAGCGGAAGTGGAGGACCTCGTAGTACACCCCCGCGACGGCCATCGCCAGCAGACCTGCCACGAGACCGACCGGCCGCGGCAGCTCCGGCCAACCGCGTGGTGCAGTGCGCAGCACCCGTGCCGCCCTGACCGCGGCTCCGGTCACCAGCAGGAGCACTCCGGCGAGGCCTATCGGCCCCCGCTCGACGAGCGCGGCGAGGTAGTCGTCGTGGGCCTCCTTGGCGTACGGATAGTGACCCTCCTGCAACAGAGGTTTGGTGCTGCCGGGCCCCGAGCCGAGGACGCCGTACCGGGCGTAGAGCTGCATCGACTCCGCGATGAGCTCACTGCGCTGGGCACTGCTGCCGTTGCTGCGGCCGATCGAGTTGACCAGGACGGGCTGGCCCGAGTCGCGCGCCCAGGTCTGCATCTGTGCGAGCGGCATGGCTGTGAGCAGCCCACCGACCAGCGCCACCGTGACGAGGGGAACGGCGACGGCGGCCGGCGCGCCGAAGCGGCGGTAGGTGGCGACAACGAGAACGAACAGAACACCGACGAGCAGTGCGAAGACGCTCCCGTTGGACTCGGTGAGGATCAGCGACCACACCAGCAGCCCGTAGCCGAGCCACCGCAGCCACCGCCGTCGTGGTCGCTGGGTTGCGTAGACGAGGAAGATCGACGTGATCCAGTAGGTACCCGCGTAGTTCGGGTCACCGAAGGTGAAGAGCGCGCGGTTGCCCTCCCGGGCCACGATCCCCTCGATCGACGTCAGGCCGAACACCGATGCGGTGACGAGCACCGAGGCCCAGCAGACGGAGGTGACGGCCCAAGCCGTCGTCAGTGTCCTCAGCACTCCCTCGCGGCTCGCCAGGTTGGTGATTGCGACAGCCCAGGCGAAGATCACCAGGTCCTGGAAGACGGCGAGCAGCGCGGTACCCGGGAGCGGGCCGGTCACCCCCGCGAGGGCACCCCCGAGGACGATGAGTGTGACGGCGACCACGTAGGGCGCGCGAATCCGTACGTGTGCTCCGGCCGCCCAGACGATCGTCGCGAGCATCGACAACAGGAGGAAGACGTCGACGGGGGAGGCGTTGCCCGGACCCGTCGGATGCAGGAACGGTTGGAACGCCACCGAGGCGGCCGCGAGCAGAACGGCGACGCGCTCGGTTGTTCCACGTTCGGGCAGCCAACGCAGGGAGCTCCGTGGCTGCGGGCCTGGTCCACGACGGGCAGCCCTCCGAGCCGCCGTGAGGGACGTGTCGACACCGGTCATCGGAGGTCCTCGCTGAGCATTTGGAACAGGGCGAGCTGGCTCGCGGCGAACGTCGGCTCGGTGGCTTCGGCGGCGACGGCGAGGATCTCGGCGAGCACCCCGTCGCGTCCACACTCGGGCGGCAGGTGCAGCCGGGCCAGGACGCTGCGGAGGAAGCCGCGGACGAGGTCGGGATACCAGCCGTTGCCGTCGAGTGCATAGCCCACGCCGCCACCGGGTGCGCCCGCGACAAGGCCGCGATGACCCCGGACGCGGCGGCCGGGCGCGGTGTGGCGATCGAGGTACTGCGAGTAGCAGAGGGCGAAGCGGGCGTGGTCGCGGAGCGGGCTTCCCGAGCCGACACTGCGCTCCCAGTCGACGACCCCGGTGATCTGGGCGCCGTCGGTCAGCAGATTGCCCGGCCAGAAGTCGCCGTGCACGAGTGCGGCCGGGGCGCGGCGCCGGCGCAGGCGGACCTGCAATGCGGCCGCCTCCTCGACGAGGTCGAAGCCCGACGCCGCCGGTGATGTCGAGGCGCTTTCGACGGCCTCGAGGGTGGCCGGGGCGAGGTCGAGGGGTCGGGACTCCCTCGCCGTGGCGGCGTGCAGTCGCGCCAGCCACCCGGCGGCACGCTGGAAGTCGCGGGTGACCGCACCACGGTCGGCGGTGTGGCCGCTGCGGTGATAGCGGACGAGCATCGGCACACCGGGCAGCGCGGTCGTCATCAGAGCCGGGCGCTCGTGGTGCGGGCGAAGCGCGAGGAGGCGTGGTACTTGCGCTCCGAGCTGCCGATCCGACAGGCCCTGGAGCAGTTCGAGGGCACGTGCCTCGCGCTCCATCCGGTCCGCGGCTGCGGCGCCGGCCGCGAGCTTCACGACCCGGTCGGGCACGGCCGAGCCGGGCTCGAACAGCAGGAGGACGCAGCGGGCATCCGGATCGTGACTGTGCTGCAGAACAACGAGCCGGTTGTCGTGGGTCCGCACGAGGGCGGCGATGTCCTGCAGGTCCGTCTCGGCCACGTCCAGCTGTCGATGGTGCCGAGGCAGCAGCCGGGATGTGCCCGGCACGCGCAGAGCCTGCCCCGCCAGGGAGTAGGCCCAGGTCGGGAGTGACGACCCCGGTGGCGTGGCGAGCAGGGCCGTCCGGACGTAGCGGAGCACCTGCGGGTCGCGGTCGGCCACGATCACCGGCCTGTGCCGGGAGGGCAGAGCGACGAACTGCCGCTCGGCCGGGAGCAGCTGCGGCCAGAGTGGACCGAGGACGCGAGCCGCCGCGAGGCCCGTCACGACAGCACCGCGAACGGGCGCATCCTCGCGACGGGGCGCACGAGTCCGTTGCCGACGAGGATGTCGAGGCCTTCACCGACCCCGAGGTCGTCGAGGTGCGCGACCCGGCGCGGCGCCGCGTCCGAGTAGGAGTAGCGCGACGTGGAACGTCCGCGCGGATCCGGACCCGATCGGCCGGAGCGCTCGAAGGCGCTGATGATGCTGCCCGTGCCGTGGCAGGCCGTGTACAGGCTGCGGCCGGCGTCGTCGCCCGGGATGCACAGGAACGACGAGGTCCGGTTCGTGCCGGGGAGCAGCAGAGGCTGTCCGGTCCGTGCGAAAGCAGGATGGCCCGCCATCATTTCCGCCGGAAGGGCCCGGGCCGCGTTGTGCCGGTGGACGTACGCGGGCCGGCCGTTCACCTGCTCCTCGTAGATGGAGTTGTGCGGGGAGTCCACGACCAGGGAGAGCTGGGCCCCGAGAGCCTCACGTGCGAAGGTGCGCAGCGCCGCGTAGGTGGCGAGCCGGTAGGCGAAGCCGTAGTTCATCGCGAGGCGCTGAGACAGCAGCAGCCGCCGGCCGTCGTCGCCGCCGGTGGGCAGCGAGGGGCATCCGGCGGTGAAGTAGGCCTCGAAGCGACGTCGGGCGGTCGCCAGATCGCGTGCACCGAGCAGATGCGTGAGCGGCTTCTGCGCGGCCATCTCGGCGCGGAGCAGCCGCGAGGCCGACCTGCGGCGGGCGTAGAGCTCACCGAGCTGACCGGTCAGCACGCCGCCCCCGTTGTGGAACTGCATCGTGACCTGCCCCTGGCGCAGTCCGAGGTGCCGGGCGGCCTCCGGATCGAAGATCTCCTCCACCTCCTGCAACTCCAGGAAGTGGGTGCTCGGACCGATCGACCCGAAGCGGAGGCGGGCCAGCTGGACGCACAGCCACGGCAGTTCCCGGCGGGCACGCTCGGCTCCGCCGAGATCGTCGACGCAGAGACGCCCGAACTCCTCGACACGGTCGAGTTCGTGGCGCTCGATGCCGTAGCGCTCGGCGGCGAAGTCGGCACCCTCCACAGCGGCACGCAGCACTTCGCCGCGCGTGAGTTCGAAACGCCAACCCGCGGGGTTCGGGAAGCGCTCCCGCACGCGCCGGTAGAACTCGCCAACGGCGCGCTCGGGCGGCTTGGCGATGTCGAGCGTGGCGAGGGCCATGCCGCAGTTCAGCGCGGCGTCGGTGAGCGTGGGACGGATCGCGTCGCGAGTGGCGACGGCGATGCTGGAGGGCATCTCCGACTTGGACTTGTGACAGAAGTCCGGGAGGACGACCGGGGGAGCGGCGAGGTCGGCGGTGGCAGTACCGTCGCGCAGTCGTGCGAGCAGTGCCGGGTCGGCGGGGGAGAACTCACTGTCGAAGACGGTGGCCGATTCTTCAGGTCGTTCCGTCGGCTTGCCGCTGACGATGTCTACGCGCACGGGATCTCCTGGGGTCGGGGCGGGCGGAGCTCGGGGGAAGGGGCGTAGGCGTCGGTCAGTGCCTGTCCCAGTGCGGCGTCGTCGAGGCGGTCGCCGATCGCGGCGAGCGCTGCGCGCGCCATGCGTTCGGCCTCGGAGGGGTGGTCGAGCAGGTGGCGTAGCGCCCGAGCCATGAGGTCGGGTCGTCGGGGCGGCACCAACAGGCCGGTCCGGCCGGGCACGACGACGTCGGGTACCGCGTTGACGGCGGTGGCGACGACGGGCACGCCACAGGCGATCGCCTCCATGATCGCCACGGGCAGGCCCTCGTAGCGGCTGGGCAACGCGAACACGTCGAGGGCGGGCAGCAGTTCCCGCACGTCCGCCCGGTCTCCGGTGAGCACGAGGCGGGCTCGCGGGAGTGCGTGCGCCGCCAGCTCCCGGACCCGGGGCGCGAGCGGGCCGTCCCCGATCCACACACCGACGACGTCGTCCCTCCCCAGGGAGACCATCGCCCGGACGAAGTCCTCGGGGGCCTTCTGGTAGGCGAGCCGGCCGACGGCGCCGACGACCGCGGCACCCGGCGGCAGACCCAGTGTCCGGCGCGCCTGCTCACGGGTCCGCGAGGTCCGGGGAGTCACGGTCCCGGAGGTGGCGACGCCGATGGTCCTGATCCGGTCCGGCGCGATCAACCTCCGCCGCACGGCCTCGGCGGCGACGCCGGCGCCCACGCACAGAGCCAGGTCGGTGATCGTTCCCAACCTGCGCTCGATCTGTACGTAGGTCGCGCGCACCGGCGCGGACTGGAACTCGTGGAACGGGAAACCGTGGAAGGTGTGCACGATGCGACCCGTGCCGGCGCGCCGGGCTGCGATCCGACCGAGCGCGCCTGCCTTGGCACTGTGGGTGTGCGCAACGTCGAAACGCCGCCCGGTGAGCAGCCGGATGAGACGACGCAGGGCCCGCACGTCGTCGCGCGGTGCGATCGGCGACACGAGGGCAGGCTCGACGACGACCTCGAGCCCGGCGTCCCGCGCGTCGTCCACCAGTCGGTTGCCGCTGCCGGCGATGATGGTCGTCTCGAATCGGGCCGGGTCCAGCGCCAGGGCGCCGCGCAGGGCGACGGCCCCGGCTCCCGCCTCCAGCCTGGTGATCACGGTGGCGACCCGGACTCGGCTCTCAGACATGCGTGGCCTCTGTCGGTGCGACGAGCATCCCGGTGACCTCGCGTGTCGGGCGTGAGGTCAACGTGATCTCCACGGCCGGCAGCCGTGCGGCGATCGCGGCTGCGGTGTCGGCGATCGGCGGATGCGCCGGGCCGATCCCGGTACCGAGCGCCAGGGTCGAGGCGAAGCCCCAGTAGCGGCGGAGCTCGCCCGCCATGTAGGTGCCGGCTGTCAGGGCACGGGCTGCGTGCGCAGCGCCGATCTGTTCCACCCGGGGCTCCGCGCTGTTCGAGCGGCGGAGGACCACGATGCGGTCCGGCTCGAGGTCGCTGGTCCGACCGGGCAGAGCGCGCTCGCGCCGCCCGTGCGCCATGCGTCGGCCGCCGCCGCCCTCGACGCGCATCGGCTCGACGAGGCCGAACATGCGGTGCGCGTCGCCGGCGACGACGTTGTCCGAGCAGGCCCGACCGCCCGCGCGGGCGGCGGCGAGCAGGACGGTGGAGCGACCGATGCCACCGGGTCCGACCAGCAGCGGCACGGACGTTCCGATCTCGACCGCGGCGGCGTGCAGCGGCACCCGGCCGCGGCGCCCTGCGTTCCACAAGGGCGGGTACTGGAGCAGGACGGCGCGAACCAGGAGATGGAACCGCGAGCGCAACACGAGGGCGGCCAAACGTTCCCGACGCGGCGGGCGCCAACGGGCGACGACCCGGAGACGGCCGTGGCGTTCCGCCCGGGCCGCGGGCTCAGCTGCCACGAGCAGGTCGAACCCGGAGCCGCACGCATTCTCCAGGACGCAGGCGGTGCCCCTCCGGTGAGCTCCGCGTGTGACGCGCTCCCAGCCGGAGACGGGGAACGCCGAGGTATCTCGCTCGACGAGGACGTCGACGTCGACGTGCCCGTCCGAGATCGGGAGCCAGGGCTCGCCGACGGCCTCCCACAGAACGCCGTCGAGCCACGACGGCTCGGACCTGATCACGAGTCGCTCACCGGCCTGGAGCAGCTCCCCCTCCATCAGAACCCGTCCGGGTAGGGGGCGTCGAACAGGCCGACCGCGGACGGTACGGCGAGCGCCGGTGGGCGGTAGTCGGGGACGAGCTCGGCGAGGTGCCCCCGTACGTCGTCGGCCACGTTCTGCTGAGTGGCCAGGTAGAGCGGCGCCAGCCGGGGCTCGAGATCGTCGAGCGGGGTCGTCGCCAGAGCCGCTGAGATCCGCGGATGGGCGGTGGGAGTCCTCTCCTCATGGGTTCCGAACAGCGACTCCTTGAGCTTCTCGCCGGGCCGCAGCCCGGTGAATGTGATGGTGACGTCCGAGGCCCCGCACTGCGCGGCGTAGGCCTCGACGAGGGAGACGATGCGGACCGGTTCACCCATGTCGAGCACGAAGGTCTCGCCGGCCTCCGCCATCGCCCCGGCCTCCAGGACGAGCCCCACCGCCTCCTCCACGGTCATGAAGAAGCGGTCCACATCGGGATCGGTGATCGTCACCGGTTCACCGGCGGCGATCTGATAGGCGAGCACGTGCAGCAACGACCCGCGACTGCCGAGCACGTTGCCGAACCGCACCGAGCCCAACGCCGTGCCCTGCCCGGCGCGGCTCGCGACGATGAGCTCCGCGAGTCGCTTCGTCGCCCCGAGCACCGAGGTCGGCTCGGCAGCCTTGTCGGTCGAGATCAGGATGAAGCGCTCACAACCGGTGTCGACGGCGGCATCCACCAGGTACTGCGTGCCCAGGACGTTGGACTTGACGCCTTCGCACGGGTGCCGTTCCAGAAGCGGCAGGTGCTTGTGCGCCGCAGCGTGGAACACGACCTCGGGTCGGAACGTGGCGAAGATCTGGTCGACCCTGTCGCGGTCACGGATGTCCGCGACGAGCAGTTCGTCGGTGTCGAGCAGGGCTGCACCACTGATCTCCAGCTGCAGTCCGTGCAGGTTCGACTCGTCGTGGTCGAGCATGTAGAGGGCGGCAGGATGGTAGGACCGGATCTGGCGGCACAGCTCGCTCCCGATCGAGCCACCGGCTCCGGTGACGAGCACCCGCTTGCCTCGGACGATCGATTGCGTGGCGGGCCGCACGACCTGGACCTCGGCGCGGCCGAGGAGAGTGGCGGGTGGAACGGCCAGGTCGCCGCTCCGGCTGTCCCGCTGCACTGCGGCGAAGAACGACGGCAGGTAGCGCACCCGCACACCGCACCGGACCGCTTCGCGCACGACGGCGGCAAGCTCGATCGGAGGAAGCGAGGGAATCGCGACGACGACGACGTCGATCGCCTGCTCCCGCACGGTCTCGGCCAGCGACGAGAGCGGACCGAGTACCGGAAGCCTGCCGATCCGTCGCTTGTGGGCGTCGTCGTCGAGGAATCCGACGACTGCGAGGCCGTACTCGTGGGTGCGCATCAGATCGCGTGCCAGCGTCCGACCGGCGGCACCGGCGCCGACGACGAGCGTCCGCGCGCCCGAGGACGTCGATCCGGTCCGGCTCGCTCTCCAGGGAAGGGGGCGCATCACTGCATGCCTCCTCGGCTCAGGTCGACGATGTGTTCGCACACCTGGTCGACGTCGTCGTCGGTCAGCCCGGGGTGCAGGGGCAGGGACAGGAGTTCCTCGAACACGCGATCCGCCACCGGCAGGTCCTGCGGGCCGAGTAACGACCGGAAGTAGGGGAAGTGGTGGACCGGGATGAAGTGCACCGAGGTGCCGATTCCCCGCTCCGCGAGGGCAGCGGCGAGGCCGTCGCGATCGAGGGGGAACCCCTTGCCCACGCGCAGGACGTAGAGGTGCCAGGCATGCCGACCGGTCACGGGCCGCGGCGGTAGGCGCAGGCCGGAGACCTCGCACAGCGCGGCGTCGTAGCGTGCGGCAAGTTCGGCCCGTCGCACCTGCCACCGGCCGAGATGAGCCAGCTGAGCGGTCGCGATAGCGGCTTGTACGTCGGTGAAGTTGGCCTTCATGCCGTCGAGCTCGACCGAGTAGCGCCAACCTCCGCCAGGGCGGTAGCGGCGCCAGGCGTCGCGGCTCATGCCGTGCAGGCTGGACGCGCGCAATCGGTCGGCGAGCTCCGGGTCGGCGGTGGTGATCGCGCCGCCCTCACCGATCGGCAGGTTCTTGGTGGCGTAGAAGCTGAAGCAGGTCGACGTGGAGGCGGTCCCCACCGGAATGTCGCCGATCACGGCGCCCAGACCGTGAGCAGCGTCCTCGACGACATCATCTTGTGTCAGGTCGGCCGCTGCGGTGAGCTCGGCGACAGCCACCGGGTAGCCGGCCATGTGCTGGAGCACCATCGCCCGGGCGTCGTGCCGAGCAGCAGCCGCAGCCACGTCGTGCTCGTTCAGGGTGAGGGTGAGGTCGTCGACGTCCACGAGAACCGGGCGCAGGCCCGCGTGGACGATCGCCTGTACCGCGCCGCAGAAGGTCAGCGTCGGCGTCAGGACCGCTGATCCGGGCGGGAGCTGCAGTGCGCGCAAGGAGAGCTCGATCGCCGCGGTGCAGGAGCTGACTGCGACAGCGTGGCGTGCGCCGACCCACTCGGCGAAATCCCGCTCGAACTCGCGGGTGAGGGGACCCGTCGTGACCCAGCCGCTCTCCAGCACCGCCAGCGCGGCGGACCGGGCCTCCGGTGTGATGTCGCACGCGCCGAACGGCACCTGTCGTGCGACCTGCGTCGTCATCGCCGCCTCCACAGCCCCTGAGGCATGGCGAGAACCTGCCGGTAGACCTGGAGCAAAGATCGTGCCAGTCGGAGTGCGGCACCCTCGTGATCTGTCGGTCGAACGGGACCACGCGGCCGCGGTACATGATCGAGGTGCGCGCTGACGGCGTGCGCGATCGCGCTTGCGGCGGGGGCCACGACATGACCGTCGCGGCCCGGGGTGAGCAGGTCCGCGGCGCTGTCCGTCGTCACCGCCACCACGGGTACCCCCATGGCGAGTGCGCACGCAGCCGGGTTGACGGCCGTCAACTCGTTCCCGGCGGCGACGAACAGGTCGGCTGCGACCAGCAGGTCCGGCAACGGCCACGGGCGCGGGGACCCGCCGGTACGTTCGATGCAGCCCGGCTGGGCCGCGAGATGGAGCACGGCGAGATCATCGCGGTGCAGTCTGTCGATCGCGGCGTCCCAGTGGGCGGTACTCCTCCCCGAGTGGCCGACCACCAGTCGCACTCCTGGGCGCAGGCCGAGCTCATGGCGGACACGTGCCCGCTCGAGGGTCGGTGTGGGAGCGCACGGAGGCAGCACCGGGAGGCAGTACACCCGCTCGCCGGCGACCAGACCGGTGCGCACGACGAGCCTGCTGGCGTCCCGACCGTGGGTGAGCCAGGCTGCGCGGGTGCCGGCGAGTCCGCGCTGCCTACGTGTCCACGTCCTGCTCGCGATCAGCTCACGACCTCTGAGCGGGATCCGGTCGACCGAGTGCACGGTGGCGCCCGTCGGAGTCGGCATCATCTCCTCGAGATCACCGACGGTGTGTAGGAGATCCGCGGGTTCACCCGGCTCGGCCCAGCGTGCCCGGCCTGCTCCTACCAGCACTCGGAGGGCGTCGACCGTGGCCGTGCCCAGCGGCGCTGCCGCGGGCCCCACGACCAGCCGGACGGAGGGGACCGTGCCGCCCGTGCCCGTCGGTGACGACGAAGTGATCGGCGGTGCGAGAACGGTCATGGCCGGTGCTCCTCCTCGCGATCCGTCGGCGCCTCGTCGCGACGGGCGGCGGACACGTCGAGCACGCCGACGATGGGCCAGCCGCATGCCTCACCCAGGTCGACGGTCGGGCGGAGGTCGGCGTAGAGGACTCCGGGCGGCACGACGACCACGAGCCCGAAGGGACCTGCAGGGTCGATCCCGGCGACGTCGACGGCCGCAACCACCTCGACGCGCTGAGGAGTCACGCCGCTCACCTCTCGGCTGGCGGCGAGGATCGCCGTCTCGGTGACCGCGCCACGCTGGGCTTCGGCCTCTCCGATCGAGGCCTCCGGCAACCCGTGGTCGGAGCTTCCGTTGAGGTGCGCGGCAGCGGAGAGGCCGCCGAGGGCCGTCCCGATGGTCGGGGTCTGTGTCTGCAGCGCCGCGGCGACCGCTCGGATCCGCGCAGACTCGAGCGGACCGGCGACAGCGAGCCTGCGTACGCCCGCCCGCTGTGCGGCGCGGCCGACGGACAGTCCGATCTCGGGATCCGAGGTGCCGACGAACTCGTCACCCTGGCTGCGCAGCCGGATCCGTCCGAGTAGCGGCACCCCCAGCTCGCGGCCGAAGGCCCGCGCATGCACCACCCGCGGGCGGATGGTCTCGGAGATCGATGCCACCAACAGCCCGGCGACCAGCCCGATCACAAGGCCGAGGCCGAGATCGGTCGCGAGGTGCGACGGTGCGGGCGTGGCCGGAGTCGCCGGCGAGAGGACCACGGCGAAGCCGGACGAGGTGCTCGCCTGCAACCTCTCGAGAGTGCCGCCGACGGCGTTGAGCTGCTGGTCCAGGTCGGACAGCCGCGCCGAGAGGGCTGCGGCTGCTGCCGGGTCGCGCGCGTCGGCGAACTGCGCCGACACACTGGATCGCTGGTCGAGAAGCTGTTTCTCGTGATCGGCCAGGTTCTGGAGGAGCTGAGCCGACGTCGGGTCACCGCCGTTGTTGTTGAACTGGACGACGGCCTCGACCAGCGCCTGTGTGAGGCTGGTGGCGACTGCGGGGTCCGTGTCGGCCACCGTCAGGTCGAACACCGCGGAGCTACCGAGCCTCGTCACGCTCACCTCGTCGATCACGCTCTGCGGATCGCGAGGCACCGACGCCTGGGTGACGGCCTGCTTGACCACCGCCGGGCTGGTCGCGATCCCCGTGACGCGGTTGAGGATCGCATCGGCCTCGGTGTCGGTGCCCGGTAGTGCGGTGCTCGCCTGCAGCCGTGCGGTCGAGACGTAGGTACGTGGTGTCATCGCCGATACGGCGCCGACGACGATCAGAGGAACCAGTATGCCGGCGAGCAGCAGCCGCCAGTGGCCGCGCACTACACGCAGCAAGATCTCGTTGACGTCCATTGCTCCCACCGGTTCGGTGCCAGTCGTGCACAGGTCATGAGGTTGCCGGCCCCGCGCGAAGGTGCCGAACGCACGCGAGGGTGTGGTAGCGAGCGCGGCATAGTGGCCCCGCGAGTTCCGACGCAGCTATCCGGTCGACGTGGCGCCGGATAACGACCGTCGAGGTTCGTCGATGCGGTGAGAGCGCAGACCGGCAGCGCGCGCAACCGCGACCGCCTCCAGTCGGCTGTGCACCCGGAGCTTGGCCAGGATGCTGCGCGTATGAGTGCGGACGGTGTTCGCCGACAAGAACATGTCCCGCGCGATCTGTGTCCCGTTCTGTCCCGCGACCATCCTGACCATGACCTCGCGCTCGCGAGCGCTGAGCAACCCGAGCGGGCCCTGGTCGGAATGAGGCCGGCGGGCGGCGGCACGCAGTTCGGTCAGAACATGTCCGAGCAGATCCGGGGGATAGCTCGCTGCCCCCTGGTGGACATTGCACAACAGGGTGACGAGTTCGTGCAGGGACACGTCCATGTCCGCCCATGCGTCGGCGCCGGCGCGCGCCACAGCGGCCGCGGTCGCACGGTCCCGGTGCTCGGCGAGCACGACGATTCGTGCGTCGGGCCAGGTCGAATGAATCTGCTCCACCAGTGAGGCCGCGCCTTCGCCCGTCGCGCTGACGGCGAGCGTCACGACGTCGGGCCGGAGAGCCCCCACGAGCTCGCCCAGCTTCGGGTCGTCGGTCCCGGCACGGCCGAGGACCCAGATGTCGGGCGTCACGGAGAGCCCTGCAGCGATGGCCTCGGCACGCATCTGGTGGTCGTCGACGAGAAGCAGGCGAAACTGAGCCATGGCCTCACCGTGCCGTGGTCCACCCGAACCGGCCTCCGTCAACTGCATGAGACCGTCTCATGCACGAGCAGGAGCCAGGGGGCGCGCGTGACGGGGCACGCTCGCCCGGTGACCCGGCGGAGCGGCACGGCGCGGAGCGGGGGCGGCCGGTTCCATCGTGTGGTGGGCGTCCTGGCCTGCTTCCCGCTCGCCGTCGCGGGATGCGCCGGGCCGTCGGCCGAGGCGCCGCCGTCGACCTTCCTCTCGGCCGTGCTCAACACGCATGATCCGAGCGCGACCGGCTACGGCTTCACCGTCCTCGATGCCACTCCGCAGGAACTCGCTGCGGTGGGTCGGCCGGAGCGTGCCCTGATCTGGCTCGGCGGCTATGACGACGTTTCGTGCTCCTTCGTCTGGAGCGACGACGATGTGCGCGCCGCGTTCGCTCGCTACAAGCTCGCGTCCGACCCACGAACCGTCGGCTACTACCTCGCGGACGAGCCCAACAGCGACGGCCGATGCCCTATCGCGAGCGACCAGGTGCGCCGGCGGGCCGAGTTGGTCCGGTCGCTGGATCCTGATCGTTCGCACTTCACCCTGGTCAACGTCGACAACCCGGATCTCTTCGCCGCTTTCCGCGACGCGGCCGATGTCCTGGCGACAGATCCGTATCCCTGCACCGCGCGCCACGGCTGTGACTGGTCGTTGATCCCGGCCTTCATCGCGCGACTCCGTGCGGCTCGCATCCCGCGCTACGTGGCGATGCTGCAGGCGTTCTCGGGCGAGCAGTGGCGCTGGCCGACGGCGCCCGAGCTCCAGCGGATGATCGACCAGTGGCGTTCCTCCGACTGGTGCGGCGCGATCACCTTCTCGTGGGCATACAGCGGCGGTCGCCTTGCAGATCATCCGGACCTGCTGGCGGTCCTCGACAGGTTCAACGCCGAGCTCCCCCAGCCGGCGCGGCCGTGTTGGTGAGCGATCCGGCCCGCCGTCCCGGTCGACAGCCGCGTCTCACGATCGCCGGCCGCGTGCTCGAGGAGGTACTGAGACGAAGGTGAAGCCGAACGGATCCAGCGCTGAGATCCGCTCACGGTCCGGGGGATCGAGGGGAGTCGGTGCGCTCCGGGGACCTGAGCTCGATGACACCCTGCACCAGGAGCGCCGAGCCCAGGGCTCCCAGCACCGCACAGCACGCCCCGCCGACGACGTCGGTCGGGTAGTGGTTGTTCGTGGCGACCAAGGCCAGGCCCATGCCCACCGACGCCGCGACGACGAGGGCAGCTGCCCCGACTGCCGCCATCCGGCGGCCCGAGAGGTTGATCAGCAGTAGGCCGGCCACGAGCGCCAGCGCCGTCACGCCCCCGGTGTGCCCGCTCGGCATCGAGTAGTCGCCCTCGAACGTCCGTCCGTCGAGCGGCTTCAGGACCGTGGTCAGAAGGCCGGTGAGGCCCGAAGCGAGGACGGCGACAGCGGCCATCGAGGCATGCCGGAGCAGGAGGCACACCACGGCGAGCGCGACCGTCAGGACGACGACGGTGGACGGCTCGCCGAGCGTCAGCAGCGTGTACGGAAGGCGACCGGGATGTGGACCGTCCTGCACGGCGCGCGCAATCGCCGAGTCGACCCTGCCGGCTCTACTCGCACCGGCGAAGACGACGAGCAGGATGGTCAGCAGGACGGCCGCTACACCCATCGCCACGAGTGCGGCACGAACTGCCCGAGCCGGGAGCACGGGGCGGGTCCACGACCCGGCTCGGCGGCTGCTCGACGGCCCCGGTTCGGCAGCGGTCACCGGATCCATTCTAAGAACGCCGTGGGTGGGATCCCGCTCCTCCCTTCGTGCGGTTCTCCGCCCGGGACCTCGTGTGACTACCCGATCATCGGCAGGGCGAGTTCGAGGTGTCGCGTGCGCTGCGGTGAGCGGGGCGCGCCCCCGGGACGGCCTCGTCCTCCACCCCGGCACGCAGGCGTTGGCGTGGGTGCGGGCGAACAACCTCATCAGATCTGTTGACTCGTGTAACACCTCTCGCCTCGGCCCTGACAAGACGATCGAGATCGTGAGACGGGAGAGGTATGCGCGAGGAACAGCCCACGGTGGTACTGGACACCGTCGGGACGCGGAGCCGGAAAGGTCGCCGGGTCCTGGTCGGCCTGCTCGTCACCGTCCTCGCGCTGATCCTGGCGGCCGCGGCGGCGATCTACATGGTCACGGAGAGCGTGGGCAACAACGTCAGTCGGGTGCCCGACGCGTTCGCCGGCATCCCCGCCGAGGCGCGCCCCGCGGCGTCGTCGGGCACGACCTTCCTGCTGACGGCACGGACACCCGTTCGTCCGACCCGACCACCGGCACGGATGCGCCCGCCGGGGTGCAGGCCGACTCGCAGCGCAGTGACGTGAGATCATGCGGCCCGAGTGGCCGCGGATGGCAGCACCGCCGCCGTCACCTCGATCCCGCGGGACAGCTGGGTCGACATCCCGGGCCACGGTACGAACAAGATCAACGCTGCGTACGCCTTCGGTGGCTCCCCGCTGCTGATTCAGATGGTCGAGAACCTGACCGGTGTGCGCGTCGACCACTTCGGGGTCATCGACTTCGCCGGTTTCCAGGAGATGGGCGACTCGGTCGGCGGGATCGACGTGCGGGTCGCGGCGGCGACGAGCAACGCCGGCGTCGACTTCCACGAGGGCCTCAACCACCTCGACGGTGCGCAGGCCCTGGCCTACGTCCGGCAGCGCTACGACCTGCCCGGCGGCGACCTCGACCGTGCCAAGCGCCAGCAGAACGCGCTCAAGGCGTTGCTGACCAAGGCCGGCGACGACCTGTCCGACCCGGTCGGCCTCTACGACCTGGTCGACGCGACCAGTCGGACCGTCAGCGTCGACGACACCCTGACCAACGGCGGCCTGCGCGACCTGGCGCTGGAGATGAAGGGGGCTGCGGCCGGGCTGGGTGACCTTCACCAGCGCCCCGGTCGCGGGGCTCGGACGGGAGGGCGCGCAGTCCGTCGTCTACCTCGACGAGCAGGCCGGGGCGAGGCTCTGGTCCGCCTTTCGCAGCGGAACGATGGCGCAGTACGTCGCCGCGCACCCGACCGATGGGCTGTCGGGCACTCCGAACTGACCGTCAGCTCATGAGGCCGAGCTGCGTCAGCATCATCTCCAGCTGGTCGAAGTAGAGGGTGTGGCCCGTGATCACGCCGTTCTCCACGAGGTAGAGCCCGCAGAAGGGGACGCGGACCGGCTTGCCCGTGGCCTCGACCATCTGCCCGTCGGGCGTCGGTAGAGGGCCGGTGTGGGTGCCCTCGAAGACCGCCTCGAGGAGGACCTGGCCGTCCTGACCGAAGAGTCGGCGCTCGACGACGCGGTTGTCGGGGAATCCGTTCTGGTAGCCGCCCCAGAACATGTGGGCGCCGTCGAGGCCCTCGAGGTGCACGCCGCCAGGGACGTCGAAGACCGACTTGTCCGAGTAGTGCGCCAGCCAGCCCTCGAGATTCCGGCTGTTCCAGGCCTCGAACTCGTTCCGGACCAGCTGCACGTCGTCCATCGTCAGCACCTCGTCTCGCAGGGGGGCCAGGGTCCTCCGCGCTGGGCGTCCTGTCGCTGCGCAGAACTGCGTACGCGTAACGGACTGCTCACCGTCGGCGAATTCCGGGCCGGGAGAGGAGGCGCCGTGCTCGCGGACATCACCGGGCTGATCGGGGTGTTGATCTGGCCGGCGCTCGTGCTCGTCGTGGTCGTTCTGTTCCGGAAGCCGCTGGCCAAGCTCCTGTCCGGGTCGCTGACGGTGAAGGGGCCGGGCGGGCTGGAGATCTCGGCGTCGAGCAGGCAGCAGGCCGCGACCGCGCTGACCCAGGCCACCGCCGCCAAGGGAGCGCCGCCGATGGACCAGAAGGCGGCGCTCGATCGTGTCGATGCCGCCGCGCGGACGTTGCAGGACGTCGGGGGTCGCGCCCGGCTGCTGTGGGTCGACGACCACCCCAGCGCCAACCGGCACGAGGCGACGGCGCTGGAGGCCGTGGGCATCGACGTCGAGCTCAGCACGTCGACCGAGGACGCCCTCGAGCGGGTCCACCGCAACCAGTACGACGTGATCGTCTCCGACATGGAGCGCCTGCAGCACCCGCAGGCCGGCTACGACCTGCTGCAGAAGCTGCGGTCGGCGGACGTGCACACCCCGTTCATCGTCTACGCGCGGACCGGGCGGCCAGAGCACTTCGACGAGGCGGTGCGGCACGGGGCCGAGGGGTGGGCGGACACACCCGAGCAGCTCATGCAGATGGTGCTTGCCGCAGTGCGGCGGGAGCGGGCCTGAGCGGGGTCAGGAGCGGTCGTAGGCCTGGGGAACGACGCCGTCGACCGACGGGCGGGGTGCGGGCACGGTGCGCGCGGGCGTGGACCGGCGCACCGCGAACAACGCCTTGATCATCCGCGAGTTCTCGGCCAGCGAGTTCGTCGGGTACGGCTGGTGCCACGGCGCCGCCCGAATGCCCGGGACCTCGTACACGGCCAGTCCCTCCTGGGCCGCACGGGCGGCGAGGAGGAGCTCGAAGCCGGTGGCGTGCCGGGTGAGGTCCGGCAGCCCGAGCCGGGGGAGGGCAGAGCGGCGGAGGGCCGTCACGCCGCACCACGGATCCGTGACGCGCGTGCCGAGACGGGCGGAGGCGACGGCTGCGAGGGCGGCGTCGGCCACCGAGCGCCGGGTGGGGCGGGAGCCTCTGGCCAGGTCGACGTCGTCGAGAGCCATGACCATTCGGGGGACCTCGGTCGGGCAGGCGGAGCCGTCGGCGTCGAGGAGGACGAGCGCGTCGCCACGGGCCGCGTGCAGACCCGCGACCATGCTGGTCCCGCGGCTCCATCCCTGCGTGACGACCCGGGAGCGCGGCCGGACACGGCGGACGGCGCCGAGCGTGTCGTCGACCGAGCCGCCGTCGGACACCACCACCTCGTACCCGGGATCCAGCTCCGTGAGGAGGCGTTCGACGTTCCGGCGCTCGTTGAGCGTCGGGACGACCACCGAGACCGCCGGCCGCGCAGTGCCCGAACCGTGCATGACGTCACTCCCCACGTCGGCAGCGCCCGACCGCCACGGGCGCCGGGACGGTGACGTCGCACCGGCCCGTATCGCGCCTATCGACGCCGGAACGACACGCGTTACACAAGGTCCACTTCTGTAAAACCGATGAACCGCACGCAGCGGACCATCCTCACATCTCGCCGAGCCCCGCCACCCGCTTGACCAGCGCCTCCGCTCGCCTGCGGCCCTCGTGGCCGAGGCGGGCAGGCAGGCGACGGGCGCGCAGCTCATGTGTGTGGTGGAGCGTCGCGCCGAGCTTGGTCTTGAAGGCCGCGAGCGCGGAGTCCGGGTGCGCGCCGCCCATGTCGTACCAGCGGCGCCCCTGGTCGCAGGCGTCCTCGATCGCGAGGCGGTGCAGCAGGTCGTTGGCCCGCAGCGGAGTCGCGAGGTCCTTGTCCATCGCGCCGCGCCAGTACTTCGCGTGCCCACCCGCGCTCAGCACGATGATCACCGCGACCGGTTCGCCGTCCCGTCGAGCGACCCAGGTCGCACAGTCCTTGCCGAACGCTGCGGCGACGAGCCCGACCTGCGTCGGGGTGGAGCTGACCCGGCTCATCCGCCAGCGACTGAGCCACACGGGCTCGCCCTCGGTCGCCGCGCGGCGGCGCACGGAGCGCTCGTGCAGCTCGTCGTAGACGTGCGTGAGCCGGCCGGTGCGGTCGACCTCCACCTCGACGCCGAGCTTCTCGGCCTTCCGGGTCGCCGTGCGGGCCGTGCCCCGGAACCGGTTCATCCAGACCTCGTCGAACCCGCCGGCCAGGTCCAGCAGGTAGCTGCCGCCCGCCTCCACGGCGTACCCGGCACGGGACGCCGCGGAGAGCCAGGCCGGGTCGGCCTCCGGGCGCAGCGTCACCTCGGTCGACAACGTCCCGCGGCGGGCGGCATCCCGCCACACCAACTCCGCCTCGTCGACGGTGATCCGGCCGTCCGTGGTGATCGGACCGCCCGTGCCCCAGATCTGTGGCCAGCTCGAGACCACCCTCGCGGCCGCCACCGCCCGGCGTCGCCGGACCAGGGGGAGCACGACCTGCCGTCCGGACGGGAAGGCGTAGTGCACACTCGCGTCCGCGAAGCGGCCGTCGGCGAGGACGGCCTCCCGCCACGGCAACGACTGCCCGACGACGGCCGCCTCGTCCGTCTCCAGCACCGACCGCCACAGCGTGGTCGGCACCGGGGAGGTGACGCGAGGCGTCACGAGAACGCCTTCGTCAGGGCTCCGACCAAGCGCTCGACGTCCGCGTCGTGCAGGTCCCCCATGGTCGAGATCCGGAAGATCGACTTGGCGAGCTCGCCCTGCCCGGCGTAGATCACGAAGCCCTCGTCCTTGAGCCCGTCGTGGAGGTCGGTGTAGGTGACGCTGTCGGGCAGACGGTACGAGCGCAGGACGACCGAGCTCGTGCCGGCCGGCAGCAGGGGCGCGACGCCGACCCGCCGCAGGCCCTCGCCCACGGCGTCGGCGTAGCGGGCGTAGCGCGCGTGCCGCTCGCGCCACCCGCCTTCCTCCCGCAGCTCCGCCAGCGCCTCGACCAGCGCGTACAGGCTCTGCACGGCCGGGGTGAAGGGTGTGTTCCGCTGGTCCTGCAGCGACGCCAGCCGGGTCAGGTCCAGGTAGTAGGCCCGCCGCGCCGCCGAGGCGAGCGCCGCGCGCTGCACCACGGCGAACGCGATGCCGGGGACACCGTGCAGGCACTTGTTGGCCGTGCCGGCGACGGCGTCGATCGGCAGCGCGAAGTCGATCTCCTCGCCGCCGAAGCTGCTGACCCCGTCGACGAGCATCCGCACGCCGTGGGCCCGGCACACCGCGCCGATCGGGCTGAGATCCGTGAGCCGGCCGGTCGTGGTCTCGTGCTGGACGACGGCGACGTGCGTGACCGCCGGGGACCCGGCCAGCCGCGCCGCGAGGGCGTCGAGATCGGGCCCCGCGAGCCAGTCCCCGGCCAGCGTCTCGTGGCCGATCCCGTGGCACTCCGCGATCGCGGTCATCCGCTCGCCGTAGACCCCGTTCTCCAGCACCAGCAGCCGGCCGTCCGCCGGCACCACGGACGCGACCATGCTCTCGACCGCCGCGGTGCCCGAGCCGGTGAGCAGCACGGCGGCCCACTCCGCGGGATCCAGGTCGTAGACCGCGAGCAGCCCCGCCCGGGCCGCGTCCTGCAGGTCGAAGAACTCGGGCTCGCGGTGGCAGAGGTCGGGTCCGAGCAGGCTCTCCCGCACGCGCGGCGACAGCGTGACGGGGCCGGGATTGAGCAGGAACACGGTCACACCTCGAGGCTCAGGCGGGGGAGTACGTCCGCGCGGGCGCGCTCGACGTCGTGCGGGAAGTCGATCTCGGTCCACGGGGCGCCGGTGACGTCGACGGCCGCGAACGGGTGCTCGCCGGCCCGCAGCAGGTCGCGGACCGCGTCCTCGTGCGGAAGGCCCGCGCCGCCGGACTGCACGGTCGACCGGACGATCCCGGCCAGCGCCGCAGCCGCGTCCTCGGAGAGCCGGAAGAAGCCGACCGACTCGCCGACGGCGTCGTGTGGCAGGGCGAGGTCGGGCTCCTTGGCCAGGTCGACCGGCGTGCCGTCGCGCAGGAGCACCTTGACCGGCTCGTCGCCGGGCTCGAAATCCCGATCCACCAGCAGCGCGGTCGACGACGGCGCGTGGGCCAGCGGCGCGAGCACACGCGCGTCGCACAGCACGTCCGCGTCCATGAGCAGGACGGACCCGCCCGCGGTGAGCTGCGGCCCCACCACGTCGACGGTGAGCATGCTGCCGAGCTCGTAGCGCTCGTTGACGACGAGCGTGGGTCGCGGCAGGTCGAGGCGGTCGACCTCGCGCTCGATCTCCTCGTGGGCGAACCCCGTCGCGACCACCACCTCCGGCACCCCGCAGGCCTTCAGCTCGTGGAGCTGACGTTCGAGCAGCGTCATGCCGCCGAACTCCAGCAGGCACTTCGGCCCGGGCCGGGTCTCGACGTCGAGCCGCTGCCCGCGGCCGGCAGCGAGGATCACTGCCCGCTTCACGTCGTCGGGCTCACTCGTCCTCACGGACACCTCCAGGGGTACGGGTGCCGCCGCGGGCGGCCATGACGAACAGGACCACGGTGGACAGGACCAGGAGCCCGGCCGCGGTCCACGCGTAGAGGATCAGCTCGTGCCGGGTCAGCACGAGCACGCACACGGCGGCGACCACCGGAGCCGAGACCGCGCGGACCGCCACCAGCAGGCCGCTGGCGCCGGAGGTCAGCATGGTCAACGTGGCGGCCCGCCCCAGCGCGGACGCTGCCGCGTACACCGCGACCGCGAGCGCGACCGGGGCCGCGATCGCCCACGAGTCGCCGACGAGGGCCTGGCCCACCGGGACCGGCACGAACGTCAGGGCGAGCCCGATCGCGAGGGCGAGCCCCGCGACGGCGCCGAACGGGCGGGCGGCCCACCAGACCTTCCGCGCCGGCGTCAGCGGGAGGTCGCGCATCCTGGGGAGCACCGTCATGCTCAGCGCGATCGCGAGGGTGCTGATCGGACCCAGTGCCGACTGGGCGAGGCGGAGGCCGCCGAGCGCCTGCGTGGACAGGAACACCGCGGTGAGCAGGGTGAGGAGCTGGTCCAGCCCGGTCGAGATCACGTAGTCGCCGGCGAGGTTGGCGCTGACCCGTCGCGGCCACGGCCGGCGCCAGCTGGTCCACCGCGACGACCACGGAGGCAGGACGACGAGGCAGGCGGCCCACGGCCCCGCGCCGAGCCCGAGGATGGTCACCAGTGGACCGAGGCCCAGGGCCAGCGCGGTCCCGACCCAGCCGATGGTGACCACGCCGGCGACGAGGTCCCCGGGCAGGAGCCGCAGGTAGGCAGAGCGTCCCTGGTAGTGCATCCGGACGGCGTCCCAGTACAGGCACCCCGGCAGGACGAGGCCGGTGCCCAGGACGACGGTCCGCAGCTCCCCCGAGAGAAGCAGGGCTGCCAGCAGCCCGACGACCAGTGCCCCGGCCCCGAAGAGGAGCTCCAGCCGACGCACCTCCGCGACCGGCTCGGTCGCGTCGACCGTCCGGTCCGCGACGATGGGGGTGAGAACGGTGGCCTGCGCGACGCCGACGCAGAACAGCACGGCCAGCTGCGCCGAGGCGAACAGGCCGAACGCCGCCGGGGGCAGGGACCGGGACGCGAGCACGACGACGGCCAGGCTCGTGAGGGCGACGAGGGCCTGGTTGGGTGCGGCGGTCTGCGCCAGCCGGGCAACCGGGCGGGGCAGGCGTGCGAGGACGTGCGGAGCCGGGGCCTCCGGCGTCACCGGCCCGGCTCCGCCGCGGACGGCTCCGCGACCTGCTCGGCGAGGTGGGACATCAGACGGCGGGCGACCTCGGGGGGCGTGACGGTCGGCCGGGGCAGGTCCTTCGGAGTCCCGGTCCCGATCCGCAGGCGCGCGAAGCGGGGCCCCTCGGCCGCGGGCGCCTCGAGCAGCGCGTCGACCACGCCGGTATCGTCCCCCTCCAGGGCCACGGGGTAGCCGCAGGCGGCGGCGACTCCGGCGAACGACACGTTCGGCGACACGGTGGCCTGGCCGCCGGTCGACTCGTGGGCGCCGTTGTCCAGCAGCAGGTGGGTGAGGTTGGGCGGGCCGTACGTGCCGAGCGTGGCGAACGCGCCCATCCGCATGAGTGCGGCGCCGTCCCCGTCGAGGGCGACCACGTGCACGTCGGGCCGGGCGAGCGCCAGGCCGAGGGCGAGCAGCGCCACACAGCCCATCGAGCCGACCATGTAGAGCTGGTTGGGCCGGTCCGCGAGCGCGTAGAGCTCGCGGCCGCAGTAACCCGTGGAGGCCAGCACCACGGTCGAATCCTCGGGCGTCCGGTCGATCACCCGCTGCAGTGCCTCACGTCGGGTCGGCAGGGCGCCGGTGGGCCCGCCGCCCGCTTCCGGTGCCGGCGCGGCGCCGGGCACGCCCGGCGGGCGTATCCCGTCGCGCAACGCGTACGGGGCGACGGTCCCCTTGTGCATCACCAACGCGTAGGGACGCCCGGTGCTGTCCATGTGCGCCACAGCGGCGTCGAGCGCCGGGCCGACGGCCGCGTCCTCGGACGGAAAGTCCGCCCAGGGGATCTCCATCGTCTCGAGCATCTGCGGCGTGATCCGCCCCATCAGCTCATGCTGCGGCTCGTCGGGGCTTCCGGGCTCGCCGCGCCAGGTCACGATCAGCAGCTGCGGGAGACGGAAGGTCCAGGTCAGCGAGGTCAGCGGGCTGACCGCGTTGCCCAACCCGGAGTTCTGCAGCATCGTCACCGCGCGCCCGCCGCCGAGGGTCACCCCGGCAGAGATCGCCACGGCGTCGCCCTCGTTGGCGGCGGACAGGTACTGCAGCCGGTCGGCCTGCAGCACGTAGTTGATGAACGGGGTGAGGTACGAGCAGGGCACACCGGCGTACCAGGCGAACCCGCGCGCCCGGGCCTCGTCGACGAAGGTCTCGGCGGCGATCACGTGGTGCTCCCGTCGGGGTCGCGACTCACGGCCGGGCGAACTCGCCGGCGCGGTCGAAGTCGTACAGGTCGTTGATGCCGCGCCAGTGGCCGTGGACGTACAGGACCTCGACTGTCTCACCGTCGTCGACGAGCGCGTTGAGCAGGTCCGGCATGTCCAGGTGGTCGAAGTCCGGCCGTTGCGCCAGGCGTTCCAGCATGGCGGTCACCCGGCCGACGCCGTCGCCCCGCACCGCGAGCATGCCGATCCACCGGCCGTCCGCCCCGCCGGCCTCGCGGGTGACGCGCCGCAGCCGCACCTGGCGGCCGAAGAGGGACCGGTCGTCCGGCTCCGAGCACTGCACGAAGTCGTTCGTGCTGCCGGCGTCGTCGTCCGTCGCGGCGGCCGAGTCGACGACCACCGCGCAGTCCGCCTTGACCTCGAGCAGGTCGCGCAGGATGTAGCCCCGCAGCATCAGGTCGCCGTAGGAAATCACGGTGTCGCGGGTCATCGCGGGCAGGGCGTGCCGCAACGACTCCAGCTCACCGGTCTCCTCGTGGCGCTCGTTGACCTCCAGCTTTAGTCCGGACGTGTCGATCGCGTCCGCCCGGTAGCCGCCGACCACGGTGATGTCGTTCATGCCCTGGGACTTGAACGTGTCGACGAGCCAGCGCAGCAGCGGCTTGCCGGCGATCGGCAGCATGACCTTCGGACGGTCCTCGGTGACGGCCTCGAGGCCGCGGCCGCGCGTGGCGGCCAGGACGACGGCGGCCGGCGCCTGGTGCGCGACCGACAGGTAGCGGCGTTCCGCGGCCGCGTACTCCTCGACGCCCTGCAGCCGGAAGATCTCCCCGACGGGTGCGACCCGGTCCTCCACGTTGACCAGGGTGCGGCTGTCGTGGATCTCACGGGCCACCGACTGCATCGCCGAGGTCGCGGCGCGCAGCAGGTGGTTCGCCCAGATCACCACGCTGATCCCGGCCTCGCGGAACACCGTGGTGGGCGTGCTGTAGTACTTGGTCGGCACGATCACCAGCGGGGCCCGGTTCCGCCACTGCGCGGCGAACTCGAGGATCTCGTCGGGGCGCGACTTGGCGCTGTGGATCAGGATCGCGTCCGCCCCGGCCTCGTGGTATGCCGCGGCGCGCCGGAGCGCCTCGTCCACGCCCCAGCCCGCGATCATCGCCTCGACCCGGGCTACCAGGACGAAGTCCTCGTCGAGCTGCGAGTCCTTGCCCGCCTTGATCCGGCCGCAGAACTCCTCGACCTCGGCCAGCGGCTGCCGGTCGCCGTCGATGAAGCTGTTGGTCTTGGGGAACTGCTTGTCCTCGATGCAGACCCCCGCCGCGCCGCGCTGCTCCAGCTTGCGCACCAGCCGGCGGACATTGTTGAAGTTGCCGAACCCGGTATCCCCGTCGAGCAGGATCGGCAGGTCGCTGGCGTCGGCCATGAACTCGACGACGTCGACGATCTGCGTCCAGCTCGCCTCGTTGTTGTCCCGGACGCCGAGCTGGGCCGACATGGCGAGGCCGGACGCCCAGATCCCGCCGAACCCGGCCTCCCGCACGATCCGGGCCGAGAGCCCGTTGTGCGCCTCCATCAGGAACTCGAGCTCGTCGGACAGCACCATCCGCCGCAGGGCGGCGGCGCGGGAGCGGGGAGCAGGGGGTTCGGGGTCGAGCCTCGGCCGGGGCAGGTCGGGACGATCGAGCCCGGGGTGGTGGAGCTCCGGGCGGTCAAGATCGGTGGGCAGTAGAGGGTCGGGCATCGGGGGATCCCCTTTCGTCCTGGCGACGGCGTTCGCGGTGGGGGCGCGGCGGGTCACCGCGTCCCGACCGGGCGCCACTCGCGGGTCCGCACGATGGCGTTGTCGTCCAGGTAGCCCCAGGTGGGGTCCGGCGTGCGCCAGTCCCCGTAGTGGAGCTCCAGGACCTTCTCGTGGTCGACGGGCTTGCGCCACGTCCGCCCGAGGAAGTCGAAGGGCTCGAGGTCGAGGCGGGGCAGCAGCCCGACGGCCTCGACCAGGCCGGCGGGACCGGTGCCGTACAGGTGGTACTCCTGCATGTCCTGTTCGGTGGGGCGCAGCCGGAAGAACTCGAAGAGCGCCCCGTGCCGGATGAAGATCCGCTCGGTCCGCTCGCCCTGGTTGTCCCGGAACGAGTACCAGCGCCGGAAGCCGGCCGCGAGCAGCGCGGGTTCGGCGCGATCGAGGAGCTCCTCGTCGGCGGCGTCGTAGCAGAAGTCCGCGTCGCCGATGTCGTGCGGCAGCAGGCGGCCCTCCCGGGCCCAGCCCAGCAGCATGCCGCCCCACACCCAGTAGCGCTCCCCGAACGCGGTGCCCGCCAGCACGTCGTTGAGCAGGCGGAGGTCCTCCTCGAACCGACGGGCGCGGCGGCGGCGCACGGTCTTCGGGATCAGCCCGAACCGGGAGAGGACGCGGTCGGCCTGGGGACCGAGGAAGTCCCGCAACGCCACGACCTCGTTGCCCGGCAGGCGTCGCACGGTCCGGTCCAGCGTCATGTTGCGCAACTGGCGGCGCACCTCGCCGACGACCCGCTCCAGCGGGGCGGGCAGTTCCACCACGGTGACTCCTCGTCGAGGTTCGGAGGCCGGAATGATCATTTCGAACGGATGAACGGAGGGTGTACGCGAAGCAAACAGTCGCCAGCATATGTCACGTCGGAAAGGGTGTCGCGCCGAGCGTGTGACGTTCCGTGGGCAGCCGTTGAATTCCTTCGTGCACGTTCGAACGGCGGTGCCGGTCCACACGTGCGTCTCCTTCGGACGTTCTCGTGCGGCCGGCTCCCGCAGGTGTTCTCGCGCGGCTCCCCGACAGGACTGTGCTAGCGGCTCCCTCCTGCTGACCTGCGAAGAACGGGACTCAGTCGCCGTCGGTCTCGAGGCGGACCCCGGTCGCGGACAACTTCCCGGCCGGCGCTGTGAGAAGGGGTGGAGCAAGGCGGGCCCGGTGCGCCCGCGCGGCTCTTCGGCGCTCCAGGAACAGCGCCCGAAGAATGCGTGCCCGATCCGAGAAGGCAGGATCTGCGTGGCATTCGTACCATTGTGCTGTTTGTACGTCCGGTATCTCCTGGATGGACAGTCCGGCGTCGATCGCCCGGAAGGCGAGTACGACGTCGAACTCCACGCCGTCGCCGAGGACGGAAGGATCCGTGGGGCGCCCCCGGCCGTCGGGCAGCCCGAGTCGCGGGAGGACCGAGCGCCGTACCGCCGTGAGTCCACAGCAGATGTCGGCGAATGCGGTGCCCAGCAGCGCGGCTGCGGTCGAGGCCAACACCAGGTCGGCGAGGGTCCGGCCGGTTCCGCCCGACGTCTTGCGGGTGCGGATGCGCGAGCCCTTCGCCAGGTCGGCGCCCGACTCGAGCGCCGCGACCGCACGCGCCACCTCGTGCGGGCCGGCCGAGCCGTCTGCGTCGAGCGTGACCAGGACGTCGCCCGTCGCGTCGCGCAGGCCGGCGAGCATGCTGTCGCCCCGGCCTCGACCGGACTGCCGGACCACCCGGCAGGACGGACGGGCAGCGTAGGCCGCCTCCGGGGTGCCGTCGACAGAGCCTCCGTCGGAGACGACCACCTCGTACGACGGGTCGACGGCGGCAAGCAGGCGGCCGATGTTGTGGCTCTCGTTCAGCGTCGGCACGACCACCGAGACCGTCGGAGCCACCGCCGGCCCCTCGTTCTGTCCGTGCATCCGGCCTCCCCGTGCCGTCGGTCCGCCCGCCGGTCCACGACTGCCTCCACGTGGTCGGTGAGGCGTCCCGTCGGCTCGTGGGATCGCTTCCGTCGAATGCGTGTCCCTCGAGCCGTGTCGTGGCCATCGACGGCACGGATGGCCCTGTGACGCGTCCGGACACGTTCCCCGACCGAAGTTGCTCCGAGCGGCCCCGCGAGTTGAACCGGGCGGCGCAGGGCGACCTCAGGCGCGGTGCGCCGCCTGCCAGGCCTCGTGCACCTCGGGCCGCAGGCGTCCCTTGTCCGGCACGGCGATGCCGTTCTCCCGGGCCCAGCGCCGGACCTCGGCGGTCGACGGCGGGGGTGCGGCCGGGGCGTCGGCCAGCGCGGACTCGCCACCGATCCGTTCGGCCGCGACGGCCTCGGTCTCGGCCCAGAACCGGGCGGCGGCGAGGAAGCGGTAGGTCCACTCCTCGGCGAGCGCGCGGGTGTCGCAGAAGACGATCGGGATCGCGGGCCAGCGGACCTGGAGCTCGGCGAGGCCGTCGGCGATCGTGGCCGGCCGGACATAGGTCTGCTTGAAGATCGACGAGTACCGCTCCTCCACGACGACCGCGGCCCGCGGCAGGGTGGCCAGCTCGGTGAGGGCGAAGCGCAACCGGCCGTCCGACACGCTGCCGACCAGGTCGGACAGCGCCTTGCGCTCGACCGCCGCGACCACCGCGCCGCCCGGACCGAGGACCGCGTAGTCCCCGCAGCTCAGGCCGCGCCTGGTGGTGGTCACCTGCTGGCCGGAGAACGAGTACGGGTACCGCTCGTGGGCGTCGACCACGATCTCGAGCCCGGCGATGCCGGAGGCGCGGGCGGTCGGGAGCCGGACGTCGGGCCGCGCCTGCTTGCGGGTCCGCGGCGACTGCCAGAACACCATCTCCCGCCCGCGGGCCCGGGTGAAGACGATCTGAGAGCGCTGCTCGCGCCCGCGGTCGGCGACGACGTCGATCGCGGCCCCGCGCCGGGTGCAGGACTTGAGCGCCACCCGCTCGACGATCTCGGCGTCGGCGGGCCACTCGTCGTCGGGAACGGGGTGGCAGTAGATCGCCTTGGTGCGCGGCCAGGTGTCCTTCGCGCGGAAGACGAGTCCGCCGGCGAGCGGCACGCGGATCAGGTACGGCAGCGAGCTGACCGGGTCCGGGTTCCGGGCGACGAGCAGTTCCACCCGGCGAGTCTCGCAAGCCGCGCAAGCACTGCTCCGAACGGCGCAGTACCCAATTCTGTCCATAGCGCGGTGATCGCCGGGGTGCTGGTCGTCGGGGTGCTGCTCGCGCTGCTGTTCTGGTCGCCGCGGGTCACGCCCGCGGCCCCGCTCGTACCCGTTGCGACCACGCCCGTCACCACCGCGATGACGGCGTCGGCGACGTGCGTCCGCCCGGACAGTATCGACGCGGCCGGCATGCCGACCAACTACGAGCCGTCGCAGGCGATCGACGGCGTGCTCGCGACCGCGTGGTGGTGCACGGGCGACGGGGTGGGGCAGAGCCTCACGCTGACCTTCGCCGCACCCACCCGCGTCGGCTCGGTCGGGATCGTGCCCGGCCTCGCGAAGATCGACCCGGTCGACGGCACGACCGGTACGCCCAGAACCGGCGCCTCACCGCCGTCCGCCTGACGACCGACGACGGCCGCTCGGTCACCACGCGCTGGACCCGTCGGTCGGGCGGCGCGGGCTCCAGTGGACCGTCCTGAGCGCGACGGTCACGAGCCGGCTGACGATCACCGTGCTGGACAGCGTCCCGGGACCGCCCAGAACGGGCAGGCCGCGAACGACACGGCGGCGATCTCCGAGATCGTCGTCGCCTGACGGCCGGTTCCCGACGCGGGACAGCGCGTGAAGACCTTACGGATCGACCTCCACGGTGCCAAGGACGAGGCCCGGGACATCGCGGTCGGCTCGCTCATCGGGTCGCGCTGAAGGACTGGGCGACGTCCATGACGTACTGCCCGTAACCGTTCCTGGCCTGCTTCTCGCCGAGCGCGTAGCAGGCGTCGGCGTCGATGAAGCCCATCCGCAGCGCGACCTCCTCGAGGCAGGCGATGCGGATGCCCTGGCGGTTCTCGAGGACCTGGACGTAGTGCCCGGCCTCGATCAACGACTCGTGGGTGCCGGTGTCGAGCCAGGCGAAGCCGCGGCCGAGGTCGACGAGCCGGGCTCGCCCCTGCTCCATGTACGTGCGGTTGAGGTCGGTGATCTCCAGCTCGCCGCGGGCCGACGGCCGCAGCGTTTTGGCCAGCTCGGCCGCCTGCCCGTCGTAGAGGTAGAGGCCGGTGATGGCGCGGTCGGAGCGCGGCTTCTCGGGCTTCTCCTCGATGGAGACGAGCCGGCCCTGGTCGTCGGCCTCGCCGACGCCGTAGCGCTGCGGGTCCTTGACCGGATAGCCGAACAGGACGCACCCGTCGCCGTCGGGACCGAGGCCGTCCCGGGCGTCGCGGAGCATCCCGGAGAAGCGGGGGCCGTGGAAGATGTTGTCGCCGAGCACGAGCGCGACGTTCTCGCCCGCGACGTGGTCCTCGCCGATGAGGAAGGCCTCGGCGATGCCGTTGGGTTCGGCCTGGGTGGCGTAGGTGATGTCGAGGCCCAGCTCGGCGCCGTCCCCGAGCAGGCGGTGGAAGCTCGGGGCGTCCTCGGGCGTGGTGATCACGAGGATCTCGCGGACGCCGGCCAGCATCAGCGTCGAGAGCGGGTAGTAGATCATCGGCTTGTCGAACACCGGCAGCAGCTGCTTGGAGACGCCGCGGGTGATCGGGTGCAGGCGGGTGCCGGTGCCGCCGGCGAGGACGATGCCCTTCACGCCAGGTACCTCTCCAGGCTCTGTCGCCAGTCCGGCAGCGTGACGCCCGCCTTCGCGGCCTTCGTCAGGTCGAGGACGCTGTTCAACGGCCGGCGGGCCGCCTCGGGCTTGTCGGCGAAGTACGTGGCCGTGGTGGTGTCCGTGACGTCATGTGCGTTCCGGCCGGATGCCGCGAAGACGAACCGGGCGACGTCCGCCCAGCTCGCGGGCTCGCCGTCGTTGGTCAGGTGGTAGGTGCCGGGCTCGGCGTCGAGGAGCCCGAGGATCCCCGCGGCGAGGTCGGACGCCAGGGTCGGCCGCCCGATCTGGTCGGCGACGACGGTCGGGCTGACGCCCTTGTGCGCCAGCGTGCGCATGGTGCGGGCGAAGTTGGCGCCGTCGCCGATCACCCAGGTCGGGCGGACGATCCAGTGCTTCGGGGTGGTCGCGACGGCCGCGTCGCCGGCGGCCTTGGAGGCGCCGTAGGCGCCGAGCGGGGCGATCTCGGCGATCTCGGGGATCGGGCCCGCGTGCGTGCCGTCGAAGACGTACTCGGTGGAGACGTGCACCAGGCGCAGGTCGTGCTCGGTCGCGAGGCGGGCGAGCGCGGCGGGAGCGAGGGCGTTGGCAGCCCAGGCCTGCCGGCGTCCGTCGGGCGTCTCGGCGGCGTCGACCTTGGTGTAGGCGGCGGCGTTGAGGACCGTGTCGAAGGCCGACCAGTCGACGGCCGCGAGCGCGGCCGGGTCGGTCAGGTCCAGCTCGGCGCGGGTCAGTGCCCGCGCGGTCGGCAGGGCCGCGGCCAGCGCCTTCCCGAGCTGGCCGCCCGCTCCGAGGACGAGGGCGCGCACGGGGGCATTCTGCCGAGCGGCCCGTCGCTACTCTCCCCGGGTGCGCGTTCTGGTCACGGGTGGGGCGGGGTTCATCGGGTCGCACTTCGTGCGGTCGCTGGTTTCCGGCGCCTACCCGGCCCTGGCCGATGAGGTCCGCGTGCTGGATCTGCTGACGTACGCGGGGCGGCGGGAGAACCTGGCGGGCGTCGACGTCGAGCTGGTGGTCGGTGACATCCGGGATCCCTCGACGGCTGCGGCGGCCGTGGCGGGTTGTGGCCTGGTGGTGCATTTCGCGGCGGAGTCGCACGTGGACCGGTCGATCGCGGGGGCGGCGGACTTCGTGTCGACGAACGTGGTCGGTACGCAGGTGATGTTGCAGGCGGCGCTGAATGCCGACGTCGGGAAGTTCGTGCACGTGTCGACGGACGAGGTGTACGGGTCGATCGAGTCGGGGTCGTGGTCGGAGGAGCATGTCCTGGAGCCGAACTCGCCGTACTCGGCGTCGAAGGCGGGCAGCGACCTGCTGGCGCGGTCGTATCACCGGACGCACGGGCTGGACGTGTCGATCACGCGGTGCAGCAACAACTACGGGCCGTACCAGTTCCCGGAGAAGGTGATCCCGCTGTTCGTGACGAACCTGCTCGACGGGGGCACGGTGCCCTTGTACGGCGACGGGCTCAACGTGCGGGACTGGCTGCACGTCGACGACCACTGCCGGGGGATCGCGCTGGTCGCGGCCTCGGGTCGGGCCGGTGAGGTCTACAACATCGGCGGCGGGACGGAGCTGGCGAACCGGGAGCTGACCGCGCGGCTGCTGGAGGCGGTGGGGGCGGACTGGTCGCGGGTGGAGCCGGTGCCGGACCGCAAGGGCCACGACCGGCGGTACTCGGTGAACTGGTCGAAGATCCGGGACGAGCTGGGGTACGAGCCGCGGGTGTCGTTCGAGGCGGGCTTGGCCGAGACGGTGGCGTGGTACCGGGACAACCGGCAGTGGTGGGAGCCGCTGAAGAGCGGGGTGGTCTCGTGAAGTACCGGGAGCTGGGGATCTCGGGGGCGTGGGTGTTCGAGCCGCCGGTGTTCCCGGACCGGCGTGGTGTGTTCGTGGCGCCGTTCCAGGGGCCGGTGTTCCGCGAGGCGCTGGGGTTCGACCTGGTCGTGGGGCAGACGAACCACTCGGTGTCGCGGCTCGGGGTGGTGCGGGGGGTGCATTTCGCGGACGTGCCGCCGGGGCAGGCGAAGTACGTGTCGTGTCCGTCGGGGCGGTTGCTCGACGTGATCGTGGACGTGCGGGTGGGGTCGCCGACCTTCGGCCGGTGGGAGGCCGTGGAGCTGGACTCGGAGTCGATGCGGGCGGTGTACATCGCCGAGGGCTTGGGGCACGCCTTCGTCGCGCTGGAGGAGGCGACGGTGATGGCCTATCTGTGCTCGACGCCGTACAACCCCTCCGCCGAGCACGGGATCTCGCCGCTGGACCCGGAGCTGGGCCTGCCCTGGCCCACGGATCTCGAGTTGGTCCTGTCCGACAAGGACCGGGACGCGCCCACCCTCGCCGAGGCGAAGGAGCAGGGGCTCCTGCCGGTGTACCGGGCGTCTGAGGCGGAGTGATCTCTGTCTGTGGACGCAGAGGGTCGGGATCGACCGTGCAGGTCCTCGACTCGTGATCATGGTGGTGTGAGGGGCCGCTGAGCTGGGCGCCTCGAGGCCGGTGCCCGGGATCAGCGGCCGAGGGGGACCAGGTGGCGGTCGAGTTCGTGCTCCACGGACTCGGCGGCGGCGAGGGCGAGGACCTCGTTGGCGACGGCGTCGACGCGGACGTTGGTGAGGGCGGGGCCGGCGAGCAGCGCGTCGACGATCGCGAGCAGCCGGACGCCCGAGGGACGGGGTTGGGGGCTCACCACGGGTTGCGCCCCGTCGAGTGCTGCCTTGAGCCCGGTGACCTGGTCCGACGGCGGCGGGATGAGGGGGAGCGAGGCGCTCGGTTCGTCGCCGAGCAGCATGGGGAGCCAGGCGGGCCGGACGCGGTCGAGATCGAGCAGGATGCTGCGTAGCTCCTCGCGCCCGGGCGTGATCCACATGCGGCCGTCGGAGTCGCGGATACTGCCGGTCGCGCGGTGGTCGACCTCCTCGGCGACGTCCTGCCAGCGGTTGTCGGGGTCCGCCGGCACCCAGGGGCCCGGCGGCCGCTCGGCGAACACCGTGCGGCGCACGCAGACCGTGCTCCCGGTGTGGTCGCCGCCCGTGAGCTGCAACGACACGATCTCCAGCGTGACGGCGACGGCCGAGCCCTTCACGGGCTCGCGGGCCGCGAAGAAGCGGGGCGGGCCGCCGTCGCGGTCGGTTCGGAGCGAGCGGTTGAGGAGGCGTTGGAGCTGACCGAGCTCCAGGTCGAGGGTGGCGAGCTGGGAGCGGAGTGCCGGATCGAGCCCCTCGGCCTTCTCGGCGGGTGTACCGGTTCGGGCTGGTCGGGCGGCCTGCGCGGCGACTGCTGCGACCGCCGTACCGGCGGCAGCCTCGGAGACGGTCGGTGCTTCCGCGGCGGCGCGCTCCTCGAACAGCTCGTCGTCCGACGGAGTGGTGGGCTTCGGGATCTCCTCGACGACGGTGCGCCTCGGGCGGTCGGTCGGTTCGGCCGCCGCTGCTGTCGCGCTGGGTGTCGTCGGTGGCTCGTCGGCGTGGGCCGGCTGCTCCGAGTCGGTCGGGCCCTCCGCCGGCGTTCCTGCCGCCGGTTCGGTCGACTGCTCGGTGGTCGGCTCGGGGCCAGCGGGCGGTGTGGGCTCGGCTTCCGCGGCAGCGGCCGACGGCCCGTCGGTGTCGGACGGCTGCGTGCCCGTCGGTGACGTGCCCCGACCTGCGCTCGCCTGCGCCGCAACGGCTCCGATCCCAGCAGCCAGGGCCCCGGCCGACAACGGCGGCGCCGTCGCGGCTCGCTCGGAGGCGCCCTCGTGCGCTTCGGCCGAGGCGGGCCCGGGCGAGGCGGTCGCTCCTGTGTCTTCCGACTTCTGCGGCTCCCGCTGCTCGGATCCGGCCTGATCCTGCTGCGCCGACTCGCTCCCGGGCGAGGCGGGAGGAGCGGTCTCAGCCGCAGCCGCCGACGGCGCTTCCCGCTTCTCGGCCGGCTCTCCCTCGGTGCGATCGGTCGGCTCGGCCTCGGCTGCAGTGGTGCCAGCCGCCCCCGCGGACGGTGCTTGCGGCCTGTCGACCGGCTCTACCTCGCCTCGGTCGGACGGCCGCGCCTCGTTGAGGTGGGCTGCAGTGGTGCCGACCGCCCCCGACGCCAGCGCTTCCCCTTCGTCGACCGGCTCTCCCTCGGCACTGTCCGATGTCTGGGCCCCGCCGCGACCGGACGGCGCGCTCCCGGGCTCGCCCGGCGCCTCTGCGTTCGATCGCTCCGCCGACTCGGCCCCGCCGCGGCCTGACGGCTCGGCCCCGCCACGGCCGGGCGGTTCGTCCCCGGTGTGACCCGACGGCTCCGGTCCGCTCCGATCATGTCCTGCTGTTCCGGGCGCCGGCACACCCCTCTGCTCCGCCGACTCGGTCTCGCCGCGGCCGGTCGGGTCGACTTCGCTGCGATCGGGCGTGTCGGCGTCGTCGCGGCTGGAGGGCCGGGCTTCGCTGCGAGGAGTCGGTTCGACCTCGCGGGGGGTGGGCTCGGCCTCCTGGCGCTCGGCTGCGACTTCGCCCGCGGCCAGCACTCCGGCGCCCGCGGCGGCGCCCGATGCGGCGGGGAGGGGGCGGGAGTCGGGCGGGAGCACCTCGGTCGGCTCGGGCTCGGCTTCCTCGCGCATGCGGGTCCACCGGGCGTCGGCCTCCTGCTGCGTGCGGCGCCCTCGCTTCGCCTTCCCGCGGCCGAGGTCCCGGCCGCGCGTCAGCCAGGACCTCTCCTTCCGAGCCGTCGGTGCCTCGGCGCCCGTCGGCCGGTCGGCACGGCCGAGCTCTCCTCGGCCGGCAGAGCCCTCCGGTGCCGCGCCGCCGGTCGCTGCACCGCCGGCCGCTGCCGCAGCGGCTCCTGCGCTGTCGAAGCCCCCGCCGCCAGCTCCGCCGCCGCCAGTCCCGCCGCCAGTCCCGCCGCCAGTCCCGCCGCCACCAGTCCCGCCGCCGCTCGTTTCGCCGCCGGTCTCGGAGCCGGGATCGGCCCGACCAGTGCCCACCCCGAGGCCACGGCTCCACTCCCGATCGTCGCCCGGCGACACCCCCAGGTCGGCAGAGCGGACGCCCCGCTCCTCTTGACCCGCCGGGCGCAGCGGCTCGAGGTCCTCGTCCCGCGCCCGGCTCCTTCGCCACCCGCGCCCGCGCCACTCCCGGAAGGCGGCGGGCCGGCCGCGCCCGTCGTCGGAATCGGGACGATCGGAGGAAGCGGACCGCGGGCCGATCCCGCCCCGTCGCCACAACAACGCCACTCCGACGACGGCGAGCACGGCCAGCACCAACGCGGGGAGCGCGAGCTGCCACCCCGTCCACCACGACGCCTGCGGGTAGGGCGCGACCGCGGGCAGGGGGAGCGGGGCGCTGCGTTCGGCGGGCGGGAGGCCGAGGCGGACCAGGCCGTTGGACGCCGCCTGGTTGCCCGCGTCGAGCCGGAGCGCGGACTCGTAGGCGGAGCGGGCGAGGTCCGTGCGGCCCTCGATCTCGGCGGCCGAGCCGCGGGCGGCGTCGGTGTAGGCCATCGTGTAGCGGTCGCCGACCTCGGTGAGCCCGTCGTCCGCGCACGCGCCCTCGTTGCGCACCTGCGCGCGGGCGAACAGCTCGGCGGCCTGCGCGAGCTGACCCTCGTCGACGAGCCCGCGCGCCTGGTCGCACAGCGGGGTCGTGCCCGAGGTCGCGCAGCCCGCGAGCCCGGCGAGGCCCGCCGCCGCGACCAGGGCCAGGGCCGCCCGCCGGAAGCGCATGCGGCCCATCGTGGTCGGGTGTCGACGGCCGAACAACCCGAGCGGGTGACGAGGAGATCACCGGGTGTATCCGTGCGGCCAACCGTCGCGCCCCCGGCCGACGGACGGACGAATCGCCCGGCCTGCCATCGGGCCCGGCGCCGGGACCGTCCGTCGGGTATCACCTGTCCATGCACCCGCACGCCGTCCTCACCTCGCTCGGTCCCCGCGACCGTGACGGCTTCGCGCTGCTCTCGGCGCCCGCCGTGCCCCGCCCGGAGCGGTACGCGTTGGGGCGCAGCCTGCGTCAGGGGGTGCCGCGGTCGGCGCTCGCGGCGTGGTCGCCGAGCAACCGGCGCATCGGGGCCGTCGAGTCGGTGATCGCGACGAACGAGGGCCGGGTCTCGCGGCTGGTCCCGGTGCGGATCGGCCGGATGAGCGCCAGCCCCTACGCCTTCCTGCGCGGTGCCGCCGCTCTGCACACCGCGGACTTCGCGACTTTGCCCGCCACCGGGATCCGGCCGGTGATCTGCGGCGACGCGCACCTCGGCAACTTCGGCTTCTACGCTTCGCCGGAGCGCGAGCTCGTCTTCGACCTGAACGACTTCGACGAGGCCCACCCCGGCGCCTGGGAGTGGGACCTGCGCCGCCTGACGGCGAGCATCTGGGTGGCCGGCCGGGAGAACTCCGCCACCGAGGAGCAGTGTCGGACGGCGGTCGAGCAGTGCGTCGACGCCTACCGCCGCCACCTCGAGCGGCTGGCCGAGGAACCCCTGCTGGCCCGCTCCTTCGAGCGGATCGGCGCCCAGGAGCTGCACGCGGGGGCGCCCCGCAAGAGCAGCCGCAAGGCCGTCAAGTCGGCTGCGCGCAAGGCCCGGCGCCGCACCAGCGACCGCGCGCTGCCCCGCTTCACGCAACGTGACGGGGCGGAGCGCAGCCTGGTGACCGAACCGCCGTTGATCACCCGCCCGGAGCCCGCGCAGTACGAGCGGATCCTCGCCGCCCTCGACGAGTACCTGCGGACCCTGCCGCCGCACTGGGCGCGCGTGGTCGGCGGGTACCGGGCGGTCGACGTGGCGCACAAGGTCGTGGGCGTCGGGTCGGTCGGGCTGCGCGCCTACATCGCGCTGTGTGAGGGCTCCGGTGCCGACGACGTCCTGTTCCTGCAGCTCAAGCAGGCCCGCCGGTCCGTCGTTGCCCCCTACGTGCACGGCGACGACGCCTGGCACGCCCATCAGGGCCAGCGCGTGGTCGAGTACCAGCAGGCCCTGCAGACCGTGTCGGACCCGCTCCTCGGCTGGACGACCGTGGGCGAGCGGCAGTACTACGTCCGCCAGTTCCGCGACATGAAGGGCGCGATCGTCCTCGACGGCATCGACGCGGCCACCCTCGCGGACTACGCCGCCGTCTGTGGCCGACTGCTGGCCAAGGGCCACGCCCGCACCAGCGGCGCGTCGATGATCAGCGGCTACATCGGTGGCGGCGGCAAGATGCGGCAGGCCATGGGCCGCTTCGCCCGCGCCTACGCCGACCAGGCCGAACGGGACTTCGACGAGCTGACCGGCGCGATCCGGCGCGGGGTCCTGCCGTGCGAGCCCGGGGTGTGAGGCAGGTCCACCCCGCCTGACATGCCTGGACCCCACCCCATGAGCTAGGTTGTGCAGCCGTGAGCGTGGTGCAGACGGTGCTGGTCTTCGTGCTGCCGCCCCTGGTCATCTACGCGGTCGTCGCCCTGCTGACGTTCGCCCGGAAGACCGCGAAGCGGCCGAAGTACCGCACGGGTGAGAAGTGGGACTACGAGCCCGTGCTGTGGACGGCGAACCCTCAGGGGGCGCACCTGCCCGCGCACGTCGAGCACATCGAGCCGGCCGACGGGGCCGCGACGACCGGGGGTGCCCGTGGCCACTGGTGAGCACGGCGGGCACGGCCACGGTGCCGTCGCCACCATCGACCCGGACAGCCTGCCGGAGGGCACGGTCGTCACCGGCTCCGGCCGGGTGTCGGCCGCCGAGATCTTCACCGAGCCGAACACGTCCGGCCAGGTCCCCTTCACGACCCCGCAGCTGTCCCGGCTCGACGAGGCGCTGACCCTCGCCAGCCGCGAGTCCGGCCTGCTCTTCGCGATCTTCCTGGGCGACCTCGGCCCCAAGCCGGAGACGCGCGCGGCCGAGCTGCAGGCCTCGCTCGAGCGTGCCCCGGAGTCCGTGCTGGTCGCGGTGAGCCCGGGCCAGCGCGTCGTCGAGGTCATCACCGGCTCCGAGGCGAAGCTGCGGCTGCCGGACCGGGGCGCCAAGCTCGCCGTCATGAGCATGGTGGCCTCGTTCAAGGAGAGCGACCTGCTGGGCGGGCTGCTCAGCGGCCTGCGCATGCTGGCCGACCAGGCCGGTCCGCGCCGCTGACGGAAGAGTGAGCACGGCCCGGGAGCGGGCCGTGCCACACCGCCATCACGCAATCGTGCGTGATGGGTAGGGCTCGTCAGCCATATGGTGCAATCATGTGGGCAAGGCGTACGGATTCACCCACGCCCGGGGTGGTAGCACGTCCCTGGTGGGCGAATCGGTGCCGTCCGTGTACCGTCCGCCGAACCCACAGCGAAAGCCGCCGTCGTACTCCATGAGCGAACCGACACGGATCGACCCCGAGCGGAGGCCCCCCGGCGTCGGCACTCCCGTCGTGGTCGTCGACGACCACGAGCTCGTCGCGACCTCGCTCGTGATCGGCCTGCGCTCCGAGGGCATCGACGCGTCCCGCATCCGCCCGGCCGCCGAGCGCGGGATCCTCGCCGAGGCCGCCAAGGTCGAGCCCGGGCTCGTCCTGCTGGACCTGGACCTGGGCCGGGACGCGGAGGGCAACCGGATCGACGGCGTGGAGCTGGTCGGCCCGCTGCTGGGCGCCGGCTGGCAGGTCCTCGTCCTCTCCGGCAGTGCCGACCCGGCCCGCGTCGGCTCCGCGCTCGACGCCGGCGCGCTGGCCTGGGTGCCGAAGAACGCGCCGTTCCCGACCCTGCTCGCGGCCGTGCGCGAGGCCGTCGCCGGGCGTCCGGTGATGTCCGACGACCGGCGGCGCAAGTTCATCGACCTCTACCGCCGCAGACAGGCCGAACGCCGGGACCTCTCCGAGAAGCTCGGCAGGCTCACCCAGCGGGAGCGGGAGGTGCTGGCCGAACTGGCCCGCGGCAAACGCGCCCAGGCCGTGGCCGATCACTTCGTGGTGTCGCTGGCGACCGTCCGCACGCAGATCCGCGCCGTGCTCACCAAGCTCGAGGTGAGCTCGCAGCTCGAGGCCGTGGCCCTCTACCGCCGGGCGACCGGGGCCTGATCCGCGCTCGTCGCGGGCCCGCGTGTCGGGCGAACGCCCGACCGCCGTTCGGCCGAGGTCCATCGTCCGCCGCGTACCGGGGTCTCCGCATACCTAAGATGGATGAACGGCGCGCCGGGGGCGCGCCCGGGGAGGGGGTCCTCGGGGTCATGGCGACCGGTGTGACGAGCGCGGTGGGGCGGCTGCGGCGTGCGCGCTTCACCTCGCGCCTGGCCGTCGACATGGGCGCGCTGCTCGCGCTCTGCGCCGGGGTCGTCGTGCTGGCCTCGAGCCCGCGGGTGCTCGAGTGGCTCCACGAGGAGACCGCGTCGGACATCATCACGCTGGTCGGCGCCGGTGTCGGCGCAGCCGCCGCGATCCTGGCGCTGGTGGCTTCGCGGCTGCTCAACGAGGCCCGGCTCGCCTGGCTGGCGGCCGCACTCGTCCTCTACTGCCTCGTCGTGCTGCCGTGGGGCGTCTCCGCGCCGGCCGGCACCATCTCGTCGGCGACCCAGGTCTCGCGGCTGCTCGCGCACGCCACGGCGTTGGTGCTGCTGGTCTTCGCGCTCCGGTCGCCACGGCGGATGGGCACCTGGGGCGGCTGGGTGATCATGCTCGGCGGCGCGGTCCTCGCCGTGCTCGCCCTGTTCCTCGTGCCGGACCTCGGGCCCGTGACCCGGCTGGTCGCGGGCCCGGTCAGTTCGGTGGTCGTCGTCGCGGGCTGGGGCGGCGCCGCGGTGCTGGCGGTGATCGACGCGGCGCGCCGGCAGAGCACCACCCGGCTGCGGGTCGGGCTCGGCCTCGTGGTCCTGGCCGGCGCCCAGCTCTACCGGCTGACCACCCCGATGGGGCCGCCCGTGCCGGACCTCGTGTTCCCGGCGCTGCGGCTCGCGGCGATGGCCGTGCTGCTGCTCGGCCTGCTCCAGCTCGTCCAGCGCGGCCTGCGCTCACTGCAGGAGGAGAACTTCGAGCAGCAGGAGGAGCTCGCCGTCGCCGCGCTGCACATGGAGCGCGCCGCCGCGCACACGGCCGAGCGTAACCACGAGCTGCGCAACGGCCTGGCGGGCCTCGCCGGCATCACCCACCTGCTCTCGGCCGAGGGCGAGGGCCCCGACCACGAGCGGCTGCGCAGTGCCGTCCTCGCCGAGCTCGGCCGCCTGCACACCATCCTCGAACGCTCGACGGACCCGCTGGAGCTCGAGGAGGACCTCGTCGAGGTCGACGCCCCGGTCTCCTACGAGCTCGAGCCGATGCTCGCGGGCCTGGTCGCGCTGCAGCGGGCGCGGGGCCGGGACGTGTGCCTCGAGGTGGCCGACGGGCTCGCCGCGACCGGGGACCCCGCGGTGGCGGCCCAGATCGTCACGAACCTGTTGGCCAACTGTGAACGCCACGCCCCGGGAACCCCCGTCACGGTGACGGCGTTTTCCGAGCATGACGACGTGGTAATCGAGGTCAGGGACCACGGACCGGGCCTTCCCGAGGGGAAGGAGCGCGAGGTTCTCGGACGGGGTGTGCACGACGCCCGCGCCGGCGGTTCCGGACTGGGGCTCCACATCAGCAGGGAGCTCGTGGAGGGCCAGGGAGGGTCCCTGACCCTGCGGACGGTGGACGGTCCGCGCGGCTGTGCCGCGACGGTCACTCTTCCGGCCGTCGACGCGAATCGACCGGCCACCGACGCCGTCGCACGGTAAGGCAACTGCGGACACCGTCGGGCGTCTCACCTCACCTGGTGATTCCCCGCAGGGGTCGATCGGTTGCATACTGTGGCGCATCCGGCCCCCCGAGGCCGGTCGGAAGAAAGGTGGGATCCCGAATGGGTGAGTCGGACAACGCCCGTCCGCGCAACCGGACCACGGCGCGCCGTGGTGTGCAGGGATCCTCCTCGTCGGTGCTGACCCCGCCCACGGGGCTGCCGGCGGTGGACGATCTCGCGACGCCGGACGTCGCGGTGCCCGCCCAGCGGACCGGACCCGGGTACGGGACCGAGGCCGGCGCCCCGACCGCACCACCGGTCGCGCCGCCGCCGCAGGCCCCGGCCCCGGCGGGGGTGTGCGTCTGCGGGCACGAGGCCGAGGCGCACGAGCACTACCGGCCCGGCGACGACTGCGGTGCCTGCGGTGCCGCCGTCTGCGGTCACTACACGCCGGCGGACGGCAGCGGGAAGAAGAAGGGGCTGCTGGGTCGCCTGGTGGGCCGCTGACCCGGCACCCGACAGCACGAACCACCGAGGGCCCCGCCGGACGTCCGGCGGGGCCCTCGTCGTGTCCGCGGTCAGGCGCGGCGCGCGTGCCACCGGGCGGCGACGAACTCCAGAAGCAGCGCCGCGCCCAGCACGAACGCGACCGCGGCGCAGAAGCCGCCCACGGTGTCGGTGGGGTAGTGGGCGCCGGTCGCGACCATCGCCGTGCCGATCGTGCCGCCGACGACGAGCGCGATCGTGACGACCAGCGCGATGCCCGTGATCCGCCCCGGCCGCACCAGGCTCACCAGCAGCAGCGCCGCGACCAGCGCGATCGACGTGGCGCCGCCCGTGTGACCACTGGGGTAGGCGAAGCCACCGAACTCCATCGTGCGCCCGATCGCGGGCTTGAGGAACGTCGTGGCGACGCCGGTCAGCCCTGGCCCCACGATCGCGACGACGGCGAGGCGGCGCCGCCCCAGCGCCAGGCAGAGCCCGCAGAGGGCGAACGCGGCGAACACCACCAGCGGCGGCGACCCGAGCTCACTGAGCCGCGGCAGGATCCAGACGTGGGCCGACGTCACCGAGTCGACCAGGTTCTCGGTGTGCCCGTCGATCCGGCCGTAGCCGCTCTCCCCGGCGTACCGGGACCCGAGCAGGGCGAACACGACCGTGGCCAGCCCGACCGCGACGGCGGCGGGCCGGCGCAGGTACGCGGGCAGGGCCGGAGGGGCGGGCGGACCTGCGCTCGTCACGATCTCCAGAGTTCCCCGTGATCAACCGGAGATACATCGCCCGTTCGAGTAGAGCGGTGTGGTGTCGACCGCGCGGCCCGGCGGCGGCGAGACCTCGACCGCGACGAGGCCGGACGGGGTGAGCGAGGCCTGGCAGGCGGTGACGCCGCTGTCGAAGCCGCCCGTGTAGAAGTCGATGTGGGGGTGCCGGTTCGCCTGGTACTCGTCCTGGCAGGGCGCGCAGAGGTCCTCCATGACGAAGTACTTCCGCAGCGGCGCGTAGTAGACGAGCGTGCCCACGGCCATGTAGTCCGGGTCGGCGGCGAAGGTGATCGGGTCCGCGTAGGTGCCGGTCCCGCCAGCCTCGGAGTGCTTCACCGGGTAGGCGATCGCCGCACTGCCGGGCGGGTCGTTGTCGAAGGCGCCGTAGAAGGTCACCTCGGTGTTCGCCGTTCGGCCGGCGCGGCCCGTGGTGGCGCCGCCACCACCCCCGCCTCCGCCGGCGCGCGAGCCGGGTGCCGCGGCGGCCGACGACGGGGCGGGCGTGGGCTTCGGCAGGTTCCGGCTGGCGACGACGGCCGCCTGCAGGACCGACGGGGCACCCGGGACGGGCATCGCCGCGGGCTCGTGGGCGGGCTCGGCCGTGGCCGGACCGGTGCTGACGAGCGCCGCCTGGTCGGCGCTCGGGTTGCCGCAGCCCGCCACGACCACGAGGCACGCCAGCAGGACGGGGTAGAGCGCGGACATGAGGCGCATGCGCGGACTCCGGCGGGTCGGGGGCGCCGCAAGTCGGGGGAGCGCGGATCACCCTCGGTGAGGTGCGGAGTATGGCAGTGCCAGCAGGAGCAGTCGACATTCACCCGAACGCCGAGCAACCTTCTCGCTCGGTGTCACCAACCTGCGACGGAGCGAGAGCACGGGCCCGCGTCGGAGACGACGACGCCGGCCCGTGAACGGGGTCAACTGCGGTCGAACTCCCGCGCGGCCAGGGCGCGGACGATGCCCGCCCGGCCCTCGGACACCAGCCGGCGCAGGGCCGGCGGGTGGCTCTCGTCGGCCAGCCAGGCGTCGGCGGCGTCGACCGTCGACTTCTCCACGGCCCAGGACGGGAACAGTCCGAGCACCACGCTCTGCGCGCGCTCCGACGTCCGCCGCGCCCACACGTCCGCCACCTCGGCGAAGTACTTCTCCACGTAGGGCGCGAGCAGGGCCCGCTGACCCGGGTGGCTGAAGCCGCCGATGATGGCCTCGTTGACGGCGTTGGGCAGCTCGTCGTCGTGCACCGCGCGGTCCCAGGCCTTCGCCTTGGCCTCGGCGGTCGGGACGAGGGAGCGGGCGCGCTCGGCCTGCCGCTCACCGGCCGCGGTGGGGTCGCGGCGGTGCTCGGCCTCGATCGCTTCCTCACCGGCCCGGCCGTGCGCGACCAGGGCGTGCAGCAGCCGCCACCGCAGGTCGGTGTCGACGGTCAGCCCCTCCGGCACGTCCCGGCCCTCGAGCCACGCGGCGAACCGGTCCAGCGTGGCGGCGGGCAGCACGCTGCCGGACAGCGCGTTGACCACGGCGAGCTGGGCGTCCGAGCCGGGCTCGGCCGCGTCGAGCTGCGCGGACAGGGCGTCCGTGAGCAGTGGCCAGCCCGTGTCGGTGGCCCACGACTCGTCGGCGTACGAGGCCACCGCGGTCTGCACCTGCAGCAGCAGCCGCTGCACGACGCCGATCTCGGTCTCCCGGCCGAAGCCGCCGGCCACCAGCGTGGTGAAGTCCCGTGCCTTGAGCTCGGCCTCCCGCGTCATCTCCCAGGCCGCCGACCAGCACAGGGTGCGGGGGAGCGGCTCGGCGATGTCGCCGATCCGGTCGATCAGCGTGGTCAGCGAGCCCGGGTCGAGCCGCAGCGCGCAGTAGGTGAGGTCGTCGTCGTTGACCAGGACGAGCTTCCCGCGCGGGACGCCGACCAGCTCCCCGACGGGTGTGCGCTCGCCGGTGACGTCGACCTCGACCCGGTGGGTCCGCACGAGCCGGCCCTCGGCGTCGTCGTCGTACACGCCGACGGCGACCCGGTGGGTGCGCAGCTCACCGGCGCCCGGCCGCGCGCCGCCCTGCACGACCTCGAAGGAGGTGAACCGGCCCTCGTCGTCGAGGTCGAACTGCGGGCGCAGCAGGTTGAGCCCGGTGGTGCGCAGCCACTGCGCGCCCCAGTCGCTCAGGTCCCGGCCGGAGGACTTCTCCAGGGCGCCCAGCAGGTCGTCGAAGGTGGCGTTGCCCCACTGGTGGGCCTCGAAGTAGGCGCGCAGGCCGGCCATGAACGGCTCCAGCCCGACGTACGCGACCAGCTGCTTGAGCACCGACGCGCCCTTGGCGTAGGTGATCCCGTCGAAGTTCACCTCGACGGCCTGCAGGTCCGGGATGTCCGCGGCGATCGGGTGCGTCGAGGGCAGCTGGTCCTGGCGGTAGGCCCAGGACTTCTCGACGTTCGCGAAGGTCGTCCACGCTTGCGCGTACTCGGTGGCCTCGGCCTGGCAGAGCACGGACGCCCAGGTGGCGAACGACTCGTTGAGCCACAGGTCGTCCCACCAGCGCATGGTCACGAGGTCGCCGAACCACATGTGCGCCATCTCGTGCAGGATCGTCTCGGCGCGCCGCTCGTAGAGGAACCGCGTGACGCGGGACCGGAAGACGTAGTCCTCGAGGAAGGTGACCGCGCCGGCGTTCTCCATCGCGCCCGCGTTGAACTCCGGGACGAACAGCTGGTCGTACTTGCCGAACGGGTACCGGATCCCGAAGTTGCGGTGGTAGAAGTCGAAGCCCTGCCGCGTCTCCGTGAAGATCCGCTCGTGGTCCATGTGCGGGGCCAGGCTCGCGCGGCAGTAGATCCCCAGGGGGATCCCGTCGTGCTCCTCGTGCCAGGACGCGTAGGGGCCCGCGACCAGCGCGACCAGGTAGGTCGACATGATCTCGGACTCGGCGAAGCGGTGGACGGTCGCGGGGCCGGCCTTCTCGGTCTCCGCGAGGGCGTTGGACACGACCTTCCAGTCGTCCGGCGCCGTGACCGTGATCGTGTAGCGGGCCTTGAGGTCCGGCTGGTCGAAGCAGGCGAACAGGCGCTTGCAGTCGGCCGTCTCGAACTGCGAGTAGAGGTAGACGCCGCCGTCGACCGGGTCGACGAAGCGGTGCAGCCCCTCGCCGGTGTTCATGTAGGTGCCGGTGGCGCGGACGGTGAGCTCGTTCTCCGCGGCCAGGCCGGGCAGGGCGATGCCGTCGTCCTCGCGGTAGCCGGAGACGTCGAGCGCGGTGCCGTTGAGCGTGGCGCTCTCGACCGCGGCACCGACGAAGTCGATCCAGCTGTCCGCGCCGGGCTCGGCACAGGAGAAGCGGACCGTCGTGGTGGTGGCGAAGGTCTTCTCGCCCGGTCCGCCGCGGCCGTCGGTGAGGTCGAGGTCGACGACGTAGCCGGAGACGGCGAGCAGGGCGGCCCGGCGCTCGGCGTCGGTCCGGGTCAGGTTGGGCGGGGCCATGAGCGCAGCGCGGTCCTTCCGGAGGGTTGGGGCGTGGGGGCATCCAATCACGTGGCCGCAGTGGTCGCCCCGTCATTGCGGCCGGGACTGCGGGGTATCCGGGAACACGTCGTCCACCCCTCGCGGTTGTGACCGATGGAAGAGTCCCTCCCCGGACGAACGGAGTGCCCATGACCAGCACGGAGACGGACAAGGCGAAGGTGGACCTCTGGTTCGACCCGCTGTGTCCGTGGGCGTGGCTGACCTCGCGGTGGATCCTCGAGGTCGAGAAGGTCCGCGACATCGAGCTGAACTTCCACGTGATGAGCCTGTCGGTGCTCAACTCCGGCCGTGACCTGCCGGAGCAGTACCAGGCGATGATGGAGAAGGGCTGGGGCCCGGTCCGCGTGTGCATCGCCGCGGCCGAGCTGAAGGGCCCGGAGGTCCTGCGCCCCCTGTACACGGCGATGGGCGAGCGCATCCACAACCAGGGCAACAAGGACTTCGACGTCGTGATCAAGGAGGCGCTGGCGGAGCTGGACCTGCCCGCGTCGCTGGCCGAGGCCGCCTCCTCGACCGAGTACGACGAGAAGCTGACGACCAGTCACCACGCGGGCATGGACCCGGTGGGCATGGACGTCGGCACGCCGGTCATCCACGTGAACGACGTCGCCTTCTTCGGTCCCGTGATCAGCAAGGTGCCGCACGGCGAGGAGGCCGGGAAGGTCTTCGACGGCGCCCGCCTGCTGGCCGGCTGGCCGCACTTCTTCGAGCTGAAGCGGACCCGTACCGAGGACCCGGACTTCGACTACTGATCCTTTTCACCCGAACGGCACTTCTGCGCGGAAGATCCGCACGGAAGTGCCGTTCGTGTCGTTCGGCGGAAATCAGTGGGCGGCGATGAACATGTCCCGCAGCACGCCCGTCTCGAGCTCCATGTCGCGCAGCCGGGCCTTGACGAGGTCGCCGATCGAGACCATGCCGGCGAGTCTCCCCCCGTCGATCACCGGGAGGTGCCGGTAGCGGTCGCGGGTCATCCGGGCCATGGCGCTCGCGATCGGCTCGTCGAGCCGCGACGTCGCGACCTTCCTGGTCATGACCTCGTCGACCCGCCGCTCGAGCAGATCCGTCCCCCGGTGCGCGAGCTCCCTGATCAGGTCCCGCTCGGACAGGATCCCGACCATGCGCTGGTCCGCGTCGCACACCACGAGGGCGCCGACCCCCAGACGCTCGAGCCGGGCCACGGCGTCCGCGACCGTCGCCCAGGGCAGGATCGTGTGCACGGTCCGGCCTTTCGCGTCGAGGATGTCCGCAATCTTCATCGCCAGTCCCTCCGCCGCAGTTCTCGGACGTCGTTCATTCTGCTCCCGCAGCCTCGATTTCAGCACGAAACGATGTGAAAGATCACTGGTCCGGCGGAGCGAGGCCCCCGGCGGTGACCGACGGTCCCGTTCACGATCGTGACGGGATGATCCGTTCCGGCCCGAGCGGGCGGGGCGCGCTGCGAGCGTGCGGCCCGTGGGTGGTTACGGACGGGCGCTGGGTGCGGCGCTGGCGGTGGTCGTCGTGCTGGCGGGGGTGCTCGTCGCGGCCGTGGTGCGGGCGGCACCGGAGGGTGGGGTCCGGGTCGACGGGCGGTGGTTCTCCCGGCCCGACGGCACGCCCTTCTACTGGCTCGCCGACACGGCGTGGGCCCTCGTCACCGCGCTCGACGGCGACGAGGCCGCCGACTACCTCGGAACCCGAGCCGACCAGGGCTTCACCGTGGTGCGGACCGCCCTCGTGCGGCCGGGCGCGCAGCGGGACCGGGCCGGAGTGGTGGCCTTCGCGGGGCACCTGGGCGCGCCGACCGAGGCGTACTGGCAGCACGTCGACGGACTGGTCCGGGCGGCCGCGGCGGAGGGCGTCACCCTGGCCCTGGCGCCGGTGTGGAGCGACGGGCTCGCCGGAAGCCTGGTCACGGAGCGCAACGCCCGGGAGTACGGCAGCTTCCTCGGCGCGCGGTACGGGGACGCGTCCGTCGTCTGGCTGACGGGTGGCGACGACGGGGGCGGGCACGACGGGATCTGGGCCGAGCTGGTCGAGGGGTTGCGGGAGGGCGGGAGCGACGCGCCGGTCGCGCACCTGCCGCGAGGGGTGGAGGGGGCGTCCTCCGGCGGTGGCGATCGTGCAGGCGGTGCGGGTTCGAGCGAGGGGGCGGGAGGCGCCGACCTCGGCGTGGCCGACCCCGACGAGGATGGCGGGACCGACTCCGACTCGGGCGGCGAGGACGACCTCGACCCCGGCGGCCTGGGCGATCTCGAGGCGGATGGTGCCGCCGGCGACCAGGCCGGGTCGGGCGGTGGCCTCGATGAGGCCGGTGAGCTCGGAGACCGGACCGACGCCGGGCCGGGCGAGGGCGCCGAGGGCGAAGCGGGCGAAGAGCTCGGCGACGGCTCCGAGGACCCGGAGAGCTTGGCCGACGTGACCTCCGCAGCCAGCGGCAGCTGTGCGTCGTCGGCCTCGCGGGCCGACGCCCGGGCCGCGGCGACGGACACCGGGGAACCTCTGCTCGACGCCACGCCGCTCACCGAGGGCGAGAACTGCGCCGGCACCACCGGCACCACGACCGACCACGACGTCCGGGCGGAGGCCTGGCGCGCCGCACTCGGCGGCGCGAGCGGGGCGACCTACGCGGACTCCACGGTCTCCGACTTCGAGCCGGGGTGGGCCGAGGCCGTCGAGACCGACGGCGGCGCCCAGCTCGGCGTGCTCAGGCGTGTGTTGGAGTCGCGCCCGTACCGCCTCCTGGAGCCCGCCGACGGGGCGCTGGCCGGTACCGGCTCCGCGGGCGACACCCGGGTCTCCGCGGCCGTCGCCTCGGACGGCTCGTTCCTCGTCGCCTACACGCCCGAGGGCGAGGACGTGACCGTCGATCTCGACATGCTCGCCGCGGACCGGGTCCGGGCGTCCTGGGTCGACCCGCGCACCGGCGAGGTGCTGGAGGTCGAGGAGCCGGTCGACGCGACCGGCGTCGCCGCCTTCGAGGCCCCCGCCGGGACGGGCGACGAGCGGGACTGGGTCCTCGTGCTCGACGACGAGGCCGCGGGCTACGGCGCGCCCGGCACCGAGGTCCTCGAGGACCCCGGCTCCCCGACGATGTCCGGGGCCGGCGACGCTGAGCGCGCCGGCGAGACCGCCGGCGAGACCGGCGGTGAGACCGGCAGCGAGACCTCCAGCGAGACCGACCGCGAGGCCGACGCCGCCTCCGGTCACGAGCGACCGCGGGCCGGCGGGCACGGCGACGCCGACCAGCCCGAGCACGAGCGGCCCGACCGCCGGCCGAGCGGGGAGGCGGAGGGTCACGAGAGGGGGCAGGACCGGCCCGAGCAGCCCGCCCCACCCGAGCAGCCCGCAGAGCCCGGGGAGCCGGAGAAGCCCGAGGAGCCGGCCGAGCCGGAGGAGCCCGAGCCGGCCGAGCCCGAGAAGCCTGCCGAGCCCGAGAAGCCCGCCCCGGCGAGCTCGGGAAGCTGGGACAGCCTGGCGGCCTGCGAGTCCTCGGGGAACTGGGCCATCAACACCGGCAACGGCTACTACGGCGGCCTCCAGTTCGACTCCGCCACCTGGTCCGACTTCGGCGGCACCCGCTACGCCCCGCGCGCCGACCAGGCCACCAGGGAGCAGCAGATCGAGATCGCCGAGAAGGTGCGGGACCAGCGCGGCGGCTACGGCTCCTGGCCCGCCTGCGCCCGCAAGCTCGGCCTGCCGCGATGATCTGCCTGCCGATCACCCCGCCGCGCGACCCCGGCGCCCGGGGCGGGGGCCCGGCGCGACCCGCGGGGCGATCACCCGTCGTCGCGTGTCACCCTGGCAGGGGAGCCCCGTCCGACCCGACCTCCCGGAGCCTCGCGCGCGCGGAGTGCCTACCCTTGACGGTCATGACCCCGCCCGAGCCCGACGCCCCGCGTATCGGGAACCGCTACCGGCTCGAGGAACGCATCGGTGTCGGGGCGATGGGTGCCGTGTGGCGGGGAACCGACGAACTGCTGAACCGCACCGTCGCCGTCAAGGAGCTGATCGCCGCGGCCGCGCCGGTCAGCGGCAACGGGGCCGACGCCGCCGAGGAGTCCCGCCAGCGCCTGCTGCGCGAGGGCCGGATCGGGGCGCGGCTGCAGCACGCGCACGTCATCAGCATGTTCGACGTCGTGGTGCACGACGACCGGCCGTGGCTGGTCATGGAGTACCTCCCCTCCCGCTCGCTCGCGGTGGTGCTGGGGGAGAAGGGGCCGATGGAGCCGCGCGAGGTCGCGGCGATCGGCCGTCAGGTCGCCGACGGGCTCGCGGCCGCGCACGCCGCGGGCGTGGTGCACCGTGACATCAAGCCCGGCAACGTCCTGATCGCCGAGGACGGCCGCGCCAAGATCACCGACTTCGGCGTCTCGCGCGCGGTCGACGACGTCCAGCTCACCCGCACGGGCATGATCGCCGGCACCCCGGCCTTCCTCGCGCCGGAGGTGGCGCGCGGGCAGGAGCCGACCTCGGCGTCGGACGTCTTCGCGCTCGGCGCCACGCTCTACGCCGCGGTCGAGGGCGAGCCGCCCTTCGGCCTCGACGACAACGCCTACGCCCTGCTCCACAAGGTCGCCACCGGCGCGGTCCGGCCGCCGGAGAACGCCGGTCCGCTCACCGCGCTGCTCATGCGCCTGCTGTCCAACGAGCCCACGGAACGTCCCACCGCCGCCGAGGCGCGGGACGCGCTGACCGCGATCTCGGGCGGCGCCTCGGCCGCCGGAGCGGCCACCACAGCGCCGGTCACCACGCGCGTGCTGCCCGGGTCGCAGCAGACCCCGGCCAAGTCCGGCCCGCGCACGCTCACGGACATGCCGGCGCCGCCGGTCGTCGTGCCGCCGGTCGTCGTGCCGCCGGCGTCGGAGCGGCCGCCGGCCGCCGCAGGGAAGTCGCGCGGGCGGCGGCTGCTGCCTTTCGTCATCGCCGCCGTCGTGCTGCTCGTGGTGGGCGTCGGCGTCGCGATCGGTGCCATGCGCTCGGCCGACACCGGCTCGGGCGGCGGGGCCACCCCGCCTCCCGTGGCCGCACCCACGACCACCCCGTCGCCGACCAGGACCACCCCGCCCACGACGACCCCGCGCACGACCACCCCGTCGCCCACGCCGTCGAGCAGCCCGGCCTCGGACACCGACGCCGTGTCGTTCGTGCAGCGCTACTACAGCCTCCTGCCCGACAACCCCGACGCCGCCTTCGCGCTGCTCGGCTCGCAGGCGCAGGCGGCCTCGGGCGGCCTCGACGGCTTCCGGAACTTCTACGCCGGCATGAGCGAGGTCGAGATCCAGAACGCCCGCTCCACCGGGCAGGGCCAGGTCTCGGGCACGATCGTCTTCACCCGCAACGACGGCTCCACCAGCAGCGAGCCCTACACCTTCCGGGTCGGCACGGGCAGCGACGGCAACCAGCTCATCCAGTCCTTCTCCCGCGCCTGAGCGGTCGTCGAGATCACTGCGAGCGTCACACGAGGGCTGCGCGATCAGCGCTCCCGTAGCGCTCATATCGATCTTGCGCCCGACCCGCGACCATGATCATCGCAGGCGTCACCGCACCGCTCCTCGCACAGCGCTGCGGTGACCCTCGCAGTGATCAGCGGGCTTGCGGCGCCCGCTACACCTTCACGCGGTCTGGGAGGCGGGCTCCGTGAGGTGGCCCGTCACCCATCGCACGACCTCGGCGGTGAACTCGGCGCGGTTGGCGACGGCGTGGGTCTCGTGGCCCTCGTCGTCGAAGAGGAGGAAGTGGGGGGCCGCGCCGCGGGCCCGCAGCGCCTCGACGATCCGCTCGGCCTCGCCCAGCGGGACGTTGGTGTCGTATGCCCCGTGCACCACCATCAGCGGCGCGCTGATCCGGTCGGCGCGGTGGATGGGGGAGAGCGCGCGCAGCATCTCGCCGTCCCGCTCCGGGTCGCCGTACTTCGTGGTCGCGGCGGCGGCGATCCACGGCTCGGTGTCGGAGTAGAAGGTCTGCAGGTCGGACATGCCGCACACGTCGACACCCACCGCGAACAGCTCGGGGAACCACGCGAGTGCGACGAGGGTGAGGTAGCCGCCGTAGGAGCGCCCGGACACCCCGATGCGGTCCGGGTCGGCGAGGCCCGACGACGTGAGGAAGCCGACCGCCGCCCGCACGTCCGTGATCGCGGTGAAGCGACGGTCCAGGTCGTCCGCCTGCGAGAACACGCGCCCGAACCCGGCCGAGCCGCGGACGTTGGGCGCGAAGACCTGCACACCCGAGGCGACCAGCGCCTGGAACAGCGGCTGGAAGACCGGACGTTCCTGCGCCTCCGGCCCGCCGTGCAGCCACACCAGGGTCGGGGCGGCGCCGAACCCGCCGCGTGGCCGGAACAGCCATCCGGTGAGCGTGAGCCCGTCCTCGGCGCGGAACTCGTGGAGTGTGGGGTCGACGAGCTGCTCGAGCGCGTCGAAGGTGTCGGGGAGCAGCGGGGTGGGCTCGGCGAGGGGGACGTCGAGCGCGATCCGGGCGACGTTCGGCGCGACCGCGGGCCCCTCGCTGCCGACGAGCAGCGCCTGGCCGTCGCGGGTGAACGCCAGTCCGGTCACGACGTCGCCGGGGTGGTCGGGCACCGGGTCGGTGAGGCCGGTGCGGAGGTCGACGAGCTCGAGCTCCGAGCGGCCGTCGACGTTCCAGACGAGCGCGGCGCGGGCCCCGGCCGGGTCGAGGGCGACCTGGTCGAGGTCGTCGTGTCCTCTGCAGGCGACCTCCCACGCGAGGGAGACCTCCCCGCCGGACGCGTCGTCGCCGATGGAGCACGCCAGCAGCGCCGGGCGGTCCCGCCCGGCGTCCGTGTGCAGGTAGAGCACCGCGCCGGTGACGCCGAAGCGCCCGTCGGCCACGGTGGCGTCGTGCCCGGGGAGCAGGTCGGTGCGCCGGCCGGTCCAGAGGTCGATGAGCTCGAGGGTGCGGGCGCCGCGGCGCCCGGTGCGCAGGACGGCCCGACGGCCGTCGCGACTGACCGCGCACACCACGGCGGCCGGCCCGGAGCCGAGGACGATCGAGGAGCCGTCCCGGACGTCGACGAGGCAGGCCGTGCCGGACCCGTCGCCACCGGAGGCGCGGTCCGAGTAGATGGTGACGCCGAGCTGGCGTCCGGTGGGGGACCAGGCCCCGAGCGTGACGGCCGAAGACCCGGCGGCGATCTCGCGCCGCTCGGTGCCGTCGGGGGAGAGCAGCAGGACCCGGGTCCGCTCCCCGCCACCGGGGGCGACCTCGCAGGCCACGAAGGAGCCGTCCGGGCACCAGCTCAGCGCCTTGACGTCGCACGCCACGACCGGGTCCACCTCGGTGTCCAGCGGCGCGGCGGGCTGCTCGACCGGCCGCTCGCCCGCCGGCATGGGGCCGACGTAGGCGCGCGGCCGCCCGTCCCGGTCGGAGACCCAGGCCAGCAGGGTGCCGTCCGGGGAGGGAAGCGCGGAGCGGTAGGCGGGGGTGAAGAGGTGCTCGTCCAGCTCACCGGCCAGCTGCGCGCGGCGCCGGTCGGTGAAGGTATCCACGTTGACACCGTTCATGAGCTAGATCCCCCTCTCCTGTAACCACATCTCCAGCAGCGCCACCTGCCACAACGCGTTCGACCCCAGGTTGGTGCGCCGGGTGTTCGGATCCGCGAGCATACGGTCGAGCCAGTCGCCCCGGACAAGGCCCCGCGCCTTGGCCACCGGGTCGGTCACGGCGTCGCGCACCCGCTCGAGGAACGGTCCTTCCAGGTGACGGATGGCGGGCACCGGGAAATACCCCTTGGGCCGGTCGATCACCTCGTCCGGGACGACGCCGCGGGCCGCCTCCTTGAGGATGCCCTTGCCGCCGAGCGCGAGCTTCAGTTCTGGTGGGCACGCCGCCGCGAGCTCGACGAGCTCGTGGTCCAGGAACGGTACGCGGGCCTCGAGTCCCCAGGCCATCGTCATGTTGTCGACGCGCTTGACCGGATCGTCCACGAGCATGATCGTGCTGTCCAGCCTCAGTGCGGCGTCCAACGTCTCGTCGGCACCCGGCATTCCGAAGTGCTCGGTGATGAAGGCCCGGCTGGGGTCGTGGTCGAGGAGCCACTCGGGCTCGAGGATCTCGGCCAGCTCGCCGTGCGGGCGGTCGGTGAACACCGCCTGGTAGGCCTCGACCGCCTGGTCACGGGGGATGTCACGCAGGGGCGGGTACCAGTCGTAGCCGGCGAAGACCTCGTCGGCGCCCTGGCCGGACTGCACCACGGTCACGGACTTCGACACCTGCTCGGACAGCAGGTAGAAGGCCACGCAGTCGTGGCTGACCATCGGCTCGGCCATCGCCGTGATCGCCTCGTCGACGGCCGGGAGCATCCGCGCCGGGTCCACCAGGATCTGCTGGTGGTCGGTCCCGAACTCCTTGGCCACGATGTCCGAGAACTCGAACTCGTCGCCCTTCTCGCCGCCGGCGGCGTGGAAGCCGACGGAGAAGGTCTTCAGCCCCGTCTGCCCCTCCTGCGCGAGCAGCGCCACGATCAGCGACGAGTCCAGCCCGCCCGAGAGCAGGACGCCGACCGGCACGTCGGCGACCATCCGGCGGCGCACGGCCGTGCGCAGGCCGTCGAGCACGGCCTCCTTCCAGTCCGTGATCCCCAGCTCGGGGCGGCGCTCGTGGATCGGCGTCCAGTACACGCGGTCGGAGTGGCGGCCGTCGGGCTCGTAGACGCGGACGGTGGCCGGCGGCAGCTTGCCGACGCCCGCGAGGATCGTCCGCGGCGCCGGGACCACCGAGTGGAAGGTCATGTAGTGGTGCAGCGCCACCGGGTCGATCGAGGTGTCGACGCCACCGGCCTCGAGCAGCGCGGGCAGTGACGAGGCGAACCGCAGGACGCCCGCCCCTTCGGTCAGGTACAGCGGCTTGATCCCCAGCCGGTCACGGCCCAGGACGAGCCGGCCGCTGTCCCGCTCGGCCACCGCGAACGCGAACATCCCGTAGAAGTGCTCCACGCACTCCGGGCCCCAGTGCGCGTAGGCCTTGAGCACCGTCTCGGTGTCGGAGTCGGAGAAGAACGCGTAGCCGGCCGCCTCGAGCTCGCGACGCAGGTCCTTGTAGTTGTAGATGCAGCCGTTGAACACCACGGCGAGCCCGAGCGCGGAGTCGACCATCGGCTGGGCGCCCCGCTCGGACAGGTCGATGATCTTCAGACGCCGGTGGCCGAGCGCCACCGGGCCCGCCGCGTGCACCCCGGTCCCGTCCGGGCCGCGGCGCTCCATCGCCTTGACGATCCGGGCGACGACGGCCGGATCGGCCGAGCTGCCGTCGAACCGCATCTCACCGGCGATACCGCACATGTGGCTACCTCCTACTGCCGACGATCTCGGGCGACTACCGCAGGATCCAGGTGTCCTTGGCGCCGCCGCCCCGCGACGAGTTGACGACGAGGCTGCCGGACGGCGCGACCCGCGACAGCGCCGCGGGGACGACGTCGAGGTGCGCCCGGCCCCCGAACTGGCTCTGGAACACGAAGGCCCGCAGGTCGACCGCCCGCGGCTCCAGCCGGTTCCCGGAGAAGGTCGGGTGGGTGGACAGCGACACCATGTCCTGGGCCACCCACCTCGCCGGCTCGGCCCGGATCAGCTTCTCCACCTCGGTGAGCTCCGAGCGCTCGGCGTGCGGGCCGATCACGATCCCGCTGCCGCCGTAGCCGTCGACGGGCTTGAGCACGAGCTCGTCGAGCCGGTCGAGCACCTCCGCGCGCCGCTCGTCGTCGACGCAGGGGTAGGTCGGGACGATGTCCAGCAGCGGGGTCTCGTCGAGGTAGTAGGTGATCATGTCGGGGACGTAGGCGTAGACGAGCTTGTCGTCGGCCACGCCGTTGCCCAGCGCGTTGAGCAGCGCGACCCGGCCCCGGGACACCGCGCTCGCCAGCGCCCGCCCGATCGGCCGCATGTCGGCGCCCCGGGCGTTCATCAGGTCCTTCTCGTCCATCCGACGGTAGAGCGCGGAGAGCCGCCGCTTCCCGCCCGTCGTCACCAGGTAGACACCGTCCTCGGTGACCTGCAGGTCTCGCGGCGTCACCACCGGCACGCCCATCCGGTCGGCGAGCAGCCTGTGCTCGAAGAAGGCCGAGTCGGAGGGGCCCGACGACAGCAGCGCCACCTCGTCGGCGCCCGGGGTGCCCGAGTCGGTCGCCGAGAGCAGCGCGGCCCGCAGCCGTCCGGGCACGTCTTCCAGCCCGACGACGCCCGTGGGCGGCTCCAGGTCGCTCATCACGCTGCGGACCAGGCGCCGGCTCATGATCGAGTAGCCGATGCCGGACGGGACGCGCAGGTTGTCCTCGAGCACGAGCCAGCGGTCCGGCGCGTCGCGGACCAGGTCGATCCCGGCCACCGCGATCCGCACGACGTCGCCGGGCGCGATCTCGCCCTCGCGGTTGCGGCCCGGTGCGCCGTCGACCACCGCCGCGGGAACGACGCCGTCGTGCAGGATGCGGCGCTCGCCGTAGACGTCCCGGACGAACAGCTCCAGCGCCAGGACCCGCTGCGCGAGCCCCGCCTCGAGGACGTGCCAGTCCTCGGCGCTCACGATCCGCGGCACCAGGTCCAGCGGGAAGAGCCGGCCCTCCGCCGTGCCGTCCTCGGGCCCGAACGTCACCCCGCGCGCCCGCTGCTCGGTCTCGAGCGCCGACTCCGCGGCGACCATCCCGCGCGGTCCGAGGCGCTCCAGCGCCCGGAACATCCAGCCGTACTGCGGCAGGACGGTGCCGCCGTTGCTGACCGCCTCGTCGAACCCGCCAGGCCGGTAGTCGGCGAGCAGCTCCCGCGCGAGCGGCACCTCGACCGGGGGCTCGATCGAGAGCAGCCGGCCCTGGGTGTTGGCGACGAGGGCGTCGACGACGTCCGTCAGCCGGCCACGGCGGCCGAACATCCGGCGTTGCCGGGCGGCGGCACTGCCGCGCTCGAGGGTGGCCTGCGAGAGCGCGAGGACCTGCTCCCAGTCGCCCAGCTCCTCCAGCTGCGGGCGCAGCATGTCGACGAGCTGGCCGACCAGCAGCGGGGGCGAGACCAGCGAGGGGCCGACCAGGTCGACGAGGTCGCCCTCGAGCCCCGAGCGCGCGGCCCGCCAGTTCGCCGAGCGCAGCAGCTCCTGCCGGCTCGTCGGCAGCGGGAGGCCCTTGGCCAGGTCCTCGCCGGCCTTGCATACCAGCGCGCGGAACAGCCCGGCGATGAGGACGACGTCGTCGACCTCCGTGCAGGCGTCGCACACCCGCAGCTCGACGGTCGGCACGTGCGCGCTCGGCCGGATGTCGAAGTAGAGCATCCCGGGGTCGCTGATCGTGCCCGAGGCGATCAGCTCCTGGACCATCGCGTCGTACTCCGCGGCGGTCTCGACCGTCGCCGGCGGCCCGGAGGTCGGCCAGCGCGACCAGACCATGCTGCGGTAGCTCGCGTAGCCGGTGTCGTTGCCGCGCCAGTACGGCGAGCTGGCGGAGAGGGCGAGCAGGATGTGCAGGTAGGGGGCCACCCGCCGGACGACCTGCACCGCGGTGTCCCGGTCCGGCACGTCGACGTGCACCTGCGCGCCGCAGATGTGCTGCTCCCGCACGAGCATCTGGTACTCGTGCTGCATCTTCTCGTAGCGGGCCCCGGCGGAGATGTCGTCGCCGGTCAGGTCGACGAGCGGGACGGTGCCCGCGGCGACGATCCCCAGCCCGTGCGGCTCGGCGACGCTCTCCAGCCTCCGGCGCAGCCGCCGCAGGTGCGCACCCAGCTCGTCGAGGGTCTCGCAGACCGGCGTGTTCGTCTCGACCAGCGAGCGCTGCAGCTCCCGGGCGAACTCGGCCCCGTCGAGCTCGGGGAGGAGGGAGTCGACCTCGGGCGCGGCCTGCCGCGTCTCGAGGTCCACGACGTGGAACTCCTCCTCGACCCCGAGAAGGGGTTTCCCGGCGCCACTCATGCGGGTGACGCTAGGGGCCGATTGTTACGGGCGGATCTCCTGAGGGCGGGGCCCTGCTCACGTCCGCGCCCACCACCGCAGGGCTCAGCCGGTGTAGGCGGCCTCGAAGAAGGCGAGCTCGAGGTCCACGGCCTCGGCGAAGAAGCGGGCGAGCCGGCGGGGGTCCCGGGCCTGCGGCGCGGCGCGGTCCAGCTCGGCGCGCAGGAACGCGACCCAGGCCTCGAACTCGGGGCCGCGGTGCAGGTCGATCCAGCCGCGGGCGATCGGGTCGGTCGGCAGCGGTCCACGTGGACGGGATGCCCAGTCGAGGTAGATCCATTCCGCCACGACGAGCACTGTGACGATCTCCGGGTAGCTCGCGTCCGCCCGTGTGCCGTCCATGAGGTCGATGAAGCCCTGCGTCGGGGCCGCCCGCTCCGGGGCCGTCCGGTCGGCGTCGGGGACGCCGAGGAGGTCGAAGGAGCGGTGGAAGTAGTCGTGCTCGTCGCCGGCGACCAGCCCGACCTGGCGGGCGTGCACGACCCGGGCGGCAGGATCGTCGCAGGTGGCGACGGCGGCGCCCATCAGGGCCAGGAAGGCGTCGCAGAACTGGAAGTCCTGCACGAGGTAGCGGCGCAGCACGTCGGGCGCGACGGTCCCGGCCCACAGCTCCTCGACGAACCGGTGGCCGACGGCGGCCTCCCAGGTCTCCCGGCCGGACGCGCGCAACTCCTGCGAAAAGCTCACATGTGACGACCCTAGGGCCAGGGGACGCCGGGGTGGGGTGAGCGCACCTCCGCCTCGGCCTCGTCGAGCTCCCCGGCGGCGACGGCGCGGGCGAGCGCGGCAACCGCCGCCAGCTCGCCGTGCTGGGTCCGGGCCTGCGCGGGGGTCATCGGGTGGCCGTGGCCCGGGACGTACGTGCCGGCGTCGAGGGCGAGCAGCGCGGCGACGGCGTCGGCCCAGGCGAGCGGGTGGGCGTCCTCGTAGTCCGGCGGGGCGCCGGACTCCAGGAGGTCGCCGGCAAACAGCACGCCCGCGTCGGGCACGTGCACGGCCAGGTCGTGGTCGGTGTGTCCGGGCCCGGGTGCGACCAGCACGACCTCCCGGCCGCCGAGGTCGACCGACGGGGGTGCGGGGTCCGGGGGAACCGGCTCGGTCGCCTCCAGCGCCGCGGCCGTCGCCTGGTCGCGGTCGCGGCGGTAGTGCGCCGCCCAGTGCTCGCGCTGGGCGGCGGCGGTGCGGTCCAGCGCGGCGCGGCAGCCCGGGTGCGCGAGGACCGGGGCGGGCAGGAACGCGGCTGTGCCGAAGCAGTGGTCGAAGTGGGCGTGGGTGAGCACGACGGTCACCGGCAGCGCCGTCACCGCACGGACCGCGGCGGCGAGCTCGGCGCCCTGCTCCCGATCGCCCCGGGTGTCGATCACCAGCGCGCGCTCGGCGCCGAGGACGAGCCCGGTGGTGAGGTCGAGCTCGGCGTGCCGGCGGGCCAGCACGCCGTCCCCCACCTCGATCCAGGTCACCGCCCCTGCGCCCTCGCGGAGGCGTACTCCTCGGGCGTGTTGACGTTCACCAGGGCGCGCAGCTCGGGGTCGTGCTCGCGCAGCGCGGGGTCGGCCAGCAGCTCCGCCTCGTCCGCGCGGTGCACGTCGACGGCCGCGAACAGGTCCGGCGGGCGGCTGCGGCCCTCCGCGATCAGCTCGGCGACGACGGGCGCGAGCGAGGTCCGGTACGCCGCGGCGAGCGGCTGGTGGTGCCCGCGTGCGACCGGCAGCAGCACGGCGTGCTCCCCGAGCAGGTCCAGCACCCGCCGGACGTAGGCCTCGTGCAGGAAGGGCAGGTCGACCGAGGCCACGAATGCGATCTCCGCCCGTGTCTCGACGGCCGCGAGCCCGACCGCGATCCCCTGCAGAGGCCCGCGGCCCTCGACGGGATCCTCGGCCGTCTCGACGCCGTCCGGCAGCGGGGGCAGCTCCTGGCCGGGCGCCCGCACCACGACCACCGGCCCGTCGAGGGCCGCGCCCACGACCGCGCACACGCGGTCCAGCAGCGTGGTCCCGTCCCAGTCGAGCCACGCCTTCGACCGGCCCATCCGCGACGAACGCCCGCCGGCCAGCACGATCCCCGCCGCAGCCACGGGCCGGACCCTACCGCCGGTCCGGGTCGCCACCGCTTTACCTCCGACGTCGTCGACCGCCGGCCCGCCGGGCAGCAGGCTCGGGGCCATGACGGACATCGTGGACCGCTACCTGACCGCCTGGAACACCACCGACGCCGACGCCCGCGCGAGGGCCGTCGCCGAGGTGTTCACCGAGGACGCCCGCTACGTCGACCCGCTCGCCGACGTCACCGGGCACGAGGCCATCACCGCGCTGATCGGCGGCGTGCACACCCAGTTCCCCGGGTTCGTGTTCGGTCCGGTGGGGGAGGCCGACGCGCACCACGACGTCGTCCGGTTCCGGTGGGGGCTGGGCCCGGACGCCGTGGGCGAGCCGCCGGTGATCGGCGCCGACGCCGTCACCCTCGCCCCCGACGGCCGGATCGCCCTGGTGGTGGGCTTCCTCGACAAGGTCCCCGCCTGACCCACCCCCCGAGCCGCGCCCCGACCTCCGCGAGTCGGGAGTTCTGACACCGCGAGTCGGGAGTTCCGGCAGCGCGAGTCGGGAGTTCCGGCAGCGCGAGTCGGGAGTTCTGACACCGCGAGTCGGGAGTTCTGACACCGCGAGTCGGCACTTTCGTACGACCGAATCCCACATCCCGGGTGATCCGGGATGTGGAACTCGGTCGCTCGAGACCGCCGACTCGCGGGTCAGACCGCCACCCGCATGACCCGGCCCCGGGCGCCCGTCTCGCCGCCGAGGACGTCGGCCCTGCCGGCGGCCCAGCGGGCGGCGGACCAGGTGGCGGCGAGGGCGTCGAGACAGTCGTCGAGGCGGGCGCCCTCGGGGAGGTCGGCCAGCGCCCGGGCCGGGTCCACCCAGTGGGTCAGCGCCGCGATGCGCTGGCCCGCCCCCCGGGCGGTCTTCTTCGACGCGAACTCCGTCCCGGGCGCCAGCCCGCGGACGGCCAGCTCGGGGTGCACCTCGATCACGTTGTCAGGCAACGGGTGCACGGCGTCCCAGGACAGGATCTGCCGGCGGATGTTGTAGGTCTGGATGCTGATGCCCCGCCCGGTCAGCTCCCGCGCGCGGCGCACGGCCGCCTCGTGCGTCGGCTCGAGCAGCACCTCCCGCGGCGGCGCCGGGAACACCGAGGACCGCGCGCGGCCGAGGCGGGCGGCGCAGAGCGCGTCGCACGCCCGGGGTGTGCCGTCGACCGGCAGCGCGAGCGGGATGTCGACGCCGACGGCCGTGCATCCCGCGGTCAGCTCGACCACCTCGGCGGCGCTCGCGACCACGGCCCAGCGCACGGTCCACCGGGGTGCGCGCCCGCGGAGCACCACCGTCACCCAGCCCCCGGGCACCCCGTCCACCCCGGCGATCCCGCTCATGAGGCAGGATTCTCGCCGTGCGCGTCTACCTCGGCAGCGACCACGCCGGCTTCGAGCTGAAGGCCCGGCTCTCCGAGCACCTCCAGGGTGCGGGCCACGACGTCGTCGACGTCGGCGCCCTGACCTACGACCCGGACGACGACTACCCGGCCTTCTGCATCGACACCGCCCGCCGGGTCGCCGGCGACCCCGGCAGCCTCGGCGTCGTCATCGGCGGCTCGGGCAACGGCGAGCAGATCGCGGCGAACAAGGTGAAGGGCATCCGGGCCGCCCTGGCCTGGAGCACCGAGACCGCGAAGCTCGCCCGCGAGCACAACGACGCCCAGGTCGTCGGGATCGGGGCCCGCCAGCACAGCGAGGAGGAGGCGCTCGCGATCGTCGACGCCTTCCTCGCCACCCCGTTCTCGCAGGGCGAGCGGCACCAGCGCCGCATCGACCAGCTCGCCGCGTACGAGCAGACGGGCGCGAGCGCCGAGCAGGCCTGATGCCCGAAGGGCACACGCTGCACCGGCTGGCGCGGCGCCACCAGGCGCTGTTCGCGAAGCGGCCGGTGGCGGTCAGCAGCCCGCAGGGCCGGTTCGCCGACTCCGCCGCGCTGCTCGACGGCCAGGTGATGACCCGTGCCGAGGCGCACGGCAAGCACCTGTTCCACCGCTTCGGCCCGGACCTGGTGGTGCACGTGCACCTCGGTCTGTACGGGACGTTCGACGACGGCGAGCTGCCCGCGCCGGAGCCGCGTGGCCAGCTGCGCCTGCGGTACGTCGGCGAGACGCACTTCGCCGACCTGCGCGGCCCCACGGCGTGCGAGCTGCTCACCCGCGCCGAGGTGAGGGCGATCCGCGAGCGGCTGGGCCCCGACCCGCTGCGCCGGGACTTCGACGCGGAACGGGTGTGGGAGCGGATCTCGCGGTCCGCCTCCCCGCTCGCCACCCTGCTCATGGATCAGAAGGTGCTCGCCGGCGTCGGCAACGTCTACCGCGCCGAGCTGCTCTTCCGGCACGGGCTGGACCCGCAGATCCCCGGGCGGGCGCTCGACCGCGGCACCTGGGACGCGATGGCCCCGGACCTCGTCGCCCTGATGCGGGACGGCGTGCGGCGCGGCCGGATCGACACCGTCCGGCCCGAGCACGACCCGCGGCGCAAGGGGCAGGCCGCGCGGATGGACCGGCACGGCGGCGAGGTGTACGTCTACCGCCGCGCCGGCATGCCCTGCCTGGTCTGCGGCACCGAGGTCCGCACCTCCACCCACGCCGCCCGCAACCTCTTCTGGTGCCCCACCTGCCAGTCCACCCCGTGAGCGCCGACTGCCCCTGGAGCGGCAGTCGGCGCTCACGACCCCGATCGACCTGCGACGACGCCGGTCGACGCGCGGGACCGGGCCGGGCGGGACAGGGTCGGGGACATGCCCGAAGGCCACACCGTGCACCGCATGGCGCGGTTGCAGCAGCGACGCTTCGGCGGGGCGCCGGTCGCGGTGAGCAGCCCGCAGGGTCGCTTCGCCGCCGACGCCGAGCTCGTCGACGGGCGGGTCCTGGAGTCCGCGCACGCCCACGGCAAGCACCTGTTTCAGCACTACGGCCGCGACCTCGTCGTGCACGTCCACCTCGGGCTGTGGGGCCGCTTCCCGAACCGGCGGGTCCCGGTGCAGCCGCCCCGCGGGCAGATCCGGATGCGGATGGTCGGGCGCACCCACTACGCCGGCCTCAGCGGCCCGTCGGCCTGCGAGCTGCTCACGGACGTCGAGGTCAAGGCGCTGCGCTCCCGGCTCGGGGCCGACCCGCTGCGCACGGACGCCGATCCCGACGAGGCGTGGGCCCGCGTCTCCCGCTCCCGCGCCCCGCTGGCCACCCTGCTGATGGACCAGAGCGTGATCGCCGGGGTGGGCCACCATGTGTAGACCCTATGGCTACCAGCGAAACGGGAGGGAGCCGTGAGCCGTTCCGCATCGGACCCCGAGCGCGTCGCGCGTAGTGGGCGAGGCTGGGCCGTCGCTCGGGCCGCCCTTGGCTGCGGCCGGGCCCGACGAGTCGAATCCACGCACGCTCTACGTGCTGATCGAGGACGCCGGAGCCGTGGCGCACGAGACCGCCTACGCGCCCGGTACTTAGATCTGGGGCTCGGCGGCTTGGTCGTTCGGGCCGCCGGCCGAAGTCTTCCGGGCAGGCCTGGCTGATCGCGCTGGTTCCGGCGTCGTGCGCAGCACTCGTGCGGGCCGTACGCCAAAGCCCCGGCCGTCTGGGTCTCGGCCGGGGTGTTGGTGTCGGCGGGCGGGGACTGCGCGTCAGCTGGACTGGCGCTCGGCGCCGACCAGGACGTAGACCATCGTGCACGGTCGGTCGCTGCGGTTGTGCCACGCGTGTCGCGTCCCCCGCTGCACCACGCACGTGCCTGGGGTGACATGGACCTCGGCGCCGTCGTCGAGCTCCAGGTAGATCTCGCCGTCCACACAGATGCCGTAGTCGACACTGTCGGTGGTGTGCATGCCCGGGTTGTCGGGCTCGAACACCCCGGTCAGGCCTGGCTGGCGCCGCTCCGCCTCGGCCGCCGCCTTCTCCGGGTCGCCGGTCGACTCCGCCGACTCAGGCGGGAACCGCACGACGATGAACCGCGTCCCGCCCGGACCCGGGAAGAACGGGAACGGGACGGTCTCGGGGTTGTCCCCGGCACCGACGACCGCAGTGCCGTCGCCGGTGCCCCAGATATTGTGGATCTCCAACCCGAGCACGGTGTCCGGCTCGGTGGCCGAGTCCTGGGCGAACACAGACCGGCCCTCTGCGTTCCGGTCGGTCACGACCTTCCTGACGTTGAACGACACCATATCTCCTCTCGCGGTCGGGTTCGGGCGACGACGCGGAGCGCGCGTCGCGCCGATGGTCGTCGAGCGCCGGTCGTTGTCGCGCAGGATGCGGTCGAACGCGGCCTGCTGAGATGCCGCGGCACCCATTGGACCCTGCCGACCCCCTCCAAAGGCAACCTGTTGTCGGTTCCGGCCAAGGAGGAGTCTCCTCCAAGCAGTAGTCACGGGTCGACAAGGACACGGCTCCAGCTCCACCATGAGGCGAGGCGGGTGCTGCTCGACGGGGCGATCGTCGACGACCTCGATGCTCCGGCCCCGCGCGGGACACGGCTGACGTTCGCCGGATCCTGACCGGCCCGGACACCGGCCGAGGGCCCGGTAACGCGAGCGTGCGGACCACCGATGCGTCTCGGTGGCTCCCCGTCATCGGTCCAAAGGTCAGGTGCCCCATGCGCAGCCGGGTTGGTCTCCACTCGTCGGGCGCACGATCCCTGCATCGCACGATCACTGCTACCGTGCCTGGCTTGCGGCGGCGGTGATGATCAGCTTGATACTCGCCCTACTGCTCGTGGCTGGTCTTCCGACGAGGGACCTCTAGCTCCCCGATTCACGAACGGCGCGGCCGTCCCCGCCCCTTGACGGGACGGCTCCGCCCCGTTGCGGTACCCGTGGGACGACCGCGCCGTTGCGGGCTCCAAGGTGATGGGTGAGGGCCCGCAGCCGGAGAATCCCCGGACGTTCGATCGGCCGAACATCCTGTACAGGTTCGGACGGCTGGCGTCGAGGTTCACCAGCTACCTAAACTTGATGATCAGGACGAGCCGGCAGTAATCGATCAGCACCGACTAGCGCTCCGCTTTGCGTCGTTGCGCTAGTCATGTGCGATTCGCTCTCGCCTCAACGACAACACGGGGCCGGAGCGCATGGATTATCGGTACATGGCCGTCTGGAAGCTGACCGACAAGGCTTTCAGCGACAGGCTCGAAGCCGGCGCGAAGGAAGCAGGATTCCTTGACTATTTCGAGCAGGTCAATTTCAGTGGCAGGCTCATCACGCCGGACGTGATGAACGCCGACATGATCCAGCTCGATGCGTAACGGTCGCGGGTCCCACGGAGCTCATCACCTCGGCGAACCGCCGGCGTGAGCGGAGTGTCCGGCACCGGCAAGGTCGCCCACGGCGTCGTCGTCGTCGCGCTGAAGGTAGAAGCGGACGGGCACGAGCTCGTCGGTGTCGGGGTCGCTCATGCTGGTGTGCTCCTGGTGTTCTCCTGGTGTTCGGGCTCGGAGGGTCGGGGCGGCGTGCACGGCGTCGGGTAGCTGGTGTGGCCGCGTGGCCCTGGCCCCCAGCCGAACGCTCCGCGCTTGGATGTCGCCGGTTCGGGGTATCTCGTCGGCGACGTCCGCGCGGCGAACTACGGCCTCGAAGAGACGCCGCCGCAATCCGGACCGGCTGGGCCCGGCCGCGAAGGGGTGATCGTGTGCCTTCAGCAAACAACACCGATGACGCTCAGAACGTCGAGCCGCTCGACCGCGACGACGAGATTCCGGCTGACGAGCAGCCGCCCGACACGGACGGGGACGACTCCATCGACCAGACGGTGGGGCAGGGTCCACCGGACGTCCTGCTCGACGTCCATAATCTTTCGGTCGACGAAATCACCCTTGAGGTCGACGACCTCGAGGCCCACGTTTCGCTTCGAGCCGAAGTGCTCGAACTGCTGAAGCTCAATGTGGGCGCCGACGTTACCCTCGGACGCGTTTCACTCAAGATCACCGGCGTGAAGGCCCAGGTGCTGCTCAAGGTCCGCCTCGACCGAGTCGCACAGATCATCGACCGTGTGCTGACCACGATCGATCACAACCCCCAGATCGTCGAACAGGTGGTGGGCACCGTCGAACCGGCCGTGCACGACGTCGGCCCAACGGTCGGAGAGATCGGCGCGGGTGGGGGGCAAACCGCCGAGGAGCTCGGTCAAGACGCGGGGGACACGGTGGGAGAGGCCGGCCAGGGGGCCGCCGACGCCGTCGAACCGATGGACGACGAGGCTGATGCGGCGCTCGGGGTCGACGAGGACTCACAGTCCCCCGCCCGACGATCATGAGTCAGCGCGATCGCCGCAGCTCGCCGGACATCTCCTTCACCGCGACCGTGCAAGCCCAGCAGATGCGATGGGATGAGGTCCCGGACGTCCATGTGACCTTCACCGGCTCACCCGGCTTCGAATCCGTCTCCGAAAGCGACCGCATCAACCTTCCGGACAGCGTGCGGGCCGGGGAGACCTACCGGAACGTGCGGGTCGACTACCGGCTCGAATGCACGCTCCCTGACCAACTCGACGACGCCCGCCCCGACGCCTAACCGACCAGCTGCTGCAGACACGCTATGTGTGGGGCCCTGGGGGGCCGGGTGGACCTACCCCCCCGGCGATGGGGGCGGGTGGTCGGCCGGGGTGCACGTGGCCCCGCGTCGCACGCACCCGGGTTCCACCCCGGGTTCGGTTGCTCCACACGTGCGCCCCGGCCACCTCGGTGGGCTACGCCTCGGCGTCGCCGTCCTCGTCGTCCTCGTACTCGCCGTCCTCGTCGCCGTCGTCCTCGACGTCCGCCGGGTCGACCTCGGCGTGCTGGGTGGGCTCGGCCTCGGCGGGCTCGGTGGTCATGTCGTCGGGCTGGGGCTCGGTCATTGCTGCCTCCTGCTGGGTGGGTCGGGTGAGCGTCTGGTGGTGGGTGCGCCAGTGGTCGAGGGCCAGGCGCTCGATGCCCACGTCGTCGTGGTCGATGAGGTGGGCCCCGCAGCAGGACAGCCACACCTCGGCGGGGCTGCACCACACCAGCAGGCTGTCCCCGTTGTCGGCGATGGCCGGGAAGCGGACGCTGAGCCTCGTGGGGTAGTCGGCGGTGCTGGCGTCGCGCAGGGCTTCGGCCCGGCCGAAGCGGCGCTCGCGCTTGGACACCCGGCGCTTGATGCGGCGCACCTGCCCGGCGCGCCAGTGGTAAAAGCGGCGGGTCCGGGTTAGGGCGTCCTGCTCGTCGCCGTCGATGAGGGGCAGCCGTCGCCACATGGCTGACCCCCCGCGCTCGAGCTAGGCGAAGGGTGGCCTTCGCAGGCTGGCAACTGTCTGGATCGCCGGCCACTCCTGTCTGGAGCGCCCGGCCTCGGGGCGATCTTCAAGGCATCCCGCTGGGCCTGCTGACCTGCCAGCTGATCCTGTACTGACCGCCCCGAGAACTGATATCCGTCCTCGGGACGGCTGGACCCCCACGAAGGTCCGCAGGTGAAGTGCCCCGCAGAGCAGCCCCCACACCGGCGGAAACACCGTTTCACCCGTTTGCCGAACCGCCCCGGGTCGTGTCCGTCCCCGGGGCGGCCGAGGCCGTGATGACTCCGGCTTTGAGTCCCTGGCTTGGGATGCCGAGTAAGCGGGCACAATGAGCGTGTGGGCCTGGGAGTCGCCCCCGGGCCCACAAGCGATACAGCAGCCCCCAGCTCGCTACGGACGAGCTGGGGGCCGTTGTGCTTGCGCTGGGGAGCTAGTCATTGCAACGGCAGTCGCCGTTCGTCTCGCTCAAGAACCAGACCTCGGCCAGATCCGTTGCCGCCAGTCCCTGTTCGGTGGCGATCCGCTCGAGGGCAGACCCGAGCTGTGACGTCAGCTGCACGGCGACGTTGATCAGCTCGGCGGGCCCGGACTCGGCAAGCACCGACTCGAGGACGCGTCGGGCTGCCGCGAGCCCCTGCTCGGCGTTGTAGTCATCGGAGACGATCGCGCGCACGGCTTCGCAGCAGACGGACGCGGCAGGCAGGCCCGGAAGTTCGTGCTGGGAGTGCCCGCGCTTGTCCATGCTGCGCTCTTCGTGGGCATGGCTGGCTGAGATGACGCCGGAAGCCTCGATGCCGGATGGCCTCACCCGAGCAGGGGTTGGGGGGGCGCCTGCTCGGGCGAGGGCATCCAAACGGCAAGGACAATGGCGCGGGTTGCCGGGCACGGCGCAAACCCCCTGTCCTACCGCCTCGCCAAACCCTAAGACCTCCACTTGGGTGGAGGGTCAAGTGCGGTTGGAGCTAGCCTCGGGCAAATGCGCATTGGGGAACTCGCTGCGCGAACCGGAGTGCGGGTGCGGACGATCCGCTTCTACGAGCAGGCCGGGCTCCTGTCAGCCCCGGCGCGCACGCCCGGGGGCCAGCGTGAGTACGACGACGAAGCAGTGATGCGACTGCGATTCGCACGATCCGCGCAAGCTCTCGGCCTGTCGCTGGCTCAGATCGCCGAGGTGCTGCGCGTCCGGGACCGTGAAGGGCCGCCGTGCGAGCACGTGACTGAGCTGCTCGAAAAGCACATTGAAGGCTTAGAGATAAAGATCAGGGAGCTGACCGCTCTGCGCGACGACCTCCGCGCCCGCGTTCCGCCAGCCGTCCTACCGGATCCGGGCCGCTGTCCCTCCGATCGGATCTGCTACCTCATCGAGGATGAAGGCCGCGCGAATCCGGTAGATGACAGCGAGGGTGACGAGTGAGGTCAGCCGGGCCCACATCGTCGAGCGCATTACGCCAGAGACCTTTGCCAGTGGCGGCCGCTACGCCTGCGGCGACCTTAGGCGGAAGAGGCTGGTGGAAGATCCTTCGGATCACAGAACACGGCTCGGCGAAGGTCGCGGATGGCCGTATCAATGTGCTCGATAGCCTCGACAACTCGCCGGTCCGCATACTCGCTTGCGCCAAGGGCTGCGGACAGACGTAGCTGGGCCATCGACAGCTTCTTGACCACGGCTACGGTCAACCTGTCCGCGAGACGTGCCTCGTGTTCGGCCACGGCCGCCGACACCTCGTCCTCGCACTCCTCCTCCGAGGAATCCGCGATCGTGGCGTGCAACTGCAGCCGCGCTCCGCATCGCGGGCAGCCCGCTGCTTGCAACTTCGGCCCGTCTGGCTCGGCTAGCCAGCGAGTGATCGGGACGTGCTCTCGGCAGGCAGGGCAGGTGACCACTTCACGGTGCTACCCAGCCATGGAGTCGAGCACAACATCAGAACCACCCGAGAAGGCTGAACCTGTACGGCAGGCCTCACAAGGGGGCTCGTCGAGAGCCCCGCCGTTAGCTCAGGGCGGCGCACATCCCCTGACCGCTTCCGCATGTGGGACGGCCTCGCCCGCTCATGGGGTCGTAATCGCTCGGGCCAGGCGGGCCTCGCGCATGGTGCGGACGACCACGGCGGCGGCCTGCACCTCGTCGGGGGTCAGGGGCGGGCAGTGCTGGGCCACGGCGTCGACGTGTTCCAGGACCGGGTTGTTGTGCCGGGCGAACAGGTCGTCCTGCTCGATACACAGCTCCCTGGTGAGGGCGGCGAGGACGCCGGCGGGTGGTTCGGCGCGACCGGTCTCGTAGCACTTGAGGGCGTCCGGGCTGCGGCCGGCGCGGGGCAGTCAGCTCGGCTGGCGTCTGCCCGACACCGTGCCGGTGACCGCGCAGCCGGTCGGGGGAGAAGTCCATGCCGCAAGAATGGTTACGCCCAGCGGCGAATGCCAACCTGCGGTCGGACCCCGCGTGCGAATGAGCTGGCGGTCGCTCGCGGATTCACTCGGCCAGGTGTCGCGGTACGTTTGTCCAGCTCAGTAGTGGTGTGGGGCCGCTTGGTGCTGACTGTAGCGGGGTGCGACACTATTGTGGGTTGGCTGAGCGTTGCATTGCGGCGCAATTCCTAGCGATTCTGCGCGGGCAAAATGCTGACCCGCGATGAGTCGAACACCGGCTTTCCCTTCTGGTGCGGCCGGGGCTCGATCTCCACGTACCGGCCGCGCAGGGCTCGCGCAAGCATGGCGCGGCGGAGCGTGCCGTTCGCCGCCTCATCAGCGTCCCAGTCGGCCGCCAGCTCCTCGGCGCGCGCCACTTCGAACTCCGGGCCCTCCTGCGCTGTCTGGGCGGCCAGTTCGTCGCGCTCGGCCTCCAGATGGACCACCCGCGCGTGCGCGTGCTTGTGGCCGACCTCCCACGCCGACAGGCTGATCTCGCCCCGGCCCAGCTTCTCCGACAGGGCGTCCTCGACCTGCCGGGCGGCCTCCAGCTCCTCGGCGATCTCGTCGACGCGGCGGCTGGTCTGCGCGGCGGCGGTGGCGTCGGCAACGTCTTCCGCGTCGAGGCGCTCTTCCGGTGCCGCCTCCCCCCGCAGATGCCCGGCCGCGAGCTGGGCCGGGAGCGGTGGGAGGAGCTGTGGTCGGACCTCACCGCGATGCTGCGCGACGGCGAGCGGCGCGGCCGGATCGAGACCCTGCGGCCCGAGCACGACCCGGCCCTACTGGCGCCACCCGACCGCGGGTCGGTCTGCGCGAGCGTCGTCTACACCTACCGCCGCGCCGGGCAGCCCTGCCTGGTGTGCGGCACGCCGATCGCCCGCACCACGCACCTGGCCCGGAACCTCTTCTGGTGCCCGACCTGCCAGGCGGGCTGAGTCAGGCCGGGGTCGCCTCGAGCACGACCAGGCCCACCGGCGAGGGCGTCGGCACGATCCGGCGGAGCGCGAACCCGGCCGAGGCGAAGAGCTCGCCGAACTCCCGCGCGGTCCGTTCGCACCCGGTGGCGAGGAGCAGCATCGTCGTGTCCATGCGGATCACCGCCGGCCCGTCCGCGGCCCGCTCCGGCAGCATCGCGTCGACCACCAGCAGCGTCGCGTCCGGCCCCATCGCCTCCCGGCAGCGGGACAGCAGGCGGCGCGCGTCGGCGTCGTCCCAGTCGTGGAGGATCCGGGAGAGCAGGTAGGCGTCGCCGCCCACCGGGACCCCGGCGAAGAAGTCGCCCGCGACGACCTCGGTGCCCTCGGGCACGCGGGCGTCGGCCACCACCTCGGGCCGGTCGAACAGCACGCCCGACAGCGCGGGCGTGGCAGCGAGGACGGCGGACAGCAGCACCCCGGTGCTGCCGCCGACGTCGACCAGCCTGCGGAACCGGCCGAAGTCGTAGGCGGCGACGACGTCGGCCGCCTCGCGGGCCGACCGGTCCTTCTGCGAGGCCTGGAACGCGGCGAGCTCGGCCGGGCGTCCAACGATGTGGTCGAAGAACGGCTTCCCCCGGGCCCGCTCGAAGGCCACCTCGCCGTCACGTACCGCGTCGGGCAGCGCCGGCGCGGCGGTCGCGTACAGGCCGCCGCGGGCGCGGACCGCGCCGCGCAGCGAGCCCGGGACGTCGGACCGCAGCAGCCGCCCGCTGGGGGTCAGCGAGAACGTCCCGTCGGGGAACTCCGCGAGCACGCCCTCCGCGACCAGCAGCCGCAGCACCCGGCGCAGCGGCCCGGGCCGGGCGCCGACCTCGGCGGCCAGCTGCGCGGCGTCGCACGCGCCGCGGGCCAGGACGTCGGCCACCCCGAGCTCCGCCGCGACGTGCAGCGCGGCGGTGACGAGGTAGCCGTCCGCCAGGCGGGAGAGTCGGGCGGCCGGGTCGACCACCGGGGCCGCTGCCGTGCCGTCGGTCGTGCTCTGTGTCGTCGGGGCGACCATCGGGGACCTCCTGTCGTCGACACGCAGGAGAGGGCACGGCGGGCGCGGGAGATACGGGAGAAGGGCCCGGAAACGATCCGGAAATGCACGACCGGCCCGGGACGTAGCGCTCCGGGCCGGTCAGTGTCGCAGGGCCGGTCGAGCCGGCCGACGTCGTCGTTGACGGGGAGTTACCCCGGTGATCAGAAGTCGAAACCTCCACCGCCGAAGTCGCCGCCCATGTCCCCGCCGAAGTCGCCCCCGGGGTCGCCCCCCATGTCGCCGCCGGAGTCGCCGCCGGCGTCGCCGGAGCCGTCGCCGCCCGCGGCCATGTCCGCGGCCATCGCGTCGGAGTAGCCGTCGGCGTAGGCGCTGCCGGCCATGCCGGAGAACATCGCGCTGAACAGCAGGGCCGAGCCGACGCCCCAGGCGCCGGCGACCAGCGCCGGCTTCCACCAGGGCTGGCTGTACCAGCCGGCGGGCACCGGCCGGCCCGCGACGTTGCCGCCGGGGTAGTAGTGCGCGTTGCGCTCCGAGGGGTTCGGCGAGGCGCTGTAGTGCTGGCCCTCGACGTCGACCTCGCGCTCCTCGGTCACCGCGCCCGCGCGCGCCTGGCCGGGCAGCGGCGGCAGCTCGGGACCGGGGTCGAGGTCCATCGCGGTGCGCGCCGCGCGGACGTAGTAGAGGCCCTCGTAGGCGGTCTCGGTGACGCCACGGGCCTGGGCGGGTGTGCGGGCCTGGTCGAGCTGGGAGCCGGCCGCGTTGTAGCGCTCGGACGCGTCGGCGAGGGCCTGCTTGGCCGCCTCGTTGGTGCCCACGAGATTGAGCACCTGGCCGCCGAGGCGCTCGACCCAGCGGCGCGCGTCGGCCTTGGCGTCCTCGAGCTCGCGGGCCTGGCCGGCGTTCCGGTTGCGGACCAGCCAGACGACGCCCGCCACCACGGCGAGCAGCAGGACGATGGTCACGAGGTCCACGGATTCTCCTTGTAGGCGGGTTGTGCACACCGACAACGGACAGACCGGCACGAACGTTCCCGCGACTAGGCTCGTGCCCGTGGCGGACAGCAAACCGGTCGAGGCCTGGATGACCGACATGGACGGCGTGCTCGTCCATGAGGGGAGCATCATCCCCGGTGCGGACGCGTTCGTGAACCGCCTCCGCGAGTCGGGCACCCCGTTCCTGGTTCTCACCAACAACTCGATCTACACGCCGCGGGATCTGCAGTTCCGGCTGCGCAACACTGGGATCGAGGTGCCGGTCGAGTCCATCTGGACCTCCGCGCTGGCCACCGCGGCGTTCCTCGACAACCAGCGGCCCGGCGGGTCGGCGTACGTGGTCGGCGAGGCCGGCCTGACGACCGCCCTGCACGAGATCGGGTACGTGCTCACCGAGTCGGACCCGGACTACGTCGTGCTGGGGGAGACGCGGACCTACAGCTTCGAGGCGGTGACGACGGCGATCCGGCTCGTCGAGCGCGGCGCCCGGTTCGTGGCGACCAACCCCGACCCGACCGGCCCGTCGAACGAGGGGAGCCTGCCCGCCACGGGCTCGGTCGCCGCGCTGATCACCCGCGCCACCGGCGTCGACCCCTACTTCGTGGGCAAGCCGAACCCGCTGATGATGCGCGCGGCGCTCAACCGGCTCGAGGCGCACTCCGAGACCACGGTCATGATCGGCGACCGGATGGACACGGACGTGGTGGCCGGCATGGAGGCCGGGATGCGGACGGTGCTCGTGCTGTCCGGGATCATGCGGGCCGCGGCCGTCGACCGCTACCCGTACCGGCCGACGCGCGTGATCGGGTCCATCGCCGAGCTCGTGGACGAGATCTAGCCGAGACCGGGTGGTCCACGCCGGCGGGCACCACCGGCGTGGACCGGCGGCCGGTGAGGGAGGGGTTCTCCCGGCCGCGGGGTCGGCGTGCACGCCCGCGCCCGATCGGAAGATCGAACCGGCGGCGCGCCCCGGGAGATGACTCGGCTGGTTCATCCGCCGCGTTACGCGGCGTCACGTGACTGTCGACCCGCGTTCGGACGGGCCGCGCGCGCCCGCGCCGTGCGCCCGGACGCGGCTGACCAGCGCGGGGGACCGGCCCGCCGCGGCGGACCGGAGCGGCGGGCGGCGGTCAGCCCGTGGCGTAGGTCTCCGCGGTCTTGCTGTCGAACTCGAGCGCCACGAACTGCTCCTCGCCCACGACCCAGGCGTCGTGCCCGCGCGCCACCTGGTACGCGTCGCCGGGGCCGATGTCGAGCTCCGCGCCGGAGTCGTCGCGCAGGTGCAGGCGTCCCGCGATCACGTAGCCGAGGTGCGGGGTCTGGCAGCTCGTCGTCCCCGCGATCGGCTTGATGCACTCCGACCAGCGCCATCCCGGCTGCAGGCGGATCCGGCCGACGGTCGCGCCGGGCAGGCTGACGACGTCGAGGACGGTCTTGTCGGGGCGGCGCGACTCGTCCGGCTCGTCGAGGCTCCGCTTGTCCATGCCCGCCATGACGCTCTCCCTCCGGTCGCCGACGACGGCGTCATCGTGCGCCCGCAGCGTCGCAGCGGGGTGGACCCCGGGACGATACGTAGTTTCCGCCACGGCCGGGTGCACCTATCGGTGGTCCGCTGGACTTGGTCAGTCTCTCTGACTATTCTCGGCGGTCCTTCCGATCAGCTGTGCGACCGAGGAGGTCGGCATGAGTGTCGCCATCCGGACCCGTGTCTCCGCGCCCGTCGAGCTGTACGACGCCGTCCATGCCGAGGTGGTGCGGCGGACCGGGGGAGCGGTCGACGGTCTCCTGGTCCACGTCGGCCTGCCGACCTCCGACGGCTTCGAGGTGCTCGAGGTCTGGGACTCCAGGGCCGCGTACGAGCACTACACGGAGACCCTGGTCGCGCCGGTGGTCGCCGAGCTGTCCGCCGGGCGGACCGGTCCCGGTCCCGAGATGACGACGGAGGAACTGGAGCCGCGCGGTCTGGTGATCACCCAGAGCCCTGTGGTCGTATAGACCGACCGCGCAGGCGGCGGGCACGCGGAGGCCGGGGCTTGCGAACTACAGCGATGTGATTACCCTCGGCGGCATGAGCGACACCCTCTGGTGGAGCTGCGCCGCCTGCGGCTCCTACGCCGAACTGCCCGCCGAGGAGTCCGAGGGCTTCGACATCGGCTGCCCCGACTGCCGGAGCCCCATGACGGCCCAGTGGTTCTGGGACGACCGGGCCGGCGAGGCCGCCTGATTCAACCCGCGTTCGGGTCGCCCGCGGGGTCGAGCAGCTCCGCGGGCAGGTCGCGGTGCGGCCGCCAGGCGTCGGGCGTCGGGCCGTCCGTGCGGGCGAGCTGACGCAGCGTGACGGCGACGACCGCCCGTCCCACGGGGTCCTCCGGCAGGTCGATGGGCACCCGGCCGGCGCGCACTGCGTCCCGCACGGATTCCTTGAGCGCCCGCAGCAACGGGTCGCCGGCGACGTCGAGCACCGCGTCGAACCCGGCGAGCCGGTCCGCGTCGAAGGGATGCGGTCGCCCGAGGTGGTCGGCCGCCGGGTGCGCGGGATAGGCGTGCGCGACGGCCACGTGCCCGGCCCGGATCGGCACGGTCGGCGCGGACCCGCGGCCGATCAGGTGCGGCAGCAGGTGGGTGTGCGGGCCGAGCGGCGAGCGCCCGTCCGGCCCGGGGATCGGGGCGTACACCTCGACCCGGCCGACGGCCGTCAGGAACACCCGGTGCGGGCTGCGGGCGACCAGCTCCGCGCCCAGGGACGTGGCGAACAGGGGCTGCCCGGCGTGGGCGCCGACCAGGGCCAGCAGCTCGGCGTCGTCGGTCCGGACGCAGGCGTCGACGGTCGGGGTGCCGAGCCCGAGGTCGACGAGGACGGCGCCGCGGTCGTCGGCGCGCAGGGCGTCGGCGTCGGGCCCCAGCTGCGTGACCGTCGTCCGGCCCGCGCGCCGCGCCTCGGCGTGCGGCAGGCAGAACGCGACGGCCTGGGTCCAGTGCAGCCCCGGCCCCGCCGGCGTCTCATAGGCGATCGGGAGGACCGTCGGCGGCGGCTCGAGCCGGATCCCGCCGCGGGCCGTGACGACCGTGCTCCCGTCGCCGTCGACCACCTCGCCCGGGTCCCGGGCGAACTCCGCGATGGCGCCCGGCGGTCCCATGCTCCAGCCCGTCGCCGGGTCGCCGAGCAGCTCCCGTCCCAGCTCCCGCGCGTCGACCACCCCGTGATGCTGGCCGGGGCACCGACCGGCCCGCAAGCCGGGCCCGATCCGGGCACGAACGGCGGGGTCCGGCGGACGAACGGCGGGGCGCGGCCGGAATCGTGGTCGACCACTTGTTCGCCGCAGGTGCCGGGCGCATGCTGGGCAGTCATGCCGAGCACATGCAGAGGTCAGCTCCCGGGGCCCGGGCCGGGCCGCTGCGCCGCGCCCCCGTCCTGATCACGTCTCGAGGGAATTCCCGTGTCGCTCACCTACGACATCGTCGTCAAGAGGAAGAAGCAGAAGGGCGGGAGCGCGCCGCACCCGACGCGGGGTGAGTCCAACCGCACGTGGTGGCCGGACCGGCTGAACCTGAGGATCCTCGCCAAGAACCCCGCCGTCGCCGATCCGATGGGCGAGGGGTTCGACTACGCCGCCGAGTTCGAGACCCTGGACCTGGACGCAGTGCGCCGGGACATCGAGGCGGTCCTCACGACCTCGCAGGACTGGTGGCCCGCCGACCACGGCCACTACGGCCCGCTCATGGTCCGCATGGCCTGGCACGCGGCCGGCACGTACCGGATCCAGGACGGCCGTGGCGGCGCCGGCACCGGCATGCTGCGCTTCGCCCCGCTGAACAGCTGGCCGGACAACAAGAGCCTGGACAAGGCGCGCCGGCTGCTGTGGCCGGTGAAGCGGAAGTACGGCCGCAAGCTGTCCTGGGCCGACCTCACGATCTTCGCCGGGAACGTGGCCCTGGAGTCGATGGGCTTCACGACCCTCGGCTTCGGCGGCGGCCGGGCGGACGTCTGGGAGTCCGACGGCGACGTCTACTGGGGTCCCGAGCGCACCTGGCTCACCGACGGCCGCCACACCCACGTCCGCGAGCTGCAGAGCCCGCTGGCCGCCTCCGAGATGGGCCTGATCTACGTCGACCCGGAAGGCCCGCACCGCGTTCCGGACCCGCTCCTCGCGGCCCGCGACATGCGGGAGACCTTCCGGCGCATGGGGTTCGACGACGAGGAGACCGTCGCGCTGATCGTCGGCGGTCACACGTTCGGCAAGACGCACGGCGCGGCCCGCCAGGACCATCTCGGCCCCGAACCCGAGGCCGCCCCGCTGGAGGAGCAGGGCCTCGGCTGGCGGAGCAGCTTCGGCAGCGGCAAGGGCGCGGACGCGATCACCAGCGGCCTCGAGGGCACCTGGACACCCACCCCGACGAGGTGGGACGGCAGCTTCCTCACGAACCTGTACGACTACGAGTGGGACGCGGTCCTGAGCCCGGCCGGCGCCTGGCAGTGGGTCCCGTCGGACGGGGCCGGGGCAGGCACCGTCCCCGACGCCCACGACCCGTCGAGGACCCACACGCCGACCTTCCTCACCACGGACCTGGCGCTGCGCTTCGACCCGGGCTACGCGCCGATCTCGCGGCGGTTCCGGGACGACCCGGACCTGCTGGCCGCGGCGTTCGCCCGGGCCTGGTTCAAGCTCACGCACCTCGACATGGGCCCGGTCCGGCGCTACCGCGGGCCGCTGGTTCCCGCCGAGACGCTGATCTGGCAGGACCCGGTCCCGGACGTCGACCACGGGCTCGTCGGTCCCGAGGACGTCGCCCGCCTCAAGCGCGAGATCCTCGACTCGGGGCTGTCGATGGCCCAGCTCGTCGCCACCGCCTGGGCGTCCGCGTCGACCTTCCGCGTCAGCGACCGGCGCGGCGGGGCGAACGGGGCGCGGATCCGCCTGGAGCCGCAGCGCCGGTGGGAGGTCAACGAGCCCGACGGCCTCGACGTCGTGCTGGGCGCCCTGGGAGCGATCCGGGAGTCGTTCCACCGCTCGCGGAGCGACGGCACGCGGATCTCCCTGGCCGACCTGATCGTGCTCGGCGGGTGTGCGGCGGTGGAGCAGGCCGCCCGGCGGGCCGGGTACGCCGTCGAGGTCCCCTTCACGCCGGGCCGCACGGACGCGTCGCAGGAGCAGACCGACGTCGGGTCGTTCGCCGCGCTGGAGCCCGCCGCGGACGGCTTCCGCAACTACGTCGGCCGGGCGGATCTGGTCGCGCCGGAACACCAGCTGGTCGACCGCGCCCACCTGCTGACCCTCAGCGCGCCCGAGATGACCGTGCTGGTGGGGGGCCTGCGGGTGCTGAACGCCAACGTCGGGCGGTCCCCGCTGGGCGTGCTCACCGCCCGGCCCGGGACGCTGACCACGGACTTCTTCGTGAACCTGCTCGACATGGACACGGAGTGGACGCCGACGCGCTCGGGGCAGGTCTTCGAGGGCCGCGACCGCGCCACCGGCGAGACCCGGTGGACCGCGAGCCGCGTCGACCTCGTGTTCGGCGCGAACTCGGAGCTGCGGGCGCTCGCGGAGGTCTACGCCGCCGACGACGCGGGGGAGAAGTTCGTGTGGGACTTCGTGGCGGCGTGGGACAAGGTCATGAACCTCGACCGGGTGTGACCGGCCGGGTGCGCCCCGAACGACCACACCCGGCCCGACGTGGTCGGGGTGGCGGGATTTGAACCCACGGCCCCTCGCTCCCAAAGCGAGTGCGCTACCAAGCTGCGCCACACCCCGTCGCGAGGGAGTCTAGGCCACCCGGCCGGGACCGATGTGCCGACCGCGACACGGCAGCGCCTCTGGTCACTCCGCGGCCGCCTCCGTGCACCGGCGCGAGGCCGTCGACCTGCGGCTGCACCACGCAACGATCCGGGCCTTCGTGACCACGAGGCGGACGCGGCGGCCCGGCCGACGTGACGGACGATGGGGTGGGGAGGCTGCCGAGGGTCGGCCGCTGATCGGCTATCCTTGCCGGGTCCGCGGAGGGATCCGGGGGCACGCGGGCGTAGCTCAATGGTAGAGCCCCAGTCTTCCAAACTGGCTACGCGGGTTCGATTCCCGTCGCCCGCTCCACGCTTGACCAGCACAAACGCTCGCCGCTTGCTCGCCGCAGGCGACAGCGTGGCACCACATGTGGCACCAATGGATCTAGCGTTCGTGCCATGACGGGGCGTCCAGGTACCGGTACGAGTCGCGCTCGGGGCAACATCGAGAGACTCCAGAGCGGGGCCCTGCGTGTGCGCGTGTACGGCGGACGGGACCCGATCACCAAGCAGCGGATCACGCTTACAGAGGTCATCCCGCCGGGACCGAAGGCGCGGCGAGAGGCCGAGCTGGTTCGCAACCGCCTCCTGCTTCAGGTCGCCGAGCGACGGAACCCGAAGTCGAGCGCCACCATCGATCAGCTCCTGGAGCGCTACCTCGAGCAGTTCCAGGATGCGCCCAACACGCTCGACCTGTACCGCACCCACGTCCGGAACCACATCTCGCCCTGCCTCGGCTCTGTGAAGGTCGGCCGGCTCGACGCCGAGATCCTCGACTCCTTCTACGCGGAGCTCCGGCGCCGCCGTCGGCACTGCTCCAGAAAGCGGCTCATCGATCACCGCGTGCTCGGCGAGCACGATTGCGACGATCGCTGCCGGCCGCCCGAGTGCAAGCCGCTCACGGCCACGACCATCCGGCACATCCACTTCATCCTCTCCGGCGCCTACAAGAAAGGCCGTCCGATGGGGGTGGGTGAAGGAGAGCCCCACTACCTGGGCCGAGCCGCCGGCTGCCCCGAAGCCGAACCCGCAGCCGCCGTCGGCCGAGCAGGCAGCGCGAATCATCAACGAGGCCTGGTACGACCTAGATTGGGGCGCCATGGTCTGGACGGCGATGACGACGGGCGTGCGGCGAGGTGAGCTCTGCGCGATCCGGCTCTCGTCAGTGGACCTCACCGAGGGACGCGAGACGCTCTGGCTCCAGCGAGCCGTCCGCCGCGATCCGGGAGTCGGCTGGGGAGAAGGAGGATCGAAGACTCACCAGCAACGGCGTATCGCGCTCGACGCGGAGACGGCGAGCGTCCTGCGCGATCAGCTGGCTAGGGTCCGCCGTCGCGCGGAGCAGATCCAGGTCGAGCTGTCGCCGGAGGCCTACCTGTTCTCGCCCGCGCCGGACGGCTCGACCTTCCTCACCCCTGCCGGCGTGACCGCGCGTTACGCGCGCATGGTCGCCCGCCTCGGCATCGAGACAACGCTGCACAAGCTGCGGCACTACTCGGCCACCGAGCTCATCGCAGCCGGCGTCGACCCACGCACGGTCGCCGGCAGGCTAGGACACGGCGGAGGCGGCACGACGACCCTCAAGACCTACACGGCATGGGTTTCAGAAGCCGATCAGCGCGCGGCCAGAGGAATCGGTGCGAATGCCCTCACGTCCGGCGGAAATCGACGCGGCTCAGCGTGAGGCGAGCAGCCCCGCTTCCCCTACCAGCGGATCGCTGCTTCCCTGATAAGGGACTGGGAAGCAGTTGGCGTGATCCCTTCTGTCAACGCTGCAGAACTTGCCGCAGCCAACGAGGTCTCGCTCGCAACCGCACGTAGAGCTATCTCTCTAGCGAGTTCATGGCTCGTTGACGCCGGCAAGGCCGGCACTCTGCTCGGCGAGCCGGCAGCGGCCAGTGTCGCTAGGGTCGAGGTGTCGTCTCCCGCCCGGGAACAGGCATGGTTGGAGACGAACCAGGTATCGCCCGTAGACGATGAAGCAGACTGGTCGGTCGTCCTGCGGACTTCGGATGGTCAACGCTTTCCAGCAAAGAATCGTACGCGCACGGCTGACTGACCCAGAATCGTTCCGTAAACACTTGCGTGGGATTGCTGCCGCTGAGCTGCCGGCCGAGCCGGCCGACTCGGAGCTTGAAGATGGCTGTGAGCTTGAGGTTCGAGCTCTAGCGGATCCGACCCGAGATAATCGTAGTAATTCGTTGATCAAGTGTTATCTGAATACGTCTCGTCCCGATAAGTCGCGAACCTTCACATCAGGGAGAGTTCAGGCGGTCACAAGCACGCTAATATGGCAGATGTGAGGGCAGCCACCTATCTCCGTCAGAGCCAGGATCGGGCAGGGGACGAGCTCGGAATTTCTCGTTAGCGAGAGGACGCGGAGAAGCTGACCCACGACAGGCTGGACTCTGACGAAGGAGTTCACGGACAACGGGGTCTCGGCTTCCGGGCGCAGGCGACGGCCGGGGTTCCAATACCACGCACGACATGCACGAGGCACTCGAGTCGATCTACGAGCGGGTGCTGTCCCGCAATCCGGCGAGACGGAGTTCAGATGAAGGTGCGCTCCTCGACCCGCGCGACGTCGTCCGGGTCGGAGGCGGCGTAGAAGCTGTTTGGCCTACGGGAGAGACGGACAGCTGTCCCGGCCCGAACCAGGCGCATCACGAGCCGGCGCCATTCGTCGTCGTGCCGATGCGGTCGTCGCCCAGGGCATGGAGGCCGGCGGGCATCGCGGCAGCTTCGACCCGCAGGCAGCCGAGCAGATCGACGTTGGGCTCTTCGCCTTGCTGCCGCATCTGGTCGATCGGCTGCGGATTCCGGTGATTGCCGCGGGCGGGATCGGCGATGGTCGTGGCGTGGCTGCCGCACTGGCTCTGGGCGCAAGCGCGGTCCAGGTGGGCACCGCGTTGCTGCGTTCGCCGGACGCGGGCATCGACGAGGGCTGGTCGGCCTGCCTGGACGGGTTGGCCCCGGAGCAGACGGTCGCCACCCGCGCCTACTCCGGCCGGCTCGGACGAGCGGTACCGACCCGGTTCGTGACGGCGTGGGCGGCGCCCGGGGCGCCCTTACCCGGAGCAGCGGCGACTGGTCGGTCAGTGGCGGCGTGGCGCGGCGGTCGGGGTGGATCGGGTCAACCACTGGCCGGGCAGAGCGCGGCGTTGGCCGCGGCGGCACCTGCCGGAGAGATCATCGAGCGCATGTGGAGCGTGGCGCGCGGGTTGCTCGCTTGATCAGCACGCTCGCTGGGAACGACCTGTTCGAGGGGCACCCGCGGATCGGCAGTTGCTACGCCATCGTTCTGCGAGCCGGCCGGATGCGGCCGCTCAGCGTCTCGGTGCCGTCTCAGACGCGTTCAAGACCGCCCGTCGTGCGTGGTGGAACCGGAACGGGATTGTGCTCGTCCCGAGCGGTTGAGGGCAGCTCGTGTCGATCAGCGCGGCGCGTCCCGGTCGTGGTCTGGCCAGCCAAGTAGCTTCGCGCCGAGCGCCGCGGTCTGGATGGTGAAGCGTTGCACGGGATCTGTGGGGTCGTAGCCGGTGAGCGTTCTGATCCGGTCAAGGCGGTAGGTGACCGCGCGGACGGACAGGTGCAGGCACCGCGCGGTTTCGGTGACGACGCTCCCGGTGGCGAAGTAGGCATTGAGGGTGTCCAGGAACGGTTTGGCTCCACCGCGCGCCTGGACCAGCCCGCCCAGCACGGACAGGACCAGGTCGGTGATGGCGGGTTGATCACGTAGGAGCACGCGGTAGATGAGCAGCTGCTCGGCACAGATCACGGGGGTGTCCAGGTGCAGCCGCACCGCCATGGTCAGGCCCTCGCGAGCTTCCTCGTACGAGCGGGGGATTCCGTAGGAGCCTGGGTAGGGTCGTCCCACACTGACTCGCCACGGCTGGCCGCGGCGCGACCGGCCGAGTTCGGCGAACATGAAATCGCCAAGTTTCGTTGGTTCCGATCGGGCTCCGGGCAAAGACGGCATGTCAGCGTCGGCGGGAGCCACAACGACGATGAAGCCGTCCTTGGCGGCCACCAACACCTCGCGGTCGCCGACGCGGCGCACAACGGCATGTTCCAGGGAACTGACCGCCGACTCGGCGTCCTCGAGCCGCCCGGTGGGCGCGGCCAAGGCAACCTGATGCGTGCGGGCCATGTCCAGCCCGAAAGGTTCAGCCCGTTCCACCAGCCGACCCACATCGGCGTCCCCGCGCAGCAGGTCCTCGATGAACTCCCGACGCAGCGTCTCCTCCCAGCGCGCCATCTGCCGGCGGGCCTCGGTGTAGCCCTCGACGAGGCTGGCGACCGCGGCGTCGACCACGTGCAGTACCGCCTCGGCGGCGGCCCGCACCGCCCCGCTGTCCCGGGAGCGGATCACCATTGGCAGCTCGCCCCATACCCGTCGAGCGGCCGCGAGATAGAGCTGCACGGCGCTGCCCGCCGACACCCCGAGCTCGGCGGCCCTCCTTCCCAGCATTCCCACTGCATCGATCTCGGACGAGTGCGGTTTGCGTCCGGTGATGGCGGCCTCGGCCAACATCGTCAGGTAGTCGCCGAGGAGCTCCACCGGGACGCCACGCACCTCGCGGCCGGCGGCCTGCGCTGCCTCGGTCAGCCATGTGTCGTCCACCATCGGTGGTTCGGCTCGCGTACCTGGGCGCGGCTCACCTTGGTCCGACACGACCGCCGCTTCGCTGGATCAAGCGACCATGGGACAGACACTGTCGGTCATGGGGCTGCGAGACGCTGTCGCTGTCTACGCCGATCATCGCCGGTTCCGTGCGGTGCTGCGCGGCCCGGCGCTCTCGCCCTGGCCGGTTGCTTGATCGCCTTCAGGCACCGGATCTGCGGCGCGCCCGGCGGCGGGTTGCGTCATCCGAGCGCTGTCATGGCCGAAGATCGCGGACGGGCTGCGGCCGTAGTGCAGGTCGGACCCCGCGAGGTAGTCGTCGTGGTCGCGGGAAGCCGGAGTCGGGTCGTCCACGCGGTCGTCCGGTACGAGGTCGCTGCTGCCGACCCCCGGCAACTGCTCCAACAACCCCACGGCAGCAGGTACGTCCGGCCCGGCGGTGATCCTCCTCCGGCGGGCGGTGATCCGGCGGCGGTCGTGCGAGCGCCGGAGCTGTCTCGCCAGCTTGGCGCCGGCGCAGTCCAGCGCCCCGTAGAAGTCCTGTGCACAGGCCTCGGCGCGGACCATCGGCTGGCATCCTCTGCCCGTGATCTTTACCCGCTGACAGCTCCCGCTCTGCCGGCGGTTCGGCTCGTGGACGAGCTCGACATCCACGCCGGTGAGCTTGTGGTCGTAGCGCTCCACACGGCCGATCTTCTCCTCGACGCGGATCCGGAAATGCTCCGGCACCTCCACGTTCCGGCCGCTGACAACGATCTCCACTCGACTTCCCTCGCTCTCCGTGCTCAATCAGCATCGGGTAGCAGTTCCGGGGTTGCTAGGGCCGACGGACCTTGACCGGCTCCTTGACCGACTGCGATCAGTCCTTATCAGACTGCACCCATATCGTATCACGATAGAGTTGGCGAATGTGATCACACGTGGGCCATGGTTGTCGTAGTGCAGCTTGCCAAGGCCCGGCAAGATCGACATCGCTGTGTCGCCCATATCGGCCGTCGGCCGCCGGCAACGAGGGGGACCCGCTGGCGTAGAACAGGTTGATCCACGCCGTGGGACCGGCGCGGCTGGGTCGGTCAGCGCCGGTGAAGTTGTCCCGCTTCCAATCGCTGGTGCCCGTAGTGAGGCTGCCGGCCGTCGGCAACCTGATCAGGGGGAAGTTGGCCGGTCGCCATGATGCCGTGGAATGAGCGGTCGGAGCAGTATTGGCTTTAGCCGGACGCGACTCCGGCTGGAGCGGTCGTTCTTTCGGGTCCAGCCCACCGGCCGTTGGGACGGGATGTCGTCCATTGACGCTCCCGGTGCCCCGGACCGAGCTCCCTTACAAGGAGGCGTCGTGCTCAGTGATAACGAGCGGAAGACGTTGGAGGAACTCGAACGTCAATTCATGGCCGACGACCCAGAATTCCCGCGGCTGTTCGACGTTCGCGCGCAGCGTCTGGACAGCAACCACCACTTCGGGATCTCGTTCGCGATTGCAGTCGCGCTCGTGACCGCAGCGCTGTTCTTCACGGTCATGTTGGCGACCGTGTCCTTGGCTGGCGCACTGGCGTTCGCTGCGGTGACCGGACTGATCTGGGTGGCCTGGCGGCACTCGGATCCCACGCGCCGCCCAGCACGAATGACGGACCCGCACGACGAGTCTTGAGAATCGTCCCATCGAGGCGTCCCACCTGTAGATCCGTCGCGAGCTCGGGTCGTCCGGTTCGGGGCGAACGCCGGAGGCACGACATGACGATCACCATCTACGTACTGGTCGCAGTTCTGACGCTGGCCGTAGTGTTGTTCGGGCGGAGCGTGCGGGTCATCACCCAATTCGAGCGGGGGGTGGTGTTCCGGTTCGGTCGGATGCGCCCGCACACCCTGAACCTGGGGCGCGCTGCAGCTGCGGCTGCTGCAGACCGTCGTCGAGGTGGCGGCGGAGAAGAACTCCACCCTGGTCCTGCCCTTCCCCGTCGAACTGCTGCGCTTCCTCGAACGCGCAGCACCCTCCGAGGCCACTGGGCCGGTGCATCCCGGTGCCCCTGCGCGACCGAGCGCCGCTGTCCCGGCCGACCGAGCGGCACACCGCGCCGCTCCGGATGCGGCAGTGCCGGTGGCCCACGCGGTGGCAGAGCAATGAGCCCGGCTGGTGCGTCCAATGCCTTGGCGCCGGCGGGGCGCTCATGCGCGCCTTGCCAGGGCGCGAGCCAAGTCACCGCGCTGGCGCCCGCACCTGGCCGCCGCCGTCACCGTGTGATCAAGGTTGCAACCTTGTCCGTATTCGGGGCCGTCCGCATCAGTGGGGGCGCGTCGTGAGCGCCGGGTCGCTACGCCACGATATCGCCGATCGCGACGATATCGCCGATCTGGTGGACGAGTTCTATCGGCGGGTGTTCAGCGACGAGGTCCTCGGGCCGATCTTCGTCGAGGTCGCCCGCGTGGACCTGTCCGCGCACCTGCCGGTGATGTGTGACTTCTGGTCCACGGTGTTGCTCCGGGACGGGACGTATCACCGCAACGCGTTGCGCCCCCACCTCGATCTGTATGCACGATGTGAGCTCACTGAGGCGCACTTCGCGCGCTGGCGAGCGCTATGGACGGCGACCGTCGACCAGCAGCACGCGGGGAAGCGGGCGGAGCTGGCCAAGAGCCAAGCCACGCGGATCGCCGGCGCGATCCGCCGCCGGCTACCCGGTGCGCAGGCGAGCGAGCTCCTCACCCTCTTGCCGCAGCATCTGGAGCAGGGGATGCCATGACCGCCGTCGAACCGAAGCCGATCACCCCCCGCTCGTACCCGGCGCGCCGGTCGGGCAAGGGATCCATGCTTCCAAAGATGTTGCGCACGACGGACCCGAAGGACATTGCCCTTCTCTATCTGGTCACTTCCTTCGGGTTCTTCATGGTCGGCGGGGCGATGGCCCTGCTCATCCGCGCCGAGCTGGCCCGCCCGGAGCAACAGTTCCTCTCGAGCGAGCAGTACAACCAGCTGTTCACCATGCACGGCACGATCATGCTGCTGCTCTACGCCACCCCGATCTTCTTCGGGTTCGCGAACTACATCGTGCCGTTGCAGATCGGCGCACCGGACGTCGCGTTTCCCCGGCTCAACGCCGTTTCCTACTGGTTGTTCCTGTTCGGTGGCCTCACTGTGATGGCCGGCTTCCTGACTCCCGGAGGCGCCGCGGACTCGGGATGGTTCGCCTACACCCCGCTCTCCGGTGCACTTCACTCGCCCGGCGCAGGGCAAGACCTGTGGATCTGTGGGCTGATCGTCGCCGGGCTGGGCACGATCCTGGGCGCGGTGAACTTCGTGACGACGATCGTCTGCATGCGCTGTCCCGGGATGGTCATGTTCCGCATGCCGATCTTCACGTGGAACGTGTTCGTCACGTCCCTGCTGGTCCTGATGGCGTTCCCGGTGCTCACCGCGGCCCTGTTCGGGCTGCTGGCGGACCGGCAGCTCGGCGCGCACGTCTTCGATCCGGCGCACGGTGGGGGGATTCTCTGGCAGCACCTGTTCTGGTTCTTCGGCCATCCCGAGGTCTACATCGTCGCTCTGCCGTTCTTCGGCATCGTCACCGAGGTCTTCCCGGTCTTCAGCCGCAAACCGCTGTTCGGCTACAAAGGCATGGTCTTCGCGACGCTTGCGATCGCGATGCTGTCGATGTCGGTGTGGGCTCACCACATGTTCGCGACCGGTGCGGTGCTGCTGGCCTTCTTCTCCCTCACGAGCTTCTTGATCGCCGTCCCGACGGGGATCAAGTTCGTGAACTGGATCGGCACGATGTGGAGAGGCAAGCTGACCTTCGAGACGCCGATGCTGTTCTCGCTCGGGTTCGCCGCCACGTTCCTCTTCGGTGGAATGACCGGAGTCCTGTTGGCCTCGCCCCCGCTGAACTGGCACGTCACCGACACCTACTTCGTCGTCGCGCACTTCCACTACGTGCTGTTCGGGACGATCGTCTTCGCGACCTACGCCGGCATCTACTTCTGGTTCCCGAAGATGACCGGCCGGATGCTCGACGAAGCCCTCGGCAAGCTGCACTTCTGGCTGACCTTCCTCGGGTTTCACACCACGTTCCTGGTGCAGCACTGGCTGGGCAACGAGGGCATGCCGCGCCGCTACGCCGACTACCTGCCGACCGACGGGTTCACCACCCTCAACATGATCTCGTCGATCGGCGCGTTCGTCCTCGGGGTGTCGGTGCTGCCGTTCATCTGGAACGTGTTCCGCAGCTACCGGTACGGGCGGGTGATCACCGTCGACGACCCGTGGGGGCACGGGAACTCGCTGGAGTGGGCCACGAGCTGCCCGCCGCCGCGGCACAACTTCACCGAGCTGCCCCGGATCCGCTCCGAGCGCCCCGCATTCGAGCTGCACTACCCACACCTGGTGGAGCGCCTGCGCGCCGAGAGCCACTCCGTCAGCCGTCGGGGGCACGCCGAACCGACGCCATCGGAGCTCGCGGCGCATGCGGTGCAGCCCGACATCGAGGAGGACCCCCGTGCCCAATGACCTGGCCTCGACGAACGAACTGGCGTGGGGGAGCGAGGGTGGTCGGCTGCGTCCGGCGTCACCTGACGGAGCCGACGACGGGTCCGACGACGATCCGGCGCGTAAAACCATGGCCCTCCCCTGCCTGCACCAGTCGCACAGCAACGTACGCGGCCCACCGCCGACGGGGCTCTCGACGGACAGTTGGCCCATATAGATCCCTTTGCAAGATCCAATATCCCAGACCGGCCCTGTGAAACGGGCAGGGTCGCCAGGAGGTGCCTCGTGCTCAACAACCACGACCGGGAGATCCTCTTCGAGACCGAACGTCGGCTGCTGAGAGTGTCGTCGCGCGCCCACGACCCGAGCGTGCAGGGGTCCGCTGGATCCCCGGGAGCCATCACCATTGGTCCGGACCTGGCCCTGGCCCTGGCGAGATGGGAGAACGAGGGCGGCCGCTGGATCCCCCGGGCGGCCGCTGGTACTGACACCGACAGTGGCGAAAGCAGCAGTCCGAAGATGCCACGCCCACGCGTAAGGGTCGGCCGGGTCTACGACGCGCGTACAGCCGAGGACGGCACCCGGGTGTTGGTCGACCGCCTCTGGCCACGCGGTTTGACCAGAAGTCGGGCTGACCTCGACGAATGGTGCAAGCAGATCGCTCCGTCCGCGGCGCTGCGCAGGTGGTACGGCCACGACCCGACCCGGTTCGCCGAATTCGGACGCCGCTACCGGAGCGAGCTCGCCGATCCCGAGCGGGCCGCTGCGCTGCAGCATCTGCGCGAGTTGGCGCAGCAGCGGCCGATGGCCTTGCTCACCGCTACCCGAGAGGTCGAGAACAGCGAGGCCGCCGTGCTCGCGGACCTGCTCGTCGCTGGATCGACGACCAACTGATGGCCGCCTCGTCCAGCGCGGACCCACGATCGCAGAGGGGCAGAATCGTGGTCGGCGTTGATGGCTCACCCGGATCGCTGGCCGCCCTGCGCTGGGCGGTCCGGGAAGCCTCCGGGCGCCGCATTGCGGTACATGCGGTGACGGTATGGGACTTCCCGGTTGAGTCGACCTTCGCCGACACGGCCACCGTCGGCGAGGTTCATCCGCTGGTCGCGGCTGAAAGGATCCTCGTATCGGCCCTCGTCGATACGGGCGTCGCAGCCGACGACGAGACGGTCACGACCGCGCTCATGAAGGGGCACCACTCCGCGCGCCGCAGGGAAATGGCTCCGGAACTCAGCGAGGGTGTCGTGCCGGAGAGCATCGGGCACACCAAGCTTGCCCATCGCAACGGGGCCTGCCCCGAAGAGAGCATGAAGGCTGTCTGGGACGCCCGCGAGATGCCGGCCGGGGCGCGGCCGCTGCCGGTTCGACATCGGCCCCGGTCGGTTCATCTGCTCCAGCACCCAGGGCGTGCCGGCCTACCCGGTAGAGCTCGCCACCACCTGAACGGGAGGACACGGCCATGACCACTGCGCCGGACGGCCAAGTCGCAATCGACGAGCAGCGCGATCGCGATCCGCACGACCCCGACCCCACCGAGACCGAGGAATGGCGGCAGTCAGTTGACGGCGTGATCGAGCACGCCGGACGCAACCGAGCTCGTCACCTCGTGCTCGACGTCTTGGAGCGCGCGCAAGAACGTCAGCTGGGCGTACCAGGTCTGCGCGGCAGCGACTATGTCAACACGATCCCACCGGAGTCCGAGCCGCGGTTCCCCGGGGACGAGCGGATCGAGCGGCGGATCCGGGCCTACATACGCTGGAACGCCGCGATCATGGTGCACCGAGCGCAGCGGCCCGGACTCGGGGTTGGCGGCCACATCTCGACCTATGCCTCATCTGCGTCCCTCTACGAAGTGGGGTTCAACCACTTCTTCCGCGGCCGCTGCGCGGAAGGCGGTGGCGACCAGATCTACATCCAAGGCCACGCCTCACCAGGCATCTATGCCAGAGCGTTCCTGGAGGGCCGGCTCTCGCAGGACCGGCTCGACGGGTTCCGTCAGGAGGTTTCCCACACGACGAGGGGAGGTGGACTGCCCTCCTACCCTCACCCCCGCCTAATGCCCGACTTCTGGGAGTTCCCGACCGTCTCGATGGGCCTGGGCGCCCTCAACGCGATCTACCAGGCCCGGTTCAACCGCTACCTGCACGCCCGAGGTATCACCGACACCACCCGGCAACGGGTGTGGGCCTTCCTCGGCGACGGCGAGATGGACGAGCCGGAATCACTGGCTGCCATCGGCCTGGCCGCCCGCGAAGAGCTGGACAACCTCACCTTCGTCGTCAACTGCAACCTGCAGCGCCTCGACGGCCCGGTCCGGGGAAACGGCAAGATCATCCAGGAGCTCGAGGAATTCTTCCGCGGCGCGGGCTGGAACGTCATCAAGGTGATCTGGGGGCGGGAATGGGACCCGCTCCTCGCCGCCGACGACGACGGCGCGCTGGTCGAGTTGATGAACACCACCGTCGACGGCGACTACCAGACCTACAAGGCCAACGACGGCGCGTTCGTCCGAGAACACTTCTTCAACCGCGACCCCCGGACGGCGGCCATGGTCGAGCACTTGTCCGACACCCAGATCTGGAACCTCAAGCGTGGCGGACACGACTACCGCAAGCTCTACGCTGCGTACAAGGCAGCGACCGAGCACACCGGCCGACCGACGGTGATCCTGGCCAAGACCATCAAGGGCTGGACGCTCGGCTCACACTTCGAGGGCCGCAATTCCACCCACCAGATGAAGAAGCTGACCGACGAGGACCTGCGCGCCTTCCGGGACCGGCTCGAACTCGACATCCCGGACAAAGCCCTCGACGACACGCTGCCCCCGTACTACCCGGCGCACCGCTGGTCGGAGGAGCTGGTCTACCTGCACGAACGCCGACGGGCCCTGGGTGGGTACCTGCCCGCCCGCACCGTGGCCAGCACACCGCTGGTCCTGCCCGGGGACCCGGTCTACGCAGTGGCCCGCAACGGGTCGGGTACCCAACAGGTCGCCACCACCATGGCCTTCGTCCGATTGCTCAAAGACCTGATGAAGGACACAGAGATCGGCCCACGGTTCGTCCCCGTCATCCCCGATGAGGCCCGGACCTTCGGACTGGACGCGCTGTTCCCGTCGAGAAAGATCTACAACCCGCACGGCCAGCGTTACCTGTCGGTGGACCGCGACCAACTCCTGAGCTACCAGGAGGACGCCTCCGGTGTCCTGCTGCACGAGGGCATCACGGAGGCCGGCTCGGTCGCGTCCTGGACCGCCGCCGGCACCTCGTACGCCACACACGGCGAACCGATGATCCCGGTCTACATCTTCTACTCGATGTTCGGCTTCCAGCGTACCGGCGACGGCCTGTGGGCCGCCGCTGATCAGATGGCACGCGGTTTCCTGCTCGGCGCGACCGCCGGCCGCACGACCCTGAACGGGGAAGGCCTCCAACACCAGGACGGGCATTCCCTGCTGCTGGCCTCGACCAATCCGGCCTGCGTGGCCTACGACGCCGCGTACTCCTTCGAGCTCGGCCACATCGTGCGCGAGGGGCTGCGGCGAATGTACGGCGAGCCCCACCCGGGGGAGGACCAGAACGTCTTCTACTACCTCACCCTCTACAACGAGCCGATCGTCCAACCGCCGGAGCCCGACGACGTCGACGTGCGCGGCATCCTCGCCGGAATGCACCGCTACTCCGCCGCGCCCGACGGCGAGGGATCTCGCGTGCAGATCCTCGCCTCCGGTATCGCCGTGCCCTGGGCCCTGCAGGCGCAGCGGCTGCTGCACAACGACTGGAGGGTGCGTGCCGACGTGTGGTCCGTGACGTCCTGGACCGAGCTTCGCCGCGAGGCCCTCGCGGCAGACCGGTGGAACTCCCTGCATCCCGACCGGCCCCAGCGAATCCCCTATGTCACCTGGCGACTGCAGGACCGGCCGGGTCCGGTGGTGGCTGTGTCGGACTGGATGCGGGCGGTACCCGACCAGATCGCCCCCTTCGTGCCCGGCCGGTGGGCGTCGCTGGGGACCGACGGGTTCGGGCGCTCCGACACCCGCACGGTCCTGCGCCGCCATCACCGCGTGGACGCGCCGTGGATTGTGCTGCGCGCACTCGAGCACCTGGTCAGCCAGGGAGAGCGGGATCGCACGGTCCTGAGCCGGGCCGCCGCGGTATACGGCCTCGGCGACGGGCCGACCGGCTGCGGAGCGCCGCCGTGACGGAGAGCGACGAGCTACTCCGGTTGAACGGTCAGGGTCACGCAGCACCGGCCCGGCTCCGGGTCGAGTCCGGCCTCCACGTCGGGGTGTCCGAGTTCGTCGAGCATCGCCGTGATGAGGTGCAGGTTCATTCGGCACACCAGGGTGGTGTGCTCGCGGGCCAGTGCGTGGAAGGGCCAGTTTCCGAGCGCGAGCACGCCGTGCTCGACGCGAGGTTCGTATCCGTACAGGCCGAGCACGGCGGCGAGGTCCTCGAGCTGGGTGGCCTGGGTGCCCGCGTCGCGCCGGCGCTGCTCGGCACCAAGCCGGTGCCCGGCGTGCGCGACCGCGCGCTGCACCGCCTCGAGAACAGGCGCACCGTCGCGGGCGGCCTCCTCGACAGCCCCGGCCAGGATCTGGCCGGCCAGGCCGTACTGGCGCGGGGGCAGTGTGACCGCAACCTGGCGGTCCGAGCGCCCTTCGTCGGGCGGCCCGCGCCCGGGCCGCGCCGGCCGGTCAGGCGCCGAAGTTCGGTGTCGAGCAACCCCTCCTCCACCAGCTTGTCCAGGTGGAACTTCGCGGTGTGCCGCGGCAGCTCGGTACCCACGGCGGCCTGATCTCGGCTCACCGGCTGCGGCTGCGCGACGACGTAGAGGTACAACGCGCGCCGGACCGGCTCGGCGAGCGCGCCGACCCCGCTGACCTGCGCGACGAAGTCCTCGTCGAACGAGCCCACCACCTTCTAAAAGACACGAGCATTGACCTAAGAATATCCACAGTCTAGCGTTCACAGAAGTCTCCTTTAGAAGCGAGGAAGCCATGACCACCCACCGCGACGTCCCCGCCGACGTCCCCGCCCCCTCCGCCGCCAGCTCCGGACTGGCCGCACACCAGGCGTTTCTGCTGCTGCGCACGGTGTTCACGGTGGCACCGGTGCTGTTCGGGCTGGACAAGTTCTTCGGGCTGCTCACTGACTGGGAGCAGTATCTGGCCCCTCAGATCGACGCCCTGATCCCCGGCACCGCGCACCAGGCGATGCTCGCGGTCGGGGCCGTGGAGATCCTCGCCGGGCTGCTGGTCGCGGTGCTGCCCCGCATCGGCGGATACGTCGTCGCCGCCTGGCTGGCCGGCATCATCGTCAACCTGCTGCTCATCGGCGGTTTCTACGACATCGCCCTGCGCGACTTCGGGCTGCTCGTGAGCGCCCTCGCGCTCGCCCGACTCGCCCCCGCGGTCAGCCTCCGCGGCCGCCGGGCACGGGCATCATGACCTCCTCGGCTCCGGCCCCGGTCTCGGCCCCGTTCCCACCGGCCACCCCGCTACGGGTGGTGCCCTCGTCGCCGAGGATGGACCTCACGGCCGCGGAGCGGGCCGCCGCAGAATTCCTGGCCGCGCTCGGGGTGGCCACGCACACCGGCGCGATGGCCGACACGCCGCGGCGGATGGCGCGCGCCTACGCCGAGATGCTCACCCCGCGCCCCTTCGACCTCACCACCTTTGCCAACGACGAGCACTACGACGAACTGGTCCTCGCCCGCACCATCCCGATGCACGCGATCTGCGAGCATCACATGCTGCCCTTCCTGGGAGTCGCCCACGTCGGCTACTTGCCGGGGCAGCGGATCCTCGGGCTGTCCAAACTCGCGCGCGTGGTCGAGCTGTTCGCCCGCCGCCCCCAGGTCCAGGAACGACTGACCAAACAGATCGCGGACTGGCTGCAGACCCACCTCCAACCGCGCGGGGTCGGAGTGGTCATCGAGGCCGAGCACCTGTGCATGCGGGTGCGCGGCGTCTGCGCCGCCGGCACCAGCACGATCACCTCGACGCTGCTCGGGACGCTGCGCGAGGACCCGCGCTCGCGCGCGGAGTTCCTGGCCCTCACCACCGCCGCCCCGGCGACCCCCGCCGGTAGCCGTCATGGCTGACCCACTGGGTGAGCTGACCCGGGCCGGGGTGGCGATCTGGCTCGACGACCTGAGCCGGGCCCGGCTGGTCGAGGGCAGCCTCGCCCGACTGATCCGCGACTGCCACGTGGTCGGTGTCACCACCAACCCCACCATCTTCGCGAAGGCGATCAACGGCAGCGACCACTACGACCGGCAGATCCGCGAACTCGCCGGCCGGGGCGTCGACGTCGAGGAGGCGCTGCGCCTGATCACGGGACAGGATGTGGCCGAGGCGTGCGACCTGCTGCGCCCGGCGTACGACACCAGTGGGGGCGTGGACGGACGGGCGTCGATCGAGGTCGACCCACGCCTGGCCCACGACACTGAGGGGACGGTGGCCGAGGCCCGTCGGTTGTGGTCGCTGGTGGACCGGCAGAACCTGTTCATCAAGATCCCCGCAACACCGGCCGGGCTGCCGGCCATCACCACCTGCCTGGCCGAGGGCATCAGCATCAACGTGACCCTGATCTTCTCCCGGCCGCGCTACACCGAGGTGATGGACGCCTTCCTCGACGGTATCGAGCGGGCCCACGCCGCCGGTCGCGACCTGGCCCGGCTCGCCTCGGTCGCCTCGTTCTTCGTCAGCCGCGTCGACACCGAGATCGACCGGCGCCTGGATGCCATCGGCTCTGCGGAGGCCAAGGCGGTGCGGGGCGCTGCCGCGATCGCCAACGCCCGGCTCGCGTACCGGACCTACGACGAGGTCTTCACCTCCGACCGCTGGCACGCACTCGGCCGGGCCGGGGCCCGGCCACAGCGGCGCTGTGGGCTTCCACCGGAGTGAAGGACCCGGCCTACGCCGACACCCGCTACGTCCTCGACCTGGTCACCAGCGGGGTGGTGAACACGATGCCCGAAGCGACGCTGCGCGCCGTGGCCGCCCACGGCGTCCTGCGCGGCGACACGGTCCGCCCCGGTTACGACGACGCCGCCGCGGTGATGACCGCACTAGCGGACCTCGGCATCGACTACGACGACGCGATGCACAAGCTCGAGCACGACGGCCTGACCACCTTCGAGGGGTCCTGGGCCGCACTGGCCGACACCCTCGAGCACAAGCTCGCCGCCGCCAACCGCGGCGGCGGAGAGGATGACCCCCCATGAGCGAGTCCGGCACGTTCGCCATCGTCGGCGCCGGCCTGGCCGGCGCCAAGACCGCAGAAGCGCTGCGCGCCCACGGCTTCGACGGAGGCATCGTCCTGCTCGGCGCCGAACCGCACCGGCCCTACGAGCGGCCACCGCTGTCCAAGGGCTACCTGCAGGGCAACGCCGAGCGCGACACGATCTTCGTGCACTCCCCGACCTGGTACACCGAGCACAAGGTCGACCTCCGACTCGACACCGTGGTGACCGCGATCGACCGCCACGACCACGAGCTCACGACCCGCGGCGGTGAGCGGCTGCGTTACGACAAGCTGCTCCTGGCGACCGGCGCGACACCACGGCGGCTACCGGTGCCGGGCTCCGATCTCGAGGGCGTGCGTTATCTCCGGACCCTCGACGACTCGGACCGGCTCAAGGCCGAACTCCGCCCCGGCGCCAGAGTGGTGATCATCGGTGGCGGCTGGATCGGCTTGGAGACCGCCGCAGCAGCCCGCACGGCCGACGCCGAGGTCATGGTGCTCGAGCATGCCGAGCTGCCCCTGCTGCGGGTTCTCGGTCCCGAGATGGGGAAGATCTTCGCCCAGCTGCACATCGAGCACGGCGTCACGCTGCGCTGCGGGGTCAGCGTTTCGGCTCTGCAGCCCGGCGCCGACCCGGCGCACGTCGGCGCGGTGCAACTCACCGACGGCACCGTCCTCGACGCCGACCTTGTCATCGTCGCTGTGGGGGTCACCCCGAATGTCGATCTGGCCCGATCGTGCGGCCTGAACGTCGACAACGGCGTTCTCGTGAACCGGCACCTGGTCACCTCGGACAACGATATCCTCGCCGCCGGTGACGTCGCCAACGCCTACCATCCGCTGCTGTGCCGGCAGCTGCGCGTCGAGCACTGGGCCAACGCACTGCACCAACCGGTCGTCGCCGCTGCGACCATGCTCGGGGAGACCGCCTCCTACGACCGGCTGCCGTACTTCTTCACCGACCAGTACGACCTGGGCATGGAATACACCGGCTACACCGAGCCCGGCGGCTACGACCAGGTAGCCTTCCGAGGCGACCTGGACGCCCGGGAGTTCATCGCGTTCTGGCTGCACGACGAGCGCCTGGTGGCTGCGATGAACGTCAACGTCTGGGACGTCACCGAGCCGATCCGGGAACTGATCCGCTCCGGTGAGCGGGTCGACGCCACCGAACTGGCTGACCTCAACGTCCCCCTCGCCCAGCTCGTCAGAAATTGACCCGCTCAGTGAGCGCAAGCTCGCGGCCTGCCCCTGACCTGGCGCGGCCGCGCTTGGTAGCTCGGTAGCGAGAACTCGCTGCCATTGGATGCGGGCCCAGGTTCAATCTGGCCCCGGGCTTTTCCTGCGCACGCTTCAGGCGAAGGTGTCGCCGCAGCATTCCGGTGCTGGCTCGCTGTGCCCCAAGCGGATCTGCGTCGATGAGGCCAGAATGTGGCGGTTACCAGGTCGTCGTGGCTTGCCCTACGGGGTGCCTGCTTCCGGCTGCGGCTCGTCCGGCTTGTCGGAGGCGGGAACGGGAGCGGTCTCTCCCAGGGTGTGCAGGGCGAGCGTGGAGTGGGCGAAGGCCCCGCCGGCGCGCATCTCGGCTGCGACCCAGATGGCCTCCATGATCTCTTCGGAACTGGCGCCCTTGCGCTGGGCGAGGCGGGTGTGCCCGGTGATGCAGTACGGGCACTGGGTCACGTGAGCGACGGCGACGGCGATGAGCTGTTTGGTCTTCTGCGGGAGCGCACCGTCGGCGAAGACCGTGCGGCTGAAGCTGTGGAAGGCCTGGTCGATCTCGGGGGCGAGTTGGCGGCGGCGGGCCCCGATCTCGGGGGTCGCCGCCGGGTAAATGTCCTCACTTGGTCCCGAGCCGCTCATTGCTGGGCCTCCTCGATGCCGGTGAGCTCCCCTGACGCGGGGATGCCCTGGTGGCGGGAGCCGCTCTGGCCTTGCATGTCCTGCACGACCGCCGGGTCGACCAGTGTGGAGGTGTCTCCCAGCGGTTCGCCCTCGGCGAGGTTCTTGAGCAGCCTTCGCATGATCTTCCCGGAGCGGGTCTTGGGCAGATCGGAGCTGAAGATGATCTGCGCGGGCCTGGCGAGCTTGCCGATCTGGGTGGCCACGTGGTCGCGCAGGGCGGCGGCCAGTTCATCGGAGCCGGTGGCGTTGTCTTTCACTGCGACGAAGGCGACGATCGCCTGCCCGGTGTCGGGGTCGCGCCGGCCGGTGACTGCTGCCTCCGCGACCGCGGGGTGGTCGACCAGCGCGCTCTCCACCTCGATCGTGGAGATCCGGTGCCCCGACACGTTGGTCACGTCGTCGATGCGCCCCAGCAGCCAGAAGTCCCCGTCGTCGTCGATGCGCGCGCCGTCGCCGGCGAAGTAGGCGTCGGGGTACTTCGACCAGTAGCTCTGCCGATAGCGCTCGTCGTCGCCGAACAGGCCGCGCATCATCCCCGGCCACGGCTGGCGCAGCACGAGGTTGCCGCCTTCGCCCGGCCCGACGAGCGCGCCGTTGTCGTCGTAGACCGCGGCGTCGACGCCGGGGAACGGCTTGCCTGCCGAACCCGGCTTCAGGGTGCTCACCCCGGGCAGCGGGGAGATGAGGATGTGGCCGGTCTCGGTCTGCCACCAGGTGTCCACCACCGGGCAGGTGCCGCCTCCGATGTGCGTGCGGTACCACTCCCAGGCCTCGGGGTTGATCGGCTCGCCGACGCTGCCCAGGACGCGCAGGGAGGACAGGTCGTGGGCCTGTGCGTGTGCGGGCCCCCACTTCATGTGGGTGCGGATGGCGGTGGGGGAGGTGTAGAGGACGTCGACGCCGTAGCGTTCGATGATCGACCACCAGACGTCACGGTCCGGATGTGCCGGGGTGCCCTCGTAGAGCACGCTGGTCGCGCCGTTGGCCAGGGGCCCGTAGACGATGTAGGTGTGCCCGGTGATCCAGCCGATGTCGGCTGCGCACCAGTACACGGAGTCGTCTTTCAGGTCGAAGACGTAGTGATGGGTTGTGGCGGCGCCGAGCAGGTAGCCGGCCGTGGTGTGCACGACGCCCTTGGGCTTGCCGGTGGTGCCGCTGGTGTAGAGCAGGAACAGCAGGTCCTCCGAGTCCATCGGCTCGCACGGGCAGCTGGCCGGGTCGTCGGACCGTCCTGCGATCAGATCGTCCCAGTACAGGTCGCGCGGAGAGTGCATCGCGACGTCCCCGCCGGTGCGCCGGACCACGACGACGCGCTCGACCTGCGTACCCGTCTCGGCGAGCCCGGCGTCGGCGTTGGCCTTCTGCGGCCACACCCGCCCGGCCCGGACCGCCTCGTCCTGCGTGATCAGCACGGTGCAGCCCATGTCGGCGACCCGCTCGGCAACGGCCTTTCCGCTGTATCCGCCGAAGATCACGGTATGCGGTGCGCCGAGGCGGGCGCAGGCGAGCATGGCGATGGGCAGCTCGGCGATCATCTGCAGGTAGATCCCGACGGGGGTGCCTTTGCCGACGCCCAGAGATCTCAGCCCGTTGGCGAATTGCACGACTCTGCGCTGAAGTTGGGCGTAGGTCAGGTCCGTGCAGGCCGCCGAGCCGGGGCCGTCGTCGGGCACCAGGTGAAAGGCGACGCGGTCGCCCTGGCCGTGTTCCACCCAGCGATCCACGCAGTTGTAAGTGGCGTTGAGGCGCCCACCCAGGAACCACTGCGCGTAGGGCCGCTCCCAGCGCAGCACCGTGGTGTACGGGCTGAACCAGTCGAGTCGCCGACCGGCCTCGCGGTCCCAGAACTCCTCGAGGCCCGATTCGTAGAGCTCAGCGGAGGCATTCGAGGCCTGGGCGAGCTCCGGGCCGGGCTGGTAGCGGCGCGAGCTCGTACTCAGCGCGTCAATCTTCGTCATGCTGTCCCTCTGCTCCCTCGGGTGGCCGACGCGGGCCTGGCTCGGCCTGCAACACATCCGGCGATCCGTCTGGCCCGGGTCTCGCCGGCCCGTACACCCCTGCGCAGCTCGACACCGGCCCGCGCATCGGCGACGTTGCGGCTCCGACCCGGCGGTATCGCCCTCTGACAGGAGGGCTCGAAGTGCCCAACCGGAGCCTGCTCGATCGGCCGCAGCGTCAGTAGCGGCCAGGGCGTTGCCAGGCGGGGCGAGCCGGTGCGGCGACGCCGGCCGAGCTCGGTGTCCAAGAGCGGACACGGCCCCCGCAGCAGCAAGCCCGTGACCAGCACCTCCAACACAGTCATCAAGCCCCGATGAGCAGCCCTGCCACGGTCATCTGCGAGACAGCTGCTACGCGAGCTTCTGACCAGGGGGCCCAGAGCCATGACACGCCTCCGAAAGTGGGTGCCGACCTGTCGAGACGAATCCCTTCAACAGAAGTATCGTAACACGATATAAACGGGAGAGCCAGGGCGCCTGCCCACTTCTCAGGGAGAAGGATCAGCCGGACGAGGGTGGACCGAACCCGATCTGCAGCCCGGATCGGCGTTGGTGCCCGGTGAGGTAGGCCAGGCCGCGAGCGCCGGCGGTGAGCTTGCGGGTCGATCCGCGGGGTAGCCACAGCAGTTCCCCGGCGGTCAGTGTCAGGGTGGTGCCGTTGGTCTCGACGCAGCCTGTGCCGGAGAGGATCACGACCAGGACGTCGAGGTCTGGCTCCGCGTGTGTCTCGATGGTGTGGCCCGCGGCGAGGTTGACGACGTTGGCGTCCAGCTGCCGGCCCGGCTCGGCGAGCCGCCAGCTCGGGCCGGGTGGCAGAGCGGTGTGGTCGGCGAGCACATGGTGCATGTCATGGACGACGCCGGGAGTCCTTACCATCCCCTCAGGTCTCCTGGAGCGCTTTGGTGATCTGGACGCGCCACTGCGCGGGACCGGTTTCCAGGTAGGTCCAGCCGAATTGGTCCGGGTAGGTGGCCTGGAACTGGCGGTGCAGCGGCTTGGGGTCGTGGTTGTTGACCAGGACGAACGACTCTCCGGGTGCGAGGCGAGCGTAGATGCCGAAGATGCGGGGGTGGCGGCGACCGTGGGGGATCTCCCGCACGTCGAGCACGTCGGGAACCTCTAGGTGCCCGCGGGCCAGGAGAGTGAACACGTCCTCGGCGAGGTCCGAGAGTTCCACTCCGGGCAGCTCGGCCAGTGCTGGCAGCAGGAGAAGCTGTTCGATCTCGGCGCAGGCCCGCAGCAGCGTCAGGATGGCATGCGCGGCTTCGTTCACCTCGTCGGCTGTGTTCGCCTGCGCAAGGCGGGCGACGCGCCGCTGGATCATCTCGTGCTGCAGGCGCAGGGACCGCACGAGCAGGCGGGTCTCCTCGGCGCCCGCGGCGACCGCGTAGAGGACACGATCCGTTGCCTCCAGGTGTCGGCGCACTAGGGACGAGCAGAACTCGACCAGTGAGTCCTGGGCCTCCTCGCGGCGCACCAAGGACAGGCCGAACCCGGTGGCGAGCTCGACCTTCGCCGCCAGGTCGGCAAGCATCTCCGCGTCGCGGTCGAGCAGCAGTGCATACGCTCGCCTCGCCGGGTCGTCTTCGGTGCCCAGAATGTGGATCTCGGTTGCTGAGGACACGTCGTGCTCCTGCCTGCCGGTCTGGCTGTCGGTTTGCCGATGCAGCACCTGGTGTTGCGCCTGGAGGTGGCCCGCCTCGTCGGCGACTGTCTCGACGGTGAGCATCTCGACGGTGAGTGTGGGTCGAGCCGGGTCACTGCGACGGCCCTCCGAAGAACCGGTGATGGTCCTTGGCACGCCGATGAGTCGGCGGTGTCTCTCGCGTGGCGTTGTCGGCACGCTCCACATCGGCTCGCCCCACATCGGCACGGCCTGCCTGGTCGGGGCGCTGCGAAGTGTGGCGGCGGCCTGCTCTGCGGGGTACCACGAGTACCGGGGCTGCGATGTGTTCCAGGACCGCGTGGGAGATCGGCTGGCAGTTCAGTATCGGCATGCCGCGATGGAGGTTCGAGCCGACCACGACCAGGGCGGCGCCGGCGGCTCGCCTGCTTAACGCCTCGACCGGGCCGACGGTATCGATCGCGATGATGACCGGGACGTCGGGGTAGGCGGCACGCCCGGCCTGCAACGCACGTTCGATGCTCCCGCGAGCGGTGCTCGACCAGGCCTCGGTGTAGGCCGGAGGATCCGGGGGCTTGTGGGCGTGGACGACCAGGAGCGGAACTTGACGCTGGACCGCAGCATGGAAGGCGGCATGGATCGCGGGGGTGGCCCGACCCGAGCCGTCCACCCCCAGGACGACACGCGGGCTGCTGCGGGCACGCTGGGGAACCTGCCGGTCACGGATGACCGCGACCGGACAGGAAGCCCATTTGATCAGACGCGGGCGGGGGACGCATCGGCGCTGCCCGGGGCCGGCCACTCCGACGACGAGCAGCGCCGCGTCCCGGCTCCAGTCGAGCAGCACCTGGGCGGCGAGGCCTGAGGCCAGGTGCGCGGACACCGAGACATCCGAAGCGATGTCGCGGACGCGACGGACCGCCGCCCGCAGCACCCGCTCGCCGGCTTCGCGAGCAGCGCAGATCTCATCGACGGGAACGACGATGCCGTAGGGGTCGGGCGGGACCGGGCAGTATCGTGCATGGACGATCCGCAGCTCGGTCCCCCGGGCTGCCGCCTCGGCGGTAGCCCAGTCCAGAGCCGCCAGTGAGGACGGGTGCTCGTTCACGCCGACGACGACATCCCCCACAATGCGCCGCTTCATGGCACAGCCCGGTCATCCGCAGTCAGGACGTCGGCACAGAACGTCGAGTGGCCCTGACGCGGATAGACGGACTTCAACGTCGCGTCGAGCCCGGCCGCCAGGTCCGAGCTCTGTCCGCCGGGCATGTCGGAGGCCGTCGCGCCGGGCGGGGTCGACCGCTCGAGAAACCGCAGCAGTTCGACGGGGAAGGGCAGGACCAGGGTGGAGTTCTTCTCCGCCGCGACCTCGACGACGGTCTGCAGCAGCCGCAGCTGCAGCGCCGCCGGGTGGGCGGTCATCACCTCGGCCGCCTCCGCGAGCTGCTTGGAGGCCTGCAGCTCGCCCTCGGCCGTGATCACCCGGGAGCGGCGCTCGCGCTCGGCCTCGGCCTGCCGCGACATCGAGCGCTTCATCGACTCCGGCAGCACCACGTCCTTGATCTCCACGCGGTCGATGTGCACGCCCCAGCCGACCGCCGGGTTGTCGATCATCAGCTCGAGGCCCTGGTTGAGCCGCTCGCGGTTGGACAGCAGGTCGTCGAGCTCGCTCTTGCCGATGATCGAGCGCAGCGAGGCCTGGGCGACCTGCAGGATCGCCGAGCCGTAGTCCTGGACGTCGACGGCCACCCGGACCGGGTCGACCACGCGGTAGTAGACGACGGCGTCGACCCGGACGGTGACGTTGTCGCTGGTGATCCCGTCCTGCGCCGGGATCGGCAGGGTGATCACCTGCAGACTGACCTTGTGCAGGTGGTCGGCCACCGGGACCAGCAGCGCGAGTCCCGGTCCCAGGGTCCGCGGGCGCACCCGGCCGAACCGGAACACCACCCCCCGCTCGAACTCCTGCACCACCCGCACGCTCGTCGCGGCGCCCAAGAAGCACAGTGCCCCCACCGCGATCAAGATCCATAGAACGACCATCAGATGCCTCCGATCGGGAAGATTCGATGCTGCCCAAGGACGTGCGGCCCGGCGGATCGCGCCGGCACAGCTGGTGAGGAGGTCGTCATGAGGGGGACGACCCGACGAAGAGGTTCGGGTACCGCCAAGCCAGCCACACCAGCCCGGTGGTCAGCATCGCCGCCACGGCTCCGGCCGGCGTGCCGAGGAGCAGCAGAAGGACCCCCACGGACACGGCGATGACCAGGGCGATGCGGGTCCCGCGTCGATGCCGGAACTGCGCAGACATCCGCTGCTGCCCGCGGTCGAACCTCACGACGAACTCCGGGTCCTCCATCGAGAGGTTCCACTCGAGCTCGTCCAGCGTGCGGTGATCATGTTCGTCGAACACCACGCACCTCCTACTTCACAAGCACACAGACGAGTTATATCGTAGTACGATAGAAACGGCAAGGAGGGTCCAACCGTGGACTGGAAGGTGGTCTCGTCACACTGTGACCGTGCAGCAGGAGAACCGGGCAGAGCCGACGCCCTTGACCAAGCAGGACTTCGAGGCCCTTGCCCGGTTCCGCTTCGGCATCCGCCGCTACCTGCGGTTCAGCGAGGAGACCGTGCGCCGCCACGGCATCACCCCGCAGCAGTATCAGCTACTGCTCGCACTCAAGGGCTTCCCCGGACGCGAGTGGGCCACCGTGGGCGAGCTGGCCGAACGCCTGCAACTTCGCCACCACAGCACCGTCGAGCTGGTGAACCGAGCCCAGGGGCAGAAACTGGTGCAGCGGGCCCACGATCCCGACGACGCCCGGGTGGTGCGGGTCGGCCTGACCTCGGCCGGGGAGCAGATCCTGGCCGAACTGAGCGCGCTGCACCGAAGCGAGCTGGAGCGAATGAGCACCGTCCTCGCCCTGCCCAGCTGGGAGGCGCCCGAGCCGGCCAGCTTCCCGTCGGATGCAGACAGCCCGGACTGACCGCGCCCGCGTGGACACCCCAACATGCGTGATCGGCTCGCCGGGCAATTATGTCGTAACACGATAGAACTTCTGTGGCCGGAGGAGCCATGTCCAGCAGCGAACAGCGGCGTGAGCTCGGCGATGTCGAGGTGAACCGCCCCCGGCTGCGTGCAGCAGGGCTACGGGTGACCAGGCCTCGTCTTGCCGTTCTGCGGGTGCTTGATCGGGCCAGAGCCGGGCAGGGACACCTCACAGTGGCGACTGTTGCGGCGCAGGCGCGCATCGAGCTCGGCAGCCTATCCGCACAGGCTGTCTACGACTGCTTGGCCGCGCTGCACGGCGTCGGGCTGGTCCGGCGGGTCGAGTTCGCTGGGCACCCGACGCGATACGAGACCAGAGTCGGCGACCACCACCACCATCTGGTGTGCCGCGGATGCGGTCACATCCGCGACCTCGCACGCGCCACGGGGCACCCAGCCTGCCTAACCCCGCCCACTGCGGTCGGCTTCGTCGTCGACGAGGTGGAGGTGACGTTCTGGGGCCGATGCTCTCGATGTGCCCCAGCCGCGTCGAAGCTGGCCCGCAATCCCGCAAGACCCGTCCTTCCCCCTTACTGACGCGAGAAAGGTACGCCATGGCTACAGAGACCACCCGGCAACCCGAATCCGGTACCGCTCGAGCAGTGCTGACCACTCGTCAGGGCCACCCCGTCCACGACAACCAGAACCAGCGCACCATCGGCGCCCGCGGCCCGGCGACGCTGGAGAACTACCAGTTCCTCGAGAAGATCAGCCACTTCGACCGGGAGCGGATCCCGGAACGGGTGGTGCACGCCCGGGGCACTACCGCCTTCGGCTACTTCGAGGCCTACGGCAAGGTCGATGACCAGCCCGCCTCCACCTACACCCGGGCGAAGCTGTTCCAGGAGCCGGGCAAACGCACCGAGCTCGCCGTCCGCTTCTCCACCGTGGCCGGCGGGCGCGATTCCTCGGAAGTCGCCCGCGACCCTCGCGGCTTCGCGGTGAAGTTCTACACCGAGGACGGGAACTGGGACCTCGTGGGCAACAACCTGGGTGTCTTCTTCATTCGGGACGCGATCAAATTCCCTGATCTCATCCACTCCCAGAAGCCGGACCCGGTGACGTTCGAACGTCAGGACCCCAATCGCGTCTTCGACTTCATCAGCCAGACTCCCGAAGCGCTGCACATGGTCACTCTCGTGTTCAGCCCACGAGGCATCCCCGCGAGCTACCGCACCCAGCAGGGCTTCGGAGTGAACACCTACAAGTGGGTCAACGCTGCAGGCGAGACCAAACTGATCAAATACCACTGGCTGCCGAAACAGGGTGTTGAGTCCTACACCGCGCAGGACGCCGCCAACGTCCAGGCCAACGACCTGGGCTCACACACCCGCGATCTGTACGATGCCATCGATCGTGGTGACTTCCCGGAGTGGGAGCTGCTCGTCCAGATGATGGACGACCACGACCACCCCGAGCTCGACTTCGACCCGCTCGACGACACCAAGGTATGGCCGGAGGAGCAGTTCCCGCTGCAGCCAGTCGGCCGCATGGTGCTCGACCGAGCCCCGGACGACATCTTCACCGAGAACGAGCAGATCGCGTTCGGCACCGGTGTGCTCGTCGACGGTCTCGATTTCTCCGACGACAAAATGCTCGTGGGCCGGACCTTCAGCTACAGCGACACCCAGCGCTACCGGGTGGGCCCCAACTACTTGCAGCTGCCGGTCAACTCGGCCAAGGGCACTGAGGTCGCCACCAACCAGCGCGACGGCCAGATGGCCTACAGCGTCGAGCTGGGAGAGGGTCAGAATCCGCACGTGAACTACGAGCCCTCGATCCTCGGCGGCTTGAGCGAGGCCAGGTCCCCGGCCCACGATGAGCAAGGTCCGCAGATCGTCGGTCGGCTGACTCGTCGGCGCATCCCACGGACCAACGACTATGCCCAAGCCGGGGAGCGCTACCTGCTCTCCGAGCAGTGGGAGCGCGACGACCTCGTCATCAACCTGATTGGTGTGCTGAGCCAGTGCGACCGTGCCATCCAGGAGCGGATGGTCTGGCACCTTCTCTTGGCCGAGGACGAGCTGGGCTTGCGCGTCGGTGAAGGCCTGGGGATCAACGTCGTCGACGTCGGGCACCTCGAGCCGCTGCCCACCCAGACGTTGTCCGATGGAGAGCGGGCGCGACTGGCCAACCTCGGTAAGAACGGCCCCCGCGACGTCGAGGGTCACGTCATGACCCACTGTGTCCCGAACAAGCGTGTCGTTGTTGGGCGCTGACCACCGACCCGGCCATTTCGCTATTGACGCCCACGGCGGGGCCGGGCCCGGGTGACACACAGACCATCATCCGGCGCGCCTCGTTCGTCCTTGCCGCCCAATGGTCTGCACCGGGCCGCGTCGGCCTCCTTCCGCAGGTTGCGCAGCAGACCGACGTGCGGGTGCCTCGGCTGCTCGGGCGACCCCCGGGGCTGCGCACCCCACCGTACCGACATGGGCATATCGGTACGGTGGGGTGCTCAGCGAGGCTCGGCAAGGTGAGGTAGGGGTGGCGAGGTAGTCATGTACCGCGTCTGCACAGTAGGGCACTCGACTCGCGAGTTCGATGAAGTAGTGGAGATGCTGCGGAACAATAACGTCACCTGCCTGGTCGATGTACGAAGGTTCCCTTCATCGAGGAAGTTCCCTCAATGGGACCAGTCGGCGATCGTGGAGGCGCTGTCCGACCATATCGAATATCAGTGGATTCCGCAGTTGGGTGGTCGCCGACACACGCCAAAGGGGCAGTCGAGCATGAATGGTGGATGGCGAGTTCGGGCGTTCCGCGATTACGCCGACTACATGGCGTCAGAGTCTTTCAAGGAAGGCCTGAAGGAGTTGCTGGAGCTGGCGGAGCAGGAACGGCCAGCGATCATGTGCAGCGAGGCGATGCCATGGCGTTGCCATCGCAGCTTGATCACGGATGCTCTGATCGTGGCGAACGTCGACGTCGTGCACATCATGTCGATCACCTCGACAAGGCGTGCGGCCCTGCACCAGCACGCGCAGGTCCAGGACGGCCAGCTGACGTATCCGCCCCGATCGTGACATCGGATGAGCACACCGGAGATGGGCACACCGGGAGGACCATCGTCGCGACTGTGCGGGAGGTGGTCACCTCGATCCCAGCCGGCTTCGTGGCGTCCTACGGAGATGTCGCCAGACGGATCGGTGCGGGCCCACGACAGGTGGGACGCGCCATGGGCCTACTCGACGACGACACCCCGTGGTGGCGCGTCGTCTACGCCGACGGAACACCCGCGTCATGCCACGGCGGAAGGGCAGCCGAGCTCCTCAAGGAAGAGGGGACGCCCATGATGGCAGGACGGGCCCAGATGCACCGCGCGCGGCATCACTGGGACGCCCCGGACTGATGTTGTACGTGCCGGAGCGAACTATGTCGTAGTCCGATAGAATTCGGGTGGGCCGGAGGTGTGTCATGGCCAGCGACCAGGAGTGGCAGGACATACGCGCGATCGCGCGTGTACTCGCCCAGGATCTGCGCATGACCCGGGCTTTCGACCGACACGAGCGCAGGCTGCGCGATCGGCGCTACCGCCGGGGCGTTCGAATCACCGTGATGGCCGCGCTTCTGGTCGCAATGCTGCTGTTGGCCCTCGGACTGCCGATGGCGGCGCTGGCTGCGCTCATCACCTCCGGTCTGGCCTGGCTGACGTGGCATTGCCCGGACAGCACAAGCTGGCAGTAGGACCCTTCAGAGTCCGGGGTCTCCGGTAGTTCGATCGCGGGCTTCGGTAGACGCGGCGCCCGGGGAATGTCCATGGCCAGGTACACCGTGGGCTCGAACGTCCGACTGGGCGCCTCACCAGGGTCGATAGACGTGGGCGCGCTCAGCGACCCGCACCACCAGTACGAGGGGGCGGCCTCATCGAGCCCGGCCGAGGACTCGATAATCGCTGGCGGGCGCTGCGATAGTCACTGAGCTCGCCGAGCGGCTTGCTTGGACGTTCTCAGAATGACCTTGCCGGCTGGCGGTGGCAGATCAGGGCGCACGCGAGTTGGGGCAGGCCGAGGTGGATGTCGGCGCGGCGTTCGTAGCCGGTGCGGAGGCGTGTGAACGCGCGTAGCCAGGCGAAGCCGTGCTCGACGACTCAGCGGATCTTGCCCAGCCCCGAGCCGTGCGAGGCACCGCGCCGGGCGATCCGCCGGGTGATCCCACGCTGGCGCAGCAGCCGGCGGTACTTGTCGAAGTCGTAGCCGCGGTCGGCGTAGAGCGCGCGGAGCTTGCGCCGGGTGCGCCTCGGGTGCCGCGGATCGGCGGGATCGCGTCGAGCAGCGGCAACAGCTGGGTGACGTCGTGGCGGCTGCCGCCGGTCAGGGTGATTGCGAGCGGGAGGCCGTGCCCGTCGACGATCAGGTGGTGCTTGGAGCCTGGGTGGCCGCGGTGACCGGGGCGGCGCGACATGGTCCCTTTGAGCGCGTGCATGTGCGAGGCGTCGAGCGCCATCCGGTCCAGGTCGGGCAGCCCGGTGGCGCGCAGCTGGGCGAGCAGCAGCTCGTGTAGGGCCGGCCATACCCCGCCTCGGTCCCGCACCCGCCGCCAGCAGGTCCCCGGAGCAGCCGAGCATCGCGGCGGGTAGCTACTTCGTCCTGAAGAATGCCTCGTTGCGCTGCTAGTTCCAGGTGATCCCGGTGCGCAGCACGTGGACGATCCCGGTCAGCGTGAGCCGGTCGTCCACCGGCAGCCGCCCGGGGACCGGCGCCGCCGCGGTGGTCGTGCGGGCAGTAGCGGTGCGACCCGCTCCCACAACGGGTCCGGAACAAGATCCTCCACCACGGGGCCGACAGCCTGGCCGAGATCAGCTTTCCTCCACAGCAGACACGCCGAGATCATCCTGGAACGAGCTCTTAGCCGCGAGGGTTTGTCGGCCAATGCGCCGATGATGAACTCGATGATCTCGGCCGCCACCTTGCTCGGCAGCCGGTGCGGACTGCGGCGAACCTCGCTGCTGATCTCGACTCGTTACGGTCGTTCGGCGTTTCCCGGGGGCGAATCGCCCGTACCGGGGCTCATCTTGGCGGCGTCCGAACTCTGCGCGCAGATCCTCACCGGTGCCGGTGTCGCCAGCCGCCTGCTCGCTCTCGGCCGTGGCGATTGGGTCGCGGATGCCGGGCTGGGAGAGCTGATATGGGGCCCCTGTTGTCAAGTGGGCAGGGGTGGTTGGCCACGATGCAGCAGCGTCGTGGCTGCTCATACAGGTTTCCGGAGCCGGTTGAGCAGGTATTCGGGCCGGTGAGAGCCGGTCGTGGAGAGGCTGTCGCGTCGACGCGCGGTCAGGCTGATATGCGCGGGTTGGTTACCGCATGACCGGGTGTTCGTCGGGAACGGCCGCGTCTCTAGGGGCGAGCGTCGCCACCGCGATCATGCTGCGGCGGTGCTCATAGCTGTGCCGCGGATCGTTCCTCGCACTTGCCCCTCACGACCGGCCCTCACCGGTGTTCCGGGGGGACCGGCCGAGTTCAGCCCAGCCGGGTGGCCGCGTGGTCCGGGTCGTCGAGCACAGCCAGGCTCCAGCACCAGCCGGCGAGTTCGCGGGCCACGGCGACCGCGCTGACCGTGGGGCGCTTGTGGCGGGCATCCAGGCGGGCCCAGCGCCGGTGCAGCCGCCGGTTGCCCTGATCGGCCCGGGCCCAGACCGCCGGCGGCTGGTGAGCTCGGCGGCGGAGCAGTTCGCGGCTGGGCCGGTAGCGTTTGCGGTGATGCCAGGCCGCCTCGATCAACAACCGGCGGGCGTGGCTGTTCCCGGTCTTGGTGATCCCGCCCTGGACCCGCCGGGTCCCGGTCGACGACTCGGACGGGACCAGCCCCGAGGTAGGACCCGATCGTCGCGCCGGTGAACCGGCGCCAGTGCCGATCTCCACGGCCAGCCCGAACCCGGTCGACGTGGCCACCCCGCGCAGGCAGCACAGCCGGCCCACGGCCGGCGCGAACGCCGGCTCGGCGGCCATCGCCTCGATCGCGCGGTCGAGCCGGTCGCGGCGGGCCTGGGTGCTCAGCACGGCCTCGTAGGCCTCGTCGAAAGCGAGCTGCACTCCGGTCCGGTCGAAGTGCAGCGACCGCAGCCACGCGTCGTGGGCGCCGGTCCAGGCACTGTGGTCCCAGACCAGGCCGTGGCGCAGCAGCAGCTCGGACAGCCGGTGCCGGGCCCGCATCAGATCCCCGCGGGCGTCCTCGCGGGCCCGCACCAGATCCCGGGCGGCCTCCTCGGTCTCGGTCGGCACCCGGATCCCGGATAGCTCCCCGATCCGCAGAGCCGGGCCAACCGCTCGGCGTCGCGCCGGTCGGTCTTGACCTTGTCCCCGGGCGGGCGCTCGAGCTTGGACGGGGCCACCACCTCGCACCGGATCCCCGCCGCGTTCAACGCTCTGGCCCGGTCGGGCCGGCCTCATAGCTGACCGCGACCGGCCCCGGCAACCCCCTGATCCAGTCGACGATCTGCAGGGTCTTCGGCGACAACCGCAACGTTCGGATCTCCCCGGCCTGGTCGTCGATCGCGCACGCGACCACCGAGCGGGCGTGGACATCCAGGCCAACACACGTACGCTCCGACAGCACCGGCGCCTCCCGTAAATGCGGCACCGCCACCGGCCGTGACGGTGACCCGCGCCAACTCACGAGCGAGGCGCCGGCCCCTCATACGGTCCAGCGAGGCGGCTTCAGGGATGACAGCGGTGTGGGCGCCTCGTGATTCAGCTGTCGATCAGCTTCGACGGGCCAGGTAGCTCATCAGCGCGACCGTCATCGCGGAGGCGCCGGTGCGGAAGGTGGGTTCCGGGACGGGGGCGAAGGTGCTGGCGTGGTTGCCGGGGATGACCTTGCTCAACGTCCCGTCGGCCTCTGCGCGGCGGTAGGTGTCGGGGTCGAAGCCGCCCCAGATCCAGTACAGATAGGGAGCCCCGAGAGCTCGGGGGATGTCGCTGAAGTCCTCGCTCACGGTTGAGGGCTTCATGAGGATGGCCTCGTTGCCGAAGTGCTCGGTGAATGCCGCCGAGACCTTCTCGTAGGCGTCCAGGCTGTTCTCGGTGAGCGGGAAGGCGTTGGTGTAGTCGAACTCCGGTGGTGCAGGGGACCCGGAGGCCTCGCACTCGGCTTTGACGATCCGCTCGATGGCGTCCCGGAGCTGCTGGCGGGTGCGGTCGTCGTACGCCCTGAGGTTCAGCAGCAGTGTCGCGGTCTCGGGGATCACGTTGCTCTTGCTGCCGGACTGGAAGCTGCCGACGGTCACGATGCCGAAGTGGCCGGGTGGCAGCTCGCGGGAGACAATCGCGTTCAGCCGCATCACGACCGCGCTGCCGAGCAGAATCGGGTCGATCCCGTAGTGCGGCATGGATCCGTGGGTCCCGCGGCCGTGCAGGGTGATCCGGATGCTGTCGGCGGCGGAGAGAGCGGCGCCGGGGCGGGAGGCGACGGTGTCGTGGGGGAGACCTATGACGTGCTGTCCGAGCGCGACGTCCGGTTTCGGGATCACGTCGGCAAGGCCGTCCTCGACCATCGTGCGGGCGCCGGTGCCGAGCTCCTCGGCGGGCTGGAAGAGGGCGATGAACGTCCCGGACCACGCGTCCCGGTGGTCGGCCATGAGCTGCGCTGCCGCCAGCAGGCAGGTCACGTGCATGTCGTGACCGCACGCATGCATCACCGGTGTCTGGTGCCCGGTGGAGTCCGTACCGGTGGCGGTGGACGCGTATGGCAGCCCGGTGGCCTCGCGGACCGGGAGCGCGTCCATGTCGGCCCGCGCCAGAACCGTCGGGCCGTCGCCGTTGTGCAGGACCCCGACCAGCCCGGTGCCGCCGATGCCGGTGTGTACGTCGTACCCGAGGTGGCTGAGCCGGTCGCTGACGAGCCCCGCGGTTCTGACCTCCTGGAAGCTCAGCTCCGGATGGCGATGGAGGTCCTGGTAGAAGTCGAGGTGCCAGGGCTGGATCGTGTCCAGCTCGGCGAGAAGGTCAGCGGCGGTCATGATCGGTCCTCTCCCCGGCGATGCGCGCCGGACAAGCGACGTCAAGCGTGCTGGCAAGGCCCGTACCCATAATGCCGGGCTTGATCCGACCCAGCGACTCTCCGCAGCAGGGGATGGCTCCCTTCTCGGTCCGTTTCCCGGAGCCGGGACCAGGTGCCTCGCGCGTGTGAAGTCAGCAACCGTCGACGCCGCCGGGATCCCGGGCGCCCGACAGGTCGCCGCGACGGCTGAGGGTTGGCGCGGCGACCGACGACATCATGGTGGGGGACCGGGGAGTGCTGAGTTCGCCCGCTGCGGAGCAGGTTGGGCCCGATCATGGCGCAGACATCTTGCCTGCCAACGGTGACCAGGAGCCGGCGGAGGTTGCTCGCGTGGGTGCTCGGGCCAGAGCCTCGTCCCGCGCCTGCGCGGCGGTGTGGGCCAGGAGGGCGATGCCGATCCCGGTCTCGGTGAGGGCAGGCGCCGCGCGACGCGGTACTTGACCGCGGCGGCGTCCCGAGCCGACAGGCGCTCGACGAGCATCGCCCCTGGGGCCATCGCCCATGGCGAGGACGATGTGCTGGGGGTGATCTGGTGTAGATCCTCGATGAACGTAGGCCGTTGCTGCGCATCCTCTAGACGCCGTGCAGGCGTAGGCCCCAGCAGGGTGCGGACGGATTCGCAGTGACGGGGCGTCAACCTGGATCTGCTCAGGGCTGTGTGCCGGCTGACGGGAACCGGGGCTCGCGCTTTTCGCGCAGCGCCTTCGCGCCCTCGACGACGTCGGGGCCCATGAAGCAGAGCATCTCGTAGGCCGCGGACTGGTCGAAGGTCGGTCCGGCGGCCCGCAGCCAGCTGTTCAGGGAGCGCTTGGTGAGCCGGATGGCGTGTTGGGCTCCGGTGGCCAGGACCTGGGCGACCCGCAGCGACTCGCCGAGCACCTGGTCGCGCGGCAGCGCCTTGGCAACCATCCCGAGCCGCTCGGCCTCGGCCCCGGTGACCATCTCGCCGGTGAGCAGGTAGTAGCGGGCTTTGGCCATCCCGGCCAGCAGCGGCCAGATGATCGCGGCGTGGTCCCCGGCGGACACCCCGAGCTTGACGTGGCCGTCGCCAAGCCGGGCGTCCTCGGCGCAGATGGCGATGTCAGCCAGCAGCGCGACCACCACGCCGGCGCCGACCGCGACCCCATTGATCGCCGAGACGATGGGCTTCTCGCAGTTGATGATGTTGTAGACGAGGTCGCTCATCTCGCTGAGCATGTGTGAGACCCGCTCGTGGTCGCCGGCCATGCGCTCGACCATCGCCAGGTCCCCACCGGCGGAGAACGCCTTGCCGGCGCCGGTGATCACCGCGACACGTGTGTGGGGATCGGTGGAGACATCGCGCCACACGCGGGCGAGCTCACCGTGGAGCTGCTCGTCGGTGGCGTTGTACTTCTCGGGCCGGTTGATGGTGATCAGCAGGACGCCGTTGTCGTGGCGCTCGAAGGCCAGCTGATGGTAGTCGGAGAAGTTCATCTGCGGCGTGGTCCTCTCGTAGCTGGTGTCGAAACGGTCAGACTGTCCCGAACGGCCCCACGGTGCGCTACGACCACCTGCCGTCCGGCACCGGGGAGTACAACACCCTGATCCCCTACAGATGACCGGTCGTTGGTGGCCGGAGTTCTCCGAGCAGCATGGCCTGAGGGCGGTCAGGACCCTGGAACGCGGGGCCCGCTTCTCAAGGAAGGCTCGAGCCTCTCGACGACGAGACCGCTTCGGCTGGTTGCCGTCCATCCCGGTGCGGATCGCCAGCTTGGCCAGTCGGACCGCCCGCCGTCCTTCGAAAGGACGTTGGCAGCGAGCGCCGCGCGGCTGCCGCGGCGCGCTGCCGCCGAGTGTGGATCTCGTCGAGCCCGATCCTGGACCGCCAGCACGGCGAATTCGGGGTGACCGAGCTCGAGCCGATGCTGCGGGCGCTCGGCGCTCGGCGCTCGGCTCCGATCCGGCCGCGGTCAACGAGCAGGTCGCGCTGTTCGTGATGATCGAGACCGCGACGGGTATGGAGAACGCCGCGGAGATCGCGTCGGTGCCCGGCGTCGACGGGATCTTCGTCGGACCCGCGGACCTGGCGCTCATGATGGGGCTGCAGCCTGAGGTCAAGGCTCCGACGCCCGGGGTCGAGGACGCGCTCAACAAGGTCGCGGGGATCTCTGTCGAGCCCAGCATCGTCGCAGGGCTCGCTGGAGGCACGGAACGGAATACGCACGGCTAGGGTTCCGTCCTGACCGTCGGCAACGACCGGGCACTGCTCTCAGCGGGACGGGAGAAGGTCGAGGCAGCACGCCGGGTGGCGGCCTGATCGCGTTCCCGTCCCACGAACATCGGCGCCTTGCGGGCGAGGTTGGCGGCGATGCCGATGGGGCAGCCCTCTGTCTTCCACAGACGTGCCGGCTCGGCCAGATCGTGTTCGCTGGCGCGGGTCACCTCGTTCGGAGCGGTCCGGCGCGCGCAGGACTGGGCGGAGGCTCAAGGGCCGTCGAAGCCGCCCCCGTGGGGCTGCCTGGCGGCTCTTCGGCTGTCGTCGGGCCTGGCCGTGCTCGTGGAACCACATGTGGCACGAACATGGGTCGCGAGGGGCGCTGCGTGCAGAGTGGCGATGCTCTGGCGGTCGAGGTGACGGGCGCCTGGACCGGTAACCGTGACGTGCTCTGACCGTCAGCCGCGCTGAAGCACGGCCCGATGGCCTTGTCCGGAGCACGTGGAGCGACGCGGGCCGCGAACGAAGGACAACGTCGACTCCTCGATGTGGGTTCACGCACCGTGGACCGAGCGCCTGCGCCTTGGCGAGCGATTCCTTGATCGAAGATCGGCATCACCCACCGGTCCGTAAACATCGTGGTGAAGGCCACCGGGCCGGTGTAGCCGAGGTCGGCGGCGACCTGGGCGACGGGGCGGCCTGCGGCGGGCTCGGGAAGGACGTGCAGGGCGCTGGCGCGGCGGCGCCACATCGCCAGGCCCGTCCCGGTCTGGGCGGTGAAGCGGCGGTGCAGGTCGTGTCGCCGCCTCCCGGCCCCAGCTCGTGCGCAAGGGACGAGGTGTGGACCACGCCCACACGACAGATGCAGCTCAGGCAGTCGGAATAGGCGAGCCCTTATGGCCTCCTCGGCAAGTTCGTCTTGGACTGATGGCGCTCGGACTTCCTACTGTCGTCGCCATGCCGGACGAGGAGGTTCGTCAATGAATCCGCTGCTGGGCGACAATGCCCTCAAGCTGGGGTTGTTCTGCACGAACGGGCGTGGTGCCTCCCAGACCCTGGTCCCCGAGGCCCACACTGCCAGCTGGGACTTCTCGCTCCGCACCGCTCGGGCGGCGGACGCGGCGGGTTTCGAGGCGGTGGTCCCCTTCGCGCGGTGGAAGGGCTATCCGGAGAATCGGCCGCAGCACTCGTCCGGGGCCGTGATGGATCCGTTCACCTGGGCCGCGGGGATCGCCGCAGCGACGGAGCGGATCGGGGTCTTCGCGACCTCCCACGCCCCGACGGTGCATCCGATCGTCGCTGCCAAGCAGGCGGCCACAGTGGATCTCATCTCCGGCGGGCGCTTCGCGCTCAACGTCGTCGGTGGGTGGAACAAGCCGGAGCTGGAGATGTTCGGCGCGCCGCTGCGTGAGCACGACGAGCGCTACGACCACCTGCAGGAGTGGCTCGAGGTGATCCGGCGGCTGTGGGCTGAGACCGAGGAGTTCGACTTCCACGGCCGGTTCTTCGACGTCGTGGGTGGGGTCTCGCTGCCCAAGCCGGCACAGCCCCGGATTCCGATCATGAACGCCGGCGGGTCGCCGCGTGGTATGCGGTTCGCTGCCGAGCACGCCGACCTGTGCTTCGTGATCGTGCAGTCCGAGGACGAGGCGGGGGTGCGCAAGCAGGTCACGGACTACAAGCGCATGGCCCGCGAGGACTTCGGGCGTGAGGTGCAGGTCTGGACCCACACGGTGGTCGTCCAGCGGGACGACCAGGCCGCGGCCGAGGCCTACCTGCGGCGGTTCTCGGTCGAGTACGAGGACACCGAGAGCGTCGACGCCTGGATGCGCCTGCAGGGCGCGAACACCCAGCTCATGCCACCGGAGATCCTGGCGATGATGCGGCAGCGGTTCGCCGCGGGCGCGGGCGGCTTCCCACTCGTCGGCACCGCGGAGACGATCGCGGAGCGGCTGGAGATGCTCAGCGCCGCGGGCATCGACGGCGCGCTGTTGACCTGGGTGGACTACGACGCCGGCATCGCCGACTTCGTCCGCGACGTCGTGCCCCGGCTGGAGAAGGCCGGCCTGCGGGCCCCGGTGACCGCGCCGTGAGGCTCGCTCGCTTCCGCCTGCCCACCGGCGCCCCCGCGTTCGGCGTGGTCGAGGGCGAGGTCGTGGCGCGGCTCGATCCCCGGATCTCGTCGTTCGAGGCTCTCCTCGGTGATCCCGTCGGCGCACAGCCCGCGGACGAGCGGATCCCAGTCGACCAGGTCACCTGGGAGCCTCCGATGCGTGAGGACGCCAAGATCCTCTGCGTCGGCATGAACTACGAAGCGCACGCCCGAGAGTCCGGTCGTGACGTGCCGGCGCAGCCCACGTTGTTCACGCGGTTCCCGGACTCCGTCGTGGGCGCGGGCACCCCGGTCGTCCGACCCGCGGGTGAGGAGAGCCTGGACTGGGAGGGCGAGGCCGCGATCGTGATCGGCCGGTCGGGGCGACGGATCGCCGAGGACCAGGCCTGGTCGCACGTCGCCGGCGTGACCTGCATGGCCGAGAACAGCGTCCGGGACTGGCAGGCGCACTCGGTGCAGGCCACGGCGGGCAAGAACTGGGCGGGCAGCGGGGCCCTCGGCCCCTGGCTGACGACGTTGGACGAGATCGGCCGAGGGCCGTGGCGGGTGACCACCCGGCTCAACGGCGAGCAGGCCCAGGACGACACCACCGCGAACCTGGTCTTCGACGTCCCGCGGCTGGTGGCCTACGTCAGCACCTTCACACTGCTCCGCGCGGGCGACGTCATCGCGACCGGGACGCCGAAGGGCATCGGCCTGCGCCGACGGCCACCCCGGTTCCTGCGGCCGGGTGACCGGCTGGAGGTCGAGGTCCACGGGGTGGGCGTGCTGCGCCACGGGGTCGTCGACGAGCCGGTGGCGGCCGAGATGGGAGGAGCACGATGAGGGTCTGGTCGGAACAGGAGGTCCGGGCGGAGATCGGGGTGCGGGCGGTCATCGACTCGCTGACCGACGTGCTCGGCCACGAGTCCCGCGGCGGAGCCTGGAACATCGACAAGACGATGGCGACCTGGCCCGCCGAACCGACGGCGGGCAGCGCCCACGCCCTCGGCGCCGTGGATCTGGAGTCCGATCTGGCGCTGTTCAAGACCTGGGTGAACACCCCGGCCGGGGCGAGCGCGCTGATGACACTCTTCTCGGCCACGGACGGACGCACCCTCGGTGTGGCCGAGGCGGGCGCGGCGGGTGCGTTGCGCACCGCGGCGATCTCGGGGATCGCCACCCGGTTCCTCGCCGATCCCGCGGCCGACGAGTTCGCCGTGCTCGGCGCGGGACGCCAGGCGTTCCGGCAGGTGGAGAGCGTATCCATGGTTCGGGAGCTGCGTCGGGTCCGGGTGTGGAACCGCACGCGGGAGAATGCGGAGGCGCTGGCCGACCAGGTGCGAGCGCAGCTGGGGCTCGATGCCGTCGTGGCGCCGGACGTGGCTGCGGCAACCACCGACTGCCCGATCGTCACACTGATCACCCGCGCGACCGAACCCTTCCTCCGCGCCGGCCACCTGGCCTCCGGAGCGCACCTCAACGCGGTCGGCGCGATCCTGCCCGGCAATGCGGAGTTCGAGTCGGACGTGCTCGCGGCGTCGGCGCTGACCGTCGTCGACAGCGAGCCCAACGCGCAACGCGGCTCGCGTGAGCTGCGGGAGTTCTACGGCGAGGACTGGGCGGCCGTGCACACGCTCGGCGACGTCGTCGTCGGCAAGGTCACGCGGCCGGAGCGGCCGCGCTGCACGGTGTTCAAGGGGATGGGGATGGGGCTGTCCGATCTGGCGGTGGCGCGAGTGCTCGTGGGCGGTGTCCGGTGAAGTTCCGCAGCGACCCGGCACGGATCCGGGGGTCGATCGCACCGGTGATCACGCCGTTCACCGATGACGGGGACCTCGACCTCGACTCCTTGCGGCGGCTCGTCCGCTGGCAGCTGGAGTCCGGCTCGCACGGCGTCTCGATCGGGGGCTCGACCGGGGAGCCGGGAGCCCAGACCGCCGCGGAGCGGATCGCCGCGATCCGCGCGGTGGCCGAGGAGGTGGACGACGCCGTCCCCTTCCTGCCCGGTACCGGTTCGGCGAAGCTGGACGAGACGATGGAGATCACCGGGGCGGCGCGGGACGCGGGTGCGGACGCCGCGCTCGTGATCACCCCGTACTACGCCCGTCCGACCCAGGACGCGCTGGTCACGTGGTACGCGACGATCGCCCGCGAGTTTCCGGACCTGCCGATCGTGATCTACAACGTGCCCTCCCGGACGGCGGTGGACGTCGCGCCGGAGACGGTCGCGCGGCTGTTCGCCGAGCACGACAACCTGGTCGGGATCAAGGAGACGACGAAGGACTTCGAGCACTTCTCCCGCGTGCTGCATCTGTGCGGCAGGGAGCTGCTCGTCTGGTCCGGGATCGAGCTGCTCGGGCTGCCGCTGCTCGCCCTGGGCGGGGCGGGGTTCATCAGCGCCGTCGCCAACCTCGCCCCGGTCGCGGTTGCGCAGATGTACCAGGCCTGGGAAGCAGGCGACCAGGAGAGGGCCCGCGAGCTGCACTACGGCCTGCATCCGCTCGTCGACCTGCTGTTCGTGGAGACCAACCCGGCCCCGGCCAAGTGGGTCCTCCAGCGGCACGGGCGGATCGCCTCCTCCCACGTCCGACCGCCGCTGCTTCCGCTCTCGCCCGCGGGCGAGCCCCGGGTCCGCGTCCTGCTCGACCAGGGCGCACACCTGCTCGACACCTGCTGACCGGTCCTCAGGGAGCTGACGATGACGACCGCCCCCACCACCGCCCCCGACCCGCTCACCGCGTTCGCCGATCCCGACTGGCTGGCCGGCGACCGGACCGAGGTCTACCGCACACTCCGGGACGACTTCCCGGTCCTGCAGGCCGGTCCCACCCGCATCGTCTCGCGCCACGCCGACGCCGAGACCGTGCTGCGCGATCCCGCCGGGCGAATGCAGGCGCCCGGCACGGACCTTCCCGCCTGGTTCCCGGCCGGGCCCGCGGCCCGCCGGCTGCGCGCCAACATGGTGCAGACGGACGGCGAGGTACACCGACGGCTCCGCGGGATCGTCGCGCCGCTGTTCACCGCACGCCGCTCGGAGGAGCTGCGAACGGCCGCGGCCGCCGAGGTGGCCGCCGAGCTGGACCGGATCCTGGTCGACGGGCAGCCGTTCGACGCCGTCGCGGAGTTCGCCGCACGCATCCCCCGCGGGGTGCTGCGGCTGCTCATCGGCATGCCGGACGAGGACTGGGCGCTCATGTCGGACACCCAGGTCGAGTTCCTGATGATCTTCTCGCCGTTCCCGTTGGAGCCCGCCCAGCAGGCCCGGCTCGACCAGGTCTCCCAGTTCTACTTCGACTACTTCGACGGGTTCCTCGGCCGCACCACCCGGCCCACTCCGCTGGTCGAGCGGCTGCTCGTCGCCGAGTCCGAGGGCCGGCTGAGCCATGACGAGGTGCTCTCGCTGATGCACACCGTGCTCGACGCGGGCTTCGAGACGACCCGCACGTCACTCGGCAACCTGGTGGAGTACCTCGCCGCGCGACCGGAACTCCTCCAGGCCGCTCGGCGCGACCCCGCGACCCGCGTCGGCATCCGCGAGGAGCTGCTCCGGCTCCGCGCACCGGTGCAGGTGGCGAACCGCATACCCGTGGAGGACGTCGTGACCTCCGACGGCAGCGTGCTCCCCGCCGGCGAGCAGGTCCTGGTCGTGGTCGGCGCGGCCAACACCGACGAACGGGCGTTCCCGGATCCGTACCGGATGGACCCGGACCGGCCGAACGCCTCCCGCCATCTCGCCTTCGGGATGGGCCTGCACCACTGCCTCGGCGCGCCGCTCGCCCGGATCCAACTCGCAGAGACGCTCGCCGGTCTGGCCGACCGGGTGAGTGCGATCGACCTCGATGGGGAGGCCGAGCGTCACCCGTCCCTCATCTTCCCGTCCTTGACGTCGCTGCCCGTGCGGTTCGGTGCGCGATGACTGCAGCCACACGGACCTCCCCGAGCGCTCGCCGGGTCGCGTTCGCCGGCCTCGTCGGCACCACCATCGAGTGGTACGACTTCTTCATCTACGGCACCGCGGCCGCGTTGGTGTTCGCGCCGCAGTTCTTCCCGGGTGCCTCGCCGGTCGCCGGGACCATCGCCGCGCTGTCCACCTACGCCGTCGGGTTCGTCGCCCGGCCGGTCGGGGGAGCGGTGATGGGGCACTTCGGGGACCGGATCGGGCGACGCAGCATGCTCGTCCTGTCGCTGCTGATCATGGGCGTGGGCACGGCGTTGATCGGTGTCCTGCCGACCTACGCCTCGATCGGGATTGCCGCGCCGATCCTGCTCGTGGTCCTCCGGTTCGCCCAGGGTCTCGGCGTCGGCGGGGAGTGGGGCGGCGCCACGCTGCTCGCCCTCGAACACGCACCGCCGAACCGTCGCGTCGTCTACAGCTCCTTCCCCCAGCTCGGCCTACCGCTCGGGGTCGTGCTCGCGAGCCTGGTGTTCCTCCTGACCCGCCTCACGCTGTCCGAGGCCGGCTTCGCCGCCTGGGGATGGCGGGTCCCGTTCCTGGCCTCCGCCGTTCTGGTCGCGTTCGGTCTGGTCCTTCGGCTGAAGCTGGACGAGAGCCCGGAGTTCCGCCAGGTCCGCACCCGGCAGGAGGTCCGCCGGGCGCCGCTGGCCGAGGTCCTGCGGGCCCCCCGGGTGCTCCTGTCCGCCTCAGGGCTCAACCTGATCGGCTCCGGGCTGGGCAACGTCGTGCTCGTCTTCACGCTGAGCTACGTCGCCGCGGAGCAGCTGGTGCCCGCCTCGGCCATGCTGGCGATCTCCATCGGCACGGCACTGGCCTGGGCCGCCGCCATCACCGTGTCGGCCTTGCTGGCCGAGCGGTACGGCAGACGGACCCTCCTGATCGTCGGCTCCGGCCTGCTGACGGTCTGGGCGTTCCCGTACTTCTGGCTGCTCGACACCGGCTCGGTCGGCGCGTCCACGCTGGCATGCGTGGTCTCCGGCATCGGGATCGGGCTGGCCACCGGGCCCTACGGCGCCTTCCTGACCGAGGCCTATCCCGTCGCGGTCCGCTACAGCGGATCCTCGGTGGCCTACGCGATCGGCGGTGTCCTCGGCGGCGCCCTGTCCCCGATCGTCGCCACCGTCCTGTACGGGGCCACCGGCGCCGCCACGGCCGTGTCGGCCTACCTCGTGTTCCTCGGGCTGCTGACCCTGCTGTGCGTCGTCACGCTGCGCAGTCCCCATCCGGCCGTCGCCCCGGCGACGACCAGCCGTCAACTCGAAGGGAACTCCTCATGAGCCTCACCGACGACCGTCCCGACACCGCCGCGCGCCTGGTCGACGTGAGCGACCGGCCCGCCGCCACGCCGCAGCCCTGGGACCCGATCAAGATCCCGCGCGCGCTGATCGAGTCGGAGATCGACCGGCTCGCCGCCGCGCCCCGCCCCGTCAACGGCCGGCGGGCGAGCCGGATCGTGCACCCCGCGGCCACCGCTCCCGGGCTGGGCCTCGCACCCGGGGTGTCCGTGACGATCGAGGTCCTCAAGCCAGGCGAGGAGACCGCGCCCCTGCGGGAGAACGCACACCGGGTCGAGATCGGCATCCGCGGCAGCGGCCGGATCACCGTGCAGGACGACGAGATCGCGCTCGCGCACCTCGACGTCGCCAACATCCCGTCCATGCAGGGCTTTCGGTTCCGCAACGACGGCGACGACGTGTGGGCCCGGCTGAGCTACTCCAATGCCCCTCTGCTGGAGAAGCTCGGCGTGCACTACGCCGAGGACCTGCCCGAGTCGTGGGAGCCCAAGCCGAGGACCTCCGACGCACCGGCCACCTACACCCGGGGCACCGCGCCGGACTTCGCCATCGGCGACGAGGGCGCGCGGCTGCGCGGCTACGAGTTCCTCGTGGACATCGAGGTCGTCGAGTCCCGGGCGCTGCACTGGCCGTGGGCCGAGGTCGGACAGCACCTCTCCCGGGAGCCGGGGGACGGCAAGCGCACGATCATGGCGCTCTACAACCCGGCGACCCAGCGGCGACAGGGTGCGACCCACAGCTTCTTCGTCACCGCATCCTTCATGCCCCCGGGTGCGCCGCCGCGCCGTCGCGGGCGCGGCCACCGGCACTCCTCCGTTGCGATCAACTACCACTTCGCGGGGCGTGGGGAGAGCGTCGTCGACGGCCGGACGATCGAGTGGGAGGCGGGCGACCTGCTGCTCTCGGCGCCGGGCTGGCTCGAGCACGCCCATTACCAGGGCCCCGAAGGGCTCGGCGTCTACACGGTCCAGGACCACCCGTTGCACATCGGCATGGAGTCGCTGGTGTGGCAGGAGCAGCTGGACGGGCCGGTGCTCGCTCTGGGCTCGGAGGAGGGGCAGACCGGGTTCGTCGGGCCGCGCGAGGCCGGAACGTGAGCACCATCGCCGACTCGACCGGGTTCGGCTTCGATCCCTACGATCCGGAGCTGACCGAGCCGGCCGTCTGGGACCGCTATCGCGCCGCACGGAACCTCGGCGGCACGGTGCGCGCACCGGACCGCGACGGGTTCTGGCTGGTCACGAGGTACGACGAGGTCCGGACGGCACTGCGCGATCCGGCCACGTTCTCCTCGGCGTCCGGGCACCGCATCCCCACCGACGGGACCAGGCGGGCGATACCGATCGACTTCGACCCGCCCCTGCACACCGCCTACCGGGCGCTGATGGCCGAGGCCCTGTCCCCTGCACGGGTCCGGGCGCTACGTCCCTTCCTCGCCGAGGTCGTGACCCGTCTCGTCGACGACTTCGCCGCGGCGGGAGGAGGGGACTTCGTCTCCGCAGTCGCCCTGCCACTGCCGCTGCAGGTGCTGACCGAGCTGGTCGGGTTCTCCGGGGAGACGGTGGCGCAGTTCCGCGCACTGACCGAGGAGCTGTGGAGCCGGTACGTCGACGCCGATCCCGCGGAGTCCCACCGGCGGCTGTGGGAGCTGATGCGTGCCGAGCTCGCCGACCATCGTGCCCGACCTCGGGACGACTTCGTCGGTTCGCTGCTGCACGCGGAGATCGAGGGTCGTCCGATCCGGGAGGACGAGCAGGTCGGGATCCTGGCGACCTTCGCCGTCGCGGGTCACGAGACGACGATGAACGCGGCAGCCACCCTGGCGTGGCTGCTGGTGGAACATCCCGAGGCCCAGGCCGCACTGCGGGCCGACCCCACGCGCGCCCGGGCGTTCGTGGAGGAGATGCTGCGCCACCGCAGCCCGGCGCAGAACTTCGCCCGGCGGGCCACGTGCCCCGCGCAGATCGGCGGGACCGCGGTGGCGGAGGGGGACGCGGTGCTGCTGTCCTTCGCCGCAGCCAACCGCGATCCGGAGCGCTTCCCGAACTCGGACCGGTTCGACCCCGACCGCGACGCCCGCGGACACCTCGCCTTCGGCTGGGGCATCCACCAGTGCATCGGTGCACCGCTGGCGCGCACCGAGCTCGTCCTGCTGCTCGAGGAGCTGGCGGCGAAACCGCCATTGCGCTCGGCCGGCCCGCCGGCCTGGAGCAACCTCCAGGGCGGCAACCATCTCGGCCTCACCCGCCTGCCACTGCGTTTCGAGGAGGAGACATGACCGACGTCGAGATCGACGAGACCGCCTGCTGCGGCTATGGCAACTGCCTGGTGGCGGCACCCGAGGTTTTCGACCTCCACGCCGACACCGGCATCGCCTTCCTGCGGCCCGGCCGTCCGATCGAGCCCGACCGCGACGCTGTGCGGGAGGCCGCAGCGGACTGCCCGGCGAGGGCCATCACGGTCCGCGGGTAACGGCGCGTCGTGAGCGCCCGAGCTCGCGCAGCGCCTCGATCGCCGCCGACTGCAGGGGGGAGAAGTACTTCGCCTCCCGGTGGTAGAGCCCGATGCCCTCGACCAGGTGCGCGTCCCGGATCCGGACGGCTCGCAGCCGTCCCGAAGCCAGGTCCGCGCGCATCGTGTACCCGACCGACAGGCTGACCCAGCCGTTCGCCGCCACAGCCTCCTTGATGGCCTCGGCGTGACCCAGCCGGATCACGGCCGGAAGTTCGGGGACGCCGTGCGCGCGGAGTTGCTCCACCAGCATCCGGTGGTAGGAGACGCCGGTCGGGACCCCGACGAGCGGGAGTCCCGCCAGCTCGGCGAGGGTCACCGAGTCCGAGTGGGGCGGGCCGTTCGGGCTGGCGCACACCACGATCGGCTCCTCCCAGAGCTTCTCGCCGACCAGCGCATCAGGCATCTCGCCCTCGATCCAGCTGGTCACGGCGAGGTCGACGGTGCCCCGCTGGGTCGCGCGGAGAGCGATCTCCGGTTCGCTGATCTGCACCGTGATGTCGGCCCCGGTCCGCTCGGCCCGCAACGCGGTCATGACCGGGGGTAGCAGGTACGTGCCGATGGCCATGCTCGCGGCCGCGACGAGCGAGCCGGCGGTCCCGGCGACCAGGTCGTCGACGTCTCGCTGGACCTGGACGCTGCTCGCCAGCACTTCCTTCGCCCATTGGTACACCCGCTCGCCCGCCTCGGTCAGCACCAGGCCGCCGCCGGACCGGACGAACAGAGTGGCTCCCAACGAGCGCTCCAACGACCGCAGTTGGCCGGACACGCTCGGCTGCGCCACCAGCAACTGCTCAGCTGCCCGCGTCACCCCACCCGCGTCCACGACCAGGCAGAACACGGACAAGCGACGCAACGTGATCGACTCGTCCATAGGGCGCACTCTATGCACACATCGCAGCACTCGCTAGGACCTTATGGCGCGCGCGTTCGTACCCGCCCACCCCACCACGAGCCGCCCAGGACGAAGGAGTCCCACCATGCGCTCAGCCCCCACCACTCGATCCGCCTGGCAGGTCGTCGGCGCCAGCACGGTGGGCACCTCCGTCGAGTACTACGACTTCTTCATCTACGGAACTGCCGCCGCACTCGTCTTCCCGCACGTGTTCTTCCCGGAGATGACGCCGGTGCTCGGGGCCCTGTCCGCCTTCCTCACCTTCGGCGCCGGCTATCTCGCGCGGCCCCTGGGGGGAATCGTGATCGGGCATTTCGGCGACACCGTCGGGCGCAAGCGGATGCTGGTCCTGACCGTCCTGCTCATGGGCGGTGCGACCCTGGCGATCGGGTTGCTGCCCGGCTACGCGCAGATCGGCGTCGCCGCGCCGATCCTGCTGCTCGTCCTCCGGCTGGTCCAGGGCTTCGCCTTCGGCGGGGAGTACGGCGGGGCGATCATCATGGCCTTCGAGTTCGCCCCCGAGGGCCGCCGCGGCTTGTTCGCCAGCCTGCCGCACACCGGCCAGTCCGTGGGTGTCCTGCTCGGCAGCGCCGCCTTCGCCCTGGTCGGCGGACTGCCGGAGGAGCAGCTGCTCACCTGGGGCTGGCGCGTGCCCTTCCTGGCGTCGATCGTGCTGGTCGCTGTCGGCCTGGTCATCAGGCTGAAGGTCACCGAGACACCGTCGTTCCGAGCAGCCCGGCGGGACAACGCGATCGTCCGGTCGCCGTTCGTCTCACTGCTGCGCCACCACCGCCGCGAGGTCCTGCTCGTCGCCGGCACCTTCACCGGCTTCAGCGCGGCCAGCATCCTTGCCATCACCTACATGGTCGGCTACGCCCGCACCGCGGGTGGGGTCCCCGCCGGCACCGTGCTGACCGCTGTCACCATCGCCACCGCGGTCCAGCTCGTCACGACGCCGCTGTCCGGCTGGCTGTCCGACCGGTTCGGACGCGTCCTCCTGCTCTGCATCGGCGCCGCGGGGACCGCCACAGCCGTCTCGCTCATGTTCGCCGCCGTTGCGAGTGGACGGACCGGGCTGGTCGTGCTCGCGTACGTCCTCGGTTGGGGGGTCTTCTTCGCCGCAGGAGTCGGAGTGCTGCCCGCGCTGTTCTCCGACGCCTTCGACACCTCGGTTCGGTTCTCCGGCATGGGCCTCGGCTACCAGCTCGCCACCGTCCTGGGCAGCGCGATCAGCCCGACGGTGGCCACCCTGCTCCTCGGCGCGACCGGGACGTCCATCTCCGTGTCGGTCTACGTCATGGCGATCCTGGCGATCGCCCTGGCCTGCGGCCTCGTGCTGGCCCGGCGGGTCGGGTCCGCCGCCGCCAGCACCACCGGAGAGGTCCGCACCCCCGACCGGGTGGAGACATGACCATCCTCATCGCGACCGTCGATCCCACGGGTGGCTCGCTCGTCGCCTGCCTCCCGCGCACGACGACGCCGCGGTGGAGTCCGCGCCCGCCGCGATGAGCGCGGCCGCCCGAGCCTGGGAATCAGCCGGCCGCCACGGCGCGCCGATCTCCTGCGGGCGCTCGCGCGGGAGATCGGGCGGACTGCACCGAGCTGCCGCGCTTGTCACCCGCCAGGTGGGTAAGTCGCTCGCGGCGGCAGCCGCCGAGATCGAGAAGTCGGCGCGCAGCGGGCTGGTACGCCGACCACGCCGAGCGGCGGCCGACCTGGCCGGCAAAGGTGCCCCTCCGTAGTCCGACGGGCCGCGGTCCCGCCTGCAGGGCGACCCCTGCAGAGCGGCGGGGTCGCCACGGTGTTCAGCTCCTCGGGCCGCCTTGCGGCGTGGACTCGCCGCAGCCGGACCGGCCGACGACGGCGGCACCACGCTGAGCCAGCGCTACGGCGATCGGGCGGGTGGCCTCGACGGTGTCGGCGGTGCTGGCCGAGGAGCAGCCGTCCGGGCTGCAGCTGGTTGAGGTCGACGCCCACCCGCGAGCCGGTCGTGAACCGCGTTGGCCGTCGCCCCTCGGGCGTCGAAGGAGCGCACGAACCGCACGGGATGACGCCAACGGCGCTGTACAGGTGGTGGGCGACGATGATCGTCTCCGCCGCCGCGAGCTCGCCGCCGAACGCCACACCCCTGACTGACAGGTCGGTGATGATGATCTTGGGCAACACCGGGGTCGGGTAGTGGTGGAGGAGGAGCGAGCAAGGAGCCGGACGGGGGCGAGCGCCTCTGGTGGGCGGTCTGTGGGCGTCAAAGGTGAAGGACAATGTCGTCATTCTCGGAGGTCACCGAGTAGCTGCGCACCCGGAGCCCCTCCGGGTCCACCCACGAGCGGCCGGTGCGCAGGTCGAACTCCCACTGGTGCCACGGACAGCGGAGAATCTCGCCTCGCCGCTCGTAGTGGTAGACGCCAGGTCTCGGTGAGGTCAGCGCTCCGGACAACGCGCCCTCGCACAAGGGCGCGCCTTCGTGCGGGCAGGTGTTGCGGAGCGCGACGTAGCCGTCGCCGAGGTTGAACACGCCGACGGAACGTCCGTCGATGTGGACGATCTTGCGGCCGCCCGGCGGGATCTCGTCGGCGGCCGCCACGACGACGTGCCTGTTCGAGCCGGTCATGCGGCCAGCCGATAGGTCGCGCAGGCGTTGTCGTGCATGATCTGCCGGTGCAGGTCCGCCGGCACGCGGGTGCGGAAGGCCCGGTGCGGGTTGTCGAAGTCCCAGTGTGGATAGTCGGTCGAGAACATCAGCATGTCGGCGCCGACCTCGCGGAGCAGCGGCACCAGGTCACCGGGCCGCTCGGGTTCCTCCATGGGCTGTGTGGTGATCCGGATGTGCGAGCGCAGGTAGTGCGACGGCGGGTACCGCAGATCGGGCACCTCCTCGCCGAGCCGGGCGTGGAGCGCGTCGAGTCGGTGGGCCAAGGCAGGGACCCAGGCGAAGCCTCCTTCCAGCAGCACGACGCGGAGCTCGGGGAACCGGTCGAACACGCCGTTGAAGATCAGGCTGATGACCTGGGCCTGGAAGGCGACGGCGAGCCCGGTGTGGTCCTCGATGTAGTACGACGGCCAGCCGGTGGCGGTGATGGGTCCCGGGGTGGTCGAGGCGGCGTGGATGCCGATCGGTAGCCCTGCCCGGCAGGCCGCCTCGTAGATCGGCCAGTACTGGCGCCTGCCGAGCGGGGCGGTGGTCCGCGGGTAGAGCAGTACCTGCACGAAACCGGGGCAGATGGAGGCGCGGTCGATCTCCGCGGAGGCCAGGTCGGGGAACTCGAACGGCACCGTGATGGAGGCGCGCAGCCGGTTGTCGCGCTCGAGCCACTGGTCGACCTGCCAGTTGTTCACCGCCGTGGCGAGCGCGGCCCCGTAGGCGTCGTGGCGCTGTTCCGGGGCGCGGTAGAGGCAGTTGAGCACTGCGCGCTCCACAGGATAGGCGTCGAGGAGCTGCTCCTTCATGAACTCCAGGTCCGAGCCGGGCAGGCCGCCGGTCGGGGGCCATGCGTCGCGCCTGCTGGCGAATCGGGCCGCCTTGGGGTAGGCGTAGCCCTTGGTGAAGGGCGAGAAGGTCCGGGAGCCGACGAGCTCCATGTGCCGTCGCCAACGCGTCGACAGGTAGGGCTGCAGCTCGGCGTCGGCGGAGACCGCGTTGTGCACGTCGCAGTCGATCAGTGCTCCGGTGCGCATCCGGTCTCCTCGGGCAGTCGGTAGAGCCGTGCCGCGTTGCCGTACAGCACGAGCTCTCGCTCGGCGGGCGAAAGCTGCTCGAGCAGCGCCGTGGGCGCGTCCCCGTGGTGCCAGTGCGGATAGTCGCCGGCGTGCAGGAGCATCCGGACCGAGCCGAGCTGGGTGAGGAACCGGTCCACCCACGCGCGGTCGAGTGCGGGCGGCGCGTCGAACGGGGTGGCGCTGAGCAGCAGGTGCTCGCGGATCACGTGGGAGGGCGGCCGGTCGACCCAGGGCACCTCGCGGCGCAGGGCTTTCCAGTTCTTGTCGAAGCGCCACATCAACGAGGGCAGCCAGGTGACCCCGCTCTCCAGGAGCACCACCTGCAGTCCCGGGTGTGCGGCGAACACGCCTTCAGCCACCATGCTGGTGAGCTGGGACTGCAGCGCGAGCGCCGCGCAGGCGTAGTCCTCGATGTAGTGCGACGGCCACCCGACGGGAGACAGTGGGTTCGCGCCGCTCACCCCCGGATGTACCGCCACCGGTACGCCTGCCGCCTCGGCCGCCGCGTAGATCGGCCAGTAGGACCGCTGGCCGAGCGGGGCCGGGGCTGACGCCGGTAGCAGGACCTGCACGAAGCCGTGCCCAGCCCGCCGCTCGATCTCCTCGGCGGCCGCGTGCGGGTCGCGCGTCGAGACCACGATCGAGGCACGGAAGCGGGTGTCGGCGGCCAGCCAGGTCGCCGCCTGCCAGTCGTTGAGGGCGCGGGCCATGCTCGCCGCCCAGTCCGGATTATGCAGCGCCTGCACCGCGTAGAGGCAGTTCAGGACGGCGTACCGGGCACCAGCACAGTCGAGGACGTGGGCGCGCACGACGTCCGGGTCCGAACCGGGCGGCCCGTCGCCGGTGCGGCTCTCCGGCCGCGCCGACAGCGGGGCTCCCGGTGGGTAGAACGCCGGGTCGAAGCCCTCGACGCCCGTCTCCCGGCAGTAGTCGACCCAACTGTCCGGCAGGAACGGGAACAGGGCGGAGAGCCGGGGAACGGCGTTGTGCACGTCGCAGTCGACGGCACCGGTCGTCGCGGGCATCGTTCCCACCGTCCGGGACCTCCTCACCCTGGCCGGGCGGCACCACCTCCGATCCGTGGTGCCGCCCCTGCCGAACCAACCGACGACGGCTACGCGTACGTGTGGCCCTCGTCGAACCGGATCGCCTTCAATTCCTTGCGCCCGTCGAAGTGCTGGATGCCGGTCTCGTCGTGACCGGGGAAGAGCCAGGCGTCGTTCTCCCGGGCGACCTGCCCGAGCGACTCCAGGGAGGTCCGCCACTTGTCGATGTCCCAGTAGATCTGCGGCTCACCGGTGGGCTCGACGTAGTTCTCGTGGTGGTAGAGGGCGTCCGAGGTGAGCAGGACCGTGCCGGTGGTCTCGAGCTGCAGCTGCAGGGCCATCTGCCCAGGGGTGTGGCCGGGCAGGTGCAGCAGGCGCACCCCGTCGGCGATCTCCATGGAGCGGCTCGACACGAGCGTGGGCTTCTTGTCGCCGAGGAAGGCCCAGTCGACGCGGGCGAAGAAGTCCTTGTCCTCGTCGAGGCTCATGATGTGTCCGTACTCGTCCTCGTGCACGACGATCTCGGCGCCCGCGTCCTCGAAGAGCCGCAGCCCGCCGGCATGGTCGGTGTGCATGTGTCCCTGGATGACGTAGCGGAAGTCGTCCGGTCCGAGGCCCAGCTGCTTGAGCCGGATCTCGAGGCAGGCCTCCGGGGTCACGGCGCCGAGGTCGACGACCTGCTTCCATTCCGGGAGCCACTCGTCCGGGCACCGCGCGGACAGGCCCGTCTCCCAGAGGATCCGGCCCTGCGGGGTCTCGATGATGTAGGCGATCGCCGGGCAGTTGTAGGGCGCGCCGACGTGTTCGGACTTGTTGACCAGGAGCGACATGTCGAGGCCCATGTAGCCCAGGTTGACGCCGCGGAGCGTGACGCCCATCGCTTCCTCCCGAGGTGGTCGTGTGGTGTGCCGAAGACGGCACGTCCGACGATTCGACCGCTTCGAGGGGGGTGACCGGTGTCCGAACTTGGGGCACGAGGAGCTTGCCTCCCGGCCGTGTCCCAGATTGCGACAGCTCCGGCCCCCGTCTCCGACCTATCGTTCGTGAGGCGGGCGGCCCTGCTGCCCTGGTCCTGCAGAACAACGAAGTTCTGGTGGAAGGGATCGAGTGATGGACGACGTCCTGGCACGTGACCGAGAGTTCTTCCTCTCGTCGGGGACCGCTCCGGTGAGCGTGCGTGCCGAGATCTCCTCGTCGTGGCAACGGTGCTCGAGGTGGTCGGTGGCGACCGACCGCCTCGCCCCGCCGTACCGTCCGGGCGTCGATCCGGAGTCGCGGCTGCTGCGTGCGGCCGGCCCTGTCCTCGACGCGATGAACGCGAGGCTCGGCGAGCTCGGGGTCAGCTTCCTTCTGACCGACGCGAACGCGCGCATCCTTGAGCGCCGTGTAGAGAACCGGCGGCTACTGCACACGCTCGACTCCCTTCACATCACCCCCGGTTTCGTTTTCGCCGAGGACGCGGTGGGGACCAACGGCGTGGGCACGGCCGTCGAGCTCGGCCGGACCACCCGCATCGACGGCCACGAGCACTATGTCGACGAGCTCGTCCGGTTCACCTGCGTCGGCGTGCCGATCATGGACCCGCTGACGCGGCGCCCGATGGGCATCGTGGACATCACCTGTGGTGCGGACCGGGACAACGGGCTGGTGACCGTGCTCGCCGAGCAGACGGCGAAGGCGATCGAGCAGCGGCTCTTCGAGCAGCAGACCATCCAGGAGCGCGCGCTGCTGGCGCATTTCCTGTCGAGCAGCAGGCGCTCCCATGCCGGGATCCTCGTCCTCAACGACCGGGTGCAGATGACCAATCCGCAGGCCGCGCGGCTGCTCGACGGGGTGGACCAGCCGCTCCTGTGGGACCACGTGGCCCGGGTGCTGGCCGGGTCGTGCGCCGACGGAACGGTCGACAGTGAGCTCCCGCTGCCCGGTGGACGCAGTGCCCGGACCCGGACCATGCCCCTGCGGGACGGTGGTGCGGTGATCGGCGCGTTGGTCGAGATCCGGCCCGCCGCCGAGCCCACGGCGTCGGCGCGCCCCGCCCGCGTGGTCGCGCCCGACGGGCTGGCCGGTACGGATCGGGCCTTCCTCTGGGCGTGCCGGGCGGCTCGGGCGGCGCTCGCGGCCCGGACCCTGGTGCTGTGCGGTGAACCAGGGGTCGGCAAGGCCGCGGTCGGGTCCGCACTCCTCCGGGAGCGCGGGGACGACCCACTGGTCTGCGACGCCGCGCGCGCCGAGGTCAGCGGCCTCGAGGCATGGTTCGACGAGCTGCGCGTCGCGCTCGCCGGACCGCCCGGCGCGCTCCTGCTGCGTCACCTGGACCTGCTCGACGGGCTCGCCCGACGGCGCCTGTCGGCGATCCTCGGCGACGCGGGCGCCCGCGGGTGGCGCTGCGCGGCGACCTTCACGTGCGCCTCGTCCTGGGACGACATGGTGCTGCCCGGGCTCGACGCCGATCAGCTCCGCCTCCCACCGCTCCGCAACCGCCTGCGCGACATCCCCACGCTCGTCGCAGCGTTCGCGGCGCCCCGTCGGTTCGCACCCGAGGCCGTGCAGCTGCTCATGCGGTTGTCCTGGCCGGGCAACATCGGGGAGTTGCGGAGGCTGGTGGGGCGAGTGCTTGAGGCGACGCCGGGCGGAGCGGTCCCCGGGCTCGCCGACCTGCCTCCGGAGGTGCGGCGTGCTGCCCCGCGTCTCACGCTCACCCGCTTCGAACGGGCCGAGATCCACGCGATCCTCGACGCGATGGCCGAGACCGGTGGGAACAAGAAGGACGCCGCCGCGCTGCTCGGGATCTCGCGGTCCACGCTCTACCGCAAGCTGCAGGCCGCCGGCATCGACCTGGACAACACCACCTTCTGAGCTTCTGAGGCCGGGCACGCGGCCGACGACCGCGTGTTCGAGGTTCGGACACCGCCAGGTCCCGCCTCCCTCCTACCGTCGGACCATGCATCGCACCCATGGCACCGGCTCGGACGGAGCAGCAGGCGCGCACCGATCGGCCCACGTGGTCGACGCTGCCCTGGCCGAGCTGCGGCGCGGCCGGATGGTTCTCGTCCTCGACGACGAGGACCGTGAGAACGAGGGCGACCTGATCATGGCCGCCGAACTGGCAACGCCCGAGGCGATCGGGTTCATGATCCGCCACACCAGCGGCCTGATCTGCGTCGGCGTTACCGGCGAGCGCGCCGACGCGCTCCGGTTGAGCCCGATGGTCGAGGACGCCGACGATCCCCGCGGCACCGCCTTCACGGTCTCGGTCGACCTCAGGTCCGGCACGAGCACGGGGGTCTCCGGCGCCGACCGGGCGTCGACGATCCGTGCGCTGGCCGACCCGGCCACCCGCCCCGGGGACCTCTCGCGGCCAGGCCACGTCTTCCCCCTGCGTGCCCGCCCCGGCGGTGTACTCGACCGTCCCGGGCACACCGAGAGCGCCGTCGACCTGTGCCGGCTCGCCGGCCTCGTCCCGGCGGGTGTGTTGGCCGAGGTGACCAACGACGACGGCACGATGGCCCGCCGCCCCGAGCTCGAGCGCTTCGCCGCCGAGCACGGTCTGGTGATACTGACGGTGGCAGACCTCGTTCGCCGTCGCCGCGAGACGACGGCTTCCGTCCGGCGCGAGGCCGCGGGACGCGTGCCGACCGCGCACGGGGAGTTCACCGCGCTGACCTACCGCACCGCCGACGGCGTCGAGCACGTCGCACTCGTGCACGGTGGGCTCGACACCACCGGCCGGCTCTCCCGACCCACGAACGGGACGGACGGGCCTGATGCCGCGGTCCTGGTACGCGTGCACTCGGAGTGCCTGACCGGGGACGTCTTCGGGTCGCGGCGCTGCGACTGCGGCGAGCAGCTCGACGGGGCCCTGGAGCGGATCGCGGGCGAGGGCCGGGGCGTCGTGATCTATCTGCGCGGGCACGAGGGCCGGGGCATCGGGCTCTCGCACAAGCTGCGCGCGTACACGCTGCAGGACGGCGGGCTGGACACGGTCGACGCGAACCTCGTGCAGGGCCTGCCGATAGACAGCCGGGAGTACGGCGTCGGCGCCCAGATCCTGCGCGACCTCGGCATCGACCAAGTCCGCCTGATGACCAACAACCCGGCCAAGGAGAGCGGGCTCGCCGAGCACGGGGTGCGGATCGTCCGTCGGGAGCCGCTGGTCACCCCGCCGAACCCGGACAACATCAGCTACCTCACCACCAAGCGGGTACGGATGGACCACGACCTCGGCGGGCTGTCGGCGGGCGCTCACGACGATCCGAGCGGGGGTGCTCAGGTCTCATGAGCGCGTCGACCACACCGGCCCTTCCGGACCGTGCCCGAGCGTTCCGCGACGCCATGGCGACCTTCCCCAGCGGCGTCACCATCGTCACCACGTCCGACCCGGAGGGCCGGTGGTGGGGGTTCACGGCGACCTCGTTCTGCTCCGTGTCGATGCAGCCGCCTCTGGTGCTGGTCTGCCTCGCCGAGACCGCCGAGTGCCACCCGGTGTTCCAGCAGGCCGAGCAGTGGATCGTGCACGTCATCCATCCCGAGCACGCCGACCTCGCGCTGCGCTTCGCCACGCGGGGGGCCGACAAGTTCGCCGACGCCGGATTCGTCGCCGACGACGAAGGCCTTCCCAGGCTGCCCAACGCCTGCGTCACCTTGTACTGCACCCGCCATGCGGCCCACCCGGGCGGTGACCACACGATCCTGCTGGGCGAGGTACGCGAGACCGTTCTGGGCGAGCACCTCCCGGCCGTCTACTTCCGCCGGCGGTTCCACCCCCTGAGCCACGTCTGAGGAGGCCGCCGCGTCCGCCGATGGGACACGGGGACCGATCCCCGTTGCCCTAGCGTCAATGCCATGATCGAGCCCCCGCCTGCTCCGGGTGCCGGAGGCACCCCTGGTCCCGACGCCTACCGGGGCATGCCACCCACTGTCTGGGCGCCGCCGGCGCCGCAGCTGATCCGCAGTGCCCGGATGCTCATCGTCGGTTACCAGGCCGACCCGGAGGCGCTCGCCGAGGTGCTGCCACCGGGGCTGACCCCACATTCGAACAACCTCGTGCAGATGAACATGTACGAGGTTGCCGCCGAGCAGACCAGCGGCTTCGGGGCGTTCTCCCTGACCTACCTCACGGTCGAGATCGAGGGGCACGACAGCCTTGCGGCGGAGGGCGCGATGCCGATCCCGGGCCGCTTCTTCGCCTATTACTGGAACAGCTCCGCGCGGGTCATCGCCTACGCCCGCGAGAGCGCGGGCATCCCGGCGCAGTACGGGACACGCCGCGGCACCGTCGACGACGGCGTCCTGACCTCGGTGCTGACGGTCGACGGCGCCGATGTCATCACCGCCCGGGCGACGGTGACCGACAATCCGCTCGGCACGCTCGGCGGGCACCTGAACTACTACGCGCACCGGCAGATCCCCCGCCCCGAGGGACGCCGGGCGGCGCTGAGCGAGCTCATCGAGCTACCGCTGCCGTTCGTCGTCGACCTGTACGAGGCGACGGTCGACGAGATCTCCTTCGACTTCCCGGAGGGTCATCCGGCCGCCAGGCTCGCCCCGCTCGCCCCGCTGTCGACGCCCTCGGTGATGTGGGCCGACGTCACCTTCACCTACTCGATGGGCCGCGTGATCCGCGACTACCTCGCGGAGGGGTGAAGGTCACCGGACGAAGCCGGGACCCTCGATCACCGGGTGCGCGGCGAGGAAGTCCTCGTCGACCTCGACGCCGAGTCCGGGTGCCTCGTGCGGGAGCACCGTGCCGTCGGGCAGGGCCCGCAGCGGCGGTGACACCAGCTCGTCCCGGAACAGGTTGTCGTGGCTGACGTCCGCCTCGTAGTAGCCCGCGTTCTCGGTCGCCGCGAGCAGGTGCACGGTCGCTGCCATGTTCAGCCCCGTGGAGGCGGTGTGCGGGTGCACGCGCAGCTTCCAGGCCGATGCCGTCGCCGCGATCCGCTGGACCTCGGTGATGCCGCCGGACTTCGAGAGGTCCGGCTGGAGCACGGTGACGGCACCGTCCTCGATCAGCCGGTGGAACTCGAAGCGCGTGTAGTGGTTCTCCCCGGCCGCCAGGGGCAGCCCGAGGAACCGCGCGGCCTCGGCGTAGCTGCGGTGGTCGTGCGGCGGGAACGGTTCCTCCAGCCAGCCGACCCGGTACTCGCGCAGCCCGGGGGCGACCCGCCGCACGTCCTCGAGGTCGTAGGCGGTGTTCGCGTCCACGAGGACGTCCAGGTCGGGGAACTCGGCGCGGATCGCGGCGACGCGGGCGAGGTCCGGCTCCGGGCCCTCCCCGATCCGCAACTTGACGGCCCCGTACCCCCTCTCCACCAGCGGCCGCACCTGGTCGAGCAGCACCTCCGGCTCGCTCCAGCCCAGCGCCACCCCGCCCGCGTAGGCCCGGACCGGACGGGCTGCGCCGCCGAGCAGCCGGTGCAGCGGCCAGCCGGCCGCCTTGCCCCGCACGTCCCAGAGCGCCATGTCGATCCCACTCAGCGCGATCGCGGCTGCGGCGCCGAGCCCGTGGCTGGCGAGTTGGGCGGTGTAGACGGTGCGCCAGACGCCGACGACGTCGGCCGCGTCCAGCCCGAGGACCAACTCCCGGATAGTACTGTTGATCAGGTGCCCGATCGTGCCGGGCGAGCGGGCGTGGTGCGCCTCGCCCCAGCCCACGAGACCGTCGGCGGTGCGCACGCGCACGACCACCGCGTCGCGCTTGACCGCGCGGCCGATCCCGAGCCGCTCGCCGCCGCGCGGGCTGACGGGGAACGAGGTGGGGAACGCGGTGACGTCGACGATCTTCACCGCGGACTCTCCGGCGGGCGGGCGCTGGTGCCGGTCACCCCACGGGCCCGGACTCGACGCCCGCGAAGTCCGCGGTCGTGAGCAGGCGCCGACGAACCCGTGCGACGAGCGGACCGGCCTCCTCGCTAGCCGCGGCCACGGTCTTCCACTCGGGGTCGGCGAAGAAGGCCGCCCACTTGCTCTGCAGGTCGTCGTAGGAGTCGAAGCGCAGCACGTAGACGATCTCATTCTTCGAGTCGTCCCCGACCTCGGTGCGGCTGAGGAACACCAGCTCCATGCCGTGCTTGCGGAAGATCCGGCAGGTGGCGGAGTTGAACCGCTCGACCAGCGCCGGCAGGCGTCCGGGCACGGCGGTGTACTCGCGCAGCTCGTAGATCATCGTGACGCTCCCGGTGCCGACGGGGACATCGGCGGGTCGACGGTGACGGTCTCGGTCGTGATGAGGAACGGCAGGTGTCCGGGCGCGAGGAAGCGTGGCTCGTCCTCGCGGGTCGCACGGTACTCGGGCAGGGGCGCGGATCGGCGCATCGCCGCAACGTCCTGGAACCAGGTCGTCGCCAGCCCGTCCCAGCGAGGCGCATCGTCCGCGGTCGTGTAGCACGAGGGCAGGCAGTGGCTCTGCACGTACCTCTGGATCGGCGCGATCGTGGCGGCCAGGGGGCCGTGCACCTCCCGCCAGTAGCGGCGGAACTCCGGGCACGGCAGATCCGCCCGGCGGGTCACGAACTCGATGCTCTTGACTCCGCCGGCGGGCTTGCCGAGGTCCTTGACGACGTGCTCCTCGACGTGCAGGACGGCCAGCGAGGCCGGGTCGAGCGTGCGGTCGCCGGTCAGCGCGGTGAACGCCGGGGAGGCGCTGGCGCGCCGGGCCACCGCTTCATCGGGGAACCACAGCTCGTGGACGACGTCGTAGATCGGGTCGCCGCGGCGATAGCCGCCGAGCAGGGTGAGCGACTGGGCCTGACGAGTCGCACCCTCCAGCTCGGCGAGCCCTCGGGCGAGCTCCTCGGCCGCCCAGGTCCGGAACCGTTCGAGCGGCAGTCCCGAGGCACGGCGGCCGAGTATGACGACCTTCACCGGTCCGCTGTGCACGTGGGGACCTCCTGTCCTGTGTCCGGCCGGTCGGCGCCGTCCATTGCGCGGAGCGCGGCGGTGAATCGCGCCCGGACCGTGCCGGGATCGACGAACGGCGACGGGCCGGGCCGGCTGCCGGTCCGGACGACGGCCTCGACCAGCGCCGGGCGGGGCAGCCCCAGCAGCGCGTCGCGCAGGTTCCCGCCGTCCGCCACGCGGGTGGCGGCGAGGCCGGGAAGGGCGCCCGCCACGTCGGAGAAGCGGGGGTCGACGGGCAACGGCTGCCCGCCGGTGATCGAGTAGTGCCCGTCGGTCAGCACCACGGCGACGAGGTTCGCCGGCCGGTACGCGGCGACGGACCAGAGCCCGTTGGCGCTCATCAGCAGTTCGCCGTCCCCGAGCAGGGCGACGACGGCGCGCTCGGGCACCGCCTCCGCAACCCCGAGGGCGGTGGCGAGCGCCGACCCCATCGCGCCGCCGAGATACAGGTGGGGGCCGTCGTCGGACGCGAGCCGCAGCGCCGACGTCGCCGTGCCGAGCGCGGCGACCACCAGAGCATGCGGATCTGTGCCCAGCACGACCGCCGCCACGTCAGTGGGCTCCACGGCCACCGCCCAGTTCCGGCTCGAGTGCCACCGCGGCGGTACGCCCGGCTCGCTGGGCCAGCGTGAGGACCCCGCCCACGGTCGAGGCCGCGTCCCCGCCGTGCGGGTCCCGGAGCGGGTAGACGGGGATGCCGAGCGCGGCGAGCAGCGCGGGAGTGGCCAGCCCGATCGGCACCTGCGCCGGGTTGGCCTCGCCGAGGGTCCCCCGCATCGACAGGACCAGGGGCAGCCCGATGCCGTAGGGCACGACGAGCGAGCCCAGGGCGTTGAGGCTGTTGCCCAGACCGGAGCACTGCATGAGCACCACCGGTCGGCCACCTGCGAGCGCGCGGCCCGCCGCGTAGCCGACGCACTCCTCCTCCCGTGTGAGGCAGCGCATCGCCACCCCGCGTTCGGACAGCTGCGTGAGCACGCCCTGCAGCCGCGAGTCCGGCAGGTGCGCCGCGACGTCCACGCCGCCGTCGGCGAGCGCGTCGCCCACCGCAGCCGCCCAGGCGAGGCTCCCGCTCACGTCGTCGTCCGCCTCCGCACGGCGCGGCCTACTGCGCCTCGTCCAGCCGGAACCCGACCTTGAGCCCGACCTGGACGTGATCGACGGCCCCCTCGGCGAGGTGCCCTCGGATCTGCGTGACCTCGAACCAGTCGAGACCGTGCACGGTCTGCGCGGCGCGGGCGATCCCGTTGTGGATGGCCTCGTCCACCGACCGGGGTGAGGACCCGACTATCTCGATGACGCGGTAGATGTGCTCGGACACATGCGCTCCTTCGATCTCGGCGGACGTCCACGGCTGTGCGGCCGGCGCTGCCCCGGGAAGGCGGTGGGCGCGGCGTCCCCGCCTGCCGCCACGCCCCTCGCCCCGGGCCGGTCGTCTAACGGAACTCGGGGATGATGTGCTCGGCGAAGAGCTCGAGCTGCCGCTTGGCCTCGTCGATCGGCATCAGGCCCTGGTCGAAGAACCAGGAGAACCACTCGAGCTCGCCGCCGTTGCCGTGGATCGTCGCCAGGTCCTCGATGTCGCGCTTGATGTCGTCGACAGTGCCCGCCAGGCCGTACTTGGTCTTGGTGAACCGCTCCATCGTCCATTCCTCCGGCGGCAGCAGCGCCGAACCCTTCGGGTACGTCTGCTCGTCGCCGGGCAGGCGCAGCGCCTCCCAGAACCCGAACCCGGAGAAGTAGATCTGGAACCCGTAGTAGTTCGTCCGCTCCATCAGGCTCCAGGCCTGTTGCCGGTCCTCACCGAAGGCCACCGCACGGAACGCCCCGATGTTCTCACCGAGCTTGAGATCGCGACCCGCGTCGGCAGCCGAGGACTGGTACAGCTTGGCCAGGTGCGTGAATTGCCCGGGCTCCGCCACGAGGATGATCGGCATCACGCCGTGCTGCGCGGTGTGCACCATCGTCGACTCGGACACCGAGAACGGCTGGAACGCCGGGGGATAGGGCTGCTGGTACGGCTTCGGGATCACCGAGATTCCACGGATGTGGCCGTTCTCGTCGATCTCGTCCGGGTGCCCGTACTGGCGGGTCCACTCGGCGGCCGGCCACCGGGTGATGCCCTCCTTGGGCGGCACCTTGTAGAACTCGCCGTCGAAGGTCAGCAGGTCGTCCGTCCACGCCTTGTAGATCAGCTCGAGGTACTCCTCGTGCACCGCGCGGTTGTGCTTGTCGTCGGGGCTGCCGTCCATCGGGGTGCCCTTGACCGGGATGTGCTGACCGAAGACGTTCACCCAGCGGTCCTGGTAGCCGCGTGCGTAGCCGCCGTACACCCGGCCCGCGGTCAGGTGGTCGAGGTAGGCGACCTGCTCGGCCACCCGAAGCGGGTCGTTGGCGGGCAGCACCAGGGACAGCGGCGCGAAGGCGATGTTCTCGGTCCGGGCAGCCAGGTCGGCGTAGAGCATCATCGGCTGGACCGACGCCTCGAACCCCTCGGAGTGGAAGTGGTGCTCCGTGGTCGAGAACACGTCGAAACCCGCCTGGTCGGCGAAGACCGCGAGTTCGCGGACCTCGGCGATCATCGCTTGGAAGGCGTCGACGTCCCGACCGATCGGGCGCTTGGCGGCACGCTCCTCCAACGTCGCCGGGATCGTCGGCAGCATGAACAGCTGGAACTTCACCGTCGGGCTCCCTGGGTGTGCTGGACCGGCGGCACGCCGGTCCGAGGGCGGTTGGGTTGCTGACGTGTAGATCGAACCTCGGGAACGGCTGTCGTTCGTGTCCCAATTTGCCCCACGCGACCGCCCCTCCCGCACGGACTATCGGAGCAGCGGCTCGCTGCTCAGGCCGGGCCACCCGCGCAGTGCCGACCACAGCCGGACCGGCCGGCGTTCTCCCCACGAGCGCCCACGTTCCGGGCTCCTCGCTCGTCCCCGCAGCAGCCTCGGTGATCTGCCCCGTGAACGGAGTGCCCCCAGTTACGGGGGCGACGAATTTGACCTCGAGCACGCCGCCGCGGAGCCAGCTCGGGACGTGCGCGCAAAGCTGCGCCACGATCACGGCGAGCAGATAGACACCTGAGCATGCTCTGCGGAGAGTGTTGTTGCCGGTGGGAGCGGTGGCGGACGTGGATCCGTTGCCTTCCATACTGGCTGAGCGGGTTCGATTCCCGTCGCCCGCTCCACGTTTGACCAGCACGAACGCTGGTCGCCTCACCTGCGGCCCCGTGCCGCGTGGAACGAGATGTGGAACGAACCAATCTGAGTTCCGTTCCATGGCAGGGCGACCGGGCGTCAGGACGCGTCGTGGGACGGGCATGATCGAGAAGCTGTCGAGTGGCGCTCTGCGGGTTCGCGTCCACGCCGGCATCGACCCTGTGACGAAGAAGCGGTACGAGCTGTTCGAGACCGTGTCGGCGGGTCCCGACGCTCGTCGTGAGGCCGCGCCGTGCGGGTCCGTATCATCCATCAGATCAACGGGCGCCGGGCCCCAAGCGGACGAGCCGCTGTCTGGTCGACGTGCGCCGTCCGGACGCGGTACTGCCGTCAGGACCTCGGCGGCCAGGGCCTCGACATCGTGCACCGCGGTGACGGGCGTGTCGGTACTGATCATTCGGGACCGGCAGATGAGATGGCCGCTGCGGCTGCGTTCCCGCCACGCCTTCTCGACCAGGAAGAGGCCGTGGTCGCGGTAACCCGACGGCGGCGCGTCAGCGGACACGGGTCGCCGGCCAACCAACCGGCGCCCTCGACGACGAAGACGGTGACGCCGGATCCGGACTGCAGGTCCTGGGCGCCGCGGAGCCGCTCGACGAGATCGTCCCGGCGGTAGGGGTCGGCGCCCTCGATCGCCAGGTGCACGGTCTCGCGGGTGTAGCGCACCGCGGCGCTCGGTCCCTGCTGCTGGATCACGCTTCCCCCGCCAGGCCGCCGACCCCCGGCCGACCGGGAGGCGCGGTCGTGAACCGCGCCTCCCGGGTCACCGATCAGACGTGCTCGGTCCCGTGGTCGTGCGACCCCTCCATGACGCGGTGCTCCTCGTGACCGTGGTCCTCGGTCCGGATCTGGTCGTAGCGGTCGACGTGCTCGAAGCGGACGTCCTGGTGCTCGTACCGGTGCTGGTCGTCGCGGTGCTGGTCGTCGCGGCGATCGTCGCGGTGCTCGGTCCGGTCCCGCTGCTCGCCCCGGTCCCGGTCGCGGTGCTCGTCGCGGCCCCGGTCGCGGTAGTTGTCACGGTTGCGGTGTTCGTCGCCGTCACGCCGGGTGCCCTCGAAGTGCCGGCCCCGCTCCCCGCGGTCGTGGTGCTCGTCCCGGTATCCCTCGCGGTGGTCCTCACGGTTCCGGTACTCCTCGCGCCCGCGGCCCTCCTCGCGCCCGCGGTGCTCGTCCCGGTACCCCTCGCGGTGCTCCTCGCGCCCGCGACCCTCCTCGCGCCCGCCGTGCTCGTCCCGTCCGCGGTACTCCTCGCGCCCGCGGCCCTCCTCGCGCCCGCGGTGCTCGTCCCGGTACCCCTCGCGGTGCTCGTCGCGCGCACGGCCCTCCTCGCGCCGGCGGTACCCGTCCTCGCGGTCCCGGTGCTCGTCCCGTCCGCGGTGCTCCTCGCGCCCGCGGCCCTCCTCGCGCCCGCGGCCCTCCTCGCGCCGGCGGTACCCGCCCTCGCGGTCCCGGTGCTCCTCCCGCTCGCGGTGCTCCTCCCGCTCGCGGTGCTCGCGCTCCTCCCGGTGCTCCTTGCGCTCGCGCTCCTCCCGGCGCTCTTCACGCTCGCGCTCGCGGTGGTCGCGCTGGCGGTGCTCCTCGCGCTCCCGCTCCCGGTGCTGGCGCTCGCGCTGTTCCGCCCGCTCGCGATTCCGTGCGTCGCGGTGCTCCCGCTGCTCGTGCCCGAAGACGTCCCCGCTGCGGGTGGGCTCACCCGTGCTCTGGTCGGCCATGAGAGTGAGGGAGCCCGCAGCGGTAGTGGCGGCGTCGAGCTCGGCATCGACGGTGGTCATGGTGCTGTCGTCGGTGCGGGTTGTGGCTGCGTCCATCGGATCTTTCCTCCTCGGTTCCCGGGGCATCTCCCCGGTCACTCAAGGGTGGGCGTCACGGGGCGCCCGCACCGTCGGTCGACCGGACCCCTGGCCGGAGGGTCCTGCTGTCCCCCGATCGACCGACGCGTCGCTCGGGCCCGTCCGGCCTGAACCACGATCAACCTCGCCGCTCCATGTGAGAGCGCGGGCACGCCGTGCGCCGGGGCGGGCCAGCACCAGCTGCAGGTGGTCGAGGATGGTCAGCTTCAGGTCCTTGCGCTGCTCGAGCCGCCGCGCCTCGGCCCGGATCTTCATCAGCGTGAGGTTCGGCGAGTCGTCCATGAACAGCGCCTCGGAGATCTCCGACAGGCATCTCGACGACACCCGAGTGCCGTCAATACCCATCGCGGGCGCGGTGCTCCTCGGCCGACGGTCAGAGCACCTCCCGACGTGTGAGGGCGGGGACGCCGGCGCGGAGTCGCTCCAGGAACAGGACGAGGACTGCTGCGGCACTGCGGTGGGTGGCATCGTTGAGCGCGTCGTGCCGTCCGCCCGACACGGTGACCAGCTCGACGTCGTCCAGGCCGGAGTACCAGTCGCGGACGTCGTCGAGCGGGGCGATCGTGTCCGCCTCCCCGTGCAGTCCCAGCACCGGGACGCGGACGCGCGCCGGGTCCGCCCGGGCGATCCACTCGGCGGGCGGTGGGGTGTCCAGGGCGCCGTGCCGCACACCGTCGTCGCCGCGGAGCCGGGCCTGGTGGACCGGGCAGGCGGTGCGCCCCGTGATCTCGTCCTCGGGTGCGGGGCCTCGGCCCAGCGGGAGACCGGCCAGGACGAGCCCGGCCACGCCGGGCAGGTCGGCCGCGAGCCCGGCGGCGAAGAGCGCGCCGGCGTCCGAGCCGACCAGGACGCGCGGGTGCGGGCCGGTGTCGGAGTCCGGTCCGGACTCCAGCAGCGCCCGGACCTGGTGCTCGGTGCGGCCGGAATCGGTCGTCGGGTCGGCGACAGCCCAGACCCGGTAGCCGTCGGCTGCGATCCGGCGCCCGAAGCGCTCGTAGACGCCGGCGTGCTCACCGCGACCGGGGACGACGAGCACGGTGCCGCGCGTGGCCACGGCCTCGGGCTCGCGCCAGGAGGCGACGACGGGCACCGCGGCGGGGGAGACGGTCATGGTTGTTCCTCTCAGACGAGCTGGGCACGCAGGGCGGCCCGGGTGGCGCGGTCGAGTCCGGCGCCGTCGAGCGTCGGGGCGGAGCCGACGAGCAGCCGGGTGTAGGGATGAGTGGGATCGCCGATGACCTGCGCGGTGGCCCCCGCCTCGACGATGCGGCCGTGGAAGAGCACGGCGATCCGGTCGGTCACGCCGGCGACGGATCCGAGGTCGTGGGAGATGAAGAGCTGTCCCACGCGGTGCCCACCCACCCCACCGGCTTCGCCGGCTGCCGTCCCCCGGCCGGTGTCCCGCAGCCGCAGGAGCAGCTCCAGGACTGCGGTGCGGCTGCTCGCGTCCAGCGCGCTGACCGGCTCGTCGCAGATCAGCAGGCGCGGCGCGGTGATCATCGCGCGGGCGATCGCGGCGCGTTGGCGCTGGCCGCCGGACACCTCGGCGGGGCGCCGGGCCGCGAGTGCGGGATCGAGCCCGACCCGCGCCAGCGCCTCGGCGACGCGGTCCGCGATCTGCGACGATCCGCGCACCTCGAGGGCCTCTCCGACGGAGCGGCCGAGGGGCAGGTCGGGGTCCAGGCTCTGCAGCGGGTCCTGGAAGACGTACTGCACGGAGCCGGCGCGCCGGAACGCCCGCAGGGCTCCGCCGCGGAGGCCGCCGACGTCCGTCCCGGTGACCGAGACGGTGCCGCGGTCGATGCGGTTCAGCCCGAGCAGGCTGCGGGCCAGCGTGGTCTTCCCGGACCCGGTCTCGCCGATCAGCCCGACGATCTCGCCGGGCCGGACGGTGAGATCGACCCCGTGCAGGATCTCCCGACGGGCCCGCCCGCGGCCGAGCGACACGGCGAGGTCCCGGACGTTCACCAGGTCAGACACGGTGGGCCTCCCGGACGTGCTCGATGCCGAAGCGGGAATGCGCCTCGACGAGCGAGCGGGTGTACTCGTGCTGTGGTGCGCGCAGGACCTGCGCGGCCGTGCCGCGCTCGACGATCCGCCCGGAGCGCATGACCACCACCTCCTCGCACACCTGCGCGACGACGGCGAGGTCGTGGGAGACGAGCACGAGCGCGAGGCCGTGCCGTTCCCGCAGGTCGGCGAGCAGGTCGAGCACCTCGGCCTGGACGGTGACGTCGAGCGCGGTGGTCGCCTCGTCGGCGATCAGCAGGTCCGGGTCCCGGCAGATCGCGATGGCGATCAGGACCCGCTGCAGCATGCCGCCGGACAGTTCGAACGGGTACTGGCCGGCGACTCGGCCGGGCTCACGCAGCCCGACCTCGGTGAACAGCTCGACGGCCCGGTCGCGGGCTTCCCGCTTGCGCAGGCCGCCGCGGACCCGCAGCACCTCGGCGAGCTGGCGCCCGACGGGAACGGAGGGGTCGAGGTACGAGCCGGGGTCCTGGAAGACCGCGCCGATGCGGTCGGCGCGGTAGGGCAGCCAGCCCGCGGTGTCCAGTTCGGTGATCTCGACGCCGTCGAACCGAATCGAGGTGTCCGGGCCGGTGTGCAGCTCAGGCGGAAGGATGCCGAGCACGGAGCGGCAGGTCAGCGACTTGCCGCTGCCGGACTCCCCGACGATGCCGAGGGTGCCGCCGCGGTACAGCGTGAGATCGACGCCGGAGACCAGCGGCTGATCGAGGTGCCCCGGATCGAGGCTGATGGTGAGGTTCCGGACCTCAAGCAGCGGCACGGGCCTTCTCCTTCCGCGACGATCGTGCCGACACCCCGGTCACGTCCCGGAGCGTGTCGGCCAGCCCGTTGCAGGCCCCGACGGTGAGGATCACCATCAGGGCGGGGGCCAACGGCGCCGTCGGCCGCTGGAACAGGTACTCCAGCGAGGTGGCCAGCATCCCGCCCCAGGTGGGCTCCGGTGGCCGGATCCCGATCCCCAGGAAGGTCAGCGAGGACACGATGACCAGGCTGCTGCCCAGCGTCGCCGCGGTGGTCACGGCGACGGCGGGCAGCACCTTGGGCCAGACGTGGCGGCGCAGCACGAACCAGGCGGGCGCTCCGGTCAGCCGGGCGGCCTCGACGTACTGCGAGCCCGCCACCGGGAACGCCGCGGCCCGGGTGACCCGGTAGAACGCCGGCGACACGAGGATCCCGACGGCGAGCATCGCCTGGGTCAGCCCGTTGCCCAGCAGCGCGGTCATGGCGACGGCGAAGACGAGGAACGGCAGCGTCACGAACGCGTCCATGACCCGCAGCGTCGTCCACTCGAACGCGCGCCCGAGGTAGACCGACAGCAGGCCCGGAACCGTGCCGAGCACCAGCCCGACGACGACCGCCTCCAGCGCCGCGAGCAGCGACAGCCGCGCCCCCGCGAGCAGCCGGGACAGCTCGTCGCGCCCGAGGTTGTCGGTTCCGAGCAGGTGCTGTGCAGAGGGGCCCTGCAGCAGGGCGTCCTGGTTCTGCTGCAGCGGGTCGTACGGCGCGAGCAGCGGGCCGAACACCGCGAGGAGGGCCATGAGCACCAGGAACGTCACGGACACGGCGCCGATGCGGTGGCGCAGCACGGCCCTCATCACGACCCCCGCTGTGCGGCGGGCCGCAGCCGGACGAGCGCGGCGTTGACCAGCAGGTTGAACAGCAGCACGACGACGATCGCCACGACCAGCGTGCCCTGCACGACCGGGACGTCCCCGCGGACGGCGCCGTCCGCGGCGAACCGGCCGAACCCGGCCATCCCGAAGATGCTCTCGGTGACCACGGCCCCGCCGATCAGCATCGGGACGCGCAGACCGAGGACGGACAGGGCGGGCCCCGAGCCGTTGCGCAGCACGTGCCGCAACAGGATCCGCCGCGGCGGGAGCCCGCGGACGACCAGCCCGACGACGTAGTTCTCCCGCTGTGCGGCCACGAGCCCCGTGCGGAGCTGGCGGGCGATGTCGGACACCGCGTCCAGCGAGAGCGCGATCGCGGGCAGCGTGATCAGGGTGAGCCACGCGCTCGGGTCCTCCGTCGGCGAGACGTAGCCGGCCGACGGGAACAGCGGGATGAGCACGCAGAACACCACGATCAGCCCGATCGACACGACGAACGGGGGCAGGGTGGAGATCAGTGTGCAGAAGGCGGTCACGGCCCGGTCGACCCAGCTGCCCTGGCGCACGGCGGCGAGCACAGCGAGCGCAGTGCCGACGACGATGCCGATGACCAGGGCGAATCCGGCGACCGACAGGGAGACCTCGAGTCGCTGGCCGATCTGCTCGGCCACACCGACGCCGTTGAGCCAGGAGGTACCGAGGTCCCCGCGGACGACGTGGCCGAGCCAGCCGACGTACTGCACGAGCACGGGCCTGTCGAGGCCGAGCTGGGCGTTCACCCGGGCCACGTCCTCCGGCGTGGCGGCGTCCCCGAGCAGCTGCCCGGCCGGGCTCAGCCCGCTGAACGCGCCGAGCAGGAAGGTCACCAGGGTGGCGAGCAGGAACACCGGGACGGTCACGGCCAGCGTCCGGCCGAGCCGGGCGAGGAGAGCGAGACCCGGCCGCCGGCGCACCGGTGCCTGCGGCGCGACCGAGGTCGTGAGGGTCGGCTCGGCGGTGAGCGGTTCGGTCAGCTGAGCCGTCATGCCCGGCTCCCGGGCGCGGCCACCGTCACGCCCTCCCAGCGGTACTGCGAGAGGAAGTGCGGCAGGGGCGAGACGCGCGGGTTGCGCACGGCGATCCGCGGGCTGGTGCCCAGCGAGAAGCTGGGGGACATCTCGACGCCGAGCTTGACGGCGTTCTGCAGGACCTCGGGGTAGCGCGGGTCGTAAAGCGGCGTCCTGCGGACCTCGTCGAGCGCGGCGAGGAACTCCGGCGACGCCTCCTTCGAGGTGTTCATCAGCCCCTGCGGCCCGTAGACCACGCCCAGGTTCTGCACCGGCGACTCGCGCCCGACGGTGCCGTCGAGGGCGAACTGCGCCTTGCGGCCCAGGTAGACCTCCTGCTGCCAGGTCGACGAGCCCGGCGGCACGACCTTGATCGTGGCGTTCACCCCGACGGCCTGCAGCTGCTGCTGGACAAGCTCGGCGGTGGACTGCGCAACGGAGTTCACGGTGACGGTGAGGGAGAGGCTGCCCGGCGCGTAGCCCGCTGCCGCGAGCATCGACTTCGCCTTCGCCGGGTCGTAGGCGTACGCCTGGTCCAGGGCCTTGTTGTAGGCGACGTAGCCCTGCGGGAACGGCTGGTACGTGACGTTCCCGATGCCCCCGTTGGTGACGTCGAGGATCGCCTGCCGATCGACGGCGTACTTGAGGGCGTCGACGACGCGGCGGTCGGTCAGCGGTGCCAGCCCGGAGTGCACGTCGACCTGGTTGACGGTGAACGAGTCGACGACGTCGACCTCCAGGCCGGCCGCCTTGGCCTGTTCGACCTGCCTGCCCGTGATCGTGGCGACGTCCAGCGCGCCGGACTGCACCGCGGCGATGACGGAGGTCGGGTCGGTCCCGGCCGTGAGCTCGAGGCGCTCGATCTCGACGTCGCCCGCGTCCCAGTAGTCAGGGTTCTTGACCAGGGTGGCCTTGGACTCGGGGACGAAGCTCTCGAACTTGAACGGGCCGGCTCCGACCGGCGCGGTCGGGATCGCGCCGGGATCCTTCGTGAATGCGGCCGGGCTGACGATCGCGCCGGTCTTGCCCGCCAACAGGTTCGGGACCTGGTAGTCCGGCGCGACGAGGTGCAGCGTGACGTGCGTCGGGTCGTCGGCGGTGACGCCGGAGATCGTCGCCAGCTGGTCCTTGAGCAGCGAGTTCTCCTGCGTCTTGCCGCGGAGCAGGCTCTGCCGGACGGCGTCGGCGTCGAGCGGGGTGCCGTCGGTGAACGTCAGCCCGGGCCGCAGCACGAACGTCACCGCGGTGCCGTCCGCGTTGTAGGTCCAGGACTCGGCCAGGCCGGGCCCGGCCGTCCCCTTCTCGTCGAGCTGGGTCAGCGACGCGTAGACGAGGCTGATCGTGTTGATGTCGTTGCCGGTGCTGGACGTGACCGGATCCCAGCTGGTGGGCAGGTTGAAGCCCCACTTGAGGGTCTGCGAGGAGGCGCCGGCGTTCGCGCCCGCGCAGCCGGCCAGGGTGACGACCAGGACGGCGAGGGCGGCAGCGAGCCGGATGAGGCGGGACATGGGGTGTGGGTCTCCGGGATCAGGCGGGGACGCGAACGGAGGCCCGCTCGCGCGCTGTGTTCTCTGCGCGCTCTCGCGCGACGGCATGGGTGTTGCGGGGGATCGGTAGCCCGAGGTTGCCGCGCAGGGTGGTGGCCTCGTAGGAGGACCGGACCACCCCGCGGTCGCGCAGGATCGGCAGGACCTCGCCGGTGAAGCGGGCGAACTCGCTCGGCACGGTCACGTGGACGTTCAGCCCGTCCAGGGCACCGGCCTCGAACCACTCCTGGATCCGGTCCGCCACCGTCGCCGGGGACCCGACGAACGGCGCCGGCGTCGAGGTGCTGAACCGGTGCACGGTCTCGCGCAGCGTGAGGCCCTCCGCGCGCGCGACCTGCTTGATCCGGTCCGCCTGCGTCCGGAAGCTGTCGTTGCCGAGATCACCGAGCTCCGGGAACGGGGCGTCGAGGTCGTAGCGGCTGAAGTCGTGCCAGCCGAACGGGCGGCCGAACTGCGCCAGGGTCTTCGCGAAGTCCTTGTTCAGGCGGGTGTCCTGCTCGATCGCCCGGGCCTCGGCGTCGGTGTCCGCGATGACCGGGGTGATCCCCGGCATGATCACGATCTCGTCGGGGTTGCGGCCCTTGGCCCGCGCCCGGCTGCGGATGTCCCGGGCGAACGCCACCCCCTGCTCGACCGTCGCGGAGTGGGTGAAGATCCCCTCGCCGACGGCCGCCCCCAGGTCACGGCCCTCGTCGGAGTCACCGGCCTGGAAGATCACCGGCTGGCCCTGCGGCGACCGGACGATGTTCAGCGGGCCACGGACGTGGAAGTGCTCGCCGACGTGGTCGAGCCGGTGCTGGCGGGTCGGGTCCACGAACACGCCGGTCTCCGGGTCGCGCGGGAACGCGTCCTCCTCGTAGGAGTTCCACAACCCCTGGCAGACCTGCACGGACTCCAGCGCGCGGCCGTAGCGGGAGGGATAGTCGTAGTGCTCGTCGCGGCTGTAGTTGGCGGCGGTGCCGCCATCCCCGGTGGCCACCACGTTCCAGCCGGCGCGACCGCCGCTGATCAGGTCCAGCGAGGCGAGCCGCCGGGCGAGGTTGAACGGAGTGTTGTAGCTGGTGGTGAGCGTGCCGACCAGCCCGATGTGCGTGGTGGACACCGCCACCGCGGACAGCAGGGTCAGCGGCTCGAGCCGGTTCAGGTAGTGGGGCGGCGAGTCCGGCGTGATGAACTGGCTGTCCACGATGAACACCAGGTCGAACAACGCGTCCTCGGCCTGCCGGGCGCGGGCGATGTACCAGCGGATGTCGACGCTGGCGTCCCCCGGGATCTCGGGATGACGCCAGACGTCGTGCTGGCCGGGACCACCGGCGCCCATCAACACGGCGCCGAGCTTCAACTGTCGACCCATGGGTCGGTCCTCTCACACGGTGGAGCGCGCACGGACCGACCGGGTCCTCGTGAGGCGGGGACGACGGGCGGCGGGCGCGCGGATCAGAGCCGTCCGCCGCGGAGCACGGCGGGGCCGAGGGGTGGAGCGGGTCTGCGATCAGACGCAGAACGGCCCGCGACGACACGTCGCGGTCGAGGTGCGGCCGAGGTCGACCGCGAGCCGGCGCGTCAGGCCGGGGGCCCCGACACGGAAGGTGATCACGACGGCAGGGACGCCACCCGCGCAGGGGTTCGCCACGCACTGCTCGTCCGTCGTCACGCCAGGGATCGTGACACTCCGCTGCGCGGAACGTCCAACTCGGGAATCCGATCACAGTTGATAGAGAAGCTCTATCGGTCGTGCTGCACTGGCGCGGTGACTCATGCCGTGACCGCCCCGAACCGGACGCTCGACGTCGTCGCGCTGCGGAGCTTCGTCGCGGTCTGCGACCACGGCGGCTTCCATCGCGCCGCCGAGGTCCTGCACGTCAGTCAGCCGACCGTGAGTCACCACGTCCGGCGGTTGGAGGCCGCCTGCGGCCAGACCCTGTTCCGCAAGGTGGGACGGGCATCGCGGCTCACCGCCGCCGGGGAGGTGCTGCAGCCCGAGGCACGCCGGATGCTCGCGCTGCACGACCAGGTGCTCGCCCGGCTCTCGGCCCCGGCTCCGACATCGCTGACCCTCGGCTCCACCGAGCACGCCGCGGACCTGCTGCTCCCGCGCCTGACCGGGGTGCTCGGGGGCAACGTGCGCTTCCGCCTCGATCGCGGCGTGAACCTGCGCGCCGCGCTGGACCGCGGTGACCTGGACCTGGCGCTGGTCATGGGCGAGGCCGTGGACGACCGGTCCGCCGACGCAGGCGAACTCGACCTGCGCTGGTTCGCCGCGCCGGGGTGGCGGCCACCGGAGGGCGCGCTCCCGCTCGTCGCGCTCGACGAACCCTGCGCCGTGCGCGACCGTGCCCTGACCACCCTCGCCGCGGCGGCGCGTCCGGTCACCGTGGCCTGCGAGGCCGCCTACCTCGCCGGGGTGCTCGCGGCCGCCCGCGCCGGGCTGGGGGTCGCCCTGCTCGCGACCATGGACACCACCCCCGAGGGCCTGGTCCGCCGCGACGACCTACCACCCGTCCCCGCCCTGCCGATGTCCGTCCGCTGCCGTGTCGGGATGCCCGCCGAGACGCTCGCGGGCGTCGCCACCGCCGTCGGAACGGCGCTGATCGATTGACCGGTCCTTTCGGTCGGGGCAGCAAATGTCCGAACACATCCACAGGGCAGGAGCCGCAGACAGCGGTCGGGCTTCTCGGTACGGGAAGCGGCCCAGCTCGTGGAGTGACGCGAGCTGGGCCTGTGGTGTCGGGAACGGCTTCTGAAGGGTTGCCTTCGCCGGCGGACCGCCTCGGACGTGGCGGTCGGTCGGCGCGGACCGAACGGCGGGTCTTCCTACGCGACGAGTCCCTGCGTGGGGCTCGCCGCCGCAGGCTCGCCCTCGACGGCCATCGACATCGTCAGCTCCGAACCATGGCGACGCACCTGCGTGACGGGGAAGGCGCGGCGCACGGCTGCGTAAGCGGCCGCGTTCACCACGAGCATCTCGCCGACGAGCTCGCGGTAACCCAGTTCGGCAGCCCTGTTCCGGGCGGCCTGCAGCAGCCGGGTGCCGACGGCACAGCCCTGCCAGCGATCCACGACCTCGACGGCGAGCTCCCCGCGCCCGTCCTCGAGGTCCATGATCCGCACGATGCCGATCGGACAGTCCTGGACGAAGGCCGCGAGCGCGACGTGAGTACGGCCGTCGAGCGCGGTCAAGCTGCGGCGGGTGGCTGCCGAGAGCTCGGCGATCGGGGCTTGGAAGCGCAGATAGCGGCTGTGTGGGGACAGTCCGGCGAAGACCACGTCGACGACGTCGCCGTCGCCGCGGCCGAGCTCACGGATGCGGACGAGGTCGCCAACACCGGTAGCGGGCTCGGCATCGTGGCTGATCGCGGTGTTGTCGGCAGTGGCGGTGGTGGCAGCGTCCATCGAAGGTTCCCTCCTTGATTCCCGGGGCATTTCCCCGCGGGCTGAAGGGTGGGCGTGACCGCCCGCTCGCACCGTCGGTCGACCGGGCCCTTGGTTGGAGGGTCCTGCTGTCCCCCGATCGACCGAGCGCGCACGACAGACGTACGGATCCTCGATCAGGTCGTCAGGTTCTCCTGTCTGCCGCCGAGCGCGAGGTGGCCCCAGGTCTGTGTGCAGACCCTCCAGGCCGGCGACGACACCGTCGTGCGGGCCACCGGTCACCACAGGCGCCTCGACGGAGCACCCGTGGCTCTGGACTACATCTGGTTCATCACCCGCCGGGACGGCAAGGTCACGCACCTGCAGGACTACGCGAACCCGTATGCAGCGGAGCGGCGATGACCGGGTTCGCCGGCGGCCGAGGCGGGTACCTTCATGCGCGTCCGTGCACGGCCCGGCCGGGACCCGCCGACGCAAGGACCGAGGAGATTCTCATGCCGACGTCACGACCGTCCGGATCGGTGGGCCGCACAGCCGCAGGTTCTGATCGACCTACGGGCTCCGGAGCCGAGAACTCCGGCACCGAGGCGATCCGCGGCGTCGTCGACGACGTGCGCGAGCTGTTCCAGCAGGAGCTGCGCACCGCGGGCTCCAACACCGAGGCGATCCGCGGCTTCGTCGACGAGATGCGCGAGCTGCTCCAGCACGAGCGGCGCACCGCGCAGGAGGAGTTGGCCGGCAAGGCGCGTACTGCCTTCGAGGGGGTGCTGTTCCTCGGCGCCGCCGTGGTGCTCGGGGCCCTGGCCGCCGGCACGTCCACTGTGCTGATCATGCGGATGCTGGAGAAGGTTCTCCCCCCGACGATGGCGGCCGCGGTCGTGACGGTCGTTCTCGCCGCGGCCGCCGGGGTGCTCGCCGTGATGGGGCTCGCGGAGGTCCGACGCGCGCTGCCGTTCGTTCCGGAGCGGGCCCTCGACGAGCTGCGCGAGGAGATCCGCGAGGTGATGCCGGGCTGAGCGACCCCGGGCCGGCCGAGGAGCGTCCTCGCCCTATCCCGTCGAGTCCTTGGCGACCAGCACCTCGCCCTCGAGCCCGTCCGGGTCGCGGAAGAAGAGGCTGTGGACCCGACCGAAGTCGTTGACGGTGCCGTCGCTCGCGCCGGCGTCGACGAGTCGCCGGCGGATCGTCGCGAACGCCTCGGGTGAGGCCGCCTGGAGGCCGACGTGATCGATACGGCCGCGGCCCCACATCGGTGTCTGGCGCCGGGCCTCGGTGTTCCCGGGGATGACGAAGATGTTCAGCTCGGTGTGGGGGCCGATGCGGATGACGGTCATCGTCTCGCGACCGTCCTCGCCGTGCGGGCGGGTCGCGCCGACCTCGGCGTCGAAGACCTCGGAGTAGAAGCGTCCCAGGCGTTCGACGTCCTCGGAGATCCAGGCGATGTGGTTGACCCCGTCGAGCAACACTCTGTCCCCCTGTTCCATCGGTGTCGGATCAGCGCATGTCAGTCCCGGGCCCGGGAGGCGTCCTCGCCGCGGTGACGGTCGTCCTGTCGCCCGTGGTCCTGGCGGGATGCGTCGTACGGATCCGCCCGGCAGAGGGTCAGCCACGCAGCCGGGCTTGGTCCACCCAGGCGCTGACATCGATGCCGTGCCGGGCAGCCATCTCGATGAGGTCCTCCAGGCGCGCGCGGTGCCGCGCCGCCTCGTACGGCTGATCGGCTTCGACGGCGGCGGCGAGGCGCTCCTGGGCCGCCGTGATCTGTATCCGCAGCTCCTCGATCACGATCGTCTTCCTCCTTCCGTGCGACGACGTGCGCGTTCACTGTCGCGGATCGCGGCGGGAGGTCAGTCGGAGCGTGCCGACTGCCGGACCAGCACGTACGACTCGGACCGGGGAACGGTCGTACCGGCTCGTACCGCGGCGTCCGTCGGCAGTTCCTCGAGGAGGGCGTCCGCGCGGTCCGCCGCATCCTCGTCCGCCCAGGTGGTCACGAGCAACAGGCTGCCGCTCTCCCGATCGACGAGCATCTCGGAGCTGCAGAGACCGGAGCCGGCGACCATACGGTGCAGGAGCTCGTCCCGGACGAAGGCCAGCCCGGCGTCGATCCTCGCCGGCTCGAGCTGCACACGGGTCATCCGCACCGCCGCGCCCGGAGCGGGAACCGCGGGTCGTTCGGCGCCGACGACCTCGAAGCTCTCGGCGACCAGCTCACCACCCGCCGCCACCGCGGCGCTCTCACGGGCCCGGGTCAGGACGACCTCCGAGGAACGCTGCGGATCGTCCCAGTAGGACACCGCGACGATGACGCCGCCCTCCCGGTCGACGAGCGTCGTCAGGCCCCGGTTCCCGTCCACCGCCTCGACCGCTCTCCGATCGGACTCCTCGATGCGGGCGACGCCGGAACCGACCTTGGCCCGCGACCCGAAGATGGTGTTGACCCGCGCGTACATCAAGAGCCTCCTCGCGCCCCACCGCGATGTGGGACCAGCTCACTGTCGCCCTTGAGTGCACGCCTTCGACAGAAGGCGATAGACCCTGCTGATGTGCCGTGCACCACAGGAACGTGGTGACACCCGCGGCGGCCCGGGCGCACACGGATCCGACATCCGGGGCGGCCGGCCCGCGTGGAAGGGGTTCTCGCGGACCGGCCACCGGGTGACGGCCCCAGGGCACGAGGCCGTCGCGGTCGGGTCGCATCCGCGGACGCGGCGTTACCTGCCGTTGACCGACAGTTCGACCGCGAGATCTCGACCTGCCGGATGTCGCCAGGTCAGGGTCGTGTGGTCCGCTACGCAGGTGGTGGTTGAGCATGCAATCGAAGGCGGACGTGTCGACAGGCCTGAAAGGCAGCAGGCACCTGACTGCCGAGCACCACTCCGTCGGCACGGGGCGAAGGAGCCGGATCCGGGGGCACCACGGGCTCGGCAACACGGCAGAGGCGTGCTGCCGGCGCGAGGGACGCAGGAACTCGTGCGTAACACCGGCCGGTCGTGAGGACTCCGACCCTGCAGCCGGTCCGTGGGGACCGGTTGCTGGAGGAGGGCGGCACATGACGGAACCCGGGGCGCAGTATCGGATCCGCACGGCCCGGCCGGCGGAGATCGGCCGGCTGCGCGAGATCGAGGACGAGGCGGGCACCATGTTCGCCGGTCTGGACCTCGTCGACGACGCACTCGACGTGTCGTTCCCACTGGACGAGCTGGCACGGCTCCTGCGCGACGGGCAGGTGTGGGTCGCAGCCGACGGCGTGGACCGGCCGGTGGGGATGGTGATCGTGTCGGTGCGCGACCACGTCGCCCATGTCGAGGAGATGGACGTGCTGCCCGAGCACGGCCGGCGAGGGCTGGGGTCCCGGCTGCTCACCCGGGTCGGCGAGTGGGCGCAGGAGCGCGGATACGCCGCGATCACCCTCTCGACCTTCCGCGATGTTCCGTGGAACGGGCCGTTCTATCGCCGCAACGGCTTCCGTGATCTTCCTCGGGACGAGTGGAGTCCGGGCATGGAGGCGGTCCGGGCCGCCGAGGCGCGCCACGGGCTGCGGGTCGACGCCCGGGTCTTCATGAGGCGCGAGCTGCCCCGCAGCGACCGGCCCGGTATGCAGGTCCGGGTGGCCCGCCAGACCCGTCGGCTCGCCGAGGTCGTGGCGTTCTATCGCGACGGCCTCGGGCTGCCCGAGATCGACCGGTTCCGGGGCCACGCCGGCTACGACGGCGTCATGCTGGAGCTGCCCGGCACCGGCGCGCATCTGGAGTTCACCGCGACCGAGCACCTGCGGCCGCCGACCGCGCACCCGGAGAGCCTGCTGGTGCTCTACCTGGCCGACCACGCGGCAGTCGACCGTGTGCGCGTCCGGCTCGCCGTCGACCCGGTGCGCAGCGTCAACCCGTACTGGGACGAGGCCGGCGTGACCGTCGTCGACCCGGACGGCTTCCGGGTCGTGCTCGTCGCGGGCAGCTCGAGATGACGACGTCGTCGTCCGGCCACGAGCGGATCGTCCGGCTGGTCCGGCTCGCGGCCGGGCGTCGGTCCGGCCTGGTCACCTGTGTCGTGCGCCCCCGGAGGTCAGCGCGGTCGGAAGCCGACCAGCGGCAGCTCGCGGGCGAGCCGCCACCGTTGGGCCGGGGTCCCGCGGTAGGTCCAGCCGACGAGCGCGGAGAGGACCCGGTGCACGAGGGGTGCGACGAGCCGGTTGCGGTGCTCGTAGCCGCCGAGCACGACCACCGCCTCGTCGAGCTCGAGATCGCGGGCCCGGGCGCGGAAGGACCGCCGGCCGACGGTCACCGCGACCGGGCCCGAGGCGTGGATGTTGCGGTACCAGTCCGCCTCCCGCCCGAAACCGGACACGACCACGTACTCCCCGGTGTCACGGTCGTGGTGCACGACCTCGAGGACGGTGTCGTACCGGCGGCCACTGTGCCGACCGGTGTGCGTCACCTGCAGGAATCGTGAGCCGAGGAGTCCGCCGAGTCCGTGCGCGTAGAGATGTCGCGGCAGTCCGAGGAGCAGGCGGACCCAGGCGGGTGGCCGGGCGGGGCGGGCGTTCAGAGCGGGCCACCTCTCGGTCCGGGGGAGGGACGAGCGGAGGATAGGGGTCTGTCCGCCCCGACGCGGCACCAAGCGGACCGCTTCCCGGCGGGCTACGCCTGCGCGAGGTCCCGACTCCTCAGGCCCGGTCGTCGACCAGCTCGCGTGCGATGCGCTCGGCGGTGGCGGTCAGCCGGGCGACCCACTCGGGGAGCCGGTCGCGGCGGTAGCGCGCCGTGGGCAGTGCAATCGACAGGGCCGCACGTGCGGCGACTCCGCCGGCGGTCGGCGCGGGGATCGCGGCACCGATCGCGGTCACCCCGGTCTCGGTCTTCTGGTCGTTGACCGCGAAGCCCCGCCGGCGGACCCGGCGCAGGTCGCGCAGGAGGGCGTCGACGTCGGCGACGGGTGAGCCCGCGCGCTCGTAGAGCGCGCGCACCCGGTCCTCGTCCAGGGACGCGAGCACGGTCCGGCCGCCCGACGCCAGGTGTGCGGGCAGTACCCGTCCGGCCCGGTCGCCGACCCGCAGAGCCTGGTGGCCCTCGGCCGATGCCACGAACCGCGCCTGGTCGCCAACCACGACGATCAGGTTCGTGGTCTCGTCGATCGCCTCGGTGAGGGCCTGCAGGTGCGGCAGCGCGACGCGGCACAGCTCGGTGACCGGTTCGGGGGCGTCGGCCCGCCGCAGCACCGGGCCGGCGACGTAGCGGCGGTCCTCGCGCTGCTCGGCGAAGTCGCGGTAGACCAGCATCGCGAGCAGGCGGTGCGCGGTCGAGCGGGCCACCCCCAGTCGCTCCGCGGCCTCGCTGAGCCGTAGCGGCCCCTCCTGCGCCAGCAGCGCCGCGAGGTGCAGGGCGTGGTCCACCGACTGGATGCCGTAGACCGGCTTGTTCTTCACAGCAGAAGAGTAGCGATGCTCTGTGCAGAACGGCGGTAGCGTCCGGGGCGAGAGGACGCGGCGAGCGAGGAGAGTCCGGATGGCCCAGTTCTACGTCGACGGCTACGCGCCGGGGGACCCGTTCGTCTCCGCGCCGCACCCCGCGGCCGCCGAGCGCCCGCCGTCGGTGCCGGAGACCGCCGACGTCCTCGTCGTCGGGTGCGGTCCGGCCGGGCTCGTGCTGGCGGCGCAGCTGGCGAACTTCCCGGACATCGACACGGTCGTCGTCGACCGCCGGGACGGGCCGCTCGAGGTGGGGCAGGCCGACGGCGTCGCCTGCCGCACCGTGGAGATGTTCGAGGCGTTCGGGCTGGCGGACCGGCTGATCGGCGAGGGCTACCAGGTCAACGAGGTCAGCTTCTGGCGCCCCGACCCGGTCGACCCCGGGCGGATCACGAGGACGGGCCGCATCCCGGACGTCGAGGACGGGCTGTCCGAGATGCCGCACATGATCGTGAACCAGGCGCGGATGCTCGCCTACCTGCGCGACCACATGGCGCGCTCGCCCCGCCGCCTCGAGCCGTACTACGGCCTGCACCTGAGCGGGATCGAGATCGATACCAGCGGCACGGCGGAGTATCCGGTGACGGTCACCCTCGCGCACCTCGCCGGCGGCGAGGGGACCGGCGCTTCCTCCACGGTCCGCGCCCGCTACGTCGTCGGGTGCGACGGTGCCCGCAGCAGCACCCGGGCCGCTCTCGGGCGCGAGCTCGTCGGCGACCCGACCGACTCGTCGTGGGGCGTGATGGACGTCCTGGCGGTCACCGACTTCCCCGACATCCGGCGCAAGTGCGCCATCCGGTCCGTGGGCGAGGGCAGCATCCTGATCATCCCTCGCGAGGGCGGCTACCTGGTGCGGCTCTACATCGAGCTCGACAACGTGCGCGACGAGGAGATGCTGCTCGGGCGCAGCGTGACCCCCGAGAAACTGACCGCGGTCGCCAACCGCATCCTGCACCCCTACACGCTCGACGTGCGCGACGTCGGGTGGTGGTCGGTCTACACGATCGGCCAGCGCCTGTGCACCCGTTTCGACGACGTGCCCGACGGACCGGACGACGGACCGGGCGACGGGCCGGGCCGGCTGCCGCGGGTGTTCATCGCGGGCGACGCCTGCCACACCCACAGCGCGAAGGCCGGGCAGGGCATGAACGTGTCGATGGCCGACACCTGGAACCTCGGGTGGAAGCTCGGCGCCGTGCTGCGGGGGACCGCCCGCCCGGAGCTCCTGCACACCTACTCCGCGGAGCGGCAGCAGGTCGCGCACCAGCTGATCGACTTCGACCGCGAGTTCGCCGCCCTGTTCAGCGCCGCCTCCGGCTCGGCCGGCGGGGACCCCGACCCCGAGAAGTTCCAGCGTTACTTCCGCGAGCAGGGCCGATTCACCGCGGGGGTCGCCGTCCGGTACCCGTCGTCGATGATCACCGCGGCGGAGCCGGCCCAGCACCTCGCGCGGGGCTTCGAGGTGGGCACGCGGTTCCACTCGGCGCCGGTGGTCCGCCTGGCCGACGCCAAGCCGCTCCACCTCGGGCACGTGGCGCGCGCCGACGGCGCGTGGCGCCTCTACCTCTTCGCCGACCGGCGGCACCCCGGCGAGACGGACACCCCGTTGCGACGCCTCTGCGACCACCTGGCCTCGGTCGCGTCGCCCCTGCGCGGGTACACCCCGGAGCGCGCCGAGCCCGACTCCGTGATCGACGTCCGGGCGGTGTTCCAGCAGCACCACCACGACCTGGAGGTCACCGACCTGCCGGCGGTCCTGCTGCCCCGCAAGGGCCGGTTCGCCCTCGTCGATCACGAGAAGGCGTTCTGCCCCGACCCGAACGCCGAGGACGTCTTCGACCTGCGCGGTATCGACCGCGACGCGGGCTGCGTCGTCGTGGTGCGCCCGGACCAGTACGTCGCCCACGTGCTCGGGCTCGACGACCATGCCGGACTCGACGCCTTCTTCGCCGGAGTGCTCACCGAGGCGGGCTGACGGGCGAGGGGAGTAGCCGCCGGGAGACGTTGCTGAATCACCGGAGCGTGGCGGTTGCTCTTTCCCGACGGGACACTGCCGATGGTGTCGAGTCGTGGGGGACCGTCATGCGTGTGGCTGTCGTGGGAGCCGGGCCGACAGGGCTGTTCACCGCCATGGCGCTGGCCAGGCGCGGTCACCGGGTCACCGTGGTCGACCGGGACACCGGACCTCGGCCGGACGGGTCGTGGCCCCGGCGCGGGGTGATGCAGTTCCACCACCCGCACGCCCTGCGCGCCCAGGTGGCCGAGGCGCTGCAGGCGGAACTGCCCGACGTGTGGGAGGAGCTCCTCGCCGCGGGCGCGGAACCGGTGACCGTCGAAGGCGCGGACGGGTCCCGGACGTTGATGGCGGTGCGGTGCCGCCGGTCGACCTTCGAGCAGGTCCTGCGGGCGGCGGCCGAGCGCCAACCCGGAATGGACCTGCATACCGGGCACGTCGACGAGGTGTGCACCTCCCGCGGCCGGGCCACCGGTGTCCGCACCGACGGTGCGATCCTGGACACCGATCTGGTGATCGCGGCCACCGGTGCGCCGGCCGGCTCGGCCAGGACCGGCGCGCCCCGGCACGGGGCGGGGACTGCGGCATCGCCTACGTCTCCCGCCAGTACCGCCTGCGCCCAGGCGCGCAGCCGGGGCCGATGAACTTCCCGCTCGGCCAGACCGACGTCTACCCGGGCGGCTACCAGTCCATCGTGTTCCTGCACGACAACGGGATCTTCTCCACCGTCATCGCCCGCTCCAGCGACGATCGGGCCCTGGCCGCCCTGCGCCTGACCGAGGTGTTCGAGGCCGCCGCCGGGGCCATCCCGGCGCTGGCCGCCTGGACCGACCCCGGCCGGGCGCTCCCGTTCACACCGGTCCTGCCGGGCGGGCGCCTGCGCAACACCTACCAGGGCCAGCTCGACGACACCGGCGCCGTGGCCCTGCCCGGGCTGGTGTTCGTCGGCGACGCCGTGTGCACCACGAACCCCTCCGTCGGGCGGGGCATCACCACCTCGCTGCTGCAGGCCCGGCAGCTCCTCCACCTGCTCGACGACGACGCACACGACCCCGTCGGTCTCGGCCTCGCCTTCGACGCCTGGTGCTCCGACACCATCGCGCCGTGGTTCGAGGACCACCTCTACTGGGACGCCGAGCTGATCCGCCGATGGGCCGGCGCCGACATCGACCTCACCCGGCCGCTGCCCTCCGACCTGGTCGTCGCGGCCGCCCAGGCCGACCCTGCGCTGTTCCCCCTCATCGGGCCCTATCTCGGGATGCGGGCCCTTCCGGTGAGCCTGGACGCCGCGCGAACACGAGCCGCGGAGATCTACGCGAGTGGCTGGCGGCCACCGGTACCGCAGGGCCCCAGCCGCGACGAACTCGCCGACCTCGCCGCTGCGCACGGCGCGCGCACGAGCGGACGCTGACGGCGGACCAGCTCGTCCGCATCCCCCCGACCCGGCCGGCGTCACCCGGGCCGAGGCCGGGTGACGCCGTGCGACGTCACGGACGGGTCTCGACGGCCCCGCCGGTGGTCACCGACGGCTCCGTGGCCGGCGCCGCCTTGGCCGCCACGGCCTGGTGCACCCGTACCTCGCGGGAGAGGAGGACCGGGATGATCGCGAGCGCGAACACGATCGCGCCCACGATCCACACCGTGTCGAGCTGGGCGCGCCCCTCCGCCGCCGAGTTGATCCACTTGCCGCTCTGGTCGGTGAGGATCCAGCCCACCGCGACCTGCATCGCCGCCGACGCGCCGTTGAGCGTGCCGGTGACCTCCGGACGGGCGATGCCGGACCAGTAGCTGTTCACCGTGCCCCAGAACATCGGGTCGCAGAGGAAGGCGAAGGCACCGATGAAGAAGCCCCACAGGACCCAGCTGGAGTCGTGCAGCACCACACCGAGCGCGAAGCCGATCGCCCCGCAGGCCGGACCGAGGACCAGCCACGGCCGCGTCCGGCCGCCGAAGAACCGGGCCACCAACGTGCCGTTGACCAGCCCGAACAGCACGGGGACGGCGGCGATCAGCGGGCTCACCCAGGCGACGGTGTCGGGGTTGACCTTCTCGAGGGTGATCAGTCCGTAGGGGAGCCACGGCCCGGAGAGCCAGGTCGGGGTGGTCGCGAACGCCGTGGCGATGATCATGGTGAGCACGCTGCGGTTCTTCAGCGCGGTCAGGAGCTCGCGGAAGGTCAGCTTCTCCCGCACGGTCGCGCCGCGGTGCTCCTGCTGGATGAGGGCGATCTCCTCGGCGCTGATGCCGCGCAGCTTCTCGGGCTTGTTGGAGGTGAACAGCACGAGCATGATCAACGCCGGGATGCCGAGCGCGGCGACGATCAGGAACGCGTCACGCCAGGACAGGTGGTTGGCGAGCGGCAGCGCGATCGCCGGTGCGATCACGCCGGCCACCAGGCAGGAGCTCATCCAGACGGACGTGGCCCGGGCGTTGAGCGCTCCCGGGAACCAGACCGCGAGCAGTCGTTGCGACGGTGCCCAGAGGAACCCGAAGAAGATGCCGAAGAAGAAGTTGCGCCACCACATCTCCTCGTAGGTGTGGACGAACGCCATCGTCGCCGACAGCACCGTCACCCCCACGATGCAGATGACGAGCATCAGTTTCGCGCCGATGCGGTCGGCCATGATCCCGGCGAGCAGCAGCAGCGGGAAGTACCCGAGCAGGTAGCTCGCCGTGGCACCGGAGATCTGCGTGGGCGTGAGGTGGAGATCGGCGGACCAGAACGGGTTGAGCAGGCTGAACTTCGCGCTGTCGAGCCAGACGACGAAGTTGAGGAGCAGGATGCTGACGAGCATCAGCCCCCTGCGGCCTGCGAACAGGCGCATCGGAGGCGTGGCTGCGGTGAGCGACATGGGTGTCCTCGGGTCGTGCCGGCGACGTTGCCGGCGTGGGCTCACGGCCCGGGCGGCGCGGGAGCCGGTGTGCGCCCACACCCCGGCCGGGCCCCGGTCGTGCCGGGGCCCGCGCAGGTGACCGTCCGGGTGTCGTCCTCTGCGGACCGTGCGGCGCGGCGGTGGCGGCGCCCCGTTGCCGTCCGTGCGGACCGTTTCACTGTGAACTGCTTTGCACGCTGCAACAACGGAAGGTCGACCAGTCCGGCGGGTCCGCACATGGGCGGATCCACATTGCGCGGCCCGCCCGCCGGCTGTCCCGCGGCCGGCGGGCGCGACTGCGCGGCCTGGAACGACTTCCTGGTGCTCGGCGAGGCCCCGCCGGTACCGTTGTCGCCTGCCACGGCGTCGGACGACGTCGAGCCGCGACCAGCAGCGTGCGGAAGACGTGCGCGCCTCGGCAGCCGTGGTCGCAGGCCGCGCTCTGCAGGCGTCGACGTCGCCACGGGCGGCGCGCCGCTCACCCGCGGAGGCGGGCCACCGACCTCGGACGAGTTCTCGAGCCCAAGGCGAGATTCAACGAGGAGTCGGAAAATGCCTGACACCCCTCACGATGTCCTTGCTCTCGCACAGGACCGTGGCGCCCGGATGGTGGATCTTCGCTTCTGCGACCTCCCCGGGCTGATGCAGCACTTCTCCGTCCCCGTGGAGGAGCTGACCGAGGAAGCGATGGAGACGGGGTACGGCTTCGACGGCTCCTCGATCCGCGGCTTCCAGGAGATCCACGAATCCGACATGTTGTTGATGCCGGATCCGACGACGGCGGTGATGGACCCGTTCCGCGACGTGCCGACGCTGCAGATCCACTGCTTCGTCGCCGACCCCATCACGCGGACGAGCTATTCGCGAGATCCGCGGCATGTCGCCGAGAAGGCGGAGGCACACCTGCAGGCGACCGACTTCGCCGACGTCTCCTACTGGGGCCCCGAACTGGAGTTCTACATCTTCGACGGGGCGCGCTTCGATCAGAACCAGCACGAGGGCTACTACCACGTGGAGTCGGTGGAGGGCGTCTGGGCGTCCGGACAGCCGGGCAGCCGCGGCTACCGTCCCCGGTACAAGGAGGGGTACTTCCCGGTGCCGCCCATGGACCAGCACCAGGACCTGCGCAGCGAGATGGCGCTGACCCTCATCGACCTGGGCATCCCCGTCGAGGTCCAGCACCACGAGGTGGGCACCGCCGGCCAGGCCGAGATGGACATGCGCTTCTCGTCCCTGCTGCACATGGCGGACAACGTCATGAACTACAAGTACGTCGTCAAGAACGTCGCCTGGCGGGCGGGCAAGACCGCCACGTTCATGCCCAAGCCGGTGTTCGCGGACAACGGCTCGGGCATGCACGTCCACCAGTCGCTGTGGAAGAACGGGCAGAACGTCTTCTACAGCGAGGCCGGGTATGCCGGACTCAGCGACCTGGGCCGGTACTACATCGGCGGGCTGCTCCAGCATTCTCCCGCGTTGTTGGCGTTCTGTGCCCCGACGACCAACAGCTACCGCCGCCTGGTCCCGGGCTTCGAGGCGCCGATCAACCTCGTGTACTCGCAGCGCAACCGGTCGGCGTGCGTCCGCATTCCGATGTACGTGCAGAGCGCGAAGGCGAAGCGGCTGGAGTACCGCTCGCCCGATCCCACCGCGAATCCCTATCTCGCCTTCTCCGCCATGCTGCAGGCGGGCCTCGACGGGATCCGGAACAAGATCGAGCCGCCGGAGCCGATCGACAAGGACCTCTACGAGCTCGCGCCGGAGGAGATGACGGCGATCCGCCAGGTGCCCGCGTCGCTCGAGGCCGTCCTGGTGGCCCTGGAGGAGGACCACGACTTCCTGCTCGACGGTGGCGTCTTCACCGAGGACCTGATCGAGACCTGGGTCGACTACAAGCGGACCAAGGAGCTCGACCAGATCCGCCAGCGGCCGCACCCCTGGGAGTTCATGCTCTACTACGACCTCTGAGCTGCGATGACGCGACGTGCGGCTCCGACGGACGGCGGCCCGGGTCACGGGTCCCGGGTCGCGCCACCCGAAGGTCACAGGCGGAGTCGCAGGACGATCTCGCCGTCGTCGTCGATCTCACCGGTCGGCTCGAAGCCGAACCCCCGGTAGAACGGCCCCGGGTCGCCCGGACCCGGCTCGTAGCTGGTCAGCAGCACGTCGCCGCCCTCCGCCCGCACCAGGTCCGAGATCGTGGTGAGCACCTCCCGGCCGATGCCGCGCCGCTGGTGGCGCCGGTCGACGAGCAGCCGCCACAGGAAGTAGCGCTCGTCCGGCGGACTGTTCGGCGCGTTCCACGACAGCATCACGAAGCCGACCGGTTCCTCGTCGAGATACACGGCCCGGGCCCAGGGACGGGCCTCCGGCTCCGCGGCCGCGTCCTTCAGCGACTCGGCCACGGAGGCGACGAACCGCCGCTGGTCGCGCCGGACGCGGAGCGCGCGCACGGCCTTCCGGTTGTCGTCGGTGATCTCCCGTAGCTCCACCCGCATCGCGATCACCCGAGACCCGTCATCGGCCGGACGGCGTATCGTGCCGACGTCCGCTCGGTCCGTCACCGCCGTCGTGGCTCACCGGTACCTCCCTGCAGACGAACCCATGACGGCGACCTTCGCAGCTTCCGGCCCGGGCCAACTTCGGTCGATGGTCCCTCCTACGGGGACCATCGCCTCTGCTCGCGACGGACGGCGCACGCGCACCCTCACTCGGCGGAGCATCACGTGTCCTGATGCTGGCCGTCGCCACCGTCGGCTTCGCCATGAGCGCCGTGGGCCGACAGGGGAGACGCGATGACGAACAAGATCAGCCTGGATGCGGTGGCGCGTGAACAGCTGAAGAGCGCGGCCACCGGTTCGGCCGGCCGCAGTGCGCAGACCGTGTACGGCGGGCACGAGCACGTACTGCGGCAGACCGTCGTGGCGCTCACGGCAGGATCCGCCCTCGCGGAGCACGAGAGCCCCGGCGAGGCGACGGTGCACGTCCTGCACGGCCGGGTGCGCCTCTGCGCCGGCAGCACGTCGTGGGAGGGGCGGCGCGGAGACCTGATCGCCGTGCCGGCGGTCCGACACACGCTGGAGGCACTCGAGGACTCCTCCGTCCTCCTCACCGTGGCCAAGCAACGGACCGCGTCGCCGAACCCGTAGCCGCGGCGCGACGCCGACCGGAAGGAGCGTGCTGTGGGTGCGGAGCAGAACGACGCGGGGCCCACCTGGCCCGTCCTGCGGGTCGCGGACTGGACGGACACGCGGGACACCGTGCACATGTGGACCCAGATCGTGGGCAAGATCCGGATGGTGCATGCGCCGCTGGTCAACCACTGGTGGCAGGTGACGCTGTACGTCAGCCCGCGCGGGCTGACCACGTCGACGATCCCCTACGGCTCGGGTGCGTTCGAGATCGAGTTCGACTTCGTCGCTCATCGGCTCGAGGTCCGCAGCAGCGACGGCGGGACGGGCGGGCTCGCGCTGCGTCCGATGTCCGTCGCCGAGTTCTACGCCGAGACGATGGCCGTGCTGCGCCGGCTGGGTGTCGAGGCGCCGATCCGTCCGGTCCCGAACGAGGTGGACCCGGCCGTCCCGTTCCCCGACGACCACGCCCACGCCTCCTACGACGGCGAGGCGGCCGGGCTGTTCTGGCGGCAGCTGCTGCAGGCCGACCGATTGATCAGCGAGTTCCGGTCGCGCTTCGTGGGCAAGGTCAGCCCCGTCCACTTCTTCTGGGGCGCGATGGACCTGGCCTGCACCCGGTTCTCCGGACGCCCGGCCCCGCCGCACCCGGGAGGGGCGCCGAACTGCGGGGACTGGGTCATGGTCGAGGGCTACTCCCACGAGCTGTCCAGCTGCGGGTTCTGGCCCGGTGGTGGCGAGGAGGGCGCCTTCTACGCCTACGCCTATCCCGAACCCGACGGGTTCTCCGACTACCCCGTCGAGGCGGAGGGCGCGGCGTTCAGCCCCGAGTTCCAGCAGTTCCTGCTGCCCTACGAGGCCGCGCGCACCGCCGACGACCCGGACCGGGTGGTGCGGGGGTTCCTGCAGAGCACCTATGAAGCAGCTGCCGAGCTCGGCAAGTGGGACCGCGCAGCGCTGGAGGTCGACCCCGGCCGCTGGCTGGACCGCATGCGGTGAGGGGTGCGTCGCCGATTCGTCCTGACATGCGGACTGATGCGCATCGGTGTGGTGGGGGTACGGGGCCGGCGGGGCGGTGGTTCCACGCCCCGTAGCACGCCTCGGGCGTCCACTCGCACATCTCGGCGAGCAAGGTGAACCGGCTGACCGACCGCGAGATCCGCGTGCTCGGCTCGGCGCAGCTACGTTCCGGTCTTCTCGGACGTGCAGGTCCAGGCGATCCTCGCCGGGCGCCGGCACCCGCAGCGTCGCGACCGCCTCGGCGCCGGTGACCGGGAGCGGCGTTCGCCGGTCACCGAGAAGTGGGTCGAGTCGGGCCCGGCTGTCACATCCGGCGAGATAGAAGCGTCAAGAGGGGGAGCCCGCTCCACTGCACGTGGGGGGAGAGACGGGGTGGGCGGCCCGGCCCGCCACCGAGCGCCCTCGGTGGCGGGCCGGCGCTCGTTCCGGAGTGAGAACCTGTGCGACCTCGGCCAGTTCCTGCTGGCCGGCTGCCGCCCCGACGACCCGACCAGCTTCCGGCTCTCCCTCGACGGCGCCCCGGTGGGTCAGGTCGCGGGCATCTCGACGTTCTGCGAGGACACCACCCTCTCGGTGTACTCGGCGATCAGGATCCCGAAGAACATCCCGCTCGAGGTCGCCTGCCTGACCGCAGTTCGGCGCCACCCACGCCGTGGAGTCGATCGAGGAGGCCGGCGAGCTGGCTCGCTCGTTCACCGACGGACAGGGCGCGGACTCGGCCGTCGTGACCGTCGGCGTGACGACCGGCGACCACGTGGCACGCGGGCAAGAACATCCGCGGGGTGATCCACTACAACTGACGGCGCAGGCCCCGGCCCGCATCAGCCTGTCGATCGGCTGTCGGGCGGTAGGCGCGGAGGAAGACGCGGACACCGCCCGCCACGAGCTCGGCCAGCTCCTCGGGGGAGATCGGGAGCGTGCCGTAGAGCGTGCGGTTGTTGACCTGCGCGGTCACCAGGATGCCGAGGTAGGCCGCCGCCTCGACGGGATCGGGGATGTCGAGCAGTCCGCGTCCGGCGAGGTGCGCGAGCCGGTCCGCGAGCATCTGCTGTTGTGGACCGACCTCCCGCCAGCGCTCGAGCAGGTCCGGGAAGTGGGCGGCCTCCGCCACGACGAGGCGGACCATCGCGCTGCGCTCCCGGGTCTGGACCACCCCGGACGCGAAGGCGCGGCCGAACGCCGTGAGCGCGGCCTCGAGGTCGGGCGGGTCGGGGGGCAGGGTCTCGTCGAGCAGTTCGCGGAAGCGCGCCTCGTGGCCCGCCTGCGTCCGCGTCACGACGTCGAGGAAGAGGGTGCGCTTGTCGCCGTAGTAGTCGTAGACGGTGCGCTTGGAGACCCCGGCCTCCCGGGCCACGGCGTCGACGCTGGTCCGAGCGAAGCCGTCCCGCAGGAACAGCGTGAGCGCGGCGTTCTCGATCGCCGCCCGCTTGGCGGGCGCGCCCTCTCGCAGGCTCTTCACCGACGTCGACACACCCGTGGGTTGGGGCACCGGACGAATCTACACCGACGGGTGTATTTCTACACTGCACGGTGTAGTGTGTTTCGCCGTGCGGGCACGGGTACGGCGTGGCGCGACGGCGGACCGGCTCGAACCCGCCCTGGTCCGGCTCTGCGTCGTCGTGGTGGTCGGCTCCGTGGCCCCACTGCTCGACACGACGATCGTCTCGGTCGCCCTGGGCACGCTGAGCCGCACGTTCGGTGCCGACGTCAGCACGATCCAGTGGGTGATGAGCGGCTACCTGCTCGCCATGGCGATGGTCGTCCCGGCGACGGGGTGGGCGATGGACCGGTTCGGCGCCCGACGGGTGTGGATCTGGTCGGTCGTCGCCTTCGGTCTCGGCTCGGTGCTGGCCGGGGCGGCCTGGTCGGCGGGCAGCCTGATCGCGTTCCGGATCCTGCAGGGCGCCGGGGGAGGAGCGATTCTCCCGGTCGGCGCCGCCCTGCTCATGCGGGCCGCCGGGCCGCAGCGGCTCGGCCGGGTGACCGCGGCGGTGTCGGTACCGGCGCAGATCGCCCCGATCGCCGGCCTGCTGCTCGGCGGGCTCATCGTCGAGCTGCTGAGCTGGCGCTGGTGCTTTCTCGTCGACGTGCCCGTGTGCGTGGTCGCCGTCGCACTCGCCCGCCGTGTCGTGCCCGACGTCCCCGGGCAACCGGCCCAGTGCCTCGACGTCCGCGGGCTGGCCCTGCTCGGGCCCGCGCTGGGGGCACTCACCTACGGGCTATCCCGAGCCGGCTCGGCGGGCTTCGGCGACCGACTCGTCGTCGGGACGCTCGTGGCAGGGACCGTGTTGCTCGCCGTCTTCGTCGGGCATTCCCTGCGCACCTCGGGCACTCCGCTGATCGACGTGCGGCTCTTCGCGCGGCCGTCGTTCGGGGGAGCGACCACCATGCTCTTCCTGCTCAGCGCGTCGCTGTTCGGGTCGATGGTGATCGTCCCGCTGTACGTCCAGCAGGTGTGGGGCGCGGGCGCGCTGACCGCCGGCCTGGCGCTGGTTCCGCAGTTCGCCGGCACGCTGGTGGCGCTGCCCTTCGTGGGCCGGCTCGCCGACCGACTCCCCGCACGTGACGTCGTGCTGGGCGGGGTGCTCGTCGCGGTGCTCGGCACGGTGCCGTTCACCCAGGTCGGCCACGAGCCCGGCGTCGTCCTGCCGGCCGTCGCGCTGTTCGTCCGCGGAATCGGCGTGGGGGCGGCGTCGGTGACCCTGATGACCGCCGCCTACCGCGACGTCGCACCGGCGCAGGTACCGCGGGCGACGAGCGCGCTGCAGATCGGGCAGCGGATCGGGGCCCCGCTCGGGGCGGCCGTCCCCACGACGGTGCTGCAGCACCAGCTGGCCGGCGCGGGTGCGACGGCGGCCGCCTACGGCTCGACGTTCTGGTGGAGCCTCGCGCTCACCGCGCCCGCCCTGCTCCCGGCCGCGTTCCTCCGACGGACGGGCGTCGCACGACCTCGCGGACCGGCGGGCGCACGCCCGTGAAGGTCCGTGACCGGGAGCAGGGCGAGCCGCTCAGCCCGCTGCCGGACCGAGATGCCGGGCCAGGAACTCCTTGTCGACGCCGACCCAGCGGATGGTGCGGTGATCGCCCGGGTTGGCGTGCAGCGTCTTCTCCGCCGAGGCGAAGGCGTCGAACAGGGCGAGCGCGCTGTGGCGCTCGACGTGCTCGTCGTCCCACGGAAGCAGGAACTGTATCGGGACCGTGATCCGTCGGGCCGCTTCGAGCAGCGCGTCGGACACGAAGAACCCGCCGCCGAAGACGGCAGCGGTGATCCTGGGGTCGACCGCCGTGAGCGGCACCCCGATCGCGGTGCCCATCGAGATGCCGCCGCCGTAGCCGATCGGCGCTCCCGTGCCGATTTCGGGCAGTGCCTGGAGGGCGTCCAGGGTCGCCTGCCATTCCGGTACGGCGCGCTCCGCGAGTGAGGTGACGTACCGGAGGCTGACCGACTCGAACCGTGCGTCGTCGCCTGCCGCCCGGGCCTGTCCGAGGTCGGCGCGGCCTGCTCGTCCTCGGCCGTGCGCGGGCGGTCGCCGTGTCCGGGCGCGTCGATGGCGACCACGCTGTAGCCCCATGTGGTCACGGTGTCGTGGGCGCGGGCCTCGAGCGCCGGGGTCTTCTTGTGCAGACCGCCGCCGTGACCCATCAGCACCAGGGGCGCGTGAGCGGGGCCGGACGCCGGCGACCAGAGCACGCCGGGGACCTCGCCCACGACGAAGTCCCGCTCGACGACACCGTTCGACGACGTCGCGGAGGTGAAGCGCAGAGATTGCACAGGGTGTGGCCTTTCGGGAGTGCCGTGGTGGTGAGGCGCTCCCGGCGACCCCTACGTCGCTCGCCCGACCGTGACGACGAGGGGGAGCACCCACGTGCGGACAGCGTTCATGGGTCTCACCTCCCCGGGTGGTGTCACGGTCGCCTATACGGTATCGACCACTGTCGTCCGGCCCCACCGATTTTCGTCGCCGGGCAGCCGCGATGATCTCCCGTGTGCTGCCGGTGCCCCGGAACTGGTCCGAGCTGACGCCGACGTGGATGAGCGTCGCCCTGGGCCGGACCGTCACGCACGCCCGCGTCACCGATCTCGTCGACGGCACGAACTCCCGCGCGGTCGTCGAGCTGGAGTACGCGGGTCCCGCCGGGCCGGCTCGGGTGTTCGTCAAGCGGGAGGGTCGTCTGCTGAACCGAGTGGCCCTGACCGCACTCGGGGCGCGCGAGGCCGAGGCGGACCTCGTCCGGCAGCGTCCGGTCCTCCCGCTGGAACACCCCGCGTTTCATGCCGCCGCGACCGACCGCCGTCGCCTCGCCGCCGTGGTCGTCATGGAGGACGTCACGCTGCGCGGCGGGCGCCCGAACTCCGCGCTCGCGCCGCTGACCGTCGAGCAGGTCGCCGCCGGGCTGGGCGAACTGGCCCGCCTGCACGCGATGTTCTGGGACGCTCCGCTGCCGGCCTTCGTGCGTCCGTGGCGGCTCGGTCCGGCCTGGGCCCCCGTCGCCCGGGCCGGATTCGTCCGTGCGCTGCAGAAGCTGCGGCGAGCCGGGCACCCGCTCGACATCGGGGCCGGGGAGATCGAGCGCGGGTTCCGGGGGTGGGCGCGCATCGCCGCCACCGGCCCGCAGACGCTGCTGCACGGCGACCCCCACCCCGGCAACACGTACACGGTCGGCCACACCGTCGGCTTCTACGACTGGCAGCTGGTCCGCTCCGGCAGCTGGGTCCACGACGTCGGCTACTTCCTCGCGTCCAGCCTCACCGTCGCCGACCGGCGCGAGCACGAGCGTGCGCTGCTGGCCGGTTACCTCGACGCCCTCGGCCGTCGGCCCGCCGACGCCTGGCCGCTCTACCGGCGGACGCCGGTGTTCGGGCTCGGGGCGTGGCTGCAGACCTGGGCGGCGGGCACCTTCCAGCCACGCGACGTCTGCCTCGCGACGATCGAGCGCTTCGCCGCCGCTCATCGCGACGCCCGACGGGAGCCGGGCTGAGCACACGGGTCGGGCCGGCCGCTGTCAGACGTCCTCGTGGGGCCGGAGCGTGACGTCCGGTGCGTGGCCGTCCGTGAGGCCGAGGGCGCGGATCTCCTCCGGGACGTAGCCCAGCTCGGCCAGGATCTCCGGTCCGTGCTCGCCGAGCCGGGGCGCCGGGCGCAGGTCCACGGGGGTGGCTCCGGAGAAGTCGACGGGGAACCGGGCGAAGCGCAGCGGTCCCTCGCTCGGATGCACCACGTCCTCGAACATGCCCGTGGCACGCAGGTGCTCGTCGGAGAACAGATCGGGCACGGTGAGGACCGGCATCGCGGCGATGCCGCGCGCGTCGAACGCGGCCAGCCACTCCGCGGTGGGCCGCTTCCGCAGCTCCTCCTCGAGCAACCGGTACAGCTCGTCGACGTGCAGCGTCCGGGCGGTGATGGTGCGGAAGCGGGGATCGGCGGCGAGTTCGGGTCTGCCCACGAGCTCGAAGAACGCGCGCCACTGCGGGTCCGTGTAGACCATGACGCCGACGTGCCCGTCGGCGGTCCGGTACGGCCTGCGGTACGGGGAGTTCAACCGGGCGTAGCCGGCAGGCCCGCGCGGCGGGTCGAAGACGTAGCCGCCCTGCTGGTCGAGCAGGGTGAACGCGACCATCGTCTCGAGCATGGGCACCTCGATCGCGAGTCCCCGCCCGCTGCGCTCCCGCTGGTACAGCGCGGCGGCGATCGCCCCGACCGCCATCAGACCGGTCGCCTTGTCGGCGACCGGCGTGCGGATGTACGTGGGTCCGTCGGGTCCTCCCTGCACGGCGGCGAGCCCGGACGAGGCCTGGATGACGTCGTCGTACGCGGCCTTGTCCCGGTACGGGCCGCTGCTGGAGAAGCCGCGGACCACGCAGTAGACCGTGCGCGGGTTGGCGGCGTGGACGTCCTCGGCGTGCAGCCGGAGCCGCGTCACCGCCTCCGGCCGCATGTTGTGCACGAACACGTCGGCCCTGCCGACCAGGCGCAGCAGCGCGTGACGCCCTTCCGGCCGTTTGAGGTCCAGCGCGATGCTGCGCTTGCCCCGGTTGGCGTTGAGGAACACCGGGCCCAGGCCGGTGCCCCGCTCGTCCCCGACATAGCGGAGGACGTCGCCGGCGGGGGCCTCGACCTTGACGACGTCGGCGCCCATCTGCGCCAGCAGCAGCGTGCAGTACGGGCCCATGAACGTGGTGGTCAGGTCCACGACCTGCACACCTGCGAGCGGAGCGTCTGCTGCGGCATCCGGGGACATCCAGCGCCCGCCCCTCCCACGTCGGCCCGTCTGCCGACGAACGTACGGTGCGAATCTTCCCAGCGCGAGGTCGAGTGCCCGCGTCCCACTTCGGGACATGTGGCTCCGGGTGGCGCGCTGATCGTCTCCACGACACCCTGACGTCGTGAACCGTGCGCAGGCCAAGGCCGTCCTCGTCCGGCTGGCCGTCGCGGCGGAACGGGTGCTGGGCCGGGTAGTCATGGTCGTGGTGGTGATCCGGGGGCGGCGCCGGCCGCTCGTCCTGCCGTTCATCGGGCACGGGTCCACCGAGCGCGTCCGGATCGGGGCGCGCGTGGCGATGGGGCACCCCGACGCCGTCACCGAGGACGACCTCGCGCCCGGCCCGCGCTCGCGGCGGCAGGTGCTGCTGGCGAGCCTCAGTCGCTTCTTCACGATCGAGCTGCCCGGGGCGCGCGTCGCGATCAGTACGCCGGCCGGGGTCCGGCACGTCCGGGCGGACGTCGAGGGGTACGTGGACGCCGTCGTCGAGCAGCCGGGTCTGGAGCCGGGCTGGCACGAGGCCGAGCTGACCCTCGAGGCCGGGACGGCGGCGCGGGCGAAGGTCCTGGTCGTCGATCCGCGGGCGGACGTGGCCCTGGTCAGCGACGTGGACGACACGATCCTCGAGACCGGCCTGACACGGGGGCTGGCGTTCCTGCGGGCGACCCTGCTGACCGAGACCGCGGACCGCGCCCCGCTGCCCGGCTCGGCGGCGCTGTACCGGGCGCTGGTGGCGCCGCCGTCGAAGGTGTGCCGGCCGGTCTTCTACGTGTCGACCAGCCCGTGGAACCTGCACGGCACGCTGCTGGAGTTCATCGCGCTGCGGGCCTTCCCGCTCGGCCCGCTGCTGCTCACGGACTGGGGCCCGGGGCACGGCAACCTGTTCCGCATCGGCGCGCGTGAGCACAAGACCGGGCTGATCACCCAGATCCTGGACGAGCACCCGGGGCTCGGGCTGGTCCTCGTCGGCGACACGGGCCAGCTCGACCCGGAGATCTACGCGGCGGTCGCGGAGGCGCACCCGGACCGGATCCGCGCGGTCTACGTGCGCCGTCCCCCGGGGCGCACCCTGCGCCGGGACGCCGAGGTCCGGGCGCTGGCGGAGCGGGTGACCGCGCTGGGCGTGCCGATGCTGGCCGTGGACGACAGCGCCGAGATCGCCGAGCACGCGGCGTCGATCGGGCTGCTCGATCCCGCGGAGATCCCGGCGATCCGTGCCGAGACGACCGACGGCAGGCGCGGTCCGCTCTCCGTCGGCCTGCCGAGGGCCTGACCTGCGCGGCCCGTCGACGGTTCGACGCCCGGTGGCGGCCGGCCCGGGACCGGAGGATCCCGGGCCGGGGCCCGCTCAGCTCGTCATCGCGTCGAACATGCCGGGCTCGTAGGAGCCCGCCGGGGTGCGCGCGATGACGTTGATCCGGTTGGCCGCGTTGACCAGGGCGACGAGGGAGACGAGCGCGGCGGTCTGGTCGTCGTCGTAGTGCTTCCGGACCTGGGCCCAGGTCTCGTCGGACACGCCATGGTGGGCGTCGGCGAGCCGGGTGCCCTCCTCGGCGAGCGCCAGCGCCGCCCGCTCCGCCTCCGTGAACACCGTGGCCTCGCGCCAGGCGGCGACCAGGTTGAGCCGGACCGCGGTCTCGCCGGCGGCCGTGGCGTCCTTGGTGTGCATGTCGGTGCAGAAGCCGCAGCCGTTGATCTGGCTGGCGCGCAGGGACACCAGCTCCTGGGTGGCCTTCGGCAGCGACGACCGGTGGATCACCAGGGCTGCGTTGGCGAAGCGCTTGCCGAAGGCGGCGGCGATCTCGTTCTCGAACAGGTTGATGCGGGCGTCCATGACCTCGTCCTCACTCGTGGTGGCGTGTGCTGCTGCACTGGACGGACATCAGATGCCGGCGGGCGGGATCCCGTGACGGGACCAGGATGTGACGTGCGTCATGGAGATCGACCAATGTCCGGTGTCACGGAACGGCGGGCCGCGGCGTCTGGTGCGGGACACCGCGAGCGAGGAGGAGCACTCATGTCGACGGAGCACCAGGACCCGGCCGCCGCTGCGCACCCCGCCACCGAGACGTTCCTCGCCCACCGCAACCTGCTGTTCACCGTGGCCTACGAGATGCTCGGCTCGGCCGCCGACGCGGAGGACGTCCTCCAGGAGACCTGGCTGCGCTGGGCGACCGTCGACCTCGACGCGGTGCGGGACCGGCGCGCGTACCTCGTTCGGATCACCACCCGCCAGGCGCTCACCCGGTTGCGGACGCTGGGCCGGCGCAAGGAGTCCTACGTCGGCTCCTGGCTGCCCGAGCCGTTGCTGACCTCGCCGGACGTGGCGGAGGACGTCGAGCTGGCCGACAGCGTGTCGATGGCGATGCTGCTGGTGCTCGAGACCCTGACTCCGACCGAGCGGGCGGTGTTCGTGCTGCGCGACGTGTTCGACCTCGGGTACGACGAGATCGCGGAGGCCGTCGACAAGAGTTCCGCCACGGTCCGTCAGATCGCGCACCGGGCGCGGGCGCACGTCGCCGCGCGCCGCCCCCGCGGGATCGTCTCCCCGGCCGAGACCCGCAGTGCGCTCGACGCGTTCCGCCGCGCGGTCGAGACCGGCGACCTGCAGGGCCTGATCGACATCCTCGCCCCGGACGTCGTCCTCGTGGGCGACGGCGGCGGCGTCAAGCAGGCGGTGCTGCGGCCCATCGTGGGCGCGGACAAGGTGGCCCGCGTGCTGACCGCCGGGCTGGGCCGGGTCGCCGGCGCGGCGTCGTTGCAGTCGGTGCAGGTCAACGGCCACCCGGCGCTGATCCTCCGGCTCGACGGCGAGCTCGACAGCGTCGTGGCCGTGCGCATCGAGGAGGGCCTCGTGACCGGGCTCTACGCCGTGCGCAACCCGCAGAAGCTGTCGCACATGGAGCGGGAGACCGCGCTGCGGCGCTGAGCCGCGGGCACCGAGGGCCGACCGGCCCGTCGCGCCGGGACCGGCGACGGTGCCGCCGACGGTTCCTCCCGGGTCACCCTGCCGGGCAGGGACCGACGAGGGAGGAGCCGTGGGGACACCGACGATCGTCGTGGGGGTGGACGGGTCCGCGGGGTCGCGCACCGCTCTCGGCCACGCGCTCCGCGACGCGGCGCGGCGGAGGGCCCGGGTGCGGGTCGTCATGGCCTTCGAGGCACCCGACTTCTGGCCGGAGTTCGGCCGGACGGGCGGACCGCCGACGGCCGCCGAGATCACCCGCACCCTCGAGAGCAGTCTGCGCGAGGCGGTCGCCGAGGCGCGCGCGGACCTGGGCGACGAGGTCGCGGACGTACCGGTCGACGTCCTCGCCCTGCCCGGCTCCCCGGCCGCCGTGCTGCTGGCGCAGGCCGGGGACGCCGACGACCTGGTCGTGGGGCACCGCGGCCGGGGCGGCCTGGCGAGCACGGTGCTCGGGTCGGTCGGCCTGCAGTGCGTGCTGCACGCGCCCTGCCGGGTCACGGTGGTCCGCCCACCGCGGGCCGCACCCGCGCCGGCCGGGGACACGCCGTGACCGCGTCGCTGCGCCGGACCCTGGTCCGCGACGTCATGACGACGCGGGTGGTGTCCGTCCCGCCCGAGGCGGACTTCGACGAGGTCGCCCTGGTCCTGACCCGCAACGCGGTCCGCGCCGTCCCGGTGCTCGAGGGCAGCCGGCTGCTCGGGGTCGTCTCCGAGGCGGACCTGATGCGGACGGCCGAGTTCGGCGACCCGGCGGCGTCGTACGAGCGCTTCCGCCGGGCCGACCCGGCGCGGCCGGCCACGGCGCGCGCCCTGATGAGCTCGGCGGTGGTGACCGTGCGGCCGGACGCCTCGGTGGCGGAGGCCGCGCGGCGGATGCGGGAGCACGGCGTGGGGTGGCTGGCGGTGACCGAGATCCACGGCGCCGCCGAGCACGTGGTCGGCGTCCTCGGCCGCACGGACGTGCTGACCGTCTTCCTGCGGGACGACGCGGAGCTGCGGGCCGAGATCGTCGACGGCGTGCTGCGGCCCGTCCTCGCCGAGGACGCCGACGTCGTGTCCGTCGAGGTCGAGCGAGGCGTCGTGACGTTGTCGGGCCGCCTGCCGCGGTCCGGCCGCGCCCGGCTGGCGACGGCGTTGGTGGCCAGGCTGGAAGGGGTCGTCGCCGTCCGCGGCGACCTGGTCGACGACCGGGACGGGCAACTCACCGAGCCGGCCGCCGGACCCCGCTCCTGAGCGGTCTCTCCGGCCGTCGCCTGACGGGAGCTCGGGGCTCATGACCTGCACGGAGCGGGTACGACGGCCCTCCTCACCGCGCCGCGGGCGGGGGACGGTCGCGCGGAGACGCGAGGAGGAGAGCGCCGTGCACGAGTCGAAGCGCTGGACCGTGTCGATCGACATCGACGAGCACGAGGGCCGGACCCGGGCGGTGGCCCGGCTCCACCCGGACGAGACCCAGTCGGTGATGGGGGTCGGCCTGGCGCGGTTGAACCCGGCGGACCGCGACGTGCCCGAGATCGGCGACGAGCTCGCGGCCGCGCGGGCGCTGTCGGAGCTCACCCACCGGCTGCTCGGGATCGCCGCCGACGACCTGGAGCGGGTCAACCAGCCGGCCGTGCGGGGCGGATGAGCCCGTGACCGCGACCCCCCGACGGACCTTCGGCACTGCCCGTCCCGGGGGAACGGCCGGAGCGTGGCCGTCATGAGCGCATCGTCGACCCTGCCCGACGCCGACGAGGAGCAGCACGTCCTCGCTGCCCTCTACGGCGACGAGGCCGACATCGACACACCCGACACGACCGACACCGGCGACCCGACCGACACTACCGACACGCGTCTGCCCGGCGTTCCGAGCGCCTTCGACCCGCAGGCCGACGCCCCGGAGGAGGAAGGCCGCGATGCTCGCCGGTGAGCACGCCGGCCCGTCGCGGCCCCGCCGGCGGGACGGCCGGCGCCGCTCCGACCGGGTCGCCGACCTGGTCGCGTGGGTGGTCAGCGCGACGGTCCTCGTGCTGCTCGGGGCGTCGGTGCTGGTCGGCCTGGACGTCCACGGCGACCTGACGGACCGGGCGGCCGCCGAGGCGCGGGACCGCACCCCGATCACGGCGGTCCTCACCGAGGACGTGCCGGTCCTGCCCGAGGGCCGCAACCGCGTGCCGGCGGACGTCCGCTGGACCGACCGGACCGGCGTCGAGCACGTCGGCCGCACGGAGGTCGCCGGGCCGCGGCGGGCCGGGGACCCGGTCGACGCCTGGGTGACCGCGGACGGGCGGCTCGTGCGCGCCCCGCTGACCGGCACCGAGATCGTGTTCGTCACGGTGGCCAGCGCGGGCGCGGTGCTGGTGATCGGCGGGTTCGTCGTGGCCGCCCTCGCGCACCTCGCCGCCGGCGGGGTCGCCCGGCTGCGCGCCACCGAGTGGGAACGGGAGTGGGACGAGGTCGAGCCGCGCTGGCGGGACGGCCGATGATCACGGGGGCCGGCCTCCCGCTGCGGGCCGACGACGTGATGACGAGCCCGGTCGTCACCGTGCCGACGGACACCCCGATCGCGCCCGCCGCCGCGCTGCTGGCCGCGCACGGGTTCACCGCCGCGCCGGTGGTCGACGCGGACGGGCGGCTGCTCGGCCTCGTGACCGAGGCCGACCTGGTCCGCGACCGGTTCCGCACCGAGGGGCGCGAGCCGCGGATCGTCGACGAGGTCATGTCCCGCACGCCGCTCGCGATGCGCCCGGAGGACGAGCTCACCGACGTCGTGTCCCTGATGCTCGACTCGCACGTGCGGTCGGTCCCGATCGTCGACGACGGCGACCTGGTCGGGATCGTCACCCGGCGGGACGTCCTGCGGGTGGTCGCCCGGGGCGAGCGCGGCGCGAACGAGGTGCGGCGCCGGCGCGGACTGCCGGTGCGCCCGGTGCGACCGGCACGCACCCGCGGCCGGGTCGTCGTGGGCGACGACGGGTCGCCGGGCGCCGCCGCGGCGCTCCGGTTCGCGCTGGGCGAGGCCGCCCGCCGCGGGGTGCGGGTCGAGGTGGTGTCCGCCTTCGCCGTGCCCGCGCCGTGGCCGGTGCGGTACGGCGCGCCGCAGGTGCCGACCTCCCGGGACCTGGCCGTCGAGGTCGAGCGCGAGCTGCGGGGCCGGGCCCGCGCGGCGGCCGAGGAGGTGCGCGCCGAGCCGGGTGACGCGACACCGGAGGTGTCGGTCCGGGCCGTCCCGGGCGAGCCGGGGCAGGTGCTCAGCGGGGCCGCGGCGGGCGCGGACCTGCTCGTCGTCGGATCCCGCGGGCGTGGGGCCGCCGCGAGCCTGCTGCTGGGGTCGGTCGGGCTGCACTGCGTGCTGCACGCCCCCTGCTCGGTGACCGTCGTGCCCCCACCGGACCGCGCGGACGAGGACACGCGGCCCGCCCCCGATGCAGCGGAGGCGAGGCGGTGACCGCGCTGCGCCGCACCCTCGTCGGGGAGGTCATGACGACGGACGTCGAGGCGGTCGGCCCGGACGCGCCCGTCGCCCAGATCGTCGCCGCCCTCCGCCGGCGCGGGGTCCGCGCGCTGCCCGTGGTCGACGGGGAGCTCCTGCTCGGGGTGGTGTTCGAGGCCGACGTGCTCCGCCTCGCCGAGCACGACGACGTCGAGCCGCCGGTCGTCCACCGGCGCCGCCGGTGGCAGCACCGGCCGGAGGTCCCGCCGCACACGCGGGCACGCAACCTGATGACGACGGAGGTCGTCGCCGTGGACCCCGGGACCGGCGTGGCCGAGGCGGCGCGGACGATGGCGGCGCACCGGCTGGGGTGGCTCCCCGTCGTCGACGAGCCCGCGGCGGACCTCGCCGAGCGGCCGCCGCGCCTGCGGGGCGTGGTGGGCCGCGCGGACCTGCTGCGCGTGTTCGAACGGCCGGACGACGACCTCGTGCGCGAGGTCCGCGACGAGGTCCTCGGCCGCATCCTGCTGCTGGATCCCGGGCAGGTGGAGGTCACGGCGGCCGGCGGGGTCGTGACGCTGGAGGGCCGGGTGTCCACGCACGCCGACGCCCTCGTCGCCGTCGCCCTGACCCGTCGGCTGGAGGGAGTCGTCGACGTGGTCGACCACCTCGGCCATGACGTGGACGCGCGAACCCTCTGAACACCGGGTGCGCGGCGCCGGCCGAACACCGGGCGGCACGGCAGAGTCGGCCCCGACCGCGTATCGATCCAGTGCAGACGCCCCGGAGAGAAGCGGTCGGGGCCGGCGGCACTGGCCGGCGTCGAGCCGGCCAGCGACTTGGGCTGGCCGGCATCGCCGCGATGGCCGCGGCGACCGGGGGTTGGAGGCGCTGGCCTTCACCGGCGGGGTCGGCGAGCACGAGGCCGGGGTCCGGGCCCGGACCGCCGAGCGGCCGGCGCTCGTCGGCGTGGCCGTCGACCCGGCCCGCAAGGATGCCGGCGAGGGCGAGATCACCGCCGCCGGGGCCGCCGTGCGCACCCTCGTCGTCCCGGCGCGCGAGGACCTCGAGATCGCCCACGGCACCCGCGCGGCCCTGGGACGCCGACGCGCCGCCGAGGCGCCGCCCGGGTGACGCCGACAGCGCTGCCGCCCGATCTCCGACGCGCCACACTGGGCGGATGGAGCGCCCCGCCTTCGTGCTGCACGACCACCGGCGGCCGCGGCCGCACTTCGACCTGCGGCTGGAGGAGGACGGGGTGCTCCGGTCCTGGGCCGTACCCCGCGGGCTGCCCGACGACCCGCGGCGCAACCGGCTCGCCGTCGGCGTCCCCGACCACGGCCTCGACCATCTGGGCTACACCGACGAGCACAAGACCATCGCCGACACGGGGTGGTGGGAGGAGCACGACCGGGACGAGCGGCGGATCGTGTTCACCCTGCACGGGCGCACCGGCTCCCGGCGCTACGCCCTGATCCGCACCGGCGAGGACTGGCTGCTCCACCTCACCAAGGAGCAGCCGGAGCACTGACGGCCACCAGCGGGGCCCGGCACGACATGGGTGGGCCGGGAGCGGGTAGGCCGCGGCGGGAGGAGGTCCGATGACGGGGACCGGGAACGCGCGCGAGGCGATGGTGGCGAGGCTCCGTGGTGCGGGGATCACGGACCCGCGGGTGCTCGCCGCGATGGGGGAGGTGCCGCGGGAGCGGTTCGTGCGGCCGGAGCTCGCCGACGACGCCTACGGCGACCACCCGCTCGACATCGGCCGCGGGCAGACGATCTCGTCGCCGTGGATCGTGGCGTTCAGCGTGGTCGCGCTGGAGCAGCCGCCGTCGGCGCGAGTGCTGGAGATCGGGACCGGGTCCGGCTACGCGGCCGCGGTGCTGTCCCGGTGCGTCGGCGAGGTCGTGACCGTCGAGCGCGACCCGACGCTCGCCGCGCGGGCCCGCGAGGTGCTCGCGGAGCTCGCCCCGAACGTGGAGGTCCGCACCGGGGACGGGATGCGCGGCGCCCCGGACCGGGCGCCGTTCGACGGGATCGTGGTCACCGCACTGGCCCCCGGGGAGATCCCGCCCGACCTGCTCGACCAGCTGGCCCCGGGCGGGACGATCGTGTGCCCGGTCGGCGACCAGCGCGTCGGCACCCTGGTCCGCTACCGCGACGGCCGGACCGAGGAGCTGGCCGACGTCAGCTTCGTCCCGCTCGTCCCGGGCAGCCCGGAGGCCTGAGGTCGGGCCTGAGATCGGGGCCGGCAACGCCGGGCCCGACACGACACGGGCGGGACGAACCGCCCTCTCGGGGCTGCCGAACGTGCCGGCCGGCGGATCGACGGGCGGTGGCGCGTGCGTACCTTCGGGGACCCGGCGACGGCTCGGTGTCGGACGAGGAGGCGCCGGACCTACCCGGACGGCCGCGAGGCCCCGCGTCCGTACATCCGGATCGTGCCCCAGCCGAGCTGACGGCGCGTCGAGCCGGAGCCCGGCCGGTGCGGGCCGCTGCCGGACGGTGAAACGTTCGTCGATCACGGCCGAGCATGTGGCCATGGACATCTCGGCCGAGGACGTGCTCGCCGTCCACCAGCTCTACGGGCGGCAGAGCCATGCGATCGACTCGGGCAGGGCCGCCGACTGGGCCGCGACCTTCACGGCGGACGGGGAGTTCCACTCGCCCAGCTATCCCGACCCGGCCATCGGGGCCGCCGAGCTGACGGCGTTCGCCGAGCGCTTCCACGCGGGCTGCGTCGAGTCCGGTGAGGTGCTGCGGCACGTCGTCAGCACGGTCGAGGTGATCCCGGGTGGGCCGGACACCCTGACGTCCCGGGCCTATCTGCAGATCGTCGGCACCCCGACCGGTGAGCCCTCGCGGCTGCACCGCCTGACGACCGTCGTGGACGACCTGGTCCGCACCCCGGCCGGGTGGCGGATCGACCGCCGCGTCGTCCTGCGCGACGACCGATCCGGCGACTGATCCGGCGGCTGACCCGGCGGCTGACCCGGCGACTGATCCGGCGACTGATCCGACGCCGGCGGGGTCCCGCCGGACGTGTGCGGGCGGCCCGGCAGACTGCGGGGCCGTGAGTGATCCGACCGTCGTCCTCGTGCACGGAATGGGCTGCAACGCCGCGTCCTGGACCCCGGTGGTGCGCGAGCTCGCCCTGCGCGGGCACCGCGTGCTCGCCGTCGACCTGCCCGGGCACGGGTTCTCCGCCCGGGTCCCGCGCGGCTACCTCGGGCCGCAGGACCCGGCGGCGCTGGCCGCCGAGCCCAGCGGGATGCAGGGGATCGGCACGGCGGACGACGTGGCCGCCGTCGTCGACGTGCTGCGGCGGGCCCGCGAGCACGGGCCGACCGTGCTGGTCGGGGTGAGCCGGGGCGGGCTGACCCTGACCGCCGTCGGCAACGCGGCGCCGGATCTGGTGGACCGGCTGGTGTACGTGTCCGCGCACTGCCCGGTGCAGGCGGGCCCGGCCGAGTACGACGCATCGCCGGAGAACGCGGAGAGCCTGTTGGGCTCGGTGACCGGCCTGATCTGCGCCGACCCCGCCGCCGTCGGGGGGCTGCGGCTCAACTGGCGCACCGCGGACCCGGCGATGCTCGACGCCCTGCAGGCCGCCCTGCTCGCCGACGGCACCCGGGACGAGCTGCTCGCCTACCTGCACACGCAGGACCCGGACGAGACGCTGCTGATCGACGAGGACCGCGTCCGCGCCGACGCCGCCACCTGGGGCCGGATCCCGCGCAGCTACGTGCGACTCACCGCGGACCGGGCGCTGCCGCCCGCGCTGCAGGACCGCTACATCGCCGAGGCGGACGCCCTCACCCCGGACAACCCGTTCGACGTGCACGAGATCGCCACCAGCCACCTCGGCGTCCAGGTGCACCCCGAGCCGCTCGCCGACGTCCTGCACACCATCCTGACCCGCTGACCTCCGCACGGCGCGCACGGGCGCCGCGTCGACCGCAGTCCGAGAATGGCCTCCCGAGATGACGGCGGATCGGCCGTCGAAGAAGGCCGCCGGGTGCAGGCATGCTGGTGTCGCCGGAACCGATGCAAGGAGCGACCGTGTACGTGCCGACCCACTTCGCCCCCGCGGACGAGGACGTGCAGCAGCTGCTGGACCACCACGGCGCGGCGGACCTGGTCACCGCCGGCCCGGAGGGTCTGGAGGCGACGATGCTGCCGTTCGTCCACGACCGCGAGCGGGGCACGCTGCTGGGCCACCTCGCCCGCAACAACGACCACTGGCGGCGGGCCGACGGGCAGCAGGGCCTGGTGATCGTCCGCGGCCCGGACTCCTACGTCAGCCCGACCTGGTACGCCTCCAAGGCCGAGCACGGGCGCGTCGTCCCCACCTGGAACTACGTGACCGCGCACGTCCACGGCACCGTGACCGTGCACGACGACGTCGACTGGCTCGCCGACGTCGTGCGGCGGCTGACCGACCTGCACGAGGCGGACCGGCCGGCCCCGTGGCGCGTCGACGACGCACCGGAGAAGTTCTTCCGCGGCCAGCTGCGCGCGATCGGGGGCGTCGAGGTCCGCATCGAGCGGGTCGACGCGAAGTTCAAGCTCAGCCAGAACCGCCCCGCCGCGGACATCGACGGCGTCGTCGAGGGCCTCCGAGACGTCGGCGACGTCCGGGGCGCGGACGCCGTGGCCGCCCACCGCCCGGTCGCATGAGGTAAGCCTCACGTGAACTGTCGTTCACCGGCTCGACGCGCGCGGGCAAGCGCGTCTCGGTCGTCGCCGCGGACACGGTCGAGCGGGTGGCGCTGGAGCTGGGCGGCAAGTCGGCGAACATCGTGCTGGAGTCGGCGGACCTGGCGAAGGCCGTCAAGGTCGGCCTGGGCGCCGCCTGGCAGGACAGCGGGCAGACCTGCACCGCGTGGACGCGGATGCTGGTGGCCCGCGGCGAAGCAGTCCGAGATCGTCGAGCAGCTGGTCGCGGCGGCGGCGAAGCCACGGTGGGCGACCCGACGGACGCCTCCACCCGGATCGGCCCGATGTCGTCGGAGACCCAGCGGCAGCGGGTGACCTCGTAGGCCTGGCCGGCGCGGTGTTCGGCGAGCCCGACCACGCCCTCGCGCTGGCCCGGCGGCTGCGCACGGGGCAGGTGGACGTCGACGGCGGCACGTTCACCATCGTCGCCCCGTCCGGCGGCTACAAGCAGTCCGGCAACGGCCGCGAGCTGGGCCGCTGCGGCCTGGAGGAGTTCCTGGAGACCAAGTCCATCCAGCGCCGACCGTCAGGCGAGGAGGGCGGCGGCGATGCGACCCCGGGACGACGGATAGGCACGGCGGCGCCACCGGCGTACCGTCGTTCGCCGCCCAGCTCACGGGAGCGGGCGACCACCACTGGGGGAACCACCACTCCGGAACCACCACTCCAGAACGACCGTTCCGGGATCACCACGCCAACTGAAGATCGCCGATGCCACTCGGAGTTCCGATGACCATCAACTTCACGATGTCCGACGAACAGAAGAAGCTGCAGCACGAGGTGCGGGCCTTCGCCGAGAACGTCCTCAAGCCGGTCGTCGCCGCGGCCGACGCGGAGCCGGACCCGCTCAAGGGCTTCCAGATGACGAAGCCGGCCTACGTCGAGGCGTACAAGGCCGGGATCGCGATGTGCATGCTGCCGAAGGCGTACGGCGGAGGTGGTGTGTCGTGCGTCGACCTGACGGTCGCGGCCGAGGAGCTCTGCGTGGTCGACCCCGGGTTCGCCTGCACGGTCCTGTGCAACGGCCTCGGCCTGATGCCGATCGCCTGGTACGGCTCGGACGAGCAGAAGGACCGGTTCCTGCGGGCGGCGACCTCGGACCCGACGGGGGAGTACCTCGGTGGGTGGACGGCGAGCGAGCCGCCCGGCAACCCGGCCGGCACCGCGAACTTCGACATCCCGCTGCCGCGTCCGGCCGGTGTCGGCCTGATCGCGGAGCGGGACGGCGACCACTTCGTCGTCAACGGCCGCAAGTACTGGCCGTCGTCGGCGGGCTGGGACGAGCGGGGCGTCAACGCCGGCACGCTCATCGTCCGCAGCGACCCGGACAAGGGCGGCACCGAGGGCCTGTCCGCGCTGGTCCTGGAGCGGGACACCCCGGGGGTCACCTATCACACCCTCGACAAGACCGGCCACCGCCTCGCCTCGAACGCGGAGATCGTCTTCGAGGACGCCCGCATCCCGGCCACGAACCTGCTGCCCGGGGCGGAGGGCAACGGCGACCTCGTCATCAACCGCAACTTCGCCTGGTCCGGCCCGATCGCGGCGATCGCGGCGGTCGGCATGGCCCGCGCCGCCTACGAGATGGCCCTCGAGTTCGCGCGGGGCAACACGGCCGGTGCGCTGAAGCCGATCATCGGCTTCCAGAACGTCGGCTACGTCCTCGGCGACGTCGCGGCGAAGATCGAGATGGGCCGCTACTTCTCCTGGCGGGCGGCGGACTACCTCGACAAGCACGACCAGCACGCCGAGCTGGTCGGGGCGATGAACAAGATCCAGGTCACCGAGATGATGTTCGACTGCGTGTACAAGTGCATGCAGATCGTCGGCGTGAACAGCCTGGAGCGGAAGGCTGGCTTCGGCAAGATCCTCCGCGAGGCCTCCGTGCTGCCCATCTACGACGGCGGCAACATGGGCATGCAGCGGCGCCGCGTGCACGGCATCCTCGCCGACCCGCTCTTCAACCCGCGAGCGATCATGGAGGACGAGTACGTGGAGTTCGGCAAGCACCACGAGACGATCGACACCGTCGTCGTCTGACGCTCCCGGACGGTCCGGCCCGGCCCCGCAGCGGCGGGGCCGGGCCCGGGCGCGGACGTCAGCGGCGGTCGAACGCCGGGTAGCCGGCGGCCGCCTCCTCGTCGCACTTCTGCCGGTACTGCCCCACGCCGCCGATGTAGGACAGCAGCCGGCGGGGCTTGCCGGGGACGTTGGAGCCCAGGTACCAGGAGTGCGTCTTCGGGACCAGGGTCGCGGAGGCGATCTCCTCGTGGTGGGCCACCCAGGCCTCCTCGCCGGCCTCCGTCGGCTCGATCACGGTGGCGCCCCGCTCGCGCAGGTCGCGGATCGCGGCGGTGATCCACTCGGTCTGCTGCTGCAGGCAGGTCGTCATGTTGCACAACGCCGCGGACGGGGCGAGCGGCACGGCCGTGGTGAGCATGTTGGGGTAGCCGTGGACCATCAGCCCCATCGTGGTGCGGATGTCGCGGCCCCAGTCCTCGGTCAATGACCGCCCGCCGCGGCCGCGGACGTCGATGCGGGTCAGCGCGCCGGTGCCGGCGTCGAACCCGGTGGCCAGGATGATCACGTCGAGCTCGTGGACGCTGCCGTCGGCGAGCTCGACGCCCTCGGGCCGGATCCGGGCGATCGGGTTGTCCTTCACCCCGACCAGCTCGACGTTCTCCCGGTGGTAGACCTCGAGGTAGTTGGTCTCGAGCGGGACGCGGTGGGTGCCGAAGCCGTAGTCGGTGGGCACGAGGACGTCGATCAGCTGCTGGTCCTCGAGCCGCGCGCGCATCTTGTCGCGGACGAACTCCGAGACCGCCTCGCTGACCTCCTCGACGAAGAACATCTCGCCGAAGCTCGCCAGCCACAGCTTGAGCGACCCGTCCTGGTAGATCTCCTCGAGGATCTCCTGCCGCTGCTCGGGGGTGCAGTCGGCCCAGGCGTGCTCGAAGTCGTACTCGAACCCGGTGAACGTGTGCGGGATGGTCGTGCGCAGCTCCTGGAAGCGGCTCTTGTACCAGCGCTGCTCGGTCTCGCCGTACTTCGGGTTCTTCATCGGCAGCACGTACTGCGGGGTGCGGGCGAAGACCGTGAGGTGCTCGACCTCGCTCGCGATCGTCTGGATGACCTGGATGCCGGTGGCCCCGACCCCGACGACGCCGACCCGCTTCCCGGCGAGGTCGACCGCCTCCTTCGGCCAGCGCGAGGTGTGGAAGATCGGTCCGCGGAAGGTGTCCTGGCCCTCGAACAGGGCCTCCATCGGCGCGGAGAGCATGCCGCCGCAGGTGACGAAGAACTGCGTGTCGATCGTGTCGCCGCGGTCGGTGCGCACGGTCCAGCGGCCGCGGTCCTCGTCGTAGTGGGCGCTCACGATCCGCGTCGAGAACCGGATGTCCTCGCGCAGGCCCAACCGCTCGGTGACGTACCGCAGCCACTGCTCGACCTCGGGCTGGCCGGGGAACTTCTCGCTCCAGCTCCAGTCCGTGTAGAGCTGCTCGGAGAACAGGTACTGGTAGATGTAGCCCTCGGAGTCGAACCGCGCGCCGGGGTAGCGGTTCCAGTACCAGGTCCCGCCCACGTCGCTGCCGGCCTCGTAGGCCCGCACGCGCAGCCCCTGTTCGCGGAGCTGGTGGAGCTGGTAGAGCCCGGCGACGCCGGCGCCGAGGACCACCGCGTCAAGTTCCAGCGGGGCCGGGGAACCGTCGGCCGGCGGTGCGGTGTCGGGTGCGGACGTCATCGTCATCGACCTCTTCCGTGTGTCCTGCCTGGGTGGCCCGGACATCGTGGGCGGTGTCCCACCCACCGGACGTGTCCCAACAACGGACACGTGCCGACGTCAGTCGGTGATTCCGTACTGGCGGATCTTGCGGTACATCGTCGAGCGGGCGATCCCGAGCGCGGCGGCCGCGGCCTTGCGGTTCCCGGCCGCCGTGCGCAGCGCCGAGACGATCGCGTCCCGCTCGATCTCGTCGACCGGGCGCAGCGCGCTGCGCGGGGTGCTCTGGCAGTGGGCGGGCAGGTCCTGGGCCTCGATCACGCCCACCGGGCGCCGGGCCACCGCGGCGGCGAGGACCTCCCGGAGCTCGCGGACGTTCCCGGGCCACCGGTAGCGGGACAGCAGGCGGACGGCCTCGGCGGAGAGCCGGACGTCGCGGTGGGGCGCCAGCTCGTCGAGGATCCCCCGGGCCAGCCCCGGGATGTCGGCGGTGCGATGACGAAGTGGCGGCACCGTGACGCAGCCGCGCAGGACCGCCAGGAGCGAGCGGTGCACAGAGGGGGCAGGCCCGGCCGCGGGCGCGGCGGTCGCGGCGAGCCGGGGCAGGGCGTCGGCGTGCTCGCCGAGCGCGTCGACCAGCAGCTCCACGGTCGCCGGCGGGAGCCGGTCGACGTCGCAGAGCACGGTCAGGGTCCCGTCCCCGGCGTCCGCGACGGCCCTGGCGACCTCCCGGGGGTCGGCCTCGATCGTCCGGGCGGCGACCCGGGTGACCCGGCCGCGCGGGTTCCCCTGCAGGTGCAGGTCGCTGAGCAGACTGAACCGGCCGGCGCCGGGCTCGCCGAGCACGAGGACGGGGTGGCCCGCGTCCAGCTCGGCCCGCGCGGCGGTGGCCGCGGCGCACCACGCCGGTGACAAGGCGGTGCCCCGCGGCCCGGCGGCACCGAGCGTCGCCGTGGGAGCGGGGTGTCTTTCGACCTCGTCGAGGAGCGTGACGACGCCGATCATGCCCGCGACGTCGTCCCCGACCGCGACGGTCGAGCCGCGGAGCCGCACGCGCGCGCCGGAGGGCAGGTCGACCCGGTGGTCGACGGAGGTGTGCCGGCCCGCGAGGAAGCGGAGGTGGTCGTGCAGGGCCTCCTGGTCGCCGGCGGCGATCAGGGTCTGCATCGACGTGTTGGCCACGACCACCCGCGGCCCGACCGCGACGACCGCGCCGCGGGTGCGGGCGTCGACCCGCGAGTAGACGTCGAACAGCGCCTGCTGGGCCTGGTCGCGGTCCTGGAGCAGGTTGTGCTCGATGCGCCGGGCCGCGGCGCGGACCAGCGAGTGCATGAGCGGCGTCGAGTGGTCGGCCAGGCAGCTGATGTCCAGGACGCCCTCGATCCGGCCGGTGAAGGGGTCGCGGACCGGCGCGCCGGCGCAGGCGAAGGACTGCAGGGTGCCGACGAAGTGCTCGGCGCCGACGATGTGCACGGACTCGCCGAACTCCAGGACCGTGCCCACGCCGTTCGTGCCCACCGTTCCCTCGGCGTAGCCGAAGCCCTGCGCGAAGTAGACGCGGTCGAGGATCCGCCCGATCCACCGGCTGCTGTCCCTGCGGGCCAGGATCCGGGCCCGGTCGTCGGTGAGCGCGACGCACATCGGGACGTCCGCGATCTGCTCCGAGAGCTGGTCGATCACCGGCCGGGCGCACCGCACCAGGCGCGACGCGAGGTCGAGCTCGGTGAAGTACTGGCTCTCCACCGAGTCCGGCGCCACCCCGCCCGCCACGCTGCGCCGCCACGAGGCCGCCACGTGGTCGGGCACCCCGCGGCGCTCCGGGGCGCCCCCGCCTTCCAGCAGGTCCGCCCGGGCGCTCGCGAGCAGCAGGCGGCGGTCGGGCACGTCGTCCATCCCGCGAGCACCTCCTCGTGTCCCACCTCACATCGTGCGCCACGGGGCAAGGGCGTGGCGTGTCCCAATTCGGGACACGGCGGGTCGCGGGACACCGTCGAGAGTGGGGCGGCACGGTCCCTCGACGAGGAGCTGGACATGATCGACAACCCGTTCTACTCGCACGAGTTCCACGGCGACTACGACCTGGTCCCGATAGGCCGGCTCGACCTGGAGGAGGGCGGCAGCATCCCCGACTGCCGGCTCGCCGTCGCCACCTTCGGCGAGCTGAACGAGGCCCGGGACAACGCGATCCTCGTGACGACCTGGTACTCCGGCAGCCACCAGATCTGGCGCGACGTCTACATCGGCCCCGACCACGCGCTGAACCCCGACCGGTACTTCGTCGTGGTGGTCGACCAGATCGGGTCCGGCCTGTCGACCTCCCCGCACAACGCCGACGGCGAGAACGCCGGCATCGCCATGTCGGCGTTCCCGCACGTCCGGATCGGCGACGACGTCGTCGCCCAGGAGCGGCTGCTGCGCGAGCACTTCGGCGTCGAGACCCTGCACGCGGTCGTCGGCGGGTCGATGGGCGCCCAGCAGGTCTACGAGTGGGCCGTCCGCTTCCCCGAGAAGGTCGGACGGGCCGCGGCGATCGCCGGCACCGCGCAGAACACCCCGCACGACTTCCTGTTCACCAAGGCCCTCAACGAGGCGATCACCTCCGATCCCGGCTTCGCCGACGGCGAGTACACCTCGAACGCCGAGGTCGTCGCCGGGCTCGAGCGGCACGCCGGGATCTGGGCGGTCATGGGCCTCTCCACGGAGTTCTGGAAGCAGGAGGCCTGGCGGGCCCTGGAGTTCGAGAGCAAGGAGGCGTTCCTCGAGGGCTTCCTCGAGCCGTACTTCACCGCGATGGACCCCAACGACCTGCTGTGCATGGCGTGGAAGTGGCAGCGCGGCGACGTCGCCCGGCACACCGGCGGCGACCTCGACGCCGCCCTGGCCCGCGTCACCGCGCGGACCTTCGTGATGCCGATCGACGAGGACATGTTCTTCCCCGTCCGGGACTGCCGCGCCGAGCAGGAGCGCATCAAGAACTCCGAGCTGCGGGTGGTCGAGGACGTCCACGGACACCTCGGCCTGTTCGGCGTGGCCCCCACCTACATGCCGCAGATCGACCGGCACCTCGGCGAGCTCCTCGACGGACCCGCCTGACCGACACCTCGAGAGGACCCACCATGAGCAGCTCCATGCGCGGACTCGCCTTCCTCGGCGAGGGCCGGATCGGACTCGTCGAGCGCGAGATCCCGGCCGCCGGCCCCGGCGAGGCCGTCGTCCGCACCACCGCCTCGCTGATCTGCACCTCCGACGTCCACACCGTGGCCGGTGTCCTCCCCGTACCCGCGGGGCGGTTCCTCGGCCACGAGAGTGTCGGCGTCGTGCACGCGATCGGCGACGGCGTGACGTCGGTCCAGGTCGGCGACCGGGTCGCGGTCAACGCCGTGACCCCCGACGGCACCTGCGACTACTGCCAGCGCGGCCTGAGCTCCCAGTGCGGCGGCCCGCTCGGCGGCTACCGCTACACCGCGCAGAAGGACGGCAACCTCGCCGAGTACTTCCACGTCAACGACGCCGACTACAACCTCGCCCCGATCCCCGACGGGCTCGCCGACGAGGTCGCCGTCTACGCCTGCGACATGCTCTCCACCGGCTTCGTCGGCGCCGAGAACGCTCACATCCCGCTCGGTGGCACCGTCGCCGTGTTCGCCCAGGGCGCCGTCGGGCTCTCCGCGACGATGGGCTCCCGCCTGCTCGGGGCCGGGATGATCATCGCGGTCGAGGGCCGGCCGGACCGCGCGGCACTCGCCAAGCAGTTCGGGGCGGACGTCGTGGTCGACCCCTCGGGCGGGGACGCCGCGGAGCAGATCGTGGAGATCACCGGCGGCGGCGTCGACTCGGCCATCGAGGCCCTCGGCTCCCAGGTGACCTTCGAGGGCTGCCTGCGGGCGACCCGCGCCGGCGGCACGATCTCCAACCTCGGCTACCACGGCGAGGGCGGCCCGACCCTGACCATCCCGCTCGACGCGTTCGGCCTCGGCATGGCGGGCAAGCACATCACCACCGACCTGTGCCCCGGCGGCCGGGAGCGCATGCAGCGCCTCATGCGGCTACTCGCCACCGGCAAGGTCGACCCCACCCCGATGACCACCCACCGGTTCGGCATCGCGGATGCGGAGGAGGCGTTCGCGGTCATGCGGGACAAGCGGGACGGGGTGATCAAGCCGCTGATCACCTACTGAGTGCGGGGCGCCCCCGGCTCGGCGAAGGTGTCGGCCACCCAGTCGGCGATGTACGTGCTGACGTGCGGGAGGTGGTCGAGGCCGATGTGCTCGGCGGCGCCCTCCTCCGGGGTGAAGACGCGCAGCTCCCGCCTGGGGGAGTTCACCGCCTGCTCGTAGGAGCGGTGGGCGTACTCCAGCGGGATCTGCCGGTCGTTCGCGCCGTGCGCGATCAGGAAGGGCACGGTGATCTTCTCGACGACGCCGTCGAGGTGCACGTCGTCGGCGAAGGAGATGAAGGTGTCGAGGTCGTCGTGCCCCCACACCCACAGGACGTGCTCCCAGTAGTGCGGCACGGGGCGCTCGCCCTCGCGCTCGAGCCGGCGGCGCTGCACCGCGCCCCAGTTGTGGTTGGCACCCCAGGCCACGCAGAGCGCGAACCGCTGCTCGAACGCCGCGGCGCGAGGGGCGTAGTAGCCGCCCAGCGACCAGCCGACGATCCCGATCCGGGAGGCGTCGACGTCCGCGCGCTGCTCGAGCCAGTCGACGGCGGCGCCCGCCCAGGCCTCGGTGTCGATGCGGGCGGTGAGGCCCTGCAGCCGCAGGGCCTCACCGGTCCCGGGCTGGTCGAGCATCAGGCAGGAGATGCCGCGGGCGGCGAGCTCCTCCCAGTGCGCGGAGCCGTACATGTGCTCCTTGGTGGAGTCCAGGCCGTTGACCAGCACGATCACCGGGGCGGGCCCGTCGTCCGTGGCCGGGGCGGCGCTGAGGTAGCCGGGCAGGGTGGTGCCCTCGTAGGGGATCGCGACCCGGCTGACCCGCGGGTCGCGCAGGTCGAACGACTTCTGCGCCAGCTCCAGCACCCGGCGGTAGGTCGGGACGCGGTTCGGGTCGGAGTGCGCGAGCATGCGCTCGGCCTGGCAGAGGTAGTTGGTGGCGCGGAAGTACAGCTGCCCCGCGGTGCGGGTGTGGCCGGCCTTCTCGGCGGCCTCCGCCTGCGCGACGAGCTGGTCGGTGAGCGCCGTCCAGGCGCGCAGGAAGTCCGGCGTGCCGGCGTCGGAGCCGTGCGCCGCGGCCTCGCGGATCGGGCGGCAGGCGCGGTCGATCTCGTCGATCAGACCGCCGGAGTTGAGCGCGGCGACCACACCCAGGTTCCACACGTAGTTGCCGGGGAAGTACTCGAACACAGCAGGTCCTCTCAGGGGCGCTTGCGGGTGCGGGGGCGGGGCCGGGCCGGTCGCACCGGCGGCAGATCGAGGCCGGCGACGACGGTGTTGCGGATCGTCCCGATGCCTTCGACGGTCATCTCGACGACGTCGCCGGGGCGCAGCGGGGGCGGGTCCTGCGCGCCGCGCCGGCCCCACAGCTCCGCCAGGCACCCGCCGTTGCCGCAGGTCCCCGAGCCGAGGACGTCCCCGGCCCGGACCCGGGTGCCGCGCCCGGCGTAGGCGACGAGCTCCTCGAAGGGCCACCCCATGTTGGACAGCAGGTCCTGGCCGATCTCCACGCCGTTGACCGCGACCCGCATGTCCAGGGCCAGGAACCCCTCCGCGTCCCGGTCGGGCTCCAGCTCGTCGGCGGTGACCAGCCACGGGCCGAGGGTGGTGGCGGAGTCCTTGCCCTTGGCCGGGCCGAGGCCGACCTTCATCTCGCGGCGCTGCAGGTCGCGGGCCGACCAGTCGTTGAGGATCGTGTAGCCGAAGATCTCCACGTCCTCCGGCGCGGGGCTCGTCGCGTCCCGGCCGACCACCGCAGCCACCTCGAGCTCGAAGTCGAACAGCTGCGAGCCGGGCGGGACCGGGACGTCGTCGTGCGCCCCGACCAGCGCGTGCGGGTTGGTGAAGTAGAAGGTCGGGGCCTCGTGCCACTCCGGCACGACGCCCGCCCCGTCGCCGACGGACGCCACGACGCCCTCGACGTGCTCCTCGAACGCGACGAAGTCCCGCACGGTCGGCGGGTCCAGCGGCGGCAGCAGCCGGACCTCGTCGAGCGGGACGGCCGGCCCGTCGAGCACCGCTGCGCCCGCCTCGATCGCCGCCGGCAGCCCGGCACGGACGAGGTCGAGGACCGTGGTGCCCTGCGGCAGGGGGTGCACCGTCGCGGCGGCGACGACGCCGGCGAGGACGGTGCCCTCGTGGGCGCTGCCGTCGTGGATGTAGGTCGCGAACCGCATCGCGGCCCCCTCAGACCGGCGGGGCCACGAACAGGCCCTTGTCGACGTCGTTGAACGACCGGGAGGCCACGAACTCGTTCATCGCGTTGGCCGTGCCCCACTGGTCGGACACCTCGGGCCGGGTGAAGTCGTAGAGGTGCGGGTGCCAGGTGTCCTCGTCGATCTGCTCCAGATCCGTCGTGTACTCGACGGTGTTGCCGTGCGGGTCGAGGAAGTAGCTGAAGGTGTTGTTGCCGGCCAGGTGCCGGCCGGGACCCCAGATCTTCTCGACACCCGCGCGCAGCAGCCGGCCGGTGCCGCGCATGTACTCGTCGATCCCGCGCAGCTCGAACGACGCGTGGTGCAGCGACGGGTGCGGGCCGCGGGCGATGGCCATGCTGTGGTGCCAGGAGTTGATCCGCAGGAACCACATCATCTCGCCCATCCGCGGGTGCATGAGCGTGTCGGACAGGCGGAACCCCAGGTGGCGCTCGTAGAAGACCCGCGTGCCCTCCGGGTCCGCCGAGTTGATCACGACGTGCGACAGCCGCACGGGGATCGACTCGCCGGCCTCGACGGTGCGGTGCGTGCGGATCGCGACCTCGGCGCTGACCTCGACGGTGCGGCCCTCGTTGTCGAAGAACCGGAACCCGTAGCCGCCGCCGGGGGTGTCGAGCACGCCGGGCTCGCGGACGAGCTGCACGCCGGCGGTGGCCAGGCGGGCGGCGAGGGTGTCGACGTCGGCGGGGGTCGCCGCGCCGAAGGCGATGAGGTCGATGCGCTTGTCGGCGGCCTGGCGCAGCCGCACCACGTACTGCTCGGGGGAGCCCTCGGCGGCGAGGAACGCGATCCCGGTGTCGGTGTGCTCGATGGTGAGGCCCCACGCGCCGGTGTAGAAGTCCTGCTGGCGTGCCAGGTCGGGCACGGCGAGGTCGACGTGCCGCAGGTGCGTGATGAGTCGGTCGGTCACTTGTGTCTCCTCAGGCGGGTTCGGTGACGAGCGCGGCGATGCGGCCCATGAGGCCGGGGACGTCGCCCTGCTCGTGGTCGAGCAGCCACTGCCCGAGCTGGACGGAGGCCTCGACGACGGCGGCGGCGCGGGCGTGCCGGCGCGCGGTGAAGGCGTCCCAGAGGTCGTCGTCGAGCGTGTCGGCGGCGAGCAGGAGCTCGGCGAGCACCGCGGCGTCCTCGAGCGCCTGCGCCCCGCCCTGGGCCAGGGTCGGCGGGCAGGAGTGCGCGGCGTCGCCGATCAGGACCACTCGGCCGCGGTTCCACGGCGCGGGCAGCACGTGGGTCTCGAACCAGGTGTAGTTGACCCGGCCGGGGTCGTCGAGCGTGGCGAGGATGTCGTCCCACGGGCCGTGGTAGACCGAGGCGAGCTGCCGCATGGTGGCCAGCCGCTCCGCGGGGGACAGCGCGCTGCGGTCCTGCGCGTCCTCGACGACGTAGGCGTAGAGCGAGTCCTCGCCGGTCGGGCAGTAGCCCGCGATGTAGGAGGGTCCGCCGTAGAAGAGGTCGGTGCGGGTCACCGACGCCGGCCGCGGGCCGAGGGCGCGCCAGATGCCCATCCCGGTGGGACGGGTCTCCAGCTCGACGCCGAGCATCCGCCGGACCGACGAACGGATCCCGTCCGCGCCCACCACCAGGTCGTAGCGGGCGGCGGTGCCGTCGGAGAACTCGACGTCGACGCCGGCACCGTCCTGGCGGAGTTCCGCGGCGGTGGTCCCGAAGCGAATCTTCACGCCGGCCTCGCCGGCGCGGTCGTGCAGGATCCGGGCGAGGTCGGGGCGCGGCATGCCCAGGGTGGCCGGCAGGTCCGGGCCGCCCGTGCGGGCGTCGGGGATCTCGACCAGCAGGGCCCCGGCGGGGTCGGGGGCGCGCAGGCCGAGGCTGTCGAAGCCGTAGCCCTTCTCCTGCACGCGGTCCCAGACGCCGAGGTCCGCCAGCTCGCGCAGGGCGTTGCCCTGCAGCGTGATCCCGGATCCGACGGCTGCGATGTCGGGGGTGATCTCGACCAGGTCGACCGCGACCCCGCGGTCGGCGAGGTGGATCGCGGTCGCGGTGCCGGCGAGGCCGCTGCCGACGACGAGGACGGTGTTGACGGCGGGCATGGGGACTCCTTCGTCCGCGGGGCGGGTGCTACTTGACGGCGACGGGCGCGACCGGAGCGCCGACAGCTCCGGTCACGGGCAGCGGGTCGGCGGTCAGGAAGAACTCGTGGGTCCCGTCGGCGGCGCAGTCGGCGGCGAGGGCGTCGAGGTCCCACATCTCGCCGAGGAACAGCCCGATGTGCGGGATCGCGACCTGGTGCAGGGGCTGGAAGGCCTCGTCGAACTCGTTGGGCCGGACCTCGAAGCCCCAGGTGTCGGTGGCGATCGCGGCGATCTCGGTGCCGTGCAGCCAGTCCGCGGTGGTGAACGACAGCCCGGGGGCGGGGCCGCCGGCGAAGTCGCCCCAGCCCTTCCCCTCCGCGATCTCCCGGCGGGCCCGGGCCAGGCGCCCGGTGCGCACCAGCAGCAGGTCGCCGCGGCCGACCTGCACGCCGTGCGCCGTGCTCGTCTCCTCCAGGTGCTCGACGGTGATCGCGAACCCGTCCGGCAGCTCCCCGTCGGTGCCGATCGCGCGGCCGACGTCGAGGAGCACCCCGCGCCCGGCGATCCGGCCCGACGCGGTCTCGATGCCGGTGACCCGGTCGCCCTCGCTGGTCACGACGTCGCCGGCGCGGCGGCCGTTCCACGCGACGCCGTGGTCGAAGATGTGGCCGAGCCCGTCCCACTGGGTCGAGGCCTGCAGCGGCATGAACACCACGTCGTCGGCACCGCCGAGGCCGTGCGGGAAGCCCTGGGTGCCGCGCTCGGCCTCCAGGCCGGTGTCGAGCATGGTGTGCACGGGGTTGGTGCGGCGCCGCCAGCCCTTCTGCGGGCCGTCCGCGTCGAAGCGCTGGGCCAGCGGGAAGCTCACGCCACGGCGGATCAGGGCGGCGCCCTCGCGGCGCTTGGCCTCGTCCAGGAAGTTCAGGGTGCCCAGCACGTCGTCGGCGCCCCAGCGGCCCCAGTTCGAGCAGCGCTTCGCCGCGGCGGCGATGGCCCCCTCGGGATCGGTGCGGTCCAGCATGTCGGTTCCTCCTCGAGCGACGCCGTCCACGGTCGGCGATCCGCGCGCATCAGGGAAGACGAATTAGGTGATGTGGGATATCAGTGCGGTGGATACGCTGCCGCCTCGTGAACCTGGTGAGCCTGGACCTCAACCTGCTCGTGACGCTCGACGCGCTGCTCGAACACCGCAGCGTCAGCCGGGCCGCCGAGCAGATGGGGCTCAGCCAGCCGGCCGTGTCCGCCCAGCTCGCGCGGCTGCGCCGGCACTTCGGCGACGACCTGCTGGCCCGCTTCGGCAACCAGTACCGGCTCACGCCGCTCGCGGTGCAGCTGCGCCACCGGGTACGCACCGCGTTGTCCGGGGTCGAGCGGGTCTTCGCCGCCGAACCGGACTTCGACCCCGCCACCACCACCCGCGAGTTCTCGCTGATCATGACCGACTACGCCGTCGCCGTGCTGGGACCCGAGCTGGTGGCGTGCCTGCGGGAGGAGGCGCCCGGCGCCCGCCTGCGGTTCACCGCCAACACCCCGCAGGTGGTCGACCAGGTCATGCAGACCCTGACCAACGCCGACCTGCTGCTCATGCCGCACGGCTTCGTCGACGCGCTCCCGCACACCGACCTCTACCTCGACGACTGGGTCTGCCTGGTCGCCACCGGCAACCCGGCCGTCGGGGAGGAGCTGGCGGTCGAGCAGCTCCGGACCCTGCCGTGGGTCGTCACCTACCACGGCCCCACGGCGTCGACCCCGGCCGTGCGGCAGATGCGGATGCTCGGGATCGAGCCCGACGTCCAGGTCGTCACCGAGAACTTCCTGACCGTCCCCGGGCTGGTCGCGGGTTCCGACCGGGTCGCATTGCTGCAGCGCCGGCTCGTCGACCGGATCCCCGCGGAGTTCGGGGTGCGCGCGCTGCCCTGCCCCGTCGACGTCGCCCCGCTCGTCGAGGCGATCTGGTGGCACCCCATGTACGACGACGACCCGGAGCACCGGTACCTGCGCGACCTCCTGACCCGGGTGGCGGGCCGGGTGTAGCGCCCATCCAGGTCGGGGTGCCGGCCGCGCTGCTCCTGCGCCGCCACGACCAGCCGCTCGACCTCACCCGGGACCGAGCCGGGCGACGGTCACCCCTCGGCGGGGACCGGGCCGAGCCGCAGTCCCGACACCCGGCCGCCGGTGAACTCGGCCTCGGCCTGCCCGGCCGCCGCCGGCCCGTCGTGCATCCGCAGGGTCCAGGTGGCCCGGTCGCCGGCCACCTGCTTGCGGGTGGGGTCGATGGTGAACGTGCCGTCGATCAGCGCGGGGATGTGCTGGCGCAGGGGCACATCGTCGCGGTCCCGGAACGGGGTGGCGGACACCAGCCGGGCCTCCTCGGTGGTGGCGGCGCGGACGGCGTCGGCGTCCCGGGCGTCGACGGCGTGCTCGAAGGCGAGTGCGGCGAGGAAGCGGTCCGCCTGCTCCCGGCCCTTCGCCTGCAGACCGTCGAGGAACAGGACGTCACGGTTGAGCTTCGACGCCGAGCCGATCAGGCGGGGCAGGACGGTCGACGGCATCTCGATGATCCGGACCGTCGTGTGGATGTAGCCGCGGTCGGGGAGCAGGTCGCCGTCGGCGAGCATCCGGTCGATCGTCTCGATGAACCCGAGCTCCTGGTGCAGCGACAGGTTGCCGGCCAGCCCGTTGCGCCGGTCGCCGATCTCGATCAGGGTCCGCGGCTCCCGGTCGATGGCCGGCGCGTTGATCTGGACGACCCACAGCTCGTCCGGCCGGGTGGCCAGCAGGTCGCGCACCGGCGGGTTCTGCGAGAACAGCCCGTCCCAGTACGTGCCCCCGTGGGTGCGCACGGCGCGGAACAGGGTGGGGATCGCGGCGGAGGCGATCACCGCGTCGGCGGTGATGCGGTCCTGCCGGCTGTTGAAGGCGCGGAAGCGGCCGGAGAGGACGTCGACGGCCCCGAGCAGCAGCATCGGGGCCTCGCCCGCGCTGTCGACGGTCAGCGCGTCGAAGTCGACGTGCCGGGAGAGCAACGCCCGGAACTGGTCCATCCCGCCGAGCGCGCGCGGGATCGCGTAGGGGCTGATCCCGGGGGCCAGCCCGAGCCCCTGCAGCGCACCCGCCGCGACCATGCCGACGTTCTGCAGCCGCGCGATCGGGGAGCGCGCCGAGTTGTCGCGCCAGAACTCCTCCAGCAGCGTGGCCGCCCGCTCCCGGTCGCCGTCCCGCAGCCCGACCCAGGCGAGCAGGGCACAGATCGCCCCGCCCGAGGTACCCGACAGCCCGACGATCTCGTGGTCGCGCAGCGCGTCGGCGCGCAGCAGGCGGGCGAGCACGCCCGCGGTGAAGGCCGTGTGGCTCCCTCCGCCCTGGCAGGCGAGCGCGACACGGCGGGGTCGGCCTCCGGTCATGACACCCGTTCCTACCGCCCTCCCCGGGACGGCGGAAGGCGGTGCGGACGAGGCGCGCCGGAGCTCACACGCCCACTGTGGAACGACGCGCCGTGCTCCTGCTCCGAACGGCGGCGGGCCCCGGAGCCGCCCGGCCGATCCCGCTCCGCGGTCCGGTCACGGACCGCGCCCGGCCGGGACGCGGGAGTCAACTGGAAGGCCGGCTGGAAGGTCCGACCGTGGTCCGCCGGCCGCACCCCTGCCACCGTGTCCGCGGTGACAGGGGGAGGTCATGCACCTGACGGTCGAGCTTCTCCGCACCGCCGACGGGCGACTGGGGGGCACCGTGACGACAGACTCCGGCCGGGAACTCGCGTTCTCCGGCACGCTCGACCTGCTGCGGATCCTCGAGGACCTGGAACCGCCCGGCGACCGGGACGACGGCGCGGCACCGCGGCGGCCCCGGTGAACGACGCGGCCCCGGCGAGCGAAGCGGCCCCGTCGGCGTCGTCGGGATCTGGGCCCGCGGCGCGCATCGCAGCCGTCAGCGGGATCGTGTTCGCGGTCCTGTTCGTCGTGGCCCTGGTCCTGGTGCACCGCGCCCCGACGCTCGCCGACCCCGACTCGGCGTACACGGGCTTCTACGCCAACGGCGGCGACCAGCTGTTCGTGGCCGTCGGGCTCTACCTCGTCCCGTTCGCGGGCATCGCGTTCCTCTGGCACATGACCGCGATGCGCGCCGTGCTGGACACCCTGACCCCGCAGCCGTCGACCATGGCGCACGGGCTGAACCTGCTGGCCGGGGCCATCTTCGTGACGCTGCTGTTCGCCGGGACCGCCGCGGTCGGCGCGGTCGCGTTCGGGGTCTACTTCGGCCACTCGCCCGCCGAGGACCCCCAGACGGCGCGGGCGCTCACCGGCGTCGGCTACGGCCTCGTGTTCATCTTCGGGGTGCGCGGGGCCGGCATGTTCGCGCTGACCACCACGACCCTGCTGCGCAACGCGAAGGTGCTCCCGATCGTCCCGGCCGTGATCGCGTACCTGCTCGCCGCGTTCCTGCTGCTCGCCGTGACCAGCAACCCCGCGGCCGTCCTCGTCTTCCCGGCGTGGGTCGTGCTGATCTCGATCTTCCTGCTGCGCCACGCCCACCGCGCGGCCGCGCCGGCGCCCGAGCCCGACACCGGGCCTCCGGCGCCCGCCGCGCCCCTCGACACCACCAGCCCGAGCCTCAGGAGTGACCAGCCATGACCGCCTCCGTCACGCCCGTCACCTCGAAGACCGTCGACGACATCCCCGGGCCCAAGGGCGTGCCGATCATCGGCAACATGTTCGAGATCCGCCAGGCCACGATGATCCAGGACCTGATGAAGCTCGTGCGCGAGTGGGGGCCGATGCTCAGGCTCAACACCCCCAACGGGCCGCTCTACGTCGCCTCCGGCCTGGAGATGGTGAACGACCTGTGCGACGACACCCGGTTCGACAAGCTCGTCGGGCTGAGCCAGCGGGAGTTGCGCAAGACGCACGAGAGCGCGGGGCTGTTCACCGCGGACACCGACGACCCGCTGTGGAAGTCCGCACACGACATCCTGCTGCCCAGCTTCAGCACCTGGGCGATGAAGGGCTACCTCGACCCGATGATCGACATCGCCGAGCAGCTGTGCCTCAAGTGGGAGCGGCTGAACACCGACGAGCCGATCGACGTCACCGCCGACATGACGCGGCTGACGCTGGACACCATCGCGCTGTGCGGCTTCAGCTACCGGTTCAACTCCTTCTACCGCGAGGGCCAGCACCCGTTCGTCGAGGCGATGATGGGGGCGCTGCACGAGACCCAGGCCCGGCAGCGCCTGCTCCCGGTGGCGATCAAGGTGCGCCGCGGGGCCCAGCGACAGCTCGAGGCCGACAGCAGGTTCATGGACGACACGGTGGGGAAGATCCTCGCGGAGCGGAAGGCGTCCGGGGACCCCGGGAACGACCTGCTGGGGCACATGCTCGTCGGCACGGACAAGCAGGGGAACAGGCTGCCCGACCACAACATCATCGCCCAGTGCCAGACCTTCCTGGTCGCCGGCCACGAGACGACCAGCGGGCTGCTGTCGTTCGCCATCTCCTACCTGCTCAAGCACCCCGAGGTCGTCGCGCGGGCGCACGAGGAGGTCGACCGGGTGCTGGGCACCGACCCGTCGGTGCCGCCCACCGTGGCGCAGGTCCAGCAGCTCGGCTACGTCCGGCAGATCCTCGACGAGACGCTGCGGCTCTGGCCGACCGCGCCCGCGTTCACCCGCCAGACCCGCCGGGCGACCACCGTGGGCGGGTGGGGGCCCTTCGAGCCCGGACAGGCGGTCATCGCCCTGACGCCGATGCTGCACCGGCTGACCGAGGTGTGGGGGCCGGACGCGGATGAGTTCAACCCGGACCACGTCGCGCCCGAGCGTCTCGACGCCCTGCCCCCCAACGCCTTCCGGCCCTTCGGTTCCGGCCAGCGGGCCTGCATCGGGCGCCAGTTCGCGCTGCAGGAGGCGACCCTGGTGCTCGGCATGGTCCTGCAGCGCTTCGAGCTGATCGACCACGCGAACTACCAGCTGAAGATCAAGGAGTCGCTGACCCTCAAGCCCGAGGGCCTCACGATCACCATCCGCCCGCGCAGTGGCCGGACCTGGGGCGCGTCGCCGCGGCAGGCGGAGGTCGTCTCGATCCCGCGGTCCCCGGCCCTCGCCGTCGCGCCGGCCGACCGGCACGGCACCCCGCTGCTGGTGCTGTTCGGGTCGAACCTCGGGGCGTCGGAGGACCTCGCCTCGCGGATCGCCCGGGACGCGACGGACCGGGGCTACACGGCGCGCACCGCCGGGCTCGACGACGCGGTCGGGGAGCTGCCCACGGACGGCGCGGTCGTGGTCGTCACCTCGTCGTACAACGGGCAGCCGCCGGACAACGCCGGGAAGTTCTGCACGTGGGCCGACGACGCCGCCACCTCGGCGGAGGGGGTGCGCTACACGGTCTTCGGCTGCGGCAACCGCGACTGGGCCGCGACGTACCAGGCGGTGCCGACCCGCGTCGACGCCGCGCTCGAGGCCCGCGGCGCGACCCGCGTGTACCCGCGGGGGGAGGGCGATGCCCGCGGCGACTTCGACGGGCAGTTCGAGGCCTGGTACGCCGGGCTGTGGGACGCGCTCGGGTCGGCCCTGGGCCTGGAGGCCGGGGCGGCGGAGGCGGCCGGCGGCGGCCCGCGGCTGGCCGTGGAGCTGGAGCAGCGCCGCACCGCCAGCCCGATCCTGCAGTCCTACCGCGGGCAGGCCGCGACGGTCCGGGTCAACCGTGAGCTCACCGCCCGGGCGGGCATCCCGGGCGGGCGCTCGGTGCGGCACCTGGAGATCGCGCTGCCCGCGGGCACGACCTACGCCGCCGGCGACCACCTGGGGGTGCTGCCGCGCAACGACATGGCGGTCGTCAACCGGGTGATCGCCCGCTTCGGCCTCGACGGCGGTCAGTACGCCACGCTCACCGCGTCCGGGGCGAGCCCGACCCACCTGCCGATCGGCGAGCCCTACCCGCTGCTGGGCATCCTGGCGGGCTGCGTCGAGCTGCAGGACGTCGCGAGCCGGGCGGGCCTGGCGGCGATGGCGGCCCACATGCCGGAGGGGCCCTTCCGCGACGAGCTGGCCGACCTCGCCGGGACCGACGACGAGTCGAAGGCCCGCTACCGCGAGAAGATCGCGCTCCCGCGGCGCACGCTGCTCGACGTGCTCGAGGAGCACCCGGAGTGCGACCTCCCGTTCGCGGAGTACCTCGACCTCCTGCCGCCGCTGCGCCCGCGCTACTACTCCATCTCGTCGTCGCCGACGATGAGCTCCGCCGCCGCGGTGACCGTCGGCGTGCTCGAGGGTCCGGCGCGCAGCGGGGACGGCTCGACGTTCCGCGGGGTCTGCTCCGGGCACCTGAGCGCGGTGCCCGAGGGCGGCACCGTGTTCACCTTCGTCCGGCAGCCGAGCATCGCCTTCCGGCCGCCGGAGAACCCGCACGTTCCGATGATCATGATCGGTGCCGGTACCGGGATGGCCCCGTTCCGCGGGTTCCTCCAGGAGCGGGAGTCGTTGCGGGCCCGCGGCGTCCCGATCGCCCGGTCGCTGCTGTTCCTCGGCTGCCGGGACCCCGAGGACGACCTGCTCTACGCCGACGAGCTCAAGGGCTACGAGGCCGACGGCGTCGCGACCCTCATCCCGGCGTGCTCGCGGGTGAAGGGCTACCCGCACCGCTACGTCCAGCACGCCCTCGAGGCGTCTGCCGACCAGGTGTGGGAGGCGCTGCAGGACGAGGCCGTCGTCCTCGTGTGCGGCAACGCCTCGACCATGGCTCCCGGTGTCCGCGCCGCCCTCGTCGCGGTGTTCCGCGCCAAGACCGGGGCCGGCGAGTCCGACGGCGAGGCCTGGCTCGCGGGCCTGCGGGCCGGTGACCGCTACCTCGAGGACATCTGGGGCGAGACGGCGGTGGTGTAGGGGCTCAGCCGTCGAGCACCGTCCGCAGGGTCGCCGCGAACTCGTCCGGCTTGCCGGCGTAGCCGAACTCGCCGTCGAGGAAGCCGCCGTGGTGGCTCGGGAAGACGACCGCCCGCCCGCCGAGCAGGGCGGCGGTCGCCTCCGCGGTGCGCGCGGTGAAGGTCCCCGCCGACTCCTCGCCGACGGCGATCACCACGCGGGTGGGCGCGGCGGCCAGTGCGCGGGCGTCAGGGCGATAGTCGCTGAACGCCCATGACCGGTCCGAGAGCAGCGGATCGTCGCGCAAGCCGTCGTCGCCGGCCGGCATCCCGAACTGCGCCGGATCGGGGGCCGGGCGGGCGAGGAACTCCTCGGTGAACTCGCCCTGCCAGGAGGTCATCGCGACGAACGCGGCCATGCCGGCGCCCCAGCCCTTCGCCTCGTAGACGTCCCGGACGGCGGCCCGGGCGCGCTCCGCGGCCGCGGCGTCGGGCAGCACGGTCAGGATCGGCGGCTCGTGCGCGACGAGGGTGGTCACGTCCCCGGGGTGCGCCGCGACCAGGGCCAGCGCGGTGACGGCGCCGCCGCTGCTGGCGAACAGCTCGACGGGGCCGGCGCCGAGCTGCTCGACGAGCGCGTGGACGTCCGCGGCCTGCGCCTCCGGGGTCTGGTCCACCCGCCCGTCCTTGCGGACGCTGCGGCCCAGCCCCCGCGGGTCGTAGGTGACGACCGTCCGGTCGGGGAAGCGGGCGGCGAGCGCCCGGAACCCGCCGGCGTCCATCGGCTGGCCGATCAGCAGCAGCGGCGGCCGGCCGTCGGCGGTCGGCAGCGGTCCCTCGACGTCGTAGGCGAGATCGACCTCGGGTGTCTCCAGCACGTGGCTCGGCATGCCCGGTGGACCGCCCCCCGGCCCGGAACTCATCGGCTCGCGGGGCGGCGTCGCGTCAGCCGAAGGTGAAGACGTAGGCCTGGGCGCCGGCGTCGAGGAACGTGATCTCGACAGTGCGGTCGGCGACCGGGCCGTCCTGGCGGACCAGCTGGTACAGCCGGTCCTCGGTGACGGTCCCGGCGCCGCGCCCGTCGATGTCGAGCCCGGCGGAGCCGTCGGGCGGCCGCCCGTCGACCCGCACGCGGAAGTGCACCGGCGCCTTCGTGCGGGAGCCCAGCACGAGGTTGAGGTCCCGCCCGCGGAAGCGGTGCACGATCCGCCCGTCGGGCTCGCCGAGCGTCGCGCTCTGGCTCCCCACCGTCCAGTCGCCCGAGAGGGCCCACTGGTTGAGCGCGAGCCGCGGCGGCTCGGTGTAGACCCGGCCGCGGTCGGGGTCGACGCCGCCCGGGGAGGCGAAGCCGGTGGCCCGGGCGTAGCCGACGTAGGTCTCGGGCGAGCCGAGCCGGTCCCAGTCGGCGGCGCGGAACACGCCGTCGGGCTCGACGGCCACGAGGTCGTCGTCGACGCCGTCGCGCCCGGCCTCGACGAGCAGCTGCTGGATCACCCGCTCCGACCGCTCGTAGTCCTCCTCGCCGAAGTGGTGGTGGCGGATGCGCCCCCCGGCGTCGACGAAGTAGAGGGCGGGCCAGTACGCGTTGTCGAAGGCACGCCAGACCACGAAGTCGTTGTCGACCGCGACCGGGTACTCGACGCCGAGCCGGGCGAGGGCGGCCCGGATCTTCGCCAGGTCGTGCTCGAACGGGAACTCCGGCGAGTGCGCGCCGATCAGGACCAGCCCGGCGTCGCGGTACTTCACGGCCCACGCCCGGACGTAGGGCACCGTGCGCAGCCAGTTGATGCAGGAGAAGGTGCAGAACTGGACCACGACGACCCGGCCGCGCAGCCCGGCCGGCGTCAGCGGGGCGGAGTTCAGCCACGCCGCGGCGCCGGCGAGCTCCGGGAGCTCGCCCTCGACGGGCAGCTCCGCCGTCGCGGTCACCGCAGCGACCTGAAGGTCGCCCGGACCTCCGCCGAGAACGTCTGCGGCTGCTCCCAGGCGGCGAAGTGGCCCCCTTCCTCGACCTCGTTGAAGTGGACGAGCTTCGGGTACGCCCGCTCCGCCCAGCTCCGCGGGGCCGGGTAGAGCTCGTCGGGGAAGACGGTCACGCCGACCGGGATCTCGACGCCCCGGGCGTCGAAGAAGGCACCCGTGTTCTCCCAGTAGAGGCGCGCGGAGGAGATCGCGGTGTTCGTCAGCCAGTAGTGGGTGACGTTGTCGAGGACGTCGTCGCGGGACAGGCCGCCGGGCCGGCCGGCGAAGGCGCGCGCGATGAGCTGGTAGCTGCGGACGTCGTGATCGATCATCCAGGCCGCGAGGCCGACGGGGGAGTCGACGATGCCGTAGAGGGTCTGCGGCCGGTTGGCCATCTCGATCGCGTAGCCCACGCCGGTCCTGAAGAAGTCGGCCAGTGTCTCGTAGGCCGTCTTCTCGGCGGCGGAGAGACCGGCCGGCGGCGGGTCGCCGAGCTGGAGGGCCCTCGAGATGTCGGCGGGAACCGTCGCCGGCATGTTGGTGTGGATGCCGAGCAGGCCGGGGGGCGTGAGCAGGGCCATCCGCTCCGTGACGGCGTTGCCCCAGTCGCCGCCCTGCGCGACGTACCGCGGGTAGCCGAGCCGGCTCATCAGCTCGACCCACGCGCGGGCGACGCGGCCGGGGTCCCAGCCGGTCTCGGTCGGCTTCCCCGAGAACCCGTAGCCCGGCAGCGACGGGATGACGAGATGGAACGCGTCCGCGGCGCTCGCCCCGTGCTCCGTGGGCCGGGTGAGCGGGTCGATGATCTTCAGCTGCTCGACGGTCGAGCCCGGCCAGCCGTGCGTGACGAGGAGTGGCAGGGCGTCCTCGTGCTCGGAGCGGACGTGGATGAAGTGGATGTCGACGCCGTCGATCTCGGTGACGAAGTGGGGGAGGGCCGCGAACCGCTCCTCGAACCGGCGCCAGTCGTACTCCGTCGCCCAGTAGTCGGCGAGCGCCTGGATCGTCTCGAGCTGCACCCCCTGGGAGTCGTCCGGTTCCCGGTCGGGCCACTTCGTCGCTGCGACACGTCTGCGCAGGTCGGTGAGCTGCTCCTCGGGGACGTCGATCGTGAACGGGCGGATCGCGTCCCCGCCGGTCGTCGGGACTGTGGCTCCCATGGGCTCGCTCCAGGCGTGGTCGTCGGCAGTGGGGTCTGCAGTGGGGTCGGCACTGTTCGGCGCCGAGGGGTTCGGCGCCGGGCCCCGGGAGCCGCGTCGGGCTTCCCGAGGCGGCGACCAATGCTCCGGACCTGGGGGCGGGCGCCATCACCTCACGGAGGTGAACCGGCGACGGGGTGATGGGCCTGCTGGTGACGCGCCTGGTGAGGGAGCGGGCGCCTGCCGCGAGGCCGGAGGGGTGGGCATCGTGGCAGGCGCCTGGTTCGACCGTCGCGGCTGCGCGAGGGGCGCCACCCGGCACGCGCGGCGTCGGGAGGGCACGCCCGGCGGGCGACGCGTGGACGGGACCGCGAGGGTCCGGGGGACCGTAACCCCGGCAGGCAGGGCGATCCAACCCCGACCTCGACGAGACAGTCGAAAAGGCGACAGATGGGTCAGGGTGAGCTGAGCCAGCGGTTCCAGTTGGTTCCACCGCGCAACTCAGGTCGTGCCGAGGTCACTTGACTGATCTGAACAGTTGCACAGATGATGCATCCGGCCGCTTCGTCCGGGGCGGCTCGGACGGGAACGAGGTGACGACCGGATGCCACGACGGCGAGTGGCGCAGCTGGCGACCGCAGCGGTCGCGGTGGTCGCGGCGGTCGTGCTGGCGGCGTGCAGCGGGCAGGGCGGCGGGACCGGAGCGGCCGGGGCGGACGACGAGCTGACCGTCGCGCTGCAGTTCCCGCCCCGCGCCGCGTACGCCTTCGACGCCGACGACGGTGCCCGGCTGCAGAGCCTTGGCGTGGCCGAGACGTTGACGACGGTCGACGACGCCGTGCAGCCCGCCCCGGGCCTGGCGACCTCGTGGGAGCAGACCGCAGACCCGCGGACCTGGCGGTTCGTGCTCCGGCAGGGCGTGACCTTCCACGACGGCAGCCCGCTGACCCCGGGCGCCGTCGTCACGGCGCTCGGCCATGTCGCCGGCGTCACGGCGCCGCCGCGATCGATCCGCGGGATCGGGTTCGAGATCGCCGCGGACGGCGCCGACGCCGTACGGATCACGACGGCGGAGCCGGACCCGGTGGTGCCGTTGCGGATGAGCAGCGGGAACCTGGGGATCCTCGCGCCCGCCGCGTACGCCGGGGAGGGGCAGCCGAGCGTGATCCGGACGGGCACGGGCCCGTACGTGCTGGACACGGTGAACGGCACCGACTCCGCGGTCCTGGTGCGCAACGAGGGCTACTGGGGCACGAAGGCCGGCGCCGGGCGGGTGACCGTGCGGTACGTGACCGACCCGCAGAGCCGGGCGCTGGCCCTGCAGTCCGGCGACGTCCAGTTCGCCGAGGGCCTGCCCACGGCGTCGCTCGACCAGCTGCGCTCGGCCGGCGTCGACGTCGCGGAGTACCCGGGCGCCCGCACGATCGAGCTGCTGCTCAACCAGTCCGCGGCGCCCTTCTCGGACCTGCGGGTGCGGCAGGCCGTGACGAAGGCGATCGACCGGCCGGTGCTGGCCGCGCAGGTGCTGGGCGGCGCGGCGGCTCCGGCGGCGGACCTGTTCGGCGCCGCGGTGCCGTGGGGCGGGACCGCCCCGCCGCCGGGTGCCGACGTCGACGGGACGAAGGCCCTGCTCGCCGAGGCCGGGTACGGCCCCGACCGGCCGCTGCAGGTGCGCCTGTGGACCTTCCCGAACCGACCGGAGATGCCCGTCCTGGCGGGGGCGATCCAGTCGATGCTGGCCCGGGCCGGGATCGGGGTGGAGGTGACCGTCGGGGACTACGCCGCGCAGGAACCGGAGGTGCTCGCCGGGCGGTTCGACATGTACCTCAACTCCCGCAGCTACCTGGCCGACCACGCGGACGCAACGCCACCCTGACCTCGGACTACACCTGCGGCGGCAGCTACAACATCGACCACTACTGCTCGGCGGCCTACGACGCGCTGATCGACCGGCTGCCGACGGTCACCGACACCGCCGAGCGGCAGCAGCTGTTCGCCGAGGCGGCCCGGATGCTGACCGCCGACGCCGTCGGCGTGATGGTCGTGCACCCGCTCAACACCGCGGGCTCGCGCGGGGTGAGCGGTTTCGCGCCGGACCCGCTCGGGGTGCGGCCCGTCCTGCCGCCGCTGTCGCGCACCGACGCCTGAGTGCTCGGCCCGCTGCTGCGGCGGCTGCTGCCGCTCCCGCTGGTCCTGCTGGCCGCGTCGGTCGTGGCGTTCGCGCTGCCCCGGCTGATCGGCGGCGACGTCACCCGGGCAGTGCTCCGCGCCCGGGTCGCCTCCGACGCGCCGGACCCCGAGACGACGGCCCGGGTCGCGGCCGAGCTCGGGCTCGACGGCCCGGTCGTCGGGCAGTACCTGCGGTGGCTGGGCGCCGTGCTGCGGGGCGACCTCGGGATCGGCTATGTCGCCCGCACCCCCGTGGTCGACCAGCTCGGTTCGGCGCTCGGCGTATCGGGGCTGCTCACCGGCGCCGCGCTCGGGCTCGCGGCGGTGCTGGGGATCCCGGCCGGGGTGCTCGCCGCGCGGCGTTCCGGTGGCCTGCTCGACCGCGGGCTGTCCGCCGCCGGCATCGCGGGGATCGCCGTGCCGGAGTTCGTCCTGGCGCCGTGGCTGGTCCTGGTGTTCGCGGTGGGCGCGGGTATGCTCCCGGCGATCGGCTGGGGCGGCCCGGAGCACCTGGTGCTCCCGGTGCTCACGCTCGCGGCCCATCCAGCCGCGCTGGCGGCGCAGCTCGTGCGCGCCGAGACGATCGACGTGCTCGGCCGCGACCACGTCCGCCTGGCCCGGTCGAAGGGGCTGCCGGAGCGTCGGGTGCTCTGGCGGCACGCCGCCCGGCTCGCGCTGACCTCGGTGACCTCGCTGTCCGGGATGTTCGTGGCCGGGCTCCTCGGCGGAGCCGTCGTGGTGGAGACCGTGTTCGGCATCCCCGGGGTGGGGCGGCTGCTGCTCGACGCCGTCCTGGCCCGGGACCTGCCCGTGGTCCAGGCCGGCACGCTCGTCCTCGTCGCCGTGGCGGTGGTCGCCGGGATGGTCGCCGAGGTCGTGCAGCTCGCCCTCGACCCGGTCGCCCACGACCGCGAGGCCGACCGGTGAGGTGGGTCCTCGGTGCCGCGGCCGGGCTCGTGCTCCTGGTCGGCCTCGGGCCCCTGCTGCTGCCCGACCCGGTGGCCACGGACTTCGCGGCCATCCTGCGCCCGCCGTCGACCGCCCACCTGCTGGGCACCGACCAGCTGGGCCGCGACGTCGCCGCACGGCTGCTCGTCGGGGGCCGGCTCACGCTCGGTCTCACGACCGGTGTCGTCCTGGTCACCGGGGCCGTCGGGGTCGCGGTCGGGCTGACGTGCGGCTACGCGGGCGGACGTGGGGGACGTGCCGTGCTGCGCCTGACCGACCTGCTCGCGGCGCTCCCGACCGTGCTCTTCGGGCTGCTCGCCGCGGTCGTCCTCGGACCCGGCCCGGGGTCGTTGCTGGTCGCGGTGGTCGTCGTCGGGTGGACCCCGTTCGCGCGGCAGGCCTACCAGCTGACCGTGCGGGAGGTCGGGCAGGGCTACGTCGAGGGCGCGGCCGCGCTCGGGGCCGGGCGCGCCAGGGTGCTCGGCGGGCACGTGCTGCGCAACGTCGCGGGCCCGCTCGTCGCCCACGCCTGCGTGCGCTTCGCCGGGACGTTGCTCACCGTCTCGGGCCTGTCGTTCCTCGGCCTGGGCATCCGGCCGCCGACGCCGGAATGGGGCGCGATGGTCGCCGAGGGGCGGGAGTTCCTCTTCGCCGCCCCGCACGTCGCACTGGCCCCGTCGGTCGCCGTCGTCCTCGTCGCGGCGCTCGCGCTCGTCGTCGGGCGCGGGCTGGAGAACCCGGCCGGTTCGTGGACCGTACGTCGCGGTTCTTCCCTGCCGTCATCAGAATGAGGTACGGAAATGAGGCGCCGGGCGGCCGTCCGGACCCCGGTGCTAATCTCGCGGCGTGAATGCGGCCGTCGTCAGGTCCGTCGGCGGTCTGCTGAATTCCGTCTTTCCGCTCCGTCGCCGGCGGCGCGTCGCGACGGTCGAGGTCGCCGGTCTCGATATGCGTTGGGAAGAGAAATCCGGTAGACCCTTACCGCCGGAACCCGATCCCCGTGGCCCCGCCGAGCATCGTGAATTCCGGCTGCACCTCACCCTGACCCTGCGGAACGCCGCGGACCGCCCTCGAAAGGTCACCGGGCTGCGGGTCACCTGCCCGGCGAGTGCGCTCCTGCTGCTGTACGGGCTGCCGCAGGCCCCCGGGACGGCAGAGCCCGCCGCTCCGCCGCAGATCGGACCGATAGATGCTGGTCAGAGGGCCGATGACGTCGGGGCGGCGACCCTCCCGCACCCCCGCGAGGAACCGGTCTTCGACCTTCGCGTCGACGTCACCGACGAGGTTCTCGGCCACGCCGTCGCGCGCGTGCGGGTGGTCCTCGAGCTTCCGGCCTTCGCGATCCGTCGGGACCACGGTCCGTACCCGTTGTACGTCCTCCAGCTGGAACTGGAAGTCGGCCGCGGCATACTGCCCCTGGGGTCGGTTCTCGCCGCGCCCGCCGGGCCGATGCTCGACGGCGCGCTGGAGAAGGACGCGGAAAATGTCCTCCGCACGGAAATCCGTCGCGCACTCGCGCAGGAATCCCCGGGGGACGGTGTCGTCGAATTCGCGTCCTCGCTGAACCGGCGACTCTTCGACTGGATCGCCCAGCGTCGCCGGACCGTCGAGACGACCCTCGCCGAGCTGTCCGAATTCGGGCCGTTCCAGGTTGTCCAGGACCAACCGCTCACCGGTCGCGCCGAGCAGCTCGACCACTACGTCGAGGGGATCGACAAGCGCCAGGCCGAGCTGCGGACCCGGCTCTTCGACCGCCGCCCCTGGCCTCGCGCGTGCCGACGGTGACGGCCGGCCTGCGATCGTCGTCGGAGCCGGGTCGACGGCGCCGGCGCGACGGTGATCGCACCGCGGCCGGCGTGCCGTGCGGCGGGATCACCGCCGGAGGAGGGACGACCGACATGAGCAGGCTCGGCGAGATCGTGGGGATCGACGACCGCACCGTCCTGGTGCCGGGTCAGGAGCTGGACATCGCCCACGACCGGCTGGACGTCGCCACCGCCCTGCTGCACCGCGTCGGCGACACCCTGTTCCTGGTCGACAGACGGTCCCGTTCCGGCGGGCCCTGACCGCGGCGGTCGACCGGGTCGGGCCGTGGGAGCGGCTGGTCGTGCTCACCACCCACGGCCACCCCGACCACGTCGGCAACGAGGACCTGGCCGACGAGCTCGCCCGCGACCGCGGCGTCGCGGTGGAGCACCACGTCCCGGCCCGGGACGTGCCGCAGATGGTTGACCCGGCCGCCTACCGGGTGGGACACAGGCGCCGCGGCGGTTACGGTCGGCGGGTGTCGCAGCTCCCCGATCCCGTCCGGGCGCGGTCCTTCGGAGCCGGCGCGGAGGCCTACGCCGCACACCGGCCCGGCTACCCGGACCAGGCGGTGGACTGGGCCCTCGACACCGTCCGGGGACGGGTGCTCGACCTTGCCGCGGGGACGGGGAAGCTCACCGCGAGCCTCGTCGGCCGGGTCCGCGAGGTGGTCGCGGTGGAGCCAGATCCCGCGATGCTCGCCCTGCTTCGCGCGGCCCTGCCCGCTGTCGAGGCCCGCGAGGGGACCGCCGAGCGGATCCCGCTCCCGGATTCGTCGGTCGACGCCGTCCTGGTCGGGCAGGCCATCCACTGGTTCGACCCCGATCACGCGTTCCGCGAGATCGCCCGCGTGCTGCGGCCGGGCGGGGTGCTCGCCGGGCTGTGGAACGCCGACGACGGCCGCGTCGAGTGGGTCCGCGGCTACCACGAGGCCCTCGCCGACGAGCGGCCCGAGCACGGGGTGCCCCGAGGTGGCGACCGGCCGGACCTCGACGCCGGCCCGGACTTCGGCCCGGTGCGCACGGCAGCGTTCGAGTACCGGCTCGCGACGACCGTCGACGGCCTGGTCGCCACCCTGGGGACGCACTCGTGGGCGCTCGTCAGCACACCGACGGACCGGAACGCCGCCTTCGACCGGATGCGCCGCTACCTCGCGTCGCGGCCCGAGGTGTCCGGGGACGGGTTCGAGCTCCCCATGGTCACCCGGGTCCTGCGGACGGTGAGGCTGTGATGATCAGTTGTCGTCCGGGAAGGCGAGCACGCGGGCTCGGCGTCCTGGGGCGGCAGCCCGGGATCGGTGAACAGGTGCTGCGCACCGGGTAGAGGAAGGGTGCCTCCTCTACAGCCCGTGGCATCCGTCGGGAAGCCTCCGCCGAAATCCGTGTGGCGACCGCGCCGAGCACTGCTAGCCTCCCGGAGGCCGTGCGAGAGAACGAGGAGGTGGTACCCGTGAACGCAGTATCGACGTGGGTGCTCCCCTCCGGGGTCACGGTCGGGCGGTAGGTCGTCCGGGAGCGCCGTTCACGCGCACTCCCGAAAGGCACGACCATGCGATTCACTTCCGAACAGCGCCTCGACGACGGCGTTCTCGAACGCGAGTTCACACTCGGTGGGATCCCCAGCATCCTGTGGACGCCCGGATCCGCATCCGCACCGGCCCCGCTGATCCTGCTCGGCCACCCTGGTGGACTGCACAGGATGTACCCCCGACTGGTCGCCCGGGCCCGACAGTCCGCGGCGGAGGGCTTCGCCGCGGCCACCATCGAGCTCCCCGGCAGCGGTGACCGGCCCCGCTCCACCGCCGCCGAGGAGGCCCGCGCCGATCTGCGCCGGGCGCTGGCGGCCGGCGAGCCGGTCGGCGACGATGTCGTCGACCGGCTCGTCCTCCCGCTGGTCGAGAAGGCGGTCCCGGAATGGCGGGCGGCCCTGGACGCCCTCCTTCCGCTGCCCGAGATCGGTGGCCCGGTCGGGTACTCGGGAGGGGTGATCGCCATCGGCATCCGGCTGGCGGTGGTCGAGCCGCGCATCTCGGCCGCGCTTCTGTTCGCCGGGAGTTACGTGCCCCGCAGGATGTTCGAGGAGGCCCGGCAGGTCACCGTTCCGTTGCAGGTCCTGCTGCAGTGGGACGACGAAGGAAACGACCGGCAGATGGCCCTGGACCTGTTCGACGCCTTCGGCGCCGAGGAGAAGACGCTGCACGCCAATATGGGCGGGCACACCGGCGTCCCCCGGTTCGAGGGGGACGAGGGGACCCGCTTCTTCGCCCGGCACCTGAGGGGGTCGGGAGCGTGCTGTTCGACCAGTGCGAACGCTCAGAGTCGAGCTGAATGAGCGGGTGCGTAGCTGCGCGACCGAGTGCGGGCAGAAGGGACTCGGCGGCATCTCGGCCACCGGAGTTCGCGCCCTGCCCCGACGACAGCCGTTCATCCCACGGGCGTGAGTACCGGTGGTGGTCGGCGGCGGGGTGTGGTCGATCCAGCTCGGTGGGAGGAACCCGGGGAGGGCGTCGGTCATCCGGACTTCCCAGTGGGAGTGGTGGACGAGCCGGTGGTGGACGGTGCAGAGCATCACCAGGTTGCCCAGGCTGGTCGGGCCGACGTGCTGCCATTCGTGCACGTGGTGGATCTCGCACCAGGACGGTGGGCGGTCGCAGCCGGGGAAGGCGCAGCCGCCGTCGCGGACGGTGACGGCGCGGCGGAGCCCGTCGGGGACGGTGCGGGAGATCCGGCCGACGTCGGGTGGGACCCCGGTGCCGGCGAGCACCACCGGGACGATCGCGGCGTCGCAGGCCAGCTGGCGCAGGGTCTGCGGGGTGACCTCTCGAGCAGGGCCTCGGAGGGGCGCCGCTCGTCGTCGTTCTCTGCGGGACGATCCAGGTCGTCCCGACTCCTGCCCCCGCCGTCGAGGCGCCACGCCGGCACCGGGGCCTGTACGTACCTCTCCGTATTGGGTGGGGCGCGGGACGAGCCCACCCTGTCCGGTGCGCCCCGGCCGGCCGACCGGGGCCACGGACGCACCACGAGGAGGCGCACCATGCTGGGTGATCGACTGGGCGAGTCCGCCGGCAAGATCACGAGCGTCCGCATCCTCCCCTCGGAGGGGGAGCAGGTCTGGCTCGAGGTGTCCTTCCAGGGCCGTGGGAACCTGCTGGGCCAGGAGATCACGGACACCGGGACCTACCGCCAGACGATCCGGCGCGGCGGGGTCCTCTACGGCGAGGGCCACGTCCTGATGATGTCGCCGGCCGGTGATCTCGTCGACTGGGTCGGCGGTGGCGTGGGCCGGCCGACGGGCCCGGGCTACAAGGCGAGCTTCGGCGTCTTCGGTACCGCGCAGACGAGGTCGGAGAAGCTCGGACGGCTCGGCGAGGTCGCGGACGTGATCGAGTACGAGGTCGAGGAGGACGGGAGCTACCACTGGACCATGTGGGAGTGGACCGGCGGCGGACTGACCGAGTCGCAGGCCGCGGCGGCCCAGTAGCCGGATAGAGGGCCGGGACGCCTTGCGCGTCCCGGCCTTCCCGACTCGGGTCCGGATCCCCTGTCTCACTGGACGCGCCCCCGAGACTGGCGGGGAGCGAGGGGAGAGGCGGATGGCCGAGCGGACCGGACCGTTCTGGGACGGCGTGGAGGGGCGGGCGCCGAAGCCCCGGGCCGCGCAGACGCTCGGGCTCGAGGTGGTGGCGGTCGATCCCGAGGCGGGGACGATCGAGCTGTCGTTCGAGGCGGTCGAGGACTGGACCAACCCGGCCGGCAACGTCCTCGGCGCGTTCGTGGCGGCGATGCTCTACGACGTCGTCGGGCCTGCCCTGCTCGCCACCCTGGAGCCCGACGAGTTCCAGTCGACCCTCGAGCTCGGCGTGCACTTCCTGCGCCCGGTCCGGCCGGGCCGGCTGACCGGCCGCGGCCGGGTCGCACACCGGCGCGGGGACCTCGCCCACCTGGAGGGCTCCCTGCACGACCCGGACGGCGCGACCGTGGCCACGGCCACCGCGACGGCGCGGGTCATCCCCCTCGCCGAGGCCCGCGACGCGGTCTGAGCCGGCCAGCCGCCGACGGACGGTACTCAGGCCCGCCGGGCGACGGCGGCGATCCCGGCGACCAGCGCGAAGAGCGGGAAGACCAGGGAGCTGCTGTAGGGCAGGCCGATCGCCAGGGTGGCGACGAGCGAGGCCCCGGCCAGGACCAGGCCGACGATCCCGACCGCCTTGGGCAGCAGCGCGCCGCGCAGCGACAGCACGCCGGCCGCGGCCATCACACCCAGCGCGGGCAGGTAGGTGCCGGTGGAGATCTGGTCGGCGAGGACCGCGGCGGTGGCGCTCGCCTCGGTCGTGTACATCGACTGGTCCATGGCGCCCGGGGCGCCGCCCGCGGCCACGTAGCGCATGAGCACCCCGACCGTCGTGGTCGCCAGCAGGGCGATCGACGACCAGCGCAGCGCCTCCACCCAGCCCGGGCGCGCCGACGCCGTCGCGGCGGCGCGCCGGCAGAGGCCGAGGGTGAACAGCGTCGTCGCGATCACGGCGACGAGGCCGAGCCCGGCGCCGAGCCGGATCAGCAGCTCCGGGTTCATGTTCTCGACGATGAAGGCCCCGGGTTTGACCTCCTGGTCGGTGAAGGTGCCGGGACCCTGCGCGAGGAACGCCGTGGCGCCGCCCGCCGTCAGCGCGGCCACGATGCCGGCCCATCCCCAGCCGGTGGTGCGGGCGGTGGTCGCGGGGGCGGCGAGGGTGCTGGTCATGGTGGGTTCTCCCTGGTCCGGAGGGTGTCTCGGGTTCGTGATCAGACTGTCCGAAGCAGGACCGGGGACCCAGGGCGCCAGCTCGTCGATCTTGTGCGGCCAGCCTTCGGCGCCGGGTGGTGGTGGCCCCACCCCGAGGGGCCGGGTCCTCCGGCCTCGCGAGCCGGGTCCGCGGTCCCTGCCGGGGCGCCCGCACCGCGCCGACGCTGGCCGGCATGACGGACACCGCGTACCCGGTCCGGGTCACAGGGCAGCTCGAGGGCGAGCCGTCGCGCTGGCTCTGGCTGGTCAAGTGGCTGCTGCTCGTGCCGCACGTGATCGTGCTGGCCGTGCTGGTGTTCGCGTGCTGGGTGGTCACCGTGATCGCGTTCGTCGCGATCCTCGTGTCCGGCCGGTATCCGCGGGCGCTCTTCGACTTCTCCGTCGGGGTGCTGCGCTGGGGGTGGCGGGTCGCGTACTACGGCTACGGCGCCAACGGCACCGACCGCTACCCGCCGTTCACGCTCGCCGACCGCCCCGACTACCCGGCCCGGCTGGAGATCGACCCGCCCGAGCGGCTGTCCCGCGGGCTCGTGCTGGTGAAGTGGTGGCTGCTGGCGCTCCCGCACTACCTCGTGCTGTTCTTCCTGGTCGGGGGCGGCGGTACGGTCGTGTGGCGGGTCGGCACCACCGCCCCGACGCAGTTCGACGGCGGCCTGCTGACCGTCCTCGTCCTCGTCGCCGTCCTGGCGCTGCTGGTCACGGGGCGCTACCCGCGCGGGCTGTTCGACCTCGTGGTCGGCTTCGATCGCTGGGTGCTGCGCGTCGCGGCCTACGCGGCCCTGCTGACGGACGCCTACCCGCCCTTCCGCCTCGACCAGGGCGGGACGGAACCCGTCGTCCCGGGCGACGAGGCGGCCGAGTCGTCGCTCCCGCCGGCCGGAGCGGTCCGATGATGTGGGGGAGGGGGGATCCCGACCGGACCCGCCGCATCCTCGACGAGCGGCTGGCGGCGGGGGAGATCGACGTCGCCGAGCACGAGCGCATCCGCGCGGCCCTCGAGCACCGCGAGCCCAGCGGCTCCTGATCACAGCCCCGCAGCTCACGGGTGCAGCAGGACTGACCGCAGCGGGCGGCGCGGTGTGGGCTCCAGCGGCGGCGCCCCCGGCGCGGGGAAGCCCAGCCGGATCACGAGCTGCGGGTGCTCCGCGAGCCTCAGCGCGGAGCGCAGGCCTTCCCGCGCCGTCGGCATCTCGACGGCCTGGCTGAGCGGGTCCGTGGCGAGGCCGCCGCGGGTGGCGGTGAGCAGCACGGCGCTGGTCGCCTCGCCGGCCGCCAGCCGCGCCGCGATCTCGTCCTCCGGCGTCGCCAGCACCATCAGCAGGCCGCCGTCGGGGCCGAGACCCCGGCCGGGGGACAGGGTGCCGGACGGGAAGCGCTGCAGCTCCGGCTCGTCCCACTGCCCGGTCCGGACGGGCACCGCGGTGGGCGGCACGCCGTCGGCGGCGTCGGCGTAGCGGCGGGTCCACATCAGCAGCTCGGCGAGGTAGCCCGGCTCGTGGATCTGCTCACGGACGGCCCGGCCCAGGACGTCGGTCATCCGGGTGAGGACGGCGGAATCGGTCACCGGCACCGCCATGACGCCCAGCTCACCGGCGCGTTCGACGAGCGCCGCCACGTGCGCTGCGGGCACGGGCTCCGGGGAGTACCGGCGCCGGTCGGTGTGCCGCCGCGCGAGCTGGCCGAACAGGGCCGCCGAGGCCCGGTCCGGTTGCCCGTCGACGAGTCGGACCGTGGCCAGGTGCCAGAGGTGGTCGGGATCGGGGAACCGGTCGATCTCGACGGCGCCGCCGAACCCCGCGGCGGCCACCCGCAGATGGTGGAGGGCCGCGCCGCAGCTGATCACGAGGTCCCGGCGGTCCGGGTCCGTGCCCGGCAGGTGCCGCGCCGGATCGGCGTGCAGTTCGACCTCACGTGCGCGCAGCCGCCAGCGCCAGGGCTGGGTGTTGTGCACCGAGGGGGCCCGGAGCGCGAGCTGGACGGCCCGCTCCAGCAGGCCGGCGGTGACGTCCGTGGACATGGCGGGCCCGGTCAGGAGACGACGCGGCCGAGCCGGCGCCCGGCGAAGTCGACGGCGACGCCGTCGGCCCGGGTGGATCCGATGCGGACGCGGGCGAAGTCGCGCACCTGCCCGTTCCCGTCCACGGTCCCGATGCGGACGCCGCTGTCGTCGACGACGATCGCGGTGGAGGCGGTGGACATGGTCGCTCCTGGGGGGCGTCGAGGTGCCGGACGCCTCCACGATCGTCGGGGTCGGCCCTGGTCACCAGGGTCGAACGGAGAGCCCCCGGCGGCCCTCCGTCCCTAGGAGTCCCGATCTCCCGACGGGTCCTCCGGCTCGGGCACGGCGACGAGCACCGGGCAGCCCGCGAGCCTGATCGCGGTGCGGGTGGTGGACCCGAGCAGGTGCCGTCGCCCCCGCCCGGCCCCGACGACGAGCAGGCTCGCCCGGTCCGACCTCTCGACCACGGCCTCGTACTTCGGCTCGCGCACCACCTGCAGGGTCGTCGTCACACCGGGTCGGGAGGCCTCGAGGGTGCGCAGGAGGCGGTCGAGGGCGTCGCGCGCCTCCGCGGCGTCGCCGGGGTTGCGGGCCGCGTGCAGCACCTCGAGCCCGACGCCGTGCCGGGCCGCGGCCCGCTGCGCCTGCCGGAGCACGACGACGTCGGCAGCGGGATCGCCCACGGCCGCGACGACCGGGCCGCGCGGCGTTCCCGTCCGGGGCACGACCACCACGGGGCCGCCCGCCCGCGAGGCGAGGTCCAGGGCGAGCGACCCGACGAGCGCGTCCGTCGGGTGCCCGGTCCCGGTGAGCCCCACGACGAGGAGCCCGCCGAGTCGGCCGGTGTCCCGCGACGTCGCGACGAGGGCGGCGAGCGGTTCGTCCCCCACCAGGACCGTCCGGGCCTGCACGTGCGGAGCGTGCCGGTGGGCGACGGTGTAGGCGCGGGCGAGGATCCGCCACGCGTGGGCGTGCAGGGACCCCGTCGACCCCGCGGCGTAGGGCGCGGCGTGCAGGAGCGTGAGCCCCGCACGGCGGACGGCGGCCTCGACGGCCGCCCAGCGGACCGCCCGCAGGCCCGCGTCGGTGCCGTCGACGGCGACCGTGACGCCGTTGCGTTCGGCCGTGGGACCGGGAAGGGGCTGGGGTGCGGTCATGGGGGCGGTCATCGGTGCTCCTCCCGGTTCGCCGAGGTGTCGGTCCTCCGCGGGAGCCTCCGGCGGGAGCGGTCCGCCGACCAGCGACCAAGGTCCCGGTGCCCGGGGGTGTTCGTCCCCCGGCGTGGCTCAGGCGGCGCTGTCGGCGCTGTCGGCGCTGTCGGCGACCCTGCCGGTGCCCGCTCCGGAACGACGCCAACGCCGGGTCCCGCGAAGTGGAGGAGCGGTCCGCCCTACGGGCGCACCTGGATCAGGAGATCGGGGTCGATCGCGAAGTAGCCGGGCGGTCCAGGGCCACGCGCTGGCCCTCCGTCTGCACGGGCAGGCCCAGCACGATGCCCTGCACCTCGACGAGCAGCGCGGGGGCGAGGTTCAGTGTGGCCCGCCCACCGCTCATCTCCGGCCACTCGGTGGCGGCGTAGCCGTCGATCTGCTCGCGCAACAGCTGCCGGATCCGCGGCTGCTCGGCGGGGAACGCGCCGGTCAGCAGGTCGACGTCGCGCAGGGCGCTGGCCTCCTGGCTCACGGCGGCCGCGGCCTTGTCGCGGTCGGACCACACGTCGGCCACGAGGAACCCGACCAGGAGCCCGAAGATGAGCCCGAGCGGGGAGAGCAACCCCGGGCTCAGCGGGCCCACCGCGTCGGCGCGTCCGGCCCGGCGCAGCAGGTACAGCACCAGGAGGATGAGGCCCGCCGCCAGGTACAGCGCGAGGAAGATCGCCGCGGTCAGCAGCGCGATCGAGGTGTCGGCCAGCCACGGGATCACACCGCCCTGCTCGCACGTGATCATGCGGGGATTACCTCGGCGGTGCCTCCGCCCGCGGGTGGCGCCCGACACCCGGCGACGGCGGCGGATCAGCCCCGACGCCTCAGGGCCGGCGGGTCACCACCGCGGGACCACGCGGCTGAGCATGGTGAGCGTCCCGTCCGGCCCGGCCACGACCTCGTCCACCAGCTCGTGCAGCGGCGACGGGTCAAGTCCGGCCGGCACCGCGCCGCCGCCGGCGACGACGATCCGCAGCCGCCGCGTCCGGCGCGTGGAGATCTCGGTCGTCCCGATCCGCAGCCCGTCGGGGGCGGACCCGGGGACGAGGGCGTCCCGGCCCTGGTCCAGCGCGTCGACGGCCCTCGCCACGGCCTTGAGGACGAGCGCGGTCTGCGTCCGCGGCCAGTCGAGGGCCCGCAGCCACTCCCGGAGGAGTGCGCGGACCTGGTCCGACGACGGTGTATCCGCACCGGGCTCCGCTGCGAGCCGCCACTGCCCTGTGTTGGCCGTCACCGTGAAGCGGGGTCCGGAGGGGAGGTCCGGGATCGCCGGTCGGGTCGTCGCACTGCTCTGTTCCAGCATGGGGCCTGCTCCGGTTGCTGCCGTCTCGACAACTAGGCCGAAACCCTCCGGCCGTACTGCCCTCCGGGTCTTCCCCGCCCGGCGTCGGTCGAACCTGCCCGGAGGTCCGGTTCCGGTCACAGGACCGGGGAGAGCGCCTCCCGGGACAGGGGCGCGCCGTCGGCGCCGGTCAGCGTGGGCAGCGTCTTCTCGTAGAACTCGGCGAACACCGGCGGCAGGTCCGCGCGGATGTCGTCGACCTGCAGCTCGACCTCGTGCACGAGGGTCGCCGAGCCGGCGGTGTGGGCGTACCACTGGAACTTCTCGAGCGTCCCGGCCTTGCGGACCTGCTCGACGACGAGTCCGATCGAGCCCTCCTGCGGCCGCTGCGGCGAATGCGGGACCCCGGCCGGGAGCAGCCACGACTCGCCCTCCCGGATGTGCACCGTGCGCGGGCCCTCGTCCGTGACCAGGTGGACGTGGATGTCGCCCTTGATCTGGAAGAACCACTCCTCGTAGGGGTCGACGTGGTAGTCCTGGCGCTGGTTGGGCCCGCCGACGACCATCACGATCAGGTCCTCGGCCCCCTCGTGCAGCTGCTTGTTGCCCACCGGCGGCCGCAGCAGGTGGCGGTGCTCGTCGATCCAGCGGTCGAACCGGACGGGCTCGCTGATCTCGGTCATGTGTCCTCTCTCTGGACGGGCCCCCGTTCGGGGCGGTACGCCACGGCGGAGATCTCGATCAGCAGGTGGGGATGGGGGAGCTGGTGCACGGCGACCGTCGTGCGCGCCGGGCCGGACTCGTCGAAGTACTCGGCGTAGACCTCGTTGTAGCCGCCGAAGTCGTTCATGTTCACCAGGTAGCTCGTGACCGAGACGAGGTCCTCCAGCCCGGCGCCGGCGGCCGCGAGGATCTCGCGGACGTTCTCGATCACGGCGCGGGTCTGGACGCGGATGTCCAGCGTCGTGGTGCCGAGCTCGTCGGCCGCGGCGCCCGCGAACGTGCCGTCCGGGAGACGGCTGCTCGTCCCGGAGACGTAGATGAGGTCGCCGGCGCGCCGGGCGTGCGGGAACCGGCCGCGGGGGCGGGCCCGGCCCGGGACCAGGTAGGCGTCGTCGCTCATGACCGCACCCTCCTCAGCGTGGCCGCGGTGGCCGCCGCGCCGGCGGCTGCGCCCAGAGCGACCGCGCCGGCGATCCGGTCCTGCCGGCGGATGCGGCCGTCGATCTCGGAGTAGGGCAGCGTCGTGAAGGAGACGAGCTCGTAGCGGGACACGTACCCGGGCACGACCCGCTCCAGCGCGTGCCGGGCCCGCGTGGCCCAGCGGAACACCGGCGAGTTCACCCGGTCGCTCATCTCGACGAAGTTCTCCAGGGCCATGTCCGCGATCGCCTCGGCGTTGGCCTTGCGCCGCTCCTGGTACCGCGGCAGCGCGCGGGCCAGGTCCCCGTCGGCCGTGTCGAGGCAGCGGTCGAGCTCCACGCAGTCCTCGAACGCGCAGTTCGCGCCCTGCCCGAAGAACGGGACGATGGCGTGTGCCGCGTCGCCGAGCAGCGCGACCCGGCCCCGGACCCACGGGGCGCAGCGGATCGTGACCAGCGAGCCGACCGGGTTGCGCAGGAAGTCCTCGACCAGCCGCGGCATCAGCGGCACGGCGTCCGGGTAATGCGCGGCGAAGTACGAGGTGACCGCCTCTGGGGTGTCGAGCGCGGCGAACCCGCCCGGCCCCGCATTCGGCCAGAACAGCGTGCAGGTGAAGGAGCGGTCGGTGTTCGGCAGCGCGATCATCATCGACGACCCGCGCGGCCAGATGTGCAAGGAGCCGGGGTCGAGCGCGAAGTCCCCGCCCGGGGTGGGCGGGATCTCCAGCTCCTTGTACCCGTGCGGGAGGAAGTCCTGCCGGAAGTCGAACCCCTCGCTGAACTGCAGCGACCGGCGGACGGCCGACCAGGCGCCGTCGGCCCCGATCACGACGTCGGCCCGCCGCGTGCCCCCCTCGGCGAAGGTCAGCGTGCCGGTGTCCGGGTCGACGGCGGTGAGCCGGTGCCCGAAGTGGAGGGTCACGTCGGCGGTCTTCTCGGCGCAGTCCAGCAGCGCGTGGTTGAGCCGGGCCCGCCCGATCGAGTTGATCGCCCGGGTGCCGTCCGCGGAGTAGGACTGGAAGCCCAGCGCCCCGCGGACCGGGTGCAGGGTCCGGCCCCGCATCGGGAGGGCCTCGGCCAGCGCCTGGTCCGCGAGCCCGACCCGGTCGAGCGCGTCGAGCCCGCGGGCGGAGATCGCGAGGTTGATCGAGCGGCCGCGCTCGGCCCCGGCGGTGCGCGGGTCCCCGCGCCGCTCGTAGAGGTCGACGGCGATGCCGCGCCGGCCGAGCAGGGCCGCGAGCAGGCAGCCGGCCAGCCCGGCCCCCACCACGGCGACCCGTTCGACGGGCGCGCCCGCCCAGGTCGGATCAGGCATCGGGCCGCTCCCCGGGGCCGGTCGACAGGGTTCCGGACGGCAGGGCTCCGGACGACAGGGGGCCGGACGACAGGACGGTGGCCAGCGCGGTCGCGGCCCGCCAGGCGTCGTGGTGGGTGCAGTAGAGCGGGACCGGCGCGAACCGGACGACGTCGGGCGGGCGGGCGTCGGCGATCACCCCGTGCTCGTGGCGCAGCCACGCGCAGACCTCTGCGGCCGTGGTCCCCGCGATGCGCACCGACAGCTGACACCCGCGGCGCTCCGGGTCGGCGGGCGTGATCACCCGCGCGGGCAGGTCCGCGCAGACGGTGGCCAGCAGGTCGGCGAGGTAGCCGGTGAGCCGGACGCTGCGCTCCCGCAGGGCCGCGATCCCGACCTCGTCGAACATGCGCAGCGAGACCAGGACCGGTGCCATCGCGAGGATCGGCGGGTTGGACAGCTGCCACGAGTCCGCCGTGTCGACGGGATCGACGTCGGGGCCCATGGCGAAGCGGGTCGCGGGATCGGTGCTCCACCACCCCTGCAACTTCGGCAGGCTGCGGTCGGCGAGGTGCCGCTCGTGCACGAAGCAGCCGGCGACCGCGCCCGGCCCGGCGTTGACGTACTTGTAGTGGCACCACGCGGCCCAGTCGACGCCCCACTCGTGCAGCCGCAGCGGGACGTTGCCGACCGCGTGCGCCAGGTCCCAGCCCACGGCGGCGCCCGCCGCCCGGCCGGCCGCGGTGATCGCGGGGATGTCCATCAGCTCGCCGGTCAGGTAGTTGACGCCGCCGAGCAGCACCAGCGCGACCCGGTGGCCCTCGCGGCGCAGGAACGCCAGCACGTCCTCGGTGCGCAGGCAGTCCTCGCCCGGCCGCGGGCGGAGTCGGACCACCGCCTCGGCGGGGTCGAGCCCGTGCAGCCGGGCCTGGCTCTGCACGGCGTAGGAGTCCGAGGGGAACGTGCTGTCCTCGACGACGATCGCGTACCGCTCCGGGGTCGGGCGGTAGAAGCTGATCATCATCAGGTGCAGGTCGACGGTCAGCGAGTTCATCACGACGGTCTCGGCGGGCAGGGCGCCGACGAGCCGGGCGGCGGGGTCGCGCAGGAACTCGTGGTACGGCTTCCACGGCCGCCCGGCCTCGAGGTGGCCCTCGACCCCGAGCCGCGCCCAGTCGGCCAGCTCCTGCTCGACCGCGGCCCGCGTGGCGCGCGGCTGGAGCCCGAGCGAGTTGCCGGCCAGGTAGGCGGTCTCGGTGAAGGCGCCGCCGGTGGCCGGCGGCACGTGGAAGTCGGCCCGCCGCGGGGGCAGCGGGTCGACGGCGTCGAGGTGGAGCGCGTGCGCCTCGTCCACCGGGCGCACGACGGTGCTCATCTTGTCCCCTCGCGCGCCGGCAGGCCGAGGAACTCCTCGGCGTTGCCGCCCAGCAGGAGGTCCTGCTGGTCCGCGGTGAGGAAGGAGGCGCCCCGGATCAGCGATCCGGGCTCCTGCTCGCCGAGCGGGTACGGGTAGTCGGTGCCGAGCAGGACCCGTTCGGCGCCGACGGTGTCGACCAGCAACCGCAGCGCCCGCTCGTCGAACACCACCGAGTCGACGAGGAACCGGTCGAGGTAGCCCGAGGGCGGCAGCGCCGAGGTGCCGACGACGTCGTGCCGCTCCCGCCAGGCGTTGTCCATCCGGCCGATCCAGAAGGGGAACGAGCCGCCGCCGTGGGCGAAGCAGATCCGCAGCTCCGGGCCGATCCGGTCGAACACCCCGCCCAGCACCAGCGCCAGCAGCGACAGGTGGGTCTCGGCGGGCATCCCGACCAGCCACTGCGCCATCCACCGGGCGGTCCGCGGCGACTCCGGCATGTCCCAGGGGTGCACGAACACCGGGACGTCGAGGGCGGCGGCGTGCTGCAGGAACGTCACGACGCCGGCGTCGTCGAGGTCGCGGTCGCCGACGTGGTTGCCGATCTCGACGCCCACGTGCCCGGCCGCCACGGCCCGGTCCAGCTCGCGGCACGCCGCGTCCGTGTCCTGCAGCGGGACCTGGCAGAAAGGCAGCAGCCGGCCCGGTGCGTCGGCGGCGATCTCCAGCGCGAGGTCGTTGAACACCGCGGCGGTGCCGGCGGCCGCGCCGGCCTCCTGGTCGTAGGAGAAGAACACCGGCGTGGGGGAGAGGACCTGCCGGTCCACGCCGTGGGCGTCCATGTCGGCCAGCCGCACGTCGGCGTTCCAGGCCGAGTCCGTGATCGCGCGGAACGGGCGCTCGCCGAGCAGGATCGTGGCGGTGGCGGGGCCGTCGACCCGCAGCGACGGCCGCGGGCCGGTGCCGGGCAGGGCGGGCCAGCCCCGCGGGACGTAGTGGGTGTGGACGTCCGTCACCGGGGCCACGCGCGTCACCGGCCGATCTCGGTGCGGACGGCGTAGAGCTCCGGGAAGAAGGTCAGCGACAGGGCCTCCCGCAGGAACGCGACCCCGCTCGACCCGCCCGTGCCCCGCTTGAACCCGATCGTCCGCTCGACGGTCTTGAGGTGGCGGAACCGCCAGAGCTGGAAGTTCTCCTCGATGTCGATCAGCTCCTCGCACGTCTCGTACTCGGCCCAGTGGTCGTGGGGCGCCTCGTAGACCAGGCGGAACACCTCGACCAGGCCTTCGTCGAAGGTGTGCGCGCGGCGGACGTCGCGCTCGAGCAGGTGCACGGGGACCGCGTGCCCCCGCCGGGCGAGGTAGCGGAGGAACTCGTCGTAGAGGCTGGGCGCCTCGAGCAGCTCCTGCAGCAGCGCGCGGGCGTCCGGGTCGTGCGCGAACACCTCGATGATCTCGGCGTGCTTGTTGCCGAGCGCGAACTCCACCGCGCGGTACTGGTGGGACTGGAAGCCCGACGACGGGCCGAGCACCGGCCGGAACTCGGCGTACTCGGCGGGGGTCAGGGTGGCCAGCACGGACCACTGGTCGGTGAGCGTGCGCTGCACGTGCTTGATCCGGGCGAGCTGCTTGAGGGCGAGGGCCAGGTCGTCCGCCGCGATGTTGCGCATCGCGGCGCGCAGCTCGTGCAGGACGAGCTTGAGCCACAGCTCCGAGGTCTGGTGCTGGATGATGAACAACATCTCGTCGTGGTGCGGCGGGTCGCTCAACGGGTGCTGCGCGTCGAGCAGCCGGTCGAGGCACAGGTAGGAGCGGTAGGAGGTCGTCGTCCGGAGGTCCCGGACGATGTCCGCCTCCAGCGACCTCGTGTTGCCCGCCGGTGGCGACGTCATCGGTGCTCCCCGGGGTGGTGGTCCGGCGCCCTGCGCCGGGCCGTGGCGGTCAGGTCCGTGCGCCGGGCGCGGTCTCGCCGACGGGAGGCGGCGGGAGCACGTCGAGCTTCTCCACCAGGCCGAGGGCCTGGAACACGCGCAGCGCGGAACCGGTGCCCAGCCGCACCGCGACCCGCCGCCCCTCGGCGCGGGCGCGCTCCTGGGCGAGCAGCACCAGCCGCACCCCCGACGAGTCGACGAACTCGAGCTGCGAGAGGTCCACGACCAGCAGCCGGGGTCGGTCCCGCTCGGCCTCCTCGACCCGGTGCATCGCGTGGTCGAGGGTGGCGATGTCGAGCTCGCCGTGGAGGACCACCTCGGCGACGGCGGGGACCTCCGGCTCCCGCTCGGCCGGGACGGGGTTCACGGGGCCACCTCGACGACGAGCAGTGCCACGTCGTCCCGCAGCACGCCCTGCTGGAAGGTCACGACGTCCGTGAGCAGCGCGTCGGCGAGCGCGGCGGCGTCCCACGGGCCGGGCGCGCCGGCGACCGCGGTCAGGCGTTCCACGCCGTAGAAGCCGTCCACTCCTCGGGCCTCCGTCACACCGTCGGTGTACAGCACCAGTATGTCCCCCGGATCCAGCCGGAGCGTGGTCTCGCGCAGCACCGGATCGGGGAAGACGCCGAGCAGCGTCCCGGACAGCGGGACGAGCTCGACGGCGTCCGCGCGGCGCACCAGCGCCGGCGGGTGACCGGCCCCGACCAGCGTCACCGTGGCCCCGCCCGCGGGCTCGACGGCGATCCGGGCGTGCGCGACGGTGGCGAACCGGCCGTCGGCGCGGGCCTCGCGCAGCATCGCGGCGTTGAGCCGCCGGAGCGCGTCGACCGGGCCGAGGCCGTGCGCGACCTCGGCCCGCAGGGTGTGCCGGATCAGGGCGGTGAGCGCGGCGGCGTCGGGGCCCTTGCCGCAGACGTCGGCCACCACCGCGGCCCACCGGCCCGGCTCCGGGGTGGCCACCATGTCGTAGACGTCGCCGCCGACCTGGACGTCCGTGCGCTCGTCGGTCTGCGGCCGGTAGCGGGCGGCCAGCCGCAGCCCCGGCGCCTCGGGCAGGACCGTCGGCAGCAGCGCCGCCTGCAGGGTGTGCGCGATCCGCCGTTGCTGCTGGTAGAGCCGCGCGTTGTCGAGCGCGACGGCCGCGGTGGCCGCGACGCGCTGGACGAAGGCGAGATCGAGCTCGTCGAACCGCCGCCCGGACTCGGCGTGCACGAGGGTCAGCGCCCCGAGGCTGTGCCCGCGCACCAGCAGCGGCACCACCACCGCCGAGCGCATGCCGATCGACCGGATCAGCTCCAGGTGCTCCCCGTCGACGGCCCCGGCGACGAGGAGCTCGTCGGGGATCTCGGGGAGGAAGGCGGGCGTGCCGCTGCGGCTCACCTCGAACGCGCCGCTCCGCGCGGACGGGTCCGGCGGGTAGCGCTCCTGCAGCCGCAGCACGAAGTCGAGCCGGGCGGGGTCGTCGTGCGCGACGGCGATCTGCTCCACCTCGTTCCCGCGCACGAGGTGCACGGCGCACCAGTCGGCCAGGTCGGGCACCATCAGGTCGGCCAGCCGCTGGAGGCGCTCCTCGACCGACAGCGGCTCCTCCATCAGGCCCGCGGTGTGCGCGAGGACCTCCATGCGGTCGCGCTCCCGCTCGGCGTCGGCCCGGGCGCGCTGCTCGACCACGAGCAGCCGGGCGCGGTCGAGGGCCTGCGCGCACAGGGCGGCCACGGCCTCGAGGTAGGCCCGTTCGTCGGGCAGGAAGGCGTGCGGGGTGTCGAAGCTGAACACGATCGCGCCGAGGTCGCGGTCCTCGACCCGCAGCGGCAGGCACGCGGAGGCCTCCCGGTTGCCCGCGGTGCCGATCGGTGCCATCTCCGGGTAGCGCGCCCGCCACTGCTCGGCGCCCTCGAGCCACACCGGGGTGCGGTCGAGCACGGCGTCGGACAGCGGGCGTCCCCGGTGCAGCTCCAGGTGCCGGTACGGCGCCTCGAGCTCGGCGGGCCAGCCCATGCTGAACAGCGAGGTCAGCGTGCGGACGTCGGTGCGGTCGTAGAGGACGCCGGCGTCGGCGCCCAGCAGCTGGACCGAGACGGTGACCGCGACCTGCCCGATCGCCTCGGGCGTGACGGCGCCGAGCAGGGCGACGGCGAGCCGCTGCAGGGCGGTGCCGTGGGCGCGCGTGGTGTTCACCGGGCGGCCTCCGCGGCTCTCGTCGAACATCCAGTGTGGCAGGTCATCCGCCCTCGGTGGACCTTTTCGTGCGTCCGTCGTGCGACGGCGCCGACCCGACTTACGCCGGACACCGGACGAGACGCCGCCAGGCCCTGGCGTGTCGGCCGCTCCTCGGTTTGACTGCAAGGGGAGGACCGGATCCAGGGGGGTGGACGGTGTGGCGGTGGTACCGGGTACGTGGCTCTCGCGGTCACCGCGGCCGGAGGACGTCACGACCGCGGTCCTGGACCTGATCCGGGACCTCGTCCCGTTCGTCCAGACCGGGATCAAGGCGGCCGACGAGCTGCGCGACCGCGCGGCCCTCGCGCTGCGGCGCAGGATGCGGGGGCTGCGGGACTGAGGCGCCCGGGATGATGCCCGGGCCGGGCCGGTGGGCGCATCAGCCCGCGGGCCGGGCCCGCTCGGCCCCGCGCAGTGCTGCCTCGGCCCCCGGTGCCTCCCCGACTCCCAGCGTGTCCTCGACCCGCTGCGCCGCGGCGAGGAGCGCCGAGTCCTCGCCGGCCAGGGCCTCGAGGGAGATCCCGATCGGCAGGCCCGCCGTGGACCGCCCGGCCGCGAGCGAGATCGCCGGCATGCCCGCCGCGGAGCCGGGCGCGGTGTTGCGGACGTTGGTGAGGAAGGTCGGGACGTCCCGGCCGTTGTGCGGCGTGGTCGCGTCGTGCCCGAGCGGCGCGGGCGGCAGCGGCACCGTGGGGTAGACGAGGGCGTCGAGCCGCTGCCCGTTCGCTCCGCGCAAGGCCTGCGCGTAGGCCTCGCGCAGATCCTCGCGCACGGCGAGGGCGTCGCGGTAGGCGTCGTCCGGGACCGGGTCGGCCATCGCTCCCTCCAGGATCGCCCGCACGTCGGGCGAGGCGACCTGCCCGACGACGTCGTCCAGGCTCAGGTCACGCTCCGGACCGGGCAGCGTCGCCAGGTAGTGGGGCAGGTCCCGGACCACCTCGTACAGCACGATCGGGAACCCGCAGCGCGCGTCGAGCTCGTGGGCGGCCGCGAAGTCGACCTCGACGAGCTCGACGCCGGCGTCGGCCAGCCGGTCGAGGACCTCCGCACCGCACCGGGCGACGTCGGGATCGAGGTCGTCCCAGAAACCCGTCCGCGGGATCCCCAGCCGGAGCCGCCGGCTCGGCTCGGCATCCCCCGGAGCGGCGCCGGTGACCACCCGGTCGACGAGCGCGACGTCGGCGACGGTGCCGGCGAACACCCCGACGGTGTCGCGGGTCGAGGACAGCGGCACCACCCGCCCGGAGCGCCAGCGGCCGACCGTGGGCCGGAAACCGACGACGCCGCAGTGCGCGGCGGGCACGCGCATCGATCCGCCGGTGTCGCTGCCCAGCGCGACCGGCACGATCCCCGTCGCGACGGCCACCGCCGACCCGCCCGAGGAGCCGCCGGCGATCCGACCGGGGTCGTACGGGTTGCGCACCGGGCCGGAGTGCGCGTTGTTGCAGGTGATGCCGAAGGCGAGCTCGTGCAGGTTCGTCTTGCCCACGACGACCGCGCCGGCCGCACGCAGCCGGGCGACGACGACGTGGTCCCGGCCGGGCCGGGAGCCCGCCAGGGCCGCGGTGGCGGCCGTGGTGGGCAGGTCCGCGGTGTCGATGTTGTCCTTCACGGCGACCGGGACGCCGGCCAGCGGCCCGGCGCCGCCGTCGCCCTCCCGGTCGGCCAGGGCGAGGAAGGCGCCGAGGCGGGCGAGCTCGTCGGCCCGGCGCCGCGACCCCTCGAGGACCGCGGACGGGGAGTCGGACGCGATCCGGGACAGCGTGCGGGGGATGTCGTGCTCGCTCGTCATTCCTGCCTCCGCTCCGGGCCGGGGTGCTCGCCCGTCCGCTCGCGTCCGGGGCCTGCGGCGTTAGGCCCGTGTCCACCGATCGACCGACGGGCAGCTCGTGCGCCTGATCGGGCGGCAGGCGGATGGGGCGGGCCCGGCGTCGGCGGGACCGTCGTGGGGTCGCCGACCGCCCGGTCGCCCGGCCCCAGCGCAGCGAAGGACACCCGCCATGACCGCCCCCACCCTGACCCCGCCCGCAAACCCCCTCGACGACACCTGCTACCCGCGCCGCTTCCGGATCCTCAACCTCGTCGCCGACCGCGACCTCGCGATCGTGGCGTACGAATCGGGCGAGTGGGAGAGCCGACCGGCCGTCGGCGCGGTCCTGCACCCGGACCAGGCGTGGGAGTTCGAGGTCGGCCACCACTTCGGCCGGGAGAACAAGGCGGACCTGTGCCTGGAGGTCCCGGCGGACGGCGGCGCCCGGCACGTCGACGTCGAGTTCGACGTCGACGCCTTCGGCACCCCCTGGGCCTCGGCGAGCGCGTCGACCGGCGTCGCGGTGACGGTGAGCGGCTCGACCGTGATCGTCACGTCCGGCTCCGCCCGCTAGCGGCTCAGGAGTGGTGCCGGGCCCGGTGCGCGGCGAGGACGTCGATGCCGAAGTCCGTGGTCGGGTCGCGCCACACCGAGTGGGCGTGGTTGGCCCCGCGCTGGGTGTTGTCCCACTCGACGAGCAACCGCGGCCCCTGCAGCCGGTAGTAGTGCGGCTCGCCGGGCGCGGTGGGCCCCGCCCAGGCGACGTGCACCTCGTCGAGGGCCCGGTCGTCGTCGTACCGCGCGAGCGGCGTGACCTCGGCGGGGACCCGGTCGAGGTAGGTCCCGAGCAGGGCGCGGAGCAGCTCCCGCTGCCCGGTGTCGAGCTCGGCCCCGGGGAGGCCCTTCGGCGCGGTGGTGATCGCGACTGCCTCGTGGTCGGCGCCGTCGAGCCCGCTCGCCTCGTCGATGGCGTCGCTCATCGCCTGCAGGCGCTGCTGCTCCCCGGCGTCGGCGAAGCGGCCGCGCCAGATGCCGGCGAGCGGGATCACCCGGTCGCCCTCGACGACCCGCGTGCGGTTGCCCGCCACGATGTCCGACGGCGCCCGCGGCAGCAGGGTCGCCCGCGCCGCGAGCTCGGGGCGCAAGGACCGGACCAGCTCCCGCGCCAGGTCCTCCACGCGGGCGAGCGGGCGCTGCTCGGCGCCGCCGAGCAGGGCGGAACGGGCCGGGTCGGCGCCGAGGAAGCACGGCGTGCAGGCGACGAGTGCGCCGCCGACGACCAGGTTGTTCAGCGAGACGTGGTGGCCGCCGAAGCGCCACCCCCACGGTTCCGGGCCGGCCGGGTCGCCGAACACGCGCAGGTAGTACATCCCCGGGTCGCGGCCGCGCTCGCGGTCGAACCGCGCGACGAACCCCTCGATGTGGTCGAGCACGTTCTCCAGGCCCATCACCGTCGCGACGGTGACGTAGGCCGGGGTGGACAGGCCGGACGCGACGAGCTTCATCGCGGCCCGCTGCTGGGCGGGCCGCTGCTCGTGCATCGTCAGGCCGCCGTGGTCGGTGGGGGTGTAGAACCAGCGCCGTCGCTCGGCGTCGGTCTCCTCCTGCGCGGTGGGGGCGGCACTGCTCGCGGTGGCCCGCTGCGCGGGATCGAGGAGGTCCAGCCACGCGGCGGCGGCCTCGGCCATCCGCGCGGCGACCTCCCGCGCGCCCGCCCCGGCCTTCGCCGTCGAGCCCAGGTCAGCCATCGCCCGACCGTACCGAGCGGATGCGCTCCGGGTAACACCTCCGCTGCACTCCGCGAGCGTGTCAGGAGTCCTGCCGTCCCATGCTCAGGGGGAGCGATGACGGGAGCAGCGCCGCAGGTCGACCGGCCCACTCCGCCGTTGGACGCAGCGCCGGGAGCGGCTGACCCTCCGCCGGCCGTGGTTCCGGGCGCGGCTCCGGACGACGGCGCGGGCGAGCAGGGCGGCGGGGACGACAAGCGCCCCGGCGCCGACGGCACGTTCCCGAGCGGCCGGACGGCCCTCGCCGTGTTCGTCGCCCTCACGTACTGGGTGACGGTCTACAGCCTGCCCGAGCCCCCGGTCGGGGCGATGTCGCCGCACTTCGGGTGGCTGTTCGCCGGGATCGCGGTCTTCGGTCTCTCGCTGTCCCTGCTCGCGGTCGGCCGTCGGCGGGTGGGCCGCGTGGCCGCCGTGTGCACCGTCGCCTACGTCCTGCTGCTCGACTGGCTGCTGGCCTCGGCGTTCTTCGCCGTGGTGCCCTACTCGCCCGAGCTCAAGTTCACCCTGGCCATCGGCGGGATCGCCCTCGCGTCGTTCATCGTCGGCATCGTCGTCTTCGACACGCTGCGGGTGGCCGCGTCGCTGCCGATCGTCATCCTCATCATCGGGCTGGCGACGGCGCCGTCGGGCTTCCTCGGCGGCAGCGACCTGCGGGGCCAGCTGATCATGTGGATGGGCATCATCCTGGGGGCGAGCGCCGTGGCCGAGGGCGTCAACCAGGGTGCGAAGATCGTCGGCGCCTCCCGGGTGACGCAGGCGATCGCCGCCGCCCAGACCGACGCGGGCAAGGCCGGCGCACTCCAGCGGTCGCTCGCGCCGCGGGTCGCGCACATCGGCGGCGACCTCGGGCCCGCGCTCGGCGACGCCACGGCCCCGCCGCGCTGACGAGGTGTCAGGACGAGGCGGCCACGGACCGGCTGTCGACGATCACCCGGCCCAGCGGGACCAGCGACACCGGGATGAGCTTGAGGTTCGCCAGGGCCAGCGGGATCCCGATGATCGTGATGGCCAGCGCGACCGCGGTGACGAGGTGCGCGAGAGCCAGCCACCAGCCCGCGAAGACGATCCAGATGACGTTGCCGATGACCGAGGGCGCGCCCGCGTCGGCCCGGCGGACCAGCTCGCGGCCGAAGGGCCACAGCGAGAAGTCGGCGATCCGGAACGACGCCAGGCCGAAGGGGATCGTCACGATCAGGATGCAGCAGACGATCCCGGCGATCACGTAGCCGATCGCGAGCCAGATCCCGCACAGCAGGAGCCAGATGATGTTGAGCAGGGTCCGCATGGTTCCTCCCGTCGCCGCACCCCGATCCTGCACGCGGCGCCCGCCCCCGGGCTCACCCTCGACGGACGAGGGCGCGTGCACCCGTCGGGAGACAGGTCTCACCCGGCCCGGCGGCGTTCCAGGAGCGAGGGGCCCGGCCTCCGGGAGCCGGACGGCCCTACCTCGCCGGGCCCCTGGCCCCGACGGTGACGGAACAGGTGCACCCGCGACGGCGGACCGCCCCGTGGCCCGCCGCCCGGCCCGAGGAGGCAGCGATGAGCACGACGGACGTCCGGAGCGACGCGGCGCGCGGCCCGGCGGGTGCCGCGACCGTCGACCTCAAGCTCGAGGTGATCGTCATCCCCGTCGCGGACGTCGACCGCGCCAAGGAGTTCTACGCGCGGCTCGGGTGGCGGCTCGACGCCGACCTCACCTTCGACAACGGCTTCCGGGGCGTCCAGTTCACCCCGCCCGGCTCGGCCTGCTCGATCCAGTTCGGCATCGACATGACGCCGGCCCCGCCGGGCTCGGCCCAGGGCCTCTACCTCGTCGTCCCGGACATCGAGGCGGTGCGCGCGGACCTGGTCGCCCGCGGCGTCGAGGTCTCCGAGGTGTTCCACCCCGGGACGCCCGGCGCGCAGTTCCGGCCCGACGGCACCGGCCTGCGGGTCGGCGAGCCCGGCCCCGGGCACACCAGCTACCGCTCCTTCGCCACCTTCCGCGACCCCGACGGCAACGGCTGGCTGCTCCAGGAGGTCACGACACGGCTCCCGGGCCGGGTCGACATCGCCGAGACGACCTTCACCTCGACCGCGGACCTGGCGGGCGCGCTGCGCCGGGCCGAGGCCGCGCACGGCGAGCACGAGAAGCGGACCGGGCGGCCCGACGAGAACTGGCCGGACTGGTACGCCGCCTACATGGTGGCCGAGCAGGTGGGGGCGGCCCTGCCCCGCTGAGACCCTGCTACCACGCGGCGGCTGCGGCGAGGTGTTGTTGTAGGCCGCGGTCTGGTCGGGATCGCGGCGATGGGTGTTGTCGTCGGCTGCGGTGTCGGTCGGGGTCGTGGCGCTGTGGTCGGTCCAGCAGCGTGACCGGCAACGGCTGCGACGGCACGCTGTCACCAGCACCAGCGCCACACCAGGGCCACCAGTGAGCAGTCATCCCACCGGTTGGAGGAGGGGTGGTGGTCGGCGGCGGGGTGTTCTGGTGTGGTCGATCCAGCTGGGTGGCAGGAACTCCGGGAGCCCGTCGATCATGCGGACTTCCCAGTGGGAGTGGTGGATGAGCCGGTGGTGGACCGAGCAGAGCATGACAAGGTTGTGCAGGGCGGTGGGGCCGCCGTGTTGCCATTCGCGCACGTGGTGGACTTCGCACCAGGAGGGTGGGCGGTCGCAGCCGGGGAAGGCGCAGCCGCCGTCGCGCACGGTCACCGCGCGGCGCAGCCCGTCGGGGACGATGCGGGAGATCCGGCCGATGTCGAGCGGAACTCCGGTGCCGTCGAGGACGACCGGGATGACCGCGGCGTCGCAGGCCAACTGCCGCAGGGTCTGGGCGATCAGCTGCCCGCCGAACTCCAGTGAGGCGCTGGTGGCGCGGCGTTCGAGGTCCTCGAGCCGGACGGTGACGGTGAGCTGCGGGCGGCGGCCGCCGGTCTCGGGCAGCCGACCGCGGGAGAGCACCTGGGCACACACTTCGGCCAGCGCCTCGGCCTGGCGTTCAGCCGAAGAGCGCTGATCGTCGGCGTCCCGGGGTGCGGCGCCGGCGTCGACGGTGGTGGCGATGGCGTCGAACAGGGCGGCGTCGTCGAAGCGGCCGGTGAGTTTGCCGCCGGGGCGGGTGCGGAAGCGGGAGAGCCGCAGTTCGTTGAGCTGCGCGGGCGGCGAATCGTCGGGTTCGGCGCCGTCGTGGTCGAGGATCTCGAGCAGTTGGGTGCCCCAGGTGTGCAGCTCGGAGGGCGTGTAGATCCCGGCTTTGGCGGCGAGCTGGACTTCGGCGCCGGCCCAGGTCTCCGGGGCGAGCCGGCGGGCGGGGCCGCTGTCGAGCAGCCGGGCGATGACCTCGACGTGCCGCAGCCCGGCCGCGCCGGAGGCGGACAGGGTCGCGGTCGCGGGCAGCCGGGCCGGCAGGGGCGTCCCGTCGAGCCCGATCTGCTCACAGACGTGCTCCGCGGCGAGCACACGGCGGCGGGCTTCGAAGCGCTCCCAGCCGAGCAGATCGGCCAGCGCGCCGGTGGGCGAGCGGTACCCGCGCTCGGCGAAGGTGCCGCGGCGCTGCAGGTCCGCGGTCGCGTCGACCACGGCTCGATCGAGGGCGCGCCGGGCTTCCTCGCAGACGCGCAGCACGTCGATGACCTCGTCCGCGGAGGCGGCCGGGCCGCAGGCGTCGGTCAGCTGCGCGATGGCCTGCTGGAGGCCGTCGCGCGCGGTGCCGACGGGCCCTGCGTCCATACCTCGATCATACTCGAACAGGCGTTCGAAAATGGACCTTCCGTCGCAAGTCAGACGCTCTTCACCGGGCCGGTCCGTCCTGATTGGCGACCTTGCGTCGAAGGCCTTGCCATCGGGGCCGCTCGCCGCCGCCGAGGCACCGGCCACGGGGGTGACGTCGGCGTACGGGCTCGGTCGCGCAGTCGAGGAACGCGCGCACCACGGATCGGGGCCGTCGGTCTCCGAGACTCCGTCTCGCTCGGCCTGGGTGCAGGGAGGTGCCGGAGGTGGCAACCGGCGCGTCGGTTCCCCTCGGCGATCGATGTCCTGCCTTCGACGCCCGTCTCGAACGGCAGGACTGCGGCAGCGCGCAGGAGGGCCGGCCATGACGACCAGAGACCCTGACCCCGCAGCCGACTGCGCGGGATCTGCCGCCGCAGGTCGGAACGGACCTGCCGCGCTGAGCGGCCCGGTTCGTCTCAGCTCGACGGGACGGACTGCCGAGCAGGCTTGCGCGGGATCAGCAGTGCCGCAATCCACCCGAGCACCGCGAAGGCGCCCACGATGACCAGCGCCGAGAAGTACTGCCCGCCGCCGGGGATCGCGCCGGCGACGAGCGAGCCGGCGATCGCCACGCCCAGTGAGGAGCCCAGGTTCGAGACGCTGCGCGAGACGCCGGAGATGTCGCCCTGGACCTCCTCCGGCCAGGCCGACTGCACGAGGTTGACCGAGGCCGTGAGCATGATCCCCACACCGAGGCCCATGAGGAACAGGCCGGGGACGTAGCTCCAGACGCTGGGCCGGGTGCCGCCCAGCGCGAGCAGCAGGACCAGCCCGAGGGCGGTGACGAAGAAGCCGAAGCGGATCAGCCGGCGCTGGCTGTGCCGACGGGCCATCCGGGGTGCGGCCGCCGACGACAGCAGCAGGCCGATCGTCGCGGGCATCAGCAGCAGGCCCGTCTGGACCGCCGAGAACCCGCGGACCTGCTGCAGGAACACCGAGATCACGAAGAACGCGCCCTGCAGGACCAGCCACTGCAGGTTCTGGGTCAGCAGGCCCAGGTTCGAGGTCAGGTTGGCGAAGAGCCGGACCGAGACCAGCGGGGTGCGGCCGTTCTTCTCGCGGGTCCACGCGACCACGGCGAACAGGGCCAGGACCACCACGCCGATCCCGACGTAGATCCACACCGGGGACACCCCGCCCTGCTGGACGAGCACGGTGCCGCCGATGGCGTAGTCCTTCGTCGCCCGGCCCCATCCGTACGCCCCGCTCTGCAGGACGCCGAACACCACCAGGAACAGCCCGAGTGCCGAGAGCACCGCCCCGACCCAGTCGAAGGCCGGGCGACGCGCCGGCAGCGGCGGGTCGGCGATGCCGCGCCCGAGCCAGGCGATCGCCGCCACGATCACGACCTGCAGCAGGAACGACGCCCGCCAGCTGACGTAGCTGGTGATCAGGCCGCCGATGAGCGGCCCGGCCGCGGCGCCGATGCCCGCCGCCCCGCTGACCACGCCGAAGTAGCGCGCGCGGGTGGTGGTGTCGTCGAACAGCACCGTGATGAGGATGTAGATCGGCGGGATCAGCAGGGCCGACCCGACGCCCTCGAGCAGCGAGTAGCCGATCATGAGCAGTGGCAGCCCCTGCGCGAACGCCGCGAGCAGGGCGCCGGCCCCGTACACGAGCAGCCCCAGCAGGAAGCAGAACTTGCGGCCCCAGATGTCGGTGAGCTTGCTGCCCGGGATCATCAACGCCGCCATGGTCAGCGTGAACAGCGTGATCGTGGTCTGGATCCCGGTGACCGAGGTGCCGAGGTCGTCGGCGATCGAGGTGATCGCGACGTTCATGTTCGACGCGGCGTAGCTCGCGACGAACTGCGCCAGTGCCAGCGGCAGCACGGCCGCCTTCGCGGTCGCCAGCGCGACGCCGCCGGCCCCTCCGGTCCTCGCCATGGTCGTCAGCCTGCGGTCCGCGGCCGGCGCGGCACCTCGCCTGCACCAGGTGACCGGAACGGGGCTCAGGGCAGGCGGGCGCCGTCGGGCGCGGCGGCCGAGCGCAGGCGGGTGGCGTCCTGGCCGCGGAGCGACGTGCGGTGCTGACGGGCGGGGCGCCGCTCAGGAGGCCGCGGCGGACTCCGCGACCCCGAGGTCGGTGACGACGTCGGCGAGCGTGAGCCGCTCGCCCTCGGCATGCGCCCGGAGCACCTCGGAGTCTGTCAACGCACCCGTCGCGCGGTCGAGCAGGTCGGGCGTGCTCGGGACCACGGGCCAGCGCAGGCCGTTGCGCAGGGCCTGGGTGCGAGCCGCCGCATAGAGCCGGACGGCGGTGAGCGGCTCGCCGGCCAGGGCCGCGAGGGTGGCCCGCAGCTCCAGGGCGACCGGACCGTCGGACACGCCCAGCACCAGCCGGTGCGTGATCATGCGGTCGGACCAGGCCAGGCCCGCCGCCAGGTCGCCGCCGCGGATGGCGGCGAGCACCGCGACCCCGGACACGACCAGCGCGACGTGCCGGTTCCCCGCCTCCCGCGCCCGGTCGTGCAGCTCGGTCAACGCGTCGCCGTCGATAGTCCCGACCGAGCTCCGGTCCATGACCACGCAGAGATCGGCCAGCAGCCGCAGCTCCGGGTCGCCGTCCGCCGCGGCCGCGGCCACCCGTTGCGACGCCTGCCGTCCGCGGTCGAGCGCGCCGGCCACGAACAGCGAGTGGGCGAGCAGGGTGTACACCTCGGCGACGATCGGCGACCCGGTCCCGTCCGGTCCGCCGTCGAGGAAGTCGGCCGCCCGCTCGACGTGGGGGTCGGCGAGATCGGTCCGCCCGCCCGAGGCGAGGTGGTGGGCGAGGGTGAGCCGCACCAGCGCGGCGGAGAGCCGGTCGGCCCCCTCCTCGTGGGCGAGGGCGCGCTCCGCCCAGGCCCGGCCCTCGATCGCCTTGCTGCGGAAGTACCAGTAGGTGCCGAGCCGGGCGGTCATGGCGACGCCCTCGGCGGAGGGGGCGTCGACGAGGCGGTGCTGCAGCGTCGCGCGGAGGGCGGGCAGGTCGTCGTCGAGTGCGTCGAACCAGGTCGCCTCCTCGGCGTGCCCGAGCGGCGGCTTCGCCCCGACGAGGTCCGCGGTCCAGCGGTCGCGGCGTTCCCGCAGGTCCGCGAGCTCGCCGGCCGCCCGGGCGGCGTGCCCGGCGTGCCCGCGGATCGTGGCCAGCTGCGTGAACCGCGACGGGCCGCCGGGGCGGGCCGGGCCCAGCGGCACGAGCAGGGAGCGGTGCACCAGCCGGGCGACGGTGTCCGCGGTGTCGGCGATGTGGGCGCCGTCTGCGCCGTCCTCGCCGGTCACGGCCCGCGCGGCGGCGACCGTGAAGGGGCCCGGCAGCACCGCGACGCCCCGGTGCACGGCGGCCTCGTCCGGCGGCAGGAGGGCGTAGCTCTGCTCGATCGCCGCCCGCACCGTGCGGTGGTGGTCGCTGCCGCGCCCGACGCGGGCCAGCGAGCTCGGGTCGGCCGTGACCTGGTGGGCGATCTCCTCCAGGCTGAACGCCCGGGCCCGCGCCGCCGCCAGCTCCAGGGCCAGCGGCACCCCGTCGACGGCGGCGGCGATCCGCACCGCGTGCGTGAGCAGACCCATGTCGTCGGGGTCCGCACCCGCCGCCGCCAACCGGTCGAGCAGCAGCGCGACGGCGGGGGAGTCGGTGACCTCCCGGTCGTCGTCGGGCAGGGGGAGCGGCCCGAGCAGGTGGACCCGCTCGCCGTCGACCTCGAGCGGTTCGCGGCTGGTCGCGAGCACGGTGAGCTCGGCCGGGGCGAGGAACCACTCGTCGACGAGGTCGGCGACCGGGTCGAGGACGTGCTCGCAGTTGTCGAGGAGCAGCAGCATCGGCCGGGCGCGCAGGAAGCCGGCGAGGGCCTCGCGCGGGCGCTCGGTCTCCTCGGGGGCGTACCCGAGCGCCGACGAGATCGCGGACAGGACGTCGTCGGCGTCCGCGGCAGCGGTGAGGTCGACGAACCACACCCCGCCCGGGATCCGCGGCGCGGCCTCGCGCGCGATCTCGACCGCGAGGCGGGTCTTCCCGCACCCGGCCGCTCCCACCAGGGACAGCACCGGGACCTCGGTGACGAGCCCGGTGAGGGCGGCCAGCTCGTCCGTGCGGCCGACCAGGGTGGAGGGGCGGTGGGGGAGGTGGATCTCGTGGGCCGGCGGCGCGGGCTCCGGCTCCCGCTCCTGCGCCGGAGCCGGGGCCGCGGCCGGGGCCGACGGTCCGACCAGCGTCGGGTCCTCGGCCAGGATCCGCCGGTGCAGCTCGCGCAGCTCGGCGCCGGGCTCCAGGCCCAGCTCCTCGAGGAACAGCTCGCGGACCTGCCGGTAGGTGCGCAGTGCCTCGTCGGCGCGGCCGAGCCGGTGCTGGGCGAGCATGCGCAAGGTCCACAGGCGCTCGCGCAGCGGGGTCTCCGCGACGGCCGGTTCGAGCTCGAGCAGCGCGCGCTGCGGCGAGCCGGTCCCGAGCAGCGCCTCGGCGAGAAGCTCCCGGAGCTGCCCGCGCACCTCCTCCAGGCGGGCCACCGCGGCGGCCGCCCACGACGCGTCGGCCACGGTCGGGTACGGACGCCCGCGCCACAGCGCCATCGCCTGCTCGGCGCGGTCGCGGGCCTCGTCGGGGCGGCCGCCCGCGAGGAGGTCCGCGGCGTCGGAGGTGAGCTGCTCGAAGCGCAGCGAGTCGACCGTCGCGGGCTCGGCCAGCAGCCGGTAGCCGGTCGCCTCGTGGCGCAGCACCTGCGAGGGCGCGCCCCGGTTCCGCTGCGGCTCCAGGGCCTTGCGCAGCCGCCAGACGTGCGAGTCGAGGGTCGACGGCGACCGGGGGCGGGACTCGGCGCCCCACATGGCCTCGGTCAGGGCATCGGCGCTCACGTGCCGGCCCGCATGGACCAGCAGCAAGGACAGCGCCGCCGTCAGCCGGGCGCCGCCCAGCGGCACCGGTTCACCCCCACGGTCCACCTCGAGCGGCCCCAGATCGCGGAACCGCAGCTCGGCCGCTCCGCGCCCGTCGCTCTGCACCCCGTCGCCTCCTGCTGCACCCCCTGGCGCAGCCGGGGACTCGGCCGTGTCGGCGGAGACGTTACAGCCGGGCACGGGCTGTAATGAAGGTTCGCCTCAGCGACCATGCCGGAGCTGCACAGGCGACGCCGGAGGAACGCCCGCGGCCGGGGCTCGGGGATCACGCGCCGCATCCTGCCGGCCGCGACCGGCGCCCGGGCGGAGCCGGGGTTAGCCTCGGTCCCATGAGTCTCGCGCTCGGGTCGTTGTTCACGTTCGACAACTCCTACGTCCGCGACCTGGGCGAGCTGTGCGTGCCGTGGGAGGCCGCGCCGGCCCCGGAGCCCTCCCTCGTCGTGCTCAACGACGATCTCGCCGCCGAGCTGGGCGTCGACGTCGAGGCGCTGCGGACGCCCGAGGGCGTCGCGGTCCTGGCCGGGAACGCGCTGCCCGACGGCGCCGCGTCGGTGGCGATGGCCTACGCCGGCCACCAGTTCGGCGGGTACGTGCCGCGCCTCGGCGACGGGCGCGCGCTGCTGCTCGGCGAGGTGCTCGACACCCGCGGACAGCGCCGCGACCTGCACCTCAAGGGTTCGGGGCGCACGCCGTTCGCACGCGGGGGCGACGGCAAGGCGCCGCTCGGGCCGATGCTGCGCGAGTACGTGATCGGCGAGGCCATGTACGCGCTGGGCATCCCCACCACGCGCGCGCTCGCCGTCGTCGGGACCGGGGAGCAGGTCGTGCGGGACCGGATGGAGCCCGGCGCGGTGCTGACCAGGGTCGCGGCGAGCCACATCCGGGTCGGCACCTTCCAGTTCGCGGCGGCGACCCGGAACACCGACCTGCTGCGCCGCCTCGCCGACCACGCGATCGCCCGCCACCACCCCGCCGCGGCCGGGGCGGACAACCCCTACCTCGCGCTCTACACGAGCGTGGTCGAGGCGCAGGCGGAGCTGCTCGCGCGCTGGATGCTCGTCGGGTTCGTGCACGGCGTGATGAACACCGACAACATGACGATCTCTGGCGAGACCATCGACTACGGCCCCTGCGCGTTCATGGACGCCTACGACCCCGCCACGGTGTTCAGCTCGATCGACCACGGCGGCCGCTACGCCTACGGCAACCAGCCCGCGGTCGCGCAGTGGAACCTCGCCCGGTTCGCCGAGGCGCTGCTCCCGCTGCTCGACGAGGACACCGACGCCGCGATCAAGGCCGCCACCGAGGTGCTGCTCTCCTTCGGCGACCGCTACGACCGGCACTGGCGGGCGGGGATGCAGGCGAAGCTCGGGCTGGCCGACGGTGTGGGGGAGGACTCCGCGCTCGTCGACGACCTGCTCGCCCTGCTGCAGGAGCGGAAGGTCGACTTCACCTCGTTCTTCCGGGCGCTGGCGCGGGCCGCGGCCGGCGACGCGGAGCCGGTGCGGGCGCTGGTCGGGGAGGGTGTCGACGCGTGGGCGGAGCGGTGGCGCGCGCAGCTGCCGGCGCGCGCGGGGCGCGAGACCGCGGAGGCGATGGACCGGGTCAACCCGATCTACGTCCCGCGCAACCACTTGGTCGACGAGGCGCTCACCGCCGCCGTCGCCGGTGACCGCGGGCCGTGGGACCGGCTGCTCGAGGTGCTCGCCCGCCCGTTCGAGGAGCGCCCCGGGCTGGAGGCCTACGCCCTCCCGGCCCCGCCGAGCTTCGGCTCCTTCCGCACGTTCTGCGGTACGTGAGGTTCGCCCCGTATGCGTGGATCGGCGGGCCCCGGGGTACCCGGGGGCATGCCGATCGTCGAACGAGTCAAGCGATTCCTCCAGAGCCCCAACGGCCGCCGGCTCACCGACCAGGGCCGCCGCATGGCCGCCGACCCTCGCAACCGTGAGCGCGCCCGCAGCATGCTGACCCGCTTCCGCCGCCGCTGAGGCCGCGCCCGGCCGAGCGGGCCACGGTTCCGGGCTGGAAGATCCACCGCATGGCCGTGGACCCCCGCACCGGACGCTTCATCGGCTCGACTATCGCGCTCGTCTTCGGGGTCGTGTTCGTCCTGGCCAACACCGGGGAGCTGGCGCCCGGCCCGCGGTTGGCGCTGCGGGTCGTGGTGGTGGCGGTGGTGCTGGTGGTCGGCACCGTCCGGCAGCTGCGGCGGGCCGGGGCCGACGGTGCGGCGGCGACCGGTCGCGGCGGCTTCGACCGGCGCTACGCCGCGGTCGTGGCGGCCGAGGTCGTGGCGCTGGCGGCCGGCCTCGCCGTGATCGACGCCGTGCTGCAGGTGCCCCGGTTCGCGGTCGCGTGGGTCGCCTTCGTGGTGGGTGTGCACTTCTTCGCACTCGCCCGCGTCTGGCACCTGCGCCTCTTCACCGGGCTCGGGGCCGTCGTCACCGCGCTCGGGGTGGCGGGCGCCGTCGCCGGGTTCGCCGGTGCCGGGCCCGCCGTGATCGGCGTGATCTCGGGCGTGCTGTCCGACGCGGCACTGTTCGTGTGGGTGGGCCTGGCCCTGCGCAGCGACTGAGCCCGCCCTCCCCGTGCCCGCGGACCACCCGGCCGGGGAGCATCCGGGCCCTCCGCCCGCTCGTTGATCAGCTGATCGGCCGGGCGGTGAAGGGGTACGGGATGCGCAACATCGCGCGTGCGGCAGGAGCCCGGGCAACAGGAGTCCGGACAGCAGGGGTTCGGGCGGCGCTGGTCCGGGGGTGGCGGTCCTCGCCGGGGTGACGGTCGGGCTCGGCGCGTCCGCGGCGACCGCGTCGGCGGAGGAGGACGGGCCGGCCCTGCAGGTCCCGGAGCAGGCGCTGGCGCAGAGCCTGAGCTGCATCGGCGACCTCGAGGACGCGGACCGCGAGCCGGTGCTGTTGATCCCCGGCACCACCCAGACGCCCGCCGAGTTCTCGTGGCACATCGCGTGACCGATAATGTCGCAGGGCATCGCGCCTGCTGTCCTTCACGAGTCCGCGCAGAGTCCGCAGGCGCCAACGCCGCAGCCATCAGATCAGCCGCTGCGCTCCGCGCCCGATCCTCGGCGCTGGGCCAGAGGTGGCTGTAGCAGTCGAGCGTGATCGACGGACTTGCGTGCCCCAACGCCCGCTGCACGGTGACGACATCGCAACCCGACGCGATCAGCCCGGACGCAAAGAAGTGGCGGAGATCGTGAAGGCGGTACTCGGTCACGCCGGCCGCCTCCCTCGTGTCGTCCCAGGCGTGCCGCGCGGCGTCCGGGGGTCAGCGTGCGGCCGGACTCGGAGACGACCCACTGCTCCGGATCCGCAGCAGGGTGATGCTCGCCGACGTGCTGGCCCAGCAGAGTCACGAGGGCGTCCGGAAGGTGGACCGTCCGTTCACTTCCGTGTTTCGGAGGGACCACGGCCGCGGCGCCACCCCCACCGCGCTGCACCTGACGGCGCACCTCAAGGGTCCGCGCGAGAAACGCCACGTCCGCGACCTGCAGCCCGCCGATCTCGCCCAGCCGTAGGCCGGCGAACGCCGCGAGCGCGACAGCCGGCGTGAACCACGGCTCGGCCGCTGCGATGAGCCGGCCCACCTCCGCGGGCGTCGGGATGGTCATGGTCACCGCGCCGCCGCTGACGCGGGAGGGCCACCCCCTCGGACGGGTCGGCCGCGATCACCTTGTCCCGGACAGCCGCAGTGAGCGCGGCCCGGAAGTACCCGAACCTCGTCGCGATCGTGGAGGCCGCCAGGTCACGGGTGGTCATCGCCTTGACCAGCCCTCAACGTGAGAGCGCCGAATCGAGCCGATCGGCATCGGACCGAGGCCAGAATCGCGGAGCGCGAGCGCCGAGCTGGTCGCGGTGCTCGGAACCCAGACCTGCCGACCCGACCAATCGCGGTAGAAGTCATCGAGGGTAACCCGCCCGGCTCGCGGGTCGACGTAGCGGCCGGTCACGACCGCCGCCGTCACCTCGTCGAGCCAGGCCTGCGCGTCGATCTTGCGCGGGAAATGCCGAGCGTGTTCCCGCCCATCGGCGTCGCGGTAGCGGGCACGCCAGGAGCCGTTAGGACGGCGCTTAATGCTCGCCACGACGCGCCTCCTGCTCTGCCTGGAATCTGCGCGACCGTCCGGACCTTGATGTTCGAGTTGTCCTCGAGCATGAGATCCCGGCCGACGCCGGGCAGGCGATCCAGAACCGCCACAGCGAGGTCGAGCAGCGCGCCGAGCACCTTCGGGATCGTGCTGGACGGCTACAACCTCGGCGGCCCCCGGGCAGCGCGAAGGAGCAGGGCGTCACAGCCTGCGCCTCCGACGTCGCGACCGGCGGCGTCCCTCGCGCGGAGGGCGCGTCAAAAGCCACCGCCAGCCCGTCGGGGAGCGACAGGCCCAGGCGGAACCAAGCCGGCCACTCACGGCGCGACACCTCTCTGGGTCCCGCAGGCCCGGCTGCGCGCCCTCCGCACACCCAACCGACCCAGCGGCCCACGAGAGGAACAACCGATGTCCCGCATCCTCGACACCGACCCCCATACCGTCACCGTCTACCCCGAGGAGACCGTCACCGACTCCTACGGCAACACCATCCGACGGCCGTCCGAGAGCGGGATCGTCGTCACCGGCTGCCTCGTCAGCCCCGTCTCGAGCTCCATGCAGTCCGGGGGAGGCGTCGCCGCCTGGGTTCCGCCTCACCGCCCGCGACGCCCCCCTCGGACCCTGGTCCCGCGTGCAGTGGAACGGCGACAAGTACTCGATCGAATCCGGGCCGCGGCTCGTCGACTCCAGCCCCGCAGTCCGGCACGTCTCGGCCACCCTCCAGCTCGAGAGCTGAGGGCGCTCAGATGCTCGGCACGGCGTCGGCCGACTAGGGCGTGTCCTGTAAGTCCTGCCGAAACCAGAGGATGGCCGCGGCGATGGTGATCTCGGCTCGGAAGTAAGCAGCTCGCTTGGCATAGCGGGTGGCCAGGTCACGGAACTGTTTGAGCCGGTTGAAGCACCGCTCGACGACGTTGCGACCGGCGTAGATGATCGGGTCGAACGCGGGTGGGCGTCCGCCCCGGCGGCCTTGGCGTGGCGGCGGGCGATCTGGTCATCGCGTTCGGGGCTGGTGAACCCGATTCCGCGGCGGCGCATCGCCGCGCGGGTCGACGGGTGCGAGTAGGCCTTGTCCGCCACGACCCGGTCCGGGCGCTTGCGCGGTCGACCGGGCCCGTCGCGGCGCACCGAGATCTCATCGAGCAGGGGCAGTAGCTGGGGATTGTCCCCGGCCTGGCCCGGGGTGAGCAGGACCGACATCGGCAGCCCGCGGCCGTCCACGGCGAGGTGGATCTTGCTGGTCAGCCCGCCACGGGATCGGCCGAGGGCTTCGCCGTCGACGGCGAGGTCCTCGATCCAGGCGCTGGTGCAGCCCCCTTTTTCCGGGCCCCGGCGGCATGCTGGTGGGCCCGGACATGGGTGGAGTCGACGCTGATCGTCCACTCGACCGCCCCGAGGGAGTCGTCCTTGGTCACGGCCTGGTCGAGGATCCGGTCCCAGGTTCCGTCTGCGGTCCACCGCCGAAGCCGCTCATGGGCGGTCTTCCAGGGCCCGTAGCGTTCGGGCAGGTCTCGCCAGGGCGCCCCGGTACGCAGCTTCCACAGGATCGCGTTGATCACCTGGCGGTGGTCGCGCCAGCGGCGACCGTTCCCGGCCACCGCGGGCAGCAGCGGCTCGATCCGTTCCCATGCCTTGTCTGTCAGCTCGCCACGACCGACCACCGGAACATGATCAATCAGACCAGCTCAGGAGCCTTACAGGACACGCCCTAGCCCATGGGCACTGCGGACAGGCCAGCCACCCAGAGCCCGGAGCCCGTCATCAGCGGGGTGCCACCCGGGAGGTACAAGCACTCGCACCCATCGGTCGGGACACCGCGGAACCCCGCGTCGAGCGCGGCCTGCCACACACCCCCGTCGACGCCCAGGTCCCAGTCGAGCACCACCGCGCCGGCGTCGGTGACCGCGCGAACTGGGGCAGCCGCGGCGACGACCTGGCCGGTTACCTGGCCAGCAGAACCCGGAGTGTTCAAGTGGGCAGCCCCGGCGCACGCCACCAGCAACACAGCACCTAGCACAACCCCGAGCACCCGACCCACGACACCAGACACCACAACCTCCAGCAAAGAGAAGACGACTTCGACATCAACGAAGTCACAGAAGAAAGCGTGAACACGCAGAAGCGAACGAATCGCTGCACGAAGCATTGACGACACGACCGCGACACGTCAAGAAGAAATTGCGGACAGCCGGAACGGAAAGCGCGAGCTCGAGCCGCGCCGGCTGGGGGTCAGTCACACAGCGTCGCCGGAGGGGTGGCGGGGCACCCATGCCCTGAACAGGCAAAACCGGATCGTCATTACGCCTCCGGCTGCCTGACCAGCTGAATAGTCCCTACGCGCGTGCGCGCGAGAAGCGAGGTAACCGTGGGTGACACCGGAATTGTGCCTGCCGGGCTGGCTGCGGCCGGTTCGAAATTGTGGCGGTCAATTACCGCGGATTATGATGTCGAGGAGCACGAGCATTTGCTTTTGTTGGAGGCCTGCCGGGTCGCGGACCGGCTGGACAGGCTCGCGATGGAGTCGGCCGGCGCGCCGTTGACGGTGAAGAACTTCAAGGGTGACGAGGTCGCGAATCCGCTGCTGGTCGAGACCCGACAGCAGGGGATCGTGCTGGCCAGGTTGTTGGCGTCGCTGCGGTTGCCGACCGGGGATGAGGACGAGGCGCTCCGGCGCCCGCAGCGCCGCGGTGGGGCCAGGGGGACGTAATCGCGGCCGCGGGGTGCGGCGTGAAGCGGCGCCGTCGGGTCGTCGAGGTCGATCCGGAGCAGCTGGAGTCGACCGGCCCGGCGGTGTGGCTGACCGAGCAGGAGCGGGAGCGGCTCGTCGGGCTGGTGGACGAGGCCCGTGCGGTGCATGTGTCGGGTTCACCGGTCCGGACCGGGCTCGCCGGCGCGGCTCCAGGGATCTGGCATCCCGCTGTGCTCATCGCGGACCGGGCCGCAGCGCTGCGGCGGGTCGAGGGTGGGGTGGTGGCGTATCGACGCCGTCAGGCGGGTTGGCGGTACTGGCGGGTGTCGGGGGAGCAGCGGGAGGATGTGGTGGCCCGGTTCCAGCTCGGACACTTGTCGCGACCTGCTTGATCAGCAGCCGCTGCTGGAGCGGCACGGTTTGGGCCCGGGGTTTCGCGCGCTGTCCCGCGGGGACGGTGTCGCTCAGGTCGTGCCGCGCTTACGCCGGAGTCATCATGGCCTCGACCGCCCCGGGTTCAATCACGCTGCCCGGGGCGGTTCGGCGTTCGGCCTCGTCGCCGCCGACTCACCGCTGCACCAAGTCGACGCGCGTGCCTCAGGAGATAGTGGCGCCCGGGGCGCACTCACCCGGGCGCCACCTCGGCACCGCGGGAGAGGGGGTCGCCGCGATGCCCTCGAGCCGCGTCTACCCGGGGAGAGACACCCTGAACGTGACTGGGGCCGCGGGTCAGGGCGTCTCGTCCTCGGGGGTGGCCGGGTCGCCCTCGGGGTCGAGGTTCGCGAAGTGGTACCAGGCCAGGAGCGCGCCGACTGCGGCGAGCGGCAGGGTCACGTACCAGTATTTGATCGCAAGCATGAGCAGGACGAGGCCGATGATCACCCCGAGCACGAGCGCGCCCCCGCCACCGTTGCCACCGCCGCTCCCGCGGCGCTTACGGCGGCCGAGCCGGCGGTTGTAGGAGAACGGGCCCGGCCCGCGATGTGGAAGTTCAGGGGCATGCCCACTGATCGACTCCACGTGACTGGCGTTACCGGTCGGGCGTGACGCGCGGGGGATTTCGGGACCCGGCCGGGCAGATGGCCGCTGACCTCGTCGAGGTGGCCGAGATGCTCGCCCGCGATCGTGCGCCGCCCTGTGCTGGAGTCTCTGGACGAGTGGGAGCACGACGTTCCGCCGCCCAGCACCGACGACCGCCCGGCGCCGATCTTCGCCTCGTGAACGACGACACGATGGCCTCTCCGAAGTACGCCGTTGGCGACTGGGTTGCGGGCCTGGGGCACCGGGAGAAGTTCGGCCCCGGCGAGATCGTCGGCATTGCGCGGCTTGGCCATGACACGCCGTTCTACCGGATTAAATTCGCTGAGTTCGAGCTGCATCTCGAGGCGGACGAGATCCGGCCTGCGAGCCCGCGTCCTGACCGGCGTAAACCCAGAAGCGCCCCACCCCGCGTGACAGCGGGATGGGGCGCCAGGCCTCCGGGGTTGGATGCTGCTAGGCGTTGGAGCCGTTGCAGGTGACCACCGCGTAGGCCCCGGATGACGTCGAGGAGGCGATTTCCTCGCCGTCGACGAGGATCTTGCAGGTGATGTCGCCGCTGCTACCGCCGTTCTGCGCAACCAGCGACAACCCGGAGAAGGCGGTGACGTCGTCCTTGAACGTGAGGTCCTTCGACCAGGGCAGCTTCGCGCTGGAGACCTGCTCCATCTGGAAGCCCTCCTTGGAGTAGGTCACGTTCCCGGCCTTCGCCGGCCCGGACACCTGGTAGGTGACCTTGTGCCCTTCAGCCGCGGGGGCCTGCTGGTCAGCTGCAGGGGCGGCGGCGGTTCCACCGGTCGGGGTGGAGCTCGTCGAGCTGCCGCCTCCGCCGTTGACGGCGGCGATGATGACGATCAGCGCGATGATGCCGCCGACGATGAATGGCCACTTCCGCTTCCTCTTCGGCTGCGGCGCCTGCTGCTGGGGAGCGGGCGGCTGGTAGGGCGGCGGTTGCTGCCCGTAGCCCTGCTGGTGCCCGTTCTGCTGCGGCATGTACTGGTACTGCTGCCCGTACTGAGGCGGGTACTGCTGCGGGCGCCCTGCCCGTAAGGCGGCTGTGAAGAGGTGGTCACAGCCCGTTCATCGCCCAAATCGGACGTCCATTACCCCGAGACGCGACGATCATCAAATGTGATGACAAGATCGGCGACTAGGCGTCGTCGGCGCGGCCTGCCCGACTGGGGTTTCGAGCGAGCGCCGCTGGGCATCCGCCCCGCGGGTTGTGTGCCGCGCACCGCGCCGGAGTCATCACGCGACCCGCGGCCGGCCCCGGGTCCATGACACCACCGGGGCCGGTTCGCGTTTGGCGTCAAAGAATTACCGCGATGCCCGGCAAGGTGCGCTTCGAGGGGTGGTCGGCCCGAGGGGAGGGGCCCACGCACGGGCCGACCACCCTGTGACGGCCCGGGCACAGACCGTCATCCCGTGTCTACCACGCAACCTCCGGATGATTCCGGGTGGCCGGCCGGCCAGTGTTTGGGGCGCAGCCCCGGCCCCGGTGAGGGGCGGGCCAGGACCGGGACTACGCATGGAGTAGCTATCCGCGACGTTGTCGTTTGTTAACCAACTGGCGAGTCAAGCGCCCGTTACGAGAAGAATGGATGCATCTCCATCCGGAGGGTTCGGTATTGCCTGGCCTGCTGTCGGGGTCTACACGGAAGGGCGGGCCCGACCGTTGAGGGGCCGGGCGGGCCCGCCCTCGTGACATTCAGATGAGGCTGCGGCTTGCGGAAGGTAGAGGGCGGGCCGCCCGGGTTCCCTCCTGCCGACCCGAGGGCCGAGGCACGTTTCGTAGCCGCCAGCCCTATCCATCCCCGGCTAGGTCCCGGGGGCAGTCATTGAGGGGGAGGCAGCCCCCGGGGCCTCCTATGCTGTCCACGTCGCGCTTCCCCCGTGGCGGATCTTGGTGGGCACGTCGAGCGGGGGAGACCCATGCAGATCCACGAAGCGACGTCCATCCTGCGCGGAAAGGCCGGCGTGACGACGCCGGAAACCCGCGAGGCGGCAACTGTCGCCGGATCCTGAAATCTGACCCCCTGGCGGTCCGGGAAATTTGACCCCTCCCGACGCTGGGGAGGTGTTGAACGTGGAGGACTGGGCGGAGATCCGTCGGCTGCATCGGGCTGAGGGTGTGCCGATCAAGGAGATCGCCCGGCGGCTCGGGGTCGCGCGGAACACGGTGCGGGCGGCGTTGCGCTCGGACGGGCCGCCGCGCTACGAGCGGGGGCCGCGGGGTTCGGTCGCCGACGCCTACGAGCCGCAGGTGCGGGCACTGCTGGTGGAGTGGCCGCGGATGCCCGGGCCGGTGATCGCGCAGCGGATCGGCTGGCCCTACTCGGAGGGACCGCTCAAGAAGCTGCTGGCCCGGATCCGGCCCGAGTACGTGGGGATCGACCCGGCTGACCGGGTCGTCTACGAGCCCGGGCAGGTCGCGCAGTGCGACCTGTGGTTCCCCGAGACCCCGGTCCCGGTCACCGCCGGGCAGGCCCGGATCCTGCCGGTGCTGGTGGTGACGCTGGCGTTCTCCCGGTTCCTGTCCGCGACGATGATCCCCTCGCGCCAGGCCGGGGACATCCTGTCCGGGATGTGGCTGCTGATCTCCCAGCTCGGGCGGGTGCCCAAGACGCTGGTCTGGGACCGGGAGTCCGCGATCGGCGGGACCGGACGGGTCAGCGTCCCGGCCGCGGCGTTCGCCGGGACTCTGGCCACGCGGATCCGGCTGGCCCCGCCGCGGGATCCGGAGTTCAAGGGCATGGTCGAGCGCAACAACGGCTTCTTCGAGACCTCGTTCCTGCCCGGCCGCGCGTTCGCCGGCCCGCAGGACTTCAACGACCAGCTCGGGGCTTGGCTGCCGCGCGCGAACTCCCGCACGGTCCGAGCGTTGCAGGCACGCCCGGTGGATCTGCTCGAGACCGACCGCCAGGCGATGACCCCGCTGCCACCGGTCGCCCCGACGGTCGGGCTGACGCACCGGATCCGGCTCGCCCGCGACTACTACGTCCGCGTCGACACCTGCGACTACTCCGTCGACCCGCGGGTGATCGGGCGGTTCGTCGACGTCACCGCCTCCCCGACGCGAGTGCTGGTGTTCTGCGACGGAGCACCGGTCGCCGAGCACGAGCGCAGCTGGGCCAAACACGCCGTGCTCACCGACCCGGGCCACGTCGCGACCGCGCACCAGATGCGCCTGGCGCTGGCCGAGCAACGCCGCGCCCAACAGCAGACCCAGCAGCGCGGAGCCCGCCGCCACAGCGACGGACACCCGGTCGCGATCCGCGCCCTGCCCGACTACGACGCCCTGTTCGGCGTCGATTTCAACCCGACCACCCCAACTGCCGCGCCCGCGGCGGAAGCGAGCAACCCATGACCAGTGCAACTGTCCCCGACCGCTCAGCCGCGGCGCTGCCTGCAGAGGGGCTGCCCTCGATGCTGGCCTACCTGACCCGGGTGTTGAAGACCCCGACGATCGGGCGCTGCTGGGAAGAGCTCGCCGACCAGGCACGGGACGAGAACTGGTCGCACGGGGAGTATCTGGCCGCGGTCCTGCAGCGCCAGGTCGCCGAACGCGAGTCCGCCGGCACCACCATGCGCATCCGCACCGCCCACTTCCCGGCGGTGAAGACGATCGAGGACTTCAACCTCGACCACCTGCCCTCGCTGCGCCGAGACGTGTTGGCGCACCTGGCGACCGGCACGTTCGTCGCGAAGGCCGAGAACGTAATCCTGCTCGGCCCGCCCGGCCTGGGGAAGACACATTTGGCGATCGGGCTGGGCGTCAAAGCCGCCCACGCCGGCTACTCGGTGCTCTTCGACACCGCGAACAACTGGATCACCCGCCTCGCCGACGCTCACCAGGCCGGACGCCTGGAGGCCGAGCTGAAGAAAATCCGCCGCTACAAGCTGATCATTATCGACGAGGTCGGCTACATCCCCTTCGACCAGGACGCGGCGAACCTGTTCTTCCAGCTCATCGCCTCCCGCTACGAGGTCGGCTCGGTCATGGTCACGTCCAACCTGCCCTTCGGGCGCTGGGGCGAGACCTTCTCCGACGACGTCGTCGCCGCAGCCATGATCGACCGCCTCGTCCACCACGCCGAGGTCCTCACCCTCACCGGCGACTCCTACCGCACCCGCCAACGACGCGAGCTCCTCGCCAAACAGAACCGCGCCAACCAGGACTGACCAACCACCCGAGGGGTCAAAATTCGCAGACCCCAGGAGGGTCAACCTTCAGGATCCGTTGACAGCAACGTTCCGAGTGCTACGGGAGATCGAGGACCAGGCTCGCGTACAGGTGTGGGCGGCTCGACTCCTGGCTGCGCTTGACGAGCAGGACCGGCCCGCCATTGACCGGGCCCGGAAGGGCTTAGAGGTGGCTCTGAACAGGTCCCGCGAGGTGGCACACGCGTGACCGCCTACGACGACGCCGTAGCGAGGCTCAGCCCGGCCGCGCTCGAACACATCCGCCGCGAGGTGGCGAGAGCACCGCGATTGTCCGCGAGCATCTGGAGCGAGTTCTGCGGCTCTGGTCGTTCGACGTCGCGGCCGGCGACGGGGAGTCGCGGCCCGCCGACAGAACGCCGTGATCGTCGCAGAGGCCCCGAACGTCGCCGACTAGACCGCAGCCATCGGCCAAGTAGCGGGCGCTGTCGGCGCCTTCGTCGCGGTCGTCGTGGCGCTTGTCATCGCAAGCCGTGACCGCCGCCGTCTGCTTGCTGACCGGACGGCGTAGGTTGCGCCGGCGATTCCGCCACTTAGAGGCTTTCCCCGGCCGTTGCCGAGCTGATGACCATCCTCGCCAAGTGGGAGGCCACACTCCGGCCCGATGTTGTGGACCGGTGGAACCATGACGAGCCGATGCCGGACGTCTAGGACGCAAGTGGGGACCGGAAGTACGACAGATCTGGCTGCCCACCGCGGGAATCCGGCCCGGATCGCCGACGTCCTGCAGGGCATGCTCCGCACCCGACTCACCATTCCCTGCCGACGGCGGGCGTCCCGGACCTGCTGGTCGCTGGCCGTCGGCGTTCGTCCGCTCCCCCACGCCCGCCGGACACACTCCGCGAGGTCGCGAACGGCCCTGTCCAGCACTCGTCAGGTGCTGCCGAAGGATCCGCGAATGCGGGGACGGATGGCGGTGTCCGCGCACGGCAACTGTGGCTAGTGTCACAATCTTCTGCGTGTTGGGTTGGAGGCCTCGTGAGGATTTCATGCGCGTTTGCGACGTCGTTGGACAGTCATGAGCACGCCCGAATTGCCGAGAACCTGGGTTATGAGCGCGCATTCTTCTATGACTCGCCCGCTCTCTACCCCGACGTCTGGGTACAGCTCTGCCGCGCTGCCGAACGCACCGAGCGGATCATCCTTGGTCCCGGCGTATTGATTCCGAGCCTGCGCCATCCGATGGTCACCGCGTCCGCCATTGCGACGCTGGTCTCGGTGGCAGGCGCCGAACGCACGATGGTCGGAGTCGGCTCCGGTTTCACCGGGCGCCTGTCCATGGGGAAGCGGCCCCTCCCGTGGGCCAAGGTCAAGGAGTACGTGCTGGTGGTGTCGGCCCTGCTGCGGGGTGAGGAGGTCGAGTGGGACGGCGGGATCATGAAGATGCTGGCGCCGGACGATCGGTACGCCCCCGCCCGCCCGATTGAGGTTCCGTGGGTGGTCGCCGCCAACGGGCCGAAGGGTTACGGGGTGACCCGAGACCTCGGCGCCGAGCTCTTCACCGTGCTGGTACCGAACGCGGACTTCGCCTCGAGCGTCATCCTGGACTTCGGGACCGTGCTCGAGGACGGCGAGGACCCCGGCTCGGCAAGGGTGGTCGACGCGGCCGGACACGGTCTGAGCGTCGTCTTGCACTGGGCCGTCGAGCACGGCGGCATTGACGAGTTGCTGCCTGAGCGGGGCCGCGAGTGGGCCGCCGTCTACGACGACATTCCGAAGGAGAAGCGGCACCTGGCCCTGCATGACCGGCACCTGGTGGCCGTGAACGAGCGCGACCGGCCCTTCGTCACCGGCGAGCTGATGGTCAAGGGCGGGCTTGCGCTGTCACCGTCCGAGTGGCGGGACAAGCTCGCCAAGCTGGAAGCGGCCGGGAGCACCGAGATCGCGTATCAGCCCGCAGGCCCGGATATCCCGCGCGAGCTCGAGGCCTTCGCCGCCGCTGCGCGGGCATAGGCGCGCGGGTGACGAGTCGGCGATGAGGTCTCGCCGCTAACCGCCGTGCAGTCCTCGACGTCTGAGAAGGCGGATGCTCGGCCCTCTAGATGTGAGCCGGGCATACCTGTCGGTGGCCTGAGGTGGGTAAGCCCCTCGCACCAGATGTGCTCTCTATGCGCCCTCTCGACGTGCGCGCCGGTCCGCTGGTGTGCTCGCTTCCGCCGACGTTAGTTGCGGCCGCGGAAGACTTCGTACACGCGCCGGCCGAGCCTGGCGCGCCGACCGTTACCGGCGCAACGCGGGCAGGGCCGCCACGCCTTCCTGCTCGGCGAGCGTCGTTTTCCGGTGCCGTGGCAGCGCCGGCTGGCATGAATGGCCACCAGGCGCAGGCCGCGACGTGGAGCACCAGCGCGCCGAGCGCTAGCGCGGTGAGGGTCCACACGATGGCCTCCTGGCCGTTCTGGACGTCGACGAGCGGATAGGCGCTAGGGGCGCTAGCGCCCAGGTCGACCCCCTCCCTGGGCGCTAGCGTGACCGCTAGACCTAGCGCGCCCCAGCGCTAGAGGTGATCGCCCGGCGGTGCTGATCGAGCGCGGCCTGGACGTCGGCCCGGGTGATCCCGCGGCGGTTCGCGCCGGCCCCGTCCGGTAGCCGGCCCCACACCTGCCCGGTGGTGATCCCGAGCGGCCGGAGTGCCGCGGTCAGGGCGTCCGGCGTGAGCTGGCCATAGCGGTCGGGCCACCGCTCGGCAAGCGCGGCGCAAACGTCCTCGCGCCACACCTTCTCGACATCGATGGTCGCGAACACCACGGCCAGGTCGTCCAGTAGCGCCGCCGCCCGGCCGGTGCTCGTGTCCGCCTTCGTCCACGCGCGGTTCGATGCGGCGCCGGCCTTCGCCGACAGCACGCCGAGGACGTGGGCCTAGATGCCGCTCATGCCGTCACCGCCGACAGGGACGCAGCAGCCTCGGCGAGGGCCTCGGCCAGCTTCGCGGCCTCGTGCGGGAGCAGGCCGTCACCGCTGGGGCGGCCAGACACCTGCACCACGACCGGGTCGACGATCACCCCGTCAGGCCAGTAGTAGCCGGCCCAGCGCTCGACGTGAACCTGCAGGGGCTCGTCGCGCAGGTGGGTCCGCTCAAACACGGTCACGGGCCGGCTGCGGTGGAGGCGGCCGATGCCGCCGGCGCGGCGGGCGGTGTCGTCGTCGAGCTCGTGCCTGGCCGGCTCAGCGCACCAGTCGGGGCAGCCGAGCGCAGCCTTGATCGTGTCGGCGGTGCTCTCGTACAGCGAGAAGGATGGTTCGATACTCACGGGTCGAGCTCCTGGGGCTGATCAAGTCCCCGGGGCCGGCGTTCCTAGCGCCGCCCGGGGGCGTCTGAGGTGAGGGGATTGGGGAACCTCGAGGTCCGCGGCGGTCCGCGCGGTCCGCATCCAGTCCGCAAGAGGGCATCAGCCGTCAACACCCCTCAACGACCGCCACCAAGGTTTCGGCTGGTCAGAGGTGGCAACAGAGCCGTTTCCGCTGGTCCCGCGACCACGAGCCGAGTTCACGTGGAACTACGCCCGGGCCTTCGCGGCGGAGGGCCGGCCGTTCTGCACGGTCGCGCTGCCGGACAAGGGAATGGGCGACATCCAGGTCGCGGCCGAGTACGTCGTCTCCGCAGTGCGGACCATGAGCGAGCGGGCCGGCGGCCCGGTCGACGTCGTCGGGCACAGCCAGGGCGGCATGATCACGCGCTGGGCGCTGAAGTTCTGGCCGGACACCCGCGACGCGGTCGACGACCTGGTCGGGCTGGCCCCGTCCAACCACGGCACGGTCGTCGCGAACGGCATCTGCCTCGCGCCGGGCGGCTGCGCCCCCGCGATCCAGCAGCAGCGGGCCGACGCCCGGTTCATCGCGACCCTCAACGCGGGCCGGGAGACCTGGGACGAGGTTGACTACACCGTGGCCTACACCGACTTCGACGAGGTCGTGGTGCCCAACGTCGAGACGCCGCCGCTGCTGCCCGACGCCGCGCCGCCCGCCAGCTCCGCGCTGCGCGACGGCGGGGAGAACGTCCGCAACGTGTCGCTGCAGGCGGTCTGCCCCGCGCACCCCGCCGACCACCTCACCATCGGGACCAGCGACGCCGTGTCCTACGCGCTGGTCGTCGACGCGCTCGACCACGACGGCCCCGCCGACCCGGACCGGATCCACCGCGCCATCTGCCTGCAGCCCTTCCAGCCGGGCGTGGACCCGGTGACCTTCCCGACCGACTTCGCGCAGGTCCTCACCACGGTCGCCGATGCCCTCGCCACGACGCCGCCGGTGGCGACCGAGCCGCCGCTGCAGCCCTACGCCGAGGCCGCCGAACCCGCCTGACAAGCTCCGGCCGCACCGGGCAGGATGTCCGTTGTGTCCGTTCCCGAGCGCGTCGCGTGGGCCGTCGACCTGCTGGACCCGCGGCCCGGCGAGCGGATCCTGGAGATCGGGCCGGGGCCGGGGGTGGCCGCGGACCTGGTGTGCCGGCGCGGCGCGCGGCTGCTCGCCGTGGACCGCTCCGCCGTCGCCGCCGAGCGGACGCTGCGGCGCAACGAGGCGCATGTCGCGGCCGGCCTCCTGGAGGTCCGCACCGCCGAGCTCGCCGACCTCGACCTCCCGCCCGGGGAGGTCGACGGCGCGTTCTCGGTGAACGTCAACGTGTTCTGGACCCGCTCCCCGGCCCGTGAGCTCGCCGTCCTCCGCGGGGCGCTGCGCCCCGGCGGGCGCCTGCACGTCTGCTTCGGCCCCGCTGGACCCCAGCCCCCGGACCGGATCACCACCGCCGTCAGCGGTGCCCTGCGGGCGGCCGGGTTCGACGACGTCGCCGTGCGGTCCGAGCCCGCCGGCCTCGCGATCTCCGCCGTGCGGCCCTGATCGGCCGCCGGGTCAGCGCCCGGTCACGGCGTCGCCCGCGTCCCGGGCCAGGAGGAGCGCCGACACGGCCGGGAGCGCGAGGACGACCGCGAGCAGCACGAACGCGACGCGGTACGGCCCCGCCGCGCCGGACACGGCCGGAACCGCCTCACCGAGCCGCACCAGCAGCGCGCCGACCGCGACGCCGAGGCCCGCGCCGAGCTCCTGCAGTGTGGAGAGCAGCGTGTTGGCGTGGTTCATGCGGCCGGCCTCGACGTCGGAGAACGCGACGCTGTTGTAGGTGGTGAACCCGGTCGATCGCGCGATACCGCTGACCAGCAGCAGGGCGACGAGCAGCGGCAGCGGAGTGGTGGGCTGCAGGAACGCCATTCCGCCGAGGCACGCCGCACCCACGGCGATCGAGGCGAGCAGCACCGTCCGGATGCCGAAGCGGCGCATCATCGGCGTGGTCGCGGGCTTGATCGCGACGTTGCCGACGAACAGCGCGATCACCACCGCGCCGGCCTCGGCCGCCGACCAGCCGAACCCGACCTGGAACAGCAGGGGCAGCAGGAACGGGATCGCGGTGATCACCGCGCGGTACACCGACCCGCTCGCGGCCGTGACCCGGTAGGTCGCGACCTGCAGGATCCGCAGGTCGACGAGCGGGCGCTCGACGCGCAGCAGGTGCCGCACCGCGAGCCCGATCCCGACCACCGCGACCGCGAGCGCCGTGATCGTCGCGGGGGAGAGGCCCGAGCCCAGCCCCTCCAGCCCGACGATCAGCGCCGCGACCCCGAGCGCGGTGAGCGCGAACCCGGCCCGGTCGAGCCGGGGCGGGGTGTCCGCCCGCAGCCCGGGGACGATCCGCAGCGCCACCACCAGGGCGACCAGCCCCAGCGGCACGTTGATCACGAAGATCCACCGCCAGGAGGCGTACTCGGCCAGCACCCCGCCGACGACCGGGGCGAGCACGGGCGCGAGCAGGGCGGGCCAGGTCAGGTAGGCGATGGCCCGCACCAGGTCCGTCTTCGCGGTGGTCCGCAGCACGACCAGCCGGCCGACGGGCACCATCATCGCCCCGCCTGCGCCCTGCGCCACCCGGGCGGCGGTGAGGACACCGAGGTCCGGCGCGAGCGCGCAGCCCGCCGAGGCCAGCACGAAGATCGCCAGCGCCGCGCAGAACACCCGGCGCGCCCCGAACCGGTCGGCCAGCCACCCGCTGACCGGGATGAGCACGCCGAGGGTCAGCACGTACCCGGTGATCGCCACGTTGACGTCGACCGGGGCCACGCCCAGGTCCGCCGCGATGTGCGGGGCCGCCGGGGCGATCACGGTCCCGTCGAGGATCTCCATGAAGAACGCCCCGGCGACGAGCAACGCCAGGCCCCGCTGCACAGCCACGGGGGAACCGTAACCGCGGACCTGCCGGCTCCGCGGAGCCGTGTGAGCCGAGTCCGCGCGGGTAGACCGGGGACATGGCCGAACACGTCGACGACACCCTCTGGAACGAGTTCCACCGCGTCGTGAACATGACGTCCCGCGAGCTGGAGGACTGGCTGCGGACCGACTCCGCGGCGGTCGACTCGGAGGTGGAGCCCGACCACGCCGGCACCCCCACCGGCCGCGAGGTGCTGGCCATCCTGCGCAAGCGGCGGGAGGACCTCACCGCGGCCGACGCCGACTGCATGCGCCGCGTGGTCGACCGGGTCCTGTCCCAGCGCCGCGACGACCTCGAGCCCACCGCGGGCCAGGCGGCCTGGCGGCACAAGCTCATGCGCCTGGGCCACGACCCGCTCAAGCCCGTGGGCGCCTGACGGGGTCAGGTCCCGAGCGCGGTGCGCCGGCGGCGCCGCCGGGCGGTGTACGGCAGCGTGAACAGGTAGAGACCGCTGAGCAGCAGCACCGCCAGCGGGAGCAGCGGCACGTAGAACACCCAGAAGGGCAGCACCCCGCTCACGGCGACGAAGCAGACGATCACGGTCACCGTGAAGACGAGAGACGTCCAGCGGTGCAGCTGCCGGATCGCGGTGTTGCGGTTCATCGGGGCCTCCTCGGCGGTCGGACGCGCGGCCTGCGACCTGCAGGAACGGGCATCCGGGCGGACGGTGCTGTCGACCTCGACGACGCTACGAGCGCCCCGGTGCCGGGGGCTTCTCGATTCCTGACCGCTTCGCTCACCGGCCCTCCGGCGGTTGCCCTCGCCGCCAGCGGGTAGGACGCCCGCATGACCCGACCTGACGGGACCGGAGGCGGCGACCACGGGGACGACACCGTGCTGCACGGCGAGGAGATCCTGCACGGCGACGAGGTGCTCGAGGGCGAGGGCCCGCAGAGTGACGCGGGGGAGGGCCCGGATCCCGACGCCGGCGGACCAGGCAGCGTGAGCGGCGCCGGCCCCGGCAGCGTCGACCCCTGACCGCCGGGTCGACCGGACTCATCCGGTGCCGGCCCGGTGTCGGCCCGGACCTCCTGGGTAGCCGGACGGGGACCCGGTTCGCGGCCAGCACGCGGGACCGGGAGTCCGATATACAGCTGCAGCCCTGGAGCGATTCGATGACCCAGCGCAACACCGTCTTCCGCACCCTGCACGAACTGGGCCTCGCCGCCTGGTTCGGGGGCACCCTGGCCGGCGCCGTCGCCGTCAACGGCGCCGCGGCGGAGGCCTCCGACCCGCGGGAGCGGCTCCGGATCGCCAACGCGGGCTGGGCCCGCTGGACCCCGGTGAACCTCGCCGCGATCGGCGCCCACCTCGTCGGGACGACCGGCGTCGGCTGGGGCAACAAAGGCCGGATCGTGGCGCAGAAGGGGGTCGCGGCGTCGAGCGCGGCCATGACCGGCCTGACGGTCGCCGCGCTCGGTGTGACGGCCTACAGCCGGATGCTCGGCAAGAAGCTGGAGGCTGCGGAGGGACAGCCCGTCGAGGGGGCGACCGAGCCCGCTGCCGGGACCGAAGAGCCGGCGAGCGCGGCCCAGCGGCGGCTCCGCGTCTGCCAGTGGGTGATCCCGGCCCTCACCGGCGCGCTCGTGGTCGTCAACGCGCTGCACGGTGAGCAGCAGCGGCCCGGCCAGCAGCTGCCCGGCCTGCTGGCCAGGCCGGCACAGGTGCTCGGCCTGACCTGACCCGGCCTCCCGGCGCCGTGCGTACCCGGAACGCCGGTTTCCGCCCGTTCCGGGGTGGGCATCTCCTCGCCGTGCTCAGGACCGTGTTCCGGGGTCTCGCGCGGCTGCGGGGGAGACCGGCGTTCCATCCGCGCGGCGTGCTGCTCGGCGGCGAACTGCGGATCGACGACGGCGCCTCGGCAGTCGGGGAGGCGCTCGGGCCGGGACCCCACCGGGTGCTGGTGCGGCTGTCGAAGGGCGCCGGCACGCCCGGGGCGCTGCCCGACCTGCTCGGCGTGGCCGTGCGCGTGGAGCCGGACGAGACGCGCGAGGCCGTCGACCTGCTGTTCACGAGCTCGACCGCCGGGGGCGGGCTGCTCGCCCCGGCCCGCGGCTGGCGCACCGCGACCTACAGCACCCTGTTGCCCTACGACACGGCGGCGGGCCGGATGCGGCTGCTCGTCGAGCCGGAGCCGCGGGAGCCGGACCCGCCGGCCGACCCGCGCGCGGTGCCCGACGCCGTGCGGGCCCGCTCGCTGGTCTTCCGGCTGATCGAGGCCCGGCCGCGGGACCGCCGGACCGTGGCGATGCTCGTGCTCGGTGAGGAGCGGAGCGGCCCGGTGGCGTTCGACCCGGTGCTGCACCAGCACCCGCGGCTGCGCCCGGTCCGGTTGCTCGCCGGGCTGCGCGCCCGGGCCTACTCCGGGTCGCGCCGCGGACGGCACGCCGCGCTGGCCGGGCTGGTGCGCCGCCCGTAGCTACCGGCCCTCGCGCCGGTCCGGTTCTGCGTGCACCGGCGGCAGCGCGCCGCCGGGGTAGGACCGGCGCACCGGCCCGAGCGCGAGGACGAGGCCGAGCGCCGCGAAGACCCCGGCGACCACGGTCGACGGCAGGTTCATGCCCAGCCAGTCGACGTCGCGGTCCAGGATGCCGAGGATGCCGAACACCACGAACGCGAGGCTCACGACGGCGAGCACCCAGCCGTAGGCGCGGGCGGCGGAGAACCGGGTGGCGCACAGCATCCCGGCTACGCCCAGCGCCAGCTGCAGTGCGCTGCGCAGCGGGTTGATCTCCAGGCCCAGCAGCGTCGGCTGCCGGCCGTCGGGTCCGGGCGGGGCGAAGGCCGGCCAGAAGCCGACCAGGCCGTAGATCATCAGCAGCGCACCGAGGACCAGCGCCCCCACCTGGATCCAGGGGAAGGCGGCCTGCCCCGGACCCCGCTCCGCGGCCGTTGTGGCCCGTTCGGACATGGACTCCTCCTCGGGGGACGACGTGCGCGGGGTGCGCGCGGCACCCTGCCCCGGTCGCGTACCCCGTCGCCCGCCCGGCATGCGGGTCAGCCGGAGCCCGGGGCCGGCCGGCCCGCCTCCGCACGGCTCCCGGCGCGGGTCCGGCGCGGGTCCGGCGCCGCCTCGGAGGGGAAGCGGCGCAGGAACTCCGCCTCGAGCTCCAACATCCGGCGGGTGTGCACCTCGAGCGCGTCCTCGGAGCCGCCGAGGACGGTGTCGTGGCGGGTCTCGTGCAGGTGGGTCATCTCCCGGCGGAGCGTGTCGTCGTCGAGCTCGGCCGGAGGGACGCCGTGGGGTCGGTCGGTCATACCCCGCAGCTACCCGCGGGTGCGGGGAGGCATGCGGTCGTGAAGGGAACCGGCGGAAGGCCCCCTCGTTCGAAGGGGCCTCGGCTCCGGAGCCGGTGGGTTCTCAGGTGGGGTTCGCCTCGGGGCCGCTGCCCGGGATGGCGCCGGTGTCGAGGGGGCCGGGCTCGCCCGCGTTCTCGGTCCGGCCGGCGTCGGAGGAGGCGTCCGGCCAGCGTCCGACGCCCGCGCCCTGCGCGTAGGACAGGTGCCCGCCGAGCGCGCCCGCGACCGACAGCGGCAGCACCCCGGCCAGCGACAACACCGCGCCGGTCCGGTGCCGGCCCTGCCGGCGCGCGAGGTAGGAGGCGCCGAGGAAGGCCGCGGACACCACGTTCCCGGCCGCGTGCAGCAGTCCGACTCGGCGGCGGCGCTCGTCGAGCCCGCTCCAGTCGGCCAGCCCGGTCACCGCCGTCGGCAGCAGGCTGACCATCCCGGCTCCGACGACCCGGCGGGCCGCGTCCTCCTGGCCGCCGACGGCGTCGAGCAGGGCGGCGGAGGCCCACGCGCCGATCGGCACGGTCACGAGCAGCGGGTGCACGGGGTGGCCGAGCCAGGCACCGCGCAGCGCCGCGTCGAGCCTGCTGCCCGCGAGGAACCGGCGCAGCCCCCGCTGCACGGCCGCGACACCGTCCTCCCCGAACCGGACGTTCTCGGTGGCGCGCAGCGCCCGGACGATCGGTGAGCCGCTCATACCCGCGGCCTACCCGCTCGGCGCTGGTTCACGCCGCCGCGTCGATGGTCGCCCCCGCCGCCTGCCCCCGTATCGCTCGCGGCGGTGGGCGGTACCCGGGCGGGCGCGAACCCTCCCGCCCGGGCGCCCCGATCAGGTCGGGCCGGCCTGCTCCTTGACGTTCCGGCCCGCGTCCTGGGCGCGGTCCTGGACCTGCCCGGCCGCGGACCGGCCCTCCTCGGCCACGGTGGAGGCGGCGTCCTGCGCGGTCTCCTGGACCGACTGCACCGCCTGCTGCGCCGGCTCGCGCAGGTCCTCGCCGATCTCCTTCGCCTTCTCGCCGACCTGCTGCGCCAGCGGGCGTCCGATCTCCATCGCCCGGTCCTTGGCCTGGCCCGCGAGCTCCTGCTCCTTCCGGCTCGCGGGGAGCAGGGACGAGACGAGCCACCCGGCGCCGAAGGCGATCAGGCCCGCGGCCAGCGGGTTGCCGCGGGTCTGCTGCCGCACCCGGTCGGGCGCCTCCCGCGCGGTCTCGGCGACCGTCGACGCGGCGTCGGAGGCCTTCCCGCCGACCGTGTCGGCCACCGAACCGGCTCGGTCCGAGGCCTCGCCGGCCAGCGAGCGGGCCGTGCCGGCAGCCTGGTGGGCGGTGTCTCGCGCGGCGCCGGCAGGGTCGCTGCCCATCACGGCGTCGCGCCAGCCGGTGACCCGGCCGCGGAAGCGGTCGACCCGGCGCTGCACGACCCGGCCGGGCGTGACCTTCTCGGTCAGCGCGTCGACGTCGCCGCTGAGCCGGCTCTGGGTCCGCTCGATCTCGCGCCGGATCGCGTCGGGGTCGTCGGACTGCGCGGCGGCGTCGTACGGAGCGTCGTACTGCGCGCCGTACCGGGCGCCGTGGGGGGTGGGGCTGGCGGTGCTGTCGTACGGGGTGGTCATCGGTCCTCCTCACCGGCCCTTGAGGGCGTCGGGAACCTGCTTGAGCGTGTCGACCGTGCGTTCGGGGGTGGGGTGGGTGCGTCGCGCGTTGTTGCGGCCGACGACGAAGGCGATCGCGCCGATGACCGCCCAGACCACGGCGACGATCACGCCGGCCCAGCCGCTGTCCATGACGTTGCTCAGCCCGGCCCAGAGGGCGACCGAGAGGAACAGCAGCACCATGTAGCCGGCGAACCCGGCGGCCCCGAAGCCGCCGGCGGCCTTGCCCGCCTTGCGGGCCTCCTGCTTCAGCTCGGCCTGCGCGAGCGCGAGCTCCTGGCGCATCAGGGTCGAGAGGTCGCGCGAGACACGTCCCATCAGGTCGCCGACCGACACGTCGGAGACGTCGGGCGGGCCGCCGGCCGGGCTCGCTCCGGCGGGGGACGGCGCAGGTGGCTGGTCGAACGGCCCGGGCGCGGGGGCCGAGTGCCGACCTTCGTGATCGGGCGGCATGTTCGGCGGCATGTTCGGCGGGAGGTCCCGCGAGAGGTCGCGCGGCGCGCCGCCGCCCGGCGCGCTCACCGGCCGTCCTGGTCGTCCACGCGCGGGTCACCGCGACGGCCCAGCTCGTCGACGTACTCGCCGACGGTCGTCGACCCCGGTCGCGGTGCGTGCGCCGGTCCGGCCCCCGGGGGTGGCGGAGGTACGGCCGGCCCGCCGGCCGGCGGGGTGGGTGCCACGGGCGACGGACCGGGCGGCGGCGCCTGCCCGAGCGTGCCCGGTCCCGGAGGCACGGGCGGGGTGGACCCCGGGCCAGGCGTCACGGGCGCCGGCGGCGGCGGGGCCGCGGGCATGCCCTGTCCGGCCACGCCGTAGCCCGGGGGCACACCGTGTCCTGGGCCGTGGCCGGGGGGAACGCCCTGGGCGGTGTGCGGGTCCCCGGGCCATGGCGAGGGCGCGCCGCCGTCCGGGCCCGACCCGCCCTTCTCGTGCTCGACGACGCCGCGGGTCAGCCGCCCGACCAGGACCCCCGCCAGGGCGGCGCCGGCGAGGAAGGCGCCCGGACGGCGGCGGGCCACCCGGCGGACCTCCTCGACCAGGTCGCCCGGCTCGCGCTCCCGCAGCCAGGACGCGAAGCGCTCGGCCCGGTCGGCGGCCTCGTGCGCCAGGTCGGCCACGGGGCCGCCGTCCGCCGATCCCGCCATCTGCCGTAGCTGGTCGGCGACGTCGTGCACGCCGTCGGCGGCCTGACGCTGCGTCGAGCCCGCCTGTTCCTGCAACCGGCCACGCGCCTGCCCGACGAGGTCCTTCGCCTGCCGGCGCGCCTCGCCGGCGACGTTGCGTGCCTCCTCGGCGGCCGTCCCGGCGACCTGCCCACCCGCCTCGGCGGCGGTGCGTCCGACCTCTGCGCCCTCGGTCCGGACGGTCTCGCTGGTGCTCTCCGTCACTGCACGCTCCTTCCGTTCGCAGATGGCCGGGGCGGTACCCCTGCCCGGGTCCCGGACACCCGATTCGGGGCAGCGGTCGAGCGATCACCCGGACGGCCCAGGCCGCCGCCACGAGGCGGCCGAACGGGTGGCCCGCGGGAAGATCCGGGTCGGTTTCGGCCGAGGTGACACGGGTAGTGACGCGGAGGACGAAGGGGGACCGCATGGGCGTGCGGACGTGGCTCGGGTCGATCGGGGCCTCGACGCCGTTGGGGGCCTGGCCGGTGTACCGGCAGCTGACCGGCACCGACCCGCTCGGCCGGGGGGCCGCGGCGCAGTCGCCGAAGCACGTCGGCCTGCGACCGCGGACGGCCTCCGCGGACCGCGTGGCCGGCTCGGTGTGTCCCTTCTGCGCGGTCGGGTGCGCGCAGAAGGTCTACGTGCGCGACGAGGAGGTCGTGCAGATCGAGGGCGACCCGGACTCGCCGATCTCGCGCGGTCGCCTGTGCCCCAAGGGTTCCGCGAGCCTCCAGCTCGTGACCGGCCCGCAGCGCCTGGACAAGGTCCGCTACCGCGCCCCGTACGCCACCGAGTGGAGCGAGCTGGACCTGCACGAGGCGATGGAGATGATCGCCGACCGGGTCGTCGCGGCACGCGAGCGCGGCTGGCAGGAGCGCGACGCGCAGGGCAGGCGGCTGAACCGGACCGTCGGGCTCGCGGCCCTCGGCGGCGCCACCCTGGACAACGAGGAGAACTACCTCCTCAAGAAGCTGTTCACGGCCATGGGCGCGATCCAGATCGAGAACCAGGCCCGTATTTGACACTCCGCCACCGTCCCCGGTCTGGGGACCTCCTTCGGTCGCGGCGGCGCGACGGACTACCAGCAGGACCTCGCGAACTCCGACTGCATCATCATCATGGGCTCGAACATGGCCGAGGCCCATCCGGTCGGGTTCCAGTGGGTGATGGAGGCGAAGGCGCGCGGCGCCCGCGTCATCCACATCGACCCGCGCTTCACCCGGACCAGCGCGGTCGCGGACACCTACGTCCCGATCCGCGCGGGCTCGGACATCGCCTTCCTCGGCGGCGTGATCCGGTACGTCCTGGACAACGACCTGGACTTCCGCGAGTACGTCGCGGCGTACACGAACGCGTCGTTCCTGGTCCGGGAGGACTTCGCCGACACCGAGGACCTCGACGGGCTGTTCTCCGGCTACGACCCGGACACCGGCACCTACGAGCGCGACAGCTGGTTCTACGAGGGCGCCGAGCCCGCGGAGAGCACACCGGACGGCGACTCGGCCGAGGCCAAGGAGCAGACCGAGCCCATGCAGGCCGGCGCGAGCGGCGCCGGTGTCTCCGGGGCGGCGGACGACATCACGAAGGACCCGACGCTGCAGCACCCCCGGTGCGTCTTCCAGGTCCTGAAGCGGCACTTCGCCCGCTACACGCCCGAGATGGTGGAGCGGGTCTGCGGCACCCCGCAGGAGGAGTTCCTCGAGGTCTGCCGCGCCTGGACGGCCCACTCGAACCGTGACCGGACCACCGCGCTGGTCTACAGCGTGGGCTGGACGCAGCACAGCGTGGGCGCGCAGTACATCCGCGCGGGCGCGATCCTCCAGCTGCTGCTGGGCAACATCGGCCGGCCCGGCGGCGGCGTGTTCGCGCTGCGCGGGCACGCGAGCATCCAGGGCTCCACGGACATCCCGACGCTGTTCAACCTGCTGCCGGGATACCTGGCGATGCCGAACGTGTCCCACACCGACCTGGAGGCGTGGATCGCCGACCAGCGGACGGGCGGGCACAAGGGCTACGGCTACGACGTCGACGCCTACCTGGTCTCCCTGCTCAAGGAGTACTTCGGCGACGCGGCCACCCCGGAGAACGACTTCGGCTTCGGCTGGCTGCCGCGGATCGACGGCGACCACGGCACCTACCGCACCGTGATGGACATGATCGACGGGACGGTGTCCGGCTACTTCGTGCTCGGCCAGAACCCCGCCGTCGGCTCGGCGCACGGCAAGCTCCAGCGGCTCGGGATGGCCAACCTGGACTGGCTGGTCGTGCGGGACCTCAACGAGATCGAGACGGCGACCTTCTGGCGGGACTCGCCCGAGATCGAGACCGGCGAGATCGTGCCCGAGCGGTGCCGCACCGAGGTGTTCCTCATGCCGGCGGCGTCGCACGTGGAGAAGGAGGGCACGTTCACCCAGACCCAGCGGATGCTGCAGTGGCGCACCAAGGCCGTGGAGCCGACCGGCGACCGGCGCTCCGAGCTGTGGTTCGCCTACCACCTGGGCCGGCTGGTGCGGGAGCGGCTGGCAGGGTCCGCACAGGAGCGCGACGAGCCGATCCTGAACCTGGCGTGGGACTACGTCACCGACGGAGAAGGCGTCTGGGTCGAGCCGTCGGCCGACGACGTCCTGCGCCGGATCAACGGCCACGACCTCGCCACCGGCGACCTGTTGCCGGGCTACCTCGGGCTCAGGGCCGACGGCAGCACCTCGTGCGGCTGCTGGATCTACAGCGGGGTCTACGCCGAGGGCGTCAACCAGGCCGCGCGGCGCAAGCCCCACACCGAGCAGGGGCCCTACGACGCCGAGTGGGGCTGGACCTGGCCGATGAACCGGCGCGTGCTCTACAACCGGGCCTCCGCGGACCCGGAGGGCCGGCCGTGGAGCGAGCGGAAGAAGCTCGTCTGGTGGGACGTGGACGAGGGCGCGTGGACGGGGCACGACGTCGCCGACTTCCCACGGAGCACGCCGCCGGGGCACCGGCCGCCGGAGGGCGCGACGGGGCCCGAGGCCCTGTCCGGCGACGACCCGTTCATCATGCAGCCCGACGGGAAGGCCTGGCTGTTCGCGCCGCACGGCCTGCTCGACGGGCCGCTGCCGACCCACTACGAGCCGCACGAGTCCCCGGTGCGCAACCCGCTGTACAGGCAGCAGGGCAACCCGACGCGCAAGGTGTACGGCAGGCCGGACAACCCGTCGAACCCCGCGCCGCCCGAGCACGGGTCCGAGGTGTTCCCGTACGTCCTCACCGCGGCGCGGCTGACCGAGCACCACACCGCGGGCGGGATGAGCCGGCAGCTGCCGTACCTGTCGGAGCTGCAGCCCGCGCTGTTCGTCGAGGTGTCACCGGAGTTGGCCCGCGAGCGGGGCCTGACGCACCTCGGCGACGCGCACGTCGTCACGAGCCGGGCGGCGGTGCAGGCCCGGGTGGTGGTCACCGACCGGCTGGCGCCGCTGCGGGTCGACGGCCGGGTGGTGCACCAGGTCTGGCTGCCCTACCACTTCGGACACACCGGTCTGGTGTCCGGCGACGTCGTCAACGACCTGTTCGGCGTCGTCCAGGACTCCAACGTGTTCATCCAGGAGAGCAAGGTCGCGACCTGCGACGTCCGCCCCGGTCCGCGCCCGCGCGGACCGGCCCTGAAGGCGCTGCTCGACGAGGTGCGGGCCGCCGCCGGGATCACCGTGGAGACGGGGACCCGGATCGCCACGGCGCACGGCGTCGCGCACACCGAGGAGGGGTCATGAACCGGCTGTACGGGCCGCTCGACGACGTGGCGGGCGAGGCCGGGCACGTGGAGCACCCGCCGCGCGTCGGCTTCTTCACCGACACCTCCGTGTGCATCGGCTGCAAGGCCTGCGAGGTGGCCTGCAAGGAGTGGAACGCCGTCCCCGAGGACGGCCTCGACCTGCTCGGCATGTCCTTCGACAACACCGGGATGCTCGGCGCGGACTCGTGGCGGCACGTCGCGTTCGTCGAGCAGCCGCGGGTGACGGGACGCCAGGACCCGGGATTCGCGGGCCTGCCCACCGGGCCGACCGGGATACCGGAGACCGCGGGGGCGGTCGAGGCGCGGCTGGAGGCGGCGCCGCGCGGCGGATCGGAGCTGGGGACGGAGCCGCTGCCGCCGGGACGGCCGGAGCCGCAGGCGCTGGGGATGCCCGGCTTCGACCGGCCGGGCGACCTCACCGGGGCCGAGGGCCGGACCGACTTCCGGTGGCTGATGGCGTCGGACGTCTGCAAGCACTGCACGCACGCCGGGTGCCTCGACGTCTGCCCGACCGGGGCGCTGTTCCGCACCGAGTTCGGCACCGTCGTGGTGCAGCAGGACATCTGCAACGGCTGCGGGTACTGCGTGTCCGGCTGCCCGTACGGGGTGATCGACCGGCGGCAGCACGACGGCCGCGCCAACAAGTGCACGCTCTGCTACGACCGCATCGGCGACGGCCTCGAACCCGCCTGCGCCAAGGCATGCCCGACCGACTCGATCCAGTTCGGCGAGCTCGACGAGCTGCGCGAGCGCGCCGACCGCCGGCTCGCCCAGCTGCACGACCTCGGGGTGGGCGAGGCGCGGCTGTACGGCCGGGACCCGGACGACGGCGTGGGCGGCGACGGCGCCTTCTTCCTGCTGCTCGACGAGCCCGAGGTGTACGGCCTGCCGCCGGACCCGCACGTCCCGACCCGGGACGGGCCGGCGATGTGGAAGCGGGCGGGCCAGGCCGCGGCGGCGTTCCTGCTGGCGGGCGTGGCGGCCTTCGTGGCGGGGGGTCGGCGGTGACCGGCCCCGAGCCCGCCGAGCTGCCCAGCGACGCGGGCGGCGGTGCCGCCCGGTCCGCGGAGATGTTCCAGGGGATCCGGCGGCGGCGCGGCGGTCGACACGGTGGTCGGCGCGGTGGTGGCGAGCCGACGGTCGTCCCCGAGGCGGAGTTCCGGTCCTACTACGGGCGGCCCGTGCTCAAGGCGCCGGTGTGGGAGTGGAAGATCGCCGCCTACCTGTTCTGCGGCGGGCTGGCCGCCGGGTCGTCGGTGGTCGCCGCGGGTGCGGACCTCACCGGCCGGCCCGCGCTGCGGCGTTCGAGCCGGCTCGGGTCGCTGGGCGCGCTGCTGGCCAGCCTGTACTTCCTGGTGTCGGACCTGGGGCGGCCCGAGCGCTTCCACCACATGCTGCGGGTGCTCAAGCCGACCTCGCCGATGAGCGTGGGGACGTGGATCCTCAGTGCGTTCGGCGCGGGCGCGGGAGCCGCCGCGGTCGACGAGCTGGTGCCGCGCCGGTGGCGTCGCACCTGGCCCGCCCGGCTGCTGCGCTGGCTGGCCCGGCCGCTCGGGCTGAGCGCGGCCGCGACGGCGCCCGGGGTGGCGTCGTACACCGCGGTCCTGTTGTCGCACACCGCCGTTCCCGGGTGGAACGAGGTGCGGGACGAGCTGCCGTTCGTCTTCGTCGGGTCCGCGGCGGCCAGCGGCGGCGGGTTCGGGATGCTCTGCGCGCCGGTCGCGGAGGCGGGCCCGGCGCGGGCGTTCGCCGCGGTCGGGGCGGCTGGCGAGATCGTGGCGTCGCGGGTGATGGAGCACCGGCTCGGGCTGGTCGGCGAGGTGTACCGGGAGGGTCACGTCGCGCGGCTGCGGCACGCCTCGGAGGCGCTGACGGCGGCGGGCCTGGCCGGGACGCTGCTCGTCGCCCACCGGAGCCGGGTCGGCGCCGCCGCCTCGGGCCTGGCGCTGCTCGCGGGCAGCGCGCTGCAGCGCTTCGGGGTGTTCGAGGCGGGCGTGGCGTCCACCAAGGACCCGAAGTACGTCGTGGTGCCGCAGCGGGAGCGGCTCGACGCCAGGGACAGCCGCCCCTGACGCCCCGCAGTACGGCTCCGTCACGCGCTCGGAAGCGGCGCCGGCGCGCGTCATGGATCCATGACGCGTTCGCGGGCGGTGCTGGCGCGTCATGGAGCCATGGTGCTCGGCGGTCCGGCGGTCAGAGGGACCGCAGGGCGGCGTCGAGGTTCGGGTATCGGCTCATCCGTCTGACGAGCTGCTGCGCGGCGAGCGGGAGGCGCCCGGCGACCGCGTCGAACCCGACGACGTGCAGGCCCATCCCGTGCCGCTGCGCGGTGCTGGTCGCGCGGGCCAGCGTCTCGACGGCGGCGCCGGTGGCGGAGTCGACGGCGGTCAGGTCGAGGACGATGTGCCGCGTCGTCGCGCGGCTGACGTCGCGGAGCCGGATCCGGGCGTCGACCAGGCGCAGCAGGCGGGTGCCCACGATCTGGTCGAGCGCTCCTTCGACGGCGATGACGTGTACGTCCGCCCGCGGGCCGGAGATCGCCAGCCGGCCGGGCCGGATCGGGGCGGCAACACTCACAACTGCTCCTTTCTCGTGCCTGCCCGTCGCGTTCCCGGTGCGGTGATCGTTCATGCCTCGGACCGGCTTCCGCGACGAACCCGGTTCGCGGTCTCGTCGAGACACCCGAGTTGCCGGATCGGCAACGAAACTTGCCGCCTTGTCCGCACGTCGCGCACCCTCGCCCCCGGAGGTGGTCGAGATGGCCGAGGAACTGGGAACGGGTCACGACGTGGTGGTCGTCGGCGGCGGCGCGGCGGGTCTGAACGGCGCGTTGATGCTGGCGCGGGCGCGGCGGTCCGTGGTGGTGATCGACGGCGGCGAGCCCCGCAACGCGCCGGCGTCGGGCGTGCACGGGCTGCTGGGCCGGGAGGGGGTGTCCCCGGCTGAGCTGCTGGAGCGGGGCCGGGCGGAGGTGCGCGGGTACGGGGGCGAGGTCGTGGCCGGTGAGGTCGCCGCGGTGACCCGGGACGGCACGGGATTCCGGGTGGTACTGGCGGACGGCCGGACCACCCGCGCCCGGCGGCTGCTCGTCACGACCGGGCTGGTCGACGAGCTGCCCGACGTCCGGGGGCTGCGGGAGCGGTGGGGCCGCGACGTCCTGCACTGCCCCTACTGCCACGGCTGGGAGGTGCGGGACCGGGCGATCGGCGTGCTGGCGACCGGCCCGATGTCGGTGCACCAGGTGCTGCTGTTCCGGCAGTGGAGCGCGGACGTCACGTTCTTCACCCACACCTCGGCGCCGCTCACGGACGAGGTGGCGGAGCAGCTGGCCGCCCGCGACATCGCCGTCGTCGAGGGCCCGGTGGAGTCGCTGGACGTCGTCGACGACCGGCTCGTCGGGGTGCGTCTCGCCGACGGCCGGAGCGTCCCGCGCGAGGCGCTCGCCCTGGCGACCCGGATGGTCGCGCGGGCGGGATTCCTCGGGTCGCTGGGCCTGCACGCCGGCGAGCACCCCAGCGGGATGGGGGAGCACCTGCGGACCGACCCGGCGGGGCGGACCGACGTGCCCGGCGTGTGGGCGGCGGGCAACGTCGCCGACCCGTCCGCGCAGGTCGGGGCGGCCGCGGCGGCAGGGGCGTACGCAGCGGCACAGATCAACGCGGACCTGGTCGTCGAGGAGACCCGCGCGGCGGTCGACGCCCGTCGGGACCCCTTCTCGGCGGGGTCCGAGGAGCGCGTCACCGCGCTGGTCGCGGGGGACCGGCGACACGGCCTCTGACGGTCTCTTGTGACCGAGGTCACCAAAGGCCAAGTAAGGGCTTTCGGCCCCTGCCGCACGGTCGGTCGGGAACGAGAATCCCCGACGTGCCGGAGTCCTCCACCGCCGTGTCCGACGGCAGAGCCGATCTCGTCGAGATCGACCGTGCCGAGTGCCTGCGGCTCCTGGCGACCGCCGACCTCGGACGGGTGATCTACACGGAGGGGGCCATGCCCGCTGCCCACCCCGTCACCTACGTGCTCGACGGCGAGGAGATCGTCTTCCGCTCCGCGGGCGGGCCGACGCTGGTCGCCGCGACCCGCGGGGCCGTCGTCGCCTTCCAGGTGGACCGGATCGACGCCGACGACCACACGGGCTGGAGCGTGCTCGGCATCGGGCAGGCCTACGAGGTGACCGACCGCTCCCGGCTGTCCGCGCTGGTCCGGCTGCTGCACTCGCCCTGGCCCCCGAGCCGGGGCGGGCACACGATCAGCATGCCGCTCGCCCGCCTCACCGGTCGCCGGCTGATCGCCCGCTGACCGTCGCCCCCCGCCCCGGCGGATCTCCCCGGATCCGGTGTCGCCTCCGTCACCGCGGCACGGGAGGATGTCCGCATGACCGAACCCGAACGGGTGGCCGCGGGCCCGTTCGACGACGAGCCCGCGGGCTCCGTCCGGCTCGACCAGGTGCCGGAAGGGGTCGTCCTCGCCGTCGCCGGAGCCCTCGACCTCTCGCTCGCGCCCAAGGTGCAGCGCACGGTGGAGCGCGCCGCGCGGCTGCGCCCGGCGCTGCTCGTGATCGACCTGACCGAGGTGACCTTCCTGGCGTCCGCCGGCATGGCCGAGCTCGTCCGGGCCAACCGGCAGCTGCGCGGGGAGGTCCCGGTCCGCGTCGTCGCGGCCGGTCGGCTCGTCCTGCGCCCGCTGGAGCTCACCCGGCTCACGGACGAGCTCACGATCCACCCCACCCTCGCCGACGCCCTCGCCGCCGGATGAGTCGCCGATGATCGACGAGCGGGACGGGACCGCCGGGGCGAGCCCCGGGTCCGACGCGCTGCTGGCCGCCCTGGCGTCGGCGTTCACCGGCCCCGACGGGCGTCCCGTGCCCGTCGAGCGGCTCGCGCTCACCGCCGGCCAGCTCGCCGGCCTGTGCCCGGTGGACGGCGCGGGCGTGCTGGTCCCCGACGAGGCGCAGCTCACCGCGCTGCTCCCGGGCGCCACGGCAGCGCTCGTCGTCCTCGACGGGGACGGCACGGAGAACGCGGACGGCAGCGACGCCGTCGCCCTGGTGACCCGGGTCGCGGTCGGCCGGTCGCACCTGCTCGCGGCCGAGGCCGTCGCCGCGGCGACGGGCAGGCTCCGCCGCGCGATGGGTGCCCTGCGCACCGAGGCCGCGGTGATCGACGCGCTGCACTCGGTGGGCCGCCGGCTGACCGCGCAGCTCGACATCGGCCGCATCGTCCAGGAGGCCACCGACGCGGCGACCACGGCCGTCGGCGCGGCGTTCGGCGCGTTCTTCTACAACCTGGTCAACCAGTTCGGCGAGTCCTACACGCTCTACACGCTGTCCGGCGTGCCGCGGGAGGCGTTCTCGCGCTTCCCGATGCCGCGCAACACGGAGGTGTTCGCGCCGACCTTCGACGGCCGGGGCACCCTCCGCAGCGACGACATCACCGCCGACGCGCGCTTCGGCCGCAACGCCCCGTACCACGGCATGCCCGAGGGCCACCTGCCCGTGCGCAGCTACCTCGCGGTGTCGGTGATCAGCCCGACGAGCGGCGAGGTGCTCGGCGGCTTCTTCTTCGGCCACCCCGAGCCGGGCCGGTTCACCGGGCGCCACGAGTACGTGGCCGAGGGCATCGCGGGCTACTCGGCGATCGCGCTGGACAACGCCCGGATGTTCGAGCGGGAGCGCGACTTCACCCGCGAGCTCTCGCGCAGCATGCTGCCCGAGACCCCCACGGTCCCCGGGCTGGAGCTGGTCACCCGGTACCTGCCCGCGGTCACCGGGCCGAAGATCGGCGGCGACTGGTTCGACGTCATCCGGCTCCCGTCCGGCGCGACCGCCTTCGTGATCGGCGACGTCGTGGGGCACGGGGTCACCGCCGCCACCGTCATGGGGCAGGTCCGCACCGCGATCCGCTCCTACGCCCTGCTCGGCCTGGCGCCGTCGGAGGTGCTGCGGCACGTCTCGGCCCTGCTCGACAGCTTCGCCGAATCGACCTTCGTCACGTGCTTCTACGCGGTCCAGACACCCGACGACGGCCTGGTCTACGCCAGCGCCGGGCACCTGCCGGCCCTGCTGCTCCGCACGGACGGCACGATCGAGCAGCTCGGCGAGGCGATGGCCCAGCCGCTCGGCGTCGGGTCCGAGTTCTCAGAGCGCACGGCGGAGTTCCGGCCCGGCGACGACCTGTTCCTCTACACGGACGGCCTGGTCGAGAGCCGCAGCCGGGACGTCACCGAGGGCCTGGAGTGGCTGCTCGAGGCGGTCGCCGCACTGCCGCGGCCGGTCACCGGCGAGGCGTGCGACGAGCTCGTGGCGCAGCTGACCGGCGGGACGCACGACGACGACGTGGCCCTGATCTACGTGCACCGCACCGGGGAGTCCGGGTGAGGCAGACCCGCAGCGGCGAGGACCGGCCGTCCGGCACCGCCGACACCGCGGCCGCGTCCTCGGACTTCCACGTCCGCCTGTGGGCGACGGCGGAGCGCTGGTCGGGCTGCGCCGGTCGCTGGCCCGCTGGGCGGCCGGGACCGGGCTGCCGGAGGAGCGGCAGGAGGACGTCGTGCTCGCCGCGTACGAGGCGATGGCGAACTCCGCCGAGCACGCCTACCCGGCGGGGGAGGGTGGCCCGGTCGAGGTCACGGCCCGGTGCGGGGCGGACGAGCTGACCGTCGTCGTGACGGACGAGGGCCGCTGGAGGACGCCGGACCCGCACGAGACCCTGCGCGGGCGGGGCCGGCCGCTCATCGGCGTGCTGGCCGACGCCAGCGCCACCGTGCACCGCGAGGACGGCACCACGGTCATGATCAGCTGGCGGCTCGCGCCGGCCTGAGCGCGGCCCGGCGGTCCCGCGCCCACCACTCGGCGCCGAGCAGCACCATCAGCGCGAGCTCGACCGGCAGGCCGCCGTAGTACAGCAGCTCCGCACCCGCCCGGGCCTGCTCGGCCGGGATCCCCGGCGGCGGGGTGGCGTAGAGCGTCTTCGCGAGGACGTCGTGCGCGGCGACGACGGCGACCAGCACCGCCGCGCGGAGGCCGAGACGCGCCCGGTGCGGCGTCGGGTCCGGGCTCACCAGCGCGGCGGCGAACAACGTGCCGGCCACCAGCATGTGGATCGCGACCAGCGCGTGCACGGCCGGGTCCGCCGCCGCGTGCAGGCCCGTCCGGAACATCACCCACAACCCGCCGACGTCGAGCAGGGCGGCGACGACGGGGTGGCCGGCCAGGCGGACCGGCCCCGACCGCAGCACCCCGGCCAGCCGGCGGGCCCGGACCACCGGCAGCGTCCGCAGCGCGAGCGTGACCGGCGCGGCCCGTACGAGGAGCAGCGGCGCGAGCATGCCGAGCAGGAGGTGCCCGAGGACGTGGAGCCGCAGGTCGCCGTGCCCGGTCAGCGGGGCACCGACCACGGCGGCCGCGACCCCGCCGAGCCAGCACGCCGTCCGTCCGGCAGGCCACGGGCGCCCGAGGACCGCCGCGAGGTACACCCCCGCGACGACGGCGCCGACCGGCCCCGCGAGCTCGTGCCCGCTCACGCGCGCCGCGTCCGGGCCAGCAGCACGAGGCCCACGACGAGCAGGACGGCGGCGAGGACGTTCCACACGACGTCGTAGACCAGCACGTCGGGCACGTACCGGATCTGGTGCAGGCCCAGCAGCTTGTGCTGGACCAGCCCGTCGTAGAGCTGGAAGGCGCCGCCGCCCGCCAGCGCCCCGCCGACCACGCGCAGCGGCCGGACCTCGCGGTCCCGGCGCAGCGCCGCGAGCAGGAACAGCGCGGCGACGGTGGCGAACCAGCTGAAGGCGTGGAAGATCCCGTCCGACACCAGGCCGGCCGCCGAGCTCGCCCGGTCGTAGAAGTGGTGCCAGTGCAAGAGCTGGTGGAACACGGTCTCGTCGACGAACGCCACCGCGCCGAGCCCCAGCAGCACCCCCGCGAGCGCGTTGCGCCGGCCCGCCCGCCGCGTGACCGCGCGGTCCGTCCCCGTCGACCCCACCATCGCGTGCTCCCTCCCTCGCCCGGGGGCACTACCCGGCATCGCCGGCCGGACACGTGACGCCTGGATTGGTTCGCGCGGACGCGGGTACGGCGCCCGGGTGGACGATCACCCGCACGCGGACCGACCCGTGTCCACCACCACCGAGACCGGCTCGCCCTGGCTGGCCGACCACGCCGGTGTCCGCTACACGGGGCCGACGACCGAGCGGCACTTCGACGTGCTCGTCCTCGGTGCCGGCATCACCGGGCTGACCGCGGCCTACCTGTTGAAGGAGCGGGGCGCGCGGGTCGCCGTCGTCGAGGCGGACCGGGTGGCCTCCGGCGCGACCGGCAACAACACCGCCAAGGTGACGGCGCTGCAGGCCACGATGCTGTCGCGGATCCGGTCGGCCCGCGGCGCGGAGGCGGCGGCCTACTACGCCGAGCACAGCCTGCGCGGCGTCGAGCTGGTGGCGGCCACGGTGGAGGAGCTGGGCGTCGACTGCGATCTGCGGCGCCGGGAGGCCTGCACGGTCGCGGCGGACCGCTCCGAGCTGCGGTCGGTGGAGAAGGAGTTCGAGGCCGCGCGGGCCGCCGGGCTGCCGGTGGAGTGGACCGAGGAGACCGACCTGCCCTTCCCGGTCGCGGGCGCGGTCCGGCTGCCGGGCCAGGTCGAGCTGCACCCGGTCCGGTACGCCCGCGCGCTGGCCGCGGCCGTGCACGGCGGCGGCTCGGCGGTGTTCGAGCGCACCCGCGCGACCGCGCTCACCGAGGACGACCCGGTCCGCGTCGGGACGACCCGGGGGGTGCTGACCGGCGACCGGGTCGTCGTCGCGACGCATTACCCGGTCTGGGACCGCGGGGTCTACTTCGCGCGGATGGAGGCGGTGCGGGCCTACTGCGTGGCCGCGCGGGTCCGCGGCGGCCCGCCGCGCTCGATGTCGATCACCGCGGGTTCGCCGAGCTGGTCGTTCCGCTCGCTCGGCGACCAGGTGATCCTCTGCGGCCAGGACCACCCGGCGGGTGAGCGGGGCGTCGACCCGGGCCGCTACGGCGTGCTCGAGGACTTCCTGGGCCGCCACTTCGCCGTCGAACGGGTCACCCACCGCTGGTCGGCGCAGGACGCCCTGCCCTACGACCACACCCCGATGGTCGGCACCTACACCCCGGTCTCGTCGCGGGTGTTCGTCGCCGCGGGCTACTCGAAGTGGGGGCTCTCCGGCGGCAGCATGGCGGCGGCCCTGCTCACGGAGCAGCTCGCGGGCGGACCCGGCTCCCCGGTGCTCACCCCGCACCGCGTCAGCCCGCGGGCGCTGCCCACCCTGGCCCGCACGAACGCCAAGGTCGCGCTCGACCTCGTCGGTGACCGGCTGCGGCCGGGGGAGGCCGGGTCGGCGGCCGCGATCCCCGCGGGGGAGGGGCGGATCGTCCGCTCGGGCACCGACCGCACCGGCGTCTACCGCGACCCCGACGGCGGCTTGCACGCCGTCTCGGTGCGCTGCACCCATCTCGGCTGCCTGCTGCGGTTCAACGGCGCCGAGCGCAGCTGGGACTGCCCGTGCCACGGCTCACGGTTCGACGTCGACGGCGCGGTCCTGGAGGGCCCCGCCGTCCGCCCCCTCGAACGCCGGCCGGTGCCGGGCGCCCGGGGCGCCGGCGACCGGCGCGCCTAGACTCCGATGGTGCGACCCGCCGAGAGCGGAGCGGCCACGGACACCGGCACCCACACGACCCGTGACCGGCTCCGCCGGATCCAGACGCTCACCGACACCGAGCTCGCCCGGCTCGGGGTCGACGAGATGCTGGCCGAGGTGCTCGAGCGCGTCCGGGACCTGCTCGAGGTCGACACCGTGGCCGTGCTGCTGCTCGACCCCTCGTCCACCTTCCTCGTCGCCACCGCCACCCGCGGGCTGGAGGAGGAGACCAGCCAGGGCGTGCGGATCCCGATCGGCCGGGGCTTCGCCGGCCGGATCGCGGCGGAGCGGCGCCCCGTGATCATCGACGAGGTCGACCACTCCAACGTCCTCAACCCGATCCTGCGGGAGAAGGGCATCCGGTCCCTGCTCGGCGTCCCGCTGCTCGTCGCGGGGGACGTGATCGGCGTGCTGCACGTCGGCGTGCTGGTCCCACGCGCGTTCACCTCCGAGGACGCCGAGCTGCTGCAGCTGGCGGCGGACCGCATCGCGCTGGCCACGCAGGCCCGGATGACCCAGGCGGAGCGGACGGCCGCGGCGGCCCTGCAGCGCAGCCTGCTGCCCGGTCAGCTGCCGGTCGTGCCGGGGCTGGAGCTCGCCGCGCGGTACGTGCCCGGCGACGGCGGCGAGGTCGGCGGCGACTGGTACGACGTGTTCGACCTCCCGTCGGGACGGCTGTGCGTGGTGGTGGGCGACGTCGTCGGGCGCGGGCTGCAGGCGTCCGTCGCGATGGGCCGGTTGCGCAGCGCCGTGCGCGCCTACGCCCTGCTCACCGAGGACCCGGCGGAGCTGCTGCGCAAGCTCGACGTGCAGGTCCAGCACTTCGAGCGGGACGTCATGGCGACCGTGCTGTGCGCGGTCGTGGAGGTCGACCAGAGCGTGGCCTGGGTGGCCTCGGCCGGGCACCCGCCGCCGGTCCGCGGCCTGACCGGCAGGTCCGGCGAGCTGATGCAGGTGGAGCCCGACCCGCCGATCGGGCTGACGCCGGTCCGCCGCCGGCACGCCCACGCCGTCGACCTGCCCGTCGGGTCCTGCCTGGTCCTCTACACGGACGGCCTGGTGGAGCGCCGCAACGAGTCGCTCGACGTCGGGCTGGCGCGACTCACCGAGGCGGTGCGGCCCGGGCCCGCCGAGCAGCTCTGCGCGCGGATCATGGGTCGGCTCATCGGCAGCCGGACGTCCGCGGACGACGTCGCGCTGCTGGTCGTGGCCCGCCCGGGCGACAACGGGACGGCGCCGCTGCGGCTGACCGAGCCGGCCGAGCCGCGGTCGCTGCGGTCCGTGCGGCAGTCCCTGCGGGCCTACCTCGGCTCGGTCGGGGCCACCCCGGAGGAGATCTCGGACCTGGTCCTGGCGATCGGCGAGGCGTGCGCCAACGTCGTCGAGCACGCCTACGGGCCGGGCGGCGGCCTGCTCGAGGTGCACCTCGAGATGCACGGACGGCGGGTGAGCGCGACCATCCGCGACACTGGTGCGTGGCGCGAGGCGCGCGGGGTCAACCGCGGGCGCGGGACCGCCCTGATGCACGGGCTCGTCGACGAGGTCCACGTCGACCGCGACGCGACCGGCACCCGCGTCGTGCTGGAGAAGGTACTGAGGAGCGGCTCGTGACCGAGGTGACCGTCGACGCGCGCGAGCCCGAGCCCGGCCGCTGGGAGATCGCCGTCGCGGGCGAGGTCGACCTGGAGAACGCGGCGACCGTCGAGCAGCGCCTGCAGGACGTGATCACCAACCGGGCCCGGTCGGTGGTGCTGGACCTGGGCGGGCTGACCTACCTCGACAGCGCCGGGCTGCGCGCGTTGTTCACCCTCGCGCACCGCCTCGAGCTGCTGCAGGTGAGGCTCGAGATCGTGCTGCCCGCGGACTCGCCGGTCCGCAAGGCCGTGCTGCTCGTGGGGCTGGGCGAGATCGTCCCCATCCGCGAGCGCTGATCTGGAACGGTCCAGTGGACGGGACGCTTGCGCGCCACCAAACCTGTAGTGCAGGATGCAGATATCCCGATCGGAGCTTGGAGGTTCCGGTCGGAGCGCATCGCCACAGTGCCGGACCGGAAGGAGCGACCCGCGATGCTGATGCGTACCGACCCGTTCCGCGAGTTCGACCGCCTCGCCCAGCAGGCCCTCGGAACGGCCGCCGGGACGTGGTCCCGCCCCGCCGCCATGCCCATGGACGCCTACCGCCGCGGGGACGAGTTCGTCGTCGAGTTCGACCTCCCCGGCGTCGACCCCTCGGCGATCGAGCTGTCCGTGGAGCGCAACGTGCTCACCGTCAAGGCCGAGCGCCGCCCGACGCTGCGCGACGAGCACGTCGAGATGCAGGTGTCCGAGCGGCCCCTCGGCGTCTACTCGCGCCAGCTTTTCCTCGGCGACACGCTCGACACCGAGCACGTGCACGCCGACTACCACTCCGGGGTTCTGACCCTCCGCATCCCTGTCGCGGAGAGGGCCAAGCCGCGTACCATCGCCATCTCCACCGCGAACGATCCGGGGCGCCGCGAGATCGACGCCTGACCGTCCGTCCGACCGGGCCACCCGGGCCCGGCCGGCCCTCCTCGGAGCAGAACGCAGGTGAGGCCCGATGAGCGCACGCGACCTCGGCGGGCCGCCCGCCGCGCGCGGGCGCGCCGGGATCCCCCACGCCCTGCCCCGGGAGCGCTCGCCGCCCCGTCGCCGCCGCACCGCGCGGGTGCCGCATGCACCCGCGCGGTCGCGGACCCCGCGACCTCCCGTGCCCCTCCCTCCGCCCGCCACGCGGAGCCCCGCCGCACCCCAGGAGCCCCCGTGAGCCTCGCCTCCGTCTGGCTGCAGCTGCACGACGGCAGCCTCGTCCGAGCCGACCAGGCCACCGAGATCAGCGTGCACCCGACCCCGGCGCTGTCCGGGAAGCCGGCCCACTGGCTGCTCACCGTCTCCGTCCCCGTGTCCGTGGGCAGCGGCGACCGCGGGGGCTGGCGGACCGAACAGCTGCACCGCACGCTGACCCAGACCTCCGCTCCGCCGACGGACGCGCCACTGGCCCTGGCCCGGCTGCTCGCCCGGCTCGACGCGGCCGACGCCGCCGGTGTCGTCCGTGCCGACACCTCGCACGTGCGGCACAAGCCGCACCCCGACCACACGCTCGCCGCCGGCGGTGTCCGCTTCGGCTTCACCGCCTTCACCGGCGCGGAACCCGGCACCGCGCTCGACGGCGTCGTCACCCCGGACGACCCGAACGAGCTCGCGGCGGACCGGTCCCGCCGGGCCGCACTCGCGGGGAGCGGCGCCGGGCCCCGCTGACCGGTCCGTCCCCGCCCACCGTCGTCGTCCCGCACCGGCCGGACGGTAGCCGCCACGGGGCACCGGACGGTCGACGAACCTTCACCGTCCACGACGACCGAGAGGAGGTCACACACAGCGGAGACACACGCAGAAGAAATCGGATCACCCACCGGGCCGGGCGACGGGAGCACGGCGCTGCGGACGCACGCCGTCACACCACCTCCTGCCGCCCGGCCCCCGACATGCGAGGTCGCCCGGCGCCCGACATCCGGGGGAGTGGCCGGCCCGGGCCCGGGTACCAGGCCCGGATGGATCCCGCTCCCGGCACCGGCGGCTCGTCGCTGACCTTCGTCGGCACCGCGACGACGCTGCAGCGGCTCGGCCCCTTCACCGTCCTCACCGACCCGAACTTCCTGCACCGCGGCGAGCGGGCGTACCTGGGCCACGGCCTCAGCAGCAGGCGGCGAACGGAACCGGCGCTCGGCCCCGAGGACCTGCCGCCGCTCGACGCCGTGGTCCTGTCACACCTGCACGGCGACCACTTCGACCGGCGCGCGCGGCGCGATCTGCCGCGATCCGTGCCGATCGTGACCACTCCGCATGCCGAGCGACGCCTGCGCCGGCAGGGTTTCGCCGCGGCCGAGGGGCTCCGGACCTGGCAGAGCTGGGAGACCTCACGCGGCGACGAGGTGCTGCGGGTGACGGCGGTGCCCGGGCAGCACGGTCCGGCGCTGGTGCACCGGGCCCTCCCGCCGGTCATGGGCGCGGTGCTGGAGCTCGAACGCGCCGGTCGCACTGTCCTGCGGCTCTACCAGACCGGCGACACGCTGATGCGTCCGTTCCTGCACCGCGTCCACGAGCGCTTCGGCCCGCCCGACGTCCTCGTCGCGCACCTGGGCGGCACGCGGGTCGCCGGGGTCCTCGTGACGATGGATGCGCGGCAGGGCGCGGACCTCGTGGAGGCGTTCCGGCCCGGCACCACGATCCCGGTGCACTACGACGACTACGACGTCTTCCGGTCCCCGCTCAGCCACTTCACGCAGGAGCTGTACGACCGCGGGCTCTCGGCGGGGCTGCGGGTGCTGCACCGGGGTGAGACCACGCAGCTGGAGCCGGCCGCGCGGGTCGTGCCCGGCTGATGTCGTCGGCCGGCGGCGCGACGGGTGGCCGGTCGTCGAGCAGCCCCCGCCGGAGCTCGGCGAGGGTCCGCGAGAGCAGCCGGGAGACGTGCATCTGCGAGATGCCGACCCGTTCCGCGATCTGCGTCTGGGTCATCTCGCCGAAGAAGCGCAGCATGAGGATCGTGCGTTCGCGCTCGGGGAGCCGGTCGAGCAGCGGGCGCAGCGCGTCGCGGTACTCGACGAGGTCGAGCTCGCGGTCCAGCTCGCCGAGCCGGTCGGCCAGCGGGCTGTCGCCTTCCTCGTCGCCCGCGACGGCGTCGAGCGAACCGGCGTTCTGGTTCGCCTGGGCGTCGAGGGCCTCGATGACCTCTTCGACCCCGGCGCCGAGGTGCGCGGCCAGCTCGCTCGGCTTCGGCGCCCGGCCGAGCTGCTGGGACAGCGGCCCCGTGGCGCGGCGGATGGCCACGCCGAGGTCCTTGAGCCGCCGCGGCACCCGCATGCTCCAGGTACGGTCGCGGAAGTAGCGCAGGATCTCCCCGCGCACGCACGGGATGAGGTAGCCGAGGAACTCGCCCTGGGCGCGCTCGGGGTCCCAGCGGTCGATCGCCGAGATGAGCCCCACCGTCGCGACCTGCACCAGGTCGTCGAGCCCGCCGGGATAGCCGCGGCTGTGCTTCTTCGCCAGGTGCCGGGCCACCGGCAGGAACCCGAGGACCAACTCGTCGCGCAGCGCGCGCCGCCGGGGATCGGCCGGGTCCAGCTCCGCGTAGGCGTAGAGGCCGGGCATCAGATCGACGTACTCGCTGTCCGGCGGCACCTCGGTGATGTCGTCCGTGGTGTCGGCGGTGGTGACGGTGGTGTCGTCGGTCGTGGTGTCGGCGGCGGTGATGATGATGTCGCCGGTGACGGTGTCGGTGGTGCTGGCAGGGCGCTCCGCGTCGCCGGTCCCGCCGGCGGGCGGCGTCCTGAGCCCGGCCGTCACCGGGCGCCTCCGGCGCGCGGGCGCTGCGCCGAGACGGGTCGGTCGAGTCGGGGCCCGACGGTCACGTGGGGCGCTCCCTCCGTCGTGGACGTGCTGATCGACGGGCGGACTGTTTCACCCCGGCGCCGGGACGCCGCTCCGGACGCTACCCGCGCGGATGATCGGGCGCAGGGTGGGAGCGGGGTGGACGGCCGGTCTACGCCCGGTCGGGGGGTGGGACGTGCGGCCACAGACAGGCGGCGGGCAGCGCATTGCGGGCCCGCATCTGTGCCGGAGCGGGTACGACCGTTGCACACCCGCTCCGGCCGCCACCTCCGCTCGTGCCCTCTCACGCGCGCTCCGACCCGTCAGCGTCGGTCGGCTCGTCGCACACCCGGCCCGCCCCTCGGCCTCGGTCGGGTCGTCGCACACCCGGTCCAGCTGACTGCCACACCCGGCTAAAGCCCGCACACCCGGTCCGGTCAGCTGTCACACCCGAAGGTCTCGTCGCACACCCGGTCGACGGCCTGCGCGACGCACCATCGGGTGTGCCGGCGGGGTTCGACGTGACGCCGCGGCGGGTGGGCCGGCCCGGGTCTCGTCGCACACCCGGTCGACGGCCCGCGCGACGCACCATCGGGTGTGCCGGCGGCGGTTCGACGTGGCGCCGCGGCGGGTGGGCCGGCCCGGGTCTCGTCGCACACCCGGTCTACGGCCTGCGGGACGCTTCAACAGGTGTGCCGGCCCGGCGGCGGTCGGCCGTGGCGCCACACCACCCGCCGCCGCTGTCTTCGTTGCGATTCCTCTCCTGCACGGCGTGCTGCTCGCTTCCCGCTCGCGTCCTTGCACACCCGTTCCGGCCGGGTGCCACATCCGGTGATCTCGTCGCACACCCGGTCAGGTCAGCTGCCACACCTGAACGTCTCGTCGCACACCTTGTCGACGGCCCGCGCGACGCTCCAACGGGTGTGCCGGCCCGGCGGCGGTCGGCCGTGGCGCCACATCACCCGCGCGCCTTCACGTTGCTCGCCTCGGTCGCTGCGCACCAGCCGACGACGCCTGCCACATCCGGAAATGCGCGGCACAGGTCGTCGACGGGGTGTGCTGCGGAGCCGGCGGGTGTGAGAGCGTCGCGACGGGTGTGCGGCGACCCGGCGGGTGTGCGGCGATCCAGCAGGTGGGCCGCTCGCTGCGAGATCGACGCCGCCCTCTTACACCTGGAGGTGCGCCGCACAGGTCGTCGACGGGGTGCGCCGCGGAGCCGGCGGGTGTGCCGCGGCCCCCGGACGGGTGTGCCGCCGGAGCGCAGCTCGCGCACGACTCGTGATGCGCGCCTCGCGGTGTAACGCCCGCACCCCCCACCGACGCTGACACCCCGGTGAGCACGTTCGAATGGTGGGAGGTCGACCTCCGGGTGGACGGCGTACGGGTCGACGGGGTGCGGGTGCGGGCGGCGGAGCCTGCCGAGGGCACGGTGGTCCTTGCGATCGCCGGTGAGATCGACGTCGCGCACGCGGATGCCGTGCGGCGGGCCGCGGAGCCGCGGCTCGGCCGGGGTGTGCGGCTGGTGCTGGATCTGTCGGACCTGACCTATCTCGGCTCGCACGGGATCGCGGTCCTGGCGGATCTCGACGTCGCGGCGCGGGCCCGCTCCGGCGCGCTCGTCGTGGTGACCGGCGCGGAGAACAAGGCGGTGCTACGGCCCGTCGCCCTCACGGCGATGGACCAGGTGCTGCGGCTCGCCCCCACCCTCGACGTCGCGCTCGCCTCCTGAGACCGAGCGTTGCGGCCGAGTCACCCTCGACGTCACGCTCGCGTCCTGAGGCCGAGCGCTGCGGCCGCGTCACCCTCGGCGCCGTGCTCGCGTCCTGAGGCCGAGCGCTGCGGCCGGCGCCCACTCACGATCCGGCGCTCGCGTCTGAGGCAGAGCGCCGCGGCGCGCCCTGCTCTCGACGCCGCGTCCTGGGACCCAGCGCTGCGGCTCGCCTCCACGCGGGCGTCCGAGGCCGAGCGCTCCGGCTCGTCCCCACGCTCGCGCCTGCGGCCCGCCCCCACCGGAGCGAGGGGGCCCCCGCCCCTGAGACCTACCTCCGCGCCTCGACCACGTACGCGGCCATCTCGCCGCGGACCTCGCCGGACCCCAGCAGCGCGGTCATCGTGTCGCCCACCGTGCGGAGCGCGTCCCCCGACCCGTCCCGTTCCGCGATCTGGGCGCGCAGCGGGGTGCCCGTGCAGAACCCTTCCGCCACCGCGGCCGCCGACGGCGCGGTCCCGGTCCGCACCACCCGTTCGACGTCGACGGCGGTGAACCCGGCCTCGCCCAGGTCGGCCCGGATCCGCTCCGGGTCGGTGTAGCCGTGCGGCACCGCCTCGACGAACGACGGCGGGTCGGTCGGGAAGGCCGCGCGCAGGCCGGCGCACAGCGCCTCGGCGAAGGCGTGCGCCTCCACCTCGTCCCACGCGGTGAACAGGAACCGGCCGCCGGGCACGAGCACCCGCCGGACCTCGCCGTACGCCGCCGGGCGGTCCGGGAAGAACATCACCCCGAAGCCGCAGACGACCAGGTCGACCGAGCCGTCGGCGGCCGGTAGGTGCGCGGCGTCGGCCTGCTCCCAGCGCGCCCGGGCCTCCCGGCACGCGCCGTGCCCGACCATCGCCGGGTTGAGGTCGGTGGCGAGCAGGTCGGTGCCGGGCAGCGCGTCGGCGAGGGCCCGGGTGACGACGCCGGTGCCGGCCGCGATCTCGAGTACCCGGCGGGGCGCGGTGGTGGCCGCGCGGGCGGCCAGCTCGGCGGCGAAGGGCGCGAACACGGGCGTCTCCAGCCCGGTCGCGTAGGCCTCGGGCATCGAGTCGACCCACGCGCGGTCCCGTTCGTCCGCCATCGCACGACGGTAGGACGTCCGGTGCTGTCGCGGTTCCGCCGGACGGCCTAGGTCGCCGGCGTTCCTGTGAGCCGGGCCACCGGGTGTTTGCCGCTGCCGTTCCGGTGGGACCCGCCGATCACGAGGGTCGAGACCGACGGCCCGAACCGGCGAGCCGGCCCCCGGGTCGTGGCGTCGTCCGGGTCCCCGTCGGGCGACCCGTACGCTGCCGGCCGCTCCGGCCCGCCCGCCCCCGATCGTGGCAAGGAGCGACGTGACCCTGCACGCCCTGTCCGAGACCGGCCCCGAGCCGGCTCCGCAGCTCACCCGCCCCAGCGAGTACGCCGACGAGATGCCGAGGCTGCGTCGCTTCGCCGCCCTGCCCGAGGGGTCGCCGGAGCGCGCCCGGCTGCGTTCCGAGCTGATCGTGGCGTTCCTGCCGGTGGTGCGGAACCTCGCCAAGCGGCACGGCGCGGGCTACCGCGGCGGCCAGGAGGACCTGGTCCAGGTGGGCACGGTCGGGCTGATCAACGCGATCGACCGGTGGGACCCGGACCGCGCCCAGGGCGAGTTCCTCGGCTTCCTCATTCCCTCGGTCCGCGGCGAGATGCTGCGCTACTTCCGCGACCGCACCTGGTCGGTGCGGGTGCCGCGGCGGCTCAAGGAGCTCAGCGTGGAGATCACGCGGGCCTCCGGGCCGCTCTCGCACCGCCTCGGCCGCGCCCCGAAGCCGAGCGAGCTGGCCCGGCACCTGGGCGTCGACGTCGGCGAGATCGTCGAGGCGCTCACCGCCAAGGCCAACCAGCACACCGCCCCGCTGGAGGCCGTGGCCGGCGACGAGCCCGGCACCGGCGTCGTCGACACCCTCGGCGACCTGGACCGCAACCTCGAGAAGGTGGAGAACCGCGAGGCGCTGCGCCCGTTGATCGCCGAGCTCCCCGAGCGCGAGCGCGGCATCCTCACCATGCGCTTCTTCGGGGACCGGACGCAGACGCAGATCGCCGAGCACTTCGGCATCTCGCAGATGCACGTCTCGCGGCTGCTGGCACGCACCCTGGCGCGACTGCGCGAGGGGTTGACCGAGGAGCGCGGGTGAGCCCGGCACGAACCCGGTGCCGCGCACGCGGTTGGGAATCCGGGCGACCGGCAATCCGGGCGGTGTGGCCGGGATGAGCGACGACAGGGGAGAGCGGGCCCGGGCGGCGGAGACGATGCGGTCGGCACCGGCGCTGCGTGCGGGCTTCGCACTGTGCGAGCTCACGCTGCGCGAGCTGTGGACCGCGCAGGTGGCCCTCGGCGGGATGCTGTCCGAGGACGAGCTGCGCGAGACGCTGGAGCTGCGCCGCGAGCCCACCTGGGCCGAGCACGACGTCGTCGCGGCGGCGCTCAACGAGTGGTTCACCGAGCGCGGCCAGGACCATCCCGTGGCCTACTCCGAGGAGCTGCGGTCCGAGACCCCCGAAGGCCCCTGACGGACGGTTAGGCGCGCGCCCGCGCGGGAACCCGTTCCCCGATCGGGTGACGCGCCCGGACCGACGGACCCCTGGGGAGCGACCATGACCTCGACCGACCGGCCGACAGCGGAGAGCCGGGACGACGCGACGAGCGAGAACGCGCGTCCGCACCCGCGCGAGATGTTCATCCGCTTCCTCCTCGACACCGTGCGCGAGGACCCGTACCCCAGCGGCACCCAGCTCGACCTGATCGAGGAGTCGATCCCGGCGGCGATGGTGCCCGAGTACGTCGAGGTGCTCATCGAGAAGTCGCGCGAGGGCTGCTTCCCGAGCACGGACGTCCTGCGCCGGATCCAGCGGATGTCGGCCGGACCCGGCCCCGCGCCGCGCTGCTGAGCGCCCGGGAGCGTTTGCGCAGGTCCCGGCACTTCGACGCGCGCCCATCCGGAGTATCCCGGTAGCGTCCGGGGTGCTCGCGAGCGAGCCGGGGTGAAGCAGGCCGCCCTCGTCGGATGCAACGGCGGAGGGATCCCTGTGCGCCCCACGACCGTCCCTTCCCCGGCGCGCCCGTGAGCGGCGAGGTGCTCGCCGAGCCCGACGGGCAGGCGACCGCGAGCGAGTACATCGGGCTGATGCCCGCGCTGCACCGGTACGCGTCGCTGCCCGCCGACCACCCGGACCGCGCGCGCCTGCGTGAACAGCTGGCACTGGGCTTCCTGCCGGTCGTGCGGCATGTCGCGGCCCGGCACGCGCGCGGCTACCCGGGCGGGCTCGAGGACCTGGTGCAGGTCGGCACGGTCGGCCTGCTGAGCGCGCTGGACCGATGGGACCCGGAGCTGGCCCGCGGCGAGTTCCTCGGCTACCTCATCCCGTGCGTGCGCGGGGAGATCCTGCGCTACTTCCGGGACCGGACCTGGACGATGCGGGTGCCGCGCCGGCTCAAGGACCTGACGGTGGCGATCCGGCAGATCACCGGTCCGCTCTCGCAGCAGCTGGGGCGCGCCCCGCGGCCGAGCGAGCTCGCCGCGCACCTCGACGCCCCCGTGGACGAGGTGATCGAGGCCCTCGACGCCGAGGCCAACCAGCACTCGGGGTCGCTCGACGCCGTGCTCGGCGAGGACGGCGCCGACAACCCGATCACGAACCGGCTCGGCGGGCTCGACCGCGCGCTCGACCTCGTCGAGTACCGGCACGCGCTGCGGCCGCTGCTGGACCGGCTCCCCGAGCGGGAGCGCACGATCCTGCTGCTCCGGTTCTTCGGCGAGATGACCCAGACGCAGATCGCCGAGCGCATCGGGATCTCGCAGATGCACGTGTCGCGACTGCTCTCCCGCACCCTGCAGTGGCTGCGGGACGAGCTGCTCGACGACGCCGTCGACGTCCCGGGGTGAGCCGGGCCGGCCGCGGTGTCCCCGCGGCCGGCGGCGGGGTCACTCCTTGTTCAGCTTGTCCTGGGCGAGGCCGGCGGCCTTCTCCATGGTGTTGGGCAGCTCGGTGGTGCCGTAGAAGCGGCTGTCCGGGTGCGTGGGCGGCGGCATCGGCACCGACGACGTCGGCCCGTCGTGGTAGGTGAACTCGCCGTTGCCGTCCGGGCTCGGGCCCTTGGCCCAGCGGCCCTCGCCGGCGTGCTTGCCGTCGGAGAAGTTGAGGTACTGGTAGGAGAACTCGGTCGCCTCCTTGCCCTGCGGGAAGTTGCTCGGCACCGGCAGCTTCTCGGCGCCCTCCTCCTTGAGCTCCTCGGCCGCGGCCAGCCACATGTTCTGGTGCATGGTGTCCCGGGCGAGCAGGAACGACAGCAGGTCGCGGATGCCCGTGTCGTCGGTCATGTGGTAGAGCCGCGCGACCTGCAGGCGGCCCTGCATCTCCGCGTTGGCGTTGGCCTGGAAGTCGGCGAGCAGGTTGCCGCTGGCGGTGATGAAGCTGCCCTGCCAGGGGTTGCCGTTGCTGTCGACGGGCCGGGCGCCCGCGCCCGCCACGATCGCGTGCTGGACGTCCGTGCCGCCGATGACCGCGGCGACGGTCGGGTCGTCCTGGACGGCGTCGGAGGTGATGCCCAGCGGCGCCTTCTCCAGCAGCTGGGCGATCATCGTGGCCAGCATCTCGACGTGCCCGATCTCCTCGGAGGCGATGCCGAAGACCAGGTCGCGGTACTTGCCGGGGGTGTGCATGTTCCAGCCCTGGAACATGTACTGCATCGCGACCGTGATCTCCCCGTACTGCCCGCCCAGCACCTCCTGCAGCTTGCGGGCGTAGACCGCGTCGGGCTTCTCGGGGGTGGACCTGAACTGCAACTCCTGACGGTGCAGGAACATGCGTGCTCCTCAGGGACTCCGGTGGCGCCGCCCAGCGGGCGGCGAGAACGCGCGGCGACTGCTCGACCGCGACGACGGCCGGCTCGCTGGCTCGACCGGCGGGCGGCGGATGCCCGGCCCCGGGTGTCGTAAACCGGTCGATTTCGTCGGACGACGTCGGGTTGGTCCCGGGCGGCCGGGGTAGCCGCGGCCTCGGACGCGATCCACCACCACGAGGAGACACCCATGACCGAGACCGTCGCGCGCGACGACGTGCCGGCCGGCGCCGACGTCGTCGACGAGCTGACCCGTGATCACCACGAGGTCCTGGACCTGCTGGAGCGGATCACCGCCACGCGGGACGCGAAGGAGCGCCGCGACCTCGCGGACACCGCGATCGCCGAGGTGGTGCGGCACTCGGTGGCCGAGGAGATGTACGTCTACCCGGCCATGTCCGACGCGCTCGAGCACGGCGGCGAGACCGTCGAGCACGACAAGGAGGAGCACAACAAGCTCGAGCGGATCATGAAGGACCTCGAGGGCGTCGACGGCGACGACGCGCAGTTCGACGTGCTCGTCGGCGACATGACGCGAACCCTGCGCCACCACGCCGAGGACGAGGAGACCCAGCAGTTCCCGATGATGCGCGAGCGCATCCCGCAGGAGACGCTCGTGGAGCTGCGGCGCAAGGTCGAGGCGGCCAAGAAGATCGCGCCGACCCGCCCGCACCCCGACTCGCCGAACGCGGAGCTGTTCCACAAGATGGCGGGACCGGGCGTCGGTCTCGTCGACCGGCTCCGCGACCGGCTCACCGGCCGGTCGACCGGCTGACCCGACGAGCCGCCGGTCCCGCCGGACGTTCCCGACGTCCGGGCGCCGCGGTTGCGCCCGGGCGTCGGTCACCCGCTCAGCTCGGCGCGCAGGTGCGCGAGCGTGCGGGCGAGCAGCCGCGAGACGTGCATCTGCGAGATGCCGACCTTCTCGGCGATCTGCGTCTGGGTGTGCTCGCCGTAGAAGCGCAGCAGCAGGATCGTGCGCTCGCGCTCGGGCAGGGCCGCGACGAGCCGGCGCAGGTCCCCGCTGTGGTCGACGAGGTCGAGCGCGCAGTCGGCCGCGCCGAGCCGGTCCGCGGGGGTGAACCCCGTCGCGGACCCGGGCTCGTCGAGGCTGTCCGCGCGGTGGCCGGCCAGGGCGTCGAGGGCCTCGACGACGTCGTCGAGCGACCGGCCGAGCTCGGCGGCGATCTCGCTCGGGCGCGGCGCGCGGCCGAGCCGCTGGGTCAGGTCGATGGTGGCGCGGTTGACCGAGACCGTCAGGTCCTTGATGGCCCGCGGCACGCGCAGGGCCCAGGTGTGGTCGCGCAGGTGGCGGAGCATGGACCCGCGGATGCTGGGGACGAGGTAGGCGAGCGGCCCGCCCGTCGTCTCGTCCGGGTCGTAGTTGTCGACAGCCCGGATCAGCCCGACGACCCCGGCCTGCTCCAGGTCCTCCGCCGGGGCGGAGCTCGCGTAGCGCTTGGCGATGTTGCGCACCAGCGGGAGGAACTGGGTGATGAGGTACTCGCGGCGCGTCGCGTGCTCGGGGTCCTCGGGTCCGGACCCGGCGTGCTTGCGCAGCACCGGTTCCAGGTCGTCGTAGGCGCGCGGTCCGTCCCGGGCGTCGGCCGGGCCGCTGCCCGGCTGGGTGGAGGTCGTGGTGGACACGGGCTCGCCTACCCGGGTGGTCCGGGGGAAAACGGGTCGGGCCTCCGCACTCGGCGAGCGGCGATGTCGGACCCACGTTGCGGGCGGGCGCCCGGGCGGGAAAAGTGGCGGGGACACCCCGCGCGACACCGTGACCGGAGGACAGCCATGCGGGACGAGGCGCTGTTGGGTACGGACGTCGCCGAGGTCCCGGGAGCATGCCTGCTGACCGTCGACGGGGTCCTCGGCACCCGCACCGCACCGCAGCTCGACCTGATCCTGCGCAAGCAGCTCCTGGACCGCGGCCGGCTGCTGGTCGACGTCTCCGCGCTGGACCTGGCGTCCACCGCGGTGCTGGCCTCCTTTCCGGCCGCGCTGGCCGCGACCGGCGGCTGGCCGGCGTCCCGGATGGTGCTGGTTTCGCCCGGGGGACCGGTCGTCGAGGGGATGTGGCAGTCCGGGCGGCAGCGCGAGGTCCCCGTGGCCGGTGACCTCGCCGAGGCCCTCACCCTGCTCGAGCGGCGCCCCGCCCGGGTGCGGCACACCACCGACCTGCCGTCGGGACCGGAGGCGGCCTCGTTCGCCCGCCTGCTGCTCCGGTCGGTGTGCGAGGACTGGGGGGTCCCGGCTGACGCGATCGACCGGGCCGCGATCGTGGCGAACGAGCTGGTCAGCAACGCGGTGCAGCACACGCTCGGCCCGGGCGAACTGACGTTGGCCCACTCCCGGCGCGGGCTCTGGGTCTCGGTGCGCGACTGGTCGTCCGCCCGCCCGGTGCTCACCGCCGAGTCGGACGGCCTCGGACTGCATGCTGTCGCGGAACTCAGCCGGGCGTGGGGCGTGACCCCGCTGGGCAGCGGCAAGTCCGTCTGGGCACTCGTCGACGACGGACCGGCCTGACAGGAGGGGCATGATCCGGTGACGCCGGGGTACCCCTGTCGGCCCGAGGGTCCAGGCAGGGGCCCGACGGACTTCCACCACGAGCAGGGGGAGCGGGCGTGTCCCGGACCGAGCTGATGTGCCGCGTGGAGGACGGGGTGGTCCCCGTTCTCGTCCTCACCGGGCCCCTGACCCTCCGCACGGCTGCGCAGGTGGAGCGGACGCTGCACAAGCTGCTGCTGGACCGCGGCTCGCTCCTGGTCGACGCGCGCGAGCTGGAGCCCGTCGTACCCGCGCGCCTCGCCGTGTTCACCAGCACGTTGTCCGCGGCCGGCGGGTGGCCCGCCGCGCGGCTCGTGCTCGTCGCCCCTCCTGGCCCGCTCGCCGCCGCCCTGCGGCGCAGCGGGATCCTCCGCGAGGTCGGCCTGGCCGCGGACCGCGCCGAGGGCCTGGCCCTGCTCGAGGCGCGCCCGGCCCGCGTCCGGCGGCGGATCGAGCTGCCCGACACCGCGGTCGCGGTGCGCTTCGCCCGCGTGCTGGTGCGCGACGCCTGCCAGGAGTGGGAGCTGGCCGGCGGGATCCCGGCCCGCGCCGAGCTGCTCGCGGACGAGCTCGTGGCCAACGCGGTCGTGCACGGCGGGGGACGCCGGACGCTGCTGCTCACCCTCGACGGCGCGAACCTGCGCGTCGGGGTGCGGGACGAGGGGATCGGCGCGCCCGACCCGGACACCGCGACCGGGCAGGGCCTGCACGTCGTGGCCGAGCTCTCCGACGGCTGGGGGACGAGCCGGCACGCCGTGGGCAAGACCGTCTGGGCGCTGCTCCGCGGGTCACGCGCGTCCTGACGAGGCGCGGCGGGCGGCCGGGCGGTCGAGTTCGGTGGCGGCGCCCGGTGGCCCGATCCGACCGCGGTGGAAGGGCATCGGCGGATCGCCGCCGTCCGAAGGGACCTCGGCTTCGGGGCCGACGGGTTCTCAGTCCGGGACCCGGTCGGCCGTGGCCTCGGCCAGCGACCGTTCCGCGGCCCGCCGGGCCTCGATCGCGGCCAGCCGGTGCCGTTCCGCGGCGTCGAGGTCACCGACGGCCGCCATCGTGCGGGCCGCGTGCTCGTGGCTCGCCGCGGCGAGCAGGTGCCGGCGTGCCGCCCGCTCGTGCGCGGTCCCGGCGTGCCGCCGGGCGGCGCGCGCCCGTTCCTCCGCGGACTCCACGTCCGCGGGCGTGGAGCCCCGCCGTCCGCGGGCCGCGATCTCGCGCCGGCGCGCGCGCAGCTGCTCGAGCCGCTCGTCGATCTCCGCACGACGGCGCTCGACGGCGGCCACGAACTCGGCCTCGTTCTCGACCACGCCCGCCCCCCGCCTCGACGGGCCGCTAGCGGGCCGCAGCGCTCTCGGCGCCCGCCGACTCCTCCATCGTCAGGATGGCCCCGACCACCGAGTCGCCGTCCCCCCGCAGCGGACTGGCGATGACCCGGACGTCGATGCTGCGGCCACGGCGGTTGACCGCCGGCAGGGTCACCTCCTGCGGCCCGTCCTCCCCGGCGAGGGTACTGCGGACGACCGGCCGGACGAGGTCCAGCGGAAGGCCGATGTCGAGGTTGAGGAAGTGCTGGCCCACGGCCTCGTGCCGGCGCAGCCCCCACAGCTCCTCGGCCTGGTGGTTCCAGACCTGCACGTGCAGTTCGGTCCCCACGACGACGACCCCGGCCCGCAGGCTGGTCAGGATCGTCTCCAGGAAGTCGTTGGTCCGGTCCAGCTCACCGGTGCGGTCCTGCAGCTCGTCGTTGATGGTCTGGAGCTCGTCGTTGGTCGACTGGAGCTCCTCGTTCATCGTCTCGAGCTCCTCGTTCGTGGACTGGAGCTCCTCGTTGGTGGTCTCCAGCTCCTCGACCGTGGACTGGAGCTCCTCGTTGGTCGTCTCGAGCTCCTCGTTGGTGGACTGGAGCTCCTCGTAGGCCGTCTCCAGCTGGCGGTTGGCCTGCTCGAGCTCGTCCTGCAGCCGGCGGAAGTCGGTGACGTCGTGGAAGGCGACGCTCACCCCCAGCACCTCGGTGCCCGTCCCGACCAGCGGGCTGACCTGGACCTCGAGGTGGACCGTCTCCGGCCCGCGGTGGTAGGTGACGTCCGTGACCCGGACCGTGCGCCGCTCGCTCTGCGCCTTCTCGATGTGCCGGCGCAGCTCCAGCGGGCGGTAGGAGAGCTCGAGGTCGCGGAAGGGCCGGCCGACGTCCCGCGTGGAGACGCCGAACAGCACCTCGGCCTGGCGGTTGACCACGGCGATCACGCCGTCGTCGGTGAGGACGACCTGGGCCAGCGGCGAGGCCAGCACGGCCTCGTTGCGCAGCACGTCGAGGCCGGTGAGCGGTGCCCGGCTGATCGAGGGCGGGGCCTCGGCGAACAGCGTGGCGTTCTGCGGCGCCACCCGCGGCGCCTTGCGGAACGTGCGGCGCTTCAGGTCGATCGGCAGGAACAGCGCGCCGTGGCTGAGCAGCATCTCGGCCTTGCCGAGGAACAACACGCCCGGCTCGGAGAGCGCGAAGTGGAAGCGGGTGAGGATCCGCGCCTGGGTCTCCGCGTTGAAGTACATCAGCGTGTTGCGGCAGACGAGCAGGTCGATCCGGGAGATCGGGGCGTCCTGCACCAGGTCGTTGCGGCCGAAGATCACCGAGCGGCGGAGGTCCTTGCGGAAGGCGAAGCGGCCCCCGGTCTGCTCGAAGTACCGATCCAGCAGCTCGGGCGGGATGTCGCGGACCTCGCGGTCGGAGTAGGTGCCGTGCCGGGCGTGGGCGAGGGCCTCCTCGTCCACGTCCGTGGCGTAGATCTTGACCCGGTCGCGGAACTCCGCGGTGCCCAGCATCTCGGCGAGCACGATCGCGAGCGTGTACGCCTCCTCGCCGGAGGCGCAGCCGGCGCTCCACACCCGCAGCGGCTCGGTGGGGCCCTTGGTGGCGAGCAGCGCCGGTAGCACCTCGGTGCGCAAGTACTCCCAGGCCTCGGGGTCGCGGAAGAACCCGGTGACGTTGATCAGGATGGTGTTGAAGAGTGCCGTGAACTCCTCGGCGTGCAGCTCGAGGTAGTCCAGGTACTCGGCGTAGTCCGTGACCCCGACCTGCGACATCCGCCGGTCGACCCGGCGGACGAGGCTGGACCGCTTGTAGCCCGTGAAGTCGAAGCCGCGGCTCACCTTCAGGTGCTGGAGCAGGGCCTCGAAGGCCGGATCCGGCTGGGACAACGACTTCTCTCCCGCTCCCCTCGGGGGTGCGCCACTGGCCGGGGCGCGCCGGGAGCCTAACCGATTCCGGGCCCCCCGCCGCTCATCCCTCCGGCAGGTCGCGGGTGAGCATCCGGCGCAGCAACGCGGCCTCGTTCCCGGTCCGTCGGGCCTTGCGTCGGTGCGACCGCGCGGCGTGCGTCCGGTTGGCCGTGTCGGCGGTGTCGGCGAGCCAGCTCTGCAGCGCCGCCTTCTCCTCCAGCGCCCGCAACGCCGCCCACAGCACGACCTCGACGCCGTCGGACTGCTCGGCGGCGAGGCTGTCGGGGGACCAGGCGTGGCCGACCCGGCAGCGAAAGCGCGGGGAGGGCTCGCCCTCCAGGCGAAACAGCACGCCGTCGCAGTCCGGGCAGGACAGGGGCGAGGGGTCACCCAGCTCGAGCTGCGGGGCCGGCCCGGGCACCGAGTCGGCGACGTCGGCCTCCGCGGCGGCGAGCGGGTCCACCGGGTCGGCCAGGTCCACCGGATCCACCGGGTCGGGCAAGGGGTCGGCCGGATCGCCGGGCGGGTCCTGGAGCAGCTCCGCGACCGCGGCCCCGAGCTTCGCCGCGGGCAGGGCGCGCGCCGGTGCCACGTGGTCGAGCGCGCTCTGCGGCATGCCGGTGTACAGCGCCTCCGTGGGCTCCTGGACCAGGGCGGCGCCGCCGTGGCGGACGAGCACGGCGAGGCCCGCGGTGCCGTCGTCCCGGTTGCCGGACAACACGATCCCGATGGCGTGCGACCCGAAGTCGACGGCCGCGGAGCGGAAGAGCGGGTCGATCGAGGGCCGGTGCCCGTTCTCCCGCGGCCCGCGCGAGAGATGCAGGTGCCCGTCGGCGACCAGGACGTGGTGATCGGCGGGCGCGGCGAAGATCCGGCCGTGTTCCAGGCGCATCCCGTGCCGCGCCGTCACCGCGGGCAGCGGTCCGGCCCGGTCGAGGATCGCGGCGAGCGCGCTGGGCGCGTCGCTCGGGATGTGCAGCACCACGACCACGGCCGCGGGCAGGTCCACCGGCAGCGCGGCGGCGAACGCCCGCAGCGCCTCCACGCCGCCGGCCGAGGCCCCCACCACCACCACGTCCGTCACCACAGCTGAGTGGACGGGCATGGGTTCCCCACCCGGGTGGTGAGCGGGCGGGCCGGTCGCGCGGCCCACCGGTCCGTCCGGGAACGGTCCGGCCGCGGACACGTCCGGCACGGGAACCGCCTCTCGAGCGTCGAACGGGGCCCGGGTGTCCGGGCCTCGCCGAACCGTACCCCCTCCCGGCCGGTCCGGTCGTCCACCGCGCGGTTGGGCCGGCACGGATCGGGAACACCGCGCGGATGGCCGACGACCCGCTGCTCGTGCTCGGCGCCTCCGCGGGGGGTGTCGAGGCGCTCGTCGACCTCGTCGCCGGGCTGCCCGTCGACCTCCCCGCGGCCGTCCTGGTCACTGTGCACACGGGGGATCGGCCGCGCAGCACGCTGCCGCGGGTCCTCGCCCGCGCCGGGCCGCTGCCGGCCGCGCAGGCGACGGACGGGGCGCCGCTGCGGGCGGGTCGGATCCTCGTGGCCCCACCGGACCGGCACCTGCTCGTGGGCCGCGACGGGACGGGGGACACCGCGGTGCTCAGCGCGGGGCCGAAGGTGAACCGGCACCGCCCCGCGGTCGACGCCATGTTCGCCTCGGCCGCGCGGGCGAAGGGACCCCGGGTGGTCGCGGCGGTGCTCTCCGGTGCCCTCGACGACGGCGCGGTGGGCGCCGCGCTCGTCGACCGGGCGGGCGGCCGGGTCCTCGTGCAGGATCCGGTGGACGCCCTCTTCGACTCGATGCCGCGGGCCGCGGCGGCGGCCGTCCCGGACGCACGGGCGGCGCCCGCCACCGCGCTCGGTCCGCTGCTCACGACCACGGTGCAGGAGCTTCCCCCGGGGGGTGACCTCATGGCCGACACGCCGCCGATCCCGGCCGACGACGACGGGATGGCCCGGAGCCGGGACCCGGTCTTCCTGCGGCCGGACGAGACGACACCGACCCGCATGTCGTGCCCCGAGTGCAGCGGCGGGCTGGCCCGGATCGACCTGCCGCACATCGGCTACTTCCGCTGCCACGTGGGGCACCAGTACAGCCCCCGCTCGCTCGAGGCCGCCCAACGGGAGGCGACCGAGGCGAAGCTGTGGACGGCGATCGCCGCGCTGGAGGAGCACGCCGCGCTGGCGCGCTACCTGGACGAGGGCGCCGGAGCGGACCTCGACGCCGCGGAGGTCCACACCCGTGCCGCCGAGCACTCCGCGGAGCTGGCGCGGATGATGCGGGAGCGGCTCACCCGCGCCCGCGAGGCCTGAGCCGCGGTACGCGGTGCGGGTCGTTTCAGGACGGGTCGCCCGCCACGACCCGGCGGGCGATCTCGACGAGCTTGGTGTTCGTGTCGCGGGAGGTGCGGCGCAGCATCTCGAACGCGGTCCGCTCGTCCACGCCGTGGGCGTGCATGAGCGCCCCCTTGGCCTGGCCGATGACGTCCCGGCTGCCCAGCGCACGGACCAGGTTGTCCGCCTGCCGCGCGCCGGCGAGGGCCACGGACGCCTGCGTCGCGCACAGCCGGCCGCGGACCACCTCGTCCGCACCGAAAGCGTCGGGAGCGGGCGCGAACAGCACCAGCGCCGCCGCGGGCCGCCCCGAGCCGGCGACCAGCGGGAAGGCGGCCGTCGAGCAGAGCCCGAGCCGGGACATCGGGCCGCTGAAACCGGGCCATCGCGCGACCACGTCCGCCGCGCCGAGGTCGTCGACCACCACCGGGACGCCGTCGCGGAGCGCGTCGGGCCCCGGGCCCTCACCCAGCCGGGCCTGCAGCGCGCACGCCAGCTCGGCGGACGGGTCCGTGACGGCGCCGACGGCCACCCCGGTCGCGCGGTCCGCGAGCAGGAGGCCGACGTGCACGGCTGCGGGCACCGCCCGCCGGACGGCCCCGACCGCGGCGGCGCAGATCCCGTCGGCGTCGCGTGCAGCCAGCAGGGCGCGGCCGGTCTCCTCCAGCGCCTCGGTCAGGTCCGGCACGACCGGGGTGGGGCCCGGACCGTCGTACCGGGCGGGCGCCGGATCGGCGGTGTGCCGGCGCAGGGCGTCGAAGTCGCTCCGCAGCCGTCCCGACGCTAGCGCCGAGCGGGCGCACCCGGCCATCGGAGCCGAGGCGGGGCGGGCACCCGGCGGCCGCCCCGGCGGCTCAGCCCTCGTGGAACCGGCGCCGCACCACGGCGGGCACCACGCCCCACAGCACGCCCAGCAGGGCCAGCGCCGCGAGCCCGGCGACGAGCCCCGCCACGGCCCCGAGGACCACGTCGAAGATCAGCCCGACGACCCCGACGACGGCCAGCCCGAGCGTCGCGAGCCCCGCGATGGCGAACCGCTGGCTCGCCTGGACGAGCGGACGACGCGCGTGCAGGCGGAACAGCACCCGGTGCAGCATCACGGGCGCGATGAGCAGCCCGGTGGCGATCACCGACAACGAGGTCGTGACCAGGTAGGTCACGCGCTGGTTGGTGGAGAGCTCGGCGAACCGGCTCTGGAAGGGGACGGTCAGCAGCAGCCCGGTGAGCAGCTGGACCCCGGTCTGCGACACCCGCAGCTCCTGCAGCAGGTCGGCCCAGTTCCGGTCCAGCCGCTCGGTCGGGGTCTCCCGCCGCTCACGGAGGTCCCATGCGGCGTCGTCGTCCATCCCGTCGTCGACGTCGGGGTCCGTGGGGTCCTTCGGCTCGGTGGGGGAGTCGGGGCGTTCGGGATCCACGGACCACCTCCGCTGCGTACGCTGGGAGCAGAGCGTGCCACGGGCGCCCCCCGTTTCGGCAGGGCCGCGAGGGGTATCGGCCCCGCAGGTCGAACGACCCCCGGCACCGTCCCCGAACCATCTGCGAGGCACGACATCCCATGAGCGCACAGCAGACTCCCGACGACATCGCCGCGACGATCGCGGAGCGCGCGTCGGCGGCCGGTCGCACCGTCGCCGTCGCCGAGTCGCTGACCGGCGGCATGGTCGCCTCCGCCCTGGCCCGGGCCGAGGGCGCCGCGGAGTGGTTCCGCGGCTCGATCGTGGCCTACTCCAGCGAGGTCAAGCACGACCTGCTGCAGGTCCCGGAGGGGCCGGTGGTGAGCGAGCCCGCGGCCCGGACCATGGCCGGACGGGTGCGCGAGCTGCTCGGCGCCGACCTGGCCGTCGCACTGACCGGCTCCGGCGGCCCGGACCCGCAGGACGGCCAGCCGCCGGGCACCGTCTACATGGCGGTCGCCGGCGAGCCCGGCGGCGAGGAGGTGCTCCGCCTCGACCTCGAGGGCGAGCCGGCCGACATCTGCGGCGCGGCGGCGAAGGCGGCCCTCGAGCTCATCGCGGCCCGGCTGGAGACGGAGCAGGACAGCGACCAGCCGGTCGGCGCCGGGCGGGGCGGCACGGGATGACGGACGGTTCCGCCGGAACCCTCGCGGGCACACCGACGCCGGTGCAGCGGCTGCTGCAGGTTCGCACGATCTACGCCGAGCCCGCGGCCCGCGACTCCCCGCGCGGCCGGCAGGTGCTGGAGCGGTTCCCGGGTGCGGAGATCATCGAGGTGCCGTCGCACTGGCAGATCCCGGAGCTGCACGGCAACGCCGGCAACGTCGACCGCTGGGTCCGGGTCAAGACCGAGACGCTCGTGCTGGGCGTGAAGAAGTCGCTGAGCGCGCGGCCCAACGGCCGGTCGTCGGACTTCATCGCGCCCTCCACCGCCAACGGCTGCGCGATGGCCTGCGCCTACTGCTACGTGCCGCGGCGCAAGGGCTACGCCAACCCGATCACGGTGTTCACCAACATCGAGCGGATCACGAAGTACCTGCGCGGGCACGTGCAGCGCCAGGGCCCGAAGCCCGAGCCGAACCAGGTCGACCCGTACGCCTGGGTCTACGACGTCGGCGAGAGCTCGGACGTCTCGGTCGACGCGCTGGTCAGCGAGAACGTGGCGGACCTGGTCGCGACCTTCCGCGACCTGCCCACGGCCAAGGCCAGCTTCGCCACCAAGTTCGTCAACCGCGAGCTGCTCGACCTCGACCCGCAGGGCCGCACCCGGATCCGCTTCTCGCTCATGCCCGAGCGGGACTCGAAGCTGCTCGACGTGCGCACGAGCCCGGTCGCGGAGCGGATCGCGGCGGTCGACGAGTTCGTGGCCGCGGGGTACGAGGTGCACCTCAACCTCTCGCCGATCGTGCTGCGCGAGGGCTGGGAGCGGGACTGGGCCGAGCTGCTCGTGCGGCTCGACGACGAGCTCGGCGCGGCGTTCAAGGAGCAGGCCGCCGCGGAGATCATCATGCTGACCCACAACCGCGAGCTGCACGAGGTCAACCTGGGCTGGCACCCGAAGGCCGAGGACGTGCTGTGGCGGCCCGAGCTGCAGCAGGCCAAGCGCAGCGAGAGCGGGATGTGGAACGTCCGGTACCGCAACGTGCCCAAGCGCGAGGGCGTGCAGGCCGTCACCGACCTCATCGCCCGGCACGCGCCGTGGCTGCGGGTGCGGTACGCCTTCTGAGGGCCTGCGCGGGAGGAGGTCGCAGATGACCGTCGGGACGGAACGGACGGCGGACCACGGCCTGTTCGGGCCGGAGTCGGTGACCTGGCGGGTGCACCTGGAACCCGTGATGTGGGTCGCCGGGATGCGCGCGCTGCTGCTGCAGTCCCTGCACCCGTGGGTGATGCGCGGGACCTACCAGAACAGCGCGCTGTTCGACCCCGCCAAGGCGTGGCCGCGGTTCCAGCGGACCGTGGAGTTCGTCGGGACCCGGACCTTCGGCTCGCTGGCCGAGGTGGAGGTCGCCGGGGCCCGGGTGCGGCGGCTGCACCACATGCTGCGCGGGGTCGACCCGGAGAGCGGCCGGCGGTTCCCGATCGACGCGCCCGAGGGCCTGCTCTGGGTGCACTGCGGCGAGATCGACTCCTACGTCGACGTCGCCCGCCGGGCCGGGATCGTCGACGCCGCGGAGGCCGACGCGTACGTGGCCGAGAGCGTGCGGGCCGCCGAGGTGGTGGGCCTGGACCCGGCCGTCGTGCCGGCGTCGCGGGCCGAGCTCGCGGCGTACCTCGCGCGGATGCGCCCCCGGCTGCGGGTGACCGACGAGGCGCGGATCGCCGTCGGCGGGCTGCTCGCCCCGCCCGTCCCGCCCGGCGAGGCGCCCGCCTGGACCCGTGCCGCGATCTCGGCCACCGCCACCGCGGCACTGGCCACGCTGCCGCGCTGGGCCCGCCGGATGTACGGGTTGCCGGGCCTGCCGACGACCGACCTGGCCGCGTCCGCCCTGCTCGTCGGCCTGCGCCGGGCCACCGACCTGCTGCCCGACCCGCCCGCACCGCCCGAGGTCCGCGAGGCGCGCCGGCTCGTCCGCGAGGCCCGGGCGGCCCGCGGTGTGAGAGGCGCGGTGTGAGGGGCGCGGCGCGCGGGGTATCGCCCCGTGGACCGTTCGGACGCACACCGGGAGGACACGATGAGCGAGTTCACGAAGGGCGACAAGGTCCGCTGGAAGAGCCACGGCGGCTGGGCCGAGGGCGAGGTGCTCGAGAAGATCACCGAGGACACCGAGGCCGCCGGGCGCACCGTGCGGGCGTCGAAGGACGAGCCGCAGTACCTCGTGCGCAGCGAGAAGAGCGACAGCGAGGCCGTCCACAAGCCCGACGCCCTGGAGCGGTGCTGAGCGCTGCCGAGCGCTGGGAAGCCCTGCCGACCGGGCCGGGCGCCGGTTGACCGGGGGCGGGGTGGGTACCCGACGGGCATGTCGACCCGAGAACTCGCCCTCGTCACCGGCGCCTCCAGCGGCATCGGGCTGGAGCTCGCGCGCGAGCTCGCCCGCCGGGGCTACGACCTCGTCGTCACCGCCGAGGACGCAGCCCTCGAGACCGCCGCGGGGAAGATCCGCGAGGCCGGCGACGGGACGGACGTCACCACCGTGCACGCGGACCTGCGGCGCCGCGAGGGCGTCGAGGAGGTGTGGGCGGCCGTCGGCCAGACGGGCCGCCCGCTGGCCGTCGCCGCGCTCAACGCCGGCCTCGGCCTCGGCGGCCCGTTCGTGGAGAACGACCTCGACGCCGAGCAGGACATCATCGACGTGAACGTCACCTCGACCGTGCGCCTGTCCAAGCACGTGCTGCGGGACATGGAGGCGCGGCACGCGGGCCGGGTGCTGATCACCTCGTCGATCGCGTCCCAGATGCCCGGGACCTACCAGGCCGTCTACAACGCCTCGAAGTCGTTCCTGCAGTCGTTCGCCGAGGCGGTGCGGGCCGAGCTCGAGGCCCGGGACAGCGGCGTCACCGTGACCTCGCTGATGCCCGGCCCCACCGAGACGAACTTCTTCCACCGCGCCGAGATGGACGACACGAAGGTCGGCGCCTCGGACAAGGACGACCCCGCGCAGGTGGCGCGGCAGGGTGTCGACGCGCTGCTGTCCGGGGACCAGAAGGTGGTCGCGGGCTCGCTGTCGACCAAGGCCCAGGCCCTGGCGAACGACGTGCTGCCGGACCGGTTGAAGGCCGGGGCGCACCGGAAGATGGCCGAGCCGGGCTCGGCCGAGAGCTGACCGGGGAGGAGCGACATGGCCGGGAAGCACGACGAGGCCGAGAAGATGCGCGACGACGTGCCGTCGACGATCGCGCGCTCCGACGACAAGGCCGTGCGCACGTACAAGAAGGCGCTGGAGTCGGCCGAGGACGGCTACGGCGACGGCGAGCGGGCCCACCGCACCGCCTACGCCGCGCTGAAGCACACCCACGAGAAGGTCGGCGACCACTGGGAGCCCAAGGACGAGCCGGGCCCCTCGGACGAGCAGGCGGAGAAGAGCGCGCCGCGGTCCCGGTCGGCGGACGGCGAGACCGCCGGGGGCGTCGACGCGAAGGCGAAGAAGAGCCACCTCGTGGAGGTGGCGGAGAAGCTGGGTATCGACGATCCCGACGGCAAGAACAAGGACGAGCTCGTCGAGGAGATCCGGAAGGCGAACGACCGGGAGACCGCCCGCGCGCGCAAGCAGTGACCGGGTCACATGGATGTTGGTGACACGCGTTTGACCGGCGGTGACCGGAGGAATACCGGGCGCATTCCCCCATCGCGTCCCGCCGAGGAGCTGCCGTGACCGACGTGCACCCGGAGGGCCTGGCCGTGGCCCACACCCGGGTCCGTGCCCGCCCCCGCCTCGGAGCCCCGCTGTGGCTCTGGGCGATCATCTCCGCCGTCTGCTCGCTGGTCGCGGTGGCCGCCTTCGTGCAGTGGGATCCGCTGGGCGGCGCCGGCACCGTCGCGGACACGGACACGAGCGCGGCGAGCGGGCTCACGGCCGGCGGGGCGACCCTGCTGCCGCTGGAGCGCGCCTCCGGGCCGGGCGGGGACCTCTCAGGGTTCGCCGGCGACACCGTCACCGCCGAGGGCGTGCCCGTGCAGTCCGTGCCGGCCGCCGGGGGCTTCTGGCTGGGTACCGCGGCGGACGAGCGGGTCTGGGTCCAGGTGCCGACCCAGCCCGGCGAGGCGCCCTTCGTCGCCGCCACCGGCGACCGCGTGTCCTTCACCGGTGTGATGGCGGCGCACACGGACGCCTTCGCCGCGCAGGTGCTCCCGGGCGACGCGGCCGCGTCCGCCCTGCTGTCCCGCCAACGGGCCCACGTCGAGGTCGCGCGGTCGGACCTGGAGATCGTCCGGTCCTAGATCGGTCCCGGGTCAGCACCCAGGATTGAACCGGCCGCCGGTGGGCACGCCCCGGGCATGACCGGACGCGACGACCACGACGAGACCATGACCGAGCAGGTCCTCAAGGAGGCGACCACCACCGGCGCCCCCGGGGACGAGCCCGACACCGCCCCGGAGGAGCCGCAGGGCGCCGCGTTCCCGCGCGGCGGTGCGGACGAGGCCGACAGCGCGGGCGCCCACGAGGACAAGGACCGCTGACGGCGCCGGAGCGGGCGGCCCCTACATCGTCGAGGCGGTCGGCGGGGGAGACGGTGCCGGGCTGACCGCCGCGCCCGGTCCCGTCACGCCGAAGCAGCAGGACCGAGCGCCGCGGCACCGGTCTTGAACGCCGGCTGCTTCGACGCCGGGTCCCAGGTGGTGAGGGTGAGCTCGTTGGCCGCCCGGTCGTGGTCCCGGCCCGGGGCGTCCCAGTAGCCGTAGTGGAAGGGCAGGAACACCACGCCCTCGCGCAGGTCCACGATGCGCAGCCGGGCCCGCACGCGGCCGCGCCGGGTACGCAGCTCGGCGAGGTCGCCCTCGGCGAGCCCGGCCCGCGCGGCGTCGGCCGCCGAGCACTCGATCCACACCTCGGGCTCGGCCTCCTGCAGCTCCGGGGCCCGGCCGGTCTTGGTGCGGGTGTGGAAGTGCACCAGCGTGCGGCCGGTGATCAGGGCGAGCGGGTAGTCGTCGTCCGGCGGCTCGGGCAGCGGGACGTGCCGGACGGCCCGCAGCAGGGCCCGGCCCTCCGGGTTGCGCGCGCGGTACGCGTCGGCGTCGGAGGGCTCGCCGGTGACCAGGTCCTTGGGGAAGTTCTCGCAGTGGTCCGGGTGGGCGGGGAAGCGCCCGTCGCCGTAGAGCCGCGGGGTGCCGTCCGGGGCGTCGGCGGTGCAGGGCCACTGGATCCCGTCCGCCCCGCGCAGCTTCTCGTGGCTGAGCCCGGTCTGGTCGAGCGGGCGGCCCGCGGTCGACGCGGTCCACGCGGCGAAGGCCGACTCGGCGTCGTGCCAGGGCGGGAAGGCCTGCCCGTCCCGGTCGCGCAGGTCCATGCGCCGGGCGAGGTCCAGGAAGATGTCCAGGTCCGGACGGGCCTCCCCGGGCGGGTCCACCGCCTTCTCGGCCAGGTGCACGGTCCGGTCGGCGTTGGTGAGCACGCCGGTCTTCTCGCCCCAGGTCGCCGCGGGCAGCACGACGTCGGCGAACTCCGTGGTCTCGGTGCGGAACAGGTCCTGCACGACCACGAACAGGTCGTCCTGCGCGAGCACCCGGCGGACCCGGGCGAGCTCGGGCAGCGAGACGGCGGGGTTGGTCCCGGAGATCCACAGCATCCGGATCGCGCCCTGCTCGGCCTGTGCGAACAGCTCCATCGCGTGCGTGGGCGGGCCCTCGTGCGGGATCTTGTCCGGGTCGACGTTCCAGATCCCGGCGAGCTCCTCGACGTGCGCGGGATTGGCCCAGTTGCGGAAGCCCGCGAGGTCGCCGTTCGCGCCGCACTCGCGGGTGTTCTCCGCAGTGGGCTGGCCGTTCATCTGCAGCACCCCGCACCCGGGCCGGCCGAGCATGCCGCGCAGCAGGTGCACGGTGTTCACCGCGCACGCCGCGGCCGTGGCCTGGTGGGACTGGTAGAAGCCCTGCAACACCGTGGACAACAGCCGGTCCGCTCCGCCGAGCAGGGCGGCGGCGGCCCGCAGGTCGTCCTCGTCGAGCCCGCAGAGCTCCGCCACGGTCGCGGGTGGGTAGTCGGCGACCACGGCCGCGAGGTCGGCGAAGCCCACGGTGTGGGCGCCGACGTAGGCCTCGTCGACGTGCCCGTTCTCGAGGAGCAGGTGCAGCAGGCCGTTCATCAGCGGCAGGTTGGTGCCGGGCCGCGGCGCCAGGTGCACGCCGCCGGAGTCCCGGGCGGCCCGGGCCACCTCGGTGGTGCGCGGGTCCACGCACAGCAGCCGCGGCGGGTCGTCGCCGGCGAGCCGGTCGAGCACCCGGCACCACAGCACCGGCTGGGTGGCGGCCACGTTGTGCCCGAAGAGGGCGATCACGTCCGCGTGGTCGACGTCGGCGTAGGAGCCGGGCTGGCCGTCGCTGCCGAAGGACTCCTTGAGCGCCTCGGCCGCGGTCGCCGTGCACAGCCGCGTGTTGCCGTCGAGGTTGGCCGAGCCGAGCCCGCCCTGCACCACGGCCGCGAGCGTCCAGTACTCCTCGGCGAACAGCTGGCCGGTCGTGTAGAAGCCCAGCCCCTCCGGCCCGTCGTCCGTGAGCACCGCGCGGGTGCGCTCCACGATGCGGTCCATCGCGGTGTCCCAGTCGGTCTCGACCAGCTCACCGCCCTCGCGGACGAGTGGGCGGGTGAGCCGGTCGGGCGAGGCGTTGGCCTGCCAGCCGTAGAGGTCCTTGGGGCCCAGCCGCCCGCGGTTCACCCGGTCCCCGGCGCGGCCGCGCACGCCGACGATCCGGCCCTCCCGCACCGCCACGTCCATCGCGTCGCCGTTGGAGTGCAGCAGCGACGCCGCGGGCACCCACCGCTCGACGTCCGCCTCCGTGACGCCCTCGGCGAGCTGCAGGTCGACGCGGACGGGCCACGGCGCGCCCTTGCCGTAGGGCGTCCGCGCGCCCCAGGGGTGCGCGATCCGGTCGGCGGTCATGAGTGCGACTACCCCGCCCCGTGCTGCGCCATGCGGAGGTGTGGCCCGTTGCGGAGGTGTGGCCCGTGTGGAGGTGTGGCGGGGCGGAGGTGTGGCCCTGCGAGGTGTGGCGGAGCGGACGTGTGGCCCTGCGAGGTGTGGCCCTGCGCCCCGCGGGTAGGTGCCCACTGTGGAGATCGCGGGCAGCGTCGTGGTGGTGACCGGCGCCTCGAGCGGCATCGGGCGGGCCGCCGCACAGGAGCTGCTGCGGTGCGGCGCCACTGTCGTCGGCGTCGCCCGGGACGCCGGCGCGCTCGCCGAGCTGGAGGGCCGCGGCCTCGTCCCGGCCCCGGCCGACGTCAGCGACTTCGCGGCCGTCGAGGGCGTGGTCCGCGAGACCACCGACCGGTTCGGGCGGATCGACGCGTGGGTGAACTGCGCCGGGGTCGTCGAGTTCGGGGCGTTCCTCGACGTGCCCCTCGACGACGTCCGGCGGGTGCTCGACGTCGACCTCATGGGGTACGTGCACGGCTGCCGCGCGGTGCTGCCCGGAATGGTGGAGCGCGACCGCGGCGTGATCGTCAACGTCTCGTCGATCCTCGGGGTCGTCGCGCTGCCCTACGGCGCCGCCTACTCGATGGCGAAGTTCGCGATCCGAGCGCTGGGCGTGAGCCTGCGCCAGGAGCTGCGCACCTCCGGCGTGTACGGGGTGCGGGTGGGCACGGTCCTGCCGGCGGCGATCGACACCCCGATCTGGCGCGACGCCGCCAACCGGTCCGGTGCCCGGCCGCGGCTGGCGGCGCCGACCTACGCGCCGGAGCGCGTGGCGCGGATCGTCGTGGACCAGATCCGGCGGCCGCGCCGAGAGGTCGTGGCCGGCGGCGTCCTCGGCCGGCTGCTCCTGCTGCAGCACAAGGTCTGGCCGGAGAGCGCCGAGCGGGTGTTCGCCGCGGAGGTGGCCCGCTACGTCCTCGCCCGCGGTGGCGGCGCGGCGGACGACCCGGGCACCCTGTACGCCCCGCCGGACCACCCGCGGCAGGTGCACGACGGCTGGAACGGGCCGGGGCGCGAGCGGGCACGCGCGATCGCGGCCGGCCTGGGGCTCGCGGCCGCGATCGGCGCGGCCGTGGGGCTGGCGCGGCGGTGACGGGCGGACGCCGACTGGCGGACGCCGGCGGGAGTTGTCGAGAGAGGAGTGCGATGCAGGTCGATCGGTTCGTCCCGGTGGAGCCGGCGAGGGTGTGGAAGGTGCTGTCCGACGGGTGGACCTACCCGCTGTGGGTCGTGGGCGCCACCCACATGCGGGCGGTCGACGCCGACTTCCCCGCGGTCGGGACCCGGCTGCACCACAGCGTCGGCGCCTGGCCCGCGCAGATCCAGGACCGCACCGAGGTACTGGCCTGCGAGCCGGAGCGGCTGCTCGAGCTGAAGGCGCACGCCTGGCCGTCGGGTGCGGCGCGGGTGCGGATCACGCTGAGCCCGGAGCCCGGCGGCACCCGGGTCGCCATGAACGAGCACGCCGAGGCCGGGCCCGCGACGCTCATCCCCGACCTGGCCCAGCAGGCCATGCTCGTGCCGCGGAACAAGGAGAGCCTGGCCCGCCTCGACAGCATCGTCCGGAACCGGCCGTGACCGGGACCGCCGACTCCGTTGACGCCGTCGTCGTCGGGGCGGGGCACAACGGCCTGGTGGCCGCGAACCTGCTCGCCGACGCCGGCTGGCAGGTCCTCGTCCTGGAGGCCGCCGACGCCCCCGGCGGGGCCGTGCGCACGGCCGAGATCACCGCGCCGGGCTTCCGCAGCGACCTGTTCAGCGCGTTCTACCCGCTCGGGGCCGCCTCCCCGATCCTGCGCGAGCTCCGGCTCGACGAGCACGGCCTGCGCTGGCGGCACGCCCCCGAGGTCCTCGCGCACGTCACCCCGGACGACCGCTGCGTCGTCCTCTCCCGGGACCTCGACACCACCGCCGGCGCGCTCGACGCGTTCGCCGCGGGCGACGGGGCGGCCTGGCGCGCGCTGGCGGAGGAGTGGGCGCGCATAAGGGACCCGCTGCTGGAGACGGTGCTGCGCCCGTTCCCGCCGGTGCGGGGCACGCCGCGGCTGCTGCGCGCGCTCGGCACCGCCGACGCGCTGCGGTTCGCGCGGACGATCGTGCAGCCCGTGCGCCGGTTCGCCGACGAGCGGTTCGGCGGCGAGGGCGCGAAGCTGCTGCTCGCCGGCAACGCCCTGCACACCGACCTCGGGCCCGACGCCGCGGGCAGCGCGGTCTTCGGGTGGCTGCTCTGCATGCTGGGCCAGGACGTCGGGTTCCCGGTCCCCGAGGGCGGCGCCGGCCGGATCGTCGACGCGCTGGTGGCGCGGCTGCGCGAGCGCGGCGGGCGGGTCGAGTGCGACCGGCCCGTCCGCGAGGTGCTGTTGCGTGGGGGCCGGGCGGTTGGGGTGCGCGACGCCGAGGGCACGCCCGTCACGGCCCGGCGGGCCGTGCTCGCCGACGTCCCGGCCCCGGTGCTGTACCGGGACCTGGTGGGGGAGGCGAACCTGCCGCCGCGGTTCGTCCGCGACCTCGACCGGTTCCAGTGGGACACCGCGACCGTGAAGCTCGACTGGGCGCTCGACGGCCCGGTGCCCTGGACCGCGGAGGCGGCGCGCCGGGCGGGCACGGTGCACCTGGGCGCGGACATGGACGGGCTGCGCGGCTACGCGGCCGACCTGGCGGCCGGGCGGGTGCCGCAGGAGCCGTTCCTGCTGTTCGGACAGATGACCACCGCGGATCCCTCCCGCTCGCCGGCCGGGACCGAGTCCGCCTGGACCTACACGCACGTACCCCGCGGTCTGGGCTGGGACGAGACCGACCTGCTGCGGCACGCCGAGCTCGTCGAGCGCACGGTGGAGCGCAACGCCCCGGGCTTCCGCGACCTGATCCGCGCGCGTAGCGTGGCCGGGCCCGCGGACCTGCAGCGCCGCAATCCCGGCCTGGTCGACGGCGCGATCAACGGCGGCACGGCGGCGGTGCACCAGCAGTTGGTGTTCCGGCCGGTCCCGGGGCTGGGACGGGCGGACACCCCGATCGACCGGCTGTTCCTCTCGGGCTCCTCGGCGCACCCCGGTGGGGCGGTGCACGGTGGGGCGGGCGCCAACGCGGCCCGCGCGGCCCTCGCCGCCTCCGGCCGCCTCGGTTTGGTCTACCGCGGCCTCGTCCGTGCCGCCCACCGCCGCATCTACGCCTGACGCGCCGGCGATCAGTACTCCGGGTCGCCGGGGCGGGGCGGCGAGCAGTTGTTCGCCACGTTCATCTGCGCGGCCAGCTCGTCGACCCGCTCCTCGCGCGCCCGGTCCTCCCGGGCCCGGTCGTCACCGCCGGAGCCGGAGCCGGTCTCGGGAGCGGTGTCGGTGCGGGTGTCGCGGTCCTCGCGGTCCTCGTGGCCGGGGTCCTGCACGACTGGGACCTCCCTCGTGACGTCGTGTCCGTGTGCGGTCCGGCCTCCGCGTACCCGATCACGCCCGGCTCACACGCCGCCCGCCGACCGGAGGGCTCACTCCCGCAGCACCGCCGCGACCGGCGGGGAGCGGAAGGCCGGGCCCTCGCCGTCCGTCCAGCGCCGCAGGTCGGGCTTCTGCGGCCCGGAGCCGCCGAGCAGCAGCGTGCCCGTCAGCACGACGGCGCCGACCCCGGTGAGCACGACGCCGAGCAGGATCGTCCGGTCGATCGAGGACGGAGTGGCGGCGCCCTCAGACATGGCCAGCTTCATCACCACCGGCGCCGCCAGGAACGCCGCCTCCGAGCGCAGCAGCTGGACCAGGGCGAAGGCCGGTCCGAGCCGCGGTGCGGGCACGCTGAGCGCGCCCAGGAACAGCCCCGGCCCGACCCCCGTGCCGGCGCCGACCCCCAGCAGGAACCCGGCCACCGCGGCGCGCACCAGCCCGCCGCCGCTCCACAGCACGGCGCCGGCCGCGCACACCGTGAGCAGCCCGCCGAGGACCAGCACCGGCAGCCAGCGGGTGGGCAGCACGCGCACGATCAGCAGGATCGCCACCAGCATCCCCGCCACCTGGGTGGCGAGCGCCGCGCCGACGACCGCGGGCGGGTGCCCCTCGACCTGCTGCAGCCGCAGCACCGCCAGCTCGGTGAAGGCGGTGAACCCGGCGCCGGTGACCATCGCTGCGCCGATCCCGGTGATGGGCAGCGTGTGCGCGATCAGCCGCACCGGCATCAGCGGGTTCTCCGTGCGGTACTCCCGCACCACGAGGAGGACGAGCGCGGCCAGCCCGAGGGCCGTCGGCACCAGGAACCCGGGCGAGGTGGGCGCGTGCCCGACCAGCACGCTCACGCCCACGAACGGCAGGAACGTCGCGGCCGCGGCCAGCGGGACGCCGGACGGGTCGACCCGCATCCGAGGCGACCCGGGTTCGGTCCGCTCGAAGCCGAGGAGCCCCACCACGAACCCCGCGAGAGCGACGACCGCGGCCGCGACGTGCACCCAGCGCCACGCGCCCGGGGTGGCGGCGAACCCGCCGATCGACGTGCCGAGCACGGACGCGCCGAAGAGCCCCAGGTTGATCAGGGCGACGGTCAGCGGGATCCGCCGCGGGCCGTGCCCCGTGACGGCCGGCGGCAGCGCCACGACCAGCAGCATCCCGCTGCCCAGGCCGAGCAGCACCCGGCCCGCGATCAGCACGCCGTTGGACCCGGAGACCGCGGCCAGCCCGGCCCCGGCCGCGATGAGCAGCGTGCAGCCGAGGTAGATCCGGCGCCGGTCGATGCGGTGCATGAGATCGGCGGCGAGCACCACGGCGAAGGCGTACGACGCGTTGGCCAGCCCCTGGCCGAGCTGCAGCCCCGCGCGGTCGGTGCCGAGCTCGCCCGCCTGCGCCCCGGTGAACAGGAAGGGGGCGGTCGAGAGCAGCACGAACGGCGTCAGGCCGAGGAGGGCCATGGTGATCCCGGTGGACCACCGGCCGGCGAGGCGCGGCGACGGCAGGCTCATCGGGCCCACCGCGGCGCGGCCGCGGGCGACGGCACGGAGATCGGCACGGGGAGCAGGACCATGTCCCCGTCTTCCCGGGGGCCGCGCGACCCAACCGGAGCACGTCCGCCCCGGGAGCCGCCGGGCTCAGTTCAGCCTGCGCGCCTGCGACTCGACGGCCAGGGGCGTGGGTACGCCCGGCAGGGTGCCGATGGCGGCGACGCCCAGGGCCCGCAGGATCATCCGGGCCGGCCGGTGCTCGTCGCAGACCAGGTGCAGCCCGCCGCCGCGGAGCTCGAGCTCGTCCCGCAGCCGCAGCAGCTCGCGCACCCCGGAGGCGCAGAGGTGCTGCAGGTCGTCGAGGTCCACGACGACCACGGTGCGGTCCGCCTCGGCCAGCTCCCGCAGGACCGACCGGAAGCACTCCAGACTCGCGAGATCGACCTCCCCGCGGAGGTGGGCGACGAGGTGGCCCGGCCCCGGGCGGTCCTCGACCTCGATCTCGACCATGGCCCTGTTCTGCATCGTCGGTGCGCCTCCCCGGAGGAGGAGATCGCGCGCTGCGTGGTTGAACGCTGCGACTCCGAGAAACTCCCATGCTGGCACGCCCGTACCGCTCGGCGTAACCCCCCGGATGCGGTGCGCAGCCCGGTCGGGCGTCCGTTTGCCGCGGTCGCGGCCGGGTATCGCCCCCCGCGACCCGAGGATCCGGCGAACGGAAGGTCCGCCATGCTGACCGCCCTGGCCCTGAACTGCACGCTGAACCGGTCGCCGACGGGGTCGAGCACGCAGAAGATGATCGACGAGGTGCTCGCCGCGCTGAAGCAGCACGACGTCGTGGGCGACACGGTGCGGGTGATCGACCACGACGTGCGCCCCGGCGTGCAGCCGGACATGGGCGACGGCGACGAATGGCCGGGCCTGCGGGAGCGGATCCTCGAGTCCGACATCCTGGTGTTCGCCACCCCGACCTGGGTCGGGCACCCGAGCAGCATCGCGCAGCGCGTGCTGGAGCGCCTCGACGCCGAGATCTCCGAGACGGACGACGAGGGCCGGCCGCTGATGTTCGGCAAGGTCGCCGTGGCCGCCGTCGTCGGCAACGAGGACGGGGCCCACAAGATCGCGGCCGACCTGTTCCAGGCCCTCAACGACACCGGCTTCACGGTGCCGGCGCAGGGGTCCGTCTACCGGAACGGCGAGGCGATGTCCGGCACGGACTACAAGGACCTCGACGACACCCCCGAGCCGGTGGCGGCCACGACCGCCACCCTCGCCGCCAACGCGGCGCACCTGGCCCGGCTGCTGAACGAGCACCGGTACCCCGCCTGAGGAAGGCCCTGCGCAAGGGCGAGAGAGGAGGCGTCGTGCGCGCACTCACCTGGCACGGCAAGCGCGACGTCCGGGTGGACACCCACCCGGATCCGTCCATCAAGGACCCCGACGACATCATCGTGCAGATCACCTCGACCGGGCTGTGCGGTTCGGACCTGCACCTGTACGAGGTGCTGGGCCCGTTCCTCGGCGAGGGCGACATCCTCGGCCACGAGCCGATGGGGATCGTCGCGGAGAAGGGCCCGGGCGTGACCTCGCTCGAGGTCGGCGCCCGCGTCGTGGTGCCCTTCAACGTCTCCTGCGGGACCTGCTGGATGTGCGAGCGCGGGCTGCACTCGCAGTGCGAGACCACGCAGAACCGCGAGCAGGGCATGGGGGCGTCCCTGTTCGGCTACACGAAGCTCTACGGCCAGGTGCCGGGCGGGCAGGCGGAGTTCCTGCGCGTGCCGTTCGGCGACCGGCTGCCGATCAAGGTGCCCGAGGGCCCGCCGGACGACCGCTTCGTCTACCTGTCCGACGTGCTGCCCACGGCCTGGCAGGCCGTCGCCTACGCCGACCCGCCGCGCGACGGCAGCCTCGTCGTCCTCGGGCTGGGGCCGATCGGCGACATGGCCGCGCGGATCGCCCGGCACCGCGGCGTCGAGACGGTCATCGGCATCGACCTGGTGCCCGAGCGGCTCCAGCGGGCGCAGAACCGCGGCGTGACCACCATCGACCTGCGCGACGCGGGCAAGGACGTCCCCGACGCGGTCCGCGCGCTCACCGGTGGCCGCGGCGCCGACGCGGTGATCGACGCGGTCGGGATGGAGGCGCACGGCTCGCCCTTCGGCAAGATCGCCCACCAGCTCACCGGGTACCTGCCCGACGCCCTGGCCGCGCCCTTCATGAAGGCCGCTGGCGTGGACCGGATGGCCGCCCTGCAGATGGCGATCCAGCTCGTCCGCCGCGGCGGCACGATCTCGCTGTCCGGCGTGTACGGCGGCATGGCCGACCCGCTCCCGATGCTGCAGATGTTCGACAAGCAGATCCAGCTGCGGATGGGCCAGGCGAACGTGCACCGCTGGGTGCCGGACCTGCTGCCGCTGCTCACGGACGACGACCCGCTGGGCACCGAGGACTTCGCGACCCACCACGTGCCGCTGGAGGCGGCGCCCGACGCCTACAAGATGTTCCAGGAGAAGCGCGACGGGGCGGTGAAGGTCCTGTTCAAGCCCGGGACCGCGACCTCGTGAGCGGCAAGGACGACGAGGACGTCCGCAAGGAGTTCATGCGCAAGGTCGTCGGCTACGTGCACCGCCACCTGGCGCAGAAGCCGAAGGGCGACGTCACCGGGACGAAGTGGCGGTACCCGCTGATGAACTGGGATCACGACCCCCTAAGGATTGACACGAAGGACTGTTGACCGGGCAGGTCGGGAGGAGTTCGCTCGCACAGCAGGAGCGAGGGGGAGCCATGCTCAGCGACGAGGACCGGCGCCGGTTGCAGGACATCGAGGCGGCGATCCGGATGGAGGATCCGCGGTTCGCCGAACGCCTCGCGCAGGGGAGCTTCCCCACGCGTGCCCGGCGGGCGGTGGCGCTGCTCCTCGTCGTGGTCGGCCTGCTGGGCCTGCTCGCGGGAATGGCACTGCTGTCCGGGGTGATGGTGCTGTTCGCCGTGCTGGTCACGGGGATGGGCGTCACCCTGTGGCTCCGGCGGGGCGGCACCCACCGGCCCGCCGGCTGAGTGCCCGCCGGTCAGGCGACCGCGCGGGACTGCTCCACGGCCAGCGCGTCGACGAGGTCGTTCATCTCGTCCCCGGAGTGGCCCTTCACCCAGCGGAAGGACACGTCGCCGCGCTCGTTGACCAGGGTGATCAGCGGCTCCCACAGGTCCCGGCTCACCACCGGCTTGCGCGCGCTCGTGATCCAGCCGCGCGCGAGCCAGCCCTTCCACCAGCCGTCCCGGAAGCAGTTGACGACGTAGGTCGAGTCGCTGACCACCACCAGCGGGCCGTCGAGCGCCCGGACCGCCTCGAGCGCCGCGCGGATCTCCATGCGCTGGTTGGTGGTGCCGGCCTCGCCGCCGCTGTCCTGCCGGCCGTCCCGGGTGGCCCAGGCCCAGCCGCCGGGGCCCGGGTTGCCGGAGCACGCCCCGTCCGTCCACACCTCGAGGGCGCCCTCGGCGGCGGGCATGTCCGGGCGCGGGGCCGACCGGGACGGCCGGGCGGTCAGCGCACCGGGCTCGACCTTCCCGCTGCTCTTCGCGGTCTCGGCACATGCCGAGTGTGCCCAGGAGCTGCCCGCCTTCGCGATCTCCTCACCGGGCCGGACGGGGCCGGAGCAGACGCCGCAGGTGGTGGCGTACTTCGCGGTCATCGGCACCGGGCCAGCCTACGACCCGGCCCGTGCGGCACCGCCCGGGCGCCCGGCATGGTCCGCCGCCCGGCCGGGTACCGACTGCTCCGTGCCGACCCAGGTCCTGCTCGTGGTGCTCGTACTGGCGGCGGGGGTCGTTCTCGGCCGCCTCGTGAGCCGGCGGACGGGGCTGCCCGAGGCCGCCGTGTACGTGCTGCTCGGTGTCGGGGCGGCGTTCATCCCCGGTGTGGGCGAGGTCCGGCTCTCGCCGGACCTGGTGCTGCTGGTCTTCCTGCCGCCGCTGATCTACTACGCCGCGTTCTTCAGCGACCCGCGCGAGACGGCGAACAACCTGGTCCCGATCATCGGGCAGTCCGTCGGGCTCGTCGTGGCGACCGCGCTCGCCGTCGGCGGGTCGCTCCTCCTGGTCTTCCCCGACGTGGGCTGGGCCGCGGCGATCGCGTTCGGCGCCGCCGTCGCGCCGCCCGACCCGGTGGCCGCGGGGTCGGTGCTGCAGCGGCTCGGGGCGCCCCGCCGGCTGGTGACCGTGCTGGAGTCCGAGGGGCTGGTCAACGACGGCGTGGCGCTCACCTTGTTCGCCGTGGCGATCAGCGCGGTCGGCGCGACGACGTCGGTGGGCGAGGTGGGCCTGCAGCTGCTGATCGAGGTCGGCGGCGGCATCGCGTTCGGGCTCGTCGTCGGGATCGTCAGCGCGACGCTGCGGCGGTTCGTCCGGGACACCGCGAGCCACGTGATCCTCTCCCTGGTCACGCCGTACCTCGCCTTCGTGCCGGCGCAGGAGCTGCACTCGTCCGGTGTGCTCGCGACGGTCACGGCCGCCGTGTGGCTCGGGGTCCGCGGCCGCGGGCTGGTCGAGCCGACGGTCCGGCTGCACTCCGAGACCTTCTGGACGGTGCTGAACTCCCTGCTCGTCGCGCTGCTGTTCGTACTGCTGGGGATCCAGGTGCCCGCGGTGATCCGCGAGGTCGGGGCGTACTCGTGGACGGCGCTGGCGGTTGCGGCGGCGGCGGTGGTCGTGGTCGCGATCCTGGTCCGCCTGGCGTGGGTGATGCTGGTGGCGCCGCTGGGCGCGCTGCTGCCGGTTCGGGAGGAGCTGGCCGCGCAGATGCCCTGGCGGGAACGGGTGGTGCTCGGCTGGTGCGGGCCGCGCGGGGCGGTGTCCCTCGCCGTCGCGCTGTCCATCCCGCTGACCGCGGCGGACGGCGCACCCTTCCCGCGCCGGGACCTGCTCCTGTTCCTCACCGTGGTGGTGGTGCTCGTGACCCTCGTCGGCCAGACCGTCCCGCTGCCCCGGCTGCTGAAGGTGCTGAACCTGCGGCCCGACGAGCGCGAGCGCACCGAAGGGGTGCGGGCGCGCCGGGCCGCCGTCGACGCCGCCCTGCGCGAGCTCGACGAGGTCGCCGAGCGGGACGAGCCGGGGCCGGCCGGGGTGGAGGAGCTGCGCCAGGTCCTGGAGCTGCGCCGGGACCACCTGCGCGACCAGCTGGAGGCCACCCGGCACGCCCACCGGCACGGCGACGACGAGGGCGGCCCGGAACCGGAGGCCCACGGCGAGGGCGCGACGGACGTCAGCGCGCTGCGGCTGCGCCTGGTCGAGGTCGAGCGCGAGACGCTGCGCCGGATGCAGGCGAACGGGGAGATCAGCCGGACCACGATGGTGGCGATCAGCCAGGAGCTCGACCTGGACGAGACCCAGCTCCGCCGGCGGCGCTAGCCGCCTGGGCACCTACTCGTGCAGGTAGCTCACGGTGAACGAGCCGCCGCGCACCGGTCCGGTCCTCGTCTGCCGCACGCTCGTCGTGCCGGACTCGAAGCCGACCGGGTCGGTGCTGGCGAGGGGCCTGCCGTCGACGGTGGCGCCGGAGAGCGTGAGGCTGCCGAACGCCGGGAACGCGCCCGTGGGTGACTCGACGACGACCTCCGCCGACGCGTGGTCGTCCTGGAGGTGGGCCGTGTGTGCGGTCCGCGTCCAGCCGCGGGTGGTGTCGGCGATGGTGAGGGTGTAGCCCGTCGCGGTCCGGTGCACGCTCGCGGTCATCCGGTCGCCCGGGCCGACCGGATCGGGGTGGTACACGGGCGGCTGCGGCGCCGTCTCGTACCAGGCGCGGTACACCGGCTTCCCGGACGCGCAGGTGATCTCGAGGCCCGTCTGCTGCACGGTGTTCGTCACGACGCCGCCCAGCCCGACCCACGGCCCGACGACCTGGGTGGGCGCACCGCAGCGGACCGTGGGGGCCGACCAGGCGGCGGCGACCGTGGTGAAGCCGGATCCGACCGCCGCCCAGCCGGACCAGTTGGACCCGGTGACCGGCTGGTAGCCGGCGTGCCCGTCCGGCCCGGACGCCGCCGTCGTGGCGGCGCCCCGGTCGCCCGGCGGGGCGAGCAGCAGCAGGACCGCGCCCGCCGCCGCCACGAGGGCGCCCACCACCCGGCGCCCGTGCCGTCCCCGTGCTCCCGCCATGACGCACCCCCACCTCGCGGCCGGACAGGGGCGCAAGCCAAGCACGCGGCACCGCGTGCAGGACAGGCCGTCGGGCCCTTGTCAGCGGGCGGGATCCGAGGCTCGGCGCCGAGTCAACGCAGCTGCGGCAGCACCGTGTCGGCCCACCCGCGGAAGAAGCCGTCGTGGTCGGCGCCGACCTGCTGGACGTAGACCTCGTCGATGCCCGCGTCGAGGTACTGCCGGACCCGGGCGAGGTGGTCCTCGGGGTCGTCGCCGCACACGATCGCCTCGGCGACCTGCTCGCGCGGCACCAGCGTCATGGCGTCGGCGAAGTCCTGCGGGCGGGGCAGGGTCTGACCGAGCTGACCCGGCAGCGCGTCGTTGGCCCACAGGCGGTGCGCCCGGTCGATCGCGGCCTCGCGGTCGGGCTCCCAGCACACCTTCATGCCGCCCTGGACGGGCTTGTCCCCGCCGCCGGACCCGCGGAAGGTCCGGACCAGGTCGCCGTCGGGCATCGTCGTGCAGTAGCCGTCGCCGATCCGGCCCGCCAGCTCGGTGGCCTGCGGGCCGAAGCCGGAGACGTAGATCGGCACCGGCTGCTCGGGGAGCGTGTAGATCCGCGCCTCCTGCACCTCGTAGTAGGTGCCGTGGTGGCTGATCTGCCCGCCCTTGTGCAGCAGGCGGATCACGTCGACCGCCTCCTCGAGCATGGCCAGCCGCTCGCCGACGGACGGCCAGGCGTCGCCGAGGACGTGCTCGTTGAGCAGCTCGCCGCTGCCGACGCCGAGGACGAACCGGCCGTCGAGCTGCACCGCGGCGGTCGCGGCGGCCTGGGCGATCACGGCCGGGTGGATGCGCACCGTCGGGCAGGTCACCGCGGTCGTGACCGGCAGCGACACCGCCTCGGACAGCGCCCCGATCACGGACCAGACGAACGGGCTCTGGCCCTGCTCGTCGTTCCACGGGTGGAAGTGGTCGGAGATCCAGAGCCGCTCGAAGCCGGCCCGTTCCGCCGCCCGCGCCTGGGCGACGAGCTCCTTCGGGCCGTACTGCTCGCAGGACAGGAAGTAGCCGATGCTCGCCATCGGGGAGCGCTACCCCCACGCGCCCGCGCGAACCGCGGCACCCCGGCACCCGGACTGCTCCGGACGGGGCAACGCGAGCCGTCCTCCACGACCGCGCGCTGCGACGGTCGGGCGGAATCCGCGCGGGACCGCCCGTGCGGTGAGTGGCGCCGACCCGGATCGGGGTAGACGGCCACGAGCGCCGCACGCCCCGGGCGGCGCAGGCGGGGAGGAACACATGCGGCCCATGACGGCGCTGGAGATGGGCGGCGACGCCCCGCGGTCGAGCAACGGGTCGCGCCCGGCGGGCCGCGACGCCGCCGAGCGCCGGAACGCCGCGGTCGCCGACCTCAAGGAGAGCCTGCGCAACCTGCTCCGCACGCTCCTGCGCAGCTCGGTCGGGCTCGTCCTGGAGAACGTGGAGAACCTGGGCGGGCTGGTCCAGAAGATGGCCTCCTCGGGCGGGCTCGCCATGGGCGGGCTGCTGGGCGGCGTCCGTGCCGGGCTGGCCGGGAAGAACCCGATCTGGGGTGCGTTGAAAGGCGCGGTCGGGGCCATGAGCACCGGAATGCGGGTGGCGATCATTCTCGCCCTCGTGCTCGCGATCGTGTTGTTGCCGATCACCGTGGTGCTGCTGCTCGTGGCGCTGATCGTGCTGATCATCGTGGCGGCCGCCAAAGCCGGATCCTCATGATCCGTTCTTCCGGCCCGCGGGGCCCGTTCACGCCGGACTCCGGCGGCTGTCGCCGTTCCTTTCCCGCACGCTGTCCGCACGCCCGATTCCGCACCGTGACCAGCCATTGGGCCGACCGGGCGGTAGGCGCTCGTTCGGCCCAGCGCGGTCACGGAACCGTCGCAGCGGCGCTCACCCGCCTGTTCCAGGAGCATTTCCGGGAAATGGTCCGGGCGGGTGGGCCGAACGGCGCAAAAATGGCTGATGTCGGCGATCAGCGTGTGCGGCCAGATCCGTTCGGGTAGAAGCTGCTGACCCCGGTTCGGGGCTCGGGCGCGAGCGGTTCGGAGACATCGGTCCCTTCGCGCGGGCGCGGGCCGGCCACCACAACATGGAGGCACGATGAAATGCGGCGCACGGGTGGCGCTCGGGGTAGCCGGCGGCTACTTCCTGGGACGCACCAAGAAGATGAAGCTCGCCCTGATGCTCGGCGGGATGGCCGCAGGGCGTCGTGCGGGCGGGCCGGGTGAGCTCCTGGGCCAGGCCACCAAGCTGCTCAACAGCTCGCCCGAGCTCTCGGCGCTGAGCGACCAGGTCCGTGGGCGGCTGCTGGAGGCGGGCAAGGGCGCCGCCATGGCCGTGGCGGCGCGCCAGGTCGCCGCGCTGACCGACAAGGTCGGTCAGCGGGTCGAGACCCTCGCGAGCGGGGCTGCGGGCGCGAAGGACGGCGCGAAGGACGGCGCGAAGGAGAAGCCGGGCAAGGCCGGGGACACCGCCTCCGACGCGGCGTCGGACGCCTCGGACACCGGGGAGGACGCCGCCGGGGCGGGGACGGACGCCGCGCAGAGCGCCGTCGAGAGCGCCCGCGAGGCCACCGGCGCCGACTCCGACGAGGAGACCGACCGGGGCGGCGAGCCGGCCGAGGACGAGCAGGAGGAGCCCGAGGAGGAGCCGAAGCCGCGGCGCCGCACGGCCAAGGCCCAGGGCACGTCGCGCGGGGCGGGGTCCCGGGCCGGCGGCTCCGGGCGTCGTACCGCGGCCGCGGGCACCGCCACGGCCCGGACCGGGGCGCGGGCCGCCGCCGGCGGGGCGAAGGCCGCCTCGGGTCGTGGCAAGGCCGCCGCCAAGCGGAGGAGCAGCGATGCCTGACACGTCGAAACTGGCGGAGGCGCTGCCGTCCGACGCGTTGAAGGACGCCGGCTCGCGGCTGCTGTCGATGCTGGTGCAGCGGGCCGCCGAGGCCGCGACCGACCGGGTCACGAACCTGACCGACCGCCTCGACACCGTCACCGAGAACGGCGGGTCCGGCGTCCGCGAGGCGCTCGGCCGCCATCGCGACGACGACGGGGACGACCCGGACGACGAGGACGGCGACGGCGACGGCGGTGGCAAGGGCGGCGGGTTCTTCTCCGGGATCAAGGAGAAGGTGAGCGGCCTGTTCGGCGGCGGCGGCGAGGACTCCGAGGGCGGAGGCGGCGGCAGCGGCGGCGGCAAGAAGGTCAAGCTGACCAACATCGTCGAGGAGATCGACGTCGGGCTCCCGGTGCGCACCACCTACAACCTGTGGACCCAGTACGCCGACTTCCCGGGCTTCATGAAGAAGGTCGAGAGCGTCGACCAGATCACCGACGAGAAGACCCACTGGAAGGCGAAGGTCTTCTGGTCCCACCGCGAGTGGGAGGCGACGACCATGGAGCAGGTCGCCGACTCGCACGTCATGTGGCGCTCGAAGGGACCCAAGGGGCACGTGGACGGGGCGGTGAGCTTCACCGGCCTGGGCCCGAACCTCACCCGGGTGCTGCTGGTGCTCGAGTACCACCCGCAGGGCCTGTTCGAGCGCACCGGCAACATCTGGCGCGCACAGGGCCGCCGCGCCCGGCTGGAGTTCAAGCACTTCCGCCGGCACGCCATGACCACGGCCATGCTGCACCAGGACGAGATCGAGGGCTGGCGCGGCGAGATCCGGGACGCCGAGGTCGTGACGACCCACGAGGAGGCGCTCGACGAGGAGCAGCGCGCCCGCGAGGAGGAGGGTGAGCCCGAGGAGCGCGACGAGTACGCCGAGGCCGGCGGGGACGAGGAGTACGACGAGGAGGCCGAGCCGGCCGCCGAGTACGACGAGGACTACGAGGAGGAGCCCGCGGAGGAGGCCGACGAGGGCCCGGTCGACGAGTCCGAGGAGTACGCCGACGAGGAGCCCGAGGAGGACTACGAGGAGGCCGACGAGTACGCCGACGAGGAGCCGGAGGAGGAGCCGGACGAGGAGTACGAGGAGGCCGACGAGGCGGACACGGCCGCCGACGAGGACACCGAGCCCGACGAGGAACCCGACGAGGAGCCGCCCCCGGCCCGCCGCCGCACCGCACGCCGGCAGACCGCGGGCGCCGGCGGAAGGAGTCGATGAGCGATGACGGTGGCGACCCAGACGGGCGGCGGGGGGCACGTCGACCGCGGCGGCGGGGGCGGTTCGAGCGGCCTCGCCGACGTCGTCGAGCTGATCCTGGACAAGGGCCTGGTCATCGACGTGTTCGTGCGGGTGTCGCTGGTGGGGATCGAGATCCTCACGATCGACGCGCGCGTGGTGGTGGCGAGCGTGGACACGTTCCTGCGCTTCGCCGAGGCCACCAACCGGCTCGACCTCTACGGCAAGGGCAAGGGCGGCAAGGACCTCACCGAGCTCACCCAGGGGATGATGGAGGGCGGCGCCAAGGGCAAGACCGCCGGCGCCCTCGACGCGGCCGTCGACAAGGTCGGGGAGCTCCTGGGCGGCAACAACCGCGAGGAGGAGCGGGAGGAGGCGCCGCGCCGGCGCCGGCCACAGCGGACGCGGGAGCGTGAGGCGTGAGCGCGACGTACGTCTACGGGCTCGTCCGGGCGGACGCCGAGCTGCCCGACGACCTGGTGGGGCTGGGCCCGTCGGGCACGGTGACCACCGTGGTGCACGAGAAGGTGGCCGCGATCGTGGGCGACGTCCCGCTCGACCGCCCGCTCGGCACCCGGGACGACCTGGTGGCCCACGAGGCCGTGGTGGACTCGGTGGCCGCCCGCACGACCGTGCTCCCGATGCGGTTCCCGGCCGTGATCGAGGAGGAGGGTGTGCTCGAGGAGCTCCTCGCGCCGCACCACGACCGGTTCGTCCGGGCGCTGGACCAGCTCGAGGGCACCGTCCAGTACACCCTCAAGGGCCGCTACGACCAGGACGTCCTGCTCCGCGAGGTCGTGGAGGAGGACTCGGGGGTGCGCGAGCTGCAGGAGCGCATCCGCGGGGTGCCCGAGGACGCGGCCTACTACGACCGCGTCAAGCTCGGCGAGCTGATCGTCAAGGCGCTCGAGGAGCGCCGCGAGGTCGACGCGAAGGACATCGTCGACCGGATCGGCCCGTTCGCCGAGGCGGTCTCGACCACCACGCCGACCCAGCCCGAGGACGTCGTCAACGCGGCGTTCCTGGTACGCAGGGACGGGGCGGAGGAGTTCGAGGCCGCCGTCGAGGAACTGGGTGCGGACACCCACGAGTGGCTGAAGCTGCGGCTGCTCGGGCCGCTCGCCCCCTACGACTTCGTGCCGGAGGAGTGATCGCCGATGGGTCTCGTGTCGGGTCTGCTGGGACTGCCGCTGGCCCCGGTCCGCGGTGTCCTGTGGCTGGCCGAGCAGATCCAGGACCAGGCCGAACAGCAGTACTACGACCCGGCGCGGATCCGCGCGGAGCTGGAGTGGGTCGACGAGGCGCGCCGCACCGGCGAGCTCTCCGACGAGGAGGCCGCGGAGCGGGAGAACGAGCTGCTGCAGCGGCTCATGGTGCGCCGCGCCTGACCGGCGGAGACCGATGACGGACGACCAGGAGCACACCGAGCGGGACGACGCGCCCGCGACCCGGACGAAGAGGACGGCCACGCGGCGGACGGCGTCGAAGGAGGCGTCGGACGGCGCGTCCGACGGCGGCTCCGAGGGCGGGTCGGGCGGCGGCTCGGGCGGCTCGGGCGAGGCCGGGCGCAACGGCCACGCGCTGCCCGCCGAGGCGGCCCGCCGCGCGGCGGAGCAGATCGTCTCGCTGACCGGCCGCGAGCTGGAGTCGGTGGTGTCGATCGAGCGGCGCGACGAGGGCTGGTCGATCGGCGTCGAGGTCGTGGAGACCCGCCGCATCCCGGACTCGGCCGACATCCTGGCCGTCTTCGAGGTGGACGTCGACTCCCGCGGCGACCTCCACGGCTACCGCCGCACCGGCCGCTACAGCCGGGGCCAGATGCACAGAGGAGGACGATGACGACCGGGGGCCTTCCGGTACCGGGCCGCACGGCGCGTCCGCCCGAGCACCGCCAGGAGTCGACGAACCTCGCCGACATCCTGGAGCGCGTGCTCGACAAGGGCATCGTGATCGCCGGCGACATCCGCGTGAACCTGCTCGACATCGAGCTGCTGACGATCAAGATCAGGCTGCTCGTCGCCTCGGTCGACAAGGCCCGTGAGATGGGCATCGACTGGTGGGAGCACGACCCGAGCCTCAGCTCCGGGCAGCGCGACCTGAACGAGGAGAACCGCCGGCTGCGGCAGCGCATCGGCGACCTCGAGGCCGCCCGCACCCGCGGCGAGCTGGAGAACGGATCGGCTCCGGAGGCCGAGGTGGAGTCCGAGCCGGAGCCCGAGGAGGAATCCGGGCCGGAGCCCGAGCCGGAGCCGACGCGCAGGCGGAGCGCCCGGTCCCGGGAGGAGCGCGGATGAGCCTGGTCTGGCTGTACGCGGTGCGCCTCGGCGGGGCGGACCGGCCGCCCGCCGGGCCGGGCGTCGACGGCGAGAGCCCGCGGCTCGTCGTCGAGGGCCCGCTCGTCGCCGTGGTCGGCACGGTGCGCGAGGAGGAGTTCGACGAGGCGGCGCTCGCCCGCGCGATGGAGGACCTGGCCCGTATCGAGCGGCTCGCCCGCGCGCACCACGCGGTGATCGTGGAGGCGGCGGGCGAGGAACCGACGGCGCCGCTGCGGCTGGCCACCGTCTACCGGGACGACGAGGCGGTCGCGCGGATGCTGCGCGAGCGGGCGGTGGAGTTCGGGACCGTCCTCGAGCGCGTCCGGGACCGGCGGGAGTGGGGCGTCAAGGTCTACGTCGACGCGAAGCCCGAGGCCCCGGCCGAGGCGCCGGCGTCGTCGGATCGCCCCGGGACGTCGTACCTGTTGCGCCGGCGGGCCGACCGGGACCGCGGCGCGCAGGCCCGCGAGCGCGCCCGGGCCGTCGCCGACCGGCTCGACGAGGGGCTCGCGCAGGTCGCGGCCGGGGCGCACCGGATGAAGCCGCAGGACGCCCGGCTCAGCGGCCGCGAGCAGGAGATGGTGCTCAACGCGACGTACCTGGTCGACACGGACGGGGAGGACGAGTTCCGGGCGGCGCTCGCCGCGGTCGAGGCGGAGGGGGCGACGGTCGAGCTCACCGGGCCGTGGCCGCCCTTCTCCTTCGCCACGCTGGGGGAGCCGTGACCCTCGCCCACCCGGACGACGAGCTGAGCCTCGTCGACCTGCTCGACCGGCTGCTCGCGGGCGGCGTGATGCTCACCGGCGACATCACGATCTCGCTGGCGGACGTCGACCTCGTGCACGTCTCGCTGCGGGCGCTGATCAGCTCCGTCTCGACCCTGATGGAGGGGCAGGAGCCCGCCGTCCCGGAGTCCGCCCTTTCGGAGTCAGCACGGCAGGAGGCCGAGCTCACGGAGGTCCGGCGTGCCTGAGCTGCCCCGCCGCGTGGAGGCCCAGCCGGACACGGTCGGCCGCGACCTCGGCCGGCTGGTGCTGACGATCGTGGAGCTGCTGCGCCAGCTCATGGAGCGGCAGGCACTGCGCCGGGTCGATGCCGGCGACCTCCCCGACGAGAAGATCGAGCAGCTCGGGCTCGGCCTGATGCGCCTCGAGGAGGCGATGGTCGAGCTGCGCGAGCACTTCGGACTGGAGCCCGGCGACCTGAACATCGACCTCGGCCCGCTCGGTAACCTGCTCGGCCCGGAGGCCGGCAGCCGCTGACGGGTGACGGGGCACCGCGGCGGGTACAGGACCGTCGCCCGGACCGGCCGGGCGGGACGAGGGAGGCGGCGTGGCACGCGCGATCTGGACGGGCTCGATCACCTTCGGGCTGGTGTCGATCCCGGTGGGGCTGTTCACCGCGACGGACGACCACACCGTGCACTTCCACCAGTTCCAGCGGGGCACCTCGGACCGCATCCGCAACCAGCGGGTCAACGAGCGCACCGGCGAGGAGGTCGACTACGGCGACGTCGTCAAGGGGGCGGAGGTCGGCGACGGCGAGTACGTCGTGGTCGAGCAGGAGGAGCTGGACCAGATCGCGCCCGGCCGCTCCCGCACCCTCGACATCACCGACTTCGTCGACCTCGCCGACATCGACCCCGTGTACTACCAGCGCACCTACTGGCTGGCCCCGACCGGCGACGAGTACCGCAAACCCTACGCGCTGCTGCGCGAGGCGATGATGCAGGGCGACAAGGCCGCGATCGGCACGTTCGTGATGCGCGGCAAGGAGTACCTGGCCGCGGTGCGGGCCGACGGTGCGGTCATGGCCCTGCACACCCTGCACTTCGCCGACGAGGTCCGGGACCCCTCGGAGCTGGACAACGTGCCGACGCGCCGGACCAAGCCGGGGGACAAGGAGCTGAAGATGGCCACGCAGCTCATCGAGTCGATGAGCGGGCCGTGGAAGCCCGACCAGTACCGCGACACCTACCGCGACCGGGTCGGGAAGCTCATCGAGGACAAGAAGCAGGGCAAGGAGATCGTCACCGAGGCGGAGCCGCCCGAGCCCACCGAGATGTCGGCGCTGCTGGAGGCCCTGCAGCGCAGCGTCGAGGAGGCCCGCGGGAAGAAGTCGGGCAAGTCCGGCGGGAGGTCGGGCGGGAAGTCGGGCGGGAAGTCGTCCGGCTCCCGACGCAAGGCCTCCTGACCGGCCCCGTCAGTCCCGCGCGGCGAGCGCGTCGAGCACCACGGCGCGGAGGTCGCCGCCCTTCTCGAACGCGCGGCGCTGGTGGGTCGCACCGGGACGGCGTGCCGTCAGGGCGTGCCAGAGCTCGCCGACCGTGTCGAGGTCGCCGGCGTCGTCCAGGGCGGGGCGGACGTGGTCGACCAGGGCACGCACGACGTCCGCCGCCGGCCCGGGGCGCCAGGTGCGGGGATCCAGCAGGTCGTCGTCCAGCCCCGATCGACTCGCGCGCCACGCCGCCAGCCGCAGGACCTCGGTGCGCACCGGGTCGGCGGGGACGCCGGCCGCCCACTCCCGGGCCCCCGTCTCGACCAGCGCGCGGGTCAGGGCGGCGACGAGGACGGCGTCGGCCGGCTCGCGGCAGACGTCCGCCACCCGGACCTCGAGGGTCGGGTGCTGGTGGGAGAGGCGGGCGTCGAAGTAGAGCATGCCCTCGTCGAGCAGGGTGTCGGTGCCGAGCAGGGTCTCGGTGAGCTCGCGGTACGCGGCGGCGGAGCCGTAGGGGCCGGTCGGGCCCGCCGAGGGCCAGCGCCCCCACACCTGGCTGCGGAAGCCCGCGTAGCCGGTGTCGGCACCCGACCAGAAGGGCGAGTTGACCGACAGCGCGATCAGCACCGCGAGCCAGGGCCGGATCCGGTCGAGCGCGCCGACGGCCTCCTCGGCGGAGTCGACGGCGACGTGCACGTGGCAGGCGCAGGTCAGCTGCTGGCGGCCGGTGCGGCCGAAGCGCTCCACCATCGCGCGGTATCGGGGGCTCGGGGAGACGTGCGCGTCGGCGGCGACGGGTGGGGTCGCGAGCGGCACCGCCTCCACGCCCGCGGCCCGGGCGGCCCGGGCCGCCTCCGCGCGCCGGACGTGGATCTCGCCGAGCAGGTCGTCGAGGTCGCGCACCGGGTCGGTCGCCGTCTCGACCTGTTCCGCCTGCAGCTCCGCGGTGAGCTCACCCTCCCCAGCCCGGCGCAGCACGGTCGAGCCGACCGCGCGCGGTTCCCCCGAGTCGGGATCGACCAGCAGGAACTCCTCCTCGACGCCGAGCGTCCGCACTGCCACGCGGTTAGTATCGCGGGCCCGGCAGAGCCCGGCTCGGGCGGTGGGACGATCAGCCGCAGCGCCCGGTCCGGCGCAGGGAGCGGCACCAGAACCCGCCCGCGGCCCCGAGTGCCGCACCGATCAGCGCGTAGCCCGGCCGTCCGGCGAGGAGGCCGACGAGCAGCCCGATCGCGGACATCACGGCGAGTACGGCGATCGCCGCGATCTCGGGGGTGGCAGAGGGCGGCTCCTCCTCGTCGTCCTCCTCCCCGGTCTCGCCGGCGCCGTCGGGGCCGCCGTCGGCCGCCGCCGGGGCGGACGCACCCGCTCCGAGCAGCGGGTCGGGGACCGGGGCCGCGGCCGCGGGCCGGCCGGGGCTCGGCTCGACGGCCCCGGGCACCTCCCTCGGGTCCGCCGTGAGCTGCCGGGCGAGCCGGGGGTCCTCGTGCTCGAGGTACCTGCCGATCGCCGCGAGGGCCGCCCGTTCCTTGCTGCTGAGCACCGTGTGCTCCTCTCGTCCGGATCGCGCGGCACGACTACCCCGGACCGGCGGTCCGAACCGCTCCGGGCGCCACCGGTCGTGACCGAGTCGCCCGGCCCCGGGCGGGTACCCGCCGGCCATGACCTCCTTCGGCTACACCCTGATGACCGAGCAGCGCGGGCCCCGTGAGCTCGTCGCCGACGCCGTCGCCGCCGAACGGGCCGGGTTCGACTTCGAGGTGATGAGCGACCACTACTTCCCGTGGCTCGACGAGATGGGCCACGCCCCGTACGCGTGGAGCGTCCTCGGCGCCGTCGCGACCGCGACCGATCGGGTCGGCCTCATGACCTACGTGACCTGCCCGATCATGCGGTACCACCCCGCCGTCGTCGCGCAGAAGGCGGCGACGGTCGCCCTGTTGTCCGACGGCCGGTTCACGCTGGGGCTGGGGTCCGGCGAGAACCTCAACGAGCACGTCGTGGGGCGGGGCTGGCCGACGGCCGACGTCCGCCAGGAGATGCTCGACGAGGCCGTCACGATCATCCGCGAGCTGTTCGCCGGCGGCTACGTGACCTTCGAGGGCAAGCACTTCCGCGTCGACTCGGCGAAGCTGTGGGACCTCCCGGAGGACGGCGTCCCGCTCGCGCTCGCGGTGTCCGGCGCCCAGTCGGTGAACCGGTACGCGCCCGTGTCCGACGCGATGGTGGCCGTCGAGCCCGAGCCGGACCTGGTGCAGGGCTGGGACCGGGCCTCCGGCGCCGACCTGCCGAAGATCGGCCAGCAGCCGATCAGCTGGGGCCCGGACACGGACGCCGCCGTCGAGCGGGCGCACTCCCTGTTCCGCTGGTTCGCCGGCGGGTGGAAGGTCAACGCCGAGCTGCCCGGCACCGCCGGGTTCGCCGCCGCCACACAGTTCGTGCGCAAGGAGGACGTGGCCTCCGCGATCGCCTGCGGGCCGGACGTCGCGGCGCACGTCGAGGCGGTCCGCCCCTTCGTGGAGGCCGGCTTCACGCACGTCGCGCTGGTCGAGGTCGGCGGCGGGATGCAGCCGGACTTCCTCGAGTTCGCGCGCACCGAGCTGCTGCCGGCGCTGCGCGAGGAGTACGGCGAGGCGAAGGACCCCGCTATCGGCGTGCGAGCGCGCTGACCAGGTGCTCGCGGAGCTCCGGGACGGACTCGAACACCTCCCGGGCGCCCGCCTCCCGCAGCTCGTCGACGGAGAAGCCGCCGGTCCGGATCGCGTAGCCCGCGTACCCGGCCCGGCGGGCCGCCTCGAAGTCCCACACCGAGTCGCCGACGACGAGGGCGTCGCGGCCCTCGACCTTCTCCACCGCCACGCCGATCAGGTCGGGCTGGGGCTTGGTCTGCTCGACGTCCTCGCTGCTGGTCCAGGCGTGGGCGAGCTCGCGGCCGCCGAACAGGTCGAGGTAGGCGTCGACGTGCTCGGGTTTGCCCGAGCTGGCCAGCACGACCTTCAGCCCGGCGTCGCGCAGCGCGGTGAGCAGCTCGCGCACCCCCTCGAAGGGCCGGATCTCCTCGAGCAGGGGCTGGAACTCCTCGGCCCACGCCTTGCGGGCGGCGTCGCCGTGCTCGGACTCGAACTCCTCCCCGGCGACGGCGGGGACCAGCTGGTCGCCGCCCATCCCGATCGCCCGGTGCAGCCGCCAGACCGGCAGCGTGACGTCGAACCGCCGGAACGCGCGGAACCAGGCCAGGGCGTGGTGGTAGTTCGTGTCGACGAGGGTGCCGTCGACGTCGAGCACGGCGGTGTCCACGGCGCTGTCCACGGCGGTGTCCACGGTGGTCTCGGGAGCCATGGGGGCCGGGTACCCGCGCGGCGCCCCGTGACTCGCGCTCACGCCGGGGGTTCCTCGCGCACGACCTCGCGGGGGTCCTTGTCGTCGCGCAGGCCGAGGTAGCGGGGATGCCGCAACCTGCCGTCGCGCGTCCACTCGGTGAACCCGATCTGTGCGACGAGCTCGGGCCGCAGCCAGTGCGTGCCCTTCTCCCGGACGGTGCCGGCGAAGGGCGCGCGGTCGGCCGCGAGCCCGTCGAAGAGCTCCCGCAGCCGGTGCAGCACGCGCCCGTCGAAGCCGGTGCCGACCTTGCCCGCGTAGTGCAGCCCGTCGCCGTCGTACACGCCGACGAGCAGCGCACCGAAGCCCTGCCGCGAGCCCGTCGGGTCGGTCCAGCCGCCGACGACGAACTCCTGCTCGCGGACGCACTTGAACTTCAGCCAGTCGTCGGACCGCTTCCCGGGCCGGTACGCGGAGTCCGCGCGCTTGGCGATCAGCCCCTCCCACCCGCGTGCGCAGGCCTCGGCGAGGTACGCCTCGCCGGCCGTGTTGCGGTGGGTGGAGAAGCGGACCGGGTCGGCGAAGTCGACCGCCGCGCGCAGCAGCCGCTTGCGGGTGCGCAGGGGCAGGGCGGTGACGTCGCAGCCCGAGACGACCATGACGTCGAACAGGTAGACGAACACCGCCACGCCGGTGGCCCGGGCCCGGTCGGGGTCGGGCAGCCCGAGCCGCGCCTGGAGCTTCGAGAAGCTGGTCTGCGGGCCGTCGAAGGCCACGATCTCGCCGTCGGCGACGAGCGCCGGCCCGGGGCCCAGCGCCTCCGCGATCTCCGGGTAGGTGCCGGTCATCGACTTCTCAGAGCGGGACCAGATCGTGGTGCCGTCGCCGTCCCGGACGGCCACCGCCCGCACGCCGTCGAGCTTCCGCTCGTAGATCCACTCCGGGTCGGAGAAGTGGTCGGCGGTCAGCGTGGCGAGCATGGGGCCGACGAACCGGGCCTCGGCGGGCCGCACCCCGGCCCGCTCGTCCGGGTCGAGCAGGTCGAGCGGATCGGTGGTGGCCATGGCCGATGCCTACCGCCTTCCGGCGATCGGCGCACGTCGCCCGTCAGCGGCGCAGCATCCGCAGCAGCGCAGGCGGGCGGCCGCCGAACCCCTCCGCCTCGAGCATGGCGAGCAGCACCCGCGGCAGGTCTCGCACGGCCGGGAAGAGCAGGAAGCGGGGCACCCAGCAGGGCCGGAACTTGGCATTGAACCGGTAGAGGCTCTCGATCTGCCACCACCGCGACGCGACGTGCAGGATCCGCGCCCACAGCCGCGCGACCGGCCCGGCGCCCAGCCGCTGCCCGCGCTCGAGGGCGCCGCGGAACACCGCGAAGTTCAGCGAGACCCGGGCGATCCCGTGTCCGCCCGCCCACCGCACGACCTCGACGACGAGCTGCTCGGTGAGCCCGCCGTCCGCCGCCGGGTCGCGGCGCATGAGGTCGAGGGAGAGCCCGTCGCGGCCCCACGGCACGAACTGCAGCAGGGCGGCCGGGACGCCGTCGCGGTGCGCGACGGCCAGGACCGCCTCGCCGTCCGTGCCGTCGGCGGTGCGGGAGAGGGCCATGGAGAAGCCGCGCTCCTCGGCGTCGCCGCGCCAGCTGCGGGCCAGCCGGGCGAGCTCCGTCCGCTCCTCCGGGTCGATCTCCCGGAGCCGCCGGACGCGGACCGTGAAGCCCGCCCGCTCGGCGCGCGCGACGGTCTGCCGCACGCCGCGCATGGTGCGGCCCTCGAGCGTGAACGCCGCCGTGTCCAGGACGGCCTCGTCGCCGAACTCCAGCACGGAGAACCCGGCCCGGGCCCACGCCGTCGCCCCGTCCTCGGAGCACGCCAGCACGGCCGGCACCCAGGCGTGGGCGACCGCCCGGTCGAGGAACGCCGCGATCGCCGCGTTCCACTCGCCCTGCTCGCCGAGCGGGTCCCCGGAGGCCAGCGCGACCCCGGCCAGCACCCGGTAGGACACCGCGGCCCCGCCGCTCGGCGCGTAGGCGACGGTGCGGTCGCGGCGCAGCGCGAAGTAGTCGAGCGAGTCCGGGTCGGGGCGGCGGGCGAGCATGGCGCGCAGCCGCGCCTCGTCGGCCGGCTCGAGGCGGGACTCGGGCTCGGGGGAGCGGAGCAGGAAGTACCCGGCGCCCAGCACCGCGAGCACGCCGAAGGTCAGCCCGACGGTGGCGGTGAGGTCGTCGAGCCACACCCCGTGGGCGGCGAAGGCGACCGGGCCGGACACCCCGACCAGCGCGAGCAGCGCCTGGTCGAGCTGCGCCGAGGCCGAGGTGCCGGGGGCCAGCCGGTGCGGGTTCAGCGCGAGGAACAGCCACACCACCCCCACGCCCGCCACGGCGAACTGCACCAGCACCCGCGCCGCGCGGGTGACCCCGCCGGGATCGGAGCGGGCCGGGAACGACCGCCGCGTGACGACGAGCAGGCCCAGCAGCAGCGCCGTGACGGCGGCGGCCACCGCGGCGTGCCCGTGCGCCGGGCCGATCACCCGCGCGAGGTTGACGGCCGTGAGCGCCGCGGTGATCACCACGGCGAGCGCCCAGGCCCGCCGCTTCCGGCGGCGCAGCCCCGCGGCCAGCAGCAGCATCCCGACGCCCGCCACCACCGTGACGACGACCTGCCCGACCCCGACGATCTCCGGCAGGCCCACCGAGGCCCGGAACGGTTCGCCGAGCATCCGGCGCGGTCCGGCGAGCAGCCCGCCCGCGAGGGCGAGGATCCCGACGACGCGCGAGGACCACACGACCAGCCCGACCGCGGTCGCCCCGGCCAGGACGCGGGCGGGCACCCGCGGCAGCGTGCGGGCCGGGGCGGGACGGGTCATCGCGCCCGCCCCGGCCTGCGGGACGCGATCGGCGCCGGTGCCATGGGGCGCACCATACGACCTCCCCACGGCGGGCACACCGGTCCCCGGGCCCGGCCGCGCCTCAGCCGCGCAAGCCCGCGGGCACCGGCAGCGGGTCGAGGGGCGGCGGCACGGCCACCGCCGGCCGGCGGGCGGAGAGCAGGCCGACGCCGACGGCCGTCACGACCAGTCCGGCGACGCCGAGGGCGAGGGTCAGCGGGGTGGTGCCGAACGGCTCGCCGAGCACCAGCACGCCCATCGCACCGGCCGTCAGCGGGTCGAGGAGGGTGAGGACGGCGAGCGGGGCGCCCAGCCCCCCGCCGCGGTAGGCGTGCTGCGCGAGCGCGGTGCCGATCAGGGCGGCCGCAGCGGTCACGGCGACCCGCCCGGGGGTGAGGTGGCCGACCAGCAGGGTCTTGGTGGTCGCGGACGCGACGCCGAAGCACAGCGCGGCGCCCACGGCGTAGCAGACCGCGGCGCCGCGGGGCAGCCGGCGACCGCACAGCAGCCCGCCGACCGCCGCGGCCGCGACCAGCGCCGCCAGCACGCCGACGACCGTCCAGAAGCCCAGGCCGGCGCCCGGCGGGGGCGGTGCGCCGTGCGGGCCGTGGTGCGGCACGGCGGCGAGCACCGCGGGCAGGCCCAGCGCCACGCACAGCACCCCGGCCCACGAACGCGGGGTGATCGCCGTGCGGTTCACCCGTGCGCCGAGCACGAGGGCGATCGCCAGGCAGGAGACCCCGATCGGCTGCACGACGACGAGCGGGCCCGCGGCCAGGGCGGCGACGTGGAGCGCCGCCCCGGTCAGCGTGGCCCCCACGGCCGCCCACCACAGCCGGCGGCGCAGCAGCCGGGCCATCAGGCCGAGCCCCGCCGCGGACTCCCGGGACGCCTCGCGCTCCTGCAGCACCGCGGAGATCGCGTAGAACACCGCCGAGGCGACCGCGAGCAGCATCGCGAGGGGGATCAGCACCTCCGCGACGATACGGGCCGCGCCCGGGTGCACAGGGCCGCCCCGCACGGGAATCGGCAGTTTCGATGAACCCGCCGCCGGGATCGTCCCGCCCCGCGCCCGGCCGTCCGCTTCGGGACGCGACCGGATCGGCGCGACGGGGGGGTCGGCGCGACCGCGGTCGGGCGGCCCGGGGTCAGGCGGCCGCCGCGGGTCGCCAGCCGATCGCCGGCGCCAGCCGCGTCGCGATGTCGCCGAGGATCTGGACGTAGTCCTCCTGCGCGAAGCTGAACGGCAGCGCGAACACCACCTCGCGCACCGCCCGGAACCCGGCGTGCGCGTACAGCTGCGCGGCGATCTCCTCGGATGGGCCGACGAGGTCGCGGGCGAACAGCATCCCGGCCGGGCCCTGCGGGGCGAACGTGCGCGGCAGCCGGGCCTCGGCGTAGGCCTCGTACTTCGCGCGCTGTTCCGGCGTGGCCGAGTCGGTGGGCACCACCACGAGCCCCTGCGACACGCGGGCGGCCGCCCCGGCGGGGTGCGCCGCCCGGAACGCGTCGATGTGGCCGCGCTGGATCTCGGCGAAGTCGGTGCCGCCGCCGTCCCCGGCCCGGACCACGCTGCTGGTCAGGAAGTTCATCCCCTGCTCGCCGGCCCGGCGGGCCGAGCCGAGGCCGGCCGCGCCGTACCACATCCGGTCGCGCAGCCCGGGGGAGTGCGGCTCCACCCGGTCGGAGAAGACCTCGATGCCCTGCGTGCCGGAGAACGAGCTCGCGGTCTCGCCCGCGACGAGCCGCAGCAGCCGGGACACCCGCTCGGGGCCGAAGTCCTCCAGGTCCGCCGTGTCCGGGTACAGCGACCCCTTGACGTCGTCGAAGTGCATCGGCGGCCCGACGCTCACGCCCGGGTTGAGCCGGCCGCCGGACAGGACGTCGACCGTCGCCAGGTCCTCGGCCAGCCGCAGCGGGTTCTCCCAGCCCAGCGGGATCACCGCGGTGCCCAGCTCGATGCGCCGGGTGCGCTGCGAGGCCGCGGCGAGCACCGCGACGGGCGAGGAGATGCCGTACTGCAGGTGGCGGTGGCGGACCCAGGCGCTGTCGAACCCGAGCTCCTCGCCCAGCTCGATCATGCGCAGGGTCGTCTCGTGGCCGGCGCCCGGATCGGCGCCGTCGAAGGAGCCGATCGTGAGGAATCCCAGCTTCTCCAGCGGTTCCGACGGCGCGGGCATGCGTCCATCATGATCCGCGGGCGCGCCCGGCGGGTGTGGGGGTGACGGGCGACTCCCGGTCGGTGACCCGGACCGGGCTCAGGGACACATCCCGGGCCGGACGAGGTTGACGGCGAACCGGTCCCGCCACCGCTCCGGCCGCTCACGGGGCACGATCACCAGGCCGACCTTCGGCTCGTCGTCCCCCGGCGGGTTCGCGTCGATCAGCTCCCGCACGCGCTGTCCCACCCGCCGGTAGAACTCGAGCTGGAGGGTGCGCCCGAACAGCCTCCAGCCGAGCCGGAGGATCGGGTTGGGCACGGGACCGCGGCGGGAGTAGGCGTGGATCCAGAAGGTGACGCGCCCGGTCTCCGGGTCCTTGGCCACCTCGTAGCTCAGCCGGCCCTGCTCGAGGTGCCCGCACAGCGTCTGGTAGGTCCAGCCCCACACGCGCGTGCCGTCGCGGACCGTGTCGTAGGCGTCCGTGACCCGGACCGGCATGAGGAAGCGGAGGAACAGGAACCGGCCCTCCAGCACCATGTCCCGGCCGAGCAGCGGGTCGTCGCGCCGGTAGATGCCCCGGAGGATGCGGTCGTCGGTGAACTCGTAGTTGCGCACGATCCGGCAGGCGCGTTCGAAGGGCCCGTCGCGCTCGGGCGGACCCGGGGCCTCGGTGCCGAGTTCGGCGTAGCCGGAGTCGACGTGCCAGTGCGGGTCGTCCGTCGTGGTGGGCGCTTCGTCCTCGGCGTAGTTCACGTCGAGACCGGCGAGGTGGACGACCTCCGCCTCCAGCGCCGCGCGGTTCAGCGGGACTCCTCGCGCCGCACCGACTCGCTGATCAACCAGAAGGTCGGCGGCCAGAGCCCGACGAACAGGGCGCGTCGCTCCGCGTTGCCCCGTTCCTCCTGGTCGACCGTCTTCGCCCGCATCCACAGCCCGATGCAGAGCGCGATGCAGCCCAGCGACACGCTCTGCAGGTGGATCGCGCGCACGCCCGCGCGCCGGAGGATCGTCCCGATGGTCACGGGGCATGGGTTCCCGCTCGTCGGGTACTCACACCCGATGCTCCGTTCCCATGCCCACCGGCCGGCGACGGGCTCGCAACGGTCCCGCCGAGTCGGCGCGGTCGTCCGCTGGCCCGTCGGCGTCGGCATCGTCGTGTGGCGCTACCTCTGGCGGACGACGGTCACCCACCGCAGCGAGGAGCCGGGGGACGACTCCGACCTGCCGAAGCCGCTGCCGGCGGAGGTGTGCGACGATCGCGTCCAGCACGTCGAGGACGGCCACGGGGACCTGCTGCACCGCACCTACTCGGTGCGCATCACCGGTGGCGAGCGCACACCGGAGCAGCTGCTCGAGCTGCTCGCGGCGGATCCCAACGCCTGGTCGCCGTCGGGGATGGCGGTGTTCCGGCGGACGCGGGGCACGGACGGCGCCATGACGGTGGGCGACGAGTTCCTCATCCGGCTGCCCGGGCCGTGGGACGGGCCGGTCCGCATCGTCGGGTCCGGGCCGCGGCACTTCCGCCTCGCGACGCTGGACGGGCACCTGGAGGCCGGGCAGATCGAGTTCCGCACCGAGGAGGTGGAGGAGGACGTCCGGTTCGTCGTCGAGTCGTGGGCCCGCCCGGGCGACCGGCTCTCGCACCTGCTGTACGACCAGGTGCTGATCGCCAAGGAGGTGCAGCTCGTGATGTGGACGCACGCGTGCCTGCGCGCGGCCCGCCTGGCCGGTGGGCGGCCCCGCGGCGGCCTCACCGTGCACACCCGGCGGCTCCGGGTGGACGGGGACGGGACGCCCACGACACGCCCGGGCGACACGGATCGGACGGATTCGCCGGGACAGGTGTAGACGGCGCGCGGGACGGGGATCCCCGGGACCGAGGCACGTACAGAGGCCACGCACAGGGGCACAGAGACCGCGACTGTCCGTCGTTGGGGAGCGGATCGGGCAGTCCTTCGGGCCGGGGTCGCCGTTGATCGGGGTGGCGGCCCCGGCCTCGCCCTGTTCCGGCCGTGACCGGCCCGGGACCTCCGATCCCCGGATGCACCGAGACGCCGAGAGGCGGGGACCGGCCGGTCCCCGCCCCTCGTGCGTGTGCGGGGTCAGCCCGCCGGCATCAGGACCTTGTCGATGACGAAGACGGTGGCGTTGGCGGTCGGGATGTTGCCGCAGAGGACCTTCGCGGTGTTCCCCTGGCCGTCGGTCACGGTCGGCGCCTCGGGGGTGCCGCCGATCGTCACGGTGCCCCCGGCGAGCTCGGTGGTGGTGCCGGCGGCGACGAGGCCCTCGGCGTCGTAGCGCTGCGGCACCACGTGGTACGACAGCAGCCCGCCCAGCTGCTGCTGGTTCGCCAGCAGGCCGTTGAACGCCTGGTCGCCCAGCTGCGTCTGCACCTGGTCGAACGCGCCGTTGGACGGCGCGAACACGGTGATGCCCTGCTGCGAGTTCAGCGTGTCGGCCAGGCCCGGGACCTTCCCGACCGCGGTCACGAGCGTGGTGAGCAGCGGGTTGGTGCCCGCCGCGCTGGCCACCGGCTGCGGGCCCATGTCGTTCAGCGAGCCGGGGGCGTCGCCCTGCGGCAGCTGGTTGCAGGCCGGCCCGAAGACGTCCGCGTCGGTGGTCACGCCCTCGCCCGCCGCGGCCGACATCGGGGCGGCCGTCGTCGGCGCCGAGGCCATCGGCGACGCCGGGGCGGCGGCGGTCGAGGAGCCTGACCCGCCGCACGCGGCGAGACCGAGGCCCAGAGCGGCGACCGCACCGGCGGCGGCGAGCCGGAAAGGCTTCTTCATGGTGTTCTCCCGTGGTTCCCGGCCCGGTTCCTCCGGGCCCGTCGTCGATTTCTTCGACGGGTCCCGGGAATGCGGTTCGTGCCTTTCCGTGCTTCGTTCTCGCCGCCGATCCGGTTCGTCCCCGGAAGGCTGGTTGGTCCCCGGCGACGCCCGTGACCGCGTGCTCCTCGCGAGCGTCACCCAGGACGACGCCGCGCGGGCGATGTGCATCTGGGAGGCACCGAGCCTCGACGGGCTGCAGCAGCTGCTGGACGGGGCGTTCGGCGACGCGGTCGTGAACGACTGCTTCGTCGCGGACCCGGCCCGGTCGGTCAACCTGCCGGCGGCGCGGCCGGAGGCCGCACAGGCCTGACTCGACGGGGCGCGGCAGTGCCGGACGGGCCCGGGCCGGGGAACGCCCCACCCCGGGGCCCACTGCCGTCGACGGCGGTCGTCGGAGCCGTTGCGCCCGGCTCACACGACCTGGCCGCTCGCCACGACCCGGCTCGGGGTCGCGGGGGCGACCCGGCCGGGTTCGAGCGACACGGCGTAGGCGGTGAAGGTGCCGCCCGCCGGCAGGGTGGTGACGTCCGTCTGCCCGGAGGTGGCGTCGAACGTGCCGAGCGGCACGGGGGCCGCGCCGGTGGACGCTCCGACACCCCACAGGACGTAGATCGAGCCCGCGCGGTCGTTGGTCGGGAGGTCCGCGACCACCACGCGCCGGACGCCGGCGCCGGTCACCACGGCCGCCACCGGCCGCCCGTGCCCGTCGGACAGGGTGGCGTGGGTGCTGCCGGGCGCGTCCAGCCCGGTCACGAGCCGCCCCAGGTCGCGGGTCTGGGCCACCTCGGCGTCGCGCTGCTCGTGCAGGTCGGCGGTCTGCCCGGCCAGCCCGCCCACGGCGATCACGCACGCGGCGGCGGCCGCGACGCCCCACCATCGACGGTGCGACCGCCGGGTCCGGGGCTGATCGGACGGTGGGTCGACGCCTACCGGGAGGCCGGACGGGGAGTCCGTCCGTGCGGCGCGCAGGATCCGGTCGCGCAGTCCGACGGGTGGCGGTACCGGCGGCACCGTCCGTGCCAGGCCGGCCAGGACGGCGTCGTGCCGGCGCAGGGCGACGGTGCACTCGGGGCAGCGTCCGAGGTGCGCGTGGACCTCGAGCTCCTCGTCGGGTTCCAGGGCGTGCAGGGCGAAGCCGGCGACCTGGCGGCTCATCGGGCAGGGCGGGGCGGTTGTGTTCACCGGACGTCGTCCTCGCCGAGGACCGGCCCGAGGGCCGTGCGCAGCCGGCCGAGGCCGGCGAACATCCGGGACTTCACCGTGCCGAGCGGCACACCGGTGAGCGTGGCGACCTCGCGCTGGGTGTAGCCGCCGAAGTAGGCGAGGGCGAGGGCGTGCCGCTGGTCGGCGGGCAGCGCGTCGAGCGCGGACCGCACCGTCCCGGCGACGACCGCGCCGAGGGCGTCGACGTCGGCCCCGGGCAACCGGGGGAGCGCGAGGTCGGTGTCGTCCATCGGCACCGTGCGCCGGCGCGCATTGTCCTCGCGCCGCACCAGGTCCACCGCCTTGTGGTGGACCAGCGTCATCAGCCAGGTCGAGGGCCGGCCGCGGCGCGGGTCGAAGCGGCCCGCCTCGCGCCAGACGGCGGTGAAGGCCTCCTGCACGGCGTCCTCGGCCAGCGCGTCGTCGCCGCAGATCCGGCGGGCGAGCGACCAGGCCTGGCGGCCGTAGCGGTCGTAGAGCCGGGCCAGCGCGTCGCGGCGACCCTCCGCGACACCGGCGAGGAGATCGACGGAGTCGTCCGGCGCGGACGCCCGGCCGGTGCGCGGGGCGGCCTCCCTGTGGTTCACGCCCGACGTTCGCGCCCGCCCGTCGGATCGGTTCGGGACGCGTCAGCGGTGCAGCGTGAGGAGCTGCTCGAAGAACCCGCCGAAGCCGCCCTCGCGGTCGACGAGGTGCACCTCGAGGATCCAGTGGCACTGCCGGCCCGAGGGGTCCGTGCGGCGCATGGCGTGGTCGCTGCCGGGCGCGATGTAGCTCTCGATCCGCTCGCCGTCGATCCACTCGTGCGGGAACTCGCCCACCAGGTGGCCGCTGTGCGCGCCGCCGAACTCCCAGCCCGCCTCCTCGGCCAGCCCCACGACGTGCGCGTACAGCTCCGCGCCGCTGATCTCCGGGTGCGCCTCGAAGTGGGCGCGGCCGGCGTCGAAGATGCGCGGCAGGTCGTCGCGCAGCCGGTGCTTGACCGGGTCGTCGCCCAGCACGAAGGTGCGCCCGAAGTCCGCCTCCCACTCGGCGAAGATCGGCCCGAGGTCGAGGAAGACGATGTCGTCCTCCTCGATGAGCCGGTCCGGCGGGTTCTCCTTGTAGGGCAGCAGCGTGTTCGGGCCCGAGCGCACCACCCGCTTGTGCCAGTGCCGGTCGGTGCCGAAGAGCTCCGCGCCGAGGTCGCGCACCCGGTCGCTCACGGTCCGCTCGGACTCGCCCGGCGCGATCAGCCCCCGCCGCCCGGCCTCCTCGAACAGGTGCAGGGCCTTGCGCTCCGCCTCGACGAGGTTCCGGGCCCGGGCCTCCTCGTCGACGGGTGCGGTACCGGTCGCGTCGCTCATCGATCGCCTCCTCGCGTCACCCCGACCCTAGGTCGGCATCGGGCGCGCTTCTAGGCTCGCACCCGGGAGGGGATCGGTGGTCGGCTGGCTGGAACGGCATCAGGTTCCGCTCTACGTCGCCGCGATCGTGGCGGGAGTGGCGCTCGGGCTGCTCGCGCCGGCCGCGGGCCCGGGCCTCGGCCTGGCCGTCGGGCCGGTGCTCGGCGCGCTCCTGTACGTGACGTTCCTGCAGGTCCCGGCCCGGGAGCTCGCCCGGTCGCTGCGGGCCGGCCGGTTCCTGGCGGCGGTGCTGGTCGTCGACTTCGTGGTGGCGCCGCTCGTGGTCGCGGCGATGACGCCGTTCCTGCCCGGGGACGTCGCGGTCCGCACCGGCGTGCTGCTGGTGCTGCTCGCGCCGTGCGTCGACTACGTCGTGGTGTTCACCGGGCTGGCCGGCGGGAGCGCGGGCCGGCTGCTCGCCGCCACGCCGTTGCTGCTCCTGGCCCAGATGGCGTTGCTGCCGGTGCTGTCGGGGCTGCTGCTCGGGCCGGCGGCCGCCGGGGCGATCGAGCCCGGACCGTTCGTCGAGGCGTTCCTCGGGTTCATCCTGCTGCCACTCGCGCTGGCGTGGCTCACGCAGTGGTGGGCGGCGCGGCACCGCAGCGGGGAGGTGGCCGCGGGTGCAGCCGGCGCGGCGATGGTGCCGCTGATGGTGGCGACGCTGCTGCTCGTGGTCGCCTCGCAGGTCCCGGCGCTGGGCGGGGCCGGGGTCGTGCTCGGCGCCGTGCCCTTCTACGTCGTGTTCCTGCTGGTCATGGTGCCGTCGGGGGCGCTGCTGGCCCGGCTGTTCCGGCTCGGTACCGCCGACGCCCGGGCCGTGGCGTTCACCGGTGCGACGCGCAACTCGCTCGTCGTGCTGCCACTGGCCCTCGCGCTGCCCGCCGGGCCCGTCGTCGCGGCGACGGTGGTGGCGCAGACGCTCGTCGAGGTCGTCGGGATGGTCGTGGCGGTGCGGGCGGTGCCCCGGGTGGTGGCGCTGGTGCTCCGCGGGACGCCGGGGCGCCCCGCGGAGCAGCCCGGGCCTACTCGGGGGTGACCTCGGCCATGTCGTTCCAGGCCTCGCCGTCGAGGTCCTGGTAGTTGATCTTCGGGCGCTCGGCGACGACCGTGCCCATCCACGGGAAGAAGTTCTGGGCGTGCTCGGTCTGGACGTGCGCGGAGCCGGCGTCGCCGTCGCGGAACGTCTCGACGATCGCGAACTCGTTCGGCGTGGTGCCGCTCTCGTAGAAGTCGAACGAGACGTTGCCCGGCTCGGCCCGCACGTTGTCGGTGTACTCCTTGATGCCGGTCAGCCAGTCCTCGCGCTTCGCGGGCTTGATCTTCACCTTGAGCACGATCAGGATCACGGCCACCTCCAGGGTCGATGGGGTCGGCCCCGGGCACCCCACCCGGGACGGTGGGGGCAGCCTCTCACCCCCGCGCCACGGGCGGTGTCTCAATCGGCGACGGCCCGCCCGTCGGGTGAGGGCGGCGACGCGGGCCACCGCCCGTCGCGCCGCTTCCGTTCAACGGAAGCTTGCCCTGACAAGCGTCGCGTACCCCGCTCATACTCCGGCGATCCGGACACCGAGGGAGGGTTCCATGACAACGGAGTCAGCAGGGACGTCGGGCGGGGCGGGGGCGCGGGCGGGCTGGGTCGCACCGCTGTGCTGGTCCGCCGTGGCACTCGAGGGGTTCGACCTGGTGGTGCTGGGGGTGGTCCTCCCGTCGCTGCTGCGTGACCCGTCCTGGGGGCTGAACCCCGCGTCGGCCTCGCTGATCTCGGTGGTGGGCCTGGTCGGTGTCATGGTGGGCGCGCTCGCCGCGGGCCCGCTCACGGACCGCTTCGGCCGCCGCTCGATGCTGCTGGTCACCGTGACGTCGTTCTCGGTGCTCACGCTGCTGTGCGCGTTCGCGCCCGGGCCCGTGCTGTTCGGCGTGCTGCGGTTCCTCGCCGGGCTCGGCCTCGGCGGCGTGCTCCCGGTGGCGATCGCGATGGTCAACGAGTTCGCCCGCTCCGGCCGGGGCGGCAGCGCGACGACCGTCCTCATGACCGGCTACCACGTCGGCGCCGTGCTCACCTCGCTGCTCGGCATCCTGGTCATCCCCGGGCTGGGCTGGCGGGCGATGTTCGTGCTCGGCGCGCTGCCCGCGCTGGTGCTGGTGCCGCTGGTCTGGCTCCGGCTGCCCGAGTCGATCCCGGTCGAGCGCGGGCCCGCCGCGCGCCGCAACCCGATCGCGACCCTGTTCCGGGGCGGCTACCTGCGCGCGACGCTCGCCTTCTGGATCACCTCGTTCATGGGCCTGCTGCTGGTCTACGGCCTGAACACCTGGTTGCCGGAGATCATGCGCTCCGCCGGCTACGCGCTCGGCGCCGCGCTGGCCCTGCTGCTGGTGCTCAACGTCGGCGCGATTCTCGGGCTGCTCCTCGCGGGCCGCGTCGCGGACAAGATCGGCGTGCGCACCTCGACGATCGCCTGGTTCACCGCCGCCGCGCTGTTCCTCGCGCTGCTGTCGATCAAGCTGCCGGGCATCGGCGTGTACGTGAGCGTGCTGCTCGCGGGCGTGTTCGTGTTCAGCTCGCAGGTGCTCGTGTACGCCTACGTCAGCCAGTACTACCCGGCCGAGGCCCGCGCCACGGCCATCGGCAGCGCCTCCGGCGTCGGCCGGCTCGGTGCGATCTGCGGCCCGGTGGTCGGCGGCACCCTGCTCTCGGCGGGCCTCGCCTACCCCTGGGGCTTCTACGCCTTCGCGGTCGTCGCGGCGATCGGCGCAATCTCCGTCTCGGTGGTCGGAGGCACCCGCTCCGCCGACACCCCCGACCGCCGGATGGAGACTGCCTGAGGAGGGTCGGACGCCGCCGTCGCCGCTGGTGCGCTCCACCGGACACGTGCGAGCGGGACCGAACGGGGCGGCGGTGGCAGGGGCGCTGGCACAACCGGTCGGGCGCGACGCACCCGGTGAGGCCCTGCGACGCACCCGGGAGGTGCGTCCCACACCAGGTCGACCGGGTGTGAAGCGTTCGGGTGGGTGTGCGAGGGCCTCCTCGCTGAGCGCGGGTCTCGTTCCACAACCAGTGATCGTGGTCGAGCAGCACCGGGGTGGCTGTTTACACCGCAGCTCAGCGGGTGAACCACGAGGGGGCGTCGAGGCGGGGGCCGGAGGTGACCCGGCCGAGCGCGTCCTCCATCGTGCGGACCGCGTCCTCCCCGAGCTCGCCCACCCACCGCGCCCGGAGCTCGTCGAAGATCTCGGCGGAGCGGGCGAGCAGGTCACGGCCCCGGGCGGTCGGGCGCACGACGATCCGGCGGGCGTCGGCCGGGTCCGCACCGCGCTCGACGTAGCCGGCCGCCTCGAGCCCCGCGATCGTCTTGGCCGCCGCCTGCTTGGTCACGCCGAGCCGCCGGCCGAGCTCCGCGGCGGTCGTGCCCGCGCCGACGGCCTGCAGGGCGAAGCCGTGCATCGGGCGGGCCTCGGGGTGGCCGCGCTCCGCGAGCTCCTCGTGGAGCGCGTCGACCAGTGTCTGGAACCCGGCCAGGAGCAGCAGGGGGAGCGCGAAGCCGGGGCGCTCAGTTGACACGGTCGACAACCAGGTTCACCATGTGGACAACCATGTTGTCGACCCTACCGGAGCCCGCCGTGACCGTCGTCCGCCGCGCCGACCAGCGCACCCACGAGACCCCGAACGCCGTGATGACCACCCTCGCGTCGCCCACGCTCGGCGATGCCGCGCAGTCGCTCTGGCAGGTGCGGATGCGGCCGGGGCAGGCGGGGCCGGACCACCTGATGGACGTGGAGCAGGTGTGGACCGTCGTCGACGGCGGAATGGCGCTCCGCACCGTCGACGGCGAGACCGTGCTGACCACGGGGGACACCGCGGTGCTGCCGGCGGGTCTGGTCCGGCGCATCGTCGCCGACCCCGAGCGCGGGCTGACCGCCCTGGTCACCGGCGCCGGCGCGGGGCGGGCCCTGCTCCCGGACGGGACCGACCGCGGCGTGCCGGACTGGGTCCGCTGAGCACACGGAAGACGGGCGCGCCGGGGACCCCTCGACCCCGGCGCGCCCGCGAACCCGCGGTTCCGCTCAGCGGCGGAACAGCGCCGCGATCTCGTGCCGGCGCACCCACGCGATCAGGGCGAACAGCACGCCCAGGATGATCGGCGTGTAGACGTACTCGGCCATGCCGATCACGAAGACCTGGAAGAGCGCGGCGCCGATCATGAGCGCCACGAGGCAGGCGGCGGCGAGGCCCGCGAGCACCGGGATCATCAGTCCGATGCCGCCCGCGACCTCCAGCGCCCCGATGACGTAGCGGAACCAGTCGCCCGCGCCGATGGCGTCGAAGGTCTGCACGGCCGTGGCCTCGCCGAACAGCTTCGGCGCGCCGGAGGCGACGGCCATGAACAGGCCCAGCACGACCTGCAGGACGTACAGGGCGATCCGGCCCTTGCTGCGGGCGGGGGCGGCGGTACCGGCGGCGGTCATGGTCTCGGTCCTCTCGGTCGGTGCGGCCTCTGCCGCGCTGTCAGAGGGGAGACCGCACCTCCGCCGGGAACTCATCGCCGCCTGCCCGGAGTCCCCCGCCGAGGATCACCTCGGGGTCCGCCGACCGCTCCAGCAGCGTTTCGTCCGGCGGCGCGAACCCGAAGCGCGCGTAGAGGCCGTGCGCGTCGCGTGTGTGCAGCGACCACCGCATGCCCGGGCCGCCGGCGAGCATCGCCTCGACGAGCCCCACGCCGAGCCCATGGCCGCGGACCGACGGGTCCACCCAGACGTCGGCGAGGTAGGCGAACGACACCCCGTCGGACACCGCGCGCGCCGACCCCAGCGTGTCGTCGCCGCGGTACAGCCCGACCACCCGCCAGGCGGCGTCGAGCTGGTGCTCCAGGTGCTCGCGGTGCCGCCAGGTGCCCCAGTACGCCTCGGTGGACAACCAGGCCCAGACGGCGTCGCGGTCCAGCCGGGTGGGGTCGTCGTCGATCTCGAACTCGCCGATCACGCGCTTCACCCGGCCACCCTCGCAGGCGCTGCGCGGCGGGGCAGCCGGATTCGGCGCGCGGCCTCCCTACGGCAGCATCCAGCCCAGTACCGGCGTGGACTGCAGGTAGATCAGGATCGCGAGCAGCAGCAGCATGCCGAGGCTCCACCCGACGACCTTCCGCAGCAGCACGCCCTCCTGCCCGTCGAGCTTCACCGCGGCGACGGCGATCGTCAGGTTCTGCGGCGACAGCATCTTCCCGAGCACGCCGCCCGACGAGTTCGCGCCGGCCAGCAGCTCCGGCGGCAGCCCGGCCGAGTTGGCCGCGGTCACCTGTAGGGAACCGAACAACGCGTTGGCCGACGTGTCCGAGCCCGTCACGGCGACGCCGAACCAGCCGAGGATCGGGGACAGGAAGGCGAGGGCGCCGCCCGCGCCGGCGATCAGCAGGCCGATGGCGGTGGTCTGGGCCGAGGCGTTCATGACGTATGCCAGGGCCAGGACGGCGGCGACCGTGAGGATCGCCCACTTCAGGTCCGCGACCGTGCGCCCCCAGATCCGGACGGCCTCGGCGGCACCGATTCCGAGCACCGCCGCGACGATCACCCCGGCGATGAGCATCAGGGTCCCGGCGGTCGACAGCCAGGTCAGCGAGTACTGCGTGGTGCTGCTGGGCTTGCCGTTGGCGGCCACGACGTCGAGGCCCGGCCAGTGGAACGCCAGCTTCAGCTTGTCGACGGCCGGCTTGATCCCCGGCAGCTGCACGAGCGCGAAGACCAGCACGATGATCACGTAGGGGGCGTAGGCGCGGCGGATCTCGCGGGGATCGTCGACCCTGGCGCCCGACCGCACCGTCGCGACCGCCTCGCCGCCCTCGGGCGAGCTCTCGGCGGGGACGGGCCCACCGGTCGGCCGGGGCCCACCGCGGCCGGACCCGCCGGTCCCCTCGCCGGAGGAGTCGGGACCGCCCGCCCCGACGAGGCTCCCGCCGCCGGCCTCGGGCTCGGCCTCCGCGCCCGTCCGGCGCGCGGCCCACGGCGCGTGCGGCATCGCCCGGGCGACCACCACGACGGCGATCGCGGAGAGCAGCGCGGCCAGGATGTCCGTCAGCGGCACGGAGATGTAGTTCGACGTGACGAACTGGACGATCGCGAAGACGACGCCGGACACGACCGCCGGCACCCACGCCTCCCGCACACCCCGGCGCCCGTCGACCAGGAACACCAGCACCAGCGGGACGAACAGGGCCAGGAACGGGGTCTGCCGACCGACCATCGAGGCGACGTCGTGGAGCGGCAGCCCGGTCACCTGCGCGAGCGTGATCACCGGGACGCCCATCGCGCCGAACGCCACCGGCGCGGTGTTCGCGACCAGCGCCAGCACGGCCGCGCGGAGCGGCCGGAAGCCGAGCGCCATCAGCATCACCGACGAGATCGCCACCGGCGCGCCGAAGCCGGCCAGCGCCTCGAGCAGGGCGCCGAAGCAGAACGCGACGAGGATCGCCTGGGTGCGCCGGTCGGAGGACAGCGTGCCGAAGCTGCGGCGCAGCACGTCGAAGTGCCCGGTCGCGACGGTCATGTTGAACACCCAGAGGGCGTTCACCACGATCCACATGATCGGGAACAGCCCGAAGAACGCGCCGTGCGCCGCGGCCAGCAGCGACATGCCGAACGGCATCGCGAAGCCCACGATCGCGACGGCGAGCGCCGCGACCAGCCCGGCCAGCGCCGCCCACTGGGCCCGCACGCGCAGCACCCCCAACGAGAGGAGCACCACCGCGAGGGGGATCACGGAGACCAGGGCGGACCAGCCGAGCGATCCGCCCACGGCCTTCGGGTCCTGCTGGTAGACCGCCAGGACCGGCCCCGCCAACTGTCCGGACAACACCGTCGCAGACGTCATGGTCGCGAAGTGTGCGCCGCGTCACCCCACCCGGCAGGGTGGACTGGGCCGAACGGGTGGCGGGGTGGCCCGGTCTCAGTCCTCCGTGATCGACAATGCGCCGGACGGGCAGGCGTCGACCGCGGCGCGCACCTTCCCGTCCGTGTCCGGGTCCTCCTCCAGGAGGACCACGATGCCGTCGTCGTCCTGGTCGAACAGCGCGGAGTCGGTCATCACGCACATGCCCGCGCCGATGCACACACCGCGGTCCGCCCTGAGCTCGCCCATCACGCTCCTCCCCACGTCACGGGCAGGCTCTCCATCCCGTAGACGACGTGGAACGACCGGAACCTACGATCTTCGGCGGCCGGTCGCAGGTCCGGGAAGCGCCGCAGCACGGCGGGGAACGCGATCCGCATCTCCATGCGGGCCAGCGGGGCGCCGAGGCAGTGGTGCACCCCGTGCCCGAAGGCGACGTGCCCGAGCGCGCCGCGGCGGACGTCGAGCCGCTCGGGATCCTCGAGCAGGGCGTTGTCGCGGTTCGCGGCCGGGATCGAGAGCATCACCAGCTCCCCCTCCGCGATCGGCTGCCCGGCGATCTCGGCCGGGCCGGTCGCGGACTTGATCGTGCCGGAGTGCACGATCGACAACCAGCGCAGCAGCTCCTCGACGGCGGGCCCGATCGCGTCCGGGTCGTCCCGCACCAGGGCGAGCTGGTCGGGGTGGTCCATCAGCGCCAGCGTGCCCAGCCCGAGCATGTTCGACGTGGTCTCGTGCCCGGCGATCAGCAGGAGGTTCGCGATGCCGATCAGCTCGTCCGTGCCGAGCTCCTCGCCGTGCTCGCGCACCAGCATGCCGAGCAGCTCCTCGCCCGGCTCCGCCCGCTCGCGCGCGACGAGACCGGCCATGTAGTCGCGCTGCTCCTCCTGGGCCTGCATCCGCTCGTCCATCGGTGACGACAGGTCGAGCAGCCGCGCGCTGCGCCGTTGGAACTCCGCCCGGTCCTCGTACGGCACGCCGAGCAGCTCGCAGATCACCAGCGACGGGACCGGCAGCGCGAAGTCGGCGACCAGGTCCGCGGGCGGCCCGGCCTGCTCCATCGCGTCCAGGTGCTGGTCGACGATCTCGCGCACCCGGGGCTCCAGCCGGGCCATCCGCCGCCCGGTGAACTCCGGGGTGAGCATCCGCCGCAGCCGGGTGTGCGCGGGCGGGTCGAACGCCAGCAGGTTCCCGGCCCGCAGCCGCGCGATCTCCTCCGGGCTCCGCTCCGGCATGCCCGGCGGGCGGAACGCGCCCTGCCACTCGTTGCTGAACCGCCCCGCGTCGCCGAGCACCTCCCGGACGTCCGACCAGCGCGTGACCAGCCACGCCTCCAGCCCGAAGGGCGTGCGGACCTTCCGCACCCCGGCCCCGTCGCGGATCGCCCCCAGCTCGGGCGCCGGGTCGAAGCCCGCCCGCTGCATGTGCAGCGGCAGCTCCTCGACCCCTCGTGCACCCGGCGCCGTGGCGGTCCGCCCGGTGCTCTGCGCGGTGCTCTGCGTGGTGGTCCGTGCGGTCTCCGTCATCCGGCCTCCCCGATCGGCTCGCCCCTCCGGCCACTCTCACACCGCGTCCGCGGCCGGGCACGCAGTGCGCTGAGAAGGCGCTGAGCGAGTCGGACATCCCGGGCGCCGACGCTCATCCGTGCAGGTTCCGGTACAGGTCCCGCAGCAGCAGGATCTCGGCGCCGTGGTGGATGGCCTCGCGCTGGATGTGGAGCACCAGGTCCGCCATCGGGAACTCGGCGAACGGGCCCTCCGCCGGCCCGCACGGCCGGGCCAGGCCTGCGTCGTCGAGCGCCTCGACGCCGCCCGTCCAGGCCGCGTAGGCCCGGTCGAGCTGGCGCAGGGCCTCGGCGGCGGTGCCGGCGTAGGCGTGCTCCTCGTACGAGGTCGGCGGCCCGCCGAAGTGCGCCGCCGCCCGCACGCCGAACACCCCGACGATCAGGTGCGCCATCCGCCACGCGATCGTGGTGAGCGGCGGGGGATCGGGTTCGGGGAAGGCGAAGTCGACCCGGAAGTCACCGGTGCCCGCCTGGACCGCACCCGGCGCGAGCCGCCCGGCGGGGCGGACGCTCCACCCCGGCGCGGGCTCCCAGAGGTACTCCTCGTCCGTCAGCCCCTCGAGCTTCGGCCGCAGCAGCGCCTGCCAGTGCCAGGAGAGCTGCTCGGCCAGCTGGGTGGTGGCGGTGCGGGTCGTGGTGTCCGTCATACCCGCGCACGCTAGCCCCGCCCCACGACAGTTCCGGCACGGTGAGTGGCGATCGCGCACCACTCACCGCGCACGGGTGACCTCAGCTGCGGGGGACCGGGACGTTGCGGATGCTCGCGTCGAGCAGCTGGACCGGGTGCAGCAGCGGCAGGGCCCCGTCGGTGCCGTCCTTGAGGTGCTTGCCGATCTGCAGCAGGCAGCCCGGGTTGGCGGTGACGACGACCGCGGGCTCGACCGACCGGACGTTGTCCGCCTTCCGCTTGCCCAGCTCGTCGGCCGCGTCGGGCATGATCATGTTGTAGATGCCCGCGGAGCCGCAGCACAGCGCCGCCTCCGGGATGTCGAGCAGCTCCAGCCCGGGGATGCTGCGCAGCACCTCCCGCGGCTGCGTGCGCACGCCCTGGGCGTGCCCGAGGTGGCAGGCGTCGTGGTAGGCGACCCGCGCCGCGACGGGCGAGCGCGGGGCGCGCGGGCCCAGCTCGGCGAGCACCTCGTGCACGTCGCGCACCCGCGCACTGAACTCCTTCGCCCGCACCGCCCACTCCGGGTCGTCGGCGAGCAGGTGGGCGTAGTCCTTCATCGAGGACCCGCAGCCGGCCACGTTGGTCACCACGTGGTCGACGTCGAGCCGCTCGAACCGCTCGATCGTCCGCTTGGCCCGGGCCAGCGCCGGGTCCTCGCGGCCGGCGTGCAGCTCGAGCGCCCCGCAGCACTGCTGGTCGCGGGGGACGAGCACGTCGAGCCCCTCGGCCGAGAGCACCCGCACGGTGGCCTCGTTGACCCGGTGGAAGAACACGTCCTGCACGCAGCCGGACAGCAGCGCGACCCGGCCGCGCCGCTCCCCGACGGCGGAGGTGTGCACCGGCAGGGTCGCGAAGGCCTCCCGCACCGTGACGGGCGGGAGCAGCGACTCCAGCGCGGCCAGCCGGCCCGGGAGCTTCGCGGCGAGCTTCCGGACGGCGGGCACGGCGGCGAGCTTCTGGTACAGCGCCCCCGGCAGGGCGGCCGCGCGCAGCCGCCGCTTGTACGGGAACAGCGCGAAGATCGCCTCGCGGAACAGCCGGTCGGAGGGGGTCCGCGGCACGTTGCGCTCGAGCTGCGGGCGCACCGACTCGAGCAGCTTGTCGTACTGCACGCCCGACGGGCACGCCGTCACGCACGCCATGCAGCCCAGGCAGGCGTCGATGTGCTGGCGCAGCGGCCCCGCCAGGCCGATCTCGCCCTTCTCGGCGAGGTCCATGAGGTAGATGCGCCCGCGCGGCGAGTCCATCTCCTCGCCCCACAGCTGGTAGGTGGGGCAGGTCGGCAGGCAGAAACCGCAGTGCACGCAGTCGTCGAGCAGCTCCCGCGAGGGCGGGTGGTGCTCGTCGAAGGCGCTCGGGCCGGTCTGCGGCAGGTTGGTGTCGGCGGAGCCGGCGGGTGTGGTCACGAGATCTCCCACGGGTCGTAGCGGCCCGGGCCGAACCGGCCGTCCGGGTCGAACCGCTGCTTGACGGCCTTGAGCACGGCGAGGGCGGAGGGCGGCGGCCCCCACGCCGGGGCGTCGAGGTCGGCGGGGCGCGACCGCAGGACGCTCGTCCCGCCGGCCGCGTGGACGGCGGTGTGCGCCTCGGCGACCGCCGTCCCGGGCAGGGAGACGGTGGCCACCCCGGTCCCGAGGCCCGCGGTGGCGGCCGAGGCCGGCAGCCCCGCCAGCACGCCCGGCAGGACCGAGGGCTTCACCCCGATCCGCAGCACGGCGGCCCCCTCCGTACCGCGGGTGAGGGCCGCGTGCTCGCCCCACACGTCCGCCTCGGCCTCGGCCGCCCCCTCGCCGAGCAGCCGGATGAGCCGCTCCAGCCGGGCCGGCAGGGCCTCCTCGGTGGAGTCGATGCGGACCAGCAGCCGCCCGGAGCTCAGCCACTCGACGGCCGTCGGCTCCAGCTGCGAGGCCAGCACCTCGCGCCCGAGCCGGGCCGCCTCGGCGAGGTCGCACTCCACCACCACGGTGCCGACGGCCTTCGGCACCGGGTGCAGCCGCAGCACGACCTCGACCAGCGCCCCGAGGGTGCCGTAGGAGCCGTGCAGCAGCTTGGCCAGGTCGAACCCGGCCACGTTCTTGATGACGTGCCCGCCCGAGCGGACCACCGCCCCGTCGGCGAGCAGCGTGGTGGCCCCGATGACGAGGTCGCGCAGCGTGCCGTGGACCAGCGCGGACGGCCCGGCGTCGGCCGTGGCCACCAGCCCGCCGACCGTCGCCCCGTCGGCCACCCGCGCGGCGTCGAACGACAGGTGCTGGCCGTGCTTCGCCAGCTCCTCCTGCAGCGCCCGCAGCGGCGTCCCGGCGTGCACCGAGACCGTCATGTCGCCCGGGTTGTGGGTGATGACGCCGCTCAGTCCGGTGGTGTCGAGCACGGCGTCGACGGGCCCGAGCCGGCCCGCCCAGTCCGCGGCCGTCCCGGCCCCGGCGACGGAGATCCGGCCGGCGGTGTCGAGGACGGCCGCGCGGGCCTCCTTCAACGACGTCGGCTGCAAGGCCGTCAGGGTCCCCTCCCGATCACTCATAGCCGCTCGATCACTCCCGACTCCTCCAGCGGGTGCGGCCGGTACTTCCCGGGCCGTTCGCCGCACAGCCGCGGCGTGGGCAGGACCTTGCCCGGGTTGCAGATGCCCTCGGGGTCGAAGGCGTCGCGCACCCGCTGCATCACCGCGAGGTCCTCCTCGCCGTACATCTTCGGCATCGAGCACGCCTTGTCCGTGCCGATGCCGTGCTCGCCGGACAGCGACCCGCCCAGCTCCACGCAGAGCTCCGCGATCGCCCCGGACAGCTCCTCGGCCCGCTCGGTCTCGCCCGCGGCGGCGCTGTAGAGGACCAGCGGGTGGAGGTTGCCGTCGCCGGCGTGGAAGACGTTGGCCACCCGCAGGCCGGCCTCGTCGCCCATGTCGGCGATGCGGCCGAGCACCTCGGCGAGCCGGGTGCGGGGGACCACGCCGTCCTGCACGAAGTAGTCCGGCGAGATCCGGCCGACCGCGGCGAAGGCGGCCTTGCGCCCGCGCCAGATCGCCGCCCGCTCCTCCGGTGAGCCCGCGATGTGCAGCCGGGTGCAGCCGTGGGCGTCGCAGATCTCCTTGACCTGCGTGAACTCGGCGTCGCATTGCTCGATCGGGCCATCGAGCTCCACGACCAGCGCGGCCGGGACGCCCACCGTGTAGCCGGCGTGCACCGCCTCCTCGGCCGCCTCGATCGCGAGCGTGTCCATCATCTCGACGGCCGCGGGCACGATCCCGGCCGCGACGATGTCCGAGACCACCTCGCCCGCCTCGGCGACCGACGGGAAGTCCGCCAGCAGCGTCCGCACCGTCTCCGGGGTGCGCAGCAGCCGCACGGTGATCTTCGTGGTGATCCCCAGCGTGCCCTCGGAGCCGAGGAACACCCCGCGCAGGTCCGGGCCCTGCTGCTCGGGGGAGTCGCCGCCGAGGGTGACCAGCTCGCCGTCGGGCAGCACGACCTCCATCGACAGCACGTGGTTCGTGGTGAACCCGTACTTGAGGCAGTGCGCGCCGCCGGAGTTCTCGGCGACGTTGCCGCCGATCGTGCACACCTGCTGCGACGAGGGATCGGGCGCGTAGTAGAGCCCGTGCGCCGCGACGGCCGCGGTGATCTCCAGGTTGGTGACCCCGGGCTCGACGACGGCGCGCCGGTTCTCCGGGTCGACCTCCAGCACCCGCTTGAGGCGGGCCAGGGAGATCACCACGCCGTCGGCCACCGGCAGCGCGCCGCCGGAGAGCCCGGTGCCGGCGCCGCGGGCGACGAACGGGACCCCGTTGCGGTGGCAGGCCTTCACCGCCCGGGCGACCGCCTCCGCGTCGCGGGGGATGAGCACGATCTCGGGACGGACCCGGTACCCGGTCAGTCCGTCGCACTCGTAGGCGCGGGTCTGCACGGGGTCGTCGACGACGTCGTCGGGGCCCAGGGCCGCGACGATCGCGGCGCGGGCCACGGGATCGAGGGCCATCTGACCTCCTTGTCACGGCTCGTGGTGGGAACGGGGAAAGCGTAGGGCGGCACGGGCGCCGCGGCCGTCTCGAATCGGCCGCGGTCGGGGTCAGGCGGTCGCGAGCAGGGTGCCCAGCCGTCGGCCGGCCGCGACGACCAGCGGCGCGATCCTGGCGACCGCCGTGTCGTCCATGCGGGAGAGGGGGCCGGAGACCGAGACGGCCGCCGAGCCGTGCGGCCCGGTCACGGGCGCGGCCACGCAGCGCACGCCGGTCTCCTGCTCGCCCTCGTCGAGCACGTAGCCGCGCTCGCGGGCGACGGTCAGCTCGCGGGCGAGCACGTCCGGGTCGGTGATCGTGGTCGGCGTGACGGCGGGGAGGCCGGTGCGCGCGACGACCGCGGCGGCGTCGGCGGGCGGCAGCGCGGACAGCAGCGCCTTGCCGACGCCCGTGCAGTGCACCGGCACCCGCCGCCCGATCTCGGTGAACATCCGCATCTGGTGCGGCGAGGGGACCTGCGCGACGTAGACCGCGCGGTCGCCGTCGAGCACCGCGAGGTTCGCCGTCTCGCCGATCTCGGCGACGAGGTCCGCGAGTACGGGGGTGGCCCACCGGCCGAACTGGCGCGCGGCCGTCTCGCCCAGGCCGACGAGCTTCGGGCCGAGCGTGTAGCGCCGCGAGGGCAGCTGTCGCAGGTAGCCCAGGTCGACGAGGGTGCGCACCAGCCGGTGGATCGTCGCCGGGGCGAGCCCGGTGCGGTCGGCGAGCTCGGACAGCCCGGCCTCGCCGCCCGCCTCCGCCAGCGTCTCGAGCAGCCCGAAGGCCCGGGCCAGCGACTGGACGCCGCCCGCGCGGGGTACATCGGGCCGGGACGTGGTGCCGTCGGTCACAAGTGCCGACCCTACATTCCATGATGCGGAAACTCCAGTCCGTCTGGTAGAAAAGACACCGCAGCAGAGTCGAGGAGAGAGGACGCCGCGATGGCCGGCACCGCAGGACTTCAGGTCGACCCCGAGCTCCGGCGGTTCGTGGAGGGCGAGCTGCTGGCGGGCCTGGACCTGACTCCCGAGGCCTTCTGGGGCGCGCTCGCCGACCTGCAGGGGCGCTTCGCCCCGCGGATCGCCGAGCTGCTCGCCCGCCGGGACGAGATCCAGGCGCGGATCGACTCCTGGCACGAGGCCCACGGCCCCGGCGAGGCCGAGGCCTACGAGAAGCTGCTCACCGAGCTGGGCTACCTCCTGCCCGCCGACGAGCCGGCCTCGATCTCGGTCGGCGACGTCGACGCCGAGATCGCCGAGGTCCCCGGCCCGCAGCTGGTCGTCCCGGCCACCGTGCCGCGGTACGCGCTCAATGCGGCCAACGCCCGCTGGGGCTCGCTGTACGACGCCTTCTACGGCACCGACGCGCTGCCGCTGGACCACGAGCTCGCCAAGGGCTACGACGAGAAGCGCGGCGCGCAGGTCATCGCCGCCGCGGACGAGCTGCTCGACGAGCTGTTCCCGCTGGCCCAGGGCTCGCACGCGGACGTCACCGCCTACTCGGGGTCCGAGCAGGGCCTCGTCGCGTTCACCGGGGGCGGCGAGAGCGGGCTTGCCGACGCCGGGCAGTTCGCCGGCTTCCGCGCGCCCGACGGCGAGGGGCGCGCCGCGATCCTGCTGCAGCGCAACGGCCTGCACGTCGAGCTGACCATCGACCCGACGCACCGCGTCGGCCGGCAGCACCACGCCGACGTGGCCGACGTCGTGCTGGAGTCCGCGGTCACCACCATCGTCGACCTCGAGGACTCGGTCGCGACGGTCGACGGCGAGGACAAGGCCCTGGCCTACCGCACCTGGCTCGGCCTGATGACCGGCGAGCTGGTGGCGGAGTTCCAGAAGGGCGGCGAGACCGTCACCCGTCGGGTGCACGCCGACCGCGAGTACACCGGCGCCGACGGATCGCCGCTCACGCTGCCGGGCCGCTCGCTGCTGCTGGTCCGCAACGTGGGCCACCACATGACCACCAACGCCGTGCGCACGGCCGAGGGCGAGGAGATCGCCGAGGGCGTGCTCGACGCGCTGGTCACGGCCACCGCGGCGCAGTACGACCTACAGGGCAAGGGTCGGTACTCGAACTCCCGCAGCGGGTCGATGTACATCGTCAAGCCCAAGCAGCACGGGCCGGACGAGGTGGCGCTGACCGTCGAGCTGTTCGCCGCCGTGGAGGAGGCCCTCGGCCTGCCCGCGCGCACGCTCAAGATCGGGATCATGGACGAGGAGAAGCGCACCAGCGTCAACCTCGCGAGCGCGATCGCGGCCGCCGCCGACCGGGTCATCTTCGTCAACACCGGCTTCCTCGACCGCACCGGCGACGAGATCCACACCTGCTTCGCGGCCGGCCCGGTGATCCCCAAGGGCGACATGAAGTCGTCGACCTGGCTCAACGCCTACGAGGACCGCAACGTCGACGTCGCGCTCGCCTCCGGGTTCGCGCACACGGCCCAGATCGGCAAGGGCATGTGGGCCAAGCCCGCGGCGATGGCCGACATGCTGGAGCAGAAGGGCGCCCAGCCGAAGCAGGGTGCCAACTGCGCGTGGGTGCCGTCGCCGACCGCCGCGACCCTGCACGCGCTGCACTACCTGCGCACGGACGTGCACGCCGTCCAGGAGGACATCGCGAAGCGGGCCGTCACCGACCGCGCGAAGCTCCTGGTGCTGCCGATCCTCGACGGGGAGCTCACCGACGAGCAGAAGACCCACGAGCTGGAGACGAACGCACAGTCGATCCTCGGCTACGTCGTCCGCTGGGTGGGTCTGGGCATCGGCTGCTCCACGGTGCCGGACCTCGAGGGCGTCGGGCTGATGGAGGACCGGGCGACGCTGCGGATCTCCAGCCAGCTCATCGCGAACTGGCTGCACCACGGCGTGGTCGAGGAGAAGACCGTCCGGGACACCTTCGCCCGCATGGCCGCACTGGTCGACGAGCAGAACGCCAACGAGCCGGGCTACCCGCCGATGGCCAAGGACCTCGAGGGCAGCGAGAGCTTCCAGGCCGCCCTGGAGCTGGTCCTCACCGGCCGCACCGAGCCCAACGGCTACACCGAGCGCGTGCTCACCACCTGGCGGCAGAAGGCCAAGCAGCGCGGATGAGGTCTGCGTCTCCCCAGGGAACGCGGCCCGGCGGCGACGGGTTGGTCCCCGACGTGGGAGGACGGATGAGGTCCTGGGCACGCGTCGCGGCGGTGCTGTTCGCCATCGGCTACGGCGCGAACCAGTTCAGCCCGCTCATGGTCATGTACCGCGAGCAGGGGCAGTACTCGGCCACGGTGGTCGCGGCGTTCTTCGGCGTCTACGTGGCCGGGCTCGCCCCGGGCCTGCTCGTCGGGGGCCCGCTGTCGGACCGGCTCGGCCGCCGGCGGGTCCTGCTGCCGGCGCTGGTCGCGTCGGTGCCGGCGAGCGCGGTCCTCGCCGCCGGGGCCTTCTCCGAGGCGCTGCTGTTCACCGGCCGCTTCCTGTTCGGCGCGGTCACCGGCGTGGCGATGGCCGTCGGGACGACGTGGGTGAAGGAGCTCTCGCAGGCCCCGTTCGACCCCGAGGCGGACCCGGGCTCCGGCGCCCGCCGCGCCGCGCTGGCGCTCTCCGCGGGGTTCGGCGTCGGCCCGGTGGTCGGCGGCCTGCTGGCCCAGTGGGCGCCGCTGCCGATGGAGCTGCCCTACCTGGTGCACATCGTGCTCACCCTCCCGGTGATCGCGCTGGCCGTCCGCGCACCCGAGACGCGGCTGCCGGAGAGGGCGCCCCGGCGGTCGCTCCTCGCGGACCTGAAGGTGCCGGCGGTGGCGCACCCGCGCTTCCGCGGCCTGGTGCTGCCGCTGGCGCCATGGGTCTTCGCCGGTCCCGCGCTGTCCTTCGCGGTGCAGCCGGCCGCCCTCGGGGCGGAGCGCACGGCCGGCTTCGGGCTGATCTTCGCCACCGGACTCACGGCCGTGACGTTGTCGGCGGGCATCGCGATCCAGTCCGCCGCCCGCCGGCTCGACGCCCGCGCCCCGCTCGCCGGCGGCCGGCTCGGCCTGGCGCTGATCGTCGTCGGAACGCTGGTCTCCGGGGGCACGGCGCTGACCGGCTCGCTGGTCGTGGCGTTCGTCGCGTCGGCGGTCCTCGGCGGGGCCTACGGCATCTCGCTGGTCTCCGGGCTGCTGGAGGTGCAGCGGATCGCCGAGCCGGCCCACCTGGCCGGGCTGACCGCCGTGTTCTACACCCTGACCTACGGCGGGTTCCTGCTGCCGGTGATCCTGGCGCCGCTCGCCGTCCACGTGCCGTACGCGGTGCTGCTCATGGTGGTGGCCGCGGCCGCCGCCGTGTGCCTCGCGCTGCTGGTCGCGGCCGGCCGCCGCACGCAGGCCACCGTCGCGGCATGACGCTCGACCTGCGCGCCACCGCCTTCGACCATCCCGACGCGCAGCGGCTGATCGCCGCGGTGCAGCAGGTCTACGTCGAGCGCTACGGCGGCCAGGACGGGACGCGCACCGACCCCGCGGAGTTCGCCGCCCCGCACGGGCTCTTCCTCGTGGGCTATGCCGAGGGCGTCGCGGTCGCGTCGGGCGGCTGGCGGGTGCGCGACGCCGAGGCGGGCGACCCCGAGGTCCGGGACGGCGACGCCGAGATCAAGCGGATGTACGTGGTCCCGGAGGCGCGGGGGAGGGGGCACGCCCGCGCGGTGCTCGCCGCGATCGAGCGCTCGGCGGCGGCCGCCGGGCGGCGCCGGATGATCCTCGAGACGGGCACGAAGCAGCCGGAGGCGGTCGCGCTCTACCGCAGCTCCGGCTACGCGCCGATCGTGCGGTTCGGGATCTACCGGAACGAACCGGACAGCCTCTGCTTCGCCAAGATCATCGACTGACGGCGGGCGGCCGGGAGCGCGACCAGTAGGATCGGGGGCGGCGCCGGTCTCCGGCGCAATCTGTCCGAAGCTCGTCAACGACCCGACGCACCCCTTGAGCCGGGCCGCTCCCTGCGAGCATGCGCGCTGCACGGTGGTCGCGGGACGGAGGTGTCTTGCTCGCGCTCGTCGTCGCCCATCTCGTGGTGGCCGCGCTGCTGCCGCTGGTGTCGCGGCGCAGCCGGCGCGCCGCGTTCGGGATCGCCGCGGTGCTCCCCGCCGCGACGCTGGTCTGGGGGTTCGCCCATCTCGGTGCGGCACTCGGGCCCGGCCTCGAGGAGACGGTGACCTGGTCCACGGCGCTGGACCTGGAGCTCGGGTTCCGGCTCGACGCGCTGGGCCTGGTCATGATCGTGCTGGTCGGCGGGCTCGGGGCGCTGATCCTGGCCTACAGCGCGTGGTACTTCGGCAGGGACAGCCGGGACGCCCCGCGGAACTCGGCGCTGCTGCTCGCGTTCGCCGGGGCGATGCTCGGCCTCGTCCTGGCGGACGACCTGCTCACCCTCTACGTCTTCTGGGAACTGACGTCGATCGCGTCGTTCCTGCTCGTCGGGCAGGGCGGCCTGCACCGGGCCAACCGGCGCGCGGCCGTGCAGGCGCTGCTGGTCACCGTGTTCGGCGGGCTCGCGATGCTGCTGGGGATCGTGTTCGTGGGCGAGTCCGCGGGCACCTACCGGATCTCGGAGATCGTCGCCGCGCCGCCGCCGGGCGGGGTGGCCGCCGCCGGCGTCGCGCTGATCCTGGTCGGTGCGCTCACCAAGTCCGCCCAGGCGCCGTTCCACCCCTGGCTCCCCGCGGCGATGGCCGCGCCGACACCGGTGAGCGCCTACCTGCACGCCGCGTCGATGGTGAAGGCCGGCGTGGTGCTGGTGGGCCGGCTCTCCCCGGGCTTCGCCGACCGGGCCGAGTGGTGGGTGCCGATCGCGGTGCTGGGGCTGGTCACGATGCTGATCGGCGGCTGGCGGGCACTGCACGAGACGGACCTGAAGCGCCTGCTGGCCTTCGGCACGGTGAGCCAGCTCGGCTTCCTCATGGTGCTGTTCGGCTCCGGCGACCGGATCGGCGAGGTCGCGGCGCTGACGATGCTGCTGGCCCACGGCCTGTTCAAGGCGCCGCTGTTCATGGTCGTCGGGATCGTCGACAAGGTCACCGGCACCCGGGAGGTCGGCGCGCTGTCCGGGCTCGGGCGCAGGCTGCCGGGCCTCGCCGTGGCCGCGGTCCTGGCCGCGGCATCCATGGCCGGGGTGCCGTTCCTGCTCGGGTTCCTGGGCAAGGAGGCGGCGTTCGAGGCGTTCGTGCACCAGGGCCTGTACTACGACGCTGCCCGCGGATGGGTTCTCGCGCTCGGCCTGCTCGCCGGGTCGGTCCTCACCGTCGCCTACTCCGCGCGCTTCCTGTGGGGCGCCTTTGCCGACAAGCCCGGCGTCGTGCCCGTCGACCCGAAGCGGCCCGCCGCGGGCCTGCTCGCGCCGACCTGGACGGCCGCGATCGCCGGGCTGGTGCTCGGGTCCGTCCCGCCGCTGGTGAACGCCCTGGCCCAGCCCTACGCCGAGGCCTATCCGGCCACGGACGCGACCGAGGCGGACTACCACCTCGCGCTCTGGCACGGGCTCTCGTTGCCGCTGCTGTTCTCCGTGGTCGCGCTGGCCGGAGGCCTCGCGCTGCACTTCGGGCGCGACCGGATCACGGGCCTGCACCGGGCGCTGCGCCATCCGCTGTCCGCGCAGCGCGGCTACGAGATCGCCGTGGCCGGGCTGGAGCGGGCCGCCACCCAGGTCACCGGTCGCGTGCAGGTCGGTTCGCTGCCCGTCTACCTGGGCGTCCTGCTGTGCACGGTGCTCGTCCTGCCCGGCATCGCGCTGATCGCGGGCGGGACCTGGCCGCAGGACCAGTCGCTGGTGTCGTCGCTGCTGCAACTCCCGCTCGGCCTGATCGTGGTGGCCGCGGCCCTCGCGCTGACCCGGGTCCGCCGGCGGTTCACCGCCGTCCTGCTGGTCGGTGCGATCGGCTACGGCATCGGCGGGCTGTTCGTCGTCGACGGGGCGCCGGACCTCGCGCTGGCGCAGTTCCTGGTCGAGACGCTGACGCTGGTGGCCTTCGTGTTCGTGCTGCGCCGGCTGCCGGCGCACTTCGACCCCCAGAACGGCACCGGCTCCTCGCCCGACGCGAAGCCCCACCGGGGGGTCCAGCTGCGCAAGGCCGCCCTCGCCACCGTGACGGGCGTGTTCGTCGCGGTCGCGGGCGTGGTCCTCACCGGCGCACGGCAGCAGCCCCCCGCCGCCAGCGGCGAGTTCGTGGCCCGCGCCCCGGAGGCCGGGGCGGACAACGTCATCGCGGCGATCCTCGTCGACTTCCGCGCGCTGGACACCGTCGGCGAGATCACCGTGCTGCTCATCGCCGCGGCCGGCACGGCGAGCCTCGTGCTCGCCACCCGCTTCGACCGGAAACGCAAGGCCGGCGGCGGCACCCCCGAGCACGAGAGGGAGGTCCTCGGATGAGCACCCGCGAACCGGTGCCGTTCACACAGTGGGACGAGCCGGAGGGGGAGTGGACGCTACCCGGCGCCTGTCCCGTCCGCTCCAACCGCACTCTGATGCTGGAGGCCGCCGCCCGCTTCCTCTTCCCCACCGTGCTGGTCTTCTCGGTCTACCTGCTGATCGTGGGGCACTACGCGCCCGGGGGCGGGTTCCCCGGCGGGTTGGTGGCCGGGCTGGCCTTCGTGCTGCGCTACATCGCCGGCGGCGAGTCGGAGGGCGCCGAGATCGGCTCGCGGTTCGTCGTGCGCCCGCCGGTACTCATGGGGCTCGGCCTGCTGGTCGCCGTGGTGTCCGCGCTCGCGCCGGTGGCCTTCGGCGCGCCGGTGCTGGCCAGCGCCAAGGTGTCCTTCGACATCCCGCTGATCGGCACCGTCGACCTCGTCTCCAGCCTGCTGATCGACATCGGTGTGTACCTGCTGATCATCGGCGTGGTGCTCGACCTGCTGCGCTCGCTGGGCAGCGGGATCGAGCGGGACGCCCGGGAGGCGGCCGGCGAGGAGGCCGGTCCGTGATCACGATCAACGTGACGATGGCGGTCGTGCTGGCCGTCCTCTACTCCGTGGGCTTCTACCTGCTGTTGCAGCGATCGCTGATGCGGATCCTGATCGGCATCGTGGTGCTCGGGCACGGCGCCAACCTGCTGCTGCAGCTCGCCGGCGGACCGCCTGCGCGCGCACCGGTGCTGGGCACCGCCCTGCCCGAGGAGTTCGCCGACCCGCTCCCGCAGGCCCTCGCCCTGACGGCCGTCGTGATCACGTTCGCGCTCACCACCTACCTGCTGGCCCTGGGCTACCGCAGCTGGGTGCTGACCGGCCGGGACGAGGTCCAGGACGACCTCGAGGACCGCCGTGTCGCCGAGCGGCAGCGTCCCGAGGGCTCGATGGAGGCGGACGCCGAGGGCCCGGACGACGAGGAGGATCCCGGCTCCGCGGCCGCCTCCGACCGGACGGACGAGCCCGCCGAGGTCTCCGGGAGCGGGGCGGCCCGGTGAGCACGCTCGTCACGCTGCCCGTCCTGCTGCCCATCCTGGGCGCGGCCCTGACGGTGCTGGCCGCCCGCTCGGCGCGGACCCAGCGGCTGATCGGGATCGTGGTGCTCGCCGCGGTCTCGGTCGTGGCCGCGCTGCTGCTGGTCGCGGCGGACCGGACCGGCCCCGTCGTCGCCGAGCTGGGCGGCTGGCCCGCGCCCGTCGGGATCGTCCTGGTGGCGGACCGGCTCTCCGCGCTGCTGCTGCTGATCTCGACCGTCGTCACGCTCGCGGTGCTGGTCTACGCGATCGGCCAGCGGATCTCCGACTACGGCCGGGAGACCGCCAGCACGACGTTCCACCCGATCTTCCTGCTGCTCTCGACGGGCGTGTCACTGGCCTACCTCACCGGTGACCTGTTCAGCCTGTTCGTGGCGTTCGAGATCATGCTGGCGGCGTCGTACGTGCTGATCACCCGCCGCACCAACGCGTCCCGGATCCGCTCGGGCATGACGTACGTGATCATCTCCCTCACGTCGTCGCTGCTGTTCCTCACCACGATCGCGCTGGTCTACGCGGCCACGGGCACGGTCAACCTGGCCGACCTCGCCGGCCGGGTGGCGGCGCTGCCGGAGGGGCTGCGGACGCTGCTGTCGATGCTCACGATCGTCACGTTCGGCATCAAGGCGGCGATGGTGCCGCTGCACTTCTGGCTGCCGGACAGCTACCCCAACGCGCCGGCGCCGGTCACCGCGCTGTTCGCGGGCCTGCTGACCAAGGTCGGCGTCTACGCGCTGTTGCGCACCCAGACGCTGGTCTTCCCCGGCACCGGCCCGTCGACCGTGCTCCTGGTGCTGGCCGTGCTGACGATGGTCGTGGGTGCCCTCGGCGCGCTGGCCCAGGACGACCTCAACCGGTTGCTGTCCTTCCTGCTCGTCAGCCACATCGGCTTCATGCTGTTCGGCCTCGCCGTGTACGACGCCCGGGGCGCGGGCGGCACGGCCCTCTACATCGTCCACCACATCACCGTGCAGGCCACGCTGTTCCTGGTCAGCGGCCTGATCACGCGCCGCACCGGCACGGTCTCGATCGACGCGATGGGCGGGCTGGCGAGACGCTCGCCGGTGCTGGCCGTGCTCTTCGCGGTCCCGGCGCTCACCCTCGCCGGCATCCCGCCGACGTCGGGCTTCGTCGCGAAGCTCGCGCTGCTGCAGGCCGGGGCCACGGGCGGGGCGGCCACGGCCGTCGTCGCCGGGTTCGTGGTGCTCGCCAGCCTGCTCACGCTCTACGCCATGGTCCGGGTCTGGGTGCGGGTGTTCTGGGGCACCGAGAAGGAGCCGCTGCCCGACCCCGACCCGACGGACGAGCTGGTCGTCGGCACCGCCCGGGCCTCCCGGCCGATGTACGCCGCCACCGTCGCCCTCATCGCGGTGAGCATCGCGATCGCCGTCGCGGCCGGGCCGCTGTCCGCGATCACCGAGCAGGCGGGCGCGGACCTGCTGGCCCGCACGCCCTACATCGAGGCGGTGCTGGGATGAGGGGGCTGGGATGACCGTGCTGCGCCGCTGGCCGCAGGTGCTCTGGCTGACCGTCGTCTGGGTCCTCCTCTGGGGCACGATCTCGGTGAAGATCGTGATCGGCGGGGTCCTGGTGGCGGTCGCCGTGACCGCGCTGTTCCCGCTGCCGCTGCTGCCGCGGCTGCCCTTCCGGCCGTGGGCACTGCTGCAACTCGGCGGCTATCTGCTGGGCGACCTGGTGGTCTCCGGCGCGCAGGTCGCGTGGGAGACGCTCCGGTACGGCCCGGGCGCGCGGGCGGGGATCGTCGCCGTGCCGCTGCTGACGGAGTCCGAGCGGATCACGACCTTCGTCGCCGCCGCGACGGCTCTGACCCCGGGAAGCGTGGTGCTGCAGATCGACCGGGCGGGCGGCCGCCTGTACGTGTACACGCTGGGCCTGCGCGGGCCGGCCGACGCCTCGCGCGTGCGCCGGCAGATGGAGCGGCTGCAGGACCGGATGATGCGAACCCTGGGGGAGAAGCGATGACCGCCGCCGACGTACTTCTTCCCGCGGAGGCGGCATGAACATCGTCTTCGCGCTGGTCCTCGGCATGCTCGCGGCGGCGGCGTTGATCACCGTCGCGCGCGTGCTGCGCGGGCCGGGCACGCTGGACCGGGTCGCCGCGCTCGACGTGTTCGTGGTCCTGATCGTCGCCGCCTCGGCGGTCTACATCGCCATCTACCGCGACGGGTCGACGATCCCGCTGATGGCGGCCGTCGCGCTCGTCGGGTTCGTGGGGTCGGTCACCGCGGCCCGGCTCGTCGAGCGCTGGGAGCGGCACCGGTGAACGGGCAGGTGGCCACCGACGTCGTGTCGGCCGTGTTCCTGCTGCTCGGCGCCTTGTCCTGCCTGCTCGGCGCGCTCGGGTTGGTCCGGCTGCCCGACCTGCCGGCCCGGCTGCAGGCCGCGACGAAGCCGCAGACCCTCGGTCTGCTGCTGATCCTGCTGGGCACGGCGATCCGGCTGGAGTTCGAGAACGCCGCCACGCTGATCCTGGTGATCCTCTTCCAGGCCGTCACCGCCCCGGTGATCTCGCAGATCGTGGCCCGCTCGGCCTACCGGACGGGCACGCTCGACCGGGACGCCCTCGTCGTCGACGAGCTGGCGGAACGGATGGAGCGCGAGGCCCGGGAGGGCGGGCCCGCCGGGCGAAAGTAGGCTCCGACCGTGGCTGTCTATGCGCTCGGTGACGTCGAACCCGACATCCATCCCGAGGCCTACGTCCACCCGGACGCGGTCGTGATCGGGAACGTGACGCTGGGGGCGCAGGCGTCGGTGTGGCCGACCGCCGTGCTCCGCGGCGACGACGGCTACATCGTGGTCGGCGAGCGCACGAGCATCCAGGACGGCTCGATCATCCACACCACGGCCCGGCAGCCCACGCTGATCGGCAACGACTGCACCGTGGGGCACAACGTGCACATCGAGGCCGCCGACATCGCCGACAAGGTGCTGATCTCGTCGGGCTCGGTCGTGCTCAACGGCTCGACGATCGGCGAGGGCGCGATCGTCGCCGCGGGTGCCGTCGTCTCGCCCAACGCCGTGATCCCGCCCCGGCGGATGGCGCTCGGCATCCCGGCGCGCGTGCGCGAGGGCTACGAGGTGCCGGAGGACCGGTTCCGGTACGCCGTGGACTCGTACGTGCAGCGGGGCAAGCGGTTCCGCGCCGAGCTGCGCCGGCTGGACGTCTGATGGCCGCCAAGCCGCTGGCCGAGGTCGTCGAGGAGGGCTGGGCGCAGGCGCTGGAGCCCGTCGCGCCCGTCGTCGCGGAGATGGGGGAGTTCCTGCGCGCTGAGCTCGCCGCCGGCCGGAAGTACCTGCCCGCCGGCGCGAACGTCCTGCGGGCCTTCCAACAGCCGTTCGACGAGGTCCGGGTGCTGATCGTGGGCCAGGACCCCTACCCGACGCCGGGGCACGCCGTCGGGCTGTCCTTCTCGGTGTCCGCCGACACCCGCCCGCTGCCGCGCTCCCTGATCAACATCTTCAAGGAGTACCAGGAGGACCTGGGGCTGCCGCTGCCGTCGTCGGGCGACCTCACGCCGTGGACGAAGCAGGGCGTGCTGCTGCTCAACAGGTGCCTCACGGTCGAGCCCGGCTCGCCCGGCTCGCACCGCGACAAGGGCTGGGAGGCGGTCACCGAGCAGGCGATCCGCGCGCTGGTCGAGCGGGATGCGGAGCCGCTGGTGGCGATCCTGTGGGGGCGGGACGCGCGCAACCTTGCGCCGCTGCTCGTCGACGTCCCGATCATCGAGTCGGCGCACCCGAGCCCGATGTCGGCGGACCGCGGGTTCTTCGGCTCGCGGCCCTTCAGCCGGGCCAACGACCTGCTCGAGGAGATCGGCGGGGACCCCGTCGACTGGCGCCTGCCGTAACCCGGGCGTGTGTGTCCTGGTTCACAATCTCCCCCGCGTGCGCGAGGTGTGCCCGGATCACGCCGCCATCGGCGGCGACCACGCGCACTGCGGCACCTTCGTCGAGATCTCGTTCCGCGGCGGGCTCGGCCGCAACGGCATGGTCGGCGCCTGCCACCGGTCCGAGTGCCGGCACAACGAGAACCTCGAGTGCACGCCCCGTCCGTCGAGATCGGGGAGGACCAGGACGTCGCGGACTGCCTGACCTACGAGGCCAGGTAGTCGACCGCGTCGATCGGCTCCGCCGCGACGGCGCCCTGCCGGTCGGTGCGGAGCGCGCCGTCCGCCAGCGCCAGCGCCGCCACCGGGTCGGCGTCCTCCACCAGCACCGCACGGTCCGGCCGGGCGAGCCGCCGGGCCGCGCGCAGCACCAGCCGCCGCTCCGGGGCGTCCAGGCCGTCCGTGAGGCGGTCGACCAGCACGAGCGCGGCGTCGGACGCGGCGGCACGCTCGATCATGGCCATGCGCTCCGCCAGCGGGTCCGCCACGCGGGCCGTGAGGCGCAGGGCGCCGGTCTCGTGCCCGTCGGCACATCGGGCCCGGTCCTCGTCCAGCGAGTACATGAGCCGGCGCCGGGCCACGGCCGGGCCCAGGATCACCGTCACCTCGCCGAGCGGCAGTCGCAGCCCCACCGGCAGGCCTCCCTCAGGTCGACGTCGACTGAGGTGAGGCTAACCCTCGTACCCGGTCCCGGTCGAGGTCTCCTCGGCCACCCGCGGCGCACGACGACGGGGCGGCCTCCTCGGTGGAGGAGGCCGCCCCGTTCGTGTCTCGCGGGTCGCTCGCCGTCAGGCGCGCGCGACCTTGCCCGCCTTGAGGCAGGAGGTGCACACGTTCAGGCGCTGACGGTTGCCACCGTCGACCTTGGCGCGCACGGTCTGGATGTTCGGGTTCCAGCGACGGTGGGTACGGCGGTGCGAGTGCGAGACGGACATGCCGAAGCCCGGACCCTTGCCGCAGACGTCGCAGACGGCAGCCACGTCGGACACTCCTCGGGGTAGACAGACAACGATGCGAGGCCCGGGTAACCCCGGGCACGTGTCGTCCAGCGTAACCGCCCGTCCGCCGGTCCTCCCACCGGCCCCCCGCCCGCGACGGACCGCGATCGCCCGACGCGCCCGCTCGCTAGGGTGAACGCGTGCCCCCGACGCTCGACGCCGCCCTGCTCCGGCGCTGGGCCGCCGCCGCCGTGGCGGGGCTCGACCGGCACCGCGGCGAGCTCGACGGGATCAACGTCTTCCCGGTCGCCGACGCGGACACCGGCACCAACATGCTCCTCACCATGCGGGCCGGCGCCGACGCCGTCGACCAGGGGTCGGGCGACGCCGCGGAGGTCGCCGCGGCGCTGGCCAAGGGTGCGCTGCGCGGCGCCCGCGGGAACTCCGGGACCATCCTCTCCCAGCTGCTGCGCGGGCTCGCCGAGGCGCTCGGCGCGGGCGAGGACCTCGCGGGCGCACTGCGCCGGGCCTCCGAGCTGGCCACCGCCGCGGTCGCCGAGCCGCGCGAGGGCACCATGCTCACCGTCATCGCCGCCGCGGCCGAGGCGGCCGCCGAGCTCGACGGGGACCCGGTCGCGGTCGCCGACGCCGCCCACGCGGCCGTCGCCCGCACCACGGGCCAGCTCGCCGAGCTGAGCCGGGCCGGAGTGGTCGACGCGGGCGGGCTCGGCGTCGCCGTGGTGCTCGACGCCCTGGTCGAGGCCTGCGCGGGCCGGGTCCCCGAGCGCTCGCGGGTGGTCGTCCGGGACCGGGCGGCGCTCACCGCGGCCCGCGAGTCCGGGTCGGAGCAGTACGACAGCGAGGTCATGTACCTCCTCGACCGGACCACGGACGACGCGGTGACCGCCCTGCGCGCCCGGCTCACCTCGCTCGGGGACTCCGTGGTCGTCGTCGGCGACGGGTCGGGGACCTGGAACGTGCACGTCCACTGCACGGACGTCGGTGCGGCGATCGAGGCCGGGATCGAGGCGGGCCGGCCGCACCGGGTCACCGTCATGCGCTTCGACGACCGTCCGCCCGAGCCCGAACGCCCCACCTTCCGGCGGCCGCGCGCGGTGCTGATGATCGCCTCGGGGGCCGGGGTGGCCGAGCTCGCCCGCGCGGCCGGGGCGGACGTGCTGGAGACCCGGCCCGGGCACACCGTCTCCGGCAGGGAGCTGGCCGACTCCGTCGAGGCCACCGGCGCCGCGCACGTCGCCCTCATGACCTGCGACGTCGGCCTGCTCGACCTGGCCTCCCGGGTCGCCGGCGCGGCGCGGGACGAGGGCCGCGAGGTGGTCGTCGTCCCCACGACGTCCGTGCCGCAGGGCCTCGCCGCCCTCGCCGTGCACGACCTGTCCCGCAACGCCGCCGACGACGTCGTCGCCATGGCCGAGGCCGCCGCCGGCACCCGGACCGGCGGGCTCGTGGTGGCGGAGGCGGAGGCGCTCACCTGGGTCGGCCGGTGCGCACCGGGCGAGGTGCTCGGGATGAGCGAGGGCGAGGTCGTGCTGATCGCCCCCGACCTGACTGTCGGTGCCCTGTGGTTGGCTCACCGCATGCTGACTCCGGGTGGTGAGCTCGTCACCGCGCTGTTGGGGGCGGACGCCCCCGAGGAGCTGGGCAGCGGCCTGGCGGAGGACCTGCGCCGCACCCACCCGGAGGTCGACGTCGTGGTCTACCGCGGTGGCCAGGTGGACTTCCCGCTGGTGCTGGGGGTGGAGTAGTGGTGGCTCCCGAGAGGATCGACGCGCCGAAGATCGACATGGACACCCGGCTGATCGACGTGATCGGCAGGACCTCGGCGAACGCGCTGGGCGGCAAGCTCGAGCTGCACACCGTCGGCGACCTGGTGCGGCACTACCCGCGCCGGTACGTCGAGCGCGGCAAGCTCACCGACATCGCCGGGCTCGAGGTGGGCGAGTACGTCACGGTGATCGCCACGGTGCAGTCGGCGACCACCCGTCCCATGCGCACCCGGCGCGGGAAGCTGATGAACTGCACGATCCGGGACGCCAAGGGCGCCACCCTGTCGTGCACCTTCTTCAACGCGCAGAAGGTGCAGTCCTTCATCCAGGTGGGGCGCACGCTGATGTTCTCCGGCACGGTCTCGGTCTTCCGCACCGGCCGGCAGACCACGCTGCAGCTCACCCACCCCGAGTTCGAGGAGCTGGAGGAGGACGCCGAGGACCGGCCGTACATCTCCATCTACCCGGCCACCAAGGGCGTCCGGTCCCAGGCGATCGCCCGCAGCGTCCGCCAGGTGCTCGCCCTGCTCGACGACCCGACCGACCCGTTGCCCGAGGACCTGCGGCACGAGCACGAGCTCATGCCGCTGGGCGCCGCGCTGCGCAAGATCCACGTGCCGCAGTCCGAGGCGGACCGGCACGCGGCGAAGGGCCGGCTGGTGTGGGACGAGGCGTTCGGCGTCCAGCTCGCGCTGTCGCTGCAGCGGGAGCGGGCGATGCACCGGCCCGCGGCGCCGTCGCCGCGCAAGGCGGGCGGGCTGCTCGAGGCCTTCGACGCGATCCTGCCCTTCCCGCTCACCGCCGGGCAGAAGTCGGTCGGCGAGGAGATCGCGGACGACCTCGGCCGGCCACTGCCGATGAACCGGCTCGTGCAGGGGGACGTCGGCGCGGGCAAGACCGTCGTCGCGCTGCGGGCGATGCTGCAGGTCGTCGACAACGGGCGGCAGGCCGCGATGCTGGCGCCCACGGAGGTGCTGGCCACCCAGCACGCGCGGTCGCTGCGGGCGATGCTCGGGCCGCTCGGCAACGGCGGCGAGCTCGGCTCGTCGGACCGAGCCACGAGGATCACGCTGCTCACCGGCTCGATGTCCACGGCCGAGCGGCGGCAGGCGCTGCTGGACATCCAGTCCGGGGCCGCGGGGATCGTCGTCGGGACGCACGCGATCATCGAGGACACGGTGGGCTTCGCCGAGCTCGGCCTCGTGGTGGTCGACGAGCAGCACCGCTTCGGCGTCGAGCAGCGGGACGCGCTGCGCGGCCGCGGCGAGCGCACCCCGCACCTGCTGGTCATGACGGCCACGCCGATCCCGCGGACCGTCGCCATGACGGTGTACGGCGACCTGGAGGTCTCGGCGCTCACCGAGCTGCCCAAGGGGCGGTCGCCGATCAGGACCACGGTGGTGCCGGCGGGGGAGAAGCCGAGCTGGCTGGAGCGGGTCTGGGCGCGCATCCGCGAGGAGGTCGCGGCGGGCCACCAGTGCTACGTCGTGTTCCCGCGGGTGGGCGGGGAGTACGCCGCGGCGTCGAAGAAGAAGGGCCGGGACCCCGAGGACGCCGACGATCCGGACGACGCCGGGGCGGACGGGGACGACGGCGAGCGCCGCCCACCGCTGGCGGTGCTCGACATCGGGCCCAAGCTGGCCGAGGGGCCGCTGGCGGGGCTGCGGATCGGGATCCTCCACGGCAAGCTGCCGGCGGAGGAGAAGGACGCGGTCATGCGCGCGTTCGACGCCGCCGAGCTCGACGTCCTCATGGCCACGACGGTGATCGAGGTGGGCGTCGACGTCCCCAACGCCACCGGGATGATCATCATGGACGCGGACCGGTTCGGGCTCTCCCAGCTGCACCAGCTCCGCGGCCGCGTCGGTCGTGGGTCGGCGCCCGGGGTGTGCCTGCTGGTCACGGACATGCCGGGCGGCACCACGGCCCGCGAGCGGCTCGACGCCATCGCCTCCACCACGGACGGGTTCGAGCTCGCGCGGCTGGACCTGGAGCTGCGCCGGGAGGGCGACATCCTGGGCTCCTCGCAGTCCGGGCGGCGCTCGGGGCTCAAGCTGCTGTCGCTGCTGCGGCACGAGAAGGTCATCTCGGCGGCGCGGCTCTCCGCGGCCCGGCTGGTCGCCTCCGACCCCGGCCTCGGGAACCACCCCGGCCTCCGCGCCCTCGTCGCCGAGACGGTGGGGGACGAGGAGGCCGCCGCCTACCTCGACAAGGTGTAGCCCGCCGACTCCCCGCGAGTCGGGAGTTCCGGCACCGCGAGTCGGGAGTTCCGGCACCGCGAGTCGGGAGTTCCGGCACCGCGAGTCGGGAGTTTCAGGTGTCCGAAGTGCACATCTCGGAACATCCCGGGATGTGTATCTCGGTGCCCCCAGACCGCCGACTCGCGGGGCTATGCGCTGAGCTGGCCCCGGCCCTCGTTCTCCAGTGCGGCCACGGCGGCGCGCGGCAGGTGCACCACGCCCGCCTTCTCGAGCCGGGCGAGCTCGGACCGGGCCATCGCGTACGCGGCGAGCCGCTCGGCGTCGTTGTCCGAGTCCCGTGCGGTCGTCAGCAGCTTGATCGCCCGCTCCACCGACGCGCGCTCCGAGGCCGACAGCGAGGAGTGCCGGATCCGCTCTGCCGCGTCGCGCGCGGCCTCCCACGCCCGCACCGCCCGGTCGACGGCCGCGACGAACATCTCCGCGTGGTGGCGGTCGGCGGGCCGGTGGTCGGTGTCGAGCGCCTGGGCCTCGGCGAACGCCTCGACGAACCGCCCGGTGCTGGGCACCGAGACGTCCGCGAGGGCGGGCAGGCGGAGCACGGCCATCGGGTCGCACTCGTAGGCCGTGTACTCCTCGCGCAACCGGTCGAACCGCGCCCGGGCCTGCGCCCACGGCGGCGCCGGCGGGGCCTGCGGGCGGGGCGCCGCGACCGGCGGCGGCGGGATCGGGCGGCGCCGCCCGGCCCGGTGTGCGGTGATCGCGACGACGGCGAGCAGGAACAGGGGGGAGAAGGACACCGCGGCGAAGGCGGTCGCGGCCGCGGCGCTGCCCACCAGCCCCACGAGCAGGATGATCAGCGGGAGCGCGATCCACGGCGACGGCACGGCCATCCCGGGGCGGTACGGACCGTGGTGCCGGTGCGGCGGTCCCGACGCCATCCGGCGCACGCGTCGCGCGGTCCGCTCACCCGGATTCTCCCAGCGGGAACCGTGCCCCCGGCCGTAGCCGCCGGGCCCGCCGAAGCCGCCCGGGTGATGCGGACGCCGTGTCATTCCTCCTTGGTACCCGAACGGGTGGTGACGTGCATCGACCCTGCGGGGGAATGCCCCGGTCGGCCGCACTCGCCGCTCCGGCCGATCTCAGCGACGTCTCAGCCGGTCCGCCGCGGACGGGCCGGTTGCGCACTCCGCGCACCCTGTCCCATCTGGTGGTTCTGCGGTCGACGGGTGTTCGGGCCGCGTGCCACGATTCCCCGTCCCCGCCGCCACCGCGGCGCGGACGCGCGTCACGTCCGACGGACCAGGGAGCCGGATGTTCTCGAAAGTGCTGGTGGCCAACCGTGGCGAGATCGCGATCCGGGCGTTCCGGGCCGCCTTCGAGCTGGGGATCTCGACGGTGGCGGTGTTCCCCTACGAGGACCGCAACTCGCTGCACCGGGCGAAGGCCGACGAGTCGTACCAGATCGGCGAGCGCGGCCACCCCGTCCGCGCCTACCTGTCGGTCGAGGAGATCATCAAGGCGGCGAAGAAGGCCGGGGCCGACGCCGTCTACCCGGGCTACGGCTTCCTGTCCGAGAACCCCGATCTGGCCGCCGCCTGCCACGAGGCCGGCATCACCTTCGTCGGGCCCCCGTCGGAGGTCCTGCACCTGACCGGCAACAAGTCCCGCGCGGTCGCGGCCGCGCGCGAGGCCGGGGTGCCGGTGCTGAAGTCGTCGGAACCCTCGGACGACGTGGAGACCCTGCTCGCCGCAGCCGACGACGTCGGGTTCCCGATCTTCGTCAAGGCGGTCGCCGGTGGCGGCGGGCGCGGCATGCGACGGGTGGAGAAGCCGAGCGACCTGCGCGACGCCGTCGAGGCCGCCTCGCGCGAGGCCGAGTCGGCCTTCGGCGACGGGACCGTGTTCCTGGAGCAGGCGGTGGTGAACCCCCGCCACATCGAGGTGCAGATCCTGGCCGACGGCGAGGGCGACGTCGTGCACCTGTTCGAGCGGGACTGCTCGGTGCAGCGACGCCATCAGAAGGTCGTCGAGATCGCGCCGGCGCCGAACCTGGACCCCGAGCTGCGCGAGCGCATCTGCGCCGACGCCGTGAACTTCGCCCGGCACATCGGCTACCGCAACGCGGGCACCGTCGAGTTCCTGGTCGACGAGCGCGGCAACCACGTCTTCATCGAGATGAACCCGCGCATCCAGGTCGAGCACACGGTCACCGAGCAGGTCACCGACCGCGACCTGGTGATCGCCCAGCTGCGCATCGCCTCGGGGATGACGCTGCCGGAGCTGCACCTGACCCAGGACGAGGTCACCCTCTCCGGCGCGGCGCTGCAGTGCCGCGTGACCACCGAGGACCCGGCCAACGGGTTCCGCCCCGACACCGGCGTGATCAGCGCCTACCGCTCGCCCGGCGGCCCCGGCGTGCGGCTCGACGGCGGCACGGTGCACACGGGCGCCGAGGTCTCCGCGCACTTCGACTCGATGCTGGTCAAGCTGACCTGCCACGGCCACGACTTCGCCAACGCCGTGCGGCGCGCCCGCCGGGCGATCGCGGAGTTCCGGATCCGCGGCGTCTCCACGAACCTGCCGTTCCTCGCCGCGGTCCTCGACGACCCGGACTTCGCCGCGGGGCGGATCACCACCAGCTTCATCGAGGACCGGCCGGAGCTGCTCAAGGCGCGCCCGTCGGCCGACCGCGGCTCGCGCATGCTGGCGTACCTGGCGGAGACCACGGTGAACAGGCCGAACGGTCCGCGGCCCGAGGTCGTCGAGCCCGTCGACAAGCTGCCTCCGGTCGACCTGAACGCCGAGCCGCCCGCCGGGTCCGCCCAGCTGCTGCGCGAGCTCGGCCCGGAGAAGTTCGCGCAGCGGCTGCGCGACCAGAAGGCCGTGGCGGTCACCGACACCACGTTCCGGGACGCCCACCAGTCCCTGCTGGCCACCCGGATCCGCACGCGGGACCTGCTCGCGGTGGCCCCGCACGTCGCGCGGATGGCGCCGGAGCTGCTCAGCCTGGAGTGCTGGGGCGGCGCGACCTACGACGTCGCGTTGCGGTTCCTCGCCGAGGACCCGTGGGAGCGGCTGGCCGCGCTGAAGGAGGCCGTGCCGAACATCTGCACGCAGATGCTGCTGCGCGGCCGCAACACCGTCGGATACACGCCGTACCCGACCGAGGTGACGGACGCGTTCGTCGCCGAGGCCGCGAGGACCGGCATGGACATCTTCCGGATCTTCGACGCGCTCAACGACATCTCGCAGATGCGCCCGGCCATCGAGGCGGTCCGCGAGACCGGGACCGCGGTCGCGGAGGTGGCGCTCTGCTACACCGCGGACCTGTCGGACCCCGGCGAGAAGCTCTACACCCTCGACTACTACCTGCGCCTGGCCGAGCAGATCGTCGAGGCCGGCGCGCACGTCCTGGCGATCAAGGACATGGCCGGGCTGCTGCGCCCGCCCGCCGCGCGCACGCTCGTCGAGGCGCTGCGCAGCCGGTTCGACCTGCCGGTGCACCTGCACACCCACGACACCGCGGGCGGCCAGCTGGCCACGCTGATCACGGCGATCGACGCCGGCGTCGACGCCGTCGACGGCGCGGTCGCCTCGATGGCCGGCACCACCAGCCAGCCCTCGCTGTCGGCACTGGTCGCGGCGACCGACCACACCGAGCGGGCGTCGGGGCTGTCGCTGCAGGCGGTCTCGGACCTGGAGCCGTACTGGGAGGCGGTGCGGAAGGTCTACGCGCCGTTCGAGTCCGGGCTCGCCTCGCCGACCGGCCGCGTGTACACCCACGAGATCCCGGGCGGTCAGCTGTCCAACCTGCGTCAGCAGGCGATCGCGCTCGGGCTGGGGGACCGGTTCGAGCTGATCGAGGACTGCTACGCCGCCGCGGACCGGATGCTGGGCCGGCTGGTCAAGGTCACGCCGTCGTCCAAGGTCGTCGGTGACCTGGCCCTGCACCTGGTCGGCGCGGGGGTCACGGCCGACGACTTCGAGTCCGACCCGGGCAAGTTCGACGTCCCGGACTCGGTGATCGGGTTCCTGCGCGGCGAGCTGGGCGACCCGCCCGGCGGCTGGCCGGAGCCCTTCCGGACCCGGGCGCTCGAGGGCCGCTCGCCGGAGGCCGAGCACCCCGAGCTGAGCATCGAGGACCGGCGCGGGCTGCGCGACGAGCGCCGCCAGACGTTGAACCGGCTGCTGTTCCCCGCCCCGACCAAGGAGTTCGACGCCCACCGGGAGCACTACGGCGACACCAGCGTGCTGTCGACGAAGGACTTCTTCTACGGCCTCGAGCCGGACATCGAGCACACGGTCACCCTCGAGCAGGGCGTGACGCTGCTCATCGAGCTCGAGGCGATCTCCGAGCCCGACGAGCGGGGCTACCGGACCGTGCTGACCACGCTCAACGGGCAGCTGCGGCCGGTGTCGGTGCGCGACCAGTCGATCCAGACGGACGTCAAGGTCGCGGAGAAGGCCGAGCGGGGCAACGACCACCACGTCGCCGCGCCGTTCGGCGGCGTCGTCACGCTGCAGGTGGGCGAGGGCGACGCGGTGTCCGCCGGCCAGACCGTCGCCACCATCGAGGCGATGAAGATGGAGGCCAGCATCTCCGCCCAGCGCGGCGGCACGGTCTCCCGGCTCGCCATCGGCAAGGTCCAGCAGGTGGAGGGCGGCGACCTGCTGCTGGAGATCGAGTAGCCGACCCGACGGCACGAACGGCGCTCTCGTGCGCTAGGACTGCACGAGAGTGCCGTTCGAGCGATCGGAGGTGGGCGCGGTGACCAGGATCATCGCGGGGCGCGCCCGCGGGCGGCGGCTCGCGGTGCCGGGTTCGGGCACCCGCCCCACCTCGGACCGGGTGCGCGAGGCGCTGTTCTCCGCGCTCGACCACGACCCGGGCCTCGAGGGCGCCGCGGTGCTCGACCTCTGCGCGGGCACCGGGGCCCTCGGGCTCGAGGCCCTCTCCCGCGGGGCCGCGCACGCCCTGTTCGTCGAGTCCGACCGGAAGGCGGCGGGGGTGCTGCGGCGCAACCTCGCGACCGTCGGGCTGGGCGGGGAGGTCCGGCTCGGCACGGCCGGGACGGTCCTCGCGGGGCCCGCGCCCCGGCCGTTCGACCTCGTGCTGGTCGACCCGCCCTACGCCGTGACCGACGACGAGGTCGCCGCCTGGCTGCACGCGGCCGCCACGCACGGCTGGCTGGCCGACGACGCCGTGGTGATCGTCGAGCGGGGCCGGTCAGGCGGAACCCGCGCCGCCGGTTTCCCCTGGCCGGAACCGCTCGAAGGCGTGCGTGAGCGTCGTTACGGGGACACCGTGATCCACGTCGGCGGCTGTTACGGTCCGGCCATGCCAGCTGAGGCGCAGCGATGAGGCGCGCGGTCTGTCCCGGCTCGTTCGACCCCGTGACGCTCGGCCATCTCGACGTCATCTCGCGGGCCGCCGGCCTGTTCGACGAGGTCGTCGTCGCCGTGCTGATCAACAAGAAGAAGCAGGGCCTGTTCTCCGTCGAGGAGCGCATCGCGATGCTCGAGGAGACGACGGCCGACCTCCCGAACGTCCGCGCGGACTCCTTCCACGGCCTGCTGGTCGACTACTGCCGCGCGCACGACATCAAGGCCATCGTCAAGGGCCTGCGCGCCGTCACCGACTTCGACTACGAGCTGCAGATGGCGCAGATGAACCAGCGCCTCTCGGGCGTCGACACGCTGTTCATGTCGACCAACCCCGAGTTCAGCTTCCTGTCCAGCTCGCTGGTCAAGGAGGTCGCGACCTACGGCGGCGACGTCGCGCACCTGCTCCCGCCCTCGGTACACCGCCAGCTCCTCGACCGGATCGCCGAGCGCAGCTGAGGCCCGTACCCGGGTGTCGCGCGGTCTATGCCGGCGATCACCCGGTCGGAACTTGACACGCCCTGGCGTCGCGAATACGGGGATCCCGGGCGGGCCGGTGAGAGGATCGCGGCCGTGTACAGGGTCTTCGAGTCGCTCGACGCACTGGTGACGGTGGTGGAGGAGGCGCGGGGCGTCCCCATGACCGCCAACTGCGTGGTGCCGCGCGGCGACGTCCTCGACCTGCTGGACGACCTCCGCGAGGCCGTCCCGGGCGAGCTGGACGACGCCCAGGACGTCCTCGACCGGCGCGACGAGATCGTCGGCGAGGCCGAGCGGGAGGCCGAGGAGACCCGGACCGCCGCGTCGACCGAAGCCGAGGAGATGCTCGCCGAGGCCCGCGCCGAGGCCGAACGGCTGGTGGCCGAGGCCCGCGAGGAGGCCGAACGCACCCTGGCCGACGCCCGACACGAGGCGGACACGATGATCGCCGACGGCCGGCAGGAGTACGAGGAGCTCACCGAGCGGGCCCGGCACGACGCCGACCGGCTCGCCGAGGCCGGCCGCACCACGCACGACCGCTACGTCGCCGACGGGCAGGCCGAGCAGGCCCGGCTCGTGTCCGGCACCGAGGTCGTCCGGGCGGCGCACACCGAGGCGGCGCGGATCGTCGACACCGCCGACGGCGAGGCCGACCGGCTGCGCCGCGAGTGCGACGGCTACGTCGACGCCAAGCTCGCCGAGTTCGAGGACACCCTCACCAAGGCGCTGCGCACCGTCAGCCGGGGTCGCAGCCAGCTGTGGAAGGGTGGCTCGCCCAACGGCACCCCCGCCACCGCCCTGCACGGGCGGACGGGAACGGGGATGGACCTGATCGACTGAGCGCCGGTGTTCGTTCGTCTAGCCAGGTCGCGTACTTGTCGACGGTGATCGTCGGTTGTGTGCGCTGAGGGTTGTGTGGAGCGCCGTGGGTGCACGGCAGCGCTGATCATGGGGTGGCGGTCGCCGGGCAAGATCGCCGTTCAGGTGCAGCGAGCGTGGGCTCGGCTGCCTTGAGGGCACGACTTCACCGATCACCGGGCGAGGTTGTCGTGATCGTTGTTGGCGTGCAGCGGGGGCGAGCCCGGCTGCCCTGAGCGCAGGGCATCACTGATGATGCGGCGTGCTTGGCGGTCATGATCGTCTTTGTCGTGCAGGGATGGTGGGGCGGGCAGCCCGAGTGCACCAGATCAGCGATCTTCCGAGCCGGTATCGGGACGTCTCCGGGCTCGGCGGGCTCAGCCGCCTCAGAGCTCGGTTCCCCCGGAAGACGCGGTCGTGATCGTTGATGGCGTGCAGCAAGGGTGGGCTCGCCTGCCCTGAGCACACGGCATCGCCGATCACGGGGGGAGGCTGTCTGCCGTGATCGTCTTTGGGCAGTGATGGTGAGACCCGCTGCCCCGAGTGCATGGAACTGGCGACAACTCGAGCCGGCGTCGAGACGCTCCCAGCGCGGTGGGCCGGGGGCTTGAGCGCAGGGCATCGCCGATCACGGGTCGATCATGATCGCGTTACACGTGCACTGATGGTGAGCTTCGCTGCCCTGAGTTCACGGGGCCAGGGACCTCTTGAGGCCCTTCCGGGCGCGGTGGGCGGTGCCGGATTCGAGAGCCGCGGAACCGGCGCGATCGCGCTGCCGTCCGAGCGCGCATGGATCTCTCCCTACCCTTCCGCGGCTCGGAGGCGACGGCCACCGGCTCGCTCACCCGCGGCGCGCTGCGCGGGCCGCGCTTCCGCAGACTCCTGCCCGACGTCTACGTGCCGGCAGACCTGTCCGTCGATCTCGCACTGCGCGCCCGGGCGGCCGCGGTGTGGGCGGGGGAGGGCGCCGTCGTGGCCGGCTGGGCCGCCGCGGAGCTGCTCGGTGCGTCGTGCGGGCCCCGGGACGCGCCCGTCGACCTGATCGTCCGCGCCGGAACAACGAGGCCGCCGGCGGGTGTCCTGCTCCGGCGGACCGGGCTGTGGAGCGACGAGACCACGCACCGGGCCGGGGTGGTGGTCACGACGCCGGCCCGGACGGCCTTCGACGTGGCCAGGTGGGCTCCGGACCTCGTCGAACGAGTCGCGGGTGTGGACGCGGTGGCCCACGTCTGGCGGCTCGAGGTCGACCGGATCCGCTCGCTGTGGCGACGGCACCTCGGCGCACACGGCAATGCCGATCTCGCGGAGGTTCTCCGGCTCGTCGACCCGCGGGCGGAGTCGCCCATGGAGTCGCGGATCCGCGTCGCGCTGCACCTGGCAGGGCTCCCACGTCCGCGGGTCCAGCACCGGGTGGGGCCGCACCGGCTGGACCTCGCGTACCCGGAGGCGCTGCTCGGCGTCGAGCACGACGGCCCGCACCACCGCGAGGCCGAGCACGCGCGGCGGGATCTGGAACGAGAGGCGTTCCTCGCCCGCGCTGGCTGGCGGGTGGTTCGGTTCGCCTCGTGGACCGTGCTGCACGAGCCGGACCGGATCGCGCGGGAGGTCGGAGCACTCCTCGCGGCGTCGTGATCGGCGACCGCGTGTACTTACGGCGGCGTCGAGGACCGCGACTGCACCGAACCGACGATCATGTTGAAGGGTGGGCGCGTTGCGGCACGTGATCGCCAGTTCCGTGCACTGGGGCAGGCCCGACGACCCCTGCTGCACCACGTCAACGATCATGGCCGACCAGCCCAGCGCTACTGGCGGTGTCGTGATCGACGATCGCGTGCACTCAAGGCGGCGGCTGCCGCCGTGGCTATACCGAGCCGACGATCATGATCAGCTCGCTTCTCGCGCTGGCCGGCCCGCGGGGGCGTGATCGCCAGTTGCGGGCGCTGACGGCGGAGTCGACGACCATCGCTGCACCGAGTCGACGATCATGGCCGCGGCGACCGGCCGCAGGCCTCGTGATCGGCCTTCGCGTGCATCGGCGGCGGTATCAGAGACCCTCATCGCACTGGACCGACGATCATGGTCGGCGGCGGGCGAAGTCGGCGCACAGTAGATCACTATCCGGTCAATCGTCTCAACACGCTGTGCCGAACGGACTACTCTGCGCGCATGGCCCGCCACGACGAGCCGGATCCGGCGACCTGGTGGGAGCGGTACGGCCACCGCCTGCACGGCGAGCCGACGGGGTCCGGTGAGAGGGAGACGACGGTGGCGGACGACAGGGCGGCCGACGACGGGCGCGAGCCGCCCCGCATGGCCTACCCGCAGCGGCAGGGCGGCGAGGCCGGGGCATGGTTCACCGATCCCTCCGGGCTGCCCGCGGTCGGTGCGGAGCCGCGGCGCGCCGCCGGACCGGCGCACCTGCGGTCGTTCGACCCGGACTCGCTGGTCCGGGCGCGCGGCCCGGTGCCCGACCGCGGCTGGCGCAAGATCCTGCACACCGCGACGCTCGGCCGGATCGACCCCGGCCCCAGTGCGGCGCAGCTCGCCGCCCAGGACCGACTGGCGCGGGTGCGCAGCCACCTCGCCGGGACGCACCGGGTCGCGGTGACCTCGCTGAAGGGCGGCGTCGGCAAGACGACCGTGACCGCGTGCCTCGGCCTCGCGCTCGCCGAGTACCGCGGCGACCGCATCCTCGCGCTCGACGCCAACCCCGACGCCGGCACGCTCGCCGACCGGCTGACCGGGCACAGCGACCGGACAGTCCGCGACCTGCTCGACGACCTCGGCGCCGTCGACTCCTGGACCGCCGTCTCGCGCTACACGAGCCTCGCCGGCCGGCTGCAGGTCCTCGCCTCCGAGCAGGACCCCGCGGCGGGGGAGGCGTTCACCCGGGACGAGTACCTGCGGGTCGACGAGGCGCTCGCCCGGTACTTCAGCGTGATGATCACCGACTCCGGGACCGGCATGGTCCACTCGGCGATGTCCGGGACGCTCGACGTGGCCGACTCGCTCGTCGTCGTCGGCGCGCCGACGGTCGACGGGGCCGGCCGGGCCAGCAAGACCCTCGACTGGCTCGTCGCGCACGGGCACGAGGGGCTCGTCGCCGACGCGGTCGTGGTGCTGGTCGGGCGTGCGGGCCGTGAGATCGACGCCCCGGCGCTGCGGGAGCACTTCGGCGGCCGCTGCCGCGCCGTGGTGGAGGTGCCGCACGACCCCCACCTCGCGACGGGCGGGCGGATCGACCAGGGCCGGCTGCGCCCGGCCACGCGGGACGCCTTCCTGGAGCTCGCCGCCGCCGTCGCCGAGGCCTTCCCGGCGCACGTGCGCCGCTGAGCGGAGGGCGGCGTCCGTCTCCCCGGATCGCCGCTCCGGTGACCCGGAACTGCCGACTCGCGCTACCGGATCTGCCGACTCGCGGTGCCGGATCTGCCGACTCGCGCTACCGGATCTGCCGACTCGCGGTGCCGGATCTGCCGACTCGCGCTACCGGATCTGCCGACTCGCGGTGCCGGAACTGCCGACTCGCGGTGCCGGATCTGCCGACTCGCGGGGGTGGGGGTGCGGCTGGTGTGGACGGCGGGTCGTGGACTGCGGGTCGTGGACTGCGGGTCGTGGACTGCGCGTATCCTCGCGCGAGTCATGAGCACGAACCGCGCCCCCGAACCCCGCCCCGAGACCAGCCCCTGGGTGTTCTCCACCCGTGAGATGGGCCGTCGTCCGGGCATCATGCGCACCGTCACCCGGTCCGTCCCCGGACCGGGCGCGGAGCGTGCCGACGAGGCGATCGGCCTGGTCGGCGTCCTCGCCGTGCCGCCGGGCAGCCCCGTCGAGCTGGACCTGCGCCTGGAGTCGGTGAGCGAGGGCGTCTACGTGTCGGGGACCGCTTCCGCGCAGCTGGCGGGCGAGTGCTCCCGGTGTCTCGACGAGCTGGACGAGGACCTCGAGGTGCGCATCGAGGAGCTGTTCGCCTACCCGGACAGCGTCACCGAGGAGACGACCGACGAGGACGAGATCCCGCGGGTCGTCGACGAGCACGTGGACCTCGAGCAGACGGTGCGGGACGCGATCGTCCTCGAGCTCCCGCTCGCTCCGCTGTGCCGGGACGACTGCCCAGGTCTGTGCCCCGAGTGCGGCGGACGACGGGCCGATCTCGGGCCCGACCACCGGCATGAGACACTGGATCCCCGGTGGGCCGCTCTGCGTGAGCGCCTGCCTTCCGATTGAAGACGTTTCGATGTCGTAAGACCTCTCGAGCACAACCGTAGGAGATCTGCCGTGGCCGTACCCAAGCGCCGGATGTCGCGGTCCAACACGCGCTCTCGTCGGGCGCAGTGGAAGGCCACCGCGCCGACCCTCGTCGCCTGCAACAACCGCGCCTGTGGCGAGCTGAAGCCGCCGCACGTCGCCTGCCCCGTCTGCGGGCAGTACGACGGTCGTCAGGTCGTCCGTCCGGCCTGATTTGCCGGTGGGCGACAAGAGCGTCACGGGGCCCCGCGAGGACCGCACCCCGCTGCTGGAGGCACTCGGCGTCGAGATCGGCGCCGAGTTGCTCACCCTCGCCCTCACGCACCGCTCGTACGCCTACGAGCACGGTGGCCTGCCGACCAACGAGCGGCTGGAGTTCCTGGGCGACTCGGTGCTCGGCATCATCGTCACCGAGCGGCTCTACCGGGACCACCCGGAGCTGCCCGAGGGGCAGCTCGCCAAGCTGCGGGCGAGCGTGGTCAACATGCACGCGCTCGCGGGCGTGGCGGCGACGTTGTCCGAGTACGGGCTGGGCGCCTACATCTATCTCGGCCGTGGTGAGGAACTCACCGGCGGCCGGGACAAGGCGAGCATCCTGGCCGACGCCACCGAGGCCCTGATCGGCGCGGTCTACCTCGACCACGGGCTGGAGACGGCCCGGTCGCTGGTGCACCGGCTGTTCGGCGACCTGCTGCAGGGCGCCCCGCTGCTCGGGGCCGGCCTGGACTGGAAGACCAGCCTCCAGGAGCTCACGGCCTCGGAGGGGCTCGGCGTGCCGGAGTACCGGATCGCCGAGGAGGGCCCCGACCACCTCAAGACCTTCACGGCGACCGCGGTCGTCGGGGGGCGCGAGCTGGGTTCGGGGGACGGGCGCACCAAGAAGGAGGCCGAGCAGAAGGCCGCCGCGCTCGCCTGGCGCACCATCACGGACGAGACGCAGAAGTCGGCCCGGGCCCAGAGTTGACGGCCCAGAGTTGACCGCCCGGAGCTGACGTGCCCGAGCTTCCCGAGGTCGAGGTGGTCCGGCGCGGTCTCGCCGATCACGTCCTCGACCGCACCATCGCCGAGGTCACCGTCGCGCACCCGCGCGCGGTGCGCCGGCACGTCACCGGCGGCGAGGACTTCGCCGCCAGGCTGAAGGGGCGCACGATCAGCGCGGCCCGCCGCCGCGGCAAGTACCTCTGGCTCGAGCTGGACAGCGCCGGGCCGGGGGACGACGCGATCCTCGCCCACCTGGGCATGAGCGGCCAGATGCTCGTCGCCACCCCGGACCGGCCGGACGAGAAGCACCTCCGGATCCGTCTGCGGTTCGACGACGAGGGCCCCGAGCTGCGGTTCGTCGACCAGCGGACCTTCGGCGGGCTGTCGGTCCACCCGCTCACCGAGGGGGCGGGCGGCGGGCTGCTGCCCGAGCCCGTCGCGCACATCGGGCGGGATCCGATGGACCCGCTGTTCTCGCTCGACGACGCGGTGGCCGGCATGCGCCGCCGCCGCACCGAGATCAAGCGGGCGTTGCTCGACCAGACCGTGGTGTCCGGGATCGGCAACATCTACGCCGACGAGGCGCTCTGGCGCGCGCGGCTGCACGGTGCGCGGCCGACCGAGAAGCTCACGCGCAAGCAGGGCATGGCGGTGCTCGAAGCCGCCTCCGAGGTGATGGCGGAGGCCCTCGACCAGGGCGGCACGTCGTTCGACGCCTTGTACGTCAACGTGAACGGCGCCTCGGGCTACTTCGATCGCTCGCTGGCGGTCTACGGCCGCACGGACGAGCCGTGCCGCCGCTGCGGCACCCCGATCCGCCGCGAGGCGTTCATGAACCGCAGCTCCTTCTCCTGCCCGCGCTGCCAGCCGCGCCCTCGCGCCGTCCGCTGATCCCGGACGAGCCCTTGACCGGGCCCCGGGTGCGGCGAAGTGTGGACGATTTCTCCGGGTAACGAGGAGGTCGTCCCATGTCGCAGCCGGTCACCGACCCGACGTTCTACCGCTCCGCCGCCGAGGCCGCGGCCGCACCGCCCGAGCGACTGGCGTACGTCGCCGCGTTCGACCGCACCGCCGAACGGCCGGACGCGATGGCCGTGGTCGACGTCGACCCGGACGCCGAGACCTACGGTCGGGTCGTCGGCTGGACGGACATGCCCGGCACCGGCGACGAGCTGCACCACTTCGGCTGGAACGCCTGCTCCTCCGCCCTCGCCCACGCCGGCCACGACACGAACGGCCTCGCGCGACGGTTCCTGCTGGTCCCGGGCCTGCGGTCGTCGAACATCCACGTCCTCGACACCGTGCCCGACCCGCGCGCCCCGCGGGTGGTCCGCACGGTCACGGCCAAGGACCTGTCCGAGGCGGCCGGGTACTCGCGGCCGCACACCATGCACTGCGGGCCCGACGGCGTGTTCCTCACCTGCATCGGCGGACCGCAGGGGAACGACGACGGGCCCGGCGGGATCGCGCTGCTCGACCACACGACGTTCGAGGTGGTCCGGGCGTGGGAGACGGACCGCGGCCCGCAGGAGCTGGCCTACGACGCCTGGTGGCACCTGAACCGCAACGTCCTGATCTCCAGCGAGTGGGGCCACCCGTCGATGATCGAGGACGGCGTGGTGCCCGAGCTCCTGCTCGGCAACGAGTACGGGCACGCCATCCACGTCTGGGACCTGGCCGAGGGCCGCCACCTCCAGCGCCTCGACCTGGGCGCGCAGCACCAGATGGCGCTCGAGGTGCGGCCCAGCCACGATCCCGAGGCGACCTGGGGTTTCGTGGGCGTCGTGATCTCGACCGAGGACCTGTCGGGGTCGATCTGGCGGTGGTTCCTCGACGGCGACGAGTGGCGGGTCGAGAAGGTGATCACGGTCCCGGCCGAGCCCGCCGATCCCGACCTGCTCCCGCCCGCCCTGAAGCCGTTCTCCGCGGTGCCGCCGCTGATCACCGACATCGACCTCTCGGTCGACGACCGGTTCCTCTACGTCTCCTGCTGGGGCACCGGCGAGCTCAAGCAGTTCGACGTCGGCGACCCGGCCGACCCGCGCGAGGTGGGCTCGGTCCGGCTCGGCGGGATCGTCGGCCGCGTTCCGCACCCGGCGGCCCCCGACCTGCCGCTGTCCGGCGGCCCGCAGATGGTCGAGGTCAGCCGGGACGGCCGCCGCGTCTACTTCACGAACTCCCTCTACGGCGCCTGGGACGACCAGTTCTACCCCGACGGCGTGGGCGCGTGGATGGCGAAGGCGGACGTCGGGCCCGACGGCGGGATGACCCTCGACCAGCGCTTCTTCCCCCGCGGCGACGAGTTCCGGGGCCTGCGGGTGCACCAGGTCCGGCTGCAGGGCGGGGACGCCTCGTCGGACAGCTACTGCTACCGCTGAGATCCGGTCACCCCGCGGTCAGTCGCAGGACGGCCGCGGCCTGCGCTCGCCTCTCGGACGTCGAGCGCCAGGTCGTTCACGGCGACCTCGGCGCCGGCGCCTGCGGTGAACCGGACCGAGGAGGTGCCGTCGGAGGTCGTGGTGCGCATGCCCGTGCAGGCGCCGGAGCAGCGGGTGCGGACCTGCCCGCCGGGCACGACCGCGACGAGCTCGACCGTGCCGGCGTCGACCGCCACGACCCGGATCTCGCAGGAACCCTGCGCGCGGCGCCGGATCGGCGAGCCACAGCTCGCCCTCGGCCGCCGCGAGCGCCACGCCGCCGCAGCCGACGCCGGCCAGTTCACCGGAGCGACGGGACAGCCGCCGGGCGAACTCGTCCTCGTCAACCGGCCGCCGAGCGTGTCCGTGAACTCCAGAAGTGCGTGCGCGAGCCACCGTTCGTCCCACATCGGTCCCCCCGACGACGACAACCGCCTCGGCGCGTGGCCGCCTCCGCGCGCTTAGTCCACTACTCGCTGCGAGCACCCGGGACGTTTCGTCCCCGGAGCAGAGAGAAAGTGCCCCTGACCTGGGGAAGATCGCATCCGGTCTAGAGCCAGCCGCGGCGCTTGAAGCCGAGGTAGAGCAGGAGGCCGAGCAACACCATCAACCCGATGGCGAACGGATAGCCGAATTGCCACTCCAGCTCCGGCATGTGCGCGAAGTTCATCCCGTAGACGCCGGCGACGAGGCTCGGGGCGAAGGCGATCGCCGCCCAGGACGACACCTTCTTCATCTGCTCGTTCTGCACGTACCCGGCCTCGGTCAACCGGGTCATCTCCTCGTTCTGCCGCTGGGCGACGAGCGTGGAGTTGACCGTGAGGATGTTCGCGAGCATGTCGCGCAGGCCCTGTGTGCGCTCGCGGACGCGGGTGGCGTGGTCCTGGACGTCGCGCACGAGCCGGCGCAGCTCGAGGTCCGGCGTGGTGCTCTGCTTGCCGAAGCGGGTGCGCAGCTCCTCGAAGATCTCGGCGAGCGGGTCGACCGCGCGCTGGAACTCGAGGACCTCGCGGGAGAGCTGGTAGATGCGCCGCGACACCGCGGGATCGCCGCTCCAGACCTGGCTCTCGATCTGGTCGACGTCGTCCTGCAGGCCGTCGAGCACCGGGCCGTAGTCGTCGACGACCTTGTCGAGCACGGCGTAGAACACCGCGAACGGCCCGTGCGCCATCAGCTCCGGGTCGTGCTCGAGGCGCTGCCGCACGGCGGCGAGGTCGGGCTCCTCGGCGTGTCGCACGGTGACCACGAAGTCCGGGCCGAGGAACAGGTGGATCTCGCCGAGCTCGACCTCCTCCCGATCGTCGACGTACCGCGCCGGGCGGAGCACGGCGAACTCGGTGTGGCCGTAGCGCTCGAGCTTGGGGCGCTGGTGGCCGTGCAGGGTGTCCTCGACGGCGAGCTCGTGCAGCCCGAACTCGTCCTCGATCGCCTTGATGTCGTCCGGCCCCGGGCGCAGCAGCCCGATCCAGCAGAAGGTCTCCTTGCCGTCGCCGCAGCGCCGGAGGGTCTCGACCGTCCGGTCGAGAGAGTCGGGCTCCTCGGCCCGATGGCCCTCGACGTACACCGCGTTGTCCACGACGGACAATACGGACACCTCCCCACCTGCGACTCCGCACCGGAGCGTACGTGGGTCAGCGGCCGAAGTCCTGCGTCCAGTAGTACCCGTCGGTCGCGAGCCCGACACCGATGGTCGTGAGCGAGCAGTCCTCGATGTTGCGGCGGTGACCGGGTGAGTTCAGCCAGGCCTCGACCACGGCGGCCGGGGTGCGCTGACCCATCGCGATGTTCTCGGCGCCGGGGGAGGGGTAGCCGGCGGCGGCGATGCGGTCCGCGAAGCCGCGGCCGTCGGGGCTGTCGTGGTCGAAGTAGTCCTGGGCCGCCATGTCGTCGCTGTGTCCCTGGGCGGCACGGGTGATCCGGGCGTCGGTGGTGAGGGCGCCGCAGCCGGCGGCGGCGCGGGCCCGGTTGGTCAGCGCGACGACCTCGGCGACCGGCCCGGCGGCGACGGGGCGCGGCGCGGTGGTCGACGCGGGCCGGGTGGTGGTCGGCGTCGGCCGCGGGGTCGTGGTGGTGGTCGGCGCGGGGGTCGTGGTCGGCGGCGCCGTCGTGGTGGTCGACGCCGGCGCCGCGACCGGGAGCCACGTGGTCGTGGTCGGCGGGGCCGGTCCGCTGGTGGCCGCGGTGGTCGGACCGGGGGAGGCGGCCCCGGCGAGCGCGACGGACCAGGCGTCGGGCACGAGGGCCGTGACGCCGAGGGCCGCGAGCAGCGCCCCGAGGGCGAGCCCGGCCAGGAGGGGGAGCGCCCGCGTGCGGGGCACCGGACCGGTCACGGCCCGGTAACGTAGCAAGGCGATGAGCAGCAACGACGATTCGACCGTTCGGCTCACCGCGTGGGTGCGGGGCCGCGTGCAGGGCGTGGGTTTCCGCTGGTGGACGCGGTCGCGGGCGCTGGAGCTGGGGCTCGTCGGGCAGGCCCGCAACCTCGACGACGGCCGGGTCGCCGTGGTCGCGGAGGGTGACCGGGAGCGGTGCGAGCGGCTGCTCGGCCTGCTGCGCGGCGGGGAGACGCCGGGGTGGGTCGAGGAGGTCGTCGAGCAGTGGGGCGACCCGAAGGGCGGGTTCGACGGGTTCGTCGAGGCCTGAGGTTCTGTCGGCCCCCGGGTCTACCGTGCGACGCACACCACGACGAGGGGAGCCCTGCATGACCGTCCGGCTGAACCCGTACCTGCACTTCGACACCGAGGCCCGCGCCGCGATGGAGTTCTACCGCTCCGTCCTCGGCGGCGACCTGGAGATCAGCACCTTCGGGGACATGGGGGCCGAGGGGCCCGTCCCGCCGCCGGAGGGCGTCATGCACGCGCAGCTCACCACGCCGGACGGGTTCGTCCTCATGGCCTCGGACGGCGATCCCGAGCGTGCCGCCGGCCGCACCGCGGTCTCGGTCAGCCTCTCCGGGGACGAGGAGGCCACGCTCGAGGGCTGGTTCACCGGCCTCGCCGAGGGCGGGGTGGTCGAGGTGCCCTTCGAGAAGCAGATGTGGGGCGACCTGTTCGGCATGGTGACCGACCGGTTCGGCGTGCGCTGGCTGGTCAACGCCGCGACCACCTCCTGACCAGTCCCGGGGCCCGTGCCCGCGCGGGCCCCGGGACCGTCTGTGCAGGCCGGTACGCTCCGCTCACCCCCGAGACACCCCGGAGACCGCCGCCGTGCACCTCAAGAGCCTGACGCTGAAGGGCTTCAAGTCCTTCGCCTCGGCCACGACGCTGCGCCTGGAACCGGGGATCACGTGCGTGGTGGGGCCCAACGGCTCGGGCAAGTCCAACGTCGTCGACGCGATCTCCTGGGTGCTCGGCGAGCAGGGGGCCAAGGCGCTGCGCGGCGGGAAGATGGAGGACGTGATCTTCGCCGGCACGTCCGGCCGGCAGCCGCTCGGGCGCGCCGAGGTCACGCTCACCATCGACAACTCCGACGGCGCCCTGCCGATCGAGTACTCCGAGGTCTCGATCACCCGCCGGATGTTCCGGGACGGGGCCGGCGAGTACGAGATCAACGGCAGCTCCTGCCGGCTGCTCGACATCCAGGAGCTGCTCTCCGACTCCGGCATCGGCCGGGAGATGCACGTCGTGGTGGGGCAGGGCCAGCTCGACGCGATCCTGCGGTCCAAGCCGGAGGAGCGGCGCGCCTACATCGAGGAGGCCGCGGGCGTCCTCAAGCACCGCAAGCGCAAGGAGAAGGCGCTCCGCAAGCTCGACGCGATGCAGGCCAACCTCACGCGGCTCACGGACCTCACCGCGGAGCTGCGCCGCCAGCTCAAGCCGCTGGGCCGGCAGGCGGAGATCGCGCGCAAGGCGCAGCAGGTGCAGGCCGAGCTGCGGGACGCGCGGATCCGGCTCGCCGCGGACGACATCGTCACCCTGCGGGACGCGCTGGCCCGCGAGGAGGCGGACGAGCGGCAGGCCCGCGAGCGCCGGGCCGAGGTGTCCGAGCAGCTCGACGTGGCCCGCGCGCGGCAGGGCGAGCTGGAGGAGGCCCTGGCCGCCGACGCGCCGCGGCTGCAGCGCGCGCAGGACACCTGGTACTCGCTGTCGTCGCTGGCCGAGCGGCTGCGTGGCACCGTGCGGCTGGCCGAGGAGCGCGCCCGGCACCTGGCCTCCGCGGAGTCCGGGCGCACGCCGGGGCGGGACCCGGACGAGCTGGAGGCCGAGGCCGACCTCGTCGCCGAGCAGGAGGAGGAGCTGGTCGCGGCCGTCGTCGAGGCCCGGCAGCGGCTCGCCGAGGTGCTCGAGGAGCGCGCCGAGCACGAGCGCACCCTGCAGGCCGCCGAGCGCGCGCACATGGCTGCGGTCCGGGCGATCGCCGATCGCAAGGCGGGCCTCGCGACGCTCGCGGGCAAGGCCGAGGCGCTGCGCAGCGGCGCGGCCGCCACCGCCGAGGAGATCGAGCGGCTGTCCGAGGCGCTCGGCGAGGCCGAGGCCCGGATCGTCACCGCGGCCGAGGAGCTGGAGGCCGCGCGGGAACAGCTCGGTGTCCTCGATGAGGCCGACTCGGGCGAGCTGGCCGCGCTCGTGGAGTCCGCCGCCGAGGCGCAGGAGTCCGCGGCGGCCCGGGTCCGCGAGCTCGTCGCGCAGGAGCGGGAGCTGGAACAGCAGCGGGCGCACTGGCGGGCGCGGGTCGACGCGCTGTCGGTCGGGCTCGCGCGCAAGGACGGCAGCGAAGCGCTGCTGTCCGGCGAGCGGGCGGGGGTCGTCGGGGCCGTCGCCGAGCTGCTGGAGGTCGAGCCGGCGGCCCGGACCGCGGTCGCGGCCGTGCTCGGCGAGCTGGCCGAGGGGGTCGCGGTGGAGTCCGCGGGCGCGGCGGTCGACGCGCTCCGCGAGCTGCGGTCGGGTGACCACGGGTCGGCCACGCTGTTGGTGGCCGGGGACGGTGCGGCTCCCGGGGCCGGGCTCGTCGATCTCCGTGCTCCCGCCGCCGGGGCCGCGCCGGCCGGGCGGTGGGCCGCGGACGTCGTGCGCGCTCCGGCGCAGCTGGCGCCCGCCGTCGCGTCCCTGCTGGACCGCGTCGTCGTGGTCGACTCCCTCGACGAGGCACGGACCGTGGCGGAGGCGGGGCTCGTCGCCGTCACGTCCGAGGGTGATGTGCTGGAGGCCTTCCGCGCTCGCGGCGGGTCGGGCGGCGGCTCGAGCGCGCTGGAGGTGCAGGCCGCGGTCGACGAGGCCGTCGCGGCCCGGGACACGAACGACGCCGAGCTGGCCCGGCTGCGTCCCGCCCTCGACGGCGCGCGGGCGGAGGAGGCCGCGCGGAAGGCGGACGTCGAGGCGGCCACGGCCGAGCGCCAGGCCGCCGAGCAGCGGCGCGCGGCGGCGGGCAGCCAGCTCGGCCGGCTGGAGCAGGTCGTCCGGTCCGCGGAGCAGGAGGCGCAGCGGCTGCGCCAGCGGCGGGACGCGGTGGAGGCCCGGCGGTCGGAGTCGTTGCTGGCGCTGGAGGCGGCCGAACAGCAGCTCCTGGTCGCGGAGGGCGAGCCGGTCGACGACGAGCCGGACACCGAGGTCCGGGACACCGCCGCGGAGAAGCTGGCCGAGGCCCGGTCCGAGGAGGTGGAGTGCCGGCTCGCACTGCGCACCGCCGAGGAGCGCGCCCGCGCGATCGCCGGCAGGGCGGACTCGCTGCGGCGGCAGGCGTCGTCGGAGCGGCAGGCCCGGGCCCGCGCGGAGGCCGCGCGGCGCGAGCGGGAGCGCAGCGCCGCCGTCGCCGACCTGGTGGTCGGGGCCGGCGCCCGGGCGCTGGAGCGGATCGAGGTGTCCCTGGGCTCCGCGGCGGCCGAGCGGGACGAGGTCGCCGCCGCCCGCGCCGAGCGGGAGGCCGCGCTGACCGAGGCCCGGGCCACCACCGGGCGGCTGTCCGCGCTGCTCGACAAGCTGGTCGACGCCGTGCACCGGGACGAGGTGGCCCGCGCGCAGTCCCGGCTGCGGCTCGAGCAGCTCACCGAGAAGGCGCTGGCCGACCACGGCATCGCCGTCGACGACCTGGTCGCCGAGTACGGGCCGTCGGTCGGGGTGCCGCCGTCGCCGGCCGAGGTCGCGGAGTACGAGGCGGCGAAGGAACGGGGCGAGGACGTCGTGGCCCCACCCGCCATGCCCTACGACCGCGCCGCGCAGGAGCGTCGGGCCAAGCGCGCCGAGAAGGACCTGGCGCTGCTCGGCAAGGTCAACCCGCTCGCGCTGGAGGAGTTCGCGGCCCTCGAGGAGCGCTACACCTTCCTCTCCACGCAGCTCGAGGACCTCAAGAACACCCGCCGCGACCTGCTCACCGTGGTCCGCGAGGTCGACGACAAGATCCTCGAGGTCTTCACGCAGGCGTACGAGGACGTCGCGCGGGAGTTCGAGACGGTCTTCGCCACGCTCTTCCCGGGCGGCGACGGCCGGCTGGTGCTCACCGACCCCTCGGACATGCTGACCACCGGCATCGAGGTGGAGGCGCGCCCGCCGGGCAAGAAGGTCAAGCGGTTGTCGCTGCTCTCCGGCGGGGAGCGCTCGCTCACCGCGATGGCGCTGCTGGTCGCGATCTTCCGGGCCCGCCCCTCGCCCTTCTACGTGCTCGACGAGATCGAGGCCGCCCTCGACGACGCCAACCTCCGCCGGCTCATCTCGCTGATGGAGGAGCTGCGCGCCACCTCGCAGCTCATCGTCATCACGCACCAGAAGCCGACCATGGAGGTCGCCGACGCCCTCTACGGCGTCTCGATGCGGGGCGACGGCATCACGACCGTCATCTCCCAGCGGCTGCGGCCGGCCTCCTGAGCGCCGCCGCCGGGCGGTTCGCCGACCGCGGCCGGTGGGGTCGTGCGGGGCGTGCAAGGCTGGGGGTGTGACGACGCAGACCCTCTGGATCATCGTGGTCGTGGTCGCGGTGGTCGTGCTGATCGCCCTGGTTGCCGGCCTCACGATCAGCCGCAGGCGCAGGATCAGCCTGCGCGAGCCCGAGGAGCTCGAGACCCCGGCCGCCGAGGAGAAGCCCAGGCAGGGCAACACCTACAAGGCCAGCGGGGGCTTCGACTTCTCCGCCGGCAGTGGGGGCGGGACCGGCACGCCGACGCTGCCGCCGCGCACGGAACCCGGCCCCGACCTGGTGCCGCCCGCCCGCGAGCGGGAGCCCGAGCCGCGCCGCGGGGGTGGTGCGGCCGCTGCCGGCGGGGCTGCGCTCGCCGGTGGGGCCGCCGCGGCCGCTGCTGCGTCGGCACCGGAGAAGGCACCGGAGAAGGCACGCGAGAAGGCACGCGAGAAGGCACCGGAAGCGCCCGAGCGCCCGGGGGCCACGAACGGGGCCGCCGCGACCGCGGCTCCGACCGCCCCGGCCGCTCCGGACGAGGCGCAGCAGGAGGCACCCGAGACCGTCGCGCCGGACACCGCGACCGGGACCGCGGCCCCTGCCGCGCCGACCGCGCCGACAGTTCCTGCGGACACCGCTCCGCCCGCCGAGGCGGCTCCCGCCGCACCGGCGGAGGAGCAGGCCCCGGCCGACGGAGCCGCCCCTGCCGCCGCACCGCCCACCGCGCCCGCCGCACCCACTGCGCCGACCGAGCGCCGGCCCGGTGACGAGCTGACCGGCACCGCCGACGACGTCCGCACCCCGCCCCGCGGCCTCCCCACCGGTGGCACCGCCACCGAGGCGCGCACCCCGGCGGAGGGCATCCCCGCCGTCCGGCCGCCGGACACCGCCACCCCGCCGGCCGGCATCCCGGCCGCCGCGGCGCCCACCGCCCCGGCGCCCGAGGCCCCGCCGACCGAGGCCTCGGGCACGGAGGCCCCCGCCGCCGAGGCGCCGACCACCGAGGCCCCGACCACCGAGGCCCCGGGGACCGGGACCCCGGCCGCGCCGCCCGCCACCGGAGCGGCCGCCGCAGCTGCTGCTGCGGCCGCCCCCACCGCCCCGCCCGCGGAGCGCACCACCGCTCCCACTGCGCCGACTGCTGAGCCCACCACCGAGGCCCCGCCCGCGCCCCCCGCCGCGACCGCGCCGGCGGTACCGACCGCCCCACTCGCGCCCACCGAGGAGATCGCTCCCGCGGAGGGGCGTCTCGAGCGGCTGCGCGGCAACCTCTCCCGCTCCCGCTCCGCGTTCGGCCAGAGCCTGCTCGGCCTGCTCGGCGGCGGTGAGCTCGACGAGGAGTCGTGGGAGGACGTCGAGGCCACCCTCCTGCAGGCCGACCTGGGCCCGGAGATGACCGCCGAGCTCGTCGAGACCCTGCGCGACGAGCTGGCCCGCCGTGCCGTCCGCACCACGGACCAGGCCCGCCAGCTGCTCCGCGAGGTCCTCACCGAGGCCCTCGAGACGGAGGCGAACCGCTCGATCCGCGCGCTGCCGCACGACGGCCGCCCAGGCGTCCTGCTCGTCGTCGGAGTCAACGGCACGGGCAAGACGACCACCACCGGCAAGCTCGCGCGCGTACTCGTCGCGAGCGGCCGACACGTCGTCCTGGGTGCGGCCGACACCTTCCGCGCCGCCGCGGCCGAGCAACTCGCGACGTGGGGCGAGCGGGCCGGTGCCGCCGTCGTCCGCGGTCCCGAGGGGGCCGACCCGGCGGCCGTCGCGTTCGACGCCGTCAAGCGCGGCACCGCCGACGGTGCCGACGCCGTCATCCTCGACACGGCCGGCCGGCTGCACACCAAGACCGGCCTGATGGACGAGCTGGGCAAGGTCAAGCGCGTCGTCGAGCGGCAGTCCGAGGTCGACGAGGTGATCCTCGTCCTCGACGCCACGACCGGGCAGAACGGGCTGATCCAGGCGCGCGTGTTCGGCGAGGTCGTCAAGGTCACCGGCATCGCGCTGACGAAGCTCGACGGCACGGCGAAGGGCGGCATCGTCTTCCGCGTACAGCGCGAGCTCGGCGTCCCGGTGAAGCTCGTGGGCCTCGGCGAGGGCCCGGACGACCTGGCCCCGTTCGAGCCGAAGGCCTTCGTCGACGCCCTGCTGGGCTGAGCTCCCGTTCGGTCCGGCCCGTGCCGGGGGCGGTCACCGGTCGTGACGTCCCCGGCGCACAGGGCACGAAACGGTCACATTTCCCGTCACGTTGTGCGCACGAGCCGCCACGGCCGGAGGGGGAAACCTGGATGTAACCCGCCGGGGGACGGGGTTCATCCCCCGGAAACATAGTGCGATCTTCCCGGAAACATCCCGCTTCGATTATTCCGGCACCTGCCGTACCGAGGGTGCGGCCGAAACGGGAGGGAGATCCGTGGACGCGTTCAACAGCGGCGATACCGCGTGGATGCTCGCCAGTACCGCGCTGGTGCTGTTCATGACGCCTGGGCTCGCGCTCTTCTACGGCGGCATGGTTCGCAGCAAGAGCGTCCTCAACATGATGATGATGAGCCTGTCCTCGATGGGCCTCATCGGCGTCCTGTGGGTGCTCTACGGCTACTCGATGGCGTTCGGGAACGACGTCGGCGGCGGACTGCTCGGCAACCCGACCGAGGCCTGGGGCCTCAAGGGCCTGTTCGTGGGGTCGTACTCCGCGAACGTGGCCGACTCCTCGTACGTGCTCTCCGGGTCGATCCCGGCGCTGGCGTTCGTCGGCTTCCAGGCCACGTTCGCGATCATCACCGTCGCCCTGATCTCGGGTGCGGTGGCCGATCGCATGAAGTTCGGCGCCTGGCTGCTCTTCGCCGGGATCTGGGCCACCATCGTCTACTTCCCGGTCGCGCACTGGGTCTTCGCGTTCGACTCCAGTGACGGCTCGGTCCTCGGTGGCTGGATCGCCAACTCCCTCAAGGCGATCGACTTCGCCGGTGGCACCGCGGTCCACATCAACGCCGGTATCGCGGCCCTGGCGCTCGCGATCGTCGTCGGCAAGCGCCGCGGCTGGCCGCGTGAGCCCATGCGCCCGCACAACCTGACGCTGGTCATGCTCGGCGCCGGCATCCTGTGGTTCGGCTGGTTCGGCTTCAACGCCGGTTCGGCCCTCGGCGCCAACGGCACCGCCGCGTTCGCCATGGTCAACACCATCGTCGCCACCTGCGCCGCGATGCTGGCCTGGCTGCTCGTCGAGCGGATCCGCGACGGCAAGGCCACCAGCCTCGGCGCCGCGTCCGGTGTCGTCGCCGGTCTGGTCGCGATCACCCCGGCCTGCGCCTCGGTCTCGCCGCTGGGCGCGATCGCCGTGGGCGCCATCACCTCGGCCCTGTGTGCCCTGGCCGTCGGCCTGAAGTTCCGCTTCGGCTACGACGACTCGCTCGACGTCGTCGGCGTCCACCTCGTCGGTGGTCTGGCCGGGACGATCCTGATCGGCTTCTTCGCCGACCCGGGCTCCCCGGCGGCCGTCGCGGGCCTGTTCTACGGCGGCGGGGTCGACCAGCTGTGGCGCCAGATCGTCGGCGCCCTCGCGGTCCTCCTCTACTCGGGCATCCTGACCTTCGTCATCGCGCTGATCGTGAAGGCGATCTTCGGCGGCAAGATCCGCCTCAGCCCGGAGGAGGAGACGACCGGCATCGACGAGACCGAGCACGCCGAGACCGCCTACGACTTCTCCAGCCACCGCGGTCTGGCCGGGGTCTCGGCGGGCACGCCGCGCCCGGACGCCGCCACCCCGCAGGCGGCCGCGCACGTCGCCGCAGGCAAGGAGAGCTGAGCCGTGAAGCTGATCACCGCCATCGTGAAGCCGTTCGTGCTGGAGGACGTCAAGGGCGCCCTCGAGCAGATCGGGGTCCTCGGGATGACCGTCTCCGAGGTCCAGGGCTACGGCCGGCAGAAGGGCCACACCGAGGTCTACCGGGGTGCGGAGTACTCCGTGGACTTCGTGCCGAAGGTCCGGGTGGAGGTCGTCGCGGACGACGCCCTCGCGGACAAGGTGGTCGACGCGGTCGTCGAGGCCGCCCGCACCGGCAAGATCGGCGACGGCAAGGTCTGGGTCGCCCCGGTCGAGACCGTCGTCCGGGTCCGCACCGGCGAGCGCGGGACCGACGCCATCTGACGGACCGCCCGAAGGCATCCGTCCGATCTGCCGGGGCCCGTCGTGCCACTCGGCACGGCGGGCCTCCGGCGTCCCGAGAGGGCGTCTGATTCCTCCCGTTCCGTCCCCTCCCGGGGCGGGCGGGTGCCGTCGGTCCGACCGACCCACCACCCATCGGAGAACCGTGATGATGCTCGTGACCGCGATCGTCAAACCCTTCGCGCTCGACGACGTCCGGGCCGGCCTCGAGCGGCTGGACGTGGCGGGGATGACCGTCAGCGAGGTGACCGGCCACGGCCGGCAGCGGGGGCACACCGAGGTCTACCGCGGCGCCGACTACCAGATGGACTTCGTGCCCAAGGTGCGGATCGAGATCGTCGTCGACGACTCGGTGGCCGAGAAGACCGTCGACGCGGTCGTGCAGGCGTCGCGCACGGGGAAGATCGGTGACGGGAAGGTGTGGGTCGTCCCGCTCGAGACGGTGGTGCGGGTCCGGACCGGGGAGCGGGGCCCGGACGCGCTGTGAGACTCGTGGCGGTGACAGCCGTGGCGGTCGTGCCGGGGTCGGGGACGCCCACGGCGGGGTGGAGCGGAGCCGGCCGCGGGCCGGCGGTAACGAGGGCGAGTCGGTGACGGCAGTGGGATCGGGTCCGGGTTCTGGGTCGGGGGCGGGACCGGCGTCGGGTTCGGCGGAGGATCTCGTCCGCGCGAAGGCCGTGCTGCTGGACCGCCAGAACGGCCGGCGGCGGCTCGCCCCGGACGCGCTGCGGACCGCGCTGGTCGACCTGCACGACTTCTGGCTGTCGTCGCGGTGCGCGGCGATCGGGATCGCGGACCGCGCGGCGCTGGTCGCCGTCGGGGCGCTGGGGCGGCGCGAGCTGGCCCCGCACTCGGACCTCGACCTCGTGCTGCTGCACGACGGGCGCAAGGACGTCGACCGGCTCGCCGACCAGCTCTGGTACCCGCTGTGGGACGCCGGCATCGGGCTGGACCACTCGGTCCGCACCCCCGGCCAGGCGGTCCAGGTGGCGGCCACCGACCTGCGGGCCGCCTACGGCCTGCTCGAGCTGCGGCACATCGCGGGCGACCCGGCGTTGTCGGAGAAGGTCAAGCAGGCCGTCCGGCAGGCGTGGCGCGCCGGCATCCGCAACCGCTTCGACGACATCGCCGACTCCGCCCGGGACCGGTGGGCCAAGGTCGGCGACGTCGCCCACCGCATCGAGCCCGACCTGAAGTCCGGGCACGGCGGGCTGCGGGACGTCCAGCTCCTCGACCACCTCGCCGCCGCGCAGCTGGTCGACCGGCCCTCCGGCGAGGTCACCGAGGCCCGGATGCTGCTGCTCGACGTGCGCACCGAGCTGCACCGGATCGCCGGCCGCGCGCGGGACGTGCTGCGCGCCCAGGACGCCGACGAGATCGCCTCGACCCTCGAGCTCGGCGACCGCTTCGACCTGGCCCGGGCGATCTCCGGGGCGGCGCGGGCCGTCGCCTTCTCCGCCGAGGTCGGGCTGCGGGCCGCCAAGGCCGCGCTGCCGCGCCGCGGGCTCTCCGCGCTGCGCCGCGCGCCCGTCCGGCGGCCGCTGGACTCCGGCGTCGTCGAGCACGCCGGCGAGGTCACCCTCGCGCGCGACGCCGCCGCCAACCGCGATCCCGCCCTCGTGCTGCGCGTCGCCGCGACCGCCGCGCGCACCGGGCTGCCGGTCGCCGCCGGGACCCTGCACCGGCTGGCCGAGACCGCTCCCGAGCTGCGCGAACCCTGGCCGCGGGCCGCCCTCGGCGAGCTGCTCTCCCTGCTCGGCACGGGCGAGGGCATGGTCGACGTGATCGAGGCGCTCGACCGGACCGGGCTGTGGGGGCGGCTGTTCCCCGAGTGGGGCGCGGTGCGGGACCTGCCGCCGCGGGACCGGGCGCACATGTGGACCGTCGACCGGCACCTCGTCGAGACCTGCGCGCAGGCCGCCTCGCTGACCACCCGCGTCTCGCGTCCGGACCTCCTGCTGGTCGGGGCGCTGCTGCACGACATCGGCAAGGGCCGCGGTGGCGACCACTCCGAGGTGGGGGAGTCGCTCGCGCTGCAGATCGGGCGGCGGCTCGGGTTCGGCGAGCGGGACGTCGAGACGCTCGGCGCGATGGTCCGCCACCACCTGCTCCTGCCGCACACCGCCACCCGCCGCGACCTCGACGACACGGCCACGCTCACCCGGATCGTCGAGACCCTCGGCGGGAACCCGCTGCTGCTCGACCTGCTCGACGCCCTCGCCGAGGCGGACTCGCTGGCCACCGGGCCGGGTGTGTGGAGCCCGTGGAAGCGGGCGTTGATCCGGGACCTCAGCGGCCGGGTCCGCGCGCTGATGATCGGCGAGCCGCCGCCCGGGCCCGTCCGGATCGCCGACACTGCCGAACAGGCTGCGGCCGAGGTCGTCGCGGGCGTGGAGAAGGAGGGCAGGCCCCAGCTGCGGCTCATCTCGGACCAGGACCTCGCGACGGTCGTGATCGGCACGCCGGACCGGCCCGGGGCGCTGTCCGCCGCGGCCGGGGTCCTCGCGCTGCACTCGCTCGAGGTGCACGCGGCCTCGGTCACGACCGAGGGCGAGGTGGCGGTGTCGAGCTTCGCCGTGTCGCCGCGGTTCGGCGGGCTGCCCGACCCGGCCGTCGTGCGGCACGACCTGGGCCGGGTCCTCGACGGCACCCTCGGGCTCGCCGAGGCGCTGGCCCGCAAGGAACGCGACTACGCCCCGACCACCGAGGCGGTGGAGCGGACCGCCCCGCCCCGCGTGCTCTGGTTCGACGACGAGGCGACCGGCGCCGTCGTCGTCGAGCTGCGGGGGCAGGACCGGATCGGGCTGCTGCACCGGGTCGCCGCCGCGCTCGAGGACTCGGGGCTCGACATCCGGTGGGCCCGCGTGGCCACCCTCGGCGCGTCGGTCGTCGACTCGTTCGGGGTGTCCGGGCCCGGGCCCGACGGGCAGGTGCCCCGCACGGACCGTCGGCGCATCGAGCAGGCGGTCCTCGCCGCGACGGGGAAGGCGCGCGCAACCTCCGCGACACGCTGAGCCCGAGCCGATTCATGCGGTCGTAACATCCCGAAACATTCGGGAAACACGGGGTACGGATCATGCTCCCGGCCGACGGCGGGGAGCGTGATGGACACCGGGATGGGGTTCGTGGCCACCGACGCGGTCAACCCGGCCGGGCGCGACGGGCTGCTCCACGGCGGCGGGTTCGGCCTGCTCGGTGCGCAGGTGGTCGCGATCCTGGTCGCGGCGGGGTGGGCCTTCGCGGGCAGCGCCGGGCTGGCGTGGCTGGTGCGGCGGACCATCGGGTTCCGGGTGCCGGAACACGTCGAGACCGGCGGGATCGACGAGGCCGAGCACGCCGAGAGCGCCTACGAGTACTCCCCGCTGCGCACCCGCGGCTCGGGACCGGAGAGGACCTGGACATGAAGCTGGTGACGGGGATCGTCAAGCCGTTCGCGCTCGGCGACGTCAAGGAGGCGCTCGAGAAGCTCGGCGTCCTGGGCATGACGGTGACCGAGGTGCAGGGCTTCGGCCGGCAGAAGGGCCACACCGAGGTCTACCGGGGCGCGGAGTACGCCGTCGACTTCGTACCGAAGATCCGGGTCGAGGTGGTGGTCGACGACGCGGTGGCCGACCGGGTCGTCGACGCCCTGGTCGACGCCGCCCGCACCGGTAAGATCGGCGACGGCAAGGTGTGGGTCACCCCCGTCGACACCGTCGTCCGGGTCCGCACGGGAGAACGAGGCGCCGACGCCCTCTGAGGCCCCGCGTTCCCGCGAGTCGCGCTGTCGCCCCCCGCGAGTCGGGACTTCCGGCACCGCGGGTCGCGAGCTCCGGCACCGCGAGTCGCGACTTCCGGCACCGCGAGTCGCGAGCTCCGGCACCGCGAGTCGCGACTTCCGGCACCGCGAGTCGGCACTGTGACGTGACCGAATGTGCGATTCCGGGAGGTCGTGGACCCGGTAGCTGTGGCCAGGCTGTGTGGAACCGGGTGGGCGGAACGAACCGGTGGAACCGGACGTTGGGTGCCCATGACCCTCGCGACCGTGCCCGGCGACACCCCGCCCCGCCCGCTGCCCCTCCCGCCGGGGCCCGGGCTCGCCGGAGGTGCCGCGGCACCGGTGCGGCTGTCGGTGCCGGGCCGCGCGCTGGTGCTGGTCGCGGGTGTGCCCGGCGCGGGCAAGAGCACGCTGCTGCGTCGCATGCCGCAGCGGCCCGGGCTGCGGGTGCTGGACTCCGAGACCCAGCGTGACCTGCTGACGCGCGTCCTGCCCGGGGTGCCGTACCCGCGGATCCGGGCGCTGGTGCACTTCCTGCACCGGGTCGCCGCGGTGCTGGCCGCGACGGGGTCCGCCCGCGTCGTCGTCGTGCACCTGCCGGCGACGTCGACGCGGCTCCGGCGCCTGGTCCGCGGCCTGGCCCGGCTCACCGGCCGCGCGGCGTACCTCGTCTGGATCGACGCGGCGCCCGAGGAGGCGTTGCGCGGGCAGGCCGACCGCGGCCGCGTGATCCAGAGCCGGTCCTTCGCCCGTCACGTGGGCCGGGCCGACGGGGTCGCGGCCCGGATCGGCGCGGGCACCCTGGGCGAGCCCTGGGCACGCGCGATCTCCCTCGACCGCCCCACGGCTGCCCGCGGTCTCGCCGTGACTCCCTGAATCGCACACTCGGTCGCCCGGACCTGCCGACTCGCGCTGCCGGAGCTCCCGACTCGCGCTGCCGGAGCTCCCGACTCGCGCTGCCGGAGCTCCCGACTCGCGCTGCCGGAGCTCCCGACTCGCGCTGCCGGAGCTCCCGACTCGCGGGGTGCGGGGACGGGAGCAGGGGTCTGCGTCCCGGGGGCGGGGCCACGTAGACTCGCTGGGGTGTTCGACACCCTGAGCGACCGCCTGTCCGGAGCGCTGCGCGACCTGCGCGGCAAGGGCCGGCTGTCCGACGCCGACATCGACACCACGGCGCGCGAGATCCGCATCGCGCTGCTCGAGGCCGACGTCGCGCTGCCGGTGGTGCGGTCCTTCATCGCCCGGATCAAGGAGCGGGCGAAGGGTGCCGAGGTCTCGCAGGCGCTGAACCCGGCGCAGCAGGTCGTCAAGATCGTCAACGAGGAGCTCATCGGCATCCTCGGCGGCGAGACCCGCCGGATCGCGCTGGCCAAGGAGCCGCCGAGCGTCGTCATGCTCGCGGGTCTGCAGGGTTCCGGTAAGACGACGCTGGCCGGCAAGCTGGCCCGCCACCTCAAGGACCAGGGCCACACGCCCCTGCTGGTCGCCTGTGACCTCCAGCGGCCCAACGCGGTGAACCAGCTGCAGATCGTCGGCGAGCGCGCCGGGGTGCCGACCTTTGCGCCGGAGCCCGGTAACGGCGTCGGCGACCCCGTCGACGTCGCGCGCCGCGGTCTGGCCTTCGCGCGCGAGAAGCAGTACGACGTCGTCATCGTCGACACCGCGGGCCGCCTGGGTGTCGACGCCGAGCTGATGCAGCAGGCCAGCGACATCAAGGCCGCGGTCCGGCCGGACGAGACGCTGTTCGTCGTCGACGCCATGATCGGTCAGGACGCGGTGGCCACGGCCGAGGCGTTCCGGGACGGTGTCGGTTTCTCCGGTGTCGTTCTCACCAAGCTCGACGGCGACGCCCGCGGTGGTGCCGCGCTGTCCGTCCGCGAGGTCACGGGCCAGCCGATCCTCTTCGCGTCGAACGGCGAGAAGCTCGAGGACTTCGACGTCTTCCACCCGGACCGGATGGCCAGCCGGATCCTGGGCATGGGCGACCTGCTCACCCTCATCGAGCAGGCCGAGCGGGTCTTCGACGAGGAGCAGTCGCAGAAGGCCGCGCAGAAGATCTCCACGGGCGAGCTCACCCTGGAGGACTTCCTCGAGCAGATGCTCGCCATCCGCAAGATGGGCCCGATCGGGAACATCCTCAACATGCTCCCGGGCGCCAACTCCGCGCAGATGAAGGAGGCGCTCGCCCAGGTCGACGACCGGCAGCTGGACAAGCTGCAGGCGATCATCCGCGGCATGACGCCGGCCGAGCGCGACGACCCGAAGATCATCAACGGGTCCCGGCGGCTGCGCATCGCGAACGGCTCGGGCGTCACCGTCTCGGACGTGAACGACCTGGTCAACCGCTTCTTCGAGGCCCGCAAGCAGATGAAGATGATGGCGGGCCAGTTCGGCTTCGGCGGCGGCCGCTCGGCCACCCGCAAGCAGACGAAGAACAAGCGCAAGGCCAAGCAGGCCAAGAAGGGCAGCCGGCCGAACCGCCAGCCCGCGGGGGCGAACCCGTTCGGCGCCGACCTCTCGCAGCTGCCGCCGAGCCTGCAGCAGATGCCGCCCGGCCTCGACCAGCTCCCGCCCGGTTTCGACCCGTCGAAGCTGAACTTCGGGAACAAGAAGGGCAAGTAGTGCTGCACCTGCGCGGCACCGTCCTCCCGGACGGTGGCACGGACCTGTACGTCGACGACGCCGGCCGGGTCAGCGCGGAGCCCCTGCCCGGCGCCGAGGCCGTCGACGCGCCGTTCATCCTCCCCGGGCTGGTCGACGCCCACTGTCACGTCGGGATCGCGACCGGCGGCGCGCCCGCCGACCTGGCGGAGTGCGAGGAGCAGGCGGTCGTCGAGCGCGGCGCGGGCGCGCTGCTGCTGCGCGACTGCGGCTCGCCCACGGACACCTCGCCGCTGCGCGGCCGCGTGGACCTCCCGGAGATCATCCGGGCGGCCCGGCACCTGGCCCGGCCCAAGCGGTACATCTCCGGCCTGTCGGTCGACCTCGACGACCCGGCCCTGCTGCCCGACGCCGTCGCCGAGCAGGCCGCGGCGGGCGACGGCTGGGTGAAGCTCGTCGGGGACTGGATCGACCGGGGGATGGGCGCCGACGCCGACCTGGCCCCGCTCTGGCCGGACGACGTGCTGAAGGCCGCCGTCGACGCCGCGCACGCGGCCGGGGCCCGGGTGACCGCGCACGTCTTCGGCACCGAGGCCCTGCCCGGGCTGATCGGCGCCGGGATCGACTGCATCGAGCACGGCACCGGCCTCACGGACGAGCTCATCGCCGAGATGGCGGAACGCGGGACCGCGCTGGTGCCCACGCTGATCAACGTCGACACGTTCCCCGGGATCGCGGACAAGGCCGGCAAGTACCCCGCCTACGCCGAGCACATGCGGGAGCTGCACCGCACCGCCCGGGACACGGTCGGGCGGGCGATCGACGCCGGCGTCCCCGTCTTCGCCGGCACGGACGCCGGCGGCGGCATCCGGCACGGCCGGATCGCCGACGAGATCGAGGCGCTGCGGCAGGCCGGTCACCCCGACGCCGTGGGTGCCGCCTCCTGGACCGCCCGGCGCTGGCTGGGCCGGCCGGGCCTCGAGCCGGGCGCGCCCGCGGACCTCGTCGTGTACCGGGAGGACCCACGCCGGAACCCGGCGGTCCTGCGCGACCCGGCGCTCGTCCTGCTGCGCGGCCGCCGGTACTGAACCCGGAGCCGGAGCGGGGGCGCCCTGCGCGTCCGCGCCCGGTAGCGTCGTGATCGTGGGCCAGCCCGACCCGATCCCGGACCCGCCGTCCGCGCCGCCGCCGACCGGCCCGTTCCCGTCCGCGCCACCGCAGGACCCGCCGCCGTACCCGCCGCAGCAGGCCACGGTCGGCGTGCCGGAGCCGCCGGCCTCGCAGGACCCGCCCCCGCACCGCTGGGGGATCGGGGCGTACGTGCTGGTCGAGATCCTCTTCCTCGGATCGTCGTTCCTGATCGCCGCTCTGCTGGCCGATCCCGAGGGGCCGTCGGTCGCCGCCGTGATCCTCGGGCTGTCCGTGCCGACGGTGCTGGCGGCGGCGACGGCGCTGCTGATCACCCGGGTCCGCGGCAACGGCCCGCGGATCGACCTGGGCCTGACGTGGACCGCCCGGGACGTCGCCGCCGGCCTGCTGTGGGGCCTCGGCGGCCTCGTCGTGAGCGTCCCGGCGTCGCTCGTCTACGTGGCAGTCGTCGGGCCGGACAACGCGACCACGGCCGTCGGGCAGGCGTTCGACGGCATCCGGGTCGGCTGGCCGGTCGCGCTCGGGGTGTTCGTGCTGGTCGCGTTCGTGGCGCCGCTCTGCGAGGAGATCGTCTACCGCGGGCTGCTGTGGGGCGCGGTCACCAAGCACGGGGCGAACCGGTGGGTGGCCTTCGCCATCACCACGCTGCTGTTCGCGATGGCCCACTTCGAGCTGACCCGCACCCCGTTGCTGCTGGTCGTGGCGCTGCCGATCGGGTTGGCGCGGGTGTTCACCAGGCGGCTGCCGGCGAGCATCGTGGCGCACCAGGTCAACAACCTGCTGCCGGCGCTCGGGCTGGCGCTCGCGCTGACCGGAGGGGTGCCCGCGTCCCTGTAGGCGTCTGGCAGAATGGTGCGTCGGGTCCGTGGCCGGCCCTCTACCGATGCCGCGGCCGGGAGCAGTCGAGTGAGCGAGCCGTACCCCCACGCGGTCCTGCGCTGACTCACGAGCAGCACACACGATCCGCGAGGAGCACCGAGAAGCGTGGCCGTCAAGATCAAGCTGATGCGTCTGGGCAAGATCCGTCAGCCGTACTACCGCGTCGTCGTCGCCGACTCGCGCACCCGCCGTAGCGGGCGCGCCATCGAGACGATCGGCAAGTACCACCCGAAGAGCGAGCCGAGCCTGATCGAGATCGACTCGGAGCGCGCGCAGTACTGGCTGGGCGTCGGCGCGCTGCCGACCGAGCCGGTGCAGCACCTGCTCGAGATCACCGGCGACTGGCAGAAGTTCAAGGGCCTGCCGGGCTCCGAGGGCACCCTCAAGCCGCAGCCGGAGAAGGTCGACAAGCTGGCGCGCTTCAACGCCGCCCTGGCCGCCGCCGGCGAGGAGCCGACCACCGAGGCCACCACGCCGAAGAAGAAGGCCGCCAAGGCCGAGAAGTCCGACGAGGCCCCCAAGGCTGACGAGGCGGCGGAGTCGACCGAGTCGTGAGCGTTCTGGCGGACGCCCTGGAGCACCTGGTCCGGGGCATCGTCGACCACCCGGACGAGGTCCGGGTGGACCTCGTCACGAACCGCCGGGGCCGCACGCTCGAGGTCCGGGTGCACCCCGAGGACCTGGGCAAGGTCATCGGTCGCGGCGGGCGGACCGCCACCGCGCTGCGCACCGTGATGGGGGGCATCGGCGGACGGGGTGTGCGGGTCGATGTCGTCGACACCGACCGGTAGGACGCCTGCGGGAGCCCGGCGGCGGGCGTCGGCGGGCATCCGGAGACCGGCCGCGCCGGCCCCTCGGGCCACGGCCGGTCCCGGGGGCGGGGACGTCCTCGTCGGGATCGTCGCGAAGGTGCACGGCCTGCGCGGCGAGCTGGCCGTCGAGGTGCGCACCGACTCGCCGGAGGAGCGCTTCGCCGCGGGCTCCGTGCTGCGAGCCCGGCGGCGGGACGCCCCGGACGCGACGCTGACCGTGGAGAGCAGCCGACCCCACTCGGGGCGGCTGCTCGTCCGCTTCCGCGAGGCGCCGGACCGCACGAAGGCGGAGGAGCTGCGCGGCGCGCAGCTGCTGGTGCCGACGGCCGAGCTGACGCCGCCGGAGGACCCGGAGGAGTTCCACGTCCACCAGCTCGAAGGCCTGCGCGCCGAGCTGCCCGAGGGCACCGTGCTCGGGACCGTGCGCGAGGTCGTCCTCGGCCCGGGCGGCGACCTGCTGGCCGTCGCCCGCGAGGGCCGGCCCGACGCGCTGGTCCCGTTCGTCACCGAGATCGTCCCGACGATCGACCTCGAGGGCGGGCGCGTGGTCGTCGACCCGCCCGAGGGCCTGCTCGATCTCGACACCCCCTGACCTGCCCCTGATCTGCACCAAGAGGCCCCGTCGCACCGCGGCGGGGCCTCTCTCGTGCCGCCATCGTCAACCAAGGTTGACGGCTCGGACGTCGTCAACGTAGGTTGACGGGCATGACAGATGCGACGGCGGTGGCCGCGGCGGCGTCCAGCAAGGACCCGCACGTCGGCCTGGCGGCGGTGGCGGCGCTGCGCGCGCTGCAGGAGTCGCTCGAGGAGCTGCAGGTGGGCAACGCGCGGGCCCAGGGCTGGTCCTGGGCGCAGATCGCGGGCGTGCTGCAGGTGAGCAAGCAGGCGGTGCACAAGAAGTACCGGCGGCTCGGGTACTAAAGGGGGAGACGCGATGTTCGAGAGGTTCACGCTGGCGGCCCGCACCGCGGTGGTGCACGCCCAGGAGGACGCCCGCGAGCGCAGGCAGGCGCAGATCCGGACCGAGAACCTGCTCCTCGGGCTGTACGACGCGCCGGCGACGCCGGAGTCGACGGCCGCCGCGCTCCTGCGCCGCGCCGGCGTGGAGCGGGCGGACGTCGAGGCGGAGATCGCCCACCGCGCGCGGGCCGAGGCGGCGCCCGACGCCGAGAAGCTGGCCCTGCTGGGCATCGACCTGGACGAGGTGCGCCGGCAGGCGGAGGAGACGTTCGGGCCGGGCGCGCTCGACCGGACGCGGGCCGGCAAGCAGCGCCGGATGTTCGGGCACATCCCGTTCGACGACGCCTCGAAGAAGGCGCTCGAGCTCTCGCTGCGCGAGGCGCTGCGGCTCAAGCACAAGGAGATCGGCAGCGAGCACGTCCTCCTCGGCCTGCTGCACGCCGAGGGCGGCGCGCGGGACCTGCTGGCGGCCCGCGGCGTCACGCTCGACGGCATGCGCTCCGCGGTCGAGGGGCTCGGCCGCGGCGAGGCGAGCGGCTGATCAGTCTCCTCGTCGAAGGTGTCCTCGTGCCCGGGGCGGGCGGAGCGGACGCCCTCGACCTCGGCGAGCTCGCTCGCCGGCGCGGTGAGATCACCCCGGCCCGCGAGTCGGAGGGTGACGGCGGCGACCCGGGCGCCGTCGTCGCTCACGCTCTCCCGCGCGATCGCGAGTTCCTGCACCGCCCACCCCCGCCGGGCGCAGGGCTGCAGGACCGTGCGGAGGATGCCGCGGCCGTCGGCGTAGCGGAGCCGCAGCACCGGGGGGTCGCGGCGGTGCCGCTGGGTCGCGCGCGCCAGGGGCAACAGGCCGCGGGTGACCACGAAGTGCCCGGCGGTCGCGGCCACGGCCAGGACGGGCAGGCCGGCCCCGCACGCGGTGCCGATGCCGGCGGCGAGCCAGACGGTGGCCGCCGCCGTCAGGCCGCGGACGACGTCCTACCGGACGAAGATCAGTGCGCCCCCGATGAACCTGATGCCCGAGACGATCTGTGCGCCGATCGGGGACGGGTCGAGCGCGACGTGTTCCGTGCCGAGCAGGTCGCCGAACCCGTAGTTCGACACCAGCATGAAGACCGCCGCGCCCACCCCGACGAGGGTGTGCGTACGCAGGCCCGCGCTCTTCGCGCCCGCCTCGCGCTCCAGCCCGATCACCGTGGTCAGGACCAGCGCGAGCAGCACCGGGAGCAGGAGGGACCACTGCCCGCCTGAGGACCACAGCGAGGGCAGGCCGGTGGGCACCTCGCCACCTCCCCTTTGGCAGGATCCGCCCGGTGCGGATCGACGTCGTGACCATCTTCCCGGGCTACCTTGCCCCGCTGCGCGAGGCGCTGCTGGGTCGGGCGGTCGAGAAGGGCCTGATCGACGTCCGGGTGCACGACCTGCGGCACTGGACGCACGACGTCCACCAGGCCGTCGACGACGCCCCCTACGGCGGCGGGCCGGGCATGGTGATGAAGCCCCAGGTGTGGGGCGAGGCGCTCGACGAGGTGCTGGCGGACGGGCCCGCGCGGCTCGTCGTGCCGACCCCCGCCGGGCGACCGTTCACGCAGGCCGCCGCGCGGGCCTGGGCGGTGGAGGAGCGGCTGGTCTTCGCCTGCGGCCGCTACGAGGGCATCGACCAGCGGGTGGTCGACCACTACGCGGCCCGGATGCCCGTCGACGAGGTCAGCATCGGCGACTACGTGCTGGTCGGCGGCGAGGTGGCGGTGCTGGTCATGGTCGAGGCCGTCGCCCGGCTGCTGCCCGGCGTACTGGGCAACCCGCGCTCCGCGGCCGAGGACTCCTTCTCCGACGGCCTGCTCGAAGGCCCCTCCTACACCCGGCCCGAGGTGTGGCGGGACCTGCCGGTCCCGGCCGTGCTGCGCAGCGGCAACCACGCCGCCGTCGACCGCTGGCGGCGCGACCGCGCCCTCGAGCGGACGGCCGAGCGGCGCCCCGATCTCCTCGCCGCGCTGCCCGAGGGGGCCCTGGACGCGGCCGACCGCGCGGTGCTCGGTACCCTGGGGGCAGCGGAGCGGGGCTGACCGGCCCCACCGGTGTCACCCGCCCGGAACCCGTCTGGCACTATGGACGGGTTGCCACGGGCCGACGAACGTGTGTCGGCGCCTCCCATCGGGGACTGGTGCCCCTTGCCCGAGCCCTGGCACACACGCTTGCACGACGAACATTGGACGAGGACGGACCGCGCGATGAACACCCTGGACGACCTGGACGCACAGATCCTGCGCTCCGACATCCCCAGCTTCCGGCCGGGTGACACGCTCAAGGTGCACGTGAAGGTCATCGAGGGCAACCGCTCCCGGGTCCAGGTGTTCCAGGGCGTCGTCATCCGGCGTCAGGGCGCCGGTGCCCGCGAGACCTTCACGGTCCGCAAGGTGTCGTTCGGCGTGGGCGTCGAGCGCACCTTCCCGGTGCACACCCCGAACATCGAGAAGATCGAGGTCGCGACGCGGGGTGACGTGCGTCGCGCCAAGCTCTACTACCTCCGTGACCTGCGCGGCAAGGCCGCCAAGATCAAGGAGAAGCGCGAGACCCCGACCGCGTCCTGAGCCCGTCACCCCTTCGAGACGCGGCCCTGACGTAGCCTCACCACGTGGCGTCACCCGAGCTCCCCGACGACCGCCGCGCCCCGTCGCGGCGGCACGGGCCCACGGACCCGTCCGACCCCCGGTCGGGCGGTGGCGCTCCCGTCGGTGAGGTGCCCGCGCGGCACGTCCCCGGCACCGGGCCCGCCGGCGCGCCCTTCCCCGGGCCGCAGGGCGGGTTCGACGGGCGCGGGCCCGGTGGGAACGGGCAGCCTCCGTCGAGCGGGTACGTGCCGTCGAACGGCTACCCCCCGCAGAACGGGTACGGACCGGAGTCCGCGCAGGCCCCGGAGAACGCGAACGGGTTCCGGAACGGGCAGGCGCCGCCGAACGGGCAGGGCCCGCAGTTCCCGGGCCCGGCGCCGTACGGAGGCCGGCGGCCCCCGTCGAACGGCCTTCCGCAGAACGGGCGGCCCCCGTCGAACGGCCTTCTGCAGAACGGTGAGCGGCCCTTCCGCCCCGCCGGCCCGCCGCCCGCGCAGAGCAGCCCCGGCTTCCGGCCGGTCGGCGGCCCGCCGGACCCCCGCCGCGGCTCACCCCGGCGCCCCCTCGACGACGACCGCCCCACGGACGTCGTCGGCATGCCGCCCGTGCCCGCGGAGGCGGACGCGGAGGTCACCGAGGAGACCGCACCCGCCGACGCGACCGTCGAGCCCCAACGCCGGGTCGACCCCTCCGCCGCCGAGTCCGACGGCGTCCCCGGCCGGCACCGCCGCCGCGCGGGCGCCACGTCCGGCAGCCACCCCGCGTCGGACTACGTGCCGAAGCGCGGTCCCGGCGGCAGGAAGCCCCGCTCGGGGCGGCGCCGGCGCAACACCTTCTGGAAGGAGCTCCCGCTCCTCGTCGGTGTGGCGCTGGTCCTCACCATCCTCATCCAGGCGTTCCTGGCCAAGGTCTACGTGATCCCGTCGGGCTCGATGGAGACCACGCTGCACGGCTGCACCGGCTGCACCAACGACCGCGTGCTCGTCGACAAGGTCACCTACCGGTTCGGCGACCCGCAGCCCGGGGACGTCGTCGTGTTCCGCGGGCCGGACTCCTGGGTGAACACCGAGTTCACGGTCGACGAGCCCACCAGCACGTTCGGCGAGGTCGTCCAGCAGTTCCTGTCCCTGATCGGCCTCGCGCCGCCGGACGAGAAGGACTTCGTCAAGCGCGTGATCGCCGTCGGCGGGCAGACGGTGTCCTGCTGCGACTCCCGCAACCGGGTCATGGTCGACAACCAGCCGCTCGAGGAGCCCTACATCTACTACCTGCCCGAGGCCGGGCCGGCGCGGCAGATCCCGTTCGGCCCGATCACGGTGCCGCAGGGCGAGCTGTGGGTGATGGGCGACAGCCGCAACAACTCGTCGGACTCCCGCATCGACGGCCACGGACCCATCCCGGTCGACAACGTCATCGGCAAGGCCCGCATGAAGGTGCTGCCGGTCAGCCGGTTCGGCTTCATCGACAGCACGAACCCGCAGCAGTCGCAGGCGACCGCCCTCGGGGTCGCCGGGGACGGCGCGCCGCTCGCCCTGGGGGTGCTCGGCGTGGTGCCGTTCTGGCTGCTCCGCAGGAGATCCCTGCTGGCGGCCGAGGAGGAGTTCCTGCCCCGCCGACGTCGAACCTGAGGTGGCTGCACCCGTCCAGCGGCCCGCCCGCCGCCCCCGCCGGAAGCGTCCCGCCGAGCTCCTGCCCCCGGGGTGGAGGCCCGGCCGGGCGACCGTGCGCGCGTCCGCCGGCACGTGGACCCTGCAGAGCACGCTGCAGCGGCACGGCCTCGGCCCCGTCGCGGGCGTCGACGAGGCCGGCCGCGGGGCCTGCGCCGGTCCGCTCGTGGTCGCGGCGTGTGTGCTGCGCCCCGGCGACGCCAAGCGGCTCGAGGGCCTGACCGACTCCAAGATGCTCACGCACACCGTGCGCGAGGAGTTCTACTACCGGATCCTGCGCCGCGCCGAGGACTTCTCGGTGATCGTGATCCCGCCCACCGAGGTGGACCGGCGCGGCGTGCACGTCGCCAACATCGAGGGCATGCGCCGCGCCGTCGCGGGCTTGAGCCACCCACCCGGCTACGTCCTCACGGACGGCTTCCCCGTCCGCGGGTTCGGCAGGCCGACCCTCGCCGTGCCCAAGGGCGACCTCACGGCGGCCTGCGTGGCGGCGGCGTCGGTGCTGGCCAAGGTGACCAGGGACCGGCTGATGGTCGAGCTGGACGGGCGGTACCCGCAGTACCGCTTCGCCGAGCACAAGGGCTACTGCACGCCGGTGCACGACGCCGCCCTCGCCGAGCACGGCCCGTGCCCCGAGCACCGGTTCTCGTTCGTCAACGTCGCCTCGGTGGCCCGCGTCGGCGATCGCGTGGCGTTGGTCCAGAATGGGGCGTCCGGCGAGGAGACCGGGGACATCGAGGACGCGGAGCTCGCCGCGGACGACGAGGCGTTCCTCGTCGGGGACGCGGGCGAGGACAGGGTCGCAGGGGGAGTGGAGTCGTGAGCGCCGAGGATCTCGAGAAGTACGAGACCGAGATGGAGCTCACGCTCTACAAGGAGTACCGCGACATCGTCTCCCAGTTCTCGTACGTCGTGGAGACGGAGCGGCGCTTCTACCTGGCCAACTCCGTCGACGTCGCACCCCGCAACGCGGACGGCGAGGTCTACTTCGAGGTCCGGATGTCCGACGCGTGGGTCTGGGACATGTACCGGCCGGCGCGGTTCGTGAAGAACGTCCGGGTGGTGACGTTCAAGGACGTCAACATCGAGGAGCTCGACAAGCCGGACCTGCGGTTGCCCGAGGGCGACCAGTTCGGCCACTAGGCGTCCCCTAGCACCTCCCCCCGACGGTTCCGGTCCTCCCGGCCGTCGGCATCGGCGGTTGTCCACCGTCCGCGGCTCCTGTGGAGCACTTTGCGCGTTCCGCCCCACGGGTCGGTGCGGGCGGAGATCGTGTCCGGCATGGCAGCCAAGGACGAGCTCGGACGCCGCGGCGAGGACGTCGCGGTCGAGTACCTCGAACGCAAGGGCCTCGTGGTGCTGTCCCGGAACTGGCGGTGCCGGGAGGGCGAGATCGACGTGGTGGCCACACAGCGGGAGCGGGACGGCACCCGCCTGGTGGTCTGCGAGATCAAGACCCGCTCCGGCACCCGGTACGGCGAGCCCGCCGAGGCCGTCACCGGGCTCAAGGCCCAGCGCATCCGGCGGGTCACCAAGGCCTGGCTCGCGGCGCACCACGTGGCGTGGTGCGAGATCCGGTTCGACGTCGTCGCGGTGCTGATGCGCCCCGGCCGGCCGGTCACCCTGGAGCACTACGAGGCGGCGTTCTGATGGCGCTCGCCCGGGGCTGGTCCGTGGCGCTGCACGGCGTCGAGGGCGTGCCCGTCGAGATCGAGGCGCTGGTGGGCGGCGGGATCCCCGGTGTCCAGATCGTCGGGCTGGCCGACACCGCGCTGCAGGAGTCGGTGCACCGGATGCGGTCGGCGATCGTGAACTCGGGCCGGGAGTGGCCGTCCGTGCGGATCCTGCTCGCGCTCTCCCCGGCCACGCTGCGCAAGACCGGATCCCGCTTCGACCTGGCCCTCGCCTGCTGCGTGCTGGCCGGTGCGGGTGTGGTCGACCCCGACCGGCTCGGGGCGACGGTGCTGCTCGGGGAGCTCGCCCTCGACGGCCGGGTGCGGCCCGTGCGCGGGGTGCTGCCGAGCGTCCTCGCGGCGCGATCGGCCGGGCTGCGACGGGTGGTGGTGCCGGTCGCCGCGCTCGAGGAGGCCGGCCTGGTCGACGACGTCGACGTCTACGGGGCCACCACACTCGACCAGGTCGTGGGCTGGTTCGCAGGGGAGCGCGAGCTGGACCGGCCGCTGGGCCCACCGCCCACGCCGCCCGCCGCGGTGCCCGATCTGGCCGACGTCGTGGGCCAGCCGGACGCGCGCCGCGCGCTCGAGGTCGCCGCCGCCGGCGGGCACCACCTGCTGCTCGTCGGCCCGCCCGGCACCGGCAAGACCATGCTGGCCCGGCGGATCGTCGGGCTGCTGCCGGAACTGAGCCGGGACGAGGCGCTGCAACTGGCGTCGGTTCGCTCGGTGATCGGGGAGGCGGGCGGCGACCCGCTGAGCCGCGTCGCCCCGTTCGTCGCCCCGCACCACTCCTCGTCGATGGCGGCGCTGCTCGGCGGCGGGAGCGGGCTGGCCCGGCCCGGCGCCGTGTCGCTCGCGCACCGCGGGGTCCTGTTCCTCGACGAGTGCGCCGAGTTCCAGCCCCATGTGCTCGACTCGCTGCGAACCCCGCTCGAGGAGGGCGAGGTCCGGCTGGCCCGGGCGGACGGGAGCGTGCGGTACCCCGCACGGTTCCAGCTGGTCCTCGCGGCCAACCCGTGTCCGTGTGCGCCGGCGCGGGACCGGGACTGCATCTGCACGTCGATCGTGCGGCGCCGGTACCTGGGGCGGCTGTCCGGCCCGCTGCTCGACCGCGTCGACCTGCGGGCCCGGATGGTCCCGGTCACCGAGATCGGCGGTGCCGGCGAGGCGGAGGAGGACACCGCCACGGTGCGCGCGCGGGTGCTTACCGCCCGGGCGGCCGCGGCGGAGCGATGGTCGGCGCACGGGTGGCGGACCAACGCCGAGGTTCCCGGCCCGGCGCTGCGGCGCACCTTCGGCCTGCCTCGCGCCGTCGTCCGGCCGTTGGAGGAGCGGATGCGGGCGGGCGAGCTGTCCGCACGTGGCGCGGACAGAGCGCTTCGGGTCGCGTGGACGCTCGCCGATCTGGCAGGCGCGACGTCGCCGGACCGGGAGACCGTGGACAACGCGCTGTACTACCGCGAGCGGGGTGCGGCGTGACCGCCATGGCACCCCGCACGGCCGTGGTGGACGAGGAGGTCCTGCGGGCGCGGGCGTACCTGCTGCGGGTCGCCGAGCCGCCGGCGCTCCACACCAAGATGCTCGTCGACCTGCTCGGCCCGGTCGCGGCGGCCGACGCGATCCGCCGCGGCGACGTCCCCGAGCGCGTGGCGGACGAGACCTCCGCGCGGCGCGGGGCGGACAGAGTCGATGCCGACCTCGCGGCGGCCGCCGCCTGCGGCGCGCGGCTGGTCGTGCCCGAGGACCCGGACTGGCCGCAGTGGCCGTTCGCGTGCTTCGGCCTGACGGACAAGAAGGAGCTGGCACCGCCGCTGGGGTTGTGGGTGCGGGGGAACGGCTCGCTGGCCGATCTCACGGACCGGGCGGTCGCCATGGTCGGCGCCCGTGCGGCCAGCGGCTACGGCACCCACACCGCCGCCGAGCTCGGAGCCGGGCTCGCCGCGGCCGGGCAGACGGTGGTGTCCGGCGCGGCGATCGGGATCGACGGCGCCGCGCACCGTGGTGCCCTGGCCGGCGGCGGACCCACGGTCGCGGTGCTGGCGTGCGGGCTCGACAGGGCCTACCCCACGTCCCATGCCGGCCTGATCGATCGCGTCGCCCGTCAGGGGCTGGTGGTGTCCGAGTACCCGCCGGGCGCGGTGCCGGCGCGGCACCGGTTCCTGGTGCGGAACCGTCTGATCGCGGCGCTGTCGGTGGGCACGGTGGTCGTCGAGGCGGCGCTGCGCAGCGGCGCACAACGCACGGCGTCCGACGCCCGCGAGCTCGGCACGGTGCTCATGGCGGTTCCGGGACCGGTGACCTCGGCGGCTTCCGCGGGCTGCCACGAGCTGATCCGACAGGGCGCCCTCCTGGTCACCCGGGCCGAGGAGATCACCGAGGCGACCGGGCGGCTGGGGGTGGAACTGGCCCGCGAACCGGAGCGGCCGCAGCGGCGCACGGACGTCCTCGACGAGACCCAGGCCCGCGTGCACGACGCCCTGCCCCCGCGCGCCGCCCGCGACATCGCCTGGCTGGCGGTCGAGGCGGGCCTGGAGCAGGACACCGTCCGCTCCGCGCTCGTCGAGCTGGAGCGCCGCGGCCTCGCCGAGTTCCACGAGGGCCGCTGGCAGCGGTCGGTGGGAGGGGGCGGGTGAGGGCCGGAGGCGAGCGGTGCGCCTGTGATCATCGCGTGCGGTGCATCCTGGCCGCCGGCGGCCGGCAGGTACCGCAGGTGGTGATCATCGACGCGGCGCACCGGGGCCGGGACCCGACGAGATGAGCACCAGTGCTGTTCAGGGCCGCCGCGGGAGCGCTGGTGTTCATCTCGGCGTGCGGTCGTGTGCAGGAGAGTGAGGCGAGGACGGCTCGGAGGGGCGACCGGCGTGGGTCGTTGACCCTGGCTCGCCCGACACGCACCGTCGACGGATGGCCCCGCCCGATCGTGAGACGCCGCCGGAGGACAGGTCCGAGGGCGGGTGCGCCGACCCGACCAGGAGCACGTGCGCGAACGAACTCGCCGCTCCGACGGGACGCGGGGCCGCGGACGGGCTCGCCGATCCGAGCGAGAGCGGGGGCGCGGACCGGAGCGCCGCCCCAGCCGGACGCGGCGCCGGCGAGACCGGCTCCGACTCGCCGGAGCGCGCGCTCGTGCCGGAGATCGGGGAGGTGGTGGACCGCTTCCTCCGGCACCTCGAGCTGGAACGGGGCCGGTCCGCCCACACCGTGCGCGCCTACCGCTCTGACCTCGTCGGGATGCTGCGCGGCCTGCCGTCCCTCGCGGCGCTCGACCTGGCGCACCTGCGCCGGCGGCTGGGTGAGGCGCACGCCGCGGGGACGAGCCGGGCCACGCTCGCCCGGCGGGCGGCGGCGGTCCGCACCTTCACCGCGTGGGCGACCCGCAACGGGGTGCTCGCGAGCGATCCCGGGGCGCGGCTGAGCTCGCCCAGGTCCCGGGGTGAGCTGCCCGAGGTGCTGCGGGCGGACCAGGCCGCGGCGGTGCTCGACGCGGCGACCTCCGGCGCGGCCGAGGAACACCCGGAGGCCCTCCGCGACCTCGCGCTCCTCGAGGTCCTGTACGCGACCGGCATCCGTGTGGGCGAGGCCTGCGGACTCGACGTCGACGACGTCGACGACGAGCGCCGCACCCTGCGCGTCCTGGGCAAGGGCGACAAGGAGCGGACCGTGGTGTTCGGGGTGCCCGCGGCCGACGCGCTGCGGCGCTGGCGGGCGCTCGGCCGGCCGGCGCTGGCGCGTCCGGACTCGCCGCCCGCGTTGTTCCTGGGCGTCCGCGGAGGGCGACTGGACCCCCGCGTCGCGCGCACGATCGTGCACCGCGCGATGGCGGCGCTACCCGGCGCACCGGACATCGGCCCGCACGGCTTCCGGCACGCCGCGGCGACACACCTGCTCGACGGCGGCGCGGACCTTCGTTACGTACAGGAGTTGCTCGGTCACGCTACGCTGTCGACTACTCAGCTCTACACGCACGTGACCGTCGACCGTCTGAAGGTGGTCCATGACCAGGCTCATCCCCGGGCATGACGCTCCGGACGTGGAGTCTGCGCAGGTCACGCGGCAGGTCAGCGGCCTGGCAGGAGCCCTGGCCACGGCCCTGACCGCCGCGGACGCGCCCGCGGTCGGCGAACGCAGGGTGTCACTGCGGGCGGTCCCGGCCGGGTTCGGGGTGTCACCGGACGTGGCAGGGGGCGCGGAGTCGAACCTCGGCGGGCCGCACCGGGCCGCCGAGCACGTCGCCCTCGTCGCGCCGTTGCGGCCGGACAGGCGCGACACGCCCGACGCCGCAGCCTGTCCCCCGATCGGGCACCGCGGCTCGGCGGACGGCACCACCCGTCCCGACGCCCCGGCCGTCGACCGACGCGGCACGTCCGACGCCGTCCTGCCCACCGAGAAGGGCACCGTCGCCGTGGGCGAGACGCCCGCGGCGGCGTCTGCCGTCGGCACGCCCGGGAGCGAGGCGCCCGCGGCCGCCGACATCACCTCGACCCTCTGGTCGGACTTCCTCGCGAGCCGTGGGCCGGCCGCCCGGGACCGGCTCGTGATCCACTACCGGGCGCTCGTGCGCGGGGTCGCGGGCAAGATGGCCGGCGGCCTGCCGGCCCACGTCGACGCCGCCGACCTGGTCCAGGTCGGGATGTCCGGGCTGATCGAGGCCGTCGAGCGGTTCGAGCCCGAGCGTGAGGTCCGGTTCGAGAGCTTCGCCGCGCAGCGGATCCGCGGCGCGATGCTCGACGAGCTGCGCGCCCAGGACTGGGTGCCGCGCACCGCCCGGGCCCGCCGCCGCGAGGCCGAGCGGGCGCGCGAGCGCCTGGAGACCCGGCTCGGCCGCACGGTGGACGACCGGGAGATCGCCAACGAGCTGGGCGTCGGGCTCCGCGAGCTGCGCGGCATGCTCCAGCACCGGCAGCTCGTGAGCGTGGAGGCGCTCGAGTCCGGCGGCGACGTGCAGGTGCCCGTCGCGGAGCTGGTCGCGGACGAGTCGGCGCCGGACCCGCTGGAGGTCGTGGAGCACGGCGAGACGGTCCGCGAGCTCGCCCTCGCCGTGGGCGCACTGGGGGAGCGGGACCGCGAGGTCGTGCGCCTCTACTACCTCGAGAACCGGACGCTCGCCGAGATCGGCCGCCTGCTCGGCGTGACCGAGTCGCGGGTCTGCCAGCTGCACTCCCGCCTGGTCACGCGCCTGCGCACCCGCCTGACCGAACCAGCCTGAGCGCGCCGACCCTCACCCCGGCCACGGGTCGGGGAGCGGCAGCAGCCGGACGTGCCGCGGCCGTAGCAGCACCAGCGGGTCCATGTACTCCGACGTCGAACGCACACCGCGCCGCACGCCCCAGTGCAGGCAGGCCTCGGCCGGGCACCCGGCGTGCCCGGCCTCGAGCACGCCGATCGGGTCGCCCCGGGCCACCCGGACCCCGACGGCGACGGTGCCGGTGACCGGCTCGTAGGTCGTCCGCAGCCCGTCGGCGTGCTCCACCGACACCACCCCGCGCCCCGCCACGGGCCCGGCGAACACGACGACCCCGTCCCGTGCCGCGAGCACCGCCTGCCCCACACCTCCGACCAGATCGGCACCGCGGTGCCCGCGGCCGTAGCGGAAGGGCGGCTGGTCGAACGGCCGCGCCACCGCCGGCACCGGCGCGAGCGGCCACCCGTACTCCACCCCGGGCGCGAGCTCTGCCGTCGGTTCCCCGGCCGCCGGTTCCCCGGCCGGTCCTGTGGCCGGTTCCGTAGCGGCCGACCCCGTGGCTGCCGGCCGTGTGGTCGCCCACCCCGCGCCCGCCTGTCCCGCAGTCGCCGAATCGGCCGGAGATGCCGCCGACGCGAAGGCCGTCCGCCCCGCCCCACCCCCCACCCCCACCCCCACCCCGAGCAGCAGTCCGCAGACCACGACCACCACCAGCCGTCGAGTCGCCGTCCGCCGACCCGCGCCGGGCCGCGCCGTCCACGAACCCACCACCCGCCGAGCCCCCGCCCGCTCCATGCGGCCACCCTGCCCCGGAGCAGCGCGGGTCCGCCGTCGAGAGGACGATCGATCCACAGGCCCCCGAACCTGGGGACGGATCGGGTGCGGGCGGCCGTCCCGGGTGAGGCCGATCGGCGGCCGGGCGTACACTCGATCCCGCACCTCGACCGCTCGAGGTGACTTCGCGCGCTCGCGTGCCCTGCGGAAGTGGGGTCGGCGACCGGGCGGTCCTGTACTCCTGCCGACCGGCCGGGTGCGGGTCCGGGAGCCGGCGCGGCGCCAGGGCGGAGCCCCGCAGGGGGCCCCGCGACAACCGCCATGCGCGGACCGGCCGGTGTGATCGGTGATCACCCTCCGCGGCCCGCGCCCGACCGAGAGGTGAACACCGGCCATGGCCGTCGTCACCATGAAGCAGCTGCTCGACAGCGGCGTGCACTTCGGGCACCAGACCCGGCGCTGGAACCCGAAGATGAAGCGCTACATCCTGACCGAGCGCAACGGCATCTACATCATCGACCTGCAGCAGACGCTGTCGTACATCGACCGCGCCTACGAGTTCGTCCGCGAGACCGTGGCCCACGGCGGCACGATCATGTTCGTCGGCACGAAGAAGCAGGCCCAGGAGGCCATCGCCGAGGAGGCGGGCCGGGTCAACATGCCGTACGTGAACCAGCGCTGGCTGGGCGGCATGCTCACCAACTTCCAGACCGTGCACAAGCGCCTCCAGCGCCTCAAGGAGCTGGAGTCGATGGAGCAGACGGGGGGCTTCGAGGGTCGCACCAAGAAGGAGATCCTCATGCTCACCCGCGAGAAGGACAAGCTCGAGAAGACCCTCGGCGGCATCCGCGACATGTCGAAGGTCCCGAGCGCGGTCTGGATCGTGGACACCAAGAAGGAGCACATCGCCGTCGGCGAGGCCCGGAAGCTCAACATCCCGGTCGTCTCCATCCTGGACACTAACTGCGACCCCGACGAGGTCGACTTCCCGATCCCGGGCAACGACGACGCGATCCGTTCCGCGGCGCTGCTCACCAAGGTGATCGCCAAGGCGGCGGCGGACGGCCTCATGGCGCGCTCCGCGCGCGCCCGCGGCGAGGGCGAGAAGGCCGAGGGCGCCGAGGAGCCGCTGGCCGAGTGGGAGCAGGAGCTCCTGACCGGCGGCGGGTCGGACGGCGCGAGCCTGGGCGGCGAGACCGCCGCCGCCGGCGCGGGCTCGGCCCCCGCCAGCACCAGCAACGGCACCCAGCAGACCGCCGGCTGAGAACCACCCGATCACGGCGGCCGGGGCGCCTCCCGCCCCGGCCGCCGATCGGCCCCCGACCCCCGTACCGCGAAGGACGAGAAGACACCGAGATGGCGAACTACACCGCCGCCGACGTCAAGCGGCTCCGTGAGCTCACCGGCTCCGGGATGATGGACTGCAAGAAGGCGCTCGAGGAGTCCGAGGGCGACTTCGACAAGGCCGTCGAGCTCCTCCGCATCAAGGGCGCGAAGGACGTCGGTAAGCGCGCCGAGCGCTCCACCTCCAACGGCCTGGTCGTCGCCGAGGGCGGCACCATGGTCGAGCTGAACTGCGAGACCGACTTCGTCGCGAAGAGCGACGACTTCGTCGACCTCGCCACCAAGATCCTCGCCGTGGCCGTCGAGCAGAAGCCGGCGGACGTCGAGGCGCTGGCCAAGGCCCCGCTCGACGGGGGCACCGTGGCCGACGCGATCCAGGCGCTCTCCGCCCGGATCGGCGAGAAGCTCGAGCTCAAGCGCTACATCCACGTCGACGGCCCGGTCGCGGTCTACCTGCACCGCCGCTCGAACGACCTGCCGCCGGCCATCGGCGCGCTCGTCGCCTACGAGGGTGAGGACGCCGAGGCCGCCCGCAACGTCGCGATGCACATCGCCGCCGCGCGCCCGCAGTTCACCACCCGCGACCAGGTCCCGGCCGAGGTCGTGGAGAACGAGAAGCGGATCGCCGAGGCGACCGCCCGCGAGGAGGGCAAGCCGGAGAAGATCCTCGACCGCATCGTCGAGGGCCGGATCACGGGCTTCTACAAGGACGTCGTGCTCCTCGAGCAGGCCTCCGTGCTGGACTCCAAGAAGACCGTGAAGGCGCTGCTGGACGAGGCCGGCGTGACCGTCAAGGACTTCGTGCGCTTCGAGGTCGGCCAGGCCTGAGCATGACCGACCACGGGATCGACGCCGAGAACACCACCCGCCGCGGGTACCGCCGCGTGCTGCTGAAGCTCGGCGGCGAGATGTTCGGCGGCGGGGGGCTCGGCGTCGATCCCAAGGTCGTGGAGACCGTCTCCCGGCAGATCGCGGAGGTCGTCGCGAGCGGCGCCCAGATCGCGGTCGTGATCGGGGGCGGCAACTTCTTCCGCGGCAGCGAGCTGCAGCAGCGCGGCATGGACCGCTCCCGCGCCGACTACATGGGCATGCTCGCCACCGTGATGAACTGCCTCGCGCTGCAGGACTTCCTGGAGCGCGAGCACCACCTCGACACCCGCGTGCAGACCGCGATCACGATGGGGCAGGTCGCCGAGGCCTACATCCCCCGGCGGGCCATCCGGCACCTCGAGAAGGGCCGGGTCGTGATCTTCGGGGCGGGCGTCGGCATGCCCTACTTCTCCACCGACACGGCCGGGGCGCAGCGCGCGCTCGAGATCGGCTGCGAGGCGCTGCTGCTGGCCAAGGGCGTCGACGGGGTCTACACCGCGGACCCGAAGCTCCACCCGACGGCAGAGATGTTCGACGAGATCACCCACCGCGAGGTGCTCGAGCGCGGCCTCAAGGTCGCCGACGCCACCGCTTTCAGCCTGTGCATGGACAACCGGATGCCGATCATCGTGTTCAACCTGCTGACCGAGGGCAACATCGCCCGCGCGGTCGCGGGTGAGAGGATCGGCACGCTGGTCAGTACGCCCGAGACCTGAGAACGACACGCCAGAACGCACCGGGAGCAGCCGTGATCGACGAAACCCTCTTCGACGCCGAGGAGAAGATGGAGAAGGCAGTCGAGGTGGCCAAGGACGACCTGGCCAGCGTGCGCACCGGCCGGGCGACCCCGGCGATGTTCTCGAAGGTCGTCGTGGACTACTACGGCGCCTACACCCCGCTGAACCAGCTCGCCTCGGTGTCGATCCCCGAGGCGCGGATGGCGGTCATCAAGCCGTACGACGCGAGCCAGCTCAAGGCCATGGAGAAGGCCATCCGGGACTCGGACCTGGGCCTGAACCCGAGCAACGACGGCCAGATCATCCGGTGCATCATCCCCCAGCTCTCGGAGGAGCGGCGCCGCGAGATGGTCAAGGTCGCGCGCAGCAAGGGCGAGGACGCGCGCGTCACCATCCGCAGCCTCCGCCGCAAGGCGATGGACGAGCTGCACCGCATCGTCAAGGAGGGCGAGGCGGGCGAGGACGAGGTGACCCGCGCCGAGAAGGAGCTGCAGGGCGTCACCGACAAGTACGTCCACCAGGTCGACGAGCTGGTCAAGCACAAGGAATCCGAGCTTCTCGAGCTCTGAAGGACCGTGACCACCTCGTCCAGTGCCGACCATCAGGCCGACCACGTGACCGACCACGAGGCCGACCCCGGCCCCACGCCAGACGCGGCCGGGAAGCCTCCGGTGACCTCGGACCTGCCCGGGTCGGGGCTGCCGGGCACGCCGTCCGCTCCGCCGCCGCGCTCGGCGCGCCTCGGCCGCAACCTCGTCGCGGCCATCGCCGTCGGCCTGTCGCTGGGGGCGGTCATCCTGGCGTCGCTGCTGGTGCAGCGGCAGGCGTTCATCATCGTGCTGGCCGCGGCCACCGCCGTCGGCACCTGGGAGCTCGCCGGGGCGTTCCGGCGCAGCAACCAGCAGATCAAGGTCCCGTTGCCGGTCCTGCTGCTCGGCGGACAGGCCATGGTCTGGCTGGCGTGGCCGTTCGGCCTGCGCGGGTCCGCGGTGGCCTTCGCCGTCACGGTCCTGGTCTCGCTCCTGTGGCGGATGGGCTTCGGCGCGCGGGGGAGCGGCGCCAATGCCGCGGACGGCTTCCTGCGGGACGTCGGCGCCGGCATCTTCTGCGCCGCCTACGTGCCCTTCTTCGTCTCCTTCGGCACGCTCCTCGTGCTGCCCGAGGACGGCGTCGGCCGGGTCCTCACCTTCATGATCTGCGTGGTCGCGTCGGACGTCGGCGGGTACGCGGCCGGGGTCGTCGCCGGCAAGCACCCCATGGCCCCGCGGATCAGCCCGAAGAAGTCCTGGGAGGGCTTCGGGGGCTCGCTGCTCGCCGGCATGGCCGCGGGTGCGCTGTGCGTCCTCCTGCTGCTCGACGGCGCGTGGTGGCTCGGCGCGATCCTCGGCGCGGTCCTGGTCGTCACGGCCACGCTGGGCGACCTCACCGAGTCGATGATCAAGCGCGATCTCGGCATCAAGGACATGGGCACGCTGCTGCCCGGGCACGGTGGCCTGATGGACCGGTTGGACTCGATGCTCCCGGCCGCCTTCGTGTCGTGGGCGCTGTTGAGCGTCTTCGTCCCCGTCGCATGAGGAACCCGGCGTCGGGGGTGCCGCACCGGATGACCGCATGAGGTACAAGGGCTTCGGCGGCCAGCTGAAGACCGGCCCCGCCATCCCCAGCCCCAACATCTGGCACTGGCCGGACGTGTACGAGCGCGAGAACCGCGCGCAGGACGCCGACGGCGTGCTCTGGGCCGCCCTGCGCGCGGCGGCGCCGTGGGCGGGGCTCGACGTCGTCGACGTCGGCTGCGGCGACGGCTTCCACCTGCCGCACTTCGCGGAGGAGGCCCGCTCGGTCCTCGGCGTCGAACCGCACCCGCCGTTGGTCGAGCGCGCCCGGCGGCGCGGGTACGAGGTGCTGCGCGGGGGAGCGGAGGCGCTCCCGCTACCCGACGCGTGCGCCGACGTCGTGCACGCCCGCACGGCCTACTTCTTCGGCGAGGGCTGCGAGCCGGGGCTCGCCGAGGCCGACCGGGTGCTCCGGCCGGGCGGCGTGCTCGCGATCGTCGACCTCGACTTCACCGTGCCGCCCTACGGCGACTGGCTGCGCGCCGACCTGCCCCGCTACGACCCCGCCGCCGTCGAACGGTTCTTCACGCGGCAGGGCTTCACCCAGGAGCGCGTGACCTCGACCTGGCGTTTCCCGGACCGGGAGACCCTCGAGGCCGTGCTGCGGATCGAGTTCGCGCCCGCGACCGCCACGCGCGCGATCGCAGAGACGACCGGCCTGAGCATCCCCGTCGGCTACCGCCTGCACACCCGCCGCAGGCCGGCCGGGATCATCACGGCCCGCTGACTCGGGCCGGCTCAGGCCAGGGTGATCTGGTCCCCGGACACCGTGACGTTCTGCGGCGTCAGGCCCCGGGTGGCCGGACCCTTCTGCACCTGGCCGTCGAGGCCGAAGGTGCTGCCGTGGCACGGGCAGACCAGCGCGGCGCCCTTCACCTCGGTCACGGCGCAGCCCTGGTGCGGGCAGGTCGACGAGAAGCCCTCGTAGGTGCCCGCCGTCGGCTGTGTGACGATCACCTTCTGGTCCGCGAACACGGCGGCGCTGCCCACCGGCACGCTCGAGGCCGGGCCCAGCACCCCTCCGGCGGGGGCCGAGGGCGCGGCACCCCCCGTCGTCGCACCGCTCCCGCCGCCGCTCGAGCCTCCGGACCCGCCGGAGCCGCCCGATCCGCCGGAGCAGCCGGCGGCCAGGAGCCCGATCCCGACGGCGGCGGCGCCGGCCCCGGCGACGGCGACGCGTCGCGAGACGGCCGGAGTGGTCGGTGCGGCGTCGGGATTGTCGGGCATCGGAGCTCCTCGGAAGGCTCGGCCGGCTTCGCGGTGGTGTGCGACACCCTGGCACGTCCCGGCTGAGACCGCGCTGTGCGACGGCGCAGTGCGACCGCGCCGTGCGACTGCGCCGTGCGACCACGACGAGCGCCCTCGCCGCCACGGCCGGGTGACGGTCTCGCTACCGTGGCGGCATGAGCCGAACCGTGCGCACCGCCTCCGGCATCCCCCTGCCGCAGCTGGAGATCCTGCTGGGCGGCGCGGGCTGGGTCGCGGGCTCGCTCGGCTTCGGCGCGGGCGGCGGGACGCTGGTGATGGCCGCGGGGCTGCTGGTCACGGGCTGGCTGTTCACCACGGTGCGTCGCCGCCAGGGCCTCGGCGCGCGCCTCGACCGGGGGCTGCGGGCGCGGGTGCTGCGGCTCGCCGTCGTGGTCGGGGTGGTGCTGGTCGTGGTGGGCGTCGGGCTGCCGCTGATCGGGCAGGGCTGGGGCGAGCTGACGGTGCCCGTCGGGGCCGTCGTGGTCGGGGCCGGTCTGTGCGCGCTGTCGTCGCTGCTCGGGGAGCGGTCGTTCGTCGCCGTCGGGGGTCTGCTGGTCGTGCTCGGCGCCGTCGGGGCGCTGCTCGCGCTGAACACCGGCGGCGCCGCCATGCCGCTCGGTGTGGTCGGCCTCGGTGGTGCCGTGGCGCTGTGGGTCGCCGGGGTGCGCCGCATCGGGCTGGTCGCGGAGCTGCGTGAGCGCGTCGGGCGCTGACCCGCTCACAGGGCGTCGCCGGTCACGGGCGGCCCGGGCCCGCGGGAGCGGATGGCACACTGGAAGAGCCATGTCGACTTCCCTGCCCCTGGTCTTCGACGCGCCGAAGCGCGCGACCCCGCCCCGTCACCTCGCCGACCTCGATCCCGCCGAGCGCAAGGCGGCGGTGACGGAGCTCGGCCTGCCCGGCTTCCGGGCCGACCAGCTGGCGCGGCACTACTTCGGCAGGCTGACCGCGGACCTCGGCGAGATGAGCGACCTGCCGGCCGCCGCCCGCGCGCAGCTCGGGGCACTGCTCCCACCGCTGGTCCGGACGGTCAAGGAGCAGGTCTGCGACGACGGGCAGACCCGCAAGACCCTCTGGAAGGGCCACGACGGCACGCTCGCCGAGTCCGTCCTCATGGGCTACCCGGACCGCGCGACCGTCTGCATCTCCAGCCAGGCCGGCTGCGGCATGGCCTGCCCCTTCTGCGCCACGGGCCAGGGCGGGCTGCAGCGCAACCTGTCCACCGCCGAGATCGTCGACCAGGTGCGGCAGGCCGCGCGCAAGGCGCAGGAGGGCGCACTGGGCGAGCCGCGGCGGCTGTCGAACATCGTGTTCATGGGCATGGGCGAACCGCTCGCGAACTACAAGCGGGTCGTCGCCGCGCTGCGCCGGATCACCGAGCCCGCCCCGAGCGGCCTCGGTATCTCCCCGCGCGGGGTCACCGTGTCGACCGTCGGGCTGGTCCCGGCCATCGACAAGCTCGCGCAGGAGGGGCTGCCGGTCACCCTGGCGATCTCCCTGCACACCCCGGACGACGAGCTGCGCGACACCCTCGTGCCCGTCAACAACCGCTGGAAGGTCGCCGAGGTCCTCGACGCCGGGCGGCGCTACGCGCAGACGACCGGGCGGCGGATCAGCATCGAGTACGCGCTGATCCGGGACGTGAACGACCAGCCCTGGCGCGCCGACCTGCTCGGCAAGCTCCTGCGCCAGCGGATCGGCACCAAGCGCGTGCACGTGAACCTCATCCCGCTGAACCCGACGCCGGGCAGCGAGTGGGACGCGAGCCCCAAGCCCGTCGAGCGCGAGTTCGTGCGCCGGGTGCAGGCCGCGGGCGTCTCCTGCACGGTCCGCGACACCCGCGGCCAGGAGATCGACGCCGCCTGCGGTCAGCTCGCCGCCACCGCCCGCACCTGACCGCATTCGGCCTTGGCGCACCCGAATGCACGAACGGCACTCTTGTGCGGACCTACCGCACAAGAGTGCCGTTCGTGCAGACCGGGCGAGGTTCCTGCAGCTCAGGGCGCGTGAGTGGCGATAGCTGCCACAGCGACTCTCGCCACTGCCAGGGTCAGACGCGCTCGCCGGTGGACGGGTCGAAGAGGTGCAGGTCCTCGCTGGTGGGTGTGAGGGCGATCTGGTCGCCCCGCCGCGCCCCGGACCGTCCGCTGGTCCGGACGACGACGGGGGTCTGCTCGCCGTCGTCGAGGTGGGCGTAGAGGAAGGCGTCGCTCCCCAGCTCCTCGACGACGTCGACCTGCGCCTTCACCCCCGACCCGTTCCCGTCGGCCCCGACGCTCCACTGCTCCGGCCGGATCCCGAGCTGCACGGTCGACAGCCCGGCGTCGGAGATCCGGGACCGCAGGGACCGCGGGAGCGCCAGCTCCGACGACCCCATCCGCACGCCCTGTTCGCTCACCGGCAGCGTGAACAGGTTCATCGCGGGCGAGCCGATGAACCCGGCCACGAACGCGTTGGCCGGCTGGTCGTAGAGCTCCGCGGGCGTGGCGAACTGCTGCAGCTCGCCGTCCTTGAGCAGCGCCACCCGGTCGCCCATCGTCATGGCCTCGACCTGGTCGTGGGTGACGTAGACGGTGGTGACGCCGAGCCGGCGCTGCATCGCGGCGATCTCGGTGCGGGTGGACACGCGCATCTTCGCGTCGAGGTTGGACAGCGGCTCGTCCATGAGGAAGACCTGCGGCTCCCGGACGATCGCGCGCCCCATCGCGACGCGCTGCCGCTGGCCGCCGGACAGCGCCCGCGGCTTGCGGTCGAGGTACTCCGACAGCCCGAGGATCTCCGCGGCAGCGCGCACCTTCGAGGCCCGCTCCTCCTTGGGCACCCCGCGCATCTTCAACGGGAACGCCATGTTCTCGCCGACGGTCTTGTTCGGGTACAGCGCGTAGTTCTGGAACACCATGGCGATGTCCCGGTCCCGCGACGGCACCCCGACCATGTTGCGGCCGCCGATGCGGATCTGGCCGCCGTCGATCTCCTCGAGGCCGGCCAGCATGCGCAGGGCGGTGGACTTGCCGGAACCGGACGGGCCGACCAGGACGACGAACTCGCCGTCGGAGATCTCCAGGTCCAGCCGGTTGACGGCGGGCTTGGCCCCGGCGGTGTAGATCCGGGACGCCTGGTCGAACTCGACTTCAGCCACGACGGGCCTCCTTCACTGGACTGGCCCCGGTCACTTCACGGCTCCGAAGGAGAGGCCCTGGACGAGCTTGTTCTGGGCGATCCACCCGGCGATGACGACGGGCAGCGCGGCGAGGGTGGCCGCGGCGCACAGCTTGGCGAAGTACAGCCCCTCGGAGGTGATGAACCCGACGAGGAACACCGGCACGGTCGCGGCCCGCGCCGCGGTGAGGTTGACGGCGAAGAAGAACTCGTTCCACGCGAAGATCACGCAGATCAGCGCGGTGGCCGCCATGCCGGGGGAGATGACCGGGAGCACGACCTCGCGCAGCGACCGCGCGAGCGAGGCCCCGTCCATGCTCGCCGCCTCCAGGAGCTCCTTCGGGACCTCCTGGAAGAACGACCGCATCATCCACACGGCGATCGGCAGGTTCATGGCCGTGTAGAGGATGATCAGCGTCCAGATGTTGTCGAGCATCCCGACGTTGTTGACGACGACGTAGATCGGCACGATCGCCGCCACGACCGGGAGCATCTTCGTGGAGATGAAGAAGAACAGGACGTCCTGGACCTTCTTCACCGGGCGCAGCGACACCGCGAACGCCGCGGGCGTGGCCAGCGCCAGCACCAGGATCGTCGAGACGACCGTGGCGAACAGCGAGTTCAGCAGGTACGGGCCGATGCCGGCGTCGAACACCGTGCGGAACTGCTCCAGCGTCGGCGTGAAGAACAGCTTCGGCGGCGACGTGTACGCGTCGGCCTCCTGCTTGAAGGCCGTGAGGACCATCCAGAGGATCGGGAAGAAGAACCCGATGCCGACGATCCAGGCCAGCACGGTCAGCAGGCTCGAGCCGACCTTGCCCTTCTTCGCAGGGGCGAGCTCCTCCGTGCGCGCGGCGGGCGCACGTTCGGTGGTGGGGGCGGCCATCACGTCTCCTCTCCTCCGGAGAAGCTGCGGAAGATCAACCGCAGGGCGAACGTGGCGACGATGATCGTGGCGACCACGACGACCACGCCCATCGCGGCGGACTGTCCGATGTCGAAGCCCAGGAACGCGCGCTGGTAGATGTAGAAGGGCAGGTTCGCGCTGGCGGTGCCCGGGCCGCCCTGGGTCATCATGTAGATGGCGTCGAAGGTGTTGATCAGGTAGATCGCGCCGAGCACGATGCCCAGCTCGATGAACCGACGCAGGTGCGGGATCGTCACCTCGCGGAAGACGCCCCAGGCGTTGGCGCCGTCCACCCGGGCCGCCTCCAGCACGTCGTGCGGCTGGCTCTGCAGGCCCGCGAGGATCAGCAGCATCATGAACGGCGTCCACTGCCAGACCAGGGCGATCATCACCGAGGTCAGCGGGAACGTCGAGATCCAGTCCGTGTCGCCCGCGCCGAAGGGCGAGAGCACGAAGTTGATCAGACCGTAGGTCGGGTCGAACAGGACCGTCTTCCACAGCAGCGCGGCCGCGACCGGCGTGATGAGGAACGGCGTGATCAGCAGCGTGCGGATGAACCCCCGGCCGAAGAAGGCCCGGTCCAGGAGCAGGGCGAACAGCAGCCCCAGGAGCAGCGAGAACAGCACGGCGCCCGCGGTGAGCAGCACCGTGTTGAGGGCGACCTGGCGGAACTGGCTGTCCGTGAACACCAGGATGTAGTTGTCCACGCCCACGAACTGCCGGCTGCCCGGGCGCACCAGGTTCCAGGACTGCAGCGAGTAGTAGATCGTGAACAGGAACGGCAGCTGCGTGACGATGATCGTGAAGACCAGCGCCGGCAGCAGCGGGGCGCGGCGGATCCACCCGTCGGCCCGCGATCCCGGTCCGCGGTCCGGCCGGCGGGGCGTGAGCTCCGCGGGCCGTTCGGCGGTGACGGTCATTGTCCGGCCCCCTGTCGCTGGTAGGACTCGCCGACGGTCTCGGCGTAGACCTGGGCCTGGTCGAGCGCCTCGTCGGTCGTCTGCTGGCCGGCGATGGCCGCCGACAGCTGCTGGCTGACCCGCGTGCCCAGGTCCTGGAACTCGGGGATCGCGAGGAACTGCACGCCGGTGTAGGGCACCGGCTCGACGGTCGGGTTCTTCTGGTCGGCCGCCGCGATGGCGTCGAGCGTCTGCTGCGCGTAGGCCTTCGACGCCTCGACGTACTCGGGGATCTGGTAGGTCGACTGCCGGGCGCCGGGCGGCACGTGCTCCCACCCGAGCTGCTGACCGACCATCGGTCCGTACTCCTTGCTCGTCATCCAGGACAGGAACTTCCAGGTGTCCTCGGTGCTGCCCTTCTCGTCCGAGGTCTTCGGGATGGCGAGCGACCAGGTGTAGAGCCAGCCCGAGTCGGGCTTCTGGACGATCGGCGCCGGCGCGTAGCCGACCTTGCCGGCGACCCGGCTCTCGTCCGGGTTCTCGACGATGCCCGCGGCGACCGTGGCGTCGTACCACATGGCCGCGTTGCCCTGGCTGAACTGCGTGCCGCACTCGCTGAACCCGCTGGTCGCGGCGCCGGGCTCGCCGTACTGGCGGACCAGGTCGACGTAGAAGTTCGCGGCCTGGCGGAACTGCGGCGAGGTGAGCTGGGCGTTCCACTGCGGGTCGTACCAGCGCGCGCCGAAGGTGTTGGCGACGGTGTCGAAGGGCGCCATGACCTCGCCCCAGCCGGGCTTGCCGCGCAGGCAGATCCCCGACATGCCGGTGTCCGGGTTGTCGAGCTTCTGGGCCGCGGCGGCGATCTCCTGCCACGTCGGCTGCGCCGGCATCGTGATCCCGGCCTGCTCGAAGAGGTCCTTGCGGTACATCAGGAAGGACGACTCGCCGTAGAACGGGACCGAGTACATGTGCCCGTCGGGGCCGGAGAGGGCCTCGCGGACGGCGGGGATGAAGTCGTTCTCGTCGTAGCCCGGGCTGCGGGCCATCAGCGGGTCGAGGTCGACGAGCCAGCCGTTGGCGGCCCACTGCGGCGTCTCGTAGTTCGAGATCATGACCGCGTCGAACTCGCCGCCGCCGGTCGCGACCGACGCCGTGATCTTGGCGCGGGCCTCGTTCTCGGACAGGCTCACGAACTTCAGCCGGATGCCGGGGTTCTCGGCCTCGAACTGCGGCGAGAGCTGGATGGCGTCCTGCATCTGCGGGTTGGACACGATCGCGATCGTGATCGTGCGCTGGCCGTCGCCCCCGCCGCCGAGGTCACCGGCGCCCGCGCAGCCGGAGAGGGCGAGCGCGAGTGCGGCGAGCAGGGCGAGGGGCCCCGACCGGGCGAGCCGGAGACGGCCCGGGGTGCGACGGGGCGGTCGGTCGGATCTCCTGTGCGGTGGGGCCACGATGCCCTCCTGATCGGTCGCCGTCGTCAGCCCTGTCGCGGCGGGCGGCCCGTGGACCGTCCCGGTGCACCGCGGCGGAACCGACTGTCTTCGCGGGCTCGCTGTCGCGCAGACCCCGCACCGGACGTGTTCCATGTCACGACGGAAGCACGGTAAGCGGAAGTTAAGCGCTTGCGCAACCGCTTACGTCGTATGGTTCCATGCATCGGGTGACGCGGCTCACGCTGAACGGGTCGTCCGGGCCCGGGGCCGGTGGAGCGGGAGGTGCGCGTGGCGACGATGGCCGACGTGGCGCGGCTGGCCGGGGTGTCGATCGCGACGGTGTCGCACGTCCTCAACGGGACCCGCGCCGTCCGCCCCGAAACCCGTGCCCTGGTGCTCGATGCCGTCCGCGCCGCCGACTACACCCCCAACTCCGTGGCGCAGTCGCTCGCCACCGCCCGCACCACCACGATCGGGCTCGCGCTCTCGGCGATCTCCAACCCGTTCCTCGGCGAGCTGATCCACGCGATCGAGGCCGAGGCCGCCCGGCAGGGCTACACGCTGCTGCTCGTCGACCCGCACGAGGACCCCGACTACGAGGACACCGTGATCCGACGGCTGCACGCCCGCCGGGTCGACGGGGTGCTGTTCGCGCCCTCCGCCCGGCCGGGGGAGGCGCTGAAGTACCTGGCGGCCCGCGGCGTGCCGACCGTGCTCGTCGACCGGCTGATCGACGACCGGATGGACCAGGTCGGCAGCGAGAACGTCGAGGCCGTCGCGGGGCTCGTCGGCCACCTCGCCGGGCGCGGGCACAGCCGCGTCGCGCTGGTGGCGGGCCACCCCGGGCTGCAGACGACGGTCGAGCGGATCGAGGGCTACCGGCTCGGGCTGCGCCGCGCGGGCCTCGAGCAGGACCCTCGGCTGCTGGTCGACGGGCACTCGGCCGAGGAGCCCGCCCGGGTCGCCGTGCACGCCCTGCTCGCCACGGCCCGCCCGCCCACGGCGGTGATCACCGGCAACAACTCGATGACGATCGGGGCGATGCAGGCGTTCCGGGAGGCGGGGGTCGACGTGCCGCGCGACGTCGCGCTGGCCTGCTTCGACGACTTCCCCTGGGCGGACCTCTTCGCCCCGCGGCTCACCGTCGTCGCGCAGCCCTTCGCGGAGATGGGCCGGGAGGCGGTGCGGCTGCTGCTGCGCCGCATGGCCGACCCCACCGCCGAGCCCGTGACCACCCGGCTCACCCCCCGGTTCGTGCACCGCGACTCGTGCGGCTGCCCGTGAGCGGCAACTGCCCCGGGAGGGCAGTCACCACGCACGACCTCGGGTGAGCTGCGGGAACGCATCCCACCGGCAGGGGAGTCCGCTCGCCTCCGTCGGCGTCGCACGCCACACTGGACGGCGTGGACCTGCCCGTGATGCCGCCCGTCGCGCCGATGCTGGCCAAGCCCGTCAAGGACATCCCGCCCGGTCAGCTGTACGAGCCGAAGTGGGACGGCTTCCGGTCGATCGTCTTCCGCGACGGCGACGAGATCGAGATCGGCAGCCGCAACGAGCGGCCGATGACCCGGTACTTCCCCGAGGTCGTCGAGGCGGTGCGGGCGAACTTCCCGGAGCGCGCGGTGATCGACGGCGAGATCGTCGTGGCCGACACCGGGCGCAACACCCTCGACTTCGAGGCCCTCCAGCAGCGTGTGCACCCCGCGGCGAGCCGGGTGAAGCTGCTGTCCGAGCAGACCCCGGCCAGCTTCATCGCGTTCGACCTGCTCGCGATCGGCGACGAGGACCTCACCGAGGAGCCCTTCGAGGTGCGGCGCGCCCGGCTGGAGGAGGCGCTCGCGAAGGCGCAGCCGCCGGTCCACATCACCCCGCTGACCCGCGACACCGACGAGGCGCGCCGCTGGTTCGAGCAGTTCGAGGGCGCGGGGCTCGACGGGCTGATCGCCAAGACGCCCGACCAGACCTACCAGCCCGACAAGCGGGTGATGACCAAGATCAAGCACGAGCGCACCTGCGACTGCGTGGTCGCCGGCTACCGGGTGCACAAGTCCGGGCCCGACGCGATCGGCTCGCTCCTGCTCGGGCTGTTCGACGACCGGGGCGTGCTCGCGTCCGTCGGCGTGGTCGGGGCGTTCCCGATGGCGACCCGGCGGTCGCTGTTCACCGAGCTCCAGCCGCTGGTCACGGAGTTCGAGGGGCACCCCTGGAACTGGGCGGCGCACCTGGACGGGGAGCGGACCCCGCGCAAGAACGAGACCAGCCGGTGGAACGCGGGCAAGGACCTGTCGTTCACCCCGCTGCGGCCCGAGCGGGTCGTCGAGGTCCGCTACGACTACATGGAGGGCACGCGCTTCCGGCACACCGCCCAGTTCGTCCGCTGGCGGCCCGACCGGGAGCCGGGGTCGTGCACCTACGAGCAGCTCGAGCGGCCCGTCTCCTTCGACCTCGCCGAGGTGCTGTCGAGCGGCTGATCCGGCGCGCCCCGGCGTCGCCGCTGGTCAGCCTGACGGGGAGAGGGCATCCTTGATCCCGTGGACACCGCCCACGACCGGCCCGGACACGTGCACGGGCCCGGCTGCGACCACTCGGCCGACAAGCCGATCGGCTGGTGGCTCAAACACGTCGACCGGCTGATCGAGTCGTCGCTCGACCGGACCCTCGCCGGCGAGGGGATCGGCCGCCGCCACTGGCAGACGCTCAACGCGATCGCCGGCGGCGCCGACACCGTCGCCGCGCTCGACTCGTCCCTGGCGCCCTTCCGCGGCACCGGGCCCGAGATCCGCATGGTGCTCGACCAGCTGCGGGCCAAGGGCTGGGTGCAGGAGGCGGCCGGACGCGTCACGATCACCCCCGCGGGCGCCGCCGCCCGCGGCCGGTTGGTCGCCGCGGTCCGAGACCACCGCGCGCGGATCACCGACGGCATCAGCGACGACGAGTACCGCGCCACGGTCGCGGTCCTGCGGCGGATGGCCCGCAACCTCTCCTGACGGGCCGGACCCGCCCGAACGGGCCCTTCCGCCCGGGTCCGGGTGCGCACCCTCCCGCCTGCGGCGATGATGAGCCCATGGCGATGCCGACCGCGGCCGAACTGGAGGCCGCACGGGAGCGCCTGCTCCCGGACGTCCTGCCGGGACCGGACGACCCGGCCCTGCGGGTGCTCTTCTGCGGCATCAACCCGGGGCTCGTCTCGGCGGCCACGGGACACCACTTCGCCCGCCCCGGCAACCGCTTCTGGCCGGTGCTGCACGACTCCGGGTTCACGCCCCGGCTGCTGCGCCCGGACGAGCAGGGCGAGCTGCCGGGCTGGGGCCTCGGCATCACCAACATGGCCGCCCGGCCCACCGCCCGGGCGGACGAGCTGACCGACGCCGAGCTGCTCGAGGGCGGCGAGGTGCTGCGCGCGCTGGTGGAGCGGCTGCGCCCGAGCTGGCTCGCCGTCGTCGGGATGGGGGCCTACCGTACGGCCTTCGCCGATCGCGGCGCCCTCGTCGGGGCGCAGGAACCCGCGCTCGGCGCCACTCGGATCTGGGTGCTGCCCAACCCCAGCGGTCTCAACGCCCACTGGTCGCGCGCCACGCTCACCGAGGAGTTCGCGCGGCTGCGGGCCGCAGCCTTCTGACACCGCAGGTCACCGGGGGTCGTGCGTGGCAAGTGCCCCCCCAGGGGCAGTCGCCGCTCACAGGTCGTCGAGGTCCGGAACGTCCGTCCCCGAGTCGCGCGCGTCCCGGTCCGCCCACTCCAGCAGCGGCTCGATGCGGAAGGCGTCGTCGTCGATGCCGGCGTGCAGGTCGCCGAGCTCGGCGAACCGGGCCGGGACGGTGGCGATGGTGAAGTCCCCGGGCTCGGCCGAGTCGATCTCGTCCCACCGGATCGGCGTGGACACCCGGCCCTCCGGGGTGCCGCGCACCGAGTAGGCCGAGGCGATGGTGTGGTCGCGGGCGTTCTGGTTGTAGTCGACGAAGATCGACTTCGGGTCGCGGTCCTTGCGCCACCAGCTCAGGTCGACGATCGAGCAGCGCCGCTCCACCTCGCGGGCGAACGCGTGCGCGGCCCGGCGCACCTCGGCGAACCCGTGCTCCGGCGGGATCCGCACGTAGACGTGCATCCCCTTGCCGCCCGACGTCTTGGGATAGCCCGTGGCGCCCAGCTCGTCGAGGACCTCACGGGCGACGTGCGCGACCCGCCGGACGTCGGCGTACGACGCGTCGGGCATCGGGTCGAGGTCGATGCGCCACTCGTCCGGCGACTCGGTGTCGGCGGCGCGGGAGTTCCAGGGGTGGAACTCGACCGTGGACATCTGCACGGCCCACACGACGTCCGCGGGGTGGGTCACGCACAGCTCGTCCGCGTGCCGGTTGTAGCGGGGGAAGTGCACGCGCACGGTGCGGACCCAGTCCGGCGCGCCGCGCGGCAGGCGCTTCTGGTGCACCTTCTCGCCGTCCGTGCCGGTGGGGAAGCGGTGCAGCATGCAGGGCCGCTCACGGAGGGCGCGAACGATGCCGTCGCCGACGGCGAGGTAGTAGCGGGCGAGGTCCAGCTTGGTCTCGCCCCGGGCGGCGAAGTACACGCGCTCGGGACTGGAGAGCCGGACCGTGCGGTCCCCGACCTCCAGCTCGACCGCGTCCCCCGCCACCGGGCCGGCCCGGTGGCTCAGCGCCGCCAGTCGTTGCGCTTGCGGATCGTCCCGATGATCACGGCCAGCAGGATCACCACGGCGGGCACGACGGCGTAGAGGATCTCCGTCCAGCTCGCGTGGTGGCCGATCAGGATCAGGCACAGCAGGATCGCGACGACGACACCGGCCGTCGGGATGGCCTTCGGGAAGGTGCCGTGCCAGCCCCACTCGGCCGAGGGCTCGTCCGCGGGGTCGACCTTCGCCAGCTCGCGGGAGCTGCTCGCCATGAGTTCCTCCTGTGTCCGCGTGCGCACGTGTCGTGCGGGCCTCATCGTCGCACAACACCGCGCCGGGGATGATGGGCGGTGATGAACGCGAACCCGCCGCGGTCGGTGCTGGTCCTGGGCTCGACCGGCTCGATCGGGACCCAGGCCCTGGAGGTCGTCGAGAAGGCGGCCGGCCGGTTCACCGTGGCCGGCCTCGCCGCGGGCGGCGGCGACGTCGGGCTGCTCGCGTCGCAGGTCGAGGCCACCGGGGTGGGCCGTGTCGCCGTCGCCGACCCGGCGGCCGCGGCCCGGCTGCGTGAGGAGCTGGGTCGGGCGGGAAACGGTACGGTCGAGGTGCTCGACGGGCCGGGCGCGGCCGCCGAGCTGGTGGAGTCCACCCCGGCCGACGTCGTGCTCAACGGCATCACCGGATCGCGTGGCCTCGGGCCCACCCTCGCCGCCCTGCGCTCGGGGGCGGTGCTCGCGCTGGCCAACAAGGAGTCGCTGGTCGCCGGCGGGCCGCTGGTGCTCGACGCCGCGGCTCCGGGGCAGCTCGTGCCCGTCGACTCCGAGCACTCCGCGCTGGCGCAGTGCCTGCGCGGGGGCAGCCGGGAGGAGGTCGCCCGGCTGGTGCTCACGGCGTCGGGCGGGCCGTTCCGCGGGCGCCCGCGCGCCGACCTCGAGCACGTGTCCGTCGAGGACGCCCTCAAGCACCCGACCTGGGACATGGGCCCGGTCGTCACGATCAACTCGGCCACGCTCGTCAACAAGGGCCTCGAGCTGATCGAGGCGCACCTGCTCTTCGACGTGCCCTACGACCGGATCGACGTCGTGGTGCACCCGCAGTCGATCGTGCACTCCATGGTCACGTTCGCCGACGGCGCCACGATCGCCCAGGCCAGCCCGCCGGACATGCGGCTGCCGATCGCGCTCGCGCTCGGCTGGCCGGACCGGGTGCCCGGCGCGGCCCCGCAGTGCACCTGGGACACCGCGCAGAGCTGGACCTTCGAGCCGCTCGACCACGAGGCCTTCCCGGGTGTGCGGCTGGCCCGCGCGGCGGGGGAGGCCGGCGGGTGCCTGCCCGCGGTGTTCAACGCGGCCAACGAGGAGCTGGTCGCGGCCTTCGTGGCCGGCCGGATCGGCTACCCGGACATCACCGACGAGCTGGAGCGCGTGCTGCAGGCCGCGGACGCCTGGACGGGTGACCCCGCTACCGTGGCGGACGTTCTGGAAGCGGAGCAGTGGGCGCGGGCCCACGCACAGGAGAGAGTGCTGTGACCATCCTCTGGACGATCGTCGGGATCGTCGTCTTCTTCCTGGGCATCCTGTTCTCGGTCGCCTGGCACGAGCTCGGCCACTTCGCCACGGCGAAGTGGTTCGGGATCAAGGTGCCCGAGTTCTTCGTCGGGTTCGGCAGGACGGTCTGGTCGCGCAAGGTCGGGGAGACCGAGTTCGGCGTGAAGGCCGTCCCGCTCGGCGGCTACGTCCGGATGATCGGCATGCTCCCGCCCGCCAAGGGCGAGGTGTACGGGCGCAGCCGGCGCACCGGTCCGTTCCAGGGGCTGATCGACGACGCCCGGCAGGCCTCCATGGCCGACGTCGGGCCGGAGGACGCGGACCGGCAGTTCTACACCCGCCGCCCGTGGAAGCGGATCATCGTGATGGCCGCCGGGCCGATCATGAACCTGATCCTCGCGGTCGTGCTGTTCGCGATCGTGCTGATGGGCTTCGGGCAGATGACCTCCACGCTCACCGTGAGCACGGTCAGCCAGTGCGTCCTGCCCGCCACGGCCACGCAGACCGACACGTGCCCGCCGAACGCGCCGCTCACCCCAGCCGCGGCCGCGGGATTCCAGGCCGGCGACCGGATCGTGTCGTTCGACGGGCAGCCGTTCGAGCGGTGGGAGGACCTGCAGGCCGCGATCCGCAAGGCGAGCGGCACCGTCACCGTCGTCGTCGACCGGGGCGGGCAGCAGGTCACGCTGACCCCGACGCTCATCACCACCGAGCTGCCGGACCTCGACGACCCGGAGAAGACCGAGCAGGCCAGCTTCCTCGGCCTCTCGCCGTTGCGCGAGATCCAGCGCCAGGGGATCGACGCCGTCGGCACCACGATGGTCGACATCGTGGGCCAGGTGGGGCAGAAGCTCGTCGAGATGCCGCAGCGCGTGCCGAACCTGTTCGGCGCGGTCTTCCTCGGCGAGGAGCGCGACCAGGACTCGCCGGTCGGGATCGTCGGCGCCTCCCGGATCGGCGGTCAGATCCTCGCCAGCGACGCCCCGCCGGGCCAGGAGATCTCCGCGTTCCTGTCGCTGCTGGCGTTGGTCAACATCTCGCTGTTCCTGTTCAACCTGCTGCCGATCCCGCCGCTCGACGGCGGCCAGATCTTCCCGGCCATCTGGGAGGCGATCCGGCGGCGGCTGGCGATGCTGCGCGGCAAGCCCGACCCCGGACCGGTCGACGCGGCCAAGCTCATGCCGGTGGCCATGACCGTCGCGCTGATCTTCATCGGCTGGAGCGCGCTGGTCTTCGTCGCGGACGTCATCAACCCGGTCCGGCTGAGCTGAGACCGCGATCACCGGCGATACTGGACCGGTGATCGTGCTGTGACCCGGAACGGAGCCCGCCCCCTCGCCGTCTTCGACATCGACGGAGTCCTGGCCGACGTCACGCACCGCCTGCACCACCTGCGTGCCCGGCCGCAGCGCTGGGAGCGGTTCTTCGCAGCGGCGGACGTCGACCCGTTGCTCGAGGAGGGCGCCGACAGGCTGCGGGCCGCCCAGTCCGACCACGACGTCGTCTACCTGACCGGGCGGCCGGAGCGGAACCGGCGGCTCACCGAGCGCTGGCTCGCCGGGCACGGCCTGCCCACCGGCCCGCTCTTCATGCGGGAGGACGACGACTACCGGCCGGCCCGGCTGATGAAGCGCGAGGTCCTGCGCCTGCTCTCCGACCGCCGTGAGATCGCCTCCGTGATCGACGACGACCCCGCCGTCGTCCGGATGCTGGAGGCGGACGGCTGGCCGGTCGAGCTGGCCACCTGGCTGCCGCACTCGTCGACGCTGCAGGACGCCCAGGAGGCCAAGGGCCGCACGTGATCCTGCCGCACCGCGACAGGGGTGAACGGCAGCTGACGGATCCGGGTCACACGATCCGGGCGGCCGAAGAGGCGCATACTGGGGGTCGTGAGCGTCTCCCTGGGCATGCCCTCGACCCCCGCTCCCACCCTGGCGCCGCGCCGTCCGACGCGGCAGCTGATGGTCGGGACGGTCGGGGTCGGCAGCGAGCACCCCATCTCGGTGCAGTCGATGACCACCACCCTGACCTCCGACGTCAACTCCACCCTGCAGCAGATCGCCGAGCTGACCGCCGCGGGCTGCGACATCGTGCGCGTCGCCTGCCCGAGCCAGGACGACGCCGACGCGCTGCCGGCGATCGCCCGCAAGGCACAGATCCCGGTGATCGCGGACATCCACTTCCAGCCGAAGTACGTCTTCGCCGCGATCGAGGCCGGCTGCGCGGCCGTGCGCGTGAACCCGGGCAACATCCGGAAGTTCGACGACCAGGTCAAGGAGATCGCGAAGGCCGCCAAGGACCACGGCACCCCGATCCGGATCGGCGTCAACGCGGGCTCGCTGGACAAGCGGCTGCTGCAGAAGTACGGCAAGGCCACCCCGGAGGCGCTGGCCGAGTCGGCGATGTGGGAGGCGAGCCTGTTCGCCGAGCACGACTTCCACGACATCAAGATCTCGGTCAAGCACAACGACCCGGTCGTCATGGTCCGGGCCTACGAGCTGCTGGCCGAGCAGTGCGACTACCCGCTGCACCTCGGCGTCACCGAGGCCGGCCCGGAGTTCCAGGGCACGATCAAGTCCGCCGTCGCGTTCGGCGCGCTGCTCTCGCGCGGCATCGGCGACACCATCCGCGTGTCGCTGTCGGCCCCGCCGGTGCAGGAGGTCAAGGTCGGCCGGCAGATCCTCGAGTCGCTGAACCTCAAGCCGCGCCGCCTGGAGATCGTCTCCTGCCCCTCGTGCGGGCGCGCCCAGGTGGACGTCTACAAGCTGGCCGACGAGGTCACCGCGGGGCTCACCGGCATGGAGGTGCCGCTGCGCGTCGCCGTCATGGGCTGCGTGGTCAACGGCCCGGGCGAGGCCCGCGAGGCCGACCTCGGCGTGGCGTCGGGCAACGGCAAGGGCCAGATCTTCGTCAAGGGCGAGGTCATCAAGACCGTGCCCGAGCACGCCATCGTCGAGACCCTGATCGAGGAGGCGATGAAGATCGCCGAGACGATGGAGGAGGGCGCCGGCGAGCCGTCGGTGACCGTGGGGTGAGCGCCGGATGAACGTCCTGCGGGGCGGGGGTGACCGTGCCGGTGATCGGACCGGTGATCCTGGCGTAGGCAGCACGCCCCGCGTGTGGCACCGTAGAGGGGTGCTGAGGGTCGCCGGGGCTCGGTTGCTCGATGATCGGGACCGCGGAGGCGTCCGCGCTGCCCTGGAGGCCGACCCGGTGGCGTCGTGCATGGTCGCGGCGCGGGTCGAGGCGGCCGGGCTCGACCCCTGGCGGCTCGGCGGTGAGATCTGGGCCTCGGGCTCCCGGCTCGAGGGCCTCTGCTTCTCCGGTGCCAACCTCGTCCCGCTGCGCGGGCAGCGCGGGGCCATCCGCGCCTTCGCCGACCGCGCCCGCCGGCACGGCCGCTCCTGCTCGTCGCTCGTCGGGCGCGCCGAGCTCGTCCTGCCGCTGTGGGAGGAGCTCGCCCCGAGCTGGGCGCCGGCCCGCGAGGTGCGCGCCGACCAGCCGCTGATGGTCCTGGCCGGCTTGCCGCGGATCGCGCCGGACCCGCTGGTCCGCCCGGTCCGACCGGAGGAGATCGACCGGTACCTGCCGGCCGCGATCGCGATGTTCACCGAGGAGGTCGGCGTCGACCCCCGGGCAGGCGACGGTGGTGCGGGCTACCGCGCGCGTGTCTCCGAGCTGATCTCCGCGGGCCGGGCGTTCGCCCGCTTCGACGAGAACGGTGAGGTCGTGTTCAAGGCCGAGATCGGTGCGATGTCCGCGCGGGTCGGGCAGATCCAGGGCGTGTGGGTGCACCCGGCGCGCCGCGGCGAGGGCCTCGGCACGGTCGGCACCGCGGCCGTGGTCGAGCGGCTCACCGCGCTCGGCCGGATCTCCAGCCTCTACGTCAACGGCTTCAACACGCCCGCCCGCCGCACCTACGACCGGATCGGGTTCACGCAGGTCGCGAGCTTCGCCACGGTGCTGTTCTAGCCGCCGGATCGCATTATGGAACCATAATGCGATTTCGGGGGGTATCTGCGCGCGTTATGGAACCATAATGCGCTGGGGTGGCCTCGGAAAACGCGTTATGGAGCCATAATGCATACTCGTCCGGTGCCCCGACCCGCCCGGATCCCGGCCCTCCTGCTCGCGCTGGCGACGGTGCTCGCGACGGCCGGGTGCGGCCTGTTCGGCGACAGCGGCCCGCAGGACACCGTCGACGCCTACGTGCAGGCCTGGACCGGGGGCGACGACGCCGGGGCCGCCGCGCAGACGGACGACGCCGCGGCCGCCCGCGAGCTCCTCGGCTCGGTCCGCACCGCGCTGAAGCCGGCCGCGATCAGCGCGGAGGTCGCGCAGGTCCGCACGGCGGGTCAGCGGTCGTCGGCCTCGGTGAACGTGACCTGGGACCTCGGGCAGGACCGGCGCTGGAGCTACCTCGCCCAGCTGGACCTGCAGCCGGCTCCGGACGCGCAGACCGGCTGGCGGATCCACTGGGTGCCCGGCGCGGTGCACCCGGACCTGCAGACGGGGCAGGCCCTCGCGCTGCGCTCGACCAGCCCGGACCCGGCCCCGGTGACCGACCGCAACGGCACGCCCCTGCTCGCGCCGACGACCGTCGTCACGATCCTGCTGGACCGCAGGGCGACCGGCGACCTCAACGCCGTGACCGGGACGCTCGCGAGGGCCCTCGGCCCGCTCGACCGCGAGATCACCCAGCAGTCGATCACCGACGGCGCGGCGCGCACGCCCGACGGGCAGGCCTACACCGTCGCGGTGCTGCGCGAGACGGACTACCAGACCGTCCGCGGGGAGATCTACGACCTGCCCGGGGTGCGGTTCACCTCGTCCTCGCGGCTGCTGGCGCCCGACGCCGACTTCGCCTCCCAGGTGCTGCCCGGCGTACGGACCGAGGTCGCGGCGCAGGTCAACGGGAAGGACGGCTGGTCCGTCGACGCCGTCGACAGCACCGGGGCCACGCAGAAGACGCTGACCGAGCAGCCCGTCACGCCCGGCACGACCGCGCAGGTCAGCCTGGACCGCACCATCCAGGCCGCCGCCGAGGACGCCGCTGACACGCTGCCGCAGCAGGTCGCGATCGTGGCGGTCCAGCCGTCGACCGGCGACGTCCTCGCCGCGGCGCAGAACGCCGCCGCCGACCAGGCCGGGGCCATCTCGTTCACCGGCCGGTACCCGCCGGGCTCCACGTTCAAGATCGTGACCGCCAACGCGGCGCTGCAGAACCTCGGCGTCACGTCGACGACGCCGGAGCCCTGTCCCGGCACGACCTCGATCGGCGGCCGGGTGGTGCCGAACGAGGACGAGTTCGTGCTGGGCACGGTTCCTCTGCAGCAGGCCTTCGCCCGCTCCTGCAACACGACCTTCGCCACCCTCGCCTCCCAGCTGGCCCCCGACGCGTTGCCCACCGCCGGGCTGCAGCTCGGGTTCGGGGCGGACTACACGGTGCCCGGGCTCACCACGGTGACCGGCAACGTCCCGCCGGCCGACGACCTCGTCCAGCGCGCCGAGGACGGCTTCGGCCAGGGGCTGGTCGTCGCCACGCCCTTCGGCATGGCCCTGGTGGCGGCGACCGTCGCGCACGGCGCCCCGGTCGTCCCCCAGCTGATCCGCGACCGGCCCACCGCCACGGTCACCGCCGCGACGCAGCCGGACGCAGCCGCGCTCGAGCAGCTGCGCCCGATGATGCGGCAGGTCGTCACGGGGGGCACCGCCACCGGCTTGCGCGGGTCCGGCGAGGTGTACGGCAAGACCGGCACCGCCGAGTACAGCCAGAACGGGACGAACCGGGCGCACGGGTGGTTCGTGGGCTACCGCGGCGACCTCGCCTTCGCCGTGCTGGTCGTCGACGGCGGCTCCTCGGGCCCGGCGGTCGGAATCGCCCAGCGCTTCCTGGCGGGTCTGCAGGGGTCGTGATCAGCGGTTGCGTGCGGCTGTGGCGGTGCGGGGCGCCCTGGCTGCGCGCAATTGACGATCATGCTGGCGCTAGTTGCTGGGTCGTGTGCGGGTGGGGTCGTGCCGTGGCGCTGCGGCCGTGGCGGTTCGGGCGCGTGATCGGCGGTTTGGTGCGGGCATGGCGGTGCGCAGCGCCGTGACTGCACCTGTTCGACGATCGTGGCGGCGTTGATCGCCGGTTGCGTGCGGCTGTGGCAGTGCGGGGCGCCCTGGCTGCACGCGGTCGGCGATCATGCCCGTGTTGCTCGCTGGTCGGGTGCCTCTCGAGTGGTGACGTGGCGCAGCGGCCGCGGCGGTCCCGGGGCCGTGATCGGCGATCCGGTGCGGGGACGGCGGTGCGGAGCGCCCTGGCCGCACGCGTTCGGCGATCATGCCGACGTTGATCGGTGGTTCGTGCGGCTGTGGCCGGGGCGTGCCGTGGCGCTGCGGAAGTGGCGGTCCACTGTTGTGATCGACGGTTCCGTGCGGGGAGGGCGTTGCGGAGCGCCCTGACCGCACTCGTTCGACGATCATGCGGGCGTTGATCGGCGGTTCCGTGCGCCTGCGGCAGTGCGGGCACCATGACCGCACGCGCTCGTCGCTCATGACGGCCGCTGAGCGCTGGGCGTGTGCACGTGGGGCCGTGACCTGCCTCTGCGCCGTGCTGGTGCGGGGGTCGTGGTCGGGGGGTCGGTGCGGGGAGGGCGATGCGGGGCGCCCTGACAGCACGCGTTCGGCGATCATGTCGACGTTGATCGGCGGTTCCGTGCGGCTGGTGCGGGACGCCCTGTCCGCACGGGTCTGTCGATCATGGCGCGCTGGGCGTCGGCGCGTGGGGCGTGGCGTGGGGCTGCGGCCGTGGCGGTTCGGGAGATCGTGATCGGCGGTTCGGTGCGGGCAGGGCGGTGCGAGGCGGCCTGACTGCACGCGTTCGACGGTCTTGGCGGGGTTGATCGTCATTGGTGTGCGGGTGGGGTCCTGACGTGGCGCTGCAGCTGTCTCTCCGAACGCGGGCGTAGGCTCGGGTCGTGCGCCGTCCCCGCATCCCCGTCCTCGCCTTCGCCGCCGACGCCGTCGCCGTGCTGGTGTTCGCCGCGATCGGGCGCGCGAGCCACGAGGAGGCGGGCAGCGTGGTCGGGCTGCTCGGCACCGCCGCGCCCTTCCTGGTCGGTACCGTAGCCGCGTGGGCCACGCCCTGGGTGCGCGCGCATCCCGTCGGGGTCAAAGCGGGTGCGCTGGTCCTCGCCGGCAGTGCGGTCCTCGGCCTCCTGCTCCGCGCCGCCTTCACCGGCCGGCTGCCGGTGAGCTTCGCGATCGTCGCCACGGTCTCGCTGGCGGTGTTCCTGCTGGGCTGGCGGGGAATAGCGGCCCTCACCTCCCACCTCTCGCGCCGCCGCACCTCCGTCCGCTGACGCACCCCTCCCGCGCCCGCCCGTCCTCGCACAAGTCCCGCTGACGCGCCCCTCCGGCTGACGCATCGGTTCCGCTGACGCGCACGCCCGCGCCCGCACCCGTTCCGTGCCTGCACCCGTTCCGTGCCTGCACCCGTTCCGTGCCTGCACCCGTTCCGCGCCCGCACCCATCCCACGCCCGCGCCCGTCCCACCCCGCCCGAGCGCCGACCTGTGCGCCCGCGCCCGGTGCGACCTGCGTCGCCGTGGGCGGAAGGGCGTGGGAGGTGCGAGCTACAGTCGGGGCGTGACCGCAGTTCTCGTTCCCGGCGCGCCGACCCCGATCCGTGACGTCCCCGCCCACATCCCGCGGCCGGAGTACGTCGGGAAGAAGGCGCCGTCGCCGAGCCGGGACTCGGACGTGCAGACGCCGGAGACCATCGAGGCGATGCGGGTCGCGAGCCGGATCGCGGCGCAGGCGCTGCAGGTGGGCGGCGAGGCCGTGCAGCCCGGCGTCGCCACGGACGAGGTCGACCGCGTGGTCCACGAGTTCCTGGTCGACCACGACGCCTACCCGTCGACGCTGGGCTACCGCGGCTTCCCGAAGTCCTGCTGCACCAGCCTGAACGAGGTCATCTGCCACGGGATCCCCGACACGACGGTGATCAACGACGGCGACATCGTGAACATCGACGTCACCGCCTTCATCGGCGGCGTGCACGGCGACACCAACGCCACCTTCCTCGCCGGCGACGTCAGCGAGGAGGACCGGCTGCTGGTCGAGCGCACCCGCGAGGCCACGATGCGCGCCATCAAGGCGGTGCGGCCGGGCCGCGAGCTCAACGTCGTGGGGCGGGTCATCGAGTCCTACGCCAAGCGGTTCGGCTACGGCGTGGTCCGCGACTTCACCGGGCACGGCATCGGCCGGTCGTTCCACAGCGGCCTCGTGGTGCTCCACTACGACCAGCCCGACGTCCACACCGTCCTCGAGCCGGGCATGACGTTCACGATCGAGCCCATGATCACGCTGGGCACGGTCGACTACGACATCTGGGACGACGGCTGGACGGTCGTCACCAAGGACCGGAAGAGGACCGCGCAGTTCGAGCACACCGTGCTCGTCACGTCCGACGGCGCGGAGATCCTCACCCTGCCCTGACGGATATCTCCTATCCCGGCACCGTCAGCGGTGCCACGCTGGGCGCATGACGGACATCTCGGACCGTTACGCCCGCCATGCGGACGCCTTCGCGGCCACGATCGCGGCCGTTCCCGCGGATCGGTGGTCGGCGCCGTCGCCGTGCGAGGGGTGGACTGCGGCCGACGTCGTGTCGCACGTCGTCGACGTCCACGGCATGTTCCTGGGCCTGGTGGGGCGCAGGCCCGAGTCGGTCCCGGAGGACCGCGCGGAGGCGTTCACGCACGTCAGGCGGATGGTGCAGGCCGACCTGGAGGACCCCGAGCGGGCCGCTACGACGTACGACGGCATGTTCGGCACGCAGACGTTCGAGTGGTCCGTCGACAACTTCGTGACGTTCGACCTGGTGTTGCACCGCTGGGATCTGGGCCGGGCGACGGGGATCGAGGTGGTGATCCCGGAGGACGAGGTGACCCGGATCGCCGGGCAGGTCCAGGGCATACCCCAGGAGGTCCGCGACGCCGGAACCGTGTTCGGGCCCGCCCTCACCCCGCCGCCCGACGCCGACGCGCACACCCGCCTGCTCGCGGAGACCGGCCGGAAAGCCTGGTGATCCGGAGGGGGTCCGGCTCTACCCTCGGATCGTGAGCACGGTCTACGACGGCATCACGCCGAAGCTGTGGGAGTGGCTGGAGCGGCAGCCGGTCTTCTTCGTCGGTACGGCTCCGCTCGCCGGCGACGGCCTGATCAACCTGTCGCCGAAGGGCACGCGCGGCACCTTCCGGGTGCTCGACGCCCACACGGTCGCCTACCTCGACCTCACCGGCAGCGGCATCGAGACCGTGGCCCACGTGCGTGAGAACGGGCGGATCTGCCTGATGTTCTGCGCCTTCGAGGGTCGCCCGACCATCCTGCGGCTGCACGGCACCGGCCGGGTCGTGGCCGTCGGCGAGCCCGGGTTCGCCGAGGCCGTGGCCGGGTTCGGCGAGGCCGGCACGAGCCGCCTTCACGGGGCGCGCTCGGTGGTGACCGTCGACGTCACGCGGGTGGCCGACTCGTGCGGGTTCGCCGTGCCGCGCATGGACCTGGTCGAGGAACGCGACATCCTGGACAAGGCACTGGACAAGAAGTCGCCCGAGCAACTGGTCGAGTACCACCGCACCCGCAACGACGTCAGCCTCGACGGCCTGCCGGGGCTGGTCACGCCGGGCTGAACCCGTCAGGCGGCACCGGTGGGGCGCCGACGGCCGCGAACTCGGTCACGCGTCGACCTCCCTCTCGGACACGTCGTCCACTCCGTCCGGACCCGCCCGACGGCGGATCACCGCGACCGTACTCATCGGACTCCGGAGAGGGGCACCTGGAGGCCATCCGGGGTGGGTCGCCGCATGGCGTCGGCGATCGCCGGGTCCTGCGGTCCGAGTCCGAGCTCGCCGAGCACGAAGCGGGTGACGAGGGCGTGCCAGTCCGGGGCGCGCCGGAGCATGGCGTGCCCGTCCCCGAGGACGTCGAACCGCGCGACCCGCTCGGTCACCCGACGCGCCCGGACGGCGTAGGCCAGCGACTCGCGCGGATCGGTCATGCGTTCGCGGTCGCCGTGGGCGATCAGGACGCTGCGGCCGGCGAGCTGCTCGACGGGGTCGGTGCCGTCGAGCCAGGGGGCCAGGGCGGCGACGGCCCGCACGTGCGGGGCACCGGCGGCGTGCAGCACGGCGCGGCCGCCCATCGAGTGCCCGACCAGCGCCGTCGGCACGCCCGGATGGCGCTCGTGCAGCGCGGCCAGGGTCTCCTCGGCGTCCCGGGCGGCGTCGCGGGCGGCGCCGTTCCAGCCGCGCAACCGGTACCGCAGCATGACGACGGCGAGGCCGTCGGTCCGCGCGAGCGCCCGGGCGAAGGGCACCATCCGCCAGTACGCGAGCCGGCGCCGGCCGCCGGAGTCGGTCGCGTTGGCGCTGCCCCCGTGCGCGACGACGGCCAGCGCGGCCGGCCGCGCCGACCGCGGTCCGACGGGTTCGAGGCGCGGCAGGCGGTCGGGCACGTCCACTCCAGCTGATCGGGCTACGTAGTTCCTCCGATTCCACCCGCCCCGGCGGCTGGTGTCCTGGGAGACATGTCACACCGAGGAGGCCCTCGCCCGACCCGGGCCCGGCCGCCCGTCCGCCGTGGGCGAGGATCGGGGGCGGACCCGACCGATGGAGGAGACGTGACGAGTCCCGAACCGGACCTGCCGCCGCCGCTGACGGCCCGCCGGCGCCTGCTGCTGACGCTGCGCCGCCGGCGTCGCGGCTCGGGCTTCTGGTTCGGCCTCGCCATCGAGCTGATCTGGCCGTTCGTCATGCTCTTCACGAAGCTCGGCTGGTCGGGCGGCGAGCGCATCCCGCGGACCGGCGGCGTGCTCATCGCGGCCAACCACGTGTCGTCGTCCGACCCGATCTTCGACACCGCGTTCGTGATCTCGCACCGGCGGATGCCGCGCTATCTCGCCAAGTCGGAGCTGTGGGACGTCCCGGTCGTGCGCTCGGTCCTCGGCAAGGGCGGGCACATCCCCGTGTACCGGCAGTCCGCCCGCGCCACCGACGCGTACAAGGAGGCCGTCGCGGCGCTCGAGCGCGGCGAGGTCGTGGTGTTCTACCCCGAGGGGACGTACACGGCCGACCCCGCGGGTTGGCCGATGAAGGCGAGGAACGGGATCGGGCGGATCGCGGTCATGACCGGCGTGCCGGTGATCCCGCTGGCCAACTGGGGGACGCAGGACGTCCTGCCGACCGACGGGAAGCCCTCGATCTGGCCGCGGAAGCGCGTCAGCGTGGTGGCCGGCCCGCCGGTCGACCTGTCGGCGTACGTCGGCAAGCCGCGGACCAGGACCAACCTCGACGGCGCCACCGCGGCCATCATGTCGGCCGTCACCGAGCTCGTCGGGCAGGTGCGGGGGGAGACGCCGCCCGCGGAGCCCTACGACCCCGCCGCCACGCCCATCCCCGCCGGCCCTCCCCAGCCCGTCGCGGAGCCGCCTGCGGCGAGCTGAGGGGCTCGGACGCGGGACCGACGTCCGCACGGCAGCTGCGGAATCGCGCCGCCGGTCAGGCGGCGGCGGGGTCCTTGGCGAGACGGTCGAGGCGCTTGGTGGTGGGCCAGCGGACCGCGGTGGCCCACCCCAGCTTCTCGAAGGCCCGGATGGTGATCGCGGAGAGGTCGACCTGGCCCTTGCGGACGCCGTGCCGCGCGCAGGTCGGGTCGGCGTGGTGCAGGTTGTGCCAGGACTCGCCGAAGGAGAAGACGGCGAGCCACCAGACGTTGGCGGAGCGGTCCCGCGCGGCGAAGGGCCGCTCGCCCCACATGTGGCAGATCGAGTTGATCGACCAGGTGACGTGGTGCAGCAGCGCCACGCGGACCAGCCCGGCCCAGAACAGCGCCGTCAGCGCGCCCCACCAGGACCAGGTGACCAGCCCGCCGAGCGCGGCGGGGACCAGCAGGGTCAGCACGCTCCAGAGGCCGAAGAGCGAGTCGATCCGGCGGAGGTCGTCGTCGGCCAGCAGGTCCGGGGTGAAGCGCTCCTCGTTGGTGAGGTTCCGGTCGAACAGCCAGCCGGTGTGCGAGTGCCAGAAACCCTTGGCCAGCGCGCGGGTCGACGTGCCGAAGAGCCAGGGGGAGTGCGGGTCGCCCTCCTTGTCGGAGAAGGCGTGGTGCCGGCGGTGGTCGGCGACCCACTTGATCACCGGGCCCTGCATGGCGAGGCTGCCGGCGAGCGCGAGCGCGATCTTCAGTCCGCGGGTGGCCTTGAACGAGCCGTGCGTGAAGTACCGGTGGTACCCGACGGTGATGCCCAGCCCGCTGGCCACGTAGAACACGAGGCCGATGACGACGTCCGACCACCCGAGGAACCCGACGGTCGCGGCCAGCGGGATCGCGGCCAGCAGCGCGACCAGCGGCGTGAACACGAAGATGTAGACCCCGACCTGCTGGGGGAGGCCGCGCGTCCCGGCGAGGACGGGTTTCGGCCCGGTGCGGGCTTCCGGCTGGGTCTGCTCCGGCTGGGTCTGCTCCGGCTGGGTCTGCTCCGGCTGGGCGGCCAGGGTCATGCGGGTACCTCGTGTGTCGGTCTGCGGCCCGGCCCCGGGAGGCCGGCCGCGGCGGATCGGCCCGTCCAGGGTAAGTGGACCCTCACCGCGATGGCGAGATCAGACGTCGAGGCCGAGGAGTGCGTTCTCCACCACCTCGGGCAGGGCCGGGTGGATCCAGTACTGGCCGGTGGCCATCTCGCGCGCGTGCAGCCCGAAGGACATCGCCTGGATCAGCGGCTGGATCAGCGACGACGCGTCCGGCCCCATGATGTGCGCGCCGAGCAGCCGGCCGGTGCCCTTCTCCGCGATCACCTTGCAGAGGCTGGTGGTGTCCTCCATGGCCCAGCCGAAGGCGACGTCGCCGAACCGCTGGACCTTGACCGCGTGGTCGACGCCGATCATCCGGCACTGCTCCTCGGTCTTCCCGACGCTCGCGACCTGCGGGTCGGTGAACACCGCCGAGGGGACGTACCGGTGGTCGATCTCGATCAGGTCGTCCGGGTGCAGGACGTTGTGCCCCACGACCTTCGCCTCCCGGTTGGCGACGTGCTTGAGCTGCCACGGCGAGCTGACGTCGCCCAGCGCCCACACCCCCTCCGCGCTCGTGCGCTGGAAGCGGTCGACCTCGATCCGGCCGTCCGAGTGGGTGCCGATGCCGGCGGCACCCAGGTTCATCCGGTCGCCGTTGGGGACGCGGCCCGCGGCGACGAGGACGACGTCCGCGGCCAGTGTGGTGCCGTCGTCGAGCTCCAGGGAGATCCCGTCGGGGGTCTGCGAGGCCGTCCTGACCTGTGTGCTCAGCCTGACGTCGATGCGCGAGCCCTGGACGGCCAGGTCGGTGTAGGCCTGCGAGATGGTCTCGTCGTGCGACTTGAGCAGCCGCCCGCCGCGCACGACGAGGGTGACCTTGCTGCCGAGCGCGGAGAACACGTGCGCGAACTCCGCCGCGATGTAGCCGCCGCCGATGACCGCCAGCCGCCGCGGGACGTCGTCGATCCGCATGACGGTGTCCGACGTCTCGTACGGGATGCCGGACTCCGCGATCACCGGCGGGATCATCGGCCGGCCTCCCGCGGCGACGACGACCTGCTCGGCGGTCAGCTCGTCCTCGCCCGAGCCGTCCGTGCGCTCGACGCGCACGGCGCGCGGCCCGGTGAACGAGGCGTGCCCGAAGTACACGGTGACGTTGGGGCTGCGCTGGACCCGGTACTCCCGCCCGCCCGCCGAGATCGGGTCGATGCGCCCGAAGACCCGGTCGCGGATGTCGCTCCAGCGGATCTTGTCGATGCTCGCGTCGACGCCGTACTTCGCCGCACGCCGGACGTGCTCGGCGACATCGGCCGCGTAGACGTACATCTTCGTCGGGATGCACCCCACGTTCAGGCACGTCCCGCCGAAGACGCCGTGCTCGACGAGGGCCACGTCCTTGTCGGCGTACCGCTCGTCGAGGAACGTGTTGCCGGATCCGGTACCGATGACGACGAGATCGTGGTGGGGCACGGGACGAGGCTAATCGCCCGCGGCCGCGTCGGCGCGACCGGAAGTCTGGTAGGCACGGGCCATGACCGAGACCGCCGCGACGCTCCGCCGATCCTGGGCCCTCGACCTCGACGCCGCCACCCTCTACGAGCTGCTCAGGCTGCGCGTCGACGTCTTCGTGGTCGAGCAGGCCTGCCCCTACGGTGAGCTCGACGGGCGGGACCTCGAGGAGCGCGCCCGGCACTACTGGCTGACCGGGCACGGCGAACCCGCCGCCGTCCTCGGTACGTTGCGGCTGCTCAAGGAGCCCGACGGCGGTTACCGGATCGGGCGGCTGTGCACGGCGAAGACCGCGCGCGGGCGCGGGCTCGGCAAGCAGCTGATGGACGCCGCGATCGCCGAGATCGGCGACGGCGCCTGCATGCTCGACGCCCAGGAGCACCTCGCCGACTTCTACCGCGGCTACGGGTTCGAGGCGACCGGCCCGGCCTACGACTGGGACGGCGTCGCGCACCTGCCGATGCGGCGTCCGGCGCGCTGAGGACGGCAGACTCGGTCTGCCGCAGAGCACCCCGGCTCACCCGTCACAGTGACCTCGCGTTCCCGGCGTACCGGGCGCGTCTGCGGGATACTCCGGCCACCCGGACGGGCGTCCGGGAGCGCGGCAGGCGGAGGAGAGCGATGAGCGACGAGCAGGCCCGGCCGACCGGGACCGGGCCGTCCAGACAAGAGGGGACCGCCCCGCCGGGGCAGAACGGCACGCCGGACCCGGACGCGACCTCGGTGCTGCCGACCGGTCGCCCGTCGGCGCCGCCGCGCTCCACCCGGCCGTCGGGGGCGGGCCACACGCGCACCGCCGGGATGTGGGTGGGGCTCGTGCTGTCCGCGATCGTCCTGCTGTTCCTGCTGGTCTTCATCCTGCAGAACCTGGACCCGGTGCGGATCTACTTCCTCGGCGCCGCGGGCACCCTGCCCACCGGTGTCGCCCTGCTCCTCGCGGCGATCGCCGGGGTGCTCCTGGTCGCGATCCCCGGCACCGCGCGGATCGTGCAGCTCCGCCGGGCGGCACGGAAGGGGCGCCGGGCGCCGTAGGCCGACGCACATCCGGGCAGGAGAGGCGACCTCCCCTGCCCGGGCGTGGATCAGAGCACGTCAGGCGGCGTTCCGCGGGCTCCCGCCCCGGCCGCCGCGACGACCACGCTGCCCGCCCGAGGGGGCCTGCTGCCGCTGACCCCCGCCGGTCTGCTGCCGGGCCGGCCCGCCGCGCCCGGAGCTGCGGCGCCGCCGTCCGGTGGCGACGGCGGGCTGCTGCTGCGGCGGCTTCGGGGCCTCCACCGGGACGCCGCTCGGTCGGCGCGCGCCGGTGACCTCGACCAGCGAGGCGGAGCCGGGGGCGGCGTCGGCCACGTCCGGGCTGACGCCGGCCTGGCGCATGAGGGTGTCGACGTCCCGTCGCTCCTCGGCCGTGACCAGCGTGACCACCACGCCGGACTCGCCGCCGCGGGCGGTGCGGCCGGCGCGGTGCAGGTAGTCCTTCGGGTCGCCCGGCGGGTCGACGTGCACGACGAGGCTGACGTCGTCGACGTGGATCCCGCGGGCGGCGACGTCCGTGGCCACCAGCACCGGGACGCTGCCGTCCCTGAAGGCGTCGATCGCACGGTTGCGCGCGTTCTGCGCCTTGCCACCGTGCAGCGCGCCGGCCTGCACGCCCTCGCGGCGCAGCTGCTTCACCACGCGGTCGGCGCCGTGCTTGGTGCGGACGAAGAAGATCGTGCGGCCCTCGCGGGCGGCGATCTCGTGCACGATCCGGTTCTTGTCCGCGCGGTCGACCATGAACAGGTGGTGGTCCATGGTCTCGACCGGCGCGGCGGCCGAGGCGACGGCGCGGGTGACCGGGTCGTGCAGGTAGCGGTCGACCAGCGTGGACACCTCGTTGTCGAGGGTCGCGGAGAAGAGCAGCCGCTGGCCGTCGGCCGGGGTGCGGTCGAGGATCCGCCGGACCTGCGGCAGGAATCCCATGTCGGACATGCGGTCCGCCTCGTCGATCGCGGTGATCTCGATCGCGGACAGGTCGCAGGTGCCCTCGTTGAGGTGGTCGGTGAGCCGGCCGGGGGTCGCGACGAGCAGGTCGACGCCCCGCGCGAGGGTGTCGATCTGCCGGTTCATCGACAGGCCGCCGACGACGACGGCCTGCCGCAGGTGCAGCGCCTTCGCGAACGGCTCCACGGCGTCGACGACCTGCTGGGCCAGCTCGCGGGTCGGGACCAGGACGAGGCCGCGGGGGCGGCGGGCCTGGGTGCGGCCGCCGGCGAGGCGCGCGACGAGCGCGAGGCCGAAGGCGAGGGTCTTGCCGGAACCGGTCTGACCGCGGCCGAGCAGGTCGCGGCCGCGGAGGGTCTCCGGAAGGGTTGCGGCCTGGATCGGGCGGGGCTCGGTGAAGCCCTCCGCGTCCAGGGCGTGCAGCACCGGCTCGGGCAGGCCGAGCTCGGCGAAGGTGGGGAGCCCGCTCGCCGGGGCGGCCCAGAGGACCTCCTCGGGCATGGCGGGCTTCGGCGCCACGCGGGCCGGGCGCTGCTGCTGCGGGGCGCCGGAGCGGCGGCCGCCGGAGCGGCGCGGCCGGCGGGTGCCCGCCGAGGCGGGCTGGTGCGAGCCCTGCTGACGGGCAGGGCGGCGGGACGGACTGGTCACTGGACCTCCGGGACGTCGGCGCGTCACACGGAGCGGCTCGGGCGACGGTGCGCGGCCGGCACGGGACGGGCCCGGGCGCCAGGGGGAGCGCGCCCGACGGGTACGTGCAAGGCGCCGTCGGTGCGGGCGCCTCGGTCCACCCTACCCGTCGGTCACCGCGCCATCGCCCACCGGACACGTGATCTCGCGCTCCTTATCGCCGAATGACCGAACGGCGCTCTCGCTCACTAGTGTGAACGAGAGCGCCGCTCGTGCCGCAGCGGTCCCGGATGAGCGAGCGGCGCTCCCGCTCAGTAGGTGTGAACGAGAGCGCCATTCGCTCAGGCCAGGCCTGCCTCCGCGACGAGCTCGTGGAAGAGCTCCTCGCCGGGGTCGCCGGGCAGGCCGCGGGCGGTGAACCACTCGGCGACCCGCCGGACGTCGCGGACCAGGAAGTCCGCCCCGTGCGGGTTGCCGACGAGGTCGACGACCTGCGGCAGGTCGATCACCACCAGCCGGCCGCGGTGCACCAGCAGGTTGTAGGCGGACAGGTCGCCGTGGGCCCAGCCGTGCCGGACGAGCCCGCGCAGGGCCTCGCCCAGCTGGGCCCACAGGTCGGCCAGCTCCGCGTCCGACGGCCGGAGCTGGGCCAGCCGGGGTGCCGCCGTCTCCCCGTCCCCGACGAACTCCAGCAACAGTTCGGTGCCGTCGAGCTGCACGGGGTAGGGGACCGGCAGGCCGGCCGACCACAGCGTGGACAGCGCCGCGAACTCCGCGGCCGCCCACTGGCCGGACAGCAGCTCGCGGCCGAACGCGGTCCGGTTCGTCATCGCCCGCATCTCCCGGGAGCGGCGCACGCGGCGACCCTCCTGGTAGCCGGCGTCCCGGTGGAACATCCGGTGCTCGGCGGTGCGGTACCGCTTGGCGGCCATCAACACCCCGGGCGAGCCGGGGACCCCGCGCTCGACGAGGTGGACGTCGGCCTCCTTGCCGGTCTTGAGCACGCCGCGCTCGGTGTCGACCGCGGCGTGCGCGGTCTCCACCCAGGCGGGCCGGGGCTCGGGCCCGTGCTGCGCGCCGGTCCAGGTGGACCAGCGCTCGCCGGCGGGCGGGAGGTCGGGGTCCTCGTGCAGGTGCACGGGGTGGGGGACGTACTCGTCGTCGTCGAATCCGCGACGGCGTCTGGGCATGCGCTCGCGCATTGAGGAGGGTTCTCCTGACGTGGGGTGGACACCCCACGCGAGCGACCTCGACGGTGCCTCAGCGCGGGGTGCGGGGGCGGGAGGGCGCGCGCCGGCGCGCCGCCACCCGGGCGGCGGTCGTCATCGGGCACCTCCTGTGCTCCACGTCGGTGCACGCAGGATCCGGGATCGAACACCTGCGGGTCAACCGCTTTTCACCCCTGCACCCACCAGGCGGGAATCAACGCGCGGTAGAGGTCCTCGAAGACCGCGACCTCGGGCTCGCCGGGCAGGTCCAGCCAGCCCTGGACGGCCCCGACCGTGCCCTGGGCGACGAACCGTGCGGCGGTGTCGGCCACGGCGTCGTCCGGCACGCCGGGCGCCTGCAGCGGCAGCCGCAGCCGGCCGGTCTCGATCAGCCGGCGGCTCGTCTCCAGGAAGTGCTCGCTGAGCATGCCGTGCAGCGAACCCGGACCGCTGTCGCGGGCGAGTCCGCGGCGGTAGATCGGGGCGTGCCTGCGGATGTGCTCCAGGACCCGCCGGGTGACCTCCCGGACGGCGGCGTCGGTGTCGCCGGGGTCGTCGAGCAGGCCGGCGCGCAGGTCGTCGAGCTCGGCGCGCAGCGCCTCGCGCAGGAGGTCGCCGGGGGACGCCGCGTGCTCGTAGAAGGTCGAGCGGTGCACGCCCGCGGCCTCGGCGAGCTGCGTGATCGTCAGGTCCGCGACGGGGGTCTCCCGGGCCAGCTCCAGGACGGCACGGTGCAGCCGGTCCCGGCTGCGACGACGCCGTGCGTCCATGACCCACCTCACTCGATCCGCGGGAAGGGGCCGATGTTAGCCGACGTTTGTAGGAGTCAGATAACCGACGAACGTCGGGTAGCTCGAGGAAGAAGGATCATCATGGCGACCTACGACGTGGCGGACCGGTCCGCGATCGTCACCGGGGCGGGGTCGGGCATCGGCCGGGCGGTGGCGCACCTGCTGGCCGCGAACGGTGCCGCGGTTCTGGTCCACGACCTGAACGCAGACGCGGCCGGGCTCGTGGTCACGGAGATCCGGGCTGCCGGTGGCACCGCGGAGGCCTTCGTCGGCGACGCGGCGGACCCCGAGGTGGCGCGCGCGGCCGTCGAGGCGGCGGAGAAGCTGGCGCCGCTCCGGATCGCGGTGAACAACGCGGGGATCGGTGGGGCGAACGAGCCCGTCGGGGAGTACCCCGAGGACAGCTGGCACGCGGTCATCGACGTCAACCTGAACGGCGTCTTCCACGGGCTGAAGGCGCAGATCCCGGCGATCGCGGCCCACGGCGGCGGGGCGATCGTCAACATGGCGTCGGTGCTCGGCGCGGTGGGCATCCCCGGCTCGTCGGCCTACGTCACCGCCAAGCACGGGCTGGTCGGCCTCACCAAGAACGCCGCGCTCGAGCACGCCGCCCAGGGCGTGCGCGTGACGGCGGTCGGCCCCGGCTTCATCACCACGCCGCTGCTCGAGGCCAACCTCGACGCGGAGACGCAGCGGGCGCTCGCCGAGAAGCACGCGCTGGGGCGGCTGGGGACCGTCGACGAGGTGGCGAACCTGGTCGCCTTCCTCGCCTCCGACGCCGCCACCTTCATCACGGGCAGCTACCACCTGGTCGACGGCGGCTACGCGGCCCAGTGAGGTCGGCGCGGGCCCGCTGAGGTCGGCCCGCCCAGGTCGGCCCGCTGAGGTCGACCCCAGGTCGACGCGGTGAGGTCGGCGCGGTGAGGTTCGGCCGCCGGATCCGGAGGGCTCCCTGCTCCGGGCCCGGCGCCCGCCTCCCGGAACTGCCGACTCGGGCTCCCGAAAGTGCCGACTCGCGGTGCTGGAACTGCCGACTCGCGGTGCTGGAACTGCCGACTCGCGGTGCTGGAACTGCCGACTCGCGGGGGGGCGGCAACGCAACTCGTGGGGGCTGCGGCGCGACTCGCGGGTCAGGCGGGGATGACGAGGTCGAGGTGGTTGTCGGTCCGCTCGACCACGTGGCCGGCGCGGCGGGCGAGGCGCGCGACCGCCGCCGCGTCGGCCGGCTCGGCCCGGCTGCTCACCAGCAGCCGGGCCAGCCCGCCCTTGTGCGACTTGTTGTGGTGGCTCACCACCGAGCGCGACCCGTCGGGGCGCTCGGCCAGCACGTTCACCGTGACCGCGCCCGGCACGCGGGCCAGCCCCGCGTAGGCGCCCGACCGCAGGTCGACCACCAACTGTTCGGACGCCAGCCGCGCGAGCACGGGCTCCAGCACCGGCCGCCACCGCGCCGCGAGCGTCCCGCCGGACGGCAGCATCGAGCCGGCGGACAGCCGGTAGGCCGGGATCGGGTCGCCGGCGTGGACCAGCCCGAACAGCGCCGACCCCACGGCGAGCCGCTCCCGCGCCCGGCCCGCGGCGGCGCCGCGCAGCGACCCGACGTCGAGCGCGTCGTAGAGCACGCCGGTGTACCGGGTGATCGCCGGGGCGGTGGGGGCGGTCCACAGGGCCGCGTTGCGCTCGATCTCGTCGATCTGCCGATCGGACAGGCCGAGGGCCGCCCGGCTGGCGGGGACGTCGTCGGCCAGCTCCACCAGCTCGTCGACCAGCGCCTTGCGCACCGGGTCGAGCTCGGGGTGGCTCAGCGCGGCGAGGTCGAGCGGCGGTCCCTCGCCTCCGGTGCGCTTGGTCTCCGACGGGGGCAGCAGGACGAGCACGCCCGGCAGCGTACGACCACGGTGATCAGCCACCCGGACCGGTGTTGTGCCGGTATGACGGCCCCGTTACGGTCGCCTTCGTGATCCGCCTCGTGGCCCGTCGCCATGTCGACTTCATGCGCGTGACCAGCGCGGCCTGTCGCCCCCGCGGCTGAACCACATCCCCACGCGTAGACCCCGAACGATCACCCCAGGAGACCTTCCATGCCCGAGAACGACCCCACCGCCGCCTGGTCCTTCGAGACCAAGCAGGTCCACGCCGGCGCCTCCGCCGACCCGACCACCGGTGCCCGGGCCACCCCGATCTACCAGACGACGTCGTACACCTTCCGGGACACCGACCACGCCGCGGCGCTGTTCGGCCTCGCCGAGCTGGGCAACATCTACACCCGGATCATGAACCCGACGCAGGACGTCCTGGAGCAGCGGATCGCCGCGCTCGAGGGCGGCATCGGGGCCGTGGCGGTCGCCTCCGGGCAGGCCGCGCAGACGCTCGCCATCCTGAACATCGCGCAGGCCGGGGACCACTTCGTGTCCAGCGCCTCGCTCTACGGCGGCACCTACAACCTGTTCCACTACACGCTGCCGAAGCTGGGCATCGACGTCACGTTCGTCGAGGACCCGGACAACGCCGAGGAGTGGCGCGCCGCGGTCCGCCCGAACACCAAGGCGTTCTACGCCGAGACGATCGGCAACCCGCGCAGCAACGTGCTGGACATCCGGCTCGTCGCCGACCTCGCCCACGAGGCCGGCGTGCCGCTGATCGTCGACAACACGGTGCCCACCCCGTACCTGGTCCGCCCGTTCGAGCACGGCGCGGACATCGTGGTGCACTCGGCGACCAAGTTCCTCGGCGGCCACGGCACGAGCATCGGCGGCGTGGTCGTCGACTCCGGCAACTTCGACTGGGGCACCCAGGCGGAGCGGTTCCCGGGCCTGACCACCCCGGACCCGAGCTACCACGGCCTGAACTACTGGGAGGCGCTCGGCCCGCTGTCCTTCCTGATCAAGTTCCGGGTGCAGCTGCTGCGCGACCTCGGCCCGGCGATCGCGCCGCTGAACTCGTTCCTGCTGATCCAGGGCATCGAGACGCTGTCGCTGCGGATCGAGCGGCACGTGCAGAACGCCCTCGCGGTGGCCGAGTGGCTCGAGCAGCGCGACGAGGTGGAGAAGGTCTACTACGCCGCGCTGCCGTCGAGCCCGTGGCACGCGCTGCAGCAGAAGTACCTGCCCAAGGGCGCGGGCGCGGTCGTCGCGTTCGACATCCGCGGCGGTGTCGAGGCGGGCAAGAAGTTCGTCGACGCGCTGGAGCTGCACAGCCACCTGGCCAACATCGGCGACGTCCGCAGCCTGGTGATCCACCCGGCGTCGACCACCCACAGCCAGCTCTCCGGCGAGGAGCAGCTGTCCACGGGTGTCGGCCCGGGCCTGATCCGGCTGTCCGTGGGGCTGGAGGGCATCGAGGACATCAAGGCCGACCTCGACGCCGGGTTCCGGGCCGCGAAGAGCGCGTGACGACCACCGACCCGGAGACTCTGCTCCCTCCCGCCACCGGCGCGTGGCGGGAGGGGGCGGACCCCGGGCGTCGCCGCTTCCTGGACCTCCCCGCCGCCGTGCCGCTCGAGGCGGGCGGGGAGCTCCCGGACGTCCGGCTCGCCTACGAGACCTGGGGCGAGCTCGACGCCGCCGGGTCCAACGCCGTGCTGGTCCTGCACGCCCTCACCGGCGACGCGCACGTGACCGGCCCGGCGGGTCCGGGCCAGCCCACCGCCGGCTGGTGGGACGGGCTGATCGGGCCGGGCCGCCCGCTGGACACCGACCGGTGGTTCGTGGTGGCGCCGAACGTGATCGGTGGCTGCCAGGGCACCACCGGGCCGGCGTCCCGGGCCCCGGACGGACGGCCGTGGGGCAGCCGGTTCCCACTGGTCACGGCGCGGGACACCGTCCGGTCCGAGGTCGCGCTGGCCGACGCGCTCGGCGTGGGCACCTGGGCGATGGTCGTCGGCGGGTCGATGGGCGGCATGCGCGCCCTCGAGTGGGCCGCGACCGAGCCGGAGCGCGTCGCCCGGCTCATGCTGCTGGCCTCGCCCGCCGCGGCCTCGGCGGACCAGATCGGCTGGGCCGCCCCGCAGCTCGCGGCGATCCGGGCCGACCAGGGCTGGCACGGCGGCGACTACCACGACCTCCCGCCCGGTGCCGGGCCGCACGAGGGCCTGGGCGTCGCGCGGCGGATCGCGCACCTGAGCTACCGCAGCGGTGACGAGCTGGCGACCCGGTTCGGCCGCGACCCGCAGACCGGCGAGGACCCGTTCCACGGCGGGCGGTACGCCGTCGAGTCCTACCTGGACCACCACGCGGCGAAGCTGGTGCACCGCTTCGATGCCGGCTCCTACGTGCGGCTCACCGAGCTGATGAACGCCCACGACGTCGGGCGCGGACGGGGCGGCACGGCCGAGGCGCTGGCCCGGGTCACGGCCCGCACGACCGTCGTCGGGATCAGCTCGGACCGGCTCTACCCGGTCTCGCAGCAGGAGGAGCTGGCCGCGGGGATCCCGGACGCGCGGCTGCGGGTGATCGAGTCCCCCTACGGCCACGACGGCTTCCTGATCGAGTCCGAGGCCGTCGGCACCCTGGTCGAGGACCTGCTGTCGGGATAGGCGCGCCCGGGGTCGTTCATTGGACCAGCCTGCGCATCACGCGCGCATCGGTCCCCTGACCAGGCGGCAGACGATCACCGGCAGTGCACGGCGCGGGCTTGCCGATATCCTTTGTCATAACCCGCTTCGAATCCTTCGGTGTAGCTGTTCTGCCGAGAGGGACGGGTCGGCGGGCGAAGCTCTCGCATGAGCCGTCGAGTGCACTGCCCTCGCCCGTCCTTGTCACCGGCCCACGTCCCCTGCCGGAACCCGTCCCGGTGGCCCCGGTGATAATCGCGGTCCGTCCTGCCTCCGGCCGCCGCCCCGCCCGCCGTCGGCTCGACGAACGCGACGGCGAGAAGGGTGCCGGAGACCGGGCCCCCCTGCGTCTCCGTGTCGGCGAGCCCCGCCGTTCCGGTGAGTGCCACACCACCTGCGAGCAGCGAGCCGACAGCCAGCCGGGCGAGGGCAGCCCGGCAGATCCGGGCACGAACGCTGGGGTTGGTCGCCTGGGTCATGTCCCTCTTCTTCCTCGTTCGAAATGGACCATGACAGGCAGGGGCGATGACGGGATCGGTGCAATCCCTCGAGCGAGCGAGGGTTTACCCCAGTCGTCCCGCCGTTGGCTGGGCCCCTGCAGGCGACCGGTGCCACACTGTCGCGATGCCCGCAGTGCTGCACGTCGTTCCGATAATGAGGCGTGCTCCCTGGTTGCGCATGACTGCGACGCTGATCATCGGCGGTGCTGTCGGCGCTTATCTGGTGGCGCCCCTGTGGGCGCCGCATCCACTTCTGGCAGGCACCAACTGGTTGGCCGTCATAGCGTTTGCGACGGTCGCGGTGTTGACCCTCCAGGACGAGGAACACCGCAACTACAAGTGGCTCTTCTTCGGGTGCTGCCTGTGCTGGGCAGTGGGCCTCGCCGGGAGCCGCGCAATCGGCCCGCTCCCGGTACTGGCGGCGATCGCGGAACCTTTGACGTTCGTCTTCGTGGCCGCGGTCCTGCTTCGTTACCCCCGCGCCGGTCTGACCCGGCGTTCGGAGCGCACCTTCATCGTCCTGTTGTTCCTCTGGCTCCTGCCTGGCCGGGTGATATGGGTCGTGACGTCCGACCCCGCTTGGTACGGGTACGACGAAGCGGTGTGGTGGCCGACGCTCCTCCCGTCGGTGGGGATCAGCCAGTACGTAGAGATCGTCTACTACATCGGCGCTGTCGCGATCGCCCTCGCAGTGGTCGCCTTCAATGCTCTGCGCCTCCATCGTTCGCGTGGGTTCGACCGTCGTGTACTCGTTCCGGTCCTCTTCGCGACCGTTGGCGTCGCCGCCACCGTCTCCGTACACGTCGCGGCGCGCCTCGGCCTCGAGTATCGAGTTCATTCGACGGAGTTCCGGCATTTCTACGCGCTCGAAGCGATCCTGCTGCTGACCGTTTCCTTCGCGTTCCTGGTCGCCGCCGTCCGCCGCCGGATGGCGAGGACCGCGGCTGCAGATCTCCTGCTCGGTGTCGGGCGGCTTCACACCATCGACGACGTGCAGGCAGCACTGCGTGGGGCGCTCTGCGACCCGACGTTGTACGTCCTCTTCTGGGTGGCCGAGAGTGGCGGGTACGTGGACGACTCCGGCCGTCCCGCCGTTCTCGCCGCGGCTCACGACGGTTCGTTCGTCACACTGGTGGAGACGAGCGACGGACAGCCGCTCGCTGCGGTGGTGGGTAGTCCCTCTCTCCGGCGGTACGCCACCGCCGTCGACACCGCCGTGGCCGCCGTCGGGCTCGCCCTCGAGAATGCGCAGCTGCAGGCCCGCATACTCGCCCAGCTCGACCAGGTTCGTGCGTCGCGGGCGCGGATCGTCGAAGCCGGTCTACTCGAGCGGCGCCGTCTGGAACGGGACCTGCACGACGGGGCTCAGCAGCGGTTGCTCGCGGTTGCCATGCATCTGGCCGCAGTCTCGGCGTCCATCGATGATCATGCCGTCCGATGTGCGATCGATCAGGCGCGTGGCGAACTCGACATGGCTCTCCACGAGTTGCGGGGCCTCGCGCGCGGCATCCACCCTGCTGTGTTGACACAGGCCGGCCTCGCCCCCGCACTGGAAAGCGTCGTCGAGGGGTTGCCGCTCGAGGTCGCACTGGACATCCCGCCGCAGCGCTGGAACTTCGCGGTAGAGGCCACGGCATATTTTCTCGCGTGCGAGGCGCTCACGAACGTCGTCAAACACGCCGGTGCGACGAGTGCGGCGGTCAAGGTGCGACCGGAGAGCCATCGGCTTCGCGTCGCCGTCACCGACGATGGTGTCGGTGGGGCGAACGTCAGCGCGGGAAGCGGGCTCGCGGGTCTGCACGACCGAGTGGCGGCCCTCGGAGGCCGGCTGACCGTCATCAGCCCTCGCGGCTCGGGCACTCAACTGATAGCGGAGCTTCCATGCGCGTAGCAGTGGCTGATGACTCAGGACTGTTCCGGAGCGGACTCACGACGCTCCTCTCGATCGCGGGTATCGACGTCACCGCCGACGAAGCGACGGGCGAGGCGCTGCTGCACAAGGTCGGAACGGATTGTCCGGACGCGGTGGTGCTGGACATTCGTATGCCCCCTACTTTCACCGATGAGGGCCTGGCGACTGCCGAGGTGCTCCGCGAGCGATATCCGGAACTGGGCGTACTCGTGCTCTCGACGTATTCCGAAACGGCGTACGCCGCTCGTCTGTTGGCGGCCAGCTCGCGCAGCGTCGGTTATCTTCTCAAGGACCGTGTCGCGGACCTGAGAACGCTGACCGATGCGTTGACCCGGATCGTGGCCGGAGAATGCGTGATCGATCCGGACATCATCGTGCGACTACTCGACCAGCACCGGGTCGCGAGCAAGCTGGACACTCTCTCCGACCGCGAACGCGACATCCTGCGTCTCATGGCCGAGGGCCGGTCGAATTCCCGGATCGGCAAGGAGCTCTTCATCAGTACCAAGACGGTCGAGGCTCACGTCGCAGCAGTCTTCTCGAAACTCGGCTTGTACCAGACGTCCAACGACAACCGCCGCGTCCTGGCTGTCCTCAGTTGGCTCCGGGCCACCGGAGAGAACGCCGGTACGGGACTTGTGTGAGCGGTGCCTGAGGGCGCCGACCGGCAGGGTGGTCACGGACTGGGCCGAGTTCCGCCACCGCCATCCCGTCGCGCTCCCCGACGCCGCCGACCACGACGGGCACGGGGGAGCGGAAGCCCGGGCCGTCCGTGACGAAAGTGTGGAACTCGCCGTTCTCCCCGCACGGGTCGACGGCCTCGGGCAGAGCGGCGAGGAACTCCTCGTCGAACGCGTGCCCGGCCAGCTCCGCCGGCACCCGGGCCGGGTCCACGGACACGACGACGGCGCGCAGCCCGGCCCCGATCATCTCCCGGGCCAGCGCGCCGGTCGGCCTGCCCCACAACGGGAACTCCGGCGTCAGCCCGGTGCCGGCCAGCGTGCGCTCGCGGTAGGCGCGGATGTCGGCCAGGAAGAGGTCCCCGTAGACGACGGTGTCCGCCCCGGCCGCGCGGGCGGCGGCGAGCGCCGCACCCGTCCGGCGCTCGTACTCGGCGTTCGGGCACGGCCACGGCAGCTCGACGACGTGCAGCGGCAGGCCGAGCGCCGCGGCCTGCGCCTCGACCAGCTCCCGCGGCACGCCGTGCACCGGGACCCGGCCGGCCGAGACCGTGGTGAACAGCCCGGTGACGTCGGCGCGAAGGCCCAGCGCGTACGCGGCGTCCTTCCCGCAGGACCAGCTCAGCCAGGCGGTCACCCGGCTACCGTCGCACGGACACGTGCACGTGGTCGAAGTGGCCGCCGGTGGCGTCGGACGGGTCGTAGACGCCGCCGCCGTTGTACGGGCGGCCCCACCCGTTCTCGTCGGCGAAGAACGCGCTGCGGTACCAGATCCGGCCCTGCCAGATCACGTACCGGATGTCGAGCTCCTCGGCGTGCTCCCGGAGCCAGTTCGCGACCGCCCACCCGGTCTCCAGCTCGGCGCCCTCGGGGAAGGTGCCGGCCCGGGTGGGGAAGAAGTCGCAGGCCCGGCCCTGCGGATGGTCGCTCGACGGGTTCCACTCGTGCGCGCTCCAGCAGGTGGTGCCGCGCAGCCGGTCGCCGAACTCCGCCACCGCCCGGTCGTGCAGGGCGAGCGCGGCCGGGGTGAGGCAGCCCTCGCTGGTCGGGTCGTCGGCGACGCACCCGGGGGAGGGCTGCGGGGCGACCCGCTCGCGGAACCGGTCGACCGCGTCGAACCGCACCATCGCGACGACCGCGACCGCGGCCAGGGCCAGCGCGACCAGGGCGGCGACCGCCCGGCCGGTGCGGCGGCGTGAACTGCGGGGGCGGGTGCGGTGCACGCGGGCTCCTCGGTCCGGAACGTCCGGTGTCGAGGATACCGGGCGCCTACCCCGCGTAGACCCCGATCCCGTTGGGCACCAGGCGCGGCGAGGGGTCCGAGGGGTCGTTGACGATCGTCGTCGCCGGGGCGCCGCCGTCGCGGTAGGCGAGGGTGGAGGAGCCGCCGCCGTCGAGGTTGACGGCGTCGTCCAGCCCCAGCTCGCGCAGCAGGTTCGAGAACTGCAGCAAGGTCGCGCCGACGCTGTCGGACTGCCGGCCGTCGACGGTGACCAGGAACATCCGCCGGCCGTCCGCGGTCGCCCCGGCGCCGCTGCGCGGGGCGCGGGCGCCGTCGTCGAGCCGCTCGGTCGGGGCGGCGTCGCGGAGGATCGGGCTGCCGCCCACGGCCATCCGCGGCGCGACCCCGCTCGCCGGGACCAGCGCGTAGTCCACGGTGACCCGGTCGCCCACCTTGAGACCCCGCAATGCCACGGCGCCCTGCTCGCGGCCGACCAGCGCGGTCTCCTCCGCGGACAGCCGGCCCGCCCCGGGCGCGCGGACCGCGGTCACGGCGCCGTCGCGGACCACCACCTCGGCCTGGTCGGCGGCGCACGGGGCGTCCCGGTCGGTGTCGGAGCCGCAGAGCGTGCGGGCGCGGTCGACGTCGCCCCAGTCCGAGGTGAACACCCCGATCCCGTTCACCGGCACCGCGTGCTGGTTGAGTGCGACGATCGGCAGGGAGTCCTGTTCGGTCCGGGCCGGATAGGACACCCGCTCGATCCCCGCGCGCCGCACCTCGCCGCGCAGCGGCAGCCGGTCGACCCGGGCGACGCCGTCGGTCCCCACCGCGAACACGTAGTCCATCTCGGCGCCCGGCACCGCGGGCGCGGCGCGGCGGCCCTGCGGCACCGCGGCCTTGAGGAAGCGGCCGTCCTGCACGGCCGGCCCGGCCGGGGCGCTGGTGCGGCCGATGTCGAAGAAGTCGCCGTTGATCCCGGCGACGGCACCGCTGCCGTCGGCCATGCCCTTGATCGGCGCCCGGGCCGCGACGGCGCCGGGGGTCAGCAGGTCGGCCCGCACCCCGGGCGTCGCGAGGTCGACCTCGACGACGTCGCCCATGACGTTGCCGGCGGCGGTGGTCGTGGTGATGTCCCGGTGCGTGACGCCCGGGGCGACCTCGACGGCCTCGGAGAGCGACTCGACGATCCGCTCGGGCCGGTCCGGCGGCGGCGGCAGTGGTTCGGCGCTCGCCGCCGGCGCCAGCAGGACCAGTCCGGCACCGACCGTGACGAGCAGTCGCCCGACCGTGGTCGACAGGATCCCCACCCGCATGTCCGCTCCCCCCGGAGACCGTGTTCCGGGGGAATGCGACCACGAAGAGCGAGGAGTTCCGAGGGAACGACACGCGGTTCACCCCGCAGTGGAGGAACGTTCCCGTGTCGGGTTACCGGATCCGGGCCCCGTAGACCCGTTCGACCGTCATGGTCATGAGCACCCGGCGGTCCGCGACCATGGTCTCCCGGTACTCCGTCCAGTCCGGATGCTCACCGGCGGCGCGGCGGTAGTACTCGACGAGCGCCTCGACCTCGGGGGAGTCGGGGCTCGCCCCCGGCCCGGTCAACGTCACCGGGCCCTCCGCGGTGGCCCAGCCCCACCCGTCCGGGCTGGTCACCTCGAGCGCGGCCCGCGGATCGCGGCGCAGGTTCGCCGTCTTGGCCCGGCCCTCCGTGATCGACACCGAGATGGTGCCCGCCTCGCGGTCGTAGAAGGGCGTCACCGGCGAGAGCTGGGGCACCCCGTCCTTCTTGATCGTGGCGAGCACGGCGAGACGGCTCTCGGCGAGCAGGGCGTGCGGGTCGAACTCTGTGGCCGCGGTCATACCCGGCCCAACCCGGCGCGTGCGTCTTCCATTCCGCCGGGCGTGGTGAGTGGTACCGGAGCACCACCCACCACGTACAGCCGAGCCGCTAGACCTTCTCGATGAACCCGAGGTCGACGGCGAGGGTCTGGCCCGTGACGTAGCGGGACTCGTCGGAGGCCAGCCAGAGCACGGCGTTGGAGATGTCGCGCGCCTCGACCCAGGGGTGCGGCATCGTGTGCAGCGCCTGGAAGGCGTCCGCGTAGCGCTCCCGCGTCAGCTCCTCGGGCTTCGCGTCGGGCAGGAACAGCTTGTACATCGGCTCGTTCTGGATCATGTCGGTGTCGACGGCGGTGGGGTGCACCGTGTTGCAGCGGATCCCGTACTGCGAGACCTCCTGCACCATCGTCCGCATGATCCCGACGACGCCGTGCTTGGCCGCGGTGTAGTGGACCATGTTGGCGAAGCCGCGCAGCCCGGCCGTGGAGCTGGTCAGCACCAGGGAGCCGCCCTGACCGCGTTCGATCATCGACGGAAGCACCGCCTTGAGGGTCCGCCAGACGCCGGTGACGTTGACCGCCAGCATCTCGTCCCACATCTGGTCGGTCATCTCCCACGCCGGGGCGTAGCTGAAGATGCCGGCGTTGGCGCACACGACGTCGATGTGCCCGAACTCCAAGAGTCCGGCCTGGACCGCCGCGTCGAGCGCGGCGGAGTCCCGGACGTCGGCCTCCCGGGTGAGGACCCGGCGGTCCAGCTCCTCGATCAGCTTGGCCGTCTCGGCGAGGTCCTCCGGCCGCGACATGCCGTAGGGCACGGTCTCGATCTGCGCGCAGAGGTCGACGGCGACGATCTCCGCGCCCTCCTCGGCCAGCCGTAGCGCGTGCGAGCGGCCCTGCCCGCGCGCCGCCCCGGTGACCAGCGCGACCTTGCCGTCCATCCGTCCCATGGGTGCACCACCGTCCCGATCGGTTCGCTCGGACCGGCCACGCCGCCGGTCCCGTCCTCGACGCTAGGCAGCGCGGTCGGCGGTGCGGAGGTCTCACTCTGAGACCGGCCGGTCTCGGAACTGAGACCTCCGCGACGACCCGCGGGCTGGTGATCTCCACGGTGGCGCGGGCGGCGCGGCCCGCACGACCGACGGAGGAGCGATGGTCTCGGCACGGGTGAACGACATGGCCGCGTTGGCCTACGCGGGCTGGCTGCGGGAGGACGCGACCCTCGAGGAGATGCGGACGGGCTTCGACGGCATGTGCCCCGAACCGGCCGCCGACGCGACGCTCACCGAGGGCGTCGTCGGCGGCGTGCGCGGCATCTGGGTGGAGGTCCCGGAGAGCGGCGGGACGACGATGTTGCACTTCCACGCCGGCGGCTACCTGATCGGCTCGCCGACCAGCCACCGCGACCTGGGAGCCCGGATCGCCCGGGCCGCGGGGGCCCGGGTCTTCCTCGCCGACTACCGGCTCGCCCCCGAGCACGCCTTCCCGGCCGCGTACGACGACGGCGTCGCCGCCTACCGCGGGATGCTCGCCGACGGCGTCGACCCGGCCTCGCTCGTGGTCTCCGGCGACTCCGCCGGCGGCGGCCTGGCCCTGGCGGTCCTCGCCGCGGCTCGCGACGCGGGCGACCCGCTCCCGGCGGCCGGCGTGCTGATGTCGCCGTGGGCCGACCTCACCCTCGCCGGCGACTCCATGACCGGCCGCGAGGCCGTCGACCCGCTCGTGAGCCGGGCGGTGCTCACCGAGATGCAGCAGGGCTACCTGCAGGGTGCGGACCCGGCCGACCACCGGGCGTCGCCGCTGCTGGGGAACCTGGCCGGGCTGCCGCCGCTGCTGGTCCAGGTGGGCAGCAGCGAGGTCCTCGAGGACGACGCCGTGCGGATCGCCGACGGCGTGCTCCGCGCGGGCGGCGAGGCGTTCCTGCAGGTCGGGTACGAGATGGTGCACGTGTTCCAGATGTTCGCCGACCGGCTCCCCGAGGGCGCCGCGGCGGTCGACCGGATCGGTGCCTTCGTCCGGGCCCAGGTCCGCAGCACGGTCGTCGACGTGGCCGCGGTCTGAGGGGGCGACGACGATGGAGTTCGGCTTCCTGACCCAGGGCTACCTGCCCGCAGACCGCCGCACCGACCCGGACGCGGAGCACCGCGTGCTCATGGACGACCTGGAGCTGTGCCTGGCCGCCGAGCAGGCCGGGTTCAAGTACATCTGGATCTCCGAGCACCACTTCCTCGACGAGTACAGCCACATCTCGTCGAACGACGTGTTCCTCGGCGCCCTGGGCGCGCTCACCACCCGCGCCCACGTGGGCTCGGGGATCTTCAACCCGCTGCCGCGCGTGCACCACCCGGCGGCGGTGGCGGAGCGGGTCGCGATGCTCGACCACCTCACCGAGGGGCGCTTCGAGTTCGGGGTCGGTCGCGGCGCCGGCAGCCACGAGGTGAAGGGCTTCCACACCGGCGTCACGGACGTGAACGAGACCAAGGACATCTTCTTCGAGACGGTGCCCGAGTTCGCGAAGATGTGGATGCAGGACGAGTACCCCGGCTTCTCCGGCAAGTACTGGGACATGCCGGCGCGGCGGGTCCTGCCCAAGCCGTACGGGCCGCTGCACCCGCCGATCTGGTACGCCGCGGGCAACACCTCCAGCTTCGAGATGTGCGGCCGCCGCGGCATGGGCGCGCTCGGCTTCTCCCTCGACGAGATCCCGAGGACCGAGGTGGCGATCAAGGCCTACAAGGACGCCGTGGCGCGCTGCGACGACCCGATCGGCGCCTGGGTCAACGACAACCTCATCGTGGCCAACGGCTTCAACTCGATCGCCGAGGACCGGGAGACCGCCCGCCGCGACTTCCTGAACGGCGGCAACCACTACCAGATGTCGCAGGTCTTTCGGTACCACGACACCTTCCCGCGACCGGAGGGCTTCCCGGTGTGGCCGGAGGTGCTTCCCGAGCTCACCGAGGAGGCCCTCGACGGGTTCCTCGAGCTGGGGGCGGCGATCGTCGGCGACCCCGACGACGTGATCGCCCAGCTGCGCCGCTGGGAGGCCACCGGGGCCGACCAGTTCCTCATGCTGCGCGGTGTGAAGAGCCGCGAGGAGACGCTGCGCATGATCAAGCTGATGGGCGACCACGTCATCCCGAAGTTCGACACCGAGGCCGAGCACCGCACCACGCGCCAGCGCCGGGCGGCCGCCGGCCGCTGATCCGCATCCCGGCCGAACGGTCGTCAGGTCTTGCCCTGACGACCGTCCGGCAGGCAGTGTCGGGAGTTCGGGGGCATGCCGACGAGGAGGTCGGGGTGGGTCAAGGGTCGTCCACGGGCGCCGAGGTCGTGCACAGCCGTGCGCGACCGGGTCCGGCGCGCTGGAGCCCGGAGGGCCAGCGGCTCATCCGCCGGGCCCGGGAGCGGCTCCTGTCCGGCGGCCCCGGTGATCCCGGCGCCCCGGCGGCGTCCGAGGGGCTGGTCCGCCCCGAGATCGCGGCGTCCTGGCGGCGCTCGTTGCTCTCCGGCGTGGACCCCGGCCGGATGCCGACCGGCCCGGCCGACCCGGACCGCTCCGGCACGCCCCGGCTGCTGCGCGCCGCCGAGCCGGTGCTGGACCGGCTCGTGGCCCAGCTGGTCGGGACGTCGACCGCCGTGGTGCTGGCCGACGCGCAGGCCTGGATCCTCTGGCGGGGCGCCGGACGGGCGGCCCTGTTCGCCGGGCTCGACGCGATCTCCGCCTCGCCCGGCTGCTGCCTCGGCGAGGAGCGGGTGGGCACCAACGGGCTCGGCACCGTGGTCGAGGAACGGCGCCCGACGCTGATCGTCGGCGGCGAGCACTACCAGGACGCGATGCAGGACTTCACCTGCGTCGGCGTGCCGATCCTCGATCCGCTGTCCCGCCGGCTCGAGGGCGTCCTCGACCTCACCTGCGCCTCCCGGGACACCAACGAGATCCTGCTGCCCCTGCTCACCGAGGCGGTCCGGGAGATCGAGGTGCGGCTGCGGGAGCAGGCCACCGTGCACGAGCGGGCGCTGTTCGAGGAGTTCGTCGCGCGCTCCCGGCGCCGCCGCAGCGTGGCCGTCGCCTCGCTCAACGAGGAGTTCCTGTTCACCAACTCGGCGGCCGCCCAGCTGTTCGAGCCCGCCGACCACGCCCTGCTGTGGGACTGGGCCCGGGGCGCGGTGGCCTCGGGCCGGGAGATCACCGGGCGGCTCACCCTGACCCGCGACGTGGTCGTCGACGCCCGCTGCGCCCCCGTCGACGGCGGCGGTCCGTGGCCCGCCGGGGTCGTGGTCACCATGGTCCCGGCCGCCGGCCGGGCCGCGGTGGGCGGATCGGACTCGACGTGGGCGCAGCTGCAGCGCCGGGCCCGCCGGCTCGCCGAGCTGGGCGGGCCGGTGCTGCTGCACGGCGAACCCGGTGTCGGCAAGACGCGGCTGGCCCGGTGGCTGCACGAGCGGGCGGGCGGCGGTTCCTGCACGGTCGTCGACTGCCGCGCGGGGCGGCCCGCGGACCTGGCGGAGGTCCTGGCCGACCCGCAGGCGACCGTGGTGCTGCGCCGGGCCGAGGAGCTCGACGGCGACGGCGGGCTGACCGCTCTGGTCGGCGCGGCCGAGGCCCGGGTCGTCCTGACGGCGACCAGGCCGGACGGGCTCCCCGGCGGGCTGCTCGACGAGGCCCGGGCCGCGCTCGCGGTGCCGCCGCTGCGGGACCGGGCGGCGGACCTGCCCGGCCTGGTGGACGAGCTGCTCGGCGAGCTCGCCCCCGCGGACGGCCCGCGGCCGCGGTGCACCGCGCAGGCCCTGACCGCGCTACGCGCCCAGCCTTGGCCCGGCAACGTCCGCGAGCTGCGCCGGGTCCTGGCCGGTGCGATGGTCTCGGCGATGCACTTCGACATCGGCGTCCGGCACCTGCCCGAGGGCTACCGCGCCGGGCCGCGTACCCGCCCGCTCGCGCGCCTGGAGAGCACGGAACGGGACGCGATCGTCGCGGCCCTGGAGAAGGCCGGCGGCAACAAGGACCGCGCCGCCGCCGACCTGGGCATCTCCCGCGCGACCATCTACCGCAAGATCCGCCGTTTCGGGATCGCCTGACCCCCCGTGAGTGGCGATGGTCGTCATGGCGACCATCGCCACTCACGAGTCAGACCAGCAGGAGGCCGTCGGGCTCGTCGGTGACGCCGAGGAGCGCCGCGCCCGCGGTGACGGCGGCGCCGTCCCAGTGCAGGTAGGAGTGGCTCTTGAGGGTGTCGACGTCCCGCTTGTAGCGCTGGAAGGGGCTGCGCAGCTCGTTCACGCTGGACCCGGCGCCGTCGAGCATGGTGTCGATCGCCTCGCGGGCGAGCCGGCAGATCGCGGGCGACGCCATCCGGAGCTCGCAGGCCTGCTCCAGGGACGCCTTGTCGCCGGCGTCGGCGAGCTCGGTGACCACGCGGTGGGTCTCGTCCCACACCAGCCGGGCGATCCGGGTGCGGGTGACCGCGTCGCCGTAGCGCACCCACGCCTCGCGGTGCTCGCGCTGCGGGCCGAGCCCGAACCCGACGGTGCGGGTCAGGATCCGCTGCTTGTAGTCGGCCAGGCAGGCCTCGGCGCTGCCGACCGCGACGGCGGCCAGCAGCACGTCGAACATCCGGATCATGGAGAAGCCCTCGAGCGGGCGGTCGTCGCCGTGGTCGAGCGGGTGGATCGGCTCCTGCCCGAACACCGTCCACTGCCGGTCGGCGGGCACGAAGAGGTCCTCGCAGGAGAACGTGTTGGAGCCCGTGCCCTTCATGCCGGACATGTGCCAGACGTCGTGGATCGTCACGTCCGCGACGTCGACGACCAGGCCGAGCAGCTCGCCGTCCTGGTCGGTGGTGATGAGCAGCGAGTACTCGGAGTTCATGATCCCGGACGCGAACGGCCACCTGCCGGTGAGCCGCCACCCGCCGTCGACCTTCGTGGCTGTGCCGGACGGCGTGGCCTGGAAACCGGCGGACAGCGCGCACGACGCGAACGCCTTCCCGTGCAGGAGGTGCGGGGTGTCCTGCACCAGCGACACGTTGTGCACCACGAGGAACGAGTAGACCCACGCCGTGGACGCGCAGCCCTGCGCGAGGATCCGCGTGATCGTGCCGAACTCGCGCATCCCGTAGCCGTGGCCGCCGAGGCTGCGCGGCGCGACCAGGTCGAACAGGCCGGCGTCGGTCAGGTCGGCCATCGTCTCGTCCGGGATCCGGCGCAGCTCCTCGCAGTGCTGCGCCCGCTCGCGCAGCACGGGTACGAGGGCCTCCGCGCGGGCGATGAGGTCCTCGGCGGAGGGCCGGTCGGCCGGCCCGGTCTTCTCGGCGCGTTCCGCGGTCGCGGTCATGTGCACACCGTCCTTCTCGGCGGGGGCCGGACGCCGTCGTCGCGGCCTTGCCGGATCATCAGAACGCGGGACGGGTGGTCCGCGGAGGTCTCACTCTGAGATGGGCGGAACCGGGATGAGCCTCCCGAGACACGCTCAGTACCCTGCTCAGCGTGTTGACCAGGATGTCGTCGCTGTTCCTCCGCACCCTCCGCGAGGACCCGGCCGACGCGGAGGTGCCCAGCCACAAGCTGCTGGTCCGCGCGGGCTACGTCCGCCGCGTGGCCCCGGGCGTCTACTCCTGGCTGCCGCTCGGGCTCAAGGTGCTGCGGCGTGTCGAGAACATCGTGCGCGAGGAGATGGACGCCATGGGCGCCCAGGAGATCCAGTTCCCCGCGCTGCTGCCCCGCGAGCCCTACGAGGCCACGAACCGCTGGACCGAGTACGGGCCGAACCTGTTCCGGCTCAAGGACCGCAAGGGCGGCGACTACCTGCTCGGCCCCACGCACGAGGAGCTGTTCACGCTCGCGGTCAAGGGCGAGTACTCGTCGTACAAGGACTACCCGGTCATCCTGTACCAGATCCAGACCAAGTACCGGGACGAGGAGCGCCCCCGCGCGGGCATCCTGCGCGGCCGCGAGTTCCTCATGAAGGACTCGTACTCCTTCGACCTGTCCGACGAGGGGCTCTCCGAGTCGTACGCCAAGCACCGCAAGGCGTACATCACGATCTTCGACCGGCTCGGGCTGAAGTACGTGATCGTCGCCGCGACCTCGGGCGCGATGGGCGGGTCGGCGTCGGAGGAGTTCCTGGCCGAGTCGGAGACCGGCGAGGACACCTTCGTACGCGGCCCCGGCGGGTACGCGGCGAACGTCGAGGCCGTCACCACGCCCGCGCCGCCCGCGCTGCCGGTCGAGGACAAGCCCGCCGCCGTCGTCCACCACACGCCGGACACCCCGACGATCGAGACGCTCGTCGACTTCCTCAACGCGCACACGGACCGCACGTTCACCGCGGCGGACACGCTGAAGAACGTGCTGGTCAAGACGAAGCAGCCCGGCGCGACGGAGTGGGAGCTGCTGGGGATCGGCGTGCCCGGGGACCGCGAGGTCGACATGAAGCGCCTCGAGGCCTCGCTGGAGCCGGCCGAGGTGGCGCTGCTGGAGGAGAAGGACTTCGCGGCCAACTCCTTCCTGGTCAAGGGCTACATCGGCCCGGAGTCGCTGCAGACCAACGGCGTGCGGTACCTGGTGGACCCGCGGATCGTCACCGGCACGGCCTGGGTGACGGGGGCGGACAAGCTCGACCACCACGTCGTCGACCTCGTGGCGGGCCGGGACTTCACCCCGGACGGCACCATCGAGGCCGCCGAGGTCCGCGCCGGTGACCCCTCGCCGGACGGCAGCGGGGTGCTGGAGGCCGCGCGCGGCATCGAGATCGGGCACATCTTCCAGCTCGGCCGCAAGTACGCCGACGCCTTCGCCCTCGACGCCCTCGGCCCGGACTCCAAGCCCGTCCGGATCACCATGGGCTCCTACGGGATCGGCGTCTCGCGGCTGGTCGCGGCGATCGCCGAGCAGAGCCACGACGAGTCCGGCCTGGTGTGGCCGCGGGCGGTGGCCCCGTTCGACGTGCACGTCGTGGTGGCCGGCAAGAGCGCGGAGCTGCTCGAGGGCGGCGAGGCCGTCGCCGCCGAGCTCGAGGCCGCGGGCCTGCGGGTGATCCTCGACGACCGCAAGGCCAGCCCGGGCGTCAAGTTCGCCGACGCCGAGCTGATCGGCGTGCCCACGATCGTCGTCGTGGGGCGGGGCCTGGCCGAGGGGAAGCTCGAGGTCAAGGACCGCCGCACCGGCGACCGCTCGGAGATCGCCCGCGAGGGTGCCGGCGAGGCGTTGGCCGCCCTGGTGCGCGGCTGAACCCGGTGGGTGGCGGCAGCCGTTCTCGCGGCTGTCGCTCCGCTCGGGGCCTGTGATCGTCTTCATTAGGTAAGCCTCACCTATCTTCGCTACGGTGGAACCGATCGATTCCACGAGCGAAGGAGTGGGCATGGCGCGGGCGCTGCGGGTGGCCGTCATCGGGGCCGGTCCGGCCGGGATCTACGCGGCCGACGCGCTGATGAAATCCGGCACGCCCTGCACCGTCGACCTGTTCGACCGGCTGCCCGCGCCCTTCGGCCTGGTCCGCTACGGGGTCGCGCCGGACCACCCGCGGATCAAGCAGATCGTGCACGCGCTGCACCGGGTGCTCGACAGCCCGTCGGTCCGGCTGTTCGGCAACGTCGCCTACGGGCGAGACCTGCTGCTCGCCGACGTCCGGACCCTGTACGACGCCGTCGTGGTCGCCACCGGCTGCGAGCGGGACCGCGACCTCGACATCCCCGGCATCGACCTGCCCTGCAGCCACGGCGCCGCCGAGTTCGTGAAGTGGTTCGACGGGCACCCGGACGTCCCGCGCGACTGGTCGCTCGAGGCGCGGCACGTCGGCGTGATCGGAGCCGGCAACGTCGCACTCGACGTCGCGCGGGTGCTGGCCAAGCAGGCCGAGGACATGCTCGTCACCGAGATCCCCGACAACGTGCACCGCGGGCTCGTGGCGAACCGGGCCACGGACGTGCACGTCTTCGCCCGCCGCGGCCTCGCCCAGGCCCGCTTCACGCCGATGGAGCTGCGCGAGCTGGACCACGTCCCCGGCGTGGAGGTCGTCGTCGACCCTGAGGACGTCGAGTTCGACGCCGGGTCACTCGCCGCCCTGCGCGGCAGCAGGCAGACCCAGATGGTCGTGAAGACCCTGCAGGACTGGGCGTTGCGCGACCGCCGCCCGGCCGACGACCCCGCGCTGCGCCGGCTGCACCTGCACTTCCTGGCCGCGCCGGTCGCCGTCCTCGGCGCCGACCGCGTCACCGGGCTGCGCACCGAGCGGATGGAGCTCGACGGCGCCGGCGGCGTCCGCGGCACCGGCGTGTTCACCGACCACCCGCTGCAGGCCCTGTACCGGGCCGTCGGATACATCGGCTCGGAGCTGCCCGAGCTGCCGTTCGACGCGCTGTCCGGCACGCTGCCGCACGCCGCGGGCCGGGTCCTGGACTTCGACGGCCAGCAGGTTCCGGGCGTGTACGCGTGCGGCTGGATCAAGCGCGGCCCCGTCGGGCTGATCGGGCACACCAAGGGCTGCGCGCTGGAGACCGTGGGCAGCCTCCTGGCCGACGCCGCGGACCTCGACCCGGCCCCCGTGCCGGACCCGGCCGCCGTCGTCGAGCTGCTGGAGGAGCGCGGCGTCCGCTACACGACGTGGGACGGCTGGCTGCAGCTGGACAAGCACGAGCGCGGGCTCGGCGAGGAGCGCGGCCGCGAGCGGATCAAGGTCGTGCCGCGTGAGGAGATGGTGGAGCTGTCGCAGGTGGGCTGAGTCACCGGCGCTACCGGCCCGGTGCCTTGAAGTCGTTGGCGCTCCACCAGTCGTAGAGCGCGGTCATGTCGCCGTCGCTGCGGCGGAGGTAGCCGAGGGCGAGGGCGGCGTTGTCCGCCCAGAACAGGTACGCCGCCCCGCTCGCGGCGTCGGTGTAGCAGCCCACGCGGCCGGCGAACTCGTCGTTCTGGCTGTACCCGGTCGCGATCGTGGTCCCGGTCTTGCAGCTCGAGTGCTGCCCGTTCTCCACGAGCGGGACGTTCGCGGACCGTGCGGCGCCGTCGAAGCCCTCGTCGAGCCGGCTCTGCTGGTCGTACCGGGTGAAGGTGCCGCCGTCCGGGCCGTCTGCGGGGCCGTTCTCGCACTCCAGGTAGGACACCGCGCCGATCGTGCCGGCGGTGCCCGCGTCGGCCGTGCAGTTGCTCGTGGAGAACCCCGCGGGCAGGTCGGCGAACAGGGCGGCGTCGCCCGAGCCCGCGGCGACGGTCGGGGCCACGCTCTGCGGTGTCGGAGCGGTGGTCGCGGCAGTCGGGGCGGCGGTCGGGGTGGGGTCCGGGGTGGAACCGGCACCGCGCACCAGCAGCACGCCCGCGGTGGCCAGACCGCCGAGCACGATCAGCACCCCGGCGACGACGGCCGCGACGGCCGCCCGGGAGGTCCGCTTGCGCGGCGGCGGGGCCTGCCAGCCCTGTCCGACCATCGTGTCCGGCGCCGACGACCAGCCCGCGGCCAGCCCGGCCGGCGCCTGCCGCGGGTCGCTCCAGGCCGGCGCGGGCGGGCCGGCCGGTGTCTGCCGGGGGTCGTTCCAGGCGGGGGTGGGCGGCCCGGAGCCGAAGGTCGACGTCCGGGGTTCCCCGGTCGGCGGCGGCGGTGCGGTCGGCACGGAGCCGGCCGAGGTCCCCAGGGCCGCACGGGCCGCGGCGGCCAGCGCGCCGGCCGTCGGGAACCGCTGGTCGGGGTCCTTCGCCATCCCGCGCGCGACGACCTCGTCGAGCGCCGACGGCACGTCCGGCCTACCGAGCGGGGGCGGCGGCATCGCGAGGTGCGCGTGCATCAGCGTGGGCAGGTCGCCGGTGAAGGGCTGCCGCCCGGACAACGCCTGGTGCAGCACGCAGGCCAGGGCGTAGACGTCCACCCGGCGGTCGGCGGGCACCCCGTGGAACCGCTCCGGCGCGAGGTAGGCGACCGAGCCGGGGACCGTGCCGCTGCGGGTGAGCTGCTCACCGCCCTCGCCGGCCGCGGTGGAGCTGGCGATGCCGAAGTCGAAGAGGTAGGCGAACACCTCGCCCGGGTCGACCTCGTGTTCGTCGCCGACCCCGGCGAGCAGGATGTTCGACGGCTTGACGTCCCGGTGCACCATCCCCTCGGCGTGCGCGGCGTCGAGGGCGCTCGCGATCTGGGAGATCACCGCGACGCCCGCGGCGGGGGAGAGCGGGCCGTGCGCCGCCAGCCAGGACCCGAGGTCGGAACCCTCGACCAGGCGCATGTCCAGGTAGAGCCGGCCGTCGATCTCGCCGAAGCGGTGGATGGGGACGATGTGCGGTTCGCGCAGCCGCGCCGCCGCCCGGCACTCGCGGCGGAAGCGCTCGGTGTACTCGGCGTCGCCGGCCAGGGCGGGCGGCAGGACCTTGAGCGCGACCTCGCGGTCGGTGTCGGTGTCGAAGGCGCGGTAGACCTCGCCCATGCCGCCGCGGCCGAGCAGCTCCTCGATCGTGTAGGGGCCGAACGTCGTGCCCTGCACCGTGCCCCCTTCACCCCCCGCGGTCGCGTCACGGTAGCCGCCGCGGGACCCGGACCGGCCCGTCCGAGATCGGACCGTCACCACCGCACGCGATCTCGGGCGGACGCGCGCCGGTGTTACCGGGACGGACTCATCGGGGGAGGGCGGCGCTGCCGATGATGTCTTCGACGGTCGACGGCGGGACCAACGGCGGCGTCGCCGGACCGCCGGTGGTGTCGGCGTTCGCGACCAGCAGCGCGGTGCCGCCCGCCACCGGCACGGCGAGCACCTGGGTGCGGCCGCCGGTGGCGAGGCAGCCGTCGTCGACCGGGGTGGTGGAGACGGCCTCGACGACGACCCCGGTCGATTCGCCGATCTCCACGGTGCGGGGCTCGCTCAGCGTCACGCGTGGGCCCTGACCCGCGGTGCTGGTGTAGAAGGAGCGGCCGAACTCGGCGGCGAAGCGTCGTGCGAGGGTCGCCGGGTCGTCGGAGGCCTGGACGAGCGCGCTGGTGGCGGTACCGCGCTTGTAGGGGTCGCCGCGGCAGACGTAGCCGGGGGCGTCGGCGCCGCCGGTGAAGGCGACGCCGAGGCCGCGGGCGGCGACGTCGTCGAGCGGCGTCCAGTCGCCGGGCACGGCGTAGGTGAGGTAGGGCGTGTCGACGGGCCGGTAGCCCGCCGGGACGGTCGGGCCGGAGAGCGCGGTGACGAGGAACCAGGCGCCGCCGCCGATCGCGGCGAGGGCGAGGACGATCACGGCGGACAGGCCGGCGATCCAGCGGCCGGTGCGCTGTTGCCGCTGCTCGACGGGCGGTGGGGACCAGGACGGCGGTGTGCCGTGGCCGGGCGGCGGGCCCCAGGGCTGCTCGCCCGGGATCTCGGGCTCGCCCTCCCGCCCGGGCACGGCGGGGTAGCGCTGGCCGGGGTAGTGGGGGGCGTCGGAGGCGGCGAGCGGGGGGCCGCCGGTCTGCGTGGTGGTGGGAACGCCGGTCTGTGTGGGCGGGGCCGGGGCGGTCGGGACGACGGTGGTGGTGTCGTCGGCGCCGGTCCGGCCGCCGGTGCGCTCCCCGGTAGCGGCGTCCTCCGGAGCGGTCGTGGCGGCGTCGCCGGGGGCCTTCGAGGTCTCCTCGGCATCCGGGGCTGCGGTGGGCTCCGGGGTGTCCGGGGGCTGGCGGGGCTCGTCCGACCCGTCCGGTCTGTCCACGCCGCGGAGACTAGCGCGGGCGTGCGCAGCTGATCATGATGGCGGCCGTGGCCGGGGTGTGGTGTCCTTCCGGCGTGGACGTGGTGGAGGTGCTGCGGCGGCGGATGCCCTGGCTGCTCTGGGCGATCCCGGCCGTCGGGTTGCTGGCGGCCCTCGTCCTGGTCCTCGGCGGCGCCCACACCGCGGCCGGGGTCGTGGCCGCCGCGGCGCTGCTCATGGTGGAGCCGTTGCGCCGCATCACCGTCGCCCACCTGCCGGTCGACCTCGACGAGGACGAGATCGACGAGATCCGCGAGGTCAAGCTGCGCCAGGGCGAGGGCGCGGCGATCCACCGGCTCCGCGAGCTGCGCCCGGCCACCGGCCTCGCCGCCGCCGTCCGCACCGTCCGCGACCTCTGACCGCCCGCCCGTCAGCCGGGCAGGAACGACAGCCGGACCGAGCGCACGGCGTTGTCGACGTTCGTGTCCACCAGGCACACCGACTGCCAGGTGCCGAGCGCGAGCTCGCCGTCGATCACGGGCACGGACATCGAGGGCGCGACGATCGCCGGGAGCACGTGGTCGCGGCCGTGCCCGTGGCTGCCGTGGCGGTGGGTCCAGCGGTCGTCGGCGGGCAGGAGGTCGCGCAGCGCGGTGAGCAGGTCGGTGTCGCTGCCGGCGCCGGTCTCGATCACCGCGACGCCCGCGGTGGCGTGCGGCACCCAGACGTTGAGCAGGCCCTCCCGCGCGTCGACGGAACGCAGGTGGTCGGCGATCCGCGAGGTCAGGTCGACGACCCGCTCCTCGCCGCCGGTGCGGACCTCGATCAGCTCGGTGTGCATGCCCCGACCCTAGGAGAGCCCCCTCCACCCGCCCCCCGCGAGTCGCGCTGTCGCCCCCCGCGAGTCGGGAGATCGGGCAGCGCGAGTCGGGAGATCGGGCAGCGCGAGTCGGGAGATCGGGCAGCGCGAGTCGGGAGATCCGGGACAGCGGCCAGCTGCCGTCGTAGGGTCGGGGCGTGCGCCAGGCGTTCGGACGGATCTTCGACGTGCCCGACGGCTACCTCAACACCGCGAGCGTGGGGGTCCCGCCGCGCGAGACGGCCGACGCCGTCGACCGCGCCCTCGACGCCTGGCGCCACGGGACCGGCCGGGCGACGGACTTCGACGGCGTGGTGGCCCGGGCCCGCGCCGCCTTCGGCCGCCTCGTGGGGGTCGGCGCCGACCGGGTCGCCGTCGCGGGTTCGGTGTCCCCGCTGGTCGGGCTCGTCGCGGCCGCGACCCCGGACGGCGCGCGGGTCCTCGTGGCCGAGGGAGAGTTCAGCAGCGTCAGCTACCCGTTCGCCGTGCAGGGTCGTGGGATCGCGGTCACCGAGGTGCCGCTCGAGGAACTGGAGGAGCGGGCGCCGGAGGCCGACGTGGTCGCGGTCAGCGTGGTCCAGTCCCTCGACGGCCGGCTGGCCGACCTCGACGCCCTGCGCGCCGCCCGCGCGTCCGGCACCCGGGTGCTGCTCGACGTCACCCAGGCCGCCGGCTGGATGCCGCTCGATCTCGGCTGGGCCGACGCCGTCGCGGGTGCCTGCTACAAGTGGCTCCTCGCCCCGCGCGGCGCCGCCTGGATGGCGGTGCACCCGGATCTCGAGCTCGTCCCGCACGCCGCGAACTGGTACGCGGCCGAGGACCCGTGGGGCAGCACCACCGGGCTGCCGCCGAAGCTGGCCGCCGAGGCGCGCGGACTGGACACCTCGCCCGCCTGGTACTGCCACGTCGGTGCAGCGGACTCCCTCGGCTGGCTCGCCGGGCTCGATCTCGCCGCGGTCCGTGCCCACTGCGCCGGGCTGGCCGACCGGTTCCGCGCCGGCCTCGGGCTCCCGCTCGCGGGCTCGGCGATCGTGCACGTGTCCGTGCCCGACGCGGCCCGCCGGCTCGCCGACGCGGGGATCGTCGCGACCGCGCGCGGCGGCGGCGCCCGGCTCTCCTTCGGTCTCTACAGCACGGACGACGACGTCGACCGCGCCCTCGCCGCCCTCACCTGATTCCGCGAGTCGGCACTCTCGGGTCACCGAACCCCACATCCCGGGACCTCCCGAGAAGTGCAACTCGGTGCCCCGAAACCGTCGACTCGCGGTGCCGGAACTGTCGACTCGCGGTGCTGGAACTGCCGACTCGCGGTGCTGGAACTGCCGACTCGCGGTGCCGGAACTCGCGACTCGCGGTGCCGGAGCTCCCGACTCGCGGTGCCGGAGCTCCCGACTCGCGGTGCCGGAGCTCACGACTCGCGGGTGGCCACAGCGCGACTCGCGGGGCTCAGCGGACGATGCCGGGGAGGGAGGGGATGGTCGGGGTGGTGCCCGTGGCGGCGCGCCAGCGCGAGGCCCGGACCGTGCCCTCCGACAGCGCCTTCAGCGCCGCGATCCGCAGCTGCTGATTGGTGGTGTGCTCGAGCACCGACCGCCAGGCCGCGAGCGCGTCCGCCTCCGCGGTCACCGCGAGCCGCCCGGCCGACAGCGCGTCCGTGACCGGGACGGGGGTGGCGTACGCCGGCTGCGCCGACACCGGCCGCGCCCCGACGTCCGTGAGCGTCTGCTCGATCTGGCTGCGCAGGGTGCGGTGCGCCGCGATGTCCTGGCGCGCGACCGCGGCCTGGTCCGCGGGCACGAACGCCAGGATCAGCGTGTAGGACCACAGGGCGGCGTGCTCGGCGGCCAGGGCCCCCTGCAGGGCGGTGATCGCCTCGTCGTCGATCGGGACGCTCATGAGGTCGGCGGCGTCCCCAGCACCGCGGAGTAGGCCGCGCAGCAGGCGGCCACCGAGCCGACCAGGCCCGCCCGCGCCGTCGGGACGCTGCTGACGAGCCCGGCGGCCTCGCGCGCGGCGTCGGCCACGGCCTGGCGCACGGTGTTCACGTCCGCGCCCGACCGGGACGTCGCCGGCGCTGGGGCCGGGACGGGCGTGGTGGTGCCGGCGACCCGGGCGATCTCCTGCTCCAGCGCGGTGGCGTGGTCGGACCGGGCGGCGCGGAGCGGGTCGAGCTGCCCGGTCAGCGACGGGTCGGCGGCGAGCACCGCGGTGACCAGGTCGGCGTCCGCCCGGGCGCGGGTGACCAGCGGGATCAGCGGGTCCGGCCCGTCGTCGGACGACGCGGTCGCGCACCCGGCGAGGACCGGGGCGGCGAGGCCCAGGCCGCCCGCGGCCAGCCCCAGCGCCAACGCCCGCCGGCGGGTCAGCCGCGCGGCTGCCGGGGGGAGCGGAGGGCCGGGGTGCACAGCCCGGCATCCTGCCAGCCGCCGCCGCGGCCGCGGGGCACGGGTCCGGCGGTCCCTCCGGCCGTCCGCGATAGGCTGGACGGCCGTCCGACCCTGCCGTCGAAGGAGATCCATGCCGAGCCCCGCCCCCGATCAGCTCACCGGCACGCTGCGCGGTGTGCTGGAGCCCGTCGTCGCCGACGCCGGGTTCGAGATCGAGGACGTCGAGGTCCGGGCCGCCGGGCGCAAGCACACCGTCAAGGTGGTCGTCGACGTGCCCGAGGACGCGGAGGAGACCGCCGTCGGGCTCGACGCGATCGCCCGGCTGAGCCGCTCGGCCGCCGCGGAGCTGGACCGGCACGAGCACCTGATCGCGGGCTCGTACACGCTCGAGGTGACCTCCCCGGGCATCGACCGCCCGCTCACCCGGCCGCTGCACTGGCGGCGGGCGCACCTGCGCCTGGTCCGGGTGACGCTGGCCGGCGGCGAGACGATCGAGGTGCGCGTCGGGCGCGCGGGGCCGGAGTCGGTCACCGTGGTGGAGGCGGGGGCGAAGAAGCCGCACCCGCGCGAGCTGCGCTACGCGGACGTGACCCGGGCCGTGGTGCAGGTGGAGTTCAAGGCGCCGCCGAAGGCGGAGGTCGAGGCGCTCGACGGGGCCGGCGGGGCGGACCCGGGGAACGAGGAGCAGGCATGAACGTCGACATCGCGGCGCTGCGGGCCATCGAGCGGGAGAAGGAGATCCCGTTCGACACGGTCATCGAGGCCATCGAGACCGCTCTGCTCACGGCGTACAAGCACACCGAGGGCCACCAGCCGCACGCGCGGATCGACATCGACCGCAAGACCGGGCTGGTCCGGGTCATGGCGCACGAGGTCGGCGAGGACGGCGGGCCGGGCCCCGAGTGGGACGACACCCCCGAGGGCTTCGGCCGGATCGCCGCCACCACCGCGCGCCAGGTCATCGTGCAGCGGCTGCGCGACGCCGAGCACGAGCGCACCTACGGCGAGTTCGCCGCGCAGGAGGGCGAGATCGTCTCCGGCGTGATCCAGCGCGACGCCCGGGCGAACGCGCGCGGTGTGGTCGTGGTCTCCCTGGGCCAGATCGAGGGCGTGCTGCCCCCGACCGAGCAGGTGCCGGGGGAGAGCTACGAGCACGGCGACCGGATCCGCTGCTACGTCGTCGGCGTCAGCCGGGGAATGCGCGGCACGCAGATCACGTTGAGCCGCACGCACCCGAACCTCGTGCGCAAGCTGTTCGCGCTGGAGGTCCCGGAGCTGGTCGACGGCTCGGTGGAGATCGTCGCCGTCGCCCGCGAGGCGGGGCACCGGTCGAAGATCGCGGTGCGGTCCAAGGTCCCCGGGGTCAACCCGAAGGGCGCCTGCATCGGCCCGATGGGCCAGCGGGTGCGCAACGTCATGAGCGAGCTGCACGACGAGAAGATCGACATCATCGACTGGTCGGAGGACCCGGCGACGTTCGTCGGCAACGCGCTCTCGCCCTCGAAGGTGGTGTCCGTCACGGTGATCGACGCCCGGACGCGCACCGCGCGGGTCGTCGTGCCGGACTTCCAGCTGTCCCTCGCGATCGGCAAGGAGGGGCAGAACGCGCGGCTCGCAGCCCGTCTGACCGGCTGGCGGATCGACATCCGCAGCGACGCGGACCCCCGCGCGCGGGCCGGCCGGACCGAGATCGACGCGGCCCCGGAGGACGGGTCCCCCGTGGCGCGCACCTCGGGGACGGAGTCGGTCGGCTGAGGGAGGACGCGCTACACTCGATCCCGGCCCGCAACCGGGCGCAGGGACCCGTCCGCACCTGTGTCGGGTGTCGCACCCGGGAGCAGGCCACCGGTCTGTTGCGCGTCGTCGCGGTGGACGGGGCCCTGGTCCCGGATCCGCGCGGACGCCTCCCCGGCCGGGGTGCCTGGGTGCATCCCGCCACGGGGTGTCTCGACCGGGCCGAGCGCCGATCGGCGTTCCCGCGGGCACTGCGTGTCCCGGGTCCGCTGCCGGTGACCGCGGTCAGGTCGTACCTCGACGGGATCAGCGCCGCCACGGCGGCGGATCCCGCTGGGGGGCAACAGGAGGGAGCCGGGACAGTCCCGGTTCCGTCAGTCACGGAAGACAAGGTCGACCCGTCATGAGCCAGTCGTGAAGATCGCACCATGAACGTGCATCGACTCTAGGTTCGAGGTCGAGCGGACACCTGCCGCCCGGCCTCTCGGAAACATAGGAGAGCAGTGGCAGGCAAGGCCCGCGTGCACGAGCTCGCGAAAGAGCTCGGCATTTCCAGCAAGCAGGTCCTGAGCAAGCTCGCGGATCTCGGGGAGTACGTGAAGTCCCCGTCCTCCACCGTCGAGGCCCCCGTGGCGCGCAAGCTGCGCGACTCGATGGCCGGCAACGGTGGCGGCCCCCGTCGTGGGGTCCCCGGTGGCGGCGGCAGCCGCCCCCGTCCCGGTCAGTCGCCGGCCGCCTCCGGCCCGCGACCCGGCGCCCGGCCGTCCGGCCCCGCGCAGGGTCCCGGTCAGGGCTCGGCGCCGACTCCCGGCGCGACCCCCGGCCCGTCGCGCTCCGGCGCGCCCACCCCCGGTCCCGGCCCGCGTCCGGGTCCGCGTCCCGGCCCGGCGCCGGCCTCCCGCCCGGAGACCCCCGCGGAGCGCCCGGAGGCCCCCGCGGAGCGCCCGGAGGCCCCGGCCGCCTCGGCGTCCCCCGCGGAGCGCCCGGAGGCCCCGGCCGCCTCGGCGTCCCCCGCGGCGCCCGCCCGCCCGGGTCAGTCGGGTCCGCGCCCGGGCCCGCGCCCCGGTCCGGCCCAGCCCCAGCGGCCCGCCCAGGGCGGTCCGCAGGGTGGCGAGCGTCAGGGCGGCCAGCAGGGTGGTGGCGAGCGTCAGGGTGGCGAGCGTCAGGGTGGCGAGCGTCAGGGTGGCGAGCGTCAGGGCGCGCGTCCCGGCCCGCGCCCGGAGCAGTCGCGCCCCGCGGCCGCCCAGGGCGGTTCCGGTGCCGGCACCGTGCCCCCGCGCAGCGCCGGGCCGCGTCCCGGCCCGCGCCAGCCGCGCGTCGGCAACAACCCGTTCGGCGTCGGTTCCGGCGCCCCGCCGCGCCCGGCCGCGCCGCGTCCCGGCCCGCCGCCCGCCCAGGGTGGCCAGCAGGGCGGCGGCCAGGGTGGTCAGCAGGGCGGTGCCCCACGTCCCGGCCCCGGTGCCGGCGGGCCCCGCCCGCCGCAGCGCTCCGGTGAGCCCGGTCGCGGTGGCCCGCGGCCGAACCCGGGCAACATGCCCCCGCGGCCGAACCCCGGCATGATGCCCGCCCGCCCGGCGGGTGGCCGTCCCGCGCCCGGTGGGCGCGGCGGTCCCGGCGGCGGCGGTCGTGGTGGCCCCGGCGGTCGTCCCGGCGGTCCGGGCGGTCGTCCCGGCGGCGGTGGCGGCGGTTTCCGTCCCGGTGGCGGTGGTCCCGGCGGCGGCGGTGGCGGTGCCCCGGCGGGCGGCGGCTTCCGCGGTCGTCCCGGTGGCGGCGGTCGTCCCGGTGGCCGCGGTGGTACGGCGGGTGCCTTCGGGCGTCCCGGTGGTCCGGCCCGCAAGGGTCGCAAGTCGAAGCGGCAGAAGCGCCAGGAGTTCGACTCGATGCAGGCCCCCTCGGTGGGCGGCGTCCGCCTGCCCAAGGGCCAGGGCGAGACGATCCGGCTGCCGCGCGGCGCGTCGCTGACGGACTTCGCGGAGAAGATCAACGCCAACCCGGCGTCCCTGGTCCAGGTGCTGTTCCACCTGGGCGAGATGGTGACGGCCACGGCGTCGGTCGCCGACGAGGTGCTCGAGCTCCTCGGCAACGAGATGAACTACAACGTCCAGGTCGTCAGCCCGGAGGAGGAGGACCGCGAGCTGCTCGACAGCTTCGACATCTCCTTCGGCGACGAGGGCGACGAGGAGGACTGGGCCGTCCGGCCGCCGGTCGTGACCATCATGGGTCACGTCGACCACGGTAAGACCCGCCTGCTCGACACGATCCGGAAGGCGAACGTCCGCGAGGGCGAGGCCGGCGGCATCACCCAGCACATCGGCGCCTACCAGGTGCAGACGGAGCTGGAGGGCGTCGAGCGTCCGATCACCTTCATCGACACCCCGGGTCACGAGGCGTTCACCGCCATGCGTGCCCGCGGCGCGAAGTCCACGGACATCGCGGTGATCGTGGTCGCGGCGGACGACGGCGTCATGCCCCAGACGATCGAGGCGGTGAACCACGCCCAGGCGGCCGACGTGCCGATCGTGGTCGCGGTGAACAAGATCGACGTCGAGGGGGCCAACCCGTCGAAGATCCGCCAGCAGCTGACCGAGTACAACCTGGTCGCGGAGGAGTACGGCGGCGACACGATGTTCGTCGACATCTCCGCGAAGCAGGGGACGAACATCGAGCAGCTGCTCGAGGCGATCCTGCTCACCGCGGACGCGGCGCTGGACCTGCGGGCCAACCCGAACATGGAGGCCCAGGGCGTCACGATCGAGGGTCACCTCGACCGCGGCCGTGGTCCGGTGGCGACCGTGCTGGTCCAGCGCGGCACGCTGCGGGTCGGCGACTCGATCGTCGCGGGCGACGCCTCCGGGCGCGTCCGGCGGATGGTCGACGAGCACGGCGCGGACGTCACCGAGGCGCTCCCGTCGCGTCCGGTGCAGGTCATCGGTCTGACCTCGGTCCCGGGTGCGGGCGACACGTTCCTCGTCGTCGACGAGGACCGGGTGGCCCGGCAGATCGCGGACCGGCGGCGGGCGCGCGAGCGCAACGCCGAGCTGGCCAGCCGCCGCAAGCGCGTGTCGCTCGAGGACCTCGACGCCGCGCTGAAGGAGACCAGCACCCTCAACCTGATCATCAAGGGTGACAACTCGGGTACCGTCGAGGCCCTCGAGGACGCCCTGATGAAGCTGGACGTGGGTGAGGACGTCGACCTGCGGGTCATCCACCGCGGTGTCGGTGGCATCACCGAGGGCGACATCAACCTCGCCATCGCGGACAACGTCATCGTCATGGGCTTCAACGTCCGTGCCGAGGGCAAGGCCACGGAGCTGGCCAACCGCGAGGGCGTGGAGATCCGCTACTACTCGGTGATCTACCAGGCGATCGAGGAGATCGAGCAGGCCCTGAAGGGCATGCTCAAGCCGGAGTACGAAGAGGTCGAGCTGGGCCGCGCGGAGGTCCGCGAGGTCTTCAAGTCCTCCAAGTTCGGCACGATCGCCGGTTGCCTCGTGATGAACGGCGAGATCCGCCGCAACGCCCGCGGGCGGCTGCTGCGCGACTCGGTGGTCATCGCGGAGAACCTGCCGATCAGCTCGCTGCGCCGGTTCAAGGACGACGTGGTCGAGGTCCGCGAGGGCTTCGAGTGCGGTCTGACCCTGGGCACGTACAGCGACATCAAGGTCGACGACGTGATCGAGACCTTCGAGATGCGCGAGAAGCCCCGCGCGTGATCGACGTCGGCGGCGCGGCCGGGTCCTCCCGGCCGCGTCGCCGCGCGCAGATGAGATGTACGTAGGAGCACTGGAGCTGGACGTCCTGCTCGGCGACGTCCACTCCCTCAAGCAGAAGCGCTCCGCCGTGCGGCCCGTGGTGGCCGAGCTGCGGCGGCGCTTCGCGGTGTCCGCCGCCGAGGCGGGGCACCTGGACCTGCACCGCCGTGCCCTGATCGGGGTGTCCTGCGTCGCCGCGGACCCCCGGCACGTCACGGACGTGCTGGACTCGTGCGAGCGGCTCGTGGCCGCCCGCCCCGAGCTGGAACTGCTGTCGGCCCGGCACCGGATGCTGGGGCCGGAGGATTGAACGGCGCGTGAGCGGAGATCCTCGACCCGTCGACGGTCGCCGTGCACGACCCGCAGGGAGGAGCGCGTCATGGTGGACCAGGCCCGCGCCCGCCGGTTGGCGAAGCGGATCTCGCAGATCGTCGCCGGGGCGCTCGAGCACGAGGTGAAGGACCCCCGCCTGGCGATGGTGACCATCACCGACACCCGGGTCACCGGGGACCTGCGCGAGGCCACCGTGTACTACACGGTGCTCGGCCGCACGGTCGACGAGGCGCCCGACGGCGCGGGGGCCGCCGCCGCGCTCGAGAGCGCCAAGGGCGTGCTGCGCACGATGGTCGGCCGCCAGACCGGTGTCCGGCACACCCCGAGCCTGGCCTTCGTCGCCGACGAGGTCCCGGACGAGGCCCGCCGGATGGAGGAGCTGCTCGCCCGCACCCGCGCGTCCGACGCCGAGGTGGCCCGGCTGGCCGCCGGCGCCCGGCACGCCGGCGACGCCGATCCCTACCGCGCGCCGCGCGAGGAGGACCCCGGGTCCGCCGCGGCCTGGGACGAGTGAGCACCCGGTGACCGCGCAACCCCGGCTCGCGGCGTTGGGCCCGGACGACCGGGACGACGCCGACGCCGCGATCGACCGCGCGGTCACCCTGGCGGTGCGCGACGCCGCCGCCGTCCTGCGCGAGGCCGAGGAGGTCGTCGTCCTCGGGCACGTGTCGCCCGACGCCGACACCCTCGGCAGCGCCCTCGCCCTCGGGCTGGCGCTGCACCGGCGCGGCAAGTCCGTGCAGGTGTCCTTCGGCGTACGTGGTGGGGACGAGTCCGCACCGGAGTCCCTGCGCGCGCTCGACTCCGCAGGCCTGCTGGTCCCGGCGTCGGCCGTGCCGGAGGCGCCGGAGGTCGTGGTCGCGTGCGACACCGCCGACCAGCACCGGCTCGGCGTGCTCGCCGGGCGGGTCGACGCCGCCGGCCGCTCGGTCCTCGTCGACCACCACGCGTCGAACCCCGGTTTCGGCAGCGTCCGCGTGCTCGACCCGCGGGCCGAGGCGACCGTGATGCTGGTCCGGCGCATCCTCGCCGAGCTCGGCACGCCGCTCGACGCGGAGATCGGCCGCTGCCTCTACGCGGGGCTGGCCACGGACACCGTCGGCTTCCGGATCGGTGGGCCGGGCCCGCACCTGCTGGCCGCCGAGCTGGTGGAGGTGGGGGTGGACGTCGAGCCGCTGATGCGCGGGCTCGTCGACTCGCACCCCTTCGCCTGGCTGGGCGCGCTGGGCGGGATCCTCGCCGCCGCCGAGCTGGAGACGGGTGTACCGGCCGGGCGGGCGACGGTGCACACCACCGTGCCGCTCGACGTCGTCCGGCGCTTCCGGCCCGAGGAGGTCGAGAGCGTGGTCGACCACGTCCGCACCGCCGTCGAGGCCGAGGTCACCGTGGTCCTCAAGCAGGTCGGCGAGACCCGCTGGACCGTCTCGCTGCGCTCGCGGGGCGCGGTCGACGTCGCGGCGGTGGCCGTCGGGCTCGGTGGCGGCGGACATCCGCGGGCGGCCGGGTTCACGGTCGACGGGACTCGCGACGAGGTGCTCGCGACGATCCGGACCGCGCTGGCGAGGCAGGGACGATCCGGACGAACGTGATACCTGACGTTCACCGCGTTCTCAGGGCGGGGTGCGTACCCTCGGGCCCGACGAGGAGGACGACTTGACTGCTGAGCCCGCCCTCCCCGCCCCGTCCACCCCCCGGGGTGGCGTGGCCGGGAGCATCCCGACCTGCCCCGCACCGCCGCTCGCCGCCGGTCCGCGGCGCGCGTTCCTGGCGGCCGCGGTGCGCAGCCCGGGCCAGATCGGGGCCGTGGCCCCGAGCTCGCCGAGACTGGCCGACCTGCTGGCCTCGGTGGTCCCCACCCACGGCACACCGACCGTCGTCGAGCTGGGGCCGGGCACCGGGTCGGTGTCCGCGGCCATCGCCGAGCGGCTGCCGACCGGCGCGCGGCACCTCGCCGTGGAGCTCGACCCCCGCCTGGCCGCCTACCTGCGCCGGACCCGTCCGGACATGGAGGTCGTCGACGGCGACGCCGAGCACCTCACCGGACTGCTCGCCGCGCGCTCGGTGCCCCGTGTCGACGCGGTGGTGAGCGGGCTGCCCTGGTCACTGTTCGGCGGGGCCACCCAGCGCGCCATCCTCGACCAGGTCGCCACGGCGATCGGCCCGACCGGCGCCTTCGCGACCTTCGCCTACACCCACACCGCGCCGATGACCACGGCCCGCCGCTTCCGCCGGATGCTGTCGGAGGTGTTCGACGAGGTCGTGGTCAGCCGGACGGTCTGGCGCAACCTGCCCCCGGCCTACGCCTACGTCTGCCGCCGCCCGCGGGCCTGAGGGCGGTACCAGAGCGTCCAGCGGGAGACCGGCAGGTACCCCATCGCCCGGTAGACGCCGTGCCCGTCGTCACTGGAGATCAGCACTGCCGGTAGGGCCGGGTCGGCCAGCGTGGCCGCCCAGGTCACCGCCGCGCCGATGCCGCGGCCGCGGTGCTCCGGGAGCGTGGCGACGCACTCCACGTCGACCACCCCGTGCCCGGTCCAGGACAGCGCGGTCGCGACCGGCGTGCCGTCGACGTACGCCAGCCAGAACCGTGCCGGCCCGCCCAGCAGGGCGGCCGGCGCGGGCGAGGCGGGGGTGGGGAAGCCGGCCGCGAGCACGGCCGCCCACTCGGCGAGGCCGGCGGGGTCGTGCACCTCGGTCACCGTGACGTCCCGCGGCGGCGGCGGGGCGGCCCCGCCCGCGGGCCGCACCATGAAGTGCGGACACCCCATGAGCTGCAGGCCGGCGGGTCGCAGGTCCGGCGTGGGGTGCGGGGTGACGAGCAGGCAGGGCCGCTCGGGCCCGACGTCCGCGGCGCCCGCCATGGCGAGGTCCACCGGCCCCGCGGACATCGCCGCGTTGAGGAACACGCAGGGGGACAGCGCGTCGGCGACCAGGAGGCCGCCGACGCGGCGGACGGTGCCGCCGGCGGCGTCCGCCCACGCCGCGGCCCGGTCGCTCATGGCCCGCATCGCGGCGAGCGTCAGCGAGTCGCCGGAGGGGGTGGTGTCCTCCCAGCCGGTGACCGGTGCATCCGTCTCCGTGCTCATCTCGGCGCTCGTCTCAGCGCTCGTCGCCCTGCTCCGGCATTCCGGAAGGGTAGAGCCGGCGAGGCGCAGTAGGGATCCACAACGCGACCTCGAGCGCCGGATCTGCGCGTCATGGATCCACAACGCGGTCCAGGGCGGTCGGTGCGCTGTGAAACCATGGGCCGGTGAGTTCGCCCGATCACGAGGGGGTGCCCGCCCGGCAGGTCCTCCGGCTCGCGGTGCAGGCCTTGCCCGTGCTGGCCGCGGAGCCGTTGTACGTGCTGGTCGACACCGCCGTCGTCGGGCGGCTGGGGGCGGTGCCGCTCGCCGGGCTGGCCGTCGCGGGCGTGCTCTTCGCACAGGTCACCACGGCGCTGAACTTCCTGTCCTACGGCACCACCGCCCGCTCGGCCCGGCTGCACGGCGCGGGCCGGCGGCCCGAGGCGGTCGTCGAGGGCGTGCAGGCCACGTGGGTGGCGCTCGCCGTCGGGCTGCTGGTGCTCGGTGTCGGGCAGCTCGTCGCGCGGCCGGTCGCGAACGCCCTGGGCGACGGCGGCGCGGTCGCCGACGCCGCCGTCGGCTGGCTGCGGATCGCGCTGTTCGGGGCACCGCTGATCCTGGTCACGCTCGCCGGGAACGGCTGGATGCGCGGCGTCCAGGACACCGCCCGCCCGCTGCGCTACGTCCTGGCCGGCAACGGGCTGTCCGCCGTGCTCTGCCCGGTGCTGGTCCACGGGCTGGGGTGGGGCCTGGAGGGCTCGGCCGTCGCGAACGTGGTGGCGCAGGTCGTCGTCGCCGGGCTGTTCCTGGTCGCGCTCGGCCGGGAGAAGAAGGCGCACCCGGAGGTGTCGCTGCTCCCGCGGCTGTCGCTGATCCGCGCGCAGCTGTCCATGGGCCGCGACCTGATCCTCCGCACCGCGGGCTTCCAGGTCTGCTTCCTGTCGGCCACGGCGGTGGCGGCACGGTTCGGGGCGTCGGCGGTGGCCGCGCACCAGGTCGTGCTGCAGCTGTGGAACTTCCAGGCCCTCGTGCTCGACGCCGTCGCGATCGCCGCGCAGGCCCTCGTCGGCGCCGCGCTGGGCGGGGGCGGTGCGGCGCACGCGAAGGGCGTGGCGGCCCAGGTGATCCGGTACGGGCTGATCCTCGGCGTGGTGTTCGCGGTCGTGTTCGCCGCGCTCTACCCGGTGCTGCCCGCCCTGTTCACCGGCGACGCGGCCACCCTGGACACGATCCCGCAGGCCTGGTGGTTCTTCGTCGCGCTGCAACCCGTGGCCGGCGTGGTGTTCGCGATCGACGGCGTGCTGCTCGGGGCGGGCGACGCCGCGTTCCTGCGCACCACGACCCTGCTCGCGGCCGTCGGCGGCTTCCTCCCGCTGATCTGGATCTCGCTCGTCGCGGGCTGGGGGCTGGTCGGGATCTGGACCGGCCTGTCGCTGTTCATGCTGATCAGGTTCGTGGCCGTGGGCCTGCGGACGCGGTCGGGACGCTGGGCGGTGCCGGGCGCGGTGCTGGGTCCGGCGTCGGACCCGCAGGCAGGCTGACCCGGAAGAGCGTCCCGGGGTCGCGCGCCACCACCTCGACCGACCCGCCGAGGCGGCGCACGATCCGGGCGACCAGCGCCAGCCCGATCCCGCGCGGCCGGTCCGGCCGGGCCTCCTTGGTGGAGAACCCGTGCTCGAACACGTCGTCGGCGGCCTCGGGCGGGATGCCCGGCCCGGAGTCGGCGACCTCGAGCACGCCGTCGGCGAGGTGCACCTCGACCCACGGGTCGGGCGAGCCCTCCGCGGCGTCGAGGGCGTTGTCGACGAGGTTGCCGACGAGCGAGACGAGGTCGTCCGGGCCGAGGGGGACGGGGTCCTCGGTCTCGTCGTGCACGGTGAACGCGATCCCGCGCTCGCTCGCGGTCCACGCCTTGTCGGTGAGCAACGCGGCCAGCACCGGGTCGTGCACGGTGTCGAGCACCGGCCCGCGCGCCCGGTCGACGGCCGCGGTGCCGGCCCGCAGCGCGTCGTCGGTGTCGCCGAGCTGCACGAGGGTGAGCACGGTCTGCATGCGGTTGGCGAACTCGTGGGCCTGCCCGGCGAGCGCCCGGGCCCGGTCCCGGGCGGCGTCGCGCTCGCGCAGCACCCCCGACAGCTCCGTGCGGTCCCGCAGCGTGACGACGCGGGTGCCGTCGCCTGCGCGCGGCCCGGCCGCGGTGCGGGAGAGCAGCAGGACGCGCTCGCCGGCCAGCGTGAGGGTGTCCCGGACGTCCTCGACGCCGCCGGTGGCCAGCCGGGTGACCGCCCGCAGCGCGGGGTCGACGCCCAGCTCGACCAGCCGTCGTCCCTCCACGGGTTCGTCGGGGGTGAAGCCGAGCAGCCGCCGCGCCTCGGCGTTGAGCACCACGACCCGTCCGTCCCGGTCGAGCACCATCAGGCCCTCGCGGACGGCCCGCAGGACGGCGTCGTGGTGGGTGTAGGCCGCGGCGATCTCCTCGGGCTCCAGCCCGAGCGTCTGCCGCCGCACGCGCCGGGCCAGCAGCCAGGCGAGGAACGCGCCGAGGGCGACCGCGCCCGCGGCCACGGCGAGGATCCACGGCAGCTCGCGCGCCACCAGCGCGCTGATCCGCGTCTCCAGCACACCCACCGACACCAGCCCGACGACCTGGCCCCGGTCCGTCACCGGGACCACGGTCCGGACGGACGGCCCGAGGGTGCCGGGGTAGTCCTCGGTGTAGGCCCGGCCGGCGCGGGCCTCGGCGATCGAACCGACGTACACCCCGCCGATCCGGTCCGGCTCGGCGTGGCTGTACCGCACGCCGTCGGGGGTCATGATCACGACGAAGGCGGTGCCGGTCGCGACCCGCACCCGTTCGGCCAGCGGCTGCAGGGTCCGGGAGACGACGAACGGGTCGCCCCCGGCCGCGACCGCCGCCACGACGGCCGGATCGCCGGCCACGGACTGCGCGGTCGCCAGGGTGAGCCGGGCCGCCGCGGCGGACTCGAGCTCGCGGGCCCCGAACACCCCCAACGCCGCGACCCCGCCGACGGTCACCAGCACCGTCACGAGCTGCAGCAGGAGCAGCCGGCTGACGAGGCGGGAACCGCGGCGGGGTCGGGGGGACACGCCGGTGATTGTGCTACCGGAGGGTCTCGTGGGTCTCGCTGCTCTCCTCGGTCCGTCCGGTGGGCGGGAGGGTCTTGCCGGTGCTGGTGACCCGGCCGGTGCGCTCGGTGGCGACCTCGTAGCCGTTGCCGGCGCTGACCGCCGCGAGCTCCTTCTCGGGCTCGTCCTCCTCGGTCCGCGAGCCGTGCTCCAGCTCCATGGCCTCGTCGACCAGCGACGGGTCGTCGAGCACCGCCTTGAGCCGCTCGCGGTCGAGCTCGCCGTTCCAGCGGGCGATGACCAGGGTGGCCACGACGTTGCCGATGCAGTTGGTCAGCGCCCGGCCCTCGCTCATCACGCGGTCGATGCCGATGATCAGCGCGATGCCGACGGCGATCGCCTCGGCCGAGAAGAACTCGCCGCCGAAGGCCTGCAGCGACGCGGCCAGGGTGACCAGGCCGGCGCCGGTGATGCCCGCGGCGCCCTTCGACGTCAGCACCATGAGCAGGGCGAGGCCGATCTGCAGGGCGATCGGCAGGGACTCGTTGCCCGCCTGGATGATGAACAGCGCACCCAGGGTCAGGTAGATGCAGGTGCCGTCGAGGTTGAACGAGTAGCCGGTCGGGATGACCAGGCCGACGGTCTGCTTCGACGCGCCCGCGGCCTCCAGCTTCGTGAGCAGCCGCGGCAGCACGGACTCCGACGACGACGTGCCGACGATGATCAGCAGCTCGTCCTTGATCAGCCGGATGACCTTGAAGATGTTGAACCCGGCCCACCACGACACGAGCCCGAGCACCGCGACGATGAAGAACGCGCAGGTGCCCCAGAAGACGCCCATCAGCTTGACGAGGTTGGTCAGCGACGAGGCGCCGAACTGGGCGACGGTGTAGGCCATGCCGCCGAAGGCGGCGACCGGCGCGGCCCACATGATCAGCTTGATGATCCCGAAGATGACCTTGGCGATCGTCTCGACGGCGCCGACGACCCGCTTGCGCACGGGCGCCGCCAGCAGCGACACGGAGCAGGCGGTGAGGATGGCCAGCACCAGGACGCGGAGGATCTCGTTCTCGACGAACGGGCCGAGGAAGCTGGTCGGGAGCAGGTCGTTGAGGATGAAGCCGGTCAGCCCGGCGTCCTGGGAGCCCTGGTCGACCTGCTTGGCGGCCGACTCCAGCGCGGTCGCGGACGGCTGGCCGCTGAACCCGGAGCCCGGCGCGAAGATGTTCGCCGCGAGCAGGCCGATCGTCAGCGCGACGACCGTCGCGACCAGGAAGTAGAAGAGCGCCTTGAGCGCCAGCCCGCCGGCGCGGGCGAGGTTGCCGATCGAGGCGATGCCCACGACGACGGTGCAGAAGATGACCGGTGCCACGATCACCTTGATCATCTGGATGAAGCCGTCGGCGAGCCACTTGGCGCCCTTGGCGGCGTCGGGCGCCACGAGCCCGAACACCACACCGAGGACGATGCCGACGATGACCCAGAACCAGAGCTGGGTGAAGAAGCGCTTGCGAGGTGCGGCTTCGGTTGATGTCACGTGTCGTCCTCCTCGACGTCCGGTGCCGGGGAGCACGCTAGGAACGTGACCGGCGCGATGTCAGGGCGTAGGCGTCCATAATTGGGCCGGGCTTGAGGTTTCGCAGGATGGGAGCAACCGGACGGTGCGCGCACTTCTGGTCGAGGACGACGAGGTCCTCGGCGGGGCCGTGGCGAAGGCGCTCGGCACCGCGGGCTTCCGCGTGCGGCACGTGACCAGCGGGGCCGAGGCACTCGCGGCGGTGCGCGAGTCCGAACCGGACGTCGTGCTCCTCGACATGGGACTGCCGGACCGGGACGGGATCGGCGTGTGCCGCGGCATCCGGGAGGTCTCGCGGGTGCCGATCCTCGCGGTGACCGGCCGCGGGGCGGTGGAGGCGCGGGTCAGCGGGCTGCGCAACGGGGCGGACGACTACATCGTCAAGCCGTTCCTCGTCGAGGAGCTGCTGGCCCGGATCGACGCCGTGCTGCGCCGCACCCGCGGGCTCGGGGTGGCGCCCGCCGTCGTCGCCGGGGACGTGGAGATCGACCTCGCCCGCCGCGCGGTCACCGTCGCCGGCGCCGAGATCGGGTTGGCGCGCAAGGAGTTCGACCTGCTCGCGGCGCTCGCCCGCCGCGAGGGCGCCGTCGTCGCGCGGGACGAGCTGCTCGACGAGGTCTGGGGGACCACCGACTCCTCCGCGCGCCGCACGCTCGAGGCGCACGTGGCGCTGGTGCGGTCCAAGCTGGGCCGGCCGGAGGTGATCGTGACGGCACGCGGCGTGGGGTACCGGTTGGGCAAGTAACCTCACCCGCCGTGCCCGCACGCTCCGGCCCCGCCCCCGACCCCGGTCTCGTGATCGTCGACAAGCCCGGCGGTCTCACCTCGCACGACGTGGTCGCGCGGCTGCGGCGCATCCTGCGCACCCGCAAGGTCGGGCACGCCGGCACCCTCGACCCGATGGCCACCGGCGTGCTGGTGTGCGGGGTCGAGCGGGGCACCAAGCTGCTCGGGCACCTCGCGCTCGACACCAAGGCCTACACCGCGACGATCCGGCTCGGCGCCGCCACGACCACGGACGACGCCGAGGGCGAGGTCGTGTCGACGGCCGACGCCTCGGGAGTCGAGGACGGGGCGATCGCCTCGGGCATGGCGGCGTTGACGGGCGAGATCCTGCAGGTCCCGTCCTCGGTCAGCGCGATCAAGATCGACGGGAAGCGGGCCTACGCGCGGGTGCGGGCGGGGGAGACCGTGGAGATCCCGGCGCGGCCGGTGACGGTCTCGGAGTTCGAGCTGCTCGAGCGCCGCGGTGCGGACCTCGACGTGGTCGTGTCGTGCTCGTCCGGGACCTACGTGCGGGCGCTGGCCCGCGACCTCGGCGCGGCCCTGGGCGTGGGCGGACACCTGACGGCGTTGCGGCGCACCCGGGTCGGGCCGTTCGACCTCGGGCACGCGCGCACGCTGGAGGAGCTGGAGGCCGCGCCCGGGCTGTCGCTGGACCTCGACGCGGCGGTCGCGACCGCCTTCCCCCGCCTGGACGTCGACGCCGGCGGTGCCACGGACGTCTCGCACGGCAAGCGGCTGCCGGCGGCGGGCCTGACCGGCACGTACGGCGTGTTCGCGCCCGACGGCCGCGTGCTCGCCCTCATGGCCGACTCCGGCGGCGCGGCGAAGCCGGTCGTGGTGCTCGCCCCGGCGGGCTCGTGAGCAGGCGGGTTCCGTAGGGTGGCGATCGTGGAGCGGTGGCGTGGACTCGAGGCCGTGCCGTCGGGGTGGGGCCGCAGCGTCGTGACCATCGGGGTCTTCGACGGCGTGCACCGCGGGCACCGGCAGCTGATCGAGCGGGCGGTCGCCCGGGGTCGGGAGCGCGGTCTGCGCAGCGTCGTCGTCACCTTCGACCCGCATCCCGCGGAACTGGTCCGCCCGGGCTCGCACCCCGCGGCGCTGACCACCCTCGAGCGGCGCGCGGACCTCGTCGAGGAGGCGGGGGCGGACGCGTTCTGCGTCATCCCCTTCACCGCCGAGCTGGCGCACATGAAGCCCGCCGAGTTCGCGCACGAGGTGCTGGTCGACACGCTGCACGCCGCCGTCGTGGTCGTGGGCACCAACTTCACGTTCGGCTACAAGGCGGCCGGCGACATCGGCACCCTGCACGAGCTGGGCACCCGGTTCGGCTTCCAGGTCGAGGCGCTGGACCTGATCACGGACGACGGCGTGACCTTCTCCTCCACCTACATCCGCTCGTGCATCGACGCGGGCGACATGGAGGCCGCCGCCGCCGCGCTCGGCCGGCTCCACCGGGTCGACGGCGTGGTGGTGCACGGCGACAAGCGCGGCCGCGAGCTGGGCTTTCCCACCGCCAACGTCGCCTGCGCGGTGCACACCGCCCTGCCCGCCGACGGCGTCTACGCGGGCTGGTTCCTGCTGGGCGAGCGGCGGCTGCCCGCGGCGGTGTCGGTCGGCTCCAACCCGACCTTCTCCGGCAAGGTCCGCACCGTCGAGGCCTACGTCCTCGACGTCGACGAGGACTTCTACGGTTACGAGGTCGGCATCGAGTTCGCCCACCGCCTCCGCGGCCAGGAGCGGTTCGACGGCATCGACCCGCTCATCGAGCAGATGAACGCCGACGTCGAGCGGACGCGCGAGCTGCTGGGGGTCTGAGCGCCGTCGGGCGCGGGGTGGGGTGGCCGGCCTCTCCTCGGGCTCGAGGGGCGGGCGGATCCTCGGGGTGGGGCGGCGGGGCCGGTGGGGATGAGGGACCCGATCGGGTGTGGCGGGTGGGGCGGGCGCGGTTCGCGGTGCCGAGTTCTCCCGTTCCGCCCCGGGAAGGGGCGTCCCCTGCCAACATCCGGGCGTGGAGATCGACAGGCTCGCCGAGAACCGGGAGCGACAGCGGGCGCTGTACGGGACCCCGCTCGCCGAGCGGGTGCACCGGATGCTGCGGGTCCTCGGGATCACGCAGGGCTCGCTGGCCGCGACGCTCGGGATGAGCCCGGCGATGCTGTCCCAGCTGGTCAGCGCCAAGCGCGTGAAGATCGGCGATCCGGCGGTCCTCGCCCGGCTGCTCCTGCTCGACGGGCGGTGCGCGGCCGGGCTCGTCGCCCCGGAGGACGTCTCCGCCCTGCTCGACGAGGTGCGCACCGCCTCCCCGGAGTGGGCGGCACTGCTCGCCCGGCCGGTCGAGGCGAGCCGCGACACGTCCGCCGATTCCGTCGACCCGCCGTCCGGTCGGCTCCCGTCCGCGACCCGCGGCCCGGTCCCGGCCGTCCACCCCGCGGCCCGGCCCGTCCACCCCGGCGCCGACCCGCGGTCCCTCCGACCGGCTCCACGCCCCGACCCCCGGCGCGATCCCGCCCTGCTCGCGGCCGAGGCGCTGCGCCGGGTCGCCGGCCCGGCGCAGCTGGTCGCCGCGGCGTCGACCCTCGCCGCGACCTTCCCCGAGCTCGCCGCCCTCCTCCGCCGCGCCGCCGCCACCCGCTGAGCCCGCACCACCCGTCGAGCCCGCGGCCACCCGCTGAGCCCACCGCCACCCACCGAGCCCGCGGCCACGCGCTGACCCCTGCCACGCCGCCCCCACCCACCCTGACCGGCGACGATCCCCGGGTACCCGGAGGTGGGAAGGGCCGCGCTGGTAACCTCTTCCGTGGGTCCGGCTGCAGTCCGTGGCGGCCGCGACCAGCTTCCCGCCCCGACGCGGTCGCCCACCACGGCGAGCGCGTGGCCCGGGCGCGGGCCCCACGGACGTCACCACACGAAGGAGCACCACCGCAGTGGCACTCACCGCCGCAGACAAGAAGACCATCCTCGACGAGTACGGCGTCCACGAGGGCGACACCGGCTCGCCGGAGGCGCAGGTCGCGCTGCTCACCAAGCGCATCAGCGACCTGACCGAGCACCTCAAGCAGCACAAGCACGACCACCACTCCCGCCGCGGCCTGCTCCTCATGGTCGGCCGCCGCCGCCGCCTGCTGAAGTACCTGGCGTCGGTCGACGTGCAGCGCTACCGCTCGCTCATCGAGCGGCTGGGCCTGCGCCGCTGACCCGGTCCGGGGCCGGGGCGGTGTGAGCCGCCCCGGCGACCCGGCGCACAACTGAAGAACGACCCACTTCCGTCACCGCGCCCCATGATCCGCCGGTCCTCGGTAGTGGTTCCCGGAGAGAAAGCTCCGGGGACTTCGATCGAAGACCGGCTCCGCGGAGGATCCGGCGAGGTGGCACAGGCTCTTCACGAAGGAGAGACACCACTTCATGTCAGACCTCGAGAACGACGGCGTCCACGAGACGACCGCAGTGATCGACAACGGGAGCTTCGGCTCCCGCACCATCCGGTTCGAGACCGGGCGCCTCGCGCGCCAGGCCGCCGGATCCGTCGTCGCCTACCTGGACGACGAGACCATGCTGCTGTCCGCCACCACGGCGTCGAAGCAGCCCAAGGAGCACTTCGACTTCTTCCCCCTCACGGTGGACGTCGAGGAGCGGATGTACGCGATCGGCAAGATCCCCGGCTCGTTCTTCCGCCGCGAGGGTCGTCCGGGCACCGACGCGATCCTCACCTGCCGACTGATCGACCGGCCGCTGCGCCCGTCGTTCGTCGACGGCCTGCGCAACGAGATCCAGATCGTCGTCACGGTCCTCTCGCTGGACCCGCAGGACCCGTACGACGCGCTCGCGATCAACGCGGCCTCCGCGTCGACGCAGCTCGCCGGCCTGCCCTTCTCCGGGCCGATCGGCGGCGTCCGCGTCGCGCTGATCGACGGCCAGTGGATCGCCTTCCCGCAGCACGAGGACCTGCAGCGGGCCGTGTTCGACATGGTCGTGGCCGGCCGCGTCGTGGGCGACGACGTCGCGATCATGATGGTGGAGGCCGAGGCCACCACCGAGACGATCGAGCTCGTCGCCGGGGGCGCCGCGGCGCCGACCGAGGAGGTCGTGGCGCAGGGCCTGGAGGCGGCCAAGCCGTTCATCCGCAGCCTGTGCGTGGCCCAGCAGCAGCTGGCCGAGGTCGCCGCCAAGCCGACCCGCGACTACCCGACGTACCCGGCCTACCAGCCGGACGCGTTCGAGGCCGTCGAGAAGGCCGCGAGCGCCGACCTGGCCGCCGCCCTGGCGATCGGCCCGAAGCAGGAGCGCGAGGCGAAGACCGACGAGGTCAAGCTCTCGGTGCTCGAGTCCCTCGGCGCCCGGTTCGAGGGCCGCGAGAAGGAGCTCGGCGCCGCCTTCCGGTCCCTGAACAAGAAGCTCGTGCGCCAGCGCATCCTGCGCGACAAGGTCCGTATCGACGGCCGTGGGCTCACCGACATCCGGCCGCTCTCGGCCGAGGTCGAGGTCGTCCCGCGGGCGCACGGCTCGGCGCTGTTCGAGCGCGGCGAGACCCAGATCATGGGCGTCACCACGCTGAACATGCTCCGCATGGAGCAGCAGATCGACTCGCTGGGTCCCGAGACCCACAAGCGGTACCTGCACCACTACAACTTCCCGCCGTACTCGACCGGTGAGACCGGCCGGGTGGGCTCGCCGAAGCGCCGCGAGATCGGCCACGGCGCGCTGGCCGAGCGGGCACTGCTGCCCGTGCTGCCCACGCGCGAGGAGTTCCCCTACGCCATCCGCCAGGTGTCCGAGGCGCTCGGCTCCAACGGCTCCACGTCGATGGGCTCGGTCTGCGCGTCCACGATGTCGCTGTTCAACGCCGGTGTGCCGCTGAAGGCGCCGGTCGCGGGCATCGCGATGGGCCTGGTGTCCGACACGGTCGAGGGCGCCACCCAGTACGTCGCGCTCACCGACATCCTGGGCGCGGAGGACGCGTTCGGCGACATGGACTTCAAGGTCGCCGGCACGAGCGAGTTCGTCACCGCGCTGCAGCTGGACACCAAGCTCGACGGCATCCCGTCCGAGGTTCTCGCCGCCGCGCTGAACCAGGCCAAGGACGCCCGCCTGACCATCCTCGAGGTGCTCGGCGAGGCGATCGACGGGCCGGACGAGATGAGCACCTACGCGCCGCGGGTCACCGCGATCAAGGTGCCCGTCGACAAGATCGGCGAGGTCATCGGCCCGAAGGGCAAGATGATCAACTCGATCACGGAGAAGACCGGCGCGGACATCTCCATCGAGGACGACGGCACGATCTACGTCGGCGCCGCCGACGGCCCGTCCGCGGAGGAGGCGATCGGCATGATCAACGCCATCGCCAACCCGCAGCTGCCGAAGATCGGCGAGCGGTTCCTGGGCACGGTCGTCAAGACCGCCGCCTTCGGCGCCTTCGTCTCGCTGGTCCCCGGCAAGGACGGCCTGGTCCACATCTCGAAGCTCGGCAACGGGAAGCGGATCGGCAAGGTCGAGGACGTCGTCAAGGTCGGCGACAAGATCCGCGTCGAGGTCACCGACATCGACAACCGCGGCAAGATCAGCCTGATCCCGGTGCAGGAGGAGGCCGCGGGCGACGACAGCGCCCCGGCCGACGCGCCGGCGGAGGACAAGGCCGAGCCGGCCGAGGTCTCCAGCTGACCAGCACGTCGCACCCGAACGCCCCCGGGGTGGCTCGCACCGAGCTGCCCGGGGGCGTTCGCGTGCTCACCGAGCAGGTGCCCGGCGTGCGGTCCGTCGCACTGGGCGTCTGGATCGCGATCGGCTCCCGGGACGAGCGCCCCGACCAGGCCGGGGCGGCCCACTACCTCGAGCACCTGCTGTTCAAGGGCACCGGGCGGCGCACTGCGCAGGGGATCGCCGAGGAGATGGACGCGGTCGGCGGCGAGCTCAACGCGTTCACCGCCAAGGAGCACACCTGCTACTACGCGCACGTCCTCGACGAGGACGTGCCGCTGGCGCTCGACGTCCTCGCGGACGTCGTGACCAACGCCGAGCTCGCGCACACGGACGTCGAGCTGGAGCGCGGGGTGGTCCTCGAGGAGATCGCCATGCGCGACGACGATCCCGAGGACCTGCTCGGCGAGCTCTTCGACGAGACGATCTTCGGCGCGCACCCGCTCGGCCGCCCCGTGATCGGCTCCGAGGAGTCGATCCGCGGGATGAGCCGCGAGACGCTGCACGACTTCTGGCGCGGCGAGTACACCACGCCGCGGATGGTCGTCGCCGCGGCAGGCAACCTCGACCACGGGCACGTCGCCGACCTGGCCGCGAAGGCGCTGGGCGACGGCCCGGAGCTCGCCCCCGTCGGTCCGCGCCCGGCCGGCGGCGGACGCCTGCCCGCCCGCAAGGCCCTCGCCCTGCGCACGGACGACTCCGAGCAGGCACACCTGCTGCTGGGCGTGCCCGGGCTGGACCGGCACGACCAGCGCCGCCCCGTCCTCGCGGTGCTCAACGCCGCGCTCGGCGGTGGATTGTCGTCGCGGCTGTTCCAGCAGGTCCGCGAGCAGCGCGGGCTGGCCTACCAGGTGTACTCGGCGCAGGCCTGCTACGCCGACGCCGGCACCTTCTCGGTCTACGCCGGGTGCGCGCCGGAGCGGCTCGGCGAGGTCGTCGCGGTGGTGCGGGACGTGCTGGCCGGCGTCGCCGCGGACGGGCTCACCGAGTCCGAGGTGGTGCGGGCCAAGGGTTCGCTGCGCGGCGGCACGGTGCTGGGGCTGGAGGACACGGCGTCGCGGATGAACCGCCTCGGCCGCTCCGAGCTCGACCACGGGCGGCAGCGCAGCATCACCGAGAGCCTCGCGCGGATCGACGCCGTCACCCCGGTCCAGGTCGCCGACCTCGCCGCCGAGCTGCTGGCGCAGGACCTCACCGCCGCCGTCGTCGGCCCCTACGACGCGGTCGACGACCTCCCCGCCGCCCTCCACGACCTCGCCTGACTGTGAGGCTGGCGGTACCGGCCCGGTGATGGTGGGTTGGTGCGCGACGACAGCGGGTGTGGCCCTTCGCCTGACTGGCTCTTCGGGTGCCTTCGAGCGGACTTGCCCACCTGTTGTCGTCGGCGCCGGCCCCGGCCGGAGCAGCTGGCCTGATCAGGAGCTTGACCGCCAGTAGGCGCTGGCGTGTCCCGTCCCAGTCTTGCCGGCTCCGAACCGGGACCGGGACCTTCCACGTCCCTCCCGGCAAGGAGAACGCAGATGTCCATGCTGTCAGAGCCGATACAGAAGTCCAGGCTCGCTGACCTGGTCGATGTCGTGATCGGCGTCGACACCCACACCGACACCCACACCGACACCCACACAGCCGCCGCTGTGACCGCAGCCACTGGAGCGATCCTGGCGACGGTGACGGTGGCTGCGGACGCCGACGGGTACGACGAGCTCGTCGAGTTCGCCGACACCCACGCCGGGCTGCGCGGGTGGGCGATCGAGGGCACCGGCGGCTACGGCGCCGGCCTGGCCCGACACCTCGGTGACCTGGAGGAGCTAGTCGTCGAGCTCGACCGTCCCGGACGACCGGCGCGCCGTGGTGGGCGCAAGTCCGACCCGCTCGACGCCGCCCGCGCCGCGCGCGAGGCTCTGTCTCGCACCCGGTTGGCCCAGCCCAAGTCCGGCGACGACCGGGCCGCGCTGCAGAACCTGCTGACCGTGCGCCGCGGCGCGGTCGAGGCCGGCGCGAACGCTCAGCGTCAGCTCCGGGCTCTGGTGGTCACCGCCCCAGAGCTGGTCCGGGACCGGTTCCGCGAACAGAGCATCGTCGTCATGGTCGCCACCGCGGCGAAGCTGCGCCCGCATACCGCCGCCGCCGACGTGCACGTGTTCACCACGATGACCGCGCTCAAAGCCCTCGCCAAGCGCATCCAGTCTCTCGAGGCCGAGGCTGGGGAGCATGAGAAGGCGATCCGGGCGATCGTGCGGTCCTGGCGCCCGGACCTGCTCCCACTACCCGGGGTCGGCCCGATCACCGCCGCGGTCGTGCTCGCCGCCTGGTCACACGCGGGCCGCTGCCGCGACGACGGTGCCTTCGCCATGCTCGCCGGCACCGCACCCATCCCCGCGTCCTCCGGGAAGACCGTGCGCTACCGGCTCAATCGCTCCGGCAATCGCCAGCTCAACCGGGCCATCCACACCATCGCCGTCTCACGGCTGCGCTACGACCCCGACACCCGCGCCTACGCCGCCAGACGCACCGCCGAAGGCAAGACCGATCCCGAGATCCGCCGGTGCCTCAAGCGCTACATCACCCGCCAGCTCTACCGACAGCTCGAACACCCACCGACGACCTCACGGGCTTGACGAACCATAGGAGCGTCCCCCGCCCCGCCCCGCGAGCCGCGCCATCGCCCCCCGCGAGTCGGGAGTTCCGGCAGCGCGAGTCGGGAGTTCCGGCACCGCGAGTCGCGAGTTCCAGCACCGCGAGTCGGGAGTTCCGGCACCGCGAGTCGGGAGTTCCAGCACCGCGAGTCGCGAGTTCCAGCAGCGCGAGTCGGGAGTTCCGGCAGCGCGAGTCGCGAGTTCCAGCACCGCGAGTCGGGAGTTCCAGCACCGCGAGTCGGGAGTTCCAGCACCGCGAGTCGCGAGTTTCAGGAGGCGAGTCGGCACGTTCAGGCGTCCGAACTCCACATCCCCGGCGTCCGGGATGTGCGACTCGGTGACCCGGAGGTGCCGACTCGCGGCGTGATCTCGGTAGGGTCGGCGGCGTGGTGACGGCGCTGGTCGCGGGACTGCTGATCCTGGTCGGCCTGGTGGGGGTCGTCGTCCAGGTGCTGCCCGGGCTGATCGTGATCCTGGCCGGCGTGGCCGTGTGGGCCGTCCCGCGGGGCGACCCCCTCGGCTGGTGGGTCCTCGGTATCGCGGGTGGACTGCTGGTCGTCGGGTCGCTGGCGAAGTTCCTGGTGCCCGGCAAGCGGCTTCGCGACGCCGGCGTCCCCGGCCGGAGCCTCCTCGCGGGCGGTGTGCTGGGGGTCGTGGGCTTCTTCGTGATCCCGGTCGTCGGGCTGTTCGTCGGCTTCGTGCTCGGCGTCTACCTCGCCGAACTCGCCCGGCTGTGCAGCTCCGCGAAGGCCTGGCCGTCGACGAAGCACGCGCTGTCGGCCGTCGGCTGGAGCATGCTCATCGAACTCGCCGCGGGCCTGCTGATGGTCGCCGCCTGGATCACCGGCCTGGTCCTGGCCTGAGACCGCCGCTAGCGGAAGTGCGCCGCCGGAGTGTGCCCGAAGTGGCGGCGGAAGGCGTCGACGTACCCGTTGAGCGAGCCGTAGCCCACGCGTCGCGCGACCGCCGCGACCGGCAGCCCGTCGGCCAGCAGGGGGAGCGACGCCCGCAGCCGCACCTGCGTACGCCAGTCCGTGAAGGTCATCCCGGTCCCCACGGCGAACGCCCGCCGCAGCGTGCTCACGCTCGTGCCCAGCTCCACGGCCCAGTCCTCCAGCGACCGCGGGTCCGCGGGGTCGCGGACAACCGCGCCGCCACGGCCCGGGCGCGCGGGTCGGCGGGCAGCGGCACCGCGACGCCGGGGTCCGGCTCCGCCCCGACCAGCCCGAAGAACAGGGCGCGGGCCGACTCCTCCACCGTCGACAGCTCCGGCCCGGCCAGCGCCAGCAGCAGCTCGCGCAGCAGCGACCCGACCGGCACGACCGTCGGTTCGGTCCACTCGAGCGGGCACGCGTGCGGCCACACGTACAGGCAATGCAACGCCGCCGGCGGCCGGTTGACGAGGTCGTGCGGCAGGTGCGCCGGGATGAACAGGGCCCGGGTCGGCGGCAGCACCCAGGTGCGGGAGCCGACCACCGCCGTCGTCAAGCCCTCGCTGACCCACGCGATCTGGTGCTGGTGGTGGCGGTGCGGACCCCAGGCGCCGGGCTGGTGCGGCGCGAATCGGCAGATCCACATGTCGCGTTCCGTGTCGCCCTCGTGGCCCTCGTAGGGCGGTGACTCGACCGCGAGCGTCATGGCGGCTCCGTGGGGTGGGTTGAACGCTGAGCTGGTGTCGACCGGATCGAACTGAGGTTAGCCTCACCGATGCTGATCGACGACCCCCGTGGAGACCGTGTGCGCCCCCGTTCCCTCCTGCTCGCCGCCGTGCTCGTGCTGGCCGCGGGCTGCTCGTCCACCCCGCCGACGACCGCGCCGGGCGCGGCCCCGCAGGCGGCCTTCCCGGTGTCCGTCGAGCACGAGTTCAGCACGACGACCGTCCCCACGGCCCCGCAGCGGGGTGGTCAGTGCCGGGTACACGGAGCAGGACACCCTGCCCGGACCTCATCGTCGCGACCAACGCGGGCCTCGACCGGGCGCAGTACGACCGGCTCGCCGCCATCGCCCCGACGGTCGCGCAGCCGAAGGGCGGCAGCGCCTGGTTCGCGCCGTGGGACGCGCAGACGCGCCTGATCGGCGCCGCGATCGGCAAGCCGGGCGAGGCGAACGCGCTGGTCGACGGCATCAAGAAGCGGTTCGCCGACACGGCCGCCGCGCACCCCGGCTTCGCCGGCACCCCCGCGATCTTCCTGCAGGCCCCGTACTACGACGGCAGCGCGATCGCCTACCAGGACGGCCTGTCGACCGAGTTCCTCACCGACCTCGGGTTCCCCGTGCCCGCCGAGATCGACCGCTTCGCGCCGGAGGGCGACTCGACCCAGGCCTACATCCCGATCGAGAACCTCGGCGTGCTCAACGCCGGCAAGGTCCTGATCTGGGCGACCGAGGACGCGTCGGCCCGGACCGAGCTCGAGGCGCAGCCGCTCTACCGCACGCTCACGCCGGTGCAGAACGGCAACCTGGTCTTCACCGACGCCACGCTGGCCGGGGCGATCTACTTCTCCAGCCCGCTGTCGCTGCCGTACGTGCTCGACCACCTCGTCCCGCAGCTCGACGCCGCAGTGGCCGGCAACCCGGAGACCAGGCCCGCCGCCTAGAGTTCACGCTCGTGAGTGCGATCCGGGTGGCGGTGCTGGGGGCGAAGGGGCGCATGGGCTCCGAGGCGTGCGCGGCGGTGCGCGGCGCCGACGACATGGAGCTCGTGGCGGAGGTCGGCTCGGCCGACCCGATCTCCGCGGCCGACGGCGCCGAGGTCGTGGTCGACCTGACCCGGCCCGACGTCGTCATGGCCAACCTGAAGCACGTCCTCGACCAGGGGCAGCACGCCGTGGTGGGGGTGTCGGGGTTCGACGCCGAGCGGCTCGACACGGTCCGCGGCTGGCTCGCCGACAAGCCGGGCCAGGGGGTGCTGATCGCCCCGAACTTCGGCGTCGGGGCCGTACTGGCCATGCACTTCGCCGCGCAGGCCGCTCGGTTCTTCGAGTCGGCCGAGATCGTGGAGCTGCACCACGAGAAGAAGGTCGACGCCCCGTCCGGCACCGCCGCCCGCACGGCGTCGCTGGTCGCCGAGGCGCGGGCCGCCGCCGGGCTCGGCCCGGTGCCCGACGCCACCACCAGCGACCCGCTCGGCGCCCGCGGGGCGGCGGTCGACGGCGTCCACGTGCACGCCGTCCGGATGCCCGGGATGGTCGCCCACCAGGAGGTCATCCTCGGCGGCCCGGGAGAGGTCCTGACGATCCGGCACGACTCGATGAACCGGGCCTCGTTCATGCCGGGCGTGCTGATGGCGATCCGCGCGGTGCCCGGCCGCCCCGGCCTGACCTTCGGCCTGGAATCCCTCCTCGGCCTGTGAGCGCCGACTGCCCCTGGAGGGTCACTCGGCACTCAAGTCAGGTCAGCTCGAGGTCCAACGGGCCGGTGTGCCGGACCTCGCGCACGGTGCCGTCGCCGGTGTCGAGTGTCCGCACGGCGCCGTCGGCGGCCCAGCCCGCGCGGGTGTAGAAGGCGCGCGAGGCCGTGTCCGCCTCGGGCACCCACACGCGGCCGCGTTCCGAGCCGGACCGGCGCAGGGCGGCACCGGCGACGGCGAGCAGCCGCCCGCCGTGCCCGCGCCGGCCCCACCGGGGCTCGACGAGCAGCGCGCTGATCTCCGCGATCGCCAGCCCGTCCTGCCCGGCGTAGTGCGCCGCCGCGCAGAAACCGACCGTCCAGTCGCCCTCGAGCGCCACGAACACGTGGAAGGGATCACCGGCCGCGACCGCGTCCTGCCAGGCCCGCCGGGCGTCGTCGCTGGTCAGCCGGTCCAGGGCGGCGTCGGGGAGGATCCCGGCGTACGCCACCCGCCAGGTCCCGGCCTGGATGCGGACGATCTCGTCGACGTCCGCATCGACGGCGGGGCGGACCGAGGCGAGGGCCATGTGGACATTCGTACCGGGTGCCGGGGTGACGCCGGACACCGGCCGCGGGGTTGGCCCGGCCCGGCCCGGCATGGCAGCGTGCGGGGATGTGAACGATCGTCCGTCCGGCGGCCGGACGGCGTGGGTGGCGCTCTCGCTCGTCTACCTGCTCTGGGGCTCGATCTATCTGCTCAACCGGCTGCTGATCACGCACGTCACGCCGCTGCTGGCCGGCGGCTTCCGGTTCCTGTCGGCCGGGGTCGCGCTCGGCCTGCTGGTCCTGGTGGTGTCCGGGCCGCGCGGACTGCGGATGAGCCGGCCGCAACTGCTCACGACGATGCTCTCCGGGCTCCTGCTGCCCGCGTGGGGCAACGGCCTGGTCGCCGTCGCGCAGACGCAGATCCCGTCGGGGCTCGCGGCGCTGCTGCTGGCGGTCGTGCCGCTCTACATCGCCGTGCTGCGCACGATCTTCGGGGACCGGCCCAGCCCGGCGACCCTGATCGGGGTGCTGGTCGGGCTCGTCGGGCTCGGGGTGCTGGTGCTGGCCGGACCGGGCTCCGGCGGCACGGCCGGGAGCGCGTCCTGGGGGCCGTGGCTGGTCGTGCTGGCCGGCCTGGGCTGGGCCTCGGGCACCTACGCGACGACCAGGCTGCCGGTCCCGCCGAACCCGTTCGCGCTGGCCACGGTGCAGATGGTCACCGGCGGACTGATCATGATCGGGGTCGGTGGCGCCGCGGGCGGACGGATCGACCTCGGCGCGCTCCCCGCAGCCACCTGGTGGGTCTGGGCGGCCGCCGCGCTGGCCACGCTGGGCGGGTTCAGCGCCTACGCGATCGCGCTGCGCGGGCTCCCGGTGTCCACGGTCGCGACCTACGCGTACGTCAACCCGGTGATCGCGGTCGTGCTCGGCGTCCTGCTGGTCGAGGAGCGGTTCACGTTGCTGCAGGCGCTGGGCGGGCTGATCGTGCTGGTCGCGGTCGTGCTGGTGGTGCGGGCGGAACGCAGGCCGGCCGGGGCCGCGGACGAGTTCACGGCCGAACCGGTCCCGGATCCGCCGCCGGCCCGCTGACCGCCCGGAAAGTGTCGGTGCGTCCTGGCAGCATGCCCCTCGTGAGGACGATCTCGGCCGACGTCGCGCGCCGCACCGCGCTGGCGGCGCAGGGTTTCGCGGAACCCCGGCCGCCGGGCCCGGTGACCCGGCGGCACCTGCAGCGTGTCCTCGGCCGGATCCAGCTCCTGCAGCTCGACTCGGTGAACGTCGCGGTCCGGGCGCACTACATGCCGGTCTTCAGCCGGCTCGGCGCCTACCCGCACGACCTGCTCGACGGGGCGGCCTGGCACCACACCGCGCGCCGGCCCCGGCTGATGGTCGAGTACTGGGCGCACGAGGCGAGCCTGCTGCCGGTCGAGGACTGGCCGCTGCTGCTGTCCGGGGCCAAGCGGCCGGGCTGGTGGCGGCACTACGCGCAGCTCGCCGACCGCGAACCCGCCCTGGTCGACGACGTGCTGGCCGCGGTCAAGGAGCTGGGCCCGGTGGGCGCGGGCGCCCTGGAGACGGCGCTGGGCGGCGCGGCGGGAAAGCCGCGGCCACCGGGGGTGTCGTGGTGGGAGCGGTCCGACGTGAAGCGGATCTGCGAGTACCTGTTCGGACTCGGTGCGCTCACCACGGGCACCCGGGTCAACTTCCAGCGGCTCTACGACCTCCCTGAGCGGGTGCTGCCGTCGGCCGTGCTCGCCGCCCACCCGATGGACCACGGTGAGGCCGCGCGCGGGCTCATGCGGCGGGCGGCCCGGGCGCTGGGGATCGCGACCGAGCCGGAGCTGCGGGACTACTACCGGCTCGGGCCCGCGGAGAGCCGCCGGGCGGTCGAGGAGCTGGTGGAGGCGGGGGAGCTGGAACCGGTGGCGGTGCGCGGCTGGCGGGCGCCGGCGTACCGGGCGCCGGAAGCGAGCGTGCCGCGGCGGATCGAGGGGCGGGCGCTGCTGTGTCCCTTCGACCCGCTGATCTGGGAGCGCGAGCGCACCGAGCGGATCTTCGGCTTCCGGTACCGCATCGAGATCTACGTGCCCGAGCCGAAGCGCGAGTTCGGCTACTACGTCTTCCCGTTCCTGCTCGACGGCGAGCTCGTCGGCCGGGTGGACCTCAAGTCGGACCGGGCCGCCGGGGTCCTCCGGGTGCAGGGCGCGTTCGCCGAGCCGGGCGCGGAGGCGCGGCGGGTGGCGGCGGAGCTGGCCGCCGAGCTGCGGCACATGGCGGAGTGGCTCGGGCTCGAGGGAGTGGTCGTGGGGGAGCGGGGTGATCTCGCGGGCGCGCTGGCCGGGGCGGTGGGGTGAGTGGTGCCGCGGGCCGGCGCCGCGGGCGGGACGCGACGGCGGCGCGCCCGGGCCTGCCGGACGCGCCGCCGTCGTCGTACCTCGCCGGCCGTCGTCGCTGTGGACCCCTCAGACCGCAGCGGTGGCGGCGCGGGTGATGCGGATGTCCCCGCTCCCGGTCCGCCCGGCCACCCGCAGCGGCGGCGCGTCGGCGGGCGCGACCCGGCCCACGTCGAGGTCGCTGCGCGCGTGGCCGGAGCCCGAGGTGAGGTCGAGCTCGGCGGCCACCCCGGAGTGCACCCCGACCCGGATCGAGCCCGAGCCGGCCGTGAGGTCGAAACGTCCGGCGAAGGCGTCGGCGATCTCGACGTCGCCCGAGCCCGTCTTCAGCGTGAGGTCGGCGTGCACCTCGCCGAAGGAGACGTCGCCGGAGCCGGCCTTCACCGTCGTCGGGCCGGAGAGGGCGGCCGCGGAGATCCCACCGGAGCCGGTGCGCAGCTTGGCCTCCGCGCCGACGATCCCCAGCTCCACGCGGCCGGAGCCGGTGCTGACCTCGAGGGCGCCGGTGACCTCGTCGAGCCGGGCGTTCCCCGAGCCGGTGCGCACGGCGGCCCAGCCCGAGCGGCCGGTCACCGTGACGTCGCCGGCGCCGGTGCGCACGGCGAGCCGCGAGCGCGCGGGCGCCCACACGGTCACTGCCAGCGGCACCACCCGCAGCGGCAGGTCCTGCGCGGAACGCACCACGAGCCGCCGCGCCGTCTCGCTCCAGCTGATCTCGGCGGCGCGGACCGCGGCGGCACCTGGGTCCTGCGCGACATCGCCGGTCGCGGTGCCCAGCCAGTTGAGCAGGCCGGTGATGCCCTGTTCCCAGGGGCTGTCGGCGTCGGGCTCGTGGCGGACCTCGACCCGGACCTCGGTCGCGTCCTCGTTGAGCTCGATCCGCACCCGCCCGACGTCGATCGCAACCTCGAGCTCGGCGGGTTCGGTGCAGGTCCAGGCCTGCTGGCGGACCAGGTCCTCGTTCGGTTCGGTCATCGCGCTCACCCCTGCACCCATCCCTTGAGGCGGCCGTCACCGCGGTCGTCGTCCCGGTCCGGGCCGTCGGGCCGCGGCCAGCCGCGGCCGCGCTGCTCCCAGCGCCGCTGCTTGCCGGCGAGGGCCCCCTGCACCGCCTGGGAGACCCAGGAGTTGAGCGAGACGCCCTGCTGGGCCGCGGCCTGCTCGGCCTGCGCCTTGATCTGCTCGACGAGCCGGAGCGTGATCCGGCTGATGTCGCCGGCGTCGCCCGGGCCGGGCGGGGTGAAGCGCGGCGTCTCGTGCTCCTGCTCGTGCTCGGTGCCCGAGACGGCCACGCGGACGTCCCGCCCGTCGAGGCGCACCTCGACGGTGCGGTCGCCGAGCGCCTCGGTGACCTCGGCGGCCAGGTCGGAGAGGGCGTTCATGACGGCCAGCCGGGCCGCGGGTTCGATCGCCGCGCCGAGGAGCGCGGCCGTGCGCTGGGTCTGCTCGTCGCCCGCGGCGGCGGCGGACGCGAGGTCCTCCCGCAGCTGTGCGACGTACTGGCCGATGTCCATGACGCCACTATGGCGTCATCACTGACATCACGCAACCGTCGTCGCGCTGTCAGGCTGACGCCGGGCCGGTTCCGTCGGTCCCGCCGGTTACGCTGCCGACCATGCCGCAGACCGTCCCGCCGAAGGTCCAGCTCGTCGCCAAGACCGAGTTCTTCCCGCCGGCCGACGTGCCGTGGGAGACCGACGCCGACGGTGGACAGGCGCTCGCCGAGTTCGCCGGCCGGGCCTGCTACCAGTCCTGGAGCAAGCCCAACCCGCGCACCGCGACCAACGAGGGCTACCTGCGGCACATCCTCGAGGTCGGGCACCTGTCCGTGCTCGAGCACGGCACGGTCAGCTTCTACCTGACCGGCATCTCGCGCAGCCTCACGCACGAGCTGATCCGGCACCGGCACTTCTCGTACTCGCAGCTGTCGCAGCGGTACGTGCCGGAGCGCGACGCGGCGATGGTCGAGCCCGAGGTCATCGCGGACGACCCCGAGCTCCACCAGATGTTCCTCGACGCCGCCGAGGCCTCGATGAAGGCGTACGAGCAGCTCCTCGAGGGCCTGGAGAAGCGGTTCGCCGACGTCCCGAACGCCACGCTGCGTCGCAAGCAGGCCCGGCAGGCGGCGCGGGCGATCCTGCCCAACGCCACGGAGACCCGGATCGTGGTCACCGGCAACTACCGCGCCTGGCGGCACTTCATCGGCATGCGTGCCACGGAGCACGCGGACGTGGAGATCCGCGCGCTCGCGATCGAGTGCCTGCGGCGGCTGCAGGCCGAGGTCCCGAACGTCTTCAACGACTTCGACATCCAGAAGCTCGACGACGGGACCGAGATCGCCAGCAGCCCGTTCGTCACGGAGGGCTAGCAGTGCCGCCCGACCAGTGACACCGGAGGGCCAGCAGCGCTGCGAGCGGTCTCAGATCGACGGCCACTGCTCCAGTAGGGTCGGATCCCCGCCGGCGTGCAGCGTCACCGGGTCCCGGCGCCGCCACAGGGCGAGGACGATCTCGGAGGCCGTGCCGCGCATCGTCGTCACGGGCCCGCGGTGCGGCAGGTCCCGGGTGAGCCGCTCGCCGGTGTCGGTGATCTCGACCGCCACCGTGGTCGGGGTGGGCGGCGCCGACCCCGCCGCGAGCCCGGTCGCGACGAACACGTCGAGGTACTCGGCGATCCCGTCGCGAGCCAGGGCGGTGTCGATCGACGCCGGCTCCCCGGGCACGCCGGTCTGGGCGTCCCAGCGGTGCACCGCGAACTCGTGCGCAGCCCGGCGCTGCCAGAACGCGGCCGTGTCCGGCGCGACCGACCAGTTCGGCGCGGGGGCCGCGGGGTCGGTGTCGCGCAACGTCCGCACGAGGGCGTCGAGGTCGGCGTCCCAGGTCCGCAACGCCTCGTCGGGCGGGACGGGCGGGATCTCCTCGGGTGCCGTTCCCGCGAGCACGTCGCGCACCCAGCGGGCGAAGCCGGTCGCGTGGGCGAGCAGGTCCGCGCCCGTCCACTCCGGGCACGAGCGGAGCTTCTCCGCCGCGCCCGCCCTGGCTGCAGCGCCGAGCGCCCGGCCCTCGGTCGCCACCGCCGTCGTGAACCCCCCGAATTCATGACAACCAAGGTGTCATCTCCGCCTGCCGGGCGCAACGGGCGCCCCGCCGCTAGCGTGACGCCGGTGAGCCTTGCGACCGACGAGCGCGCCGCCCTGTCCGACACCCTGGAGAAGCTCGGCCCCGACCGCCCGACCTTGTGCGAGGGCTGGACCACGCGGGACCTGCTCGCGCACCTGCTCGTCCGGGAGCGGCAGCCGTGGGCGGCGCCCGGCATCGTCGTGCCGGCCCTGCAACCGCTCACGCAGAAGGGCATGGCGGGGTACGCCGGCACCTCGTGGGAATCGATGATCGGCGAGCTGCGCGAGGGCGCGCCGCCGTGGTCGCCCTACCGGATCGGCAAGGTCGACGAGGTCGCCAACGGCGCCGAGTTCTTCGTGCACCACGAGGACGCCCGTCGCGGCGAGCCCGGCTGGGAGCCCCGGCCGTCCGACTCCGAGCGCGACGAGCAGCTCTGGGCGCTGGCCACGCGGACGGGCCGGCTCCTGCTGCGCCGCAGCCCCGTCGGCGTCGTGCTGCGCCGGCCGGAGGGCGCCGCACACGTGATCAAGACCGGGCCCGGCCTGGTCATCCTGGTCGGCGACCCCGGCGAGATCGTCCTGCACCTCTTCGGCCGTGACGCCGCCCGGGTCGAGGTGGAGGGGCTCGTCACGGACGTCGAGGTGTACGAGAGCGTGGGCCGCGGGCTGTAGGGCGGTACCGTCACCCCCATGAGCCCCTCCTCCGCGCAGGCCCTGCCCCCGGGCCGCCCGTTCGGCCAGGTGCTGACGGCGATGGTCACGCCCTTCGACGCGGAGGGCGAGCTGGACCTGGCGAAGGCGGAGGAGCTGGCCACCCACCTCGTCGACCTGGGCAACGACGGGCTGATCGTCAACGGGACCACCGGTGAGGGCCCGACGACGTCGGACACGGAGAAGTCGGAGCTGGTCCGGGCCGTGGTGAGCGCGGTGGGCGACCGCGCGACGATCGTCGCCGGCGCGGGCACCTACGACACCGCGCACAGCATCCACCTGGCCCGCGAGGCGGAGAAGGCGGGCGCGCACGGGCTGCTCGTCGTCACCCCGTACTACTCGCGGCCGCCGCAGAACGGGCTGCTCCTCCACTTCACCGCGGTCGCCGACGCGACCGAGCTGCCCGTGATGCTCTACGACATCCCGCCGCGCTCCGTGGTCCCGATCGAGCTGGACACGCTGCAGCGGCTCGCTCAGCACCCGCGGATCCTCGCGGTGAAGGACGCGCGCAACGACCTGCGCGTCGGCACCGAGGTGCTCGCCACCACGACGCTCGCCTACTACTCGGGCGACGACCCGGTGAACCTGCCCTGGTTGTCGGTCGGGGCCGTCGGGTTCGTCTCGGTGATCGGGCACGTCGTGGCGGACCGCCTGCGCGTCATGCTCGAAGCCTTCGAGGCCGGCGAGCACGACCGGGCCCGCAACCTGCACTACGCCATGATCCCGCTGCTCCGCGGCATGGGCCGGGTCGGCGGCGCGGTCTTCTCGAAGGTGGCGCTGCGCCTGCGGGGGATCGACGTCGGCGAGCCCCGGCTGCCCCTGCCGCCCGCGACCGAGGAGCAGGTCGCGCTGATCGCGGCGGACCTGATGGCCGGCGGCGTCGCACTCGACCCCGACCGCGTGCCGCACGGCCGTCCCGCCCACTCCGGACACGGAGCGTTGGGCACCCGCACGGACACCGACCTGGGGGCCGAGGTCGCCTACCGCTGACCCGGCCCCTCCGACCAGCGCCGATGTTCGCTCCGCACGCTCCGCTCAGCGCCGGAGTTCGCTCCGCGAGCTCCGCTCAGCAAGAAGAGGCACATACCACGTGAGTCGTCCCTCCTCCCGCAACGACCGTCGTCGCCGATCGGGACGCCGGGAGCGCGGTCCCGAGCGCCCGCCGCTGCCGCCGGAGATCACCAACCCGACCGAGCTGCCCCCCGGGCCGCCGCCCGCGCTCCCCGAGGGCGGCCTGCGCGTCTACGCCCTCGGCGGCATCGGTGAGATCGGCCGGAACATGACGGTCTTCGAGTACGGGGACCGGCTGATGGTCGTCGACTGCGGCGTGCTGTTCCCGTCCGAGGACTCGCCCGGCGTCGACCTGATCCTCCCGGACTTCCGGGCGATCGAGCACCGGCTCGACGACATCGACGTCCTCGTGCTCACCCACGGCCACGAGGACCACATCGGCGCCGTCCCGTTCCTGCTGCGGCAGAAGCCGGACCTGCTCGTCGTCGGGTCGCGGTTCACGCTCGCCCTGGTCGCCGCCAAGTGCAAGGAGCACCACCTCACCCCGCACCTGCTGGAGGTGAAGGAGGGCGACCGGCTGCACCACGGGCCGTGGGACTGCGAGTACTTCGCGGTCAACCACTCGATTCCCGACGCGCTGGCCGTCGCCATCCGCACGCCCGCGGGCCTGGTCCTGCACACCGGCGACATCAAGCTCGACCAGCTCCCGCTGGACGACCGGCTCACCGACCTCGCCGGCTTCTCGCGGCTGGGCGACGAGGGCGTGGACCTGTTCGTGGTCGACTCGACGAACGCGGACGTCCCCGGCTTCGTCACGCCGGAGCGTGAGATCGGCCCAGTGATCTCGGACGTCTTCGCCAAGGCCCCGTCGCGGATCATCGTCGCCTGCTTCGCCAGCCACGTGCACCGCGTCCAGCAGGTGCTCGACGCCGCCGCGGAGCACGGCCGCAAGGTCTGCTTCGCCGGCCGCTCGATGGTCCGCAACATGGGCCTCGCGGGCGAGCTGGACCTGCTCAACGTGCCGGAGGGCCTGCTCGTCGACCTCGACGAGGCCATGCAGCTGCCCGACGAGCAGCTGGTCCTGATCTCCACCGGGTCGCAGGGCGAGCCGCTCTCGGCGCTGTCCCGGATGGCCCGCGGCGACCACCGCAGCGTGGTGATCCGCCCGGACGACACGGTGATCCTGGCCAGCTCGCTGATCCCGGGCAACGAGACCGCGGTCTTCGCGGTGATCAACGGCCTGACCCGGCTCGGCGCCAAGGTCGTGCACCAGGGCAACGCGAAGGTGCACGTGTCCGGGCACTCGCCGGCCGGTGAGCTGCTGTTCCTCTACAACGCGGTGCGGCCGTCGAACGTCATGCCGGCGCACGGGGAGTGGCGGCACCTGCGCGCCAACAAGGCGCTCGCGGTGGCGACCGGCGTGCCCGAGGAGAACGTCGTGATCGCCGAGGACGGCGTGGTCGTCGACATCGTCGACGGCAAGGCGGCGATCACCGGGCGGGTCGAGGTGGGCCGCGTGTACGTCGACGGGAACCTGGTCGGCGACATCGGCGAGGGCGTGCTCTCGGACCGGCTGGTGCTCGGCGAGGGCGGCTTCATCTCGATCACCGTGGCGATCGACGCCACCACGGGCCGCGCGGTCTCGCGCCCGACGCTCTCGGGCCGCGGCTTCTCCGACGACCCGAAGGCGCTCGACGCCGTCCTGCCGATGGTCGAGGACGAGCTGTCCCGCACCGAGAACGACGGCATCACCGACACCCACCGGGTCGCGCAGGCGGTCCGCCGGGTGGTCGGGAAGTGGGTGGGGGAGACGTACCGCCGCCGTCCCATGATCGTGCCGACGGTCATCGCGGTCTGAGCCCGGCGCGCCCCGGCTCCCGGTCTATGAGCCGGGTCCGGGGGTGCGTCGGTCACCGGTTTCGTCGGCCTCCGCGGCTACCGTGGGCGACATGGCAGGACGAGGGACGGCCGGGCGGGCCGTGGACGGGGCGGGCCTGCGGGCCGCGGCCGGGTCGGGTCGGAGCTCGCGGTCGTCCTCGTCGTCGCGCTCGCGGGCGTCCGCGTCCCGCTCGCGCGGCTCGTCGTCGTCGCGGTCACGCACGCCGGCGAAGCGCCAGCCCGCCCGCCGCCAGCCGGACCTGATCGACAAGGGGATCGACGCCGTGGGCCGCGGCGTCGTCCGGATGACCAAGTCGGCCGGCCGCGCCGCTGGCCGCACGCGCGAGATCGACCCCGCGCATCGCCGGGACGGGCTCGGGGTGCTGTTCATCGTGCTCGCGGTGATCTCCGCCGCGGGGATCTGGTGGGAGGCGGGCGGCCCGGTCGGCCGCGGGTTCTCGGCCGGCGTCGGGGCCGTGTTCGGCATCGCCGGCGTGCTGCTGCCGGTGATCCTGCTGGCCGTCGGCGTCGTGCTGATGACCACGCCGGCGCATCCCGAGGCGCGGCCGCGGATCGCCGTCGGCACGCTGCTGCTGGCCCTGGGCGTGCTCGGGCTGGTGCACCTGTTCTCCGGCTCGCCGGACGAGCCCGGGCAGTGGGCGTCCGGCGGCGGCGCGATCGGCTACGTCGCAGCCACCCCGCTGGCGAGCGGGCTCACGGCCTGGGTCGCGGTGCCGATCCTGCTGCTCGTCAGCTTCTATGCGCTGCTGGTGCTCACGGCCACGCCCGTGCGCGAGGTGCCCGACCGCGTGCGCCGGCTGCTCGGCCAGCCGGAGATCCACCCCGAGGGCGAGGAGGACCAGGCTCCCCTCGCCGAGGAGGAGCCCGCCGCCGGGGCCCCGCCGGCGCGCCGCCGACCGGCCCGCCGCCGGCAGGCGACGAGCGCCGAGGCCTTCAAGGACGACGTCGCCGGCCCCGCGGACGCCGCGGGCGACACGCCGCCGGCGGAGCCGGAGGAGGAGTACGTCCCGGTCGCGCCCAAGCCGAAGGCGAAGCGCCCGGACCCGGCCTCGATCGTGGCGACGCCGCCCGCGGAGGCCGTGCCCGCCGAGGGCGAGCAGATGTCGATGGCCATCCGCGAGCCCGTCGGCGAGGGCGAGTACACGCTGCCGCCGGCGGACCTGCTCGAGACCGGTCCCGCGCCGAAGGTCCGCTCGGCCGCGAACGACGAGATGATCGAGCGCATCACCGGGGTGCTCGACCAGTTCAACGTCGACGCGCAGGTCACGGGCTTCACCCGTGGCCCGACGGTCACCCGCTACGAGATCGAGCTGGGCCCGGCCGTGAAGGTCGAGAAGATCACCCAGCTGTCGAAGAACATCGCCTACGCGGTGGCCACGGACAACGTCCGCATCCTCGCGCCGATCCCGGGCAAGTCCGCGGTCGGCATCGAGGTGCCCAACTCCGACCGCGAGATGGTCCGGCTCGGCGACGTGCTGCGCTCCGGCACGGCGCGCAACGAGCAGCACCCCATGGTCATCGGCCTGGGCAAGGACATCGAGGGCCACTTCCTCTGCGCGAACCTGGCGAAGATGCCGCACCTGCTGGTCGCGGGCTCCACCGGTTCCGGCAAGTCCAGCTTCGTCAACTCGATGCTGGTCTCGCTGCTCTCCCGGGCCACGCCCGAGGAGGTCCGGATGATCCTCGTCGACCCCAAGATGGTCGAGCTCACGCCGTACGAGGGCATCCCGCACCTGATCACGCCCATCATCACCCAGCCGAAGAAGGCGGCGTCCGCGCTGGCCTGGCTGGTGGAGGAGATGGAGCAGCGCTACCAGGACATGCAGGCCAACCGCGTCCGGCACATCGACGACTTCAACCGCAAGGTCCGGTCCGGCGAGATCACCGCACCCCCGGGCAGCGAGCGGGAGTACCGGCCGTACCCGTACATCCTCTGCATCGTCGACGAGCTGGCCGACCTCATGATGACGGCCCCGCGGGACGTCGAGGACGCGATCGTCCGCATCACGCAGAAGGCCCGCGCGGCCGGCATCCACCTCGTCCTGGCGACCCAGCGGCCCTCGGTCGACGTGGTCACCGGCCTGATCAAGACGAACGTGCCGTCCCGGCTGGCGTTCGCCACGTCGTCGCTCACGGACTCGCGGGTCATCCTCGACCAGCCGGGCGCCGAGAAGCTGATCGGCATGGGCGACGGGCTCTACCTGCCCATGGGCGCCAGCAAGCCGATCCGCATGCAGGGCGCGTACATCTCGGACGAGGAGATCGCCGAGGTCGTCGGGTTCACCAAGGAGCAGGCCGAGCCGACCTACACCGAGGGCGTCACGGCGGCGAAGCAGGGCGAGGCCAAGGAGATCGACCCGGACATCGGGGACGACCTCGAGGTCCTCATCCAGGCCGCCGAGCTCATCGTGACCTCGCAGTTCGGCTCCACGTCGATGCTCCAGCGGAAGCTGCGCGTCGGGTTCGCGAAGGCGGGCCGGCTGATGGACCTGCTCGAGACGCGGGGGATCGTCGGGCCGTCCGAGGGCTCGAAGGCGCGCGACGTGCTCATCAAGCCCGAGGAGCTCGAGAACGTGATCTGGCTGCTGCGCGGCGGGGGTGGCGACGCCCCTTCCGAGGACGACGACTGAGGACGGTCGTTGAACCTTCTACCAGCGGGAACCGACCCGGCGGTGGTCGTTCGGCTCCGCTGAGCAGCCGTTCGGCGTGCGGCCGTGTGGGGGCGTTCACAAGAGGGCCGTCGGCGTCACCGGTTCGTGACCTTTTCTGACAGAGTGTTCGGCGGCCCGTGCCCGGGCCGTCTCCTCGTCGGAAGGTCATGGAGTGTTCTGGAGCAAGCGTGGGAAGGGTGCACGCCGGTCGGACACCGGTCGGAACGCGCTCGTGCCGATCCCGCTCACCGGCGGACTGCTGAGCGGGCAGGTCCAGGACGGCGAGGGGCGGCCGCTGGCCGGGGCGCAGGTCTCGGTCCTCGACCGCGCCAGCACGCAGATCGTCAACGCCGACACGGACCCCTTCGGCTACTTCACCGCCGCGCTCGTCCCCGGGCAGTACCGGGTGCGCGCCGAGGCCGGCGGCTACCGGGGCAACGGCACCACGGTCGAGGTCGAGTGGGGCAAGCACGCCGAGGTCGGCGCGCTGACGCTCGCGCCGGACCAGTCGCTCACCCCGCCGCCGCCCGGCATCTACGACATCGACCCGGACCACTCGTCCGTCCGGTTCATCGCCCGGCACATCGGCATGTCGCGGGTCTACGGCCGGTTCAACCGCTTCCGCGGGCAGATCCGCATCGCCGAGCCCTTCGAGGACTCCGCCGTCGACGTCGTGATCGACGCCGTCAGCGTCGACACCAACGTCGAGGCCCGGGACACGCACCTGCGGTCGCCGGACTTCCTCGACGTCGAGCGCTTCCCGCAGCTGCGCTTCTCCAGCACCCGGTTCCGCCGCGGCCCCGGCAACCGCTGGATCGTCGACGGCGACCTCACGCTGCACGGCCTGACCAGCGACGTCCAGCTCGACGTCACCTTCCTCGGCATGGAGGAGTGGAACGGCCGGCGCGCCGGTGCCGTGGCCACCGCCGAGCTGCACCGCGAGCACTTCACGCTCAACTGGCAGCAGATGGTCAACCGCGGCGTGCCCGTCGTCGGCTCGACGATCGAGATCAACCTCGACGTGCAGGCGGTCGTGCAGCAGTAGCCGCGCCCGCGAAGGTGTGCTGGCGCCAAGCCTCGTAGACCGCGACGGCCGCGGCGTTGGCGAGGTTCAGCGACCGGGACCCGGGGACCATCGGGAGCCGGACCCGCGCGCTGACCTGCGGGGCGTGGGCCACGTCGGTGGGCAGCCCGGTCGACTCCGAGCCGAAGAGCAGGACGTCGCCGGGCTCGTAGGCGACGTCGGTGTAGTCGCGGTCCGCGCCCGTCGTGAACGCGTACACGCGGGCGGGCGCCACCGCGGCCCACAGGTCGTCGATCGTGCGGTGCACCCGGAGCTCGGCGAGCTCGTGGTAGTCGAGGCCGGCGCGCCGGACGTTGCGCTCGTCGAGCGCGAAGCCCAACGGCTCCACCAGGTGCAGCTCGGCGCCGGTGTTGGCCGCGAGCCGGATCGCGCTGCCGGTGTTGGGCGGGATCTCGGGGGCGTGGAAGGCGATCCGGAACACGCGCCCTTCGTAGCAGGCGGCATGCGGTCGTGGGGGAACCGGATCAGCCGTCGGGGCGCTCGGCCAGCCACTCGGTCGCGGTGAGCCCGGCGAGCTCGCGGAAGTCCCGGGCGAGGTGGGCCTGGTCGGCGTAGCCGCAGACCGCGGCCGTGTCGGCGAGGGCCGGGCGCGCGGGACCGCGCAGCAGGTCGCAGGCCCGCTCGAAGCGGATCACCCGCGCGGCCGACTTCGGGGCGAGGCCGATCTCGTCGCGGAACCGCAGGGCCAGGTGCCTGCGGCTCCAGCCGATCTCGCGGGCGAGCTCCTCGATCCGCAGCGTGCCGCCGGTTCCCGCCAGCCGGTCCCAGGCGTGCACGACCTCCGGGTGCGGGTCCGGGCGGCGGGCGTCGGCGGCGAGCCGGCTGAACGCGGCGTCGAGCAGCGCGAACCGGCTCGCCCAGGTCGGGGCCTCCGCGAGGCGCTCGACGAGCACGTCGGCCCGCCGGCCGAGGAGGTCGCCGAGCCCGACGACGTCGCCGGCCAGGGCACTCGCCGGGGCGCCGAGCAGGGTGCGCGCGCCGAGCCAGGTCAGCCGCAGCTGCAGGCCGGTCTGCGCGGGCCCCGTGGCGATCACGGCGGGGCGGTCGTGCAGCCCGCCGACCATGCCGCGGAACGAGCCGGGGGACCGGGCGGGATCGGGCGTGCGCAGGACGTCGACGACGCCGTCCAGGCACAGCAGGAAGGTCAGGTGCCCGCCCGGGACGCCCATGTGCGTGCCGGGGGCCGACGCGGGCATGCGGTAGCCGCTGTACAGGTCGACGAGCGGGCGCAGCGCCGGAGCCGGCCGCGCCCACACCAGCTCCGAGCCGCCCTCGGGGCGGGTCGGGTCGGACATGGTCCGAGGGTATCGCCGCTGCTCAACGCCCCGCACCCCACGACCCGCACCCGCCCTCCCACGAATCGCGCTGCAGCCCCAGCGAGTCGCACTCCAGCCCCCGACGAGTCGCGCTGTCGCCTCCCGCGATTCGCGCCCTGCCCTCCCGCGAGTAGCGCCGGGTCCTTCCGCGAGTCGGGACCTCCAGCACCGCGAGTCGGCAGCTCCGGCAGCGCGAGTCGCGAGCTACTGCCGGTTCATCCCAGCTCGGCGGCCCGGTGGGCTCCGTGCTGCCGCAGCCAGTCGACGAGCTCCGCGGCCGCGGCGCGCTCGGCGGCGTCGAGCGGGGTGAGCCGCTCCCACGGCGGCAGCATGTCCTGGTCGGCTCCGCGGTCCAGCAGGTACTCGGCCGCGTCGAGGCTCCCGCCGTGGCAGGCGTACCAGAACGCGACGTCGACGTCGTCGGGCCGCGGTGGGTGCTCCTCGTACTCGGCGACCAGGAGGTCGACCATGCCGAGCGCGGCGGCCTCGGCGGGGCGGGGCGTCGCACCCCGTTCGACGAGCCGGCGCGCGGCGGCGTGCTGCCCGAATGCGACGGCGTCGGAGAGGGGTGTGCCAGCGGCGATCACCGCACCGTCGGCGTCGATCGCGGCGCCGGCGTCGAGCAGGGCGTCGAGCAGGGGGACGTCGTCGTTGCTGGCGGCCCAGTGCAGGGCGGTCTCGCGGTGCGCGCCGACGAACCGGGCGTCGACGTCCGCGCCCGCCGCCACGAGCATCCTCGCCATCTCGGGTCCGGCCGGGCGGTTGCCGGGCCAGTCCGCGACGACGTGCAGCAGCGTTCGCGCGCCGTCGGGACGGGCGGTGGCGAGGTCGGGCTCGGCCGCGAGCAGGCGGCGCAGCGCCTCCGCGTCGCCGGCCCGGATCGCGGCGACGGCCTGCTCCTCGGCCTCGGTCATGCGGTCGATCCTGCCCGCCGGTCTCCCCGCATGTGCATCCCGGACGCCCGAAACTCCCGACTCGCGCTGCCGGAACTCCCGACTCGCGCTGCCAGAACTGCCGACTCGCGGTGCTGGAAGTCCCGACTCGCGGGGTCAGAGGGTGAGCATCATGCGGACGTTGCCGAGGGTGTTGGGCTTGACGTGGGCGAGGTCGAGGAACTCCGCCACACCGGCGTCGTAGGAGCGCAGCATCGCGTTGAACACCTCCTGCGACACGGGGGTGCCGTCGATCTCGGCGAACCCGTGCCGGGCGAAGAAGTGTCGCTCGAAGGTGAGTACGAAGAGCCGCTTGAGCCCCAGCTCACGGGCCCCGTCGATCAGCGCCGACACGATGGCGTGCCCCGCCCCGCGGCCGAGCACCTTGGGGTGCACCGCGACCGTGCGGATCTCGCCGAGGTCCTCCCACAGCACGTGCAGCGCGCCGCACCCGACGACCTCGCCGTCGATCTCCGCGACCAGGAACTCCTGCACCGCCTCGTAGAGGGTGACGATCTCCTTGGCGAGCAGCACCTTGCCCGCGTAGTTGTCCACGAGAGACTTGATCGTCGTCACGTCGGCGGTGCGGGCCCGCCGGACGGCCACCGCTGCCATGGCGGTGGAGCGTAGATCATGCGAGCTGCCGTCTACCCTGTGACTCGTGAGCTCCCGAGACGCCGCGCCCCGCCGGGCCGCCCTGCTGACACTGGGCTGCGCCCGCAACGAGGTCGACTCCGAGGAGCTCGCCGGCCGGCTGGCCGGGAGCGGCTGGGAGCTGGCCGAGGCCGACGAGGCGGACGTGATCGTGGTGAACACGTGCGGTTTCGTCGAACAGGCCAAGAAGGACTCGATCGACACGCTGCTCTCGGCGTCGGACGTGGCGAAGGGCCGCGGCGCCAAGGTGGTCGCGGTCGGCTGCATGGCCGAGCGGTACGGCAAGGAGCTGGCCGACAGCCTCCCCGAGGCCGACGCCGTCCTGGGCTTCGACGCCTACCCGGACCTCGCCGAGCGCCTGGGGGACGTGGTCGCGGGCCACACCCCCACCCCGCACGTGCCCGTCGACCGGCGCACCCTGCTCCCGATCTCGCCGGTACAGCGCCCGGAGGCGAGCGTCGACGTCGCGATCCCGGGCCACGCCTGGGTCCCCGACATCGCGCGCCGCCGGCTGAGCACGGGCCCGGTCGCGAGCCTCAAGCTGGCCTCGGGCTGCGACCGCCGCTGCGCGTTCTGCGCCATCCCGTCCTTCCGCGGCTCGTTCGTGTCGCGCCACCCGGACGAGGTGCTCGCGGAGGCCGCATGGCTCGCCCGGGACGGGGTACGGGAGCTCGTGCTGGTCAGCGAGAACTCGACGTCGTACGGGAAGGACCTTCCCGGCGGCACTCGCGCGCTGGTCGACCTGCTGCCCCGGCTGGCCGCGATCCCCGGGATCGAGCGCGTGCGGGTCAGCTACCTGCAGCCCGCCGAGACCCGTCCCGACCTGCTCCAGGTCGTCGCGGCCACGGACGGGGTCGCGCCCTACTTCGACCTGTCCTTCCAGCACGCGTCGAATCCGGTCCTGCGGCGGATGCGCCGCTTCGGCTCCCGCACCGACTTCCTCGACCTCTGCGCGCGCATCCGCGCCGTCGCGCCCGAGGCGGGCATCCGCAGCAACGTGATCGTCGGGTTCCCCGGGGAGACCGAGGAGGACCTCGCCGAGCTGGAGGCCTTCCTGACGGGCGCCCGGCTCGACGCCGTCGGCGTGTTCGGCTACTCGGACGAGGAGGGCACCGAGGCGGCCGGCTACGACGGCAAGGTCGACCCGGCGGAGGTCGCCGCGCGCGTCGAGCGGATCTCCGCGCTGGTCGACGAGCTGATGACGCAGCGGGCCGAGGAGCGGATCGGCACCGAGGTCGTCGTGCTGGTGGAGACGGCCGAGTCGGAGACCGAGGACGCCACCGGACGTGCCGCGCACCAGGCCCCCGAGGTCGACGGCGAGTGCGTGTTCGTCTCCGGCGAGCTCGACGGCGAGCCCCTCGAGGTGGGCGCGTTCGTGCGGGCCGAGGTGGTCGACTCCGAGGGGGCGGACCTCGTCGTCGAGGCCCGCGAGGTCGTGGTCCCGGCGGCCGCCGGCCTCGTGACCGTGGGAACGGCGGGATGAGCGCCGCGGGCGGCGGGGGAGCGCGATGAGCGCGGTCCCGGCCGAGGAGCCCGTCGCCTCGCCGGAGAACGCGGTCCCGCTGCTGAACCTCGCCAACGTGCTCACCGGCGTCCGGCTGCTGCTCGTCCCCTTCTTCCTGCTCGCCCTGCTGCACCTCGACGGCACGGACCTGGCCTGGCGGCTCGTCGCGGCCCTGCTGTTCGCCGTCGCCGCGATCACCGACCGGTTCGACGGCGAGATCGCGCGCAAGCGGGGGCTGGTCACCTCGTTCGGCAAGATCGCCGACCCCATCGCCGACAAGGCGCTGATGGGCGCGGCCCTGGTGGGGCTGTCGGTGCTGGGGCTGCTGCCCTGGTGGGTCACCGTCGTGATCATGGGTCGCGAGATCGGCGTGACGCTGCTGCGCTTCTGGGTGATCCGGCACGGGGTGATCCCGGCGAGCAAGGGCGGGAAGCTGAAGACGCTCGTCCAGATCTTCGCGATCGGCGTCTACGTGCTGCCGCTGACGCTCCTGCTGCCCTCCGCGGCCGGTGCGGTCGAGGTCGTCCGGTGGACGCTGATGGCGGTGGCGATCGTCCTCACCGTGGTGACCGGCCTGGACTACGTGGTGCGCGCGGTCCGGCTGCGCGCCGCGGCCCGGGCGGCGCTGCGCCGCGCCTGAGCGCCGCTGTTCGCCCACGGCGGACGTGTCGGGCGCCGCGCTGCGGCGACGCGGGCGGCCCGGACTCGGTACGGTGGGAGCACCCCGTCCCCCGGACGGGGTTGCTCGGGTCCGACGAGGAGGGTGGGCGCATGGCTCTGCTGCTGCGTGAGGCGATCGGTGGCAGCCTTCGGCGTGCCCGCACCCTGCGGAAGCGCACCCTGCGCGACGTCTCCCGCGCAGCCCGGGTCAGCCTCGGCTACCTCTCGGAGGTCGAGCGCGGCCGCAAGGAGCCCTCGAGCGAGCTGCTGGCGTCGATCTGCGAGGCGCTCGACGTCGCCCTGCCGGACCTGCTCGCCGAGGTCATCAGCGAGATGACGCGGGACGAGCAGCTGGAGTTCGTCGGCCGCAACGAGACCCTGGTCCCGATCGGGCAGCGGCACACCGACCTGCGCCTGGCCCCCGTGCGCACCGGCGCCCCGCTCGGCGGCAGCCGCCCCGGCGCCCCGGTCGCCTCCGCGGCCTGATCCGGCGCCGGGTTCCCGGCCGCCTGAGATCCGCCTGTGGGTGGAGTGCGCCCACTGCTGTCCGGTTCGTCCGATCTCCCCGTACTGCGCCGCCCGGGCCCGGTAGCCTGGGACCCGGGTCGCCCCGAGGGCGGCCTCCGGACGATCCCCGATATCGTCCGCACGCGGTGGCACCCGAGGCCGTGGCGATGCCACGATGGGCGCAAGAGCACCGCTCGGCGGTCGCGGGGGGACACACGCGGGCCGCTCGGTGGAGGCGGTACCCGGTTCGCACTCGGAGGTAGGCGGAGCAGATGGCCAACGGTTTCACGAAGGCCTGGAAGTACCTGATGGCCCTGTTCTCGTCGAAGGTCGACGAGTACGCGGACCCGAAGGTGCAGATCCAGCAGGCCATCGAGGACGCACAGCGCCAGCACCAGGCGCTCTCGCAGCAGGCGGCGGCCGTCATCGGCAACCAGCGCCAGCTGGAGATGAAGCTCAACCGGCAGCTGGGGGAGATCGAGAAGCTGCAGGCGTCGGCGCGCCAGGCGCTGGTCCTCGCCGACCAGGCGCGGGCCCAGGGCGACGAGCAGAAGGCGCAGCAGTACGAGCAGGCCGCGCAGGCCACGGCCACCCAGCTGGTCACGGCCGAGCAGTCGGTCGAGGACCTCAAGACGCTGCACGACCAGTCGATCGGCGCCGCCGCGCAGGCCAAGCAGGCCGTGGAGCGCAACTCGATGATGCTGCAGCAGAAGATCGCCGAGCGCACGAAGCTGCTCAGCCAGCTCGAGCAGGCGAAGATGCAGGAGCAGGCCGCGGCCTCGCTGCGGCAGATGACCGAGCTCTCGGCGCCCGGCAACACGCCGTCGCTGGAGGAGGTCCGGGACAAGATCGAGCGGCGCTACGCCAACGCGATCGGCTCGGCGGAGCTGGCCCAGAACTCGGTCCAGGGCCGGATGCTCGAGGTGCAGCAGGCGACCGTCGACATGGCGGGCGCCAACCGGCTGGAGCAGATCCGCGCGTCGATGGCCGGCACCCCGATCTCCGGGTCGGAGGAGAAGCCGACCCAGCAGATCCCGGCGGCCCCGCAGAGCACCCCGCAGGGGCAGCAGCAGCCCGGCACCGCCTGACGGTTCCCGATCGGACGCCGCCCCTCCCGCGCGGGAGGGGCGGCGTCCGGCGTTCTCGGCGTCCGTCCTTCAGCGCCGGACCGGGCGACGGGTGCGGGCGGGCCGCGGGGCGGGGCCGGGCTGGCAGCGGGGGCACCAGTAGGCGACCCGGGCGTAGACGCCGTCGCCCTGCTCGGCGACCCGGATGCGGGTGCCGCAGCGGCGGCAGGGCCGGCCGCCGCGCTCGAAGACCCAGTGCGCCTCGGCGGGGTGCAGCGAGCCGGTGGTGGTCTGCTCCGGCCGGTCGGCGTTGTTCAGCAGCAGCGTGCGGGCCAGCGCGACGACGCCGGGCAGGTCCGGGACGTCCCGCACGAGCGTCCACGGCGAGAGCCCGAGCAGGAAGCAGATCTCGGTCTTGTAGAGGTTGCCGACGCCGGCCATGACCCGCTGCTCCAGCAGCGCCAAGCCCAGCTCGTGGTCGGCGCGGGCGGTGAGCCGGCGCAGCGCCTCCGCCTCCTGCTCCGGCCCCCAGGCCGGGTCGAGCAGGTCGGGACCGAGGTGTCCGACGAGCCGGGACTCCTCCGCGGTCGGCAGCAGCTCGAGGTCGTGCAGCGCGAACCCCACGGCCACCCGCTCCGGCACCTCCAGCACCGCGCGGGCCTCGTAGCCGGGCCGCCGCCACCGCATGCCGGGGCGGTACAGGTGCCACGCGCCGTCCATGCGGAAATGGCTGTGCAGGCTGCGCCCGTCGTCGAACCGCGTGAACAGGTGCTTGCCCACCGACGCGACGCCGACGACCCCGAGCCCCGCCAGGTCGACGCCCGCGAGCCGGGGGTGCCGGATCTCACCGCGCAGCAGGACGTGCCCGGTGAGCGCCCCGTTCAGACGCTTCCCGGCCAGGTGGACGGTGTCGCCCTCAGGCACCCCCCGACGCTACCGCCGCGGCCCCGCCGGCGCGCTCGGTCGCGGCGGGAGGGGCGCACGCTGTGCCACCATGGTCCCGTGACCGGGGGAGCGGACAGGCGCAGCGGACTGCTGCTGCTCGGGCTGCTCCTCACGGGGTGGGCCCTCGTGGCGGCCGAGCCGAGCGTGCTGCTCGGTGTCGTCGGTGCCGCGCTCTGGGCGATCGGGCTGGTGCGGCACGCGTCGGCCGTCCTGCGGGCGACCTCCGCCTGCAGCCCTGCGGCGGCCCGCCGGCACCGGCACCGCCGCGCCTCCCGCTCGCGGGTCCTCCGCCAGCTCGACCCGGACGCGCCGGGTCGCACGCGCGCACGCGCACCGTCGGGTCTCCTCCCGGCGGTGTAGTCCCCACGTGGCGCCGCCGGGCTCTCGCCTGGCCGAGAACCCGACTCCCTCCCGCTCCGGGAGGTGGAGGTGGACCGTGCTCGACTTCCTCTACTACCCCGTGTCCGCCGTCATGTGGTTCTGGCACCAGGCGTTCGGCCTGGTCCTGGGCCCGAGCAGCGGCGTGGCGTGGGCCCTGTCCGTGGTGTTCCTGGTCCTGACCCTGCGCGCGCTGATGATCAGGCCGGTGCTGAGCCAGATGCGCTCCGCCCAGCGCATGCGCCGGATCGCCCCGCAGCTCGCCGAGCTCAGGACGCGGCACGGCCGCGACAAGCAGAAGCTCGCCGAGGAGACGATGAAGCTCCACCGCGAGCACGGCGTCTCGCCGCTCGGCTCGTTCCTCCCGGTGCTCGTGCAGATCCCGGTGTTCGTGGCACTGCTGCACGTGCTGCGCTACTTCAACCGACCCGGCCTGACGTTCGACCGGAACGCCGCGATCCCGAACTACGTCTTCGGCCCGGACGAGGTGCGGTCCTTCCTCGAGGCCCGGCTGTTCGGGGCCCCGCTCTCCGCCTACGTCTCGATGCCACAGGGCCTGCTGGACTCCTTCGGCGCGCCCGTCGACCGGATCTCGGTGGTCGCCGTCGCCGTGCCGCTGATGCTGCTCGCGGCCGTCGCGACGCACGTCACCGCGCGGCGGTCCCTGCGGCAGCAGCAGCCGGCGACCGACCCGCAGACGGCCCGGATCGCAGGCGTCATGAGGCTGACGCCGTGGCTCTTCCCGCTCGGCGCGATCGTCGGCGGCCTGTTCTTCCCGTTCCCGATCGCGATCCTCGTCTACTGGCTGACCAGCAATGCGTGGACTCTCGGGCAGCAGCACGTGATCGGCCGGATCATCGAGCGCGAGCAGCCGCCGGCCCCGGTCCGTGCACCCGTCCGCACCCCGGCCGTCGCCCCGCGTCCGGGGCAGAAGCCGATCCGCAAACCTGGGGCGACGGCGGCCCGGGCCCGGCGGGGCGCCTAGGGTCGGATGGGTGAGCACGTTCCGAACCGCCCGCCTGGCGGCCGTGGTGGCCGTGGCCCTCGCCGCGCTCGCGGGGTGCGGCGAGTCGAGCACCCACGCGGCGAGCTCGGGCGACGACGGCGCACCCAGCCTCACCCTCCCCGCCCTGCGGACCAAGCTCGCCTCGATCTCCCTCGACGAGTGCGCCACGAAACCGGCCGAGCAGATCTACCCGGACTGTGCGCGGTTCGTCCGCGAGGTGCAGAACGTGGTGCCCGCCGCGCGCGCCGAGGCGCGCGAGGTGGCCTCGCCGCAGGCACTGGCGAAGGCGGCCGACGCCGTCGACGGGGCGGTCAACCGGTTCACCCAGGACCAGTGCATCCCCGTCGGCGCCCCGCCCGGCCCGGCGTCGGCGTGCGGGCCCGACCTGGCCTCGATGCAGGAGGCGCTCCGGGCGCTCGTCGCCGCCGTCGGCCGGTGATCTGTCCGCTTCGTCACCTGCGAAAACGCCCGATCGGGACGTTCACGTACCGCTGCCGGGTGGTCGTGCTCACCTCGCCAGAATGTTCCGCGGTCGACGGCGGAGGACGGTGGGGATGAAGGTGACGCGACGGTGGGGCTCCACCGCGCTGGGGGTCGCGACCGTGGTCGTGCTCGGTCTGGGGGTCCTGGTGGGCAGCCACCCGAGCGCGGCGGCCGGCGCGTTCGGGGCGGACGGGCTCGCTCCCGTCGCCGGGCTGCCCACGGTCGACGCCGCGCCCGCCCCCGTCGTCCACATCACGCCGGACCAGGGCACGCCGCTGAACCCGACCCAGCCGATCACCGTGAGCATCGCGGACGGCACAGCGCAGGCCGTGCACGTCACGAACACGGCGACCGGCAAGGCCGTCGACGGGACCCTCGCGCCGGACGGCCACACCTGGACCTCCACCGGCGACCTCGCCTACTCGGCCACCTACGCCGTGGCCGTCGACACGCTCGACCGCGACCAGGCGCCCGGCCACACGGACGGCACCGTCGCGACCGTCGACCCGAAGGCCGAGGCCTACCCGTCGTTCATCCCGGCGCCGAACTCGGTGCCGACGGTCGGCGTCGGACAGCCGATCGTGGTGCGGTTCGACCACGCGATCACGGACCGCGCGGCCGCCGAGAAGGCGCTCACGGTGACCTCCAGCCCGGCACAGGCCGGCAGCTGGTACTGGATCTCGGACACCGAGGTGCACTACCGGCCGCAGCAGTACTGGAAGCCGGGCACCACGCTGAGCGTCGAGGCCGACCTCTACGGCGTGGACCTCGGCGCCGGCACCTACGGCTCCACCGACCGCACCATGACGGTGAAGGTGCACGACAGCTGGGTCGCCAAGGCCGACGGCGCCACCGAGCAGATGCAGATCTTCGACGACGGCCAACTGGTCAAGACGATGAACATCAGCCTCGGCTCGCCCGGCTTCCCGTCCCACACCGGCCCGCACGTCATCTCGGACAAGCAGCCGTCGATCATCATGGACTCCTGCACCTACGGCGTGTGCCAGGGCCAGCCCGGCTACTACCGGGAGAAGGTCGACCTCGACGAGCGGATCTCCAACGACGGCGAGTTCGTCCACTCCGCACCGTGGTCCGTCGGGCAGCAGGGCAGCTCCAACGTGTCGCACGGCTGCGTCAACCTCGCGCCGGCCGACGCCCAGTGGTTCTTCGACCACTTCGGCATCGGCGACGTCGTCGAGATCACCAACTCGGGCGGCCCGCCGCTGCCGGTCTACGACACCTACGGGGACTGGGAGCTGAGCTGGGCGGACTGGAAGGCCGGCTCGGCCCTGTAGTCCCGCAGGTCGGGCTCGCGCGTCATCCGCCAGTAGTCGACGATCCGCCACGGCAGCGCGGAGACCACGCGGCCCGCGGCGTTGCGGTACCAGTTCCGCATGCCGGGGTGGGTCCAGATCATGGCCTCGTGCGCCTCGTCGTGGCGCCGCACGTAGTCCGCCTCCACCTCGGGCCGCACCTCGACCGTACCGATGCCCCGCTCGGCCATCGTGACCAGCAGGTCCACGATGTACCGGACCTGGCACTCGGCGATGGTGATGTAGCTGCCGCCGTGCCCCAGGACGGTGCCCGGGCCACAGGTCAGGAACATGTTCGGGAAGTCCGGCACGGTGATGCCGAGGTGGGCGTGCGCGTCCTCCGGGCCCCAGACCTCGTCGATCCGGCGGCCGGAGCGCCCGCGGACCTCGATCGGCCACAGCACGCGGTGCGTGTGGAAGCCCGTCGCGAGCACGACCACGTCGGCCTCGACCTCGGTCCCGTCGGCGCCGCGGACCCCGGTCTCCGTCACCTCGGCCACGGCCTCGGTGAGCAGGGTGACGTCCTCCCGCCGCAACGCCGCGAACCAGCCGTTGTCCAGCAGCATCCGCTTGCCGAAGGGCGGGTAGTCCGGCAGCGCCTTCGCGACGAGATCGGGCCGGCCCGCCAGCTCGGCCTCCAGGTACCGGGTGAACACGCGCCGGTGGCCGTCGTTGAGGGCGTTGACCGAGCGCTCGGGGTGCTCCCACGCCGGGTCCTTCTGCAGCCCGGGGTGCACGCGGTCGTTGGTGTTCCAGGCGAGCCGGGTGCGGTACCACAGCCGGTAGAAGGGCACGTTCTCCACGAGGTACCGGGCGCCCCCGGGGACGGGGGAGAAGTAGACCTCATTGGGCGCGACCCACTGCGGCGAGCGCTGGAAGACGGTCAGGTGCGCCACCCGCTCGGCGACCGCGGGCACGACCTGCATCGCGCTCGCGCCCGTGCCGATCACCACGACCCGCTTCCCGGTCAGGTCGAGGTCGGCGGGCCACTCGGCGGTGTGGAAGAGCGGCCCGCGGAAGCGGTCCAGGCCGGGGATCGGCGGGATCTTCGGGCGGTTGAGCTGCCCGGTCGCGGTGATCACGACCTCGGCGGCGAGCTCCTCGCCGGCCGCCGTCCGGACCGTCCAGCGCCCGTCCGCCCAGGTCGCGGCCACGACCTCGGTGCCGAAGCGGATCCGGTCCCGCAGGTCGTGCCGGTCGGCGACCGCGCGCAGGTACTCCCACACCTCGTCGCGCTTGCCGAAGTGGGTGGTCCAGTCGCGCGGCGCGAAGGAGTACGAGTACAGGTGGCTGGGGGTGTCGACGCCCGCGCCGGGGTAGGCGTTCTCCAGCCAGGTGCCGCCGACGTCGGCGTTCTTCTCCAGGACGACGTGCTCGATCCCGGCCTCGGCGAGCCGGATCGACGCGAGCATGCCGGACACGCCGGCGCCGATCACGATCGCCCGTGGGGCGCCCTCCGGGGCCCGGCGCACCGCGACCGGGGCGAAGCCCATGTCCTCGGCGGTCATCTCGGCGTACTCGAGCGGCACGTCCTCGCCGACAGCCACGCTCATGATCTCGGCGAGCGTCTCGCCGGTCGGCGCGGGCACCGCGACCGGCGCCCCGTCGGCCCAGGCGCACACGGCGTCGGCCGCGGCGGCCCGGATCTCGGCCCGGATCTCCGGCGGGAAGCCGCCCGGGTCGTTGTCCTCCATCCCGCGGCTGCGGGTGGGTCGGTAGGGGTCGGCGAGCCAGCGCCGGTCGCCCGTCAGCTGGTACAGCACCGCGACCAGCGACGGGAGGTTCGCCTCCTCCAGGGCCGCGACCAGCGCGGCACGGTCGATCGGCGCGCGCTCCGGCGCGAACGGCACGAACCCCATTGGCGGACCTCCTCGTCGGCGAAAGCCTAACCGCGGTTAGGCAGATGGGGAAGATCGTCCGGCGACAAGGGCCTTGACGGGTGTCGAGGACCACTCCATGCTCCCCACCGACACCTAACCGCGGACAGGGAGACAGCGATGGAGCTGACCGAGGCGATGCGCACGACCGGCACCTGCCGGTACTTCACCCCGGACCCCGTGCCCGACGAGGTGCTCCACCGCGCGTTCGACGCCGCCCGCTTCGGGCCGCAGGGCGGCAACCGGCAGCCGCTGCGCTGGGTCGTGGTCCGCGACCCGGAGCGCAAGCGCGCGCTCGCCGACCTCTACCTGCCGCCGTGGAAGGCCTACCTGGCCGGGGTCGGGATCGGCGACGTCCGCGTCGGGGCCGTGCCCAAGGCCGTCGCCGACGCCGACCACTTCGCCGAGCACCTCGCCGACGCCCCCGCGATCGTGGTGGTCTGCGCCGAGCTCGACGGGCTGCACCCGACCGACCACGAGCTCGGCCGGCTGTCCGTGGTCGGCGGCGCGTCGATCTACCCGACCATGCAGAACTTCTGCCTGGCGCTGCGCGACCAGGGCGTCGCGTCCGCCGTCACCACCCTGCTCTGCCACTCCGAGCCCGAGGTGCGCAAGCTGCTCGACATCCCGGACGGCATCATCACCGCCGCGCACGTCGCGATCGGCTACCCGGCCAAAGGCTTCCCCCGCAAGCTCAGCCGCGGACCGGTCGAGGACACCGTCTTCGCCGACACCTACGGCTCCCCGCTGTTCGCATGAGCCTCGCCGACCAGTACACCCGCCCGCTGGCCCGCGCCACGATCGGCGACCAGCTGCGGCGGCACGCCCGCACCCGGCCCGCGGCGGTCGCCGTCGTCGGGTACACCGCGGACGGGGCCCGGTCCGAGACCACCTACGCCGAGCTGGACCGCCGGGCGAACCGGTACGCGCACCTGCTGCGCGGGCTCGGGATCGGCCGCGGGGACGTGGTCGCGTCGATGGCGCCCAACTCCGTCGACGTCGTGGCCGCGTACTACGGCGCGCTCAAGCTCGGCGCGGCGTTCACCGGGATCAACCCGCTGCACCGCGCCCCGGAGGTCGCGCACCAGCTCGGGCACGCCGAGCCCCGGGTCGTGCTGGCCGCGCCGGCGTTCGCCGAGCTGGTCGGGAGCGTGCTGCCCGCCGGGACGACTCTGGTCGGGTACGGCACCGAGCTGCCCGCGGAGGACACCGAGCCCCGGGCCGAGGTCGACGAGCACGACGTCGCGATGCTCGTCTACACCTCGGGCACCGAGGCCACGCCCAAGGGCGTGCTGATCCCGCACCGCAACTACCTGATCTCGACGGCGCCGGCGTGGAGCTGGGGCCTGCGCACCGGGCCGGACGACACCTGGCTGTTCGTGATGCCCTTCCACACGATCGCCGGGCTCGGCTCGATGACCACGCTGACGCTCATGGGCGCCACGCTGGTGCTGCCCGCGACCACCGACCCGGCCCGCTCGCTGGAGATCATCGCCCGCGAGCGCGTCACGGTGATCGCCCAGACCCCCACCTTCTACCTCGCCCTCGCCGGTCAGGCCGGGTTCGGCGCCGACGCCGTCGGTGCCGTCCGGCGGTGCATGACCTACGGCGGCCAGGTCGCGCCGCACGCGATCTCGGCGTGGGCCGCGGCCGCACCCGGCGTCGTCTGGGGGACGTACTGGGGCCAGTCCGAGCTGTCCCAGCTGGGCACCGTGGGCTGGTTCCGCACGCTCGACGACGTCCCGGACCACGACCCGACCTGGATCGGCACCCCGGTCTCGCACCTGGAGATCCGGGTCGTCGACGCCGAGGGGAACGACGCCGAGGTCGGCGAGCTGCTGTGCCGAACGCCGTCGGTCATGCTCGGCTACCACCGCGACCCCGCGCGGACCGCCGAGGTCATGGCCGACGGCTGGGTGCACACCGGCGACATGGTCCGGGTCGACGCCGCGGGCAACCTCTTCTTCCGCGACCGGCTCAAGGACGTGATCAAGTCCGGTGGGATGAACGTGTCGTCGCAGGAGGTCGAGCGGGTGCTGCACGAGCACCCCGGCGTGCTGCGGGCGGCGGTCGTCGGGAAGCCGGACGAGTACTGGTCCGAGGCCGTCACCGCGTTCCTGATCCCGCAGGAGGGCGTGGCCGTCGACCCGGACGACGTGATCGCCTTCTGCAAGGAGCGGATGGCCGGCTACAAGGTGCCCAAGGCGGTGCACGTGGTGGCCGAGCTGCCCGTCGACCCCCAGGGCAAGATCCTCAAGCGGAAGCTGCGGACGGTGCCCGTGTGAGGAGTGACGGCGTGACGCAGGAGCCGCTGGCGTTGTCCCGCACGGCGCGGACCCGGCTGCGCCGCGAGGAGATCGTGACCACCGCCGCGCGGACCTTCGCCGACCGCGGGTACGCCCACGTCGGCATGCGGGACATCGCCGACGCCGTCGGCATCCGCGGGGCCAGCCTCTACCACCACTTCGCGGCCAAGGAGGAGATCCTCTACGCGGTCTGCCTGACCGTCACGCGCGAGCCGTGCGAGGAGAACCTGCCCCTGCTCGACGCCGCGGGCACGCCCGCCCGCCGGATGGCGATGCTGGTCCGGGCGCACCTGCGGCACCTGTACCGGCGGCGGGTCGAGCACCTCGTCGGGCTGCACGAGATGGCGTCCCTGAGCCCGGAGCACCGCGCGGAGATCGACGGGCACCGCCGCTACTACCAGCGGCGGGTCCGGGACGTGATCACCGCGGGCATGCGGTCCGGCGAGTTCACGGTGCCCGACGCGCAGCTCGCCGCGTTCGGGGTGCTCGACATGCTCAACGGCTTCAGCGGCTGGTTCCGCGAAGACCGCGGCCTCTCCCTCGACGACGTCGTCGAGGGCTACGTCGAACTCGTCGTGGGGCGGATGCTCGGGGGGCGCGGGGACCTCGACTAGAACCGTGGTGGCCGGATCGACACAGCCCGCGCCGCGGCTCGGGCGCGGGCGTGGGGGTTGGCCGGGGCCCACGCGCCCGATCACGGCACCGAGCCGGTCGGCCGCTGATCGCCGCCGTGGACGCCACCTGGCCTCAGGACGAAAGATCCGAGCTGAGAAGGTACCGGCTGCTCGTGCCTCAGGCTCAGTCTTACTTCGCCAGTGTGTGAGGGCCTGGCGATGTTCACTCGCCGAAGACCTCCGCGGCGATGCCATAGCTTTCGAACGCGCGCGCAGCGCCCGCGTAGACGCTGAGCTGAATGAACGCCTCGACGATTTCCTCCTTCGTGACGCCGTTGTTCAGGGCGATGCGGAGCTGTCCACGAAGGGGCTCGCGAACCCCGAGCGTGGCCGCGATTGCGACCGAGATGAGTGCGCGGGTGCGGGTGTCGAGGTGTTCGGTGCGTGGCCATGCTGCACCAAATGTCTGTACGGTTGCGATGCGCTTGAAGTCTGCAGCGTTCGGCGGTTCAGCGTCCGTCGTGCCGAGGAAGCGTTCGAGGCGGAAGCCGAGCATTCGCTCAGCTTCGTCGGCGCGGCGGCGTACTGAGGGTCGTTCTGTTCGATGCTCATCAGACACTCCCGTCGAGCAGCTCTGGTCAAGTCAGGTTGGGATAGAGCGTTGCCACACCGCCGGCGAGGCCCGCGCGGATGGCGTTGCTCTGCTCGTCAGCGAGGATCTCGAACGCGTCGGCCTCGATCCCATCCACGGCGAGCCGCGCGATGTTCGACGGGTCCTCCTTCGGAGCGTCGGTGCTCGCCGTGAGGTCGGTGTCCATCAAGCCCACGTGAAGACCCGCCACGCGGGTGCCCTGTCCAGAGAGTTCCTGACGCAGGCCGTCGGTGAGTGACCATTGCGCGGCCTTGGACGCACTGTATCCCCCGACTGCCGGAACGTTGAACCAGGAGAAGGCGGAGAGCACGTTGAGGACGTAGCTCTCGTCGTGCTCTGCAAATTGCGGTGCGAACGCACGGGTGACGGCGAGTGTGGCGAAGAAGTTCGTCTCGAACTCGTGGCGGATGGAGTCGATATCTCCTTCGAGAAGCGTCGCGCCGGTGGCGACCCCCGCGTTGTTGACGAGGATCGAGACACCATTGATCGCGGCGGCAGCTGCCGCGATCGATGCTGGGTGCGAGGGTGCCCCTTCCACAACACCGCGGTCGAGGCGGCGGGAGCCATGGTGGACGCTGCTGCGTTCGTCGAGCGCCACAAGCGGGAACTGACTGCGAATCTGATCGCCACGGCGGACGCCGCCGGAGCCGCCCCGAGGGCCTCGGACGCCAGCTCGCTGTCCTCTTCGAGGGCGCGCGCCCTCGCTACATCTCTCAACGACGCGCAGCCGTTCGAGGATGCACGCGAACTCGCCGTGACACTGATCAACAATGCGATCGGCGCGGTGCCTTCCGGCTGACAGTTGCCCCTTGCGCGTCGCCATCCGGTAAGCGATGGGGTTTCGCCGAGGGCAGGCCAACGGTGCATCGTCGTTCGTGAGAACGAGGCGACTGCAGTTGTGGCGCTTCGGGACGAACGACGCACCGTACGTGTCGACGGCACCATGACGACCGACGACGGCGACACGGCGACACGGCGACACGGCGACACGGCGACCGACAGTGTCTCGCCGGGCATGGCCTGGTCATGCGCTCGCTTTGTCAGGTTGCGCCGCTTCTCGCCCCTGGGTTGCTCGTGCAAGTCCTTCGGGACGCCCCCACTCCTAGCCCAGAGCGGACGTCTACGCGGTCTTCCCCAAGTCGAGGTGCCTGTCCCCCGGGTCGGCGTGACGCTCGACCACCTCGCCGGCGGTTTCGCGGCGCGGCCGCCCACGGTCACGTAGCTCGCGCCCGATCTCCGCCTTCCGGTCACAGTTCCCTCTCGGTCGGCCCCTACCCTCGATGAACCGGCGGTCTGTGCCGAACGAGAACGTCCGCGTGTCGACGGCCTGTGTCACGGTCCACCCACAACGACGGCGACGCACGAGTCCCGCGGGAACGACGTGGCAAAGGAGCTCACGTGGCACTGAGATTCGGGCCGTTTGGCCGCGGATCGGCGTCCCTGATCCCGGGTGGGCTCAGTCGAGCCGGGGCAGCTCCAGGGCCTGCCGGAGCACCGCGACCCGCTCGGCGGCCTCCCGCTTCGAGATCGTGGCGTCCTCGATGAGCGACGAGCCGTGGAAGGTCCCCGGGAACAGGTGCAGCTCCACCGGGACGCCGGCCGTCTGCAGGGCCAGCGCGTAGGCGATGCCCTCGTCGCGCAGCGGGTCGAACGCCATCACCGAGACGTAGGCCGGCGGCAGGCCGCTCAGGTCGGTCGCCCGCGCCGGAGCCGCGTACGGCGGGACCGCGTCCGTGCCCCGCACGCCCTCGCCGAGGTAGGAGTCCCAGCTCACGACGGCGTTGGGCCGGTTCCAGATCGGGGTGTCGGTGAAGGCGCGCATGCTCGGCGTCTCCAGCCGGTCGTCGACCTCGGGGACGCCCAGGTACTGGAAGGCGATCGCCGGTCCGCCGCGGTCCCGGGCCAGCATCGCGAGCGCGGCGCACAGCCCGCCGCCCGCGCTGATCCCGTGGAGCGCGATCCGGTCGGGGTCGACGCCGAACTCCTCGGCGTGCTCGGCGAACCAGACCAGCCCGGCGTAGCAGTCCTCGAGGCCGGCCGGGAAGGGGTGCTCGGGCGCGAGCCGGTAGTCCACGGTGACCAGCACCGCGCCGACGTCCCGGGCGATCGCGATGTTGCTGGCGTGGCTGCCCTCGAGGTCGCCCATGATGAAGCCGCCGCCGTGCACGTCGAAGATGCCCGCCGGCCCCGCGGGCTCGTCGGGCCGGTAGATCCGCAGCGGCACGTCGGGCGCACCCTCGGGTCCCGCAACCAGGATCTCGGTCACCGTCACGCCCGTCTCGTCCGGCGCGGGCAGCTGGGCGCGAAGACCGGTCAGCACGGCACGTGCGGCCGGCAGGTCGCTGACGTCGAGGACCGGCAGCACCGGGATGGCGGCGGCGAGCTCGGGGTCGAAGTCGTACTCGACGGTCGTCACGGTCGGGCCTCCCACGGCATCGGAGTCGGTGACCCGATCATCGTCGCTGATGCGGTCGCCTGCATCCGCCGGAAGCCTGAACGATCGCTCGTGCGGGTACGGCCGGGAGGACCCGGCGCGTGGTCGTGGGCGCCTCTCAGGCCCGGAGGCGCAGGCCCTTCGGGGTGACGCGGAAGCCGGCCTCGGTGAGCACCTCGGCGAGCTCGGAGCCCAGGGCCCCGCCGCCGTCGGCGCGCTCGACCGCGAGTGTGCCGAGCCATCCCTCGTGCACCGCGCCGGCCAGCGCGTGCGCGGCCGCCGACAGCTCGTCGTACTCAGTCGTGAAGGACAGCAGGGACTTGCCGCCGCGCTCGACGTACAGCGCCGGCGCCCCCTCCACCAGCACCACCAGCGCGCCCGCCTTGCGCCCGGGCCGGTGTTTCGAGTCGCCGACGGTCGCCGGCCACGACAGCGCCGCGCCGTACGGCTGGGCCGGGTCGGCCGCCGCCAGCACCACCCGTGACAACCCCGAGCCGCCGCCTGCGTCGTGGGGTGCGCGGCCCGCGCCGGCGAAGTGCCGCCCGTCGGGGTGGGGGCCGCCGCCCTCCTCCGGGAAGCCCTCGGAGCCGTCCGCGGAGAAGTCCTCGAGTCCGCTCGACCGCCCGTCCGCACCGGGCGCGGAGCCGACCGCTGCGGTGCCCGCCGCCGATCCGCTCGCCGCGGGGCTCCCGTCCGGGCTGGACAGGGCCCGGATCCGGTCGATCGCCCCCGGCACGGCGAACTGCGCCGCCCCCAGACCCTCGACGACGTACCCGCGCCGCACCCGCCCGGAGTCCTCCATCGCCCGCAGCACCTTGTAGACCGCGGCGAAGCCGCCGGTGACCCGCTCGGTGCCCAGTGCACCCCGGGTCAGCACGCCGTGCCGTTCGAGGAACGCCTCGGCCCGGGCGTGCGCCCGACGCGTGGGATCCGGCTCGCGGTCCACCGCGAGCGCCCACCGGCCGCCCACCGAGGGCGGCCCCGTGCGGCTCGGCATCTGCGGGCGGCCCGCGCGCAGCTGGGCATACCGCCCGCGGGAGGCGCTGCGCCGGGTCCGGTGCGCGGGCCCGCCGCGGCCGCCGGAGCCCCGCCCGCCACCGCCCAGCCGGGCCCGCAGCGGGCCCAGCGTGTCGTTGGTGAGCAGCCCCGCCCAGACGAGGTCCCAGATCGCGGTGACCGTGGCGTCGTCGGTCGGAGCCTCCTCGCCCTCCGCCACGAGCGTGCGGCCGGCCTGGTCGGCGAGCTGGCGGAAGAACAGAGCGCCGCCGCCCACCGCCGGCTCGCCGAGCTCGGGCAGCCCGAGGGCGGCGAGCAGCGCCCGGTGCAGCGGCGTGCCGGCGACCTCGAGTTCGGGCTCGGGCAGCAGCAGGTCCGCGACGTCGGCCGGGGCCACCGCCAGCCAGCCGTCGCTGCCGGCCAACGGCCCGCACCCGGTCCAGGTGACCTCGCCGGCCGCGGTGAGCTCGTCGAGCAGGGCGGGGGTGTAGCCCGGCAGCCGGGCGGGCAGGATCAGCGACTCCAGTGCGCTCGCCGGCAGCGGTGCCCCGGCCAGCTGCTCGACCACGCCGAGCACGTCCTCCGCGCCGGGGGCACGGCGCATGCGGCCGCGCCGCTCGCCACCGGCGTGGGTACGCACGCCCTGCCACACGGGCAGGAAACGACCCAGCGCGCGCTGCTCCACGGGCTCGACCTCGGCCCGCAGCCGCGCCAGCGAGGCGCGGCGCAGCCGGCGCAGGACCTCGGCGTCGCAGTACTCGACCGAGCCCTCGCCGCCGCCCGCGGCCTGCGGGCGCAGCTCGCCGCGGACCAGCCGTCCGACGCCGGTCAGCCTGTCGAGCACCCCGGCCACCACAGCGACGCCGAGCCCGAACCGGGTCGCGCACTCCGCGGCCGTGAACGGGCCGTGCGTCCGCGCGTACCGCAGCACGAGGTCGCCGAGCGGGTCCGGGACCGGCTCGGTGAAGGTCTCCGGCACGCCGACGGGCAGCGGCGCGCCCAGCGCGTCCCGGATGCGGCCCGCGTCCTCGATCGCGACGAACCGCTCCTCGCCGGCGATCCGCACCCGGATCGCCCGACGCTGCGCCTCCAGCTCGGCGAACCAGGCGGGCTCGACACCGCGGGCCCGACCGTCCGCCTCGGACAGGTCGCCGACGAAGCGCAGCAGGTCGGCCGCGCCCTCCGCGTCGCGCGCGTGCCGGTCCGCCGTCGTGCGCTGCAGCGACGCCTCGACCTCGGCGAGCACCTCGGGATCGAGGAGCTCGCGGATCGCCTCGGATCCCAGCAGCTCGGCGAGCAGTGTGGAGTCCAGCGAGAGGGCGGCGGCGCGGCGCTCGGCCAGCGGTGCGTCCATCTCGTACAGGAACATGCCGATGTAGCCGAACAGCAGGCTGCGCGCGAAGGGCGAGGGCTGCGGGGTGGCCACCTCGACCACCTTGACCTTCCGCGACTCCACGTCGGACATCAGCTCGCGCAGGCCCGGCAGGTCGTAGACGTCCTGCACGCACTCGCGCATCGCCTCGAGCGTGATCGGGAACTGCTCGAACCTGCCCGCGACGGCCAGCAGCTGCGCCGAACGCTGCCGCTGCTGCCACAGCGGGCTGCGCCGCTTCGGGTCGCGGCGGGGGAGCAGCAGCGCCCGGGCCGCGCACTCGCGGAACCGCGAGGCGAACAGCGACGAGTTGCCCAGCTCGGCCACCACGATCTGCTCGACCTCGCCGGGCTCGAGCAGCACGTCCTCGGCGGTGGGCACGACCTCGCCGCCGCTGTCGTCGAGCGCGTCGGGCAGGCGCAGCACGATCCCGTCGTCCGCCCCGGCCGCGTGCACCTCGACCCCGCGCTTCTCCCGCATCCGGGCCGCGATGGCGAGCGCCCACGGCCCGTTGACCTGCGAACCGAAGGGGGAGTGGACCACGAGCCGCCAGTCGCCCAGCTCGTCCCGGAACCGCTCGACCAGGATCGTGCGGTCGCTCGGCACGTGCCGCGTGGCCTCGCGCTGCTCGTGCAGGTAGGAGAGCAGGTTGTCGGTGGCCCACTCGTCCAGCCCGGCCGCGGCCGCCCGGGTGCGGGCCTCCTCGTCCGCCAGCCCGGCCATCTCGCGGACGAACTTCCCGACCGCCCGGCCCAGCTCCAGCGGCCGCCCGATCGACTCGCCCTTCCAGAAGGGCATGCGCGCCGGCTCGCCGGGCGCGGGCGTGACGATCACGCGGTCGTGCGTGATGTCCTCGACCCGCCAGCTCGACGTGCCGAGCAGGAACGTGTCGCCCACCCGGGACTCGTAGACCATCTCCTCGTCGAGCTCGCCGACGCGCGATCCCGCGCCGTCGGCCCCGCCCGGGGTCATGACGGTGAACAGGCCGCGGTCGGGGATCGTGCCGCCGGAGGTGACCGCCAGGCGTTGCGCGCCGGGCCGGCCGCGCAGCTCGTCGGTGACCCGGTCCCAGGTGATCCGGGCCCGCAGCTCGCCGAACTCCTCGGAGGGGTAGCGCCCGGCCAGCATGTCCAGGACCGAGTGCAGCGCCGAGTCCGGCAGGGCGGCGAAGGGCGCGGCCCGGCGGACGACGGCGGCCAGCTCGTCGAGCTTCCAGGGGTCCATCGCGACCATGGCGACGACCTGCTGGGCCAGCACGTCGAGCGGGTTGCGCGGGTAGCGCATGGACTCGATCGCCCCGCCGGTCATCCGCTCGGCGACGACCGCGCACGAGACGAGGTCCCCGCGGAACTTCGGGAACACCACGCCCTGCGACACCGCGCCGACCTGGTGCCCGGCACGGCCGACGCGCTGCAGCCCGGACGCCACGCTCGGCGGCGCCTCCACCTGCACCACGAGGTCGACCGCGCCCATGTCGATGCCCAGCTCGAGGCTCGAGGTCGCGACCACGCACGGCAGCCGCCCGCTCTTGAGCTCCTCCTCCACGAGCGTGCGCTGCTCGCGGGACATCGACCCGTGGTGCGCCTTGGCCACCACCGGCGGTGCGCCGCCGCCCACCCCGGACTCGCCGATCGCCTCGGCGGGGAAGCGGTCGAGCTCGACGGCCTCCCCGGCCTCCTCGACGGCCAGCTCGTTGAGCTTCGCCGTGAGCCGCTCTGCCAGCCGCCGCGAGTTGGCGAACACGATGGTCGAGCGGTGCTCGCGCACCAGGTCGAGCAGCCGCTTCTCGACCGCGGGCCAGATCGAGGGCCGCTGGGCGCCGCCGGCCGCGGACCCGATGACCTCCTCGTCCGCGCTGCCCGGGGCCGGCCGCTCGTCGAGCGCGGCGAGGTCCGGCACCGGGACCTCGACCCGGACCTCGATCGTCTTCGGGGTCTTCGGCTGGACCACCTCGACCGGCCGGGCGCCGGACAGGAAGGTCGACACCTCGTCGAGCGGGCGCACGGTGGCGGACAGGCCGATCCGCTGGGCGGGCTTCTCGAGCAGCTCGTCGAGCCGCTCGAGGGACAGGGCCAGGTGCGCGCCGCGTTTGGTCGCCGCCACCGCGTGCACCTCGTCGAGGATCACGGTCTCCACCCCGCGCAGCGACTCGCGCGCCGCCGAGGTGAGCAGCAGGAACAACGACTCGGGGGTGGTGACCAGCACGTCCGGCGGGGTGCGGGCGAACTGGCGCCGCTCGTCCGCCGGGGTGTCCCCGGTGCGCATGCCGACCGTGATGTCCGGGACGGGGTCCCCGCGCCGCTGGGCCTCCTGCCGCATGCCGGTGAGCGGCGCGCGCAGGTTGCGCTGCACGTCGACCGCCAGGGCCTTCAGCGGGGACACGTACAGCACCCGGCACCGCCGGGTGCGCTCCTCGGGCACCAGCTCCGACGCCAGCCGGTCCAGCGCCCAGAGGAACGCGGCGAGCGTCTTACCCGACCCGGTCGGCGCCACGACCAGCGCGTTGCGCCCCGCCTGGGCAGCGCTCCACGCGCCCTCCTGGGCGGCCGTGGGCGCGGCGAAGGCGCCCCGGAACCAGTCCCGGGTGGCGGGGGAGAAACCGTCCAGCGAGCTCACGGTCCCCATCATGCGCCCGGGCACCGACAGTTTCGCGTCGGCCGAGCACGAGCCGGACCCCGACGGCGCACAGCGCGATGCCGGGGACGGCGAGCAGGACCGGGACCTCGCCGAACATCAGGAAGGTCCAGAGCATCGTCGTCGGTGGGGTCAGGTAGAGCAGCGCGGACACCCGGGTCGCCCCGCTGCGGCGCAGGACCACCAGGTAGGTGCCGTAGCCGCCGAAGGAGGACAGCACCACCACCCACGCCACCGCGCCCCAGAAGCCCGGTTCGGCGGGCGGCTGCAGATGCCCGGCCAGGCCGGCGACGGCGGTGAACAGGACCGCGCCCGTGGTCGACTGCAGCGCCATCGCGGTGAGCGGGCTCTCCGGCGGCCGCATCCGGCGGTCCAGCACCGTCCCGGCCGACAGCGCCAGCATCCCGCCGACCGGGAGCAGGAAGGCCCAGGCCGGGGCGGTGCCCGGGCCCAGGTCGCCCGCCACCACCAGCGCGACCCCGGCCAGCCCGGCCGCCAGCCCGACCCGTTGCCGGGCGGTCGTGCGCTCGCCGAGGAACCGGCCGGCCGCCGTCGCGACGACCAACGGCTGCAGCGCCGCCATCAGCGCCGCGGTCCCCGCCGGCACCCCGAGCCCCACGCCCGTCACCACGCCGCCGAGGTAGAGGACCTGGGTGAGGGTCCCGAGCAGGACCTGGCGGGCGGGCGCCCCGCGCGGGACCCGGCTGCGGCGTACGGCGACGACCAGCCACAACACCGCCGCCGCGATCACGTACCGCCACGCCAGCAACGTGTCCGCCCCGGTGTAGCCGGTCCCCAGCTCGGCCCCGACGAACCCCGAGCTCCAGAACAGCACGAACGCTGCGCCCGCAACCGCGTCTCGTCTCATGGTTTCGAAGTAACCACACCGGTCGGTATACTCGCAGTGTATGAGCACCCCTGCGGGCGAGAAGCTGATCGCGGCGGCCTCCGCGCTGTTCTACCGGCACGGCATCCGGGCCGTGGGCGTCGACCTCATCGCCGAGACCGCCGGCACCACGAAGAAGACGCTCTACGACCGCTTCGGCTCGAAGGACGCGCTGGTCGCGCTCTACCTCGAGCGGCGCACCGGGGTGTGGCAGGAGTTCCTGCACGAGCACATGCGCGGGCGGCCGGTGGAGGACGTGTTCGACGTCCTGGCCCTCTGGCTGCGCGAGCAGGACCGCGGCTGCGCCTTCGTCAACGCCTACGCGGAGATCGGCGGAACCGGGCACCCGGCCGAGCCGGTGATCCGCGCGGAGAAGGAGTGGATGCGGGCGTACCTGGTCGACCGCGCGCGGGAGGAGGGGCACCCGGAGGAAGTCGGCGCCGCGCTGCACCTGCTCTACGAGGGGGCCACGGTGCTCGCGACGGCGGGCGGCGACCCCGACGCGCCGGCCCGGGCCAGGGCGTCAGCGCTTGCGGTTCTGTACCCACCAGCGGATCAGGAGGGTGAGCGCGGCCAGGAGCATCAGCACGACCACAGCCTGGCCGACCGGTGACGACAGGCCGGTGGGATCGGACATACCGGTCAGGGTAGCCACGCCGGCCGCGCGCCGCCGTAGTCCGCCGGTGAGGGCCAGTGCAGCGGCTCGCCGTCGACGGTGCCCGGGGGCGAGGCGAGCGTGAACGGGCCGAGCTCCTCCAGGTAGGGCGCGGGGTCGACCTCCTCGGCACCCGGTTCGGTGCGGGGCAGGGCCTGCAGGAACGCCGCCGTGCCGGCGAGCGCGAGCCGGACGTGGTGGGTCCCGCCGGACCGACGCTGGGTGGCGAGCGCCAGCAGGGCCCCGGCCGCGCCGAGGTAGCCCGTGGCGTGGTCGAGGACCTGGGCGGGCAGGGCGCCCGGAGCGGTGGGGCTGCCCTCGGTGACGCCGATGCCGCAGGCGGACTGCACGAGGCTGTCGAACCCCCGTCGACCTGCCCACGGGCCCGTGTGCCCCCACGCCGACAAGGTGACGACGACGAGCCCGGGATGCCGCGCGGCCAGCTCCTCGGGGGCCAGCCCGAAGCGGTCCAGCGATCCCGGCCGGTACCCCGTCACGACGACGTCGGCGCCGGCGAGCAGGTCCTCCGCAGGCAGCTCGGCGATCGCCGACCGCTTGCCGGACAGCGTGTCCCAGGCCTGCGCGGGCATTTCCGGGCGGTGGGGCGGGTCGAGGCGCAGCACGTCCGCACCGTGCGCGGCGAGGACGCGCGTGGCGACCGGGCCCGCGATCACGCGTGTCAGGTCGAGCACCCGGACCCGGCGGGCCGGTCGTGGCGGCGCCTCGCCCAGCACGCGTCGCTCCACCAGGGGCAGCGCCCGGGCGGCCCGCCCGGCGTCGGTGGCGGCCCACTCCTCCTCGGTCCGGGTGGCCGCGGCGACCCCGCCCGCCTCGTGCAGCGCGGTCTCCAGCTCGACCTTGCGCCAGCCGGCGATCGCGGCCCGCATCTCCTCGAGACCGGCGTCGGGGGTCAGGTCCAGGACCCGCCGGGCCGCGGCCGCGTGCCAGGCGTAGTTCGCGTGCAGCCGCAGCCAGCCGTCGGCGGTCGGGTGGAAGGCGGAGAGGGGGTCGAACGGGTTGCCCGGACTCGCCCCGTTCCGCCGCAGGTACCGCTCGCTGCGCAGCACGACGCCGGCCTGCCGGGTGTCGATCCCGACGGGCCGGGCCGTGTCGGCCGTGGCCGCGAGCAGGGCCGCCCCGATCGTCGCCGTGCCGAACTCGGTCACGGGGAACCGGCTGCTCAGCGTGGGTACGGGCCCGGTCGTGGTGAGCCGGGGGAGCTCCGCGGGGTCGCCGCCGAGCGCGGCCCAGACCTGCTCGATCACGACGTCATCCTGCCCGGCTCCCGATCAGCCGTGCGACGCCGTCGAGGATCCGGTCCAGCCCGAACCGGAACTGGGCGTCGCGGTCCCCGGCCGGGTCCGGGCCCTCCGCGAAGGCGCCCTTCGCGAACGCCTCGAGCAGGGCGGGGAAGCGCGCGGGGTCGAGGAACCGGGTGAAGAGCGTCTCGTAGGCCGCCTCCGGGGTGTCCGCCGTCTCGGCCTCGTGGAAGGTCAGGTCGCCGAAGGTGTGCGCGTTGAGCATCAGGATCACGTAGAGCTTCTCCGGTTCGGCGAGCGGCGTGGGACGCAGCGCGCGCAGCCCGTACTCCAGCCAGGTCAGCTGGTTCGGCGTGGCCGGCGGGCCCAGCATCGGCACGGTCTGCAGGATCCACGGGTGGGTGCGCATGCGGTGCACCGTCGCCCAGGCCCAGCGCTCCACGCACTCCCGCCAGCCCGCGTCCGGGGCGGGGGCGAGCTCCGCGGGCGGCGGCCCGACGGCGCCGTCCTGCATGTGCAGGAGCAGCTCCTCCTTGCTGCCCACGTGCCGGTAGAGGGACATCGGCGTGAAGCCGAGGGTCTTCGCGACGCGGCTCATCGACACGGCGTCGAGACCCTCGGCGTCGGCGATCTCGATCGCCGCGGCCACGATCCGGGCGAGCGAGAGCCCCTCCCGGCCCGCGGTGCCGGGCCCGGCCTTCCAGACCGCCTCCAGCGGCGACAGCGCGTCCATCGGGCTTGATCCTAAACGATGTTTACAGCATAAACTTAGTGTATGACATACACAGTCGAGGTCGAGGGCCTCCGGAGGTCCTTCGGGACGAAGTCGGTGCTGGACGGGATCGACCTGCACGTGGCGCGGGGGAGCGTCGCCGCGCTGCTCGGTCCGAACGGCGCCGGCAAGACCACCACCGTGAAGATCCTGGCCACGCTGCTGCGCCCCGACGCCGGACGCGTGCGGGTCGCCGGGCGGGACGTGCGGACCGACCCCGTGGCGGTCCGGCGGGCGATCAGCCTCACCGGCCAGCACGCCACGGTCGACGAGGTGCTCACCGGGCGCGAGAACCTCGTGATGATGGGCCGGCTGCGGCACCTCACGAAGGGGGCCGCGCGCGAGCGGGCGACCGCCCTGCTCGAGCGGTTCGACCTGGTGGAGGCGGCCGACCGGCGCGTGTCCACCTACTCCGGCGGCATGGCCCGGCGGCTCGACATCGCCCTCGGGCTGGTCGACGAGCCGGAGGTGCTGTTCCTCGACGAGCCGACGACCGGGCTCGACCCGCGCAGCCGCCGGGACGTCTGGGACTCGGTCGCCGAGCTGGCGGCGTCGGGCGTCACCGTGCTGCTGACCACGCAGTACCTCGAGGAGGCGGACCGGCTGGCCGACCGGGTCGCGGTGCTCGCCGGCGGCCGGATCGCCGCCGAGGGCACGGCCGACGAGCTCAAGTCGCTGATCGGCGGGGAGACCGTCCAGCTCGTGCTGCCGGACGCGGCCGCGCTCGACAGCGCGATGACCGTCGCCGACCTGCGGGGATACGCCGCCCGGGCGGACGCCGAGGCCCTGTCGGTGCACGTCCCGACGGACGGCACGGCCGCCGGCGTGCGGGAGCTGCTGGAGGCGATGGCGGGCGTCCCGGTCGTGCGGGTGGCCGTGCACCGGCCGACGCTCGACGACGTCTTCCTCACCCTCACCGAGACGACCCCCGGGACGGTGCCGGCATGACCGCCTGCTCCGCCGTCCCCGGCCCGCTGCTCGACGTCGGCACCTTCCTCGGCCGCTCGCTGCGGCACTCGGTCCGCAGCATCGACGCGATGATCGTCGCGGTGGTGCTGCCGGTGCTGATCCTGCTGGTGTTCGTGTACGTGTTCGGCGGCGCGATGTCCACCGGCGCGAGCGGCACGGACTACCTGACCTACGTGGTGCCGGGTGTGATCGTGCTCTGCGCGGCACACGGCTCGGCGCAGACGGCCGTCGGGGTCAACCAGGACATGGCGACGGGCGTGGTCGACCGGGTCCGCTCGCTGCCGGTCCTCGGATCCGCCGTCCTGGTGGGGCACGTCCTCGCGAGCGTGGCCCGCAACCTGGTGTCGACGGCGGTGGTCGTCGGTGTGGCGCTGCTGCTCGGCTTCCGGCCGGCCGCGTCGCCGCTCGACTGGCTGGTCGTCGCGGGGCTGCTGGCGCTGCTGATGGCCGGGGTGTCGGCGCTGTCGGCGGCGTTCGGGCTGCTGGTCGCGAGCGCGGAGGCTGCGGGTGCGTTGTCCTTCGTCCTGCTGTTCCTGCCGTACGTCTCGAGCGGCTTCGTGCCGCCGGAGACCATGCCCGCGGTGCTGCGCGGGTTCGCCGAGCACCAGCCGGTCACGCCGCTGATCGACGCGGTCCGCGGGCTGCTGCTGGACGCGCCGGTGGGGACGTCCCCACTGCTGGCGGTGGCCTGGTGGGGCGGGCTGGGCCTGCTCGGGGTGCTGGCGTGCGGTGCGCTGTTCCGCCGTCGCGCGGGCGCGTGATGCGCCGTCGCGCGGGCGCGTGACTACCCTCGGCGGGGTGCGACTGAGCCAGTTCCGGACCCTGATGCACGACGAGTTCGGCGAGATGCGGGCGGGCTCGGTGGCGCGCGACCACGTGTTCGCCGAGCTCGGTGGCCGCAGCGCCGAGCAGGCCATCGAGGCCGGGATCGACCCCAAGCGGGTGTGGCAGGTGATCTGTGAGGCCTACGACGTGCCGGAGGACCGCAGGCTGGGCCGGGACGACTGACCGACCCCCGCGCGCCCTCGTGCCGGGTCGGGGCGGGGGCGCGCCGCTCGGCGCGGCAGGGTAGCCGATCGGCGTGTCGGTCTCGGCCTCGAACACGTGTTCGTATACCGTGGCGTCCACACCCGGCCCCGGTTGTCCACAGCAGGGGCGCGAGTACCGGAACTGTCGGTGGGACCCAATACGGTTCTCCCCGTGGCTCCCCGGAAGTCGTCGAACACAGCGAACACAGGCCCGTCCCGCACCGAGCGAGGTAGTCAGATGAGCACTCCCGACCGCGAGAAGGCGCTCCAGCTCGCCCTCGCCCAGATCGAGAAGAACCACGGCAAGGGTTCGGTGATGCGCCTGGGGGACGACACGCGTCCGCCGATCGGCGTGATCCCCACCGGGTCGATCGCGCTCGACGTGGCGCTCGGCGTCGGCGGCCTCCCGCGCGGCCGGGTCGTGGAGATCTACGGCCCGGAGTCCAGCGGTAAGACCACCGTCGCGCTGCACGCGGTGGCCAACGCGCAGGCCGCCGGGGGCACCGCCGCGTTCATCGACGCGGAGCACGCGCTCGACCCGGAGTACGCCAAGGCGCTCGGCGTGAACACGGACGAGCTGCTGGTCTCGCAGCCGGACACCGGTGAGCAGGCGCTGGAGATCGCGGACATGCTGATCCGCTCCGGCGCGCTGGACGTCATCGTCATCGACTCGGTGGCCGCGCTCGTGCCGCGCGCCGAGATCGAGGGCGAGATGGGTGACAGCCACGTCGGCCTGCAGGCCCGCCTCATGAGCCAGGCGCTGCGCAAGATCACCGGTGCGCTGAGCACGTCCGGCACCACCGCGATCTTCATCAACCAGCTGCGCGAGAAGATCGGCGTGATGTTCGGGTCCCCCGAGACCACGACCGGTGGCAAGGCGCTCAAGTTCTACGCCTCCGTCCGCCTGGACATCCGGCGCATCGAGACCCTGAAGGACGGCACCGACATGGTCGGCAGCCGGACCCGGGTCAAGGTCGTGAAGAACAAGGTGGCGCCGCCGTTCAAGCAGGCGGAGTTCGACGTGCTGTACGGCGTCGGCATCAGCCGCGAGGGCTCGCTGATCGACGTGGGCGTCGAGCAGGGGATCATCCGCAAGTCCGGCGCCTGGTACACGTACGAGGGCGACCAGATGGGGCAGGGCAAGGAGAACGCCCGCAAGTTCCTCAAGGAGAACCCCGACATCGCCGCGGAGATCGAGAAGCGGATCAAGGAGAAGCTCGGGATCGGCGCGGTGCTCGACGCCGACGCCGAGCAGGTCGAGCCGCTGCCCGCGCCCGTCGACTTCTGACCGTGGCGACCTCCGGCGAGGACGGGGGTCGGCCGCTCCGTCCCCTGCGGCCGGCCCGCCGCCGGATGTCGTCCGACGAGCTCGAGCCGGCCTCGCGGGAGGCGGTCCCGGTCGTCTCGTTCGACGATCTCGACCCCGCGGAATTCCGGAGCCCGGCGGCCGAGGACCGGCTGACGGCCGCGGACCTCGTGGCCGGTCCGGGCGATGCCGAGCCGAGTGCCTCTGAGCCGAGTGGCCCAGGGTCGGGCGAGGCTGGGCCGCACGACCGTGGGCCGCAGGACTCCGGGCTGGCCGATCCTCCCCGGACCGATGTCGGTGCCGTCCGACCTGCCGAGGCGCGTGACGGCACCGCCGGACCCTACCCCGATCGGGAACGGCGGATCGGGCTCGTCGACCTCGACGCCCTCGAACCCGGCGCGCCCGTGGCACACGAGGCCGCGGACCTGGGCGAGCTCGATGCGCCGGCGGAGCAGGCCACGGTCCTCTCCCTCGAAGACCTCCGGATCCGGCGGGCCCGGCGCGCGGGCGGTACCGGTCCCGCCGAGGGAGGACGCGGATCCGCGCGGTCGACCGATCGCGAGCCGCGCCGGCGCAGCGACGGGGCGCGTGGGGCCCGGCGGTCGCGGGGCGGCACGACCGCCGACAGCGGGCGCCCCGACGCCAGCCACTCCGACGGCAGCCACCCCTCCGACCGCGGCCCGTCCGGCAGTGACCGGTTCGGCAGCGGTCCCTTCGAGAGCGGCCTGTCCGACGAGGGCCTGTTCGACGAGGGTGCCGGCGAGCGCCGCACGCGTCGCTCGCGCCGCGCCCAGGGCGATTCCGACGCGGGACGCCGGGGACGCCGCCGCGGCTCCACACGCGGAGCCGAGGGCGAGCCGGCCGAGGACACGCGGTCCCCGGAGGAGCAGGAGGCCGCGGCCAAGGAGATCTGCCTGCGCCTGCTCACCGACCGCGCCCGCTCCAAGCACGAGCTCGCCACGAAGCTGCGCCAGAAGGGCGTCGCCGACGAGGTCACGGAGAAGGTCCTCGAGCGGTTCGACGAGGTCGGCCTCATCGACGACCAGGCCTTCGCCGACGCGTGGGTCCGCTCGCGGCACCGTGCGCGCGGCCTCGGGCGGCGGGCGATCGCGCAGGAGCTGCGCCGCAAGGGCGTCGCCAAGGAGGTCGCCGACGAGGCGCTGACCGAGGTCGACGACGCCGCCGAGGAGCAGCGCGCCCGCGAGCTCGTCGACAAGCGGCTGCGGACCCTCACCGTGACCGGTCCCGAGGACCGCCAGAAGGCCGGCCGCCGGCTGCTCGGCATGCTCGCCCGCAAGGGCTACCCGCCGCCGATCGCCTACCGGGTCGTCCGCACCGCCCTCGCCGAGCACGGGGCCGAGGAGGACGAGCTCGGCCCCGCCGACCTCGACTGAGCGCCGCCCAGCAGCCGACGCCCAGCCCAGCAGCCCTCAGCCCAGCAGCCGCATGAGGTCGTCGAGCACCAGGTTCGCGCCGGTGGGGCCCAGCCCGAGGAACCACACGCTGTCGTCGACCTCCTGGGCCCGGCCGCCCTGCACCGCGGGGATGCGGGACCACAGGTCACCGTTGACCACGGCGTCCTTTCCGGTGGTCTGCGGGTCGCCGTAGCTGGAGTAGAAGATCCGGTCGCCCGCGGCCTGGTCGATCCGCTCCTCCGAGATCTCCGTGGCCAGCTCGTCGATGTCCTGCACCGGCGGCCGGGGGAGGCCGACGTCGTGCAGGATCACGCCGATGAAGGACAGGTTCCCGTAGAGCCGGAGCCGGCCGGGCATGAAGCGGACCAGCGAGATCGTCGGCGGGTCGCCGGCCAGCGCGGCGCGCACCTCGTCGGCCCGGCCCTGGTAGGCGTTGAGCAGGTCGACGGCCTTCTGCTCCTCGCCGAGGGCGGCCGCGGCCAGGCGCAGGTTCTCCTTCCACGGGAAGCCGGGCCGGATGCTCAGCACCGTGGGCGCGATGGCCGTGAGCCGGTCGTAGAGCTGGTCCACCCGCAGCTGGCTGCCCAGGATCAGGTCCGGCTTCAACGCCGCGACCGCCTCGAGATTGAGCGGGTCGAGCGTGCCGAGCCGGGTGGCGCCGCCGACCTTCGGCTCCAGGTAGGGCGGGACCTTCCCGTCCGGACTGGCCAGGCCGACGGGGGTCACGCCGAGGGCGAGGACGTCGTCGAGCTCACCGGTGTCCAGCACGACCACGCGGGTCGGCCGGGCCTCGAGCCGGGTGATCCCGCGGGCGTGCGTGACCGTGCGGGGGAACACGCCGGGACCGACGTCGGCGCCCAGGGCGGCGGTGGCGGCGTCGGCGGTGGAGAACCGGGCGCCGCCGGTGGCGACCTCGGTGTTGCCGGAACCGGTCGGCGAGGGCGCGGGCTGCGCGCACGCCGCGACGAGCCCGAGCAGGAGCACCGGCAGCAGCGTGCGGCGCAGGGTGATGCGGGACATGGGACCTCTCCGGGTGCGGGGGAGGTGGTGGGTGGTGGTGTCAGCCGGGAGGCCGGGGGTGTCGGGGGTGTCGAGGGGGGCCGTGCGGTCGGGTCAGCCGGCGCCCAGCCTCGCGGCGAGGAACCGCTGGACGGCCGGCTGGACCTCGAGACCGCGGTGCCCGATGCCGGGCAGCAGCACGAGGTCGACGCCGATCCCGTGCCGTTCGAAGTTGGCCCGCAGGCTCCGCAGGCGGTCGATCCGGGTCGCGCCGCCGGCGTCGATCCCCGGCTCGGCGATCTCGGTGGTGTCGAGGTCGCGGTCGCCGACGACCATCTGCACGGGCACCGTCCGCAGTGTCGGCAGGTCGAGCCGGCGCCCGAAGCGCTCCTCGACGTCCGCGGTGCCGAGCCACCACGGCGTGCCGGGGTCGATCCGCGTGATCCGCCCCGGCGCGCCGACGGACACCGAGGCCAGCCGCTCCGGGTGCAGCAGGGCGAAGCGGTGCGCGAACTGCCCGCCCCCGGAGAAGCCGTGCAGGTGGAAGCGGTCGGTGCGGACGGGGTACCGCAGCGCGATCTCGTCGAGCATTGCGAGCAGGACCAGGTCGTAGCGGGTGCCGCGGAACTCCAGGCGCTTGTAGCCGGAGAGGTCGCCGGGCTCGTCCGCCCCCGCGGGGAACAGCGGCGCCACGACCAGACAGCCGTGCTCCTCGGCGAACCCGCGGTAGGCGTCGCGGTACCGCTCGGCCATCCGCTGGGTCCCGTGCACGACCACGACCAGGGGCAACGGGCCGCGCGCGGCCGGGGCGTAGAGGCAGTACGAGAAGCGCCGGTCGGCCTGTACCGCGAAGAATGGGCTGGGCCCCTTCGCGTCGGTACCCGCCGTCGTCATGTCGTGAACACTACAGTGAGGCTGTCCAAAGATGTAGTGAGCGCTACAGAAGGTGGTGCGATGCCGGACTCGCTCGAGGCCCGGGTGCGGGCGGTGCGGCTCACCGAGGCCGAGCAGCGCGTCGTCGACTACCTGCTCGCACACCCGCGGCAGGCGATCCTCGCGTCCGCCGGTCAGATCGCGGAGGGCGCCGGCACGAGCGACGCCACGGTGGTCCGGACCGCCCGGACCCTCGGCTTCGCGGGCCTGCCGGAGCTGCGGCAGAGCCTCACCGACCGGGTCGTCGGGGCGACGGGGCCGGCGGCGCAGGTCCGGCGGGTCGCCGCGGACTCCTCGGCGGGACTGCTCGAGCGGGTCTTCGAGGAGGCCGCGGAGCGGCTGGCGCGCACGGCCGCAGCCGTCGACGGGGCGGCGTTCGACGCGGCGGTGGCGTTGCTCGCGGAGGCGGGTGAGGTCGTCGGTTACGGGCTCGGCCCGTCGGAACTGGTCGCGCGGGCGCTCGCGCTGCGGCTGACCCGCATCGGCCGGCGGGCCCGGGCCACCGGCGCGGTCGGCTTCCGGCTGGCCGACGACCTGGTGGGTCTCGGACCGGACGCGGTGGTGGTGCTCTATCTCCCGGCCCGCCGCACGGTCGACGCGGAAGTGGTGCTCGACCACGTGCGTGCCGTCGGGGCCCGGTCGGTGCTGGTCACCGACGCGCTGGGCGGAGCCTTCGGGGACCGCGCCGACGTCGTGCTCGACGCCGTGCACGGCCTCGGCGACGTGACGGGGGAGGGGTTGACCGCGGCGGTCCTCACGGACGCGTTGTGCCTGGCGGTCGCCGCCCGGGACGAGCGCTCCGTGGTCGCGGCCGACGAGACCCTGACCCGGCTGCGCGCCGACCTGAGCCGGGACGCCCCGCGCCGGCGGTGAGCGCGGCCGGCCCTACTCCTCCGGCCGGTGCAGCACCTGGACGTCGGCCGAGAGCCCGCCCGTCGCGGCGACCGAGCCGATGTAGGTGAGCAGGGTGTCGATGAAGGCCTGGGCGGCGTGGGTGGGTGCGATGTCGGTGCGGCGGGCCAGCGCGACCGTGCGGTAGAGCGGCGGGGTCAGCACGGTGCGCCGCAGCCGCGGGCGCCCGGCGAACACCAGATCCGGCACCACCGCGACGCCGGTCCCGGCCTCGACCAGTCGGAGCACGGCGTCCATCTCGCCGCCCTCGACGGCGAACTTGGGCGTGACGCCCGCGGCGCGGTAGGCGTCGAGCGTGACCTCGCGCAGGTCATAACCCTGCCGCACCATGACCAGCGAGCGCCGGGACAGCTCGGCGACCGTCATCGACCCGCGGGACGAGGGCGGCCGGCCGGACCGCGGCGAGGCGACCGACAGTCGTTCGCGCAGGAGGGGCAGCGTGTGCAGCGCCGGGTCGACGCCGGAGGGCGGCACGATGACCAGCGCGACGTCGAGGGCGCCGCGGGCGAGGTCGCGCACCAGCGACTGCGACCCGTTCTCGGCCAGCTCCAGGTGGATCTCCGGGTGCCGCTCGTGGAAGAGCCGCAGCACGTCGGCGAGCAGGCCGATGCACATGGACGGCGTGGCGCCGACCCGCACCCGGCCCGTCCGCAGCCCGACGAGCTCGGCGACGGAGGTACGCGCGAGGTCCATGTCGGCGAGCATCCGGCGGGCGAGCGGAAGCACCGCCTCGCCCGCGGGGGTGAGCGTGACGACCTTCCCGCGGTTCACCAGCGGGGCCCCGAGATCGTCCTCCAGGGCCCTGAGCTGCCGCGACAGTGTGGGCTGGGCAACACCGACGACGTCGGCCGCCCGAGTGAAGCTGCGCACGTCGGCGACCGCCACGAAGTACGCAAGCTGCTGAAGTGTCACGTGTATAGCCTACGTGCATAGATCATGCCGACTCCATGCATTGGACGACCCGACGCCTGAGTAGTGCACTGACGACGTGGCGACACAGGTGTCTAACAGGGGCTCGGCGAAGGCCCCCGCAAGTTCCGCGGCGGCGCCCGCCCGGCCCAAGCGGCCGCGCATCCCCGCCGTCCTGCTCAAGTTCGTGATCGCGGTCAGCTCCGTGTTCCTGGTGCTGTACCTCGTGGTGCACATGATCGGCAACCTGCAGATCTTCTGGGGCCAGACGTCGATCAACGAGTACGCGATCTGGCTCCGTACCCTGCTCCAGCCGGTCCTCGGCTGGGAGGGCTTCGTCTGGGTCGTCCGCATCGTGCTGGCGTTCGCGGTGATCGGCCACATCTGGGCGGCGACCCTGCTCGCGCTGCGGGCGAAGCGCGCCCGGCCGGTGAAGTACGCGGCCGGCAACAAGGTGAAGGGCAACTACACGACCCGCACCATGCGCTGGGGCGGCGTGATCGTGCTGCTCTTCATCGTCTACCACATCCTCGACCTGACGGTCGGCACGCTGAACCCCAACGGCGAGCACCTGGCCGTCTACGAGAACGTGACCGCGGACTTCGCCCCGAGCCGCTGGTACGTGACCATCTGGTACGTGATCGCGCTGCTGGCGATCTTCTTCCACCTGCGCCACGGGTTGTGGAGCGCCGTCCAGACCTTCGGCTGGAACAGCAACAAGCGCGAGCCGATCCTGAAGGCGATCGCCACGGGCTTCTCGGGCCTGCTGGTCCTGGGCTTCCTGATCGTCCCGATCTCCGTCACCTTCGGATGGATCTGATATGAGCTACTCCGACTTCTCGGTCGGTGCCCCCGTCGTCGACAAGGCCGCCCCCGACGGTCCGATCGAGACCCGCTGGGAGCGCCGCAAGTTCGGCGTCAAGCTGGTCAACCCGGCCAACAAGCGCAAGGTCAAGATCATCGTCGTGGGCACCGGCCTGGCCGGCGGCGCCGCGGCGGCGACCCTGGGCGAGGCCGGCTACCAGGTCACCTCGTTCTGCTACCAGGACAGCCCGCGGCGGGCGCACTCGATCGCCGCGCAGGGCGGCATCAACGCGGCGAAGAACTACCGCAACGACGGCGACAGCGTCTACCGGCTCTTCTACGACACCGTGAAGGGCGGCGACTTCCGGGCCCGGGAGTCGAACGTCCACCGGCTCGCCGAGATCAGCCGCCAGATCATCGACCAGTGCGTGGCACAGGGCGTGCCGTTCGCCCGCGAGTACGGCGGCCTGCTCGACACCCGCTCGTTCGGCGGCGTCCAGGTCTCCCGCACCTTCTACGCCCGCGGCCAGACGGGCCAGCAGCTCCTGCTGGGCGCCTACCAGGCGCTCGAGCGGCAGGTCAACGCCGGCACCGTGACCATGTACCCGCGGCACGAGATGCTCGAGCTGGTCGTGGTCGAGGGCCGGGCGCGCGGCGTCGTGGTCCGGGACATGGTCACCGGCGAGATCGAGACGCACCTCGCGGACGCGGTGGTGCTCGCGACGGGCGGCTACGGCAACGTCTTCTACCTGTCGACGAACGCCAAGGGCTGCAACGTCACCGCCGCGTGGCGGGCGCACCGCAAGGGCGCGCTGTTCGCCAACCCGTGCTTCACGCAGATCCACCCGACCTGCATCCCGGTCTCCGGCGACCACCAGTCGAAGCTGACCCTGATGTCGGAGTCGCTGCGCAACGACGGCCGGGTGTGGGTGCCGAAGCAGATCGGCGACACCCGCGGCCCGAAGGAGATCCCGCACGAGGAGCGCGACTACTTCCTCGAGCGCAAGTACCCGAGCTTCGGCAACCTGGTCCCGCGCGACATCGCGTCCCGCGCGGCCAAGGAGGTCTGCGACGAGAAGCGCGGGGTCGGCCCGTCGGGCCTGGGTGTCTACCTGGACTTCGACGACGCCATCCAGCGCCTGGGCCGCAAGGCCGTCGAGGCCAAGTACGGCAACCTCTTCGAGATGTACGAGCGGATCACGGGGGAGAACCCCTACGAGGTCCCGATGCGCATCTTCCCGGCCGTGCACTACACGATGGGCGGGCTGTGGGTCGACTACGACCTGCAGAGCACGATCCCGGGCCTGTACGTGGCGGGCGAGGCGAACTTCTCCGACCACGGCGCCAACCGGCTCGGTGCGTCCGCGCTGATGCAGGGCCTGTCCGACGGCTACTTCGTCCTCCCGGTCACGATCGGCGACTACCTGGCGTCGAACAAGCTGCCGGAGGTCGCCCCCGACGCCCCCGAGGTCGTCGAGGCCGAGAAGGCGGTCCAGGACCGGATCGAGACGCTGCTGGCGATCAACGGCACCCGCACCGTCGACTCGTTCCACCGCGAGCTGGGCCACATCATGTGGGACTACTGCGGCATGGAGCGCACCGAGGACGGCCTGCGCAAGGCCCTCGAGCTGATCCCCGAGCTGCGCCGCGAGTTCTGGAACAACGTGAAGATCCCCGGTACCGGGGCGGAGCTCAACCAGAGCCTGGAGAAGGCCGGCCGCGTGGCCGACTTCCTCGAGCTCGGCGAGCTCATGTGCCTGGACGCCCTGCACCGCAGGGAGTCCTGCGGCGGGCACTTCCGCGGCGAGAGCCAGACCGAGGACGGCGAGGCCCAGCGCGACGACGAGAACTTCTCGTACGCCGCCGCCTGGGAGTACACGGGGCGCGGCTCGGCCCCGGTGCTGCACAAGGAAGAGCTCCTGTTCGAGTACGTCCACCCGACCCAGCGGAGCTACAAGTGAAGGTCAACCTGCGCGTCTGGCGGCAGAAGGACGCCGTCGACAAGGGCCGCATGGTCTCCTACGTCGTCGAGGACGCGAGCGAGGACATGTCGTTCCTCGAGCTGCTCGACGTGCTGAACGAGAAGCTGATCCTGTCGGGCGAGGAGCCCGTCGCGTTCGACCACGACTGCCGCGAGGGCATCTGCGGCACGTGCAGCATGGTCGTCGACGGCCACCCGCACGGCCCGGAGAAGGCGACCACCGTCTGCCAGCTGCACATGCGGAAGTTCGCCGACGGCTCCACGATCACCGTCGAGCCCTTCCGGGCAGGCGCGTTCCCGGTGATCAAGGACCTGGTCGTCGACCGCGGCGCGTTCGACAAGATCATCCAGGCCGGCGGCTACATCTCCGCCAACACCGGCTCGGCCCCGGAGGCGCACTCCACCCCGGTGCCGAAGGCCAACGCGGACCGCTCGTTCGCCGCGGCGAACTGCATCGGCTGCGGCGCCTGCGTGGCGGCGTGCCCGAACGGCTCGGCCTCCCTGTTCCTCGGCGCCAAGCTGACGCACCTCGGCGAGATGCCGCAGGGCCAGCCGGAGCGCTGGGAGCGCGTGGTCAACATGGTCGAGACGCACGACGACGCCGGCTTCGGCGGCTGCACCAACACCGGTGCGTGCGCCACGGCCTGCCCCAAGGAGATCCCGCTCGACGTGATCTCCCAGCTGAACCACGACTACCTCAAGGCGACGGTCGGCGGGCGGCGCAAGAAGGCCTGATCCCGGGCCGACAACTCCACACGCACGAGCCCGATTCCCCAGGTGGGGGTCGGGCTCGTCGTGCTGCGTGACGGACCGGGCACGTAGTGTGACGTCCGTCTCCCGTACCCATTTGTTCCCCACCTGACACCCGTCGGCTGTGACCCGCGTCGTAGGCTCCCTGTGATCCGCACTACAGGCAAAGACGCCGGAGAAGACGGGGACAACGACGACGTGTCATCCACCACTGACATCGCCGATCAGCGGGCCGCGGGCCGGGCCCGGATCGCGGCACGGACGCTCCGCACCGACCGCTGGTGGCTCCCACCGTTGCTCAACCTGGTCGGGCTGGGCGCGTGGGTCATCTACGCGACCGTCCGGGCCTTCATGCAGGAGTGGTACTTCGTCGCGGAGTACAACTACCTGACGCCGTTCTACTCACCCTGCGTGTCCTACGGCTGCGTCGAGCAGGCGGCGCACTTCGGCCGGTTCGTGCCGGACGTGCCGTGGCTGCCGTACGCGTTGATCTCGCTGCCGTTCCTGCTGCTGTTCCGGCTGACCTGCTACTACTACCGCAAGGCCTACTACCGGGCCTTCTGGGGCAGCCCGCCCGCCTGTGCGGTGGCGGAGCCGCACGGCAAGTACACCGGCGAGACCCGCTTCCCGCTGATCCTGCAGAACCTGCACCGGTACTTCTTCTACATCGCGGCGCTGATCTCGATCATCAACACCTACGACGCGATCATGGCGTTCATCAAGGCGGACGGGAGCTTCGGCCTCGGGCTGGGCAACATCATCCTGGTCGCCAACGTGGTGCTGCTCTGGGCCTACACGGTGTCCTGCCACTCCTGCCGCAGCATCGTCGGCGGCCGGCTGAACCACTTCTCCCGGCACCCGTTGCGCTACAAGGCCTGGACCTTCGTCACGAAGCTCAACGGCAAGCACATGCAACTGGCGTGGACCACGCTGGCCAGCCTCGCGATCACGGACGCCTACATCATGTGCGTCTCCGCGGGCTGGTTCTCCGACCTGCGGATCGTGGGGTGAACAGGATGACCGACCAGACCGACCGGACCGTCGAGCAGCACACCTACGACGTCGTCGTCATCGGCGCGGGGGGCGCGGGCCTGCGCGCGGCGATCGAGGCGAGACTGCAGGGCAAGCGGGTCGCGATCATCTCGAAGTCGCTGTTCGGCAAGGCGCACACCGTGATGGCCGAGGGCGGCTGCGCGGCGGCGATGGGCAACGCGAACCCCAACGACAACTGGCAGGTCCACTACCGCGACACCATGCGCGGCGGGAAGTTCCTCAACAACTGGCGGATGGCCGAGCTGCACGCCAAGGAGGCGCCCGAGCGCGTCTGGGAGCTGGAGACCTACGGCGCGCTGTTCGACCGCACCAAGGACGGCAAGATCAGCCAGCGCAACTTCGGCGGGCACACCTACCCGCGGCTGGCGCACGTCGGCGACCGCACCGGCCTCGAGCTGATCCGCACGCTGCAGCAGAAGATCGTGTCGCTGCAGCAGGACGACCACAAGGTCACCGGGGACTACCAGTCCCACCTGCGCGTCTTCCACGAGTGCACGATCACCGAGCTGTTCACCACGGACGGCCGGATCGCCGGCTGCTTCGGCTACTTCCGCAACGACGGCCGGTTCGTCCGGTTCGACGCCCCGGCGATCGTCATGGCGACGGGCGGGGTCGGGAAGAGCTACCAGGTCACGTCCAACTCCTGGGAGTACACCGGCGACGGCCACGCCCTGGCCCTGCGCGCCGGCGCGACGCTGATCAACATGGAGTTCCTGCAGTTCCACCCGACGGGCATGGTCTGGCCGCCGTCGGTGAAGGGCATCCTCGTCACCGAGTCGGTCCGCGGCGACGGCGGCGTGCTCCGGAACTCCGAGGGCAAGCGGTTCATGTTCGAGTACGTCCCGGACGTGTTCAAGGAGCAGTACGCCACCACCGAGGAGGAGGCGGACCGCTGGTACACCGACCCGGACAACAACCGCCGCCCGCCGGAGCTCCTCCCGCGTGACGAGGTCGCGCGGGCGATCAACTCCGAGGTGAAGGCCGGCCGGGGCAGCCCGCACGGCGGGGTGTTCCTGGACATCGCCTCGCGGCTCAAGCCCGAGGAGATCCTCAAGCGGCTGCCGTCGATGCACCACCAGTTCAAGGAGCTGGCGGACGTCGACATCACCAAGGAGCCCATGGAGGTCGGCCCGACCTGCCACTACGTCATGGGCGGGATCGAGGTCGACCCGGACACCGGGATGAGCTCGGTGCCGGGCCTGTTCGCCGCGGGCGAGTGCTCGGGCGGCATGCACGGGTCGAACCGGCTGGGCGGCAACTCGCTCTCCGACCTGCTCGTCTTCGGCCGCCGGTGCGGGCTGGGCGCGGCGGAGTACGCCGACGGCCTCGGCGCGCTGCCGGAGGTCCGGTCCGGGGACGTCGAGGCGGCCATCGAGCGGGCCCTGCTGCCCTTCTCGAGCGCCACGGACGGCGGCGAGAACCCGTTCGTCGTGCAGCTGGAGCTGCAGAAGACCATGCACGAGCTCGTCGGGATCATCCGCAAGGCCGACGAGATGGAGATGGCGCTCAAGAAGCTCGAGGACATCGCGGCCCGCACCCGGACCGTCAGCGTGGAGGGGCACCGGGAGTTCAACCCGGGCTGGCACCTCGCCCTGGACCTGCGCAACATGCTGCTGGTCTCGCTGTGCGTGGGGAAGGCGGCGCTCGAGCGGCAGGAGAGCCGCGGCGGCCACACGCGGGACGACTTCCCGGTCATGGACTCCGACTGGCGGCACGTGCTGCTGGTCTGCCGGGGCCTCGGCGAGGACGACGTGGAGCTGACCCGCAAGGAGCAGATACCGATGCGGCCCGAGCTGTTCGACCTGTTCGAGCTCGACGAACTGAAGAAGTACTACACCGGCGAGGAGCTCGGCGGGCACCGGGCCGGCCAGGGGGAGCGCGCATGAGCCACTGGCACCACTTCAGGGTCTGGCGGGGCGACGCCGACGGCGGCGAGCTCGTCGACTACCCGGTGGAGGTCAACGAGGGCGAGGTCGTCCTCGACATCATCCACCGGCTCCAGCAGACCGAGGCCGGCGATCTCGCCGTGCGGTGGAACTGCAAGGCGGGCAAGTGCGGCTCGTGCTCGGCGGAGATCAACGGCCGCCCGCGGCTGATGTGCATGACGCGCATGTCGACCTTCGCCGACGACGAGGTCGTTACCGTGACCCCGCTGCGGACCTTCCCGGTGATCCGGGACCTGGTCACGGACGTCGAGTACAACTACGTCAAGGCCCGCGAGGTGCCCGCGTTCGCCCCGCCGGCCGGCGTGGCGCCCGGCGAGTACCGGATGCAGCAGGTCGACGTGGAGCGGAGCCAGGAGTTCCGCAAGTGCATCGAGTGCTACCTGTGCCAGAACACCTGCCACGCGGTCCGCGACCACGAGGAGAACAAGGCCGCGTTCTCCGGGCCGCGCTACCTCATGCGGATCGCCGAGCTGGACATGCACCCGCTCGACGCCGCCGACCGCCGCGACCTCGCGCAGGAGGACCACGGCCTCGGCTACTGCAACATCACCAAGTGCTGCACCGAGGTCTGCCCCGAGCACATCAAGATCACCGACAACGCGATCATCCCGCTGAAGGAGCGGGTGGTGGACCGCAAGTACGACCCGATCGTGTGGCTGGGCAACAAGCTGTTCCGCCGCTGACCCCGTGAGTGGCAGGTGCCCCTGGAGGCACTTGCCACTCACGACCGGGGATGCGCTGGGGAACACGTCCCGCCGACGATCGTCGGCTGCGTGTTCTTGTGGCGCCGCGCGGCCTCCGGTGCACTCGAACGGCGATCGTCGGAGACAAGATCGGCGGCTCGGTGCGGTGGCGGCGTGCTGCGCTGCCGTGGGCGCACGCTGAGGATCACGACGAGCCGCACTGCCGATGGAGCGCGGTCCCACACCCGCGACTCACGACTGCTGTGCCGGAACGGGTGTGGAGGCGCCACGATCGCGAGGCGGGGTCGTCGGACCGTCCGTGCACTCGACCGATGATCACCGGCGGCAAGATCGGCAGCCTGGTGCACTGTGGGCGGACTGACCTGCCGTGAGTGCACGTAGACGCTGATCACGACGAGCGCACGGAGTCGCGCCTTCCGGTGTGCGGTACGGGACGGTGTGGAGCCGTCGCGATCGCCCGGCCGGGTCGCTCCACCGCCCGTGCAGTCGACCGGTGATCACCTGCCGGCATGGTCGACGGTCCGGTGCAGTGTCGGCGGACCGAGCCGCCGTGGGCGCACGCGATCGCCGATCACGACGAGTCGCACTGCCGATGGGGCGCGGTCAGACACCTCGCGACTCGTGCCGGCGGGTGTGCCGTGCGGAACGGCCTGGAGCCGCCGCGGCCGCCCGGCCGGGTCGCTCCACCGCCCGTGCAGTCGACCGGTGATCACCTGCCGGCATGGTCGACGGTCCGGTGCAGTGTCGGCGGACCGAGCCGCCGTGGGCGCACGCGATCGCCGATCACGACGAGTCGCACTGCCGGGCATCGGGTCGACCGGAGCGTGTACTGGCTCTGTACGACTCGTGCGCATCTCGCCGTACACCCGTCGGGACGCGGCACACCCTGTCGACGACCTGTGCCGCCGACCTCCTGGGTGTGAGCTTGGTGCCCAGCGGGTGCGTCGCGTCGAAACAGGTGTGGGGGCTGGCGCGATCGCCTGGCCGGTCGCCCGAACCGCCAGCACGCACGGCCGTCAGCACGCACGGCCGTCAGCGCACCCGGCCGGCAGCACGCACGGCCGTCAGCGCACCCGGCCGTCGGCGCACCCGACCGCCGGCGCACCCGACCGCCAGCACAGTCGACCCTCAGCACAGTCGACTTCGGGCGCGCTCGCGCGTCGGCGCCAGTGACCACCGGCGCAGCCCACCGCCAGTGCATTGAACTGGTGATCATCGGCGAGAAGATCGCGGTCCGGGTGCACTGCCGGCGGTCCGAGCTGCCGTGGAGGCACTCGGTTGGTGATCAAGGAGGCGCTGCGGGGCTACAGGCCCATGGAGCGGCGGATCTCCTCGAGGCGGTCCTTGGCCTTCTGCTCGCGCTCGGCGAACTTCTCCTCGACGTCCCGGCCGGCCTCGGTGTCGCCCGTGAGCTTCTGCCAGCCGGCAGCCGTTGCGGCGCGGCCTTCGATCTTGTCCCGGACGTAGTCGAGCGTGGGCACGCCCTCGTCGGTGTAGCCCGTGGCGGTCGGGGTGCCGGGTGCAGGCGGGGCGACGGGCACCGGCGACGTTCCCGCCGTCTCCGTCTCGACGATCTCGGCGTCGATCGGCTCGGACTCGGCGCCCGCGGGCTCGGCGGCCGGGTCGGCGGTGACGTCGGCGGTGGGGTCGGCGGGGCGTGGGTCGTCGGGCCGGCTCATGTCGGTGCCTCCTGTCCGCGCGGTCGTCCCCACGCTACGCGGCCCGGCACCTCCCGGGATCCGGGTCGACCCCGATCCCGGGCCGGGGGCGCGGGAGGAGATCCTTCGGTGGTGACGCGTGCGGTGCGGGAGCTGGTGGTGGTCTACGACGTCGCCTGCCCGCACTGCTCCCGCATCGCGCGCGAGCTGCCCGAGTGCGTGACCGTGAAGGTGAAGGTGCGGCCCTGCACCGAGCCGCGGCTCGCCGAGATCTACCCGAACCTGCCTGCGGCGGTCTCGGGTTGCCGCACGCCCGCCGTCGGGGTCCTCCGCACCGACGGGCAGGTGCGCTGGTGGACGGGCCTGTCCGGGGCCGTCGGGGTCCTGCCCGTGCTGCGGCCCGGGGAGCTGCGCCGCGCCGTCGGGCTGCTCCGCACGGCACTCCGGACGCGCGGCCGACCACCCGCGCCCTGACGGTTCCCGTGCCCACGCCTGACCACGCCTGCGCTGTGATGGTGCCCGCGCCTTGCCGGTGCCCGTGCCCTGACACCACCCGTGCCCTGACGAGCCCGCGCGATACCCTGCCCGCGACACCCCCGTTCGTCGCGGGTGATCGCGGAGTGTCGGTGGCGGGCACTAGCGTTGCGGGCGTGACCGCGCACGCCGCTCCGTCGACCCCCGGGCACGACACCCCGCCCGCCGTGCTGCCCTTCGGCTCCTGGCCGACCCCGATCACGTCCGCGCTCGTCGTCGAGGCCTCGGTGCGGCTGGCCGGTGCGCGGACGGACGGCGACACGGTGGTCTGGGCCGAGTCGCGGCCGACCGAGGGGGGCCGCACCCAGCTGGTGCGCCGCACGCCCGACGGGGCCACCACGGACCTGCTGCCCGAGGGGTGCGACGCGCGCACCGGCGTCCACGAGTACGGCGGCGGCGCGTGGTGGGTGCGCGAAGGGGTGGTCTGGTTCGCCAACTGGACCGACCAGCGGCTGTACCGGCTCGCGCCCGGCGGCGCGCCGGAGCCGCTCACGCCGGAGCCGGCGTTCCCGCGGGCGGACCGCTACGCGGACGGGTTCGTCACGCCGGACGGCTCGGCGATCCTCGCGATCCGTGAGCGGCACGCGCCGGAGGGCGGCGCCGCGGCGGTCCGCAACGAGATCGTCCGGCTGGCGGCGGACCGGCCGTCGGAGCCCGAGGTGCTGGTCACCGGGCCGGACTTCGTGACCAGCCCGCGGCTGTCGCCCGACGGCGTGCGCCTGGTGTGGGTCCAGTGGGACCACCCGTCCATGCCGTGGGACGACACGGTGCTGATGGGCCGCAACCTCGAGACCGGGGACGAGGCGATCATCGCCGGCGGGCCGGGGGAGTCGGTCTCCGAGCCGCGCTGGCAGCCGGACGGGTCGCTCTGGTTCCTCTCCGACCGCACCGGCTGGTGGAACCTCTACCGCTGGCTGCCCGGGCGCGACATCGAGCCGGTCGTGGTGCTCGACGCGGAGATCGGCGTCCCCGGCTGGCAGCTGGGCACCTCACGCTACGCCGTGCTGCCGGGCGGCCGGGTCGTGTTCGCGCGCTGGAGCAAGGGGTACGACGGGCTGGCCGTCCGGGAGCCCGACGGCGAGTTCACCGAGCTCGACCTGCCCTTCTCGGCCGTCGCCTCGGTGGTGCCGTACGGGGTCGGCAGCGTGCTCGTCGTCGCCGGGACGCCCACCGAGGAGCCCGGCGTGCACGTCGTGAGCGTCGACGGCGACGTGGAGACCCTGCGCGCGCCCCGCGAGCTCGGCGTCGACGACGGCTACCTCTCCGTCCCCGAGTCGATCTCCTTCCCGTCGGTCGACGGCGAGGGGGCACGGCGGACCGCGCACGCGCTCTACTACCCGCCCGCCAACCCCGAGGTCGCCGCACCGGAGGGCGCCCTGCCACCGCTGCTCGTCGTGATCCACGGCGGGCCGACGGCGGCGGCCATGCCGGTGCTGTCGGTCGGGGTGCAGTACTGGACCAGCCGCGGGTTCGGGGTCGTCGACGTCAACTACGGCGGTTCCACCGGTTTCGGTCGCGCGTACCGGGAGGAGCTCAAGGGCGCCTGGGGCATCGTCGACGTCGCGGACTGCCTGGCCGCGGCGCGGTACCTGGCGGCGACGGGGCGGGTCGACAGCGAGCGCCTGGCAATCCGGGGCGGCTCGGCGGGCGGGTACACCACCCTCGCCGCGCTGGCCCGCGAGGACACCCCGTTCTCGGCGGGGGCGGACCACTTCGGCGTCGCCGACCTCGAGGCGCTGGCCGCGGACACGCACAAGTTCGAGAGTCGCTACCTCGACGGTCTGGTCGGGCCGTACCCCGCGGCCCGGGACGTGTATGTCGAGCGGTCGCCGATCCGGCACGTCGAGCTGTTCCACACCCCGCTGATCGTGCTGCAGGGCGCGGAGGACGCGATCGTCCCGCCGAACCAGTCCGAGGCGATCGTCGACGCGCTCCGGGCCCGGCATGTGCCCGTGGCCTACCTGCTGTTCCCGGGGGAGCAGCACGGCTTCCGGCGGTCGGAGAACATCCGCCGCGCCCTCGACGCCGAGCTGAGCTTCTACGCCCAGGTGTACGGCTTCGCGCTGCCCGAGGCCGAGGGGATCGAGCCGGTGTGGGTGGAGAACCTGCGCAACGGCGAGCAGGCAGGCGGCAGCTAGACAGGGGTCGGCGCCGAGACCGCGGTGGGCGATCCGCCCGACGTCCCTAGAGGGTCGCCGCGTACTCCTCCTCGCGCTCGGCCTCGTCGGCCGCCGCCGCGCCGCCCCGCGGGCTCTTCCGCAGCCGCTTCTCCAGCAGCTTGGACAGGCCCGAGAGGATCAGGCACATCGCGATGTAGATGACCGCGACCACCATCGCGACCTGCAGGATCGGGGCGCCGAGCTGGCCCTGGCTGCCGAGGAAACGCGCCTGGTAGAGCAGCTCCTGGTACAGGATGATGAAGCCGAGCGCGGTGTCCTTGAGCACCACGACGAGCTGGCTCAGGATCGTCGGCAGCATCGCGCGCAGCGCCTGCGGCAGCAGCACGTTCGTCATCACCTGCGTCTTGCGCATGCCCAGCGCGTACGCGGCCTCCGACTGCCCGCGCGGCAGCGCGCGCACGCCCGCCCGGAACACCTCGGCGAGCACGGAGCCGTTGTAGAGCATCAGGCCGAGGACCACGGCCCAGTAGGCCGAGATGTTCACGCCGAGGCCGCGCGAGACGCCGAAGAACAGGATGAAGATCAGCACCAGCAGCGGGACGGCGCGGAAGAACTCCACGATCGTCGCCGAGACCCGGCTGATCCACCGGTGGTCGGACATCCGGCCGGCGGCGAAGACCGCCCCGAACAGCAGCGACAGCACCGCGGCCGCCGCGAACGCCTTCAGCGTGTTCCCCAGCGCGCCCAGCAGCAGGTACTGGATGTTGACGTAGGTGATCCAGCTCCAGAGCCGCGCGTCGAACTGCCCGGTCACCGCGAAGCGGTAGATCACGAACCCGAGGAACCCCAGCACGACGAGGGTGCCGACGACGCCGAACAGCGTGTTGCGCACCCGGGCCCGGGGGCCGGGGATGTCGTAGAGGACGGCGGTCACGAGGCGCTCCCGGTGTGCGGCGCGGACGGGGCGGGGAGGGATCGGCGACTCATCGCGCCGAGCCGATGCGCGCTCATCGCGCCGAGCCGATGCGCGCTCATCGCGCCGAGCCGATGCGCGCTCATCGCGCGGTGCTCCAGCGCCGGTCCAGGTTGCGCTGCAGCAGCGTCAGCGGCACGACCAGGATGAGGAAGCCGACGGCGACCCACAGCAGGCCGACGAAGACGTTGGCGCCGCGCTCCGACAGCGCCTGGTAGATCCCGCCGGCCTCGGTGACCGAGAAGCCCGCGGCGATCGTGGTGTTCTTGAGCAGCGCGATCTGGATGTTGGCCAGCGGTGGGACGACGTTGCGCACCGCCTGCGGGAGCACGACCTGCGACAGCGTCTGGGTGAAGGTGAAGCCCAGGGCGCGGGAGGCCTCGGCCTGCCCGACCGGCACCGTGTTGACGCCGGACCGGATGACCTCGCAGACGAAGGCGGCCGTGTAGAGGATCAGGCCGATGCAGGCGCGGGTGAAGTAGGAGAGATCGGCGATCTCCAGCCGCGGGTATGCGAACGCGAAGAAGAAGATCACCAGCGTGAGCGGGGTGTTGCGCAGGATGTTGACGTACAGCGTGCCGAACGCCCGCAGGATCGGCACCGGGCTGACGCGCATCGCCGCCAGGAGGGCCCCGAGGATCAGCGAGCCGATCGCCGACACGACGAACAGTTCGATGGTGCCGAGGAAGCCCCGGGCGTAGAGGTCGATGTTGTCCAGCAGGACGTTCACGGCGGGCCCACCCCTCCGGCGGAGCTCTCGGACGAAAGACGCCGGCCGGGGCGGTCCTGGTGGTCAGGAGCCGCCCCGGCCGGATCGGATCAGTACCGCTGCAGCGCGGGCGGCGAGGCCGGCGAGCCGGACTTGCCGAGGGTGTTGTCGTAGATCTTCTGCCAGGTGCCGTCGTCGTACGAGGCCTGCAGAATGTCGTTGATCTTGTTGCGCAGCGCGGCGTCGTCGTGGTTCAGGCCGATGCCGTACGGCTCGGTCGAGAAGGTCTCGCCCACGACCTTGAGCTTGTCGGGCTGCTGCGCGGCGTAGCCCTTGAGGATCGCGTCGTCCGTGGTGACGGCGTCGACCTGCTTGGACAGCAGCTGGTCCACGCACTGCGTGTAGGTCTGGAACTCGACGATGTTCTCCGGCTCGGTCAGGCCCTGGTCCCGGACCCGCTGGATCGGCGTCGAGCCGGTCACCGAGCAGACCTTCTTGCCCTTGAGGGTGTCCTTGCCGGTGATCGCGGTCTCGTCGGAGCGGACGAGCAGGCCCTGGCCGGCGACGAAGTACGGGCCGGCGAACGACACGCGCTGCTTGCGGTTGTCGTTGATCGTGTAGGTGCCGACGTAGTAGTCGACCTCGCCGCGGGAGATCGCGTCCTCGCGGGCCGCGGACGGGACCGTCTTGTAGTCGATCTTGTCCGTGCCGTAGCCGAGCTTCGCGGCGACGAGCCGGGCGATCTCGATGTCGAAGCCGGAGTACTCGCCCGTGGTGGCGTCCTTGAAGCCCAGGCCGGGCTGGTCGTCCTTGACGCCGATGACGACGCGGCCGCGCTGCTGCATGGCGGCGAAGGTCGTCGAGTCGGGGACCTGGACGCCGGCCGCCGGGGCCTCGGAGACCACGGGACCGCCGGAGGAGCCGCCGGGGCTCCCCGACTGGCCGCAGGCGGTCAGGGTGAGGGCGGCCGCGGCCAGCCCCACCACGAGGGCACGCAACTTCATCGGATCTCCTGTCGGTTCGAGGGGAGCGGCGTCAGTGGGTAAGGATCTTCCCGAGGAAGTCCTTGGCGCGGTCGCTCGACGGGTTGGTGAAGAAGTCGTCCGGAGTGGAGTCCTCGACGATCTCGCCGTCGGCCATGAAGACCACCCGGTGCGCCGCGCGGCGGGCGAAGCCCATCTCGTGGGTGACCACGAGCATCGTCATGCCGTCCTTGGCGAGGCCGGTCATGACGTCGAGCACCTCCTGGACCATCTCGGGGTCCAGCGCGGAGGTCGGCTCGTCGAACAGCATGACCTTCGGGTCCATCGCCAGCGCCCGGGCGATCGCCACGCGCTGCTGCTGGCCGCCGGAGAGCTGTGCCGGGTACTTGTCCTTCTGGTTCGCGATCCCGACCCGCTCGAGCAGCCGCACGGCGTTCTTCTCGGCGGCCGCCTTGTCCTGCCTGCGCACCTTGAGCGGCGCGAGCATGACGTTCTCGACCACGGTCTTGTGCGCGAACAGGTTGAAGCTCTGGAACACCATCCCGACGTCGGCCCGCAGGCCGGCCAGCGCCTTGCCCTCGGCGGGGAGCGCGCGGCCGTCGACCTCGATGGTCCCGGAGTCGACCGGCTCCAGCCGGTTGATCGTGCGGCACAGGGTGGACTTGCCGGAGCCCGAGGGACCCAGCACGACCACCACCTGACCGCGCTCGACCTCCAGGTTGATGTCCTTGAGCACGTGCAGCTCGCCGAAGTGCTTGTCCACCGCGGCCATGCGGATCATGGGGGTGTCGGTCACGGTCGGCCTCCAGGCATGGCGGGACGCTAGGACGATTCGGACAGGCGAGTCCACCACCTTGGGCAACCTTTAGGGTCTCTATCCAATAACGACCTCGGAGGGGAACCGCGTGCACATTCTGCTCGTGGAGGACGATGATCGCGTGGCGGCGGCGCTGCGCCCCGCCCTGCACCGGCACGGAATGACCACCACGCGGCTCGAACGCGGCCGCGGCGCGGTCGACCACCTCACGGGCGTGGACGTCGTCCTCCTCGATCTCGGCCTGCCCGACGCGGACGGGGTCGACGTCTGCCGGGCGATCCGGCAGGCCAGTGACGTCCCGGTCATCGTGGTCACCGCCCGCGGGGACGTCGAGGACCGGATCGTGGGCCTGCACTCCGGCGCCGACGACTACGTGGTCAAGCCCTACGACGTCGGCGAGCTGGTTGCGCGCATCCACGCGGTGCAGCGCCGCCGCGGCCCGAGCGAGGGCGAGCCGGCCGACCGGGTGGTGACGACGGACGACGGCGTGGCGATCGACCTCGGCAGGCACACCGTGACCGTCGACGGCGCCGAGGTCACGCTGACGCGTAAGGAGTTCCAGGTCCTGGCGCTGCTCGCGGCCGCGCGCGGCACGGTGTGCACGCGCACCCGGATCGTCGCCGAGGTGTGGGGGCGCAGCTGGCCGGGCGCGAACCGGACGCTCGACGTGCACGTGGCCACCCTGCGCACCAAGCTCGGCCGGCCCGAGCTGGTCCAGACGGTGCGCGGCGTCGGGTACCGGCTCGGCGGCTGAGCGGGCCGAGGCGTGCGCACCCGGCTGCTCGTCATCGTCTGCGTGCTGGTCGGGCTGCTGGCGCTGGGCCTCGGCGTGCCGCTGGCGGTGTCGAACTCGCGTGCGGCGCAGCAGGAGCTGTTCATCGACCGGCTCACCGACACCATCTACTTCGCCTCGCGCGCGCAGCGGCCGATCACCGAGGACAGCGCGGCCGGGCTGGCCGAGGAGCTGGCCCGCTACGACGAGGTCTACGGCGTGGCGGTCACCGTCGTCGACCGGGCCGGGCGGGTCGTCGCGGCCTCGCGCGCGGCGCCGCCCGCCCTCGACGCCGGCGGCCGGGAACGCCTGCAGGTCGCCCTGGCCAGCCGCCGGTCGGCCGCGCCGCCGCTGATCATGCCGTGGGACACCAGTCCGCTGGTGCTCGCCGAACCGGTCTTGGTCGACGGCGAGGTGCGCGGCGCGGCCATCACCGTGTCCCCGACCGACGCGCTGCGGGCGGCCGAGATCCGCGTCTGGTCGCTGGTCGCGGCCCTGGTGCTGGCGGCGCTCGCGCTCGGCGTGCTGGTCGCGGTGCCGGTCACCCGGTGGATCCTGCGACCGGTGCGCCGCCTCGACGAGGGCACCGGCCGCGTGACGCGCGCCGTGCTGGCCGGGCGGCCCGCCGAGCCGGTGTCCGACGGGTCCGGCCCGCCCGAGCTGCGCCGGCTCACCCTGTCCTTCGACCGCATGGCGGAGTCGGTCGGCCAGGCGCCGTCGACCCAGCGGGCCTTCGTCGCCGACGCGAGCCACCAGCTGCGCAACCCGCTCACCGCGCTGCGCCTGCGGCTGTCCAACCTCGACGGGCACGTCGAGGGCGGCGCCGCGGAGGAGCACGTCGCCGCGCTGGAGGAGGCCGAGCGGCTCTCCGGTGTGCTCGACGGGCTGCTGGCGCTGGCCCGCGCCGAGCGCGACGCCGGCGTGGACCGGGAGGTCGACACGGCGGTCGACCCGGCCGTCGACGACCGCCTCGACGCCTGGCGCCCGCTCGCCGAGCACACCGGCCTGCGGCTGCTGCGCGGCGGCGTGCGCGGGCTGCGGGTGCGGATGGCGCCCGGGGGCATCGAGACCGTCCTCGACGCCCTCCTCGACAACGCCGTGAAGTTCACCCCGCCCGGCGGCAGCGTGACCGTCACGGTCCGGCCGGTGCGCGGCGCGGACCCGCCCCTGGTCGACGTGGCGGTGCTGGACACCGGGCCCGGGATCCCGCCGGAGGAGCTCGAACGGGCCACCGACCGGTTCTGGCGCTCGCCCGGGCAGAACAACGTCGACGGCTCCGGGCTGGGCCTCGCGATCGCCGCCCGCACCGTCGAGCTGGCGGGCGGGTCGCTGGTACTGGAGCTGCCGCCGAGCGGCGGGCTCAGGGCGGCGGCGCGGCTGCGGCGGGCCCTCCCGCCGGCGCTGTGACGAGGTCCGTCCGTCCGGTGTATTGCCAAGGCCAGGCTCACCACATCTGATGGAAGTATGACCGAAACGCCGGGGTTCGCCGGTGCCCTCGCGCGCCACGGCGGGCGCCCGGCCCTGCTGGTGCCCGGCGGGGAGTGCCTGAGCTATCGGGAACTGGCGGCGCGGGCCGACGCACGGGCTGCCGAGCTCGGGACCGGACGGCGGCTCGTCGCGGTGGTGGCCGGCCCCGGCGTCGAGCCCGTGGTCACCTACCTGGCGGCGCTGCGGGCCGGTCACGTCGCGCTGCTGGTCGGCGACGACCCGGCGCGCGCCGAACCGCTGCTCGCGGCCCACGACCCCGCCGTCGTCGTGCGGCCGGAGGGCGACGGTGTGCGGATCGAGAAGCGCGGGCCGGGCCCGGAGCTGCACCCGGACCTCGCCCTGCTGCTGCCCACCTCGGGCACGACCGGCTCGCCGAAGCTCGTCCGGCTCTCCGCGCGCAACCTCGCGGCCAACGCCGAATCGATCGCCGGGTACCTGCCGATCCGGCCGGGAGACCGGGCACCGCTCACCCTGCCGCTGCAGTACTGCTACGGCCTCTCCGTCGTGAACAGCAACCTCGCGCGCGGCGCGACCGTGGTGCTGCCGAGCCGGTCGGTCGCCGAGCCCGCCTTCTGGACCGAGTTCGCGGAGCTCGGCCTGACCAGCCTGCACGGCGTCCCGTACACGTTCGACCTGCTCGACGCGACGGGCTTCGCCGACCGCGCGCTCCCGTCGCTGCGCTACGTCACGCAGGCGGGCGGGCGGTGGGAGCCGGCCGCGGTCGAGCGGTACGCGGCGCTCGGGGCGGAGCGCGGGTGGGCGCTCTACGTCATGTACGGCCAGACCGAGGCCACGGCCCGGATGGCCTACCTGCCGCCGGAGCGGGCGGCGACGGCGCCGTCGGCGGTCGGGGTGGCCGTGCCCGGCGGCACCTTCAGCATCGAGCGACCGGACCCGGACGGCGTGGGCGACCTGGTCTACCGCGGCGAGAACGTCATGCTCGGCTACGCGCGCAGCGGCGCCGATCTCGCCCTCGGCCGGACCGTCGACCGGCTCGAGACGGGCGACCGTGCCAGGCTGCGGCCCGACGGCCTGCTCGAGATCACCGGACGCGCGGCGCGGTTCGTCAAGCCGTTCGGGCTGCGGGTGGACCTCGACGAGGTCGAGCGGATCCTCGCGGCGGCGGGCGTGGTGGCCGCGGCGACGGGCGACGACACCGGCCTGGCCGTCGCCGTGGTACGCGGCGGCGACGCGACCGCGGTGGCCGACCTGCTCGCGGAGGGGCTCGGGCTGCCGCCGACCGCCGTCCGGGTCGCCGAGGTCGACGCGATCCCGCGCCTGCCCACCGGCAAGGTCGACCTCGCCGCGGTCGCCGCCTCGGCCGCCCCGCAGCAGCCGCCCGCGGGCCCGGATCCGGTGCGCCGGGCCTTCGCGGCGGTGTTCCCGGGCCGCACGATCACCGACGCGGACACCTTCGTGGGGCTCGGTGGCGACTCGCTGCGGTACGTTCAGACGGCGCTGCGGCTGCAACGCGCGGTCGGTGCGCTGCCGCCGGACTGGCCCGAACGCACGGTGGCGGAGCTCGTCGCGCTCGCCGGGCCCGGTCGCGCGCCGCGGCGGTGGCTGCCGGTGGAGACCCCGGTCGTCCTGCGGGTCGCGGCGATCGTGCTGATCGTGGGCTCGCACGTGGGGCTGTTCCGGCTGCTGGGCGGCTCCCACGTGCTGCTGGCCGCGGCGGGCTGGGCGTTCGCGCGGTTCGCCCTGGCCCCACCCCGGCCGTCGCGGACGATCCTGCGCACCGCCGCCCGGATCGCCGTGCCGAGCGCGCTGTGGGTGGCCTGGCGCGCGACCGTCGCCGACGACGTCGACTGGTACAACGCGCTGCTGCTCAACTACGTGATCGACCCGGAGGCGTGGGGGTACTGGTTCGTCGAGACGCTGCCGCAGATCCTGCTGCTGATGGCGCTGCTGTTCGCGGTCCCCGCGGTGCGGGCGCTCGACCGGAGCCTGCCGTTCGCCCTGCCCGCGGCCGTGTACCTCGCCGGGTTGCTCGGCCAGTTCGTCGACGACGGCGCCAACGCCTTCTCCCTGCGCCAGATGAGCGTGCACACCGTGATCTGGCTGTTCGCGCTGGGCTGGGCCGCGCAGCGCGCCGCGACCGCGTGGCAGCGCGCCGCGGTGCTCGCCGGACTCGCCGTCGCCGTGCCGATGATGTTCGCCCACGAGCCGCACCGGGCGGCCGTGGTCGCCGTCGGCACGGCGCTGCTGCTGGTGCCCACGCTGCCGGTGCCGCGGCCGCTCGTGCGGCTGTGCGGGCTGCTCGCGGGGGCGTCGCTGGCGATCTACCTGACCCACTACGCGGTCATGTCGGCGCTGACCGGGCTGCCCACGGCCGTCGTCGTGCTCGCTTGCCTGGTCGTCGGCGTCGCCGTGCAGGAGGTCCTCGGCCGGGCGGCCGCGTCAGTCCGGGTAGAAGCGCACCGGTCCGCGGACCTGCAGGCTCACCTCGCTGCCCGGCTCCGGGGTCTCCGGTTCGGCCGTGCGGCAGCGCAGCGTGGTACCGCCGAGCTCGACGAGCACGGTCGCGTCGTGCCCGTGGAAGATCACCTCCCGGACGCGCGCCGGCCCGCCGGGGCGTAGCCTCAGCTGCTCGGGCCGGACCAGGAGCCGGCCGGGGCCGTCCGCGGCCGCCACCGGGAGCGCGCCCAGCACGGTCTCCGCACAGCCGCCGCGGGCGACCGCCGGCAGGACCACCGCTTCGCCCAGGAACGTGCCCACGCCGACGTCGGCCGGCGTGCCGTAGATCTCCCGCGGCGGAGCGACCTGGACGATCCGGCCGTCGCGCAGCAGCGCGACGAGGTCGGCGACGCCGAGCGCCTCCTGCTGGTCGTGTGTGACCAGGACCGCGGTGGTGCCGGCCGCCCGCAGCGCGGCGCGGACCTGCTCGCGGACCTCGGCCCGCAGCCCGGCGTCGAGGGCGCTGAAGGGCTCGTCGAGCAGCACCAGGGCGGGGTCCGGGGCGAGTGCCCGGGCCAGCGCGACCCGCTGCTGCTGGCCGCCGGAGAGCTCCTGCGGCATGCGGTCGGCGAGGTCGGCGAGCCCGACCAGGTCCAGCAGCTCGCGCACCCGGGGGCCGCGGCGGGCGGCCCGGTCGAGCCCGAACCCGACGTTCGCGGCCACCGACAGGTGCGCGAACAGCGAGCCGTCCTGGGGGACCAGGCCGACCCGACGGCGCTCCGGCGGGACCTCGACGCCCGGCCCGGCGACGACGCGGTCCCCGAGCCGGATCTCGCCGGCATCGAGCGGGTGGAAGCCGGCCACGCAGCGCAGCAGCGTCGTCTTGCCGCTGCCGGAGCCGCCGAGCACCGCCACCAGCGCGCCCGCGGGCACCGTCAGATCCACCCCGTGCAGGACGGGAACGCCGGGATGGCCCGCGCGCACGCCCGCGACCGCGAGCCCGGCGCTCACCGGTGCACCGCCCGGTCGAGCAGCGCGGCCGGGACGGCCGAGACCAGCACGAGCACCACGGCATACGGGGCCGCGGCCGCGAACGCGCCCGCCCCGGTGTGGCTCCACAGCTGCACCGCGAGGGTGTCCGTCCCGGTCGGCCGCAGCATCAGGGTCACCGGCAGCTCCTTGACCACGGTGAGGAACACGAGCGCCGCGCCGGCGACCGTGCCGGGCAGCGCCCGGGGGAGGGTGACGCGCGCGAACGCCGCCGCCCGGCCGCAGCCGAGCGAGCGGGCGACCTCCTCGTGACCCACGGGCGCGGCCGCGACCGCGGTGCGGACGGCCCCGACCGCCAGCGGAAGGAACAGCACGGCGTACCCGACGACCAGTAGCGGCAGCTCCTGGTAGATCCCCGGGACCAGCCGGATCCCGACGAAGACCAGGGCGAGCCCGATCGTCACGCCGGGCAGCGCGTGCCCGGCGTAGGCCGCGGTCTCGACGGCGGTGACCACGCGGCCACGGTGCCGGGCGGCGAGGATCGCCACCGGCAGCGCGAGCAGGGTGGTCAGGGCCGCGCCGAGCCCGGCGACCTGCAGGGTCGCGACCGCGGCGCTCCCGAGCGCGGGCCAGTCGACCCCGGCCGACGTGCCCGCCACGGTCCAGCGCACCAGGCTCACCGCGGGCACCCCGAGGGCGGCGGCGGCGACGGCCACCACCGCCAGCAGCGCGACCGGCCGCCAGGCCCCCAGCCGCACCGGCACCGGCGGGCGCGGGGTGCCGCGGCCGACCCATCCGGCGGCGCGCCCGCGGGCGCGGTACTCGCCCCAGGTCAGCAGCGCCGCGAGAACCACGAGGACGCAGCCGAGCACCGCCGCCGGCGTGCGGTCGAAGGTGGCCCGGTAGCTCGTGTAGATGCCGAGCGTGAAGGTCTCGTAGCGCATCAGCGAGACCGCGCCGAAGTCGCTGAGCACGTAGAGCGCGACGAGCAGGCCCGCGGCCGCCGCCGTCGGGCGGACCCGGCGCAGCGTGACCGACAGCAGGACCCGGCCCGGGCCGCGGCCGAGTGAGCGGGCGACCTCCTCCAGCCCGCCGTCGGACACCAGCAGCGCGGCGGCGACCGGCAGCAGCACGTACGGGTAGCTGACCAGGGTCAGCACCAGGAACGCGCCCGGGAAGCCCGCCAGCCCAGGCCACTCGGCGATCCAGGTGAACCCGGCGACGTACGACGGGACGGCCAGCGGCAGCGCCAGGACCGCGGCCCACACCCGGCGGCCGGGCAGGTCGGTGCGGGCCACCAGCCAGGCCAGCCCGCAGCCGAGGACGAGGCAGGCCGCCGTGACCGAGCCCGCGAGCAGGACGCTGCGGGTCAGCAGCTCGCCGGTCCGCGGCCGGGCCAGGATCCCGGCGACCGTGCCGGGACCCGCCTCCAGGACGCGGACGCCCAGGTAGAGCAGCGGGACGCAGGCCAGCGCGCCGGTGACCGCGGCGGCGGCGAGCAGGGCCCGGGGCGCGGCCCCCGCCCGGGCGGGGGACCGCGTCGACGGGGGCGCGGTCACGCCAGACCGGTCTCCTGCAGCAGCGTGAGCGACTGCTGCAGCGACGCGAGGTCGGACAGGTCGATGTCCGGCGGCTGCAGCTGGTCGAGCGGCCGCAGCGGGTGCCGGGTGGACGTGACCCCCGCGCGGACCGGGTACTCGGCCGTCTCGTCGGCGAAGTACTGCTGGGCCTCGGGGGAGACCAGGAACTCGACGGCGCGGCGGGCCATCTCCTGCTGCGCGGTCCCGGCGACCACCCCGGCACCGGCCACGTTGACCAGGCCGAGCGGGTCGCCGCCCGGGACGTAGTGGACGCGGGCCGGGACGGCCTGCTCGCCCACCTCGGCCACGCGCTCGTACCAGTAGTAGTGGTTGGACAGGCCGAGGGCGATCTGCCCGGCGTTCACGGCGTCGAGGATCTGGATGTTGTTGTCGAACCTGACCGGCTGGTTCGCCGCGAAGGCCTGCAGCCAGGCACGGGCGCCCTCCTCGCCGCGCAGCACCCGGACCCCGGTCACGAACGCCTGCCAGGAGGCGTTGGTCGGCGCGTAGCCGATCTTCCCGCGCCACCGCGGGTCGGTCACGGCGTCGAGCGTGGCGGGGAGGTCCGCCTCGGAGACCTGCCGCGGGTCGTAGAACAGCACGCGGGAGCGGGCCGAGGTCGCGACCCAGCTGCCGTCGTCCGCGCGGTAGGCCGCCGGGACGGCGTCGAGGGCCGCCGGCGGCAGCGGCTCCAGGCGGTTCGCGTCGTCGAGCGCGCCGAGGGCGCCCGCGTCCTGGGAGAAGAACACGTCCGCCTCGGTGCCGGCGCCCTCCTCCAGCAGCTGGGCGGCGAGCTCGGCGCTCCCGCCGTAGCGCACCTCGACGGTCCCGCCGACCCGCTCCTCCAGCTTCTCGAGCAGCCCGCCCACGAGCTGCTCGTTGCGGCCCGAGTAGATCGTCAGGTCCGGGGAGCTCCCGCAGGCGGTCAGCGGGGCGGCGACGGCGACCGCGGCGAGCGCGGCGACGGCGACTCGGACGCAGCGGGGAACGCGGGGGCGCGGCACGGGCGGCTCCTCTGTCGGCGGGCGGTGCCGCCCGGGTGAAGAGAGCATAGCCTTGTTTGGGACGAACTTTGCCTGCCCTTTACAGGCTGGTCGCCGACGTCACGCGCCCTTGGCCTCGCGGTAGAAGCGCTCCGCCCCGGGATGCAGCGGCACCGGCTGGGTGCCGATGGCGGCGCGGGCGTCGATGGTCAGCGCGGCCGGGCTGGTGGCGGCCAGCCGGGGTTGCTCGGCGAAGATCGTGCCCACGAGGGCGCCGGCCAGGTCGTCGTCGAGCGCGGCGGGGACCAGCAGCAGGTTCCGCACGAGCAGGGTGGCCACCGGTTCGCCGATGTCGTAGGCGGAGGCCGGCACGGTGCCCGACGAGTACACGGGGTAGCGCGCCCGGACGGCCTCGAGCACGTCGGTCAGGTTCAGCAACCGGATCGGTGTGGTCGACGCGAGGTCGGAGACGCCCGCGGTCGGCACGCCCCCGAACCAGAAGAAGGCCTCGATCGTCCCGTCGCGCAGCGCCGCGGTGGAGTCCGACAGGCCGAGCTGGCGGGCCTCGACGTCGCGGTCCGGGTCCACGCCCGCGCTCTCCAGCAGCCGGCGGGACGCGGCGTAGTAGCCCGAGGTCGGCGGCCCGATCGACACGGCGCGTCCGCGCAGGTCCGCGACCCGCCGGGCCGGCGAGTCGCGCCGCACCACGACGTGCAGGGCGTCGTCGTAGATCCGGGCGAGGGCGCGCGGGGCGCGGGGATCGCCGGGCGCGAGGCCGGCGAGCCGTTCGGCCGCCGTGTCGACCTGGCTGAACGCGACGTCGACGGTGCCGCCGGCCAGCCGGTCGAGGTTGTCCACGGAACCCGCCGTCGTCAGGACGGTCGGGGCGGCGCCCAGGCCGAGGTGCTCCCGCCAGACCTCGGCGAGCGTGCCGGCGAGCCGGAAGTAGACGCCCGAGGCGACCCCCGCCGCGATCGACAGCCGCCGCCCGGAGAAGTCGGCGCCGCAGGCGGCCAGGCCGGGGAGCACGGCGAGTGCCGCCAGCACGCGCAGGGCGGAGCGGCGGTCCAGCCTCGGTCCGGGCTCCATCGCCGCATCGTGCCGGACCGGCGGCCGCCCTGTCGTCCCGGGCCGGTGCTGTCGTCCCCGGGGCCCGTGCCGTCGCCCGCGAGGCATACCCTCGTGGGGTGACCCGCAGCTACACCATCCGCACCTACGGGTGCCAGATGAACGTGCACGACTCCGAGCGGATGGCCGGTCTGCTGGAGTCCGCGGGGTATGCGCGCGCCGAGGACCCGGCGCAGGCCGACGTGGTCGTGTTCAACACCTGCGCCGTGCGCGAGAACGCGGACAACAAGCTCTACGGCAACCTCGGCCACCTGCGCCCGGCCAAGACGGCCAACCCGGACATGCAGATCGCCGTCGGCGGCTGCCTCGCGCAGAAGGACCGCGACACGATCACGAAGAGGGCCCCGTGGGTCGACGTCGTGTTCGGCACCCACAACGTCGGGTCGCTGCCCGCGCTCCTCGAGCGCGCCCGGCACAACCGCGCGGCCGAGGTGGAGATCCTCGAGTCCCTCGAGGTCTTCCCGTCGACGCTGCCCGCGCGCCGCGAGTCCGCCTACGCCGGCTGGGTCTCGATCTCGGTGGGCTGCAACAACACCTGCACCTTCTGCATCGTCCCGTCGCTGCGTGGCAAGGAGCGCGACCGCCGGCCCGGGGACATCCTCGCGGAGGTCGAGGCGCTCGCCGCGGACGGCGTGCTCGAGGTGACCCTGCTGGGCCAGAACGTCAACGCGTACGGCTCGGAGTTCGGCGACCGCGGCGCGTTCGCGAAGCTGCTGCGCTCCTGCGGCACCGTCGAGGGGCTCGAGCGTGTGCGGTTCACCTCGCCGCACCCGCGGGACTTCACGTCGGACGTCATCGCCGCCATGGCCGAGACGCCCAACGTCTGCCCGCAGCTGCACATGCCGCTGCAGTCCGGTTCGGACCGGGTGCTGCGGGCCATGAGGCGCTCGTACCGATCGGAGCGCTTCCTCGGGATCCTCGACGCGGTGCGGGCGTCGATCCCCGACGCCGCGGTGTCCACGGACATCATCGTCGGGTTCCCGGGGGAGACCGAGGAGGACTTCGCGCAGACCCTCGACGTGGTGCGCCGGGCCCGGTTCGCGCAGGCCTTCACGTTCCAGTACTCGCCGCGCCCGGGCACCCCGGCGGCCGAGCTCCCGGACCAGCTGCCCAAGGCCGTCGTCCAGGAGCGGTACGAGCGGCTGGTGGCCCTGCAGGAGCAGATCTCCTGGGAGGAGAACCGCGCGCTCGAGGGCCGCGAGGTCGAGGTGCTGGTGAGCACGGGCGAGGGCCGCAAGGACGGCGCCACCCGGCGGATGAGCGGGCGGGCCCGGGACGGCCGGCTGGTGCATTTCGCGCCCGGTCGGGACGGGATCCGGCCCGGCGACCTCGTCACCGTGCGGATCGGGTACGGCGCGCCGCACCACCTCGTCGCCGACGACGGGGTGCTGGGTCACCGCCGCACCCGCGCCGGGGACGCGCACGAGGCGGGGCAGCGGCCGGGCGGCGCGCCCACCGGGCTGGGCCTGCCGGGCTTCGGGAAGCCCGCCGCCGAGCCGGTCGCGGCCGGCTGCGGGGTGCAGGGATCGTGAGCGAGGGACGGACGGAGCGGACGATGAGCGACGAGCGCACCTCCGGCGGGGACCGGCAGGGACCGGGCGGCGACCGGGCGCCGTGGGACCGCGACCCGGACCCGACCTTGTCGGCCCTGGAGACCGAGCTCGCCGGGGTGGCCCGGCGGGTGGAGCGGAAGATCGACCCGGGCGCGGCCGCGCTGGTCGCCGCGGTCGGCACCCTGGCCGTCGTCGGGGCGCTGCTGCTGCCCTGGATCGAGGGCGCCACGGGCTGGCAGCTGCTGGTCGGTGCGCAGTCGGCCGGGCCCCTGCCCCGGCTGTTCACCTTCACCCTCACCGCGTTCGGGATCGTCACCTCCACACTCGCGCTGACCACGCGGTACTGGGCGCTGGCCTGGATCTCCGCCGTCGGCTGCGGAATCTCCGTGGTCAACGGCGTGTGGGCGGTGTGGAGCCGGCAGACCGTCGCCCCCGAGGGCGTCGAGGGCCCCGGCCCCGGTCTGATCCTCGCGGTGCTCGGGGTGGTGCTGCTGACCTTCACCTGGGCCCGCATCTCCCTCCAGCGCCGCTGACCTCTCGAAGATCCACGTCCCCCAGCCGTCGAACTCGGTCGCGAGCCGCGCCTCGGGAACGCCAGGTCCAGCGTCCAGCACCGAACGGCAGCGCCCGCACCCAGTAGGTCGCGCCGGCGCACGTGGATTCCCGGCGCCGGCGTGGGCGCCCGGCGGCGGGGCACCGTCACCGGCACGATCACGGGCGGACGGTCCAGCAGCCCCAGCCACCACACGGCTTGCGTGAAGCCGAGATCCACGGCCGGGCAGCGAAACGTCGGAAATCGATCGTCGCGCTGCCCGGACGTGGATCACGGTCCGGAGTTCAGCCGGATCAGCGGTCCTGGACGGACTGCTCCGCGGTCTCCAGCCACTCCCGCCACTGCGCGGCCTGCGACTCCGCCTGCTCGGCCCGGCGCTTGTCGCCGGCGGCGCGGGCCTTCTCGGCCTGGGCCTCGAACTGGGCGACGCGGTCGCGGAACTGGGCGACGCGGGCCTCGGCCTCGGGGTCGGTGCGGCGCCACTGCCGGTCGGCCGCCTCGCGGACGGCCTCCTCGACGGCCCGCAGCCGCTGCTCCAGCGGCCGCATGTCCTCGCGCGGGACCTTGCCGATCTCCTCCCAGCGCTCCTGGACGTGGCGCAGCGCGAGCCGGGCGGCGTCGGGATCCGAGGTGTCGATCTTCTCGGCCTCGTCGAGCAGCGAACGCTTGGCGTCGGCGTTGGCCGCGAACTCGGAGTCCCGCTCGGCGAAGACGGACGAGCGGCGCGAGAAGAAGGTGTCCTGTGCGCTGCGGAAGCGGTGCCAGAGGGCGTCGTCGGCGTCTTTCTGGGCGCGACCGGCCGCCTTCCACTCCGCCATGAGGTCGCGGTAGCGGGCGGCGGTGGGGCCCCAGTCGTCGGACTCCGAGAGGGCCTCGGCCTCGGCGACCAGCTCCTCCTTGCGCGCCTTGGCCCCGGCGCGCTGGCGGTCCAGGTCGGCGAAGTGCGAGCCACGGCGCCGGTTGAAGGCCTCGCGGGCGCGGGAGAAGCGCTTCCAGAGGGCCTCGTCCGTCTTGCGGTCGATGCCCTTGATGGTGCGCCACTCGTCGAGGATCGCCTTGTAGCGGTCGCCCGCCTGCTTCCACTGCGTGGACTCGGAGGCCATGGTCTCGGCCTCGGCGACCAGCGCCTCCTTGCGGGCGATCGCGGCGTGCCGCTGCTCGTCCCGGGCCGTGCGGGCGGCGGCGACCGCGTCCTCGGCCATCCCGACGAGCTCGTCGAGGCGCTTGTGCAGCCCGTCGAGATCACCGACCACGGCCGCCTCGTCGAGCCCCTCGCGTAGGGCCTTGGCGCTGGTCAGCGCGTGCTTCGGGTCCCCGCCGCCGGTGGCGAGCCGGGACACGAGCAGCTCGGCCTCGGCGAGCAGGTCGTCGAAGCGGCGGGCGAAGTGGGCCAGGCCCTCGTCCGGGGCGCCGGCCTGCCAGGAGCCGACGCGACGCTCGCCGTCGGCGGTGCGGACGAAGACGGCGCCCTCCTCGTCGACCCGGCCCCAGCGCGACGGGTTCTCCGACGCCGTCGCGACGGGCGAGGGCTCGACCGGCGGGGCGGCGGGCCGGGCCACGGGAGCGGGCTGGGCCGGACGGCTGTGACCTGCTCCCGGGGGCGGGCCGGGTCGCGGTCCCGGACGGGCGCCGGGCGGCGGGCCGGGCCTGGGCGGACCGGGCTTCGGGGGAGCGGGTCTGGGAGGAGCGGGCTTCGGCGCGGCGGGCTGCGCCGCGGGCGGTGCGGGCTCGTGCGCCGCCGTGGACGGTGTCGGCTCGCCCGGCGCCGTGGACGGTGTCGGCTCGTCCGGCGTCGCGGGCGGTGTGGCCTCGTCCGGCGTCGCGGCCTGCGGTGCGTCCGGCGCGGACGAGGCGGGGTCGGCCGCAGACTGTGCCGCCGGCTGCTCGGTCTTCTCGTCCGCCGGTTCCGTCGCCGCCGGGGGCGTGTCGGGGGTGTCCGGAGCGGGCGCGCTCGCGGCGGTGCCGGGCAGACCCTCCCGCTGCGTCTCGTCCGTGTGCTCGTCCGACACCGTCGTCCTCCCTCGTTCGGGCCCGCCCCGAGGGACGGGCGCCCCGCCGTGGAACGCCGGGGCCGTGCACGAACCGGCCGGTCGCGGACGCGCGACCACCGGTCGGCGGAATTCAAACAGGTCGAGCGGGCGCACGGAACCGCCGCGACCCGGACGAGACCGTGGGCGGCCGCCTAAGCGCGCCGAGTCGCCGTCGATGCGACTCTCCGGCCCCGATCGGCCACGAAGGGTGACCGGAGGGCGGCGGCGCGGTCGCCGGGGCCGCACTACTGTCGGTCGCGTGCTGTCGCTGGTCGTCGTGCTCCCGCACCCCCCGCTCCTCGTCCCGGAACTGGCCGCGGGGGCGGCGGGCGAGACCGCGGAGCTGCGCGTGGCGGTGCGCTCGGCCGCGGCCCGGCTCGCGGGAGCGGCCGTGGACTGGATCGCCGTGGGCGCCGACCGCGGCGGCCGTCGGACCGTCCCGCCTGCGACCGCCGGGACGTTCGCCGGGTTCGGCAGGGACGTCCGGGTCGCCCTCGGGCCCGGCGCCGGCGCACCGGACCCGGAGCTCCCGCTGCCGATGCTCGTCGCCGGGTGGGCCGCCGGCGGGACCGGACGGGAGCCGCGCATCCGCGGCGAGCTCGTCCCCGAGGACACCCCCACCGCCGACTGCCTCCAGCTCGGCCGCGAGCTCGCCGCCGAGGCCGACGCCGCCGACGGCCCCGTCGGGCTGCTGATCGTCGGCGACGGCGCGGCCACCCACACCGAGAAGGCCCCCGGTCACCTCGACGAGCGGGCCGGGCCCTTCGACGCCGGCGTCGCGAAGGCCCTGGAGCACGGCGACCCCGCACCCCTGGCCGCCCTCGACCCGGGGCTCGCGGCGGAGCTGTGGGCGGCCGGGCGCGCCCCCTGGCAGGTGCTCGCCGGGGCCGCCGAGGACCGGGACTGGCGCGGCGAGCTGCTGTACTCCGCCGCTCCCTACGGCGTGGCCTACCACGTGGCGGTCTGGACGCCGGTATGACGAGGCTCGTGGCCGTCGTCGGGCCGACCGCGACGGGCAAGTCCGACCTCGGGCTGGACCTGGCCGAGGCGCTGGGCGGCGAGGTCGTCAACGCCGACGCGATGCAGCTCTACCGCGGCCTCGACATCGGCACCGCCAAGCTGTCCGTGGCCGAGCGCCGCGGGATCCCGCACCACCAGCTCGACGTCCTGGACCTCACCGAGACCGCGTCGGTGGCCGTCTACCAGCGGGAGGCGCGCGCCACGATCGAGGCGCTGCTGGCCGCCGGCCGCACGCCGGTGCTGGTCGGCGGCTCGGGGCTGTACGTCCAGGCGGTGGTCGACGAGCTGGAGTTCCCGGGCACCGACCCGGCGGTCCGCGGCCGGTGGGAGGCCGAGCTGGCCGCCGTCGGGGCGCCGGCGCTGCACCGCAGGCTGGCCGAGGTCGACCCCACCGCCGCGCAGAGCGTCCTCCCGAGCAACGGCCGCCGGATCGTCCGGGCGCTGGAGGTCATCGAGCTGACCGGGCGCCCCTTCCGGGCCACGCTCCCGGGGCAGCGCACGCCCCGCTACGACGCCGTGCTGATCGGGGTCGACCGGGACACCGCGGAGCTCGACGAGCGGGTCGCCCGCCGCGTCGACCTGATGATGGCCGCCGGGCTGGTCGAGGAGACCCGGGGGCTGCTGGAGAAGGGTCTGCGGGAGGGCCGGACGGCGTCGCGGGCGCTGGGCTACCAGCAGGTCGTCGCGGCGCTGGACGGCGAGTACGACCTGGCGACGGCCGCGGAGGAGACGGTGCGCGCCACCCGCCGGTTCGTGCGCCGGCAGCGCTCGTGGTTCCGCCGCGACCCCCGCATCCACTGGCTCGACGGCGCGGATCCGGAACTGTCGGCGCTGGCTCGTAGGCTGGTCCCGTGAGCGACGGCATCCCGTTCAGCAAGGGCCACGGCACGCAGAACGACTTCGTCGTGCTGCCGGACCCCGACGGCGCCCTCGACCTCACGCCGGAGCGGGTCGCCGCGCTGTGCGACCGGCGGCGCGGGCTCGGGGCGGACGGGGTGCTGCGCGTGGTCCGCTCCGCCGCGCTGGGCGTCGACGGCCCCGAGTGGTTCATGGACTACCGCAACGCCGACGGGTCGATCGCCGAGATGTGCGGCAACGGCGTCCGCGTCTTCGCGCGCTACCTGCAGCACGCGGGCTGGTTCCGCAGCGGGGAGCTGCCGCTGGGCACGCGGGCGGGCGTCAAGGCCGTCTCGTTCGAGGGGGACTGGGTCGCCGTCGAGATGGGCCGGGCGCTGGTCGGCCCCGAGAGCGTCGCGACGGTCGGCGGCCGGGAGTTCCCGGGCGTGGCGGTCGACGTCGGGAACCCGCACCTCGCCTGCGTCACCGACACCGACCTCGCCGGGCTGGACCTGACCGTGCCGCCGGGGCGGGACGAGGCGCTGTTCCCGAACGGGGCCAACGTCGAGTTCGTCGCGCCCGCACGCGGCGACGAGCCGGTCGCGATGCGCGTGCACGAGCGCGGGGTGGGGGAGACGCGGTCCTGTGGCACCGGCACGGTGGCGGCCGTCGTGGCCTCGCTGCGCGCAGCCGGGCGCGCCGAGGGCCGGCTGCCCGTCGACACCCCCGGCGGCCGGCTGGAGGTCACGGTCCGCGAGGGCGGGGCGTCGACCGTCCTGCACGGTCCGGCGGTCCTGGTCGCGCACGGTGAACTGGATCGATCGTGGTGGGAGACCGCCGGGTGACGCGCGGGAAACGGTCCGACACGGCGACCCGAAACGTGGGACACTCGACCTCACGATGACTGAATCCCCCCTGCGCTACACGCCTGCCGACGATGCTCTCGACCCTTCGCGGGGCGAGATGGAGCTGGAGGAACGATCCTCGCTCCGGCGGGTCGCGGGTCTGTCGACCGAACTCACCGACATCACCGAGGTCGAGTACCGGCAGCTGCGGCTCGAGCGGGTGGTGCTCGTCGGGGTCTGGACCGAGGGCACTTCCGAGCAGGCCAACGCCTCGCTCGTCGAGCTGGCCCGGCTCGCCGAGACCGCCGGCTCCCAGGTCATGGACGGCCTGGTGCAGCGGCGGAGCAAGCCCGACCCCGCCACCTTCATCGGTTCCGGCAAGGTCGACGAGCTGTCCGTCGCCGTGCAGGCCGCCGGCGCCGACACCGTGATCTGCGACGGCGAGCTCTCGCCCGGCCAGCTGCGCCAGCTGGAGGACAAGCTCAAGGTCAAGGTGATCGACCGGACCGCCCTGATCCTCGACATCTTCGCCCAGCACGCCCGCTCGCGGGACGGCAAGGCGCAGGTCGAGCTGGCCCAGCTGTCCTACCTCCTGCCGCGGCTGCGCGGCTGGGGTGAGGCGCTGTCCCGGCAGGTCGGTGGCCGCGCCGCCGGCGGTGTGGGTATCGGCGGCCGCGGTCCCGGCGAGACCAAGATCGAGCTGGACCGCCGACGCATCCGCCACCGCATGTCCAAGCTGCGCCGCGAGATCGCCGCGATGAGCCGGGTGCGGGACACCCAGCGCGGCGCCCGCCGCCGCAACGACGTGCCGAGCGTCGCGATCGTCGGCTACACCAACGCCGGCAAGTCCTCGCTGCTCAACGCGCTGACGGACGCGGGTGTCCTGGTCGAGGACGCGCTGTTCGCCACCCTGGACCCCACGACCCGCCGCGCGGAGACGCCGGACGGGCGCACCTACACGCTCACCGACACCGTCGGGTTCGTGCGGCACCTGCCGCACCAGCTCGTCGAGGCGTTCCGCTCCACCCTGGAGGAGGCCGGCCAGGCCGACCTGCTGGTCCACGTGGTCGACGCCTCGGATTCGCTGCCCGAGGACCAGATCGCCGCGGTGCGCAAGGTCCTGGTGGAGATCGGCGAGGAGCAGGGCGGGACCATGCCCCCGGAGCTGCTCGTCGTCAACAAGACCGACGCCGCCGGCGACCTCGCGCTCGCCCGGCTGCGGCACCTGCTGCCCGATGCCGTGTTCGTCTCGGCCCACCGGGGCGACGGGGTGGCGCGGCTCAAGGCCTGCATCGCCGAGCGGCTCCCGCGCCCCGAGGTCGACCTCGAGCTGCTGGTGCCCTACACCGAGGGCGGGCTGGTCGCGCGGCTGCACTCGGACGGCGAGGTGCTCGCCTCCGAGCACACGCCGGAGGGCACGCGGCTGCACGTCCGGGTCGGGCCCGAACTCGCCGTCGCGGCCGTGCCGTTCGCGGTCGGGGGGACCGGGTCGGCCCCCGCCGAGGGCGACGCGGCAGGCTCGCGGGGTGCGAACGGGACCGCCCGCGAGGGCGCGCGTGCCGAGGTCGGGGCGCGCGTCGCTGCGCGCGGCTGAGCGCGCCGGGGTCCTCGGCGCCGTCCTGCTGCTCACGCTGCTGCTCGCCGTGCCGGCGAGCGCGGCGCAGGCCGGGCCCGAGGACCGCTGCCCGGTCACCGACCGGCGCCTCGTCGAGCTCTCCGGGCTGGCCGTCGCCGCCGACGGCGGCGTCTGGGCCATGAGCGACGGCGGCAGCCGGGTCGCGCTGTACCGGCTCGACCCGGACACCTGCGCGGTCGTCGAGACCCGGACCGCGGCCCTGGACCCGTACGACGCCGAGGACCTCGCGATCGGGCCGGACGGCGCGTTCTGGGTGGCCGACACCGGCGACAACGACCGGGTCCGGGACACCGTGGCCCTCCTCGTGCTGTCGCCCGACGGCGCACCGCGGCTGCATCGGCTGACCTACCCGGACGGCCCGCACGACGCCGAGTCCCTCCTGATCGGCGCCGACGGGGTGCCCGTGATCGTCACCAAGGAGGTCGGCGGCACCGCCGGCGTCTACCGGCCCACCGGCCCGCTCGCCGAGCCCGGACCCACGCCGCTGATGCGCGCCGGGTCGGTCGGTTTCCCCCGCTCCGAGACCCGGGGCGGCCCGATCGGCGCCCTCGGCGCCTTCACCGTGACGGGCGGGGGAACGAGCGCGGGCCGCGAGGTCGTCGGCCTGCGGACCTACACCGACGCCTGGCTCTACCGCGTCCCGCCCTCCGGCGACCTCGTCGCGGCACTGCAGGGCACACCGCTGCAGGTCCCGCTGCCCGACGAGCCCCAGGGGGAGGCGCTCGCGTTCCTCCCCGACGGCACCCTGCTGTCCGGCTCCGAGACCCGCGGCCCGGACCGTGGCCGGCTCCGCGCGGTGCCCGGTGCTGTCGGGGCCACGCTCGCCGCCGCACCCGCGGAGCCCACGGCCGCGCCGCCGCCCCCGGCGACCCCGCCGGAGCCCGCCCCCGACTGGTTGCCCGCGGCGGTCGGGGTCGGGGTCGCGGTCCTCGTGCTGGGGCTGGCCGCCGCCGCGATGGCCCTGCACGGGCGGCGGCGCTCCCGCGTGTGACGAGCCCGTTAAGGGTGCTCCCGGAGGGCCCTCGGCGGGCCCCGCTCCGCCTACGCTGATCACGCCGGGAGGAGGGGTGCCGCAGTGCCGATCGTGACCGCCTACGAGGACACGCCGGGCGGTCACGACGCCCTGGTCCTCGGGGCGCAGCTGGCGCGGTTGACGGGGCTGACCAACGTCGTCGCCACCGTCTACCCGACGGACGGGATCGGCTACTCGGCGATGGCCCGCGACCCGCGGTGGCGGGAGAAGATCGAGGAGGTCGCCCGCCGGCGGTTCGGCCGGGCACGGGAGCTCATCGGCTCGACCGGGCCCTCCGAGCCGGAGTTCGCCCCGCTCGGGCCGGGCCCCGCGGCGGGGGTGCTCGCCGACCACGCCGAGGAGGTCGGGGCCGCGGTGCTGGTCGTCGGGTCGACGGGCGGGGGCCTGCTCGGCCGGCTCGCGCCCGGCGGCACGGTCCAGCGACTGCTGCCCTCGGCACGCTGCCCCGTCGGGATCGCGCCGCGGGGTTATCGGCACACCGCCGCGAAGGGGATCACCGTCGTCACGGTCGCCTACGACGGCACCCCGGAGGCCGACCGTGCGGCGGTCCTGGCCGTGCACCTGGCCGGCCGGACCGGGGCCGCGCTGCGGTTCGTGGTGGTCGCGGGCGGCGAGGAGGAGGTGCCCGCCGCGACCGAGACCGCGCAGAAGGGGCTCGCGCAGGCGCCGGCGGAGATCGACGCGCTCTACGACGTCGTGATCGGCCCCTCGGTCGCCGACACCCTGGCCGACCTGCCCGAACGCACCGACGTCCTCGTCGTCGGGTCGCGCGGGTACCCGCTCATGAAGCGGCTGCTGCTCGGCGGGGTCGCGGGCGTGCTGGTGCGCACCGCCCGCTATCCCGTGATCGTGGTGCCGCCCCCGGACCGCTGACCGGGGGCCGGGACCTCAGAGCCGGCGGAGCACCGCGACGACGCGGCCGAGGATGGTCGCCTCGTTGCCGTCGATCGGCTCGTAGGCCGGGTTGGCCGGCATCAGCCAGACCTGGCCGTCCGTGCGCTTGAAGGTCTTGACCGTGGCCTCGCCGTCGATCATGGCGGCGACGATCTCGCCCTGCTCGGCCACGGGCTGCTGGCGCACCACGACCCAGTCGCCGTCCGTGATGGCGGCCTCGACCATCGAGTCGCCCTTGACGTTGAGCAGGAAGAGCGTGCCCTCGCCGACGATCTCGCGCGGCAGCGGGAACACGCTCTCCACCGCCTGCTCGGCCAGGATCGGGCCACCGGCCGCGATGTTGCCGAGCAGTGGCACGAACGCCGGCGCCGGCCGCTCGGCGCGGACCTCGGCGGCCTCCGAGCCCTCGGAGTCCTCCTCCGGGCTGCGCACGTCGACCGCGCGGGTCCGGTTGGGGTCCCGCCGCAGGTACCCCTTGCGCTCCAACGTCCGGAGCTGGTGGTGCACCGACGAGGTGGAGGTCAGCCCCACCGCGTCGCCGATCTCCCGGACGCTCGGCGGGTAGCCGAACCGCTCCACCCAGTCCCGGATCACCTCGAGCACCTTGCGCTGCCGGGGGGTGAGGCCCACCGGGTCCGCCGGCGGGTCCGGGAAGGCGCGCACCTGTCCGGGCTCCCGGCCGGTCTCGCCGGCTCCGCCGGACTCGTCCCGTGCCATCTGCCTGCCGCCTCCTCGTGTGCCTGTCTCGTGCGCCGTCCGCGTCGTCGGGCCCGTCCCGGCCGCGGGACCGGCCCGCTGCCCGGATCCGGACCGTCCGTGCCCCTCGGCGCCGGACGCCCCGGTCGTCGTGCCCGTTCCGCCGGGCCGTACTCCCCGGGAGCCGTACCGGGGCGCCGGGCGGGCCGGTGCCGGTCGGGACCCGGACGGCCCGTCCGGCGGGTCCCGCCCGGGCCGTCGGGATCGGACGGTAGCCCGGATCCGGCCGAACGCCAAACACATGTTCGAACGACACGCCGATCGTGTCGGCGCGGACCCGTGACGAGGAGTCGTCGTGATGGTAGAACGTCGCACAGACGTTCGAATCGAACATGTGTGCGAGTTCCGGCCGCTGAGCGGCGCGGACGAGGCGGAAGGGGTCGGCCGTGAACGGCGCGGGGATCGCGGAGGGCGGCGGGGACCACACCGTGGAGGGGCCTGGCGGCCACGTGGGCGTGGGCGCACGGACCGGCGGAGGCCTCGGCGTGTCGCCCGCGGTGGTCGAGGACGTGCGCCGCCGCGGGGACCGGCTCGACCGGCCGGGCGCGCGGGCGAGCCGGGCCGCCGCGGCGCCCCGGCGGGGGAGCGCCGTGTCGACCGTGGGCGGGGAGCGCGAGGCGGGTGCGGCCCGCGGGCCGCACCCCGTCCGACCCGCGCGCAGCTCCCGTCGTGCCCGCGTTGCGGTGCCGGCGACCGGCGCCGGGCGGGCGCGGGGGCTCGCGCCCTCGGCACGCACCCGTCCTCGGGTCCGCGGCTTCTCGGTCGTCGCGAGCGGTTCCACCGTGGCGGACCGGGCAGGTCGGCTGCGTGCCGCGGCGCCGGCTCCTGGGGACGTGCGCCCGGTGCCGGGCGCGGTCCGGGCGACCGTGCGGGTGCTGCCCGGTGCGGTGTCCCCGGCCCGGTACCGGCTCCGGCGTGCCGTGGCGGCCGCCGTCCTCGCGCTGGCCTCCGCCGCGGTCGTCGTCGGCCTCGGGCTCCTGGCCGGTGCCGCGGGCGAGGCGCAGGCCCGGTCGGCCGTGCCCTCGGGCACCGCGGCCGTGACGGTCGAGCCGGGGGAGTCGGTGTGGGACGTCGCGCGCCGGACCGTTCCCGCCGTCACGTCGGCCGGGACCGGCGCCGTCGTCGAGCGGATCGCGGCGGACAACGCCCTCCCGGTCGACCCGGCGCCGCTGCCCGCCGGGCTCGTGCTGCGCGTCCCGGTCTGACGGGGCGGCCGGTGTTCCCGGCGTCGTGACCCCGGTCACGGCGGGCACCGGTTTTTGTCGGTGGTGGTTGATAGGAATCGCACACGCGTTCGACCGGTGGTCCGGGCATCCGGCTCGGGTGGGTCGGCGCGGGGGTGGGAGGTCGTCATGGATCCCAGGAGTGCAGTGCTCGCGGGGGCGTCGCGAACCGGGGTGTCGCGGGCCGGTGTGTCGCCGGTCGGGGCGGACGGTCCGTCGGCGGCGGTCGAGGAGCCGTCCGAGGTTCCGGTCGAGGCGCCGGGCACGTGGGGCGGTGTCCCGGCCGAGCGGCGGGCCGACCTGCGTCCGGGCGCTCGCCCGCAGAGCCGCGCGCGTCCGCAGGGCCGATCGGGCCCCGCGGGTCGCGACGGGGTGGGGCGCGCCCACGCCGTCCGGAGTCGCCCCGGTGCGGCGCCCGAGCGGGTGCCCGAGCGGGTCGTCGGTGCCTACGCGTCCGGTGCCCGGGCGCGGCTGGTCCGCCCCCTCGACGGTCCCGCGGTCGTGCCGGGCTGCCGGCCCGTCGCCCGCCCCCGGCCCGCCCTGGCCGACTCGCGCTGCGTCCCGGCGCCGCGTCCCCGCCTCTCCCGGCTCTCGCGCTACGAGCGGACCGGGGGCGCCCGCCGCCTGGCCGGCGAGGCACGCACCGGCGTGGTCGACCGCGCGCTCGCCGTCGTCGCGGTGGCGCTGGCCTCGGCCACGGTCGTCGTCGTGCTCGGGCTGCTCGCCGACCTCGTCGCGCGATGAGCCGCCGCCCTGCGCGGGCGGTCGGGGCGGAAGGCGCGCTGAGCCGTCCTTTTCGGGCGCTGCCGTCACGGTGTCCGCTGTGGAGGCGCGCCTGGAGCGGGTGGGGCACGTGATCGGTCCTGTGAGTGGCGTGGGTCTCCCGCCGGGCACGGTGAGTGCCAAGTCCACCGACACGCCGGTGGGTCCGACACGCCGGGTCGGAGCGGGCGTCGCGTTCCCCGCAGTTCACCGGCGTGTCGCCGATGCGGCGAACGGTCCCGGGCCCGCGTGCCGGGCGATCGGCCGGTCGGCGGCGGCGCGGGAACCAGGTGTGACCTGCGGGCCGTCACGGGGTGTCGCCACGCGGCCACCGGGGCACCCGGGGACGGGTCGCCCGCGGCGTTCGTGAGAGGTTCCTTCCCGATCGGGGGAAGTCCGCACGACCCGCCGCACGGAGATGGCGCGACCCCTAGATGTTGTGGTTACATCCGTGTCGTTCGCCTACAGGTTGGGTTCGGCGCAGTCCGGACCGCCGGGCGCGGTCGAGTCGGGGGAGGTCCGCATGCGGTGCCCGTTCTGCCGTCACACGGACTGCAAGGTGATCGACTCCCGCGAGGTCGACGAGGGCGCGGCGACGCGTCGCCGCCGCTCCTGCCAGGCCTGTGGGAAGCGCTTCACCACCGTCGAGGAGCCGGTGCTCGCGGTGCTGAAGCGCAGCGGCGTCACGGAGCCGTTCAGCCGCGACAAGGTCGTGAGCGGCGTGCGCCGGGCCTGCCAGGGTCGGCCGGTCGACGAGGACGCGTTGCAGAAGCTCGCGCACCGCGTCGAGGAGGCCGTCCGGGCGGGCGGGACCGCGGAGATCCCCAGCCACGAGGTGGGGCTGGCGATCCTCGGTCCGCTGAAGGAGCTCGACGAGGTGGCGTACCTGCGCTTCGCGAGCGTGTACCGCTCCTTCTCGTCCATCGAGGACTTCGAGAAGGAGATCGCCGATCTGCGCAGGGCGGCTGCCGGGGAAGCAGCCGACCGGCGGGACCGGGCCGGACGGGGTGCGGGGCCGGCCGGATAGGGGTCTCGAGGGACCAGTGGGGCCGACCCGGACTACGGAAGTCGAGCCGACCCCGATCTCGCAGGCAGGACACCCCCCGTCGCCCCAGCCGGCGGAGGGTGCAGCACATGGTCGGATGCGAATGAGGGAGAGCATGACGGAGACCGTCGGGGCGGAGTCCGCCGGAAGCGCCGCGAGCACGTCCGGTGCCAAGGGCTCTGCGGGGGGAACGGGTCGGACCCGGGCCGCGAAGGCCGGGAAGGGCGTCAGGCGCGGCCTGACCGTCGAGCGGCTCCACACGACTCCCGGGGTGCACCCGTACGACGAGGTGACCTGGGAGCGCCGCGACGTCGTCATGACCAACTGGCGCGACGGCAGCATCAACTTCGAGCAGCGGGGCGTCGAGTTCCCCGACTTCTGGTCGATCAACGCGACCAACATCGTGACCAGCAAGTACTTCCGCGGCGCCGTCGGCTCCCCGCAGCGCGAGTCCAGCCTGCGCACGCTGATCGACCGGGTCGTCGGCTCCTACCACCGCGCGGGCGTCGAGCACGGGTACTTCGCGACGGACGAGGACGCCGAGATCTTCGCCCAGGAGCTCACCTGGATGCTGCTCCACCAGGTGTTCAGCTTCAACTCGCCGGTGTGGTTCAACGTCGGCACGGCGTCTCCGCAGCAGGTCAGCGCCTGCTTCATCCTCGCGGTCGACGACACCATGGAGTCGATCCTGAACTGGTACCGGGAGGAGGGCCTGATCTTCAAGGGCGGCTCCGGTGCCGGCCTCAACCTCTCCCGCATCCGCTCGTCGAAGGAGCTGCTGTCCTCCGGTGGCACCGCCTCCGGCCCGGTCTCCTTCATGCGCGGCGCCGACGCCTCCGCCGGCACCATCAAGTCGGGCGGCGCCACCCGCCGGGCCGCGAAGATGGTCGTGCTCGACGTCGACCACCCCGACATCGAGGAGTTCGTCCAGACCAAGGCCAAGGAGGAGGCGAAGATCCGCGTCCTGCGCGACGCGGGCTTCGACATGGACCTGGGCGGCTCCGACATCACGTCGGTGCAGTACCAGAACGCCAACAACTCCGTCCGCGTCACGGACGAGTTCATGCACGCGGTCGAGGGCGGCACCGACTTCGGCCTGCGCTCCCGCACCACCGGCGAGATCATCGAGCGCACGGACGCCCGCACGCTGTTCCGCGGCATCGCCCAGGCCGCCTGGGAGTGCGCCGACCCGGGTCTCCAGTACGACGACACGATCAACGACTGGCACACCTGCCCCGAGTCGGGCCGGATCAGCGCGTCGAACCCGTGCTCGGAGTACATGCACCTCGACAACTCCAGCTGCAACCTGGCCTCGCTGAACCTGCTCAAGTTCCTGGGCGGGGACGGCCGGTTCGACGCCCCGCGCTTCGCCAAGGCCGTCGAGCTGATCATCACCGCGATGGACATCTCGATCTGCTTCGCGGACTTCCCGACGGAGCCGATCGCGGACACCACGCGCAAGTTCCGCCAGCTCGGCATCGGCTACGCCAACCTCGGCGCGCTGCTCATGGCCACCGGCCACGCGTACGACTCCGAGGGTGGCCGCTCGCTCGCCGCCTCGATCACGTCGCTGATGACCGGCGCGGCCTACAAGCGCTCCGCCGAGCTCGCCGGCGTCGTCGGCCCGTACGAGGGCTACGCCCGCAACGCCGAGTCGCACCAGCGCGTCATGCGCAAGCACGCCGCGGCCAACGACGGCTACCGCACCTTCCCGGCCAGCACCGCGATCCAGAAGCTGGCCACGATCACGTGGAAGGAGGCGCTGGCCTCCGGCGAGAAGAACGGCTGGCGCAACGCCCAGGCCTCCGTGCTGGCCCCGACCGGCACCATCGGCCTGATGATGGACTGCGACACGACCGGCATCGAGCCGGACCTGGCGCTGGTCAAGTTCAAGAAGCTGGTCGGCGGCGGCTCCATGCAGATCGTCAACCAGACCGTGCGCCGGGCGCTCGACCAGCTCGGCTACCAGGCCGAGCAGGCCGAGGCGATCGTCGAGTACGTCGCCGAGCACGGGCACGTCGTCGACGCGCCGGGCCTGCGCCCGGAGCACTACGAGGTCTTCGACTGCGCCATGGGCGAGCGCTCCATCGCGCCGATGGGCCACGTCCGGATGATGGCGGCGGTCCAGCCGTTCCTCTCCGGCGCGATCTCCAAGACGGTCAACATGCCCGAGGCCGCGACCATCGACGACGTCGAGAAGATCTACCTCGAGGGCTGGCGGCTCGGCCTCAAGGCGCTCGCGATCTACCGCGACAACTGCAAGGTCGGCCAGCCGCTCTCCGCGGGCAAGAAGGCGAGGTCCTCCTCGGAGATCGAGAAGGCCGAGGCCGAGCCGCAGGTCGTCGTCGAGCAGCGGCCGGTGCGCAAGCGCCTGCCGAAGAAGCGCCCGAGCCAGACCGTGTCCTTCACGGTCGCCGGGGCCGAGGGCTACCTGACCGCCGGCTCCTACCCGGACGACGGGCTGGGCGAGATCTTCGTCAAGCTCGGCAAGCAGGGCTCGACCCTGGCCGGCGTCATGGACGCCTTCTCCATGTCGATCTCGGTCGGCCTCCAGTACGGCATCCCGCTGGAGTTCTACGTCTCGAAGTTCTCCAACCTGCGCTTCGAGCCGGCGGGTATGACGGACGACCCGGACGTCCGGATCGCCACCTCGGTGCTGGACTACCTGTTCCGCCGTCTGGCGCTCGACTACCTGCCCTACGAGAAGCGCGCCCAGCTGGGCATCTTCTCCGCGGCGGAGCGCGCGTCGCAGGTGGAGCAGGACTACGGCTCGGGCCCGATCGACACCGATGTGGACCTCGATGCCGTCCGCTCCAGCGTGGACACCACCCCGCCGTCGACCGAGCCGGCCGGTGTGGACCCGGCGCCGGTCGAGGTCGGGAGCTCCACCGAGCTGCTCGAGCTGCGGCTGGGCAAGGCGGCGGACGCGCCGCTCTGCCTCACCTGTGGCACCAAGATGCGGCCCGCGGGCTCCTGCTACCTCTGCGAGGGCTGCGGCTCGACCAGCGGCTGCAGCTGAGTCCCCGCTGACGGACGGCCCCGCTCCCGCACTCCGGGAGCGGGGCCGCCCACGTTCCAGCGGAACGCGGGTCAGGTGGCGGAGCGTTGGGCGGAGGGTTCGACGGAGGCGACGGCGTTCGGGGTGGCGCGCAGGAGCTGACGCCACTGCTCCGGGCTCCAGCGGGCGGGTTCGGTGCCCGAGAGGAACTCCTCGAGCAGGCCGACGAAGCGATGCGGGTCGGTGTGGAAGGGGAAGTGCCCGGCATCGGGGAAGATCTCCAGCCGACTGCCGGGCATCGCCTCGTGGGCACGGTGCCCGTGCTCGACCGGCACGATCGCGTCGCGTCCGCCCCACACCAGCAGCGTCGGCATGCCGCGGGTGAGGTAGCAGCGGTCGAGCATCGTCACGACCTGGCCGCGCCAGTCCACGACCGCGCGCAGGGTCCGGATGAACGCCGCGCGGGAGGTCCCGTCGGGCAGGGCGTCGACCACCCGGAGCATGTCGGGCCCGTCGCGGCCGAGCCCCGTGCCGAGCACCCGCAGGGCCTCGACGACCGCACCCACCTGCCACCGCATGGTCGGCAGGCGCAACGCGTGCAGGGCGGCCGTCGCGCCCGGCAGCGTCATCGCCCGCAGCACCGGGTTGACCTCGGGGCCGGCGCCGCCGCTGCCGACCAGCACGAGCCGCTCGGTGCGGTCGGGGAACTGGTAGGCGAACTGCATCGCGACGCCGCCGCCCAGCGAGTGCCCGACGAGCGTGGCGCGACGGATCCCGAGCACGCCGAGCAGGTCGCGGACGCCGTTGGCGTAGGCGGCGACCGAGTAGTCGGCCCGCGGTTTGTCCGAGCGACCGTGGCCGAGCAGGTCGGGCGCGATCACCAGGTGGTGCCGCGCGAGGGCCGGGATGACGGTCTCCCACGTCGTAGAGCTGTCGCCGATCCCGTGGATCAGCACGACGGCCGGACCCGACCCGGCGACGCGGAAGGCCCGCCGGTAGCCGTGGACGATGCGGAAGCGCAGGTCGGCGTCGCGCGGCGGCACCGCCCCGAGGCGGCCGCCGGTCGACCGAATGCGTGGGCGGGCCGTTCCGGCCATGGCGTCACCTCCCGCGGTCTCGCGTTCGGCGTGACGCTAGGCGCGCGGCATTACCGCCGTGTTGCCCCGCGGTGTGCAGCGCCGTTCGGGTGGCCTCGTGCGCGTCAGGATCCGCATCCGGGCAGCGGAACGTCCGATTCCCGGGCGTTGCCCTGCCGAACCGTGGATCTCGGGGCGTGGGTGCGGCGGCCTACGGTGAGGGCGTGAGTCCGCGTTACCAGCTCGTGCCCGCCGCCTACGTCGTGCTGCGCCGTGAGCCGAACGAGATCCTTCTGCAGCTCCGGCAGAACACCGGCTTCCGCGACGGCTTCTGGGCGACCGCCGCGGCCGGGCACGTCGAGAAGGGCGAGTCCGTGCTGGAGGCGGCGGTGCGGGAGGCCCGGGAGGAGCTGGGTGTCGAGATCGCGCCCGCCGACCTGCGTCCGGTGACCGCGATGCATCGCACCGAGGCCACGGGCGACCCGATCGACGAGCGCGTCGACTTCTTCTTCACCTGCCACCGCTGGGCGGGCATGCCGCGGCTGGTCGAGAGCGCCAAGGCCGCGGATCTCGGCTGGTTCCCGCTCGACGCCCTGCCCGATCCCGTCGTCCCGCACGAGCGGGTGGTGTTCGAGGCGCTGCGCGGCGACGGACCGGCGGCGATCACGACGCACGGATTCTGACGCCCGCCACCACGCCCTCGCAGCTGCGGACCGCCGCGCGAAGGGCCCGTCGCGCCGAGGGATCGAGCAGCGGGTCGTCGATCCGGCGTCGCCAGTGGACGGCGGCGCGCAGCGCGGCGGCGTGCAACTCGCCTGCGGGGGTTTCGGAAGGGAAGCCGAGCCGCGGCTCCGCAGCCGATGACGCGAGCAGCGCACAGCCCGCTCCGGCCGTGATCACCAATCCAGTGCACCTGCCGCGGTCAGAACAGCCCCCGACGCACCCCACCGGCGATCGAGCCGGCCCGCAGCCTTGCCGGCGGCCCTGCAGCCCATGACGCGAGCAGCGCACAGTCCACACTAGCCATGATCACCGAGTCAGTGCGCCTACGGCGGTCCGAACAGCCACCAGCGCACCACACCGGCGATCATGCGGGGTCCGCATCCCAGGGCGGTACCGCAGCTGGCACCGCGACCAGTGCACGACCCGACGCCGCCATGATCACCGGACCGCTGCGCCTGTGGTGGTCAAGCCTGCCACCGACGCACGACACCGACGCTCATACCGGGCTTGCAACCAGGCCGGCCGGCCCACAACCGACGACGCGACCAGTGCACAGCCCGCGCCCGCTATGAGCATCGTTGCGGTGCGCCTGCGGCGGTCGGGACAGCCACCACTGCACCGCACCGGCGATCATGCGGGGGCCCGCAGCCAGGGCGGGCCGGCCCGCAGCCGACGACGCGACCCCTACACGGGCCCCGGCGCCGCCCATGATCACCAATCCCGTGCGCCTACGGCGGCCAGGACAACCACCACCGCACCACACAAGCGATCACCGCGCCCAGCAACCACCCCGTGCCCCGCCGCCGTCAGCCCCCGACCACCGACCACCCGAGCCGCCGACCCACTCTCACCCCAGCTCCATCACCGCGCCGGATTCCTCCTTCGGCAGCTCGTCGACCACCGCCATGACCTGCATCGACGTCAGCTCGACGACGCCGTGGTGGGTGGTCAGGAAGGCGGTGTCGGCGGCGTCGCGCCCGGTGTGGATCCGCAGCATCGACTCCCGCGGGGCGAGACCGGTGGCATCGACCACCACCCACCTCGTCCCCGTCCACGCCTCGACGACGGCGTGGAAGTCCATCGGGAACAGCCCCGGCGCGTAGACGGCGACGAGCCGGGCGGGCACGTCGAGCGCCCGCAGCAGCGTGACGACGAGGTGGGCGTAGTCCCGGCACACCCCCTCGCCGAGGAGGAGGGTGTCGACGGCGTCGTCCGTCGGCTTGCTCGACCCGCCGACGTAGGCGAGCCGGTCCCGCACCCACCCCGTCACGGCGGCGATCCGCGCCTCGGCCCCCTCGACCGAGCCGAACTCCCGGCTCGCGGTGGCCAGCAGCCGGTCCGACGGGCAGTACCGGCTGGGTCGCATGGCGAGCAGCCGGTCCATCTCCGGGGACAGCGGCGGCGCCGGCATCTCCTGCCGCCCCTCGACCTGCGCCACGTACTCCACGACCAGTTCGCCGGGCGCGCAGTCGAGCACGTGCGTGCGCCCGCCGTGCCCGGCGTCGAGCTCCCGCGGCGGGTCGAGGACGGTGTCGTCGAGCGTGAGGGTGAGCCGCTCGGAGGTCGCGCCGCCGGCGACGGCGATCTGCAGCGCCATCAGCGCGGGTTCGGAGACGGTCAGCTGCAGCCGGGCGGTCACGTCGCGTCGCATCGCGGAGAGTCTGTCAGGCCGGTATGACGCGGGCATGTCGGTGCGTGCCCGTATCGTCACGTCGGGGGTGGTCGTATGTCCGACGTGACGACCGATCCGCGGGTCACGGTGTGCGAGTCGCGGGCGACCGGCGGGCCGGTGAGCGAGCTGCTGGAGCCGCGGCGGGTGCAGCTGGGGGAGAGCACCGAGGTCCGCCGGCTGCTGCCCAGCCTGGGCCGGCGGATGGTCGGGGCCTGGTGCTTCGTCGACCACTACGGGCCGGACGAGATCGCGGCCGAGCCCGGCATGCAGGTGGCGCCGCACCCGCACATCGGGCTGCAGACGGTGAGCTGGCTGCTCGCGGGCGAGGTGCACCACCGGGACTCCCTGGGCAGCGACGTGCTGATCCGGCCCGGCGAGCTCGGGCTGATGACCGCGGGCCGCGGCATCGCGCACTCCGAGCAGTCCCCGGACCCGCACTCGCCGCTGCTGCACGGCGCCCAGCTCTGGGTCGCGCTGCCGGGGGAGGAGCGCACGGTCGCGCCGCGCTTCGAGCACCACGCCGACCTGCCGCAGGTCACCACGCGGGGCCTGCGCGCCACCGTCCTGCTCGGGGAGCTCGGCGGGGCGCGTTCGCCGGGCCGGGTGCACAGCCCGATCCTGGGGGTCGACGTCCGGCTCGCGGCCGGTGCGGCCACCGTGCTGCCGCTGGAGCCGGACTTCGAGCACGCGGTGCTCACCGTGTCCGGCGCTCCGGAGGTCGACGGCCGTGTCGTGGCCCCCGGCACCCTGCTCTACCTGGGCACCGGACGTCGGGAGGTCCCGCTGCGGGCCGAGCCGGAGAGCCGGTTCCTGCTGCTCGGGGGCGCGCCGTTCGCCGAACAGCTGGTGATGTGGTGGAACTTCGTGGGGCGCAGCGGCGAGGAGGTCGCCGCGGCCCGGGCGGGGTGGCAGGCGGAGATCGCCGGGGGCGCCGACCACCGCTTCGGCGCCGTCCCCGGGTACGAGGGCCTGCCCCTCGCCGCGCCCGAGCTGCCTCCGACCCCGTTGAAGCCGCGAGGCCGCGAGCGCTGAGCCCGGCTCAGCCCGCTTCGTACCGCGCCGCGGCGATCAGCTCCTCCACCGCGCCCTTCTGCACGCGGAAGGACCGGCCGAAGCGCACCGCGGGCAGCTCGCCGCTGTGTACGAGGCGGTAGACGGTCATCTTGGACACGCGCATCCGCTCCGCCACCTCGGCCACGGTGAGGAACGGAGCGCCGATCACGTCCGGGTGGTCCCGATCCCCTGTAGCCATGCCGTGCGCCCCTCCGCCCTGTCGGCGCCCGACCCTCGTCCGGGCCCGACGCGCTCACCTGTGGTGTTCCTGTGCGGGAACCCTAGACGACCCAGCGTCACCGTCCGGGTGGTTCCGGCTGTCCCGAACGAGTGGAAACAGTGCGTTCTGCGACGGATCGTCACCGGTGATCGACGCAGTGTGCTCACGGTGCGTCGTCACGCGCGGCGAGCGCCTACGCTGCGACGGGTGAGCGCCAGTGCCGATGCCACCCTCCCGGATCCCGCCCTCCCCGAACACCTCGCCCCCGCGGGCTTCGTCGACTCCGACTCGCCCGAGGTCCGCGCCTTCGCCGCACGCGCCGCCGGCGCGGCGACCGATCCCGTCGAGGTGGCGTCGCGGCTGTTCGAGGCCGTGCGCGACGAGATCTGGTACGACCCGCACCACCTCTCGACCGATCCCGCCGACTACCGGGCCAGTGCGGTGGCCACGGCGCCGAGCAACTGGTGCGTGCCGAAGGCGGTCCTGCTGACGGCCGCGGCCCGGGCCCGTGGGATCCCGGCCCGGCTGGGGTTCGCCGACGTCCGCAACCACCTCACCACGCCGCGGCTGCGGGAGCGGATGGGCTCGGACGTCTTCGTCTTCCATGGCTACACCGACCTGCACGTCGAGGGCCGCTGGGTGAAGGCCACCCCGGCGTTCAACGCCGAGCTGTGCGCCCGCTTCGGCGTCTCGCCCATCCCGTTCGACGGCCGCTCGGACGCCCTCATGCACGAGTTCTCCGGCGACGGCAGCCGCTACATGGAGTACGTGCACCACCGCGGCGTCTTCACCGACCTTCCCCTCGACCTCATCCTCACCACGTTCGACGAGTTCTACGGGCGGGGGCGGATGACCGGCGGGACGCAAGGTGCGGAACCCGACACCTTCGTCCGGTGAGAAATGAACGATCGTTCGACTAGTATCCGGCGGGTGGTAGCTCCGACCGTCACCGACGACGACCCGAGCCTCTCCGGCGCCGACTGGACCGCCGCCGGCGTGTTCCGCGTGGCGGAGGGCGTCTACCGGATCCCTCTCCCGCTCCCGAACGACGGCCTGCGCGCGGTCAACGTCTACGCCGTCGCCGACGAGCGCGGCGGCGACCCCGGCTGGACGCTCGTCGACGCCGGCTGGGCCCTCGACGAGTCCCGCGCGCTGCTCGACCGGGCCATGCGGGCGCTCGGCTCCGACCTGCGTGAGGTGCGCCGGTTCCTCGTCACGCACTCGCACCGCGACCACTACACCCAGGCGATCACCATTCGCCGCGAGTTCGGGGCCGAGGTGCTGATCGGGGCAGGGGAGCGGGTCAACCTGGAGCGGGTGATCGATCCCGCCCACGCGGAGTCGCAGAACTCCGTGCCGCGGCTGCGTCGGGCCGGGGCGCCGGAGCTCGCGGCCGCGATCGAGCGCGCCGGCCGCGACCACGTCCGGGACATGAACGGCTGGCTCCTGCCGGACGGATACCTCGAGGACCGGTCGAAGGTCGTCGTCGGTGAGTCCCGCACCCTCGAGGTGATCGAGACGCCCGGGCACACGCGCGGACACGTCGTGTTCGCCGACGAGGTCAACGACCTGCTCTTCGCCGGCGACCACGTCCTGCCCCGGATCACGCCGTCGATCGGCCTGGAACCGGTGCCGACGCCCAGCCCGCTGTCGGCCTTCCTCACGTCCCTGCGGCTGATCCGCGAGCGGCCGGACGCGGCGCTGCTGCCGGCGCACGGGCCGGTCGGGCGGCGGGTGCACGAGCGGGTCGACGAGCTGCTGGCGCACCACGGCGCCCGGCTCGACGCCTCGCTCGCAGCCGTGTGCGAGGGACGGCACACGCCGTACCTGGTCGCGCAGGCGCTCCCGTGGACGCGGCGGAACCACGCGCTCGCCGACCTCGACCGGTGGAACGCGATGCTCGCGATCCTGGAGACGCAGCACCACCTCGAGGTGCTCGTCGAGCGCGGCGCCCTCACGCGGACGGAGCAGGAGGGCGTGCTGCACTACGCGCTCGCCTGAGCCGAACGACGCAGGACACGCCGGAACCATTGGGCCATCCGGCGTAACTCACCCCGTACTCTCCGTGCATGCTCTCGACCCGGGGCGTGCTCGGCGGGCTCGTGGCGACCTCGCTCGCCACCAGCCTCGCCGTCGGCGCGGGCACCGGGGGCGAGGTCGCCGTGCCGCCGGCCGCGCCCGTCCCCGTGTGCGCCGAGGCGGGGCCCTACGCGCCCCCGCCGCCGGACAGCGTCGGCACCCCGGCCGGGCTGCGGCTCTGCCCCGTCCGCGCCGCCCTCGAGATTCGCACGCCCGGAGCCGTGCTCGACGGGCTGGACCTCACCGGTGGCCTGGTGGTGGCCGCCCCCGGCGTGGTCGTCCGGCGGAGCCGCATCACCGGCGACGGCACGGTCGCGGCCGGCGTCCGGACGCTCGACGGCGGCTCGGTCCGGATCGAGGACACCACCCTGACCGGCGAGTTCACCGACGTCGCCGTCGACGGCCCGGACTGGGTGGCCGAGCGCATCGAGATGACCGCGGTCCGCGCCGACGGAGCCCGGCTCGGCCCCGGCGCCACTCTGCGCAACAGCTGGCTGCACGACTTCGCCCCGCGGCCCGACCGCCCCGTCGACGCCATCACCCTCGCCGCCCCGGAGGGCGACGTGCTGGTCGAGGCCAACCGGGTCCGGCTCGGCACCGGGCCCGGCCTGGGCAGCGCCGTGCTGGTGGACCCGGCCGAGACGGCCCGGCACGAGAGCGCCGGCGACCGAGAGCGGCACGCCGAGCGGCGCGGCCCGGTGGTCGTCCGCGACAACGAGCTGGGCGGCGGCCGGTACACGCTGCGGCGGGACGCGGCGGCGGCGCCGCTCGCCGTCCTGCGCATCACGGGCAACCGCTTCCACCGCGACGCCGGCGCCGCCCCGCTGCGCGTCCGGGGTGCCGCGGAGCTGCGGGACAACGTATTCGTCGACGGGGGAGAGGTGCGGCGATGATCGCGGGGAGGCCCGGGTGCCCATAGTCGATCGACACTCCCGGCGGCGTGCGACACGCCGCACCCACCGTCCAGTGCTGGCACGCACGGGCGGGATCGGGCAGAGTGATCACGCACAGTTCGATCCCGTCCGGGCCGAAGGACCCGGAACGCCGGCCGACGCCGACGACCGTGGACGTAGGGGAAGACGATCCACGTCTGTCAGAAGCGGAGGTCTGCAGTGAGCACACGCGGCGTGGTCCACGTCCACTCGTCGCCGACTGCGGTCTGCCCGCACGTCGAGTGGGCGGTCTCGGGCGTCCTCGGTACACGGGTGACGCTCCAGTGGAGCGCGCAGCCGGCCGTACCGGGTCAGCTGCGCGCGGAGTTCAGTTGGACGGGACCCGTGGGGAGCGGCGGCGCGCTCGCCGGTGCCCTCCGGGCGTGGCCGATGCTGCGCTTCGAGGTCACCGAGGAGCCCAGCACGGGCGTCGACGGCCAGCGGTTCTGCCACGTCCCGGGGCTGGGGTTGTGGACGGGCCGGATGAGCGCCAACGGCGACGTGCTCCTGGGCGAGGACCAGCTCCGCACGATCATCGCGGACGGGCCCGCGTCGATGCTCGCCGCACGGATCTCCGACGCCCTGGGCGAGGCCTGGGATGCCGAGCTCGAGGCCTGCCGCTTCGCGGGCGACGGCGCACCCGTCACCTGGTTGCACCAGGTCGGCTGACGCGCGTCTGCTCCGTCCGGAGCAGCGCGCGGGGCACACTGTCCCCGTGCGGAACGCGGTGGCGGTGGGGACGGCCGGGGCGCTCGCCCTGGTGGTGGTCGCGGCGGCGGCCGCGGCCTGGCTGGTCGGCGGGCGGGCGTTCGAGGCGGGGGCGCCCACGGACGCGCCGGCTGCGGTCCCGGCCACAGGGGCCGGTCCCGCGACCGTCGAGCTCAGCCTCGACACCCTGACCCACCCGCAGCACCTCGCCGTGCGCGAGCGGCTGCAGGCCTACTTCGACGCGATCAACGCCCACGACCACGCGGCCTGGGCGGCCACCGTCACCTCCGATCGGGCCGCGGCGCAGCCGGCCGGGACCTGGCTGGCGGGCGTCCGCAGCACGCAGGACGGCACGATCCGCGTGGACCGGATCGAGGACGCCCCGGACGGCGTGCTGGCGCTGGTGCGCTTCACGAGCACCCAGGACGTCGCCGACGCCCCCGCGGACCTCAGGGTCGGGCGGATCTGCTGGCGCAGCGCCCTCCCGATGACCGGGGCCGCGCTCGCGATCGGCGCCGGGGCGCCGGGCAGCACGCTCTCCCGGCCCTGCTAGGGCGCCGGTCGTCCGATTCTGTCGGTGCCGGGTGCCAGGGTGTGCCCATGAGCCGCCACATCCAGGTCACCGTCGACGCCCACGACCCGCGGGCGCTGTCGTCCTTCTGGCGCGAGGTCCTCGGCTACGTCCATCCCGGGCCGCCCGGGGTCGACCTGCCCGAGGGCGCCGACCCGCTGGCCGCCTGGGACGACTTCCTGGCGCGGATCGGCGTCCCGGAGGACCAGCGCAACTCGAGGTCGGCCATCGAGGACCCGGAGGGGCAGGGCCCGCGGGTGTTCTTCCAGCAGGTCCCGGAGGACAAGGTCACCAAGAACCGCGTCCACCTGGACGTCCGGGCGGCTCCTGGGCTGCAGGGGGAGGAGCGGATGGCCGCGCTGGAGGCCGAGTGCGCGCGGCTCGTCGCCCTCGGGGCCACACGGCTGCACCGCTCCGAGCCCGCGCCCCCGATGAGCGCGGGCTTCCTCGTGATGGCCGACCCCGAGGGGAACGAGTTCTGCCTCGACTGAGGCAGCCGGAAAGGTCCGTCGCCTACTTCGTGAACAGGAGGCTGGCGTTGTGCCCGCCGAACCCGAAGGAGTTGTTGACCGCCGCGGTGAGCTCCATCTTCCGCGGCTCGCCCGCCACGACGTCGAGGTCCACCTTCGGGTCCTTGTCCTCCAGATTCAGGGTGGCCGGGATGATCCCGTCCCGCACCGAGAGCAGGGCGATCAGACCCTCGACCGCGCCGGCGCCGCCGACCAGGTGCCCCATGGACGCCTTCGGCGCGGTGAGCACCGGGTGGTCGCCGAGCGCCTTCTTGATCGCGTTCGCCTCGCCCACGTCGCCGACCACGGTGGACGTCGCGTGGCAGTTCACGTGCCCGACGTCCGAGGGCTCCAGACCCGCGGTCCGGACCGCGTTGAGCATCGCCCGGCCCTGCCCGCCGCCCTCGGGGTCCGGCCCCGTGATGTGGTAGGCGTCCGAGGTCAGGCCGATGCCGGCCAGGGTGCCGTGGACCGTGGCGCCCCGGGCCTCGGCGAACTCACGCCGCTCGAGGACCAGCACGCCCGCACCCTCGCCGAGCACGAACCCGTCACGCCCGGTGTCGAAGGGCCGGGACGCCTCCTGCGGCGCGTCGTTGCGCTGCGAGAGGGTGCGGGCCTGGACGAACCCGGCGACGGTGATCGGCGCGATGCAGGCCTCCGCGCCTCCCGCCACCACGACGTCGACCTCGCCCGCCTTGAGCAGTCGCCACGCCCAGGCCATCGCCTCGGCGCCGGTCGCGCAGGCGGACGCGGGCGAGTGGACGCCACCCTTCGCGCCGATCTCCAGCGAGATCAGCGCCGCGGGCCCGTTGGGCATCAGCATCGGCACGACCAGCGGCGAGACCTTGCGCAGGCCGTCGGACTCCAGCAGGTCGTCCTGGTCCAGCAGGGTGGTCACGCCACCGATGCCGGTGCCGACGATCACCGCCAGCCGGGTCGGGTCGACCTTCGGGTCCTCGCCCTTCTCGACGGCCAGCCCCGCGTGCACCCACGCTTCCCGCGCCGCGACCACCGCGACCTGCTCGGCGCGGTCCATCCGGCGGGCCTGCACGCGGGGCAGGACCTCGGTGGGGTCCACGGCGAGCTGCGCGGAGATCTTCACGGGCAGGTCGTGCTTGTCCACCCACTCACCGGTGGTGTGCCCCACGCCGGACTTGCCGGCGAGCAGGGCGTCCCAGGTGGAGGCGGCGTCCCCGCCGAGCGGGGTCGTCGCGCCGTAGCCGGTGACGACGACGTCGGTCATGGAAGGCCTTTCTGGCGAGCGGGCGGGCGGCTGGGGCGACCGCCGGACCTACTGGTTCTTCTCGATGTACGAGACGGCGTCGCCGACGGTCTTGAGCTCGGCGAGCTGGTCGTCCGGGATCTTCACGCCGAACTTGTCCTCGGCCTGCACGGCGATCTCGACCATGGACAGCGAGTCGATGTCGAGGTCGTCGACGAAGGACTTCTCGGCGGTCACCTCGGCGGTGTCGATGCCGGCGACCTCCTCGACGATCTCGGCGAGGCCGGACAGGATCTCGGCGGTGTCAGCCACGGGCGTGCTCCTCATCTGTGGGGGTGGAACTCGGGTGATCTCGGTCAGGGGACGCGGACGACCTGGCCGGCGTACGACAACCCCGCGCCGAAGCCTACGAGGAGGGCGATCTCGCCGGAACGGATCCTCCCCGCGGCGCGCATGTGGTCGAGCGCCATGGGGATGGACGCGGACGAGGTGTTGCCGGAGTGGACGATGTCGTCGGCCACGCGCATGTCCTCGCGCGCGCCCTCCTTGCGGAGCTTCTTGGCCACGGCCTCGACGATCCGCAGGTTCGCCTGATGGGGCACCAGCACGTCGACGTCGGCGGGGGTGAGCCCGGCCTTGGCGATCGCGTCGAGCGCCACCGGGGCGATCCGGGTGGTGGCCCACCGGAAGACCGTCTGGCCCTCCTGGTGCAGCTTGTTGGTGCTCTCCTCGAGGATCCGGATCACGTTCGCCATGTCCCCGGCCGAGCCCCAGGACACCGGCCCGACCCCCACCTCGTCCTCGCTCCGCGCGCCGGTGACCACGGCCGCGCCGGCCGCGTCGGCGAAGATGATGCAGGTCGAGCGGTCGTCCCAGTCGACCCAGTCGGAGAGCTTCTCCGCGCCGATGACCAGCACGTTGCGGGCCGAGCCGGAGCGGACCAGATCGGCAGCGGAGCCCAGGCCATAGCAGAAGCCGGCGCAGGCGGCGTTGAGGTCGAAGGCGGCGGGCGCGCTGATCCCGATCCGGTCCGCGGTCTGCGCCGCGGCGTTGGGGATCGGCGAGGTCATGGTGCAGGTGGCCACGATGACCGTGTCGATGTCGGCGGTCGCCAGGCCGGAGTCCTTCAGCGCCCGGGAGCCGGCCTCCACCGCCATGTCGACCAGCGACACGTCGTCCTGGGCGACCCGGCGCTCGACGATGCCGACCCGGTCCCGGATCCACTGGTCGTTGGTCTCCACCCGCTGCGCGAGGTCGTCGTTGGTCACGACGTGCTCGGGCTGGGAGCTGCCGAGGCCGACGATGCGCGCACCCGGGACGGACGGCGGGAGCCGGAACGTCGTCATGCGTGCTCCTCGATGAGCGCGACGGCCTTCTCCAGGTCGTCGGGGGTCTTCAGCGCCAACGTCTTGACGCCCTTGAGGTCGCGGCGGGCCAACCCCACCAGGGTGCCCGCCGGAGGCAGTTCCAACACCGCCGTCACGCCCAGTTCGCCGAGCGTCGCCATGCAGGAGTCCCAGCGGACCGGGCGGGTCACCTGCGCCACGAGCAGGTCGAGCGCCGCGGCGCCACCCTTGACGACCGAGCCGTCCGAGTTGGTGAGCAGCGGGCGCGTCGGGTCGGCGGGGCTGAGCTCGGCCGCGGCGGCGCGGACGGCGTCCTCGGCCGGGGCCATGAAGCGGGTGTGGAAGGCGCCGGCGACGGGCAGCACCGCGGCGCGGCGGGCGCCCTCCGGCGGCTCCTTCTCCAGCTCCTCGATCGCGGCCTGCGTGCCGGCGGCCACGATCTGGCCGGCGCCGTTGCGGTTGGCGGGGTCGAGGCCGAGCGCCTCGAGCCGGGCCAGCACCACGGACTCCTCGCCGCCGAGGACGGCGGCCATGCCCGTCGGCTCCAGCGCGCAGGCGTCGGCCATCGCCCCGCCGCGGATCGCGGCCAACCGCACGGCCTCGTCGGGGGTGAGCACACCGGCCACGGCGGCGGCCGCGAGCTCGCCGACCGAGTGCCCCGCGGTGGGCGCGGAGGCGGGGAGGGCGTCGGCCAGCCGCGCCGCGGCCAGCAGCGCGTTGACGACGACCAGCGGCTGGGTCACCGCGGTGTCCTTGATCTCGTGGGCGTCGGCGGTGGTGCCGAGGCGGGCGAGGTCGAGTCCGGTGGCCTCCGACCAGGCCGCCACCGTCTCCGCGGCGGCGGGGTCCTCGAGCCAGGGCGCGAGCATGCCGGGGGACTGCGACCCCTGACCGGGCGCGAGCAAGGCGATCACAGCGGTACAGCCAACACTGCGGGGCCGGGGAACGGAACACCGGCACCCACCACGTTGCCCTCCCCGATTTGTGGGTTTCCTCCAAGCGTCGGCACGCTACTGACCGGTCACCTTCGCGGACGTCGAGCGGCGTGTGGAGGGTTCTGCCAGGTCAGGGCGGGGTGGGCGGGCCTGCGGGGTCCGCCAGCCGACCCGCGAGCAGGGCGGTCCGGAGCACCAACGCGTCGCGCGGATCCGAGGGCGAGCGGCCGGTGAGTTCACTCACGCGCCGCAGCCGGTAGCGGACCGTGTTGGGGTGCACGAACAACGCGCGGGCGCACGCCTCGAGCGCGCCGCCGCCCTCAAGGTAAGCCGCCAGCGTGCGCAGCAGCTCCCCGCCGGCCGCCTCCAGCGGGGCCACCACCGACTCGACGAGCAGGCGCAGCGCGGAGGGATCGCCGGAGACCGCCCGCTCCGGGAGGAGGTCCTCGGCGTCGACGGGCCGGGGCGCCGCGGGCCAGCCGGGCGCGGCCCGGAGCCCGGCGAGGGCGTCCCGCGCGGAGACGTGCGCGGCCGCGAGGTTCGGCGCCCGCGGTCCGACGACGACCGGGCCCGGCCCGAAGTCCGCCACCAGCGAGGCGATCGGGTGGGCGCCGTCGCGCGGCCGGTCGTCCGGGGCGATGCGGCCGCGCGGCTCCGTCAGCAGCAGCACCAGCCGGCTGCCCTGCACCCCGACCAGCACGGACCGGCCGAGCCGGGTGGCGTGCCGGCGGATCCCGCCGAGGATCTCGGCCGCGTCCCCGCCGTCGGCCGCGGGCGGGCTGCCCACCAGGACCCGGACCGCGGCGGCCGGGTCCCAGCCGAGCGCGGCCGCGCGGGAGACCAGGGCGTCGTCGGCGTCGCCGCGGACCACGCCGTCGACGACGAGGGCCTCCTGCCGGGCGTCCCACGCGCCGCGGGTCTCGGCCGCGTTGGCGTAGACGGTGGCGGCGGCGAAGGCGATCTCGCGGCCGAACCGGAGTACGGCCTCGACGAGGATCCGATACTCGGCCTCGTCGACGGCCAGCGGCGGTAGCCGCTCCTCGAACACCTCGGTGGCGATCCGCACCAGGTCCACGGTCTGCCGCAGGGACAGACGCCGGGCGAGGTCGCGGGGGGCGATCCGGAAGGCCTCGGCGGTGAGCCGGATGGTCTCGTCCGGTTCGCCGAGCCAGGCGACGAAGTTGCTGACCCCGGTCTGCGTGACGAGCAGGACGCCCGCGCGCTGGTCGGCGGGCAGCCGCGCGAACCACGGCTGGCCGTCCTCCATCGCCGACAGGCAGGCCGCGGCGAGGTCGCCGGTGGCCAGCTCGAGACGGCGCAGGGTGGGCGCCGAGACCGCCCGCACGTCGGACAGGGTCATATGGGGAAGCATGGCACGCCGGGGCGGGTCGGACGCACCGTAAGGAGGACCTCGTGATCGGCGGCGTGAGCGGCGGCGTGACCGGCGGGGACGGGCGGGTGGAGCTTCGCCGCGGCGCGGACCGGGCGCGGACGGTGCACGCGGGCTGCGAGGCCCGGCACGGCTTCTCCTTCGGCGCGCACTACGACCCGGCCAACACCTTCTTCGGGGCGCTGCTCGCGCACAACGACGAAAGGGTCGCCCCGGGCGCGGGCTACGACACCCACGCCCACGACGAGGTCGACCTGGTGACCTGGGTGGTGTCCGGCGAGCTCGCGCACGCGGACTCGGTGGGGAACGAGGCCGTGGTGCGGCCCGGAACCGTGCAGGTGCTGTCCGCGGGCACCGGGGTGGAGCACGCCGAGCACTGCGGCGAGGCCGGGCCGGTGCGGTTCGTGCAGGCATGGCTCGTCCCGGACCGACCGTTGCGCGCGCCCGCGCTCGCCCGCCGGGACGTCGCCGACGAGCTGGCCGCGGGGCGGCCGTTCCTCGTCGCGTCGGGCCGGGCCGGCACGGGCGCGCTCCCGCTGCGCCGCGCCGACGCCGACCTGCACGCCGCCCGGCTCCCCGCCGGAGCGGGGTGGTCCCTCCCCGAGTCGCCCTATTTGCACGTCTTCCTGACCGCGGGCAGCGCGGACACCCCCGCCGGAGAGCTGGGCGAGGGTGACGAGCTGCGGGCGACCGCGCCCATGGCCGGCTCCGCGCTCGTCGCACGCTCCGCCTCCGCGGGCAGCACGACGATCACCGCGGGCCCGGAGGGCGCCGAGGTGCTGGTCTGGGCGATGGGCAGTGACCTACGGCCGGACTGATCCCACCACGGGGGTGTGGACCGCCCGCCGCGGGGCCCAGGGACCGGAGTCCGAGGGCACACGGCCGCACCGACCGGCCCCGGACGTCGACGACCGGGGTGACCGCGTAGGGTCACCCCGGCCTCGACGACGTACGGATCGTTCGCTGACACGTGCCGTGCGGGGCTCGCGCCGAGACGGGCGAGGAAAGCGGAACGGGTGCGCCGGTTGGTGGGTGGCGTCCCGACCGGCCGGCCGGGACGGGTGGATCAGCCGATCGGCGTCACCTGCGTGGCCTGCGGCCCCTTCTGGCCCTGCTCGATGTCGAAGGACACGCGCTGCCCCTCGTCGAGGCTCTTGTAGCCGTTGACCTGGATCGCGGAGTAGTGCACGAACACGTCCGCGCCACCACCGTCGGGAGCGAGGAAGCCGTAGCCCTTCTCGCTGTTGAACCACTTGACGGTGCCCTCTGCCATTCTTGCTCTCCTCGTACGTGCTCGAGGCTCTCGCCCCGGGAAACGCCGCCCGGCCGCTACTGTCCGCGCCCTGGTCGGGACACCGATCCACCGTCGGAGGGTCGGCGTCGGGCGGAGCCTAGCGTGATTCGCGTCGCTTGCCGAGGGGTCGTGAGCTGTGTATTCGGCCTGGAACGGGACCGAAACACGCGAACGGCCACCTGATCGTCCGGAGGGGGCCGTCCGGGCGACGGCCCGCGGCCCCCTCCTCCGATCAGGCGACGCCGGAGTCGGACGTCTGCGGGCCGGCGGCCTGCGGGTCGTCGATCCGGTACTTGGCGGCGGCCTCGGCGGGCGCGCCCTTGTCGACCTCGCCCCGCGCGGCCAACGCCTGCAGCGCGCCGACCACGATGGACTCGGCGTCGACCGCGAAGTGGCGGCGCGTGGCGGGACGGGTGTCGGAGAGGCCGAACCCGTCCGTGCCGAGGGTGACGAACGGCGCCGGCACCCACTGCCGGATCTGGTCGGGGACCGCCCGCATCCAGTCCGAGGACGCGATCACGGGGGTGTCCGTGCCGCCCAGGGCCCGGGTCACGTACGGGACCTGCGGCTCGGCGTCGGGGTGGACGAGGTTGTGGTGCTCGGCCTCGACACCGTCCCGGCGCAGCTCGCCCCACGACGTCACCGACCACACCTCGGCCCCCACGCCCCACTGCTCGGCCAGCATGTCGCGCGCCTGGACGGCCCACGGCAGCGCGACGCCGGACGCGAGCAGGCGGACCTGCGGCCCGTTCTCGGAGTTCGTGCCCAGGTAGCGGTAGATGCCCTTGAGCACGCCGTCGGTGTCGAGGCCCTCCGGCTCGGCCGGCTGCGGGTACGGCTCGTTGTAGACCGTCAGGTAGTAGATGACGTTCTCCGGGTCGTCGCCGACCATGCGGCGCAGCCCGTCCTTGACGATGTGCGCGATCTCGAAGCTGAAGGCCGGGTCGTACGACACGATCGCCGGGTTGGTCGCCGCCAGCAGCAGCGAGTGCCCGTCGTTGTGCTGCAGGCCCTCGCCGGTCAGCGTGGTGCGGCCCGCGGTGGCGCCGACCAGGAAGCCGCGCGCCATCTGGTCCGACGCCGCCCAGATCGAGTCGCCGGTTCGCTGGAACCCGAACATCGAGTAGAAGACGTAGACCGGGATCATCGGCTCGCCGTGCGTGGCGTACGAGGTGCCCGCCGCGGTGAACGAGCCGACCGAGCCCGCCTCGTTGATGCCCTCGTGCAGCAGCTGGCCCTGCTCGGACTCCTTGTAGGCCAGCATCAGCGACGCGTCGACGGACGTGTAGTGCTGCCCGTGCGGGTTGTAGATCTTCTGCGTCGGGAACATGGAGTCCATGCCGAACGTGCGGGCCTCGTCCGGGATGATCGGCACGAAGCGCGGGCCGATCTCCTTGTCCTTGATGAGCTCGCGCAGCAGCCGGACGAACGCCATCGTGGTGGCGACCTCCTGCTTGCCGGAGCCCTTCCGGACCGTGTCGTAGACCTTGTCGCCCGGCAGCACCAGCGGCTTCGAGGTGGTGCGCCGCGAGGGCACCGGCCCGCCCAGCAGGCGGCGGCGCTCCTTCAGGTACTGGATCTCCGGCGCGTCGTCGCCGGGGTGGTAGTACGGCGGCAGGTACGGGTCCTGCTCGAGCTGCGAGTCGGAGATCGGGATGCGCTGCTCGTCCCGGAACTGCTTGAGGTCGTCCAGGGACAGCTTCTTCATCTGGTGGGTCGCGTTGCGGCCGGCGAAGTGCGAGCCCAGGCCGTAGCCCTTGATCGTCTTCGCCAGGATCACGGTCGGCTGGCCGTGGTGCTCGGTCGCGGCCTTGTACGCCGCGTGGACCTTGCGGTAGTCGTGGCCGCCGCGCTTGAGTCCCCAGATCTGGTCGTCCGTGAGCGGCTCGACCATGGCCTTCGTGCGCGGGTCCCGGCCGAAGAAGTGGTCGCGGACGTACGCGCCGTCGTTGGCCTTGTAGGTCTGGTAGTCGCCGTCGGGCGTGGTGTTCATCAGGTTGATCAGGGCGCCGTCGCGGTCCTGGTGGAGCAGGGCGTCCCACTCCCGGCCCCAGATGACCTTGATGACGTTCCAGCCGGCGCCGCGGAAGAAGGCCTCCAGCTCCTGGATGATCTTCCCGTTGCCGCGCACCGGGCCGTCGAGCCGCTGCAGGTTGCAGTTGATGACGAAGGTCAGGTTGTCGAGCTGATCGGTCGCGGCCACCTGCAGCATCCCGCGCGACTCCGGCTCGTCCATCTCGCCGTCGCCGAGGAAGGCCCAGACGTGCTGCTGGCTGGTGTCCTTGATGCCGCGGTCGTTCAGGTAGCGGTTGAACCGCGCCTGCATGATCGCGTTCATCGGGCCGATGCCCATGGAGACCGTGGGGAACTCCCAGAAGTCCGGCATCAGCCGCGGGTGCGGGTAGCTCGGCAGGCCGCGGCCCGGGCCGCCGTGGCTGACCTCCTGGCGGAACCCGTCGAGGCGGTCCTCGGTCAGCCGGCCCTCGAGGTACGCGCGGGCGTAGATGCCGGGGGAGGCGTGGCCCTGGATGTAGACCTGGTCACCGCCGCCGGGGTGGTCCTTGCCACGGAAGAAGTGGTTGAAGCCGACCTCGTAGAGCGTCGCCGACGACGCGTACGACGAGATGTGCCCGCCGACGCCGATCCCCGGCCGCTGCGCGCGGTGCACCGTCATCGCCGCGTTCCAGCGGATCCACCGGCGGTAGGCGCGCTCGGCGTCCTCGTCGCCGGGGAACCACGGCTCACGGTCGGTGGGGATGGTGTTGACGTAGTCCGTGCTGGTCAGCGACGGGACTCCGACGTGGCGCTCGCGGGCGCGCTGGAGCAGCCTGAGCATCAGGTAGCGGGCGCGCTGCTGGCCCGCGTTGTCCAGCGCGGCGTCGAACGAGTCGAGCCACTCGGCGGTCTCCTCGGGATCGATGTCCGGGAGGTGGGCCGCGAGACCGTCACGGATGACGTGGACGCGTCGCGGGCCGTCGGTGCCGTTGCTGGCCGGGTTGTCGCCGCCGGTGGTGCTCTGGCCGGTCAAGGGGTCTCCCTGGGTGGCTCGTACAGGTGTTCGTGCAGTGTGTCGCGTTCCCCGGGGTCGTGCCGGGCGGCAGCCCCGGGCGGTACCCCCTATCGTGCCCCTCGCCGCATGATCACGGAACGGCGGTTGCGCGGGGCCGCATGGTCGTGTTCGGATTCCGCATCCGAACCGACTCTCGGCGGCGCGTCGTCGTGCCGCCGTATGCGAGGAAAGAGGTGCACGCGTGGTCGCCGCGGAAGATGCCGGACGGTCGTCCGACATCGCGGGCAAGCTCGGCGTCGAGCCGGGCATGGTCGTCCAGGAACTGGGTTATGACACCGACGTCGACGACGCGGTGCGCGAGGCCGTCGAGGACGTCACCGGCGAGGAGCTCCTCGACGAGGACGCCCAGGAGGTCATCGACGTCGTGCTCCTGTGGTTCCGGGAGGGCGACGGCGATCTCGTCGACACCCTCGTGGACGCCCGGGGCATGATCGCCGAGAACGGCATGATCTGGGTGCTCACTCCGAAGACGGGGCGGAGCGGCCATCTCGAGCCCAGCGAGATCGCGGAGGCCGCGCCCACCGCCGGTCTGGCGCAGACGTCGAACGTCAGCATCGGCGAGGACTGGGCGGGTGCCCGGCTCGTCTCCCCGAAGGCGGGCAAGAAGCGCGCATAGGAGACTGCTGAAGAACCCCGGTCGTCGCAAGCGGCGGTCAGGTGGTGTCCCCGCAAGGCGGAGGCCGCAGCTCATATCGGGCGCCTCTGCAAGGCCGACAACGCAGCGCGGGCGCCGCCTGGGCGTCGCGCAGTGGGCCGGGGTTCTTCAGCGGTCTCCCGAGGACCTGTCCGGGTCGAGGCGCGCCTCCGCCCGCTTCGGCGCGAACAGTTCGACGGGGTTCCCCGACGGGTCCTCGACGAGCACCTGGTCGCCGCCCACCCCCTGCACGAGGCCGCCGCGGAAGGCCACGCCCGCCGCGCGCAGCTCCTCGGCGAGGGCGGGCAGGTCGTCGACCTCGAGCGCGAAGCGGTTCCACCCGCCCGGCTCCGGGACGCGGCCGTCGTCGGTCGTCCGGCCGCCGCCCCCGGGCCCGCCGGGCGCGCTGAGGACGAGCCGCAGGTCCCCGCGGGTCAGCATGGCCATCGTCGGGGCCGGGTGCATGGTCTCGGTGAAGCCGAGGTGGGTGGTGTAGAAGTCGATCGCGGCGTCGACGTCGTGGACGATGTACCGGACGCTGACGGTGGCCATGGCGTACCCCCGGTTCGCTCGCCGGCCGGGACCCGGGCGTCCCGCCCGCGCTCCCCACCGTAGGCCGTGTGCGGCCTAGTAGGCTCGGCCCGACGTCGCCCGCGTACCGCGGGCATCCGCATGCCTTCGAGGAGAACGACGCATGGCACCCGAGGTGGGCACCAAGGCCCCGGACTTCACGCTGAAGGACCAGGACAAGCAGGAGGTGACCTTGTCCTCCTTCCAGGGCGACAAGGCCGTCCTGGTGGTCTTCTACCCGTTCGCGTTCTCGGGGATCTGCACCGGCGAGCTCTGCACCGTGCGGGACGACCTCTCGTCCTTCCAGAACGACGACGTGCAGATCCTCGCGGTCTCCACCGACCCCACCTTCTCGCTCAAGGCGTGGGCCACCGCGGAGAACTACACGTTCCCGCTGCTGTCGGACTTCTGGCCGCACGGCGAGGTCGCCAAGGCCTACGGCGTGTTCAACGAGGGCGCCGGCATGGCCGTCCGCGGCACCTTCCTCGTCGACCGGGAGGGTGTGATCCGCTTCGCCGAGGTCAACCAGCCCGGCGAAGCCCGTGACCAGGAGGGGTGGAAGAAGGCCCTCGCGGCGCTGTGAGGCCGCACCCGGGGCGGTCGCCCGCCCCGGTCCCGGGCGCGTAGCTCAGCGGGAGAGCACTCGGTTTACACCCGAGCGGTCGCAGGTTCGATCCCTGCCGCGCCCACCCTCCCTGACCAGGTCAGGAGCCTCCGCGACACGCTCAGCGGTCGCGTGTCGTGACATCAAACGTGACATCAACGCTCCTAGCGTCAGCCTCATGGCGAGCAAGAAGGCCGGTCGGACGCGGCCGCGCGGGAGCATCGACGAGCTGCCCAGCGGCGGTCTCCGCGTGCGCGTCTACGCGGGCTGGGACACCGTCACCCGTCGCCGCCACTATCTGACGGAGATCATCAAGCCCGGCCCTCGAGCCCGGGCTCAGGCCGAGGCAGCACGCACCCGGATGCTCAACGAGGTCGACGAGCGCCGGAGCCCGCGGACGTCGGCCACTGTCAACCAGCTGCTCGACCGCTACCTCGAGATGATCGACGTCAGCGCGAGCACCCACCTCATGTACACGAGGTATCTGGAGAACCACGTCCGCCCGTTCATCGGCGGACTCAAGGCTGGCGCGGTCGACCCCGACGTGCTCGACTCGCTCTACGCCGAGCTCCGCCGCTGCCGCATCCACTGCCGGCCGCGCAGCCGGCAGATCGACCACCGCACCCCGCAGGCGCACGAGTGCGACGACCGCTGTGGGCCCCACGCGTGCAAGCCGCTGTCGAACACGACGATCCGCCACGTCCACCACATCCTGAACGCCGCCTTCAAGAAAGCCGTCCGCTGGCGCTGGATCGCAACCAGCCCAGTGACGCAGGCGGAGGCGCCGCCGCCAAAGCCGCCGGACCCGCGGCCGCCGACGCCGGCGGAGGCGGCGAGGCTGATCGAGGAGGCGTCGCTCGACCCCGACTGGGGCGCACTGGTCTGGTTCACGATGACCACGGGTGCGCGCCGGGGCGAGGTCTGCGCGCTGCGGTGGCGCAACGTGGACCTCGAACAGGGCCTGGTCGAGATCCGCCGCGCCCTGGCGACCGACGGCCGCAGCAACCTGGTGGAGAAGGACACGAAGACCCACCAGCAGCGCCGCGTCACGATCGACGACGAGACGCGCGAGGTCCTGGCCGAGCACCGGGCGCGGGCGGAGGAGGCGGCTGCGCAGGTCGGCAAGCTGCTCACCGGGCAGGCGTTCGTTTTCTCGCAGGCGCCGGACAGCAGCGAGCCGTTGGTGCCCTCGTCGGTGGGGCAGCGCTACACGCGGATGGCGAAGCGGCTCGGGATCGAGACGCACTTCCACGCCCTGCGGCACTACTCGGCCACCGAGCTGATCGCGGCCGGGATGGACGTCCGGACCGTCGCCGGACGGCTGGGCCACAGCGGCGGCGGCATCACCACGCTCCGGGTCTACAGCGCCTGGCTGGCCGAGGCCGACCAGCGTGCCGCCGCGGGGATAGCGGCGCGGCTGCCGGAGCGACCGAAGATGGCGGCGTCCGCGAGCGAGCGCGCGAAGACGGCGCCCCGCCTGCCGTTCGAGAAAGTCGCGTCGGTCATCCGCCAGCAGATCTTCGCCGGCGAGCTCGCACCCGGCGATCAGTTGCTCGCCGTGAACGCCCTGGCCAAGGCGCACGGGGTCGGCGTCGGCACCGTGTACAAGGCTCTGCAGCTCGTGGAGGAGTGGGGTCTCGTCCTGCTCAAGAGCGGAGGGCGGCCGATCGTCCTCGAGATCGCTGACATCGACCGCTCGGATACGCCGCCCCCGTCGGAGGCCGTGCCCGTCGCGCAGGAGCCCAAGCCGGACGTCGCCGAGGTCGAGCCGGCGCAGCCTGCCCCACCCGCTCCTGCCTCGGCGAGGCTCCTCGACTTCGTGGTCCGCCGCCGCGGCTACGTCATCGCCGACTTCTCGGCCGAGGCCGACCCGAACAACGCCGCCCAGCTGCGTCAGCTCCTCGTCGACGCCGTCCGCCGGGACGGCCGCGACCCGGGCGACCTCGGTGACTTCACCATGGAGGTCGCCGATCCCGAGCTGAAGGAGCGCATCCGCACCTTCGTCGCGCCGAGCAGTCCTTCCTGAGGTTGCCCGATCTTGCGCGTTGTGGGAGTGACGTACCGCCGCTGGAGACGACAGCGGTGGCGCGGAGCCGTACGATCCGAACATGTGTTCGAGTAGGAGGCGGTGTCCATGCGCAGGATGGCAAAGCCCGTCTATGTCGACCTGCGGTGCAACTACGGGCCGCAGGAACGACGCAACATCGACATCAGCAAGCCCGGGGTGCTCGACGTCGCCGGTGTCGCGAACGGCGAGCTCCACTCGTGGTTTCGCGGGCTCGACGCGCGCTGGTACGGGCTTGTCTCGTTCCCCATCATGTGGGCGTCGCGGAACCCCTCGTCGGGCCTGACTCTCGTGGACCAGCTCGTGCCGGCGGAGGCGTTGAAGCTCCGCCGCTACAACGGCCAGACGTATCGGAGCTAACCGATGAGCCCTGAAGAGGTGAGGCAGTCGATGGCATCCGCCGCCGTGTCGAGGAAGTTGATCCTGACGTGAGCGCCGCGGAGCAGGCTGAGGAGATCCCGACGGTCCGGACCCGCCTTGCGGCGATGCTGTCGGAAGACCGGATCGCCGCGCACCTCGAGCGAAAGGTGATCAAGCTCGACGGCAAGGTCGTCGAGGACCTGGACACCCCGGCTCCGCCGGGGACGAGGATCGTCTTCGGCGGGTCCTGACTTCGGCTGATCGTGGCTCTGCGTGCAGCTGCGGAATGGTCGTCCGCGCGGCGCCACGCTCGACAAGCTCCGACGCTGGTCCGACGTGCGACGGACCAGCGCCGGGAGTGGCTCAAACTTTCAGCCGGTCACGCCTCTGATCAGCCGAGCAAGCCGTTGAAGAAGACGGGCTCGTTCAGTTCGGCGGCCACGGCAATCTGCAGCGAGCCCTTCGTGCCCTTGGGCGTCTTGAACTGGAACGGCACGGCGAGGGACTGACCGGGCGCAATCTGCTGGGTCGGCAGGCCATTGCCGTCGCCCCAGTACTGCTGAGCGGGGGCGCCGTTTGCGGTAGCGCTCATTGTCACCAGCGACGCGCCGATGGGCTTGTGCTGCCGTTGGTGATGGTGACTGTGGACTCCCAGCCCTGCTCGTTCTTAGCCACGATGAACTGGTTCTTCGGGTTGTGCGGCTTCGGGACGCTGGCCGACAGGGCGATACCGGAGGCGTAGGTGTAGGTCTCGCCCAGGTTCACGGTGCCGCCCTGGCGAGCGTCGTCGACAGCTTTGACCGCGCCACCCACGAGAGCGGTACAGCCGGCGAAGCCGAGGATCGGAATCAGAATGAGGACGCCGACGATCCACGGCCACTTCTTCCGCTTCTTCGGCGGCGTCGGCTCGGCGCTGCGCTGCCTGGGAATCTGAGGCGGCTGCTGGTGGCCGCCGGTGAAGCCGAACTGCTGCGGCCGTGGTTGCTGCGGCGGCGCCCACTGCTGGCCGTACTGCTGCGGCATCGGCTGCGGCTGCGGCGGCTGCGGCTGCGGCGGGTAGGGACCGGGCCGACCGTTCTGAGGACCGTAATACGGCTGACCGGGATGCGGCGGGTAAGGCTGAGACATGGGGGAGCGTCTCCGTTCGTGCATTTCGTCCCCCGACGTCACTTCACGGATCGCAGTGCGTGGGCGGCCCGTTACCGCGGGCGGATCGCGAGTTGGTAACAGCCGGATTGAGGCGGCAGTTCACGTTTGCCAGACCTCGAGCACGCCGCCGCGACGAGTACCACGGCCGTGAACGCGGCCGAAAGTCCGATGGCGACGACACGCGTGCCGTGCAGTTTCGAGCCAATTGCAGACGACCGGCCTCTCGGCCCGGGCTGCGTCTCCGGTGATGGGCCGCTTACTCCGCCCGGTCTCCCGGGCAAGGGTGCTGCGCATCGGCTTCGCCGACGACCTGGCGGTCGCCCTTGCCCGCGAGCCTCGCCGGGCGGAGTCGGGCGCGGACGGCAAGGGCGGGCGCTTCGCACCGCGCCCCGCAGCCAGCCCACCACAACTAGAAGAACTGACCTGCTGCTCGGGCTGGTTGCCGAACTCTCCAGGAGGCCGCCATGTCCCAGACCCTCGACCACAAGGAGATGCCCCAGGACGACACTCTTCGCCGGGTGCTCGGGCTGCGCCCGGTCCGCACGGTGGTGTTCGACGGCGAGGACTTCCTCGACCCGTGCCCCACCTGCGGCCACCGCGCCTCGGCCGACGCTCCGTCCGAGCTTCCGCCGGGTGACCCTCTCACCGACGTCGTGCTCGACCGCGCCGCAATCGCGCACGCGCACCGGACGGTGGGTATGGCAGTGGAGGTGCTCGACCAGCGCCGCCCGGCCAAGCAGCTCATCGACCTAGTCGCGCCGCGGGTGCTTCGCTATCTGCGGGCGGTGCCGGTGGCGCCGAGCGGGTTGCGGGGTGGGGCCCGGTTGCTGAGCTTCCACCCGTCCCAACCACACGAGGGCACGGTGGAGGTCGCGAGTTCAGTTCGGATTGGGGGACGGCGCCGAGGATTGGCCGCCTCATTCGACTTGACCGGGCACAGACGGTGGATTTGTCAGAGCATCAGGATCCTCTGAGACGGCTGGCCGGGCGGGAGAGACACCCTCTCGGCCAGCTGTGCATGTCGACCCGTCGGGACATATCGACCCGCGAACGCGGATCAACGGGGAGCGCACGCTGCTCGGCAACTCTCATGATGACCTCGCTTCACCACGACACCTTGGCTCCATAGGATGTCCACGCCGCAGCGAGGCGCCAGCGCTGCCGCGACGGAACTCTTTGGCGCTACCTCGGAAGCGAAGCTACCGAAAGCTACTAAGCACGACGATACGGTGCCCGGCTCCCGACCAAGGCGGGACATCGCTGCAGCTCAGTTGCTGTAGATGACTCTCACGGGCCGCGACCCAAGGGTTTGGCGGGACGCTCCATGTTCAATGTCGTGCATTGGGCTGTTCGGTGGCTACCCGCTTGTGGACGTCACCTGAGCGGGTGGTAACGTCGCTGTTCGCGGTTCGGTCACTAGCTCGCAGTCGTGGTGCTGCGGGCAGTACTGATATTTGCGTTGAGGGCAGCGATCCTGTTCTCAGTGTCACCGATGGTGAGGTTCTCCTCCGGGAGAGCGTTGACTGGACGATTTTCGGTCGAAGGAGATCAGTGGCCGAACCGCACTTCCCCAGCATCGTAAACGCGCTATCTCGTCTTGAGCGTCGGGCTTACTCGACTTACAAGTCTCGACTACGAGCTTACGAACGACTCAACCGACGGAATAATGCGTGGAACGCTTCACTTATCGCCCTAGCAACCGCAACGACGGTCGCTGCGGTTGGCATGCTCGTGGACAAAGAGATGTATGGCAAGCAGGGCGATAGTCTGATGGTCGCGCTGGCGATCCTTTCCCTCGTAGCGTCGCTAGTAGTGTCGAGCGTCAATTATGGCGTACGGTCGAGAGCGATGGAGTCAAGTTATAAGCGAATTCAGCAGATCGCTTATCATGCTGAGAATCTTCGCGATGTAGCCGAGGAGGTTTCCTTCACGCGGTTCCAGGAGCTGCACAAGGAGTACGAAATCGCCCTGGAGGCTTCCGAGAACCACTCGTCGGCTGACTTTCATCGGTTCAACGAGAGTGATTGGCTGATGATTAAGCGGCGAACCTGGAGGGACTCTGTAGTTTCTCTAGCGCCGTACGTCACTCTCATAGTTCCAGTCCTAATCCTGGTGCCTTTCGTTCGGTGGTACTTGGGTGGCCTGTGATCCTCCAGCTGCGGTCTACACGCGTAGCGTCGAGGCCTCGAACCTGAAGAAGATCTTCGAGGATCGAGTATCCCTGGGACTGGCACGGGGGCGAGACGGATTGACCCCTCAGATGCTCGAGCCACAGATCGACGAGTTGTGTGACTCGTTGTCGCGAAAGCTCGCGTCTGGAAGCTTTCAGTTCACTCAGTATCGCGAGTTGCTCGTCTCAAAGGGTGCAGGGCGGCCTCCTCGCCAAATATCGGTTCCGACTGCGCGCGATCGTATCGTTCTCCGGGCCCTGGCTGAGTTTCTAGCGGAACTCTACCCGGGCTGCCAAGGGGTGCTTCCGCAGCAGAGAATCGACGACGTGAAGCGAGCGTTGGGTTCGAACCTGGGATTCAATAGCTTCGTGCGGCTCGATGTCGTCGACTTCTATCCCTCGATCCCGCACGCTGTCGTAAAGTCCGCCCTGCGGAGGCGGATCAGGAAGCGTGAACCGCTCCGAATGATCGAGCAAGCGATCCAAACGCCCGCTGTTCCAGATCGCGGTGGGAAGCGGCCTCGGAGCTCGAGGGGAGTCCCCCAGGGCATCGCGATCTCTAACATTCTTGCCGAGATGATCGCAAAGCCGATCGATGATGCAATGTCCAAGGACAACCGCTGCGCCTACTTTCGATTTGTCGACGACATCCTTCTGCTCTGCAGAGATGCGGACCAGGACCGGCTCGCTGGCAAGGTTCGCCGCCTATTCGCCCGTCACGATCTCGACGTGCCGGCGCTTGGAACAACGGCGAAGTGCGTAGGCGGCAGTTTATCCGATTCTTTCGACTTTCTTGGCTACGTGTTTGATAAGGATTCCGTCTCGGTGAGACGCTCCAGCGTGCACAAGCTTGAGGCCTCGCTTGCCAGAACCTTCACTCAGTACAAGCGCGAAGTGTCCCCCGTTTCAGGCGAGTATCCCAGCGCTGAGAGTATTGCCGAGGCGGCGAGGAGGTGCGAACGCGCAGTCAATCTCCGCATAACAGGATTCACACACAAGCACCAAGAGTGCGGCTGGGTGCAGTATTTCCGACAGATGGATGACTACGGATTGTTGAAGAGTCTCGACGCAACTGTGCGTCGCTTCGCGGCTCGCTTTGACCTTCCGCGTACGGTGAGACTGCGCGAGTTTACGAAGACGTATTGGGCAACTAGGCATCCTAGCTGGCAGAACTGGGGGTACATTCCAAATTTTGATAGAATGACCTTCGATAAGAAATTCGCCCTAGTCAGCGACATGCTCGGTGAGCGCCGAGCTGCCTCTATGGGTGAACAAGAGATAGAAGAGCAGTTCTTGATTATTGCAGAACGATTCAGTCGTGATATCGAGCGTGATATCGGGAGTGTCTCATAACGGCGGCGGCATGTCGCGTATGAACCGACCCAGTGTGGAGAAGCGTGCCCTAATTGGATGCGGCTCGGCCTCGTCCTTCCGGTATGACTACTCGCACCTCGCGTCAGTCGCTTGAGTGCCTCGTCTCCGATCTCTCGCGCCTACGTAATCTAGCACTGGCGCTGCGGTCCAAGTTTCGTTCGGTTCTGGAGTTGCGTCAGTAAAGGTGACCCTCATTGACTCGCTCAATCGGCCGCGCGGCAATCACTTGCCGCGTTGTAGTGCATGTAGCTCTCTGCGAACTGCATCTGGATCCCACCGCGTGTGCCCACCTGGCGTGCGCAGCTCAGGAGTGATCGCGCCGCTGGCGATGTAGCGCTGGATCGTCCGCAGGCTGAGGCCCAGCTCCTTGGCGAGCTGTCCGCTCGTCACTAGCCGTGCCACGACACGCAGGCTATGAGGCTGATCAGGTACGTGGCAGTGCTCGTCGTACTATGTCGTAGATTGACGTAGTTGAGGAGGCGGTGTGGCGGACACGGTCTACTCGGTCCATGCGACGAGGCTGGACGACGTCGGGGCGGTCGAGGTCATCTTCGGGTCCGAGTCCGAGGCGCGTGAGTATGCCCGGTCGCGGTCGCTCGACGACCGGGTGCTCTCGACGTCCGTGACCAGCTTCCGCGTTGGCCGGCTCGGCACGAGGCAGTCTGTCGCGTGGTTCGTCGAAGGGAACGAGCAGCCTCGGTCGTTCACTCGCCGGCTGTATCCGACGGACTGACGGGCGCGTCGCCCAGCCGTAGGCTCGGGTCGGCAGCGCCGCGGACGGGTTCCACGACGACAGATTGAGGTGCGCGATCAGCGACGCGGGCATGAGGAAGCAGGCCGAGCAGGACGACCCGGCGGCTGTGCTGCACGCTGCGGCGCAGAAGGTCCAGCTCGAGGACGAGCCTGCCGAACTGATCCGGTACGGCTCCAATGCAGTCTTTCGGCTGGCGAACCGCGTGATTGCGCGCGTCTCTCGCCCCAGGGCCAAGGCTGAAGCGGTGGAGCGTCAGGTCGCCGTCGCGCGATGGCTGGAGGGGCTCGACTACCCCGCGACGCAGGTCGTCGACGTCGAGCAGCCCGTCGTCGTGGGCGACCGTCTCGTGACGTTCTGGAAGTCGGTCTCCGACGGGGAAACTTACGCCGGCATTGCCGACGTGGCCGCGCTCATCCGGCGGCTGCACGAGCTCGACGCGCCGGCCTCCGTCGAGCTCCCGAGACTGCAGCCCTTTGGTACGCCCGATGCCCCGCTGCCGTCCTTCCCCGGACTCGAGGAGGGCGACGCGGCCTTCCTGCAGGAGCGCTACCGCTGGGCGCGGGAGACCTTCGACGGGCTCCCGTTCGCCTTGCCGCGCGGCGTGATCCATGGGGACGCGAACGTCGGCAACGTCATCCTGGACCGCGACGGCCGGCCGGTCCTGATCGATCTGGACAGCTTTGCCGTCGGACCCCGCGAGTGGGATCTGATCCAGACGGCGCTCTTCTACGACCGGCTGGGCTGGCACACACGCGAGGAGTACGAGACCTTCGTCGACGTCTACGGCTACGACCTGCTGGAGTGGGAAGGCTACGAGCGGCTCGCCGACATGCGCGAGATCGCCATGACGGCGTGGCTCAGTCGGCAGGCCGCGGAGTCTGAGAAGTCAGCAGCGGAAGCTGCCAAACGGATCGCGGCGATCCGAACCGGAGCGAGCCGTCGGGACTGGTCGGCCTACTGATCCGCCTGCGGCCAGAGCCTGCGGGTGCGGGCCTGCTCGACGAAGTCGGCGAGCACCTGGCTGCCGCGGAAGCGGGGCAGTCGCTGGCGCAGCTCCCCAACATAGCTCGCGCAGCGGGTCGACTGCAGCTCCTCGCCGAGGTCCAGCGCGCGAAGGGCGGTCTCGCAGCCGGACTCGACCTCGCCGGCATCGAGTTGTGCCTGAGCGAGAACCATCGTCGCGAAGAAGTCGCTCCGCAGGTATTCGCCTGTCGCGCCCTCGACGGCCTGGGCTGCCCACCGGATGGCGTCCGACGGCCGGCCGAGGTCGCGGTGGCAATGGCCGAGCTCCGCGGCGAACTCGACCTCGTCGAAGTATTGAATCCACTCCGGACCGTCGCCGGTGGAATGCCGCTCGAACTGCGTCGTAGCCTCGCTCAGCGCGGCATCGCAACCGGTGGAGTCGCCGACCCTGGCGAGCGCACGCGCCTCCATGACGCGGAAGTGCGCGCTGAGCACGGGGACGCCGAGGGAGTTGGTGCCGAGAGCGGCGGCCCGAGCGAGATTGGCGGCCTCCCGGAACTTCCCAAGATAGGTGGCCTGGTGGCTCATCGCGTCGAGGATGCTCGCCGCGAGGCTGCGATCCTCGGCGGCGTCGGCGAGAGCGAGCGCCTGGATGAAGTACCGCTGCGCCAGCCCGTGGTGCCCGACGTCGTAAGAGCTCCAGGCAGCGAGTTGGGTGATCTCGGCACTGGCCGCGAACAACTCCTGCTGCACGACGGAGGACGCCGACGCTCGGAGTGTCTTCGGCAGGTCGTCGCGGAGGTAGGAGATCAGGGCTCGTCGTGTGTGGCCGCCGCCGAAGCGGTTGTCGAGCATCGCGAAGGTCAGCCGCGTCTGGCGAATACGCTCGACGTCGCTCGCGCCGACGGTGCCAGGCCCTTCGTCGCGAGCGCTTCGCGCCCCGACGAGCCAGGACAGCGACGCGTCGCTCCACGCCGCCGGATTCACGGGTGAGGCGACGACTGAGCCGGCCTGGTCGAGATCCGCCTGGAGCAAGGTCGCGAGCGTCGACGCCGAGTCGGCGACGTCGTCTGGATAGGACAGGCCGACGTCGGGGGAGACGCTCGCGCCGGCGAAGCCGACCTCGTCGGGATGGACCTCGCGCCCGAGACGTTCGCCGAGAGCTTGGAGGATGCACGCCCTCGCCTCCTCGTCGCGAGGGACGGTGCCGTTGATCCAGCGGCTGACGTACGTGTGCGTGTACTCGCGCTTCAGGCCGCGCCGTGCCGCCATCGCTGTGACCGCTCGGGCGAAACGTTTGCGCCCCACGTCGCCGTTGCGGTCGAGGAAACCGGCCTCGCGCAGCAGAGCGCTGAGCTGCTCGTTCGCGGCCATCGACCTCCCTCTGTGCCCGGGCGTCCGAGTGTGCCCCCTTCTGTGCCCTGCCGTGGGCCGTTCGTGAAAGTCAGAGTGGATCACGTGGATGAGGGACGGCAAGAGATGAGCGGCGGGGGACCGTTGCGGCCGGCCGAGAAGGTCGCATTGCACGAGGAGCTCGCTCGGCTCGGAATCGAGGTCCGCCAGTGGGCCGAGCTGCTCGCCGCGCGGATCGACGACCTGGGCCGGGCTGTCAGCGGCGGATCGTCTTCTCGAGCTCGGTCACCCGAGCGTCGAGCCGTGCCATCGCCGAGTCGAGAGCCTCCCGAAGCTCGTCGATCCGCTGACTGATCTCGACGAACTCCTCCGATGGGATTGCCGGCTGTGGCTCGCCTGAGACGTAGACGCCCTTGCCCGGCTGGCCCTCGGCCAGGCCGTCCGTCTGCAGCTGCTTGATCGCGGCGCGGGCGACGGTCACGGAGACCTCGTAGGTCGCCATCAGGGTCGACGTGGAAGGCAGCAGGTCCCCGACGGCGTAGGTCCCGTCCAGGATCTTGCCGCGCAGGTCGTCCGCAATCTGCTGGTACTTGGGGCGCCTCGCCACCGACCCTCCTCGCGTCGTCCCCGGCATCTTGCCGGGCGGCGCCCTCACCTTCCACGACACGCCCATCCACAGGCGTGTCACCACTCCTGCTACATCAAGTGCACCATGTGCATATGGTTGGGTTCGGTCGTCCTGAGGAGGACAAGTGAGGAAGCAGCAGCACAGCGAGAACTCGGTCGCGCCGGCCTTCTACAGCGTGGCCGCGACCGCGCGAATGCTCGGCGCGTCGGAGATGACGGTCTACCGTGCGATCCAGGACGGGGAGTTCCCGGCCCTGCGCATCCGCGGCCGGATCGTCGTTCCGGCCAAGGCGCTCGAGGCGATGACCGAGGCCGCCGTCGCGGGACACCGCACGATCGACGTCGCGGAGTGGACGCTCGCCGCCGCCGAAGAGGTGGCCGATGGGCGCGGCTGAGCTCTTCTCCGCCCTCTTCGTCCACGAGGTCGAGCCGGACTGGCGGGTGTTCGCCACCTGCCGGGAGATCGACGCCGACCTCTTCTTCCCGGAGGACCGCCAGCCGGCGGGGCAGGTGAAGGCGATCTGCCGGTCCTGCCCCGTCCAGCCCGAATGCCTCGCGACGGCGATCGCGACCGGCGAGGCGCACGGGATCTGGGGCGGCCTGACCTACCGGGAGCGGCTTCGGCTCGTCCGTGTTCTGCGCGATGGCGGGTTCCAGATCCCGCGCTGGCGGCGCCGGAGGCAAGCGGCATGACCACAGACGCACGACGAAAGGACCGTTGGGGTGGACGGCGTCGGGGTACTGATCTTCTTCGCACTGGTCGGAGCCTTCATCTTCGCGAAGGCACGCGTGCCGTCGGGAGCCGTGGCCTTCACCGTCGTGGCGCTCGCCCTGTTCGTCGCCACGCCCGTCGGACGCGGCGTGCCCGACGCCGTCGCAGGCTTCTTCTCGACGGTCGACGACGCCGCGACGCCGGTCCTCAACCAGGAGGATTCCGGTGCATCCCGCTGATCGCGAGGGTGGTGCGCGGTGACCGCACGAGGTGTGCTGTTCGCCCTGCTCCTGATCGTGGCGGTCGCTGCGGCCGTGCTCTCCTTCGCCGCGCTGCGCGATCTCGCGCTGATGTGTGGCTTCGCCGCCTGGTTGGCGTGGCTGCTCCCGGTCGTGGTCGACGCCGGTGCGGCTGCGGGGTCGTTGGTGTGGCTCGGCGGCTGGGCCGCCGAGCCCGCCCGGCGCTTCGCTCGGGCCCTCGCACTCGGGCTGCTGACGCTGTCGGTCGCGGCCAACGCGCTCGGCCACGGCCTGGAGGCGTACGGGCTGGCGCCGCCCTGGTGGGTCGTCGTGGTGGTGTCGGCGATCGCGCCGGCCGTGCTCGGTGCGGTCGTGCACCTGGCGGTGCTCGTCGGCCGACGTCGGGTCCCGGCCGCCGTCGATGAGTCGCCCGAGGAGTTGCCGGACCTCGACGGGAACGGGTTGTCCCGGTGGTGGGAGACAGCACAACCGGTCTCGGAGCCGACCGTGACGGATCGGGCTCAGGCCCTCATCGCCGGCGGTCTTGGACGCCGCCGGTTGGCCAAGGAACTCGGCGTCACTGAGCACGAGGCGCGCCAGCTGCTCGAGGCCTCCCGCCACACCGACAACGACGACCGGCTCGAGGAGGACGCGTCGTGACCGTCTCATCAGTACTGCTGTTCGTGCTCCTCGCCGTGGGTGCGGTCGTCGCATGGGCGCGGCGCTCGCGGCCGGCCGCGGTGACGTTGGCGCTCGCCGCGCTCCTGATGGGCTGGGGACTGGGGCGACAGCTTCCGTGGTGGGTCCTCGCGGTCGCGGGCGCCGTGTTGCTCGCACTCTTCTGGCAACGGTGGAGTCGGACTGCAGCAAAGGTGACGCGCTGGGGTGCGCGGTCCCGGCGGAAGTCCGGGGTGGCGTCGTCTGTCGATATCGCCCGGGTCGCATCGGGCCGTGCGATCCGGCGCAAGGCCGCGTCCGTGCGGCCGGCCCTGACGGCTCTGCCTCGTGCGGAGCGCGGTCGGATCCGGACCGACGACGTCGGGGTGGCGTTGTGCCAGGTCGGGTTGCAGCGGGTGTGGTCGTCGATCGAAGACGTCACGCTGATCTTCGGCGGGCCGCGGACGGGCAAGACCGGTTGGCTGGCCGGGCGGGTTCTCGACGCGCCCGGCGCCGCCGTCGTCACGTCGACCCGGACCGATCTCTTCGAGCTGACCTCACCGCTCCGCCGACGTCGAGGACCGGTCTACGTGTTCAACGCGGTCGGCCTGGCCGGCCACTCGTCGACGATTACCTTCGATCCGCTCACGGGCTGCGCGGACCCGGTGACGGCGGCCGAACGTGCGACGGACCTGCTCGCGGCCGGATCGCCTGGCGGGAGCGATCGCGAGTTCTGGGACACCCAAGGCCGCCGCGTATTGGCGGCGCTGATGCACGCCGCGGCCCTCGGCGGGCTGAGCATGCGCGAGGTGCTCGGCTGGGTCGCCGACCCTGACGCTGCGCAGCGCGAGGTGACCTCGCTTCTGCGGAAGTCGCCGGCGCCGGAGTACGTGCAGGACGCCACGCAGTTCGTCACGACCAACGACCGCACCCGGACGTCGATCACTTCGACGATCATGCCGGCGCTCGGGTGGCTGACCTCGCCTGCGGCGTCGAGCGCAGCGAGCGGGGCTCATCCGTTCGACGTGGCCGATCTGCTCGACACCCGAGCCACGGTCTACCTGCTCGGCGCGGAGGAGGCCCAGGCAGCGCCGCTGGTCTGCGCGCTCACCGGGTTCATCGCGCGCGAGGCCCGGCGGCTTGCCGCCGTCCGGCCCGGTGGGCGGCTCGATCCGCCACTCACGCTCGCGCTCGACGAGGCGGCCCTGATTTCGCCCGTGCCTCTGCAGTCGTGGACGGCGGACATGGGCGGGCGCGGCGTCTCGATCATCGGCGCCTTCCAGTCCCGTGCGCAGGTGATCGCTCGCTGGGGTGAGACGGGCGCGGCGATCATCCTGAACAACACGGCCGCCGTGATGGTATTCGGCGGGACGCGGGACCGCGACGACCTGTCGTACTGGTCGACGCTGGCCGGCGAACGCGACGAGCCGGTCACGACGACCGACGACCACGGCCGGCTCGCGTCCCGGACGGTCCGCCGGGTCCCGGTCCTCGCGCCGGCGCAGATCGCGAACCTGCCGGCCGGCCAGGTCGTGGTGTTCCGCCGTGGCATCCCGCCCGTCATCGGCCGGGTCCGGATGGCCTGGCGGCGGCGCGACGTCCGCGCGCATGCCCGATCCGAACGCCGACAAGAACGTGCCGCCCGCGTCCGCATGTGGACCGCGAACGCGGCGGTCGCCGCGCTCGACGTCCTGGCCGTTCGCTGGCCCGATCGGTTCGGCCCGGTGGCGCGACGGATGCACGACGCAGGCGCCGGTCGTCGTGATGCCCCGGTGGCCGAGATCGAGGCTCGGGACAACGTCGTGCCGCTGCCGGGGAGGCGGCCATGACCGACGAGCGAGACACCGTGGTCACCGCCCTCGCCCGGTCGTTGGAGCGAACCCATCGGCGGCTGGGCGAGTTGGAGACGTTGGTCCGCCAGCTGGCCGCCGACGTCACCAGCCTCTCCCGTTCGCGCCCAGCACCGGGCGACGCCTCGATCGGAGCGGGAGACGGCGGGCGTGAATCAGCGGGCGGCGGGTGGCTGCTCGCCGACGATCGGGAGGCGGCCCTGACCGGGATGGCCGATCTGGTCGAGTGGGTCGAAGCCGTCTATCTGCGCTACCCCGACGCGGATCTGCCGTCCTGCTGGCTCTGGCACCCCGCCGTCGTCGAGGAGCTGTGGTGGCTGCGCGGCGCCCACGCCGCGGCCTACGACGACAACGCCGGCTCCTGGCAGCGGATCGGGGACTGGCACGACCGCTTCCGCCCCGGTGTCGTCAAGCGACTGCGCGCCGCCGTCGGCGGCTGCGAGCTCGTCCTCCACGCACCGGGAGGCGAGCAGGCCGGAGCGCCGCCGCTCGCCCCGCTCGCCGAAGCTGCCGCCGATGTCGCCGACGCCTGGACGACCCGCCGTCTGCTGCTCGAGCCGACCGACTCTCAGCTCGCCGCCGCCGAGCAGCACGACCGCGCACAGCACCGGAAGGCCCACCGATGACCCCGCGACCACAAGATCAACTACTGAAGATCAAAAGCCTGTACACACCTAGGCATCACGATCCGATGGGACTGCGAGGGCGCTCGTGCTGAGCCTGGCGATCGGCCACGAGGTCGGCTACCTGACCGGACCGGTCGCCGGCGGCCGGGAGGGCTACTACACCGGTGCCGTCGCCACGGGCGAGCCTGCCGGCCTCTGGTACGGCGCAGGTGCGGAACGGCTCGGGCTGGCCGGACAGGTCGACGCCGAGCTGATGGAGGCCGTGTACACGCACCTGCTCGATCCTCGTGACCCGGCGACAGCGTCGCGGTCGACGTGGGGGCAGGCGGCGCCACTGGCCGCGCCTCACAAGAAGTTCCGCTCGCCCGAGCAGATCTACGCCGAGCTGGTGGCTGCCGAGCCGCAGGCGGGACCGGAGCGGCGGGCCGAGCTGCGCACGCAAGCCGAGGTGTCGTCACGGCAGGCTGTGGCGTTCATCGACGCGACCTTCTCCGCGCCGAAGAGCGTGACGGTGCTCGGGGTGGCGTTCGAGCGGGCCGCCAACGACGCCCGGGCGGCGGGGGACGAGCGGGCGGCTGCGGCGTGGGCGGCGCATCAGCGGGCGGTGGAGGACGCGGTGCTTGCGGGTGCCCGGGCCGGGCTGGACTACCTCCAGGACGCCGCTGGGTACGCCCGCGCTGGTCACCACGGTGGTGGGGGCGGGCGGTGGATCGACGCCCACGAGTTCGTCGTTGCCCAGTTCCTGCAGCACGACTCCCGCGATCGCGACCCGCAGCTGCACGTGCACAACGCGATCCTCAACCGGGTTCAGGCTGCCGACGGGAAGTGGCGGGCGCTGGACTCCCGCACCATCCACACACACCGGGGTGCGGCGGGCGCGATCGCCGAGCGGGTCATGGAGGCCCACCTCGCCAGGACGCTCGGGGTGGAGCTGGCCACCCGCCCGGACGGGCGAGCGCGGGAGGTCGTCGGCATCGATTCGGAGCTGCTGGAGCTGTTCTCCTCCCGCCGGCACGCCATCACCGCCCACACCCGGGAGCTGATCGACGCCTTCGCTGCCCGCTTCGGGCGTGACCCGTCGCCGCTCGAGCGCACCCGGCTGGCTCAGCAGGCCACCCTCGCCACCCGGGCGGCGAAGTCGCCCGGCGGGGAGTCGCTAGGAGAGCGGCTCGACCGGTGGGAGGCCGAGGCCCGCCGAGCCGTGGCCGGTGGGCTGAACCAGGTGGCGCACGACGTGGTTGGCCGCAGCCAGCGTCCGAGCGCGCCGGGAGAGTGGTCGGTCCAGGACGTCGTCGAGCGGGCCCTGGGCAACGTGAGCACCACGCGCGCGTCCTGGTCGCGGTCAGATCTGATGCGGGCGGTGTCCGACGAGCTGCCGGGACATCTCGGCATGCGCCCAAATCAGGTGCGGCCGCTGCTCGAGCGGCTCACCGACACCGCACTCGAACAGGCCGTCCCGATCACGCCGCCGCCCGTACTCGACGAGCTGCCCGCCGAGCTGCGGCGCGCCGACGGTCAGTCGATGTTCCAGCGGCCGGGCGCTGACCGCTACAGCGCGCCGGGTCAGCTCGCCGCCGAGCGAATGTTGCGGGGCAGTGCGGTCCTCCGCGGGGCTCCGACCTTCTCCGCGGATGACGCGGACATTGTCGTGACTCGGTTCGCCGAGTCCGGGCACGAGCTCGGCGCTGACCAGGCGGCTGCCGTGCGCGGTGTGCTGACCTCGGGCGCCCGGGTCGAGGTGTTGGCAGCCGCCGCGGGCACGGGCAAGACCTTCACCGTCGGCGCCTTGACCGAAGCTTGGGCCGGGGCGGGACGGCGGGTGATTGGCCTGGCGCCCTCACAGGTTGCCGCCGACCTCCTGAGCGAGGAAGGCCTGCGCGCGACGAACATCGCCCGCTGGCTCCGGGACGTCCCCGGCGACATGTTGCTGCGGGACGGGGACCTGGTCGTCGTCGACGAGGCCGGGATGGCGTCGACCGCGGACCTGACCGAGATCGTGACGCGGTGCGACGCGGCGGGCGCCAAGCTCCTGCTTGTCGGTGACCCGGCGCAGCTCGGTGCGGTGGGTCCGGGCGGGGCGTTGTCCGACGTCGCCGAGCGTGGCCTCACCCACCAGCTCGGCGAGGTCCGCCGGTTCTCCGCCTCGTGGGAACGCAGCGCGTCTCTTCAACTGCGCGAGCGTGATCCGCAGGCCTTGGAGGCCTACCAGCGGCACGGCCGGCTCATCGATGCCGGCACCGCCGACCAGGCCGAGACAGCGGCCGCGCGGGCATGGATGGCCGACACCCTCGGCGGGCGGGACTCGATCCTCATCGTCGGCAGCAACGACGCCGCGGCGCGGGTCAGCGCCGCCCTCCGCGCCCAGCTCGTCGACCTCGGCCATGTCGAGGCGGCCGGCGTCGAGCTAGGCATGCAGGGCACCGTCGCCGGGGTCGGAGATCTCGTGCAGGCCCGCCGCAACGGCTGGAACCTGATCGGCTTTGCCGGCAACAGGCAAGCGCCGATCAACCGGAGCACCTATCGCGTCACGGCCCTACGCGAGGACGGTGGGCTCACCGTCGCGCCGGTGGCCGGCGGTGACGCGATGCAGCTGCCGGCGGACTACGTCCGTTCGCATCTGGCCCTGGCCTATGCCAGCACGGTGCATGCCGCGCAGGGCCGGACCGTCGACACCTGCCACGCCGCGCTCGCACCGGGCACGAACGCGTCCTCGCTCTACGTCGCGCTGACCCGAGGACGCGAGAGCAACACCGCCTGGACCGTGACGCGATCGACCGCACCCGACGCGAAACCGGGCGAGGCGCTCGACACCGAACCGCGGACAGCCCGAGCCGTGCTGGCGGACGTCCTCACCGCCGCGGAGGCCGACAAGACCGCACTCGCCGAACGCGAGCAGGCCGAGATCACCGCGCGGTCGGCGCTGACCCACGCCGGGCATCTCGTTGAGGGCGTCTCGCACGTAACTGCCGGTCGGACCGCCGCCACCTTGGACCAACTCACCGCGCAGGGGCTACTCGCTCCGAAGAGCCGGGAGCGGCTTGCGGCCGATGAAGCCCTCAGTTCCCTGGACCGTCTGCTTCGCACGGCCGAGCTCGCCGGCCACGACCCCGCCGCGGTGCTCGCCGGCGCGATCGACGGGCGCAGCCTCGACGACGCCCGCTCGCCCGCCCAGGTCCTGCACCACCGAATCACCACCACCTTCCATCGTCGCCTGACGCCCGAGATCGAAACTGCCCTGGACCTCGTGCCCCGCGACGCAACGGGGAGCTGGGCCGCGTGGCTGCGCGACCGTGCCAACGCCGTCGATCTTCGACGCCACGAGCTGGGCGCCGAGATCGCCCAGGAACTACCGGCCTGGGCGAGGACGGCCCTCGGACCGGTGCCCGACGACGTCGTCGAACGGGCCGAGTGGGAACGCCGGGCCGGGTGGGCCGCGGCGTACCGCGAGTTTGCCGGGCACACCGACGAGCACGACTCGCTCGGTCCGGCACCCGCCGCAGGCATGGCCGAGGCCGCGGCGCTGTTCCGCGCCGCGCACACCGCGTTGGACCTTCCCGACGCAGGAGCCGAGGAAGCCGACCTCACCGACGGGCAGCTGCGGATGCGCGTCCGCGCCTACGAACGCGAGACCGCGTGGGCGCCACGGTGGGTTGGCGACGAACTCGACCAGACTCACCAGCAGGCCGCGAAGGCCAGTGCGGACGCGGAGATCTGGGACGCGCACGCGGACGCCGTCACCGACGAGGCCGAGCAGGAGCAGCTCCGGTCCGCGGCTGCGCAGGCCCGCGCCGAGGCCGAGTCACTCGCCGAGCGAGCCGCTCAGCTGGAGATCGCCGACCAGGCCCGCGCGACCTGGTACGCCCACTCCGCAACGACGCGCGACCGGGCCGAGCGAGCCCGCGTCGAGCTCGGCGCTCGTGGCGTCGACCTCGCCCACCCCACGGATCAGGTCACGGCCGAGGAGTGGCTCGCCCTCCACCTCGCCGAGCAGCGCGACGAGGACCAGCACCGGGAGATCTCCGAACACGACGTCGTCGACGACTTGCTTGTCCTCGACGACGTCGCGCGCGGCCCGGAAACCGACCTGCCGGACCTCCGCGAGGTGAGCGAGGCCGACCGCAGCGAGACCGTCGATCTTCCTGCCGATCGAGTTCCGACCGTCGACGAGACGACCGCCGCCGTGGCCCGCGCCCAGCTTGCCCTCGCCGAGATCGCCGCGCGCGAGGCAGCCGACGCCGAGCGCGCTGCCGAGGACGAAGCAGCCCGGCAGCCCCACACCTGGCAGGACACACGAGAGGAGACCTCCGAATGGGACGCCGTCGCCGAGCGCTAACCCGTGCGCCGCACATGCTCCTGAGTCGACGCGATCCGTGCGATCAACCGCCGCGACTGCTCGACCGTCGCCCTCGCTTCGTAACGCGCCGCATGACGTTCCTCCGGGCCCCAGGTCTTGTACGGCGCGGCCGCCATCGCCGCGTCGACCAGCTCCTGCGCCTCGATCGGCCGGCCGTCCGGCCGTCGGACCGGCAGGGGCAGCGGGGGAGAAGTGGCCTTGCCCAACAGCCAGTTCAACGCCGCCGACGCTCCGGCAGCCCTGTGCGGATCGAGTTGCCGTGGAGGGCAGTAGGTGACGCCGAGCTCGTCGCGCAGCGCGTCGATCGGGACCGGGGAGTTCGGCGACATGACGGTGCGGGCGGCCCAGAGCTCCATCTCCGCCAGCGCACGGGAGACCGGCTGTTCCGTACGACCACTGACCGGAGCTTGCTGGCCACCGCGTGCCCAGGCGACTGCCGCGACGACGCCGGCCGCGGTCCGCGAGCCCGATTCGGTGGCGTCGGCGTAGGCCAACCAGTGCAGGTCGGCAATCTGGGCGCGCGACGGGACCGCCCAGGGCGGCTCGTCCGGCGTCCACGTCATGCCGCCGAGTATGCGCCCGATCTCCGACAGCGCAGCGGACTTTCGATCACGGGAGGGCGCCATGGTGGGTTCTGATCTGCTGCACTCCGCGCTCGCCCACGCTGCTCGAGGCTGGCGAGTTTTCCCGCTCCGCCCCGGTGACAAGCGCCCGGCGATCCGGGACTGGGAGGCTCGCGCGACCACGAATCCTGAGCGAATCCGTCGTGCTTGGGCCGGGTCGAAGCGCTTCAACATCGGAATCGCATGTGGACCGTCGAGGCTGGTGGTCGTCGATCTCGACACGCCCGAACATGGCGTCGAACGACCTCCGGAGTGGGACCGGCCCGGGATCCGGGACGGGGCAGACGTCTTGGCCGCCCTCGCCGAGCGGAACGGCCAGACCGCACCGTTCGAGACTTACGCGGTGGAGACCGCGTCGGTTATCTGGGGGCGGTACAGCAGCTCGCAGCCACGGCAGGGACGTTGCTCCGGCGGTGGGTGCAGCGTCGTGGTTGCCGGGTTATCAGCGGGTCGGCAACGAGGGGTAGCCGTGGCGGGCCGGGCGTCGTCGCGAGGGGGAGGGGGCTGGCGATGAGGGAAAGGAGTTCGTTTCTGCGTGCGGCGTTGGCGGCGGCGTCGCGCGGCTGGTTGGTGTTCCCGTTGGTGCCGGGCGGGAAGACGCCGGTGGTGGAGCAGTGGGAGGAGAGGGCGACCACGGATCGGGCCCAGATCTATCGCTGGTGGGGTGGCGGGGCGCCGTTGAACATCGGTGTCGCAGCTGGGAGGTCCGGGCTGGTCGTGGTGGATCTCGACGGTGGGCATGGCGACACGGCGCCTGCGGAGTTCGCCGGGGCGAAGGACGGGTCGGAGGTCTTCGAGATCCTTGCGCGGCGGGCCGGGAGCGAGCCCCCGTGGGACACCTACTCGGTGGCGACGCCGAACGGGCGGCACCTGTATTTCGGCGCCCCGGACGGTGTGGAGCTGAGGAACACGGTCGCTGCTTTGGGCTGGCGCGTGGATACGAGGGCCCATGGCGGCTATGTGGTCGCGGCGGGGTCGCGCGGTGAGGCGGGTTCCTACCGGCTGCTGCGGCGTGGTCCGGTGGCCGAGCTGCCGGGGTGGCTGGTCGAGGCGCTGCGGCCTGCGCCGTCGCCGCCCCCGTCGTCTGCGGTGAGCGGTGCCGGCGGAGCCGTGCTCGGGCTTTCGCGAGGGCGCACCGGGGCGTATGTCCGCGCGATCGTGGAGCGCGAGGCGGCGCTGGTCGCGGCGGCGGCCACCGGGACCCGCCACGACACGTTGTTGAAGGCGGCCAGGACGTTGGGTCGCCTGGTCGGTGGCGGTGAGCTCGAAGAGGAGACCGCGCGTGAGGCCTTGCTGGATGCTGCCGCGGGTCACGTCGGGGTGGACGGGTGCACCACGGCGGAGGTGGCGCGCACGGTGCAGGACGGGCTGGCCTACGGCCGACAACTGCCGCGGCGGATCAGACGGGGGTGAGACGTCGCCGGGCGGCGCGCCCCCATCACCGCGATCGGAGCGCCCGGAGCGCCCGGAGCGCCGGCGATGACGGCAGATGCTGATGTTGGTTGGGTCGAGCGGTGCTGTTCGTGTCGTGTCCGCCGCCGAGTCGATCAGCGACGTTGGCATGTCGGGTCGTGGCGCGCAGCATCGCGGTCCGGCCGCCGTCCGGGGAACGAACGTGGTCGGTGATCGACGAGCAGTACGCGACCGTGCTGCCGGTTGAGGCGTGGCTCGAGGCGCATCGGCACATGTGGTCGCCGAACACGGTCCGCGGCTATGCGACGGCGCTGGCGCAGTGGTGGACGTTCCTCGAGCAGCGCGACCAGGCCGGAGCCTGGGATGAGGTCGGAGTGCCCGCGGTGGGGGCGTTCGTGTCCTGGCAGCGGACCGGACGCGGGGACGGACGCGCGGCGAGATCGGTGTTGTCGGGTCGGACTGCGCCGTCGGATCGGGCGGTGCCGTCGGATCGCACGGTGGCCGTCAGGCTGGCGGCGGTGTTGTCGTTCTATCGGTGGCAGAAGGCGGTGTTCGACGTCGCAGTGGCCGATCGACTGCTGCGGGGGTCGGTGCGGCGGGCGAGCGGGCGGGAGCTGTTGGCGCACCTGGACCAGCGCACCCGCCGGCGCGGTGAGTCGGGCAGTCGCCCGGCTTGGGACGGGCGCTCGTCGTTGGTGCGGGTTCGGCCTACCCGGTCGCGGGACCGGCCGCCGCTGCTGTTGCCCGAGCAGGTCCAGGCCGTGCTGGATGGCTGCGCGGTCCTCGACCCCGCTACCGGGTTCTGGCGGGGGAATCTGCGGGACCGGCTGGTGTTCGCGATGTTGGCCGAGACCGGGATGCGGCTGGGTGAGGTGCTGGGGCTGCGGATCAGCGACTTCGTGATGGGCCGCGGCGGGACACCGTTTGTCGAGGTCGTTCCGCGGGCGGACAATCCGAATGGCGCGCGGGTGAAGATGATGCGCCCGCGACGGGTCTATGTCGGCGCGGACCTGGAGAGGTTGTTCGTCGACTACCTCGCCGAGCTGGCCTGTCGGGCCGACGAGCTCGGGGTCGTGCTGTGTCCGGACGGGCCGCTGCTGGTCAACCTGACTCGGGAGCCGCTGCTGGGGATGCTGGGTGAGGGCACGGTCCGCGACAAGGTCGAGGCGCTGCGCCGGCGGGGGATCGGGCCGGCGGGGTGGACCCCGCACTGGTTGCGCCATACCCACGCGACCGCGCTGTTGCTGGCGGGCAGCCCGGATTGGGTGGTGTCGCGGCGCCTGGGGCATGCACACGTGCAGACAACGCTGGATCTCTACGGCTGGGTCGGGGAGGACGCCGCGCTGCGGGCCGCGGCGAACTGGACCCGCTACGTCACCGGGTGGTGCCTCGACACGGCCGGCGTCTCCGCCAACCCCGCCGGAAGCACGTTTGGGGGCGCGTCGGGCGGGGTTGCCGGGAGCGGCGGACGGGAGGGGCCGTGGTGACCACCGGCTTGGGGCCCGCCCATGTTGCGAAGACCGTCGATACGGACGCGCTGGTCGACCCGATCTGGGTGCTTTGGCAGGCGCTGCCGCAGCGCTGGCAGGGGCCGAGGATCGCCGGGCTCCCGGAGTGGGAGGATCTGCCGGGCTGGGCCGAGGAGCCGGTGCTGCGGTTGGGCGGGCTACCGGAGCCGTTCGCTGCCGAGCTGGCCTGGATGGCGCACTGGCAGGCCCATGTCGACGGGGCGCGGGTGGCGATCCAGCCGATCAACCAGCTCGCCCTGGCCATCCGCCGCGCGCACGCGCAGCACCGGCCGGTCGCGACGTCGATGCGGGCGATGACCCCGCAAGCCGCGCAGCGGCTGTTGGGCTGGTTCTACGCCGACCGGTGGGGGCGGCTGCCCTCGCCGGGGGCTCGGGCCCGGTTGCGGTCGTTAATGCAGGTCGCCCGGTCGGCGCTGATCGCGGCCTGCCACGACGGGCCGTGGTGGGAACTCGACGACTGGGTGCCGCGCTGCGACCCCAGGATCCCGCTCGGACCGCGGGAACCGCGCGGGCAGATCCGGATCACCCCGGCGAGGCTGGAGCTGCCGTGGCTGCGCGCGGCGGTGAAGTGGCATCTGGGCACCCGCCTGCAGGCCGGGACACTGCGCTGGTCCACGATCGGGCAGTCCCGGCTGCTGGTCCGGCTCGACCGATGGCTGCGCGCCACCTTCGACGACCCCACCGACGTGATCACCAGGGCGGACGAGGCGGGCCGGTTCGCGGCCGCGTTCGCCCGCTGGGCCGCCGACCCGGCCCAACGCTCCGATCGCCCGCAGGACCGGCGCCCGCGGGTGGCGCCGCGGCAGGTCAACGCGGATCTGCGGGCGGTGGCCGAGTTGCTGGAGTTCATGGCCGACAACCGGCGGGAGGCCCTCGAGGTCTTCGCCCGCCTCGGTGTCGGGGTCGACCCCTGGCCCCAGCTCGGTGACGCCCATGCGGCGGCCTGGCTGCGAGCGCAGTACCGGATCCCACGCCAGCCCGACCTGAACCCGAACCACTACATCGACGACCACGCCCTGGCCCAGATCACCGCGGCGGTCCCGCTGCTGGGCCTGCCCCGCAGCCAGCAGATGCTCATCCGGCGCGGAGACGGCAGCGAGGTCCGCGCGCACGGGTTCGGGGATCCGCAGGCCATGCGGATGATCCTGCTGCAGATCCTCACCGGGCGGCGGGTCAGCGAGATCCGCACCTGCGACTTCGACTGCCTGACCGCCGCCCCCGCCCCGGGCACGACACCCGGCCTGAAGGCCGCGGACACCACCAGCGAGGACACCACCAGCGAGGGCATCGAGGCTCCGGCAGCCGAGGTGTTCCGGTTCCGCTACGCGCAGAGCAAGATCGAGAGCGCGCCGGACACGATCCTCGTCGACGCCGAGGTCGCCTCCATCATCGGTGAGCAGCAGCGCTGGATCCGGGAGAACCTGCAGGTCGCGCAATCCCGTTATCTGTTCGCCCAACGCATCAGCAACGCCCACGGCGACAAGCCCTACCCGGCCGGCACCTACAACCGGTGGTTGCGCGAGTTCAGCGCGCTGGTGAAGATCACCGACGGGGCCGGGCGACGGGTGGCGCTCAACCACACCCACCGGTTCCGCCACACCCGACTGACCCGCCTCGCCGAGCTCGGGCTGCCGATCAAGGTGCTGCAGCGCTACGCCGGGCACGCCACCCCGACCATGTCGATGCACTACGTCGCCGCCCGCGAAGAACACGCCGAGCAGGCCTTCCTCGCCACCGCGAAACTCAAGGCCGACGGCACCCGAGTGCAGCTCTCCGCCGAGGACCACGACCACCTGCACCTGTTCGCCCGCGCCGACCGGTTCCTGCCGCACGGCTGGTGCATGCTCCCGCCCCTGCAGACCTGCGACAAGGGCAACGCCTGCCTGACCTGCTCGGTGTTCGTCACCGACGACACCCACACCGAGGCGCTGCGCCGTCAGCTCTCCGAGACCACCGCGCTGATCGAGCGCAGCCGCAGCGGGTTCGTCCAGCGACACGGACGGCAGATGGGCGAGGACAACGTCTGGCTACGGCAACGACGCGCCGAGCAGCAAGCCCTGAGCAGGCTCCTCGCCACCCTGGACGAGACCCCGGCCGGCGGCGCACTGCAAGGCGGCGGCTGCTCGATCGGCCCTGCCGGGCCGGTCCTGCTCGATATTGACCTGGGCCGCGTTCGCAGCAAACCCGAGACAGCCCCCGAAGCGGGGCGATCATGACCGGCCCGACGTCCGGCCCGACATCGGCCCCGACGTCGGCCCCGACGGTCGAAGATCTCGGACGCGCCCGACGCGCAGCCATCCTGAGCGCGGCGGCCCGGGCTCGCTCGGCGGCGAAGATCGCAGCGGCGGAAGCGGCGACCCGGGCCCTGCGCAAGCGCGGCGAGCCGATCACCTTCCAGGCGGTCGCTCGCGAAGCCGCTGTCTCCCACACCTTCCTCTACAGCAACGCCGATCTCCGCCGCCGCATCGAGCACCTCCGCAGCCAGCACCGACCTCCGACGCCGGGCCCGGCATCGACCTCTTCCGCTGGGCAGAACGCCGAGTCCTCGACGCTGGTCGCCGCGCTCAGCGCCGAACTCGCCCGGCTCCGCGAGAACCACCGCGACGAGGTCACCGCACTACGAGCCGCTCTCGAACGCGCTCACGGCGAGAATCTCGACCTTCGGCGCCAACTCCAACGCCTCACCCCAACCTGAACCAGGGCCTCGCCCGGCCGCTGCGCCCCGGCAGCCATCCCGGACCCGGCGCCCGGGGCGGTCCCCGGAGATCCCCCGCTGCTTCAGACCCGCTGACCCAGATCGGTCGATGCAGCACTGGTGATCGGCTAGGCCGCCGTGGCGTCCGCGCGCGAGGTGAACACCGCGAACTGCTCGAGCAGGCCCAGCACCTGCAGCGGGAGCCGCACGGGCTTGGTGGTGATCACAAACCGGGCCTTCTGGCCGCGCTTGGCCGCCAGGCGGTCGATCTCGAGCAGGCTGCGCGCCCCGCACACCGCCAGAAAACTCACCCCGGCCAGATCCACCACCAGCCGACCGCCCACCCCCAAGCTGTCGGTGGCGGCCCGCAGGCCGGAGTCGAACTCGGCGACGTTGACGATGTCGATGTCCCCGCTAACCTCGACCATGCTCAGCGTCGGGCTCAGCGACACCCGGGACAGCTTCAGGCGGCGGGACACGGTCGGGAACTCCGTCGGCCCGAAATGATCATCGAAGCTGTCCATACTGCATCCACCACGCCCAAACCCAGGCCCGGCCGGACCTGCAGCGTCCGCACGTCGACGGCGAGGTCCTCGCCGCGGCAGGTCACCGCCATCTCAGTTCAGGCCTGCGCAACCCGCATCGTTGACAATCCCACCCCGCGCAGCCCACCGCAAAAGTTTGCCCATCCGTCCCGCACCCAGCCGTCTGGGCGCCCGCGGGCCCTGGCCCGCGTTCAGCCGCTCAGACTCTGGACCGGTGGGCTCAGCATGACGATCTCAGTGCCGGGTTCGCCGATCTCGCCGCGCCGGAGCTGCACCTCGTCCATGACCGTCGCGATCAGCGTCAACCCGGCATGCTCGGGCGGGCAACTCGGCTCGAGCCGCGGCCGCCACCAGCCGTCGTCGCTGACCCGGAGTCGGACCCGCCGCAGGCCGTCCCCGTCCTCGACGAGCTCGGCAGTCACCGTCACCACACCGCCGGCGAACCCGACCACTGGATAGGCGTGCTCGACAGTGTTGGTGACCGCCTCGCTGACCGCGCTCACCAACTCCCGAGCCTGCCCAGCCGGCCACTGCAGCTCCCACAACCAGCGGCCCAGCTCCGCACGCACCCGCCCCGGTGTCTCCAACACCGGCGCGAACGACACCTGCCAACTCAGCTTGACTGCCCCCATCGCACAGCTCCGCCGCCGTTTCAGCCTCGACGCCACCGCTCAACGACGCCAGAGCCCCTCACCGCCGGCGTCGCGCCTTCACTACCCCGCCCTGAGCACTTCAAGCCGAACCAAGCCAAACCAAGCCAAACCAGACGCCGTTCCCACCACCTCCCACCCCACCACCGGAGCTGCCTCGAGCCCAGTCAGCGAGATGAAGGCTCGCCACCTCGATCGAGGTCTCGGCCGACGCGGATGCGATCACAGGCACGTCCGAGCAGCAGACACTCCGCATGAGCGGAAGCGACCCGTCGATAACCTCGGGCGGCGAGCATCTCTACTTCACCGCGCCCGATGGGGCCGAGCTGCGAAACTCTGCCGGTCGGCTGGGGTGGTTGATCGACGTTCGCGCTGCCGGCGGCTACGTCGTGGCGGCAGGCTCGATCGTTCGTGGCCGCCGCTACCGCAGCAAACACGCCGCCGCAATGGCGCCGCTGCCGGACTGGATCGTCGACCGTCTCCGCGAGGACAGCACACCCCGCGCGGTGCCGGTGCCCGCCCGACAAGACTTCACGCCGCTGCTCGACGTGGTCGGCCGCCGCTCCCGCTACGCAGCCGCAGCCCTGCGCGGCGAGCTGGACAACGTCCTGGCTGCTCGTCCGGGAAGCCATCAGCGCAACGACACCCTCAACCGCGCTGCCTTCGCCCTCGGCCAACTCGTCGGCGCCGACCTGCTCACCGAAGGACTCGCCACCGCTGCCCTCGCCGAGGCCTCCGCAGCGATCGGTCTACCGCCGGCTGAAGCACACGCCACGATCCGCTCCGGCCTGACTGCCGGAGCTCGCACTCCACGCCAGCTACCGACGGGAGGTCCACGGTGAGCTCGCGGTCCCGCCGGCACACCTCCGCCCACGACATCCTCACCGGCCTCGACGCTGACCGCCGCCTCGCCGTTCTGCACGGCGAGGACCAGCCTGAACCGCAGGGCTGGGACGCCGACCCCACCCCGCTCACCCCACGCCGGATCGTCCCGCCGTTCCCGGTCGACGCCCTGCCGCCGTGGGTGGCCGACATGGTCCTCGCCGTCGCCGAGTTCACCCAGACCCCGCTCGACCTACCCGGCTGCCTCGCCCTCGCCGCCCTCTCGGCCGCGGCAGGTGGCCGCGCCGAACTCGAGGTCCGACCCGGCTGGCGGGAGCCACTGAACCTCTACACCGTGGTCGCGATGCCACCGGGCTCTCGCAAGAGCGCCGTCTTCGCCGCCATGACGGCCCCGCTACTCGAGGCCGAGCAGACGCTGGTCGAGCAGGCGCGGCCACGCATCGTCGAAGCCGAGCTGGCCAAGAAGGTCGCGAACACCGAGGCCGAACGCCGCGCCAAGGACGCCACCCAAGCCCGCGACCGGCTCACCCGCGAAGAAGCGCTCGCGTCCGCCCAGGACGCCGCACTCGCCGCCGAGGAGATCGTGGTCCCGCCCCTGCCACGGCTGATCGCCGACGACGTCACTACCGAAGCCGCCGCCTCACTCCTGGCCGAGCAGGGCGGCCGCCTCGCGGTGCTCTCGGCCGAGGGCGGCATCTTCTCCACCCTGGCTGGCCGCTACTCCGGCGGCGTCCCCTCCCTCGAGGTCTTCCTGAAAGGCCACGCCGGCGATCTGCTCCGCGTGGACCGCAAGGGCCGCCCCGCCGAACACGTCGCCAAACCCGCACTCACGCTGGGGCTGGCGCTACAGCCCGAGGTGCTCAGAGACATTGCCCGCATGCCCGGCTTCCGCGGCCGCGGCCTCCTCGCCCGCATCCTCTACTCGCTGCCAGAGAACACCGTCGGCCGCCGCCGCATCGGCGCCGCCGCCGTCCCGGCCCCGGTCGACCGCACCTACACCAGCCGGCTCGCCCGGCTCGTCGTCACCCTCGCCGACCATCCCGAGCCGCTCCGTCTGCGCCTCGACGACGAAGCCAACCACCGCGTCCTCGACCTCGAACGTAGGCTCGAACCCAAGCTCGCCCCGCACGCCGAACTGGCCCACATCACCGACTGGGCCTCCAAGCTCACCGGCGCCACGGTCCGCATCGCCGGCCTGCTCCACCTCGCTGGCACCCTCCCGACCGCCTGGCCTCAGCCCGTCCAAGCCCGCCACGTCGATGCCGCCGACCGCCTCGGCCAGTACTTCCTCGCCCACGCCCTCGCCGTCTTCGACCGCATGGGAGCCGACCCCATCGTCGACGACGCTCGCACCGTGCTCGAGTGGATCTGCCGAATCCGGCCCGACATCTTCAGCCGCCGCGACGCCTTCACCGGCCTCTCCCGAGCCCGCTTCCGCAAGGTGGCCGATCTCGACCCGTCCCTGCAGCTGCTCGAGGACCACGGCTTCATCCGGCTCAAGGAGCAGGCCGCCAGGCCGGGCCCTGGCCGCCGCGCGTCGCCGCGGTGGAGAGTCCACCCTGCTGCCGCGGAAATCGCAGAAACCGCAGAAAGCTGACTGCTATTTCCTGCTATGTCTCAGGACAAAGGTGACAGTTCTGCATCAGGACATCGGTGACACTGGGGCCGCCCTTGGTGGTGACACTTCCGCCGCGAGGCTGCGGCGGTGGCCGCCCAGGAACCCATAGATCCCCGTGTCCGCCTTGCGATCTCGCAGTGGCCTGACGACGCGCCGCGCGGGGCGGTCTCGGCGTTCTGCTCCGAGCACGGCATCTCGCGCAAGTCGTTCTACGAGCTGCGCAAGCGCGCTCGCGCGGAAGGCCCCGCGGCGGTGCTCGAGCCCAAGTCCAGACGGCCGCGGTCGAGCCCGTCGAAGCTGACCGAGCAGGTCAAGGCCCAGGCCGTCGCGGTGCGGGCCGCGCTCGAGGCGTCCGGGCTCGACCACGGCCCGATCAGCGTTCACGACAAGATGCGCGCGATGGGCCTGAGCCCCTTCCCGTCGACAGCGTCGCTGGCACGGATCTTCCGCGAGACCGGTGTCGCCCGGCGCGAGCCGCGCAAGAAGCCCCGCTCGGCGTGGCGGCGGTTCGTCTACCCGGCACCGAACGCCTGCTGGCAACTCGACGCCACCGAGTACGTGCTCACCGGTGGCCGAAAATGCGTGATCTTCCAGCTCATCGACGACCACTCCCGCTATGCGGTCGCCTCCCACGCCGCGGCCGGCGAGACCGCCAAGGATGCGATCGCGGTCTTCGACAAGGCTGTGGCCACCCACGGCGTCCCACAACGGCTGCTGTCAGACAACGGGACCGCACTCAACCCGTCGCGACGGGGCCTGGTCGGCCGCCTCGTCGGGCATGTCGCCGCGCTGGGCGTCGAGGCGATCACCGGTAAGCCGCACAAGCCGACCACCCAGGGCAAGAACGAACGCTTCCACCAGACCCTGTTCCGCTACCTGGACAAGCAACCGCTGGCCGCCACACTCGCGCAGCTCCAGGCCCAGATCGACGCGTTCGACCACGCCTACAACACACCTCACCAAGGACTGCCCGGGCGGATCACGCCGCTGGCTGCATGGGAGGCGACTGCCAAGGTCGATCCACCCTGCCCGCCGATCCACCCCGCCCGAAGCCCGACCGGCCCGCCTACCGGCCGCCGGTCCCGGCCCTGCGGCCCCGGCCGACGCCGCCCGCAGACCTACCCGCCGGCACGCGCCCGAGAACGGTGAGCTCCGCCGGAGTCATCCACGTCGACAAGGTGTTCTACAAGATCGGCGTCGAGCACGCGCTCGGACAGGTCCTCGTCGTCAGCGACGGCAACCAGGCCGGCGACAAGATCATCATCACCGACCTCGAAGGCGAGATCCTCGCCGAGCGCACCCGACCCGCTCCCGGCATCCGCTATGTCGGGAACGGGCGCCCCCGCGGAAACCGCCCGAAGAGCCCACGAGCGTTACCGAAGTCCTGACACACCAACCGTCACCAATGTCCTGATGCAGAACTGTCACCCATGTCCTGAGACATCACAAAGCTGACCCGCACCCGATTCTGCGGATTCTGCGATTTCTGCGGCACGGGCTTCGGACTGTAGGAGTGTGCCTCGCCGCTTAGAGTCAGGATGTGGTCGAGCACCTCCGCGAGCCGGGTGGGGTGCGCCCTTGCCGGTGGCGTAGGGCTAGTGCGGCTGGAGGTCGACGAGGCGAGCCTCAAGCAAGGCGGGGGATACTGTCCCCGACACTCCACGCCGCAGGGCCTCGCGCCCGGACTATCGGTCAAGGCGGGCGTCGTCGACCGCCCGGACGTGCCTTCATGATTGGTCGCATTGGGCGCCGGTAGGCGGGCGAAAAGAAGCTGACCGGGCCTGGTCGAGGGCACCGAAGCCCTCGACCAGGCACAGGTATCAGCGTTTGGCCAGGACTGCGTAGCTGTCCAGGTCCCGAACCTGGGCGGCGGTCCGCTCGATCCAGTTCTTCCACATCTGGTCACCGCGAGGCGTCCGTTTCACGGCGCCGAGACCGAAGACCCCGACCTGCAGCCCGTGCACCGCGTGCACGCGATAGTCCGCCCAGGCCTCCTCGGCGCTATAGCCGGTGACCCCGTTCGCCACCAGTGCGCGGTGGTAGGCCGCCACCAGCTCGCGCTCATGGACACGTCGGTCCTCGACGGCGAGGCTGGTCCCGAGGCACAGCGCAACGTCGATCGTCCCCCGCCCGAACCCGACGCCCTGCCAGTCCAACAGCACCACCGGGCGTGCCCCGTCCTGAGCGTCAAACAACACGTTGTCCGCGCGAATGTCGCTGTGCCACAGACACTGCGGATCGTTCAGGAGCCGTTTCCAGGCGAGCGCGTGGGGGATCAGACCCGCCGCCTCGGCGAGGTCCGCCTCCGGAACGAGATCGCCGCAGAGTTCCGGGAACGTCCGGATGACGTCGGTGTAGCTGTCCGTGACCTCGTTGAAGATGGCGACCGGACCCCCGAGCCACGGTTCTGCTGCGAGGCAACTGTCGTACCAGGACTCGGCGTGCAGGATCGCCGTCTGCTCCATGACCAGGGCCATGTCGTCCGCGGTGCAGCCGTCGAGCTGGTCGACCGACCGCGCGGGCGCAAGATCCTCCATCAATAACACGAAGTCGGTCTCGTTCGGCGCGAGCTCGGCATGGAGGGGCCTGGGCAGGGACATCGAGGAGTGCGGCGCGATCCGGGTGTAGAAGTTGATTTCCGCACGGTAGTAGCCGGATCTCCTGCCGAACTCCCGACTCGCGGCGTCCTCGGAGGCGAACTTCGCCACGACGGTCGCCGGACCTGCGCCGGGCTCATCGTAGCCCAGCGTGAATCGGTAGGAGTCACCGAGCTGACCGGTCCCACAGGTCTCGCGCTCCACGGACGTCACCCGGCCCGCGGTGAGCAGACCGGCTCGGGTGAGCGCCCTGGTCATCCACGCCGGGTCGATGGTTCCGACGCCCAGCACTGCAGCAATGGTGCTCATGCCCGGGCCTCCTCGATCATCTGGCCAATGGTGGGCAGGACGGCTGCATCGGGATCCATGCCGCACCCCCTGAACCACGCACGATCACGCGCCGACTGGCGTACCCCGTGCTCCAGCACGAGCCTTTGGGAGCGACTCCGGAAGGCCCCGGAGCCGTCCTGTCCGCCAACACGCAGGAGATCGTCGAGCTGTCGCGCCACGGCGTTCCGACGGTCCCGAGGGGTCCCAGTGCTGGCGTCCTCGGCCGCCGCAGCGGTCCGCCGCAGATCTGCCACAGCCTGCTCGAGTGCCGCACCGCCTTCGGCCGCGTCGAGCAGCGCCCACGACAGACGCAGGATCTCGGCCAGGCAGATGGCCTCGTACTCGGTTGCGAACCGGTACTGTTCCGCGATCACGCTCAATTGGCCGATGCAGAGGTTGGCCTGCTCGCGAGCCAGGGGCTCGTCCGCCGGCAGAGCGGGCAGCACCACCTGGCGCAGAGCGGTGACCACCGTCTCCAGCCGGGTGTCGACGTCCGGTGTCACAGCGCAGCCTCCCGCTCGATGATGGTCGCGATCTCGCCGAGGAACACGTGCCCGACCGGGGAGAGGAACGACAGCAGCACGTCCTGGTGGTTGTGGCCGCGGGCCGCCGCCGAGTACCCGGTGCCGAGGTTCATCACCGCACATTTGAAGGCGGCCAGGACCTCGTAGAACGCCAGCGTCCGCGGGTTGACGGTCCGGCCGGTCGCCTCTTCGTAACGCTGGATGAGCTCCTCACGCTCGATCAGGTTGCAGGCGAGGACGCGCCCGTCCTCCGCGGGGCCCGCGAATAGGCGCTGCAGGATCCAACCCAGGTCCTCGTGGAAGTCGCCGATGTGCGCCAGCTCCCAGTCCAGAACCGCACTGAACCGTCCGGTGTCCGGGTCGAACATGAAGTTTCCGGTCCGGAAGTCACCGTGGAGCAGGACGAGGTCGGCGGAGTTCGCGGGCGTCTCCGGGAGACGCTCGCGCATCCAGCGCTCCGCCAGCGTGATCAGCGGGTAGGGGTCGACCTGGTCGTCTCGCCAGATGCGCGACCACCAGTTCACCTGCCACAGCGCGGCCTGGTGAGGATGTGCGGTGGGCGCGGTGAAGTGCGGCAGGGACGCCGACTGCCAGTCGGCGCCGTGGATCAGGGTGAGCGTGTCGATGAATTGCGGCGCGAGCAGCTTCCGCCACTCGGCCGTAAACGACGTCCCGACGCCGCTGATAAGGGTCGAGTCGACCGGCGGGGACGTGACACCGGAGACGAACGACGTGACGATGCCCGGCGCTCCGAGGTGCGTGCCGTCGCCGTCGAGGAACCGGGTGCTCGGTGTGGGGACTCCGTGCCGAGCCATGGCCGCGAAGACCTCCGCCTCACGGTACCGGCAGGTCTCGACGATGCTCTCGGGCGGGTCGAGCCGCAGCACCATCCGCTCGACGTCGTCTCCGCGGCGCAGCTTGAACGCGAACTGCTCCTTCGAGGCGCCCCCAGCCATCCGGTGCACCTCGTGCAGGCTGAAGTCCCGCTCCCCCCTCGCCTGCAGCAGGCCTTCGAGCAGGGCGGTGACGTCGTCGGCCGATTTGGCGTCATAGCGTCCCCGGCTCACCCGACGCTGCTTGGCGTCGAGAAGCTCGGCGACGCGCGGCTCCAGGTCGGCCACGTCCCAGACCAGCGGCAGCGCTGTGGCCTGGTCCGAGACCGCGGACCCGGTCACGACGCCACTCCGGGGGAGACCGGCGCCTCGGCCGCGCCCGCCCAGCCGGTGAGACGGTCGAGCGGGCAGTTCTCCTGGGCCACGCCCTGCCCGCTGCGATGTCGCTGACCGTCGAATGTCTGCCACCGCACCGAGCTGAAGGGCACGTAACTGTTGGAGTAGCAGGCCCAGTGGTGCTGGGCGAGCGGGCTGCCGGTGAGCACGTGCTCGCGGTCGTCCACGTCGACCACGTGCATCTCGTACTGGACGGGCATCTGGTTGCGGGCCCGCGTGGCGCGCAGCTTGCCCGACTTCAGACCGCGGACGCGGCCATCGATGAGTGCAAAGCCGTGGGCGAAGGTGAACCCGTCCCAGCCGGAGCGGTCCGTGTCGCGGGCCCAGATCGTGTGGACTACGTAGTCTTCGCCGAAGGCTGCGTTGATCCACCCCATCGGCCGCATCAGACTCTCGTTGCGCGGACCCCAGCTGTGGTCCATCACGCTGATACTGTCGGTGTCGAACGAGCGTCCCCGGATCTTCGTGGTGCCGGTGATACGGGCGGCCATGTCGAAGTGGTTCGCGTACGCCTGGCCGAAGCCGCTGTCCTCGGGATCTCCGGTCGCGAGCGGGTCCATCCGCGGATCCGAGATGTCGTAGGGCTCCATCAGCCCCTGGACGTCCCACACGAACTGGGTGTCGTCGTAGCCGACGTAGTGGACCCGGTAGTTGCGTGGTTCACCGGACGTCTCGAGCGACAGTCCGTTCGGCAGTGTGAAGCTCTGCCACTTGTCGGGCAGCGGCAGGTGCTGGCGGAAGTCGAAGTAGACGGCCTCGAGAGGGCTCGTCCCGACGTGGTCGATCACCTCGATGTCCGCGGCGATCGCACCGACACCAGGGCGCGCAATGGTGTACACCCAGGCCGTAACGTTGGCCTCGGGGACGAAGACGGAGAAGAAGCGCGTCTCGGCCCAGTCGTAGGGCGGGTCGTGCGGCGTGTGGAACTGCACGTCCTCGGCGGCGATCATCAACATCTCCTTTGCTGCGATGACGAGACCCGCGGCATGGAGGCGGGCCCTTCCGGTCAGGACCTATCGGGTGTCCGTGCACCTGCGCGGCCTTCGAGCACGAACGGGACCCCGACCCGGTTGGCTGACCGTTACAGCCTGCCTCGCGGTCAGAGGTGTCACATCACTCGTGGGGAGGAATTCGCCTCCCCCGCGGGGTATGTGCTCGACGGAGCGTGCGCCCGGTCCGGTGTCACGGGGTCACGGCCGGAGGTACCGGCTGACGGCCTCGGCCCGGTTGGCTACGCCCAGCTTGCCGAAGATGTGCTTAACGTGTGCCTTCACCGTCGCCTCCGTGATGAACAGGGCCTTCGCGATCCCGACGTTGGTCTTCCCGTCGGCCATGAGTTCCAGAACCTCGCGTTCCCGCGCTGTGAGGCTGTCCGCACCGCAGGGGCCCGATGCGCGGGCGGTGCGGCGGTCGTCGTTCGTGGGGGGCGTCGCCTGGGGCCGAGGGAGTGCGTCCAGGTTCGACTCGATCATGCCGTCGACCAGGTCGACGGTTGCTGCGACGGCGTCCACTAGCATGCTGCGGACCGCATAGAGCCGTTCCTGATAAAAGGCCCGCTCAGCGATGATCCCCAGCCCCTCGGTCATCAGGCCGAGCACCTCCACGTCGAACGCGTCCGCGCTCCCGGTGTAGTGGCTTTCGTCCGCGTGAACGAAGGCGATGACCTGCGGTCCCACCTTGATCGGAGCGGCGACATAGGCCTTGGTTCCTGTGACGTCGATGAGCTCGCGGTGGACCCGCGGATTGCGTTGGGCGTCGGTGACGAGCAGTGGGCGCCGCGTCCGCACAAGCTCGGACTCCAGAACAGAGTGGTCGATCCGCCGGGGCGACCGGCTCCCGGCGAGGGTGATCGCCGCGGCCAGCTCAGGGTCCCCGTCAACGTGCGTCGCCTGGGCGATCCACCGACCGCTCTCCACGCGTGAGACCAGGCAGCGGGCGTATCCCGCCCCGGCGATCTCCCGAGGCGCGCGGTCGAGGAGCCCGGCGACGGAGGATGCCGAGCGGAGCCGGTCCATGGTCCGCTCCACTGAGGGGAGGGCAGCCGACCGGCGAGCCAGCTCGACCTGGTGGACGGCGCTTCGGCTGGAGCCCAGCTGGAGGTGGACAGCGCAGAGCCTGGCGCGGTGCTCGCGGGGGAGATCGGGGGCGGCGAGCGTCTCGACGACGACCTGTTGCGCGGCACAGAGAGCGTGGTCGAGGTCGTCGGCCGAGGCGAAGTCGGCCTCATGGCACGTCCGAGGGCGACCGGTCAACGCGTCTGCGAGCTGCAACACCCCGCGGGCACGCCGCCACTCGTCGCTTCGACAGGTGACGGAGCGGAGGGCGGCCTCCCGGGACCCGACCTCTGACCGGTGTCCTTCAGGACCCGTCACTGCGTCTCCTCGTCGAGTACGCACGACTTGGCCGATCATCTCCCTGGTCCCAGGCCCTCCGATCCGTCACCAGGCAGCGTGACGACCGCTGCCGGACAGGCTCCGGGCCGGTGATGTCGACATCCGGGGTGAGCCAGAGGAGCATTCGCGGCCCTGAGCTGGGGACGGGCGATAGGTGAGCCATAAGTCCTCTTCGTCGAGGAGGCGGTGCCGCCAGGTGAGGCTAATTCGACTCTAGGCAAACATAGATGCATGATTCAAGCCTGCGGGCGACCGGACAGCCACCGACACCGTTGCCGAGCAACATCGGGCAAGAACCTGCATCGCTGTTGGCGGCGCTCGGAACGCGTCGATCGAAGGCGCGATGAAGTGTTGCCCGGGACGATGCAGTGCGCTCCGTACCTCGTCGTGACCGAGTGGGAAGGGCGCCGCGACGATCTGGTCGACTCCTACCGCCACTCTACCTTCATGGGGGCGGGACTCATGCCGCCACCTGGACCTTCACGCTGGCCGCCCGGACGCGGGGCCTCGGCACGGCGTGAACGAGATTGCACCCGCAGTTCGAGGACGAGGTCGCACAGGTCCTCGACATCCCGTACAACCAGGTCATCAGGCGCGTCTCACGCCGGTGGCCCACGTCCTCGGCACGCGCCCCACGCCGCTGGAGTCGTCTTGCACTGGGGCACCGGGTGAGCCCGGTCAGCGGCCTCGGAACCGACCTGTAGGACATCGCCACCGCCGAGGCGCGGTATCTCCTCTTCAGTGACCAGCAGTGGCCGGACATGCGCGTGCTGTTCGCCGACGTCGCCGTCTTCGACCGTCCGACCCTAGGCCAGTCCGACGACCCGTCTGCCGCCATGGACGCGGTGGCGGCCCTCCTTGACCCGTTCTGGGCCCGGGCACGAGGCGGCAGTCCGGACATCACGCTGACCTCGCCGCTTACCGCCACTGCAGTGTCGCGACGTCCTCGACGAGCAGGCTGCCGGAGCACCACGGCCTGGTGCGCACCTTCGGGCACACCTCGTTGTGTAGAGCACCTACCGAGAGCTCCGAGGTCTCAGCGGCCCGCCTTGCGCAGGTCGACAGTGGGGTCAGCCAGGTCGGCGGGGGAGACCGATACACCTCGGGCGATCAGCCGGCGGGCCACACGCAGAGCCTTACCGCCGTCGATCGCTGCGCACCCGACCAGCACCCCGGTGGCGCTCAGGCGGAAGGCGACCGTCTCTCCACGCAGCACAGTGGATCCGGGTGCCACCATGCTGCCGACCGCCTCGACGTGGACCCCGTAGCGATCGCTCCAGAACCACGACGGCGGGCGCTCCGGCGGCTCCTCGCCCAGGAGCCCGCACGCCGCCGCGGCACCGCTGAGCATCGCGGCCTCCCAGTGCTCGCTGCGCCTCTGCACGGTGCCGTCCGCGGCACGGACGCGGATCCCGTCGCCCGCGGCCCGGATCGCTGGGTTCGCCGTGCGACCCAGCTCGTCGACGACGGTGCCGCCGTCCCACTCGACGCCGACCGACTCCGCCAGGGAATCGTCCACCTCGAGCCCGATCGCGGCGAGCACCAGGTCCGCCGGGATCGACCGCCCGTCCAGCTCCACCCGCAAGGCGGAGCCGTCCGGTACGACCGCGCTCGGTGCGCCCTCGACGACCTCCACCCCGTGGGTGGCGTGCATGCCGTGCAGAACCTCGGCGAGCTCCGCGCCCACGGCCGGCACCAGCGGGACCGGTACCGGATCGACGAGGACGACCGAGGCCCCCGCCTTCGTGGCGGTCGAGGCGACCTCGGCGCCGATCAGCCCGGCCCCGACGATGACCAGCCGGACCCCCGGGCGCAGTGCCTCGCGGAGCGCGTCGGCGTCCGCCCGGTCTCGCAGCGCCACCACGCCGGGCAGGTCACTGCCGGGGATGGGGAGCCGGCGGGCGCGTCCGCCGGTCGCCAGCACGACGGCGTCGGCGTCGAGCGTCGTCCCGTCGCGGAGCACGACCGACCCGTCCGCGACCTTGGTCGCCACGTCCTCGACGATGTCCACGGAGTTCTCCGCGTACCACTCCGGCGGGGCGAGGTGCAGGTCGCCGATCTCGGTCTCGCCCGCCAGGTACCCCTTGGAGAGCGGAGGCCGGTCGTACGGCAGTCCCTGCGGATCGACGATCCGCAGGGCGCCGTCGAAGCCGCGAGAGCGCAGCTCACGGGCGACGGTGAAGCCCGCCAGCCCGCCCCCGACGACGGTCACCGAGCTGATGGACACTGAACCTCCTCGTGGTGGCCCTCGATGCTTCAGAGCATCGAGCTGCCGCCGTTGACGCTGATCGTCTGGCCGGTGATGTACGAGGCCTCCTCCGACGCGACGAACGCGACGGTGGCGGCGACCTCGGTGACGGTGCCCGGCCTGCCCATCGGGATGGTCGAGCGCATCTGATCCATGAACGCGGCCCAGTCGGCGCGTTCCACCTCGGGCGACGCCGCGATCCGCGCGTCCGCCTCCGGCGTGGTGATCCACGCGGGCGCCACCACGTTGACCGTGATGCCCTTCCCGGCGTACTCACGTGCGAGCCCGGTGGCCACTGCGTGTACGCCGCCCTTCGCGGCGTTGTAGATCGCGTGCCGGTACAGGCCGTTACGCACGGACTCCGCGCCGACGTTGACGATCCGCCCGTACCCCGCAGCCGACATCACCGGCAGCGCGGCGAGCGTGCAGTACAGCGTGGTCCAGAGGTTGCGGTCGACGGTCGCCCGCAGCGTCTCCTCGGTGTGCTCGGAAGTGGCCCGGATGACGCCGCCGCCCGCGCAGTTGACCAGCACGTCGAGCTTCCCGAAGCGCTCCCCGGCCGCGTCGATCAGGGCTTGCGCGTCGGTATGACGGCTCAGGTCGCCGAGCGCGGTGTGCACCCGGCCCGGGGCGTCGGCGGACAGTTTCGCGGCGATGGCGTCGAGCCGGTCGCGGTCGACGTCCCCGAGCACGACGGACGCGCCCTCGGCCACCAGCCGCTCGGCGATGCCCGAGCCGATCGGGCTGGCGCCGCCGGTGACGACGGCGACCCGCTCGGTGAAGCGCTCGGCGATCACGCCTCCTCCCCGGTCGGCTCGACGTAGACCTTCCCGTCCTCCACCGTGGTGGCGTAGCGGCGCAGGTTGATGGTGGCCGGGAAGCACAGCGCCTTCCCGTTCCGGACGTCGAACCGGGCGTTGTGCAGGGTGCAGGTGATCTCGAAGCCGTCGAGGTCACCCTCCTCGCCCAATGACCACTTCTCGTGGGTGCAGGTGTCCGAGGTCGCGTAGAACTCGTCCCCGACCCGGTAGACCGCGATCGGCTCCCGGTCCGTCTCGACGGCGAGACTGTCGCCGTCCTCGAGGTCGTCGACCTCGCAGGCGAGGATCCGCTCGGTCATGGTTCCGTGCTGGGTCATGCGTCTCCTCCCTCGTTCAGAGGACGAACGAGATCTTTCCCTGGGGGTCCAGCCGGTCGTGGGCCAGAACGCTCTTCTTCCGGCGGATCAGGAAGCCGTCGGCTGCCGGGAGCAGCTCGTAGTGGTGGCGTCCGACGTACTGGTCGAACTTGCCCGCCTTCATCCGGGAGACGATGAAGTTGGCCTCGACCAGCAGCGCGTCGGCGCGTCGCTCCGTGATCCTGACGTTGCCGATGATCCGGCTGGTCTGGGAGTGCGGGAACTCGGCGTGCGCCGCCGGCTTCTTGAGCCGGATGATCCGCTGCTCCAGCATGGTGCGGCGGTCGTGGATGAGCGACCAGGTCAGTCCGGGGTCGGCATCCGGGGCGTCGGTGGCGGGCACCTCGTAGGTGCAGTCGAGGGTGAACAGCTCGATCCACTCCTCGAGCCGCCAGTCGTCGAGCAGAGCGGCCTCGTGGAAGAGGAAGTCCTCGACCTCGGCCCGGGTGACGTCCGCGACGGGGCGGGCTTCGACGGTGGTCATCGGGCCTCCTGCGGAATGCGGGTCTCGAACGGCACGAACTCCTCGACCTCGCGCGGACGCTCGGTCCCGGTCATGACGTAGTCCCACTGGCGCCACCAGGCGCGCATCTGGAGCTCGTCGTTGGCGGCGGGCCGGGCCTTGCCCATGCCCTTGGAGATGTCCGAGAGCCGGACCTCGCGACGGGCGCTGAACCCGCGCTGGGCCTGCTCGAGGGCCTCGACGTCGTCCGGGGTGGCGAGTCCTGCCGGACCCCAGAAGGTGAGGGCGTTGTCGATCCGGTACTGGAGCGACTCCCGGTCGAGGCCCTTCGGGGCGACCTGCCAGCTGGTGACGTGGGTGCGGTCCGGGCCCAACGGCATGATCGTGCGGATGATCAGGCCGAAGTTCAGGTCGATGAGCACGAAGTTGGGGAAGTAGATCGAGTTGCGGGCGAGGTTGAAGACGGCCGTGGCGTACTCCTCGCCGTGCCGGGCGACGGCCTTGCCGCGCAGCTCGGCGAGCGAACGGGCGACCTGCTCGTTGGCCAGCGGCAGTCCGTTGCCCGGGTACATGAGCGTGGCGTTCCCGTTGCCGAACTCGGTGCCGATGCCGGCGGGCGGCACGCCGTTCACGGTGCCCTCGCCGAGCATGGGCGGGGTCTGGCCGAGCTCCATCATCATCTCGAAGTAGGTGTGGTGCACCGACTTCGCGTGGTAGCCGTCGACGCTGTTCTCGACGAGCAGCTTCCAGTTCGCGTTGAGGGTGTAGTTGTGCGAGCCCTCGAGGATCTCGATGCCGTCCTCCGCCTGGTCCGTGGCGAGGTCGAAGAGGTAGGCCGAGTTGCCGAGCCAGGAGCGCAGGTCGGGGGCGTCGGCGGAGAAGTTGACGAAGTAGAAGCCGCGGTAGTTCTCCAGCCGCGGCGAGTGCAGGCCGCCGTAGACGTCCGCGGGGGCGGCGGCGTAGTCCTCGCCGGCCGGGACGTTCACCAGCTCGCCGGAGTTGCGGTAGGCCCAACCGTGGTAGAAGCAGGTGAAGATCTTGGCGTTGCCCTTGCTGTGCCTGCATACCGAGGCGCCCCGGTGCAGACAGGTGTTGAGCAGGACGCGGACGTCCCCGTGCCGGTCGCGGTTGAAGATGACCGACCGGCCGCCGACGTCCCTCGTGCGGAAGTCGTTCTTCTTCGGCAGTTCGGACTCGTGGCCGACGTACAGCCACGCGTCGGCGAAGATCAGCTCGCGTTCGCGCTCGAAGATCTCCTGCGAGGTGAAGACCTCGCGGTCGACCTGGAACAGCGAGTCCTTGCGGTTGTCGATCACGTACGGTTCGGGCACGGGGACTCCGTTTCCTTCTCGAGGTGCGCTCAGGCCGGTTCGGCTGCCGGCCGCACCGCGATGTCGTCGGCCGCCGAGGCGGCGGCGAGGGTGTCGTCGAGCGACCGGCCGCGGGTCTCGCGGAGTGCGGCGACGCTCAGGGTGGCCACGAGGGCGAAGACGGACAGCAGGATCGCCACGCCGATGCCGCCGAAGGAGGCGAGCAGCGGGGCCGCGACGATCGAGGGGATGGACCCGCCGACGGCACTACCCAGGTTGAAGGCGGCACCGGTGCCGGTGGACCGGTAGTCGGTGCGGAAGATCTCGGGCATGTAGGCGGTCATCGTGCTGCTGGTGATGCCGACGGCGAACAGGGCCAGGGAGATCGCCAGCCCGAGCAGCACCGGGTTGCGGGTGTCCGCCAGCGGGAAGAGGGCGAACGCCCAGAAGACGCCGAAGCCGTTGGCCAGCAGCATCGTCCGTCGCCGGCCGAGCCGGTCCGCGAGCGATCCGCCCAGCACCGTACCCGCGATGCAGAACACGATGGCGACCAGCGTGACGGTCAGCGTGACGTTGCGGGACAGCTCCAGCGCGTTCGTGGCGTAGTTGATCAGGAAGACGGCGCAGACGGTGAAGAAGGGCTGCCAGAACAGGATGGCGCCCGCCGCCAGCAGCATCTGCTTGGGCTGGTTGCGCAGCAGCTCGGCGATCGGCAGCTTGGCCTTCGCCGCGGCGGCGGCCCGCTCCTGGGCGGCGCGGAAGATCGGGGTGTCGGCGACACCGAGGCGCACCCACAGGCCCACCGCCACCAGCACCACGCTGAGCAGGAACGGGATGCGCCAGCCCCAGGCGAGGAACGTCTCGTTGGACATGGTGAACCCGGTGATCAGGAACGTGACGGTCGCGACCAGCAGGCCGCCGGAGGTGCCCAGCGACGGGGCGAGCGCGTACAGTCCGCGCTTCTTCGGCGGTGCGTACTCCCCGACGAACAACGCGGCGCTCGACCACTCGCCGCCGACCGCGAGGCCCTGCAGGAAGCGCAGGACGATCAGGATGATCGGCGCGGCCACCCCGATGGTCGCCCCGGAGGGCAGGATCCCGATCAGGATGGTGGAGATCCCCATCATGAGCAGGGTGGCGACCAGGGTGGCCTTGCGTCCGATCCGGTCGCCGATGTGGCCGAAGACGACGCCGCCGAAGGGGCGCGCCACGAACGCCACGGCGAAGGTCGCGAACGAGGCCGCGGTCGCCGCGGCCGCGCCGAGCTCAGGGAAGAACACCTTCGGGAAGACCAGCGCCGCGGCCGTCCCGTAGATGAAGTAGTCGTAGTACTCGATCGTGGTGCCGAGGAAACCGGCTCCGACGACCCGGCGCAGGGTCTTCGGGTCGGTGGGGGGAACTGCCGTCGTTGGCGAGCTCATGGGTCCGTCCTCAGGTCGACGCTCTCGCGGGGACTGCTCGGGAGGGGCACGACGCTAGGGAGACGACAGCGGGACGTGACGGCCCGGTTCCGGCGGCTGGAACCGATCGGGTGTACCCGACGGCCCGGGTTCCGGGCGCTGGAACGGACCGTACGGAGCCGCGGAACTCCGGCTAGCGTCGCGAGTCCGTTCCCATCGACGCGAAGCGGGCCGGCGGTTGCCGGCCGCGGCGACGCGATCCCCGCCCCGGAGAAGTGATGCGCATCGTCGACCATCTCAGGCCCGACGGCCCCGACAAGATCCTGCACGTGCGATCGGTCGGGTGCGACGTCAACATCATCGTCGGGACGCACGACCCGAACGGGGTCCCCTTCACGACCGTCGAGGTCCTCCCGCACGAGCCGGACGACGAAGGCGTCCGCTGGATGCACCTCGGCACATCCAGCGTCGTGGTGATGCCGGTGTCGGACGCGTCCGCGTTCGTCGTCCCGGAGACCCCTGCCGACAGCACGGCCACACACGGAGAGGCACGACGGTGAGCCAGTTCCTCGGTATCGGCATGACGCACTACCCGCTGCTCGCGGGCACCGACGAGCACATGGCGGGCCTGCTGCGCTGGACCCTGACCGACCCCGACATCCCGGAGGCGGAGAAGGATCCCGCCAACTGGCCGGACGCGATGCGGGAGGAGTGGGGCGACGACCAGGGACGGTCGTCGGCGGCGGGCCATCGGGCGAAGCTGTTGGAAGGCCTGCGGAAGTGTCGGGCCGCCCTCGACGAGTTCCAGCCGGATGTGGTGGTCGTCTGGGGCGACGACCAGTACGAGAACTTCCGCGAGGAGGTCGTCCCGCCCTTCTGCGTGCTGGCCTACGACGACCTGCAGGTGCCGGCGTTCGAGGTGATGAACGAGCGGGGCAGCCCCAACGCCTGGGGGCTGCCGGACGACTTCGAGATCACCCTGCACGGGGACGCGCGGCAGGCCAAGGCGCTGGCCGACGGGCTAATCCACCAGGGCGTCGACATGGCGTACTCGTACCGGAAGCGGGCTGGTGCGCACTTCCCGCACGCGATCCTGAACACGCAGCTGTTCCTCGACTACGACCACGCGGGCGCCGAGCTCCCGTACAAGCTCCTGCCGATCACCGTGAACTGCTACGGGCAGCACGCGATCGCCCGGAAGGGTGGCCTCGCCCGCTTCGCCGACATCGAGACCGAGACGCTCGACCCCTCGGGACCGACGCCGGCGCGCTGCATGCAGGTCGGCGCGGCGATCGCGCGCTACTTCCGCGACACCGACCTGAAGGTCGCGTTCGTGGCCTCGTCGAGCTGGTCGCACGCCTTCCTCGCGGACGCGCTGTGGCACATCCGGCCGGACACCGCCGCCGACGAGCGGCTCTACGAGCTGCTGGTCGAGGAGAACTACGACGAGCTGGCGAAGACGACCAGCCGCCAGGTCGTGGAGGCGGGGCAGCACGAGATCCTGAACTGGTTCTGCCTGCTCGGCGCGGTGCGGGAGCTGAAGCTCCCGCGGCAGTGGTCCACGATCGTCACGACGGACGTGTTCAACTCCAACAAGCCGTTCGCGCTCTACGGGGAGTGAGGCGTGCCCGGGTCAGTCGGTGCCGGGGAACCAGATCTCGTTCCCCTGGGCCAGCTCGCGCTGGTTGTCCCGGCTGATCCGGTCGGCCGTGACCGCGACTGCGTCGACCAGAGCTCGGTCCACGGCCGCGTCCTCCGAGGTCGTGGACACCGAGATCGCGCCGACCGCCCGGTCCTTGATCACGATCGGGGAGGCGACGCAGGTGACGTCCGGATGCGACTCGCCGCGGGCGACCGCCACCCGGCGCCGTCGGATGGTGCGCAGCTGGACCAGCAGGTCGCCCGGGTTGGTGATGGTGTTCGGAGCAAGCTTCTCGAACGGCCCGTCGAGGACCGTCTCGAGTTCCTCCGGACTCACGAACGCCAGCATGGCCTTACCCAGGGCAGTCGCGTGCGCGGGGAGCTCCGTACCCGGGCTCGCCGATGGCAGGTCGTGCCCGGGCACCACGAACCGCTCGACGAAGATCACCCGCCCGGCTCGGAGGCCGCCGAGATGCACGTGCCGCCGCGACCAGCGGTGCAACGATCCGAGGTGGGGGAGCGCGCACTGGCGGAGGCTCTCGATCGGCATCGCGGACGCCAGTCTGCGCATCGGGAGGCCGACCTTGAACCCGGAGCCGTGCGGCTCGATGACGCCGAGGGGGATCAGCCGGTTCACCAGCCGGTGCACGGTCGACTTCGGGAGCCCGCTGGCGCGGGAGATCTCGGTGAGGGTCAGCACCCGTTGCTCCGGGCCGAAGGTCGCGAGCACGTCGAACGCCTTCGACAGGATCGAGGCAGGCTGCTCCGGGGTGCCGGGGGAGTACTCCTGCAGCGTCGTCACCACTACCTCCTGCTCGGCGGCGAACAGCGGACGTTCCAGCCACTAGAACGGGAACATTCGTAATTCTGCCACCATGACTAGCGTTCGCACCACGACGGAACGTGCGAGCAGCGTTCTCTAGGAACCTCGAAGGTGAGTACATGATCGACGCATCCGCCGTCGACGTCCACGCACATCATCTGGGCACCGACCTGACGGACTTCCCGGGGCTCGCGCCGAGGCTGGTCGTCGACGACGCCGCCTCGGGCCGGATCCTGTGCGGCGAGGCGACGTTCCGCAAGGTGACCTCCGTGCTCTGGTCCGTGCCGGACCGGCTCGCCGAGATGGACCGCGCCAAGGTCAGCCATCAGGTCGTCTCGCCGGTGCCGGTGACCATGGAGTTCGCGGCCGAGCCGGACGCCGACCCGGCCTACGCACGTGCCATCAACGACTCGATCGCCGCCGCCTGCGCGGGGTCGGAGGGTCGGTTGCTCGGGCTCGGGATCCTGCCCTTCGGCACCCCGGACGTCGTCGTCGGCGAGCTCGAGCGGTGTACGGGGCTGGGCCTGCGTGGTGTCGAGGTCGGCACCCGGATCGGCGAGCTGGACCTCGATGCTCCCGAGCTGGCGGACTTCTGGGCCGCCTCTGTCGCCGCGGACGTCTGCGTCTTCGTGCACCCGGTCCTGGGCGGCACGGGCGTCGTCCGCCGGCCGGGCCAGCCCTTCGACCTCGGCCTCGGGATGCTCGCCGACACCGCGATCGCTGCGTCGTCGCTCGTGTTCGGCGGGATTCTCGAGCGCCACCCCGATCTTCGCGTCGCGCTGGCCCACGGCTGCGGTGCCTTCCCGTGGGCCTACCCCCGGCTGCGGGTCGCCGCCGGCCTCGGCGGCGAGCCGCAGCCGGAGCTCTGGGACGCCCTGACCCGGCGGCTGTACGCCGACAGCCTCGTGTTCGACGACGAGCACCTGCGGCTGCTCGTCCACCGCTTCGGTGCCGATCGCCTGCTGCTGGGCAGCGACGCACCCTTCTTCCCCGACCAGCTGGCGAAGTCCATGGCCGCACTCGACTCGGCGCGGGCATCCGGCGCCCTGCCACCGGAGGCCGGCCCCGATCTCCTCGCCCGCAACGCGCTCGAGTACCTCGGGCTCGCGGGCGACCCCTCACACCGATAGCGAAGAGAGAAGGACGCTGATGGCCCTCACGGACGAGAACCTCGTCGAGGTCCCCGGTATGGCGAGTCGCTGGGTGCGGCTGGCCGACGGCTCCCGGGCCCACTACATGACGGCGGGCGAGCACGGCCCTGCGGTCGTGCTGCTGCACGGGGGCCTCCCCGGTTCGTCGGGCCTGGCGGGGTGGCGGTTCATGGCCCCGTACCTCGCGGACAAGGGCTTCCGGGTGTACTGCCCGGACATGCCCGCGTTCGGGCTCTCCGACGTGCGCGAGGAGTACTGGCCGAAGGGGATGGAGAGCTTCGTCGACTTCATCGGGCAGTTCGTCGACGCGCTCTGCCTGGACCGCTTCCACCTCGCCGGCAACTCCATGGGCTGCATGAACACCGTGAACTACATGGTGTCCCGGCCGGATCGGGTGATCAGCTTCGCGCTGATCGCCGGTGACGTCGGGGACGTCGTCCCCGAGGAGATCGCGCCGCCCAAGGGCCAGTTCCACATGACGGCCTACGACGGCACCCGCGAGGGCATGCGCACGATGATGACCGCCATCATCCACCGCGAGGAGGCCGTGAGCGACGATCTCGTGGAGATGCGCTACCTGTCGGCCAAGGACCGGCTGGCGGCCCACCAGCAGTTCTGGCCGACCCTGCTGCAGTACCGGCACATCATGCCGTGGACGGACCAGAACCGGGCGGCGCGGCTGGCCACGAAGGGCCGGCTGGACCGACTCGACATCCCCGGCATCTACCTCTACGGCCGTCAGGACATCCTGACCCCGGTCGAGTGGGGCCACGTGCAGGAGGACCATCTGCCGAACGTGCAGTTCTTCTACCCGGACGACTGCGGGCACCAGGGCCAGACGGACCGGCCCGACCTGTTCAACCCGATCTTCGCCGAGTTCTTCGCGACGGGCACGGTGCCCGGCGAGCTGGCCGACGCGGCGGGCGTCTCGGACCGGCGTCCCGAACTCCCGCTGGTCAAGCGCGGCTGACCGCCGCTCCCCGAACGACGGAAGGTGTCGATCATGCCCGTGCACCCGGGCGTCGAGCAGGCAGCCGATCGGCTGCTGAACGCCGCGCGCACCCGCACTCCGTGCGTCCCCGTCCGGGACGTGCTCCCCGACGGCAGCGCCGAGACCGCCTACGCGGTCCAGAACATCCTGACCGCGAACTCGCTCGCCGCGGGCCGACGGATCGTCGGCCGCAAGGTGGGGCTGACCTCGCCCGCGGTGCAGCAGCAGCTGGGCGTCGACCAGCCGGACTTCGGTGTCCTCTACGCGGACATGGAGGTCCCCGACGGCGGTGTGGCGGACTCGTCGCTGCTGCTCCAGCCCAAGGTCGAGGCCGAGATCGCGTTCGTGCTGTCCGCCGATCTCGACTCGCAGGACATCGACGATGCGGCCGTCCGGGCGGCGACCGAGTACGTCGTGCCCGCTCTGGAGATCGTCGACAGCCGCATCGCGGGCTGGGACATCACCTTCGCCGACACCGTCGCGGACAACGCGTCGAGCGCGATGTATGTGCTCGGTTCAGCGCACAGCTCGCTCGACGGACTGGACCTCACCGCCGTGCGGATGACCCTGCTCGACGGTGAGGGCGAGACGGTCAGCAGCGGGACCGGGGCGGCGTGCCTCGGCGACCCGGTGTCCGCGGTGCTGTGGCTGGCCAGGACCTGTCGTGACCTCGGATCCCCGCTGCGCGCGGGCGAGGTCGTGCTGTCCGGGGCACTCGGGCCGATGGTCCCCGCCGCCCCGGACGGCGTGTACTCGGCGACGTTGTCCGCGCTGGGCACCGTTTCCGTCGCGTTCTCCGGCCCGGGGACCACGGTGGAGACCGAGCGCCGTTCCGCGAGCGTTACGAGCTGAGAGAGGGACACCCATGAAGACGAAGGTCGCGATCGTCGGGTCCGGGAACATCGGCTCCGATCTGATGATGAAGGTCATCCGGCTCTCGGAGACGCTGGAGATGGGGGCGATGGTCGGCATCGACCCCGGGTCCGACGGTCTGGCCCGGGCGAAGCGGCTGGGCTTCGCCACCACCGCGGACGGGGTGAAGGGGCTGCTGGAGCTCCCCGTCTTCGCCGAGATCGGCGTCGTGTTCGACGCGACCTCGGCGAAGGCCCACGTCGCGAACGCTGCGCTGCTGGAGCCGCACGGCAAGATCCTCGTGGACCTCACACCTGCGGCGATCGGGCCCTTCGTGGTGCCCGCGGTGAACCTCGAGGACCACAAGGACGCGCGCAACGTCAACATGGTGACCTGCGGCGGCCAGGCGACCATCCCGATGGTCGCCGCCGTGTCCCGGGTGACGGACGTGCCGTACGCCGAGATCGTCGCGTCCATCGCCTCGAAGTCCGCGGGGCCGGGTACGCGGGCGAACATCGACGAGTTCACCGAGACCACCAGCAAGGCGATCGAGGTCGTCGGTGGGGCCACCCGGGGTAAGGCGATCATCGTCCTGAACCCCGCCGAGCCTCCCATGATCATGCGTGACACGGTGCTCTGCCTGGCCGGCGGCGGAGACCCGGAGGAGATCAAGGCGAGTGTGGCCGAGATGCACGCCGAGGTGTCCCGGTACGTGCCGGGCTACCGGCTCAAGCAGCAGGTGCAGGTCGACCCGATCCCGGACGACGAGCCGCTGACCATGTTGATCGGGGACGGTCCGCGCCCGCGGTGGCGGGTGTCGGTGTTTCTCGAGGTCGAGGGCGCGGCGCACTACCTGCCGTCGTACGCGGGCAACCTGGACATCATGACCTCGGCCGCGCTCCGCACCGCCGAGCAGCTCGTCGCGGCGGCCGGTGCGCAGAAGGCGGAGGTGGCGTGATGGCCGAGCAGCCGGTGCTCTACATCCAGGACGTGACCCTGCGGGACGGCATGCACGCCGTTCGGCACCGAATGAGCCCGGAGAGCGTCAAGGCCATCGCCGCGGCTGTCGACAAGGCCGGGGTGGACGCGATCGAGGTCGCCCACGGCGACGGCCTGGCCGGGGCCAGCCTGACCTACGGGCCCGGCAGCAACACCGACTGGGAGTGGATCAGGGCCGCGGCGGACGTCGTCGAGAACGCCAAGCTCACGACCCTGCTGCTGCCGGGCATCGGCACGATCGAGGAGCTGGAGAAGGCCCACGACCTGGGCGTCGTGTCCGTGCGGGTGGCCACCCACGCCACCGAGGCCGACATCGCGATCCAGCACATCGGCAAGGCCCGCGAGCTGGGCATGGACGTGTCCGGATTCCTGATGATGTCGCACATGGCGCCCGCCGCGGAGCTGGCGACGCAGGCGAAGATCATGGAGGACGCGGGCGCGCACTGCGTGTACGTGACCGACTCCGGCGGCCGACTGACGATGCGGGACGTCCGGGACCGGGTCCGTGCCTACCGAGACGTGCTGGAGCCGACCACCCAGATCGGTGTGCACGCCCACGAGAACCTCTCGCTGTCGGTGGCCAACTCGGTCGTGGCCGTCGAGGAGGGCGTGACCCGGGTCGACGCCTCGCTCGCGGGGCACGGCGCCGGGGCGGGGAACTGTCCGATCGAGGCGTTCATCGCGGTTGCGGACATCTACGGGTGGAAGCACGGCTGCGACCTGTTCGCCCTGCAGGACGCCGCGGACGACATCGTCCGCCCGCTGCAGGACCGCCCGGTCCGGGTGGACCGCGAGACCCTCACCCTCGGCTACGCGGGCGTGTACTCCAGCTTCCTGCGCCACGCCGAGCGGGCCGCGACACAGTACGGTCTCGACACCCGGGAGATCCTGGTCGAGGTCGGCCGGCGCGGCATGGTCGGGGGCCAGGAGGACATGATCACCGACATCGCCCTGGACCTGGCGGCGGCCCGCAGGGCCTGACGTCTCCGGTTCCGACGCGCCCGGGCCGCCCTCGCGGGGTGGCCCGGGCGTTCGTCGTTCCGGTAGTACACGCCCGCGATAACAGTGCTCCGAAGGGGTGTAAGTCACTATCCCCTGGGGGGACGTACCCCGGCGGCAACCGGCGCAGACTCGTCCTCGTTCCCGCTCCGCCGCCCACCGACGGGCAGGCGGACGCTCCCCGAACGAAGGCGCTGCAACGATGCACGCCGGCAAGCCGCACACCATGGAGGTGCGCGGGGTCCACAAGACCTTCGGCTCCTTCAAGGTCCTCCAGGGGCTGGACCTGCAGTTCGCCGACGACGCCATCACCACCGTCCTCGGCCCGTCCGGCACCGGCAAGTCGGTGCTGATCAAGCACCTCGTGGGGCTTCTCGAGCCGGACGCGGGCGAGGTCAAGGTGTTCGGACAGGACCTCTGGAAGGTCTCCGAGAACGAGCGGTACGCCATCCGAAAGCGCATGGGGGTGCTGTTCCAGGACGGCGCCCTGTTCGGTTCCCTGAATATTTACGACAACACCGCCTTCCCGCTCCGGAAGCACACCGACAAGAGCGAGGACGAGATCCGGGAGATTGTCATGGCGCGCTGTATCGAGGTCGGCCTCGAGCGCTCCCTGCACAAATTCCCGAACGAGGTCTCCGGTGGAATGCGAAAGCGTGCCGGATTCGCGCGGGCGATGGTCCTCAATCCGGACATCGTGTTCTTCGACGAGCCGGACTCGGGCCTCGACCCTGTCCGCACGAGCCTGCTGAACGACCTCATCCTGCAGATGCATGCCGAGCACGGCGGCACGTATCTGCTGGTCACGCATGACATTCGGACTGCGCGCAAGGTGAGCGACTACGTCGGCGTGCTCTGGCAGGGCAAGGTCGTGCACTACGGGGAGGCCGAGGAGGCCTTCAATTCCCCCGATCCGTTCGTCCGCCAGTTCCTGGCGGGTGATTCAGCGGGTCCGCTCGGTATGGACTGACGTCGCCACGATCCCATTTGAAGGTGGTGCCCCGATTCGGGGTGCCACCTTTCTCGTATGTCCACAAAGAGCGTCTCCGATCGGGTGAACGCGCGATTCTTTGCGAATCCTCATGGAACCCCTTCTCGTTGCCCGGGATGTGAGAAACATTCGTCGGGCGCTGCTCGTGGGCGTCGCCGCAACGCTGGTCTCCGGAGCCCTCGTCGGTGCCGGCGCGACGAGCTCCTACGAGGTGCACGCCGTGCTGCCGTCCGCGGTCAACATCGTGGAGGGGGGTGCGCTGCTGGTGAACGGCTTCGAGGCCGGTTCGGTGTCGAGGATCGAACCCCGGGACGGCAAGGCGTACCTGACCCTCGACGTCGACCGCGCCGCCGCACCGCTGCACGAAGGCGCGTCGCTCACCATCACGTGGAAGGCTGTGCTCAGCGAGCGCTCGGTGCAGATCGTCGACGGGCCGGCGGGCAACGCCGAGATCCCCGACGGGGGCACCCTCGTCGGCGCGATGCCGACGGCGACCGAGGTCGACGACGTCCTCGCCGCGCTCGACGAGCCCACTCGTGACCGCCTGAAGTCGCTGGTCGGGAACCTCGACGGGGCCCTCACAGGCAACGAGCAGAACCTCAACGCCACCTTGCGGACCTCCGGCCCCGCCGTCGAGGCGCTGGGCCGGGTCCTGCAGGCGGTGGGGACCGACGGCCCGGCGATCCGCAACCTCGTGACCCGGCTCGACACCATGATGGGCACCTTGAACGACCGGGACGCCCAGGTCCGCACGGTCATCGAGCAGCTCGGCGCGTTCACCGCGCAGAACGCCTCGCGGGACGGCCGGATCCGCGAGACGCTCGACGAGCTCCCGTCGACGCTGCGGACCGCGCGCGCCACGCTCGACAAGGTGCCGGGCACCGTCGACGAGGCCGTGCCGCTGCTGGACGACCTGCGTCCGGCCACCGAGAAGCTGGGTCCGGTCTCCCGCTCGCTGCGGCCCCTGCTGCAGGACCTGCGTCCGCTGACGGCGGACCTGCGGCCAACCCTCGCCGCCGCCCAGGACCTGCTCGACCGGACCCCCGGCCTGCTCGATGTCGGCCACGACACGATCCCCGGCCTCGGCACCGTGACCGCCGACCTCTCGGACCCGGCGCAGGTCCTGCGGCCGATGATGCCCGAGGCCATGGCCTGGTTCTCGCACTGGGGTTCCGCACACGCGAACTACGACAGCTTCGGCAACTACAGCCGGGTCTACTTCCAGGAGGGCTCGACCAGCGTGGACCGGATGCCCAGCGTGCTCCCGCCCGGCGTCACCTACGACCCGTACCCGGCGCCCGGTGCCTTCTCCGGCCAGCCGTGGTCCGACGCGTTCGGAGACGACCTGCGATGAACGGACCCACCATCCGAACCTCCGGACGCCGCCGCGGCCGGCTGGCCGCCGTCGCCCTGGCCCTCGTCGCCCTGTCCGGCACCGCCGCCGCCTCCGCGCCCGACGACTCCGTGGCGCGCTACACGGCGATCTTCACCGACGCGAGCCCGCTGCTCGTCGGCAACGACGTGCGGCTGGCCGGCATCAAGGTCGGCGAGATCGCCGACATGCAGGTCGCCGACGGCCACGCCCGGCTGACCCTGGACCTGGACAGGTCCGTGCTGCCCCTGCACACCGACACCCGGCTGACGGTGCGCCCGGTGTCGCTGCTCGGTGAGCGCTTCATCGACCTGGATCGCGGCACCGCGGCCGCGCCCGTGATGGCCGAGGGGACCGAGGTCCCCGTGACGCAGACGGGCCGCTCGACCGACCTCGACGAGGTGCTGGACGCGGTGGACGACCCCACCGGGCAGGCCCTGGCGGCGATGGTCGGCACGCTCGGCGACGGCCTCGAAGGCCAGGGCGCCGACGTGGATGCGGCGATCAAGGCCCTGCGCCCCGCGATGACGAACACCGCGGAGCTGGCCGACGTGCTGAACGAGCAGAACGACACGCTCAACAGCCTCGTCGACTCACTCGAGCCCGTGGCCTCCTCGCTGGCGGCCGACCAGGGCAGGTCCCTGGACCGGCTGGTGGACTCGGCGCACGGCCTGCTCGGCACGGCGGCGCAGCGCGAGCAGGGCCTGCGCGACTCCATCCAGGAGATGCCCGGAACCTTCGCGAGCGCCCGGAGCACCCTGGCCGAGCTGACCGGCGCGGCGCACGAGGCCACCCCCACGCTCCAGTCGCTGCGCCCGACCACGGACAACCTCGCCGAGGTCAGCCGGGAGCTGATCGCGTTCGCCGACTCGGCCGACCCCGCGCTGGCGTCGCTGGAGCCGGTGCTGCACCACGGTCGGGAGCTGCTCGACGCGGCACGACCGGTGGCCGCGGACCTGCGGGCGCAGGGACCGGACACGGTGAAGCTGGCCAACGGCGCCGAGCCGCTGGTCCGCGACCTCACCGACAACCGGATCAACGTCATGGAGTTCCTCAAGCGCTGGGCGCTGACCACGAACTCGAAGGACGGCCTGAGCCACTACTTCCGGGCGTACCTCTCGGTCACGCCGCAGAGCGTCACGGCCAGCATCCCGGGTGAGGGCGGCAACGCCGGCATCGGTGGCGTGGTCCCGCCGATCACCACCGAGCCGGGCGGTCAGCCCGTGCAGACGAACAACGGGAACCCGGACGGCCTGCTCACGCCACCGAGCGCCGACCCGGCCCCCGACGCCGGTGTCACCGGACTGACCCGGGAGCAGGAGGGCGGCGCCCTCGGCTTCCTCATCGGAGGGGACAAGTGACCTCGCAACGCACCCAGAACCGGCGACGGCGCCGGTCCACCCTGATCGGGGTGCTGGTCGTCGCCGTCCTCACCGCGGTCGTCCTGTTCGCCGTGACCGCCCAGCACGGGCTGCCGAGCTACCTCCCCGGGGTACAGCGCGGCGTCGTCAAGGCGGCGTTCAGCGACGCCGGCGCCCTACGGGTCGGCGACGACGTCCGGATCGCGGACGTCCGCGTCGGCTACGTGTCCGATCTCGACCTCGTGGACGGCACCCCGGTCGCGACGCTGCAGCTCGACGAGCAGCGCCCGGTCCACAGCGACGCGACCGCGGCCGTCGGCGCCCGGTCGGCGCTGGGCCAGAAGTACGTGGACCTCAACCCCGGCACCGAGGGCGCCGGGGACCTCGGCGACGCCGTGATCGGGCGGACCACGCCGTCGCAGGAGCTCGACACCCTGCTCAACGTGCTGGACGAGCCCACCCGCGAGGCGGCGGCCTCGACCCTGCGCGAGGTCGGCGGTGGCCTCGCGGGCCACAGCACCGACCTCAAGGACGGCATCGCGGCGCTGCCGACGATGCTCCCCGACCTCGGCACGGTGTCCGAGGCGCTGTCCGAGGACGGCGGCAGGAGCCTCTCCGACCTGCTGACCGACGCCGACCGGCTGGCCCGCTCCTTCGCCGACCGGCAGCAGAGCATCGCCGCGACCGTGCGGCACCTGGACCCGACGCTGGCCGCGGTGAACACCGGCGGCGGCGACCGGGCCCGCGAGGTGCTGGACCAGGCGCCGGAGACCATGCGCGAGGCGCGGGTCGCACTCGACGACCTGCGAGCCCCGCTGGCGTCCACCCGGGAGGCCGTCACGGTGGTTCGGCCGGGGGCCACCGCCCTCGGCGAGGCGACCCCCGACCTGCGCGGCGTGCTGCGCGAGGCGGTGACCCCGCTGGACAAGGTTCCGGGTGTCGCGGACAGCGCGGACCCGGCGGTCACCGATCTCACCCCGACCGTGAGCGACCTGCGGCCGCTGGCCCGCCAGCTCGGGACGACGATGGCCCAGGGCGCGCCCACGCTCGACTACCTCGGTGCCTACTCCGGCGACATCTCCAACTTCTTCACCTTCTTCGCCGACACCCTCTCGACCCGCGACCAACTGGGCCACGGCATCCGCATCTACCCGGTCGTGAAACCCGAGATGGTCCTGAACAACCTGCCCGTGGAGGACCCGACGGTGCACCGCGACGCGTACCCGGTGCCCGGCGGCACCTTCGACCACCACGCCACGACGGTGATCGGGGGCCGTCGGTGAGCCCCTCGACGACCCGCACGCGGCGCCGGCTCTCGCCGGTGGCCATCGGCACGATCTTCGTCGCCGTGGTGCTGGCCCTGTTCGTGATCCTGTTCTCGAAGGACAAGATCGCCACCCTGATCCGTGGCGGCGAGACGATCACCGTGCACTTCCCGGCGGACTACAAGCTCCGCGCGGACATCAGCGAGGTCAAGACGGCGTACGTGCCGGTCGGCGTCGTGAAGTCCGTGGACCGGGAGGACGACGGCACGGCGACGGTCCAGCTGAAGGTCGACGACGACGCCGTCGAGACCCTGGGGTCGGCCCCGAGCGCGACGGTGCGGGCGACGACCCTGCTGGGCGGCATCTACTTCGTCGACCTGCAGCCCGGGGGAGACCCCGGCCGCTTCGAGTCCGACGAGATCCCGATCGAGCGGGCGGAGGGCCCGACCGAGCTCGGCGACATCGTCCAGGCCCTGCAGCCGAACGCCCGGACGGGCCTGCAGCACACCATCGGCAACCTCGACGGCGCGCTCGACGAGAAGGGCACCGCCGCGCTGCGCAGGCTCACCGCCTCCGCCCCGGCCGCGATGGAGCCGGCCGCCCGGGTGCTCGACGCGGCGACCGGCACGTCGCCCGCCGACCTGACCCACGTGGTAGACGGCCTGGAGAACACCGCCCGCGTGCTCAACCAGAACGACGGCGAGCTGGCCGGGATCGTCACCGACCTCGCAAGCACCACCTCGGTACTGGGCAACCGGGCCGGCGACATCGCGACCACGCTCGACGGCCTGCCGGACACCCTCCGGACCGGCCGGGCCGGCCTCGAGCGGTTGGACGGGACCCTCGACACGCTCAAGGACACCGCCGGTGACCTGCGCCCGGTCGCGACGCAGCTCGACGACACCCTCGGCGAGCTCGACCCGGTGCTGAACAAGGCCCTGCCGCTCGTGCACGACAGCCGCGACCTGCTGGTGGACGCCCGGCCGCTCGTCGAGCAGCTGGTGCCGGACGCCTCGGGAGCCACGGACGTGCTCACCGACCTGCGCGGGCCGGTCCTCGACCGGGTGACCGGTCCGATCAACGACCTGCTGCAGAACCCGTACACCGGCTCCGGCCCGTACGACCAGACGAAGTCCGACCGCCCGCTGTACTGGGACGTCGTCTACACGATGGTGAACCTGGGCCGCTCGTCGGCGTACGAGGACTCCAACGGCGGGACGCTGGCCTTCCAGCCGGGCATCGGCGCCGGCTCGGTCTCCGGCCTGCCCGTCAGTCCCGACCAGATCGCCCAGACCTTGTTCGGCGGCACGTACCTCAACCCGCCCGTCGGCACGCTGCCCCCGGCCGACCGCGCCCCGGCGGGCACGGGCACCGGGCTGCTGGGAGGGAACTGACATGGCGACCGTGACAGAACCTCGCAAGCGCAACAGACTCTCGACGACGCTACAGCGAATCCGCCGCGAGCCGGGCCTGGGCCGCAACGTGGTCATCGTGATCGTGCTGCTGGTGCTGGCGCTGACGGCCGGCGGGATCATCCTCGGCAACCAGCGCTTCACCCCGCCCTGGGCGGACCGGTACACACTGTCCGCGGCTTTCGAGGGCGCCCCCGGCGTCTCGCCGGGCCACGGCCAGGAGGTCCGGATCGCCGGCGTGATCGTCGGCCAGATCACCGGCGCCGAGGTCGGCCCGGACGGCAAGGCCCGGATCACCATGGAGATGAACCCCGGCACCACCGTGTACGACAACGCCTCGCTGGTGCTGCGGCCGAAGAGCCCGCTCAACGAGATGTACGTCGAGATCGCCCCGGGCGGCCCGCCCGGCCGGATCCTGCCCTCGGGCTCGGACCTGCCCGCCGCGAACACCAAGCGGGCGGTCCAGGTCGACGAGGTGCTCGGCCACCTCGACGGGGACACCCGCTTCGCGCTCACCCAGCTGCTCGCCGAGTCGGACGTCGCGCTGGCGAGTGCCCCGGCCGAGCTGCCGGGCGGGCTCGACGCCACCGCGGACCTGACCGAGCGGCTCCAGCCGGTCGTCGCGCAGCTGGACCAGCGGCAGGAGATCCTGCGTCGGCTGGTCGGCGCGCTCGGGCAGATCTCCGCGGCCGTCGGGACCAACGACGTCCGGCTGACCGAGCTGACCGACTCGCTGCGCACCACGCTCGCCGCGGTCGCGCAGAACGACCAGCCGCTGGACCAGGCCCTGGCCCAGCTGCCGGACCTGTCCACTCAGCTCCGCAACGCGACCTCGGAGGTCCAGGGGCTGGCCGACCAGCTGGACCCGACCCTGCGCAACGTCCAGGCCGCCGCCGGCGACCTGCCGGACGCGTTGTCCCGGCTGGAGGGCACCGCCCACCAGCTCGACTCGTTCATCGACGCGGCGGAGCCCGCCGTTCAGGCGGCCAGGCCGGTGGTCGCCGACCTGCGGCCCTACGCGGCGGACCTCGGGGCGGCGCTGCCGCCGCTGCGCGGATCCACCCGGCGGCTGGAGCCCTTCACCGGCACCGTGCTGGACTACCTGCCGGACATCGGCGCCTTCTTCGTCCAGACCCGCGACTTCGTCTCCCTGCGGGACGCGAACGGCGGCATCCTCCGCGGCATCATCAGCCTCGACCCGGAGAACGCCCTCCCGCCGCCGGTCACGGTGGACGGTGACAGCAAGGCACCGATCACGGGCCCGAGCGGCCCCGGTGACCAGCCGGTCGCTGCCCCCGCGGTGCCCCAGGTCCTCGACCAGCTCCCCAACCCCGTGCTCGGAGGCAGGTGATCCGCATGTCCGCACGCCTCATGCGCCCCACGACGGTGCGCGCGATCGTGGTGGCCGTGTTCACGGCGCTCTGCGCGGTGATCTTCGGCTTCCTCTGGGTCAACTCCGGCGGTCGCGCCCCCGGTTACGACCCGAACCCGTACACGGTGTCGGTCGACGTTCCGCGGGTGGCCAATCTCGTGTACTTCGGCGACGTCATGATCGCCGGGGTCAAGGTCGGCAAGGTCGCCGACGTGACCGAGCAGGGGGACCACGCGAAGGTCCTGATGGCGCTCGACGAGTCCGTGGCGCCGCTGCACGAGGGCGCGGTCGTCCGGGTGCGGGCCAAGTCCCTGATCGAGGAGACCTTCCTCGAGATCGCCGACGGGACGGGCGCGGAGATCCCGCAGGGCGGCGCGCTGCCCGCCGGCTCCGCGCAGACCCCCACCCAGGTCAACGACGTCCTGACCAGCCTGGACGCGCCGACCCGCGAGCACCTCGGCAGCGCGATCCGCGCCGCGGGGCTCAGCACCGTCGACGGCCGGCAGGCTGTCTCCGACGCGGTGGCGGGCCTGGGCGACCTCGGCCGCAACGGCGAGGACGCCCTCGACGCCCTCGCCGCCCAGTCCGACGACCTCAAGAGCCTCACCGGCAAGACCGCGCAGGTCCTCGCCGCGCTCAACACCCAGCAGGGCCGGATCGGCGAGCTGGTGAGCAACGCGGACGCCATCACGGCCGCGACGGCGGACCGGGCCGGGCAGATCGAGGGACTGATGCGCGAGCTGCCCCCGGTGCTCACCACCGCCCGCGCCGCGTCGGACGACCTGTCCAGACTCTCGGGCTCGCTGGCTCCGGTGGCGGCGAACCTGCAGGCGGCGGCCCCGGACCTGTCCGCGGCCCTCGTCGAGCTGCCCGCGACCACGGCGGACCTGCGCGCCACCCTGCCGTCGCTGGACGGGACCCTGGACCGGGCGCCCGCCACGCTCGACCGGGTGCCGACCCTGACCGACGATCTCGACGGGCTGATCCCGCCGACGTCGGAGCTGCTTCGCGACGTCAACCCGGCGCTGGCCTACCTGCAGCCGTACGCGCCCGACGTGGCGGCGATGTTCCAGAACTTCGGTGCGGCGATGGACGGCGGAGACGCCCGCGGGCACCTGTTCCGCATCCTCCCGCTGATCAGCGAGCAGACGTTCAAGGGCTACCCGGTCCAGACGGACGCGCTGCCGCTGCGGACCCGGCAGAACCCGATCCCGGCGCCGGGTGCCGCGGCGCACCCGGGGGCGATCAACGACGCGCCCTACCCGCGGGTCGAGCGGGAGGAGCCTCCCCGATGACCCCGCAGCGTGTGTCGAGGACCGTGATCCGGTCAGCGCCGCGCCGCGCGGGGCGGGGCATGGTGGCCGGGTTCCGGGCGACCCCACGGCTCGTCGCCCGGACTCTCCTGGCCCTGGCTGGCCTGCCCCGTCTCCTGGCCCGGGCGGTTGGGGACGCCGCCCGGGCCGCCCGTCGGAATCCCCGACGGGCGTTGGCCCACACCGCCGCCGTCGCCGCGCTGACGGCGGTGGCGGGTGGGCTGGCCCAGCTGGGGGTCCAGACGGGCATGGACTCGTTCCTCCCCTCCGACGACCCCGCCGCGACCCAGTTCGACGCCTTCGCCCGCGACTTCGGTGGCGACCCCATCGTCGTGCTCCTGGAGACGGACACAGCGCGGGCGCTGCTCACGCCCGACGCACTGGGCAAGCTCGTCTCGACCGAGGGCGAGCTCTCCCGGCTGCCCGACGTGGCCGCGGTCTACGGGCCCGGCACCGTGCTCAACCAGATCGCCGGCCAGACCCAGGACCTGCTGGCGGAGCTGTCCGGCCGGCGGGACGCCGAACGGGTCCGAGCCGAGCAGAAGGCGAAGGACGCGGGCGCGGGCCCCGCGGAGGTGACCAGGCAGGGCGACGCCGCCGCGGGCACGTTCGACGAGCGCTACGCCTCGCTGCTCGCCCAGGGGCTGCCCGCCGGGCTGCCGACCCTGAAGAACCCGTCCTTCGCGGCGACCGTGGTGTTCGGCCCGGACGGCGCGGGTACCCCGGGCAGCGCCCCGCGGCCGCAGTGGCGGTTCGTGATCCCGTCCGAGAAGTCCGTCGCGATCCTGGTCCGGCCCCGGGAGGAGCTCGACGCCGCCGGGGCCGCGGCCCTGGCCGCGGGCGTGCGGGACGTCGCCGGAAAGCTCGACCTCGGCGCCGGCGTCCCGGTCCACCGGACCGTGTCCGGCGTGCCCGCCGTCGTCGCCGAGCTGTCGGACCGCACCCAGCGGAGCGCGCCGCTGCTCGGCGGGATCGCCGTGGCCGCGGTGGCCGGCTGCCTGCTGCTCGTCCGGTGGACGGAGCGGCGCAGGCGGCTCGTCCCGCTGCTCACGACCCTCACGGCGATCGCCGTGGTCCTCGCCGGCTACGGCTGGTTGGGCCAACCCGTCTCGCTCGGGGTGGTCGCGTTCCTCTCCGTGGTCCTCGGGGTGGGCTGCTACTACCCGACTTATCTCATGCTCGGCGCGGCCCGGCGAACGGTCCTCACCGTCGCCGCGGCCACCGCGCTGAGCTTCGCCACCCTCCTGCTCTCGCCGCTGCCGCTGGTCCGCGACCTCGGGGTCACGCTGGCGGCGGGGGTGCTGGTGGCCGCAGGCGTCGGTCTCCTCGCGCCTCGGCCGGCCGACGGCAGCTCCGGAATCGGTCCCGGTCCCGCCGGGCAGGGGGGAGTGCCGGCGGCCGCGGTCCACCGCCGCGGCCGCCGGTTCGCCGTCGCGGGCCTCATCGCCCTCACCGTCGCCGCGGGCGTCGGGTGGGCGGCGCTGCCCGCGATCGGCCTCCGCACGGACGTCACCCAGTTCGCCGCCGGGCTGCCCGGTGCGGACGAGGCCGAGCACGTCGAGGACGTGATCGGCTCCTCCGGCGAGGTGGCGCTCGTGCTGCGCGGCGCCGACTCCATCCGGCCCGAGGCCTACGCGTGGATGCAGCAGGCGCGCGACTCGGTGATCACCCGCTACGGCGACCAGCTCCGGGCGGCGCTCTCGCCGCCCGCGCTGCTGTCCTTCCTCGGCCCGTCGCCGACGGCCGAGCAGATCGCCTCGGGTCTGCGCCTGCTGCCGCGCTACCTGACCGGCGCGGTGCTCTCCCCGGACCACTCGACGGCGATTCTGAGCTTCGGGATGCGCCTGGACCGCCTCGACGACCTCGGCGCCGCGCAGACGGACCTCATGGCGGGCCTGCCGCCGGTGCCCCCGGGCTACGACGTCGAACTCGTCGGGTTGCCCGTCACCGCGCTGCGCGGCGCCGAGCTGGTCGACGCGGACAGGGTCTGGGCGAACGTGCTCGGTCTCGTCGCCGCCGGTCTGGTGCTGGCCGTCGGGCTGCCGCGGCGGCGGGACGCCGTCGTCGCGGTCGTCGCCGCCACGTTGGCGACGGGCTCCGGCCTGTTCCTGCTGTGGCTGACCGGCTCCGAGCTCAGCCCGCTGACCATCGCGCTCGGCTCGCTGACCGCGGCCGTCGGGTGCGAGTTCAGCGTGGTCCTCGCCGAGTCGGCGCGCCGCCGGGCGCGTGGCGGCCTCCGCCGCGCGGTCCCGCTGCTCGCGGCGGTATCCGCCGTCGGGTACGGCGCCCTGATGCTGTCCGACCTGCAGATCGTGCGGGAGTTCGGCGTGCAGCTCGCCGCTGCTGTCCTGCTCTCCGTGATCAGCGCCCAGCTGGTGCTGCGGGCACTCCCACCGCGGCTCCAGCCCACCCCGACCACCCCGACCGCCCCCACCCCGACCACCCCCACCCCGAACGACGACGGCGCCCCCGACCCCACCCGGGCCGTCCCGACCCTCGTACGGAGCTGAACCGTGAACACCAGCCTGAGCCGGAACCAGACCACCACCGCCGACATGTTCGACGGTGTCGTCGACGGGCCGGTCGACGGGATGGTGGACGAGACCACTCCCACCTCGTCCACGCCCGTCGCGCCCGTCGAGCCCGTCGAGCCCGTCGAGCCCGCTGAGCCCGCTGAGTCCGCCGCGGACACCGAGGCCGAGGCCGCCGTCGAGGCGGAGTCCACCGCTGAGACCGAGCCCGAGACGGACGGCGAGCCCGCCGCGGAGTCCGCCTGCGCCGCCGACGCCGAGCCCGCCGACGCCGAGCCCGCCGCCACTGGCAAGTCCGACGCCGGATCCGAGGCCGCACAGGCGACCGGGCTCGGCGGTCGGGCGGCGGCCCTGACCGCCCGGGTCCGCGCGCTGCGGCCCCCTGCGACGCGCCGGGGTCGGATCGTGCTGGCCGCCGTGCTGGCGGTCGTGCTGCTGGCGGGTGCCGGCGGCGGAGTCTGGTGGTGGACGACCCGACTGCCCGACGGTGTGGCGTTCCGGGTGGCCGGCCAGGACGTCACCGTCGCCGACCTGGACCAGGAGGTGCAGACCCTCAGCGCCCTCTACGGCATGCAGGTGCCGGACCGCACCGCCGACCCAGGGGGCTACGACCGGTTCCGCCGCGACATGGCGAAGGCCTCGGCCATCGGCCGGGTCGTGGACGCGGCGGCCGCCGAGCAGCACGTCGTCGTACCGGACAAGCAGGTCCAGGACTTCCTCGCCCGCTACATCTCGCAGTACTTCGGCGACGGCGCCGACTCCCGGTCGAAGTTCGTCGCGGCGCTGGGGGACGCGGGCACGTCCGAGCAGGCGGTGGACCGCGAGCTCGCCCGGCAGATGGCGGCGAGCCGGCTCTTCGACCAGGTCACGAAGGACGTCCCGGCCGTCACCGACGCGGACGTGGACGCGGCGTTCGTCGAGCGCAAGGACGCCCTCGCGACCCCGGAGCGCCGCACGCTGTCCAACATCGTGGTGCCGGACGAGGCGACCGCGACGCGGCTCAAGGCCCAGATCGACGGCGGCGCCCCGTTCGCGGACGTCGCCCGGGCGAGCAGCGCGGACCAGGCCACGAAGGCACAGGGCGGCGCGATCGGCACCCTGGCGGCCGCGCAGCTCGAACAGGGCTTCGCCGACGCCGCATTCGCCGCGCCACAGGGCGGGGTCTTCGGTCCGGTGCAGACCACCCATGGCTGGAACGTCGGCGTCGTCACGGCGATCCAGCCCGGTGCCCCGGCCGACCCGGCCGCGGTCCGCGAGCCGCTCAAGGCGCAGCTGCAGGCCGAGCGGCGCAACGACGCCTGGCGCTCCTTCCTCGGCGCGCGGCTGGCCGACGCCGCCGTGCGCTACGCCGACGACTACCTGCCCGCGGACCCGGACGGGCTGCCCGAGGCGCCGACCGCGACACCCGCGGGATGACCGTCGCGCTGGTCGCCCAGCTGGTCCTCGGCGTCGGTCTCGCCCTCCTCGGATGCTGGGGGCGGTCCGGCGCCGCGGGCGTCGTGCCGCAGACGCTCCCGGACGACGAACGCGCCCGCCGGGAGCGCGTGATCCGTCGGGGCGGGATCACGTGCGTCCTGGCGGGCGCGGTGGTGGTCGTCGCGGGGGTCACGGCCTTCCTGTGGCCGTGACCCCCGGGAATTAGGAGGCACGCAGATAGCGGCTGACCGCCTCCGCCCGGTTCGCGACGGCGAGCTTGCGGAAGATGTGCTTGACGTGCGCCTTCACGGTCGCCTCGGTGATGAACAGCGCCGAGGCGATCCGCGCGTTGGAGTCGCCGTCCGCCATCCGCTCGAGGACCTCCAGCTCGCGGGAGGTGAGACCCGACAGCGCCGCCCGGCGGGCGGACGGGACGGCGGGTGCCGTCCGGGGGATGTCGGGCGTCGGTGCCGTCGACACGGCTGGCCGCTGCTGCAGGTCGCTCTCCACCATCTCGTCGACCATGTCGATGATCCCGGCGGCGCTGTCCGACAAGGTCGTGCGGATCCGCTGCAGTCGCTCGTGGTAGGCAGCCCGCTCGGCCGCGAAGCCGATGCACTCGGTGACGACGCCCAGGACCTCACGGTCGAACTCGTCCACCGTCCCGCTGTAGCAGCTCTCGTCGGCGTGCACGAACGCGACCACCGTGCGTCCGACGACGATGGGCGCCGCCACGTACGCGGTCGTCCCCGTCACCGTGATCAGCTCCCGGTGGACCCGAGGATTGCGCTGCGGGTCGGTGACGAGCATCGGCTTGCGCTTGCGCACCAGCTCGGACTCCAGGAGCGACCGGTCGATCCTCTTCGGCGTGGCACTGCCGGCCGCGACCATCACCTGGGCGAACTCGGCGTCGTCCTTCACATAGGCCGAGCGGGCGATCCACTGGCCGTCGTCGACGCGGGAGACCAGGCAGCGGTCGTAGCCGACGCGGGCGACCTCGCTCGGCGCCCGCTCCAGCAACGCAGTGATGCTGGTGGCCGAGCGCAGCCGGTCCATGACGGCGCCGACCGAAGGCAGCGCCTGGGTCCGCCGTGCCGTCTCGGCCTCGCGGATCGCGGTCCGGCACTGGCAGATCTGGATCAGGACTGCGGACAGCCTGCTCCGGTCGGTCTGGGCGAGAGTCGGGTCGGCCAGCCGGTCGACGATCGCGAGCTGAGCCGCGTCCAACGCCGCCTCGGTGGCGCGGGGGCCCGCGCCGGTGGTCGGTCCGGGCGCGAGATGGCACCCTGCGAGGGCGTCCGCCAGCTCGAGTGCGGCGCGGGCGCGGCGGAGCTCGTCGCTCAGACAGCCGACCGGACGAAACGCCTGCGCCGTGTGTGGGGCGTCCGGGTGGTCGGGAGCGGTCACAACCATCGTGTCTCCTCGTTGAGCACGGTGCCCACGGCCACGTCGCCGGAACCGGGGGCAGGATCCGAGCGCCACGCCTGCGATCGGTCCGCGAGGCGCAGCTCTGCGTGCAACATCCCTCCAACGAACCGCAGGCCGAGCGGTAACGGTCAGACCACAATCATGGTACTCCGATTGCCGAAGTTTCAGCATCGTCCCGTCGGCCACGCGAGCGGACGAGTAGCCGTGTGGAGGATGGAACTTCTCCCTGGGAGCGATGTGCACCACACGGAGCGCCGACAGCATGTGCTCGACCAGCAACGACGCATGTGTTCGGGCCCAGCGCCCGGCCCGGACCTCCCCGGAGGACTTCGTGACCACCACCGAGCAGACCGCTGCGCCCGCGCAGACCGTCCCGGACGAGATCGCCCGTCAGATCGTGCTGCCCGAGGGGCACCGCGACGAGGTGAAGCTGTTCGAGGCCTACGCCTGGCTGCGGAACCACAACCCGCTGGCGAAGGTCGAGGTCGAGGGCTACGACCCGCTGTGGCTGGTCTCGAAGCACGCCCACATCATGGAGATCGAGCGGCAGCCGGCGATCTTCTCCAACGGCGGCGGCGACGAGCCGGGTAGCCACAACCCGATCCTCACCAACCAGGCCGGCGACGCGTTCACCAAGAGCCTGACCGGCGGCAGCCTCCGCGTGCTCGAGGCCCTGCCCTACATCGATCCGCCTGAGCACACCGAGATCAAGGACGTCGCGAACGACTGGTTCCGGCCGGCGAACCTCAAGAAGTGGGAGGACACGATCCGGCAGCTCGCCCGCGAGGCGATCGACAAGTACCTGAAGCCGGGTGTGAACGAGATCGACCTGGTCAAGGACTTCTCGCTGTTCTTCCCGCTGCACGTGATCATGAGTCTCTTCGGTGTCCCCGAGGAGGACGAGCCGCGCATGATGGTCCTGACCCAGGAGTTCTTCGGCACCGCGGACCCGGACACCGCCCGGGCGGACGTGGAGCCGCTCTCGCCCGAGGCCGCCGCTCAGCAGTGGGCCGCCGCGATCGCGGACTTCAACGCCTACTTCGACGCCCTGGTCGAGGCCCGCCGGGCCGAGCCGCGGGACGACCTCGCGACGATCATCGCGAACGGGCGCAAGCAGGACGGGACCCTGTTCGACAAGACCAAGGCCTACGGCTGGTTCATCACCATCGCCACTGCCGGCCACGACACCACCTCGTCGACCCTCGCGGGGACCCTCGAGGGCCTGGCGCACAACCCCGAGCAGCTGAAGGCGCTGCAGGCGGACCCCTCGCGGATCTCGGACCTGGTCAACGAGGGCCTGCGCTGGGCCTCTCCGGTGAAGCACTTCATGCGCCGCGCGGAGCAGGACTACGTGCTCGACGGCCGCCAGATCCGTAAGGGCGACCGGTTCATGCTGCTCTACCAGTCCGGCAACCGCGACGAGGACGTCTTCGTCGACCCGAACTCGTTCGACTTCGCCCGCAAGCCGAACAAGCAGATCTCCTTCGGCTACGGCGCACACATGTGCCTCGGCCAGCACCTCGCGAAGCAGGAGCTGCGGATCATGTTCGAGGAGTTGCTCCCGCGGCTGCGCTCCATCGAGGTCGTGGGCGAGCGCAAGGTCGTGCAGACCAACTTCGTCGGTGGGCTGAAGAACCTGCCGGTTCGGCTGGACCTGGCGTGAGCACCGAGCCCGCCGGACTGGCCGCACGAGTGGTGGTGGTCGGCGCCGGTCACGCCGCCGCCACCCTCGTCGGTCTGCTCCGGCAGGCCGGTCACACCGGCGAGATCGTGCTCGTCGGGGACGAGCTGGACCACCCGTACCAGCGACCTCCGCTGTCGAAGAAGTTCGCCGAGGGCGAGCTCGAGCAGTGGATCCGCCCCGTCGAGTTCTATGCCGAGCAGGGCGTGACGGTTCGGCTCGGGGAGCGGGCGACAGCGATCGACGTCGCGGCCCGCGTGCTCACGCTGCAGGGCGGCGACACGGTCGACTACGACGTCCTGGTCCTCGCCACCGGTGCCCGGCCCCGCCCGCTGCCGGTTCCCGGCGCGGACCTGTCCGGGGTCGGCGCGCTGCGCACCCTCGGTGACGCCCGCGTGCTGCGGAAGTGGCTGGACGAGGAGCGCAGGCTGGTCGTGGTCGGCGGCGGCTACATCGGGCTCGAGGTCGCCGCGGTCGTCCGCTCGCGCGGTTCGGCCGCGACGGTGCTCGAGCGGGAGGATCGGTTGCTCGCTCGGGTCGCCAGCCCCGAACTGTCGGCGATCATGGCGGAGCGGCACGGCGCCGCGGGAACCGAGATCCGGACCGGCGCTCAGGTCGTCGGGATCGAGGGGGACGCGGGCCAGGTGCGGCAGGTCGTCCTGGCCGACGGCTCGACGCTCGACGCCGACGCGGTCCTGGTCGGGGTCGGCGCGATCCCCAACGCCTCGCTCGCCGAGGAGGCCGGGATCGGGTGCGAGGGCGGCGGCATCGTCGTCGACGAGACGGCACGGACCGACGTCGACGGGATCCTCGCGATCGGCGACGTGACCGTCCGCCCGATCGCCGGACTGCCCGGCCGCCGGCGGCTGGAGAGCATCCCGAGCGCGACCGAGCAGGCGAAGCAGGCCGTAGCCACCATCCACGGCACCGCGCAGCCCGCCCCCGAGGTGCCATGGTTCTGGTCGGACCAGTTCGACCTCAAGCTCAAGATCGCCGGCATCGTGGCGCCAGGGCAGCAGACGGTGCTCCGCGGCGATTCCTCGACCGGTCGGTTCGCCCTGTTCCACCTCGTCGACGGCGTGCCCGTGGCCGTCGAGTCGGCCAACGCCGCGCCCGAGTTCATGGCGGGCAAGAAGTGGATCTCGGCAGGCACGCGGGTCGACCCGGAGCGGCTCGCCGACCCGGGCTCCCAGCCCCGCGACGCCGTCGTCTGACCGAGGCCCGACACGGGCCCGAGCACGGCCCGACGCACCACCCCCCACCCCGAGGCGACGACACCCGTCGTCCGAAACACACCGGAGCACCCATGCCCAAGATCACCTACGTCGTCCCGGACGGTAGTAACCACGTCGTCGACGTCCCCGTCGGCCAGAGCGTGATGGACGGGTCCGTCCGCAACAACCTGCCGGGGATCGTCGCCGAGTGCGGCGGCAGCTGCTCCTGCGCGACCTGCCACGTGCACGTCGACGAGGAGTTCGCGGCGCTGTTCGGCGAGGTCACGGACGAGGAGAAGGAGCTCCTGGAGTACGCGGAGGACGTCTGCGACCGGTCCCGGCTGTCGTGCCAGCTGATCGTGACGGCCGACTGCGAGGGGGCGCGGGTCAGCGTCCCCGACTCCAACGGCTGAACCCACCCCTGGCCCATCGAGAGAGGAACCGGTCGACGTGACGATCGACTACACCCAGCTGTACATCGACGGCGGCTGGGCGGACCCGTCCAGCTCCGCCACCATCGCCGTCCATTCGGCGACCACCGAGGAGCTCATCGGCAGCGTTCCCGAAGCCGCGGAGCGCGACGTCGACGACGCCGTGGCCGCCGCCCGGCGCGCCTTCGACGCCCCGGACGGCTGGGGGACCTGGGAGCCGGCCCGCCGGCAGCAGGCGCTGGAGCGCTTCGCCCAGGCGCTGGAGAAGCGGGGCGAGGAGACCGCCCGCCGTGTGACCCTGCAGAACGGCATGCCGATCTGGCTCGCCCAGCAGTTCGAGGCCGGGATCCCGGCCCTGCTGCTCCGCTTCTACGCGGGCATGATGGCCGAGGCCCCGCAGGAGGAGACCCGCCCCGGCGTCGTTGCCGGCGGGTCGCGGGTCATCAAGGAACCACTCGGGGTCGTGGCGGCGATCGTGCCGTGGAACGTCCCGCAGGCGATCACCTTCCTTAAGCTGGCCCCGGCGCTCGCCGCCGGCAACACGGTCGTGCTGAAGCCGGCCCCCGAGACCGTGCTCGACGCCCAGCTCATGGCCGAGGCCGCCATCGAGGCCGAGCTGCCCCCGGGCGTGCTCAACGTGGTGCCCGCGGGCCGCGAGGTCGGCGCCTACCTGGTGGAGCACCCGGGCGTGGACAAGGTGTCGTTCACCGGTTCCACCGCCGCGGGCCGCAGCATCGCCGAGACCTGCGGCCGGCTGCTGCGCCCGGTCACGCTCGAGCTGGGCGGCAAGTCCGCGGCGATCGTGCTCGACGACGCGAACCTGGCCTCGACGATCGAGAGCTTCTTCGCCACGACCCTGCTCAACAACGGCCAGATCTGCTGGCTGTCCACCCGGGTGCTGGCCCCGCGTTCGCGCTACCAGGAGGTCGTCGACACCATCAGTGGGCTGGCGGGCGCGCTGACCATCGGCGACCCGCTCGAGTCGACCACGCAGATCGGCCCGCTCGTCTCCTCCCGCCAGCGCGACCGCGTCGAGTCCTACATTGCGAAGGGCTCGGCCGAGGGCGCCCGGCTGACCGTCGGCGGCGGCCGTCCGGACCGCGACAAGGGCTGGTTCGTGCAGCCGACCGTGTTCGCGGACGTCGACAACAACCACACCATCGCCCAGGAGGAGATCTTCGGGCCGGTGCTGTCGGTGATCCCCTACGGCGACGAGGACGAGGCCGTCGCGCTGGCCAACGCCAGCGACTTCGGTCTGGGCGGTTCGGTCTGGACCGCCGACCCGGAGCGGGGTGAGAAGGTCGCCCGCCGCGTGCGGACGGGCACGATCGGGATCAACAGCTACGTCAACGAGCCGAACGCACCGTTCGGCGGGGTCAAGGCCAGCGGCATCGGCCGCGAGATGGGGCCGGAGGCACTCGCCTCCTACCAGCAGGTCAAGACCGTCTACCTCCAGCCGCCGGCCCCCTCGGCCTGACGGACCCCCGACAAGGAGATCAATCCATGCCCATCACGAGTCGCGCCGCGGTGATCCGCGAGGCCCCCGGCAAGTTCGAGATCACCGAGGTGCAGGTCGACGACCCGCGCCAGAACGAGATCCGGATCAAGATGGTGGCGTCGGGCCTGTGCCACTCCGACGACCACGTGGTCACCGGCGATCTCCCGGTCGCCGTCTACCCCGTGTGCGGCGGCCACGAGGGCGCCGGCATCGTCGAGTCCGTCGGCCCCAACACCCCGGGGTTCGCCCCGGGCGACAAGGTCGTCTTCTCGTTCCTGCCGGCTTGCGGCAAGTGCCGCTGGTGCTCGAGCGGTCACCAGAACCTGTGCGACCTCGGTGCCACGGTCCTGGTCGGGTCGCGCTGGGAGGATCCGACGAGCTTCCGATTGAAGCTGGAGGACGGGTCGCCGGTCGCGCAGTTCCTCGGCATCTCGACCTTCTCCGAGTACACCACCGTCTCGGTGGACTCGGCGATCAAGGTCGCGGACGACACCCCGCTCGAGAAGGCGTGCCTGCTCGGCTGCGCCGCGGGCACCGGCTGGGGCTCGGCGGTGAACAGCGGCGACGTGAAGCCGGGTGACACCGTCCTCATCCTCGGCGTGGGTGGCATCGGCACCATGGCGGTCCAGGGTGCGGCGCACGCCGGTGCGGCCAACGTCATCGTCGTGGACCCGGTCGCGTTCAAGCGCGAGCACGCGCAGGAGCTGGGGGCCACGCACGCCGTCGCCACCGCCGAGGAGGCGGCGGAGCTCGCCCAGAGCTTCACCAACGGCCAGGGTGCGGACGTCTCGATCGTGACCACCGGCGTGATCAGCGGCGAGCACGTCGCCCAGGCGTTCGCCGCGACCCGCAAGGCGGGCACCGTCGTCGTCACCGCGCTCGGCAAGGCCACGGACGTGGGCGTGCCGATCTCGCTGCTCGAGCTGACCATGTACGAGAAGACGGTCAAGGGTTCGCTCTTCGGCTCCTCGAACCCTCGGGCGGACATCCCGCGGTTGCTGGAGCTGTACCGGAACGGCTACCTCAAGCTCGACGAGGTGATCACGACCGAGTACTCGCTCGACGAGATCAACCAGGGCTACGAGGACATGCACGCCGGCAAGAACATCCGCGGCGTCATCCGGTTCTGACTCCGAACCGGGCCGCGGGGTGGGGAAGGGCGGGTGCGCCGGAGCTGGGAGCCCGGGGCACCCGCCCGTCCCGTCAGTACAGGGAGCGGACGTCAGTAGTGCCGCAGGAAGCCCGCGACCAGCTCGGTGAACTCGGCGGCCCGCTCGATCTGGGTCCAGTGGCCGCAGCGGGCGAAGACGTGGAGGTCGGCGTCCGGCAGCAGGTTCACCATCGTCCACGAGACCTCGGGCGGCACGACCTTGTCCTCGCGACCGTGAACCAGCAGGGAGGGCGTCCGGATCGAACGGACCTGCTCCTCGGTGATGCCCAACTCGTTGCCCTTGTGTCGCGGGTCGAAGAACATCGCCCGGTACGCGTCCCAGGACTCGACGCTCGCCTCGTAGCGGATCCGGACGAGCTCGTCGGTGATGATCGACGGGTCCACCGCGAAGTAGTCGAGCAGCAGGGCCCGCATGTTCTCCGGCGACGGGTCGTAGGACCGCAGGGCCTTCAACCCCTCGGTCACGGTCATCCCGACGCCGGGGGAGCCCATGAGCACCATGCGCCGGATCCGGTCGGGGTGGCGTTCGGCGAGATCGAGCGACATCCGGCCGCCGAGGGAGTTCCCCACCAGCGACACCTGCTCGAGGCCGAGTGCGTCGAGGAAGCCGAGGATGTGGTCGGACCACGTCCGCAGCGAGTAGACGACGTCGTCCGGGCGCGACGTCGCGCCGTAGCCGACGGTGTCCGGGGCGAGCACGCGGAACTCGCGGGACAGCCCCGGGATGGTGTGCTGCCAGTTCGCCCACGCCGAGACGCCCGGACCGGAACCGTGCAGCAGGACGACGGGATCGCCCTGGCCCGCATCGAGATAGTGGGTGTCGATCGGCTCGGCCGTGAGGCCGCGCACGGCGACCCGGTGCCCGCGGGCGAGTTCGGTGGTGACGGTCATGGGTTCTCCTGCCTGACGACGGCGTGGCGTGGTACCGCGCCGACGTCTCCGGAGCCACCGTCGGGCTTCCGGCGTGCGGCGCCGGCGCCGCGCACCGATGCTAGGGAAACATGTATGCAGGTTTCAAGACAATACGACCGCGTCGTCGTTCTGGACCGGGGAGCGGGAGGGGTCCGTGGCCCGCACCAGATCCTGGCGGTGCAGGACCATGGCCTTCTCGAGCGCCTCCCTGTTGCCGTCCCGGATCGCGGCCACGATCTCGGCGTGCACGGCGACGTTGTGCTCGTACATCTCCTCGTGGCCGGGCAGCAGCTCGGCGCGGGTGAGGCTGCCGCTGATGATCGCGGCCAGGGCCTCGTACATGCCGGCGAGCACCGGCACTCGAGCCGCGCGCGCGATGGCGAGATGCAGCCGGAGGTTCGCGTCGAGGTAGGCGCGCGGCTCGTTCGCGGCGCGCATCTCCTCCAGGGCCCACTCCATGTCCCGCACGTCCCGGGGTCCTGCGCGGTCGACGGCCACGGACGTCAAGGTGTCCTCGAGGTGCGTCCGGGCCTCGAACAGGTCGAGCGGGTCCGTCCCGGTGCCGGAGAACCAGAGGTCCAGCGCGCCGAGCCGGACCTGCGGCGGCACACTGGCGACGAAGATGCCGCCGCCGGGCCCGGGGCGTACGGTGACGAGCCCGCGGTCCCGCAGGATCCGGAGCGTCTCGTTGCAGACCGTCGGGCTGATGCCGAAGCGTTCCATCAGGTCGGTCCGGCGGCCGAGGGACGTGCCGACCGGCGTGCGGGCGGCCAGGAGCTCGTTCTCCAGCTCCGAGGCCACCTGTTGGGCGCGCGAGAGGTTCTCGGGCATCTTCACGTCCGTCCTGCGCCCGATCCGGGTACTGCAATTCCCCGCCGGCGAACCGGTGACCAGGCGCGATGTCGTCGGCATCGTCGGGTCGGCGGTGACCTGGCCGATAATAGCTGCAGATTGGACGGATCCGGAGGCTCGCGCAGGCCTCGTCCGGCGAGGTTCCGGTGGATGGGACGGAGCGGTCGAAGACCCCCGCTCGTCGTCTTGAATCATGTGTGCAGGATTGCTACGTTGCGTGCGTCGTCGGCCACCGACGCACCTGGACATCGCTGTCGAGGAGTCAGACTCTCATGACGATCACGAATGACCCTGTGCTCGGGGCGCCGCCGTCCGGCCCACTCGTGGAGGAGGACCGCGCCGGCCACCGTTTCCGGGTGCACCGCTCCACGATGACGAGCCCGGAGATCTACGCGATGGAGCTCGAGAAGGTCTTCGGGCACAGCTGGCTCTACGTCGGCCACGAGTCGGAGATCCGCAACAAGGGCGACTTCGTACGGCGTCCGGTGGGCAATCGCCAGGTGTTCATGGTGCGCGGCCGCTCCGGCCAGGTGAACGTGTTCCACAACAGCTGCACCCACCGCGGGGCGATGGTGTGTCGCCAGGAGCGGGGGACCGCCAAGGTCTTCTCGTGCTTCTACCACGCCTGGTCGTTCAACACGGACGGTGACCTCGTCGGCGTCCCGGACCGGGACGCCTACGGCAACGGGCTGGACTTCTCCCAGCTCGGCCTCAGGTCCGTCGCCCGGGTGGAGAGCTACCGCGGCTTCGTCTTCCTCAGCTACGACCCGGACATCATCGGTCTCGAGGAGTACCTCGCGGACGCGAAGGAGTACCTCGACCTCGTCATCGACGCGACCGAGGACGCCGAGATCATCTCCGGCACCAACGAGTACGCGATCAACGCGAACTGGAAGCTGCTGGCCGAGAACAGCATCGACGGCTACCACGCCGTCTCCACGCACGACACCTACTTCAAGTACCTGGTGGCGCTGGGCACGGACCTGCAGGGCGGGGTGAAGGGCACGGCCAAGGCACTCGGCAACGGGCACGCGGTGCTGGAGTACGCCGCGCCATGGGGACGCCCGGTGGCGAAGTGGGAGCCGCTGTTCGGCGAGGACTCGCGCGAGGAGATCGGCAGGCTACGGGCCGACCTCGTGGAGAAGCACGGCGAGGAGCGCGCGTCGCGGATGGCGGACACCAACCGCAATCTGCTGATCTACCCGAACCTCGTGATCAACGACATCATGGCGATCACCGTCCGCACGTTCATGCCCCAGTCGCCGGACCGCATGGAGGTCACCGCCTGGGAGCTGGCACCGAGCCAGGAGCTGCCGCAGCTGCGGCAGCGCCGCCTGGACAGCTTCCTGACGTTCCTCGGCCCGGGAGGGTTCGCGACGCCGGACGACATCGAGGCCCTCGAGTCCTGCCAGACCGGCTTCCACAGCCACGGGCCCGAGTACAACGACATCTCCCGCGGCATGGCGCGCGAGCCCGAGGCCAACGACGAGGAGCAGATGCGCGCGTTCTGGCGCCGGTGGAACGAGCAGATGATGGGAGACGCGCGATGAGCACCCCCACGGTGGACCGCCCCGCTGTGGGCCCGCAGGTCGCCGACCTTGCTTCCGTCACGAGAGGGGACGTCGAGGAGTTCCTCTACACCGAGGCCGAGCTCCTCGACGACTGGGACCTCGACTCCTGGATCACGATGTATACCGAGGACTGCCGGTACGTGATCCCGTGCAACGACACCCCCGAGGGCGACCCCAGCCGCGACCTCGTCCTGATCGACGACAACCGCCTGCGGCTGTCGTGCCGGGTAGACCGGCTGAACTCGCGCCGGGCGCACCGCGAGTACCCGCACTCCGCGACGAGCCACCAGGTGACCAACGTCCGGGTCCGGCCGGTCGACGGGGACGAGCTGCCCGTCGTCGCGGAGTTCGTCGTCTGGCGCTTCCGCGGGGAACGGCACACCGTCTACTCGGGCCGCTACCACTACCGGCTCCGCGTGGTGGACGGCCACCTGAAGATCGCGTCGAAGCGGTGCACGCTGCGGATGGGCAGTCTGCGTCAGGTGTCCGACGTCGCCATCATCCTGTGAGCGGGGTGCTCGGGGGTAGGGCCGTCGTCGTCACCGGCGGGGCCACCGGGATCGGTCTGGCGATCACCCGGCGAATGCTCGCCGACGGCGCCTCCGTCCTGGTGGGGGCGCTCAGCGAGGACGAGGCGAAGCGTGCCGCCGGCGCGCTCGACGCGGACGTCGTCACGTTCGTCGGGAACCTCGCCGAGCCCGGTGTGGCCGACGACCTGCTGGCCGCCGCGGTCGACACGTTCGGCGGTGTCTACGCGCTGGTGAACAACGCCGGAGGCGGCGTCATCCGGCCGACCCTCGAGCACACGGAGGAGACCCTCCGCGCCACGATCGACAACAACCTCTGGACGACCCTGCGCGCCAGCCTCGCCTTCCTGCCCCACCTCGTGGCGCAGGGGGGCGGGCGGATCGTGAACATCGGCGCCGAGTCCGTGCGCAACGGGCTGACCGCGCACGCCGTCTACAACGCCGCCAAGGGCGGGGTGCACGCCCTCGCCGTGGGGCTGGCCCGCGAGTTCGCGCACGCCGGCGTCTCGGTCAACACCGTCGCCCCGTCCTACACCCTCACCCCGGAGCTCGCCGCCGCCATCGAGGCCGGCGAGCTGCCCACCGTGCTGGAACCTGTCGTCAGCGATGCTGTGGACCTCATCCCGATGGGGCGACCCGCGGATCCGGACGAGGTCGCCGGCGCGGTCGCCTACCTCCTCCGACCCGAGGCGGGCTTCGTGACCGGCCAGACGATCAGCGTCAACGGCGGCAGCAGCATGGCGTGACCCGCCCTCCCCGAAAGGAACACGTCTCCGTGACCACCACGACCGAGCGGTACCGCGCCGCTCGCGACCTGCTCCAGACCCTGTCCGCCGACTACGCGAAGGCCGTGGCCGAGTTCGAGTGGCCGGACCTCGGGGACCGGTTCAACTGGGCGATCGACTGGTTCGACGCCGTCGGGCGCGGGGTGGACCGCACGGCCCTCTGGATCGTGGAGGAGGACGGGTCGGAGGCGAAGTACTCCTTCGACGAGATGGCGCGGCGGTCGGACCAGGCCGCGGCGCACCTCGCCGCGCACGGTGTGGGCCGTGGGGATCGTGTGTTGATCATGTTGAACAACCAGGTCGAGCTGTGGGAGGCGATGCTCGCGGTCATGAAGCTGGGGGCAGTCATCCTGCCCACGACGACCGCGTTGGGCCCGACCGAGCTGGTGGACCGGATCGAGCGGGGTGGGGCGAAGCACGTCCTGGTCAACACCGTCGACGCCGGGAAGTTCGACGAGGTACCGGGGGAGTACGGGCGGTTCGTCGTCGGCGACGCGCCCGGCGGGTGGGTGTCCTACCGGAAGGCCTACGACCTCGATGTTCCGCCTGCCGAGCATCCGGGAACCGCGCCGTCAGACCCGCAGTTGCTGTACTTCACCTCCGGCACCACCTCGCGGCCGAAGCTGGTGGAGCACACTCAGGTGTCGTATCCGGTGGGGCACCTGGCCACCTCGTTCTGGGTCGCGGCGAGGCCCGGTGACGTGCACTTGAACATCTCCTCGCCCGGCTGGGCCAAGCACGCCTGGTCGTGTTTCTTCGCGCCGTGGATCGCCGAGGCGACGATCTTCGTCTACAACTACTCGCGGTTCGACGCCGCGGCGCTGCTGGGGCAGATCCGGCGGGCGGGGGTGAACACGTTCTGCGCGCCGCCGACGGTGTGGCGGATGCTGATCAAGGCCGATCTGTCCGGTGGGCCGGGCGAGCTTCGGCAGTTGATGTCGGCGGGCGAGCCGCTCAACCCCGAGGTCATGGAGCAGGTCGAGAAGGCCTGGGGCCTCACGATTCGAGACGGCTTCGGACAGACCGAGCTCCCGCTGGCGATCGGGAACGTGCCCGGTATGCCGGTCAAGCCGGGCTCGATGGGGCTGCCGTTGCCGGGCGTGCCGATCGTGCTCGTCGACCCGCTGACCGGGCAGCCAGCGGACGAGGGCGAGATCTGCGTGGACCTGTCCAGGCGGCCGATGTCGCTTATGACCGGCTACCAGAGCGACCCCGAACGCAACGCCGAGGCCATGGCGGGGGGTTACTACCACACTGGCGACGTCGCCTCGCGAGACTCCGACGGCTACATCTTCTACATCGGGCGCACGGACGACGTGTTCAAGGCGTCGGACTACAAGATCTCCCCGTTCGAGCTCGAGTCGGTCCTGATCGAGCATCCCGCCGTCGCCGAGGCCGCCGTCGTGCCGGCGCCAGACGAGGTGCGGTTGGCGGTGCCGAAGGCCTACATCGCCCTCGCCGCCGGGTACGAACCGAATGAGCGGACGGCGTTCGAGATCCTCAAGCACGCGCGTGAGGGGTTGGCGCCGTACCAGCGGGTGCGGCGGATCGAGTTCTTCGAGCTGCCCAAGACGATCTCGGGGAAGATCCGCCGGGTGGACCTGCGCGGGCGCGAGGAGCAGGCGGCCAGGGGGGAGACCACGGTGACCGAGTACCGCGACGACCAGTTCCCCGAACTCCGGGGCGGGACGGCCTGACATCCCGTCTCCTCTCCATCCCCGATCGCGACCGAGGGAACGGACGTTCGGGGTCGGCGACGGCCGGCGGACGTTCGTGCAGGCTTCCCACGGCTCGCCCGCCCTACATCGCTCTCGGCGTGGCCAAGGTCGACTCACTGCGGTTCGGCCAACCCCGCAGGGCCGCGGCGGCGTGGGAACGATGCGAGTGCGCGCGGAACTGGGAGGTGGAGCCCGGCGAAACGTCGTGAGGGCACCCGTCGCCGTGCGACGCGCTCGGGTGCCGCCCACAGGGAGGGCCGGCGAGGGTGAACCGAACGTTACCGGCGGATGGCCGGCGCCGTTTCCTCCTCCGGTGGTCACGGCAGGGCGGTCAGGTGCGGTGCAGGAGTCCGCTGGTCAGCTGGGCGTAGGCGGCGGCGACATGGGCCGCGGGCCACGGGCCGTCGGGTCGGTACCAGGTCGACACCGCATTGGCGGCGCCGAGGGCGAACCGCACGGTGGCGCCCGTTCCCGCGCCCGCGGTGATCTCGCCTGCCGCACAGGCCTGCTCGAACAGCCTCGCCGCGAAGCGTTCGAGCCCCCGCCGGCGCTCCGCGACCAGCGCGCGGTTCGCCCCGGTGAGGAAAGGCCACTCGCGGAAGAGGACCACGGCCTGGTCGAGGTTGTCGAGGAACCAGCCGACCTGGAGCCGCACCAGGGCGCACAGTTGCTCCGCCGGCAAGGCGTCGAGCTGGGCGACGGTGCCGACGATCGTCGTCAGCTCGAGGTGGGCGGCCTCGAAGATCCGCATGAGCAGTTCGTCCTTGGACTGCACGTAGTGGTAGATGCTGCCCTTGAGGACCCCCGCCTCGCCGGCGACGTCCTGGATGGTCGTCGCGGCGAAGCCCTTGCGGCGGACGGTGCGCAGGGCGGCGTCGTCGATGGCGTCGCGTCGGGACAGCGGCGCGCGGACGCCGGCAGACCGGTCCGAGCGCGGTCCGGCGACGGGGACGGGCCCGGTCGAGCTCGGTGCGCCGGCGACGAGCGCACAGCCCAGGTCGGCGAGCCGCTTCCCGAATGCTGGCAGTGGATCCGGCCCGGCCTCCCGGTACCAGTCCAGCGTGGAGTGCAGGGCGCCCTTCAGATAGGTCGCCACCATCGTCGCGTCGACGCCCTCGCGCGCGGCCTCGCGGACCAACTCCGTCGGGACGTGCCTGCGGATCCGCCTGCGCTCCAGGTCGGCGGTGCGGTGTGGCTCGCTGAGGTGCACCCACTCCCGGGCGAAGACGGCTGAGAGCTCCCGGTGACCGAGCATCGTGACGACGTAGCGGCGCACGTACTCACGGAGCCGGTCCTCGGGGCCGGATGCGAGCGCCGCGACGTGGTCCAGGACCTCCTCCCGCAGGGCGTGGCCCTGGGTGAGGCAGCCGACGAGCAGCTCCTCCTTTGATCGGAAGTGCTTGTACACACTGGACTTCTGGATCCCGACCGCCTCCGCGACGTCCTGCACCGCTGTCGCGTTGTAGCCACGGGCGGCGAAGACCGAGGCAGCCGCCGCCAGCAGCCGTTCCCGCGTGTCCGCCATCGCCCGCTCTCTCCGTCGGTGGGGTCGGAGGCTACCAAGCAGGCTGGCGGGCTACCGCGAATGCCGACGAGGGCGAGTTCCTCGAACAACCGGTAGCCAGGAAATAGCAGTTCAGTGGCTCTTAAGGAGAGATTGCTGTACCAGAACTTGGACAGTTGGTAGCTTGAGTCGGCCTTTCATCGTCGAGAGGAACGATCATGATCGAGGACGTGGTGACCTCCGCCGCCCTCCACCCCGACGCGCTCGCGGGCACCCACGCCGTCGTCACCGGGGCTGCGCGCGGCATCGGGGCCTCCGTGTGTCTCGCCCTCGCCGCCGCAGGTGCGCAGGTCACAGCCTTCGACCTGGAACCGCCCGACGACACGGTCACCGCGGTCCTCGCAGCCGGCGGCAAGGCGCACGGTGAGGTCCTGGACGTCACCGACCGCGTGGCGACGGAGCAGGCGTTCGGCGCCCTGTCGGTGGTGGACGTGCTCGTCACCGCCGCGGGGGTGTACGGGGAGCCCCGGCCGCTCGAGGAGATGGACGACGCCGAGATGGACCGGGTGCTCGGGGTGAACGTCAAGGGCACCCTCTGGTCCGTGCGGGCTGCGCTGCCCGCGCTGCGGCGCTCGCGCGGCGCCGTGGTGTGCCTGGGCTCCCTCGCGGGCCGGATCGGCGGCGTGTCGGCCGGGCCGCAGTACGTGGCCAGCAAGGGCGCCGTGCACGCGTTGGTGAAGTGGTTGGCGCGCACCGAGGTGGTGCACGGCGTGCGCGCGAACGGGGTGGCTCCGGGACCGGTGGACACCGAGATGATCGCGGGCCGCGGCTACGCGCCCGCGGACTTCCCGATGGGGCGCTTCGCGCGCCCGGACGAGATCGCGGCCGTCGTCGCGTTCCTCGGCTCACCGGCCGCGTCGTACGTCAACGGCGCGGTCGTGGACGTCAACGGTGGCATGACGAGTGCCTGACCGGGAGGGAGTGGCAATGAGCACAGCCGAGGACGACAGGGTCCGGACGGGCCTGTCGGTGATCCGGGAGGAGGTCACGGACGCCGAACTCGCCGAGCTCGGCGTCGATCTCGTAGGGGACTTCCCGGGATCGACCGCGGCGGACTTCCGCCGTTACCCGGTGTTGTCGGAGGGGGGCTGGTTCGTGGTGGTGAAGCACCAGCCCAGCCTGCGGTCGGTCAGCCGGGAGGCGTGGGGCCTGCTGGGCCCGATCGCCCTGGCGTCCACGGGCCTGGACATCGCGTGAGGAACGGAGCGGCGATGAGCATGATCGGGGTCGACGTCGGTGGCACGTTCACCGACCTCGTGGCGATCCGGGACGGTCGGATCCACACGGTCAAGGTGGCAACGGAGTCGGGGAACACCGAGACCGGGGTCCTGCGCGGGGCCGCGGAGATCGGGGTGGCCGACGCGGCGGTCTTCAACCACGCCAGCACGCACGGTCTCAACGCCGTGATCACCCGCAACCTGCCCAAGATCGGGTTCCTGACCACGGCCGGACACCGCGACATTCTCGACGCGGGTCGCGGCTGGCGGCCGATGGAGGGGCTGACCGATCCGTCGTGGCGGCGCCCGTTCGGTGACGCGGCCCGGCCCCTGGTGCCGCGGTACCTGCGCCGCGGCGTTCGGGAACGGCGCACCGCGGACGGCGGCGTGCTGTTCCCGCTCGACGAGACCCAGGCCAGGGAGGAACTCGAGGTCCTGCGCCGGTGTGGGGTGCGCGGGGTGGCGATCTGCCTGCTGCACGCCTACGTAGACGGTGCCCACGAGGTCCGGCTGCGCGAGCTCGCTCGGGAGGTCCTGGGTGGGGATGTCCCGGTGTCGATCTCCAGCGAGGTCTCTCCGCTGGCCAAGGAGTACGCCCGCGCCTCGACGACGGTCGTCGACGTCTTCATGCAGCTCACCTACGGCGACTACACCCGCAGGCTGTCGGCGGGGCTGGGCCAGCTCGGCTTCGGTGGCGACCTGCACTTCGCGGACTGCACGGCCGCCCTCCTGCCCGCGGAGGCGGCGATGGCGGCGCCGTACCGGATCATCTTCGCCGGACCCGCGGCGGGTACCGTCGCGGGCGCGCACCTCGGCCGGATGCTGGGGGTGCAGGACCTGCTCTGTGCCGACGTCGGCGGCACCTCCTGCGACATCAGTCTGGTCACCGGCGGCGAACCGTACGTGGACACGACCTTCGAACTGGAGTACGACCTCGTCGTCAACGCGCTGTCGAACGAGATCAGCAGCATCGGCGCCGGCGGCGGCAGCCTGGTGACCGTCGGCCCCACCGGGGAGCTGCAGGTCGGGCCGGGAAGCGCGGGCGCGGACCCGGGTCCCGCGTGCTACGACGCGGGCGGAGCCCAACCGACCACGACCGACACCTGCCTGTTGATGGGGATCCTCGACCCCGAGGGCTTCGCGGGTGGGCGGATGAAGCTGGACATCGACAGCGCCCGGCGAGCGTTCGAGGAGCTCGACTCGCCGCTCCCGCTCGAGCAGCGGATCGGCTACGCGTTCCACATCGGCGTCACGAACATCGCCGAGGGGCTCACGAACGTGGCCGTCCAGCACGGCATCGACCCGCGGGACTACAGCCTCGTCGCCTTCGGCGCCGCCGGTCCGATGCTGCTGCCCGCCGCCCTCGAGCAGGTCCGTGCGGCGGAGGTCGTCGTGCCCCCACACCCCGGGCTGTTCTCGGCCCTGGGCCTGGTCAGCTCGGACCTGGTGTTCTCCGAGAGCCGCAGCGCGTACACGATGCTCGGGCCCGACGCCGCGCCGGAGATCGACGCGCTCTACCGGTCGATGGAGCAGCAGCTGCGAGAGCGGCTCCCCGAGCGGTACCGGGACAGGGCCGTCCTCGCCCGCAGCTTCGACGGCAGGCTGTACGGGCAGAGCTGGGAGACCCCGTTCGTCCCGGTCCCCGAGGGCGAGATCACCGCCGACGCGATGCGCGAGATGATCGCGGGATTCCACGACACCTACGTGGAGCGTTCCGGCAACCGGTTCGAGTTCGTGCCGGTCCAGGGCGTGACGTTCCGCGTCCGCGCGGTCGTCGACGCACCGAAGGTCGAGTACCGCGAGCTGCCCCGCCGCGAGTCCGGCGAGCCCACGGTCCGTCGCACCCTGACCATCCAGCACCTCGGCACCGGGGCGGGCACCGAGAGCGTCCCCGCGCCGGAGTACCAGCGCTCCGACCTGCTCGCAGGGGACCGCGTCGCGGGTCCCGCAGTGATCCGGGAGCCCCTGTCGACGACGTTCCTTGTGCCGGGCCAGACCGCGACCGTCGGCCGCTACGGCGAGCTGCGGATCCGCCAGGACGAGAGGAACCAGACATGACCAGCGCTTCGCTCCGCGACCTCGGCGACGCGGAGTTCCACGCCCGCTACGCTGCCGACCGGTTCACCGCGTCGGTGCTCGGCAACCGGATGCGCTACATCGTCGAGCACATGAGCACCGGCATCCTGCGCAACGCCTTCTCGCTCATCCTGCGGGACTGGTACGACTTCAACGCGACGATCTCCGGGCCCGCCGAGCAGAACTATCCGATGCCCGCCGTCGGGAAGAGCCTGGCGGCCTTCTTCGGCACGATGTCCGAGGCCGTGCGCAACACCGTGGAGGAGTTCGGGCCCGGCGAGCTGCGCGAGGGCGACGTGCTCGTCTCCAACGACCCCTACCGGGTCGGCAACCACGTCAACGACGTGTGTTTCATCCGCCCGGTCTTCCACGACGGCCGAGTCGTGTCCTACGTGTCCATCCGCGCGCACCAGCTCGACATGGGCGGGATCGTGCCCGCCGGGTTCAGCGCGACCAAGCGGAACGTCTACGAGACCGGCCTGGTCATCGCGCCCACCCTGCTCTACCGCGAGGGGCGCCCGGTGCGCTCCACCTTCAACCTGATCCTGGACAACGCCCGGTTCGGGCCGATCATCCTGCCGGACATCAAGACGATCAACCAGAGCCTCGCGCTGGGTGAGCGGCTGATCCGAGAGAGCGTGGACCGTTACGGCGTCGAGGCCTTCCTCGGAGCGATCCGGTACGCGGTGGACCGCTCGGCCGAGTCCATGGCGTCGGCGTTGGCGAGCCTGCCGGACGGGCGGTACTCCTCCCGCGAGTCGATCGACGCCGACGGCGTCGACGACTCCGTGGCGTACGAGGTCGCGGTGGACGTGACGAAGGTCGGCGACCGGCTGGAGATCGATTTCTCCGGCACCTCGCCGCAGGCCAGGACGTGCATCAACGCCGCGGCGCTCGACGCGAAGTGCGCCGTGGTGATGGCGCTCAAGTTCCTCGTCGACCCCACGGAGCCCTACACATCGGGCGCCTTCCGGTCGATCGACCTGGTCATCCCGCCGGGGACGGTGGTGAGCGCGGTCCCGCCCGACGGCGCCGTGTTCATGTACTGGGAGAGCACCCAGGCGATCATCCGCGGGATCTTCCGGGCGCTCGAGCAGGCCCTGGGGGAGCGGGCGGTCGGCGGGGACTACGGCTCGCTCAGCATCCACAATGCCAACGGCGTGCTGCCGGGCGGGATCCCCTGGGTCGGCACCGCCCAGTGCGGTGGCGAGCACGGCCCGTGGGGCGCCACCCGGCACGGCGACGCGGACAGCTACCAGAGCTTCTACCAGGTCAACGCTCTGGATCCGGCCACCGAGGCGATCGAGTCGGACATCCCCGCTGTGCTGCTGCGTAAGGAGTACGTGACGGACTCCGCGGGGGCGGGAACCCACCGGGGCGGGGCGGCGGTCCGCAAGGACACCCTCTACCTGACCGACGCGGAGCACTGGTCGAATCCGCTATCCACGCGCACTGCGACCGGCATCGGCGTGCACGGCGGGCGGGCGGGCTCGCAGGGCGCGGTCTGGCTGTTCCCGCCGGAGGCCGCGGACGTGGCGGGTCGTGGAGTCCTCCTCTCCGTCGACGACGCCGTCTACGCGGACGCGGTGCCGGTCGCCGGCGTGCTTGACCCCGAGTCGAAGACGACCGATCCCGCGGGCCGGTACTTCTACTTCTGCAGCACCCCGGTGTGGCACACCGAGCCGCAGTCGGTCTTCCGCTACGAGACGAACGGCGGCGGCGGTTGGGGGGACCCGTTCGCGCGGGACCCGCAGGCCGTGTGCGACGACGTCCGGGACGAGTACGTGAGCATCGCGGGCGCGCTCGCGGACTACGGCGTGGTCGTCGTCGGGGACCCGGAGCGGGATCCCGAGGGGGTCCGGGTGGACGTCGAGGCGACCGCCCGGGCCCGGGCGGCGGCGTGACGCGGACCGGCCCCCGGCGGGTCGCGCTGGTCACCGGCGCGGCCCGCGGGCTCGGCCGCTCGCACGCCGTGCGGCTCGCCGCGGACGGGCTCGACGTCGTCGCGCTCGACCTGTGTGGGCCGGTCGAGACCGTCCCGTACCCCGCCGCCACCGCGGCGGACCTCGCCGAGACGGTGTCCGCGGTGGAGGGGCACGGGGCGCGTTGCCTCGCTCTGCAGTCCGACGTCCGAGACGCCGCGGCGATGGAGAAGGCGACCGAGGCCGCGTTGGCCGAGTTCGGTCGGGTCGACGTGGTGGTGGCGAACGCCGGGGTCTCGTCCTTCGGCCGGGTGTGGGAGCTGACCCCGCAGCAGTGGCGGGAGGTGCTCGACGTCAACCTGACCGGCGTCTTCCACACGGTCCGGCCCGTGGTGCCCGCGATGATCGAGGCCGGCCGGGGCGGGGCGATCGTGCTGGTCAGCTCGATCGCCGGCCTGGCGGCGCTGCCCAACGTCGCGCACTACACGGCGGCCAAGCACGGCGTCACGGGGCTGATGCGGTCACTCGCCGTCGAGCTGGCGCCGTACGGGATCCGCGCGAACTCCGTGCATCCGACCACCGTGGACACCCCCATGGTGCAGAACCCGGCGTTCTACGCGCTGGCGGGGGCGACGACCCGCGAGCACGCCGCGCGGGCCTACCGGCGCAGCAACGCGCTGCCGGTGCCGTGGATCGGGGCCGGGGACGTCAGCGACGCGGTGGCGTGGCTTGCGTCCGACGCCGCGGCCTTCGTGACGGGCACGGCGTTGCCGGTCGACGCCGGGGCATTGCTGCCGTTCCGCGTGCCGCACGGCTGACCTCGCGGGACGACGGGCGGGCGCACCAGCGGTGCGCCCGCCCGCTCGTCATGCCGGGGGAGCGACCAGGGTCTCGCGACCGTTCTCCCAGCGCACCATCATCCCGTCGACCCGGGCGTCCCGGCCGTCGAAGCGGACGGTGCCCGATGCGCCGTCGAGTCCCTTCGCGGTGATGTCGGAGATGCTCTGCAACAACGCTTCCCGAGTGAACTCGGGGGCGGCGGCCAGCGCGGCCACCGCCATGCTCGCGCCGTCGTACCCGGAGGCGGCGAAGGTGTCCGGTGCGGAGCCGTACCTCGCCTGGTAGGCGTTGACGAAGTCCTTGCCCGCCGCCGAGGTCGTGGCCGCGCTGAAGTCGATCGGGTAGACGATGCCGTCCGCGGCAGGCCCGAGGGCGAGCAGGGCCTGGTTGCCGACGCCGGGTTGGGCCGCGATCACGCCGGGGAAGCTCGCCCGGCGAAGCTGAGTGACGATCGAGGTGTTCTGCTGGCCGAGCACGAGCATCAGCACGGCATCGGGGTTCGAGCCCAGGACCCCGGTCATCTCCGAGGACAGGTCGGGCGCCTTGGCCGACACCCCGGAACTCTGGACGATCTCGTAGCCGTCCTGCGCGGCGGCCTTCGGGTAGTAGTTCTCGGCGAGGTCCTTCAAGGTCCCGATGTCGTTGTTGTAGACGATCGCGACCCGCTTCACCCCGTTGGCCTTGAAGTACTCGCTCTGCAGGTGATGGTAGGTGTACTGGGGTGCGGTGACCCGGAAGACGTGGTCGCCTGCGTCGACCACGCCGGGGCTGCCGGAGTAAATCGTGACCAGCGGGAGACCGGCCTGCTGCGCGACCGGTGCGACCGCCGGGGCGACCGAGCTGCTGGTCCCGAACACGGCCAGTGGGGCTTCGCCCGCACCCACCTCGGCCATCAGGCCCGCTCCGGTGCGTGGGTCGCTGCGGGTGTCGTGGACGTTCGTGGACAGGGTCGTCCCTCGGAGCTCCTTCGCCGCGTTCGCCTGCTCGATGCGCAGGTCCCACCCCTGACGGACGGCGGGGCTGAAGGTCTGCGACACCCCTGTCACGTCGAGGACGAAGTCGATGGCGAACTCGCTGGGCTTGCCCGCCGAACCGGTGGACGCACCGCCTCCGGATCCGCACGCGGCGGTCACCGACAGCAGGGCCACCGCCGCGGCGGCGAACAGGGATCGAGTGGGTCTCATGGGTCGCGCTCTCCTCGTCATCGGGGATGGGCCAGTGCGGGCGGGGTGTCCGGGGGTGTGTCGGGCTCGATGCCGAGGAAGGCCCGAAGGACGAGCGGGTCGTCGTGGACCTCGGCCGCGGGCCCCGTGAGCGTGATCTCGCCCTGTTCGAGCACCGCGGCCCGGTCCGCGATGCTCAGCGCGGCGGTGGCGTTCTGCTCCACCATGAGCACCGCCAGCCCCCGGTCGGCCACCGCCCGGACGGCGGCGAGCACCCGGTCGACGACGACGGGCGCGAGGCCCATCGACGGCTCGTCGAGCATCAGCACCGACGGATCGGCCATCAGCGCGCGGCCGATCGCGAGCATCTGCTGTTCGCCACCGCTGAGCAGTCCGCCCGGGCGGCGCAGCAGCGGCCCGAGCTCGGGGAACAGCTCTGCGACCTGAGCGGCGAGCTCGGCCCGCCGCCGTGCGGAGCGCACGGGGTGTCCGCCGAGATCGAGGTTCTCGGCGACGGTGAGCGGGCCGATGATCCGCCTGCCCTCCGGCACCTGCACCAGACCGCGGCGCGCGATCCGGTACGAGGGCGAGCCGTCGATCCGCTCACCCCGCAGCCGGACCTCCCCCGCGGCGACCGGCACGACGCCGCTCACCGCGTCCAGTGTGGAGCTCTTGCCCGCGCCGTTGGCGCCGAGCAGGGCCACGACCTCGCCCGCGTCCACCGCGAGGTCGATGCCGTGCACCGCGGTCAGGCTGCCGTGGCGGACCACGAGCCCGTGCAGCTCAAGCCGTGCCATCGTCCGACCTCCCGAGGTAGACGTCCCGGACGTCCCGGCGGGCCGCGGTCTCGCGGGGGGCCCCGAAGGCGATCAGCCTGCCGTGGTGGAGCACAGCGAGGTGGTCGCACACCGCGAGCAGGGTGCGCAGGTCGTGCTCGATCAGCAGCTGGGTCAGGCCGTCGGCGCGCAGGCCCGTGATCAGCTCCGCGATCTCGACGCGCTCGGCCCGGTTCATCCCGGCGAGCGGCTCGTCGAGCAGCAGCAGGGAGGGGCCGCTCGCGATCGCCCGCGCGATCTCGACGCGGCGTCGGGTGCCGTAGGACAGCTCCTCCGGCGAGCGGTCGGCCACCGCGGTGATGCCCAGTCGCTCCAGCGCCCGGTCGGTGGCCGCCGTCGCCTCGCGGCGGCGGGCCGCGCCGGCCCCGGTGCCGTGCATGTCCACGCCCAGGGCGACGTTCTGCCGCACCGAGAGCGTGGGCAGGAGCTTGATGGTCTGGAAGGTCCGGGCCACCCCGGTCCTGGCCACCGCGTGCGCCGACAGCCCGGTGGTGTCCCGGCGGCCGAGCACGATGGTGCCCTCGGTCAGCCGCTGGACCCCGGACACCGCGTTGAGCAGGGTGGTCTTGCCGGACCCGTTGGGGCCGACGATCCCGCAGAGCGACCCGGCGGGCACAGTCAGGTCGATCCCGTCGACCGCGCGGACGCCGCCGAAGGCGACGACCCCGCCCGCGACCTCCACGGCGGGGCCCGCCACCGGCTCGGCCGGTCGGACGGACTCGACGGACACCTCGGTCACGAGGTCACCTCCTCGGGTCGGGCCGCGACGTCCCGCCGGCGCATCCGCCGTCCAACGGCCTGGACGAGGCCGACGGCGCCCTCGGGCGCCAGCACGATCACCAGCACCACCAGCGCACCCTGGACGAGCGGGCGGGCGGTGCCGAGGAAGCCGAGCACCTCGGGCAGCCAGGCCACCACGAAGGCGCCGATCACGGGCCCGTACCAGGCCGCGGTGCCGCCCAGGACGACGACCGTGAGCACGTCGACGATCACCGAGAACGAGACCTCGTCCGGGGTCAGCACGCTGAAGCTGAGCGCCGAGAGCGACCCGGCCAGGCCGCCGAGCGCCGAGCTGAGCACGAACGCGACGCGTCTGCGCCGCACGACGTCCACTCCGAGGGCCTCGGCGAGCTGGTCGTCGAGCCGCAGGGCCTCGAGGATCCGCCCGCTGCGGCCGCGCTCGGCGACGGCGACCGCGGCGGCCACCAGCGCCGCGACCGCGGCGAGGACCGGGATCCCGACCACGGCCGGCACCCCGAACAGGCCCAACGGCCCGCCGGTGACCGGCTCCCACTCGATCGCCAGGACCTGCACGAGGAGCACGAACGCGAAGGTGGCCATGGCCAGGTAGAGCGCCCGGAGCCGACCGAGCACGAGACCCAGGATGCCGCCGAGGACACCGCTGAGCACGACGGCCGCGACGATGGCGACCACCGCGGGGAGGCCGTCCTTGGCGAGCACCGCGGCGGTGTAGGCCCCGATCCCCGCGAACCCGACGCCGGCGAGGGAGAACATGCCGCTGCGCACGGCGACGTGCACGCTGAACCCGAGCAGGACCAGCACGAGTCCGCTCCGGATCGCGGCCTCGCTGCTGCCGGGCAGACCGAGGGCGAGCGCGGTGGTGGTCATGCGCGCTGCCAGGCGGTACGGGCGAACAGGCCCTGCGGGCGGGCCAGCAGCAGGATCAGGATGATCGCGAAGACCACGGCCTCGCGAGCGCCCGAGCCCACCAGAGCGACCGTGGCGACCTCCGCCGCCGCGATCAGGTAGGCCCCCAGGACTGCGCCGCCGATGCTCCCGACCCCGCCGATCACGATCACGGCGAACGCCTTCAGCAGCAGCGACTCGGTCATGCTCGCCTCGACCGACCCGATCTGCAGCGCGAGCAGCAGGCCCGCCGCGCCCGCCAGCCCGCCGGCGACCGCCATGGTGGCGATGCCGAGCCGGTTCACCGAGACCCCGAGCAGGCCGCAGGTGGTCGGGTCGTGGGCGATCGCCCGCAGCGCGCGGCCGGTCCGGCTGCGGCGCACGAACCAGGCGAGCCCGAGGCCCAGGACGAGCGAGAGCCCGACGATCAGCAGCTGCAGCGTGGTCACGGTGGTGCCGAACAACGGCAGGGTCGTGACCTCGAAGGTCCCGGTGCCGATGGTCCGGACTCTGCCGTCGGTGACCTCCTCGGCCGCCGCGAACAGGACGGACCCGGCCGCGATGCTGCCGATCAGGATGGCCAGCCCGGCGGCCTCCGCGGAGCGCGCCCGGGCGCGGATGGGTCGGAAGACCACGACCTCGAGGAGCGCGCCGAGGAGGGCGCCCGCGAGAATGCACAGCGGCAGCAGCGCAGGGATCGGCAGCCCCGCCTCACCGAGCAGGTAGCCGGTGAGGGCGGCGGCCACCAGCACGTTGCCGTGTGCCAGGTTGAGCACATTGAGGACTCCCCAGGACAGCGTGAGTCCGAGGGCGAAGACGGTGTAGACCCCGCCGAGGACGATCGCGTCCCGGAGATAGTCGACCACGGTGTCGCTCCGATCGGGAGAGGGTCAGCCCCAGCGGCCGTTGACGTAGCCGGCGTCCACGGGGAGCGAGACGCCGGTGATGAACCGGCCCTCGTCGGAGGCGAGGAACAGCACGGCGTTCGAGATGTCCGAGGGCTGCACCCACGGGACCTTGATCAGGTTCGGCGCGGTGAAGGGAGAGCCGGGCTTCGCCGCGTCCGCCTTCGTGGCGTCGGTCGGGCCGCCGTAGAACAGCGAGTAGATGAACTCGTTCTGGATCATCGGGGTGTCGACGCTGCCGGGGTTGACCGTGTTGACCCGGATGTTCTCCGGGCCGAGCTCGATCGACAGCGTCTTCATCAGCCCGACGACACCGTGCTTGGCCGCGTTGTAGGCCGCCAGACCGGGCACCCCGATCAGTCCGCAGACCGAGCTGGTGAGCACGATCGCGCCGCCCTCCCCGTGGGCGCGCATGTGCGGCACCGCGAGCCGGCAGGTGTTCCACACGCCGGTGAGGTCGACGTCGACCGTGTCCTTCCACTCCTGCTCGGTGAAGTCGACGGCGTTGTTCATCACGAACATGCCGGCGTTGGCGCACACGACGTCCAGCCGACCCAGCTCGGTGACGCCCTCGTCGAGCGCGGCCGCGAGCGCGGCGCTGTCGCGGACGTCCGCCTTGCGGGCGACGATCCGCCGGTCGAGCTTCTCGACCTCGGCGACGGTCTCGGCCAGATCCTCCTCGGTCGACATCGCGAAGCTCTGGGTCTCGACCTGGTCGCAGATGTCGACGGCGATGATGTCCGCACCCTCGGCGGCGAGCGCCAGGGCGTGGCTGCGGCCCTGCCCGCGGGCGGCGCCGGTCACGAACGCGACCTTGCCCTCGAAACGGTTGCGCAGTGCTGTGGTCATGCTCTTCCTCTCGTCGGAGTGGGGAGAAGGGGGATGCCGAGCTCGGTCAGGTGGGCGCGCCGGGTGGCCCGCGCGCGGTCGCTCATCATGTCCGGGGTCCAGTCGAGGCCCGCGTCCACGGAGACGTCCACAGCGGACGTCCCGGGCAGCTCGCCGACCCGCCGGGAGACCTCGTCGACGAAGTAGCCGACCATGCCGCAGCACGGCGAGGTCAGGCGCAGGCGGACTTCGACGGCGCCGTCGTCGCCGACCGCGACGGTCTCGACCAGGCCCATGTCCGTGAGCCCCAGCGGCATCCCGTGGGCGGCGCTGCAGGGGTCGCCGACCGTGTTGATCCGGTCCCGGACCTCGGCCTCGCTCGGGGCCGGCATCTCAGACCTCCGCGGGGAGGTCGAGCCGCGCGTGGGCGAACGCCGTGGTGGAGTATGGCGCGGCGAGACCCTCCCGGGTGGCCAGGTCGAACTCGTCTCCCCGGGTGGCGGCGACGAGCGCGTCGAGGTCGAGCCCGTAGAGCCGTGCGGCGTTGCCGCCGAGGATGGCCCGCTTGTGGTCGTGGGTGAGCTGCGGGACGGGGCCGAACAGCCCGTGGCGGTCGAGCTGCTCCGGGGTGAAGGAGAAGTCGTAGAACGCCTCGAGGCTCGGCCGGGGGTGACAGTTGATCGCGCCGGAGCCCCAGATGATCCTGCTGAGCGCGGCCTCGCCACCGACGTGCAGGAGTCCGGAGAGCATCTCGGCGAACACCGTGGGCCGGGCGGTGAGGACGATGTTGAGGGTCTCGAGGTTCACCCAGACGTTCTCGAACCGGCCGAGCAGCCAGGCGGTCTCCTCGTTGAATGCCATGCCGCCGTGCACGATCTCGAACGTCAGGTCCGGGAAGGCCGTGACGGCGCCCTCCACGTCGTCCGGCCGGAACGCCGCACCGCCGGGGGTCGGCCCCAATGGGACGGACTTGTGCACGGCAATGTGTCGGATGCCGAGCTCGCGCGCACGCTCGTACAGCGGGAACGCGACCTCCGGGTCATCCATCCGCCAAGGGTTGACTCGGCTCTCGGTGTAGCTGATGGGGTAGAGCTTGAGCCCGAACGGGGTCAAGGTCTCGACCTGGCGCTCGAGTTCCTCCAGTGCATCCGGTCGCAGCGGGTCGACCGCACAGTAGGCGCCGACGAACCGGTTCGGGTAGCGGCGGACCGCCTCGACCGACTTCTCCCAGCTCGACCAGCCGTCCTTGAAGAAGAAGATCGGGGTGGTGTGGAAGATCGCCACGTCGTTCCGGCTCTCCCGGAACATCACGTTCGCGGTGTCGTTCACGGTCCAGTTGCCCTGTGACCTGGCTGGATCGAGCCGGTACCCCTCCGGTGCCGCCGCCAGCAGGCCGGCGACCAGCATGTTCGAGGGCTCGGCGTAGCGCCGGTCAGCCCAGTTGTCGGGGCGCATGTCGAACGCGTGCGCGACGCAGTCGACCACGACGATGTCGTCGATCACGGTGTACCTCCGGTGGTGGTCGAGTCAGTCGGACTCCGAACGGAACTTGGGTGCTCGCCGTTCGAGGAACGCCGTGGTGCCCTCGTGGAACTCCGTGGTGCCGTAGTTGTGGGTGAGGGTCTCGAAGCCGTGGCGGACCGACGGGAGGGTGAGGTCGCCGTCGAAGTCCAGCGAGATCTTGGTGAGCCGCAGGGCCTGGGGGCTGCGGGCCAGCAGACGCTCGCACCACTCCGCGACCACGGCGTCGAGCTCGGCGTCCGGGACCGCCCGGTTGATCCAGCCGATGCGGGCGGCTTCGGGGGCCTCGACGGTGTCGCCGAGCATCAGGATCTCCTTGGCGCGGCGGGTGCCTACGAGCTTGGGCAGCAGCTGGGTGCCGTACCAGATCGGGGAGTTGCCCAGCATCGAGTCGGTGTGGGCGAAGCGGGCGGACTCCGCGGCGAGGGCGAAATCGCACAGCAGGACCAACTCGTTGCCGCCGCCGACGCACCATCCGCGGACCTTTGCGATCACCGGCTTCCCGGTGCCGCGGATCGCTTCGGCGAGCCGGATCAGGATGCGGGCGGTGTGCCTGCCCGACGCGGGGTCGAAGGCGTCCTCCCAGGCGACGTCCCCACCCGTGGAGAAGGCGCGATCCCCCTCGCCGGTCAGCACCACGACGCCGACCTGCGGATCGGCGTCCGCCCGGTCGAAGGCCTCGATCAGCTCGTGCATCGTCTGCTCGCGGAAGGCGTTCATGACCTCCGGGCGCACGATGGTGATCGTTGCGACGCCGGCCGCCACCGTGTAGGAGAGATCGATCATGCCTGCTCCGCCAGGAGCGTCCGCAGCCGGTACTTGAGGATCTTGCCCCCGACGGTCGCGGGCAGTTCGTCGGTGACGACGACCCGCTTGGGGGTCTCGTACCCGGCCAACTTGGCGCGGCAGAACGCGATCAGCTCCTCTTCGTCGATGTTCTGTCCGTCCGCGGGTACGACCACGGCGGTGACCGCCTCGCCCCAGCGCTCGTCCGGGATCCCGACGACGGCGGCGCGGCCGACCGAGGGGTGCTGGTAGAGGACGGACTCCACCCGGATCGAGGAGACGTTCTCGCCCCCGGACTTCACCACGTCCTTGTAGCGGTCGACCATCACCCGCAGCCCGTCCTCGCCGTAGGTGCACATGTCCCCGGAGTGGAACCAGCCGCCGCGGAACGCCTCCCGGGTCGCGGCCTCGTCCCGGTAGTAGCCGGAGAACATGGCGGGCGAGCGATAGACGGCCTCGCCCGGCACCCCGGGTCGCTCGCGCAGGGACTCGCCCTTGTCGTCGACCACCGTCGACCCGAGGATCGGTGCGGGGATGCCGACGTAGTTCGTCTCCGGTGCCGTGCGCCGGTGCAGCTCCGGCCAGCGCCCCGGCCAGAACCGGTGGCACGCGATCGCCTCGGTCTGCCCGAAGATCCCGACGAGCTCGACCCGCCCACCGCACAACGCCGTGAGCCGGTCCGCCAACCCGGGCTCGATCGCCGTCCACCCGAAGACGATCACCTCGACCGAGGTCAGGTCGTAGTCCCCGGGCCTGCTCTCCACCTCTCGGACCAGCTCGCCGAGGAACTGCGGCGAGCCTCCCCACAGCGCCGTGACGCGGTCCTCGGTGACCGAGCGAGCGATGGCGGCCGCCACCGGCTTGCGCCCGAGCACGACGCTGCCGCCGGAGAGGAACGCCGCGAGCACGTAGGCGTGGTCGCCGATGTGGTACACGACCGGCAGGAACGTGCACAGCCGGACGTCGCCCTCGCGCGGCAGGTTGCGGGTGTAGGCGAGAGCGTGGGTCATCGCCGCCGCGTAGGAGTACGTGTGCGAGACCATGACGGCCTTGGGCATCGACGTGGTGCCCGACGTCGGGAGGATCTCCCAGATGTCGTCCCCGTGGATGCGCACGTCCGGCTGCTCGGCCGAGGCGGCGGTGACGGCCTCGTGGAAGTCCGGGACCCCGACCGGGCCGGGCGCCGTCCCGCGCAGGAACGCGACGGGTGTGACGCCCGCCGCCGCGAGCACGCCGCCGCGGGCGGCCCACAGGTCCGCGTCGACGATCGCGATCCGCGCCTCGGTGAGCCGCAGCACGTGCGCGAGCATGTCGTCGGCCATCATCGGGTTGAGCGGCACCACGACGAGTCCGGCCTTGGCCACGGCGAGCTTGCTCAGGTAGGCCTCGACGCTGTTCTCGACCAGCAGCACCACCCGGTCGGCCCGCTGCATGCCCTGGGTGAGCAGGTGGTTGGCCATCCGGGTGGTCAGCTCGTCCGCCTGGGCGTAGGTGACCGTGGCGTAGCGGGGGTCGGCGACCGCGTCGGGCGCCGCGATCACGGCGGTGCGGTCCGGCTCGCTCCAGGCGAGTCGCTCGAGGACGTCGCCGACCGCGACCCGGTTCCAGCGCTCGTCGTTGCGCCTCTCGTGCAGACGTTCCACGTCGAGCGACGGCAGGTCGTTCAGGTCGGTGGTGCGCGGCATCGTTGCGTTCGCCCTCCTTCAAGGGTGGGGGATCAGAGGGTTTCGACTGCGTGGACCGCGAACGTCATGGTCCCCGACCGGGCGAAGGGCAGCGTGGCCAGCGCTTCGTCCACCGCGGCCGCGCTCTCGGCCTCGACGACGAGGTAGGCGCCGGTATCGTCGGTGCGTCGGAGCACCAGCTCGATGAACCCGTCGGCGCGGAGCTCGGAGACCCGGGCGACCTCCGCCGCCAGCTCGGGCGCGGGATCCCGACCGGGAACGAACCGGGCGTCGACGTGGAACCTCACTGCGTCACGACCGTCTCCGCGAACGCACCCGCCTCCCAGAGATCGCGCAGCGCGAACTTCTGGATCTTGCCCGACAGGGTCTGCGGATACTCGTCGACGAAGTACCACCGGGCGGGGATCTTGTAGCCGGACAGCCGCGGGCGGAGGAAGGCGTCGAGCTCCGCGGGCGTGGCGGAGTGGCCCTCGCGCAGCTTGACGAACGCGGCCACGATCTCGCCGTAGTAGTCGTCCGGGATGCCGAGCACCGCCGCTCCCGCCAGCGCGGGGTGCCGGAACAGCTCGTCCTCGATCTCTCGCGGGTACAGGTTCTCGCCGCCGCGGATGATCATGTCCTTGATCCGGCCGTTGACGGCGATGTAGCCGCGCTCGTCCATGACGGCGAGGTCGCCGGTGTGCAGCCACCCGTCGGCCTCGAGCGTGGTCGCGCTGGCCTCGGCGAGGTGGTGGTAGCCCAGCATCGTGTGGTAGCCGCGGGTGAGCAGCTCGCCGCGGGTGCCGCGGGGCACCGTCTCGCCGGTGTCCGGGTCCACGACCTTGATCTCGATCCCGGGCAGCGGGAGGCCGCAGGTGGTCGCCTTGTCCTCGGTCGTGTCGTCCACCGTGGTCATGGTGATGACGCCACTGGTCTCGGTCTGGCCGAAGACGATGGTGAAGTCGACGCCGAGCGCCTTCTCGAACTCGCGGACCATCTCGGCCGGGACCGGTGCCCCGCCGGACACGAGCGACCGCAGCGAGGACAGGTCGCGGGTGGTGAACGTGGGGTGCTGCATCATCGCGGCGACCATGGTCGGCACCGGGTTGGTGATGGTGACGCGCTCCTCCTCGATCAGCTGCAGCGCGACACCGGCGTCGAAGTTCTTCAGCGGCACCAGCGTCCCGGCCAGCGACATCACGCCCATGCCCGCGAGGACGCAGCCGCCGACGTGGAACATCGGCAGGACGGCCAGCCAGACTGCGCCCTCCTCCCCGCCCGCACGGACGGCGGCCTGCCGAGGGTCGTTCACCACGCCGCGGTGCGGGATCATCGCGCCCTTGGGGGCGCCCGTGGTGCCCGAGGTGTACTGGATCTGGCAGGCGCTGCCGGGTTCGACCTCAGGCAGCGCGAGCTCGGCGGGCGCCGAGGCGAGGAAGGCCGCCCAGTCGTCGAAGGACAGGACGTCCCGGAGCGCGGGCAGCTCGTCCCGCAGCCGGTGCGCGATCCCCAGCATCGGGCTGCCGCGGAACTCGGGGTAGGCGAAGCAGGCCACGGCGCCGGACTGCTCGAGGCTGAACCGCACCTCCGGCTCGCGGAACGTGGGGTTGATCGTCACGATCACCATGCCCGCCAGCGCCGCGCCGCACTGCAGCACGGTCCACTCGGGGATGTTCGGCGCCCAGATGCCGATGTGGCTGCCCGGTGCATAACGGCTCAGCAGCGCGCGGGCGCACGCCTCCGCGTCCCGCAGGAGCTCGCGGTAGGTCCAGCGGCGCCGGGCGGCCGGGTCCTCGTGCCCCTCGACGATCGCGGCACGGTCGGGTGCCATCGCGACGGCGCGCCGCAACAGGTCGCCGACGGTCATCTCGAGGACCGGGGGATCGGCCGGACCATACACATGGGAGAGGGAATCGCTGACCACGTCGCTCCTCGCGGCTGGAACCGGGGATCGGGGAGGCGGCCGGCGAGGGCGGGCGGAGTGCCGCGGGGTGCGTCATCGCCACCTCGTCGCCGAACGGAGCGTCGGACCGCGACGCGCGTTTGTGAGCCGCCATTGACTCAGATCGGTTGCGTCACGCTAGCAGGGGCGTGGCGTGGGTCTCAATAGCTGGCGCGGTCCGGTTTCAGGGGCGGGGCTCGGATCGGATAGGCGCAGGTGAGATGGCGGAGACAGGAATCAGGAGGACCGTGCCGCCGTGGTCACCAGGTGTTCACATGGCCTCAGCCGACGGCGCGGTCGTCCCCGTCGCCGTTCAGCCGATTCTCGGTGCGGGGGAGGGGCGCGACGCCGAGCATCCCGCAGGCGACCTCCTCGAGGAAGGCCGCCATCTCCTCGGTCGAGAGGTGGTTGCGGTAGCGCAGCGAGGAGTGGATCGAGGAGATCGCCGCGTGCACCAGGACCTGGACCTTCGCGGGCGGGAGCTCCTCGCGCACCGACATCAGCGCCTCCTGCCAGAGGTCGATGTAGTGCCGCTGCTTCCAGCGCAGCCTGCGGGCGTCCTGCTCCGGGAGGTTGCGGGACTCTTGCAGGTAGACCTGGCAGAGCGCGCGCTCGTCGATGGTGAACCGGACCTGCCCGCGCACCAGGGCGGCCAGGGTGCGCTCCGCCCCGTCGGAGGTGCGCAGCGCCTGCTCGGCGCCGACGATCAGGCGGTCCACCACCCGGTCGAACAGGGCGACCAGGATGGCCACCTTGTTCTCGAAGTGCCGGTAGATCCCGGAGCCGACGATCCCGGCGTCCGCCCCGATGTCGCCGAGGTTCACGCCCAGGTAGCCGTGGCGGGCGATCAACGTCGCCGCTGCCGCCAGGATGCGTTCCTTCCGCTCCGGGTCGCGGACCCGGCGGTCGGTGCTGCTCACGTGGGCCCCCGTGCGAGAAGGTCGGACTCGGACACGGGGCATCGTATCCCCAGTGAACGGCCGCTCCGCGACCCGCGGAGCCGAAGTCGCTCTCGCCCGCGCGGTCCGCGGAGGCGTGAGCTGCGCCGATGACACCGGGCGCGGCGGTCGGCACCCGATCGGGAGGGGATCTTGCGCTTTACAGCACTCCCCGGGCCCGCTAGCCTCCGCCACATAGTCAACGGGCTTTCACTAGCGCCCGAACACGTCACCTGGTCACCAAGTCGGCAGGCGCGCCCGCGCCGGCCGCACCCGAGGAGAATCCAATGGCGGACAAGCTCCGGTTCGGCGTCTTCCACGCGCCCTACCACCTGCCCATGGGCCAGAACCCCAACCTCGCGCTGCACCGCGACCTGGAGTTCATCCAGCACCTGGACCGGCTCGGCTTCGACGAGGCGTGGGTCGGCGAGCACCACTCCTGTGGGTGCGAGCTGATTCCGGACCCGATCGTGTTCCTCAGCAACGTCGCCCCACGCACCTCGACCATCAAGCTCGGCACCGGCGTCCTGTCGCTGCCGTACCACAACCCGCTCTGGGTCGCGGACCGCTTCATCCTGCTCGACCACCTGACGCGGGGCCGCGCGATGCTGGGCCTGGGCCCGGGCGCGCTGACCACCGATGCGTACATGATCGGGATCGACCCGCTCGAGCAGCGCAACGCGCTCGAGGAGGACGTGGACGTCCTCAAGCGTCTGTTCGCCGGTGAGGTCGTCACCCATAAGACCGACCGGTACACCCTGGTGGAGGCCCGGACGCAGGTCCGGCCCTACTCCGACTTCGAGGTCGCCGTGGCCGCGGTCGCGTCGCCGACCGGACCGCGCATCGCGGGCAAGTACGGCGACGGCATCCTCTCCATCGGCGCCACCATGTCGGCGATGGCGCCGGACGGCGTCGACACGCTCGCGCTGCACTGGGACGTCATGGAGCAGAAGGCGGCGGAGTACGGCCAGGTCGCGGACCGCTCCAAGTGGCGCCTGGTCGGCCCCATGCACATCGCGGAGACCCGCGAGCAGGCCCGCGAGGACGTCCGCCACGGGATCGACGCGTGGTTCGAGTACTTCCAGGACGTCCAGTCCGCGGTGCACTTCGAGGTCGCGGGCAAGACGACCGACGAGCGCATCGACTTCGTGATCAACTCGGGTCTCGGCGTCATCGGCACCCCGGACGACGCCATCGAGCAGATCTCCAAGCTGCAGGCCCAGTCGAACGGCGGCTTCGGTGCCTACCTGGTCATGACCCACGAGTGGGCGAACTGGTCGACCACGCTGCGGTCCTACGAGTTGATGGCCGAGCGGGTGTTCCCGGCGTTCCAGGGCAGCGCGGACTCGCTCAGGGCGAGCGCGAAGTGGGCCTCCGAGGAGCGCGGAACCCTCGGCGGCGCGCAGATGAAGAGCGTGCAGAACGCCATGGCCAAGCATGCCGCGGAGAACGACGCGCGTTCCCAGTCCTGACGATGGTGGGGCCGGACGACCAGGCCGGCCCCACCCCGACCCGAGAGCCGGGCATGACCCATACCCTTCCCGCGGTGAGCCTGCCACCGAGCTTCGACCTCACCGACCGCGTCGCTGTGGTCAGCGGTGCCTCCGCCGGCTTGGGCGTGACGATCGCCCAGGGGCTGGCCGCGGCCGGAGCGGACATCGTGCTCTGCGCTCGGCGCACCGAGCGGTTGAAGTCGACTGCCCGGCTGGTCGAGGAGACCGGCAGGCGGGCCCTCGTCGTGCCCGCCGACGTCGCCGATCCGCAGGCGTGCCGCGCGGTCGTCGAGGCCGCCGCGGACCGGTTCGGCCGGCTGGACGTTCTGGTCAACAACGCCGGGACCGGTGAGGTCGGCCCCGCGCACCGGCAGCCGCCCGAGGAGTTCGGCCAGACCCTCGCGGTGAACCTCACCGCCGCCTACCACCTGTCGGTCGCCGCGGCGGAGGCGATGACCGGGGGTGGTTCGATCATCAACATCGCCAGTGTGCTGGCCTTCACCAGCGGCGGCATCCCCCAGTCCGCCTACACCGCGAGCAAGGCCGGGCTGCTCGGGCTCACCCGGGACCTGGCCCACCAGTGGACCGGGCGGCGCGGAATCCGGGTCAACGCCGTTGCCCCCGGATTCTTCGCCACCGACATGACCGAGGGCCACGACGCCCACCTCGAACGGACGGTCGCCGAGCGCATCCCGGCCGGGCGGCTCGGTCGTCCGGAGGACCTGCTCGGGGCGATCGTCTACCTGGCGTCAGACGCCTCCGCCTACGTCACCGGCTCGACGCTCACCGTCGACGGCGGCTTCCTGGTCAGCTGAGCTTCCTCGCCGGCCGGCGCACGCCGATCACGACCGCAGGAGAACCACACATGAAGGACACCGTCCGGATCGGCTGCTTCGCGGCGTTCTGGGGCGACACCAAGGCGGCGATCACCGACATCCTCGACGGCGCCGAGGTGGACTACCTCGTCGCCGACTACCTGTCGGAGATCACCATGGCCCTACTCGCCCGAGCCCGGGCGAAGGACCCGGAGGGAGGCTTCATCGCCGACTTCGTCGCCACGATCGCCCCCGAGCTGCCACGGATCGCCGAGCGCGGGATCAAGATCGTCGTCAACGCCGGCGCGCTGAACCCGCACGCGGCGGCGAAGGCCGTCCGGGCGGCGTGCGCCGAGGCCGGGGTCGCGCTGACCGTCGCCGCCGTCGAGGGCGACGACCTGCTGCCCCGGCTGCCCGAGCTCGCCGGCGCGCGCGACATGTTCACGGGCGCCGAGCTGCCGGCGAGGCCCGGGTCGCTCAACGCCTACCTCGGCGCGCGCCCGGTCGCCGCGGCGCTCGCCGCCGGGGCGGACGTCGTCGTGACCGGGCGGTGCGTCGACGCCGCGGTGGTGATCGGCCCGCTGATGCACGAGTTCGGCTGGAAGGACGACGAGTACGACCTGCTCTCCGCAGGCGCCCTCGTGGGCCACCTCGTCGAGTGCGGCCCGCAGGTGACGGGCGGCAACAGCACCGACTGGGAGTCCGTGCCGGGCTGGGAGAACCTCGGGTACCCCGTCGCCGAGGTGAAGGCGGACGGCACCGCCGTGATCACCAAGCCGCGCGGCACCGGCGGCCGGGTCATCCCGCTGACCGTCGGCGAGCAGATGGTCTACGAGATCGGCGACCCCGGCGCCTACCTGCTGCCCGACGTCGTGTGCGACTGGCGCGGCGTCACCCTCACCCAGGCGGGCGAGGACCGGGTCGCCGTGGCGGGCGCCCGCGGCGGGGTGCCGACCACGACCTACAAGGTCACCGCCACCAGCGTGGAGGGCTACCGGGCCCTCACCACCGCGATGTTCGCGGGCGTCGGGGCCACCGGCAAGGCGCGGCGGATGGCCGAGGCGCTGCTCGTGCGCACCGAGAAGCTGTTGGCCGCCAAGGGGTTCGCTCCCCTCACGGAGTCGTCGATCGAGATCGTCGGCGCCGGGGACGTCGCCGGGACGCCGGGCGCCGGCACCGAGGCCGTCGTGAAGATCGGGGTCAAGCACACCGACAAGGCGGCCCTCGAGGTCTTCTCGACCGAGTTCGCGCCGTTCGCCCTGGTGGCGCAGGGGATGACCGGGGTGTTCGCGGGCCGCCCGCGCGTCGCCCCCTCGATCGCGGTGCACCACCTGCTGGTGGAGAAGGTCGACACGCCGGTCCGGGTGCTGATCGGGGACACGGACGCCGACGAGCGCACGCTCGAGGTCGAGATCACCCCCGGCTCGCCGGACGCCGTCACGGCCACCGACCCGCTGCCCGAGGCCCCCGCGCCGACCGGCGGACGCACCGTGCCGTTGGCCGAGATCGCGGTGGCGCGCAGCGGGGACAAGGGGAACAAGGCCAACATCGGGCTGCTCGCGCGGCGCCCCGAGCACGCCGAGGTCCTGCGCACCCAGGTGACCGCCGAGCGGGTCGCCGCGCATCTCGCCCAGGTGCACCCCGGCGAGATCCAGCGCTGGGAGCTGCCCGGCGTGCACGGGGTGAACATCCTGGTCGACGACGTGCTCGGCGGCACCGGCGGCACGTCGACCCTGCGGTACGACCCGCAGGGCAAGTCGTTCGGGGCGATGCTGCTGAGCCTGCCCGTCGCGGTCCCGGAGGGGGAGTCGGCGTGAGTAGTCTGCCGGAGAAGGTCCTCGTCGCCAACCGCGGCGAGATCGCCGTCCGCATCATGCGCACGCTGCGCGAGATGGGCATCCGGTCCGTCGCGGTGTACCACGCCGTCGACGCCCGGTCCCGGCACGTCCGGGACGCGGACGAGGCCGTGGAGCTCACCGGCTCCACGCCCGTCGCCGCCTACCTCGACGCGGAGCAGATCGTCGCGGCGTGCACGGCGACCGGCGCGCAGGCGGTGCACCCGGGCTTCGGGTTCCTGTCCGAGCGCGCCGCGTTCGCCGAGGCCGTCGCCGCGGCGGGGGTGACGTTCATCGGCCCGCCGCCGGAGGCGATCCGGGCGATGGGCGACAAGATCGAGTCGAAGCGGCTGGCCATCGTGGCAGGCGTACCGACGCTGCCCGGCTCCGAGGACGCGCTGAGCGACACCGCGGAGGCGCTGCGCGAGGCCGAGCGGATCGGGTACCCGGTGCTGCTCAAGGCCTCCGCCGGCGGCGGCGGCAAGGGGATGCGCATCGCGCGCAGCCCCGAGGAGTGCCGGGAGGCGTTCGAGCGCTCCAGCGCGGAGGCGCTGGCGAGCTTCGGCGACGGCCGGGTCTTCCTGGAGCGCTACGTCGACCGCCCGCGCCACATCGAGATCCAGGTGCTCGCGGACGGCCACGGCACCGTGATCCACCTCGGCGAGCGGGAGTGCTCCATCCAGCGCCGCTACCAGAAGGTCGTGGAGGAGGCGCCCTCGCCGTTCGTCACGCCGGAGCTGCGTGCGGAGCTGGGCGCGGCGGCGGTCGCGTTGGCGCGCAAGGTCGGCTACACCTCGGCGGGCACCGTCGAGATGGTCATGGACCAGGAGGGGAACGGCTACTTCCTGGAGATGAACACCCGGCTGCAGGTGGAGCACCCGGTGACCGAGCTGGTCACCGGCGTGGACATCGTGGCCGAGCAGATCCGGGTCGCGGCGGGCGAGAAGCTGTCGCTGACCCAGGAGGACGTCACCCTGACCGGCAGCGCGATCGAGGCCCGGGTGTACGCCGAGGACGCTTACCAGGGCTTCGTCCCCGCCATCGGGCCGCTGCGCCTGGTGCGCTTCCCGTCCGGCCCCGGGGTCCGCGTGGACCACGGCGTGCTGCAGGGGGACGAGGTCACCGCGGCGTTCGACCCGATGATCGCCAAGGTCGTCGGGTACGGCGCCGACCGCACCGAAGCCATCGCGGCGCTGTCCGGGGCGCTGCGGGAGACGGTGCTGCTGGGGACGACCACGAACACGGCGTTCCTCGCCGACGTCGTGGAGCACCCGGACTTCGCGGCCGGGGACACCCACACCGGGTTCCTCGACGAGCACCCGGCGCTGACCGAGCCCGTGGTCGCCGACGCCGACACCGAGCGGCTGCTCATCGCCGCGGCGGCGCTGGCGAGCCCGCGGTTCGACACCCGGTTCGACGTTCCCGCGGCGCATGCGCGGGTGGGGGAGTGGCGACCGTGACGCTGCAGATCAGCCTGAGCGAGCCGCGCGAGGTGCGGCTCGCCCGCAGCGGCGACGCCGCGACGGTGTGGATCGACGGGCTGCCGTTCCCGGTCCGCACGCGGCCGGACGGCGGAGCCACCGAGATCACCATCGACGGGCGTCGCGAGAAGGTCTGGGTCGTCACCGACCGGGACACGGTGTTCGTGCACGCCTTCGGCCGGGCCTGGGCACTCGACGTGATCAACCCGCTGGAGGCGAAGCTCCGCGAGGGACAGGGCGCCGACTCGGCCACCGCCCCGATGCCCGGCGTGCTGGTGGCGCTGTCGACCGAGCCCGGCGCCGAGGTCGTCGAGGGCCAGGTGGTCGCGGTGATCGAGAGCATGAAGATGCAGACGGAGATCAAGGCCCCCCGGGCGGGCGTGGTCGAGCGCGTGCCGCTGGCCGTGGGGGAGAGCTTCGGTCAGGGCGCACCGCTGGTGGTCCTGGCGAGCGAGGAGGCGGAATGAGACGCATCGTCTCGCAGATCGACACGAGCTCGGACTCCTACCGCACGAACCGGGAGCACAACCTCGGGCTGCGCAAGCGGCTGCAGGACGCCCTGTACGTGGCCCGCGAGCAGCGCCCCCAGCGCGCGCTGGACCGGCTCGCCGAGCAGGGCAAGCTCACCGTCCGGGCGCGGCTGCGGCTGCTGCTCGACCCCGGGACCCCGTTCCTGGAGCTGTCCGCGCTCGCCGCGTCCCAGGCCTACGACGGCGACGCCCCGCAGGGGCTGGTCGTCACCGGGATCGGCGTGGTCAACGGCCGCGAGGTCATGGTCATCGCCGGGGACAGCTCGCTCAAGGGCGGCTCCTGGTACCCGCTGTCGGTGAAGAAGACGGTGCGCGCCCTGGACATCGCCCGGGAGAACCGGCTGCCGGTGGTGCACCTGATCGACTCGGGCGGCGCGTTCCTGCCCCTGCAGGACGAGATCTACGCCCTCGGCGGGCACACCTTCCACAACCAGTGCCTGCTCTCCGGTGCGGGGATCCCGCAGGTCGCCGTCGTGCTCGGGCACTGCACCGCGGGCGGGGCGTACCTGCCGACGCTGTGCGACCAGTCGATCATGGTGCGCGGCACCGGGCACGTGTTCCTCGCGGGCCCGCCGCTGGTCAAGTCCGCGACCGGGGAGGACGTCACGGCGGACGAGCTCGGCGGCGCGGACATGCACACCTCGGTGTCCGGGACGGCGGACTACGCCGTGGACACCGAGGAGGAGGGCATCGCGCTGGCCCGGGACGTCGTCGGGACGTGGGCGCGGCCGGAGAAGGCCCGGGTGGACATCCGGACGCCGGAGGAGCCCTACTACGACCCGGACGAGCTGTACGGGATCATCCCGGACGACATCAAGAAGCAGTTCGACATGCGCGAGGTCATCGCCCGCGTGGTCGACGGCAGCATGTTCCACGAGTTCAAGCCGGACTTCGGGGACACCCTCGTCACCGGCTGGGCCTACATCTGGGGCATCAAGGTCGGCATCCTCGGCAACAACGGCGTGCTGTTCAGCGAGGCCGCGAACAAGGCCTCGCAGTTCATGCAGCTCTGCGACCGGGACAACGTGCCGCTGCTGTTCCTGCACAACGTCACCGGCTTCATGGTCGGCAAGGAGTACGAGCGCCGCGGCATCACCAAGGACGGCGCCAAGATGCTCATGGTGCAGGCGAACGTGACGGTCCCGAAGATCTCGCTGCTGGTCCACGCCTCGCAGGGCGCGGGCAACTACGCGATGGCGGGCCGGGCCTGGGGCCCGCGGTTCCTGTTCTCCTGGCCCAACTCGCGCTCGGCGACCATGGGCGCCGAGCAGGCCGTGAAGACGCTGACCCAGGTGCGGGTGGCGAGCCTGAAGCGGCAGGGCCTCGAGCCCGGGCCCGGCGAGCTGGAGAAGATCCAGGCCGAGGTGGGCGAGTACTTCGAGCGCACCGCGAGCCCCTTCTACCTCACGTCCGAGCTCCGCGACGACGGGCTCATCGACCCCGCCGACACCCGCAACACGCTCGGCATGGCCTTCTCGGCGTCGCTTAACGCCCCCATCGTCCGGACGCCCGGCGGCGTGCTCCGCATCTAGGAAGAGAGATCGACATGGCAGACGAGGTTCTGTACGAGGTCCGCGACCAGGTCGCCTGGATCACCCTCAACCGCCCGGAGGCGCGCAACGCGCTGAACAAGGCGACGCGCGACGGCGTCCGGGACGCCTTCGTCCGTTTCAACGGGGACGACAACGCCGCCGTCGCCGTGCTGACCGGCGCCGGGGACAAGGCCTTCTGCGCGGGCGGTGACCTCAAGGAGATGGCCGACACCTCGCTGCGGATCCCGCCGCGGGACTTCATGGTCTACCTCGGCCGCACGCTGAAGGTGGACAAGCCGGTGATCGCCGCGGTCAACGGCGTCGCGTACGCGGGCGGGTTCCTGCTGGCCCAGCAGGTCGACCTCGTCGTGGCCGCGGACCACGCGCGGTTCGCGATCACCGAGGCGAAGGTGGGGCGCGGGTCCCCCTGGGCCGCTCCGCTCCCGTGGCTGATGCCGCCGCGGGTCGCGATGGAGATGCTGATGACGGGCGACCCGATCTCCGCCCAGCGCGCCTACGAGCTCGGGCTGGTGAACAAGGTCGTCCCGGCGGAGGACCTGGTCGCCGAGGCGCAGAAGCTCGCCTCCACCATCGCGGGCAACGCGCCGCTGTCGGTGCAGGCCGCGAAGTCCTTGGTCTACGCCTCGGCGGAGATGGGGTGGACCGCGGCGCTGGACACCGGCGACCGGATCTACGAGAAGGTCTACCTCTCCGAGGACGGCCAGGAGGGCCCGCGCGCGTTCAAGGAGAAGCGCAAGCCGGTCTGGCAGGGTCGCTAGTCCCGTCCGTCCCGTGCAGTGCCGCACAGAGAGCCGACGATCATGAACCTCAGCTGGTGGCTCGAACGCAGCTACTGGGAGCACCCCGACAAGGCCGCCGTGGTGGACGCGGACGGCACCACCGTGACCTACCGCGAGCTGCGGGCGCTGGCGAACCGGATCGGCAACGTCCTGTCCGACCTCGGGGTCGGCGAGGACGACGTGGTGGTGACGGCCATGCCGGACCACCACCTCCACGTCGCCACCCTGTACGGCACGTGGTCGATCGGCGCGGCGTTCAGCGGGCTGAACTACAAGCTCCAGCCTGCGAAGCCCGTGGGGGACGCCCGCCACTGCGGGGCCACGGTGGCGATCGTCGCGCCCGAGCACGCCGAACTGGGCCGACGGCTGGCGGCCGAGGCCGGGGTGCGGGTCGTCGGCACGACCGAGCTCGCGGAACTGGTGGCCGCGGCGTCGGACGAGCTGCGGATCGTGCCGCGCAACGCCGACGACGTCGCGGCCGTCAACTTCACCTCCGGCACCTCGGGGGTGTCGAAGGGCGTCACGTTCACCCACGGCACCCTGCAGAACTCGGCCTGGGGCGCGGTGTTCCTCGGCGGGGTCACCTCCGCCGCGCGCAACCTCTCGCTGGTCGGGATGTACCACTCGGGCGGCATCCACGACTCCGTCCGGATGGTCATGGCGGGCGGGACGATCCTGTGGAGCGACGGCTGGGACGTCGACCGCGTGGTGGACATCTTCCTGCGGCGCAGGCCGAACTGGATGTACTGGATCATCCCGACGATGGCACGGGATCTGATGCGCCACCCGCGCTGGCCAGAGATCGACCTGACCGGGCTGCGCACCTACGTGGCGGGCGAGCCCGTGCCTGCCGACGTGCGGGACGCGTTGGTGGGCAAGGGCGCGCAGGTCGGGAACATGTACGGGCTCACCGAGGCGATGCCGGTGTGCGTGCTCGGGCCGTCGCTGTACTACGGCGAGGAGACCGCCGTGCCGCTCGGTTCGTCCGGGCGGCCGAGCAAGGGCTTCTGCACGGCCGTCCTCAAGGACCCGGCGACCGGGGAGACGTTGCAGGACGACGACGTCGAGGGCGAGGTGTGCATCTCCGGGGACGTGGTGACGCCCGGCTACTTCCACGATCCGGCGCGCACCGCCGAGGCCTTCGACGCCGAGGGCTTCCTGCACACGCGCGACCGCGCCTACCGCGATCCGGACGGCTGGTGGTACATCCGCGGCCGCACGGACGACATCATCAAGCCGGGCGGCGAGAAGCTGTCCCTGCTGGAGGTCGACGCCGCCCTGCAAGCCCACCCGGACGTGCGGGACGCGGGCTGCGTCGGCGTGGCCCACGAGCGGTTCGGCGAGGTGCCGGCGGCGTTCGTGCAGGTGGAGCGGCCGATGACCGAGCCGGAGCTGCGGGACCTCCTCGACGCGCACTGCGTCGAGGTGCTGGAGCGCTGGAAGCGGCCGCGGCTGTACGTGCTGGTGGACGAGGTGCCGCGGACCCCGGCCAAGCGCAGCAAGATGGCCGCGGTGATGAAGGCCCGTCTCGACGGGGTCCTCGTGCGGGACGCGGACGGCGTGACGACACTCGGGGCGCTGCGGGTGGGCAGCCCGTGACGGCCCGTCTGAGCAGCCGGTTCGCCGATCTCCTCGGTATCGAGCACCCGGTCGTGCAGGAGGGGCTCGGCCCGTACAAGACCGTCCGGCTGGCGGCTGCGGTCTCGAACGCGGGCGGGCTCGGCACGGTGAGCATGCCGGGGATGACCGACCCGGACGGCCCGAGGGTGCTGCGCGGCTACATCGAGGAGGCGTGCGGCCTCACCGACCGGCCGTTCGCGGTGAACGTGCCGGTCGGCCGAGACTCCACCGGGAAGGTCCTGCCCTTCAGCGCGGCCTACGTCGGCGCCGTCGTGGAGGCGGTGCGGGACCCCGAGATCGCCCGCAGGCTCCGCATGATCACGACCTCGGCCGGCGCGCCCGGCGTGGTGCGGGACCTGGTCCGGGACTCGGGCCTGGTCCACGCGCACAAGGTCGGCGGCACCCGGCAGGCGGTCCGGGCCGCGGCCGACGGGGTCGACGTGATCGTGGCGTCCGGGTACGAGGCGGGCGGGCACACGCACGCCCGGCCGGTGCACACGATGGTGTTGGGGCCCACCGTGTGTCAGGCCGTCGACGTCCCGGTCGTGCTCGCGGGCGGGATCCGGGACGGCGCCGGGATGGCCGCGGCCCTGGCCCTCGGGGCGGACGCCGTCGCGCTCGGCACCCGGTTCGTGGCCAGTCACGACAACACCGACTGGCACCCCGCGTACGCGCAGCGGATCGTCGACACGGCCGAGGGGGCGGACGTCGTGTTCGCCGCGGTGTACGGGCCCTCGCGGGCGCTGGACACCCCGGCGCTCGCCGAGCTGGCCGCGCTCGAGGAGACCCTCGACGTCGACGCGCTGACGGCGTGGAAGGACGACCGGCTCATCCGCGGCCAGCGGGACGGCGAGATGGACGCCGGGATCCTCCCCGCGGGCAACGTCGCGGGTGCCATCGCGGACCTGGTCCACGTCGCCGAGTTCGTCCCCGCCCTGGTGGCGGACGCCGTGGCCGTCCTGGGCGCACTGAGCGCCCGCATCCGCTGAGGAGATCGATGCTGCTCGACCTGGACGACGACCGCCGCGCGTTCCGGGACTCCGTCCGGACGTGGGTCGACAAGCACTACCCGCCGGAGAAGGCCCTCGAGATCGAGCGGCGCGAGTACGAGTACCCCTTCGCGCTCTGGGACGACCTGACCGAGGCCGGCTTCCACGGCGTCGGCATCGCCGAGGAGTTCGGCGGCCAGGGCGGCGACGCGGTCGACACCGCGGTCCTCGCCCGCGAGCTCGCTCGCAGCCTCGGCGGCATGGCCTGGACCTGGGCCATCTCGTCCTTCGCCGGCTCGAAGGCGGTGGCGCACGGCGGCAGCGTCGAGCAACAGCGGGAGTACCTGCCGCGGATCGCGGGCGGCGAGATCCGGTTCTCGATCGCCGTGACCGAGCCCGGCGGCGGGACGGACCTGTTGGGCGCCATGACGACCCGGGCGCGCAAGGTCCCCGGCGGCTGGCGGGTCAGCGGCCAGAAGATGTGGTCGACGGGCGCCAAGCAGGCCACCTACCTGCTGTTGCTCGCCCGCAGCGCCGAGCCGGACCCGGCGACGCGCCGGTCCCCGACCGTCCTGCTGATGGTGCCCACCGACTCCCCGGGCATCGAGATGCGCTACATCCCGAAGCTCGGCATGCGGGCGATCGGGTCCTGCGAGGTCTTCCTCGACGACGTCTTCGTCCCCGACGCGCAGCTGCTGGGGGAGGAAGGTCGAGGCTTCCGCGTGCTGCTCGCCTCACTGAACAACGAGCGGATCCTCAGCGGCGCCCTGGCGCTGGGCATGATCGACGGCATCCTGGAGGAGTCCGTCTCGTACGCCCGGACCCGCACGACGTTCGGCCGCGTGATCGGCGGGCACCAGATCATCCAGCACTACATCGCGGACACCGCGCTGGCGCAGAAGCAGTGCGAGCTGCTGGTGTTGGACGCCGCCCACCGGGAGGCCGCCGGCCGCGACTGCCACCGGGAGGCCAACGTGGTGAAGGTCGTGACCTCGGAGCACGCCGTCGCCGCGGCCGACCGCGGGATTCAGGTGCTCGGCGGCATGGGGATCTCCGCCGAGACGCACGCCCAGCGCTTCTGGCGGGACCTGCGCCAGTTCCGCATCGCACCGATCAGCAACGAGATGGTGCGCAACAACCTGGCCGAGTCCTTCGGGCTGCCCCGTTCCTACTGACGCAGAAGGCCACCATGTCGACCGCCAGCAGCAGTACCGCGCCGCCCGCGACCTGCTGCAGGACCTGTCCGCCGACTGCGCGAAGGCTGTCGCGGAGTTCGCGTGGCCGGACTTCGGCGACCGCTTCGACTGGGCGATCGACTGGTTCGACATGACCTTCCTCGCTGTGGAGCTGGCCCCGCTCGGCGTGCGCGCCAACACCGTGTCGGCCTCCACTTCAAACACTGAGGCGCTCCGCTCGGTGCTGACCCATGAGGAGGCCGAGGAACGTCTCGCCCGCGCCGCCGCGCTCAACTCGAGCGGCCGCCGCGTCGAGATCGACGAGGTCGTCGACGCCGTCGAGTTCGTCTGCTCGGACCGGGCGACGATGATGCAGGGCCAACGCCTCACCATGGACGGTGGTTTCCATCTGCGCTGAGCTCGCCGTCGACGTGCTGGTCGACGCCACGATGCAACCGCGCGCCGTGCGCATGCTGGAGGACGCGGGCTGCGCCGGCGTGTGGACGACCGAGACTGTGCGCGACCCGTTCCTCACCCTTGCCTCGTACGCCGCGGCCACCGAGCGGGCCCGGCTCGCCACCGGTGTGGCCATCGCGTTCGCGCGCAGCCCCATGACGCTGGCTCTCTCCGCACACGACCTGCAGCGGATCACCGCGGGACGGTTCGTCCTCGGACTGGGGTCGCAAGTCAGACCGCACATCGAGCGCCGCTTCTCGATGCCGTGGAGCGAGCCCACCGCCCGCATGCGCGAGTACGTCCTGGCCCTACGCGCGATCTGGGCGTGCTGGAACGCCGGCGAGCGGCTCGACTTCACCGGCCGCTTCTATCGCCACACCCTAATGACCCCTTTCTTCGACCCCGGCCCGACGGGGTTCGACGCCCCGCCCATCGTGCTGGGCGGGGTCGGGGTGCGCATGACCGCGGTCGCGGGGGAGGTGGCCGACGGGTTCCTCTGCGCCCCGTTGACCAGCCCAAGGAGCCTGACCGAGTACACGGTTCCCGCCCTGGGCCGGACCACCGCATGGTTCACGGTGACCGCCACCCCCTTCGTCGTCACCGGGGAGGACGCCGCCGCGAGGGCTCGGGTCGAGCTGGCGACGCGACGGCGCATCGCCTTCTACGCCTCGACGCCCGCCTACCGCACGATCCTGGACCTCCACGGCTGGGGCGCTCGCGGCGCTGAGCTGACTCGACTCTCCCGCGAGGGAGAGTGGGAGGCGATGGCCGGGCTCGTCGACGACGAGATGCTGCACGCCTTCGCCGTGGTCGCGGAGCCGGACGCGCTCGGCGCCGCGGTCCGCGCACGCTGGGCGGGGGCCGTCGACCGGGTGGCGCTGTTCCTGGCGGCCGACCCGGGCCCCGAGGCCACCGCCGAGATCGTCCGGGCCGTGCGTCGGAACCCCTCGACACCGACCGGAGAGGACCGACCATGACCGCGGTGCCCGACGCAGCGCGCGACGCCGGCACCGACCTGGCCGTCGCCGCCGTCAAGGCCCGCTACTTCCGCTTCATGGACCTCAAGCGGTGGGCGGACATGCGTGCCCTGTTCACCGACGACGCGTTGACCTGGCGAGCTGAATCTCGGCCTGGTGCCCGCTCGACACTGTCGACGCCGAGGTGGTCGACTCCGCCGCTCCGGCGAGGAGGTCACGCCACCTCCGACGGTCGGACTTCGGCGCTACTGCCTGGCAGAATCGACGAGTACGACGTTCAGGAAAGTCATCACGGTTTCTGCTCTCTGGTTGCGCACCGTATAGGAGAGCTCGACCACGGACTGCTCGGGATCCTTGGCTGGCCGCTCGCCTGCGATGGAGACGACAGCATGGATGGTGTCCCCGATGAAGACAGGGGCGACGGCCCGGAGATCCCGCAGGCCCAGCCAGGCCCGGGTTAGCACCGGGTCGATCACCGGGGTGCGCGTGCTCAGCCCGATGGCCAGGGCCATCGTCAGGGGACCGTGCACGAGCCGTTCGCCGAAGGACGACTCGCGGGCATGCTCAGCGCTCATGTGGATCGGGAGCCAGTCACCCGTCAGGTTCGCCCACGAGACGACGTGCGTCTCGGTGACCGTGAGCTCCGCCGTCCTGACCTCCACCGCCGCTGCGCTCACGCGGTCGGCGTCTGGCGGGTCGGGACGTAGAGGTCCAAAAGCCCCTCGGTGATGTCGTCGAGCGAGAGCTCGCCGCCCGGCCGGTACCAGGAGGCGACGTGGCTCGAGAGCGCGACGGCGGCGTAGGTCGCGAGCTTCACGTCCCGGTCGCGCGCGCCCGGATGGGCGTCGAGGGCCGCGCGCACGTGCCGCTCGAGGTCGCCCTGGTAGGTGTCGCGCAGCTCCACGATAGCCCGCCTGTGCAGCGGGTCGAGCGCCCGGAGCTCGGTGTTGCCCACGAAGGCCGCGCGCTGGTGGTGCGCGTGGAACCGGATCCCTGTGGCCAGATAGGCGCGCAGCCGCTCGCGCGGATCGCCGACGCCCTCCGCCGCGCTGGCGCTCTGCTCGATCAGCGTGGACATCACTGACCGCATGATGTTGAAGAGCAGCTCCTCCTTACTGCGGATGTGGTTGTAGAGGCTGCCGACCTTGATGCCGACGACGTCGGCGATCTGGCGGAGGGAGGTCGCCTCGAAACCCTTCTCGTAGAACAGGTCCACCGCCGCGTCGTAGATCGCCTCGGCCGTGGGAGAGGTCAGCCGGCTGTTGCCGGCCGTGAAGGCCATCGCGGACACGGTGCACTCCCTCCTGACGAGGTGGTCAGTCTCTCACGAGCGCCGCGGGGGCCGCCGCCGGCGGACACCGGCGGCGGCCCGTCAGGCCGCCGTCGCGTCACGCCGCGCGAAGAGCGCAGCCCGGCGGCACCGGCAGACGAGCACGTCGTCCTGGTTGTAGGCCTCGTGCTGGACGCGGACGATGCCCGCGTCCGGCCTGCTCCGCGACACGCGCTTCTCCACGGCGCAGGTCTCGACCCGCAGCGTGTCGCCGACGAACACGGGCGCGGGGAAGGTGGTCTCCTCGAACGCCAGGTTGCCCAGCGTCGTGCCGAGCGTGGTCTCGGTGACGGGGATCCCGACCACGAGCCCCAGGGTGAAGATGCTGTTGACGATCGGCCGCCCGTAGAAGGACGCCTTGCCGAACTCGGCGTCGAGGTGCAGCGGCTGGGTGTTCATCGTCAATGTGGTGACGAGGAGGTTGTCGGCCTCGGTCACCGTCCGGCGCAGCGCGTGCCGGATGACCTCGCCCGGCTCCCAGTCCTCGAAGTACAGGCCCGTCATCATGATGCTCCGTTCTGTCGTGCGGCCAGGTGCAGGTGCTCGCGGGCGGTGCGCGCGTGCGCGATGTCGATGTGTTCGCCCTCGAAGTTCAGCGCGGCGTCGCCGCGGGCCTCGGCGGCCTCGAAGGCGGTGACGAGCCGCTCGAGGCGGGCGACCTCGTCGGGCCGGAACCCGTAGACCTCGTTGACCGTTGCGACGTGCGACGGGTGCAGGACGAGCTGCCCCGCGAACCCCAGGCCGCGGTTCTGGCGGGCGTACGCGGCGAGGCCCGCCGTGTCGCGCAGGTCCTGCCAGACCCCGACGAGGGGGTGCCGGAGCCCGTGGGCCCGGCACGCCAGGACCGCCCTGCTCCGCAGGTAGAGGGTCTCGAGCCCGTCCGGGGTCCAGGTGAAGCCCAGGTCGCGTTCGATGTCCGCGCCCTCCGCGGCCGCCGCCTGCAGGGCCGCGACCCGGGGCGAGGCGATGGCGAGCTCGTCGCAGTGGAGGACGGAGGCCGCGGTCTCCAGCGACGGGATCAGCTCGACTGTGCCGCGGGGGAGGCCGGCGTCGATCTCCGCGGCCGTCACCAGCGCGTCGAAGGCGACGACGTCCCGCGCGGTGCGGACCATCGGCAGGAGCAGCGCGTGCGCGCCGCCCGCGACCGCGGCCCGCACGTCCCGCGCGTGGTGGTCACTCTCCAGCCCGTTGGGGCGCACCAGCACCCCGAGGTCCGGATGGAGAGCGCGGAGCCGATCCACCGCCTCCGCTGTGTGGTCCCGCGCCTCCGCCTTGCGGTCCTCGGGAACGGCGTCCTCCAGGTCCAGGAGCACGGCGTCCGTGCCGGAGGCCGCAGCCTTCTCGGGCCAGCCCACCTTGTGTCCGGGAACGAACAGAATGGATCTGTAGGGCTTCATCCCGTGAGGCACTGCGGCACTTTGCTCCGCAATTCTTTCATGATTGATTTCCTTTCATGGAAGCGCGGCATCCGATCATGCAGGGAGATCGCCTGCTCGGGCGGGATAACTGCCGCTCGCTCAGCATACGAACGTGCGCTCGTACGTCAAGCTCGGAACACGGACTTGACCGAACGGTGACCCGTTTTCTAGCATACGAACGCACGCTAGTTAGCCCGCGACCGGGCAGGCTGCGACAGCGTCGTTCGAGGGTCAGGAGTGAGGCGAGTGTTCGAGAAGGTGCTGGTCGCGAACCGGGGTGAGATCGCAGTGCGGGTGCTGCGCGCCTGCCAGGACCTCGGGATCGCGACTGTGGTGGTGCACTCCCTCGCCGACGCCGACTCCCTCGCGGTGCGGATCGCCGACGAGGCGGTGCTCCTCGACGGGAACAGCGCGGCCGAGACCTACCTCGACGTCGCAAAGATCCTCGACGCCGTCCGCCGGACCGGTGCCCAGGCGGTGCATCCCGGGTACGGCTTCCTGTCCGAGAACGCCGCGCTCGCCGACGCGCTCGCCGAGGCCGGCTGCGCCTTCGTCGGGCCCGGCGCCGCGGCGATCGAGGGGATGGGCAGCAAGATCGGCGCACGGAAGATCGCGGCGGCGGCCGGGGTGCCGACCGTCCCGGGCGACACCGACGCCGTCGGCGAGCCCGACGAGGTCCGGCGGTTCGCTGAGGAGTACGGCTACCCGGTGGCCATCAAGGCGTCCTACGGCGGCGGCGGCCGCGGCATGCGGGTGGTGCGCGGGCCGGACGAGGTCGCGCCCGGGCTCGAGGCCGCGCAACGCGAGGCGCAGGCGTACTTCGGCCGCCCGGAGGTCTACCTCGAGCGCTACCTGGAACACCCCCGGCACGTGGAGGTCCAGATCCTCGCGGACCGCTTCGGGTCCGTCGTCTGGGTCGGCGACCGCGACTGCTCGGTCCAGCGCCGGCACCAGAAGGTCATCGAAGAGGCGCCCGCCTCCGTGCTGGACGCCGACCTGCGGCGCCGGATGGGCGAGGCGGCCGTCGCCATCGCCCGCGAGGTCGACTACGTCAACGCGGGCACGATCGAGTTCCTGGTCGAAGACGGCGCCTTCTACTTCCTCGAGATGAACACGCGCCTGCAGGTGGAGCACCCGGTCACCGAGCTCGTGTCCGGCGTCGACCTGGTGCGCGAGCAGCTGCGCATCGCCGCGGGGCACCCCCTGTCGTTCGGCCAGGCCGACCTGGTCGGGTGCGGGCACGCCATCGAGATTCGGGTCAACGCCGAGGACCCCACCGGCGGGGCGTGGACCCCGTCGCCCGGCTCGCTCGCGCTCGTCCGGCCGCCGGGCGGGTTCGGGGTGCGCTGGGACTCGGGCTACGAGAGCGGCGACGCGGTCTCGGGGCACTACGACGGGCTGATCGCCAAGCTCGTGGTCTGGGGCCCGGACCGGGACGCCGCCCTCGCCCGGGCCCGCCGCGCGGTGCGCGAGACACAAGTGGTGGGCGTCGCCACGTCCCTGCCCGCCCAGGCGCTGATCCTCGAGCACCCGGACTTCGTCGCGAACCGGCACGACACGCGCTGGCTCGAGGACCGGCTCGACCTGCCCGGCCTGCTCCCGGCGCCGTCCGCGGAGACCGTGCCGGAGGAGCCGGAGCCGGACCGGTCCGTGGTCACCGTGTCGAGGCGGAGGTTCTGGATCCCCCGCCCGGTCGAAGCCCTCACACAGGTCGGGACCCCCGCCGGTCCGCCTGCCGCACTCACCGGGCGGCAGGCCCGGTCCGCCGCGACCGCGGCCGGCGACGGCGTGGTGCGCTCGCCCATGCAGGGCACCGTGGTCCAGCTCCTCGTCGCGGTCGGGCAGGAGGTCGTGCCGAGCGACGTGGTCGCGGTCGTCGAGGCGATGAAGATGGAGAACTCCGTCGCGGCCGGGGTCCACGGGGTCGTGCGCGAGATCGGTGCCGCGGTGGGGGCGTCCGTCCCCGCGGGCGAGGCGCTGGCCGTCATCGAACCGGCGGACCGGGCGTGAGGGGCACGGCGAGCGTGCGCCGCCCGGCCGCCGACACCACACACCAGGACGGAGCGAGAGCATGACCGGGACCATCACCGGCGACCAGGACCTGACCGGCGAGGTCGCCGCGCCGCGCGTGCGGCCGGACGTCCATGAGGAGCTGCGCGCCCGGCTCGACGCCGCGCGGCGCGGGGGTCCGCAGCGCAACCGGGACAAGCACGTCGCCGCGGGCAAGCTGCTCGTCCGCGACCGCCTCCGGCTGCTGCTCGACGACGAGGAGGTCATCGAGGACGGCCTGCTGGCCCGCCACCTCGAGGACCTGCCGGGCGACGGCGTGGTCACGTGCGTCGGGCGGGTCGACGGCCGCCGGGTGTGCGTGATCGCCAACGACTACACCGTCAAGGCGGGCGCCTGGGGCAAGCGGACCTTCGAGAAGATGACGGCGATGCAGACGCTCGCCGACGAGCTCGGGCTGCCGCTGGTCTACCTCGTCGACGCAGCGGGCGCCCGGATCGACGAGCAGTTCGAGAGCTACGCGGGCCGCCGGGCGTGGGGCAACATCTTCTACAACCAGGTGCAGATCTCCGGGCGCGTCCCGCAGATCTGCGCCCTCTTCGGGCCCTCGCCCGCCGGCGCGGCGTACGTGCCCGCCCTGTGCGACGTCACGATCATGGTCCGGGGCACCGCCACCGCCTACATCGGCTCGCCCCGGGTGGCCGAGATGGTTACGGGCGAGAAGGTCACGCTGGAGGAGATGGGCGGCGCCGACCTGCACAGCCGGATGTCGGGGCTGAGCGACCTGCTCGCCGAGGACGAGGCCGAGGCCATCGCCGCGGTCCGGCTGTACCTGTCCTACCTCCCGTCGTCCTGGCAAGAGCAACCGCCCGAGACCGAGGGCTGGGACGCGCTGCCCGTCGAGGACCCGCGCGCGATCGTGCCGGACGAGGAGGCGAAGCCCTACGACGTGCACGAGCTGATCGACGCCGTCGTCGACGCCAACACCTTCTTCGAGCACAAGGAGCTCTTTGCGCCCGAGTTGGTCACGGGCTTCGCGCGGCTCGGCGGTGCGCCGGTCGGGATCGTGGCCAACCAGTCCAGCATCAAGGCGGGCGTGCTGTTCAGCGACTCGTCGGACAAGGCCGCGCGCTTCGTGTGGATGTGCAACGCCTTCAACGTCCCGCTGTTGTTCCTGGTCGACGTGCCCGGCTACATGCTGGGCACGGTCGCGGAGAAGGAGGGGATCATCCGACACGGAGCCAAGATGCTCTTCGCCGTGGCCGAGTCCCGCGTCCCCCGCATCGCGGTGCTGGTGCGGAAGGCCTACGGCGGCGGCTACCTCGGCATGTCCGGCAGTCCGATGAACCCTGACGCCGTGCTGGCCCTCCCCACGGCGCGACCCGCCCTGCTCGGGCCCGAGGCGGCCATCAACGGGGTGCACTTCAACCGGGTGATGGCGATCGAGGACCCCGCGGAACGGGAGCGGTACGTCGCCCGGCTGCGCGCGGAGTACGAGGAGAAGATCGACGTCTTCCAGATCGCGAACGAGAACGCCGTCGAGGCCGTCGTCCCGGTGGAGGACCTCCGCCGGGAGCTGATCGCCCGCTTCGCGCTGTACCGCGGGCGCCGCAAGCGCCCGCTCGAGCGCCGCAACGGCGTCTACCCCGTCTGACCCGCACCGGAGGAGTGATCGTGCACCTCAGGACGTTCCCGGCACGAGCCGGGAGGCGCGCGCGATGAGGCTGGCGACCCTGTCCACGCCGGCGGGTACGACCGCGGCCCGCCTCGGGTCGGACGGCCCGGTCGGGCTGGGCGCCCCCGACGTCGGCGCACTGCTGACCGACCCGGCCTGGCGCGACCGGGCCGCGGCCGGCGGGCCCCTGCTGCCCGCCGACGCCCGCCCGGTCCCGGTCGTCCCGCGGCCCGGAAAGATCGTGTGCGTCGGGCTGAACTACCGGGCGCACCTGCTCGAGATGGGACGCGAGCTTCCCGCGCACCCCACCCTCTTCGCGAAGTTTCCCGAGGCGCTGCTCGGACCGTGCGACCCGCTCGTGCTCGACGGTGCGTCGGCCGCGGTCGACTGGGAGGCGGAGCTGGCCGTGGTGGTCGGGAGCAGGCTGCGGCACGCCTCGGCCGCCGACGCCGAGGCGGCGATCGCGGGGTTCTCGCTGATCAACGACGTCACGATGCGCGACTGGCAGTACCGCACGTCGCAGTGGCTGCAGGGCAAGACCTTCGAGGCGTCCGCCCCCTTCGGCCCCTGCCTGGTGACGCCGGACGAGCTCCCCGGGGGCTGCCGGCCGTCGCTCACCCTGCGATGCGCGGTGAACGACCGGGTGGTGCAGGAGGCCGACACCGCCGACCTGCTCTTCGGCCCGGTCGACCTGCTCGTCTACCTGAGCGGCGTCCTCACGCTGAACCCCGGCGACGTCGTCTGCACGGGCACACCCGACGGCGTCGGGCACGCCCGGCGCCCACCGGAACACCTCCGGCCGGGCGATGTCCTGGTCACCGAGTCGCCGGAGCTCGGCCGACTCGTCACACCGGTCGTCCGGGCCGCCGCGGCGGGACCGCGGACGGCCCCCCACATCGAGAGCGATCGAGGAGAGCACACATGGCAGAGCACGACGTCCCGGTCGTGACCCGACAGGGGAACGAGCACACCGGCACCGGGCAGTCCGGCGGGGCCGTGCGGGTCTCGGGCGTCGGGCCCCAGCACACCCCGGCGACCCGCCTCTGGTTCGGCAGGGTCAGCAACGAGCCGGGCTACCGCTCGCTGCCGCACCACCACGGCGAGGCGGAGACCGGCGGCTACGTGCTGCAGGGCCGCGGCCGCATCTACTTCGGGACCGACTATGCGCAGTACGAGGACCTGGAGGAAGGCGACTTCGTGTTCGTCCCGCCGCACATGCCGCACGTCGAGGCCAACATGAGCGTCACCGAGGACCTCGTCTGGCTGACCACCCGGACCCCCGACAACATCGTCGTGAACCTCGACGACGTCGACGACACCGTCCTCGAGGGCTACCGGCGGGCCTGAACGCCCGCATTCCATCCCCTTCTCCGACGAGGGAGACATCGATGTCCGAGACCGTCGTGCCGCCGGGCGTCCGGCGGCGACACGCTCACGACCGACAAGACGGTCGCGTGCGGGCGCTCCTGACCGCTTGTGTGGGCAACACCCTGGAGTGGTTCGACTGGCTGGTTTACGCCCAGTTCGCCGCCCTCCTGGCGACCCGCTTCTTCCCCGCGGACAGCGGCTCCGCCGCGCTGCTGGGCACGCTCGCGATCTTCGGGGTCGGCTTCTTCTTCCGCCCGCTCGGCGGCATCGTCCTGGCCGCGCTCGCCGACCGGCGGGGACGGCGCACGGGCCTGGTCGTGTCGATGTCGATGATGGCGGCGGGGGCACTGATCATCGGCCTCGCGCCGAGCTACGGCACGGTCGGGCTGCTCGCCCCGCTGCTGCTCGTGCTGGCCCGGGCCCTGCAGGGCATGTCGACCGGCGGGGAGTACGCAGGCGCGGCCACCTACCTGGCGGAGTACGCGCCGCCGGGTCGGCGCGGGCGGTACGGCAGCCTGTTCTACGTCTCGTCCAGTCTCGGCGCACTCGCGGCGATCGGGGTGTCGCTCCTGCTGGCCGCGGTGCTGACCACGGAGCAGCTGAACGCGTGGGGGTGGCGCCTGCCGTTCCTGCTGGGCGGTCTGCTCGGGGTCGTCGCGCTGGTCATGCGGCGGCGGATGGGGGAGACGCAGGCGTTCACCGAGGCACGCGAGCGGCGGGTTGCCGCGGCCGCCCCGCCTTCGGGGGCGCGGGTCCTGGTCCGCGAGCACAAGGCGGACCTGCTCCGGATCGTCGTGATCGCCGGCGCCACCGGGGTCTGGTACTACACGTTCGCCTCCTACCTGCCGGTCTACCTACAGGGACGCGGGCTCCCCGCCGGGCAGGCCCTTGCCGCCGGGGCCGTCGCGCTCGTGCTGATGACGGTGGCGCTGCCGGCCGTCGGGATCCTGTCGGACCGGATCGGGCGACGGCCCCTGCTGCTCGCCTTCTCCGTGGTCGCGACGCTGGGCGCGGTGCCGCTCTTCGCCTGGCTGGAGCCTACCTTCGGCTCCCAGATCCTGGTCCAGACCGTCGCGCTGCTCGGCTTCGGGCTCTATGCGGCGATCGGCCCGGTCGTGATGGCCGAGCAGTTCCCCACCGAGGTCCGGGCGCTGGGCGCCGGCCTGCCCTACGGGCTCGGGCTGGCGCTGTTCGGCGGCACGGCGCCCCTGCTCATCGAGTGGCTCGCCGACATCGGGGCCGGCCCGGTCTTCCCGTGGTACCTGGCGGGGCTGGCCGCACTCATGCTCGTCGCCACGCTGACCCTGCGGGATCGTCCCACCGAGGACCTCCGCCGGGTCTGACGAGAACGGCCCACCATCCCTCCCGGTCCTCGCCGGGAGCCCACCTGACGAGAAGGACGGTCGACGACGTGTTCGGTTACGAGATCCTGGCGCGCGAACTGAAGGAGTGGGGGACCGACACCCTGTTCTTCCTCATGGGCGGTCCGATGATCGACGCGGAGAACGCGTGCGAGGACATCGGGATCCGCATGGTCGACGTGCGGCACGAACAGGCCGCGGTGATGATGGCCAACGCCCACACGAGGATCACCGGACGGCCGTCCGTCGCCATGGCCTGTTCGGGGCCCGGCATGATGAACATGGTCACCGGCATCGCCCACGCCTGGTCGGACGGGGCTCCCATCGTCGTGATCGGCGGCGCCTCCGAGCTGTCCCGCGAGGGCACGATGCCCTTCCAGGAGACCGACCAGCTCGCGGTCGTCCGGCCGATCACCAAGCTGGCAATCCGCTGCACCGAACCCACGCTCATCCCCGACGTGATCGCCCGTGCGTTCCGGACCGCGGTGAGCGACAGCCCGGGGCCGGTCTACGTCGACCTCCCCGGGGACGTGCTCTACGCGGAGGTCGCCGAGGCGGGCGTACCATCCCGCGCCACCGCGGTGGGCCCGATGCGGACCTCGGCGGACCCCGACGCCGTCCGCCGGGCGGTGGACCTGCTCGCCGAGGCCGAGCGACCGATCGTCGTGAGCGGTTCGGGGGTGGTCTGGTCGGGTGCCTCCGACGCGCTCACCGAGTTCGTCGACACCTATCGGACCCCCTTCTACACCACCCCGATGGGACGCGGTGTGGTGTCGGAGAAGCACCCGCTGTCCCTCCCGGGCAGCCGCTCGGCGGCGCTGCGGGACTGCGACCTCGTCCTGCAGGTGGCCACCCGCCAGAACTACATCTTCAACTTCATGCAGCCGCCCAAGGTCAACGGGTCGGCGACGCTTCTGCAGATCGACGTCTCCGCCGCGCAGATCGGGGCGAACCGAGCGGCCGACGTAGGGCTGGTGGGCGACGCCCGCGCGGTGCTCCGGCAGCTGCTCGGCCACGCCGACGTGCTGCGGGCCGCGGCGGGCAGACACGACGACTGGATCCGGGCTCTGAGCGACCGGGACCGGCAGCGGCAGGAGGAGGTCCGGCGGTCCACGCAGGAGCTCCCCGAGACGCCCATCCACCCGCGCGTACTGTCCCAGGAGCTCGCGGACTGGCTGCCGGACGGCGCGATCCTCTCACTCGACGGCCACGAGATCCTGACCATGGGCCGCCAGTTCATCCCGCTGACCCGGCCGTACTCACTCAACAGCGGCGCGTACGGGACGATGGGCGTCGGCCTGCCGTTCGGCATCGGCGCCAAGGTCGCGCGCCCCGACAGCACCGTCGTCGTGCTCAGCGGGGACGGCTCGTTCGGCTTCAACGCCCTCGAGCTCGACACCGCCGTGCGCCACCGGATCCCCGTCATCTGCGTCATCTCGAACAACGGCGGCTGGACCGCGACCGACCGGCGCAAGGCGGGCAGCGATCTGGGGCACATGCCCTACGAGCGGATGTTCGAGTCGCTCGGCTGCCTCACCACGCGCGTCGAGACGATCGACCAGCTCCGCCCGGCCCTGGACAAGGCCCAGGCCTTCGACGGGCCCTCGCTCATCAACGTGATCACCGATCGCGGCGCGCGGGCGACCACGAGCACCTTCACCAAGTACGTCACCTGAGAACCGCCCACCCGAGCACGAGGAGTCGGATGTCAGCGCTGAAATCCGTCCCGTCCCGCGGTCCCGGTGCCGCCCGGCGGCGACCCGCCCGACGGCGCGGAAGGGCGACCGCGGTCGCCTTCCTCGCGGTCGGCCTCGCGACGGTCACGGCCTGTGCGGGCCCGTCCGGCGCGAGCCGCACCACGGCCGCCGAGTCGACACCGCCGGCCTGCGCCCCGCTGGCCCAACGCGAGCACGTCCGGATCGGGGTGGCCGAGGCCCTCTCCCTGGGCACACCGTTCCAGGCGGCGGGCGGCGGCTGGAACGACGAGCAGAACCTCGACGTCGAGATGGTGGTCTTCCCCTCGACCCAGGAGGCCGTCGCCCTCGTCGGCGTCGGACAGCTCGACGCCGCGATCGGCGGGATGTCGGCGAACCTGTTCTCCGCCATCGACAGCGGGGTCGACGTCCGGGTCGTGGGCGGGATGGGCGCGCTCGACGCCGCGAACCTGCCGTCCGGCCTGTTCGTCCGGTCCGACCTGGTCGAGGACGGCTCGGTCCGCAGCGTCGCGGACCTGAAGGGCCGCTCCGTGGCCTACTCGGGGACCACCGGGAGCCCGGCGTCCTGGTACGTCAGCCTGCTGCTGCAGCAGGGCGGGCTGGCCCTCGACGACGTCCGCGGCACCCGGCTGAGCTACCCCGACATGCCGACCGCCCTGCAGAACGGGCAGGTCGACGCCGCGTTCGTCTCCTCGCCGTTCGCCGCGCAGGTCGAGGAGCAGGGGCTCGGGCGGCGCGTCGGTGACCACTCCGTCATCGCCGGGCACACGAACGTCGGCATCGTGCTGGGGCCGAACCTGCTCGAGCAGCGGAGCGACGTCGGGTGCGCGCTGGTCCGCGCGAACATGCGGGCCGCCGCGCAGGAGCTGACCCCGGGCTACTCGACCCGCCAGGAGGTCGTCGACGCGTTCGTCACCTACGCGCACATGCCCGCGGACCTCGTCCGGTCGACCCCCGAGTACCTGTACAGCCCGACCCTCGACGTGCGGCCGGAGACCCTGCAGAGCATGCAGGAGATCTTCATCGCCGGGGGCAGCCTGGACCTCGCCGCGCCGCTGCCCTACGAGCGGGTCGTCGACGTCCCCTTCCACGACGCGGTCGTCGCGTCGATCCCGTCGACGTGAGCGAGCGAGGCGCCGTGACGAACGAGGGATTCGGAGCGGCCGCGCCCCTGACCGATCGCGCTCCGGTGGGCGCCGCGGACCGGCCCGCGGTCACCGTGTCGGGCGTGGGCAAGCACTACCCGACCGGTCGGGGCGCGGCCACGGTGGCGCTCGAGCAGGTCGACCTCACCATCGGCTCCGGGGAGTTCCTCAGCCTGCTGGGCCCCTCGGGCTGCGGCAAGTCGACGCTGCTGCGGCTGCTCGCGGGCCTGGAGGAGGCCACGAGCGGGCGGATCGGGTTCGACCTGGAGGCGGGCCGGTCCCCGGTGTCGGTCGTGTTCCAGGACTACAGCATCTTCCCGTGGAAGACCGTGGAGCAGAACGTCGCGTTCGGGCTGCGCATGACCGGCACCGACCGGCGGACCGCCTACGACACGGCCAGGAGCTGGCTGCGGAGGATGGACCTCGGCGGCTTCGAGAGGTCCTATCCCGGCCAGCTGTCCGGCGGGATGAAGAAGCGGGTGTCGCTGGCCCGGGCGCTCGCGGTCGACCCGGCGCTGCTGCTGCTCGACGAGCCGTTCGCGGCTCTCGACGCGCAGATGCGCCAGGTCCTGCAGGAGGACATGCTGCGGCTGTGGGAGGAGGACCGGCGGCGCACGGCGGTCATCGTCACCCACGACCTGGACGAGGCGCTGCTGCTGGGTGACCGGGTCGTCCTGATGAGCGCCCGGCCGGGCCGGGTCCGGCGCGTGTTCGACGTGCCGTTCGCGCGGCCGCGCTCGGCGGAGATCCGCTACCTCCCCGAGTTCGCGGCGCTGCGCCGCGAGATCTGGGCGGAGCTGCGGGCGGTCATGAGCGAGGGGCGCGCGGGGCAGGGGGGTGCGCGATGAGCCGGACCGGTACGGACACCGTGCCCCGGCCGGTGCCGGCCTCGCGCGCGCCGAGGAGCGGGGGGCCCGTGCCGCGGCTCGGGTGGGCCCTGGGGCTGGTCCCCGTGGTCGTGGTGCTCGGCGTGTGGGAGGCCCTCGGGGGGGCCGGCGTCGTCGACGTGCGCTTCTTCCCGACGCCGTCGTCGATCGCCGCCGCCGCGTGGGAGACGCTGGTCAGCGGGGAGTTCTGGACCCACCTCTCGGCCACCCTGGTCCGCGTGGCCTACGGCTACGTGCCGGGCGCGCTCGCGGGTGTCGTCGTCGGGCTGCTGCTCGGCACGGTGCCGGTGCTCGGCCGGTTGTTCCGGCCGTCGCTCACCGCCGCCTACACCGTGCCCAAGCTGGGAATCTTCCCCCTGCTGCTGCTCGTGTTCGGGCTCGGGGACCCCGCCAAGGTGGCGCTCGTGGCGCTGGCGGTGTTCCTGCTGGTCGTCATCGCGACCGTGGACGCCAGCCGCAACGTGAGCCGGGCCTACCTGGACGTCGGGGCGGTCTTCTCGGCCTCCTTCGCGCACCGGTTCGGCGAGATCGTGCTCCCCGCCTCGGCACCGGTGATCTTCACGAGCCTGCGGCTGGCGATGGGGCAGTCGATCCTGGTGGTGATCGCCACGGAGATGGTCAACGGGACCGACGGGATCGGGTACCTGATCTGGCACTCCTGGAGCGTGTTCCAGCCCGCGTCGATGTTCGTCGGCATCGTGGCGTCGGCGCTGCTGGGGGCGGTCCTCATCGCGTTCATCGGCGGCCTGGAGCGGTGGTGCCTGCCCTGGGCGAGCCGGCGGAGGGGAGGCCGGGTGGTGCTCTGAGCCCCGTTCGACACCCGTCCCCACGCACCTGGAGGTTCCCATGACCGTTTCGGACGCGCCCTCGCGCGCGACACCGAAGCGGGTCTCACCCGCCCGGCTGGCCGTCGCCACGATGGTCGGCACGATGATCGAGGCCTACGACCTCGTCCTGTACTCCGTGGTCGCGGCCCTCGCGTTCAACCACGTCTGCTTCCCCGGCGTCGCGCCGTGGGTCGGCACCCTCGCGGCGCTCGCGTCGCATGCCGTCGCGTTCTTCATGCGCCCGCTGGGCGCGATCCTCTTCGGCTACCTCGGGGACCGCTCCGGCCGGGTCAAGGCGCTTCGCATCTCCCTGCTCACAATGGGGATCGCGACCCTGCTGATCGGCGTGCTGCCCACCGCGGCGCAGATCGGCGTCCTCGCCCCGATCCTGCTGGTCGTCCTGCGGCTGGCGCAGGGCGTCGCCATGGGCGGCGAGTACGGGGGAGCGGTCGCGATGTCGACGGAGAGCGCCCCGCCCGCCAAGCGCGCGCTCTTCGGCACCTTCCCGAACACGGGCTCGATCTTCGGAGCCGCCTTCGCGATCCTCGTCTCGGTCGTCCTCGTGTCCGCCTTCGACGACGCGGCGCTGGTCGGCTGGGCCTGGCGGCTGCCGTTCTTCCTCAGCGCCGTCCTCATCGGGATCGGGTTCCTCGTCCGCCGGATCGGCGAGTCGGAGGAGTTCGAGAAGGCGACCGCTGACTCGACGTCGACCCCCAAGCCGGTGCCCTCGCTCGGCCGGAAGCTCCGCCTGATCGGGATCGCGACGCTGCTGCTGACCCCGAACACACTGATCTTCTATGTCATCGTCACGTCGTTCCTCGCCTATGTCCGCGGCGGTGGGGTGCCGGGCCTGACGGTCGCGCACTACCAGGTCGTCACCTTCGTCGCGATGAGCCTCTCCTGCGTGCTCAACCTGGGGGGCGGCTTCCTGAGCCTGCGGGTGCCCCGGCACCGCATCGTCGTCGGCGCGTGCCTGTGGGGCGCGGCCGCGGCCTTCCCCGCCATCCTGCTGCTGCAGACGGGCCGCACCTGGCTCGTCCTGCTCGGGATCGTGCTGCTGATCCCGGCACACGCCCTGCTCAGCGGCGTCACCACCGCGTACGTCTCCGACGCGCTGCCCGTCCGCTTCCGCTACACCGGTGTCGGTCTCGGCTACGCGATCGGCGCGGGCGTGGGGTCCGGGCTCCTCCCGCTGCTGCTGCTGTGGCTGATCGGGCCCACCGGGGCCCTGTGGCCCTTCGCCCTGCTGGTGTGCCTGGTGTGCCTCGGGGCCGTGGTCGGGGTGCTGTTCGTGCAGCGCGCCGGATCGGGGCGTCCGGCGTGAGCACCGACGGGGCGGTCCGCGCGGCGGTGCCCCTGCTGAGCGCGTGGATCGACGGCACACCCGTCGCGCCGTCGTCGCGGCCCACCCTGCTGCGGACGAGCCCGCGCACGGGCGAGCCCGTGCACGAGCTGACGCTGTGCGGGACTGCGGACGTGGACGCCGCGGTCGAGGCGGCCGACCGGGCCGGGCCGGCGTGGGCCGCCCGGCACCCCGTCGAGCGCGGCCGCGTCCTACACGAGCTCCGCAGGCTGCTGCTCGCCGAGCTCGACGAGCTCTGCGAGGCGGAGGCCCGGGACACCGGACGCACGGCGACCGACGTCCGGGCCAGCGTGCGCGGAGCGGCCGACTTCTTCGAGCTGTACGCGGGGCTGGTCACGGTCGAGAAGGGGGAGCGGCTCGACCTCGGTCCGGGCCTGCACGCCTACACCCGGCGCGAGCCGTGGGGCGTGGTCGCCGTCGTCACGCCGTGGAACGCGCCGCTCAACCAGGCCGCACGGGCGGTCGCCCCCGCCCTGGCAGTCGGCAACACCGTCGTGGTCAAGCCGTCGGAGTTCACCTCGACGACCACCCTGCGGCTCGCCGCCCTGGCGGCCCGCGCCGGGCTGCCGGACGGGGTGCTGAACGTGGTGACGGGCACCGGCGCCGAGGTGGGTGCCCCGCTGGTCGCCCACCAGCACGTCCGCAAGATCGCGTTCACCGGGTCCATGGCCACCGGTCGCGCGGTCGCGAGGGCGGCGGCGGACCGCGTCGTCCCTTGCACCCTGGAACTGGGCGGAAAGTCGGCGAACATCGTCTTCGCCGACGCCGACCTCGAGGCCGCCGTGGCGGCAGCGGTGCCGGCGTTCACCTTCAACGCGGGCCAGGCGTGCCTGGCGGGCAGCAGGCTGCTCGTCGAGCGGTCCGTCGCCGACCGGGTCACCGAGGCCGTCGTCCGCGCGGTCGAGCGGATCCGGCCGGGCGTGGAGATGGGCCCGATCATCACCGAGGGCCAGTACGGCCGGGTGCAGGAGTACTTCGCGATCGCCGAGGCCGAGGGCGCCCGGCCGCTCGTCGGGGGCGCGGCGGACCACTCGCTGCCGGGGCAGTTCGTGCGGCCCACCGTGTACGGCGGCGTCGACCCCGGCATGCGGATCGCGCGGGAGGAGGTGTTCGGGCCGGTTGCCTGTGTCCTCCCCTTCGACGACGAGGACCACGCGGTCCGGCTCGCCAACGACTCCGACTTCGGCCTCGTCGCCGGCGTGTGGACCCGCGACCTCGCACGCGCCCACCGGGTGGCCGGGGCGCTGGAGGCCGGGCAGGTCCTCGTCAACCAGTACCTCGGCGAGCACGTCGAGGCGCCCTTCGGCGGATACAAGATGTCCGGCCTGGGGCGGGAGAAGGGCGTCGAGGCGCTCCACCACTACAGCCAGCTCAAGACCGTCCTCATCAGACTCTGAGGACCGGGGAGGGAGATCACGGGACATGGGACTTCTCGACGGTAGGATCGCGCTCGTCACCGGCGCGGCCCGGGGGCAGGGTCGCTCGCACGCGGTCCGGCTCGCGGAGGAGGGCGCGGACGTCATCGCCATCGACGTCTGCAAGGACATCGAGACGATGCAGTACTCGGGCCCGCGCCCGGAGGACCTGAAGGAGACCGCCCGGCTCGTCGAGGCCCTCGACCGGCGGGCGGTGACGGTCCAGGCCGACGTCCGCGACGCGGAGGCGATGCGGCGGGCCGTCCGGACCGGTGTCGCGGAGCTGGGGGGCCTGGACATCGTCTGCGCCAACGCGGGCGTGCTGAACACGTCCCCGGCGGCCGATATCTCCGACGCGGAGTGGGCGGCGACCGTCGACATCAACCTGACGGGCGTGTGGAACACCGTCCAGCCCGCGATCCCCGTGCTGGTGGAGCAGGGGCGCGGCGGCTCGATCGTCATCACCAGCTCGTCGGTCGGCCTGCGCGGCGCCCTGAACACCGCGCACTACGCGGCCACGAAGCACGGCGTCGTCGGGCTGGCGCGGACGCTCGCCCTCGAGCTCGGCCCGCACTCCATCCGGGTCAACACGATCCATCCGACCGCCATCCTGACCGACATGATCGACAACAAGGCCATGTTCCGCCGGTTCCGGCCCGATCTGGCCGACCCGGGCCCGGAGGACGTCCGCGACCGCTACCAGGGGCTGAACATCCTCCCGGTGCCGTTCATCGAGCCGGTGGACATCAGCAACGCCATCGTGTGGCTCAGCTCGGACCAGGCTCGCTACGTCACGGCGGCGGCGATCCCGGTCGACGCCGGCGCAACCCAGAAGGCGTGACCGTGGACCCGAGCCCGTCCCCGTCGGGCCGCCCGCCCGCGGAGTTCCTCGGCCGCAGTGCGGCGGTGACGCACGCGGTGAGACCCGACGACACCGCGACCGCGCTTGGCAGCGGGACGGTGCCGGTACTCGGCACGCCGCGGCTGCTCGCCTGGCTGGAGGAGGCGACGGTCCGCGCCGTCGCGGACCTCCTCGACCCCGACCACACGACGGTCGGCGTCGAGGTGCGGCTCCGGCACCTGCGGAGCAGTGCCCCCGGGACCGCGGTCACCGGCGACGCCCGCGTCGAGTCGGCGGAGGGCCGCACGCTGACCTTCGCCGTGACGGCGTCCGCCGGGGGCGGCCCACTGCTCGCCGAGGGCGTCGTGCGGCGGGCGGTGGTCGACGTCGCCCGCTTCCTCGCCCCCGCGTGAGCGGCGAACGCCCGACACCGACCCACCACCAGACAACCCGCCGCGGGGACCGGACGCCGGTCGCCGCGGCAACGTGAGAGAGAGGGGTCTCCTCCCGTGGATGCACCGTCGGCGGGTCCGGCCGGACCCGCCCTGAGCGGGGTGCGCGTCATCGACCTCACCCAGTGGGAGGCCGGGACGTCCTGCACCCAGGCCCTGGCCTTCCTGGGCGCAGATGTGATCAAGATCGAGCGGCCGGGGGTCGGCGAGGCCGGGCGGACCGCCTCGGCCGACGTGCCGGGCCTCGACTCCTACTACTTCCTGATGCTGAACAACACGAAGCGGTCGGTGACCCTGGACCTCAAGAGCGAGGACGGGCTCGCGGTGGCCAAGGAGCTGATCGCGGGCGCGGACGTCGTCGTCGAGAACTTCGCGCCGGGTGCCGTCGAGCGGCTCGGGCTGGGCTGGGACGACCTGCGGGGCCTCAACGAGCGCCTCGTGTACGCGTCGATCAAGGGCTACGGTCCCGGCCCGTACCAGGACTACCTCGCCTTCGACCCGACCGGACAGGCGACCGGGGGCGCGCTGGCCATCACCGGCGAGTCCGGCGGCGGGCCGCTGCGGCCGGGGCCGACGCTCGCCGACAGCGGCGCGGGGATGCACCTGGTCGTCGGCGTTCTGGCGGCCCTGCTGCAGCGCCGGTCCACCGGCCGCGGCCAGCGCGTCGACGTCGCGATGCAGGACGCGGTCCTCAACTTCACCCGGATGGCCTTCGCCCGGCACAACGTGCTCGGCCGCCCGGCGGGCCGGGTGGGGAACAGCAACCCGGCCTCCGCGTCCGCCCCGTCGGGCGCCTACCAGTGCTCGGGGGACGGCCCGAACGACTACTGCTTCATCTACACCTCCCGCAAGGGGAACGACCACTGGCACCGGCTGCTTGAGGTGATCGAGCGCCCCGACCTGCGCGACGACGCCCGGTTCGCCTCGCCGGAGCAGCGCCTGGCGCACGAGGGCGAGGTGGACGCGATTGTGTCCGCCTGGACGCGGCGGTTCGACAAGCACGAGGTGATGCGGCGGGTCGCGGCGGCGGGAGTGCCCGCGGGCGCGGTCCTCGACACGGACGACCTGTTCGCCGAGCCCACGCTCCAGGACACCGGGGCCGTGGTCGAGTTCGCGCACCCGGAACGGGGGTCCTACCGGACCGCGGGCTGGCCGGTCCGGATGAGCGACTCCCCGGCGGTGTTCCGTCCGGCCCCCCTCCTCGGGGAGCATACGGACGAAGTGCTCGCCGGGGTCCTGGGCATGGACGAGGTCGGCATCGAGACCCTGCGGAAGGGCGGTGTGGTGTGAGGAACGACGACGACGGGGGCTCGGTGCTCCCCGACCCCACCGACGTGCTGGGCGGGTCGCTCGATCCGCTCGGCGAGCCCGCGGACCTCGCCGACTTCCGGCTCGCGGTCCGCGCGGTGGTCGCCGAGGCCGCCCCCGCGGGTCGGATCGCGGAGCTGGACGAGCGGGCCGAGTTCGACGCGGAGCTCCATGCGCGGCTCGCAGGCGCCGGCGTCCTGGCTGCGGGCGCCGGGGACCGGCACGGCGGGATCGGCGACGTGCGGCACCAGATGGCCGCGGTCGAGGAGGTCGCGGCCGGACCGACGTCGATGGCCGTCGCCCTCGTCGTGCACTACCTGGTGCTGGACCTGCTGACCTCGCACGGCACCCCGGCCCAGCAGGAGCGCTGGCTCGGCCCGCTGATGTCCGGCCGGGCCACCGCCGCCTTCGCGCTGACCGAGCCCGGGGCGGGCACCGACGTCGCGGGCGGGATGGTGACCACCGCGAAGCGGACCGACGGCGGCTGGACCTTGGACGGCCACAAGACCTGGATCGCGGGCGCGGCGCGGGCGGACGTTCACGTCGTGCTGGCCCGGTCGGCGCCGGTCGGCGGAGCAGGGGTGGACGGCATCACCACCTTCCTTGTCCCCGCGGACACCCCGGGGGTGCGGACGTCGCCCTTCGGGGCGGTCGGCCTGCGCGCGGCCCACCCCTGCGACCTCGAGCTCGACGCCGTGGCCGTGCCGGACGACGCCGTCGTCGGCACGGTGGACGCGGGGTTCCGCGAGCTGATGCGGTCGCTGAACCGGGAGCGCCTCAACGCGGCCTCGGGGGCGGCAGGCGCGGCCCGGGGCGCCCTGGCCCACACGCTGGCCTACGCGCGGGACCGAGAGGCCTTCTCCCGGTCGCTCGGCTCGTTCCAAGCCGTGCAGCACCGGCTCGTCGACGGGGTGGTCGCGCTCGAGGCGGCCCGCGGGCTGCTCCGGCGGGCGGGCGAGGTGGCGGCGGGCGGCGGTCGGGCAGACCTGCTCTCGTCGATGGCGAAGCTCGCCTGCTCCGAGGCCGCGGTCCGGATCACGAGCGACGGACTGGAGACGCTCGGCGCCGCGGGCCTGAGCACGGGGCGCCCGCTGCAGCGCTGGTTCCGCGACGTCCGCCTATGGGTGATCGCACCGTTGGCGAACGACATGGTCCGCAACTACCTGGGCGAGCGGCACCTCGGGCTGCCGCGGTCGTTCTGATGAGCCCGACGAGGAAGGGGAACACCGTGGATCCCGCACAGCTGCTGCGCCGTGCCGCCCACGCGCACCGGGACCGGATCGCCGTCGCGGCGGGTGCAGAACAGCAGACCTACGGCGAGATGTTCGAGCGGGCCTGCCGGTTGGCCACCGCGCTGCGCGGGCTCGGGGTGCGGCCGGGTGACCCGGTCGCCGTGCTCGGCAAGGACTCGGTCCACTCGATCGAGCAGGTCGCGGCGTGCGCGCTCGGCAACTTCCCGCGGGCGTCGCTGTACACCTACCACTCCGCCGAGGTGAACGCCTACTTGCTCCGCCTGGTCGGCGCGCGGGCGCTCGTCGTCGAGGCGGAACGCTGGGCCGACCTGCGTCCTCACCTGGTGGGGGAGCTCGCGAGCCTGCCGGTCCTCGTGACGGGGACGGACGACCCGGGTGGCCCCGCGCTATCCTATGAGGCGGCGGTCCGGTCCGCGCCCCCCGACGACGTCGTGGTGCCGGTCGCGGACGACGACGTGCACATCATCCGGTTCTCCAGCGGCACGACGGGGCGGCCCAAGGGGATCTTCCACACGGTCGGCCGGTGGGCGGAGTTCACCCACGAGTACCGGTGGGTGACCCCGCTGACCGACGAGAACTCGGCCTACCTGGTGCTCGGCTCGCTGGCGCACTTCGGGGTCGCGCTGCTCTGGAGCGTGCTGCCGGTCGGCGGCCGGATCGTGCTGCAGCCCGCCTTCGACCCCCACGAGGCGCTCGACCTGATCGAGGCGCACCGGATCACCCACGTCTCGACCATTCCCGTGATGATCAAGGCGATGGTGGAGGCGGCGCCGCGCGAGCGGGACCTCTCGAGCCTGCGATGCGTGCTCTACGCGGGCTCACCAATCGCCGAGCGGACCCTGCGCAGCGCGCTGGAGCTGTTCGGGGACGTTCTCTACCAGGTCTACGCGCAGAGCGAGGTCCTGCTGATCACCACGCTGCCCCCGCACCTGCACGGCGGGGAGGACGGTCGGCGGCTGCGGTCCGCGGGCCGGGCCACGCCGCACACCGTCGTGACCATCCGCGACGCCGACGGCTCCTGCCTGCCCCCGGGGGAGGTCGGCGAGGTCGCCGCCCTGTCGCCGGGGGCGATGTCGGGCATCTGGCGCGACGAGGCGGAGACCTCGGCCCGCACCCTGCCCGACGGCAGCATCCTCACCCGCGACATGGGCTACCTCGACGCGGAGGGGCTCCTGCACCTCGTGGACCGCAAAGGCGACATGATCGTGTCGGGCGGCTACAACATCTGGCCGTCGGAGCTCGAGGTCGTGCTGCAGGAGCACCCGGACGTGGCGGAGGTGTGCGTCGTCGGGGTGCCCGACCAGCGGTGGGGCGAGACGCCCAAAGCGCTGGTCGTCGCCCGGGGGACGACCCCGCCGCCTGCCGCGGACCTCATCGCGCTGACCCGCGACCGCGTTGGCCCGGTCAAGAAGATCACCTCGGTCGAGTTCGTCGCGGAGCTGCCGAAGTCCGGGGCGGGCAAGGTGCTCCGCAAGCAGCTGCGGGACCGCTTCTGGGCCTCGGCCGACGCGGTGCGGGTCGCCGGGGTCTGAGTCACCCGTCCGGGCTCCACCACCCAACCGCTCATGCGGTCGCCGACGCTCCGCTCATGAGGTCGTGACGTGGTGGTGTCCGGCAACGCGTCCCGCAGGAGGCCCGGGACCGCAGCCCGCCCAAGGAAAGGGCCGATGTACGAGGCCTGAACCGGACGACCCGCTCCTCCAGCTTGGTCACGTACGCGCCGCAACGCAGGGTTCGCGACCCAGGGCCTCGGAGTCAGACGCGTTGGAGATCCACGGCAGCCCGCCGGAATCACCCGCCGGATCCCGATCGACCAGGTGACTTCGACACCTACCGCTCGGTCGTGGGACACCAACCTGACGGGCACGTGGCCGGGCTGCAAGCACGCCGTCACCGCCATGCGCGCGAGTGGCAGGGGCGGCGCGATCGTGAACGTCGCGTCGATCAGTGGCGTGGTCGGGATGCGCTACAGCTCCCCCTGCGACGCCAGCCAGGGCGGGATCCGCAGCCTCACGAAGGTCGTGGCGCTAAAGACCGCACGAGACGGCATCCGCTGCAACACGATCTGCCCCGGCCTGATCCAGTCGGACATCCACACGCCGGTGCAGGCCGCGAACCCGGAGGCGTACAAGGTCCTCCTCGACGGCGTTCCGATGGGCCGCCTCGGCGAGCCGGACGACATCGCCCACGCTGCGCTGTACCTGGTCTCGCCCGAGGCCCGCTACGTCACGGGGGCGGAGATCGTGGTCGACGGCGGCTACTGCGCCGAGTGAACCGCCGCGGCGGGTGGGGTCGCCCCCCCACCCGCCGTCGGCCGGTCAGAGCACCCCGCGTTCCCGCAACCGGGCCAGGCGCTCGGGGTCGAGGTCGAGGACCTCCTCGGTGTGCGCACCGAGCTCGGGTCCGAGCCAGCGCACGCCTGCGGGGGTGCGGGAGAGCCGGAACAACGCGTCCGGCATCCGGACCGTGCCCAGCTGGGAGTGCTCGTAGCTCCCGATCGCCCCGATGGCGGCGTACTGCGGGTCGGCGAGGATGTCCTCGGCGGTGTGCACGGGTGCGACGGGCACCCCGGCGGCCCGGCATTCGGCCACCGCCGTCCCGGCGGTCCGCGCGGCGAACCAGGGCACGATCACGGCGTCGAGATCCGCCGCGTGGGCCCGGCGCTGGTTCGCGTGGGCGAACCACGGCTCGTCGGCGAGGCCGGGGGCCCCCATCAGCCGCACCACGTTGCCCGCGGTCGAGGCGGTGCTCGCGGACAGGGCGACCCAGGCTTCGTCCTTCGTCCGGTACATCCCGCGCGGTGCGTTCATCTCGGCCTGGTTGCCGGTCCGCCCCAGGGTCACCCCGAGCTGGTCGCGGGTCACCAGCTGCGGTTCGAGGATCGTGAGCAGCGGCTCGATGATCGACAGGTCGACCTGCTGGCCCCGCCCGCTGTCCCGGCGCTCGTACAGCGCACTCAGCACCCCCAGTGCCGTCGCGATCCCGGTGACGCCGTCCGCCAGCCCGAACGGCGGCAGGTAGGGCTCGCCCGCGGGGTCCCCGTTGCGGAAGGCGAAGCCGGACATCGTCTCGCCCATCGTGCCGAAGCCCGGTTCCCGGAACAGCGGACCGGTCCGCCCGAAGCCGCTGACGCGGGCGAACACCAGCCCCGGATTATCCGCGGCGAGCACCTCGTAGCCGAGCCCCCAGGCCTCCATCGTGCCCGGACGGAAGTTCTCCACGATCACGTCCGCGGTGGCGGCGAGCCCTCGGAACAGCTCCTGGCCCTCCGGGTCCCCGAGGTAGAGGGTGACGCTCTTCTTGTTGCGGCCCAGCATGAGCCACCACAGTGGCACGCCGTCCTTGGCATAGCCGTGGTGGCGGGCGGGGTCCCCGTCGCGGGGATGCTCGATCTTGACGACCTCGGCGCCGAGGTCGCCGAGGATCATCGCCGCGAGCGGTGCGGCGATGACCGTCGAGACGTCCAGGACGCGGATCCCGTCCAGCGGCCGCCGAGCGGTGGTCGGCTCCATCAGTGCTCCCTTGCGCTGTCGTTCCCGGCCGGTCAGAGATGCAGGTAGACCGACTTCTTCTCGAGGAACGCGTCGAGGCCCTCGGGCCCGTTCTCCCGGCCCCAGCCGGACTGCTTGAACCCGCCGAAGGGCAGCGAGCGATCCCGCCTGCCGTAGCAGTTGACCCACACGTTGCCCGCGTCCAGGAGCCGGACCGCGCGGTGCGCGGTGCCGAGGTCCCGGGTGTAGACGCCGGCGCCCAGGCCGTACTCGGTGGCGTTGCCGATCGTCGGCAGGTCGTCGAGCCCGGTGAAGGGCATCACGGTCAGCACCGGCCCGAAGATCTCCTCGCGCACGATCCGCATGTCGGGACGGGTGCCCGCGAAGATCGTCGGTTCGACGAAGTACCCCGCGTCCCCGACCGTCCGCCCGCCGGTCACGACCTCGCCGCCCTCCGCGACACCGGCGCCGATGTAGTCGAGCACCCGGTCGCGCTGCCGGGCGGAGATGAGCGGACCGAGCTGGGTCTGCGGGTCGAGCCCGTTGCCCACCTTCAGGCTGCGTGCGTACTCGCCGAGCCCGGCCAGGAGCCCGTCCGTGATGCCGGGCTGGGCGTAGACCCGGGAGCCCGCGAAACAGATCTGCCCGCTGTTGGCGAAGATGCCGGCCCCGACCTGCGGGATCGCGGTCTCGAGGTCGGCGTCGTCGAACACGAACACCGGCGACTTGCCGCCGAGCTCGAGCGTGACGCGCTTGAGGTTGCTCGCGGCCGCGGCGGCCACGACGGTGCGGCCCACGGCGAGCGACCCGGTGAAGGAGATCTTGTCGACGTCCGGGTGGTCGACGAGCGCGGCGCCCGCCGACGTCCCGGTGCCGGTGACGACGTTGACCACCCCGGCCGGGACGCCGGCCTCCCGTACCAGCTCGGCGAGGCGCAGCGTGCTCAGTGACGTCTGCTCCGCGGGCTTGACGACCACGCTGCACCCGGCCGCCAGGGCTGGGGCGAGTTTGTTGCTCAGGCTGGCCAGCGGTCCGTTCCACGGCACGATCAGCCCGGCGACGCCGACCGGTTCGCTCACCGAGAATGCGTGGAACTCCAGGTCGGCGCCCATGTCGGCGGTCCGTCCGTGCAACCGGGCGCAGGCTCCGGCGTAGTAGCGGAACCCCTCCACCACTCCGTCGAGCAGGCCACGGGCCATCGCGGTGGGCATGCCGTTGTCGAGGACCTCGATCCGGACGAGCTCGTCCGCGTGCGTCGCGACGAGGTCCCCGATCGCCCAGAGGACCTCGCCGCGACGGCGGGCCGGGGTGCCGCGCCAGACCCTGGACGCGAAGCTCGCCCGCGCCGCGGCCACGGCCCGGTCGACGTCGGCGGCCCCGCCCGCGGGGACCGCGCCGATCTCTCGGCCGGTGGCGGGGTCCTCCACGGGGATCGTCTCGCCGGAGACGGCCACGACCCACTCGTCACCGATCATCATCCGGTGCTCGCGGTCGACGTAGGTGTCGACGGATGTACTGAGGGACATGGTCTGCCTCCTTCGTCAGGTGCCGGTGTAGCGGGGGTCGCGGCGCTCGGCGAAGGCGCGCGCGCCCTCGCGGGCGTCCGCGGAGCGCATGATCCGGCGCACCGCCTCGTCCTCGCGGCGGAACGCCTCCTCGAGCCCGACGCCCGGGGCCTCGGCCACCGCCTCCCGCACGGCCGCGACGGCGAGCGGGGCGTTGCGGGCGATCCGGTCCGCCATCGCGCGGGCCCGCGGGAGGACCTCCGGGCCCTGCACGACGGCGTTGACCAGCCCGACGTCGTACGCCCGGGCCGCGGTGACCGGCTCGCCGAGCAGCAGCAGCTCGCGCGCGATCGGCGCGGGCACCATGCGGGGCAGCCGGGCGACCGAGCCGCCGCCGGGGATCAGCCCGCGCTGGACCTCGCTGAGTGCGAGCCGAGCGTGGTCGGCGACCACCCGCAGGTCCGCGGCGAGCGCCAGCTCGAGCCCGCCCGCGAAGCACAGTCCGTTCACCGCCGCGACGATCGGCTTCGGGAAGGAGGGGACGCGCAGCATCGCGCTGTTCATCACCCCGCGCTGATCGGCCAGCAGCCGCTCGTCCCACTCGTCCTCGGCCGGGCGCGCCCGGGTCAGCAGGGTGATCAGCCTGCGCAGGTCGCCGCCCGCGGAGAAGGTCTCCGGGCCGGCGCCGGTCAGGATCGCCACCCGGACGCCGTCGTCCTCGCGGACCCGGTGCCACGCGTCGGCCAGGCGCACCACCATCTCGGGGTCCATGGCGTTGCGCTTGTCCGGGCGGTTGAGCGTGATGGTGGCGACGCCGTCCGCCACGTCCACGTCGAGCACACTCACGGCGCCTCCCGGAAGACCGGCACGGTGAAACCCTCGTGGTCCTCGAAGTCCACGACCAGCGGCATCCCGATGCGGACGGCGTCCGGGTCGGTGCCGACGACGGTCGAGGTCAGCCGGGGGCCCTCGGCCAGCTCCACGATCGCGATCACGTACGGCACCCGGTCGGCGAGCCTCCGGTGCGTGGCCCGCCGCGCGACGGTGTAGCTGTAGAGCGTGCCGCGTCCCCCGGACGGGACGTGGTCCAGCCGGGCGGACCCGCAGCTCGGGCAGGTGCTGCGTGGGTAGAACACCGCCGCGGTGCAGTCCGCGCACCGCTGCAGCAGCAGCTCGTGGCGCGCGCAGCCCGCCCAGAAGGGCGCGGACACCGCCGTCGGGTGGGGCGCCGGACGGGTGCCGCTCACGTGGCCCCCAGCACGACGCTCGACTGCTCGCTCATGATCCCTCCGTTGCCGTGCACGAACGCGTGGCGCAGGTCGCGCACCTGCCTGCCCTCGGCGCGGCCCTGCAGCTGCAGGACGGCCTCGGTCACGTGGCTCATCCCGCCCGCGACGTCCGCCTGGCCGAAGGACAGCTGCCCGCCGTGGGTGTTCAGCGGGAAGTCCCCGCGCCAGGTGAGGTCGTGGGCGTCGACGAACGCGCCCGCCTTCCCCTTGGCACAGAAGCCCGCGTCCTCGAGGCTGAGCAGGACCGTGCTGGTGTAGCAGTCGTAGATCGACGCGAGGCCCACCGCGGCGCGGTCGACGCCTGCCGCGGTGAACGCCCGATCCGCCGAGCGCCGGATCGCCGTGTCCGTCAGGGACGGCGCGTACGTGATCGTCTTGTGGGTGATGGCCTCTCCCGCACCCAGCACCGGGACGGGCCGGTGCCTGCCGCGGCCCGCGAGGGCGCCGTCGACCACCACGACGGCCGCGGCGCCGCCGGTCGGCAGCACGCAGTCCAGCTTGCGCAGCGGGTCGGCGATGAGCTCGGACCCCAGCACCTCGTCCTCGGTGAGCGGGGTGTCGGCGAAGAAGGCCTTGGGGTGGCGGGCGGCGTTCTGCCGCTGGGCCACCGCGAGCCGGGCGCGCTGTCGTGCGGTGTCGCCGAACTCGTGCTCGTACCGCATCGCGATCAGCGCGTAGCCCTCGGTGGCGCCGATGTTGCCGTAGGGCACCTCGAACTCGCGCCAGGGGGAGGTGTCGACCGTGCGCCGGGTCGGCCCGGCGTGCACCAAGCCCGCCGGCACCCGCGGCGCGGCGGTGACACACAGGCAGACCGAGCACATCCCCGCCCGGATCGCGGCGGCGGCCCGCCACAGCATCCCGACGGCGGTGGCGCCGCCGAGGTCCACACTGTCCCCGTAGCCCAGACGCAGCCCGAGGTACTCGCCCACCGTGGAGGGGACGAGCCTGCTGGCCGCGTCGATCGGGTGGACGAGCAGACCGTCGACGTCCTCGGGGCCCAGCCCGGCGTCCGCCAGCGCGGCGACGCCGACCGCGGCCGAGAGCGAGAGCTCGGTCTCCGCGCCGGTGTCGCGGGCGGGTGCGAGCTCGGCAGTACCGACGACCGAGGGAGGCGGCGGGCTCACCGCCCGAACCTCGGCGCGCGCTTCTCGACCAGCGCCCGGACGCCCTCCGCGTAGTCCGGGTGGGCCATCAGCTCGCCGATCAGCTCCTTGCTGCGGTTCACCGAGCGGGCCGGGTCCGCATCGAGCAGGTCGTCGTAGAGCTGGCGCTTGGTGGCGGTCGTCGCGGCGGGGGAGAGGCCCGCGAGCAGCCGCGCGTAGTCGGTGACCGCCGGGCCGAACTCCTCGGGGCCGAGCACCTTGTTGAAGAAGCCCATCGCGCCGATCTCCTGCGCGCGCAGGATGCGACCGCTGAGCAGCACGTCCGCGGCGTGGGTCGCGCCGAGCAGCCGCGGCAGGATCCAGGACAGTCCGTACTCGGCGGGCATCGCCAGCTTCGGCGTGGCGGTGGTGATCTTCGCGTCCCACATCCCGAACCGGATGTCCGCGTAGGCCGCCAGGGCCAACGCGACCCCGGCGCACGCGCCGTTCACCGCCGCGATCAGCGGGAAGCGCAGGCCGAGCTGCCAGCTCACGTCCGCGTCGAACTCCGGGCGCACGCCGTAGCCGGGGTTGGCCGCCTCGCGCGGCAGCCCGGGGTCGAACCCGTTGTCGGACTTCACGTACCCCGAGAGCGCCTTCGAGTCCGCGCCCACGCAGAAGGCGCGCCCGGCCCCGGTCAGCACCGCCACCCGGACCCGCGGGTCCGCCTCCAGCTCCGCCATGATCCAGCGGTACTCGGCGTGCATCCTGGCGGTCCAGGAGTTGCCCCGCTCCGGGCGGTTCAGGGTGACGGTGGCGACGCCGTGCTCGTCCACCTCGACCCGGGTCACCTTCAGCTCCATCGGCTCACCCACGGCGGATCACCCCCGCCTCGGCGAAGCGCTCGACGTCCGCGGCGTCGTACCCGAGCTCGGCGAGCACGTCCGCGGTGTCCGCGCCGAGCACCGGCGACACGTCGGTGCCGCCTGCCCGCTCGCCGTCGAGCAGGAGCGGGGAGGCCAGGGTGCGGATCCGGCCGGTGGTCGGGTGGACGGCCTCCACGATCAGGCCGCCGCCCTGGAGCAGGGGGGACTCGAGCGCGTCCTTCAAGGAGTTGACCGGTGCCGCGGGCACGCCTGCGGCCGTCAGCTCCCGGACCCAGGACGCGAGGTCCCGGGTCGCCAGCCTGGCCTCCAGGGCTGCGTCGAGCTCCGCCTCGTGGCGTTTGCGGCTCGCCGCGTCGGCGAACCGGGGATCCGCTCCGAGCTCGGGGGCGTCGAGAACGTCGAGCAGGCCCCGCCAGTGTTCGGGCCGGACCGCAGACAGCACGAGCCACCCGTCGAGCGCCCGGAACCGTCCGCGGGGGGCCTCGTCCCGGTCCCGGCTGCCGGTGCGGGTGGTGTCCCCGCCGGTCAGGAAGTGGCGCTGGGCCACGTCGGACAGCAGGGTGATGAGCACGTCGTGCAGCGCGAGGTCGACCCAGCACCCCTGGCCGGTCCGCTCCCGCTGGGCTAGCCCGGCCAGCACCGCGAGGGACAGGTAGAGCCCGCCCGCCATGTCCCCGATCGGCACGCCGATCCGGGCGGGCCGCTCCCCGGGCTCCCCGGTGAGCTCGATCATGCCGGACATCGCCTGGTTGACCAGGTCGAACGAGATCGTCTCGCGCAGCGGACCCGTCGCCCCGAAACCCGACAACGAGCAGCAGACGAGCTGCGGGCGCCGCGCCGCCAGCTCCTCGGGGCCCAGCCCCAGCCGGGCCAGCACCCCGGGCCGGAAGTTCTCGACCAGGACGTCGCTGCGGTCGACCAGGCGGAGCAGCGCCTCGTGGCCCTCCGGTGTGCGCAGGTCGAGCGTGACGCTGCGCTTGCCGCGGTTGAGCGACAGGAAGTACGCGCTCTCGTCCCCCCACATCGGGAGGTTGCGCCGGGTCGGGTCGCCGATCCGCGGCTCCTCGACCTTGACCACCTCGGCCCCGAGGTCGGCCAGCACCTGCGCCGCGCAGGGCCCGGCGAACATCCGGGTGAGGTCCAGGACCCGCACCCCCTCCAGCGGCAGGCTCATCGGACCCCCTCCGCGGCGAGCTCGGCCCGGACCCGGGCGGTGTCGGCACCCGGCTGCGGCGCGACCCTCGGGACGGGCCGGAAGGCGGTCCCGTTCGGCGCGCGGAACCGGAAGGGCGACGCGACCGTGCGGACCGGCGGCGCCGACCCGTCGACGGTCGGGCTCATGCCCCGGACGACCGTGTGCTCGAGGTCCAGTGCGTCGGCGAGCGACAGGACCGGCCCCGCGGGCACGTCCGCCTCGGCGAACGCCGCCACCCACTCGGCGACGGTCTTCTCCCGCAGCGGCGGCGCGAACAGGCCCAGGAGCTCCTCCTTCGCCACCAGCCTGCGGGCGAAGTCGCGGTACTCCTCGCGCCCCGGCAGGTCCTCGCGCCCGATCGCGGTGGCGAAGTTCCGCCAGAAGCGCTGGGTGAACGGGGCCGCGACCACCTCGCCGTCCGCGGCCTCGAAGGAGTTGTAGGGGAAGATCGTCGAGTGGCCGGTGCCCACGCGGGTCGGCACCTCGCCGTCGGCGAACCAGCCCACGGCCATGTAGCTCAGCAGCGCGACCGCGACGTCCGTCTTGGACACCTCGACCCGGTGCCCCCCGCCCGCGAGCACCCCGCCGAGCGCGCCGATCGCGGCGTAGACGCCCGCGCACAGGTCGGCGACGGGCACCCCGGCCTCCCCGGGCGGACCGCCCTCGTGCCCGGTCAGGTCCATGTTCCCGGACAACGCCTGCACCAGCAGGTCCTCCGAGTCCGGGTCGGGCGCCGGGCGGCAGGCCGCGGCCGCGGACCCGTAGGCCGAGATCGAACAGTGCACGAGTGCGTCGAGCGGAGCGGAACGGTCCGCGCGCCAGGCCGGGTCCTCCTCGAGGAGCACGTCCGCCCAGCCGAGCAGCCGCTCCAGCAGGTCGTCCGCCCCCGGGGCGGCAGGCTCCGCCGCGACGGACCGCTTGCCGCGGTCGTAGGCGATCCGGTGTGACCGCCGCCGGGGCGACCCGTCGTCCTCCCGGGAGGACTCGATCTTCACCACGTCCGCCCCGAGATCGGCCAGGATCGCCCCGGCGAACGCACCCGCGCGCCCGGTACCGATCTCGACCACGTGCACGCCCGCCAATGGCGCGGGCGTCCCGGTTCCGCTCGACCTCACTCTGTCGACCTCACTCTGTCGTCCTCACGTGGTCTGGATCGCGCCGTCCGGGCAGGAGCCGGCGCCGCGGAGCGCATCGGCCTCGAGCCCCGGTGGGACCTCGGCCTCCGCGCCCAGGATCGTGTTGTAGCCCTCGTCGTCCAGGGTGTAGACCCTGGGCGCGACTGCGGCGCACAGCCCGTGTCCGCAGCACAGAGCTGGGTCGACGACGAACCTCACTCCGCCGCCACCTCGCGCTCGCCGGGGGTGAAGACCAGCGGCAGGGTGTCCATGTTGCGTGCGACCCCGCTGTTGCTGAAGGTCGGCGCCTCGCCGGGGGCCACCCGTAGGTCCGGCATCCGGCGCAGCACCTCGGTCAGCGCGCAGCGCATCACCAGCCGTGCCACGTGTGCCCCGACGCAGCGGTGCGGCCCGTAGGAGAACGCCAGGTTCACCGGCACCCGCCGATCCAGGTCGACCACGGCCGGGTTGTCGGTGACCCGCGGGTCCCGGCACGCCGCGGCCTCCGACAGCATCACCAGGTCGCCCGCCGCGATCTTCTGACCGGCGATCTCGGTGTCCTTCGTCGCCGTGCGGCCCAGCGCGGTGACCGGCGCGTAGATCCGGATGACCTCCTCGACGACGTTCGCGTGCAGGTCCGGCTCGGCGGCGAGCCGCCGCACGTGGTCGGGGTGCGTCGCCAGGTGGTGGGCCAGGGAGGCCAGCGTGTGCGAGGTCGTGCCGATCCCGCCCGCCAGGAAGTCGATCATGGTGAACAGCTTGTGCTCGTACGGCGCGGGCTCGCTCTCGTCCGTCTCGACGCCCGCGAGCACGGCGTCCACGAAGTCGTTCTGTTCGGGGCCCTCGGCCCGCTCCTTGAGGTAGGCGTCGAGGAACCCGCCGATGACGCCCCAGGCCTCCCCGCGCCCCTCGCCGGGGCCGCGGATCGCGTCGTCCGTCGCCTTCTGGACCGGCGGGATCTGGTCGAACGGCACCCGCAGGAACGACCCGAAGAAGACCCGCGCGGGCAGCTGCGCCGCGAACTCGGCGACGAAGTCGCAGCTCCCGCGCTCGATGAACGAGTCGATCAGGAAGTTCGCGTGCTCGCGGATGCCCTCCTCGAGCGGGGCGATCGCCTTCGTGGAGAAGTACGGACCCAGCGCCTTGCGCCAGCGGGTGTGGTACGGCGGGTCGATCTGCAGCGGGTACAGCTTCATCCCGCCATCGCCCTCATTGCCGTGGGCGGGCTCGAACCCGCGGGTGGAGGTGAAGGTCTCGTGGTCGACCGCGCACCGCTTGAAGTCCTCGGCGCGGTTCACGACCCAGTACCCGCCGAACGCCTCGCTCCGCGCGACCGGGCACTTGTCCAGCACCGCCTCGAGCACCTCGTCGTAGTGCTCGGTGAACTCCGGGGAGTCCAGGTCGTAGTCGGTGAAGTGGTTGCGGCCGCCGATGACCCCCGGCGCGTCGTCCAGTGCTTGAACGTCCTGCTGCTGCGTCACTGCAGCCTCCTGAGGGATCCGAAAACCGTGCGAGCGCTCGCCCGCTCTGAGTGATCCAGAGACTTGCATCACCCACATGACCATGTCAAGGTCTGCGCTACACGAGCGGCGGTCTCGTGGTGTTCAGGATTTACGAACAACCTACTTCCCGTGGAGAAGTCAATGTCGTCACTCCGCTTCGGCACGTTCCTCGCCCCGCTGCATGCCACCGGCGAACACCCCGCGGTCGCCCTGCAGCGCGACCTCGAGCTCGTCGAGCACCTGGACCGCCTCGGCTACGACGAGGTCTGGATCGGGGAGCACCACTCGGCGGGCCACGAGATCGTGGGCACCCCCGAGATCTTCATCGCGGCCGCGGCCGAGCGGACGCGGCGGATCAGGCTGGGCACCGGCGTCACGTCCGTGCCCTACCACAACCCGCTGTGGGTGGCGGAGCGCATGGTGCTCCTCGACCACCTGACCCGCGGTCGGACCATGTTCGGCGCCGGGCCCGGATCCTTGCCGACCGACGGGGCGATGCTCGGGCTGACCCCGACCGACACCCGCGAGCTCCTCGAGGTGAACCTCGACATCATCCTGCGCCTGCTCGCCGGGGAGTCGGTCACCGAGCGCACCGCGACCCACAACCTGGTCGACGCGCGCCTGCAGTACGGACCCTTCACCCAGCCGTGCTTCGACATCACCGTGGCCGCGGTCGCGTCACCCACCGGTCCGCGCCTCGCCGGTCGGCACGGGGTCGGCCTCATGTCGATCGGTGCCACGTTGACCAAGGACGGGTTCGACGCGCTCGCCCACCACTGGAACGTCGTCGAGGAGCGCGCGGCGGCGCACGGACGGCCCGCACCGTCGCGCTCGTCGTGGCGGCTCGTCGGCGCGATGCACATCGCCGAGACCCGCGAGCAGGCGATCCGGGACGTCGAGTTCGGGATCGAGGAGTGGTTCCGCTACTTCCAGAAGGTCGCGGCGTTCCCGCAGATGGTGGTCGAGGGCGGGAACGTGCGCGAGATGATCGACTTCATCAACGAGGGTGGGTTCGGTGTGATCGGCACGCCGGAGGACGCCTGCCGCCAGGTCGAGCGGCTGGTCGCCCAGTCCGGCGGGTTCGGCGCGATGCTCCTGCAGGCGCACGACTGGGCCAACCCCGCGGCGACGCTGCGTTCCTACGAGCTGCTCGCGCAGCGGGTGTTCCCCCACTTCCAGGGCGGGCCCGCCACGTTCGCCGCGGCCACGACCGCAGCGAAGGAGCGGGCGATGGGCTCGCGCGACGAGCACTTCACCAAGCATGCGGACGCCATCGCGCACATGACCGAGAAGTACCAGAAGGAGGTCGTGGAGACCGGGGCCTGACGGCATCGCCACGGCGTGGCGTTCGGATATCGTGAACACCATGCCGCTGGACGTCGAGGACGCCGAGGTCGGCGGGCGGGTGCGGGCGGCCCGCTCGGCCGCGGGGATGAGCCTGCGCACGCTCGCGAAGGCCCTCGGGGTCAGCGTGGGGACGATGAGCCAGCTGGAGACCGGGCGCACCACGCTCTCGGTCGTCCGGCTCAACCGCATCGCGTCGCTGCTCGGGCGCACCGTGGACGACATCCTGTCGGGTCGGACCGCCGACCCGGTGCCCCCGCCGTACACCTCGGCCGCCTCCACGGACCGGGCCTGGCGCCGGTACGCCCCGCTGGACCTCGACCCCGTGCTGCGCGCCGCGATGACGGTGTTCCAACAGACGGGCTACCACGGGGCGACCGTCCGGGACGTGGCGCGCGAGTCCGGACTGTCCGTCTCGGGCATCTACCACTACCACGCCAGTAAGCAGGAGATGCTCCAGCGCATCCTCGACCTCGGCATGGAGGACCTGCTCTGGCGCTGCCGGGCGGCCGTGGACGCGGGCGCCGACGAGGTCGAACGGTTCGCGCTGCTCGTCGAGACGATGGCGCTGTTCCACACCCATCGCCGCGAGGTCGGCTTCCTCGCGGCGAGCGAGATGCGCAGTCTCGACGAGTCCGCCCGCGCGGACATGACCGTCCGCCGGGCCCTCCAGCAGCGGCTGGTCGACACCCAGGTGGCGGCCGGCGTGGAGAGCGGTCGCTTCGAGACCCCGTTCCCGCGCGAGGTCTCCCGGGCCGTCGTGACGATGTGCAAGTCCATCGCCGAGTGGTTCAACCCGGCGGGGGACCTGCGACCCGACGAGGTCGCCGCCCGGTACGTCCACTTTGGCCTAGAGATGGTGCGCTACACGGACCGCTGACCGGCGCTCCCGGATGCTCCTATGGATGTCAAGCGACGGCTGGGGCGTCGTGGGATGTGAGTAGTTCTTGGTAGATCTCTCGGGCGATGTAGCGCTTGAGGCAGCGGATGATCTCTTTCTTGGACATGCCCTCGGTGGTGCGGCGGTCGCGGTAGGCGCGGGTGCGTGGGTCCCACCGCAGTCGGCAGAGCACGATCCGGTAGAGCGCGGCGTTGGCTTGCCGGTCCCCGCCACGGTTGAGCCGGTGGCGGTGGGTGCGTCCGGAGGAGGCGGGCAGTGGTGCTGCCCCGCAGAGCATGGCGAACGCCGCCTCGGAGTCGAGCCGTTCGGGGTCCTCTCCTGCGGTGACCAGCAGCTGTCCGGCGACCTCGGTGCCGACCCCGTTCAACGCGACCAGGCCCGGGTTGATCGCGGCGACCAGCGGGCCCAGCAGTGCGTCGAGTTCGGCGATCTCGGCGGTGAGGCGTTGGTGGCGCTGAGCGAGGCTGCGCAGCGCGATCAGGGTCGCGGTGGCGGGGTCCTTGGCCCGGCTGTGGTCAGGGCGGCGAGTCGCGCAGTGGGTGATCAACCGACGGGTGGTCAGTCCGCGCAGTTCGGTGCGCAGTGTCTCCGGAGCCGTCACGACCAGCGATTTCATCTGGGTCTGTGCTTCGGCTCGGTTGCTGATGGCGCTGCGTCGAGCGACTCGCAGCGCGCGTAGTGCTTCCACCTGTCCGTCGCGGTGTTTCGGGGTGCCGGTAGCGCGTCCGGACAGCGCGGCGCGAGCGGCGGCCTCGGCGTCGACCGGGTCGGACTTGCCCTGCCAGCGGCGGGTCTTGCGGTCGGGGCGGTCGACCTCGACCACCTCGATCCCGGCGGCGTGCAGGTGGCGTGCCAGGCCTGCGCCGTAGACACCGGTGCCCTCGACCCCGACCCGTAGTAGCAGTCCGAAGCCCTGCAACCAGGCCAGCAGACTCCGATAGCCGCACGGCGTGGTCGGGAACTGGCGGTGGCCCAGTAGCCGACCCGCGGAGTCCAGCACCGCAGCGGTGTGGGTGTCTTTATGAGTGTCGATCCCACCGGTGACCTGCAGCTCCTGGGCGGAGCCCATCACAGAACGGGTGGGCTGTGTCATCGTGGTCACTGTCGTCCTGTCCTTTGAGCGTGCAGGGCGGCACGCACCAGCCGGGCTGGCGGACAAGACAGTGATGGGTGCCTGCTGGCACAGGCTCCTATGAGGTCACGACGCCGTCCGGTGCGTGCAAGCGAGTCCCGCAGTCAGCCGAACGACAGATCCAGTTCAGGACCCGAGGTCAGTCAGGGCTTGGGTCAGAACGACCGGCTGCGGGGCTCGCCTACATCCTCACTGTCAGGGCTGGACGCTGCCCGCGAGGCGGTCGGCCACGCCGAAGTCCGGGGACGGGGGCTCGGGGTCGGTGGCGAGGTCGGTGAGGGCGACCGACCCGGCGGCGACGGCGCCCGCGTCGTCGTCTGGGTCCGTGGAGGTGCCCTGGACGAGGGTGGGGGTGAGGACGCCTTTGGGGCCCGCGGTGTAGGACAGGTCGATCAGTGGCGTGTCCGACGTCGGCACCGACCGCACCTCGGCGGCCACGGCGCCCGCCGCGACCTTCGGGTAGTTGACGTTGAGGACCATCTCGTCCGGGAGGAGGGGGCCCTGGCCGCGGTCGGCGGCCAGCCGCCCGACGAGGCGCGCGGTGTAGTCCGCGGCGGCGGCGAACTGGGCGGGGTCGGCGTTCCCGCCCGTCGACGGCCCGCTGACCGCGATCGCCGGGACCCCGAACTCGACGGCGGTCATCGCGGCACCCACGGTGCCGGAGTGGATCGCCGACTCGCTCACGTTGTGGCCGCTGTTGATGCCGGAGACCACGAGGTCCGGTGGTGCGCTCGCCATCACCGAGCGCAGCCCGACGGCGGCCGCGTCGGCGGGCCTGCCGCCGACCGCCCACACGTCCTGGCCGTGGGCCGTCAGCGACAGCGTGCCCTTCAGGGTCAACGAGGCACCGGTGCCGCTCTGGTCGTCCGCGGGTGCGACCTCCACAACGGTGTGCCCGGCGCGCCGCAGTGCCTTGCGCACGGCCACGACCCCGGGTGCCGACCAGCCGTCGTCGTTGGTGAGGAGGATGCGCAGCGGGGCGGCCTGCTGCGTCACCGCCTGCGCGGCCGCAGGGCTCGTCGGCGAGGCGACCGGGCCCCCGCCCGCACCGCCGGCACACCCCGTCAGGCCCAGCACGAGCACCCCACCCACCGCCAGCAGACCGTTCCGGCCCATGATCGCCACCCTTCGCTCGGTCCGATGATCGGACCAGAACAAGGTGGCGTGGAGGTGAGGAACAGGTGGACCGTTGACGTCGAAGCCGGCCGGGGGCAGTGAGTGCGCACCGGCCTCGACCGAGCAATCGCTCGTCTGGTCCGCTGTCCAGACCCTTGCCTGGCCTGCTGTGACCATGTCAAAGTGGGAACGCGTGATGCACCTCCCCGGATCTGTTCAGCTCTGCTGAACACCGGGACGGAGGGTTCAAGTCGCAGATCTCGAAGGAGAGACATGGTCGACGAGTGCTCTGTGCCCCAGCGGCCCCGTCCGTTCGGGAGGGGCTGAGCGCATGACCTCCGTACACCTCGCCGCCGTCGGCACGTTGGTCCTGCTCATCGTCGTGGCCACCCTGTGGTCGGTGAACATGGGGGCGCTCGCCTTTCTCGCCGCCTTCGGGCTCGGCACCTTCGTGCTGGGCCTCGACGCCGGGGAGATCCTCGTCGGGTTCCCGGCGGAGCTGTTCGTGGTCCTGGTCGGGGTCACCTACCTGTTCTGCACGGCGCAGCGCAACGGCACGGTCGACTGGTTTCTGCACCATGTGGTCCGGGTGGTCGGTGGTCGCGCGGGCGCCATCCCGTGGGTCTTCTTCCTGCTGACGGCGGCGTTGTGCGTCTTCGGTGCCGCGGGTGCCGCGGTGGTGGCGATCCTGATGCCGATGGCCATGAGCTTCGCGACGACCTACCGGATCCGACCCCTGCTCATGGGGATCATGCTGGGGCTCGGCAACTCCGCGGGTGCCTTCTCCCCGATCGGGATCTTCGGGGTCATTGTGGGCGGGGTGGCCGAGCGGAACGCGATCGGCAACGACGAGTGGCTGCTGTTCGGCGCGGCGTTCGCGGCGAGTGCCGCGGCGGCGGTCGCCGCCTACGTGGCCCTCGGTGGCACCGAGCTGGCCTGGTCCGACGCATCGGCGGAGGGCGGCGAGGCCGTGCCGATCGGGCACCGGGGCGAACCGCGGGGCGGAGACGTGCCGGGCCCGGCGGGAGCGCCGTCGGCCGGCTCGCCCGCGGCCACGGGCTCCACCGCGACGCCCACCGCCGACCGCGCGACGGCCCACCCGACGTTCGGCCGTGAGCAGGCGTGCACGGTCGGCGGGTTCGGCGTCGTGCTCGTCGGCGCCCTCCTCCTCGGGCTCGACGTGGGTTTCCTCGCGCTGTCCGTGGCCGTCCTGCTGACCCTGCTGTTCCCGCGGACCGGTCGCTCGGCCGAGTCGGGGATCGCGTGGTCGGTCGTGTTCCTGATCGCCGGGGTGTCGACCTACGTGGGTCTGCTGTCGGAGGCGGGGACGATCTCCTGGCTCGGCGACACGGTCGCGTCGACGGGCTCGGCGCTGGTCGCGGCGCTGCTGGTGTGCGTGATCGGGGCGATCGTGTCGGCCTTCGCCTCGACGACGGGCATCCTGGGCGCACTGCTGCCGCTGGCCGTCCCGCTCATCGCCACGGGAGAGGTGGCCGCGGTGGGCCTGGTCGTCGCGCTGGCGATCTCCTCGTCGCTGGTCGATGTGTCGCCGTTCTCCACTGGCGGCGCGCTGGCGATCGCGAACACCCCGGAGCCCCAGCGCGCCGGGGTCTACCGGGGGCTCCTCCTGTTCGCGATCACGATGATGGTGGTCGGACCGCTGGTGACGTGGCTGGTGCTGGTGGTGCCCGGGGTCGGGTGACCCCGAGCCGTCAGATGCGGGTCTGCCGGCTGCGCCAGTGCGGCTCCCGCAGGACGTTCTTGCGGATCTTGCCGACGGGTGTGGTCGGCAGCGGCTCGGTACGGAACTCCACGCTGCGGGGGCACTTGTAGCCGCCGATCAGGCCGCGGCAGTGCCGGACGAGGTCCTCCTCGGTCGCCTCCGCACTGTCCTTGAGCACGACGACGGCGTGGACGGCCTCGCCCCACCGCTCGCTGGGGATGCCGATGACGGCGCACTCGCGGACGGCGGGATGCTCGTAGAGCGCCCGTTCGACGTCCGCGGAGTACACGTTCTCCCCGCCGCTGATGATCATGTCCTTGACCCGGTCGGCGACGTGCAGGTACCCGCGCTCGTCGAAGAAGCCCGCGTCCCCGCTGCGCAGCCAGCCCGCCCGCAGGACGTCGGCGTCGGCCTCGGGGTTGTCGAAGTAGCCGGTCATCACGTTGTCGCCGCGCAGCACGATCTCGCCGACCTCGCCGACGCCGGACTCGGTCCCGTCGGGCCGCAGGGTGCGGATATCCATGCCCGGGATCGCTCGGCCCGCCGAGCGCAGGGTGCCGTCCTCGCGGGCCAGCCCGTCCAGGTGGTCCTGCCAAGTGAGGGCGGTGGCGTAGCCCGCCGTCTCGGTCATCCCGTAGATCTGGTGGAACCGACAGCCCGGCACGAGCTCCATCGCGCGGCGCAGCACCGCCTCCGGCATCGGGGACCCGCCGTACACGCAGGTGTGCCAGGTCGACAGGTCGTACTCGGCCAGCTCGGGCTGGTGCAGCAGCATGTTGATCATCGTCGGCACGAGCACGCTGTTGGTGATCCGGTGTTCGGCGATCCCGCCGAGGAAGGCGAGCGGCTCGAACTTCGGGAGCACCACGTGGGTGCCCGCGGCGAGGGTGATGTACCAGGTCGGTCCGGCGCCCGCGAGGTGGAACATGCCGCCCACGTGTAGGAACCGCAGGTCGCGGGTGCTGGGCAGAATGGCGTGGAAGCACACCGACACCGACACGGCGTTGCGGTGGGACAGCGCGACGCCCTTGGACTGGGCCGTGGTGCCGGAGGTGTAGAAGACGACGTAGGTGTCGTCGCCGCGCCGGTCGGCGTCCGCCACGGGCTCGTGCGCGGCGACGAGCTCCTCGTAGGGGACCGTGCCGAGCGGGGTCGGGTCGTCGCCGATGTGGATGATCGTGGTGATCTCGGGGACGAGCTTCTGCAGCGCCCGGGCCTGCTCGAGGAAGTCGTCGTCCGCGAGGAGCACCGTGACCTTCGCCGCGCGCAGCGCGAAGGCGTTCTCCTCGGTGGCCCAGCGGATGTTCAGCGGGGCGAAGACCGCACCGGCCCACGGGATCGCGTAGAAGAGCTCGAAGAACCGGTCCGAGTTCATCGCCAGGGCGGCGACCCGGTCCCCGTTCCCGACGCCGAGCGCGCGGAGCGCTCCCGCGAAACGCGCGACCCGGTCCTCGGTCTCGCGCCAGGTGTGCCTGCGGTCGCCGCAGACCGTGGCGTCTCCGTCCGGGTTGATCCGGGCGGCGTGGCGGAGCATCTGGGTGGCTTGCACGACGTCCTCCGATTGGTCGGTTCGTGGCTGCTCGGTGGCCGCTCAGTGGCCGCGGAACTCGGGTGTGCGCCGGGCCGCGACCTCGGTGACGCCGGTCCAGGCGTCGTCGGTGCGGCACACCCGCGCCATCGCGCGCGCCTCCAGCTCCATCTGGGCCTCGATCGGCTGCTCCCAGGTGGACAGGAGGAGGTTCTTGATCTCGCCGAACGACGCGGTCGGGCCCGCGGCGAGCTCGACGGCCAGGTCCCGGGCCCGGGCGGTCAGGTCCTCGTCCGCCACGACCTCGGTGACGAGGCCGTGCGCGAGGGCCTCGTCGGCGCTCCAGGTCTGGTTGCGCATGAGGAACTCGGCCGTGCGGCGGACGCCGACCCGGCGGGGGAGGAAGGTCGACCCGCCGCCGTCGCAGAGCAGCCCGATGCCGGTGTAGGCGGCGTAGAACCGTGCGGACCGGGCGGCGAGGCAGAAGTCCGCGGCCGCGGACAGCGCGACCCCGCCGCCGACGACCAGCGCGTGCGCGGCGAGCACCATGGGCGCCCGCATCCGCGCGAACCGCGAGATCGCCGAGTGCAGCCCGACCGTCGCGTCCTTGATGAAGCGGGGGAGGGCCTCCCGGTCCCGGGTCATCGTCTTCAGGTCGGCGCCGACGGTGAAGTAGCGGCCCCGGGCGGTGATCAGGACCGCGCGGACCGCGGTGTTCTCGTCGCATTCCGTGGCCACCCGGCTCAGCGTGGTGCAGAAGTCCAAGTCGAAGGGGTTTCCGCGCTCGGGCTGGTCCAGCGTGACGTGCGCGATCCCGTCCGCGATGTCCAGCGCCACCGGCTCACCCATGTTCGGCCACCTTCTGTCGCGCGATGATCAGCTTCATGATCTGGGCCGTGCCGTCCCCGATCTGCAGTCCGAGCAGGTCCCGCAGCCGTTGCTCGAAGGGCAGGTCCGTGCGGGAGTAGGCGCCGTGCCCGTGGGTCAGCAGGCAGGAGCCCACGATGTCGTAGGCCAGCTTCGGCCCCCACCACTTGCACATCGCCGCCTCGGCGGTGTGCGGCAGCCCGCGGTCCTTGAGCCACAGCGTCTGCAGACACAGCAGCCGGGCCCCGGCGAGCTGGGTCTCTGCCTCGGCGAGTGGGAAGGACACCCCCTGGTGCTGCCACAGCGGACTGCCCATGCTGTGCCGCTCGGTGGTGTAGGCCCAGGTCTCGGCGAGCGACTTCCCGGCCACCGCGAGGCAGAGCAGCCCGAGCAGCGCCCGGCTGTAGTCGAAGCCCTGCATCACCTGGGCGAACCCCGCCCCCTCGGCGCCGAGCAGGTGGTCGGCGGGGATGCGGACGTCGTCGAAGTGCAGCGACCCGCGCCCGACGCTGCGGCCCCCGAGGTCGTCGAAGGCCGTGCGGGTCAGTCCCGCGGTGTCCAGCGGGACGAGGAAGGTGCTGATCCCGCGGGCGCGCGAGTCCGGGGTGCCCGTGCGCGCGAAGACGACGGAGAACGCCGCCTGGGTGGCGAAGCTGATCGAGGTCTTCTCGCCGTTGAGCACGTACTCGTCGCCGTCCCGACGGGCGCGCAGGGTCAGCGCCGCGGCGTCCGACCCGCCGCCCGGCTCCGTGAGCGCGATCGAGGGCAGGATCTCGCCACGCAGCAGCCGCTCGATCCACGGCTCGACGACGGACGGGCGGCCGTGCTCGCTCAGGATCTGGCAGATCAGCGACGCGTTGATCGTGACGTAGCCGATGTTCATGTCCTCGGCGCAGAGCGCCTCGACGACGAGGCCCGCGGTCAGGCAGTCCTGGCCGAGGCCGCCTAGCCGCTCGGGGAACTCGACGCCGAGGAAGCCGAGCTTGCCCATCTCGGCGAGGGTGGCGGGGTCGAGCGCGCCCTCGCGGTCGCGCCGGCGGTAGTGCGGCCCCAGGCGTTCCGCGGAATAGGTCCGGGCGGCCTCGACGAGGTCCCGCTGATGGTCAGTGAGTGCGAACTCCACCGGCGTCAGCTCTTCCGGGCCAGGTCACGGAGCAGGAACTTCTGCACCTTGCCGGTCGCCGTCATGGGCAACTCGTCGACGAGCAGGAGCCTCTCGGGCAGCTTTTGCATCGAGATGTCGCGTCCCTTGAGGAACGAGGTGATGTCCTCCAATGTCGGCTGCTCGCCGGGCTTGGGGACGACGACCGCGCAGGCCTTCTCGCCCAGCCGCTCGTCCGGGTAGGCGACCACTGCAACCTGGGCCACCGCGGGGTGCGCTGCGACGTATCCCTCGATCTCGGCGGCACTCAGGTTCGTGCCGCCGCGGATGATGATGTCCTTGAGCCGGCCGGAGACGCGCAGGTAGCCCTGGGGGTCGAACCGGCCGAGGTCGCCGGTGTGGTGCCAGCCTTCGCTGTCGATCGTGGCGGCGGTCCGCTCCGGGTCGCGCCAGTAGCCCAGGATGGCTCCGGGGCCCCAGTAGCAGATCTCGCCCTCCTCCCCGGTCGCGACCTCCCCGCCGTCCGCACCGACGAGCTTGATGCGGACCCCGTCGAGGGCCGGCGAGCCGTCGGAGCCGGCGCGACGTTCGAGCGGGTCGCCGGGGTGGCAGCAGGCGCCGGCCATGATCTCCGAGCAGCCGTAGAGGGGCATCAGGACGCCACCGTCGAAGGCCTTGTCGAACTCGAGGGCGAGGGCCTCGGGGATCGGTGCGCCGGCGCAGAGCCAGAACCGCATCGACGACAGGTCTCGCTGTGCGGTCCGCTGGGCGTCGAGAGCCATCCGGACGAAAGGAGTGGCGGTGGCGCTGGCGGTGCACCGGTACTGCTCTATGCGGCGCAACCCCTCGTTCGGCTCCCAGATGTCGAGCAGGTGCGTCTCGGCGCCGACGGCGAGCGGGCCGAGCACACCGACCACCAGTCCGGTCGCGTGCGCGACCGGTGACGGCATGAACATCACGTCCTCGGGCGTGGTCTGGAACACGTCGTGGGCGAGGCCGCGGGCCGAGTAGTCGAGGGTGTTCCAGGTGTGCACGCAGCCCTTGGCCGTGGACTCGGTGCCCGAGGTGTAGACGATCACGTGCGGGAGGTCGGGATCAGGGTGCGGTCCGAGCTCGGTCTGGTCGGTCGTGGTGGCGCAGGCCGCGTCGAACGCCAGTTCGCCCTCCTCGGCCGCAGCACGGGCGATCACGAGGGTGCCCAGCGCCGGGATCTCCTTCTGCAGGCTGCGGAACATTCCCGCGTGGTCGAACCCACGGAACTCGCCCGTGGTGATCGCTGCGACCGCGCCGGAGTTGCGGAGCACGTGTCCGACCTCGGTCTGGCGGTACACCGTCATGATCGGCACCAGGACCGCGCCGATCCGGGCGATCGCGAGGTACCCGACCACGAACTCGGCCCAGTTCGGCAACTGCATCGCGACCCGGTCACCGGGCCGCACGCCACGGCGCAACAGCGCCGCTGCCAGACCGTGCGCCCGCTCGCGCACGGTCGCGTAGTCGAGCTCGATGGTGCCGTCGGAGACGAAGCGCCGGGTCGGCATCGCGTCGGCCCAGCGGTCGAGCAGCGCCGCGGCCGAGCCGTCCTGCCACCATCCGCGCCCCCGGAAGAGCTGGATGGACTCGTCGTCGTAGCGGTCGTGGACCGTCAGGGTGGCGTGCTGGGCCTCGAGCTCGGGGCTGGCCATTGAATTCTCCGCTTCGTCACGAAACGTCCGCTGTGATCGGGGACACGAGCCTATACGGATCTGATCGGCCTTATCAATGGTCAGTCCAAAGAAGTACGGTGTCGGCGTGTACCCACCGATCCACGCGGCGTCGTCGCCGCACCGGCCGGCCTTCGTCATGGCGGACACCGGTGCGCAGGTGACATGGGCCGAGGTCGACCGGCGCAGCGCCGCCCTGGCCGGCTGGTTCCGCGACAGCGGGCTCCGGCGGGGGGACGTGGTCCTGGTGGCCATAGCCAACGACGTGCGGTGGGCCGAGATCATGTGGGCCTGCTGGCGCAGCGGGCTCGTCGTCGCGCCGGTCAACCCGCGGCTGGGCGCCGGCGAACTGCGGCCGATGATCGAGGACGCGGCACCGAAGGCCGTCATCGCCGGAGCCGGCACGGTCGAGGCCGTCCGGGCTGCGGGCGCCTCCGCCCTCACCCTCGTGGTGGAGGAGGACTACGACGGGGTCGCCGAAGCGCCGGCCCCCGGCGATCTGACCGAGACCATGGGTGGGCGTCTGCTGTTCAGCTCCGGCACCACCGGGCGGCCGAAGCCCTTCCGGGAGGAACCGCCCGGTGTCCATCCCGTGGACGTGCCGCTCCGGTACGCGGCGATGATGACCGACCTACGAGTGGTGCCCGGTCCAGGCCAGGCGCCGCCGATCCTGTTCAGCCCGGGGCCGGCCTACCACTCCGCGCCGATGGCCTTCCTGCAGGCGGTGCACCAGCTCGGCGGCACCGTCGTCACCACGACCCGCTTCGACGCCGAGGGCTCGCTCGCCGCGATAGAGCGGCACGGCATCACGCACAGTCTGTGGGTCCCGACGATGTTCGTGCGGATGCTGCGGCTGCCGGTGGAGGTCCGCGAGCGCTACGACCTCGCGACCCACCGGGTCGCGATCCACGGCGCCGCGCCCTGTCCGCCCGAGGTGAAGCGGGCCATGCTCGACTGGTGGGGACCGATCGTTCACGAGTACTACGGCTCCTCCGAGGGCTACGGCCGGACGTCGATCGGGCCGGAGGAGTGGCTCGCCCACCCGGGCTCGGTCGGCCTGCCCAAGGGTGGGACGGTGCGGATCACCGACGCCGAAGGGAAGGTCCTGCCTGCCGGGAGGACCGGACACGTGTGGCTCGGCCGCCCCGATGCCGTCGAACCCGAGCGCATCACCTCGGCGAGCCCCGGCTGGGGCTCGGCGGGCGACCTCGGACAGGTCGACGCCGACGGGTACCTGTACCTCACAGGCAGGCTCGGTCAGACCATCATCACCGGCGGCGTCAACGTGTACCCGCGGGAGGTCGAGGACCTGCTCGCGCTGCACCCCGCCGTCGCGGACGTCGCGGTCTACGGAGTGCCCGACGCGGAGTTCGGCGAGCAGGTCCGCGCCGCGGTCGCCCCGCTGGGTACCCCCACACCCGGCCTCGCCGAGGAGCTCGTCGCGTACTGCCGGGCCCGGCTGGCGCACTACAAGTGCCCCCGCCGCGTCGAGCTGGTGGACCGGGTCCCGCGGAGCGACGCGGGCAAGATCCTGCTCTGCGAGCTGCGCGCTCAGCCGAAGGACAGCCCGGTGCCGCGCTCCACGCTGCCGAGGTCGAAGTAGTCCCGCCAGGCGGTGATGAGCCCGTTCTCGTCGAACTCCATCGCGCCGGTGACCGGGAGGTCGAAGGTCCGGCCGTCCTGCAGCTTGAGGATGTCGAGCCGCTCGGACAGGACCAGCCGACCGGTGGTGGCGATGGCCGTGGTGATGATGTCCAGGCCCACGGCCTGGAAGTAGGGCCGCAGGAAGCCCTCGATCGCCTGCTTCCCGTGCAGGGGGGCGAGCGGGACGTTGTGGTAGACCGCGTCGTCGGCGAAGTAGCCCAGCAGCTCGTCGGCGTCGGAGTTCGACCAGGCCGCGAAGAACTTCAGGGACCGCTTCTCGAGGTCGTTGGCCGGGGTGACCGTCGTCTCGGTGCTCATCGTCGTGCTCCATTCGGGGCCGGTCGTCGGTGCCGCCCGAGTAGACCAGTGGGCTGCCCCGGACGCCCCTCACCAATGTGCCAGTCCGAAGTGGACTATCCGTGCAGCTCGACGCCCAACAGGCCCGCGCCGCGCAGCACGTACTCCTCGGCGGCCTCGACGGCGTCCGGGGCGCCGACGAGCCGGGGCGTCCAGTAGGCGAGCGAGAAGATGGTGGCGAGGCAGCACCGGGTCGTGGCGGCGACCGCGGCGGGCTCCGCACCAGGGGCGGCGCGGGCCACCGCCGCCTCCCAGCGCTGCACGTAGCGGCGGCGCCTGCGGCCGAACTCCGCGCGCCAGGGCTCCACGAGGGCGCGGTCCTCGCGCTGGTACACGGTGACGAGGGCCCGGTGGCCCACCGTGAACCCCACGTGGTGGCGGACGAGCCTGCGCAGGTCGTCCACCGGGTCGGGGAGCAGCGCCGCCGTGGCGCCGACCAGCTCGTCGAGCGCCTCGGTGAACAGGGCGGCGAGGATCTCGTTCTTGCCGGCGAAGTGCCGGTAGAGCGCGGGACCGCTCAGCCCGGCCCGGGTGCCGAGCTCGTCCATGCCCGCGCGGTGGAAGCCCTTGTCGCGGAACAGCTCGGCGGCGGTCGTGAGGATGAGCCGCTCCCGGTCGTCGGCGCCGTCCACCCGGCGGACGCTAGCAGAGGACATGAAACGCGGTTCCGACCCCGCGGGTCACCGCAGACTCTCGTCCGGGGAGTGCGCGGAACGACCGTTCACGCCGCCGCGGGCGACGACCGCCGTCGCCCGCGCCACCTCGGCGGTGTCCACGGCGGCGCGCAACGCGAGCTCCGCGACCGGCTCGCCGTTCAGCTCGGCCGCACCGGTCACCTCGCCGGTGAACCGCAGCACGGCGCCGAGCCGCACCGGGGCGAGGAACCGGACGTCGAGCTCGCGCAGGTGCTCGATCCCGCACCAGTCGGTGAGCCAGGCGGCCAGCATCCCCGCCTGCATCTGGCCCATCGCGATGACGGTGTCGAACCCGGCCTTCTCCGCGAACGCCGGGTCGTGGTGCAGCGGGTTGAAGTCCCCGCCCGCGCCGGCGAAGCGCACGATGTCGGTCTGGGTGACGGGGCCGATCTCCCGCTCGGGCACCGGGTCCCCGACGCCGACGGCCCGCGCCTCCCGGGCCGTCACCGGCCACGCTCCAGCACGGTCTCGCGCCACTCCACGACGACCCGCCCCTCGGCGTCGACGAACGCGGTCTCCAGGGTGAGTCTGCGCATCGGGGTGCGCCCGGAGCGCCCTCCGACCTGCTCGTCCCCGACCAGCCTGCGGGTCCCCCGCAGCCGGTCCCCGACGACGAGCGGACGGCGGTACCGCCACCGCACCCCGCCGACCATCACCCGCTCCAGGGCCAGCCCGAGCCGCTCGACCATCGCCCGCTGGTCCCGGTGGTGCCCGCTGACCACGATGTGCGTGGCGGTGGCGGGCTGCGCGGGGAACCCGGCGGCCGCCGCCGCCTCGGGGTCGGTGTGCACCGGGTCGAGGGCGGCGGTGGCCCGGGCGAACTCCCGGACCTTGCCCTCCTCCACGGTGAACGCGACCTCGTCCACGACGTCCCCGACCGTCAGGCTCATCCCCACGACTCCAGCACGGCCAGCTCGGGCAGGTGCTCGGCGAGAACCGCCACGTCGTCCAGCCGGGCACCGCCCGCCTCCGCGGGGTCGCCGCCCAGCCAGATCTCGCCGGTGGTGCCGTCGAGGGTCACCAGGTCGCCCGGGGCGATGGTGTGGAGGCCGTCGGCGGTGCGGGCGCCGGCGGCGTCGATCAGCAGCGACTCGACGCCGACGACGGCGGGCAGCCCCCACCCCCGTGCGACGACGGCGGCGTGGCTGACCAGGCCGCCGGTGCCGGTGACGACGCCGACCGACACGGCCATCCCGGGCACGTCCTCGGGGCTGGTCTCGGGCCGGATGAGCACGAGGTCCTCGTCGTCACCCGCGTCCGCGGCCTCGTCCGAGCTGAACACGGCCCTGCCCGTGACGCGCCCGGGCGAGGCCCCGAGACCCTTCGCGATGGCATCCCCGCGCTGCTGGGTGGCCGCGGCGGCGAGCACGGCCTGGCGGGCGGCGTCCCGGACCTCTCGGCCGACGCGCGCGACCGCCTGCTCACGGGTCAACGGGGTGTCCGGCCCCTCGGCCATCTGCACCGCGGCCCGTACCGCGGCGACCGCGCTGCGCTTGCCGACCCGGGTCTGCAGGACCCAGAGCCTGCCCTGCTCCACCGTGAACTCGACGTCGCAGATGTCGGCGTAGTGCTGCTCCAGTCGGCCGAGCACACCCTCGAGCTGCTCCCAGACTGCGGGCAGCTCGTCACCGAGGGTGTCGATCGTCTGGGTGCGGGCGGTGCCGGACACGACGTCCTCGCCCTGCGCGCACGGGAGGTAGTCGCCGTAGCGGCGCGCCTCGCCGGTGGCGGGGTCACGGGTGAACACGACGCCCGTACCGGACTCGCCGCCGCGGTTGCCGAACACCATCGCCTGCACGTTGACGGCGGTCGCGAGTGAGCCGGTGAGCTTCTCGCGCTGCGCGTAGGCGCGGGCGCGCTCGCTGCCGCAGGAGCGGAACACGGCCTCGATCGCTGCGCGGAGCTGGGCGAACGGGTCCTGCGGGATGTCCACGACCTCCCGCACGCGCGCGATCTCCGCCCGCATGGCCGCCACGTCGTCCGCCGGGGCTTCCGCGCCGAGCGCCTCGGGGGAGGTGCCGAGCACGGTCGTGGCGTACATGCGGACGAAGCGGCGGTAGCAGTCCCAGGCGAAGCGCTCGTCGTCCGCGGCGCGGGCCAGACCCTCGACGGTCTCGTCGTTCAGCCCGAGGTTGAGCACCGTGTCGAGCATGCCCGGCATGGAGCGCGGCGCCCCACTGCGCACCGCCAGGAGCAGCGGGTCGGCGGCGTCGCCGAAGCGGCGCCCCAGCGCCGTGCCGAGACTCTTCGTGTGCTCGGCCACCAGGCCGTCGAGCTCCGCGGGCCAGCCCTCGTCGAGGTACCGGCGGCAGGTCTCGACCGTGATGGTGAAACCGGGCGGGACCGGGAGCCCGAGTGCGGTGGTCATCTCGGCCAGCCCGGCGCCCTTGCCGCCGAGCAGCTCGGCGAGGGTCCGGGCCGGGACGCCGTGGTCGTGATGGAAGGCGAAGACGGCGGCACACGTGTCCGTGGTCGCGGTCGGGGAGGGCATCGTTGCGGTCCTCTGCGGGTCGGGACGGTCGGATCAGGCCGGGATGTGGTCGCTCGAGGCGGCGACCTTGTGGGCGATGTCCTGCCGCAGCAGGTGCTTCTGGATCTTGCCCGTCGCCGTCGTCGGCAGTTCGGTCACCAGCTCCACGCGCTCCGGGGTCTTCTGGACCGCGAGACCACGCTCGTGCAGGAAGGTCTTGATCGACTCGAGCGTGGGGGGGTTCGCCGGGTCGGCCGCCACGACGTAGCAGCACACCCGCTCACCGAGCCGGACGTCCGGCATCCCGACGACGGCCGCGGCCCGGATGCCGTGGTGTTCGGCGAGGAGGTCCTCGACCTCCCGGACGCTGATGTTCATCCCGCCGCGGATCACGATGTCCTTGGTGCGCCCGGTGACCCTGATGTAGCCGTCGGCGTCGCTGCGGCCGAGGTCGCCGGAGCGGGAGAACCCGGCGGGGGTGTACAGCTCCTGCGTCTCCTGCGGGCGGCCCAGATAGCCCAGCATGTGGCTGGGGCCCTTGTAGGCGATGTCGCCCTCGGCGCCGACCGGCACCTCGTTCCCGGCCTCGTCGACGACCTGGACGGCGGCGTGCGGCAGGGCCGCTCCATCCGAGGTCAGCGACTTCTCCGGGTCGTCCTCGACGGTGCAGGTGGTGGTGCAGAGGTTCTCGCTGCGGCCGTAGAGGGAGAGGATCTTGGCCTCGGGGAACGCGGTGCGGGCGCGCTCCACCACCGACCTCGGGATCGGCGCACCGGCGGACACCCACACGCGCAGGCTCGACGCGTCGTGCTGGGCGGGGTCGAACACGTCGAGTGCCATCTGAATGAAGGTCGTAGCGGTGACCGTGACCGAGCAGCGGTACTCGGCGATCTCCGTGAGTCCGCGGCGCGGCTCCCACTCCGCCATCACATGGGTCGACCCGCCCGCGAGCAGCGGGATCAGGACCCCGGTGACCAGACCGGTGGTGTGGGTGATGGGGGAGGGGCTGAAGCCGACGTCGTCCGAGGTGAAGGCGAAGGCTGTATTCAGGGCCCGGGCGCCGGAGGCATAGGTGTTGAACGTGTGCACGCAGCCCTTGGGGCGGGCGGTGGTGCCCGAGGTGTAGACGATGACGTACGGGTCGTCCGCGGTGACCGGTGTACCGATCATCGCCGCAGCCTCAGCGGGGTCGACCTCCGGGGTCACCGCGGCGAGCGTGGTCAGCACTCCATCGGGCGCCACGTCGGCCCGCACGGCGACGATCGTGTGGACGGTCGGGCGCGTGGCCGCGAGGTCGCGGTACATCCCCAGGTAGTCGAAGCCCTTGAACGTCGCGGGCGTGACGACCGCGGAGACCTGTGCGTCGTCGAGCACATGGCCGACCTCGTCGCGGCGGTAGATGGGCATGATCGGCACCATGATCGCGCCGAGCCGCGCGACCGCGGTCGCGACGACCACGAACTCCGACCAGTTGGGCAGCTGCACCGCCACTCGGTCGCCCGCGGCGACACCGCGCTCGCGCAGGCCGACGGCCAGCCTCGCCGACTGGTCGCGCAGCTCGGTGTAGGTGAACGACGTCGACCCGTCGGTCACGAAGGTCTTGTCTCCCCACGCCTCGGCCTGGCGGATGATCAACTCACCGAACGTCTCCGTGCTCCAGCAGCCGGAGTCGTAGTACTCCTTCACCTCGACCGCCGTATAGCGGTCGCTGACGGTGGGAATCTCCATCGATTTCCGTCCTGGGGTTGTTCGGTCCGGCTCCCGCCGGAGGGTCACGCTATTTCGGTCCGAAGTTACAATGGTCTGGCCGAAATCTCAACGACGAGGGCAGACTGTAGGGCATGCCTGCACGAAAGTGGAACAGCGAAACGACGTCTCCGTGGGACGTCCGATCGACCCACCGCCCCGTCGGGGCCACGGCCAACCTGCGCGACCTCGGCGGAACTCCCACCGCGGACGGCCGCACCATCACCCCCGGGCGCGTCTACCGAGCCGAGGCCCTGGTGACACGGGGCGCGAACCCGCTGTGCACCCCCTGGGAGCCCGACCACACGGAGGCCTACCGGGCCCTCGGCGTGCGGACGGTGATCGACCTGCGCTCGAAGGGCGAGATGGACCGCGCCGCGTCGGCCTGGCCCGAGGCGACCGGGGCCGCGTGCGTCCTGCTGCCGATCGAGGAGGGCGGGGAGGGCGACACGAACTACGTGCAGGAGATCCGGACCGGGGCGCGGACCAGCTTCACCGCCGCCGACATGGCCGAGTACTACGCCCTGACCCTGCGCCGCCGCGGGCCGGAGTTCGGTGGAGCCCTGCGCATCCTGGCCGACCCCGCGCGCACGCCCGTGCTCGTGCACTGCGCCGCGGGCAAGGACCGGACGGGACTGCTGGTCGCGCTGCTCCTGGAGGCGCTCGGCGTGCCGCGCGAGGTCGTGGTCGCCGACTACGCGCTGACCGGCGTGCTGCGGCCGAACCGCGTCCAGGCCTACGCCCACCTGTTCGAGGGCGTGGACTTGGACGCGATCGCGCTGCTGTTCGACTCCCCGGCCACCGCGATGGACGAGGCCCTCGCGAGCCTCGACGCCGAGTTCGGCTCGGTGACCGGGTTCCTCGCCGCGCAGTGTGACGTCACCCCGCACCACGTCGACGCGCTCCGGGCGGGACTGCTCAGTCCATCGTGAGGACGGTGCGGACCACCGAGCCGTCCCGCTGGGCCGCCACCACCTCGTTGATGTCCTTCAGGTCGGCCGTGCCGCTGATCAGCTTCTCGATCGGCAGCCTGCCGGACCTCCAGAGGTCCACCATCATCCCGATGTCGCGGCGCATGCTGATGCCGCCGTGGAAGCTGCCGGTCAGCTTCTTGTCGTCGTGGAACAGCTCGTAGGCCGAGAGCGGCACGGTGTCGCCGGGGCGCCCGGCCCCGACCACGGTCACCGTGCCGCCCCGGCGGACCGCCTTCCACGCGGCGAGCACGGTGGGCGGCTGGCCCACGGCGTCGACGACGACGTCCAGGTCCTTCGCCTGCTCGGCGAACTCGTCGGGCGAGAGCGCCTCGGTGGCGCCGAGGCCCAGCGCGGCCTCCCGGCGGCGCTCGGTCGGGTCCACCGCGACGAGCCGGGACGCACCCGCGACGACGGCCCCGAGGATCGCGTTCAGTCCGACGGCGCCCGCGCCGATCACCGCGACCGTGTCGCCGGGGGTGACGTGCGCACTGCGGAGGGAGGCGCCGACGCCGGTAGGGACCGCACAGCCGAGCATGGCCGCGACGGGGAAGGGCACGTCGTCCGGGATGGGCAGGACAGCCCGCCTGCGCAGGACCGTTCGCTCGGCGAAGGTCGCCGTGTTCATGCCCTGGTGGACGGGCTTCCCGTCGATCGACAGGCGATGGGTGGCGGTGTGCTCCTTGCCCGCCCGGGCGTCCGCGGTCGAGGTTCGCCGAGCGCAGAGGTACTCGTCACCGCGGAGACAGGGTGCGCAGTCCCCGCAGGAGGGCACCCACAGCACGAGGACGTGCTGCCCGATCTCGAGGTCGGTCACCCCGTCGCCGAGTTCGTCGACCACCCCGACGCCCTCGTGCCCCAGCACCACCGGGGTGGGCTGCCCGAACACGGTGGTCAGGGAAAGGTCGGAGGCGCACACCCCCGCGGCGTGGAGCCGCACCCCGACCTCGCCGGGGCCCGCCGGGGCGAGGGTGACGTCGCCGATCTCGAAGGGGCCGCCGGAGGTCCACTGGACTGCTGCTCGCATCGTTGCTGCTCCTGTCGGTGGGGAGGGGGTGTGACTAGCCGCGGGGGAGACGGTGGACGGAGGTGAGGGCGAGGTACTCCTCGATGCCCTCGAGGCCGAACTCGACGCCCAGACCGCTGTCCTTGTGCCCCGCGAAGGGCGCGGCGGCGTTCGAGCCGTAGTGGTTGATGCCGATGGTGCCCGCCTCGATGCGGTCGGCGACCGCCGCCGCGCGCTCGTCGTCTCGGGAGAACACCGTGGCGGCCAGTCCGTACGGGGTGTCGTTGGCGATGGCCACGCCCTCGTCCACAGTGTCGTAGCCCAGGACGGACAGCACAGGCCCGAAGATCTCCTCGCGGGCGATCCTCATCGAGGGGGTGACCTCGTCGAACACGGTGGGCTCTACGAAGTAGCCGCGGTCCCGGTCCGCCGGGGTCCCGCCGCCGACCACGGCCTTGGCGCCCTCGGCGTGGCCGCTCTCGAGGTAGCCCACCACGCGGTCCCGCTGCCGGGCCGAGACGAGCGGGCCGAAGAACGTCGCCGGGTCGAACGGGTCGCCGAGCGGTGCCGACGACACGACGTCCGCCACGAGGTCGACGATCTCCTTGCGCCTGCCGTTCGGGACGATGAGCCGGGTGCAGGCCTTGCAGGTCTGGCCCGTGTTGCGCATCGAGACCTTGAGGATGCTGCGGGCGATGACCTCGGGGTCGGCGTCGTCGAGCACCAGCGCCGGGGACTTGCCGCCGAGCTCGAGCACCACCGGACGCAGCATCCTGCCGCACGTCTCACCGATGCCCCGGCCGACGGCCGTCGAGCCGGTGAAGGAGATCTTGCGGACGAGCGGGTGGTCCACCAGTGCCTGCCCGGTCGCCCCGTCGCCGGTGACCAGGTTGACCACGCCCGGGGGGAAGCCGGCGGCCTCGACCGCCTCCATCAGCATCCGGGCGGCCAGCGGGGTCTCGGCGGCGGGCTTGATCACGACCGGACATCCGGCGACCAATGCCGGGCCGAGCTTCACCACGATGAGGCTCAGCGGGTAGTTCCACGGGGTGATCAGTCCGGCGACGCCGACCGGGCGACGCTGCACCATAGTGTCGCCGGGCGCCATCGGGTTGGGGCGCAGGTCCTCGGCGAAGACCGAAGGGGCGACGTCGGCGCAGTGTCGGAGATGGGCCGCGGCGGTTTGCGGGGCATGGGTCGACTCGGCGACCGGGGTCCCGTTCTCACGCGTGATCGTCTCCGAGAGGACCGCCGCGCGACGGTCGAGCTGGTCGGCCAGCTCGGCGACCAGACGACACCGTTCGGCGACGGAGGTGCGGGCCCAGTCCCGTGCGGCCTCGTGCGCCGCGCGGACCGCCGCGTCGACGTCCGCGGCATCAGCGCTGACCACTCTGGCCAGCACTTCCTCGGTGGTGGGGTTGGTGACGAGGGTGTGCCGGTCGGAGCGGGAGGTCCGCCGGCGGCCGGCGACGTATACGTCACCGATCTGGTCTACGGGCATCGAGGCGTCCTTGACACGAAGTGAGTGGGCCCACATCATACCCACGTTCGGACTGACCATTTAAACGGTCGACCGCAGCCAAGCCTCTTGGAGGAGAAGTTGTCAACGGAGACGCTCATCGGTACCGGCATCAACGTCTTCACGTCGGAGGTGCATGCCGTCGGGAAGATCCGCTTCCTGGACTCCCCTGAGGAGGTTCTGGACTTCATCGACGGTCCCGACGTGGACCAGACGGTCGTGATCTCCCGTGGGGGCACGACCACCTTCATGTCCCCTGCGCTCATGGCGGGCGTCGCGGGCCTGATCACCCTGCAGGGAGCCCCCGAGAGCCACCTGGGGATCCTCTCGCGCGAGTTCTCGATCCCGTGCGTGATGTCGACGGCCTTCACCGAGGGCATCCAGACCTCGCGCGGCGAGACCATCCCGGCCGACGGCACCACCGTGCGGCTCGACATCACTGGGGACAAGGGCCAGGTCTTCCTGGTCGCCGACTCGGAGTGACGGACACCCCATGAGCGACGAGATCGACGTCCAGCTGCTGCTGCAGAAGTACAAGGGCAAGTACCCACAGGGGCTCGCCGGGGACGAGCAGGTCCGTTCGAACCTGCCGCTGCCGTTCATCGAGACCACGGATGCGGACGTGCGCGCCTCCGGCCTCTCGGACGACCAGGTGAACAGCTGGCTGGAGTACGCGGGCTGGAACCTCTGGGACTTCATCCTGGGCCGTGCGTCCGAAGGTGAGTCCGGTCTGATCCCGCGCCAGGAGTACGAGACCGTCTCGTTCGTCCAGCAGTGGGCCAACTACCCGAAGTTCATCCGAATCCTCACCGAGGAGCTCGGCGTCGACGGGCTGCTGGAGCTGGCGAAGACCTCGCGCCGCGAGGTGGGCACGAAGGTCAACGTCACCCGGAACTGGGCCGCCTCGGTGTGTCCGATCCTGGGCCGCGGCATCTCGGTGGATCTCGGCTTCCACGGCGCGAACGACCGCCGTGAGGACCTCGAGGACTTCATCCAGTTCGGCCGGAGGCTGCAGCACGGCACGTGGGGCGGGGGGCCGGGCTTCGTCTCGGCCCGCGGCTTCCAGGTCCCCGTGCTCGACGACGACGTGCTCGCGACTCTGGTCGCCCAGACCAAGCCGCTCGAGGGTCCGACGCGGGACGCGTTCCGCAAGTTCAACGCGAAGACCGAGCTCTTCGGCTTCATGCTGCACTACGACTGCCGGGCGGGCATGGGCGACACCGGCCCGTACCCGTTGCCGGACGGGCGCTTCGCGATCGTGCGGGACCACTTCCTCAACGAGACCGCGTACCCGTGGTCCGGGGTGGCGGAGGGCCTGCCCTACTGCGTCACCGAGGTGCTGGTCTTCCCGTCGGACAAGGTGACCGCCACCGTCAACGAAATCATGACGACGTTCACCAAGCCGACGAACTACCTCGACTACCTCGTCGAGGGCGTGGCGTTCGCCCGGGACCGGATCGACACCCCGATGTCGCAGCTGCGCGTCCTCGACGACGCGGAGATGGAGTCCATCGCTCAGAAGTGCCAGAAGGGAACGATGGACATGTACAAGACCCTGGCCAAGAAGTCGCGGGACGAGAAGATCCGTGACGGGATCATGGTCTACACCCGCGAGTTCCTGCAGAGCCACGCGCTCAAGGTGGACCTGTGGGACCGGTTCGTGGCCGAGGGCTTCGACACCATGACCGCCGACGCCGAGAAGGCCTGGCCCGTCCTCACCAGCGGGAAGGCGGCCGAGGTGCTCACGCCCGTGCTGCTGTTCGGCAAGGGCTTCCCGAACGTCACCAGCAAGGAGACTCAGCAAGCATGACCACCGCGACCCACGGCGCCGCGCAGGTCGACCTCAGCGATCTCACCCCCTTCATCGAGGGGCGCGAACACGACCTGTTCCGCGAGATCCGCGAGCACGACCCGCTCCACTGGAACACCGAGCCGAACGACGGGCCCGGGTACTGGTCGTTGACGAGGTACGCGGACCTGATCACGGCGATCGAGGACCCCGAGACCTTCGTCAACGGGCAGGGGACGCAGATCCCCAGCCGTCGGGTCGAGGGGCACACGCCCACGGTGCACAACACGGACCCGCCGCGGCACACCGAGCTGCGTAAGGTCTCCACCCCGCACCTGCGGGCGGTGAAGATCAAGGAGTGGCAGGACGTCATCGAGACCTCGGTGACGACGATCCTGGACGACATCAGCGCGAAGGGCGAGGTCGAGCTGGTCGCCTCGGCCTCGGCCCTGCTGCCCATCCAGGTCCTGGGGCAGGTTCTCGGCGTGCCCGCTGAGGACTGCCCGCTCCTTGCGGGCTGGACCGACCGGGTCATCTCCGACGACCCGGAGTTCATGCGCAGCCCGGACGAGAAGGAGCGGGCCCGCGAGGAGCTGTTCGACTACTTCCGCGGGCTCACCGAGCAGCGTCGCGCGGAGCCGCGCAACGACATCGTCTCGAAGCTCGTGGCGGCCCGGATCGACGGCGAGCCCCTCTCCTGGGAGGACCTCGCGGCTTACTACTTCGTCCTGGTGGGCGCGGGCAACGAGACGACCCGCAACCTCCTCACCGGCTCGGTGCTGGCGTTCGCCCGGTTCCCGGGCGAGTGGGAGCGGCTCCGCGCCGACCGCGCGCTGCTGCGTCCGGCGATCGAGGAGCTGCTGCGCTTCATCACGCCCATCCGGGCAATGCGGCGCACAGCCACAAAGGACGTCGAGTGGCACGACCGTCTCATCAGGAAGGGTGACAAGGTCGTCCTGTGGTTCCAGGCGGCCAACCGGGACCCGGAGGTCTTCGCCGACCCCGACACACTGAAGATCGACCGAACCCCGAACCAGCACCTCGGGTTCGGCTGGGGCATCCACACCTGCCTGGGGTCACACCTGGCTCGTGCGGAGGTCTCCACCTTCCTGCGGCAGCTGCTCGAGCGTGACCTGCGCATCGTGCCGCTGGCGGAGCCGGACCGCCTGCACACCAACCAGTTCCACGCCTTCAAGCGCCTCAGGGTGCGGGTGGAGCAGGCGTGAGGGTGACGGTGGACCGGGACGTCTGTGTCGCGCACGGCCAGTGCGAGTACAACGACCCGGACCACTTCCAGATCAACGACGACGGCGAGCTCGAGCTGGACGAGAACCCGTCGGACGACTCGCGGGAGAGTGTGCTCCGCGCGGTGTCGGCGTGTCCCGTCAGAGCGCTCTCAGTCGAGTCCTGAGCAGCCGTAGCCATCTTTCACCGTCGAAGGAGCAGCGATGTCCGAAGCCGATGACTTCATGAAGTTCGTCGAGAAGTACATGGCGGAGGTGCCCGGCGGTCCCGCCGGGGACCAGGAGATGCGCCGTCGAGACCCATCCCCCTTCGTCGATACGACAGCGGAGGACATCCGTCCGGACAAGCTGACCGACGAGCAGATCCAGAGCTGGTTCGACTACATGTCGTGGAACCTCTGGGAGCTCATCGCCACCCGGTCGACCGAGGGTGAGTCGGGCCTGATCCCGCGACAGGAGTACGAGACCCTGTCGTTCGTCCAGCAGTGGAGCGTCAACCCCGACGCGATGCGGCTGATCACCGACAAGGTGGGCGTCGACGGCCTGATCGAGCTCGGGCGCGTCCCGCGCCGCGAGATCGGCACGAAGGTCAACCACATCCGCAACTACGCGAGCGCGCTCATGGCGATGCTCGGCCGCGGCGTCTGCGTGTCGCTCGAGCAGCTCGACCCGACCGTCCGCCGGGACGACATCCAGGACTGCATCCAGTTCGCGCGTCGTACATGGCATGGGACGTGGGGCGACGGGCCTGGCCTGGCCTCGGGCCGCGGGTTCGCGCTGCCCGTACTCGAGGACGACGTGCTGCAGCCGCTGCTGGAGGCTGCGAAGCCCTTCGAGGACGACGAGGAGCGGAAGTTCTTCCGCCGCTTCAACGGCACCACGGAGCTCTTCGGCTTCCTGATGCACTACGACACCCGCCTGGGCATGGGCGACACGGGGCCCTACCCGCTGCCGGACGGCGGCTTCGCGCTGGTCCGGGACCACTTCCTCTACGAGACCGGCTTCGAGTGGTCCCACATCGGCGAGGGCATGCCCTACGCCCTGACCGAGGTGCTCTGCTTCCGCCCGGATCCGATCGACATCAAGATCAACGACATCGGGACGACCTTCACCAAGCCGCAGGACTACCTGAAGAGCCTGGACCGGGTCGCCGTCTTCGCTCGGGACACGATCGACACCCCGATGTCCGAGATCCGCCAGGTCGGGCACGACGAGATGAAGCGGATCATCGACACCTGCCAGGCGGGTGTGCTGAAGATGTACAAGATCCTGGCGACGCTGAGCCGGGACGAGAAGATCCGCAACGGCGTGCGCATGTACTCGCACGAGTTCATGCGGCCGCTCGCCTACCGCGCCGGCGCGTGGAACGACATCCTGGCGAACGGCTTCGACGACCTCAGCGAGGCCACCGAACGTGCCTGGCCGATCCTGACGGGCGGCCGAGCGGCCGAGATCCTGGCCCCCGTCTTCTTGATGGGCAAGGGCTTCCCGCCCCTGCGGAACCCTTCGGCCTGATTCCGGGTCGAGACACACCTGCACGGTGGGCCGGCCCCATCCCCGGGGCCGGCCCCGCCGCGGCGTCCCGCACGGCGCCGCGGCCATACGGAGAGGACACGAGATGCTGACCGCAGCGGACGACCGCAGGCACATCCTGGCCCCCGGGCCGCTGGCCCGGGAGAGCCTGATCTTCCTGCTGTTCCTGCCCGAGGAGAACCTCGGCATGATCGCCTACACCTGGGTGGACGGCGAGGGAGTGGCGAGCTCGATGATCACCGTCTTCGGTGAGGACGACGAGCGCCTCGTCCACCACGTCACCAGCGGCGTCGCGATGGACCCGAAGGCCGACTTCACCGACTGGCAGGTCGGGCCGATGCGCGTGCAGCACGGCGAGCCGCACAAGGACGCCCGTGTCACCTTCGAGCAGGACGGCGTCTCGCTCGACTACCACTTCGAGGCCATCAATGAGGCCTTCAGCTACCACGACAACGCCGACGGCTGCCCGGGCTTCCTCGCCGACGACCGCCTCGAGCAGTGCGGCCGCGTCCGCGGCTCGCTGACGATCGGTGACCGACGGGTCGACTTCGACACCACCGGCCACAGGGACCACTCGTGGGGCACCCGCGACTGGACGGCGTTCCACCACTACAAGTGGGTCAACGTCCAGTCGGACGCCGGCGACGTCGCGGTCAACTTCATGCACGGCCTCGCGATGGACGCCGAGTGGGAGCTCGGCTACGTGCACCGCGACGGCGAGCAGTCGCCGGTGGTGTCGATCGAGCACGACGTGCAGCGTGACGACGAGTTCTACGCCTACACGTCGGCCCGCTTCGTGCTGACCGACGAGAAGGGCCGCTCCACCGAGATCGAGACGGGCAACCGGACCTCGCTCATCGTGTGGCCCGCCGGCGGGCTCGTGTCGAGGGACGCGGCGAGCCGCTGCACCGTCGCGGGCAAGCCCGGCCTCATCCACATCGAGGAGGGCTGGGTGCCGGAGTTCGTCCAGCACCGCCTGGAGTCCGCCGCGCAGCGCAAGACCGACCAGACCGCGATCGGAGAATAAGTCCGGCATGCCCTTCATCCCACTGGAGCACGGTGGCGAGGACCGCCACATCTTCTACTCCGACACCGCGAACGAGAACGTCCGCGAGTCGCTGGCCTACCTGCTGCCGTTGCCGGAGCTCGGGCTCGGCATCATCGTCTACACCTGGGTCCATGCCGCGGGCAAGGACGGCAAGGGGCGAGCCGGCTCGATGGCCGTCGTCTACGGCCCGGGCGTCGAGCAGACCGTGTCCGAGGCCTCGGACGGCATCCTCGTGCCGGACTCCATGGGCTTCGAGGACTGGCGCGTCGGCAAGATCACGCTGAACGCAACGCGCGACGCCATGTCGACCCACCTCAAGTTCGCCGGCGAGCGGATCTCGCTGGAGTACGAGTTCAGGGGCATCAACCCGCCGTTCGCGTTCGTGCGGCACCCCGGCGGCTGCCCGTCGTGGCTCGCGGACGACCGCAGCGAGCAAGGCGGGCGGGTCGTCGGCTCGCTCGTCCTCGACGGTGTGCGCCACGAGTTCGACACCTTCGGCCACCGCGACCACTCCTGGGGCACCCGCGACTGGGGCGGACCCACGCACTGGAAGTGGTGGAACATCATGGCGCCGGACGCGTCGATCCACCTCATGGAGTTGCAGTACTTCGGCAAGACCACGCTGCACGGCTATGTCCACCGCGACGGGCTGACCTCGGTGATCACCGACTACGACATCGACGTGGAGTTCGACGGCCAGGTCATGCAGCAGAAACTGGACGGCACGATCACCGACGAGGACGGCCGGACCACCCGAATCCGCACCTGGCATGGCGCCGACCTGCACTGGCCCGTAAGCCCGCACCTCACGCTGCACGAGGCGTCCATGCACGGCGAGATCGACGGTGTGGCCGGCGCCGCCTACATCGAGATGGCGTGGCCGCCCGCCTACCTCGCCCACCACAGCGAGACCGAGGAGGCCGACGCCAGCCAGCTGACCGTCGACCGCGAGGTCGAGCTGTCCGCCCAGTCCTGACCGGGCCGGGATCGACACCTGTCCTGAGAGGAGGCCGACGATGGCCGACACCGAGCGATTCCTCGTGGTGCACACGCTGAAGGTGAAGGGCCTCGCCAGCGCCGACGACCTCGCCGAGATCACCGGACGTTCCGACCTTGCCCCGGTGCTCGACGAGCTGACCGCCGAGGAGCTCGTCAAGCTCCGCACCGGTCGGGTTGGCGGCTACGCCCTGACCAAGGAGGGTCGCGAGGCCCACCCGGCGCTGGTCGCCTCCGCCGTCACCGACGAGGAGCGGACCGGCATCAGTGCCGCCTACGACGCCTTCCTCCCGGTCAACGTGCGGTTCAAGGAGGTCTGCACGCGCTGGCAGGTCCGCACCGGGCCGGGCGGTGACCAGCAGCCGAACGACCACTCCGACGAAGCCTACGACGCATCGGTCGTGACCGAGCTGGTCGAGGTCCACGAGGCTGCGGTCGCGGCGCTGGCGCCCGCGGTGTCGGTCTCGCCGCGGTTCGCCCGCTACGGGGAGCGGTTCGCCGCGGCCCTGGAGCGGGTCCGCGATGGCGACCAGGCCGCGTTCGCGCGGCCGATGAGCCACTCCTACCACGACGTGTGGATGGAGCTGCACGAGGACCTGCTGCTGACCCTGGGTCGGGAGCGGGACGCCGCAGACGGTCACTGAGGCGCTCCCGGCGTACGCATTCGGGCCCGCGATCGTCTGGTCGCGGGCCCGAGCCGTCCTCAAACACGTGTGATCCGACTATCCTGGATTTTGGTCTGACCGATAGCATATTATCGGGGTGCGACCGAAGAAGGAGCTTCCATGGACCTCGCAGACTCCCCGGAGGAGGCGGACTTCCGCGCCCGGGTGCGGGCCTGGCTCGCCGAGTCTCTGCCGCACCTCCCGTGGCCCGAGCCGGTCGAGTTGGCCGACAAGCTGCCGTTCTGGCGGCAGTGGCAGCGGATGCTGTTCGACGGCGGGTACGCCGGGATGTCTTGGCCGCAGGAGTACGGAGGCCAGGGGGCCGACGCCAAGATCCGTGCGGTGTTCACCGACGAGGCGGACCGTGCCGGTGCGCCCGAGCGGCTCAATACAGTCGGCGAGGACTTCGCGGGGCCCACGATCATCGCGTTCGGCACCCCCGAGCAGAAGGAGCGGTACCTGCGGCCGATCCTGACCGGCGACGAGCTGTGGTGCCAGCTGTTCTCGGAGCCGGAGTCCGGCTCGGACTTGGCCTCCCTGCGCACCAAGGCGATCAAGATCGACGGCGGGTGGCGGATCACCGGCCAGAAGATCTGGACGAGCCGGGCGCACCTGGCGAGTAATGCGATCCTACTCGCCCGCACCGGCGGCTCGGACCTCCCGCGGCACAAGGGCATCACGTACTTCCTGCTGCCGCTGCAGAGCCAGGGCGTGACCGTTCGCCCGCTCGCGCACATGCTCGGCGAGGCCGAGTTCAACGAGGTGTTCCTCGACGACGTCTTCGTCCCGGACGAGGCAGTCCTCGGCGAGGTCAACGGGGGCTGGAAGGTCACCATGGCCACGCTCGCGTTCGAGCGGGTCGGCATCGCGACTGGCCGGGTCAACACCAAGCGGGCCGTGGACGACATCGTCGACCAGATCCGCGGCATGACCGACGCCACGGGCTCGGCGCTGGGCGCTGACCCCACCATCCGGCGCAGGGTCGCGGACCTATACGGACGGGCGCTCGTGCACCAGGCCATCGGACAACGGGTGCTGACCATCGCCGCGGACGGCGGCCCCCCCGGCCCCGTCACCTCGATCGGCAAGCTGTTCTTCTGCCCGCTGGTGGAGGACCTCGCGGACTTCCGCCAGTCCCTCTCGCCGCTGGGCGGCCAGCTCGCGCCGGAGGAGCAGACGCCCGCGGAGAGCCGGTGGCAGCGGCTCGCCTACCAGGCCCGTGGCACGGCGATCGCCGGCGGGTCGACCTTCATCCAGCGCAACATCGTGGCCGAGCGGATGCTCGGCCTGCCAAGGAGCTGACGATGCCCTCGGTGTCCACCCCCGGCGCCTACGTCTGGCAACCCGGACCGAAGTACCTGGCCGAGGCCCGGGTGGCCCGGTTCGCCCGCACGCACGGCATCGACGGCATCGAGGATCTGCGCACGCGGTCCACCGCCGACGTCACCTGGTACTGGGACGCCGTGGTCGCCGACCTCGGTCTGCGGTTCTTCCGCAGCTACCACCAGGTGCTCGACGTGTCGCGCGGCGCGGAGGACCCGGACTGGTTCGTCGGCGGGGAGCTGAACGTCGCCGACGCCGCGCTGGCGCGGTGGGCCGAGGACCCGGCCTCCCGGGACCGGACTGCCGTCGTGCACGAAGCGGAGGACGGGTCGGTCGACTCGCTGACCTTCGCCGAGCTCGACGAGCGCGTCCGGCGCGTCAGCGCGGGTCTACGAGGGCTCGGGATCGGTCGCGGGGACGCGGTGGCGCTGTACCTGCCCATGGTCTCCGAGGCGGTGGTCGCCTTCTACGCGGCCGCGCGCATCGGGGCCGTACTGGTGCCGCTGTTCTCCGGATTCGCCCCTGGTGCCATCGCCTCCCGGCTCGCCGACGCAGAGGTCCGCGCGGTCGTCGTGGCGGAGTCGACGGTGCGGCGCGCCCGCACGGTCGCCATGCTGCCCGCTATCCGCGAGGCCGTGGGGCAGAGCCCGTCGGTCGAGCACGTGGTCGTCGTCGGTACCCCTGGGGACGGGGAGACGGCGTGGACCACCCTGCTCGAGCGCGAGCCGGAGTCCGGCCCGGCCGAGCCCATGGCCGCCACGGACACCCTCCTACTGGCGTACACGTCCGGCACCACCGGCAAGCCCAAGGGCGCCGTGCACACGCACGCCGGCTTCCTGGTCAAGACCGCCAGCGAGGTGGCGTACTCCTTCGACGTCGGTCCCGGCGGGGTGTTCTGCTGGATAACCGACATGGGCTGGATCATGGGCCCGCTGTCCATTGTGGGCACGCACGCCAACGGCGCCGCGCTGGTGCTCTACGAGGGCTCGCCGGACGTGCCGGACCTGAGTAGGCTCTGGCGGCTTGCGGAGCGGCACCGGGTCACCATGCTCGGGGTCTCGCCCACGCTGATCCGCACCATCCGCACCATCGACGCCGCCCAGCTGGGCGAGTTCGACCTGTCGTCGGTGCACACGCTGGGATCGACGGGCGAGCCGTGGGACCCGGAGTCCTACGACTGGCTGGCCAGCGACGTCTTCGGCGGCCGGGTCCCGATCATCAACTTCTCCGGCGGCACCGAGGTCGGCGGCTCGTTCCTCGCGCCCTACCCCGTCGAGCCGATCGCGAGCTGCTCGCTGGGCGGGCCGTCGCTGGGCATGGACGTCGACGTCGTGAACGCGGCGGGAGAGCCCGTGCGGGGCGAGGTCGGCGAGCTGGTCTGCAGGCAGCCCTGGCCCGCCATGACCCGCGGGATCTGGCGGGACCGGGAGCGCTACCTCGAGGCCTACTGGTCGACGTTCCCCGGGCTGTGGCGCCACGGCGACCACGCGGTGATCGACGCGGACGGACAGTGGTTCCTGCGCGGCCGCTCCGACGACGTCATGAACGTGGCGGGCAAGCGGCTGGCGCCCGCCGAGGTCGAGGCCGTGCTGATTGCGCACCCTGCGGTCGCCGAGGCCGCCGTCGTCGGTGTGCCGGACCCGAAGAAGGGCGAGGCGGTGTGGGCGTTCTGGGTCCCGCGCGCCGGCGTCGCCCAGGCTGAGGCGGACCGCGCCGAGGAGGTCGGCGAGGAGCTGCGCCGCCGGGTGGGGGAGGAACTGGGCAAGCCCTTCGCCCCGAGCCTGCTCCGCCAGGTGCCCGAGCTGCCCAAGACCCGTTCGGCGAAGATCATGCGCCGCGCCGTGCGGGCGGCGGCGCTGGGGGAGGACCCGGGGGACCTGTCCGGGGCGGAGAACCCTCAGGCCCTGCATGTGATCCGACTGGCTGTGGGGCGATCCGGGTGACCGTCTCCCCCGGGGCGGCCGTCGCCCGGACGCTAGTCCTCCTCGGGAACCGAGACGGTCGTCCGGTCCTCGACCTCGAGGGCGGCAGTGGCGTAGGAGTGCACGTGGCGGGCCATCCGGCGGACCGCGGCCTCGGCGTCGCGCTCCTTGATCGCGCGGGTGACCGAGCGGTGCGCACGCACGGTGATGTCGCGGACCTCGTCGTTCACGAAACCCTCGTTGTTCGTCACCGTGTAGATGGCTCGGGACAGGGCCATCATGATGCCGGTGAGGATCTCGTTGTGGCTGGCCGTGGCCACGGCGACGTGCCAGTCCACGTTGGCGCGCAGGAAGTCCTCGAGATCGACGCTCACCGCGATGGCCTCGTTGGTGGACTCCAGGCGGGCGAGGTCACCGGTCGTCCGGTTCAGGGCGGCGAGCCGCGCGCAGGAGGGCTCGATGGCCTCGCGGGTCTGGTGCACCGAGGCCAGGCGGAGCTGTCTGCCGCGGATGAGCAGCTCCAGGGAACTGGCCACGGACTCCTCGCCGGGCTTCTGCACGAAGGCGCCACCGGCGCGGCCCGCCTTGATCCGGATCAGGCCTTGGACCTCGAGGATTCGCAGGGCCTCCCGGACGGTCGTGCGGCTCATCCGCGTCTGCACGACGAGTTCGCGCTCGGGTGGGAGCGGGGTGCCCTCGGGGTACTCACCGGACAGGATTCGCTCGCGCAACTCGTTCGCCAGGACATCGGAGGCCTTGGGGACCTCCATGGGGGAGAGCCGGATGGCCGATCGGTCGGTGGACACGAGGCCCTCCTTTCGTGGTCTAAAGGTCTGACCCAATCTAGCATCGCGAAGGTGGGTGCAGCACCGATGCCGCGCCCGCGAGTCGAGTAGGAGCACTGGAATGCGCTGGGAACTCTCCGAGGAGCAGGCCGACTTCCGCACCGTCCTGGCCGACTGGTTGGGCGAGACGTGCACGAGCGAAACGCTCCGCGGCTGGTTGGACAGCGGCGAGCTCACCGCCTTCGAGGAGCGGTTCGTCGGCGACGGCTGGTTCGGCGTGGGGTCGCCGGAGGACCTCGGCGGCGAGGGCGGCGGGCTGGTCGAACTCGCCCTCGCAGCGGAGGAGCTTGGGCGCCGGTCGGCGCCCGCGGGCGCGTGGCTTGGCTCGATGCTGGCCCTGCCCACCCTCGCCGGGACACCGGAGGCGGCGAAGGCGCTGCTCGCGGACGGCGTCACCACCGTCCTCGGCGTCCCCGCCGACGCCGTGCCGGGAATCGCCACCGGAGTCGGCGTGCACGAGGGCCGGCTTGTCGGCCGGATCTCCGCCGTGCTGGCGGCCGACCGGGCGCGGCGCCTGGTCGTCCCCGTTGCCAGGGGTCACGGAGTCGTGCTGCAGCTGGTGGAGGTGGACCAGCCCGGGGTCGTGCTCCTCGGCCGGGCGCTGACCGACCGCAGCCGCACGGTGGCGGACGTCGAGCTCGACGGCGCTGTCGGGACCGCGATCCCGACGGACGACGTGCCAGCCGTTCTGGACGCCGCGGCGCTGCGCGCTGCCGTTCTGGTGTCAGCGGACTCGTTGGGCGTCATGGAGCAGATGCTCGACACCACCGTGGAGTACGTGCAGCAGCGCAAGCAGTTCGGCGTGCCGATCGGGTCCTTCCAGGCCGTCAAGCACGCCGCGGCCGAGATGCTGGTCAAGGTCGAGGCCGGCCGCTCCATCGTCTACCTCGCCGCCGCTTCGGTGGAGTCGGGGCACAGGGACGCGGCGCTGCACGCGGCGGCGGCGAAGGCCCAGGTGTCCGCGGCCGCCGCTGCGGCCGCGGACACCGCACTGACCCTGCATGGTGCGATCGGTTACACGTGGGAGCATGACCTGCAGATCTTCTACAAGCGGGCGAAGCTCGACGCGGAGCTCTTCGGGTCGCCCGGTGTGTGGAACGACCGGATCGCCGACGGTCTGGCGCTGCTGCCTGCCACGCAGGGCTGAGCGCCGATGGAGCTGCTGCTTGTTCGACACGCCCAGCCCGAACATGTCCACGGCGGTACGGAGCCCGCCGACCCGCCGCTGACCGCGGGCGGGGAGGAGCAGGCCCGGTCGTTGGCCAAGGCCGTCGCGGCTGGCACCTTCGGGCTGGTCGACGCGGTGGTGTCGAGCACCATGCGCCGGGCTCGGCAGACCGCCGAGCCCGTCGTGCAGGCGCTGGGTCTGGATCTGCGGACGGACGTGCGCCTGTGTGAGCTCGACCTGGGGTGGACGACGTACGGCACAGGGGTCGAGGACTTCCCGAGGCGACGTGATGCGTACGCGGAGATGAACGCAGGCCGATGGGGAACCAATCGGTATGACCCGGCTGCGTTCTCCGAGCGGGTGCGGGCAGGTGTGGAGGAAGTCGCCACGACGGCGGTCGACCGGGCTGCCATCGTCTGTCACGGGGGCGTGATCAGCGCATATCTCGCTCATGTGCTGAGGACGGCGGGCCCGATGTTCCTGACCCCCGATCACTGTTCGGTCACCCGGGTCCTCGTGGAACCGGATGGCTATCGCGAGGTGCTCAGCGTGAATGAGTCCTTGCACATGCGGCAGGGCTGAGCCTGCTTTCGGTATGACCTTTCACACGGGCCATGCTGGCGGTACTTTTGGTCAGTCCTTTGTTACGATCGACCGCGACGAGACGACGTGGTCCGAGGAGGTGTGCGGTGGACTTCGAGCTCACCGAGGACCAGGTGACGATCCGGGACGCGGTTCGTGACCTGGCAGGCAAGTTCGACGATCAGTACTGGATGGAACACGACAGGGACAAGGTCTTCCCGACGGAGTTCTACGACGCGCTGGCGACGGGCGGCTGGCTCGGCATCACCACGCCCGAGGAGTACGGCGGGCACGGCTTCGGCATCACCGAGGCGTCCATCCTGATCGAGGAGGTCGCCAAGTCCGGCGGCGGGATGAACGCGGCCAGCGCCATCCACCTGTCGATCTTCGGGATGCACCCGGTGATCAAGCACGGATCTGAAGAGCTCAAGAAGCGCACCTTGCCGCGGATCGTCGACGGCTCGCTCCACGTCTGCTTCGGCGTGACCGAGCCGGGCGCGGGGTTGGACACGACCCGGATCACCACGTTCGCCAAGCGCGAGGGTGATCACTACCGCGTCAACGGGCGAAAAGTGTGGATCTCCAAGGCCGTCGAGTCGGAGAAGGTCCTGCTGCTGACACGCACCCAGAAGGTGGACGAGGTCGCCAAGAAGACGGACGGCATGACGCTGTTCCTCACCGACCTGGATCGCTCCAAGATCGACATTCGGCCGATCCCGAAGATGGGCCGCAACGCCGTCACGTCGAACGAGCTCTTCATCGACGACCTGATGGTCCCCGTCGAGGACCGCGTCGGCGAGGAGGGCAAGGGCTTCAAGTACATCCTCGACGGTCTTAACCCCGAGCGGATGCTCGTGGCCGCCGAGGCGCTGGGCCTGGGTCGGGTCGCGCTGGACCGCGCGGTGACCTACGGCAACCAGCGCGAGGTGTTCGGGCGCCCGATCGGGATGAACCAGGGGCTGCAGTTCCCGCTCGCGGACTCGCTCGCCCGCCTCGACGCGGCGGAGCTCGTGTTGCGCAAGGCGACGTGGGCATACGACAAGGGCCTCCCGTGCGGTCGCGAGGCCAACACGGCGAAGTACCTGTGTGCCGACGCCGGGTTCCAGGCCGCGGACCGCGCGCTGCAGACGCACGGTGGCATGGGCTACTCCGAGGAGTACAACGTCGCCCGGTACTTCCGCGAGGCCCGCCTGCTCAAGATCGCACCGCTCTCGCAGGAGATGGTGCTCAACTACCTGGGCTCGCACGTGCTGGGCCTGCCGAGGAGCTACTGACATGCCGGCGTTGGACGTCTTCTCGTTGGACGGGCGGTCCGCCGTCGTCACCGGCGCCGGTGGCGGGATCGGCGCGGCGGTGGCGAAGGCGTTCGCGAAGGCCGGGGCCGCGGTCCTGGTCACGGACGTGAACGAGGACGCCGCCCGCGTCGTCGCCAAGCAGATCGTCGAGGCCGGGGGCACGGCGGACAGCCAGGTGCTCGACGTGCGGGACCGGGCCGCCGCGGACACGGCCGCGGCGAAGGCCGCCGACCTCGCGGGGGGCACCCTGCACATCGTCGTGAACAACGCCGGGGCCATCGCGCCCGCGATGTTCCCGAAGCTCACCGAGGACGCCTTCCGGCGGATCGTCGAGATCCACCTGATGGGCTCGTTCACCGTCTCCCAGGCGGTGCTGCCCTTCCTGGCGACGGACGGCTCGGGTCGCATCCTCAACGTCACCTCCGCCGCGGGGCTGGTCGGCACGATCGGCCAGGCGAACTACGGCGCGGCGAAGGCCGGGATCATCGGCCTGACCAAGTCGCTGGCCAGGGAGCTGGCCCGCAAGCAGGTCACGGTGAACGCGCTGGCCCCGCTGGCGGCCACCGCCATGACCGAGAACATCCGAAGCAACGAGAAGCTCGCGCAGAAGACGCTCGAGCGGATCCCGTTGCAGCGCTGGGCCTTCCCGGACGAGATCGCGGCGAGCTTCGTGTTCCTCGCCTCGGCCGCGGCGGGCTACATCACCGGCCAGGTGCTCCCGGTCGACGGCGGGACGGTGATCTGAGATGCCACTCCACGGTAGGGACGTCTTCCTCGTCGAGGGTGCGCGCACCCCGTTCGGCAAGTCGCACCCGGAGAAGGGCTGGTTCCGCGACACCCACCCCAACGATCTCCTCGGTGCGGTCTACCGCGACCTGCTGGGCCGCGCCGAGATCGCACCGGGTGTCGTCGAGGACTTGGTGGTCGGCTGCACGGCGCCCTTCGGCGAGCAGTCCCGCAACATCGGGCGCAACGCCTGGCTGCAGGAGGGCTACCCGCCCGAGGTGCCCGCCGTCGTGCTGGACCGCCGGTGTGGCTCCGCGCAGACCGCGAGCGAGATGGCGGCCTCGCTGGTCGCCTCCGGCGTGCACGACGTCGTCATCGCGGCCGGGGTCGAGCACATGGGCCACGTGCCGATGAACTCGCCCGCGAAGATCTCCGAGTTCTACGGCGACCCGTGGACCGCGCGGATGTGGGAGCAGTACGACTTCGTGCCCCAGGGCGAGAGCGCAGAGCTGATCGCCGAGCGCTGGGACCTCTCCCGCGAGGAGATGGACGAGTTCGCCGCACGCTCCCACGCGCTCGCGGCCACGGCGATCGAGGCCGGCCGGTTCGACGCCGAGCTGATCGACTGGGAGCTCGACGGGGAGGTCCGCCATAGCGACCAGACCGTTCGGCCCGGCACGACCGCCGAGACCCTGGGCGGGCTGAAGACGGTGTTCCGCAAGGAGAACGGCCGGATCACCGCGGGCACGTCCTCCCCGATCTGCGACGGCGCCGCCGGTGTGCTGGTCGCCTCGCGCGAGGCCGTGGACACCCACGGGCTGACCCCGCGCGCCAAGATCCTCGACCAGACCACCGTGGGCGTGGACCCGGTGATCATGTTGACCGGTCCCATCCCCGCCACGCACAAGATCCTGGAGCGCAACGGGCTGTCCATCGGCGACATCGACCTGTTCGAGGTCAACGAGGCGTTCTCGTCCGTGGTGCTGGCGTGGCAGCGCGAGCTGAAGCCGGACATGGACCGGGTGAACGTCAACGGTGGTGCCATCGCCCTCGGCCACCCCGTCGGCGCGACCGGCGGGCGGCTGCTGGCCACGATCGTCGCCGAGATGGAGCGCCGCGACGTCGAGCTCGGCCTGGTCACCATGTGCTGCGGTGGCGGTCTCGGCACGGCGACCCTGGTGCAGCGAGTCTGATCGTGATCGACCTCCGTGCGCACGTCCGAGCCGGCAGTGGCGTCTGGTGGAGCCAGGCCGGTGCCGAGGCGACTCCGCTGGTCGACGCGCTGCTCGACCAGGTCGCCGAGATCGGGCCGATCCGCGCGTTCAGCGGGCTGAGCTTCAACCGGCGGCTGCGAGCGGTCCCACCGGAGGTCACCCTCGTCTCGTACGGGGCGATGGGGGAGCTACGCAAGGCCCGCGGGCTGCAGGTGGTACCGGCTCACTACTCCGTTCTCCCGCGCTTGTTCGCCGAGCGGGTGCTGCCCGGAGACGTAGGCCTGGTCCAGGTCTCGCCGCCCGGGACGGACGGCGTCTGCTCGCTGGGTATCGGTGTGGACTACGCCGGTGACGCCGTACGGCACAGCCGAGTGCTGATCGGCGAGATCAACCACCGGATGCCCGCGACCACGGGTACACCCGGCATCCCCCTGGACCGCTTCGCGGCGACGATCGAGACGGACAGGCCTGTGCCGCCGGCCCCGGACCGGGCGCCGGACTCCGTCGACGAGGCGATCGCCGCCCGCGTCGCCGAGCTGGTGCAGGACGGGGACACCGTGCAGATGGGCGTCGGCGCCCTGCCCACGGCGATCATGGACGGGCTCGCGGGCCACCGGGATCTCGGCTTCCACTCCGGCATGCTCACGGACGGCGTGCTGCGGCTGGTGGAGAAGGGCGTGCTCACGGGGCGGCGCAAGGAGATCGACGAGGGCCTGCTCGTCACCGGCACCGCCATCGGGTCGGCGGAGCTCTACGCCCGGCTCGGGCAGCTTCCGGTGGTGTTCCGCCCCGCGAGCTACACCCACGACCCCGGTGTGCTCGCCCGGCTGCGCAGCCTCGTCGCGATCAACTCGGCCATCGAGGTGGACCTCTCCGGGCAGGTCAACGGCGAGGCGATCGGAGGACGCTACCTCGGTGGGATCGGCGGCCAGGCAGACTTCTCCGGCGCCGCCGCTCGTACCGGCGCACTGTCGATCATCGCGCTGCGGGCCACCGCCGGCGGCTCCTCGACCATCGTTCCCCGGCTGCACGGGCCGGTGAGCACCGGGCGGGCGGACGTCGACGTCGTCGTCACGGAGCATGGCAAGGCATGGCTGCGCGGCTGCCCGCACGACGAGTACGGCGCGCGGCTCGTCGCCGTCGCCGCCCCCGAGCACCGAGACGCCCTCACCAGAGCACTTCAGGAGGTGTCATGACCAGGGTCCACATCCGCGAGGTCGGGCCGCGCGACGGCTTCCAGAACGAGCCCGAGCGCATCGCGACCGACGACAAGATCCGGCTGATCGAGGCGCTGGCCCGAGCAGGCTTCGAGCGCATCGAGGTGGCCAGCTTCGTCCGGCCCGACGTCATCCCACAGCTGGCGGACGGCGTCGAGGTGCTCAGCCGGATCGACGTGCCCGACCACGTGAAGCTGATGGTGCTGATCCCCAACAGCCGCGGGCTGGACAACGCTCTGAAGGTGCGGGACCGGTTCCACGAGGCGGCCATCTTCGTGTCGGCCTCGGAGACGCACAACAAGAAGAACGTCAACCGCACCGTCGACGAGACGATGGCGGACAACGACGCGATGGCGAAGCGGATCCGGGCCGAGGGCCTGAACTGCGCGGCCGTGGTGGCCACCTCGTTCGGCTGCCCGTACGAGGGGAAGGTCGAGCTCGGCCGGGTGCTGGACCTCGCCGAGCGCTTCGCCGAGGCGGGCGCCACCGAGATCGGCTTCGGGGACACCACCGGGATGTGCAACCCGGCCTACGCCCGCGAGTTCTTCGCCGCGGCCCTCGAACGGCTCCCCGGCGTCGAGGTCACCGCGCACTTCCACAACACCCGCGGCCAGGGCCTCGCCAACGCCTACGCCGCGCTCGAGGCGGGGTGTACCAGCTTCGAGTCCAGCTTCGGCGAGCTCGGCGGCTGCCCGGTGCCCAAGGGCTCCACCGGCAACATCGCCACCGAGGACCTGGTGAGCATGTTCCACGAGATGGGCGTGGAGACCGGGGTCGACCTGCCGAAGGTCATCGAGGCCGCTCGCGAGGCCCAGCGGGTGCTGGGGCGCACGCTGACCAGCCACTCGCTGGTCGCCGGGCCCATCGAGTGGCACCTGCAGGACGCCTGACCACCCCCGCCGTCTGACATCCCCGAGGAAGAGGACCAATGAGCAACCGCACCGCGTTCGTCACCGGCGGCGCCCAGGGCATCGGCCAGGGCATCGCCACCACCCTGGGTGGGCACGGCTTCAAGGTCGCCGTCGTCGACCTGAACCTGGAGGTCGCCCAGGCGACAGCGAAGTCCATCGTCGACACGGGCGGCACCGCGGTCGCCGTGCAGGCCGACGTGACCGACACCGGCGCCGTGCAGGCCGCCGTCAAGACGGTGACCGACGAGCTCGGCCCCATCGAGATCGCGGTGAACAACGCGGGCTGGGACGACTTCATGCCGTTCCTGAAGACCACCGAGGACTTCTGGGACCGCATCCTCGACATCAACTTCAAGGGCATGCTCCGCGTGACCCACGCCGTGGTGCCGGGCATGGTCGAGCGCGGCTTCGGCCGCGTGATCAACATCGGGTCGGACGCCGGCCGGGTCGGCTCCTCGCTGGAGGCCGTCTACTCCGGCGCCAAGGGCGGCACGATCGCGTTCACCAAGACCCTGGCCCGTGAGGTCGCGACGAAGGGCGTCACCGCGAACACGGTGTGCCCCGGCCCGACCGACACCCCGGCGCTGCGCAAGTTCGCGGACGCCTCGGGCCAGGAGGCGGACAAGGTCATCGGCGGGATGACCCGCGCGGTCCCGATGAAGCGCCTCGCCCGGCCCGAGGACGTGGCGGCCGCGGTCGCCTTCTTCGCCTCGGACGCCGCCGGCTACATCACGGGCCAGACGCTGTCCGTCAGCGGCGGCCTGACGATGGCCTGATGCGCGTCAGTGGGCCGCGCCTGCCCGTCGAGTGGGCGGATGTCGGGAAGTCCCTGGGCTACACCGACATCCGGCTCGACCACTCCGGCGACGGCATCGCCAAGATCACGATCTGCAGGCCGGAGGTGCGCAACGCCTTCCGCCCGCAGACCTTGATAGAGATCTCCGACGCCCTGACCCGATCCCGCGAGGACGGGTCGATCGGCGTGATCGTGCTGACGGGGGAGGGGCCGGACGCGTTCTGCTCCGGCGGTGACCAGCGGGTCCGCGGCGACACCGGGTACCTCGAAGAGCCCGGCGGCGTCGGCCGCTTTCACGTCACGGACCTGCAGGTGCAGATCCGCAGGCTCCCCAAGCCCGTGGTCGCCATGGTGGCCGGCTACGCCATCGGCGGCGGGCACGTGCTGCACCTGACCTGCGACCTGACCATCGCCGCGGACAACGCGCGCTTCGGCCAGGTCGGGCCCAAGGTCGGCTCGTTCGACGGCGGCTTCGGCGCCGGGCTCCTGGCCCAACAGGTCGGTCAGAAGCGCGCCAAGGAGTTCTGGCTGCTCTGCGAGCAGTACGACGCCGCCGAGGCCGAGGAGATGGGCCTGGTCAACACCGTCGTCCCGCTCGCCGAGCTGGAGACCGAGACGGTCGCGTGGGCGCGCCGGATGCTCCAGCTCTCCCCGATGGCGCTACGGCTGTGCAAGGCGAGCTTCCACGCCGCAGAGGACGGTCTCGCCGGCATCCAGCAGCTCGCCCACGACACCAACCTGCTCTTCTACGCCACCGAGGAGGCGCAGGAGGGCCGCGAGGCGTACAAGGCCAAGCGCACCCCCGACTTCAGCACGTTCCCGCGCCGGGCTTGAGAGGATTTCGAACCATGAGCTCAGTCGTGAGCTGGGAGGACGCCGGGACGGGTGTCCTCGTCGCGAGGATCGACCGCAAGCCGGCCAACGCGCTCGGCCCGCCCATCATCGACGGGCTGAACGCGCTGCTGGACGAGGCGGAGCGCCGAGACAGCCGGGTGCTGGTGCTGACCTCCGCCATCACCGGCTTCTTCGCCGCGGGCGCGGACATCAAGCACATGGGCACCGTGGACGCGCAGTCCTTCACCGAGTACGGGGACCGGCTGCGGGGCGCCGTCGAGCGGCTCGCGTCGGCGAACCTGATCAGCATCGCCGCCGTCGAGGGCGTTGCTCTGGGTGGCGGTCTGGAGCTGGCCATGGCGTGCACCATGCGTGTGTCCGGGGCCGACGCGAAGTACGGTCTGCCCGAGGTCCGGCTGGGCCTCATCCCGGGCGCGGCCGGCACGCAGCGGCTCCCGCGGCTGGTCGGGCGTGGCCGGGCCATCGACATCATGGCCACCGCGCGCCAGGTGCCCGCGGACGAGGCGGCCTCGATCGGGCTCGTCGACCGGCTCGTGCCCGCCGGTGAGGCCGAGGAGGCCGCGCTCGCGCTCGCCGGGCAGCTCAGCGGCCTGTCGCGGCCCGCGCTCGCCGCCGTGGTCCGCACGGTCGACGCCGCGTTCGACCGCCCCTTCGACGAGGGCAAGCGCTACGAGGTGGAGCAGATCCAGGAGCTCTTCGAGACCGGGGAGGCCCGCGAGGGCATCACCGCCTTCCTGGAGAAGCGCGCCCCGAAGTTCGCCTGATCGACCGGAGGGACGAGCGACGATGCTGGACACCGGGTACGGGCTGACCGTCTTCACGGCGGGACATGGGCCGGACCGCTTCCGCCGCGCGGGCGACCTCGCGCGCGCGGCCGAGGCCGCGGGCTTCTCGGCGGTCTGGGTCAGTGAGCTGTACAACCGCTCCGCGACCGTGCCGATGGCGACACTCGCCCTGGCCACGGAGCGGGTCCGGATCGGGTCCAACATCGCCTACGGCGCCGCGCGGTCACCGATGATCCTGGCCGCCGAGGCCCGTGACCTCGACGAGCTCAGCGGTGGTCGGCTCGTGCTCGGCCTTGGCAACGGGACCGCCGGGATGATGCAGAGCTGGATGGGGGTGGACGGCTCCGCGCCCGCGGTGCGGATGGAGGAGCTCGTCGAGGTCCTGCGCAAGCTCTGGCGCCTGCACGAGGGACCGGTGACCCACGAGGGCCGCTTCTACTCCCTCGCGATCAAGCCGACCATCCCCATCGCCGCGCCGGTGCAGGACCCGCTGCCGATCTGGACCGCGGGCGTCAACCCGCGCATGGTCCGCGCCGCGGGCAAGGTCGCCGACGGGCTCGTCGGCCACCCGATGACGACCGCGGAGTACGTCGAGGAGATCCTGCGCCCCGAGCTCGCCCGCGGGGCCGCCGAGGCGGGCCGGGACGTGCGGGTCGCCGTGTCCGGCACCCGGATCTGCTCGGTGGACGAGGACGAGGAGGCCGCCCGGTCGCGGGCCGCCTTCGCGATCGCCCAGTACGCCGCCGCCCGTGTCTACGACCGTCTGTTCGCCCTGCACGGCTGGTCGGCCGCGCAGGAGACGATCCGCGCCGCGGCCAAGGCGCGGGACGTCGCGGCCATGACCGCCGCCGTCACCGACGACATGGTCGACGCCATGGCCATCGCCTGCAGGCCCGCCGACCTGGTGGGCCTGGCGGCGCGGCACGCCGCACCGTTCGACCACCTGAACCTCACCGCACCACCCTGGGGACTGCAGCCGGAGGAGATCGAGGACGCCACGCGCCGGATCGTCGAGCTGGTGGCAGAGCCGGTCCCCGCCGCAGGCGGGGCTCCGCGCTGAGCGTTCCGCCTACCCCTGCCCGAGCCCGATCGAGAGGACTTCCGATGTCAGCCCCCACGGCACAGACGCCGACCACCTTCCGGCTGGAGCGACCGCGCGAGGGCGTGGTCCTGCTGACCCTCGACCGGCCGGAGAAGTACAACGCGATGACCGCGACGATGTTCGCGGAGCTCGAGACCGCGGCACGGGAGCTGGATCGCGAGGAAGGCCTGCGAGTCGTCATCGTGACCGGTGCGGGCAAGGCGTTCTGCGCGGGATACGACCTCGCGGACGCCGAGAAGCTCGCCGGGCTGGGCGCGCTGGGCATGCTCGACCTGCAGGAGAGCGCCGCCCGTGCGCTGACCGGGATCCGGAGTCTCCGGGTGCCCGTGATCGCCGCGGTCAACGGCGCCGCGGCAGGCGGCGGGCTGGCGCTCGCCCTTGCCGCGGACATCCGGCTGGCCTCGCCGCGGGCGAAGTTCAACGCGGCCTTCGTCAAGATCGGTCTCTCGGCGGGCGACCTGGGCACGTCGTGGCTGCTGCCCCGGCTGGTGGGGCCCGCCGCGGCGGCCGAGTTCGCCTACACCGCCGGGATGTGGGACGCCGCGAGGGCGGAGGAGACCGGGCTGGTGAACCGGGTCGTCCCCGAGGACGAGCTGCTGCCCGCGGCGCTGGCCATGGCCGAGCAGATCTGCGCCAACTCGCCGGGCGGGGTGCAGCTGTCGAAGCGGGCGCTGCACGCGAACATGGAGGTCACGTCCTACGCCGCGGCCCTGGAGCTGGAGAACCGGGGGCAGGCGCTGCTGACCCGCACCAGCGACATGTCGGAGGCGCTGGAGGCGTTCCGCGCCGGTCGCGCCCCGTCCTTCCGGGGGAACTGATGACCGCCACGCTCTCCCAGCCGCTCGTCGAGCTGGAGACCCTGGTCGTCGAGCTCCGCGAGGACGGGGTCGCCGTGCTCACGGTGAACCGGCCCGAGCGGGCGAACTCGCAGACCGTGACGATGTTCCACGAGTTCAACGACGCCGCCCTGGCCCTGCGGGACTGCGGGGCCCGGGCGCTGATCCTGCGCGGAGCGGGGGAGAAGGCCTTCTGCTCGGGCTTCGACCTCGCGGAGGTCGGCGGCATCCAGAAGATGCCGACCCTGGACTTCCTGCGCTTCCAGGAGACCGCCACGGGCGGGCTCGCGGCGATCGCGCAGCTCCCGTTCCCCGTCATCGCCGCGATCCACGGGCCCGCCGTCGGCGGCGGGCTCGCGCTCGCGCTGACCGCGGACATCCGGCTGGCCGCGCCCTCGGCCAAGCTCTCCTGCGCGTTCGTCCGCGTCGGGCTGTCGTGCGGCGAGCTGGGCACCTCCTACGTCCTGACCCGGCTGCTGGGCTACGGCCGCGCGGCCGAGCTCGGCTTCACCGGCCGGATCGTGGAGGCCGCGGAGGCGGCACGGATCGGCCTGGTCAACCGCGTGGTGCCCGCCGAGGAGCTCTTCGCGGAGGCGGACGCGCTCGCCACGGCGATCTCGGGCAACTCGCCCGGAGGCATCCGCATGTCCAAGCGGGCGCTGTTGCGCAACCGAGAGATCTCGTCCTACGCGGCGGCGATCGAGCTGGAGAACCGCGGTCAGTCACTGCTGACCCGCGCCGATGACATGCCCGAGGCGTTGGCGGCCTTCAAGGCGGGCCGCGCGCCCCGCTTCACAGGGAAGTAGCCATGACACTCGCCGACGTGCACATCCCCGACCCGGGCTTCGGCCCGCGGGACGACCTGCGGCACTGGCCCGCTGAGCCCGGCGGCCGGATGCGGGACTCGCTGTTCTACGAGATGATCATGCCCGACGAGCGGCTCGGGCTGCAGGTCTACCTGTTCCTGACCGCGCATGGCAAGGCCGGCTTCAACGTGTCGGTCTGGGGTCCGGACAGCGAGCCCCTGGCGCTGGACCTCGGCGGCGGCCGGGTGCCCGAGGACATGGACCTCGACGACTTCCGCCTCGAGGGCTTGACGATCCGCCAGCCCGAGCTGCGGCGCACCGCCGAGGTGACCTACGAGAGCGAGGACGTCCGGCTGGAGTACCGCTTCGAGGCGGTCCAGGACGCGTTCAGCTACCGCTCCAACCCGGACGGGCTGCCCGAGTGGTTCGCCGCGAACCGGCTCGAGCAGACCGGCCGCGTGTCCGGCTTCCTCGAGGTGGCGGGCCGGCGCGTCGAGTGGGACCGGCGGATGGGACACCGTGACCACTCCTGGGGCAACCGGGACTGGGGCGTGCCGCACCACTGGAAGTGGTTCGTGGCCTACACCGACTCCGGCCGCGCGATCAACGGCTGGATCTGGATCGCGGGCGGCGAATGGGGCTTCGCGGGCTCGGTGCTGAAGGACGGCGTGACGATCCCCGTCTCACACATCGAGCAGAAGGCCGCCTACCACGACGACATGTCGCAGAAGCGGCTCGAGGTCACCCTCGTCGACACCGCCGGAGGTCGGACCGAGGTGGTCTTCGAGCGCTTCGGCCTGGTCAAGCTGCCCACCGGGGACAAGATGGGCACCGAGATCTGGGAGTCCGCCTGCGACGCCACGATCGACGGCGAGCCCGGAGCGGGGCAGTGGGAGACGCACTGGCCGCAGGAGTACCTGGGCCATCTCGTGGAGAGCAGGCGGCGTGGCATCTTCTGACGGCTGGCCGGCGGGAGTCCTGGAGCGGTTCCTCGCCGGGATCGTCGACGGGCCGCTCACCGTGCGCCCGATCGGGGACGGCCACTCCAACCTGACCTACCTGGTCAGCGGGAGCCGGTCGGTCGTCGTCCGGCGCCCGCCCCCGCCGCCCCTGCCGCCGGGCGCCCACGACGTGCTGCGCGAGGCCCGGCTGCTCCGCGGCCTCGCCGGCACGGGCGTGCCGGTGCCCGAGGTGCTGGCAACGGCCGAGGCCGGAGAGGTGATCGACAGCCCGCTGTACGTGATGAGCCACGTCGAGGGCTCGGTGGTCACCACCCGTACGCCGGACCCGTTGGCGACCCCCGCCCAGCGCCGCGCAATCGGCGAGAGCCTCGTCGAGGCGTTGGCCCGGGTGCACGCGGTGGACTGGCGCACCGCCGGGCTCGAGGACATGGGGCGGCCGGAGGGGTTCAACCTGCGCCACCTCAAGCGAATGCGCCGCCTGGTTGCCTATGCCGACGGCGCGCTGCCCGAGGCCTTCGCGGAGGTCGACGCCTGGCTCGAGCGGAACGCTCCGCCGGAGTCGGGGGAGTCACTGGTGCACAACGACTTCCGCCTCGGCAATGTGATCCTCGGACCGGACGCCCCCGGCCGCGTGGTCGCCGTGCTGGACTGGGAGCTCGCCACGCTGGGCGACCCGCTCTTCGACGTCGGCTACTTCCTGGCCTCGTGGCCGGTGCCGGGCGAGCGCCCGACGCCCACGGGCGCGTTCGCCACCGCGGTCCTCGAGGAGGGCTACCCCACCCGGGAGGAGCTCGCCGAGCGGTACGCGGCGGTCACCGGCCGCGACCTGTCCCAGCTGCGCTGGTACACCACGATGGCGCTCTGGAAGCTCGCAGTGCTCTATGAGTACAGCCATTGCCGTGCCCTCCACAGCGGCGGCGACCCATACTACGCCGACCCCACCCTCGTCACGGCCTTCCTCGATGCGGCGAAGAAGACGATCAGCCGGTAGCTCCGTCAGACTCAGCCAGCGAAATCTCGACGCGGACGTCCGCCCCCGATCCGGCGGGACTGAGGATCAACTGCTCCCTACCCGCAACGGCGCCGATCCGTGCCTCGACATCGACGAAGCGATAGAGGACGTTCGGAATGGTGATGAGGCCGTTCGCAACCTCCGATTTGAACTCCGCCACCATATCGAACGCCCCATGCTCGGTGACGTGATCCACGATCTCGTGGAGGTCAGAGCCTTCCAGCTCCAGCCCTATCATCGGCGACCGCTGCCCGAGTATGTGGCCGCGAAGGAGCGATGCGATGCGGAGAGCGTGGTTGACGGGTGCAGGATCACCATCTTCCGGTGCGGTCAGGCGCAGGGCCACGTCGGCGTAGTCCTGGAGCTCATCCAGCGCCTCCGCATAGTGCTGGAGCCAGAGCCCGACAGGAGGTTCGTCGATGTCGCTGAGATCCGCCACGTCGGTGTAGGGTCCACTGAACTCCTGCGCCATCACGAGCTTGCGGGGGCGAGCCAGCGCTCGGAGGAACCGAATCTCGTCCAACGCCCGGGCCGCGATGACACCTTTCCAGGCGAATCTGAGGTTGAAACCGCCGCCGTAGATGTCGGGGCCTTTCCCTTCAGCGGGCTCGCCTCGCTGGTTCAGGGTGATCAGACCGGAGTCGCTCTCGAGGTCGGCTGAGAATCCTTGCCCGGACACGCCTTTGCTGAAACGCCGGACAGTGAAGAAAGCCGTGGCGACCCGCTCTCCGGACTGCTCGGCGGCGATGAACCGAATTCGATTCCCCTGCGCGATGGCAGGCGTCCAGATGTTGACGTGCATCGGCTGTTTCTCGATCTTCCCCGACAGCGGGTCGTCGATGGACACCGAGGCGAACTCCGCGGTCACCGAGATGTCCTCCCCGTACAGCCTGAACCGATCCACGGATTCCCGGACAGCGTCGTTCCCCTCCGGCACGCGAAAGCTGACGGTCGTCGTGATCGGACGGTCTTCCACCGCCTGCGCGTACCGTGCGCGGACGTCGATGCGTAGAGCCGGTCCGCCGTCCCTGCCAACGAACTCGCTCATGACCGCCGACGGAGGCGCCGTCGTGAAGTCCGGCTCGCCGCTCAGGACGGCGAAATCGTACAGATAGTGAGGGTCCGCCGAGTTCAGCCTCTCGAACACCGGCAAGATGTTCCTGTACACCCCTTCAGGGGACAGGCCGGCGGCTCCGTCCCCGAGATCAGCAGGTCGGAGACTCAGTGCCGTGCGGACGAGTTCGTGAATCCGTTCTTGGCCACCGAGAACGTAGTAGTCGACGACGTCGCGATACTTCGCGCAGAGCCCGTCGAGGAACTCCCTCCCCTTCCAGCGCACGGCGACGTCGGTTCCGGCGAACAGCCCGACAAGCCAATCGTGGTCGCCCTCGGAAGGGTTCACCGGCAGCGTCAGGTGCCATTTGCGGACACGCAGATCATCGTTGTCGATCTTGGCGCGAAGTCGTTCCGCCGACTTCTTGATCTTGCTCTTCTGGTCGGACTTCAGCGGCTCGAAGTACTTCTTGATCTGGTAAACCTCATAAATCGCCGGGTTGTCCGACACGGGCACGATGACGTCGATTCCACCGTCCCCCTGTGTGGTACGTCGACGTACGCCGTCCGGGAATTCGCGGAGCAGCATGACCGACACGAACTTCTCGGTGCGGTCGCCGTCGAAGTCGTGCCATGGGACCGGGATCACGACTAGATCGTATCTCGGAGCCTCATCAGGAACGCTGCGCCTTGCTGGCCGCGCTCGCGGCCTTGCTCTTCTCCTTGGCCGCGGCCCAGTCCTCCGCGGTCATCGAGGTGAGTCCGGCGAAGGTGCCGGGGCCGGCGAGCATCTGGCCGCCGTCCATGGCGATGGTCTGGCCGGTCAGGTAGTCACAGGCATCGGAGAGCAGGAAGATGGTGAGGTTCGCCAGCTCCTCGATGGTTCCGGTGCGGCCCATGGGGATCGCGTCCGCCTGGGTGGCCCCGACGGAGCTCTTCTCGGTGGGGTTGAGCATCTCCCAGGCGTAGTCGGTGGGGATCGGGCCGGGGGCCAGCGCGTTGAGCCGGATCCCGTACCGCGCCCACTCGACGGCCAGCGACATCGTCATCGAGTGCACGGCGGCCTTGGCCATCGCCGAGGGCGTGACGAACGCGGAGCCCGTCCACACCCAGGTGGTGAGCGTGGAGAGCACGCTGCCGGGCAGGCCCGCGGCGATCCAGCGCCTGCCCGCCGAGTTGGTGGTGTGGAAGGAGCCCTTCATCACCGTGCTGCTCACCGCGTCGAACGCCCGGGGGCTCAACGACTCGGTGGGGGCGATGAAGTTGGCGGCGGCGTTGTTGATGACGCTGGTCAGGGGGCCGTGCTCCTGCCAGAGCGCCTCCATGACGGCGTCGACGCCGTCCCCGTCGCGAACGTCGACGGTCTGCACGTGCACGCTGCCAGGGCGGGACACGGAGGCCTCGGCGGCCGCCTCCTCCAGCACGGCCTGCCTGCGGCCCCAGAGGTGCACGGTGGCGCCGTGGTCGACGAGGTGCCGCGCCACGCCGCGGCCCAGCCCCGTCCCGCCGCCAGTGATCAGGACGCTCTTGCCCGCCAGCACGTCCGGGGCGAACGGGCTCTTCTTCGAGGTGCTCATGCTGGTCTCCTCCTACAGCCCGAGGCTGCGGCTGATGATCTCGCGTTGGATCTCGTTGGTGCCGCCGTAGATGGGCGGGGCCAGTGCTTTGCGGACCTGGGCCTCCATCCCGTACTCGCGGGCGTAGCCGTACCCGCCCATGAGCTGCACGGCCTCGAGCGCGGTCTGCTTGGCGGCCTCGGTGCACCGGATCTTGGCGGTGGAGCTGTCCCGCGACAGGTCGGCCTCGTCGCCCGCGTCGAGCCGGTCCGCGACGTCGTAGAGGAACGAGCGGCACAGGGCGATCTCGGTCGCGAGGTCCGCGATGCGGTGCCGCACCGCCTGGAAGCTGCCGATGGTGCGGCCGAACTGCTCGCGCTGGGTGACGTAGCCGAGCAGGTCGTCGAACGAGCGCTCGGCCGCGCCGAGGCTCGACGCAGCGATGATCAACCGCTCCACGCCGAGCCCGCGGTTGAGCTGGCGCCAGGCGCCCCCGACGGTCCCGACGACGGCCTCGACCGGCACCCGGACGTCGGTGAAGTACACGTCGTTGACGGTGTGGCCGTACATCGTGTCGATGGGCCGGACGTCGATCCCGGCAGTGTCGGCGGGGACCATCAGCAGCGTCAGGCCGTCGTGCTTGCGCTCCGAGGCGTCCGTGCGGACGAGGACGAGGACGTGGCGGGCGAGGTGCGCCGCCGTGGTCCAGGTCTTCTGCCCGTCCAGGACGAAGTGGTCGCCGTCGCGCACCGCGGGCATCCGGGCCGACGCGAGGTCGGACCCGGCGCCGGGCTCGCTCAGCGCGATCGACTCGAAGTTCCCTGCGCAGATGGACGCGACGATGGTCCGCTTCTGCTCGTCGGTGCCCCAGTGCAGGTAGGTCTGCGCGGCCGTAAGGCCGGTGCCGTAGGCCGTCGCGGGCGCAAGCCCGCGGCCGGTCTCCTCCAGGAAGAGGCACTCGTCGACGAACGAGCCGCCCTGGCCGCCGTGCTCGGCGGGCAGGGAGATCCCCAGCCAGCCGAGCTCGGCGAACCTGCGGAGCAGCGCGGGGCTGTCCGCCAGCGTGCCGCCCTCGGTGAGGGCGGCACGCTGCTCGGGTGAGCCGCACTCCTTCGCGCAGAACGCCCGGACGGCGTCGGCGAAGCCGCGCTGCTCCGCGGAGAAGCGCATCTCAGTGGGTGCGGTAGCTGCCGAAGTTCGGCGGGCGCTTCTCGTTGAAGGCGGTGATGCCCTCCTTGGCCTCCTCGGTCTCGCCGAAGAGCTTCAGGGTGGTGTACGCCATGTTGCCGATGCTGATCAGGTGCTCGGTGTCGGTGTTGAAGGACTGCTTGAGCACCTTCAGCGCGGTGGGGGAGTAGGAGTTCATGGTGTCCGCCCACTCGCGGACCGCGCTGCGCAGCTCGGCGGCCGGGACGACCCGGTTGACCAGGCCCCACTCCAGGGCCTCCTGCGCCGAGAGCCTGCGCAGCATGAACCAGATCTCGCGCGCGCGCTTCTCGCCGACGACGCGGGCGAGGTAGCCCGAGCCGAGACCGGCGTCGAACGAGCCGACCTTGGGGCCGTTCTGGCCGAAGGTGGCGGTGTCCGCTGCGATCGTGAGGTCGGCCAGCACGTGGAGCACGTGGCCGCCGCCGATGGCGATGCCGTTGACCGCCGCGACGACCGGCTTCGGCACGTCCCGGATGACCCGGTGCAGCGCCTCGACCTCGAACAGGCCGGACTCCGAGGGGCCGTAGTCCCCGGACTCCATCCGCTGCTTCTGGTCCCCGCCGGAGCAGAAGGCCTTCTCGCCCGCTCCGGTCAGGGCGATCACGCCCACCTCGTCGTCCGCCCAGGCGAACTTGAAGGCGAGCACCAGCTCGTCCACCGTCCGTGCCCGGAAGGCGTTGTACCGGTCGGGGCGGTTGATGGTGATCCACGCGAGGCCGTTGTCGACCTCGTAGGTGATGTCGGTGAACTCCTCGGGCTTCATGCTGGCCCCTTCCTCGGCGATGAGTGAGCGTCGGGCCGGACGCTGGCGGCTGTGAACCGCCGTTATCGACGTCCGGTTTCTTCCCTACCTGGGCGCGGGCACGCCGCAGAACGACGGTTCGCACCCGGCGGTTGAGTTTTGGCCAGACCTTTATATCATCGAGCCGAACAACCGGGAACGGCCTGTGCCGGGAACCGGGTCACACGACATCCGGTGGGCGGGATGACGAACACGACAGCGCGGTCGGGCGGCAACACGGACCTGACCCTCGAGGAGGCGCACTTCCGCGCCCGGGTCGCGCAGCGCCGCGAGCTCGCGGACGGAGTGGTCGGTCTGACCCTCGTCGCCGAGCACGGCGGTCTGCTGCCCCCGTGGCGCCCGGGCGCCCACATCGACTTGGTGCTCGACGAGGGTCTGGTCCGCCAGTACTCCCTGTGCGGCGACCCCGGGGACCGGACCTCCTACGAGGTAGGTGTCCTCCTCGAGCCGGAGGGCCGCGGCGGGTCCCGCTGGATCCACGAAAAGCTGCACCCCGACGTGGTCGTCGACGTGCGCGGCCCGCGGAACCACTTCCGCCTCGAGGACGCGCAGTCCTACGTCTTCGTGGCGGGCGGCATCGGGATCACCCCGATCCTGGCGATGGTCGGGGAGGCGGAGCGGGCGGGCCGCCCGTGGACGCTCTTCTACGGCGGGCGCACGCGCTCCTCGATGGCGTACGCCGACCGGCTCGAGGTCCACGGTCCGGCGGTGCGGCTGTGGCCGCAGGACGAGCACGGGCTGATCGACCTGCCCACGGTGCTCGCCGACCCCGCGCCCGGCGCCGCCGTCTACACCTGCGGGCCGGAACCGCTCCTGCGCGCAGTCGAGGAGCAGTGCGCGGCGCACTGGCCCGCGGGCAGCCTCCACCTCGAGCGCTTCTCCGCCAAGGAGGTGGACAAGACCGGCGACACGCCCTTCGAGATCGAGCTGACCGACGGGCGGGTGCTAGAGGTCCCGGCCGACCGTTCGGCGCTCGAGGTGTTGGAGGACGCCGGGTTCGACATCCTCTCCTCCTGCCGCGAGGGCACCTGCGGCACCTGTGAGGTGGAGATCGTCGAGGGCGAGGCCGACCACCGCGACACCGTCCTGACCGCGGACGAGCAGGCGGAGAACACGTGCATGATGGTGTGCGTCTCGCGCGCCGCGTGCGCCCGACTGAAGCTCGACCTGTGAACGCGCCGGTCCGCTACGAGGCGGACGAGCACGGCGTCGCCACCCTGACGCTCGACCGACCCGAGTCCCGCAACGCTCTGAGCGACGAGATGCTCGACGCGCTCCTCGAGGCGCTGCACCGCGCCCGCGCGGACGACGCGGTGCGGGTCGTGGTGCTGGCCTCCGCCCACGACCGGGTCTTCTCAGCGGGCGGCGACCTCAAGGCCTTCGCCTCGGACGTCCCGACCGTGACCAAGTACGCGGGCCTCGACCGCTTCCCGCGGCTCTACACGGCGCTCGGCGAGCTGGGCAAGCCGGTGATCTGCGCCGCGGGCGGGGATGTGCTGGCGGGTGCTTTCGGCCTCGCCCTGGCTTGTGACCTGGTGATCGCCCGGCGCGGGGTGCGGTTCGGCTGCCCCGAGATCAACGTGGGCGTCTTCCCGTTCATGATCTCCGCGCTCATCTACCGCTCGGTCGACCGGATGAAGGCCAACGAGCTGATGATGCTCGGCGACCCGGTCGACCCGGTCGACGCGGACGAAGCGGCCCGGCTGGGGTTCGTGAACGTCGTCGTGGAGGCCGAGGACTTCGAGGCCACGGTGCAGGACTGGGCACACCGGGTCTCCGCGAAGTCCCCGCTGCTCATGCGGCTGGGCAAGGACGCGATTGCCGCGACCCGCGACATGGCCCTCCCCGAGGCCCTCGACGCGTTGCGCTCGCGGCTCGCGCTCGCCTTCACCACCGAGGACATCCAGGAGGGCGTCGCGGCGTTCCGGGGGAAGCGCGACCCCGTTTGGCGGATGCGGTAGGCGGGCCCGTGACCCGGCCGGACGGTCCCGTTCGGCCGGGTCACGCGGTCAGCGCGCGGGCTCGGCGGCGCCGATCTCCTGGTGGTCGAGCGTGTAGCGGTAGCGGCCCATGACCAGTAGGCAGGCGATGCTCACCGCGACCATCGCGATGAGCGGGACCGCACCCGCGGCGTACGAGCCCGTGGCGGCGTACACCTGGCCGAGCAGGAAGATTCCGAACGCGGATCCCATCGCGTAGAGGAAGTACACGAACCCGAGCACCCGCCCGTAGGAGTGCTTCGGGAAGTAGCGGCTGACCATGTAGGCGGCGACGTCGCCTTCGGCGCCCAGGCCGAGCCCGACGAGTGCCGCGCCGAGCAGGAGCAGCGGCACCTGCGTGGACCCGATCAGCAGGAAGACCCCGACGGCCGTCAGGACGAAGATCGAGGCGCCGACCAGCCGCGCGTGGAACCGGTCCAGCAGCGTGCCGACGATGAGCCTCGCGACCAGGGAGGACAGGCTCACTGCGGACAGCACCGTGACGGCGGTGGCCTGGGCGATCCCCTTGTCCGTCGTCATCGGGACGACCTGGGCCATCAGTCCGAAGGTCGCCGACGAGACGAGGAAGATCGACACCGACAGCAGCCAGAACTGGCGGGTCGACCGCGCGATCGACCACAGGGACTCGCCTGCGACCCGGCCCGCGCTGCGGGCGGCCAGCCGCTCGTGCTCGTGCTCGGCGGGCATGCGGGTGACGAACAGGTACACCGACGCCGGGATGGCGGTGCACAGCGCCCCGACGACCAGGAATGCGACCCGCCAGCCCGCCAGGCCCAGCACCCAGTTCGCCAGGAACGGCATGAGCACGCCGCAGGCGCCCATGCCGGCCATGAGCACGCCGAGCGCGATCCCGCGGCGGTCCTGGAACCACGCGCTGACCACGGTGGAGTGCGCCACCGGGTTGACCGCGCCCGCCCCGGCGCCGATCAGGACGCACAGCGCGAAGAACACCACCTGGCTGCTCGGCAGCGCGCTCATCAGCATCAGGCCGCCGCCGAAAGCGAGGACCATCGGCACCGAGGGGACGCGGGGCCCGAAGCGGTCGACCAGGAACCCGAGCACCACGATGCTGATCCCGATCAGGACCGTCTGCACGGAGAGGCCGTTCGTGATGACGCTGCGCTCCCAGCCCAGGTCGGCCGCCATCGGTGCGCCGAGGACGTTGAACAGCACGTTCACTGTGCTCGAGCCGAACAACAGGGTGAGGAAGCCGGTGATCGGGAACCACCACCGGTGCAGGACGCCCCGCCCGGGGCCGCTCGTGTCCCTCGTGCTCGCGGTCGAACTCCCAGCCGTCATGCCCGTGTCTCCGTCCGCAGGCGCTCGCGCGCTCGTCCACCACGTTGTGACGCCGGATGTCCGCGTCGTCCGAAACGACACCATCCGGGGCTGACTCATGTCAATGGTATGGCCAAAGTACGGGCGACTGCGCAAAGTGTGAGTAGTGGGCGTTCCCGCCGCGACCGAGGGTGTACAGCGCTGGACACCCGACACGGAGAGGTTCGTGAGCAGATGACGCAGGACGCCACGTCCGCAGCGGAGGCGCCGGACAACGGCGGCGCGACCGCACTGCGCCGACCCCGCAGGGCCGCGGTGGCGGGAGGTGTGGGTTGCCTGGTCGAGGGCTACGACTTCAGCGCCTACGGGTACCTGTCGGTCTTCCTCGCCCCCCTGTTCTTCCCGAGCGACAGCGAGGTGGGCTCGCTGCTCCTGGCCCTGGTGGTGTTCGGCACCGCCTACCTCGCCCGCCCGCTCGGTGGCATCGCCTTCGGCCTGGTCGGCGACCGCGTCGACCGCGGCAAGGTCCTCGTCGCGACGATCCTGCTGATGGGTCTGGCCACCACACTCATCGGTGTGCTGCCCACGCACGACACGATCGGCGTGACCGCCACGGTCCTGCTGATCGTGCTCCGGCTCGCGCAGGGCTTCTCGGTCGGCGCCGAGGTCGCGGGCGCCACCACCTTCGTCTCCGAGGCCGCGCCCGACCGGTACAAGAGCCGGTTCGGCGCGTTCAACTCGGCCGGTGCGACCTTCGGCTTCGGGCTGGCCGCCGCGGTCTCCGGGCTCTGCTCGCTGCTCACCACCCCGGAGCAGATGGCCGAGTGGGGCTGGCGGATCCCGTTCCTCATCTCGCTGCCGCTGACCGTCCTGTGCTTCCTCATCCGCAGGCGGATCACCGGGGAGGCCGAGCCGGTGGAGCACGGCGGGCCGCGCATCTCGCTGCTCGACGTCGTCCGCCGCGGGTGGCGGCCGATCCTGAAGGGGGCGGGCCTGGCCGCCGCCGTGAACGGGACCGCCTACTTCGGGCTGACCTACGTCAGCATCCACCTCATCCAACAGCTGGCGTACCCGAAGACCGGGGTGTACTGGGTGACCACGCTCGTCGTCCTGCTCACGGGTGCGCTGATGCTGCCCGTCGGGCGGCTGGGGGACTGCGTCGACCTGCCCCGGCTGGGGATGATCGGCGCGGCCGGGTTCCTCGCCGTGACCTGGTTCGGCATGTGGGTGATGGACCAGGGCAACCTGCTCCTCGCCGGGGCGGCGTTCATGCTGATTATGGTCAACAACGCGTTCCTGCAGGTCACCGGTTACGCGCTCTCGCCCGAGATCTTCCCCAAGGAGATCCGCTTCACCGGCATGTCCCTCGGCTGGAACATCGGGGTGATCATCGCGGGCGGCACCGCGCCCGCCCTGTGCCTCTGGCTGGTCGAGACCACGGGGAACACCACGGCCCCGTCGTTCTTCGTGATGGCCACGGCCGTGGTCGGCCTGGTCGCCCTGGTGGCGATCGCCCGCGGCCCGCGGCCGGGCCGCGTCGGATCCTGAACGCTCCGTGCATGTCCTCGGGTCGTCGGCGGCATCCAGGGGTCGGCCGCCGACGACCCGCGACCTCAGTCGGCGGTGGTCGGGGCGGACACGGTGGACACGAACCGCTCGCGCTCGGAGCTCGGTGCCTCCCGCCACGCGGCGACGGCGGCGACGGTGAGCAGGCAGCCGAGCAGCATGTACGCGCTGACCGACAACGAGGTCCCGGACCGTTCCAGGAGCCACGTCGCGATCATGGGGGCGAAGGCGCCGCCGACGACGGCGCCGAGGGCGTAGGCCAGGGACGAGCCGCTGTAGCGGACCTCCGGCGGGAACAACTCGGCGTACGCCGCCGCCTGGGGTCCGTAGGTCAGGCCGAGGCCGACGGTCAGGCCGCACACCGCGAGGAGCATCGGGCCGAGGGCGCCGGTGTCGAGCAGCAGGAACATCGGGAAGGTCCAGACCGCCCTCGCGAGGGCCCCAACGAGGTAGGTGCGACGCCGGCCGAGCCGGTCCGACCACCGCGCCCCGATCGCGGTGAACAGCGCCCAGGACAGGGCACCGACGACGCCGACCAGCAGCATCGAGGACCGCGAGGCCCCCAGCACGCCGGTCCCATACGAGCCGACGAAGGCGATCATGATGTAGCCGCACAGGTTGACCCCGACGAACAGCCCGCTCGCCACCACCAGCGCCCGGCGGTGCTCACGCAGCAGGACCACGAGCGGCGCCCGGCGTCGGACGTTGCGGCGGCGCACCTCCTCGAACACCGGGCTCTCGCCGACCCCGGCCCGCACGGCGAACCCGATCCCGATCAGGATCACGCTGACCAGGAACGGGATCCGCCAGCCCCAGGCCACGAACTGGTCCGACGTCGTGAGGGCGGCCGCCGCGAGCAGGGCCAGGTTGGCAAGCACCAGGCCGAACGCCGCGCCCAGCTGCGGGAACGCGCCGAAGAGCCCACGTCGGCCCGGAGGGGCGTACTCGACGGCGAGCATCGCCGCGCCGCCCCACTCGCCACCGGCGGAGAGACCCTGCAGGAACCGGAGGACCACCAGCAGGACCGGTGCCGCGACGCCGATCGCGCCGTAGCCCGGCAGCAGTCCGATCGCGGTGGTGGACCCGCCCATCACCACGAGGGTGGCCACCAGCATCGCCTTGCGGCCCAGCCGGTCACCGAGGTGGCCGGCGATGATGCCGCCGAGCGGCCGGGCGAAGAAGCTCACGCCGATGGTCGCGAAGGACGCGAGCAGTGCGGAGGAGGGTTCCAGGACCGGGAAGAACAGCGGCCCGAAGACCAGTCCGGCCGCGGCGGCGAAGATCAGGAAGTCGTACCACTCGATGGTCGTGCCGACGAGGCTCGCCCACGCCACCCGGCGTACCTGGGCGGGGTCGGCGGGCGGGTGTGCGGCGGTCGGGTCGGCCGAGGGCCTGCCGGGCGCGTGGGTCATCGTCGATCCTCTCGGGGTGTGGGCGGGGATGGGTGGGCTCAGCCCGGGGTCGGGGCGGGCGAGCGGTCGGCGGCTCGCCGTTCGCGGTCCAGCACCTCGGCCAGCGGCTCGACCTCGGACGGGTACGGGTCGAAACCGAGGGGCAGGTACCAGGCGCGGTGTCGTGCGGCCGCCGCGGCGCTGTCGTCGAGGACGAGCCGGGCGAGCCTGCGGCGGGGACCGGCTGCGGCCTGCGCGGAGGCTCGGACTGCGTCGCGCAGCGCGGCGTGGACCCCCGCGGTGGCGGACTCGAGGCCGCCGGTCGGGGTGGCGGCGTCGGACAGGGCGAGGGCGGCGTCCACGACCGCGTCGGCGAGCGCGGCGGACAGCTCCCGATCGACCTCGGCGACGTCGCGGGCCGCCGCGCGGCCCAGGCGATGGGCCTCGACGAGCTCGAGGCGGGCCCGGGTGTGCAGGTGTGGCAGCCGGGCGGCGAGGAAGTCGAGGAAGTCGACCACGAGCCCCAGCTGCTGGACCGCGAGCGGGTCGGCCGGGTCGACCGCCGGGGCCACGGCGTCGGTGAGGGCCTTGCGGGCGGCGGCGAGGCCGGTCATCGAGTGGTCCATGTCAGATCCTGTCCATGAGCAGGTCGCGCAGCTCGCCGAGGACGACGGGCACCACGCCCTCCACCCTGGCCAGCACGATGTCCTGGTGGGACCGGCCGAGGCGGGCGACCCGCTGGGCGGACGCGAGCGCGGAGACCACCAGCGCGTAGGCGTTCAGCACGCGGTGGAAGACGAGCCGCTCGGCGTCGACCCGCAGGCCGGACAGCCGCTCGTAGGTGTCGTAGAACTCGTCCTCCGGGACGAGTCCACAGACGAGGAAGCGCCCGTCCTCGCCGAGGTGGCCGAAGGTCCGTTGGGTCATCCAGGCGAGGTCGCGGTGCCGGTCGCCCAGGTGGCCGCGTTCCCAGTCCAGCCAGGCGGTGATCCGCCCGGACTCCTCATCGAACAGGAAGTTGCCCGCGCGGAAGTCCCCGTGCACCACGCCCGCCCGGTCGAGGATCGGCAGGTTGTCCGCGAGCCAGTTCGCGGCGACCTCCATGAGCAGCAGGTCCTCCGCGCGGTCCTCCTCCCACGTGCGCCGCGCCTGGTTGAGCAGCCACGAGGCCGCCTGCGTCGTCCCCGCCTCGGGGACCTCCAGGGACGTGAAGTGCCACTCGCCGAGGTCGAGGGTGTGCAGCCGGGCGAGGTGCTCCATGAACTGCGGGGCCAGCAGCGCGCGGTGGTGGGGGCCGAAGTCCGTGCCGATGCCGCTGACCGCCCCGGTCGTGGCGACCGACGGACGGGTGACGCCCTCGGCGAAGGCGTAGACCAACGCCGGGCGCGGGAACCAGCGCGCCTCGGCGTCGACCCAGAACACCTCCGGCACCGGCAGCACCCCGTTCGCCAGGCGGAGCAGCTCGAACTCCCGGCTGCGGCTGGTCGCGTTCGACCCCTCGACCGGGTCCATCCGCAGGACCAGCCGGTCCTCGCGTCGGCGACCGTCGGCGGGGTCGCGGCGAGTCAGCGTGAACGTGATCTGGATCTTCGAGACGCCGCCGGTGGACCACCGCAGCGGGCCGACCTCGAAGGGCCCCTCCAGGGTGTGCGCAAAGAAGGCGTCGAGCCGCTCGCGCATCTCGGCCGGGTCGGGCCTGCGGTACGCGGGGCCGCCACGGGCGCGCATCTTGGCGGTGAGCATCCGGTCCACCTCCGCCTCGGTGGGGAAGCGGCGGCGGAGGTCCTCGACGAACCACTCCGGGGGGTCCTCGCCGATCGTGAGGTCCGGCAGACCTCGTCGTGCTGCCATGTCGTCCTCCGGTGTCAGACGTAGACGGCGGCGGTGGGCTCGTCGTGGAACCGGCCGCGCCGCGCGTTGAGGTAGGGGAGGCTGTAGTTCTTCAGCACCCGGCCGTAGCCGGGGCGGCCGTCGACGGTGAAGCGCATCAACGCGTTGTGCGTCATGGCGCTGGGGCCCGCGATCCACGGCGCACCGATGTCCGGTACCGCGTGCAGGTCGTACCGGCGGCCGTGCACGTCGTGTACCTCCATGTCCAGGCCGGTGCAGAGCATTCCGTGGTGCCGGGCCTCGATCCGCGCCTTCTCGACGAGCCCGCGGACCTCGCCGCCGTCGTAGACGAAGCCGTGCATGAGCCGGATGGCGTCGGTCCCCGCGAGGTCCGGCTCCCACGGGCAGATCATGTGGAAGGCCAGGTCGGGCTCTGCCGCCACGGAGACGATGAACATGTTCCGGGTCTTCATCGGGTGCCGCGGCCCCCAGCTGCGGTCCATCCGGTCCAGGCTGTAGACCTCGTGGGTGCGGCCCCGGACGGTGAGGGTGCCGGTGACCCGCCCCGTCATGTCGACGTGCCCGGTCCCGCCGCGCACGTCGGAGTGCAGATCGTCCGCGATGCCCGCCTGGGGGCTCTGTGCCGGGTCGTGGATGTCGAACGGGTCCATCAGGCCCGTCCAGTCCACGTGGATCTCGGTGCCGTCCGGGTGGGCGTAGTCGATGCGGAACTCGCGGGGCGCGTCCAGCGCCCGGATGCGCAGCCCGAGCGGCGAGTCGATCGCGAGGAAGTCCGCGGGTGCGGGCAGGAAGTGGTTCTCGTTGTAGTGCAACAGGTCCGAGCGGCTCTCGGTGAGAGTGCCGCAGACCATGACCTGGTTCCACATCACGCCCAGCGTCGGACGGACGTTGATGTAGCAGAGGGCGTAGAGGTGCGCCTCCGGCACCACGACCGGGAACTGGAGGGACTCCAGCCAGGTGTGGTCGGCGTCGGCCGTGTGCTGGAACCCGTAGTGCTCGGCGCTGATCACGAGAGCCCTTCCTCTGGGAGATCATCCCTGCAGGTTTCTGCGGGATGGACGCGAGAACTGTCACCTCAGTAGCGTTTTGGCGCCAAGGGAATGCAGACATCAACCGGAATCGGTGGCTCTGATGCAGGTCTCGGCTCTCTCAGACAAGGAGCTGCAGCTCGTGCACGCCCTCCAGGTCTGGCCGCGCGCCCCGTGGTCCCGGCTAGGCCCCGTGCTCGACGTCGACCCGGTGACCCTGGCCCGCCGGTGGTCGGACCTCGTCCGCCGCGGGGCGGCCTGGATCACCTGCCAGCCCGCCCAGCGCGCCTTCCGCCACGGGGCGGTCGTCGAGGTGGAGTGCCTGGCCGGTGCGGCGGAGGACGTGGTCGGTGAGGTGAGCCGGGACCGGGCCTGCCTCTCCGTCGAGGTCGTCTCCGGGGCCCGCACCCTGATGCTGACGGTCAGCTGCGCCGACGCGGCCGAGCTCAGCGCCTACCTGATCAGGCGGCTGGACCGGATCCCGGGAGTGCGGGCGGTGCGCGCGAACCCGGTGCTCTCCACCATCAAGGCGGGGGAGGAGTGGCGGCTGACGGCGCTGTCACCCGCGCAGGTCGGTGCCGTGGAGGAGGCCCGCCGGGCGACTCCCGCGCCCGCCGAGGCCGTTCGCGGCCTGGGGCCGGACGAGCTCCGCACGCTCGTCGCGATCCTGTGCCGAGACGGCCGGGCCACCAGCAAGACGATCGCGGACGGGCTCGGAGTACCGCACCGCCGCGCCCGCAGCTACGTGCAGGCGGCGGTGGCGGGCGGGGCCATGGAGTTCCGGACGGACGTGGCCCAGCGGCTCTCCGGCCGCCCCGTCAGCGCCTGGTTCTTCCTGCGGGTGCCCGCCATCGGCCTGCGGGAGGTCGGCACACGGCTGCGCGCACTCCGCCCGGTGTGGTCGATCCTGTCCGTGGCGGGCCCGTCCAACCTGCTCGTCCACGTGCGGGTGCAGTCCGCCGGGGAGATCGAGGGCCTCGAGATCGCCCTGCACCAGGCGCTGCCGTCGCTGGTCATCGCGGACCGCTCCCTGGTGCTGGCCGTCCGCAAACGGATCGGCCGCACGTTCGACCAGGACGAGGCGCCGAGCGGCGTGGTGCCCTGGGAGCCGCTCCTGCCCCGCGCGGGCCAGGACTGACTCGGCAGCGCGCGGATCTCAGCCTGGCCCGGGCTGCTGGGAGTGACCCGCGCCGGGCTGGGGGCAGCCCTTCTCGTGTGCGCTCTCGTCGTAGGCGAGAAGCCCAAGCGCGAACTCGGTCAGTACACGGGAGACGGACTGGGCGGTGTCCGGTCCCCCGCGGACGAACCAGCGGTTCGTACCGATGCCCATCCACAGGATGGCGGGAGTGGCGAGGCGTCCGTGCTCGGTGCGAAACATCCGCAGCTCCACGCCTTCCTCGATCGCTGACGCGAAGTGTTCCTGGTACTCGGCCTGAGACGCCTTGGCGACCCGCCGATGGACCGCGGACAGGTGCTGGACCTGCTGGGCGAGGACACGGGCCCGCCAGGGGTTGCGTACATGGAACTCGACGTGAGCGCCGACGAGCACCGACAGCCGGTCCACCGGACAGACACGTCCCGCGAGCACTCGCTGAGCCACTCCGGTCAGCATGTCCGTCGACTCACGGATCAGGTTCCAGAGGAGCTCTTCCTTGGACTCCGCGTAGTTGTAGATGTTCGCGGTGCTGACTCCTGCAGTGGCGGCGATGTCGCGCATCGACGTGCCCGTGTAGCCGCCCTCGGAGAAGAGCTTGAGCGCAGTGTTGCGAATGACAGCGACATTGCTAGTCGTCCTGGGCGGCACGCGAAGTCAACTTCCTGCAGAGTGCTTTTCCGACGCCATTCTCCACAGTTTCTCCACGACGACCAGCAGCAGGGCGGCGAAGCCGATCGCCACAACGATCCGCGCTGGGTAGAGGGGCCAGTGGATGAGGCCGAAGCGGTACTCGTGGCTCGCGGTCGACTCGACCGCCCTGCCGATGCTCGCCCAGGTCAGCCAGGCTACGACGACGAGCACGGCCAGCATGCTGCCGATCCGCAGCGTGAAGGCGATCCCCGGTGGGCAGCGGTCGGTGAGGACGGAGGTGCGGATCTGCTGGCCGGTGCGTTCGCCGTAGGCCAGCCCGAGGTAGGTCATGACGACGAGCATTGTCTCGGCGACGTCGACCATCCCGGGCAGGCTGCCGCCGGTGGCCGTGCGGGTGGCGACGTCGGCGACCACGGCGATCATGAGCACCACGCCCGATGCCGCAGCGAGGACCGCAGCGATCAGCGAGATGCGGCCCACGAGGCGCCCGTAGACGTGCAGGGGGGAACGGGTGGTGAGGGCGTGCTCCGTGGTCACGGCTCTCCTCCGATTGTGAGCAGGGGTTTCACGGTGCGGCCGGACCGGGCATCGGCGAGCGCCCGCTCACAGTCGAGGAACGCGTAGTCGTGCACGAGACGGCGGACGTCGGCCGGCCGGTCGCTCAGCAGGGCGGCCGCCGCGCGGTAGTCCTCCGGTCCGGAGGCCATGCTGAACAGGACCGACAGCTCGCGCCGCGTGGCCGAGGCGAGATCCTTGCCCAGGGGCCGGTCGCCCAGCCCGACGCTGCACAGCACACCGCCGGCGGCGAGCGAGTCCAGTGCCGTGCCGAGGGCGGCGGCGGAGCCGGACGCCTCGAGCCACAGTCCCGCTCCCGCGGTCGGGGGGCCCGTGTAGCCCGCGGGCCCGACGATCCCGGTGGCTAGACCGGCGGCTGCCGCGGCGGCGAGCCTGGTGTCGACGTCCTGCTCGGTCCCGACGACGACCACGTCGTAGCCGCGGTCGCGCAGCAGCAGCGCGGAGAAGAGCCCGATCGCTCCGGGACCACTGACGACAGCCCGGCCCCGTGGAAGTCGCCGTCCGGACTCAGCGCGCTCGACTGCGTGCACGGCGACGCTGACCGGCTCGATCAGAGCGGCCAGGTCGAGGCCCAGCTCGCCAGGGACGGAGACGGTGTGGTGCGCCGGCAGTGTGACGAACTCGGCGAAGCCGCCGTCGTACGTGATCCCGGGGACCTCCCGGTCCGGGCAGAGGTTCACCAGCCCCGCGGCGCACCCGCGGCAGGTGCCACAGCTCTGGATCACCCGGGCGAGTACGCGCTCGCCCGCTCGCCCGGAGGACACACCCTCGCCTGTGGCGATGACGACGCCGGAGAACTCGTGGCCCAGGACAAGGGGCGTGGGCAGCCCCCGGTAGTCGCCCTCGGAGTGGTAAGCGTGGAGGTCGGTGCCGCAGATGCCGGCAAAGGCGACGCGGAGCAGGACCTCGCACGGCCCCGGCATGGGGTCGGGCACGGTGGCCAGACCGCACTCGCCCGGCTCCACACCCGTCCGTAGTAGGGCCCTCACACCACACCGGTCCGGCGGAGCTCGGCTATCCGCTCGGCCGTCAGCCCGCACACCCGGCCCAGCACCTCGTCGGTGTCCTGGCCGAGGTCGGGGCCGGCCCACCGGACCTCTCCGGGCGTCTCCGAGAAGCGGGGGACGACACCGGGCATGGTGAGCGGACCGATCCTCGGGTCCTCGATCTCGACGATGTTCTCCCTGGCCGCGTACTGAGGGTCCTTCATGATCTCGTCCGGGCGCAGCACCGGCCCGCAGACGACCCCGGCGGCCGAGAGCCGGTCGAGCACCCGCTCGGCGGGCTGGCCCGCACACCACGCCTCGACCTCCTCGGTCAGCGCCGCCGCGGACGCCGTCGTCGCGGCACCGGCCGCGACGGGGCCGCCCGACTCGGCCGCGAGGAACTCGGCGAGGCGCTCGATGGTGGCGGCGGTGGCCGCGGAGACCACGACGTACCCGCCGTCCGAGGTGCGGCAGATCGTCGTCACGAACGCGGCGTCGAAGGGGAACTTGGGACCGCTGCGAGTGATCGGCACGTCGCCGGTGACGGTCACCGGGAGCTGCCAGTCGATCAGGCGGAACGCCGGCTCGTAGAGGCCCAGGTCGATGACCTGCCCCGACGCGACACCGCTGTCCTTCGCTCGGAGTGCGGCAAGGACCGCGAACGCGCCCATCAGGCCACAGGTGGCGTCGCCGAGCGAGTAGCCGGGGTGGACCGGGGGCTGCGTCGGGTCGCCGGTCAGGTTGGTCGCGCCGCTGAACGCCTCCGCGATCTTGCCGAAGCCGCCGCGCGCCGCGTAGGGCCCGGTCTGCCCGAAGCCCGAGATGCGGAGCAGCACGAGATCGGGGTTGAGCGTCTGAAGATCCGCCCAGCCGAGCCCGAGCCGCTCCATGACGCCGGGCCGGAAGTTCTCGACGACCACGTCCGACCTGCCGATGATCTCCCGGGCGAGCGCGAGGCCCTCCGGTCGGTGCAGGTCCACGGTGACGGACCTCTTATTGCGTCCCGCGACGGTCCACCACAGGCCGACGTCGCCCTTGCGCGGGCCCATCCCGCGCAGGCTGTCCCCGACGCCGGGGCGTTCGATCTTGACGACCTCGGCGCCGAGGTCGGCCAGCATGACCGTCGCGAAGGGCCCCGCGACGGCGTGGCCGAACTCCACCACGCGCAGTCCCTGCAGGGGCCCCGCCGGCGGGGTGTCCTCTGGATGTTGCACGGAACGAGCCTCCTGAGTCATGTCACGTGGGCCGGGAGCCAGGTGACCAGCCCTGGAACGGCGAACAGTCCCGCGACCACGACGAGATCGATGACGACGAACGGCATGACGCCCTTGAACACGTCCACCACGTTCAGCTCGCGGACGGCCCCGGCGACGACGAACGAGATGATCCCGACGGGTGGTGTGATCATCCCGAGGGCGACGACCTTGACGATGAGGATCCCGACCCACACGGGGTCGAGCCCGAACTCGAGGAGCACGGGGTGCAGGAACGGGACGACGATGGTGAGGATCGACAGCGTCTCCAGGAACATCCCGAGCGGGATGAGCAGGAGCAGCACGATGCCGAGCAGGAGCGGGCCGGGGACGTCGAGGTGCGACATCCACGCGGCCAGCCGCTGCGGCACCTTGGACACGACGAGCATCGAGGAGAAGATCGCCGCGCCGAAGATGATCGCGACGACCATGCTGGTCGTCGCGGCCGCCTCGCTCAGCGAGCGCTTCATGACGTCGCCGAACGCGCGACCTCCGCGACCGCGGAAGTCGATGATCAGCATGACCAGCGCTGCGGCGGCACCGATGGCGCCGGACTCGGTCGGGGTGAACACCCCCGTGTAGATGCCGCCGATGACGATGCCGAACAGGATGGTGGCCTTGACCAGCCCGGTCGCCATGTACCCGGGGGTGGGTCGCTGCGGGCTCTCGAACGCGGGCGGGTCCGCAGGGTCCTCGGCGGCCGCCGGAGGGGCCGGCGGGGTGGGCACCCCGCCGGCCGCGACGAGCTCACCCGCGGGCCGTTCGACGGCGCCGGTGACCTTCGTGGACGCCCGCCAGGCCCGCACCATGATGTAGAGGCTGTAGGCGACGGCGGACAGGATCCCGGGAACGATGCCCGCCACCAGCATCGCCGCCGTCGACTGCTGGGTGAGTACTGCGTAGATCACCAGGACGATCGAGGGCGGGATGATGCAGTCGAGCGTGCCGCCGATGGCGGCGATCCCGCCCGCCAGCCGCCGGGAGTACCCGGCGGCGAGCATCCGCGGCACCGTGAGCCTGCCGATCGTGACCGCGGCGGCGGCGGTCGAGCCGGAGACGGCCCCGAACACCGCCGACGCTCCGACCGTCGCCACCCCCAGCCCGCCCGGTGCCCTGCGCAGGAGCCGGGCGGCGAAGGCGAAGATCTGGTCGGCGAACCTGCCGTGCAGCGCGAACGCCCCCAGCAGGATGTACATCGGGATCACCGTGAGCCCGTAGCTCGCCGTCGAGGTGAACGGCAGCGAGGCCAGGTTGGCCGTCGTGACGTCGATGCTGCGCAGCAGGACGAGCCCGAGCCCACCCGCGAAGATCATGGCGAACGCGATCGGCATCTCGGCGGCGATCAGGACCATCAGCGCCGCGAACGCGATCAGCACGATCGCCGTCGCCGTCATGCGCCACCTCGCTCCTGCGCGAACCGCTTCGCGCAGGTCACCTCGGCATCCTCGACGGGGTTCTGCACAGCGCGCAGTTCGGCGGACCAGGCATCCCAGAGCCCGTCGACGTCCGCGACCCCGGCCTCGCCAGCCGTCGCCTTCCAGCCCGCCTCCAGCTCCGGAAGCATACGGTCGCGCCACTCGGCGGTCGCGGCCTCGGACCACACCGTGTAGGACTCGAGGTCCGTCTTGAGAACCTGGTCGCAGATGCCGGAGATGGTCTGGTTCAGCGAACGTACCGCCTCACCGGTGGACAGCTCGCGGCTGACCTGGTCGATGATCTGCTTGGCTTCGTCGTCCATGGACTCGTAGGTGCCCTGGCTGATGACGAGATTGATGGGGGAGAAGCCGCCGACGTTCGGGTCGCTGAGGTGGTCGACCTGCTCGTAGAGGTTGTAGTTGATGTTCGAGGCGAGGTCGAGGCCGTATCCGCTGATCACGCCACGCTGCAGGGACTCGTACACCTCGTTCACGGTCAGCGTGACCGGGTTCCCTCCCGCCTCCCGAATCGACTTGATCATGGCGTCGCCCGTCGCGCGCAGGCTCTTGCCCTGGATGTCCGCCATGGAGTCGATCGGCTGTTGGGAGCCCAGCACTAGGCGGACGCTCCACAGCCCGAGCAGGCGCATACCTGACGACTCGTACTCCTGCTGGAGAGCGGGTTGCTTCTGGTAGAGCTCGTAGAATGCCTGTGCCTTCTCGTCGGTGGAGTTGGCGACAAACGGGACCGCTGAGATCAGGGTGATGGGCAACTTCTGCGGCTCGTACGTCGGCGAGCTGAAGACGACGTCCGCACGGCCGTCGTTCACGCACTGGTACAGCTCGGCGGCCGGACAGCCCGCCTCGAGCCAGTTGCGGGTGAAGGTGATCCGTCCGCCGGAACGTTCCTCCACTTGGGACATGAACCATTCGCTGACCCGGGCGCTGGGGTTGGTCTCGGGGGCGAAGGAGCTGAACGAGAGGTCGTAGGTCTCTGCGCTCCCCGCTCCGCCCCCCGAACCCGACGCACAGCCGGTGGCCAACAGTCCGGCGGCGAGCCCGGCCGCGAGGAGGGCCGGGATCCGGCCGCCGAATCGCGTCTTTCGCATCTCTGCTCCTTTGCAGGATCTGCGCGTCGACGAGTCAGACGCTGGGGATGATCGGGAACAGCGTGGTGTCGAAGGTGGAGTTCAGGGTCAGTGGCATGCCTTCGGTGACCGCGGACGGCGCTCCGGTGAACAGGCAGCGGCTGTCCATGTAGAGCGTCGCGAGACCGAGCCGGGTGTCCGACGAGGCGTTGACCCCGGCGCCGTGCACGGTCAGGTCGTGGTGGATGGTCGCGTCGCCCGCCCGCAGCGACGGGGCGGGGCTGAGCTTCCACTCGAGCTTCCGCTCCATCTCGGTGACCCGGTCGTAGCCTTTGATGAACGTGCGATCGCGACCCAACGACCCCTCGCGGTGGGTGCCGGGGACGAACTGCAGGGTCCCGGTCTCGGCGGGAAGGTCGCCCAGCGCGATCCAGATGGTGAGCGACCCGCTGCGGTCGACCGGGATGTAGGGGTAATCCTGGTGCAGGGTCGTGACCCCGCCCCCGCCGGACTCGGGCTTCTTCTCGAAGAGGCTGGTGCGGAACAGCTGGACCTCGGGGACGTCGAGCAGCTGGCGGACCACCGACCCGACTCGCCGGCATCGAGTGACCCGGGTGAACTCCTCGGTGAGGCTGTTCTCCCGGTGGATGAGGTGCTGCTTCCGGTACTCGGGGTCAGAAGTGTAGTTCTGCTTCTCGATGTCGAGGGCCTCGAGCTCGGCAGCCTTGTCCTCCGGCTCCAGAGCGAGGAACCGCTCGCGCAGCAGGAGTGCGACCTCGCGGGGGATGACCTGGTCCACGCGGGTCCAGCCGTGCTCGTGGTAATGCGCGATGGTGTCCGGGGCGAGCGTGAGGGTCTCGTCCAGGCCGGTCATCAGGGTGGGCGTCATCGTCGTCGTCCTCTCAGGTGGGGGATGGGGTGAGATCAGGTTGTGGCGGCTGCGTCCCGCTCGCGGTCCCATTGCGCGGTCGCCGCGACCCGCGCCGCGGCGGTGGCCGCCCGGTTCGAGTCGGACTCCGACACCACGCGGTCGTAGGAGGTCGCGACCGGGGCGAGGGTGCCGTCGAAATGCGGCATGACCTCATCGGCGAACAGCTCATAGCTGCGGAGGGTCGCGGCCCAGTCCGCGAAGTCGGCGCCCTGGAAGAGGTAGGTGCCGAAGCCGCCGGAGCGGTCCAGCAACCTGCGGATCTGCGCTACCGCCATCTCCGGTGTGCCGATCACCCCGCGCCCGGTGTCGTTGATCAGGTGTGCGAGCTCGGTAGTGGTGTCCGGGACCGAGATCGCGGAGGGTGAGATGTGGGAGAAGTATCCGTACTGCCAGCGCAGGCCGTACTCACAGTCCGCGACGGCCTGGGCCGTCGTCCGGGCTAGGTGCATCGGGCCCATCAGCCGCCACGCGGAGCGGTCGACGGTATGGCCCGTGCGGGCCGCCTCCTCCCGCACGATCTCCCAATGCACGGGGAGCTGATCGTTGCCCGTCGGGTCGGTCGCGGCAAGAGAGAGCAGGCCGAGCCCGTGTCGGCCGGCGAGCTTCGGGCCCGACGGCGAGACGGTGCCGACGACGGAGACGTCGAGCTCGCCGCCGAAGGGGGCGAGCTGAAGGACGGCGTCCTGCAGGGTCAGCCAGTCCGCCTTGTGGCTGACCGTCTCGCCCGCGAGCAGGCGCAGGATGATGTCCAGCGACTCCTCCATGCGCGGCCGCAGCTGGGTGGCCTCGAGGCCGAACATCGCGGCGTCGGTGGGGAGCTGGCCGGGACCCGCACCGAACATGACCCGGCCACGGGTCATGTGCGTGAGCTGCACGATGCGGGCCGCGACCTGGAACGGGTGGTGGTAGGGCAGCGAGACGACACCGGTGCCGAGCCGGATCCGCTGCGTGCGCTCGGCGGCGGCGGCGATCATCAACTCCGGGGAGGCGACGATCTCGGAGCCGCCGGAATGGTGCTCGCCGAACCAGATCTCGTCGAAGCCGAGCCGGTCCAGGTGGACGGCGAGCTCGATCGCCCGCCGGATCGCGACAGTCGGGTTCAGCCCGACGACGTTCTGGGGCGGCACGAACACGCCGAACTTCAGCGGCCGGTCCTGCGTCGTTGCCATGGGGATGCTCCTGGGGTGGATGGGCGGTCGATCCGGCCGTTCATCGGGCGTGTGTCGGATCCGGGCAGTTCAGGTCGTGGCTCACGGGATCGAACGCGACCATCCGCAACGCGAGCCGTCCGTACACCTCGCCGATCTCCGCGACGGAGAGCTCGCCTCCGGCTCGGAACCAGACCCCGACCCCGAAACCCATCTCCAATATCGAGAACGCCGCGTAGCGCTCCAGTTCGAGGTCGAAGAAGCCAAGCCGTCCCCCCTCGTCGATGACGTCCCGGAAGGCCCGCTCGTAGCGGTCCTTCAGACCGGCCACCTCGTGGCGGTGCGGGAGTGAGAGGTGCTGGAGCTCGGTGTTGCCGATGCGGGCGGGGCGAGGGTGGAGCGCATGGTGGCGAGCGTGGGCGCCCGCCACCGCGGCGAGCTGGGCGGCAGGGCACGGCGAGCCGGCCAAGGCCGCCTCGGCGTCGGCGAGCAGGCTGCGGAGCGTGGTCGCGGTGACCCGCCAGAGCAGCTCCTCCTTCGAGGTCGTGTAGTTGTACAGCCCGGCCGAGCTGACACCGGCACTGCGTGCGAGGTCGCGCATTGAGGTCCCGGCGAAACCCTGGGTCGCGAAGAGCTGGCGGGCGGCGTTCTCGATGGCGCCGCTCGCACCTTCGTTGGTGCGGGCGATGGCGGGCCTCCTCGATGGGACCGAGCCGGAGCGGAATGTGTCGGTGGTCTGTCGGACGGGCCGGGTCGGCGGGTCCTGTGCGGTGCGCGCCCCGGGACGCTGGAGCCTCCAGTTCGAACACGAACGTCCGTAATCTAACAGCACGTTTCCCAGGTGTCCAGGACCACTCGTGTCGCGGTTGCATCGCTTTGACCTGCGATGATGGAGGAGTCTTGACGCTCAGAACGAGAAGCCCGTAGGTTCTACGAACGATCGTTCAGAGTTTTTTTTCGGTACGGCCCGCCGGTTTGAGAAATCTCCCGGGGTCCGTATCCGCCCAGAGCGAAGGAGCTCTCCCATGACTGGATCGGCAGGACCCGCGCTGCGCGTCGGGTCGTTCGCCGCCTTCTACGGCGACCGGCGCGGCGCTCTCGCCCGGTTCCGTGAGGAGGCGGTCGACGTGCTGGTCGGCGACTACCTCGCCGAACTGACGATGCTGGTGCTCAAGAAGAACGTGCTGCGCGGCAAGCCCGGGTACGCCACCGGGTTCGTCGACCAGCTCGGCCCGGAGCTCGGCTGGATCGCCGAACGCGGGATCAAGGTCGTCGTGAACGCGGGGGGGCTCGATCCCGTCGGGTGCGCCGCGGACGTCGAGGAGCTCTGTCGCGAGCAGGGCCTGTCCCTGCGGGTCGCGGCGGTGACCGGGGACGACGTCACCGGTGCGCTCGCCGCGCTCCGCGAGGCGGGCGAGACGTTCGCGAACATCGACACCGGACGGTCGCTGGGCATCGGGACCGACCAGGTGCTGACGGCGAACGCCTACCTCGGGTGCCTGCCACTCGTCGCGGCGCTGCGGGCCGGGGCGGACATCGTGATCGCCCCCCGGGTCACCGACGCGGCACTGGTCATGGCGCCCCCCGCCTGGCGGTTCGGCTGGTCGGAGACGGACTACGACCGGCTCGCCGGCGCTCTGGCGGCCGGCCACGCCATCGAGTGCGGCGCCCAGGCGACCGGCGGGAACTTCTGCTTCTTCGCTGAGCACGAAGACCTCGGCATTCCGGGCATGCCGATCGCGGAGATCCGTGCGGACGGATCGTCGGTGATCACCAAGACGGCGGGGTCGGGGGGCCTGGTCACGGTCGACACGGTCACCGCCCAGATGCTGTACGAGGTGAGCGGCCCGGATTACCACAACCCCGACGTCGTGGTGGACTGGCGGACCGTCCGGCTGGAGCAGCAGGCCGCCGACCGCGTGCTGCTGCACGGGGTGGAGGGACGCGCACCGACCACGGCCACCAAGCTGTCGCTCTCCTACGAGGGCGGTTACCGCAACAGCATGACCGTGGGGCTCACGGGCCCGGACAAGCCCGCCAAGATCGCCTGGATCGAACGGCAGTTCCGGGAGTACGTGGCCGACCCGGCGGCCTTCGACGAGCTGCGCTTCTCCGTGGTCGGGTCCCTGGCGGCGGACACGACGAGCTACGAGGCCGCGAGCGCGTGGCTGACCATCGCCGCGCGGGACGCGGACCGGGCGCGGGTGAGCCGCGCGAACTTCTCCGACCGCGTCGTCGAGCTGGGGGTCTCCAGCATCCCGGGCTGCTACTTCACCACCCCGCCCGCCGCCGAGCGGCTCGTCGGGGTGCAGTGGCCGTGCCTGGTCCCCAAGAGCGCGGTGCGTGCCGCGGTGGTGCTCGACGGCCGGACCGAGGAGGTGCCGTGGGGCCCGGTCGTCCCGGCCGAGCCGCTGCCGATCCGCCACGAGCCCGCCGACCGGCACCGCACTCCCGTCGAGGACGGCGGTGCCCTCGTGCCGATCGCCCTCGGGGAGGTCCTCGGCGCGCGCTCGGGTGACAAGGCGGGGGCGGCAAACCTCGGGGTGTGGGTCCGCGACCCCGCCGCCTATGGAGCGCTGCGGGACTGGCTCACCGTGGATCGTCTGTGCGCGCTGCTGCCCGAGCTGGCGGAGCTCGAGGTCGTCCGCCACGAGTTCCCCCTGCTCCACGGGCTCAACTTCATGGTGTTCGGGTTCCTCGGCCAGGGGGTGTCGGCCTGCCTGCGGATCGACCCGCAGGCGAAGGGCCTGGGGGAGTACCTGCGCGCGAAGCAGGTGCGAGTGCCCGCGGAGCTGGTCTCCGGTGCGCGGACCCTGCAGGCGGGGGGTGTGGCATGAGCGACGAGATCGTCGTGACCGTGAACGGTCCGGTCCACGAGATCCGGATCAACCGCCCCGAGAAGCGCAACGCGCTCAACCGGGCGGCGCGCGAGGCGCTGTTCACCGCGTTCCACGCGGCCCAGGCGGACGCGACCTGCCGCGCCGTGATCGTGACCGGCACCGGGGACGTCAGCTTCTGCGCGGGGGCCGACCTGGTGGAGATGTCGCAGACGGGGCTGACCGTGCCTCCCAGGGACTTCACGCCTCGGCTCGGGACGAACGTGCAGCTCGACAAGCCGGTCATCGCCGCGGTCAACGGGGCGGCGTACGCGGGCGGCTTCCTGCTGGCCCAGATGGCCGACCTCTGTGTCGCCTCGGAGAAGGCCACCTTCGCGATCACCGAGGCGAAGTGGGGCCGGGGCGCGCCGTGGGCGATCCCGCTCGCCGACATGATTCCGCGGCGGGCCCTGAACGAGCTCCTGCTGACCGCGCTGCCGATCGCCGCCGAGCGGGCGGAGCGGCTGGGCCTGGTCAACGACGTCGTCCCCGCGGACGAGCTGCTGCCGCGGGCCCGCGAGCTGGCCCTGGCGATCTGCCGCAACGCGCCGCTCACGGTCGCGGCCCATCTGCGGATGGTCAAGCTCAGCGGCGACATGGGCCGCACCGCGGCCGAGGCGGTGGCGGACGAGCTGTTCCGCGGCGTCTACGAGAGCGCGGACGCCCAGGAGGGCCCCGCGGCCTTCCGCGAGCGCCGTGAGCCGGTCTGGCAGGGCCGATGACCCGCACGACGAACGCACCGCGGCCCACCGACACGCGAGGGACACCCCAGATGACGACCAACGGCACCACCCCCGGCGGCATGGTGGAGGAGCGCTTCGACCACGTCGTCCGGCTGCGCTTCGACAACCCGGCACGCCGCAACCCGCTCAGCTTCGCGCTCGTCGAGGACCTCGTCGAGCGGTTCGCCCGCCTCGACGCCGACCCGGAGGTGCGCGCGGTGATCCTCACCGGCACCGGGCCTGCCTTCTGCGTGGGCGGGGACCAGGCGGACTTCGCCAAGGCCCTGGGTAAGCCGATGAGCGAGCTGCTCGAGAGCTACCCGCCGGTGGAGCTCTTCCGGCTGGCCCGCTCGCTGCGCACCCCGCTGATCGCGGCGGTCAACGGGACGGCGATGGGCGGCGGGATGGGGCTGACCTGCATGGCGCACTTCGCGATCGCCGCCGACCACGCGACCTTCGGGATCCCCGAGATCAAGCTCGGGATCTTTCCGCTCACTATCCTGCCCCTCGTCCGGCCGGTTCTCGGCGACCGCCGGACAATGGAGCTTGCCCTCACCGGGCGCAGCCTCGACGCCGCCGAGGCGCTCGCCGTCGGGGTCGTGCAGCGGGTCGTGCCTGGGACGGAGCTGCAGGACGAGGCGCTGGCGGTCGCGAAGCGCATCGCCTCGTTCAGCCCGCTGGCGGTCCGCCTCGGGATCACCGCCTTCAACGAGTCGACCGACATGCCCTTCGACAACGCGCTCGACCATCTGAACATGGTGCGGGCCGTGGCCTTCGCCAGCGAGGACCTCAACGAGGGGTCTACTGCCTTCCTCGAGAAACGGGACCCTGTCTGGAAGGGTCGCTGACGGGTCGCTCTACACGGGGATGTCCACCCAGGTGCGGCGGCCGCGGTCGAGCTCGATCCGGGCCCAGCGCAGGCCGGCGAAGTGTGCGGCGGCGAACGGGATCCGCTCGTCGGCGACCCGGCGCCGGATCCGCTCGACGGCGGCGTTCGCGGCCTCCTGGTCGTGGTTGTTGAGGAAGCACCACTTCTCGACCGGCTGGTCGTCGATCAGCTCGGGCTGGGCGTGCACGACGTCGCCCAGCAGCAGACCCTTCTCCCCGGCCGAGACGATCTCCACCGCGGTCTCGCCGGGGGTGTGGCCCGCGACCTCGAGGGCGTTGAGGCCCGGCAGGATCTCTTGCTCGCCGACGAAGAACTCGATTCGGTCCTCGACAGGGGCGAGCCGCCGCTTCGGCGCGTCCTTCTCCGGGTCGCAGTAGCTCGCCTCCAGCTCGGTCATCTCGAAGTCCGGTGCGCAGTAGTAGTCCCAGTCCCGGCGATCCAGGCGGTAGGTGGCCTCCGGGAAGAAGGGCCTGCCGTCGACCGACGCCCAGCCGAGGTGGTCGAAGTGCAGGTGGGTGAGGATCACGTCGGTCACCTCGGCCCTGGCCACGCCCAGCGCCGAGAGCGCGGAGCGGAACCCGCCACCGACGAAGGGCGGCGTGGGCGAGGGTCCGATGCCGCAGTCGACGACCACGACCCGGTCCGCCCAGCGCAGCAGGTAGCCGCCCAGGGTGTTGAGGTGCGTGGCCTCGTGGAAGACCGGCTCCAGGAACCGGTCGTACGCGAGCCAGTCCGCCTCCGTGGTGCCCTGGTAGAAGGTGCTCCCCGGGACGACGAGCTCGCCGTCGATGAGAGGGTCGATCCGCACATCGCCGATCCTCATGTGTTCCTCCTCGAGCTGCTCAGACTGACAGGGCACCGGTGGCGACGGCAGCCACGGTCATCACGACCGTCGTGCCGAAGGCCCACCCGAACACATGGCGCTGGTGGCGCTGGAGCTCGACGTCGCTGAGCCCCAGCAGGATGAACGTCGCCGCGGCGAGCGGGCTCACCGGGAACCCGGTCGTGCCGTTGCCCAGCAGCCCGGCGCGGCCGATCTCGGCGGGGTCGCCGCCGAACGACGCGGCGGTCTCGGCCAGCACCGGGACGACGCCGAAGTAGTACGCGTCCGCGGTCATGACCAGGGACAGCGGCATGGACGTCAGGGCGGTGAGGACCGGCAGCGCCGACGCCGCCGAGTCCGGGACCCACGACACGAGGGTCTCGGCGATGGCGGTGATCATGCCCGTGCCGGAGAGGATGCCGGTGAGCACGCCCGCGGCCAGCACCATCATCACGACCATGATCACGTTACCGCCGTGGCGCTTCATCAGTTCCTGCTGGTCGGCCCACTGCGGCAGGTTCACGACCAGCGCCAGGGCGAACGCCACGGCGAAGGCGACCTGCAGCGGCACGAGCTGCAGCAGGAGGATCACGAGCAGGACCAGGGTGAGCACCACGTTGAACGCCCGAACCACCGGCCGGACCACCACGACCGGGGGTGCCTCCGTCGCGACGCGACCGTCGGTGCCCGACGCGGCGGGGTCATCGAGCGACAGCGTGCCGATCCGCCGCGCCTCGCGCCGGCCGAGCAACCAGGCGACCGCGACCACCCAGACGGCACCTGCCGCCATCGGCACCAGCAGCGGGATGAACAGGTCGGCGCTGGTCATCTGCAGCGCCGCCATCGCTCGTGCGGTGGGTCCGCCCCACGGGATGATGTTCATCATCCCGGCGGCGAGGGCGATGATGCCCGTCATCACCACGGGCCGCATGCCGATCCGGCGGTAGATCGGCAGCAGCGCGGTCACGGTGATGAGGAAGGTCGAGGTCCCGTCGCCGTCCAGCGCCACGAGCAGGGTGATCACCGCAGTGCCGACGGCGACCTTCGTCGGGCTCCCGCCCGCCCACTGCAGCACGCGGCGGATCACCGGGTCGAAGAGCCCGACGTCGACCATCAGGCTGAAGTACATGACGGCGAAGGCGATCATGATCGCCACCGGGGCGACCTTCAGCAGACCGTCGGCGATCATGCCGCCGACGTCGCCCGCCCAGCCGCCCGCCACCGCGAACACCACCGGCACCAGGATGAGCGCGACCGGGACGGACACTCGGCGGACGAACATCGTCAGCGCCAGGAAGGTCAGGATCGTGGCGAAGCCCAGTGCGGCGGTCATCGGCGATAGCGCGCCAGCCGACGCCGCGCCGTGGCGGCCATCGCCTCGTCGATCATGTCGCCGTCGTGGACCACGGCGCCGCGGCCCTGGGCGGCCGCGGACTCCATGGCCTCGACCAGCGCGGCGTCCCGGTCCAGCTCGGTCTCCGATGGGGTGAAGGTCTCGTTGATGACCTCGACGTGCGACGGGTGGATCGCCAACATGCCCTCGTAGCCGAGGCCGCGGCTCTGGGCCGCGAAGGCGCGCAGGCCGTCGAGGTCCTTGACGTCCGCCCAGAGCCCGGTGACCGGATTGGGCACACCGGCGGCGCGGACGTCGAGCAGGACCTGGCTGCGCAGGGCGAGGGTCTCGGTGCCGTCAGGGGTCCAGCGATAGCCCAGCGAGCGCTCGACGTCCCCGCCCTTGACCCCGAGCCCGCCCATGTAGACCGCGCGCGGTGTGGCCCGCGCGAGGTCGTAGGCCTGCCGGATGCCCGCGGCGGTCTCCAGCACCGGCACCAGCCCGACGCCGCCGGGTTCCATCCCGGTGTCCGCCTCCAACCAGCCGAGCAGCCGGTCGACGACGTGGACGTCCGCCACCGACTCGATCTTCGGGACCATCACCGCGGTGAGCCCGGGTCGGACCACGGCGGCGAGATCGTCGAGCGCGCCGCGATCGTGCAACCCGTTGACGCGCACCACGACCGGCAGGGGCGGGCCGTCGGCGAGCAGGTCCGCGACCTCGGCGCGGGCCGCGACCTTGTCGGCCGCCGCCACGGCGTCCTCGAGGTCGAGGACCACCGCGTCGGCGCCCGCCGCCGCGGCCTTGGGCACCCACGCGGTCCGGTTGCCGGGGATGAACAACAACGAGCGCGCGGGGATCATGTGCGCACCTGCCCGGCGTACCACTCCAGCAGCTCCGGCTCGGCGACCGCGCCGGGGTCGACGATGTCGGCGCCCGCGCCCTGCAGCATGCGCTTGACCGGCACCTCGAGCTTCTTGCCGGTGCGGGTGTGCGGGATGCCGGGGGCGACCCGCACCTCGTCCGGCACGTGCCGCGGGGAGGCCTTCTCCCGGATGGCGAGCCGGATCCGGTCGACGAGCGCCTCGTCGAGCTCCGCGCCCTCGGCCAGCACCACGAACAGCGGCATCCAGTAGCCGCCGCCGGGCTGCTCCACGCCGAGCACCATCGAGTCCAGCACCTCCGGCACGCCCTCGAGCGCCCGGTAGATCTCGGCGCTGCCCATCCGGATCCCGTTGCGGTTCAACGTGGAGTCCGAGCGGCCGTGCACGATCACCGAGCCGTGGTCGGTGACGGTGATCCAGTCCCCGTGCCGCCACACGCCGGGGATGTCGTCGAAGTAGGCGGCCCGGTAGCGGGCGCCGTCGGCGTCGTCCCAGAAGGACAGCGGCATGGACGGGGTGGGGGCCGTGACCACCAGCTCGCCCACCTGCCCGACGACGGGGCGGTGCTGCTCGTCGTACGCGGCGAGCGCCACCCCCAGGCTGCGGACCGAGATCTCGCCCGGCCACACCGGGACGGTTGCGGCGCCGCCCGCGAAGGCACTGCAGACGTCTGTGCCGCCGGAGGTGGAGGCGACCATGACCGAGGCGCCGACGTGGTCGTGGACCCAGTGGTAGGCCTCCGGGGGCAGCACCGAGCCGGTGGACCCGAGCACGCGCAGCGCGGACAGGTCCTGCTCCTTCGCCGGCTCCACGCCCTTGGTCTCGCAGGCGCGCAGGTAGGCCGGGCTGGCGCCGAGCACCGTCACCCGCTGCTCCGCGGCGACGCGCCAGAGGTCACCGGGGGTGGGGTAGCCGGGGTTGCCGTCGTGGCAGACGATCGTGGCGCCGAGCAGCAGGCCGCCGACCTGCATGTTCCACATCGTCCAGCTCGGCGAGGTGAACCAGAGGAAGGTGTCCTCGGCCCCGACGTCCAGGTGCAGGGCGTGGTTCTTGACGTGCTCGAGCACGATCCCGCCGTGCCCGTGCACGATGCCCTTGGGCGCCCCGGTGGTGCCGGAGGAGAACAGCACCCACAGCGGATGGTCGAACGGGACCGGCTCGGTGCGCAGCGCGTGCTCGCCCGCCGTCGCGTCCTCCCAGGCCACGGAGTCGGGGAGGCCGACGCCCAGTCGGGTCACCCCGATCACGGTGCGCAGGCTCGGCAGCCCCCTGCGCAGCACGGCGACGGCCTCGCGGCGGTCGTACTCCCGACCGGAGTGCCGGTACCCGTCCGCGGCGACGAGCACGACGGGGTCGAGCTGGCCGAGCCGGTCGACCGCGGCGTCGGCCGGGTACTCCTGCCCGCAGCTCGCCCACGTCGCGCCGAGGCTCGCGGCGGCCAGGAACGCCACCACCGCCTCCACGATGTCCGGCGTGTACGACACCACCCGGTCCGACCGGCCCACTCCGGCCTCGCGCAGGGTGTGGGCCAGGGCGGCGACCTGGCGGCGCAGCTCCGGCCAGCTCAGCGTGACGGTGTCGACGTCGTCACCGACGCCGATCACCGCGGTGCCGGTGCCGCGGTCGTGGCCGAGCACCTGGTCCACGTAGTTCAGGGTGGCGCCGGGGAACCAGCGCGCGCCCGGCATCGACGCGTCCGGCAGCACCTCTCCCGCCCCGGCGACCGGTACCGCGAAGTACTCGGCCACGTCCGCCCAGAACTCCGCGGGCCGCTCGACCGACCAGGCCCACAGCCGGTCGTAGACCGTGCCGTCGATCCCGCGGCGCTCCGCGACCCAGCGGCCGAAGCGCGCCAGGTGGGAGTCCGCGTTCGGGGCCGGGGTCCAGACCGGCCCGCTCATCAGATGACCCCCCGCTCGCGGAGCGCGGCGACGCGGTCCGCGCCCAGGCCGAGCCAGTCCGCGTACACCAGGTCGTTGTCCTCGCCGAGGGCGGCACCGGTGCGCCACACCGAGCCGGGGTCGGTGCGGAAGTGGGGGAGCGCGGCCTGCATGCGCACCTCCCCGAGGTCGCGGTCCGGCACCGTGACGATGTCGCCGCGCTCGGCGTAGATCGGGTCCGTGGCGATGTCGGCCATGTCGTAGACCCGGGAGGCGACGACGTCCGCGGCGACGAGGGCCGCGACGGCCTCGTCCGCCGGACGGGCCGCGATCCACTTCTCCAGCGTGGAGTCGATCTCCGCGCGGGCCGCCGTCTGTGCGGCGGTGTCGGCGAGGGCATCGGTGTCCATGCCCAGCAGCCGGACGATGTTGACCACCGACCGCGGGGTGCCGGAGGTGACGGTGACCCACGCGTCGTCCACCGTGCGGTAGCAGCCGATCACCGCCGCGGGTGCGACCGCGAGCGCGTTGCCCGAGCGCTGGGGCACGGTGTCCAGCTGGTCGTGCAGGATCACCTGCCACTCCACCAGCCGGAACAGCGGCTCGAACAGCGCCAGGTCGATCCACTCGCCCTGCCGCTCCGGGTGGTTGGCGCGGCGCACCAGCGCGGCGGACACGGCGAAGGCCGCCATCAGCCCCGTCACGGCGTCCCCGTGGGAGAAGCCGGTGTGGACCGGCGGGCCGTCCGGGAAGCCGGTGAGGTGAACCAGCCCACTGCGGGCCTCGCCCATCTTGCCGAAGCCCGGGCTGTCCCGCAGCGAGGTGTTCTCCCCGTAGCCGGAGATCTGCAGCAGCACCGCGGACGGGTTGATCGCGTGCACCGATTCCCAGTCCAGGCCGAACCGCTCCACGGTCTTGGCCCGGAAGGTCACGATCACCACGTCCGCCCACTCGACCAGGCCGCGCACGAGCTCCGCCGCCGAGTCGGACCGCATGTCCAGCGTGGCCGAGCGCTTGTTCCGGCCCAGCACCTTCCACCAGAGATGGTGGCCGTCCTTGGCCGGACCCATCCGGCGGGCGCTGTCGCCGGTGCCCGGCGGCTCGACGTGCACCACGTCGGCGCCCATGTCGGCCATCAGCGTGCCGCACAAGGGGCCCGCGATCACCTGCGCGAACTCCACGACCCTGATGCCGGCGAGCGGGCCACCGCTGGGCCCCTGTGCTGCGGAAGTCACTACCTCAGTCCCTCTCCGTGCGGCGTCACGACGATCTCACCAGGGCGGGCGGCTCCGCGAACCTGCGATTTCAGGCAGTCCGTGCCCCGTCGACCGTGAGCGTCGTCCCACTCACGAACCCGGCGTCGGGCGAGAGGAGGAAGCACACCGCCCCCGCCACCTCCTCGACGGTGGCATAGCGGCCGCCGTCGAAGGCGCCCGGAGTGCTCCCCGCCCGACCTCGGCCCGAGTCGAGCGAGGCCATCATCCGACCCTCCACGGGTCCGGGGCAGACCGCGCACACCCGCACCCCGCGGTCGGCCTGCTCGAGCGCCGCGGTCCGGGTGAGTCCCAGGACGGCGTGCTTGGACGCGATGTAGGCGCCGACGCCGGGAGCGCCGCGCAACGACGCGACGCTCCCGGCGTTGACCACGACACCGCCGCGGACCATGCGGGGCAGGACGTGCTTCAGCCCGAGGAACACCCCGCGCACGTTGACCGCCTGGACCCGGTCGAAGTCCTCGACCGCGAGGTCCTCCAGCCGGGCGACGGTGCCCTCGATGCCGGCGTTGTTGACGAACAGGTCGATCGTCCCGCCGCCGAGCGCGGCACCCGCCTCGGCGTAGCCGGCGACGGCCGCCGGGTCGGTGACGTCCGCGACGTGCGGGTGGACCCCGGGCGCCGGGGGGACGACGACCCGGTCGACGGCGAGGACCGCAGCGCCCTCGGCCACCAGCCGGTCGACGACGGCCCGCCCGATCTCCCCGCCGGCCCCTGTCACGACCGCGGTGCGGCCCGTGAAGCGCACGGTCAGATCCGCTCCTTGACGAACGCGCCCGCGGCCGCGAGCGCCTCGGCGGACTCGGGCAGGAACGGGAAGATCGTGAAGATGTGCGGCACGTGGTCGATGAGCAGCAGCTCCGCGTCCCCGCCCGCGGCCTTCGCCTGCTCGACGATCCGCACGGAGTCGTCGCGGAGCGCCTCGTGCGCTCCCGCCACGGCGAAGATCGGCGGGAGGTTCGCGAACTCGCCGCTGACCGGGGACGCGTAGGGCACGGTGTGCGGGTCCGCCCCGGACAGGTAGAGCTCGCAGTTGGCCAGCGCGAACGGCCGGCTGACCACCGGGTCCTCGGGGAACTCGTCGTAGGAGGCGCCCTCGGCGGCCAGGTCGGCCCAGGGGGAGAACAGCGCGATCGCCCCCGCCGTCGGCTCCGAGTTGTCGCGCAACGACATCTGCAGGGCCAGCGCGAGCCCGCCGCCCGCCGAGTCACCGGCGCTGACGATCCGCGCCGGCTCCACCTGCGTGGCCAGCCACCGGAACGCGGCCTGGGCGTCCTCCAGCGCGGCCGGATAGAGGAACTCCGGCGCGAGCCGGAAGTCCACGACCAGGACCCGGGCGTCGAGCGCGGCCGAGAGCCGGTAGGCGAACTCGCGGTAGTTGTGGGCGGATCCCATCACGTAGCCGCCGCTGTGGAAGTGGATCGCCGCCCGGTCCCGCGCCGCCCCCGGCGCCGACACCCACAGGCACGGCACGCCGTCGGCGTCGACGGCGGTGATCTCCGCGTCGTCGGGCACCGGGTACTGCGCGTGCATCGTCGTGACGGCCTCGCGCCACTCCAGGTGCCCGGGCTCGCCGGGCGGGTAGGCGTCCCGCCACGCCTGGTTGGCCTGCTCCACGAACTCGCTCATCGCTGCCTCACCCTCGAGTCGATGCTGACGTCATGAGTCTCACCCGCCGCCGTGCGCGGTGGCACTGCACGAAGCGTCAGTCTCGGCGCGACGTGAGCTCCCAGCCCGGGTAGCCCTGCGCGGCGACCTCGTCGCACACGTCGAAGTAGACGTTCGCTCCACCGAACCAGACTCCGACCGAGAACGGCTTGCCCTCGATGTTGGCCCCGAGGAACCAGGTGTTGACCGACTCGCCCCGAGGTAGCAGGGTCGCGAATGCGGCGTCGTGGACGCGCCTGCCCCAGTCCGCCGCCGCCTCCTCGGTGGCCTCGACGGAGTCGATGCCCTCCCGGTCGACGTGGTCCAGCAGATCACCGATCCATTCCACGTTCTTCTCCAGGCAGACCGGGATGTTGGCGAACGGGCTGCCAGGCCCGCTGATCGCGAGCAGGTTGGGGAACCCGTGGACCCCGAACCCCAGGAAACCGGTGGGGCCAGCCGCCCACTCCTCGCGCAGGGTCCGTCCGTTCCGACCACGCACGTCGATCTCGTCCATGCCGCCCGTGATGGCGTCGAAGCCGGTGGCGAGCACCAGGACGTCGAGGGCATGCTCCCGGCCGTCGGCGGTCCGTAGGCCTGCCGGCGTGACTGACTCGATCGGGGTGCCCCGGCGGCTCACGTCCACGAGCTCGACGGTGTCGCGGTTGAACGCCTCGTAGTAGTGGTGTCCGACCGGGGGGCGCTTCCCACCGTACGGGTAGCCCTTGGGGCAGAGCAGCTCCGCCGTCTCCGGGTCCTCGACGATCTCGCGGATCTTGGACCGGATGAACTCGGCGGCGGACTCGTTCGCCTCCTCGTCGACGGTGATGTCGTCGAAGGTCTCGAAGAGGAAGTGGAAGCCGCCGGTCGCCCAGCCCTCCTCGTAGATCCGGTTGCGCTCCTCGGCGGTGAAGTCGGCGGTCAGCCCGTGGCCCGGCTCGAACGGCATCGCGAAGGAGTGGGCGCGCGCCTTGTCGCGGATCTCGAGGTAGCGGCGCTTGAGATCGGCCACGTCGGCGGCGTCGAGAGCGCGGTTGTGGGCGGGCACGACGTAGTTCGGAGTTCGCTGGAAGACCGTGACGCTGCGGGCTGTCTCCGCTGCGATCGGCACCACCTGCACACCGGTGGAACCTGTGCCGACGACCCCGACCCGCTTCCCCGCGAGGTCGGCCCCGTCCGGCCACCGGCTGGTGATCAGGAGCTCTCCCGCGAAGTCCGCCAGCCCCGGGAAGTCCGGGACGTTCGGTTTGGTCAGGAGTCCGATCGCAGTCACCACGAACCGGCTGCGAACCTGCTCACCGGAGTCGGTCGTCACCGTCCAGACGGCCGCCTGCTCGTCGTAGACCAGTGACGTCACGCGGCTGTCGAAGGTGATGTCCCGACGCAGGTCGAACCGGTCGGCGACGAACTCCAGGTAGCGCCGCACCTCCGGCTGGCTCGCGTACCGTTCCGACCACGACCACTCGTCCACCAGCTCCTTCGAGAAGGACAAGCAGTAGTAGTGGGACTCGCTGTCGGTGCGTGCTCCGGGGTAGCGGTTCCAGTACCAGGCCCCGCCGACGTCCCCACCCGCCTCGAACACGCGGGTCGTCAGTCCGGACCGGCGGGCTCGGTGGAGCATCGCGAGACCGGAGAACCCGGCACCGATGACGACGAGGTCGAGGTCGGCTGCGGACAGCCGTGTCCGTTCGGTCATGGCGTCGACGCTAGGTCCGCGCAGGCGTCGCCGGGCACTCTCGAAAGCGTCAGACTCGGGTCAGCGGGCCAGGTAGCCGCCGTCGACCGGGAGGTACGCGCCGGTGGTGAACGACGAGACCGGCGAGAGCAGCAGCACGATGGAGCGGGCGATCTCCTCCACGGTGGCCAGGCGGTTCATCGGGTGCAGTCGGGCCATGGCCGCGCGGGCCTCCGGCGTGTTGTGGTCCAGCAGCGGGGTGTCGACGAAGCCGGGGCCGATCGCGTTCACCCGCACCCCGCGCTCGGCGTACTCGAGCGCGGCCGTCCGCGTCAGGCCGACGACGCCGTGCTTGGCCGCCACGTACGGCGACGCACCTGCCGAGGCGGAGTCGGCCATGATGCTGGCGACGTTGACGATCGCGCCGCCGTGGGGGAGCAGCGCCGGAAGCTCGGCGCGCATGCTGAGGAAGACGCCGTCGAGGTCGATGCCGACGATCCGGCGCCAGGCCTCCACGTCGGTCTCGGCGACGTCGCGCTTCTGCGGGACGCCCACGCCCGCCGCGTTGACGGCCAGGTCGAGCCGGCCGAACCGCTCCTGCGCGGTCGCGACCATCCGGCGGGTGTCCTCGACCGACCGGACGTCCACGGCGACGGACACCGCCACCTCCCCGAGCCCGGCGGCGAGCTCCGCCACCCGCTCGTCGTCCGCGTCCGCGAGGACCAGCTGGGCCCCCTCCGCGGCCAGCAGCCGCGCGCTCGCCGCACCGATTCCCGAGGCCGCCCCCGTGACGAGGGCGACCCTCCCGCCGATTCCGAGATCCACGACCCGACGCTAGGGGGAACGGGTCGCCGCGGACACTGGCGACAGCGCCAGTGCTACTTGACCATCAGCCCCGCGTCGATCGCGAGCGTCTGCCCGGTGATCAACCGCGAGTCGTCCGAGGCGAGGAAGACGACCGACCGGCTGATGTCGACCGGCTCGGCCCACGGCACCGGCAGGGCATGCATGCTCGTGGTGGCCGGGATGAAGTCCTCGAGCGTGGGGTTCTCCAGGTCGGGGCGGAAGATCTTGTAGGTCGCGTCGTTGAGCAGCATCGGCGTCTCCACCTGGGTGGGGTGCACGCTGTTGACGCGGATCGAGTGCTGGGCCAGCTCCGCGGCCAGTACCCGCATGAGCCCGACGACGCCGTGCTTCGCCGAGGTGTACGCGCCGATGCCCTGATAGCCGCGCAGGCCCGCCATCGAGCTGGTGAGGATCATCGAGCCACCGCGGCCACCCGCGACCAGGTGCGGCACCGCGACCTTGCAGGTCTTCCACACGCCGGTGAGGTTGATCGAGAGCATCTGCTCCCACGCCTCGTCGGTGATCTCGTGGGTCGGGACCTTGTTGGCGGCGATCCCCGCGTTCGCGGCGACGATGTCGAGGCGGCCCAGCTCGGTGACGCCGGTGGCGAGGGCGGCGGCGAGGGCGTCGCCGTCGCGCACGTCGACCTCCGCCGTGACGACCCGGCGGTCCAGCTTCTCGACCTCGGCGGCGGTCTCGGCGAGGTCCTCCGAGCTGGCGAGGGAGTACCCGAGACCGAGCTCCGGAAGGTCGTGCGCGATGTCGACCGCGATGATGTCGGCACCCTCGCGCGCCAGTTCGATCGCGTGGCTGCGGCCCTGGCCGCGGGCCGCACCGGTCACGAAGGCGACCTTGCCCTCGAGTGACGTGCTCATGGGACTCTCCGTTCGTCGGTACCGAGTCCATCGTGGCCCCGTGCGGTACGGCGGTGGAACCTGACACGAGTGCCAGTCCCGGGTCGTGCAGGTTGCGCCGAACAGCCCAGTGAACTGGGGCGATGCCGTGTCGCTAGCGCAAACGTCAGTGCCTCGCGCGGGTGACGCTCCTTACCTTCCTCCCACACCCGCGCTTCGAAGGAGAGGCAATGACCAGGATCGGACGGCTGTCGGCCGTGGTGATGTCGGGAGCCCTGCTCGTGCTCGCAGGCTGTGCGCAGAGCGGTGGCGGTGGTGGGGCGCCCGCCACCACTCTGCCGGACTCCGAGCTGATCTCCACCGCCCAGGAACGCGTCGCGACCGCGACCCGGCTCGACCCGACCTTCCCGATGCCCACCGAGGGGTTCGCGGCGGGCAGCGGGCAGATCGGGATCGTCGTCGGCGGTTTCCAGGCACCGGTGCACGCCGAACAGGCGACGGTGATGCAGGAAGCGGTCTCTGCGCTCGGGTGGACCCCGCTCGGCCCATTCGACGGGCAGTTCTCGCCCGCAGTGCAGGGCGGGTTCGTGGACCAGGCGGTCCAGCAGAAGGCCGACGCGGTCCTGCTGTACGCGATCGACGTCACCACGATCAAGGCGTCGGTCGACCGGGCACTGGCCGCTGGTCTGACCGTCGCGTGCGCGATGTGCACCTCGGGCGACGAGGCGCGAGCCGCCGGGGTGATCGACGTGACCTCGGACTTCGAGGCGCAGGGCGAGGCGCTCGGTTGGTACATCGTCGATCGCACGCAGGGTAAGGCGAAGGTCGCGATCACCGTCGAGCCCGCGTCGACCGGTGTCGTCGCGCGGACCGAGGGCCTGGAGAAGGTTCTCGACCAGTGCGCGGGCTGCAGCTACGACGAGATCACCATTCCGGCGGCGGACTCCACCCTGCCCGGCCCGCCGCAGTGGACGGCCTTCCTGTCCGGCGGGGGCGCCGGATACACCGACGCCGTCGCCTACTACGACGGGCTCGTCACCCCGATGACCACCACGCTGCGGCAGACCGGTCGCACCGACCCGACGATCAGCAGCTACGACGCCGATCCCGCGGTCGTCGCGATGTTGCAGGAGCGCGACCCCGCACTCGGCGCGGACGCCGCCTCGCCCATCGACTTCGCCTCCTGGGCGGCCGTCGACATGATCGCCAGGACCAGGGCAGGCAAGCCCGGCTGGGCCGTCACCGAGCTTCCGATCGCGGTTCTGACCAGCGCCAATGCCGGCGATTACCAGCCGCCGCTGCAGCCGACCGGCGACTGGAAGGGCGAGTTCCGGAAGCTGTGGACCGCACCGTGACCGCGCCCGCGCTGGAGGTCGCAGGCCTCGACAAGGCCTTCGGCCGAGTGCGGGTCCTGCGGGGGATCGACCTCGCGGTCGACGAGGGCGAGTTCGTGGGCCTGATGGGGCCGAACGGTGCGGGCAAGTCCACGCTGATCAAGGTGCTCGCCGGGGTCCACCCGGCGAGCGCCGGTCGGATCGCGCTGCACGGGGAGCACGTCGCCTCCCTCGACGGACAGCCCGAGGTCGGGTTCATCCACCAGGATCTCGGCCTGGTCGACGCGCTGCCCGTCGTGGACAACCTCCGGCTGGGGCAGGCGCCCCTGCGCCTCGTGGGCCCGCTGCTGAACCGGCGGGCGGAACGCGCCGCGGCGGAGCGGGCGCTCGCCGCGGTGGGCCTGGACGTGGACGTGCGCACCGCGGTCGCCGACCTGGCGCCGGGGGAGAAGGCCCTGGTGGCGATCGCCCGGGTGCTGGCCCGCGGTGCTCGGCTGATCTTCGTCGACGAGGCCACCTCGACCCTCCCCCCGGACGAGGCGCGCCGGGTAACCGACGCGCTCACCGTGCTCGCCCGGCAGGGGGCGACAGTGATCATGGTGTCGCACAAGCTGTCCGAGATCCTGGACTGCACGGACCGGATCGTGCTGCTGCTCGACGGCGAGGTGGCCGCCGACCGGCCGACGACCGGGCTCGGCCGCGAGGAGCTCGTCCGGCTGCTCGCCCGCCACGAGAAGAGCGTCGCCGATCCGGCAGCGGTGCGGACCGTGCGCACGCCCGGGCGGGAGCTGCTCCGCCTGGACGCGGTTCGAGGCGGCCGGGCGGGCCCGGTGGACCTCACCGTGCGGGCGGGGGAGGTCGTGGGGCTGACCGGTACGCCCGGCTCGGGCCTGCACGACGTGGGCTTCCTCGCCCACGGCGCGCTGCGCCCCACGGCCGGACGCCGGGTCGTGGCGCCGGGCGTGCGCACCGCGCTGGTCCCGCCGCACCGGGAGACCCAGGGCGGGTTCGCCGCGCTCGACGTCCGGTCCAACCTCACGGTGTCCGCGCTGCGGCGCTGGCGCCGGCTGGGGTTCCTCGACCGGGCCCGCGAGCGCCGGGACTGCGCGGCGCTGGTGGCCGAGCTGGAGGTCCACCCGGCGGACGTCGACGTCGACTTCGGGGCCCTGTCCGGCGGGAACAAGCAGAAGGTCGTCTTCGGGCGGGCCCTGCTGCGGGAGGCGGACGTCTACGTCTTGTGCGAGCCGACCCGCGGCGTGGACGTCGCGGCCCGCGAGGAGATCTACGAGATCGTCCGGCGGCTGCCGGACGAGCGGACGGGAGTCCTGGTGATCACATCCGACGCGGAGGACCTGCTGGCGCTGTGCGACCGGCTGGCCACCGTGGCCGAGGGCACGGTCGACGGGTTCCGCCCCGTCGCCGGACTGAGCGACGAGCAGCTGGAGGCGGTGCTGTGAGCGTGTCGACCGAACCGACGAGCCCGCCGGACCGCGCCGAGCGGGACGACCGCCCGGCCGGCCCCGGACTGCGCGCCGTCCTGCACGGGCGGGCCTTCGGCTCGTCGCTGACCGTGCTCGCCTTCCTGGTCGTGTTCGCCGTGTACTCGGTGTGGCTGGGGGACCGGTTCGTCGACCTCGGCGCCCGGCTGCTCAACATCCACCAGAACGTCCCGGTGCTGCTGATCGGGCTCGCCGCGATGGTCACCCTGGTGGCGGGCAAGTTCGACCTCTCGGTGTCCTCGACCGCCTCGCTCACGGCGTTCCTCGCCGTCGGCCTGCGCACCGAGCAGGGCATGCCGTTCTGGCTGGTCCTCGTCTCCTGCCTCGCCGTCGGGCTGCTCGTGGGGCTGGTGAACGGGTTCCTGGTCGAGTACCTGTCGATCAACGCGTTCATCGCGACGCTCGGCACCGGCGGCGTGGTGCTCGGGCTGTCGAGCGTCTACTCCGGCGGCGGCGCGCTGATCCCTGCGCGCGGGGACTTCGACCTCCCTGCGTGGTTCGGGGACATGGGCTCGTTCACCAACCGGCCGCCGACGGTGGTCGTGGTCGTCGTGGGGCTCCTCGCGGGTGCCGCCACCGTGCACGGCCTGGCCGCGGTGCGGCCCCGGCGGGTACCCGCGGGCGCCTGGCACGCGTTCCGTGGCGCGGCGGGGGTGCTGGTCGCCGCGCTCGTGGTGTGGGGGCTGCTCGCGGCCGGGTCCAGCGCGACCTCCGGCGGGCTGTCCTGGCTGATCGTGCTGCTGGTCGGGGTCGCGCTGGTGATGTGGCTGCTGCTCGAGCTGACCACTTTCGGCCGCGGGCTCAAAGCCACCGGGTCCAACGCCGAGGCGGCCCGGCTGGCGGGCATCCGCACCCGGCGGCACGTCGTCGGCGCGTTCGTGATCGGTGGGGTGCTCTCCGCCCTCGCCGGGGTGACGCTCGCGGCGACCCAGGGCACCGTCGCCCCGGACATCGCCGGGGCCTTCCTGCTCCCCGCCTTCGCCGCGGCCTTCCTCTCCACCGTGGTGTTCTCGTCCGGCCCGTTCACGGTCTGGGGCACGATCGCGGGCGGGGTGTTCGTAGTCTGGGTGGGACAGGGCCTGATCACCGGCGGCCTGCCCGCCACCTGGACCGACGTCGTCAACGGCGCCGTCCTGCTGGTCGCGGTCGCCCTGTCCACCGTGGTGCGGATGGCGCGCCGGTAGCACGACGGGCGGGGCTCATCGTGCGCTCCCGCCCGTCGTCCGTCCCCACCGCCGACGGCAGAAGGCCGCGAACGGCCCCCGACCTGCATCCGGGTCGGGGGCCGTGACGTCGGCGGGTCAGGCGCGGGAGGACTCGTAGTCCTTGATCGCCTTCTGCTGGGCCGCGGCGAGGCGGTCGGCGTTCTGGCCGAAGTCGATCGAGTGCTGGACCGCGCGCAGGCGCTGGGTGCGCTGGCCGCTGAAGTGCGGCATGACGTGGCGGGCGAACATCTCGTAGGACTTGCGCATCTTCTCCGGCTCGGCCGCCTCGAGGTGGCCGATGATGAAGGTGCCGACCCCGCCGGAGCGCTTGAGGATGTCCTCGATCCGGGCGATCGCCATGTCCGGGGTGCCGATGAGCATCGGGCCCGCGTTGAGCATCTCGACCATGTGGTCGTGGTCGCGGGGCTGCTCGGGGAACAGCGGCGTGGTGCGGCCCAGGCTCTCGATCACGTTCGGCAGGTTCCACCGCACGTCGGCGCGGGCCTGCTCCTCGGTCTCGGCGAGGTAGACGTGCTGCAGCACGCTCCAGCGGTCGCGACTGACCTCCTTGCCGTGCTCGGCGGCCGTCTCCTCCATGATCCGCCAGGTGTTCGCCAGCGCGTCCTCCCCGGGCACGCCGAACTGGAACAGGCCGAGGCCGTGTCGCCCGGCGAGCCGCGGGCCGGACGGCGAGATCATCGCCGCCACCCGGATCTCGATGTCGTCGCTGTAGGGCCGCAGCTGCAGCGCCGCGTCCTGCAGGGTGAACCAGTCGGTCGTGCGGGTCACCGGCTCGTCGTAGGCGAGCAGCGCCATGATCGCCTCGACGCCCTCCTCGCTCATCCGGCGCAGCTCCTGGGTGTCCAGGCCCATCATCGAGGCGTCCTGGGCGACCGAGCCGGTGCCCATGCCCCAGATGACCCGCCCGCGGGTGAGGTGGTCGAGCTGCAGCACCCGGTCCACCAGCATCAGCGGGTGGTGGTAGGGGATCGAGGTGACGCCCAGGCCGAGCCGGATGTGCTTGGTCCGCTCGGCGGCGGCCATGGCGAACAGCTCGGGGGAGGCGATGGACTCCCAGCCGGTGGAGTGGTGCTCGCCGCACCACGCCTCGTCGAAGCCCAACCTGTCGAGGTGCTCGACGAGCTGGAGGTCCTCCTCGAACTGGAGCGTCGGATTGTGGACGGGGTTGTGGTACGGGAAGATCTGGACGCCGAAGCGGAGTCTGCGCACGGTGTTCTCCTCGGAACGAGTGGTCAGCTGAAGCGGAAGCCCGCGTAGCCGCGGGCGGCGACGTCGTCGCAGATCTCGCGGAACCGGCCCACGCCGCCGGCGTAGGGCAGCAGCTGCCGGGGCTTGCCCGGGATGTTGGCGCCCGTGTACCAGGAGGCGTTGCGCGCCATCAGGGTCTGGTCCGCGATCTCGGCGCACTGCCGCGACCAGTCGTCCTCGCCCTCGCGGGTGGCCTCGACGGTCGTCGCGCCGCGCTCGCGGGCGTGCCGCAGGCAGTCGACGATCCACTCGACGTGCTGCTCGATGGAGGCGACGACGTTCCCGAGCACCGACGGGCTGCCCGGGCCGGTGACGGTGAACAGGTTCGGGAACCCGGCCACGGCCAGGCCGAGCATCGTGCGCGGTCCGTCCGCCCAGTGCGCGGCGACTGTGTCCCCGCCCCGGCCACGGACGTCGATGCGGGTCAGGGCGCCGGTGAGCGCGTCGAACCCGGTGGCGAACACCACGACGTCGAGCCCGATCTCCTCGGTGGTGGTGCGGATGCCGTTCTCGGTGAACTCGACCAGCGGGGTCTTCCGCAGGTCGACGAGCGTCACGTCGGACCGGTTGAACGTCGCGTAGTAGTCGGTGTCCACGCAGAGCCGCTTGGTGCCGATCGGGAACCCGGTGGGGCACAGGCTCTCCGCGGTCTCCGGGTCCGCCACGGTCTCGCGGATCTTGGACCTCACGAACTCGGCCGCGGTGGCGTTGGCCGCCTCGTCCGTGGCCAGGTCGGTGAAGGTGCGCAGGAAGGGCGGCCCGCCGCCGTAGGCCCAGCGCCACTCGAAGATCCGGGTGCGCTCGTCGGGGTCGACGGCGAGCGCGGAGCCCTCGGCGGGGATCTCCTTCATCCCCGCGCGGGAGGCCCGCATCTCGGCCCGGCGCTCGTCATAGCTCGCCTTCTCCCGAGCCACCTCGTCCGGCAGCACCGGGCGGTTGCGGGCGGGCACCGAGAAGTTGGCGGTGCGCTGCAGCACGTACAGGTGCTCGGTCTGCGGCGCCAGCTTCGGGACCAGCTGCACGCCGCTGGAACCGGTGCCGATCACCGCGACCCGCTTGCCGGAGAGGTCGACGCCCTCGTGCGGCCAGCGCGCGGTGTGCAGCCGGGTGCCGCGGAAGCGGTCGAGCCCGGGGAAGTCGAGGTCCTTGAGCGACGACAGCACGCCGGCCGCCATGATCACGTAGCGGGCCCGGACGGTCTCCGCGGTCGAGGTGCTCAGCGACCACGTCGCCGACGGCTCGTCGTAGACCGCGGAGGTGACCTCCGTGCCGAAGCGGATCAGCGGGCGCAGCGCGAAGCGGTCCGCGACGTGGTTCAGGTAGCGCAGGATCTCCGGCTGGGTGGCGTAGCGCTCGCTCCAGGTCCAGTCCTGCTGGAGGTCCTTGTCGAAGGAGTAGGAGTAGTCGAGGCTCTCGGTGTCGCAGCGGGCGCCGGGGTAGCGGTTCCAGAACCAGGTGCCGCCCACGTCGTGCCCGGTCTCGAAGCCGAGGACCGACATCCCCTCGCCGCGCAACGCGTGCAGGGCGTAGAGCCCGGCGAACCCGGCACCGACGACCACCGCGTCGTACTCGGGAGTGCTCAGGGGAGTGCTCACGACAGCCCCGGCACGAGGACGGGCTTGATCTCGGCCATGCCGCGCATCGCGTTCATCGCGGTGTCCAGCTCGTGCAGGCCGTACTCCCGGCCCAACATCAGGTCCCAGTCGAAGCGGTCGGAGAACCGCTCGAGGGTGTCCAGGGCGACGTGGTAGTCCCCGATGTCGCCGCTCATCGAGCCGCGGATGGTCAGGCCCTTGTGGACGATGCGCGCGGCGTCCACCGACTGGCGCTCACCGCCCAGGGTGCCCATCACGACGTAACGCCCGTTCGGGCCGGTCATGTCCACTCCTTCGGCGATCGCTCCGGGGGCGCCCGCCAGTTCGAAGGCGACGGAGGGTCCGCCGCCGGTCAGCTCGCGCACCGCCTCGACCCGCCCGGCGGCCTCCGGGAAGTCCTCGATGGACACGACGTCCGTGGCGCCCCAGTCCTTCGCCAGAACGAGCCGGTCCGCGGGGCCCCCCACGACCACGAGCTGTCGGGGCGAGCGCAGCGACAGCAGCGCCGTGGCGAACAGGCCCAGTGGACCCGCCCCCTGCACGACGACGCGGTCCTGCGGGGTGATCGAGCCCGCGACCGCGAGCGCGCGGACGACCGTGCGCAGCGCGCAGCTGCCCGCCGCGGCCCACGAGCTCTTCACCTTCTCGGGCACCACGAGCCGGCCCGCCCGCGGGATGACGTACCCGACCTCGGCGAACGTGCCGGTGAAGTGCGGGGGCTTGCTGCAGTCGTTCAGGTAGCCGATGTACCGGGCCGCGCACTGGGTGGGCTCGCGCTCCACGGTGCACTGGTAGCAGTGCCCGCAGGGCGTGTGGGCCCAGACGACCCGGTCGCCGACGCGGACGGGTCTGCCCAGGCTGTCCACCTCGGCGCCCGCGCCGACCGCGGTGACGGTGCCCGCCATCTCGTGTCCCAGGATCAGCGGCGGGGAGATCGGCAGCCGCCCGGCCATGTGGCCGAGCCAGACGTGCACGTCCGAGCCGCAGACCGTGGCGGCGTCGATGTCGACGACCAGCGCGCCCGGCTCGGGCTCGGGCCGCGGAAAGCTCTCCACGGTGAACGGTGCGCCGTACTCGCGGAGCACGGCGGCGCGTGCCTCTGTCCTCATGCTCATCCCATCACGAACGGGTCGCGGGTCTGCCCGGACAGCTCGACCCAGACCGACTTGACCTCGGTGACCTCGTGCAGCGCCTCGTCACCGTTCTCGCGGCCGAAACCGCTGGCCTTGGTGCCGCCGAAGGGCACGGCGGCGTCCTGCACGCGGTAGGCGTTGAGCCACAGGGTCCCGGCCCGCACCGCCCGTGCCATCCGCAGCCCGCGCTGCAGATCGCGGGTCCAGATGCCGCCCGCGAGCCCGTACTCGGTGTCGTTGGCCAGCCGGATCGCCTCCTCCTCGGTGTCGAAGGGGAACACCGCGGCGACCGGGCCGAAGACCTCCTCCCGAGACAGCCGCATCGCACTCGTCACCCCGGTGAAGACGGTCGGCTCCACGAAGAAGCCGTCGCCCTCCGGGGACCGGCCGCCGCAGACCAGCGCGGCGCCCTCCTCCCGGGCGGCGGCGATCATGTCCAGCACCCGGTCGCGCTGCTCGCGGGTGGCCAGCGGGCCCATCTCGCTCTCGGCGTCGAACGGGCTGCCCAGCTTGATCGTGCGGGCGCGCGCGGCGACCTTCTCCAACAGGGCGTCGTGCACCGAGCGCTCGACGACGACCCGGCCGCCGGCGATGCACATCTGGCCTGCCGCGGCGAAGACCCCGGCGATCACACCGTTGGCGGCGGCATCGAGGTCGGCGTCGGCGAAGACGATGTTGGCCGATTTGCCGCCCAGCTCCAGGGTGACCGGGGCGAGGTGGGTGGCGGCGTCCTGCATGACCTGGACGCCCGCCCGCGTCGAGCCGGTGAAGGAGACCTTGTCGACCCCCGGGTGCCGCACCAACGCCCGCCCGGTCGTCTGCCCCTCGCCGGTGATGATGTTGAGGACGCCGTCGGGGAGCCCGGCCTCCTTGGTGAGCTTGGCGAGCTCCAGCGCCGAGGCGGTGGTCTGCTCCGCGGTCTTCACGACGACCGTGCAGCCCGCGGCCAGCGCGGGCGCGATCTTCATGGTGAGCAGGATCAGCGGGGCGTTCCACGGCACGACGGCCGCGACCACCCCCACCGGCTCGCGCGTGGTGTAGACGAAGTAGTTCGGGTTGGCCGCGGGAGCGGTGGTCCCGGTCAGCCGGTCCGCGGCGCCGGCGAACCAGTGGAACCAGCGCGGCAGGTTTCCCACCACCCCCATCGTCTCGCGCAGCAGCTTGCCGTTGTCCCGGCTCTCCACGCGCGCGAGGTGCTCGCGGTCGCGTTCCACCAGGTCGGCGATGCGGCGCAGGATCTTCGCGCGCTCCGCGCCCGGCATCGCCCGCCACGGCCCCTCGAACGCCGCGCGCGCCGCGGCCACCGCCCGGTCGACGTCCGACTCCGTCGCGTTGGGCACGGTGGCCCACGCCCGCCCGGTGTAGGGGTCCACCGAGGGGATCCGCTCGGTCCCGTCGCTCTCCCGGATCGCACCGTCGATCCAGAGCCCCAGTGGCTCCAGCGCCGTCTCGGGCGCCGTCTGCTGCACCGTCACGCGGTACCTCCCGTTCGCACTCGACCTCTCGCCGACCACTGTCGAGCCGGAGGGGACGCGGCGGCACTGGCAGGAGTGCCAGTCGGTCGGCGGACCCCGGCCCGGCTAGCCTCGACGGCGAGGAGGAACCCGCCATGAGGCTGTGCATCGTCGACGACCACGAGGTCGTCCGAGAGGGTCTGCGGACCGCGCTCGGCAAGGACCCGTCGATCGACGTGGTGGCCGAGGCTGGCTCGGCCGAGCAGGCATTGGGCGAGGTCCGGCGCTACAGGCCGGACATCGTGCTCACCGACTTCCGGTTGCCGGACATGCCCGGCGACGAGCTGTGCCGTCGCATCCGCGCTGCGCACGCGGCCACCGCCGTCGTCGTGCTCACGACGTACCTGTCCGAGGAGGTCGTGCGGGCCGCGATCGACGCCGGGGCCGCGGCGTTCGTGACGAAGGGTGCCGGGCTGCAGGAGCTGCGGGCCGCACTGGCCGATGTCGCGGCTGGCGGGACCTCGCTGCGAGGGGGGAGCGGCGCGCTCGTGGAGCGGCTGCACCGGCAGGCCCGGGCCCAAGCGCCGGAGTCGCGCAGCCTCACCCCGCGGCAGGAGAGGGTGTTGGAGCTGGCCGCCGAGGGCCTGACGTACCGGGAGATCGCCACGCAGCTGTCCATCTCCACGTCCACGGTGCGCTTCCACATCCAGGGCCTGAAGGACCGCCTCGGTGCCCGGACGATGTCCGAGCTGGTGGCGATCGCCATCCGGTCCGCGCTGATCACGCCCGCGCCCGAGTTCCCGGGCTGACCCGTGTCCCCCGACGCAGCCTGGTTCGCCACCCGGACGCGCGAGCTGTTCGGAGCCCGCGAGGTGGCCCTGACCGGACCGGACGAGCACCGGGAGGGCTGGGTCGCCGAGCCCGTCCGGGACCGGGCCGGGGAGGTCCTCGGCCTGCTGCAGCTGCGGCCAGGGCCTCGATGGAACAGTGAGGAGTCCGCCGCCGCACTGCGGATCACGGCAGCCTCGGCGGTGTCCGTGCTCGCGGGCAGCCCGGAGGACGGGGATTCCGCGCTCGGCGCGGCCCTCGCCATGACCGAGGTTGCGCTCACCTCCCGGGACTACGCGACCATGGTCAACGGGATCGGCGCGGCGATAGCCCCGGTCACCGACACCGCACGGCTCGGCGTGGCCCTGTGGAACTCTGCGCGCGGGTATCTCCAGTCGCTGCCCCGCTCGTTCGGCGCAGACGACGCGATGGCCGCCTCGTCGCAGGTCGACCCGCAGGACTCGCGCAGCGGCGCCGCTCGGGTGTGGCGCACCGGACGCACGGTCTGGTCGAACGACCCCGCGCAGACCCTGCCCGCCCAACGGGACTGGATCCGGGCCTTCGGGATCCGCCAGCTGCTCAGCACTCCGCTGGTGGTGGGTGGCCAGGCATTCGGTGTGCTGCACCTGGCCAACCACCGCGAGCAACTCGACGAGCACGTCGCGCGGGCTGCGGAGTCGGTCGCGCCCTTCGTCGCGGGCTGCGTCTCCATCGTCCGCCAGCGCACGGAGCTGCACCGCAACGAGGCGATCAGCGACGCAGTGGCCGCCGCGACCACGGCGATCGCGATGGGCCGACCACTGGAGCGGGTGGCCGACGAGACGTTCCTCGAGTTCTGTCGCACCGCCGAGGTCCGACGGCTCGCCGTGACCTTCGCCGGCGAGCGGGCCCCACGGATCCTGGTGTCCCAGGACGAGTCCGGGCCGGCCGTCGCGGCCTGGTTGGAGCGGAGCTTCCGGGACGATGCCCGCCGCCACGCTCCGGAGCGCGAGAGCAGGCTCCACCGACCAGAGGCCGCGGGTGACGCCGGCTGGTCGGCGGTCCACCACCCGGTGCTCGCCGCCGGCACCGCGGTGGCCACCCTCTCCGTCCTCCGTGTGCCCGGCACACCGTTCTCCGCGGAGGAGGAGGCGGCCTTGGGACGGCTGGCGAACGTGGTGTCGCTGGCGGTACTCACCGAGCGCTATGAGCAGGAGCGAGCCGACCGCGAGCGCATCCAGGAGCGCCAGCGCATCGCCGACGACCTGCACGACCGCGTGGCGCAGGCGATGTTCGCAGGCGAGGTGGTTCTGCAGTCGGCACTCGAGGACCTGGAGCCGGAGAGCGCCGTGCACGCCGCCGTGGCCCACGCCCGCTCGCTGCTGGTCCGCAGCGAGACCTCGCTCCGCGACGCGATCCATCAGCTCTCCGCGCCCGAGAGCCGCGTGGACCTGGCCACACGGCTGCGTGGCACCGTCCTCGACGTCGGCCACGAGTTCGGCATCCCCATCGACCTGACGGTCGGCCGGTCTGCCGAGGAGCGTGCCCGCGACCTTGCCGCCGACACCGCGGAGACGGTGTTGCGGGCCGCGCGGGAGATCATGGTCAACGCCGCCAAACACGGCGGACCGGACCGGATCGATGTCGCACTGCGAGTGCAGGGCGACCGGCTGCTCGTCGCGGTGGACGACGACGGCGTCGGGTTTTCGGACGGCGGCCACGAGGGCTACGGGCTGCGGTCCGCACGGCGCTCCCTCCACGAGGTGCGCGGACTGTTGCGGATCGCCCGCAGGCGACCGGCACGGGTGCTGATCAGCGTTCCCCTGCCCACCACTGGCTCGGCCTGACGGAACCGCCAGTCCTCGCCCGATCCACTCCCTCCGCCCGGTACGGCTCCCTAGGGTCCGATACGCCGGGGCGGCACGGGGCCGCCCGACGTCGAGGAGGACGGATGAGCGAGGACGCGGCCAAGGTCGTCGAGCAGTACGTCGACGCGTACAACGCCCAGGACTTCGAGGGCATGGAGGCGGTCCTGTCTCCCGAGCTCGACTTCCAGCACTACAATCGGGGCTTCTCCTTCTCCAGCGCCGCGGAGCTCGTCGCGACCCTGCGGGCGTTCGCGTCGGACTACCTGCCCGACCGGAAGCTGGGCCCTTCGCTGCGGACCAACGTCATCGGCGACACGGTCTACCGGGAGCAGCGGTGGGGCGGCACCCTCGCCGTCGACCTGCCGGGGTTCGGGAACAAGGGAGACGTGCTCGACGACCGGCTGCTCACCGTGTACACGGTGCGGGACGGGAAGATCACCGAGTACTACGACTACGGCTGAACCCCGGCCGACGCTGACGCATCAGTCAGTGTGCACGGCGGGCCGTGCCGGTTAGCGTCCGGACCGGTCAGAGGTCGCCCGGTGGAGGGGCGACCGCCGCGCCGGCCGGTCCCCGGCCGGCCTGCCGTGACGGTCGAAGGAGTCCCCCATGCGCTTCGGCGTGCAGATCTTCCCATATCACAAGCCGTGGATCGATCCGAGCGTCCAGTTCGAGGACGATCTGCGGTTGATCGAGCACCTGGACCGCCTGGGCTACGACGAGGTGTGGGTCGGCGAGCACCACTCCACGGGCTGGCAGAACGTCGCCGCCCCCGAGCTGTTCCTGGCCGCCGCCGCGCAGCGGACGCAGACGATCAAGCTGGGTACGGGGGTGAGCTCGCTGCCCTACCATCACCCGTTCATGCTTGTCGACAGGATCGTGCAGCTGAGCCACATGCTCAAGGGCCGGCTGCTGTGGGGCATCGGGGCGGGTTCGCTCGCCCAGGACGCGCAGACGATCGGCGTCGAGCCGCTCGAGCAGCGGCGGATGACCGAGGAGGCCCTGGAGGCGATCCTTGCGCTGCTGCGCTTCGACGGGCCGGTCACACGCAAGACGGATTGGTTCGAGATCAACGACGGGCAGCTGCATCTGCGCCCGTACGCCGGCGAGTTGGACATCCGGGTGGCGTCGCAGCTGTCGCCCTCGGGCCCGCGGTTGGCGGGCAAGTTCGGCACGGGGCTGTTCCAGTTCGGCGTGCTGGGGACCACCGAGGACAACCCGATCGCCCAGACCTGGGGGATCGCGGAGGAGTCCGCGCAGGCGCACGGCCAGACGGTGAGCCGCGACCGGTGGAGCGCGCTGCACATGATGCACATCGCCGAGACCGAGGAGGAGGCCCGCGCCCAGGCGCGCTGGGGCCTGCAGGACTGGGTGCGCTACATGGTCAGCATCCTGCCGCTGGTCAAGAGCGACCCCGAGGACTTCGACGCCGTGGTGGAGGAGCTCAACGACTCCATCTTCGTCATCGGCACGCCGGAGATGGCCCGGGAGCGCATCGCGACGATCGTCGAGAAGTCCGGTGGGCTCGGCTCCATTGTGATCGGCAACTGCGAGATTGCGTCGCCCAAGCACCAGTTCGACTCCTTCGAGCTGCTGGCGCGCGAGGTGTTCCCGCACTTCACCGGCCAGATCGCGCCGCGGCTGGAGGGGGTGGAGTCGATGGCCAGGTTCGGAGCGACGGGCGAGAAGCTCGCCGCCGCACAGGAGAAGGCCCGCCGCGAGTACGCGGCGGAGAAGGAGGCCCGGTCGGCATGAGCAGCACGGAGATCACCCGGCCCGGTCGGGTCGAGGGCAAGGTGGCGTTCATCAGCGGTGCGGGCCGCGGGCAAGGCCGCAGCCACGCGCTGCGGCTGGCGCAGGAGGGCGCCGACATCATCGCCTTCGACATCTGTGCCCCGGTGGACTCGGTGTCCTACGCGATGTCGTCGAAGGCGGACCTTGAGGAGACCGCGCGGCTGGTCGAGCAGCTCGACCGCCGGGTGGTCACCGCCCAGGCGGACGTGCGCAACGCCGCCGAGGTCGAGGCCGCGCTGCGCCAGGGCGTCGACGAGCTGGGACACGTGGACATCGTCGTGGCCAACGCGGGCATCGCGAGTTACGCGCCGGTCGACGAGATCTCCGAGGCGGCGTGGAAGGAGATGCTGGACATCAACCTCACCGGTGTCTGGCAGACCGTCAAGGCCGCCATCCCGTACTTCAAGGCGCAGGGCTCCGGGTCCATCGTGATCATCAGCTCCGGCGCGGGGCTGATCGCGCCGCAGAACCTGGCGCACTACGTCTCGGCCAAGCACGGCACCGTCGGCCTGATGCGTGCCCTGTCGAACGAGCTCGCCCCGCTGGGTATCCGCGCCAACAGCATCCATCCCACCCAGGTGGACACCCCGATGATCATGCATGACGAGATCTACAAGATGTTCCGGCCGGACCTGGAGCACCCGACGAAGGAGGACATCGTCGAGGTCTCCACCGCGATGAACTCCCTCCCGGTGCCGTGGGTGGAGCCGGTGGACGTGTCCAACGCGGTGCTGTTCCTCGCCTCGGACGAGGCGCGCTACGTCACCGGCGCCACGCTCCCGGTCGACGCCGGGATCTGCATCAAGGTCTGAGGGGCTGCCATGACCAGGACTCTGGAGGGCCGCGTCGCGATCGTCACCGGCGCCGGCTCCTTCCACGGGGACGAGGAGCTGCCGAAGCCGGGCCAGGGCAGCGCGGTCGCCGTGAAGCTGGCGTCGCTGGGCGCCTCGGTCGTGCTGGCGGACCGGCACGGCGACGCCGCGGAGCGCCGCGCGAAGGCGATCCGCGAGGACGGCGGAAAGGCACTCGCCGTCCAGGTCGACGTCGGCGACGAGGACGACGTCCGACGAATGGTGGCGACCGCGGTCGGCGAGTTCGGCAGGCTGGACGTCCTGCACAACAACGCCGCCGACCTCGAAGCGCTGTTCGACCCCGGGGACCCCGAGATCACCCGGATGGAGACCGGGACCTGGCACCTGGTCTTTCGGACGCTCGTGCTCGGGACCATGCTCGGCTGCAAGCATGCGATCCCGGCCATGATCGAGACCGGAGGGGGCAGCATCATCTGCACCTCGTCGACGTCGGGTGAGATGGGCGAGCTGAACCTGACCGTCTACGGCGCGGCCAAGGCGGCGGTCAACCAGGTCGTCCGGTCCGTGTCGACGCAGTACGGCAAGCAGGGCATCCGCGCGAACGCGATCGCGCCGGGGCTCATCCTCAGCCCGCCGAGCCTCGCGATCGGTGAGGAGCTCATCACCGAGTACGCCCGGCACTGCGACACCCCGTACGTCGGGGAGCCGTCGGACATCGCCGAGGTCGTCGCCTTCCTGGCGTCCGACGCCGCGCGCTTCATCAGCGGGCAGGTCATCCGGGTCGACGGCGGCTTCGCCCAGCAGTCGCCCCTGGCCGCGGACTCTCGCCTGTCCGGGCACGTCGCCGGCTCCAACTGAAGAGACGACGAGGGGTTGGGTCCCCGCGGACCCGGCCCCTCGTCGGCACGTCTACTTCATCTTGATGCCGAGACCCTCCTCGGCGGTGGCGAGGTCGAGGTACTCCCGCCACTGGTCGATCTTGCCGTCCTTCATCTCCATCACCCCTGCGACGGGCAGCGCCACCTCGGGCTTGCCCTCGGCGCCGAGATAGTCGATGCGCTCGGTGAAGACCAGGTCCCCCGCGGACGCGATCTTCAGCGTCTCGATGCGAACGGAGAAGCCGCCGAACACGGCCTCGATGTAGGCCTTGATCTCGTCGATCCCGTGCCGCGGGGGTAGCGGGGTGTCGATGTAGGAGCCGGTCGGGGTGAAGAAGGGGAGCAGCAGGGACACGTCCCGCTTCTCCCAGAGCCCGAGGAACTCCAGGACGATCCGCTCGTTCTCGGTGCTGGGCGTGGCTGCCACTGTGGACACTCCTTCGTCGTCGAGGGGGGTCCGACGGTCCCGGCCGTGCAGCGGCGCGTCAACGTCCTGCGGCCGGAACGGACGGAAGTGTCAGGGTCGAACCGGTCGGGCCGGCATAAGGTCGGTGCGAGGAGGTGCTCGGATGCGCGTGGGGATCGTCGACGACCACGAGGTCGTGCGGGAGGGCCTTCGACTGGCGCTCACCGGCACCCCGGAGCTCGCAGTCGAGGTCGTCGCCGAGGCGGGCTCGGGTCAGGAGGCGCGGGACCTGGTCCGCCGGCACGGGATGGACGTGCTGCTGCTGGACTACCGCCTGCCGGACGCCACCGGAGATGCACTCTGCGCGGATCTCCTCGGTCTCCGGCCCTCGCTCCGGATCGTCATGCTCACCAGCTACCTGAGTGAGGACGTCGTGCAGCGGTGCCGCAGCGCCGGGGCCGCGGGGTTCGTCACGAAGGCCGCCGGCCTGGACGAGCTGCGCAGCGTCCTGGGCCGGATCGCGGCCGGTGAGGACGGCGGTGTCGTGCGCAGCACGTCCGCCACCGTGCAGCGGCTCTACGCCGCGGCCAAGCCGGGCGACGCGGGGGCGGACGCCCGACGGGTGCTGACCCCGCAGCAGGAACGGGTGCTGGAGCTCGCAGCGGAGGGGTACACGTACGCGGAGATCGGGGCCCGGCTGCATCTGTCCGTGTCGACCGTTCGGTTCCACATCCGCGGGGTGAAGGAGCGGCTCGGGGTGAGGACCCGGTCCCAGCTCATCGCGACGGCGATCCGCGAGGCACTCATCGCGCCCGGGTCCGATGCGACCGGACGGTGAGCCCGCCCCGGCGGCGTTCGCCCGCCGCGCGGGCCAGGTGCTGGGAGCAGACTCGGTGGTCCTGCGGACCGAGGACCTCTCGGCGGTGGTGGCGCAGTGGGGCAGGACCTCGGAGGGCGCCGTCCCGGAGCTGATCCTCGCCGAGGAACAGGCGGGTCCGTTGTGTGCGGAGCTGCCCCACGTGCGGGACGCGCAGGGACGCGCACGGTCGGTCGTCGCTGCGGTCGGGGACGGGGCGGTACGCGCCTGGATGGACGTTGCCTGGCCCGCCGAGGTGGTCCCGGACCCGCGCCGAGGAGTGATGACCAGGGTCCTCGCCCGGTTCGCGGGCGCGGTGGTGTCCGGTCGACCCGAGGCCCTGCTGGTCGGCGCCGAGACGCTGACCGAGCTCGCGCTCACCGCAGAAACCTTCGACCAGCTGCTCGGCGGCGTGGCCGCGGTCGTCGCGCCGTCGGTGGACGCCGCCCTCGTCGGGATCGCCGTGATGAACGACCGCGGGTACCTGCAGGCGCTGCCGGGGTCCTTCGGCGCCGCCCCGGATCTCGTCGCCTCCTCTCAGGTCAGCCACACGGAGGTGACCACCGCCGCCGCCGCCGTGTTCCGCAGTGGGCGGCCGATGCTCGCCAACGACCCGCGGACGGACATCCCTCGGTTCTTCGACTGGGTCGAGGGCTTCGGGATCCGCAGGCTGATGACTCTGCCGATCGTCGTCGGGGAGACGCCCCTCGGGGTGCTGCACGTCGCGAACAAGGCCGTGCCGTTCACCGAGGAGGACGCCGCCACCGTGGGCCGACTGACCTCCTTCGTCGCAGGCGCCGTCGGGCAGGTCCACCAACGGATCGAGATGCGCCATCGCGAGGGAGTCTCGGCGGTCGTGGGGCGGGCCGCGACCGCGATGGCGTCGGGAGTGCGGCTGAGCGGGTTCGGCCCGTTCCTGGCGGAGCTGCGCGAGGTCCTGGGCTGTCGGACCGTAGTGCTGCGGGTGCCCGGGACCGAACCCCTGGTGGCCACCGCCGACGAGTCCGTCGTCGGCCGGGACGTCGAGTTCCTGGTCCGCTCGGACGACGGGGCGGCGAGCGTGCGATCGGCGATGTCGCGGCCGCTCGTCGTCGGTGAGCCGGGCTGGGTCACCCTGCACGTCCCGGTGCTGGTCGACGGGCGCCCCCGCGCGAGCCTGGGCCTGCTCCGGATCCCGGGGGAGCCGTTCCGCGAACCGGAGCAGGCAGCCGTGCGGCGCATGGCGGGGATCGTCGCGCTCGGCTGGACCACCGACCGCTTCCTCGCCGAGCAGGCGGAGACGGCGCGGGTGCGCGAGCGGGAGCGCATCGCGGACGGCATCCACGACCGGGCGGTGCAGCTGTTGTTCAGCGGGAAGCTGACCCTGCAGCGGCTACTCGAGCAGCTCGACGGCTCGGAGCGGGACACCGCGGCCCGGGCGTTGTCCCTGCTGGTCCGCAGCGAGGACGCCATCCGTGAGGTGATCCACCACCTCGCCCCTTTCACGGGCGCGGCGGAGCCACTCGGCAGGCGGCTCGTCGGGGTCGCCGACGAGGTGCACCGCGAGTTCGGGGTGGACGTCGAGGTCACACAGGCGGCCGCGGCGTGCGCCGTCGACCCCGGTGCGCAGGCGGGGACGGCGCTGCTGGCCGCCGCCCGCGAGGCCATGGTCAACGCCGCCAAACACGCCGGCCCGTGCCACGTGCGCGTCGACCTGGGGACGGAAGCCCCCGACGCGCTCGAGCTGGCTGTGCGAGACGACGGGACAGGGCTCGCGCCGGGTGCGAGGCCCGGCTACGGCACCGAGGCCGTTCGGCGACGGCTGGCCGAGCACGGCGGGGAGCTGCTCCTCCGCTCGGACCCGGGCTCGGGCACCGAGGTCCTCGTTCGAGTCCGTGTGACCTGAGTACTGACGCTACCGACAGTGGGAGCGGCAGTGCCGGGTTGCGCACGATGGAGCCCACGCGGGCCGGGGTCCGGTTCGCGCGAGGTGAGGGGAGCGCGACTGATGGTCGCTGACTGCGTGCCCGCGGACCCGCCGGACCGCCAGCTGCGGGCGCTGCTCGCAGCGATGCGGGAACGGTCGGCGGTGCCGATGCGCGAGGCCGGCGCGACCGCCGCCCGCGCCCGGGCCGCGGCGCTGCGGGCCGGAGCACCCGCCGGTCCGCGGATGGAGCGGATCGAGCAGGTCGAGATCCCGGTGCGCAACGGCGTGGTGCCCGCGCGCCGGTACCTCGCGCGGGCGGGACGTCCCGCGGGTGTCGTCGTCTACCTTCACGGTGGCGGCTGGGTCCTCGGCGGGCTGGAGGAGTCCGACCTGTTCTGCCGCACCCTCGCGGTGCACACCGGGTGTGAGATCGTCAGCGTCGGGTACCGGCTGGCGCCGGAGCACCGGTTCCCCGCGGCGGTGAACGACGCGGACGACGTCGTGTCCTGGATCGCGGCGGGCCTGCCCGCGGATACCCGCCTGGTGGTGATGGGTGACAGCGCCGGGGGCAATCTCGCCGCCGTCGTCGCGCGTCGGGCCCGGGACCGCGGGGCGCCGCGAATCGACCAGCAGGTCCTGGTGTATCCGGTGACCGACCACCGGATGTCCACGCCGTCCTACGCCGAGCACGGCCACCAGATGTTGATCAGTGCGGACGACATGGACTGGTTCTGGGCGCAGTACGTTCCCGCGGAGGCGGACCGGGCCTCCGCCGACGCGTCGCCGGGGCTGGTCGAGGACCTGTCCGGGCTGCCGCCCGCGGTCGTCGTCGTGGCCGAGTACGACCCGCTGCGAGACGAGGCCCTCGCCTATGCCCGGCGGCTGGCCGACGCCGGCGTCGAAACCACTCTCTACCGCTACGACTCGATGGCCCACGGCTTCTTCGCCCTGGTGGGCGCGCTGGACACCGCAGTCGACGCGGTGCGCTCGGTCAGCGCCGCGATCGTCGAGGCGTGCGGGCGTCGCGAGGCTCCCGCCCTGCCGGACTGACGCTTGCGGCAGGTCCGGAGGGCACGGCGGTCGACCTACGGTGGAGGGCATGGTGCCGGTTCTCGACGTCCCCGGGCGGATGTACGTCGGCGGGGATTGGGTCGACGCGCTCGACGGCGGACGGCTCGGCTCGGTGGACCCGTATCGCGCCGAGGAATGGATCGAGGTGCCCGCGGCGGGGCCCGCGGACGTCGACCGGGCCGTGAATGCGGCCACCGCGGCGCTCGCGGGGGAATGGGGCACCTTGTCCGGTACCGCGCGCGGGCGGCTGCTGTACCGGCTGGCCGACCTGGTCGAGCGCGACGCCGATCGGCTCGCCGCGGTCGAGACGCGCGACAACGGCAAGCTGATCCGGGAGACCGCCGTAGTGATGCGGCAGGTCCCGGTCTGGCTTCGCTACTACGCGGGCGCCGCGGACAAGCTCGCGGGAGAGACCCTTCCGGTCGACGACCCGAACCTCCTCGTCTACACCCTGCGCGAGCCGGTGGGCGTGGTCGGCGCGATCGTGCCCTTCAACAACCCGGTCATGATCATGGTCATGAAGGTGGCGCCCGCGCTGGCGGCCGGTTGCCCGGTCGTCGTGAAGGCCGCGGACCAGACGCCCGCCTCGAGCCTGCTGTTCGCCTCGCTCGTCGAGGAGGCGGGTTTCCCGCCGGGCGCGTTCAACGTGCTGACCGGCAGCGGCGCGAGCGCGGGGGCCGCGCTGGCCCGCCACCCCGGCGTCGCGCGGGTGACCTTCACCGGTTCCACGGCGGTCGGGACCGCGGTGATGCAGGCCGCGGCCGAACACGTCGCGCCGGTGACCCTGGAGCTCGGCGGCAAGTCGCCGAACATCGTGTTCGCCGACGCCGACCTCGAGGCCGCGGTCAACGGGATCGTCGGCGGCATCTTCGCCTCCAGCGGGCAGATGTGCATCGCGGGCGGGCGGCTGCTCGTCGAGGAGGCCGCGCACGACGAGCTCGTCGAGCGGCTCAGGGAGCGCACCGAGCGCATCGTGCTCGGGGACCCGTCCGATCCGGCGACCGAGATGGGCCCGCTGGTCAGCGACGTACAGCTCGGGCGGGTGCTGGACCTGGTGTACTCCGCGAAGGCGGAGGGGGCCCGACTCGTCACCGGCGGGCACCGGCTCGACCAGCGCGGTTACTTCGTGGCGCCAGCGGTGTTCGCCGGGGTCACGCCGCAGATGCGGCTGGCGCGCGAGGAGGTCTTCGGCCCGGTGCTGGCTGTGCTGCCCTTCCAGGACGAGGCGCACGCCCTGGAGCTGGCCAACGACACGCCGTTCGGGCTGGCATCGGGCGTGTGGACTCGGGACGTGCAGCGGGCGCACCGGATGGCCCGATCGATCCGCAGTGGTGTGGTGTGGGTGAACTGCTACCGCAACACCTCGCCGCACGTGCCGTTCGGGGGCGTCAAGCAGAGCGGCTTCGGCCGCGAGAACGGCCACGCGGCCGTGCTGGAGTACACCCAGACCAAGTCGGTCTGGCTGGAGCTGTCCGGGAGCACGCGGGACCCGTTCACGGTCCCCGGCGCCGCGACAAGGAAGGGGTAGACGTGGCGGACGTGGATCTGGCCGTGGTCGGCGCGGGGTTCTCGGGGCTCTACCTGGCGCACCGGGCCACGCAGGCCGGGCTATCGGTTCGGGTCCTCGAGGCGGGCTCGGGCGTCGGCGGCACCTGGTTCTGGAACCGCTACCCCGGTGCGCGTTGCGACGTGGAGAGCATCGACTATTCCTATTCCTTCTCCGAGGAACTCCAGCAGGAGTGGCAGTGGTCGGAGCGCTACGCCTCCCAGCCGGAGATCCTGCGCTACCTCGAGCACGTCGCCGACCGCTTCGACCTTCGCAGGCACATCTCGCTGGACACCCGGGTGACTGCGGCCCGGTTCGACGAGTCCGCCGACACGTGGACGGTGACGACGGAGCGGGGCGAGGAGATCACGGCCTCGTTCGTCGTGATGGCCACCGGCGGTCTGTCCGCGCCGAAGCGGCCGGACTTCCCCGGCCTGGAGGACTTCCGCGGGGACTGGTACCACACGGCGCGGTGGCCGGACGGCGGTGTGGACTTCACCGGCAAGCGGGTCGCCGTCGTCGGGACGGGGTCGACGGGCATCCAGGCCATTCCGCAGATCGCCGCCCAGGCCGAGCATCTCGTCGTTCTGCAGCGCACCCCGAACTTCAGTGTGCCCGCCCGGAACCGCCCGCTCGAGGCGGAGGAGATCGCCGCGGTCAAGGCGGACTACGCCGGTCGGCGGGCCCGCGGACGGGTCGCGCCGTCCGGGGTCCCGAGCGACACCCAGCCCCAGCCCGGGGCCGGGACGAGCCTCGAGGAGCGGAGCGCGCACTACGAGGCCGGCTGGGCCAAGGGCGGCGCACCGGGGCTGCTGCGCTCCTACTCGGACCTGCTGCTCGACGAGGAGGTCAACGCCTCCCTCCAAGACTTCGTCCGGGAGAAGATCACCGAGATCGTTGACGATCCGCAGACTGCGGCCACCCTGTCGCCCTACGGGTACCCGATCGGTGCGAAGCGGCTCTGTGTGGACACCGACTACTACGCAACCTACAACCGGCCCAACGTTGAGCTCGTGGACGTGCGCAAGACGCCCATCACCGGGATCACCGAGGCGGGCATCCGCACCGGCGACACGGTGCACGAGGTGGACGTCCTCGTGTTCGCCATCGGCTTCGACGCCATCTCCGGTGCGGTCCGCGAGATCGACGTCCGCGGGCGGGGCGGCCGGTCGCTGAGCGATGCGTGGTCGGACGGCGCCGAGGCGACTCTTGGGCTAACCGTCGGGGGGTTCCCGAACCTGTTCCTGGTCAACGGGCCGGGCAGTCCCGCGGTGCTCGGCAACGTCGTTGCCTTCCTGGAACACCACGTCGAGTGGATCACCGATTGCGTGGAGTATCTGCGCCGCAACGGAATCTGCACGATCGAGTCCACCCCCGAGTCCGACGCGGCGTGGGCCCGTCGGGTAGACGAGGTCGCGGCCACCACCCTGTACCCGAAGGCGGACTCGTGGTTCGTCGGGGCCAACATTCCCGGCAAGCCGCGGCGCTTCCTTCCTTACGCGGGCGGCCTGCACACCTATCGCGAGCGCTGCGCCCGGGCCGCGGAGAAGGGCTACGCGGAGGACTTCGTGCTCGACGCGGGACGGGACGGCTCGTCGGCCTGACAGTCCTGCAGCGCGTAAATTCACCGGCGCGCATGACGGTCGGCGACCCGGCGTTCGACCGCGTCCCGATGCTGGCCAAGGTCCGGGACATCCTCGCCTTGTTCACCCCGAGGAACCTCGGCTCGACCTGCGCGCCATCCGGACGCGCAGTGGGATGCAGGTGGGCACCTGCCGGCGGCTGCTGCAGAACGTGGAGTGGACGAACCTTCTGGACCAGCGCGCCAGCGTCTACCGGATCGGTCTGGCGACGGTGCGCTGGGCAGCGCTGACCTCGACAGGGCCTCGGCCTGGTCAAGGTGGCCGGCCCGGAGCTGCGCCGCATCCGGGATGCCGTCGGCGAGACCACCGGGTTGTTGTGCGCACCGGGCGGCTACGGGTCTGTGTGGCACCGCCGAGGGCTCCGAGGTCGTCGGCTGCAGGCTCGCGTCGGACACGTCGCGCCGCTGCACGCCGACGCGCGGGCGAGGCCATCCTCGCCCATGACCCCGACGCCATGCTCACCCTGCAGGGGAGCCGGTCGAGCGGTTCACGGCCCGCACCCGCACGCTCGGGACCTACCCGCCGAACCCTGCGAGATCCGGGTCCGCGGCTGCGCGGTGAGCCTCGGGGAGTGGAGCGAGCAGGTCGGCGGGGTCGCGGCCGTGGCGCGAGACGGTGAGGGCACCGTCGCCGCTAGGTGTGTCCTTCCCGATCGCGCGGGCCACCCCGGACGGTGTCCCGGCCTCGGTTGGACGCTGGCCTCCGCCGTGGCTCGTCTCACGGTCGCGCTGGGGGGCGGACCCACCCTGTCGGTTCCGTCAGTTATGGCCGGTTGACCGCATTTCCTACGGTCACTTCACCCGGTGGTGCGATGCCGCGCCGGGACGATCCGCTGCCGGCTCGGCCGGACGGCGCCGGCCTCCTGGAGACCGCAGTGACACGACGTTGTGCCCTGTTCGCCACGCTCGCCGCCGCGGCGATGCTGGTCCTCGCCGCCTGTGGCGGCTCCGCCGGATCCGGCGGGGGTAACTCGGACCCGATCAAGGTCGGTGCCTGGATCCCGCTCAGCGGCGCCATCGCCGCGACCGGCGAGCCGGTCCGCACCGGCACCGACGTCTTCTTCAAGCAGCTCGCCGCGAACGGCGGGATCGACGGGCGCACGGTCGAGTGGATCGCCCAGGACAACGCCTACGACCCGCAGCAGACGGTCCGAGTGGCCCGCGAGCTGGTCGGTCGGGACGGGGTCGTCGCGATCCTCGGCTCGCTCGGCACCGCCCAGACCGAGGCGGCCTTCCCCTACGTCCTCGAGCAGCAGAAGGTCCCCGTCGTCGGGAACTACGGCGGCACGGCGGCCTGGTACGACCCGCCGCGGCCGGGCCTGTTCGGTTTCCAGACCCCTTACGAGGAGCAGGCCGCCGTCCTCGGCCGCTGGGCCGCGGAGGACGGCGCGGGCTCGGTCCTCGTGGTTCACAGTGACCCCGCGGCGTACGCCAACGTCGCGAACTCGGTCGCGAAGGGGGCGCCGACCGGGACGACCGTGGACACCCTGCCGGTCCGGATCGGGACCACCGACTACGCCCCGGTGCTCGCGGAGGTGAAGAAGCGCGCGCCCGCTGCCGTCGTGCTGATCATGCCGGTCGACGAGGCCTCCGCGTACCTCAAGGAGCGGGCGCTGCAGAACGTCATTGCGCCCACCTACGGCTACTCGGTGCACGCCGCGAACGCCCTGCTCGACCTCGCGGGTCCCGCCGCCGAGGGCTACCACACGCTGTCCTGGGTCCGGCCGCCGACCTCGGACGACCCGGCCGTCGTCGAGTACCGCACGGCGCTGGAGACCTACGCCCCCGGGCAGAAGCCGGACTTCCCGTCGCTGCTGATGTACGGCGCGGCCAAGGCGTTCGGCCAGATCGTCGGCACCATCGACGGGCCGGTGACCGCCGAGTCCGTCACCGCCGCCTACGAGCGGGCGTCCGCGGTCGAGACCGGGATCCTGCCCCCACTGACCTTCGGCCCGCAGCAGCACCTCGGCACCCACGAGGTCCTGCGTCTCATCGTGCGGGGTGGGGAGTTCGCCACCCAGGGCGACTTCGTCTCGGCGCAGGGCTGACGCGTGGGAGACCTGGTGGTCGTCGTCCTAAGCGGGATCGCAAGCGGCGCCGTGTACGGCCTGGTCGGGCTCGGCATCGTGATCGTGTACCGCGCGACGGGCGTCGTGAACTTCGCCTCGGCGGCGCTGGCCGCCATGGGCATGTACGTGGTGGTGAGCGTCGCGGGCGCGATCGGGGTCTGGGCCGCGCTCGCGGTCGGCGTCGCTGCGGCCGTGCTCGTCGGGCTCGTGGTGCGCGAGGGCGTGATCCGCCCGCTGGGGCCGGGGCGGCCCTTCCCGGCGCTGGTGGTCGCCATCGGGGTCTCCCTCGTGGTGGAGGACGTCGTCGGACGGGTGTGGGGCTTCCAGCCCCGGCCCTTCCCGGAGCTGGTCGGCGGGTCCCTCCCCGTCGGGTCCGGGTTCCTGCGGACGCAGGACCTGCTGACCATCGCGGTGGCGGCGGTCGCGATGGCCGTCGTCGCCTGGGTCGTGCAGCGCACGACGCTCGGTGCCGCCATGCGCGCGGTCGCCGAATCGCCGCGCACCGCGACGATGCTGGGCGTCGACCCCCAGCGCATCGCGCGGCTGGCCTGGGCGATCGGCGTGGGCCTCGCCGCGGTCGGCGGGGCGCTCGCCGTCACAGCCACCGGGCTGACCCCGACGATCCTCACCGCGGTGCTGTTCCGCGCGGTGGCCGGGATCTTCCTCGGCGGGCTGACCAGCATGGTCGGCGCGGTCGTCGGTGGCCTCGCCATCGGCGTGCTGGACAACCTGGCCGCCACCTACGTCGCCGCGGGATGGCGGGACACCGTGGTGTTCGGGGTCGCCGTGCTGGTGCTGCTCATCCGTCCCGAGGGCCTGTTCGGCAAGAGGAGCCTGCAGCGTGTCTGACACGATCGGGCCGCTCGTCCGCGCCTCCCGACGGCCGGGTCCCCGGCTCGTCCTCTGCCTCGCGACGACGGCGGTCGGCGCCCTCGTCGCGCTCCTGATCACCGAGTACTCCGCCTTCGCCCTCGGGCTCGCGGCCGTCTACGGCATGCTCGTACTGGCGGTGTCGCTGCTCGCGGGTTGGGCCGGGGTGTGGTCGTTCGGGCACCCGGCTCTGCTCGCGGTCGGCGCCTACGCCGCGGCGTTCGGCAGCACCCACGGCTGGCCGCTCGAGCTCACCCTGCTCGCCGCCGTCGGCCTCGCGGCCGGGGCCGGTGCGCTGCTGGGGTTCGTCGGCGCGCGGTTCTCCCACCTGTACGTCGCGCTGCTGACGTTGGCTTTCGGGCTGGTGGTGGTGGAGGTCGTCAACCGCTGGACCTCGGTGACCGGCGGCGACGAGGGCGCCCTGGTCGGCGACCTCGTCAGCGTGACGGGACTCGAGCTCCCGGCGGCCGGGCGGGGCGCGGTGGTCGGTGCGGTGATCGCGTTCGGGGTGTGTCTCGCGCTCGCCGTCGCGGCCCGGTCAAGCGCCCTGCGCACCCGCATGGTGGCGGCGAAGTCCCATCCGGTCGTCGCGCGGACCGTCGGGATCGCGCCCGAGGCGCAGAGCGCGCTGGCGTTCGCGGCGAGCGGGGCGGTCACCGGCCTGGCCGGCGTGTTCTTCGCGCTGCTCAGCGGGTTCGTGGGGGCGGAGAGCTTTGGCCTGCACCTGTCCGTGTTGCTGCTGGCGGCGACCGTGCTCGGCGGGGTGGGGAGCATCGCGGGCTGCGTGGTGGGGGCGGCGTTCATCGCGGTGCTGCCGAGCGTCGCCGCCGGGGTGTCGGTCAGCCAGCCGATCCTGCAGGGCGCGGTGCTCGTGGTCATGCTGATCTTCCTGCCCGCCGGTGTGGTGCCCGCTCTCGGCTGGCTCCTGGCCCGGCGGGTCCCACGGGGGCCAATGGCCCCCGTAGCGGACGAGGCGGTCACCCCGGCCACCGAGCCGGCGCGACAGCCCGGGGAGACGCTGCTCGAGGTGTCCGGCCTCGGTGTCCGCTTCGGGGGGCTGACGGCGGTCCGCAACGTGGAGCTGCGGGTGGCGGCGGGGGAGGTGCTGGGCATCGTCGGCCCCAACGGCGCCGGCAAGACGACCCTGCTCAACGCACTGTCCGGGGTGGTCGGCATGGGCAGGCTCACCGGGTCGGCGCAACTCGCGGGCCACTCCCTGCTCCGGGTTCGGGCGACGCGCAGGCGCGTGCTGGGCCTCGGGCGGACCTTCCAGCACGCGGAAACCTTCGACGAGCTGACGGTGCGCGAGAACCTGCTGTGCACCGACCGGACCGCGCGGGCCCACGCCCGTGCCGAGGCCGACCGGGCGCTGGTCGCCGTCGGGCTGGTGGGCCGTGGCGAGGACGCGCCCGCGGAGCTGAGCTTCGGCGAACGCAAGCGGCTCGACCTCGCCCGGGCGTTGACCGAGCACCCGCGGGTCCTGCTCCTCGACGAGCCCTTCGGTGGGCTCGACGTCGAGGAGCGGGCGGTGATGGCGGCGCAGATCCGCAGGCTGGCCGCGGCGGGGACCGCCGTCGTGGTGATCGACCACGTGCTCGACGAGCTGTTCGGCGTGGCCGACCGGCTCGCGGCGTTCGACTTCGGCGTCCCGCTGGCCTCGGGACCCGCCGAGGAGGTGATGGCGGACGAGCGGGTCCGCGCCGCGTACCTCGGGACCGCGGCCGAGGCCGTCGACCGGCGGCCCCCGGTCGGCACCGAGCCGGCCCTGGAGCTGCGCGGGATCTCCCACCGCTACGAGGGTGTCTCGGCACTGCGGGACGTGGGCCTGACCCTCGCGCGCGGGGAGATCGTCGCCGTCGCCGGGGCGAACGGTGCCGGGAAGAGCACGCTCGCGCGGATCGTGCACGGCGACCTGGTGCCCGGGTCGGGTGTCCGGAAGGCGCACTCCGGGACTGTGCGGTCCGCGCTCGTGCCCGAGGGGCGCGGGCTGTTCGGCACGCTCTCGCTGCGCGAGAACCTCGAGGTGGCGGGCTACGGCGCCGGTGTGACCGGCGCAGCGTTGCGGCGGCGGAGCGCGGAGGTCGTCGCGCGGTTGCCCGAGCGCCTGCGGACCCGGCTGGACGCGTCCGCCGCGGCGTTGAGCGGCGGCGAGCAGCAGATGCTGGCGATCGGACGCGCGCTCATGGCGGACCCCGGGCTCCTGGTCGTGGACGAGCCCGCGCTCGGTCTCGCGCCGCGGCTCGTCGACGAGGTGTACGCGTGGATTCGGGAGCTCGCCGACACCGGGGTGGCCGTCCTGGTGCTGGAGCAGTCGCTACACCGGGCGATGCAGGTCGCGGACCGGGTGGTGGTCCTGCGGGACGGACGGGTGCGGGCCGAGGGCTCGCCTGCCGATCCGGGGTTCGCGGCCACGGCCGAGCCCGCCTACTTCGGTACTGGAGGAACAGCACAGCAGATGGGCGAAGAAATGGGTCGGTCGACCATCCCCGAGGTCGGTCGTCGTTCCTAGGCTCGGTCCGACCCCGGGACATCGCCGTTCCCGGGATGAAGGAGTGAGCGAGTGCGTACCGAGGCCGCGGTCCTGTGGGAGACCGGAGCGGAGTGGAAGGTTCAGGAGGTGGACCTCGGAGCGCCGGTGGCGGGGGAAGTTCTCGTCGAGTTGTCGGCGTCGGGCATCTGCCACACCGACGACCACATGGTCACCGGCGCCCTCCCACAGCCGCTGCCCGCGATCGGCGGGCACGAGGGCGCGGGTCGGGTCGTTGAGGTCGGGCCGGGGGTCACCGACCTCGCGCCCGGCGACCCGGTTGTGTTGATCTACATCCCCGCCTGTGGCAAGTGCCCGTCCTGCGCGGACGGCCACCAGAACCTGTGCGACCGAGGCGCCGGCCGCCGCGAGGGCCGGGCGCTGGCCGACGGCACTCTGCGATTCAGCTCCGGCGGCACCGGCATCACGACTATGTGCCTGCTCGGGACCTTCGCCCGGCACACCGTCGTGCACGAGTCCCAGGTCCTGAAGGTGCCGGGCGACGTGCCGCTGGTGCCGGCCGCGCTGGTCGGGTGCGGGGTCACGGCGGGCATCGGGGCCGCACTGAACACCGCTTCGGTCCGGGCCGGTGACGTCGTCGTGGTCGCCGGGGTCGGCGGCCTCGGCGCCGCTGCGATCCAGGGCGCGGCCATCGCGGGCGCCCGGTTCGTGGTCGCGATCGAGCCGGTCGAGGCCAAGCACGCCACGGCGCTCGCGCTGGGCGCGACCCACGTGGTATCGACCTTCGCGGAGGCTCAGGAGCTGGTCCGCGACATCAGCTGGGGGCGGATGGCGAACGCGGCGATCCTGACCACCGACCTCGCCGAGGGCGAGTACATCGCCCCGACGATGGAGCTCGTCGGCAAGAAGGGACGGGTCGCGGTCGTCGCGGTCGCGCCCCCGGACCAGCGCAACGCGAGTCTGAGCCTGCTCGACCTCACCCTCTACGAGAAGGAGATCAAGGGCGCGCTCTACGGCTCGCGCAGCCCCCGCGCCGCCATTCCTGCCGCGCTGGACCTCCATCGGGCGGGCAAGCTGAAGCTGGAGGAGATGATCACCTCTCGGTACCGGTTGGACGAGATCAACCGGGGCTTCGTCGATCTGCGTGCGGCACGCAACGTCCGCGGCGTGCTCGTCTACGAGGACTGACCGCTCCTCGCCAGCTCCGCCAGGCGAGTGGCGACGGTGAGACGGAAGAACGGGTCCGGGTCCCGCCAGTCGTCGCCGAGCAGCGCGGAGATCCTCTCCAAGCGCAGGATCACGGTGTTGACGTGCACCCCGAGGACTCTCGCCGTGCGGGCGGGGCTGGCGTACGAGCGTACGTAGGCGCCGAGCGTCTCGACGAGGTCCGTGCCGCGCTCGGCGTCCCACCGGAGCAGCGGGCCGAGGGTGAGGTCCACGAAGGACCGGACCCGTTCCGGTGCGTGGGCGAAGAGGGCGGTGTAGGGCAGGTACTCGTCCGCGGCGACAGCCGCGCTCACGCCTAGGGCCCGCAGGACCATCGCACAGTCCCGGGCCTCGGAGTGCCGGCGGTGGAGCTCGTCGAGAGAGGCGGTGGGACCGGCGCCGGCCGCGACCACCGGCAGGCCGAGGGTGGCACGGATTCGGTCGCCGAGGAGGCGCGCGGCGTCCTGCGGGTCGGTGGAGTCCAGCAGCGCGACGACGGCGCCGCCGGCGTCCGTGGCGACGGCGGCCACCAGGCCCGCCGCCGCCACCGCCTCGCTGCGCGCGGCGGCGTCCACGGTCGCGACCACGACGGTGCGCAGTCGCTCTGCGTACAGGCCGTGCGCGCGCAGCCGCTTGCCGATGCCGTGGCGCCGCGCGGGGTCCGGGCTGAGCAGGTCCGAGACGAGGTCGTCGCGGGCTCGGGTGGCGGCTTGGGCCACCGCGGTCTCGTGCAGCGCCAGCAACGCCACGATCTGGCCACCCCGCTCCAGGGTCCGGCTCTCGACGGGGTCGAGCGCGACCGGGCCCGTGCCGACGGTCAGTGCCACCGGTGTCGTCTCCCCGGCGCGCACCACGACAACGGCCTCGGGGCCGTCGTCGCCGTCGACCTGAGTGACCCGACCCGTGTCGGCGCCGACCCGCAGCGCGTCCAGCACGGCGGCGTCCTCGATCGGAGCGTCGTCGACCCAGGCGCCGCCGACCGAGCGCAGCACGGACACGGGCCTGCCCAGCTCGGCCGCCAGGCCCGCGGCGACCTCGGCGGTGCCCGCGCCACGCAGCACGGCCGCCGTCAGTTCCTCGTGCACCCGGCTCGCCCGTTCCATGCCCGCGACCTGCGCCGCGAGGGCTTGCCTGGCCTCCTCGGCCTGCCGGGCCGCGGCCTGCTCGTGATCGAGCAGCCGGGCGGACTGCAGGACGACGGCGACCGCGTCGGCGAACGCCGCAAGGAGGGCGACGTCGTCCCGGGAGAACTCTCGCTCGTAGCGGTCGGCGGCGAAGAGCACGCCCAGCACCCGCTGGTCTGCGACGAGGGGAACGCCGAGCAACGCCACGATCCCTTCCGCGCGGACCGCGGCGTCGAGCCCCGGATCCCGGGGGAAGGCCTCATCCGTGGTGTAGGAGGAGGTCCACAAGGGAGTTCTCGACTCCGCCACCCTCCCTGCGAGGCCCGAGTACGGCGGCACCTGGACACCACCGAACGCGCCGCTGACCAGGCCCGCGCTGGCCCGCACCGCCAGGCCGTGGGTGCGCTCGTCGAACTCGGAGAGGTGGGTGATGTCCGAGCCCATCAGATCGTGGGCCCGCTCCACCACGCGCGCAAGCAACGCATCGAGGTCACGCAGCTCGGCGAGCTCTCGCACCGTCGAGGACAGCGCCGCGAACTGGAGCTCGCGGGTCCGGGCGCGGGCGGCACCGGCGCCGATCCGCTGCACCGCCTCGCGCACCCTGGGAAGCACCTCGGCCGGAACCAGGGCGTCGAGCTGCTCATCGGTCGTGTGACCATCCGCCACCCGCTCCAGCAGGCCCACCACGTCCGGGACGACGGGCTCGGACATGTGAACTCCCCACAGTTGTCGTTGATCGTCCTGGGGTGAATCTACATGCTCTGCCGGCCCTTCCTTCTTACTCTCGGCCGGACGACGGCCCGACGGAGCGGTCGCGAAGGGGAGGGCAGCGGTGCCAGGGAACGACGCCGAGGCCCCGCGGGCCGAGGTCTGGGGTGACGTCGTGTATCTCCGCCGCCTGCGCCAGTCGGTGGTGCTGGGCGCGACGAGCGGACTGGCCTGCTTCCTGCTGGGCACTGTGCTGTTCGGCGCGGTCGTCGCGCAGCCGACCCTCGCCCGGACCTACGCCCTGCTCGTCGGCCTGGTGGTGCCTGCTCGCCGGGGTGGTCCGCCGCTGCGCAGGGTGCTCGACGACGAGGACGGCGCCGACACCCGGGTCGACGCCCTGCTCGGGTATGCGGCGGGCGGTCTCGGCTCGGATGCCGACATCCACGCGCGGCCCGGACCGAGATGCGCCGCTACGGGATCGACGCGGTGTATCGCGGGGCCGACGAGCGCGGCGAGTGAGCGGCTGGTCCTGGATCTCGTCGTCGGTCTGGGCATGGGACTGCTCGGTGCCGTGGTCTTCGCGGCGATCGGCCTGGTCTCCGGGACGGACGAGACAGCGGTGATCGCTCCGCTGACCCTGCTCGTCGCGCTGCTCAGGGTTCCGCCGGTCGGGGTTCTCACCTTCCTCCTCGCCGGAGTCATGGCGCATGACCCACGCCGTGCCGACCACGCTGCTCGGGATCCCGGGCGACACCCCTCGCCGTCCCGCTGCTGGCGGAGGTGGGGATGCTCCGCCGCCTCGGGGTCCAGCACGTCGCGCTGCATAAGGCCCTGTCCGGCGCAGTCCTGGCGGCCTTCCAGCGGTGCCGATCGCCGTCGGTTCGTATCGCTCCTCACCCCGTTCGCCGCGCGGATCACCGCGGCGGCGCCGTTCGTCTTCCCGGTCGCGGCAGTGCAAATCGCCTGGTTCTCCCGAGGCCGGTGGGGAGCGTGCTCGGGCTCGTGCCGCTCGTCGTGCTGTTCACCGCGCTCCAGCGCTTCGTCACCGAGCAGCACGGGTCCGCCCTGCATCGCGGCGCGCGTCCTTCTCGATCGCCTCGAGGGCACTGACCGCCGGCACCCGCTACTGGATGCCGTTCCGATCATCCGCAGCTCGACTGCGACGGCTAGTGCCTAGACGCCGGCCATCCGGATCCGGCGACCCGGATGGATTGGATCGACGTTCTCGCGCAGCCGGTGAGCGAAGGCTGTCGAGCCGGGGCAGCACAGCGACTTGACGGACAACGACAGCTGAGGCCGCAGGCGGCCGCCGCGACCTCAGCGGCACGAGGCGGGGCCGGCTCAGGAGCCGATCTGCCGCAGTCCGACGACGTTGAGCGTGAACTCGGTGGACTCGTGGGCAACCTGCTCAGGGCCGATGGGCCCGTCGTCATGATGCCAGCGGGCGATGCTCACGTACATCTCGCGGATGGCGAATGACGCCAGGACAGGGGAGTCGACGGCGAACCGATCAATGACTCCGTCGCTGATGATCGCACGCAGTGCGTTCTCGTGCTCCCGCCGAAACGCCTGCATCTGCGAAAGGAACGGCTCCTCGAGGCTCGAGCTCTGCCGGTTGACGACGAATGCCTCTCGCCTGTGCGTGGCGTGCCGGCGGGCATAGACCAGGAGTGGATGATTGAGACAAGGCCCCTGACCCAGCGTCATGCCCAGAGCGACGTACTCCTCGCGGCGGAGCCGCGGACCGGCGGTCGACGGCTGTCGTGGTCGGTTCCTCATCCTGAGTGGCTTCTTCGTGACACCACTCGTGACACGAAATGCCGTTCAGCAGCGCTGCCCGAGGGGCTGGAGATGGAGTTCGCGGGGGCGTTGCCGCAGGTAGGAGACCTGAGGGGGAGGTTGTGCGCGCTTTACACCCGAGCGGTCGTAGGTTCGATCCCTACCGCGCCCACCCTTTGACCAGGTAAAACGCCGACTGGACACGCTCAACTCGAGTGTGTCATGACACGGGCATGACACGAAATGGCGTCGAACGGCGTCGTCGTGAGGGGCCGGAGAGGGATCTCCTGTCTGCGCTGCCGCTTTCAGGCGGCCAGGGAGGGGAGTAGTGCGCGTGTACCGCCCTGCACTTCCCGCTGACGGACGTCGCAACCTGCACGTGATGTCGGGATGCGTCCTTAGCTCGCTCCGAAGCGATGAGCGGACCGTCGCAGACGATCTCCACCATCCGATGGGACGTCATTCGTTCATGCACGCCAGAGCGGGAAAGTCGGGGAGCCAGTCCCGAGCGCCGCGACCGGCGCCCGGGGATCCGCTGGCGGAGACGACCCAGGTCGGCCCGCTGATCTCCGCGCGGCAGCGGGACCGGGTTGAGGGCTACACCCGCAACCCACATCATCACCGACGGCGGGGCGAACATGCTGATGTCGTCGGCCGGGCAGGACCCGCTCGCAGGCAGCGCTAGTGGCCGATCTTCGAGGCGTGCGAGCACTTCGACATCCCGCTGGGCTTCCATGTGCCGGGCATGGGCCGCCAGCCGACCGGCGCGGGTCGGCAGAACTTCTCCGCCGAGGTGCACCCGGCGTTCGCGGTCCTGCCGATCTCGATGGTGGCCAGTCTGATCATCGCCGGCGTGTTCGAGCGCTTCCCGAGGCTGAGGATCGCGCTGCTGGAGTGGGGCTGGGACTGGGCCGTGCCATTCTCGTGGCGGCTCGATGCGACCTTCGGGAAGCTGCGCGACGAGCTCCCGCACTTGACCCGAAAGCTGTCGGAGTGCCCGTCTCGTGGCGCGCTGCGACGTCATGCGACGACCTTCCCAGCGCGGACAAACCCGCCCCGCCTGGCAACCGTCACACCGCATCGGCCGGTGCTCGGCAATCTCCTCGAACAGCGTGATGGCCCCCCGGCGGCAGCGAGGGCTGCATCCGCGAGGCCGCGGATGCAGGAGAGGAGGGTCCGGGCACATCGGCGGTCCACCCGCCTTGCCCCCTGCTCAGCAGTGGGCTACGGGTCGAGCACTACTGTGGACCACTGCGTCGCCCGTGCAACGGTCTAGTGCCCCGAGGAGCGCCTGTTGTCCAGTACGACCGACCGGAAGAGGGTCGACGTCCACGCCCACTTCCTGCCGCGTGGGTTGCAGCCGTCCGCCGAGAGCCCGTTGCCGCGCCTCGAACTGGACACGGAGGACGCCGGGCGGATCATGCTCGGGGACTCGACGTTCCGGCGCGTGCGTCGCCCGCTGTGGGATGTCGAGGCCCGGGTGGCCCGGCTCGACGAGGCCGGCGTCGGCGTGCAGGTGGTGTCGCCGGTGCCGGTCACTTTGACCGTGCAGGACGCCGGGTACCTACACGAACAGAACCTCCTTCTTGCCGATGAGGTGGCCCGAAGCGACGGGCGGCTGCTGGCGTTCGGGGCGGTTCCGCTGTGGGACACGGCCGCCGCGGTCGCCGAGATCGAGGTGCTGGCGGCGACCCCCGGCATCGTCGGGATCGAGACCGGAACGACGACCGCCGGTGGGCTGGAGTTGGACGCTCCCGAGCTGGAGCCCGTCCTCGCCGCGGCCCAGGAGCACGACCTGCCGCTGTTCGTGCACCCGACCGGGCAGGACGCGGCGATCCGGCGCCGGGGTGCCCCCTACACCTTCGGGATCGGGATGCACACCGACACCGCCCTGGTAGGCGCCGCGCTGGTGTTCGGGGGTGTCCTGGAGAAGCTGCCCCGGCTGCGGGTCGCCCTCTCGCACGGCTGTGGATCGCTGCCCTGGACCTTCCCGCGGATGACCTACCTGCTCGACGCCGCCGCCACCGCGCAGGCCGACGCGCTGCTGCGCAGGCTCTGGTGCGACACCCTGGTGTTTGAGCCGACCCATCTCGCCGTTCTCGCCCGGTCCTTCGGTGCCGAGCACCTGCTGCTCGGCACCGACGACCCGTTCTACCCCAGTCCGCTCGCCGAGCTCCTCGGCATCACGGAAGAGGCGGTGGCCGTTGGCGCACTGAGCCCGCAGGAGGCCGCCGCCGTCGAGACCACCAACGCCTGGGAGTTCCTCGGGATCGACCAGGGCTGACGCGCGCCCGTGCGCGACCGACGCAGGAACGGGCGCGACCCTCGGATGCCGGTCCACCATTCCTACCCGCGGCGGGCGTCGGCGGTTCCGACTGCCGCCGCGGCGTCGTGAATCGCGCGTGCGGGGTTAACTCCGGCTCGACCACCCTCGTTGTCGCCGCACTCGTGCTGGTCGCGGCGACCAACGCCGAGGTGATCCCGGCGACTCGGGGTACGGCACCGTCGGTGGACCAGTAGCCCGACGGTGCTCGCTCGTGCGCTGGTCGTGGCACGCTTGCGGCGGTCAGCACCGCTTCCCTGCGGTGCGACCGGGGCGGGGCGCGTGGTTGGGGGACGCGGACACGGTCCCGTGGCCGGGACCCACGACCTCAACGGAGCACCGCCGTCAGCCGCCTCCACGGGTGGTTGAGGAGAAAGGAGGTTTCGTCCAGCTCGGACTTCTCGGCCACCACCTCGACCTCTCCGAACCGCGCCGCGAACTCCTCGACGACCACCCGCACGACGGTGCGGGTGAGCACCGCGCCGATGCAGGCGTGCTGGCCGTAGCCGAAGGACATAGCGGGTTTGGCGAACTCACGGCCGACGTCGAAGGCGTCGGGGTTCGGGAAGACCTCGGGATCCCGGTTGGCGGCCATGTAGAGGTTGAGCAGGCTCTGCCCGCGTGTCATCGGCACCCCGAACATTTCGGTGTCTTCGACGATCGTGCGGCCAAAGGCGCGGATGGGGCTCAGCCAGCGCAGCAGCTCCTCCGCGGCGTTGCGAGCGCGGCCCGGGTCCTCATGCACCCGGGCCAGCTGCTCCGGGTTCTCCGCGAACGCCACCATGGCACCGTTGACGGTGCTGACCGTGTTGCCGTTGCCCGCGGTCATCACACCGGTGACGAACATGTGCGCCGTCTCGATCGAGATCCGCCCGTCCTGGACGGCGGCGGCGACCGCACCGATCACGTCGTCAGACGGGTTCGCGAACCGCTCCTCGAGCTGGGCCTGGAAGTAGGCGCCCATGGGGCCGAGATCACCCGCGGCCGCGATGAGTTCGTCGGCGGAGATCGCCTCCGACATCCGGTTGACCAGCTTGGCCCACTCCGCGACCTTCGCCCGGTCCTCGAACGGCACCCCCAGCAGCGCACAGAACAGCTGCACGGTCAGGAACTCGGCGACCCGGCCGGACCAGTCGACCGTGGTCCCGCGCTCGAGCCCGTCGAACACGGCGACGCAACGGGCCCGGATCTCGTCCTCGATCGCCTTCACCCGGCGGGCGGAGAAGGACGGGACGAGGATTCGCCGCAGGTCATCGTGCCGCGGCGGATCAGCGAGGGCGAAGTTCTCGGCGCCCTCGGGGAAGAACTGGGCGGTGACGTTGCCGAAGCGGAAGTCGTTCAGCACCAGACCGTGGGTGTTGGAGAAGATCGCGGGGTTCTTCCCGACCCGCTGGATGTGTTCATACTTCGTGAGAATCCACATCGACAGTGGCTCGTAGAAGTACGCCGGCTCCTCGGCGTGCAGCCGGGCGATCGCGGCATAGGCGTCGTGGTTGTACCAGTTCGGATCCTCGATCCGGACCTCGGCGGTGAGGCTCGACGTCATCGCGTCTCCTGTGGTGGGGGTGAGCGAAACCATAATTATGTTTTCGATCACGCGTCAACGCACCCGTTCAAGGACGCAACAGGAAGCCCCCGTCGACCACGACCTCCTGGCCGGTGATGTACGCGGCCTGGTCCGACAGCAGGAACGCAGCGGCCTGCGCCATCTCGTGGGGCTCGGCGACCCGCTTCATCGGCACCTCGCCCGCGATCATGTCGGCGGTTGCTCCGCCCGCCCGCATCATCGGCGTGTCGGTGATGCCGGGCGAGACGGCGTTGACCCGGATGTCGCGGTCTGCGTAGTCCTTGGCCACCGTCTTGGTCAGGCCGATCAGCCCGAACTTCGACGACGTGTACGCCGCCCGCCGCCCGAGCGGGTTGGTGGCCTGCACCGAGGCGATGTTGACGATCCGCCCGGAACGCCCGCCCGCGAGGATGGCGCCGATCTCGGCGCGCAGGGCGTGGAAGACGCCGAACAGGTTCACCCGCAGCACGCGGTCCCAGTCCTCGACGGACTGCTCGTGCAGCAGCGACTCCACGCCGGCGATGCCCGCTGCGTTGACGGCGAGGTCGAGGCCGCCGAACTCGGCGACGGTCCGGTCCACGGCCTCCTGCACCTGTGCGGCGTCGGCGACATCCGCGGCGACGGCGATCGCGGCGCCGCCGTCCTTAGCGATGCGGTCGGCGACGTCCTGCAGCGGGTCCGTCGTCAGCCCGACGACGGCGACGCGGGCCCCGCGCTCCGCCACCAGTTCGGCGGCCGCCGCCCCGATCCCGGTGCCCGCGCCGGTCACCAGGCACACCTTGCCGTCGAAGGAGGAGGTCATCGTCGATCCATTCACGTCGGGCCGCGCCGTCGCGGCCCGGTCTAGTCGGACAGCCCGCCGCCGACACTCACGGCGGTCCCGCTCACGTACGCACCCGCTTCGCCGGCCAGGAAGGCGACCATGTTGGCCACCTCCTCGGGCAGGGAGAAGCGGCCCGCGTTCAGCCGCTCGTAGGACTCCTCCAACGCGGAGATCGATGCCCGTGACCCCTCACCCGCGAGACGGGCCAGCGCGTGCGGCCCCACCATCACGCCCGGGCAGACGGCGACCGTGCTGACCTGGGTGTTCCGCAGCTCGTGGGCCAGGTTGCGGGTGAAACCGATCGCCGCGGACTTGCAGGAGTTGTAGACGGTGATGCCGTCGACCCGGCTCTTGCCGCCCTCGGAGGCGATCGTGATGATCCGGCCGCGGTCCTGCGGGATCATGTGGTCGAGGGCCGCACGGCTGGAGAACAGGACCCCGAAGAGGTTGAGGTCGACGATCCGCCTCATGTCCTCGGGGCGGATGTCGAGGAACGGGCCGTGCAGCTTGAGCCCGCCGCCCGCGTTGTTCACCATGACGTCGAGGCCGCCCATCCGCTCGGCCGCTCCCGCCACGGCCGCGTGGACGTCGTCCCAGTCCGTGACGTCGGCGTGGACGGCGAACACGTCCGCGCCCCAGTTCTTGCTCGCCTCCTCGGCGACCGCCCGAGCGCTGTCGAGGTCGAGGTCGAGCGCCGCGACCCGGGCCCCGAGCGCCGCGAACCGGTGCACGATCGCCTGGCCAAGGTCGGCGCCGCCACCCCCGGTCACCACGACCCGGGCGCCGTGCAGCCGCATCAGCTCGTCCGGGGCGGTGGCCGCCTGGTGGAAGGGCAGCCGATCCAGGTGGAACCGGTCGATCACCTCGGGTGAGATGCCGTCCAGCTTCGACACAAGCCGTCTCCTCATCGTGACGGGGCACACTCGGGCAGAGCGCCATGAATGTGCACATCGTTATGAGGCACGATCGCGCTGTCAACCCTCCTCGAAGGTTGGCGAACATGCCGTTGAACCTGCGAAATCATCTTTAAGAAAACTCTGGTCAGAGTAGTCGCCCAGCCCTACGCTGTTGCGGATCGTTTCCCGAAGCGCCGACGCACTGGAAAGGCAGAGCTGCCATGAGCCAGGTCGACCACCAGGTCGCTCCCGTCGTCATCCGGCCCGCCCGCGCCCGTCCGGGGACGACGATCCAGCTCGCGGAGCTGCTTCGCACCTTTGCGGACCTGGCGGTCGCCGGTGAGCAGGTGCGGGTCGACTCCCCTATGGAGTACGGCTCGCGGAAGCTGCCGCTTGCGTTCGAGGCACGCTGAGAGGACCCATGAGCTGCGGAACGGTGAAGTACCTCGCCCTCGGCCGGGCGGACGGCGCCGACGAGGCCTGGCAGGAGCGATTCGACGCGCTGTCGGCTCGCCTCGGCGACTCCGTCACGCACGGGGTCGGCGTGCGGGCCACCCCCGAGGAGGAGGCAGCTCCGTCGCTCGGGCTGTTGATTTGGGCGCCCGCCGCGGTCGAGGTGCCCGCCGACGTGCTCGCCGCCGCGGTGCCGGGGGAGTCCTGGCGCCCCTTCCTGCGGCTCGACGAGCGCGTGGTCCGGGACACCGACTACGCCGACGGGTCGGTGCTGCGGCTCGGCCTGGTGCGCAGGCTCCCCGAGCTGTCCCGCGCGGACTTCGCGCGGCACTGGATGGAGTCCCACGTGCCCACGGTCATGGTGGCGGGCCCGCTGTTCGACCGGTACGTCGTGAACATCGTCGAGGGCGGGGACTCGATCGACGGGGTGGTCGAGCAGCAGTTCCCCGACGAGGCGACGTGTCGGGAGCACGATCGGCTCGCCATGCAGGAGAAACCGCAGGTCCGCGCGGACATGCAGAAGTTCATCGGCGGGGCCGAGCAGTTCGTCGGCCGCGTCGCGTACCGCTGGAAGGCGTAAGAAGAGTGATCATTCAGCCCGGCATCAAGCACCTCGCCGTCTCCTGGCTCAAGGAGGGCGTCGACCCCGAGAAGATCAAGGAGCTGGCCTCCGGCCTCGCCAAGATCCCGCAGGTCCTCGACCTGATCATCGGTGGTCCGGTCGACCACGACTAGCCGGCGATGAAGGTCGACAAGAGCTGGGACTTCGGCATGGTCGTCAGCTTCAAGACGATCGACGACTGCCGCGCCTACTTCCACGACGAGCGCCACCAGCGTATCGCCAAGGAGATGACGAGCCACGCCGAGCGCATGTTCGCGCTCTATCTCGAGTACTGAACCTCCACTGCACCCCACCCGAGGGCAGGCGCCCTCCCAGGAAGGACACATCCGTGACGACGACCTACGGCATGTACATCGGCGGCGAGTGGGTGCCGGCTGCGTCCGGCGAGACGCTGGAGTCGGTGGAGCCGTACACCGGCGAGGTGTGGGCGACGTTCCCGAAGGGTGACGCCCGGGACGTCGACGCCGCGGTCTCCGCGGCCTACACGGTGCACAAGGACGGCACGTGGGCCCGCGACCCGAAGGTCCGGGCGCGCCTGCTCAACGCCCTGGCGGACCGGATCGAGGCCGAGTCGGAGAAGCTCGCCGCGGTCGAGAGCCGGGACAACGGTAAGACCATCCGCGAGGAGCTCGGCGCGAACAAGGGCGCGGCGACCTGGTACCGGTACGCCGCCGCGCTGGCCGAGACCGTCAACGGCGAGTCGCCGGTCGGCAACGACCCGAACGTCCTGAGCCTCACCCAGCGCGAGCCGTACGGGGTCATCGGGATCCAGACGCCGTGGAACACCCCGAGCGTGCTGCTCGCCCAGACCGCCAGCATGGCGCTCGCGGGCGGCAACGCGATCGTCGTGAAGCCCTCCGAGCTGGCGCCCTGCTCCATCCTCGAGCTGGGCAAGCTGGTCGAGGAGGTCGGCTTCCCGGCCGGGGTGTTCAACATCGTGACCGGGCTCGGCCCGGTCGTCGGGGAGGCGCTGGGCACCCACCCGCGCGTCGCCAAGCTGGCGCTGACCGGTGGCCCGGAGGCGGGCAGGCTCGTCGCCTCCCAGGCCGCGGCGCGCCTGGTCCCGACCATGATGGAGCTGGGCGGCAAGTCGGCGAACATCGTCTTCGCCGACGTGGACCTCGACGAGGTCGCGCCCGAGCTGGTGCTCGGCTTCACCGGAGCGGGCGGCCAGAGCTGCGTGGCCGGGACGCGGGTCCTGGTCCACCGCTCGCTGCACGACGAGCTGCTGGAGCGGATGACCGCGCTGGTGGAGGACCTGACCCTCGGCGACCCGTCGGACATGGCCACCGACATGGGCCCGATGGCCACCCCGTCGCAGGTCGAACGGGTCCGCGATTACGTCGCTCGCGGCGAGGCCGAGGGCGCGCGCGTCGTGGTCGGCGGGCCGAAGGCCGAGTACGAGGGCACGCTGTTCTTCCCGCCGACGATCTTCGGTGACGTGAAGCCGGACATGACGATCGCGCGCGAGGAGATCTTCGGCCCGGTGCTGGCCGTGCTGCCGTTCGACACCGAGGCCGAGGCGGTCGACATCGCCAACGACACCGAGTACGGCCTCGCCGCCGGCGTCTGGACGAACGACCTCGACCGCGCGCACCGGGTCTCCCGGGCGCTCGAGGCCGGGACGGTCTGGGTCAACCAGTACCGCCGCGGCGACGTCGCGTTCCCGTTCGGCGGCTACGGCGCCAGCGGCTACGGGCGTGTGAACGGCATGGACGGCTACCGGGAGATGACCCGGGTCAAGAGCATTCAGATCAGGCTGCGCCCCGAGCGCTGACCCTCCGACCCCGGGTGGCGGCCGGCTCCGGCCGCCACCCGGTGCACCACCCCTTCCCCCGCACGTGACCGTCGAAGAAGAAGAGGTCATCATGACGACGAGCGCACCGCTGCATTCGCTGCAGGTCGGCGACGCGAAGCTGACCTGGATTCCGGACGGAATCCACCACGTCCGCGCGCTGGAGCACTACCCCAAGAGCACCCCCGAGTTCTGGGAGGTGCACTCGCAGTACATCGACGAGAACGACTGGCTCATCATGAGCATCGGCGGCCTGCTCGTCCAGACCGGCGGCAAGAACATCGTCATCGACACCGGCTTCGGCCCGCGCTCGGTCGACGACATCAGCGTGATGTCCGGCGGGTCGCACCACGGCGACATGTTCGGCGGTGAGCTGCTGCAGAGCCTCGCGTCCGCCGGGGTCCCCGCGGAGAATGTCGACATGGTCGTCCTGTCGCACCTGCACCCGGACCACATCGGCTGGGCGTCCACGGTCGACGACCAGGGCAACCACACCCCGACGTTCGTGAACGCGGACTACCTCGTCGGCGACGTCGAGTGGGACTTCTGGTCCAACGGGCCGGTCGCGGGCAAGCCCGGGGCGCCCACCAAGGCGGAGCTCGACTCGATGGCCGCCCGGCTGACCCTGCTCGACGGGGCGTCGACGCCGGCGCCGGGCCTCACGGTCATGCCGACCCCGGGCCACACCCCGGGCCACCTGAGCTTCGTCGTCTCCTCCGGCGAGGAGCGGGTGATCATCCTGGGCGACGCCGTGCACTGCCCGGCCGAGATCAGCGACACCGAGATGGACTTCGTCTTCGACATCGACTACGACCTCGCCCGCCGCAGCAAGGAGGCGCTGATCCGGGAGCTCGAGCAGCCCGGCACGCACATGGCGGGCGGGCACTTCCCGGACGCGGTCTTCGGCCGCCTCCTGGAGGGCACGGTCACCCGCAAGCTGTTCATCTGACCCGGCTCCCGTCCCGGCCGCGGGGGGCCGGGACGGGTCGAGGGTCGCTCAGGCGCTGGACCAGCCGCCGTCGGCGGAGACGATCGCGCCGTTGACGTGCGAGGCCTCGTCGCTACCGATCCAGGAGACGACGGCGGCGATCTCGTCCGCGTGCGCCTTCGGAGCCATCGTGGCCTTGGCGAGGCCGGCGCGCTCGAAGGCCCAGCCGCTGCGGTTCGACTTGGTGTGCATCTCGGAGTGCACGCCGCCGGGCAGCACCGCGTTGGAGCGGATCTGCTGCGGGCCGTAGTAGTACGCGATGCTCTTGACCAGGCCGAGGAGGCCGTGCTTGGTCGTGGCGTAGGCGAGGCCCGCGGGCCCGGCGCCGAGCGAGGCACGCGAGCCGACGGTGACCATCGCGCCGCCGCCGTTCTCCAGCATCGTCGGCAGGACCGCGCGGCAGACCCGCATGAGGCCGGTCAGGTTCACGTCGACGACGCGGTGCCAGGTGTCGTCGTCGAGGTCGCCGAGGGGGAGGTAGTTGTCCATCGCCCCGGCCACGTTGGCGAGCAGGTCGATCCGCGGGCCCGCCTCGGCGACGAGCGCGTCGACCTCCTCCTGGACGGTGATGTCGCAGCGGACGAGCTTGACGTCGACCTTCTCGGCGGCGAAGAACTCCTCCGCCTTCGCCCGCGAGCCCTCGCTGACGTTGCAGCCGATCACCTTCGCACCCTCGCGGGCGAGCCGGAGGGCGAGCGCCCGGCCGATCCCGTTGGCCGCTCCCGTGACGACGGCGACCTTGCCGGCGTGCCGTTGGGTGTCCATCAGCGTGGCTCCTGTCCTCTTGGCCTGCGAGCCGCGCACCGCCGGTCGGGGATGCGTGGACGCCGACGACCTGGGGACCGGTTCCGGGCACGCGTCGGCGGGGCTCTAGGGCCTTCACTGGTTATCGTAGGCAGAGTAACGTCTGCGGCGCCCTCGTACAGAGTGTCGAGGGTCGCCGTGGCGTCGACGAGGTCCCGAAAGAGGAGCGCAACGATGGGGCAGGAGATCGCCAGGGTCGCCGTCGGCACCGGGGGCGGAGGACTCGACATCGTCGAGATGCCCCTCCCCGAGATCGGGGAGGACGACGGGCTGCTGCTCGTCGAGACCAACGGGGTCTGCGGCTCCGACCTCGAGCTCCTGCACGGCGAGGTCGACGGCTACGAGATGCCCATGGTGCTGGGGCACGAGCCGACCGGGCGCATCCTCAAGCTGGGCCCCGTCGCCGCGCAGCGCTGGGGGGTCGCCGAGGGCGACCGGGTCGCCGTCAGCTCCCAGCTGCGCTGCGGGACCTGCGACGGCTGCCGCGGCGGCGGCCGCTGCACCACCTACCCGGGCACCTACGGGACCATGCCGCGTCGGGTGGAGCCCGGCCTGTGGGGCGGCTTCGCCACCCACATGTACCTCGCCCCCGCGACGTCGATGGTCAAGGTCGAGGAGTCGGTGACGACCGAGCAGCTCGCCTTCCACAACCCGCTGGCCAACGGCTTCCAGTGGGCCGTCGAGGCGGGCGGCGCCTCCCCGGACACGGATGTGCTGATCCTCGGCTGCGGCCCGCGCGGCATCGCCTGCGCCATGGCCGCGCTCTACGTCGGCGCCCGCAGCGTCACGGTCACCGGGCTGGCGCACGACCAGTCCCGCCTCGACCTCGCCCAGGCCCTGGGCGTGCACCGGACCGTCGTGGTGAAGAGCGCGGAGACCGACGAGCTGCGTGACACCGTCGGCCCGCACCAGGTCGTCATCGACACGACCCCGGTCTCGGCGGTCGCGACCCGGCAGGGGATCGCCGCGGCCACCACCGGCGCGCGGATCGTGTTGTGCGGCATCAAGGGCAAGGGCGTGCAGCTCGACGTCGACATCGACGACCTCGTGTACCGCAGGCTGACGCTCACGGCGCCGCCGAGCAAGACGCCGGCCTCCTTCCGGCAGGCCTGCGAGGCGCTCAACAGCGGCCGGATCTCGTTGGGCCCCATGATCACCGCCAGTTTCCCGCTGGACCGGACCCTCGACGCGATCGACACCCTGACCTCCAAGGACCCGAACCGCGCCTTCCACGCCCGGGTGGATCCGCAGACCTGACCGGTGTTGCACTCGGCGGCCGTGGCCGCCTCCCCGCCCAGGCTCCCGGCTCCCGCTGCCCGCCCGGGCTGGTGGGCATGGCTGGCGGGCCTGTTCGTGCGGGCGCGGGAGTCGCTGTTCCCGCCGCTGCCCCCGGCCTTCGTGGTGACGCCGCCTGCGCCCATCGAGCAGGCGGCGCAGCCCGCCGCTCCGCCGGACTCGGCCGCTCCGCCGGAGCCGACCGCCTTGCCCGAGCCCGCGCCAGTCGGCAGGCCTGTACCGACCGCTCCGCTCGCGCCCGCTGCACCGTGTGAGCCGACCGCTCCGGCCGAGGCCCTGGCGGCCGTTCCCGCCGTGTCCGGCTCGTCCACCGCAGCCGAGCCGGCTGCAGCTCAGACCGACGCTCCACCGACTTCCGTTCGCTCCGCCCTCGTCGTGGCCCACCGGCTCCGCGGCCGGATCGCGCTCGTGGTAGAGGCGGACGCCGACCTCGCCGCGGCGTTCGCGGCGGATGGGGCGTGCGTGCTGCTCGGTGGGGGTGTTGGAGAGGTGCACGGCCCGTCGGCGGCGATCGTGGCCCTCGACCCGACCGATCCCGACGCCTGGCGGGCCGCGGTGCGGACCTGCGTCGACCGGTTCGGCGCTCCGCCGGACCTCCTGGTCACCGCCGCGCCGCCCACGCCCGCGAGCCCGCCGACCGTCGAGGCGCTGCGCACCGCCTACGACGGGGGAGTGGTCGCTCTGCTGAACGGCCTGCAGGCGGTCGCCCCGGGCATGCGCGCGGCGGACCGCGGCGCCGTCGTCGCGATCACCGGCTCGGTGAGCGGCCCCTGCCCGGCCCGTGTCGCCGCCGCCGCGACAGTCGCGCTCGTCAAATGTGCCGCGCTGGACCTCGGCCGAACCCACATCCGGGTCAACGCCGTCGAGCCGGGCTCGGCCCCGCCCGAGTCCGTCGTCCGCACCGCTCTCTTCCTCGCCTCCGACGAGAGCTCCTGGATCACGGGCACCGCCGTCTCGGCGGGTCACGCCCGTGACTGAACGTGTTCGGTGGCCCCGGAGCGGACCCGTACCGTTCCCGAGCACGAATCGTCGGAACGGAAGTATTGTCATAGTTACCAGGGCAACGTAGGTTGTCCGGTGCCCCCGGTCACACGGCCCGCCCGTGCACGGCCACGGGTCACCGGCCACTTCCGGCACCGCCACTCGGGAGTCAACGATGATGAAGAGTCCGCCCGTCGCGATCCGCGCGACCGGTGCCACCCCCGTGGGCGGGCACCTCCTCACCGGCCCCGCGAGCGTCGAACGCTCACCGGCACCTCACGTCCAGGCGTCCACCACCCGCTGAGTTCCGCTCGCCGCGGCGACGTCGCTGTGGCGAGCCCGATTTCCCGGAGGCTGTCGTGACCAGCGTCACCACCCCGTTCGTCCCGATCGAAGACCCGCAGTTCTACCTGAACGATCCGTGGACGACGTTCGCGCGGATGCGGGAGAACGACCCGTTCTACTACTACGAGCCGCTCGACACCTTCGTCATCACCCGCCACGCGCACATCAAGGACATCGCAGCGCGGCCGAGGGAGTTCGTGAGCTCTCGCGGGATCTTCCTCAACGACTGGAAGTACGCGGCGATGCAGGCCGCGAGCGGCGCCGAGGACGACGGCGAGAACCTCACCGACATGTTCTTCCCGAAGGGCGGCGAGCAGGTCGGCACGACGGACCCGCCGCGGCACACCGACCTGCGCAAGGTCATCGCCCCGGCGTTCGCGCCGCGGGCGCTGCGTCGGATCCAGAACGAGCTCACCTCGTCGATCGACGATCTCCTCGGGCGGATCACCCCCGGCGAGGTCGTCGACTGGATGGAGATCGCTGGCCTGGTCCCGATCAAGGCGGCGACGACCCTGCTCGGCCTGCCGGACACCGACATCAAGAAGGTCCAGTTCTGGAGCGACGAGCTCGAGAAGCTCGGCGGCGACCTCACGATGGAGCAGCTCGAGGCCGCCGCGCGCGAGTTCCAGAGCCTGCAGAAGTTCATCGTCGAGAAGGCCCACGAGAAGCGGAAGAGCCCCGGCGGGGTCGACCTGCTGTCGGTGCTGCTCGAGTCGGAGCTGGACAACGACAAGCTCTCCGAGGCCAACGTCATCATGTTCGCGATGACAGTGATGGCGGCCGGCAGCGACACGACCCGCGCCCTGCTCGCCGGGTTCACCCACCTCTTCGCGAAGTACCCGGAGCAGTGGGACCTGCTGCGCAACGACCGGTCGTTGGTGCCGCTGGCGGTCGAGGAGGTCATGCGCTGGGTCACCCCGGCGCGTGCCTTCGGGCGCACCGCCGTCGTCGACGCGGTCGTCGACGGGCACGAGATCAAGGCCGGTCAGCGCGTCTACTTGATGTACATGGCGGCGAACCGGGACGAGGCGGTCTTCCCGAACGCCGACACGTTCGACATCACCCGCAAGGAGAGCGCGTTCCAGCTGGCGATGGCGACCGGCGCGCACGTCTGTGCGGGCGCAGCGCTCGTCCGGCTCGAGGCGCCGATGCTGCTCAACGCGATGCTCGACCGGTTCTCCGGCATCGAGGCCGCCGGTGAGGCGAAGCCGGTGGTGCACGTGATCCGCAACAGCTGGTCGACCATGCCGGTGCGCTTCCGCGCCTGACCCGCGCCCGAGCGGTCGACCCCCGTCACGAGGCGGCCCCCGAATGGGTGCCGCCTCGTCGTCGCCCCGGGCCGCTCGCCGCGAGGTCTCGGTCCGACGCCGAAATCTAGTTAGGATATGTAGACAACGCGGTCGTTGACCGCGCGCAGTGTGAGGAGTTGGTTGGTGGCGACGCAGTCCCTGTCCGGGTGTTTCGAGGTCGCGGAGCGGCTCGACGAGCGGCCCGAGACATCGGCTGGGGCGCATCCTGGCCGAATCCAGCACGTGGCGCTGAGCTGGCTGAAGGAGCCCGGCAACCCCGCGCACGTGGACGAGTGGGTGCGGGCCGCTCGCGCCCTCGGCGCCATCCCGGGCGTGGAGTCGATGGTCATCGGGCCCGCGGCCCCGGTCAGCTGGAGCGACCCTGATCAGAGTTTCGACTTCGCCATGACCATCGTTTTCGAAAATCGGGACGCGATGGAGGCCTACCAGCCCCATCCCACGCACCACGCGGCCATCGCCGTGAGCAACCGGATCATGAAGCGGGTCTACGCGTACTACGTCGAGCTCCACGCCTACGCCGAGTCGCGCTGACCCCCCACCCCCATTGACCAACGGAGGTCCGTGATGGCAGTCGACCGTGAGTACACCGCCGCCGAGGTCGCCTCGAGGCTGGCGATCGAGCAGGTGATCGCGCGCTACGTGCACGCGATCGACGACCGGGACTACGACACGTTGGACGACGTGTTCACCCCGGACGCGAAGTTCGACCTCTCCGCGGCGGGGGGGATCAGCGGATCCTGGGCCGCGGACATCAAGCCCTGGTACGCCGAGAACCTCGGCGTGTTCGAGAACTACTTCCACACGTTCATGAACATCCGCGTGACCCTCGACGAGGACGGTGCGGGGGCCTCGACGAAGTCGAAGGTCATCAACCCGTGCGGCATCCGCGGCGAGGACGGGGAGCTGCACCACTTCGAGATCGTCGGGTCCTACGACGACCGATGGCGCAAGACCACCGACGGCTGGCGGATCAGCGAGCGCACCTGGAACCACGGCTGGATCTGGGGCGACTACCCGCAGGCCGGGCTTCCCGCCGGCGACTTCTGAGTCCCCGACACGACTGCGCCCCGCCGGTCGAACCGGCGGGGCGCAGACGGTGCGTGCGGGGAGGGTCAGACCTCGTCCCAGAGCGCGGTCGGCAGGTTGAGGTTCTGCAGGTCGGTCTCGCTCAGCTTCGCGGCGGGCTCGTAGCCGAGGAACGTGACGACGGCCTGGAGCTGACGGGTGTGCTGGACGATCGAGTACGCGTTGCTCTCGATGATCTGCGACAGCGGCACGGTGCCGTAGTAGATCTCGACCGGGCGGCTCGCATCCTCGCCGGTCGCCAGCCACGCCTTCGCGCGGGCGGTGAGGTCGCGGCAGCGCTCGGCCACGTCCTCCGGGGTGCGGTTCGGCTCGGGGATGTCCTCGGTCCCGGACTGGTACCCGGCCTGGGCGTAGTCCTCGACGTTCGCCCAGCTCTTGCCCGGGTTCTCGGCGACCAGCACGAGCCGGCGCAGGTGGCCGACGATGTGGTTCGCGAGCCCGCCGTAAGTGCGCAACGGACGCCCGGGCAGGCCGTCCTCGGCCCGCTCCTTCGGCACCTGGAAGCCCAGCTCGACCGCCTTGGCCGCTACCGAGGTGGCGCGTTCGACGAGCTCGGCCACGGTGAGGGCCTGCCGCTCGGTCTCGATGCCGAGGATCTCGTCGACCATCGCGAGATCCATGCCGAAGACGTACCGGTCACCCCGGGTGAGCACTGGCAGTCCCTTGGCTCCGAGCTTCTCGAGCACCTCGAAGCCGGTGGGATCCGCCGCGACATTGACCGGGGTGAACTCGAACCCGCGCTTGGACACGTACTCCTTGAGCCGGACGCAGTTGGAGCATCCTGGCTTCCAGTAGACCCGAATCTCCTCGTCCTGCACCGTGGTGGTGGTCATCCAGCGACTCCTCTGTCGATCAGGCGGGCCGGTCGGCCGGCTCGAGTCGCACCCCGCGTGAGCGAGCCGACCGAAACCGTAGTCATCATTATGAGCAGAGCATTCGCGCTGTCAAGGGCGAATGAGGTCGGACGTACGCTTGAGAAGCAGGTAGGCGTCTAGCAAGACAGGTGTCGCCTGCAGATAAGTCTAATCAGAGTTGCCCTCACATGAGTGTTGACGCGTGATCGCGGGCGCTTCTACCTTAACTATGAGCAGGGTAGGGCGTGTCCGTCGCTGTCGTCGAAGGGGAAGACATCGTGGTGGGTCCCGAGCGGGTCGAGCAGCTGATCATCGTGGGGTCCGGGCCCGCCGGGTACACCGCGGCGGTCTACGCCGCGCGGGCGCAGCTCGCGCCCGTGGTGTTCGAGGGGTCCGAGTTCGGTGGGGCCCTGATGACCACCACCGAGGTGGAGAACTTCCCCGGGTTCACCGAACCCGTCATGGGGCCGGAGCAGATGGAGCAGATGCGCGGTCAGGCCGCGCGGTTCGGGGCGGACCTGCGCGGCGAGGACGTGACCGCCCTGCGGCTCGACGGGGCGGTCAAAGAGGTGGTGGCCGGCGGGGTCACCCACCGGGCTCGCGCGGTCGTCCTGGCGATGGGGTCGCGGCTCGCGACCTCGGTGTGCCGGGGGAGCAGGAGCTGCTCGGCCGCGGCGTCTCCGCGTGCGCCACGTGCGACGGGTTCTTCTTCCGGGACCAGGACATCGCCGTGATCGGCGGTGGTGACTCCGCAATGGAGGAGGCGCTGTTCCTCACCCACTTCGGCCGGTCGGTGACGATCGTGCACCGGCGCGAGGGGTTCCGCGCCTCGCGGATCATGCTGGAGCGGGCGAAGGCCGAGCCGACGATCCGCTGGGCGGTGAACACCGGGGTCGTCGGGGTGCTCGGCGAGGACGCCGTGACCGGGTTGCGGGTGCGGGACGCGCGCAGTGGCGAGGAGTCGACGCTCGACGTCACCGGCGTCTTCGTGGCGATCGGCCACGACCCCCGCAGCGACCTGGTCCGCGGGCAGGTCACGACCGACGCCGAGGGGTACGTGGTGATCGCCTCGCCCCCCACCCGGACGAACCTCCCGGGCGTCTTCGCCTGCGGCGACCTGGTCGACCACACCTACCGGCAGGCGATCACCGCCGCCGGCTCCGGGTGCTCGGCCGCGATCGACGCTGAGCGATGGTTGGCCGAGCAGCCCACCGCCGCCACCGCGGACGGCACGGACACGGCGGAGACCGCGGTCCCCGCCTGATCCTCGACGGTCACGACCCGGGCCGGGCCCGCCTCGCGGCGGGCCCGGCCCGTCGTCGTCAGGTACCCGTCACCTCGATCTCGGCGAGCAGCCGGGCGAGCTCGGTGACGTCCGCCATGGCCTCCACGCCGAGCAGCGCGTCGAGCACTTCACCGGTAGCGGACTCGCCGATGACCGGCTCAGACTGGCGGCGGAACTTGTGGAACAGCTCCTCGTCGGTGGCTGGGTTGTCCGGGTGGCCCTTCGGGAAGACGCTGCGGATCGAGCGGTGCTCACCGGAGGTGAGCACGATGTCGATCTGGTGCGCGGGCTCCTTGTCCCAGTTCGCGGTGATGTCGTCGTCGACCACGACCTCGATCCGGTTCATCAGCGGGCGCAGCGCCGGGTCCAGGATGCGCTCCGGGAGGTAGCTGTCCCGGACGATGTCGCCGTCGGTCAGGGTCACGACGATCATGTACGGCATCGAGTGGTCCGCGGTCTCCTTGTTCTGCGGGTCCCACTTGACGTCGTGGTCGTCCTGGCCGCCGCCGATCTCGCTCCACGCCACCTCGTAGGTGCCGACCCGGATCGACTCGATGTCCACGGGCCGGATGCCCTCGCGGTGCAGGTCCGCGAACACCCCGACCGGGCCCTGCGCGTTGAACTCGGCGACGAACAGCTTGTAGCTGGACCGGACCGCGGCGGTGCGGCCGTCCTGGGACACGCCGAGCGCCTCGAGTGTGAACGGACCGGTGGCCAGCTGCTTGAGGCCGCGGTGACCGTCGAACACGTGGGGCGGGCCGGTCAGCCCGGCCGCCGCGAGCTGCCCGGTGAAGACCGCGTTCATCGCGGTGAACGGCGAGGCGAGGCCCTTCCAGTTCGCGAGCGGGCCGACGCGAGTGATGCCCAGCGCGAGGCTGGGGGTCACGGTCATCGACAGCGCGTTCGCTGTCTGCTCGGCGGTCAGGCCCATCGCGCGGGCGACGCCGGCGGAGGCCGCGTAGCCGAGGAAGGTCGGGTAGTCCCAGCCCGCGTCCCGCAGCCGGACGGCGTCGGCGAAGGCGGCGAAGACCTCGTAACCCACATGCAGGGCGTCGAGGAACTGACGGCCGGACAGGTGCCGCTGCTCAGCGACCGCCAGCACCGCGGGGATGAGGTCGCTCGTGTGACCGCCGCCGTTGCGCAGGTAGTTGTCGTTGAAATCCAGGTACCGGACCATCGTCGCGTTGGCGAAGGTGGCGTACTCGGGCGAGGTCTTCGCCCGCTGCCCGATGACCGACGCACCGCCCTCGGCGGTCGCGGTGGCGGCGATGGCGCGAGTGGCGCCCGCGACAGGGTGGGTGTAGGACCCCAGGGCGCACCCGATGGAGTCGAGGTTGTGGCGCACCAGGGCCGCCGTGTCCTCGGGGCTGTCGGGCGACACCTCGGTCACCCAGCGGGCGAGGTGACGGAGTGTCTCGTCGAACTCATCCATACGATCTCCTCGTCGAGTGGGTGTCTCGGCCTGCCACGCGCTGCCACCACGGCCGGGGGCTGTCCAGGACGTCGCCGAATGTCCGCATCCGAACCGTCGGCGCGGGGGTCCTGTGGCTGTCGCCACAGATTATCCGGACAAACTCTGGTTTCGATAGTCATCGTTCTTTATGGTTGCCGCGGACGTGTGGACGGACGTCGGGGGCGATCCGAGTCCGCGCGACCTCCAGCCCGGTATCTCGATGAGGAGAACGCCAGTGAGACTCCAGCCGTTGCGGTGGGGCGGACGGGTCGCCGTCGGTCTCGCTGTGAGCAGCGCCCTCGTGCTGTCGGCCTGTGGCGGTTCGGGTGGTGGGAGCGACTCGTCCGCCTCAGGCCTGTCGCCCGAGCAGACCCAGGCCTGCATGGACAAGGCGAACGCCGGGCTGGCGGACTACGCCCAGTTCGCGACCACGCTCCCGGCCTCGCCGCCCGCCCGCTACACCACGCTCGACCAGCGCCCGCCCGCGGGCAAGCGGATCATCATGGTCCGCCAGAATTTCCCGGCGACGGCGAGTGCGTTCGCCGCCGTCCAGGAGGCCACGGCCTCGCTCGGCTGGACGGCCGAGGCCATCGTCTACGACACGACGGTCCCGGACTTCGTCGCCAAGATGGACCAGGCGATTGCGAGCAAGCCGGACTTCATCGTGGAGATGGGCCTGCCGGTCGGCTCGTTCCAGAAGCAGGTGGACGCGGCGAAGGCCGCGGGCATCACGGTGCTGACCGCGTCGACCTCGGACTCCCCGGCCTCGATCCCCGGCTACGGGGGCTCGGCCGACGGCGCGGAGACGGCCAAGCTGATCGGTCGGCTCCAGGCCTACAAGACGATGCAGGACTCCAACTGCACCGGGAACACGGCCGTGTTCAGCATGGACTACCCCGTGCTGGAGCTCAGTGAGGAGTCCTACACCGCCACCGTCGCCGAGCTGTGCCCCACCTGTCGGGTGGACGTGCAGAAGCTGCAGCCGAAAGACCTCGGCACCCCGGCGGCCTCGGCCCAGATGGTGTCGAAGTTGCAGAGCGACCCGTCGATCGGCTACGCGTACACGATCATTGGTGACATCGGCTCCGGGCTCGCCCAGGCTCTCAAGCCCGCGGGCCTGGAGAACGTGAAGATCTTCGGCCAAGTGCCGAACGAGACCTCCATCGCCGACCTGCGCAACGGGACCAACGCCTGGTGGATCAACCAGTCCTCGACCATCGAGGGCTACGAGCTGGTGGACATGGCGGCCCGGATCTCGGTGACCGGGCAGCTGCAGAGCGACCCCGGCGGCTTCCCGCTCGCGATCCTCACCCCACAGAACGTCCCCCCAGGCCAGAGCGTGCCGGTCGTCCCGGCCAACATCCTGGACCTGTACAAGGCGACCTGGAAGGTCGGTTCGTCGAGCTGACCTCGTCCCCGGGCCGGTACGCACACCGGGCCGGGGTCCTCCCGACGCGCCGCTCCGCCGACCGGCGGGGTCCTCACCCCTCCTCTGATCCCGAGGTGTCTCATGACCTCTGACCGCCATGTCCACGTCTGATCGCACGATGACCGAGGGTGCTCTGCCGGGCCCTCGGCACGCCGCCGTCGAGCCGGCCGTCCCGGCGGGTGACCCGGTGCTGGAGATCCGCAACCTGTCGAAGACCTTCCCCGGCGTCCGTGCCCTCGTCGACGCGAGCGTGTCGATCGCGGCGGGGGAGATCCACTCCCTCGTCGGCCAGAACGGGTCCGGCAAGTCGACCCTGATCAAGATCCTGGCGGGGGTCTACGAGCCGGACTCCGGCGCCACGGCGTCGGTGCGGGGTGAGTCGCTGGCCCTCGGTGACGGCAAGGCCGCCCACGAGCTGGGCGTCCGGTTCGTGCACCAGGACCTCGGTCTGGTGGACAACCTGACCGCGGTCGACAACCTGGCGCTCGGGTTCGGGTACCCGACGTCGGCCGGCCGGATCAGGTGGCGAGCGCAGCGCGAGCGGGCCGTCACGGCGTTGGGCTACGTCGTCGACGACTTCCCGGTGGACCGCCCGGCGGGCACATTGACGGTCTTCCAGCGGACGGCGCTGGCGATCGCCCGCGCCCTGCAGGACTTCGGCGACAACGGCTCGCTGCTGGTGCTCGACGAGCCGACCGCGACGATGCCGCGCGACCAGGTGGAACACCTGTTCACGCTGCTGCGCCGGATCCGCGAGCGCGGGACCCCGGTGCTGCTGGTGACGCATCACATGGAGGAGGTCTTCGCCGTCTCCGACCGGGTCACGGTCCTGCGGGACGGCTTGATCGTGTCCGTCGAGCAGACCGCCGACCTGGACACACCGCGGCTGGTCTCATTGATGACCGGCGGTGTGCACCGCAAGCTCGAGCGCGGTGCGGGCCCCGACCCGGAGCAGGTTGCGCTGTCCGTGCGCGGGCTGACCGGCGACACGCTCAAGGGACTGGACCTGGACGTGCACCGCGGCGAGATCGTCGGGGTCGCCGGCCTGGGCGGCTCGGGTCGCGAGGAGATCTGCCCGCTGCTGTTCGGCGCCGAGAAGCGCCCCGGCGGCGAGGTCACCGTCGTCGGCAAGGCCCTGCCGCCGAGCAGCCCAGGGGAGGCGGTGGCCCGGCAGATCGGCATGGTCCCCGCCCACCGCCACACCCAAGGCCTCGTCCTGAGCGAGTCGGTCCGACGGAACATGACGCTGGCGACGCTGACGGACTTCGTGAAGGGCGGTCGGGTCCAGCGCAGGCAGGAGTCAGCGGCCGTGGCCGAGCACATCAAGGCGTTCGGCGTGAAGACGGCGTCGGCCGAGGTGCCGGTCAACACGCTCTCGGGCGGCAACCAGCAGAAGGTTGTGCTGGCCAAGTGGCTGCGGCTGAAGCCCACGGTGCTGCTGCTCGACGAGCCGACCCAGGGTGTCGACATCGCCGCACAGGCCGACCTGCACCAACTGATCTTCGAGGCGGCCACCGCGGGCACCGCGGTGCTGGTCTGCAGCTCTGACGAGATGGAGCTGGCCCGGATCTCCGACCGCGTCCTGGTCGTCCGGGACGGCACGGTGCACTCCGAGCTCGACTCGGAGCGCGCCACCCCGCACAACATCTTCGCCGCGACCCTGGGGGCCACCCCGGACGACGGCACCGCCGGGCCCCCCGGCGCCGACCTGCCCGACGCCGTGATCGCAATCTCGGCGTCGCTGTCCTCCTCTGGCAACTCTGACACTGTGGATGGTGAGTGATGACGGCTCCGTCTACCGCGGCGGCCCCGTCGAAGGGGTCCGGCTCGGTCTCAGGGGGGTCGGGCCCGTCCGCGGGCTCACGGATCCTCCAGAAGCTGGCGATCGACCGGTTCTCCGGGGTGTACATCATCGTCGTGCTGGTGGTGATCTTCTGCCTGTGGATCCCGCAGACCTTCGCCACGCAGGCCAACCTGCGGGTGCTGCTGGCGAGCCAGGCGATCACCGGCATCATCGCGCTCGCCGCGACGGTGTGTCTGATCTCCGGGGTGTTCGACCTGTCCATCGGCGGGACGATGTCGCTGTCGATCTCCATGGTCGGCGTCCTGCAAGCCACCGGCGGGGTCAACCCCGTCGTCGCGGTGGTGATCTCGCTCGCCGCCGGGGCGGTCGTGGGCTGCATCAACGCGGTGGTCGTCACGCGCTTCGGCATCGACCCCGTGATCGGCACGCTGGCCATGTCGGCGGTGTTGGCCGCGGTCTCCTGGTGGGTCGCCCACGGCGAGACGGTGCTCTACGGGCTGTCGCCCACCTTCGTGTCCTTCGGTGACATCGTTCTGGGGATCCCCGCGCCGATCATCTACCTGGCGGTGATCGCCGTGGTCGCCTGGTACATCCTCGAGCACACACCAGCCGGCCGCTATCTCTACGCCGCGGGCGCCAACCCGGTCGCCGCACGGCTGAGCGGTGTCAACGTCACCAAGCTGACGTGGGGCGCGCTCATCTCCTCCGGCGTGCTCGCCTCAGCGGCGGGCATCGCGCTGACCCTCCAGCTGGGTACCGCCCCCTTCGCGGGCGGCGTGTCCTACCTGCTGCCCGCCTACGCTGCGGCGTTCCTGGGCTCGACCCAGATCGAGCCGGGCCGGTTCAACGTGGCGGGCACCGTGGTGTCGATGTTCATCGTCGCCGTCGCCGTGCGCGGCCTGCAGCTGCGGCTGCCGGACGCACCGTGGATCGCCGACCTCGTCCAGGGCGTCATCCTGCTGCTGGCCGTCGGCTTCGCCGTCTGGGCCCGACGGCGCCGCATCGCCCGCGGTTGACCCTGCTCCGACGCCACCACCGCCCGGTCCCCGTTCGTCGGGGACCGGGCGGTGGTGTGTCAGCGGCGCATGCCTCGTAGCCCGCCGGCAGAAGGACACGACCTGGTCGGCCGGCATGCCCGGCCGCGAACTTCTCGTCCGCCCGAATCCGCGCGTGGCGACGGCGTAGGCCGGATACCGCGGCCGGCGCGGGGATCTGGAACCGGAACCAGCGCGAGGTCTGCGGGCACCCGCGTACCGCCGCGGTGTCGCGCGTGTGCCCCGACGAGGGCCAGTAACCATTATAAACATGCGCATGATCTATTCGAGCCGGAGAAGGGCGGCCGCTCCGTGACCACACGGGGCGCCGCGCCGCGCCGCGCATCATCTGGCACGCCGGCTTCATCGACGACATCGAGAAGGCGACGGGTTCGGGCTGAGCTGGGTTCATCCGCACGGCATCGAGGGTCAGAGACCGCAGGGGCCGAACGAACAGTCGTGGACCCCTGTTGGAGGCCACGAACGCGCTCACCTCGCGTCCGGGCCTGGAGGCCTTCTCCCCACGGGGCCGATGACGGAGGACGCCGCGCCGCCCCGGAGGGTGCGACGCGGCGTCCGTGTGTCGGGTGTCGGGTCCGGCTCAGCCGGACTGGCGCGGGATGTTCAGCTCCTTGTACGCGGCGTCGACGTAGCTGTTGTCGAAGAGCCCCTTGATCTGCGGCGACTGCTGCTGCTCGGGGGTGAGCTCAGTGGTCTTGAGGGTGTCGGCGATCGCCTGGGGGCTGTAGCTGCCGTCGGTGATCGCGAAGGCCGGCTGGCAGAGCGCCCACTCGTTGGCGAACTGGGCGTCGTTGGGGTGGGCCTTCTGATACTCCGGCGGCATCATTGCATAAGCTGCGTTCGGGTCGGTCACGTTCTTGACCTTGTTCAGCCCTGAGATGAACGCCGTGACCACGGCCTGGGTGAACTCGGGGTACTGGTTCCGGAACTCGTCGGTCACGACGATCGAGTTGCCGAGGATGGTGCCGCTGACCGGCTCGAAGACCTTGGCGTCGTTCGTGTTGAGCACCGGATAGCCGTTGCCGTTCGCAATGGCCTTGGCCGCCGACGTCGGGTCCATGGCCACGATGTCGGCCCGGCCGCTCTGCAGGGCGGGCTCGAACGCGGCGACCGAGCCGAGGGCGACACCCTTCTGGTCGGCCCAGCTCAGCCCGGCGTGCTCGGCGATCGCGACGGACGCGACCATGCTCGACGAGCCCTCGGCGGTGTAGCCCCAGGCTCCCCCGCCGTACTTCGCGATGTCCGTGCCGCGCTCCGCCTCGTACTTCTTCGCCCCGACCAGGACGACACCGCCGCCGGTGAACATGTTGGCCGCGGCGACCAGGGGCTGTGCCTTGGCCGCCGCCTCGGCGGTGTCCGACGAGCTGGTGCCCGCGTTGACCTGGGCCGATCCGCCGAGCAGGGCGGTCTGCGCGTCTCCGCCCTTGCCGAACGGGGTGAAGCTGATCTTCGTGCCGTACTTCTCGGCCACCTTGTCCAGATCGGGCTTCGCGGCCCAGAGCGGCGCGAAGATGGTGATGTAGGTGCCTGAGGTCGCAATGGCGACCGACGGCGGCGCCTTCGGTCCGGAGGCGGTGCCCCCGGACCCGGACGATGCACCGCCGCCGCACCCGGCGAGCGCGACGGCGCCGACGGCGACCGAAGCCAGGATCTTGATGATGGACGACTTGCGATACACGGCGGCTCCTGGGGCCTTCGACGGTGAAGGGATGGTTGGTCGGTCCGTGACGTGACGACGGCGACGAGCCCTGTCAGAGCTGTGACGGGCCGACAGCCCGGTGATCAGGTGTGACTACCCTGCGCAGAATTTCCCGCAGAGACTGGCACGGCTTCGGGTTCCGGTCAACCACTCGATCCGCCCGACGGCGGCGAAGCGGCCCGAGACCGTCCTCAGTAGTCGGAAGGGGGCTGCCACACGTCCTTGGCCTGCGGGACGCGCGCGAAGCGGCCGGCCTTGTGGTCCGGTTCCACGACGGCGTGGCCGTGGCAGAACTCGATGCCGAGACCCTCTGGGAGGCCTTCGAAGTAGAACCCGACGGAGCCCGACGGCGCGTGCTTGAGCAGGTCGTCCCGCAGCTCGTACCCGGAGCCCTTGACGATCGCGCGGGCGCGCATCACGTCGTCGAACGTCTCGGTCTGGAAGCAGAGGTGGTCCACCCGCGGCGGACCCGGCCTCGACTGCAACACCAGCGAGTGGTGATAGCGGTCGGTGGCGTGCAGGAAGACCGAGGTCTCCTCGATCCAGTCCGACTCCCGCAGGCCGAGCACCGCGCTGTAGAAGTGCAGCGACTTCTTGAAGTCGCCGACCGCGATGGCGGTGTGCAACACACGTTCGAGCTGCACCCACCTCGGCGCGCGGGGCCACGGGGCGGCGAGCATGCCGCGGAACAGTTCGACGGTGGTGCCGTCCGGGTCCGCGAGCCGCAGCAGCTGCCCGACCCGGTCCTCGGCGACGGGGGCCCCACTGCGCTGGTGCGCGACGCCCGCTGCGTCGAGAACCGCCTCGGCCTCCTCGAACGAGACGGTCTCGTCGAGCTCGAAGCCGATGGTCCGCAGGCCGCGGGCCACGCCCTCGTCCGAACGGAGCACCACCCAGTGGTGGTCCGCGCCGCTACCCAGGTACACGGCCTCGTCGGTCTTCTCGTTGACCTGGAGCTGTACCTCGCGGGCGAACATGTCCGTGGCGACCCGCAGGTCGTCGACCTGCAGGACCACGTACCCGAGGCGGTGGACCAACCTCGGGGTGGTGTCGATCGAGTCGGGCATGGCCGGTCCTCGCTCCCTGTCTGAGCTGCCGACCCTGTCAGAGGTCGAGCACGAGTTTGGGTGAGCAGGAGCGGCCGACGCAGATCAGCATGGTGCCGTCCTCGTCGTGCTCCTCGGGGGTCATCATGGTTCCGCGGTGGTCGGGCTGTCCTTCGAGGACGCGGCTCTCGCAGGAGCCGCAGTAGCCCTCCTGGCAGGAGAAGTCGATGTCGGGACGGACACCGCGGACGACGTGGAGCAGGGTTTGGTCGGCGCCGACGGTGAGGGTGACACCGGACTGGCGGAGCTCGACCTCGAAGGGCTTCTCGCCGTCCTCGGGTGGGGCCACGGCCTCGCCGGCGGCGAAGCGCTCGATGTGCAGCCGGTCGGCGATGCCGACGGCCGCACAGGCGCTGCCCGCGGCGTCGAGCAGGCCCTCGGGTCCGCAGCAGTACACCTGCGTGTCGTCCGGGAGCTCGGCGACGGCGACGACGACGTCGATCAGGCCCTCGACGTCCTGCGGGATGAGCTGCACCTTCTCGGGATGCCGCTCGCCGAGCTCCGGTCCGTACACCATGGAGCTCGCCGTGCGGCCGCCGTAGAGCAGGGACCACTCGGCGCCCCGGCGCTCGGCCTCGTCGATCATGGCCTTGATGGGCGTGATCCCGATGCCGCCCGCGAGGAAGAGGTAGCTCGGTGCGGAGCGCAGCGCGAAGTGGTTGCGCGGCCCGACGATCTCGAGCTCGCCGCCCACCTTCACGGTGTCGTGGATCTCCGCCGAGCCGCCCCGGCCGTTCGGCTCGCGGAGCACGCAGATCGTGTAGCTGGAGGTGTCCGTGGAGTCCCCGCAGAGCGAGTACTGCCGCGACAGCCCGGACGGCAGATGCAGGTCGACGTGTGCGCCCGCCTGCCAGGCGGGGAGGTCACCGCCGTCGGAAGCGACCAGGGTCAGCCGGAGGACGTCGCTCGTGACGTTCTCCGCCTCGCTCACGCGCACTTCGGTGTGGCGGAAGTCGTTCTCGTCCATGCGGTCTCCTTCGACCAGTCACTGCCGTCGATCCACCCGAGCCGGTGTCTTGCGGACGGCTGTCGCGCTACCTGTTGGTGGGCATCCAGCGGAGGAGTCTGCGGTCGGCGGCGGAGACGAGTCCGTCGAGGGCCCAGGCGATGAGGATGACGGCGATGAGGGCGGCCCAGATCTCGTTGACGTTGAGGCTCTCCTGGCCGAGGACGGTGAGGTAGCCGAGGCCGACGGAGGCGCCGACGAACTCGGCAGCGATGGCGGCTTGGAAGGCGTAACCGATGGTGACACGGGCGGTGGAGATGACCCAGATGGCCAGGGACGGGGCGTACACGTCGCGGATCAGCTGGGGGGTGCGGGCGCCGAAGAGGGTGACGTTGTCGATGAGGTTGGGGTCGACCTCCCGGAAGCCCGACGACACGGTCAGGATCACCGGCACGGAGATGACCAACGCGACCATGACGACCTTGGAGGTGAGGTCGAAACCGAGCCAGATCGCCAGGAAGGGGTAGAGGATCAGCCGCGGCATGCCGTTGAAGAAGGCGAGGTAGGGGCCTGCGACCCGGTTCGCGAACGAGCTCAGGCCCAGGACGGTGCCGATGACGATGCCGGCGACCATGCCGATGACCCACCCGATGACGAGCACCTGCAACGTGGACAGGGCGGACTCGAGCAGGGTGCCGTCGGTGAGCCAGGTCCAGAGCTGTTCGCCGGTGTCGGCGGGGGAGCCGAAGGAGAAGTCGTCGAGCCAACCCGAGGTGGAGCCCCAGGCCCAGATCGCGACGAGTGCGATCACCAGCCCGATCTGGGCCAGCGGCATGCGGACGACGCTCAGAACACGCGCCATTGGGTGTACCTCCTTTCGACCAGCACGAGGAGGCGGTCGACGATGACGGCGAGGACGGCAACGGCGATGATCCCGGCGATCACCGCGGAGGGGTCGAGGGTCTGCTGGGCCAGCGCGATGCGGTAGCCGACGCCGGCGTTGGAGCCCAGGTACTCGCTGACGACGGCACCGGTGAGGGCCCAGGCCGACGACAGGCGCAGGGACGAGACGAGCCAGCCGACGATCGACGGCAGGTACACGTCGGTGATGATCTTCCCGCGGGTCGCTCCGAGGACGCGTGCGTTGTCGAGCAGGACGTGGTCGATGGAGCGCACGCCGGAGTAGACGCCGTAGAAGATGAGGAAGAAGATCCCGGCGGCGACGAAGAGGACCTTCGAGGTGATCGAGAAGCCGAGCCATAGGATGAACAGCGGGGCGAGGACGATCTTGGGGAGGGCGTTGGCCATCGCGATGAACGGGGCGAAGAACCGGTCTAGCGCCTTGACCGGGACGATGACCGCGACGAGGACGACGGCGATCAGGACGCCGAGGCCGTAGCCCAGCACGGCTTCGAGGCTGGTGAGGCCGATGTCGGACCAGAACTCGGGATCGGCGAACCAGTCCCCGAGCTGGGAGACGACGCCGGCGGGGGAGCCGACGAGGTTGACCCAGACCTCGTCGGTGGCCAGGTAGGCCCATCCGCCCAGCAGTGCGGCGAGCAGGACGAGCTGGGTGACCACGACCGCGGTGGTGGAGCGTCGCTTGGCGCGGCGGGCGTGCTGGACCCGGTCGACCGCCGGGGCGGATGTCGAGGAGTCGGTGGACGGCGGGGACAGGTCAGTCGACACGGGCGGCCACCACCTCGGTGCGCAGCTGCTCCCAGAGCGTCTCGTGGGTCTCGGTGAACTTGGGGTCGAACTTGATCTCGAGGAGGTCCCGGGGGCGTTCGAGGGGGACGGTGTGGTCGCCGACGACGTGGCCGGGGGATGCGGACATGACCACCACGCGATCGGAGAGTCCGACGGCCTCCTCGAGGTCGTGAGTGATGAACAGGACCGCGGGCCGGTACGTGGCCCACAGCTTCAGCAGGTCGTCCTCCATCAACGTCCTCGTCTGGACGTCGAGGGCGGAGAAGGGCTCGTCCATCAGGATGATCCGCGGCTGGTAGGCCAGGGTCGCGGCGATCGCGACGCGTTTGCGCATGCCGCCGGAGAGCTGGTGGGGGTAGGAGTCGGCGAACTTCGCCAGCCCGACCCGGTCGAGCCATTCGCGGGCGACCTGCAGGGCGGCGGTCTTGTTCTGCCCGCGATAACGCAGCGGCAGCGCCACGTTCTGCAGCGCGGTGCGCCACGGCAGCAGGGCGTCCCGCTGGAAGATGAACCCGACGTCCTTGTTGACACCCTTGACCTGCTGACCGAACGTCCGCACCGTACCCGCGTCGGGCTTGGCCAGCCCGGCCAACAGGTTGAGCATCGTCGACTTGCCGCACCCGGACGGGCCGACCACGGACAGGAACTCACCCTGCGCCACGGAAAGGTTCACGTCCCGGATCGCGGTGAACGGCACCCCGCCCCGGGTGAACACCCGGTCCACCCCCGAGATCTCGATCGCCGGCACGTCCGAGGTGATCGTCGAGGTGGGGCTGTCTTCGCTGTCACTGCGGATGTCGGCGGTGGCAGACGCCATGGACTTCTCCTGTCCGAGGGTCGGATCGGCGGTCACGTGCGGGCCATTCGTCGGACGGCGGCGGTCGCGAGGACCGACACGCGCGTCTCGGTGGCGGGTGCGCTCAGCGTTCCTGCACACGGGGCCTGGGGCAGCGCAGGGCGGACCGCGAGAGGCGGTGCGGCGAGTCGTCGTTGAAACATGAGCCCCCCATTGGGCCTGTGCCGGTGTGCCGGTGGTGATCGACTTCGTTCGGGAACCGAACCGGGCGGACGTCGTCCGCTCGATGAAGTATGCACATTGTTGTCAGCACATCTGACGTAGTCAAGGGGTGGGTGACGATTCGTCGGGCGCGCCGAAGGGTACCTCGTGCAGGTGATTTTCCCGATGACCGCGAGCTCGCCAGGATGCCTGCCGAGGCTGCCTGATTATTTCGTCTCAGTCGGGGGAAGCGCTCCGGGACGCCCCTAGCCCGACAAGCATGAGCACGGATTCGGATACCTCCGCCGCCGGTCCTGCGCGAGCGTCCGCATCCGGCCGGGTCGGCGGAGTCGTCGACCCTCGACGACTTCGCCGGACCACGGCATCGTCGTAAGACCAGGAGGTGGAGAGATGACGCAGTCGACGACGACACAGGGTTCGCAGACGCTGATCGAGCTCACGGACTACCGGGAGCTCGAGGAGGCGCTGAAGCGGGGCCGCGAGCTCGTCCTCGAGGGCACCAAGGCGGAGTCGGACGAGTTCGTCCACGGCACTCTGATCGCGGTCGACGGTCGCGAGCACCTGAACCGGCGCCGGGCGCTGATGCGGATGATCAACCCGAGTCAGCCCTGGGGTGCCGAGGGCAAGCTGATCGACGAGGTCTTCGCGGACAACCTCCAGCGAGTCCTGGAGACGGTGGAGCCGGTCGACGGCGTCCGCCGCTTCGACCTGGTGGACTTCCTGCGCCGGATCATCTGGCGCTTCACGGCCAAGTTCGTGGGCATCGACGGCATCGACGACGACGAGCAGACCGGCCGCTTCGTGAAGCTCGCCGTGCCGGTGGTCTCGGGGCTGTCCATCGAGTACCTCCCCGAGGACAAGCGCGCCGAGGTGCTGGAGATCGCGCGCAACGCCCGCAAGGCCATCCGCGAGGAGCTGTTCGACCCAAGCCTCGAGCGCCGCCGCGCGTTGATCGCCGCCGGTGCGGGCGAGGACGAGCTGCCGGCCGACCTGCTGACCAGCCTGCTGCAGGCGGACACCCCGAGCAGCGACGACATGATCTTCAAGGAGGCCATCCAGCTGCTGGCGGCCTCGGTGAACAACCCGGTCCTGCAGCTCACGCTGTCGTTGGACGACGTGACCACCTGGCTGGACGAGCACCCTGAGGACTGCGCCAGGATCAGCGACCGTGAGTTCGTCAACGCCGCGGTGAAGGAGACCCTGCGCCTGCACCGGGCGTCGCGGCCCTACCTCGTGCGGCGTGCGGTCAAGGAGATCACGCTCGAGACCACCGGCCGGGTCATCCCCGAGGGCGCCTGGGTCGCCGGCTACCTGATGGAGGCCGACCACGACGAGTCGGTGTTCGGCGCGAACCCCGAGGCCTACGACCCGTACCGGGTGCTGAACGACCCGAAGGTCCCGCATTTCGGACTGGCCTTCGGCGCCGGGCCGCACGTCTGCATCGGCCGCCCGATGCTGCTCTGGGAGCAGGGCAACCCCGAGAGCCAGGGCGTGCAGACGAAGGTGCTGCGATTCCTGCTCGAGAACGGCGTCCGCCGGGACGCGGACGGCGTCCAGTCTCTCGAGAGCGAGCGCGGCAGCCACCGTTTCACCCACTACGACGTGATCGTGCCGGAGAAGACCGCCTGAGCCGTCGCCGAGTAGTCCTCAACGGCCCGTTCGCGTATCCGCGGGCGGGCCGTCGCGCGTCTCGTTCCCAGATCGTGATCAGGTTATCGCAAGTTGCCTGACTGATTGTCTATCGATCCGCGCAGGTCGTGGCCCTCATGTGGGCGATCCGGGTCCGGCTCTCCTCGTGGTCTCCTGAGGTTGTTCGCAATGGATCTAGTTTCGATGTGCCCGAGTCGCCGAGGATCATCGGGTTCGCATGATCGACATGGCGGCCCGGGCCAGCGTCACCGGCCAGGTCCAGAGCGACCCGGGCGGCTACCCGCTCGCGCCGTGCTCGACCTGTACAGGCAGACCTGGGGAGTGGGCTCCACCCCCTAATTGTGTCCCGACACGGGGTTCCCCGGCCTACGCGGCCAGGGGACCCCCGCGCGGTGGTTCAGCCGCGGAGCTCGCCGAGGGCGGCCGCGGTGACCGGGAGGGTGAAGCCCGCCTGCTCGGCCAGGGCCAGTGCGGCGACCAGGTCCTTGCGCGCCAACGCCCGCCTGCGGGAGTCGCCAGGCTCGGTGTAGAGCGAGGCGCGCGTCGGCCAGGTCGAGAGGGCGTGGCTGTTGCCGCTGCCCAGCGCCGCGAGCTCGCGCATCCGGTCGGTGCTGATGTCGTAGGCCGCGGCGAGCCGGAACGCCTCGGCGAGGATCGCCGTGTTGGCCAGCGACATGACGTTGTTCGCGATCTTGGCGACCTGCCCGGCCCCGACGGTCCCCACCTCGGCGACCTCGTGGCAGTAGGTGAGCAGCACGGCGCGCAGCTCGGGATCGAGCGGGGCCTCGGTGCCGAGGAAGGCAGTGAACGTCGGCGGGTCCGAGCGCCGGACCGACACCGGCGCGTCGACGAAGGTGACCCCGCCGGGGCGCTCCTTCGCGATGGCTAGGGAGGTGGCCGGGTCGATCGTGGCGTGCAGGACGACCGTGCCCTCGGTCATCGTCGCGAAGACGCCGTCGGGGCCAGCGATGGTGGCGGTCGACTGGTCCGCGGTCGCGACGGTGACGATCACCAGGTCGCAGGCGGCGCCGAGGGCGGCGGGGGACTCCGCGGCCTCGACGCCCAGCTCCGCCATGCGCTCGACCGCAGCCGGGCTCGGGTCGTAGCCGATCGCCTGCCGCCCGTCGCCCCGCAGGGCGTTCGCGACAACGGTGCCCAGCTCGCCGACGCCGACGATGCCGATGGGGCGTGGGGTGCTCATGCGGTGGTGCTCCGGTTCTTCTCGTGAGGGGGTGCGGTGGTCAACGGTCGAGCAGGGCCAGGAGCTCGGCATTGACCAGGTCCGGGACCTCCTCGGGGACGTAGTGCCCGCAGTCGGCCTGCACGGCCCGCAGGTCGGGGAAGTAGCGGACGTACTGGTCGACGAAGGGGTGGCCGCTGGGCTTCGGCAGCTCCGCCAGCTCCGGGAACCGGGCGACCTGCTGGTTGCCGAACACGAACAGCGCCGGGCGGTCGTAGACCTTCTGGCGGTCCTCGGGGCCGATGTCGTGCGCTTCCGAGGCGAACGGATGCTGCTCGAAGCCGTCCGGATGCAGCCACATCGACGCGATCTCGCGCTCGGACAGCGGCACGTAGCGCTCGCCGCTCGGTGCCGCCGGGTCGGCGACGATCCGATGGATCGGCATCGCGTAGCGGTAGTACTGGATCGCGGCCTGCTGGGACGCCTCGTCGAAGGAGTCCGCGTAGTGGGCGAGGTCCGCCTCGGTGAGGTGGGCGGGCAGCGGTCGGGTCCCCGTCTTGACCGCCCAGGGGTTGCCCGGGCGGCCGCCGAGGATCGTGCCGTCCCTGCCGCCCAGCCGGACCTCGACCATGTCCCGGGCGTGCGCGGCGAGGAACGCCTCGGGCAGCGGCTCCACCTTGAACCAGTACGGGTGGGTGATGTCCGGGGTGATCACCGTGGTGTTGCTGTCCAGCAGGGCGAGCCGGGTGAACAGGTCGGGCCGGTCGATCGCCGCCTTGAACGCGATCAGCCCGCCCCAGTCGTGCCCGACGAGCAGCACGTCCGCCAAACCGAGGGCCTGGCAGAACGCGACGACGTCCGCCGCGAGCATCGCCCGGCTCACCCGGGTGCCGGGCTTCTCCGTGCGGCCGTACCCCCGGGTGTCCATGGCGTAGGCCGGGTGGCCCTCCGCGGCCAGGACCGGCAGCTGGTGGCGGAAGCAGTGCGAGGTCTGCGGGAACCCGTGGAGCAGGACAACCGGCGTCCCCGGCCGGTCCGTCCTCGCGGCCAACGCGTGGATGCGCAGGCCCGGCGTGTCGACGAAGACGGACTCGATGGACGGGGTCGTTGTGCTCACTGCTGCCTCTCGCGGTCGGGTCAGCCCAGGATCGGGCCGGTGTTCATGCCGCCGTCGATCACGAACTTCGTGCCCGTGACCCAGCTGCTCTCCTCGCTCGCGAAGAAGAGCGAGGTTCGCGCGATGTCACGGGGCTGTCACTCCCGCGGAATGGGCGTCTTGTCGAAGAAGCCCTCCGGAGTGGCGCCCGCGGCCCGCGACATGGGGGTTGTCGATCTGGCCCGGGGGATCGCGTTGACCCTGATGCCCGAGTGACCGAGCTCCAGCGCGGCGCACTGCACGACGGCCGCGGCGGCGGCCTTGCTCGCACAGTACGGGGTCATCCCCGCGACGTCGTACGCCACGCCGCCCATCGAGGCGATCACCACGATGCTGCCGGACCCGTTGGCGCGCATGCCCGGCGTCACGGCCTGGATCCCGTTGACCACGCCCTGGACGTGACGTCGTAGGCGAAGCGCATGTCCGCCTCGGCGGCGGACTCCGTCGCGCCGCCGACCATCACGCCCGCGGCGTTGACCAGGGCGTCCGGCGGGGCGCCGAAATGGTTGCGGGACGCCTCGACGGCGGCGGACCAGTCGTCCGTGCTGCGCACGTCGAGCACCGCGTGCTCGGCGGCCGCGCCCAGGCTGTCCGAGACCTCCTCGGCATTCGACTCGACCACGTCGGCGACGACGACGAAGGCGCCCTCGGCCACGAACAACTGGGCGATGGCGCGCCCGCAGCCCCCGCCCCCGCCGGTGACCAGGGCGGTCCGCCCCGCGAGCCGCCCCGCGGTCCCGATCGGCGCCGCGTATGCCTGTGCTGTCCCCGTCACGGCCGTTCCCGTTCCTGTGCGCCCGGCTCCGTCGCCGGAGGTGGCGGGTCTGGCGTGCATCGTGATCATCGTGAGGTTTTCGATCGGCTCGGGGTGGACGACTGCCGGACCGAGACCTCACGTTCCCGCGCCACGGGACCGAGCACCACGGTGACCATCATCCTCATTAGAGTATATACAGTAATTAGTCTTAAAGGGCAACGGTGATGGCGGTCGCAGCGCACGTCAACGGCCGTCCGAGGCGCCGTGCACCGGCCGTGATCTCGACACGGAGCCGCTTCTGCGGCCGGACCCACGGCGCACGGGCGCCAAGCCCCCTGGTCGAGTCCCGTCCTACCCTGATCAGGTTTGATCCGCTGGTAATCTTCGAAGGAGACCCAGGCAATGCGCTACGAGGGAAGACCGTGCTGGTGACCGGTGGCGCCCGGGGATCGGGCTCGCCATCGTGGAGCGGCTCCGGGAGGAGGGCGCCGAGGTGCACGTCGCCGACCTGCTGGCGGACACCCCGCTCGACATCACCGACGCCGCCGCCGTCACCGCGTTCGTCGACTCGCTGCCGACCTGCCCGCGCTTCGCGGTCAACGCCGTCGGCAACGCCAACCTGCAGCTGATCCTGGACCAGGACGTCGAGGACTTCCGGCGGATCGTGGACCTCGAGCTCGCCGGGTCCTACAACGTGCTGCGGGCCGCCGCGCGCCGGATGGTGCGGGACTCGGCCGCCGGGTCCATCGTGAACATCTCCTCCGAGAACGAGGAGTACCCCAGCCGCGGGCTCTCCGGGCACTGCGCCGCGAAGGCAGGCCTCGCGATGCTGACCAAGGTCGCCGCCGTCGAGCTCAGGACGCACGGGATCCGGGTCAACGCCGTCGCCCCCGGCACCACGGCCACCCCGCTGACGGCGGCGCTCGCCGAGGTGCCCAGCTACGCCGAGGGCCAGCGGGTGACCACCCCGCTGGGCGGCCGGATGGGCGAGCCGGAGGAGATCGCCGCGGCCGTGGCGTTCCTCGGCTCGGACGACGCCCGGTGGATCACCGGCCGCTCGCTGCGGGTCGACGGCGGCCAGTCCCTGGTCTACGTCCCGGACCCGCTCGACGCGGTCGCCGCGGCGGGCGAGGCGTTCGCGGCCCCCGGCCTTCGCCACCGGGTGAGCGCCGTGGGTGAGCGGCGCGACGACGCACCGGCCCCCGTTGTCCGGACCACCGCGGGGGCCGTCCGCGGCCGGGCGCTCGGTGCGGGCACCTCTACGCCGGGATCCCGTTCGCGGCGCCGCCGGTCAGGGAGCGGCGGTTCCTGCCGCCCGCGCCCCCGGAGCCGTGGGAGGGGGTGCGCGAGGCGACAGTCCCCGCGAGCTCCTGCCCCCAGCCGACGACCGGCGGGGACGCCTTCTCACGCTGGGCCCGGCCCGCCGCGCTGCACTCGCCGAAGGACGAGGACTGCCTGTACCTCAACGTCGTCACCCCCGGGGTTGGTGCGGGGGAGCGGCGTCCGGTCATGGTGTGGCTGCACGGCGGCGGCCTGCCGACCGGCTCCGGGGACGGCTGGCCGTTCCTGGAGGGCACCTTCCTGCCGGACGACGTCGTGCTGGTGACCGTCAACTACCGGCTCAACGTCTTCGGGTTCCTCCACCTCGACGAGGACTTCGCGGGCGTCGAGGGCAGAGGCAGCCTCGGCCATCTCGACCAGTCGCGGCACTGGCGTGGGTGGCGGAGAACATCGCGGCGTTCGGGGGCGACCCCGCCCAGGTCACGGTGTTCGGCGAGTCCGTGGGCGGCTGGAGCGTCGGCCACCTGCTCGCCATGCCGGCAGCGCGGGGGCTGTTCCGCTCCGCGATCGTGCAGTCCGGCGGGGTGGACATGGTCGCGGACGTCGAGACCGCGCGGCGGACCGCTCTCGGCGTGCTCGAGGCGCTCGACATGAAGCCGGGGGACTGGGACGCGCTGCGCGCGGTGCCGACCGAGCTGCTCCTGGCCCAGACCGCGCCGGGTGCGCACGCGGGGGAGCCGCGTGGGTTCGCCGCCTTCCGCACCACCGTGGGGAACGGCGTGAACCCGGCCGACCCCCTCGCCGAGCTGGCGGCCGGGGCCGCGGCCGGGATCGGCGTGATCGTCGGCGCCACCCGGGACGAGTGGTCGGGCATGCGGGTCGCCCTGCCGCCGGGCGTGGTCCCCCGCCCGGACTACGCGACCGCCGCCCGTCAGGCGGGGACGGGGGTCGACCTGGCGAGCCACTACGCCCTCGGGGCGGCGGACGAACAGGCGGCCGGCGCCGCGTTCGAGACGGACTGGCTGTTCACGCTGCCGACCGCGAAGCTGGCCGACGCGCTCGCGCTCGGCGGGGCCGCGTGTGGCGCTACCGGTTCGACTGGCGGTCCCCGGTGGCGGACGGTCGGCTGGGTGCGTTCCACGCCCTCGACCTGCCGTTCGTGTTCGCCACGGCGGACGAGCCGTCGATGGTCGGCCCCGAGCCGCCGCACGCGCTCGCCGCGGCCGTGCATGCGGCCTGGGTCGAGCTGGCCTGCACCGGCGGGGTGACGAGGCTCGGGTCCGTTCCCTGGGAGCACTACGCCGCACCGAGCCGGTCGGTCCTGGCGATCGACTGCGAGCCCGCGGTCCTGCGGGACCCGGACGGCGAGCTCGGCGAGGCGTGGGGCCGGGTGCTGCGGTTCCGCTGAGCGTTGCCCCCGCAACGCTGTTCACAGTACGACGTGTTCGTGTCCAGACCGGTGGAGGTCGTCCATGCAGGAGTCTGCCCACCTCGGGCCCACCATGTCGCGATGGCTCGCCGAGAAGGCGTTGGACCTGCGCATCGAGAATGTCCCCGCCGACGTCGTCGAGCTGGCGAAGACCCTGCTGGTCGACCAGCTGGGGCCTGCAGGTGGAGGGGTCCACGCTGGCGAACACCCGTCCGGAGCGGCTGCTCGTCGAGCAGCTGGGAGCGCGGCCGGAGGCCACCGTCACCAACACCGCGCTGCGGTCGACGGCGGCGCAGGCGGCGTACCTCAACGCCACGTTCGGCCACAGCATGGAGTTCGACGACTGCCACACCGCCAACTGGCACGCCGGTTCCGTCGTGGGGCCCGCGGCCCTGGCGGTCGCGGAGCGGGAGGGCCGGTCCGGCCGGGACGTCCTGGCCGCGATCGTCGCCCGCCACCAGGTGATGTCCGTGCTGGGCGCCGACCGGGTGGACCCCATGATGGCGCGCGGCTGGCACGGACCGAAGGTGCTGGGCGGGTTCGCCGCGGCGGGCGTCCCGGCTCACCGGCTCGTCGGTCGAGACCCTGCAGAACGCGTTCGGCATCGCGGGCAGCGACGCGTCCGGGATCATGGAGTACGACCAGAGCGACGGCGAGGTGAAACGGCTGCACGCCGGCTCCGGAGCCCGCTCCGGGATCGAGGCCCTGGAGCTGGCGCGCTACGGGCTCACCGGCCCTCCGACGGTGTTCGAGGGCAAGCGCGGCATCCTGCGGATCCTCGGGGGGCGCGCCCGGTTCGAGGAGCTGTGGGGGACCTGGCACCTGCGGGACACCATGTTCCGGATGATCCCAGGAGTCGGCACGATTATCGCCGCGGTGGACATCGTCGGCGATCTGCAGGCCGAGCACCGGCTGGACTGGCGGGAGATCACGGCGGTGAACGTGGGGCTGCGGCCCTACGCCGTCGGCCACGGCGTGGAGATCACCCATACCACCGACGCGGTGACTGCGGACTTCAGCCTGGCGTTCTCGGTGGCGCTGCGGCTGACCACCGGCGCGTCGGCGCCCGAGCATGACGTCGAGCCCGCGACGTGGGCGGACCCGGACGTGCTGGCGGCCACCGAGCTCGTCAAGGCGTACCCGCACGAGTTCGGCGACGACGCCCCGCTGCTCTGCGCCCGGGTCGAGATCGAGACGAAGGACGGGAGGGTGCTCTCCGGCGCACAGCCCAGCTTCCAGGGTTCGCCGCAGGTCCCGACCTCGCCGGAGCGGATCGTGCGGAAGTTCCGGTCCAATGTGGCCGGTCAGCTCCCCGATGCGGACGCCGACGCGCTGCTGGCCGTGGTCGACCGGCTGGAGACCGTCGCCCACATCGGCGAGCTCACCCGGCTGCTCGCGGCGAGGGCCGGGTAGGCCCCCGGCTCGGCCGAGCCAGCACCCCGGCGGCCAACACCGCGACGAGGTCCTCGACCGTCGCGGCGAAGTCCAGCTTGAGCAGGGTGAGCTCGGGGTGCTGCTCGTAGGCGGTGAGCATCGCTGCCGACGGGTGGGCGTGGTTCCACACCGCCCCCGCGGTGAGCATGATCGCCGCAGCGAGCCGCTGCGCGTCCGCCTCGCCGAGCTCCGGCAGGTGACGCGACAGGACGGCCGCCAGCCCCGCCAGGTCCTCCTGCGCGGTGCGCTTGAAGGTGGCCGCGACCTCCGGGGAGACGTTGCGCTCGAGCACCGCGGCCTGCGCGCTGAGCAGGTCGCACAGGGTGGGCCGCGCGCTCAGCGTGGTGGCCAGCAGGTGCGCCGACGCCCCGACGCGCACGGCGACTGGCGCGGTGTCCGGCTCGGTCGGCTCTGGGAGGTTCGCGAGCCAGTCCGCCCACTTGGTGTGCAGCAGCTCGAGCAGGATCGCCTCGCGGGAGTCGAAGTAGCGCAGCACGTTGGACTTCGCGAGCCCGACCCGCCTGCTCAGCTCGTTCAGCGAGACCTGGGAGACGGGACTCTCCGCCAACATCGCGTCCGCGGTGTCAAGGATGGCCTGGCGACGGAGCCTGCGCTGCTCCTCGTTGCGCGCGCGCTGGAAGGTCGTCATGTCCACCAGATTACAGACCGCTGGTGTGTTGACAAGGAACCGATGGTCTCTTAGTGTGGGCGGCACAGCAGACCGCAGGTCTCTTATCTCGGATCAGGAGTGCGTGATGGCGAAGGTGTGGTTCGTGACCGGCAGCTCGCGAGGGCTGGGGCGGGCGATCGTCGAGGGCGCGCTGGAGGCGGGTGACCAGGTGGTCGCCACGGCCCGGCGCCCCGAGGCGCTGCAGGACCTGGGGGAGAGGTACGGCGACGCGCTGTACCTGCTCGCCCTGGATGTGACGGACGCGGCGGCCGTCGAGGAGACCGTCGCTAAGGCGGTCGAGCGGTTCGGCAGGCTGGACGTGGTGGTGAACAACGCCGGCTACGGGGACCTGGCGTCGGTGGAGGACGTGACCCTGGAGGACTTCCGGGCGCAGATCGACACCAACTTCTACGGCGTGGTGTACGTGAGCAAGGCCGTGACCCCGATCCTGCGCCGGCAGGGCTCCGGGCACATCTTCCAGGTGTCGTCGCTCGGCGGACGCATCGGCTCGGTGGGTCTTACCGCGTACCAGAGCGCGAAGTGGGCCGTCGGCGGGTTCTCCGTCGGGCTGGCGCAGGAGGTCGCGCCGTTCGGTGTGCAGGTCACGGTGTTGGAGCCGGGAGGCATGGCCACCGACTGGGCCGGGTCGTCGATGACGATCCCGCCGATCAGTGAGCCCTACGAGCAGACCGTCGGGGAGTTCGCGAAGATGCTCCGCGTCGCGTCGGGCAGCGAGCCGTCGAAGACCCCGCGGGTCGCGAAGGTCGTGCGTGACCTGGCCAACCGCCCGGACGCCCCGGTCCGGCTGCTGATCGGCAAGGACGCGGTGCAGTACGCCGCCGCCGGCGCCGCCGCGCAATCCGAGTCGGACGAGAAGTGGCGCAGCGTCTCGGAGTCCACCGCGGACTGACGCACCGTTCGTCGGGCGGGCTCCGTGCGAACTCCGGGGCCCGCCCCGACCCCACGACCCCGGCACCCGCCCCCGCTCCCCGGGGCGGGATCCGCGGCGTCAGCCGAGCTTGGTGCGGATGCCGCGCAGGTCCGTGAAGAACGGGGCCAGATCGGCCTGCGCGTCGAGCGTCACCAGCACGTCGAGCAGGTGGTCGAGCCGGGACTCCGGCACCACGCCGTGGCACTGGTGGTGGAACTTGCCCAGCAGGTCGTCCTTGCTCGGCGGGTTCAGGTGGTGGCCGCGGGGGTAGTCGGTGCGGATCTCGCGGGTCTGTCCGTTGCGGAGCTTCACCGACAGCACGTTGGTGGGCTTCTCCACCCACTGCTCGGTGATCTCCTCGTCCGCCTCGACCGAGATCTTGGCCATGATCGGGCGGAGCGCGGGATCGAGGAAACGATCGTCGGTGTAGCTCGAGGTCTGTACGAAGCCGTCGAGCAGCGCCACCGAGGCGACGTGGGGGATGCTGTGGTCGGCGGTCTCGCGGGTCTGCGGGTCCCACTTCTGGTCGTGGTCGTTCTGCCCGCCGCCGCACTCGCTCCACGCCACCCACGGCACGCGGATGTGCACCGACTCGATGTCGCCCGGCGTCAGCCCCTCGCGGTGCAGGCCGATGAACTCCTGCCCGATGATCTGCGTGGTGAAGTCCGAGACGTGCAGCTTGTACGCCGAGCGCTCCGGCCCGCCGTAGCCGTCCTTCGGCTTCCCCAGCCGGTCCATCGAGAACTCGCCGGTGACCAGGGCCCACATGCCGCGGTGCGCCTCGATCGTGCGCGACGGGCCGGTGACCCCGCGCTGGGCGAGCCGCGCGGCGGTGAACCCGGCGGCGCAGGCGTGCGAGGAGGCCAGCGCCTTCCAGTTGCCCAGCGACCCGACCCGGGTGACTCCGAGCGGGGTGGTCGCGCTGGTGTCGGTCATCGCGATCGCGTGCGCGGTCTGGTCCGGGGTCAGCCCGAGGATCTTCGAGACCGCGGTCGTGGCGGCGACCGAGATGAAGGCAGGGTAGTCCCACCCGCGGTCACGCAGATTGACCTGGTCCGCGAGCGCCATGTGCGTCTCGTAGCCGACGTACATGCCCTCGATCAGCCGGGCGCTGTCCGCGCCGACCAGCTCGGCCGCCGCCCAGCAGGCTGGGATGATGTCGCTGGTGTGCCCGCCGCCCATGCGGAAGTAGTTGTCGTTGAAGTCCAGGTAGCGGACCGCAGCGGTGTTGGCGTAGACCGCCAACTCGGGCGAGACCAGCGAGTCGACCGTCAGCGCCGAGGCGCCGCGCTCGGTCGCGGTCTCCGCCGCGAGCTCGAGGGTCGCCTTCACGGGCGCCGCGTAGAGCGCGCCGACCGCGCAGCCCGCGGTGTCGAGGTGGTGCCAGGTCAGCGCCTGCACCGCCGAGTCCGGGGTGTCGTCCCGGCGGACCGCCTGGGTCCAGGCGGCGAGGGTGGCCGTGGTGTCGTCGTGGAACCGGTCTCGTTCGTCATCGAATCTCCAGTGGACGTCGGCATCAGGAGCTGCCGAGTGCGCTCTCGTTGATCCGCGACGCGGCATGGGACCCGCCGTCGACCAACAGCTCGGCGCCGTTGACGTAGGAGCTGCGGTCCGAGAGGAGCCACACGATGGCCTCGGCGAGCTCCGAGGGCGCACCGATCCGGCCCATGGGGAGCGTCGCGGCGATCTCGTCGAGCTTCTCGTCCGTGAAGTTCCGCTCGAGCATCTTCGTGCGGGTCTTTCCGGGCAGCACCGAGTTGATCCGAACGCCCGCCCGGCCGTACTCGCCCGCCACGGCCTTGGTCATCGTCACCACCGCGGACTTCGTCGCGGCGTACGGCGCGAGCCTGGGCGGCGGCTCGACGTGGGCACCCGAGGCGATGTTGACGATCGAGCCGGAGCCGCCGTCCCGCATGGCCCGCGTCTCGGCGCGAAGGCAGAAGAACAGCCCGTCGAGGTTGATGGCGATGACATGGCGCCACTCCTCGTCGGTGTACTCCTCGATCCGCTTCCGCGGGCCGGACGTACCGGCGGCGTTGACCGCGCAGTCCAGCCTGCCCTGCTCGGCCACGATCCGGTCGACGAGCGCGTCGACCTCGGCGCCGTGCACGACGTCGAGGGCGACAGCGACCGCGATCTTCGCCCCGACGTCCGAGTTGATCTGATTGCTGGTCGCGGTCGCCGTCTCACCGTCCCGATCGGCGACGTACACGGCCTTCGCCGCCTCCTCGGCGCAGAGCCGCGCCGTGGCGGCGCCGATCCCCGAACCTCCGCCGGTGACGAGAACGATCTTTCCCGCGACGAGTGGTGATGCCATCGTTGGAACGCCTCCTGGAGTCCACGGATCCCGACGAGCGTCACCGACCCTGATTACTGTTGTCAATATTGCGTGCGAATGCACGAACGCCCGGTCCGAAGAGGGGACCGGGCGTTCGGGTCGGGGAGCGGGCGGCTCTCAGCTCGCCGGCCGCGGCCGGCTCGCCAGGCTGGAGTCGGCCAACCTGACGAGCAGGCCGAGCGCGTCGGTCAGGATCTCGAGCTCCTCGACGGTGAAGTCCTCCGCCAGGACCGTGACGAGCCACTGGTCGCGGGTGCGTCGGTCCTCCACCAGCTCCTGATGACCGAGCTCCGTGAGGCGGGCCCGAACCCGCCTGCGGTCGTCGGCGGCGCGTTCCCGGACGACGAGTCCGCGCTCCTCCATGGTCTCGAGGCTGGCCCACACGGTCTGCACCCGCAGGCCCTGGTCGTCCGCGAGCTCGCTCGCGGTCGCCTTGCCCCGTCGGTACAGCTCGCTGAGCAGTGCGCTCTGCGACCACGTCAGCGGACTCCCGCTCTCGTAGCGGACCCGCCGGATCACCATGCCCGCGGCCTCGCGCACCGCGGCGGCGAGGGCCGGTAAGTCGTCGGAGTCGCTCAGCGGCCCCCACGATCCCGGCTCGCCCGGGAGGAACGGCGACGACGTGCCTCCCGGACGGGCCCGGCGGGCCGCGGTCACCAGTTGAGGGATTCGAGGACCAGTCGTCGCAGGGTGCGCGGGTTGTGGTCGATCTGGCCGGTGCGGGCGTGCTGGACGGCCCAGTTGTTGAACAGCACCAGGTCGTCGTTGGCGTAGTGGTGGGTGTAGACGTTGTCCTCGGCGTAGGCGTAGGAGAACAGGGTCTGGATGAGCTCCTCGCCGCGCTGCGAGTCCACGCCGTACTCCACGATGTGGCTGGTGTTGAACTCGTTGACGAACAGCGCCTTCTCCCCGGTGTGCGGCACCGTGATCACCAGCGGGTGCTCGTAGGACTGGATGCCGGACAGGTCCGCACCCTCGGGGTAGTCCGCGAGGCGCACCCGCTTCTGCTCGGCCTCGGTCTCGTACATGTCGAAGGCGTTGCAGGCGTGCAGGTTCTCGATCTCGTCCTTGATCTCCTGCGGCAGGTTCTTGTACGCCCGCACGGTGTTGGCGAACGCGGTCGGCGGCGAGGTCGGCGAGACGTCCTGGGCGTAGAGACAGGTGCCCGAGGCCACCTTCTCCCGGTAGGCGCCGTCGTTGTGGAACAACAGCCGCCGCGACCCGGCCAGCGACGGGTTGTCCTTGATGACGTTGGACAGGTACTCGACCTGGGTGCCCCACCGGAAGGTGTGCAGCTCACCCAGGGTCTTCACGAACCGGTCCTGGTCCTCGTCGCGCAGCTTCTGCCCGCGGACCAACACGACACCGCCCCTGTCGAACGCCTCCCGCAGCACCCCGACCTCGTCGGTGTCGAACGGCTTCGACATGTCCAGGTCCCGCAGCTCGACACCGAGGCTGTCGGTGATGGGAACGGCCTTCATTGGAATCTCCCGTCCTGGGGTCCGGCCGCTGCGCCGGACCGTCCTGAGTGCTGAGGTTCAGTGTCACTGACGTTCAGTATTGCTGAGCGATGGAGCGACTGTAGTGCGACGGAGCGGTAGGCGCAAGCATCACAGGAAGGCTGTGTAGGGCGCCTGTGTATAGGGTTGGGGTCGAGTTAGGCGGGGCCATTGCCCGTGACCTCAACCGTAGTTAGTATGCGCAGATATTCGACCCCGCTCCGGGTGGGTGTCGATGGCCGACGAAGCCCAGAAGGAGTCCACATGCTGTCTGCCACCGAGGCGGCGGACCTCGTAGCCATGGTCACGAGCTTCGCCCAGGACGTCGTGGCACCTCGAGTGGCCGAGTACGACGCCGTCGAGCACCTTCCGACGGACGTCCTCGAGCAGATGCGCGATCTGGGGCTGTTCGGCGGGACGGTGCCGGAGGACCTGGGCGGTGCGGGCCTCGACCATGTGACCTACGCGGCGATCATCGAGGCGATGTCCACGGTCGACCACTGTCTGGGCGTGCTGATGAGCATGCCGTCGGCTCTGGTCGGGTCGGGGCTGCTCGCCTACGGCACCCCGGAGCAGCAGAAGACCTGGCTGGCGCCGTTGGCGGCGGGTGAGATCTTCGGAGCGGCCGGAGTCACCGAGCCGCAGTCCGGCAGCAACGTCGCCGCGATGGAGACGACCTACCGCCGCGACGGCGGGGGTTTCGTGATCAACGGGGCGAAGACCTGGATCACCAACATCGACATCGCGAGCTTCATCATCACCTTCGCCACCTCGGACCGGTCGCTCGGCCGGAAGGGCGTGAGTGCGTTCGTCATCCCGATCGACACCCCGGGCCTCACCAGAACCCCCTTCAAGAACAAGCTGGGTTTCCGTCCCCTGTGCAGCGGCGAGGTGTCGCTGAGCGAGGTGCGGGTCGGGTCGGAGGCCTTGCTGGGCACCGAGGGGGACGGGTACCGGATCGCGATGGGCGCCGTGGAGCGCGGCCGGCTGTCGGTCGCCTCCCGGGCGGTCGGCCTCGCGCAGGGCTGCCTGGACGACTGCGTGCGCTACGCGCAGGAGCGGGTCATCGGTGGCACCGCGATCGCTGATCACCAGATGACGCAGGCAAAGCTTGCGCAGATGGCCGTCGAGATCCAGGCGGCCCGGCTGCTCGTCCGGGACTGCGCCCGGGCGATGGACGGCGGCTCGCGCGCCCGCACCGAGGCGAGCATGGCCAAGATGTATGCCGCCGACGTCGCCCAGCGTGTCGCGACCGAGGCGGTGCAGATCCATGGGGCCTACGGTGTGTCCCCGGAGTTCCGGGTCGGGCGCGCCTACCGGGACGCCAAGGTCTTCCAGCTCGTCGAGGGGACGAACGAGATCCACCGCTTGCTGATCGCCCGTTCCCTGCTCGGCCCCCGTCGCTGACGTCCGCGCTTGATCCACGGGCCGACGCCGGCCCGCGGCAACGGAAGGAACTCGTTATGGCACCACGCGACACAGTGTGGCTCGACCTGCTCGACCAGCCCTTCGAGCAGAAGTTCTACGACGTCAACGGCGTCCGGACCCGCACTATCGAGGCGGGCGAGGGGCCGGCCATCGTCTTCCTGCACGGCGGCGGCGGGCACGCGGAGACCTGGGTGCGCAACCTGGGCCCGCACGCCCCCTACCGCCGGTCGTACGCGATCGACATGCTCGGGCACGGCTTCACCGACGCGCCCGAGAACCTGCACTACACGACCGACGACATCATCGACCACGTCGTCCGCTTCCTCGACGCCGCGGGCATCGACAAGGCGGACTTCTGCGGCGAGAGCTTCGGCGGTCGGGTCTCGGGCTGGATGGCCATCCGCTACCCGGACCGGGTGAACAAGCTGATCCTCAACACCTCCGGCGGGCTGCCCGCGACCGGCGACCGCCACCAGGGCGACGTCAAGGACCTGCTGGCCCGCAGCACCGCCTCGCTGCGCACCGGCGAGTACGAGGCCGTGAAATCCCGAATGGGATGGCTGTTCGCGGACCCGACCCAGGTGCCCGAGGAGTTCATCCACATCCGCCAGGCCATCTACAAGCGCCCTGGCATCCAGAACTCGCTGACCAAGCTGTTCAGCCAGCTCTTCGACCCGGAGGAGGCCAAGAAGTACTGGCTGACCCCGGAGCGCCTCGCCGGGATCAAGGCGCAGTCCCTGGTGATCTGGAGCGACCACAACCCGATCCACTCGTGGCAGGACGCGCGCGAGGGCTTCTCACACATCCCGGACGTGAAGTTCCACCTGATCAAGGATGCGGCGCACTGGCCCCAGTTCGAGCAGCCGGAGGAGTACAACAAGGTGCAGGTCGACTTCCTCAACGGGATCGACAGCACCGTCGACCCGGGGCTGGGCGCCTGATGGCCGAGATCTTCCGCCACGTCGCGCTCCAGAAGTACAAGGCGCCGGTCGACGACGTCACGGCCAAGCGCATCAAGGAGGTCCACGACGACCTTGGTGCGCAGGCCCCGACCGTGCGGGCGATCAGCCACGGCCCGGACCTCGGTGTTCGGCCGAACGGCTACGACTACGGCCTCGTCGCCGACTTCGACGACGCCGAGGGCTGGAAGGCCTACAGCGCGCACCCCGCGCACGACGTCGTCCGCTCGGTCATGAAGGACATTGTCGAGAGCGCGGTCGTCTGCCAGTTCACCGTCACCGTCCCGGACGCCGAGAAGTGAGCGCGGTCGACCGGGCCGGGAAGCAGTTCATCGGCGGCGAGTGGATCGCCTCGACCTCCGCCGACCTCCTCGACGTCGAGAACCCGACGACGACCGAGGTGCTGGCGCGGGTCCCGCGGGGCAGCGCCGAGGACGCGGAGGCCGCGGTCACCGCGGCGGCCGCGGCGTTCGAGGCGTGGTCGACCACGCCGGTCGCCGAGCGGGCCGCGATCATCTGGTGCGCCGCCGACATCCTGAAGGCGCGGGCGGACGACATCGCCCGCACCATCACCCTCGAGGTCGGCATGCCGCTGGCCATGTCGAAGGCCGTCCAGGTCGGGCGCCCGATCGAGGTCCTGACCTCGCTGGCCGACGCAACCGAGCGGCTGGAGTGGGCCGAGCAGATCGACACCACCCTGGTGGTGCGCGAGCCGCTGGGTGTCGTCGTCGCGATCACGCCGTGGAACGTCCCGCTGCACCAGACGATCGCCAAGGTCGGCGCGGCGCTGCTGGCCGGCTGCACGGTCGTGCACAAGCCGTCCGAGGTGGCGCCGCTGAGCGCCTACGAGCTGGCTGACGTGTTCGCCGAGGCGGGCCTGCCCGCCGGCGTCTACAACGTCGTCACCGGGGTGGGGGAGACCGTCGGGGAGGCCCTGATCGGGCACCCGAAGGTCGACGGCATCTCGTTCACCGGGTCCACCGCCGTCGGGCGGCACATCGGTGCGGTGGCGGCGCAGACGGTCAAGAAGGTCGCCCTGGAGCTGGGCGGCAAGGGCCCGGCTGTGGTCCTCCCGGGCGCGGACGTCGCGAAGGCGGCCCAGGCCGCCGCGGCCCGCTGCTTCACCAACTCCGGGCAGGTCTGCGCGGCGCTGTCGCGGCTGATCGTGCCCCGCGAGGAGCTGGCCACGGCCGAGCAGGCACTGGTCGACTACGTGAACGAGCAGGTCCTCGGCGACCCACTCGACGAGGCCACCACGCTCGGCCCGCTCGTGTCCGAGACCCAGCGAAGCCGCGTGCTGAAGCTGGTCGAGGCCGGAGCCGCTGAGGGGGCCAAGGTCGTCGTCGGCGGGCCGGGTGCCGCAGCGCCGGACAAGGGCTACTTCGTGGCCCCGACCGTCTTCTCGGACGTCGAGACGAGCATGACGATCGCCCAGGCCGAGGTCTTCGGGCCGGTCCTGTGCATCCTCCCGTACGACACCGTTGAGGAGGCCGTCGCGATCGCCAACGACAGCGAGTACGGCCTGGTCGGCGCGGTCTTCGGCACGGACGACGAGGAGTCGACGAAGGTCGCCTCGAAGATCCGGGTCGGGATGATCGGCGTCAACGGCGGCCGGATCAACGTCAAGGCCCCGTTCGGGGGGTACCGCCAGTCCGGCAACGGCCGCGAGTTCGGGACCTACGGCCTGGAGGAGTTCCTCGAGGTCAAGTCGATGAACTTCCCGGGTGCCGAGCGCGTCGTCCGCCCCGCCGTCTGAAGCAGGAAGGAATCCCCATGACCACCCCCGAGGCGGGGATCGACATCACCGCCCCCAAGATCATCTGGCACGCCGGGTTCATCGTCGAGGACCTCGAGAAGGCCATGGACGAGCTCACCCGGGGCATCGGCCTGAGCTGGAACGAGCCGCACCACCTCGACGGGCAGAAGCTGCAGGGCCCGAACGACCAGTCGTGGACGCTGGCGGGCTCGGTGGTCTTCTCCACCGACCTGCCGCTGGCGCTGGAGCTCATCCAGCCCACCCCCGGCACGCCCAACGAGCGCATCGGCGACTCGGCGTTCCACCACCTCGGCTACTGGGACACGAACCTGGAGGCGGAGCAGGAGCGCCTCGAGGGACTCGGCTACGGCTGCGTGATGTTCAGACAGGACCCGGAGACGCTGCTGCGCCGGATCATGGTCAACGACGGCCCGTTCGGCGTGCTGCTCGAGGCCACCAACGCCCTGACCAAGCGCCCCGGCCTGGAGGGCTTCTACCCGGAGGGACTCCGATGATCTGGCACATCGCCTTCGCCGTTCCGAACCTCGAGGAGGGGATGGACCAGTTCGGCAAGGCACTGAACCTGACCTGGAACCCGATCAAGAGCTTCGAGGGCGAGAACGCGCACGCGGGCGGCGAGCCCTTCACGCTGCGCACCCGGCTGGTGTTCGCCACCGCGGGGCCGTGCGCGCTGGAGCTGTTCGAGTCGGTCCCGGACACTCCGAACGAGCCCGCGAAGGGCACGGTCTTCCACCACATGGGGTACTGGACCGACAACGTCGTGACCGAGCAGCAGCGGCTCGAACAGTGCGGCTGGTTCCACGCGGGCGGTCCGGTCAGCGACGACTCGCGGGCGGCGTTCTTCTCGTCGAGCCTCGGGATCTTCTTCGAGGCGTGCAACGTGTCGGCGCAGCGTAAGGGCCTGGAGAAGTACTACCCCGGCGTCGCCCCGGGGATGAAGCAGCCCGACAAGCTGGGCTGATTCCGCTCGGTAGCGGTTCGCGAACGCCGCGTCACGCCCCCGGGGTGCGTGGCGCGGCGTCGCCGTCGCCCGGCTCGGCGGGCACCGCAGGCCATTGACCCCTGTCGATACCATGATTATGGTAGACATCACTGTGTGCGACGCGCATGTCGAACAGCTCCGCCGATCGCGTTCGCCCCACCTCAAGGAAGAGGTCTGCGCGCATGTCCCGTTCCCGTCTGACCCGCTGGTCCGCGGCCTCCGTGGCCGCGATCGCAGCCCTCGTTCTCGCCGGTTGCGGCGGCGGATCGTCCGGAGGTGACGCGGCCGCCCCCGCCGCGTCCGACGCGGAACGCGCCGCCTGCGTCGACGCGGCGAACCGGTTCCTCGCGGACTGGGGCGCGCTGCCCACCGCGCTGCCCGCCTCCCCGCCCGCCCGCTACACGAACGTCACCGCGCCAGTACCGCCCGGAAAGAAGATCGCCTACCTGTCGCAGGGCTACCCCGCGGACAAGACCACGTCCGAGGCCATCGCCGCCGCGGTGGCGAAGGTGGGATGGACCTCGCAGACCTACATCTACGACTCCACCGTTCCGGACCTGCAGGCCAAGTTCCAGACGGCGCTTGAGACCAAGCCTGACTACATCGGGCTCTCCGGGTTCCCGGCCGCGGCCATCCAAAAGCAGATCGACGCGGCGAAGGAGGCGGGCATCGGCGTCATCCTCGCGTCGGTCACCGACCAGCCGGCCGGCCCCACCGGCCTCGCCGCGACCGTCAACGGGACCGACACGGCCCAGCTGATCGGGCGGATCCACGCGAACAAGGTCCTCTCTGACTCCGGGTGCAACGCCAAGGTCGCGCTGTTCACGATGGACTACCCGATCCTCAAGGTCACCGACGACGCCTTCCAGGCGGCGCTCACCGAGAAGTGCCCGGCCTGCACGGTCAAGGTCACCGCGCTGCAGCCCCAGGACCTCGGGACGCCGAAGGCGACCGCCCAGATGATGGCCCAGCTCCAGGCCGACCCGTCGCTCAAGTACGCCTACACCGAGATCGGCAACATCGCGAACGGCCTGGCCCAGGCGCTGAAGACCGGCGGCCTGGAGGATGTCCGGATCTTCGGTGAGGTCCCGGACGAGGCGAGCTACGCCGCGCTGCGCAACAACACCAACGCCTGGTGGGTCGACCAGTCGTCACTCACCAACGGCTACGACATCGTCGACGCCGCCGTGCGGATCGCCGCGACCGGGCAGCCGCAGACCGACGCCGGCGGCTACCCGCTGGCCCTGCTGACCCCGGAGAACGTGCCCGGCGGCACCGGCATCCCGACGATCCCCGCCAACCTGCTGGACCTGTACTCCGCCACCTGGCGCCCGGCCTCGTGACCGTCCCCTACCTCGCCCGACACCGTCCGGAGGCACACCCGTGACCGACGCAGCCAGCCTCTCCTCGCCGATCTTCACCCGCTCCGACCGGCTCAAGCTCGGCGTCTTCCACATGAACTGCACCGGCGGGGCCACGCCGTCGACCGCCGAGGGCGGGATCAACCCGCTCGAGTGGAGCCAGCAGGTCCGGATCGCGCAGCTCGCCGACCGGGCTGGTTTCGACGCGTTCATCCCGATCGCCCGCTGGCGCGGCTACGGTGGCCCGTCGAAGTTCAACGACGAGCAGTACGAGGCGATCCCGTGGGCCGCGGCGATCAGCGCCCTGACCGAGCGGATCGCGGTGTTCGCCACCGCGCACGTCCCGCTAATCCACCCGGTCCGGCTTGCCAAGGAGGTCGCGACGCTCGACCACATCTCGGGCGGCCGCTTCTGCCTCAACGTGGTGGCCGGCTGGAACCAGCGTGAGCTGGACATGTTCGGCGTCGAGCTCATCCCGCACGACGAGCGCTACACCGTGGCGGGGGAGTGGATCCGGTTCCTGGAGAAGCTCTGGGTCGAGACTGAGGAGTTCGACTTCGACGGCACGTACTTCCGGTCGAAGGGCGCGCTGAGCGACCCGAAGCCGATCCAGCGCCCTCGGGTGCCGATCATGAGCGCCGGGTCGAGCCCGGCCGGTGTCGCGTTCGCGGCGGAGTACGCGGACATCTGCTTCGCGGTGGCGGACTCGCCGGAGACCCTGCAGCCGCTGGTTGCGCGGATCAAGGACGCCGCCGCCGAGCGCGGGCGGACCGTCGAGGTGTGGACCCAGGTCGGCGTGATCTGCGGCGATACCGAGGACGATGTCACCCGCCGGTACGACCACATCGTCCGCGAGCACGGCGACGTCGAGGCCGTCACCAACCAGATGACCATGCTGATGGGCGGCGGCGGGAAGACGCTGGACTACAAGCTCGACCCCGCCATGCTCGAGCGCATGATGGCGATGCAGCACTCCTACCAGCTGTTCGGCACGCCGGAGCAGATCGTCAAGAAGATGCAGCAGCTGGCGGACATCGGCGTCGACGGCATGAGCATGATCTGGCCGGACTACGAGACGGGCATCGCGAGGTTCCGCGATGCGGTGATCCCGCTGGCCGTGCAGGCCGGCCTGCGCTCCGCGGGCTGACGGCTCCCCACCGAAAGGCAGTGCGATGACGCAGACCTCCACCGAGATCGTCGAGGGCTTCTTCGCCGACGTGAACGCCGGCGAGTTCGAGTCCGCCTTCGGCCGGATGGCCGCGGATGCCGAGTTCTGGATCGCCGGCCGCGAATGGTCGGTCGGTGGCACCTACGACCGGGACGGCGTGATGGCGGTCACCACCGGGAAGATCGCGCCGGCGCTGGCTGGCCCGCTGAAGATCACCATCATCGGCATCACCGCCCAGGGCGAGCGGGTCGCCGTCGAGACCGAGACGACGGCGCCGACGACGTCCGGCGTGCCGTACAACAACCAGTACCACTTCCTGTTCGTGGTGCGGGACGGTGCGATCGTGCAGGTCAAGGAGTACCAGGACACCCTGCACGCCAGCCGCGTCATCGGCCCGTAAGACCCAGCGAGAGGACCGTGTCCCGTGGAGTTCGGTGTCTTCATCCCGTCGGCCAACAACGGCTGGCTGGTTTCGGAGAGCGCCCCGCAGTACCTGCCCACCTTCGCGCACAACAAGGAGATCGTGCTGCTCGCCGAGCGGCACGGCCTCGAGTTCGCGCTGTCGATGGTCAAGATGCGGGGCTACGGCGGGCCCACGCGGTACTGGGACTACAGCCTCGACTCGTTCACACTGATGGCTGCACTCGCCGCCGTCACGGAGCGGATCCGGCTGTTCGCCTCGGCGCCGATCCTCGCGCTCGAACCGGCCGTCGCCGCCCGGATGGCGACCACGATCGACTCGGTCGCCCCCGGGCGGTTCGGGATCAACATCGTCACCGGGTGGCAGGCCGCCGAGTTCGAGCAGATGGGCGTGTGGCCGGGGGCGGAGCACTACCGCCGCCGGTACGACTACGCGGGTGAGTACGTGACCATTCTGCGGCAGCTGTTCGAGACCGGGATGTCGGATTTCAAGGGCGAGTTCTTCACCTACGACGACTGTCGGCTGCTGCCCGCGCCGAGCGCGCCGATCACCGTGGTCGGCGCGGGGCAGAGCGACCGGGGCATCCGGTTCTGCGCCGAGCACGGGGACGTCAACTTCGTGGCGGCGGAAGGGCGCAACACCCCCACGGCGTTCGCGGCCACCGCAGAACGGGTCCTGGCCGCGGCGGCGCAGACCGGACGCGAGGTCGGTGTCTACGTCCTCGTCATGATCATCGCCGCGGAGGCGGACGACGAGGCGTGGGCGCGTTGGCACGGCTACGAGGACGGGGTCGACGTCGAGGCGCTGACCTGGATGACCAGCCAGTCCTCGTTGGACACCGTGCACCGCGACGCCGACCGGTCGTCGGTGCAACTGATGACCAAGCTGGCCGCGACCAAGGCGGTCAACCAGGGCCTCGGCGCGCTGATCGGCTCCTACGCCTCGGTGGCCGGGATGCTCGACGAGATGGCGGCGGTCCCCGGTGTCACCGGGATCATGCTGGTCTGCGACGACTTCGTGCGCGGGATCGGCGACTTCGGCGAGCGCATCCAGCCGCTGCTGGCCTGCCGGGCCGACCGGGTCAGGCGTAGACCCGGGCGGCCCGACAGTGCTCAGGTGCGCGGCAGCCCGGCCAGGTACTCGAGGGTCTCGGCCAGGGAGACCACGTCCGCGTACCGGTCGGCGAGGTCCCAGAGCGCGGCCTCGCGCGAGAAGGTGCGCGGATCGTAGGAGCAGTCCTCGACCAGCACCGCCCGGTACTGGTACGCCGAGGCGTCGACCGCGGTGGCCCGCACGCACCCGCTCAGCGACGTCCCCGTGATCAGCACGGTGTTCACGCCCAGCTCGGTGAGCCGCTCGTGGAGGCCGGTGCGGAAGAACGCCGACGCGTGCGGCTTGTCGATCACCGTCTCGCCGGGCTCGGTCGTGATCCGGTCGTCGATCTCGGCGGCCGGGGAGCCCGGCAGGAACTGCGACAGGTCCTGGGTGGCGCCCCAGCGCACGTCCGCTTCCTCGGGCGACGGCACGAACGTGCGGGTGTAGACGACCGGGGCGCCCGCCGCCCTCACGGCGGCGAGCAGGGCGGCGTTGGCCTCGAGGACGGGGGCCGCGCGCCGCTCGTCGGACAGGGTGAACGCCTGCTGCAGGTCGACGACGACGAGCGCGGGCCGGGTCCCGAAGCCCAGCCGGGTTCGGGTCCGGCGCAACTCGCGGAGACGGTCCACCTCGGCGTTGAGATCGACGTCGTCCGGCACCTCGCCGCCGCCGAACAGCGACGCCGGGGTGCTCATGCCGACACCACCGCGGCCGGGGCGGTCGCGCGGGCCGCGAGCAGGAGGTCCGCCGCCTTCTCGCCGACCATGATCGTGGGCGCGTTGGTATTGGAGCGCGTGACGCTCGGCAGGACCGACGCGTCCGCGACCCGCAGCCCCTCGATGCCGTAGACCCGCAGCTCGGGGTCGACGACCTCGCCGATGGCGCACGTGCCGCACGGATGGTGCGTGGTCACCCCGGTCTGCCGGACGAACCGCAGGATCGACGGGTCGTCGTAGCCCTCGGGCCCCAGCAGCAGCCGTCCGGTGCTCACGGCCTTGAACGCCGGCTGCTCGGTGATCTCGCGCATTCGGCGCATCCCGTCGCAGGTGGTCCGGCGGTCGTAGCCGGTCATCAGGTAGTTGTGCACGATCCGCGGCGGCGTGGACGGGTCGGTGTCGCGCAGCTCGAGGTAGCCGCAGCTGGTCGGCTTCGACGGCCAGCCGATGACCGACACTCCGTCGCCCGCGATCCCGATCATCCCGCCGATCATCGCCGGGACCCCGTTGACGTGCCAGTTCGGCTCGGCGACCGCCGGGCTCGACCGGATGAATCCCGCGGTCTCACCGACGTTGGAGCTGATCGGGCCGCGGCCCTCGGCCTCGTACAGCGCCAGCGCCTCGTCGGTCAGCGAGCGCTGCAGCGAGGGCAGGGTGGACTCGTAGCAGAGCCCGCTGCGCAGGTGGTCCTGCAGGTTGAGCCCGACGGGCAGGTCCGCCCGCACCGGCACGCCCAGCGCGGTGAGGTGGGTGGCCGGGCCGATGCCCGCCAGCATCAGCATCTGCGGCGAGCCGTACGCGCCCGCGCAGACCACGATCTCGGCGTCCGCGCGGTAGTCGGTGGGCCCGCCGTCCCGGTCGACCCGCACGCCGACCGCCCGCGAGCCCTCGAAGAGCAGGTCGGACACGGGCGAGTCGGTGAGCACGGTGAGGTTCGGCCTGCCGCGGTTCGGGCGAAGGTAGCCGGTGGCGGTGCTCCACCGGCGCCCGTCCCGCTGGGTGACCTGGGTGAAGCCGACGCCCTCCTGTGTGGCGCCGTTCATGTCCTCGTTCAGCGGGTAGCCGGCCTGCTGCGCCGCCTCCAGGAAGGCCGCGGACAGCGGGTGCCGCGAGCGGCCGTCGGACACCGCGAGGGGGCCGCCCGCGCCGTGGAAGTCGTCCGCGCCGCGATCGTTGTCCTCGCACCGGCGGAAATAGGGGAGGACCTCCGCGTAGCTCCACCCGGTCGCCCCCGCCGCGGCCCACTCGTCGTAGTCCGCGGCGGCGCCCCGCAGGTAGACCATCGAGTTGATCGACGACGAGCCGCCGAGCACCCGTCCGTGGTTGAGCGTCATGACCCGCCCGCCGAGTCCGGGCTCGGGCTCGGAGCGGAAGTCCCAGTCGTACGCACTGCCCAGGAAGCTCGGCGCCTTCACTGGGACCGTGAGGTCCGGTGAGTTGTCCGTGGAGCCCGCCTCCAGCAGCAGCACCGACACCGCCGGGTCCGCCGAGAGCCGGGCCGCGACGACGCAGCCCGCGCTCCCGGCCCCGACGATGACGTAGTCGTACCGGCCCTCGGTCATGATCACCTTTCAGGGTTCGACGCGGCCCGGCGACCCGGGACCGCGGCACTGCGGTCGGTCGGCCCGTGCGCGAGGCGCGGGGGATCAGATGGTGGGGCGCGGCACCCCGAGTTCCTTGTACGCCGCCTCCACGTAGGAGTCGTCGAACGTCGCCGTGACCAGCGGTGACTGCGCCTGCTCGGGGGTGAGCTCGGCGAACTTGGTGGTCGCCGCGATCGCCTCCGCGGAGAACGAGCCATCGGCTGCCAGGAAGGCGGGCTTGCTCAGCGCCCAGTCCTCGGCCAGCAGCGCGTCGTTCGGGTGGGCCTGCTGGAACTCCGGCGGCATGAGCGCGTAGAAGGCGTTCACGTCCGCGGCGTCCCGCACCTTGAGCAGACCCTGTACGTAGGCGGTGACGACGGCCTGGGTGAGCTCCGGGTACTGCTTCCGGAAGTCGTCGGTGACGGCGACGGTGTTGCCCAGCAGCGGCCCGACGACTGGCCCGTAGGCGTCCAGGTCGTTCGAGTTGAACACGACATAGCCGGTCCCGCTGGTCAGGGCCTTGGCCGCCGACGTCGGGTCCATCGCGACGATGTCGGCCCGGCCGGACTGCAGGGCGGGCTCGAACGCGGCGATCGCGCCCAACGCGACCCCCTTCTGGTCGGCCCAGCTCAGCCCGGCGTGCTCGACGATGGCCTTGCTGCCGCGCTGGCTGCCGGAGCCCTCGGAGGCGTAGCCCCAGGTGGCGCCCGCGTACTTCGCGACGTTCGTGCCGCGCTCGGCCTCGTACTTCTTCGCCCCGACGAGGACGATGCCGCCGCCCGTGAACATGTTGGCGGTCGACACGACCGCCTGGTCCTGCAGGGCCGCCTGGAGCGAGACCCCGGCCGAGGTCGCGGTGTTGACCTGCACGCCGCCGCTGAGCAGCGCCGTCTGCGCATCCGTGGCCTTGCCGAACTGCTGGAACGAGATCTCGGTGCCGAACTCCTGGGCCACCTTGTCGAACTCGGGCTGCGCCGCCCACAGCGGCGCCATGATCGTGAGGTAGCCGGCCGTGGCGATCGAGACCTTCTCTGGCGCCTTGGCGGGGGCGCGCGAGCCGGTGTTCTGGGCGCCGCCGCAGGCCGAGAGCGTCAGCGCGGCGGCGGCGACCGCGGCGACCGCCGCAAGTCGGGATGCGCGGAACATGGTGGGAACTCCTCCTGGGAGTCGCCCGCGGCCGGACCGACCGCGGACGACTGCCGTCTCCTCGTCGAGTGGGGGATGGGACCGGGGGGTCAGCTGGTCTGGCGCCGGCGGCGTGCACGCCGCTCGTTGGCTCGTCGCCGCGGGCGGGGAGGAGAGCGCGGTGGCGGAGGATCCTCCAACGGCTGGACGTGCGTCCACGGTTCGCTCCTGTCGGCCTTCAGCTCTGAAGGGGGCACCGCACTCGATACGGCCACACGGCATCGAAATGTTGCTATCCTGTGCAGAGATGGATGGGCGCAGAGTCGCACGACTGCGGAACGTCGGTCAATGACCTCCAGGCGAATCGGTCGGATCCGCCTCGGGCGCCGAGGTGTCGTTCCGGCATTGCGAAAACCTGATCATGATCAACCTCGTCGGTCGGGACCGCAGAGGCGTCGAGCGTCTTGTCGGTCACGGCAATGCGTCATATTCTGATCACCCTTACCCGGCTAGTGATCGCGGCCTGGCCGGTCCCACAGAAGGAAGAATTGGCGATGAAGGCCGTTCCCATCACCGACAGCCTCGGTGTCGAGCTGCGGGACCTGGACATGTCGAAGCCGTTCGACACCGACGAGGTCGGGGTGCTGCGGGAGGCGTTCGACAGGGGCGGTGTCGTGTTGGTCCGCGGGCAGAAGCTGCGCGACGAGGACCAGGACCGGTTCGTGAAGACCCTGGGTGAGCTGCACACCTTCCGGTGGGGCACCCAGGTCGAGTACCTGTCCAACGTCATCAAGGACAACCCGTCGCTGGCCGGGTCGCGGCGGCTGTTGTTCCACAACGACGGCGCCTACCGGGAGAAGGTGGCCTCGGGCACCTGTCTCTACGCCCAGGACGTCTCGCCGACCTCGCCGCCGACCGCGTTCGCCAACACCGTGCGGGCGTACAAGAACCTGCCGCAGGAGATCAAGGACGAGATCGAGAACCTGCACGCCTGCAACGCCTTCGACATGTACGAGACCGAGGCCGAGCAGAAGCGGGTGCGCCTCGCGGACTACCCCGAGGGTGCGGACCTGTCCGGCATCCAGTCCTACGAGCACCCGCTGGTGATCACGGTGCCGCACACCGGGGAGAAGGCGCTGTTCGTCAACGAGTTCAACACCAGCCACATCGTGGAGTACGGCGTGGACTCGCAGCGCGGCGAGGAGCTCATCCAGACCCTGTTCTCCTACGCCTACGCCGAGGACAACGTCTACACCCACCACTACGCCAACGACGACCTGGTGCTGTTCAACAACTGGGCCGTCCAGCACGCCCGCACCGGCCAGATCGACCACAACCCGCGCACCCTGCGACGACTCGTGCTGGAGTCGCTCAACTGGTGAACCGGTCCGCTGCGGGCGGCTCGACGACACGTGGCCGGCCCGCCGACGATCGAACGCACCACCTTGCCATCCATGCTGGTGGCTGACACATGGCCGGACGACTCCCGAGCGGGGACGCCGGAGAGCCCGCCGGTGGAGCGCCGGCGGTCGAGGGGATGAACCGATGTCGGGTCCGGCAGCTCGCGCGATGAAGCAGTCCGAGATCGTCGCCCGACAGATCGTGGCACAGATCCTGGGGGACGGCCTGGGAGAGGGCACCCGCCTGCCCACGGAACGGGCGATGCTCGAGGAGTACCAGGTGGGGCGCAGCACGCTGCGCGAGGCGCTGCGTCTGCTGGAGAGCCGCGGGATCCTCAGCATCCGCACCGGGCGGGACGGCGGCCCGGTCGTCCGGCGCCCACGCCCCTCGGACCTCGGCGAGGCCATGACGTTGATCCTGCAGTTCGAGGGGGTCGCGTTCTCCGAGGTGTTCGCGGCCAGACAGGCGCTCGAGCCCGTGCTCGCCGGCATGGCGGCGAAGAACGCCGACCAGGCGGCGCTCGACGGGCTGCGGGAGTGCGTGGACCGGATGACCCTGTTCATCGACGAGTCCTCGGTGTTCCACGGCGAGAACCTGCGGTTCCACGAGCTCGTGGCGAGCGCCGCGGGCAGCCCGGTGCTGGAGCTGCTCAGCAGCGCCGTGGAGTGGGTGGCGGACGGCATCGCCTTCGGCTCGGTGGATGCCGGGTTCTCCGACAGCCAGCGTCGGGTCGCGCTGACCTGGCACGAGCGCATCTTCAAGGCCGTTGCCTCCGGGGACGCCACGGCGGCCGAGGCGATGATGGAGGGCCACCTGCAGGACTCCCGCGAAGCGTGGATGTACCGGTACAACGACGTGACCCAGCCTCCCGTCCAGTGGACGCCGATCACGGAGGCCCCGGTATAGGGAGGCGATTGCGAGGGCGCGGGCCAGTCAGGCGGTGCGCGCGCTGAGGGCCCGCGTGGCGCCCCGCACGCCGCGGCGGTTGCCGCTCGCTCCTGGCACCATGAGGTCCACGAGCGCGACCGTCGCGGCACTCGCGGCGTCGCCGTCCTTGGCGACCAGCGCGTCCTGTAGCTTCCGGTGCAAGGCGTTCCACTCGACCCGGTCCGTCCGCGGGGACCGTCGGGCGTCCCCGACCGGCACGTCGTCCCGCAGCCCGTCGAGCACCGACTCCACCGCGGCGACCAGGATCGCGAGCACCGGGCTTTCCGCGCCGCGGGACAGCAGGTCGTGGAAGCGCCGTGCCTCGGCCTCGAAGACAGGGCCCTGGTCGATGTAGCGCTCCATGCGGTCGACGCACTCGTCCATCGCGGTCAGAATCCGTGGGGTCAGGCGTTCCGTAGCCCGCCGGACGAGCCGCGGCGCGAGCGCGCGTTGGGCGGCGAAGACCTGCTCCGGGGCGATCCCGTCGAAGCGCATCGCGAGACTGATGGCCTCACCGAGTCCGAGGGGCGTGGGTGTCGGACCACCGGACCGCCCTCGCGGCCGGTCTTGATGCTCAGTACTCCGCGGCTCTCCAGCAGCCGCAGCGCCTCACGCAGTGTCCCGCGGCCGACCTGGTACTCCTCGACCATGACCTTCTCCGGGCCAGCCGCGTGCCCTCGACCAGGCCGTCCGCGATGATCTGCCGTGAGATCTGCCGAGCGACGATGTCCGACTGCTTCATCGCCCGACGAGCGGGACCGTGCGAGCAGGACCTCCGGAAGCGACGTGGGACCACGGACCCCCGAGCCGTCGACGTCGCTCGCGAGGGGAGTGATTCCCGACAGTCTGCCAGTCGCGGGCCGGGCCGGGCCCATGCCGTCTGTCAGGTCTCCCTGGTAGTCCGCGTCATGCCCGCCGTCGTCGGAGCTGGTACAGGTCCGCGGCGTGGAGCTGCGGGGCCCGCGCGACCAGGTCCTCGAGGTCCTCGTCCGCGTCGATCCAGAGTCCGGCGAGCGCGTCCCCCCGGCCCTCGGCCAGGAACAGGGTGGCCGCGACGGCCTTCTCCGGCGTGCCCGGCCGCATCGCCGCGGCCTGCTCGCCCAGGTACTTCCGGGTGGCGGGCGAGGCAGCGAACCGAGCGACCATGTCGGTGGCGATCGTGCCCGGGCGCAGCGCGAACACGGCGATCCCGTGCTCGGCGACCTCGCCCGCGAGCGAGTCCGACAGCCGGACGACGGCGGCCTTCGCGCTCGCGTAGGCGCTGTTGTGCGGGGTGGCCCGACCCGCGGTGCCGGACACCATCGAGATGATCCGCCCGCCGCGGCGCTCGATCATCGACGGCAGGACGGCGGCCGCGCAGACGGCCGAACCCAGCAGGTTCACGCTGACGTCCCGCCACCATTCGCCCAGGTCCGCCTCGTGCAGGGGGCCCTGGGAGGTATTCAGGCCCGCGTTGTTCACCAGCACGTCGACCGGGCCGAGCCGCTCGGCGACGGCGGCGACGGCGGCGCGCACGGCGACCTCGTCGACCACGTCCGCCGCGACCCCGGCGACCTGCCCCCCGGCCTCGGTCAGCAGCTTCTCCGTCTCGTCCACGGCGGCGGCGTCCCGGCCGAGGAATGAGACCCGGGCCCCGCGCCCGACAGCACCCTCGACGATCGCCCGTCCGATGCCGCGGGTCCCGCCGGTCACCAGAACGTGGCGACCGGCGAGCGGGGCCCGCCCGGGCACGTCAGGACTCGCCGAGGACGACGTCGGTGTGCTGGCCCAGCGTCGGGGCGGGGGAGGGGTCGGCGAGCATGCACCCGTCGATCAGGAACGGGGCGCGGACGCGTCGGACCCGGCCTTCGGTGGGGTGGTCCTCGACGACGATCGCGCCGGACTTCTCCAGGTGTGGGTCCTCGAGCAGGTCGTGGAAGGAGTGCACCCGGCTGGCCGGGACGTCGAGCTCCTCCATGATGTCGAGCCACTCGTCCGTGGTGCGGGCCTTGAGCTCCTTGGCGAGGAAGCCGTACGCCTCGTCGATGTGCAGCGAGCGCCCGGAGACGCTGGTGTAGTTCGGGTCGGCGGCGAGGTCGTCCCGCCCTAGCCACGTCAGGAACGACACCCAGTGCTTGTCCGTGTAGAGCATGACGCCGAGGTAGCCGTCCGCCGTGGCGAAGGGCCGCCGGGAGGGCGACATGGTCCGCGGGTAGAGCGGAGGGCCCTCCGGCGGGTCGAAGGTCAGCCCGCCCAGCTGCTCGACCACGGTGTAGGCGACCATCGTCTCGAACATCGGGATCCGGACCGTGGCGGAGTCGTTGCCCTTCTCCCGGCCCAGCAGCGCGGCGCAGATCCCCAGCGCCGCGTACAGGCCCGCCGTCTTGTCCGCGACGGCGGCCCGGACGTACTCGGGCTGCTCGCCGCGGCCCTGCACCCACGCCATGCCGGAGATGGACTGGGTGGTGTCGTCGTAGGCCGGGCGGTCCTCGTAGGGGCCCGGCCCGTAGCCCACGATCTCGCAGAGCAGCGCGGAGGACCCGGCCTCGGCCAGGCCCTCCTCGGTGAGCCCGATCCGTCCCGCCGCGGCGGGCCGCATGTTGTGCACGACGGCGTCGTAGCGGGGGAGCAGGGCGGTGAACCGCTTCCGGTCCTCGGGATCCTTGAGGTTCAGCAGCACACTGCGCTTGCCGACGTTCAGGCCGAGGAAGATCGGCGTCATGGCCTCGTTCCGGCCGCGCATCAACGAGCGCGTGATGTCGCCCGCGGGTGGCTCCACCTTGTCGACCGTGGCACCCAGCTGCGCGAGCAGCAGGGTGCAGTACGGACCGGACATGGTGCCGGTGAGGTCCAGGATGCGCAGCCCCGTGAGGGGCCCGGAGGCGGTCTCGCTCATCAGTTCCTGCTCAGTTCGGGGTTCTGGGGCCGGGTCAGTAGCCGGCCGGGGGCTGCCAGACGTCCTTGGCCTGCAGGACGCGCGCGAAGCGGCCGGCCTTGTGGTCCGGCTCCACGATTGCGTGGCCGTGGCAGAACTCGATGCCCAGACCCTCGGGGATGCCGTGGAAGTAGAACCCGATCGAGCCCGACGGCGCGTGCTTGAGCAGGTCGTCCCGCAGCTCGAAGCCCGACCGCTGGACGATGGCGCGGGCGCGCATCACGTCGTCGAAGGTGTCGGTCTGGAAGCAGAGGTGGTCGACCCGGGGCGGGCCGGGACGCTGCTGAAGGACCAGTGAGTGGTGGTAGCGGTCGGTGGCGTGCAGGAAGACCGAGGTCTCCTCGATCCAGTCCGACTCCCGCAGGCCGAGCACCGCGGTGTAGAAGTGCAGCGACTTCTTGAAGTCGCCCACCGCGATCGCGGTGTGCAGGATGCGCTCGAGCTTGACCCACCTGGGCGCGTTCGGCCACGGGACGGACAGCATGCCGCGGAACAGCTCGATGGTGGTGCCGTCCGGGTCCGCCAGGCGCAGCAGCTCGCCGACGCGGTCCTGGGCGACGGGGTCGGTGCTGCGCTCGTAGGGCACGCCCGCCTCGTCGAGCACGGCCTCGGCCTGCTCGAAGGAGACCGACTCGTCGAGCTCGAAGCCGATGGTCCGCAGGCCGCGGGCCACGCCCTCGTCGGAGCGGAGCACGACCCAGTGGTGGTCGTTCCCGCTCCCGAGATAGACGGCCTCGTCGGTCTTCTCGTTGACCTGGAGCTGGACCTCGTTGACGAACATGTCGGTGGCGACCTTCAGGTCGTCCACCTGCAGGACCACGTAGCCGAGCCGGTGGGCCAGCCTCGGGGTGGTCTCGGTGAAGTCGGGCATGGCCGGTCCTCGTTCCGTGTCACGCCGGGTCGGTGGTGGGCCGCCCCGGTGAGTCGATGTCAGATGCGTGCGAAGTACTCGTCGATCGGGAGGTCCTCCCAGAGCAGGCCCTGGGAGCTCATGTAGCGCTGGAGTGCGGTCAGCGTGGGGAGGTTCGCCTCGATCCCGTAGGGCCAGGGGTCGCCGCCGAACACCGCGACCTGTTCCTCGGCCGCGGCGGCCGTCCACGGCAGCGTGACGTACGAGACGGCAGGCTGCAGCAGCTTCTCCACCGCGGTCCGCTTGGCCTGCTCGAGCGCGGTGTACAGTCCTGCGACGTCCTCCGGGCGGGACTCGACGAACTCCCGCCGCAGGACGAACACGTGCATGATCGGGAAGATCCCGGTGCGCCGGTAGTAGTCCTTCTCGACGGCCACGTGGTCGGCGAACAGCCGCCGGATGCCCGGCGGCCGCGGCACCAGCCCGGCCGAGGTGATCACCGCGTCCAGGTCGCCGGTGGGTAGCTGGTTCAGCAGGGGCCTCGAGCGGTCCGCCTTGGTGATCTCGACGCCCGCGGGCAGCCGGACCATGTCCTCGGTCAGCGACGCGGGGTCTCGGCCGGTGAACCACCGGATGTCCGAGGCCTTGAGCCCGGCGTCGTCCTCGAACGTGCCGCGCAGCCAGACGGCCTGGGTCATGCCGTACTCGGCGAGCCCGACCCGCGTGCCCGCCAGGTCCGCAACGGAGTGCAGGTCCGAGTCCTCGGCGACCCACACGTTGCCGTGTCGGAACGTCCGCGAGATCCAGACGGGCAGCGCCACGAGGTCGCTTCGCTCCTTCAGCTGCGAGCGGCGGGTCATGTAGAAGGAGATCGACATCTCACCGCCGTCGGCCGCAGAGTCGTGCGACAGGGCCTCGAAGGCCGCCTTCGGCCCATCGAGGTACTCGGGGACGATGTCGAGTCCGACTTCCCGACCGGCGGCGGGAAGACCCAGCACGCGGTCGTACTGGCCGCCGAACAGCAGCTTCACCGGTCGAGCCGTCATCGGATCTAGTTCCCTTTACCCTTGCAACGATGTGGAGAGAAGAGGGTGTCCCGACCTGCGGAACGACCCGGCCCACGGACAGCCTAGCATCAAATATGCACAGGCTTAAAGGTCACGCGCCCGGTGCGGGCATGACCACGTCGTAGCGGTCGTGGCGGCGGCCGCCCTCGGGCCCGCCCTCGTGCTGCTCACCCTCCGGGTCCGGCCGCACGCCTGCGGTCAGCAGGAAGCGCAACAGCTTCACGAGCAGGCCCTGGGCATCCTCGTCGCCTTGGTCCCACAGCAGCAGCGGACGCCCGAGGCAGACGTGGGCGCCGCCGCCGAGGCCGATCCCGAAGGGCTGCACCGACGGGTCGAGCGGGGTGCGGAACGGGTCGAACTCGTTCGCGTCCTCGCCGAAGACTGTCGTGTCCCGGTTGGCGGCCTGCAGCCACAGCGACACCCAGGTGCCCTGCGGCACCTCGCGGCCGGTCGTCTCGAGCACGGTGTCCTTCACGGCGATCCGCACGACGTGCGGCCGCGAGGACCTGTGCAGGCGCATGGTCTCCTTGACCATGTGGCCGAGGAACTCCTTCTCGGTGATCCGGTCCCGGTACTCCGGGTGCGCATCGAGCCAGGGGGTCGCGTCGTCGAGCGCCCACGCCATCTGCGAGACGGGGTTGTTCACGGCGGCCGCGAGCAGCGCGACCATCTCGCGGAAGATCAGCTCGATGTCAGGCTCGTCGCTCTGGCCGAGCATGCTGGTGATCAGGTCACCGGGCAGGTCGTCCGCGCTCGCCTCGCCCGCGCGGACCTTCTCGACGAGCGCCCGACGGCGCGCGAGGCTCGGGTCGAACATCTCCTCGCGGATCAGCGCCCGGTTCTCGCGGGCGGCGACGAGGATCTCCGCGTGCCGCTCCTCGGGCTGGTACTCCAGCGTGAGGCCTTCGAGGACGGGCTCGACGAGGCCCATGAAGCGCTCGACCTGCGCGGGGTCGTCGATGTTGTCGAGGCCGACGAACGCCGCGGTCAGCCGCCAGATGATCCGCCGGCCGACCGGGATCAGGTCGAAATGCACCCTGCCGTCCCGTGGCTCGACGGACTCGACGACCTCGGCGAGGTAGCGGGCGAACACATCGTCGATCAGCGTGCCCTCGGCGCCCCATGGCTGGTCCGAGCTGATCATCTTCATCAGCGCGCGGCGCCGGCCCATGTGCTCGCGGCCGTCGAGGGCGACCAACGTCCCGTGCACGAACTCGTCCGATCCGGCCTTTGTCCCGCCGATGACGAAGTCACGGCTGCGGCGGAAGACCTCCTCCACCTCCCGGTAGCCGCTGAGGTGCACGAAGGTGTCCCGGTCCCATGCGGTGCTCTGCGTCATTGCTGATCCCATCGTCGTCGACAGTTCGGGTGTGGCCCCGGTGGCTAGTGCGCGGCGCCCGCCCCGCCGTCCACCCACAGGGTCGTGCCGGTGATGTAGGTGGCGCCGTCGCTCAGCAGGAAGCGGATCGACTCGGCGATCTCCTCCGGCTGCGCGAGGCGCTCGATCAGCTGCGAGCCGCGGACGGCCTCGGCGAGGATCTGCTCCCCCTCCGGGCCCGCGGGCAGCAGCGTGCGCGGCATGGCGGTGTCGACCGCGCCCGGCGCGACGGCGACGACCCGGATGCCCCGCGGCGCGAGCTCCTGGGCGAGCGCGCGGGTCAGGTACACCAGCGCGGCCTTGCTGGCCCCGTAGAGGCCCATGCCGGGGGTGATCTGGGCTGCGCTGCTGGAGCTGATGTTGACGATGACGCCGCCGCGCCCCAGGTGGGGGAGCACCGCGCGGGTCATCACCAGCCCGGCACCGACGTTGATCCGGAAGATCCGGTCGACGTCGGCCATCTCGGTGTCGGCCAACGGCTTGCCGAGCATCACCCCGGCCACGTTGACCAGCCCGTCGAACGGGCCCTTCAGCAGGCGCGCGCCGCGGGTCACGACCTCGGCGGCCGCGTCGCCGTCGGTCGAGTCGAGGGCCTCGCAGACCACCGATGCGTCGTCCGGTGCCTTGGCCGCGAGGACCTCGGCGGTCTCCTTGAGGCCCTCCGCCCCGACGTCGGTGCACAGCAGCGACGCCCCCTCCAGAGTGAGGGCCAGCGCGGTCGCGCGGCCGATCCCGCCGCCGGCACCGGTGACGACGTATCTCCTGCCGGTCAACGATGAGCCGGACATGGGCACCTCCAGGGGAGACGTGCGGACTGTCAGAGGTCGAGCACGAGTTTGGGTGAGCAGGAGCGGCCGACGCAGATCAGCATGGTGCCGTCCTCGTCGTGCTCCTCGGGGGTCATCATGGTTCCGCGGTGGTCGGGCTGTCCTTCGAGGACGCGGCTCTCGCAGGAGCCGCAGTAGCCCTCCTGGCAGGAGAAGTCGATGTCGGGACGGACACCGCGGACGACGTGGAGCAGGGTTTGGTCGGCGCCGACGGTGAGGGTGACACCGGACTGGCGGAGCTCGACCTCGAAGGGCTTCTCGCCGTCCTCGGGTGGGGCCACGGCCTCGCCGGCGGCGAAGCGCTCGATGTGCAGCCGGTCGGCGATGCCGACGGCCTCGCATGCCTTGGTCGTGGCGTCGAGCAGGCCCTCGGGGCCGCACGTGTAGATCTGGGTCGACTCGTCCACGTCGGCCAGGGCGACGACGACGTCGATCAGGCCCTCGACGTCCTGCGGGACGAGCTGCACCCGCTCGGGGTGCTTCGCCAGGAGCTCGGAGCCGTAGACCATCGACTCGGCGGTCCGGCCGCCGTAGAGCAGCTTCCAGTCCGCGCCGCGGTTCTCCACCTCCTCGATCATGGCCTTGATCGGGGTGATGCCGATGCCGCCCGCGAGGAAGAGATAGCTCGGGGCCGGGACCAGCGCGAAGTGGTTGCGCGGACCCGAGATCGGCAACTCGGTCCCCACGGTGACCGTGTCGTGGATCTCGGTCGAGCCGCCGCGGCCGTTCGGCTCGCGGAGCACGCAGACCGTGTAGCTGGTGGTGTCCGAGGCGTCGCTGCACAGGGAGTACTGCCGGGACAGGCCCGAGGGGAGGTGCAGGTCGATGTGGGCACCGGCCTCCCAGTCGGGGAGTTTGTCGCCCTCGACGGGGGTGAGGACGAGCCGCAGCACGTCAGGTGTGACGTGCTCGGCCTCGGCGACACGGACGGTGGTGCGACGGAAGTCGTTCTGGTCCATACGGGCTCCTTCGACCGGGGTGTCGTGCAAGCGGCCCGAACTGCGCAGCAGCGGCATGAGCCTGTTTACCATGATGAGAGTTTGCGCCCAGCAACACAAGCGTTCGTGGAAACGGCGGTCCTCACGGGGTGCGGGCGTCGGTCAGGACGACATCGCTCCCGCGGCCACCGTCGCGTCGAGCGGGACGACGACCCAGTCGCCGTCCCTCCGCGTGGGTACCTCGAAGCCCGCCCTCGCCGAGATCTCGGCGATGTGCTCGACGATCTCGACCGAGGCCGGGTCGTCCGCTGTGAGTGGGGCGGGCTGCCCCTGGGTGTTGATCAGGCAGGGCAGGTAGCCGACCTCGGTGACCCGTCCGTCCTCGATGCGCGCGCGGGCGATCATCGTACGCCGCGCGACCGGGTGGAAGGGGTAGGTCGGGTAGGCCGGATCCCTGCCGATGGCGTAGCCGTCGAAGAGCGCGTTCATCTCCTGGATGCCCGGGCTGTCCAGGTTCGGCGGCGTCGGCACGTCGAGCACGAAGTTGCCCAGGCCGTGGAAGATCGCCTTGCCCTTGTACAGCTGGATCGGCTTGACGACGTGCTGATGGCAGCCCAGCACGAGATCGGCGCCCGCGTCGATCGCGGCGTGGGCGATCTCGGTCTCGTACTCGGCGATCGTGGCCGGCACGAAGTGCAGGCCCCAGTGCGGGGCCAGCACCACGACGTCCGCGACATCCTTCGCGGCCCGCACGTCCGCCACCATCGCGGCGAGGTCCTCGGGGTACACCGTGGTGTGGATGTGGGCGGGGGAACCGGGCTGCTCCAGCTCGGCCTGCTCGTAGGTCGTGGTGACGCGCAGGGGGGTGGCGCCCGCGCTGTCGTCCGTCGCCTCATAGCCGGGCCAGAGGATCGAGGAGTAGGCGAGGAAGGCGACGCGCGTGCCGTTCGCCTCCACGATCGCCGGCCTGCGGGACTCGGTGAGGTTCGCGCCCGCGCCGCAGCTCGCGATGCCGAGCTTCGCCAATACCGTGAGCGTGTCGAAGAAGGCCTCCTCCCCGGCGTCGAGGTGGTGGTTGTTGGCGAAGGACATCACGTCGAAGCCGGCCTCGGAATAGGCCTCGGCGTTGCGCGGGTGGGCGCGCACCATGCCGCGCGAGTGGGGGTTGGGCTCGCCCCGCTCGGAGTAGGTCGACTCGCAGTTGCCGTAGGTGACGTCTCCGGCGCGCAGCTCGTCCGCCACCAGGGTCAGCGCCGAGTCGGGCTCGGCGCGGTTGACGGCGACGTCTCCCACGGCGCGCAGCTCGACGACGCGGGCGGGGCTGGCGGGCTCCGGCACTGGAGGCTCCTCACGGTGATGGGATGCTCCTCGGCGAGCCGAGGCGCATGCGCTGCGGTCGCCGAACTCAACTCGCCTAATCATAACTATGGTTACCGACCCCGACAAGTCTCTGGCCCGACGGCGAAAGGGCCGTGACCAGCGCCGAGAACGGCACCGAGCCGGGACGGAAGTCCGGCCCGGCTCGACGCGCTCGGTTACCTGGCCCTGGTCGGCGCGGGGTCGTGAGCATTCGGGAGGTGCGGCCCCGAGGTCCGGCGAGGCGGCGGACTCGGCGGCGAGGGCGGTTCGGGAGCGGGCGCTCAGGAGGCCGGGGCGGCCTGCAGCGTCGGCCGCGGGATCCCCAGCTGCTGGTAGGCCTTGTCCACCATCGAGTTGTCGACGAACGAGGTGGCGGCCGGCGAGCTGAGCTCGGCCTCGGTGAAGTCTCCACCCGCCGTCGTGTCCTTCACGGCCTGCTCCGAGGTGGACCCGTCCGTGGGCAGGAAGCTCGGCTGGGTGAAGGCCCACTCGACGTCGAACACCGCCGCGTCGGCGTGCGCCTCCTGGAAACCCTCCGGCATCATCGCGAGCAGCTTCGTCGGGTCGGTCTCGGCCCGGACCCGGTTCAGGCCCGCGACCACCGCGGTCACCAGGTCCTGCGACAGCGCGGGGTAGGTGTCCTGGAACTCCTTGGTCATGATCAGGCCGTTGCCGATGACCGTGCCGGTGACCGGGCCGAAGGCCGTGAGGTCGTTGGAGTTCAGGACCGGGTATCCGTCCCCGTCGTGCACGCTCTTGGCGGCCGACGCGACGTCCATCATCGCAATGTCGACGCGGCCGGACTGCAGCGCGGGCTGTGACGCGGCGATCGAGCCGGTGGCGATGCCCTTCTGGTTCGCCCAGTCGAGGCCCGCGTGCTCGGCGGCGGCGCGCAGGTTGATCTGGCTCAGCGAGCCCTCGGAGGTGTAGCCCCAGTTCCCGCCGTCGTACTTCGCCAGGTCGGTGCCGCGCTCGGCCTCGAACTTCTTGGCCCCGATGGCGACGGTGCCCGCGCCGTCGAACATGTTCACCACGTACCGGAGCTCGTCCTTGGCCAGCGCGGCCTTCAGTCCGGTGTTGTAGCTGCAGTTGCAGATCTGCGCGGCGCCGCCGAGGACGGCGGTGAGCGCGTCGTTGCCCTTGCCGAAGCTCGGGTAGGTGATCGTGGTGTCGTACTTCTTCTCGATCTCGGCCAGCTCGGGCGCCGCGGCCCAGAGCGGGGCGTAGGAGGTGACCCAGTTGCCGGTGACCGAGATGGCCAGCTCGGTGGGGGCGCCGTTGGGGCCCTCCGCCGAACGCTCGGCGTTGCCGCCACAGGCGGTCAGGGCCAGCAGGGCTGCGGTGCACACGGACAGCAGGGGTACGGCGAGACGACGCGAACGCATCAGCACTCCATGGGCGTTCCGACGGGTTACGGTCGGAGACGAGTCGAATCTCCGGCTGAAATGAGGATAAGTATGCATACAGTAAACAGATCTGCGTGCTGAGTCAAGATTTGCCCATGAACCCGTTCCTGCCCGGCATCGGATCGTCCTCGCCCCGCCTTGAGGACGAGGAGCTGCTGAAGGGCCGAGCTCGGTTCGCGGCCGATCTCGAGGTCGGAGGTGCACTGACCATGGTCTACGTGCGCTCTCCCGTCGCCCACGCCCGGATCGAGGGCATCGACGCGACCGAGGCCAGGGCGATGCCCGGCGTGCGCGCGGTGTTCACCGCGAGTGATCTCGAGGTCGGGCCGCTGCTGCTCTCCCCGATGACGGACATGATCCCCACGCCGTTCCACCGGCCGGCCCTGGCCTCCGACACGGTGCGCTTCGCGGGGGAGATCGTGGCGATCGTCGTTGCAGAGACCCCGATGCAGGCCGAGGACGCGGCGGGGGCGGTGGAGGTCGATCTCGACCCGTTGCCCGCAGTCGTCGACCCGACATGGGCGGCCTCGGCGGAGGCGCCACTGCTGTTCCCTGACACCGGTTCCAACGTGGCGCTGCGGATCCCCTTCAGCGGTGGCACGGCACCTGCGGAACACGCTCCGGTCACTATCCGTCACCAGGTGTTGAACCAGCGGATGGCCGTCGCACCGATGGAGGCGAACGCCGCCGTCGCCGTGCCGGAGCAGGACCACATCACGCTCTGGGCCTCCACCCAGTTCCCGCACCTGGTCCGGGACGTCATCGCGGAAAATCTCGGGATGCCGAAGGAGCGGCTGCGGGTGGCCTGCCCGGCCGTCGGCGGCGGGTTCGGCGGCAAGACGCCCCTGGAGGTCGACTACATCCTCGTGGTCGCGGTGGCGGCCGCACTGGGGGAGCCGATACGGGTCGTGCAGAGCCGCAGCGAGAACTTGACGACGATGCACGCCCGCGGCCAGCTGTTCGAGGTCACCCTGAGCGCGGAGCGGGACGGCCGGATCACCGCCCTCGAGGTCGAGACCCTGGTCGACGCCGGCGCCTACCCCGGCATCGGCTGCGGCATGCCGATGACCACGCGGCTGCTGGCCGGCGGGGCCTACGACATCCCGAGCGTGCGTTTCGACATCACCGCCGTGGCCACCTCCACCTCGCCGGTCGGGGCCTTCCGCGGCGCGGGCAGACCGGAGGCGATCTCGATGCTGGAGCGATCGGTCGACATGCTGGCGGCCGAGCTCGACATCGATCCGGCGGAGCTGCGCCGCCGCAACCTGCTGCGGCCCGAGCGGTTCCCACACACGACCCCCACGGGCGCGACCTACGACACCGGCGAGTACGAGCGCTGCCTCGACGCGGCCCTGGAGCGGGCCGGATATGCGGAGCTGCGCGCCGAGCAGAAGCGTCGCCGCGCGGCGGGGGACCGGGTCGTGCTGGGCGTAGGCCTGAGCTTCTACGTCGAGGTCTCGGCCAACAACACCGGCTACGGCAAGGAGTACGGCCGGCTGACCGTCGACGCCGACGGCGGCGCTACGCTCGACGTCGGGACCTCGGCGCACGGCCAGGGCCACGGGACCGTCTACGCCCAGATCGCCGCGCATGCCCTCGGCATCCCGATGGACCGGATCCGGCTCGCGCACGGCGACACCGACCGGGTGCCGTTCGGAATGGGCACGGGCGGCTCGCGCTCCACCCAGGTCGGCGGCAGCGCGGTCCTTCTGGCGGCGGAGGCGGTGCGGGACCAAGCTCTCACCCTCGCAGCGCACCTGCTCGAGGCGGATCTCGCCGACCTGGAGATCGTACCGGGGGAGGGGATCGGGGTCCGGGGCGTCGCCTCGCGAGTTCTCGACTGGCCCGCGCTGGCCGCCGCGGCGGCAGACCCGCAGCGCCGCCCGGAGGGGATGGCGGAGGGGCTGACCGCGGCCCCGGGGTTCGACCAGGGCGTGGATGGGACGGCTCCGTTCGGCTGCCACATCGCCGTCGTCGAGGTGGACACCGACACCGGCATGGTCGACCTGCGCCGGATCGTCGCGGTCGACGACTGCGGGGTGCAGGTCAACCCGATGCTGGTCGAGGGTCAGGTCCACGGTGGACTCGCCGCGGGCATCGGGCAGGCCTTGTTCGAGGCGATCACCTACGACGACGAAGGGAACCTGACCACCGCCTCGTTCGCGGACTACGGGATGCCTTCAGCGGCGGACCTGCCCCCCTTCGACACCGGGCACACCGTGACGCCGGCGCTGCGGAACCCGTTGGGCGCCAAGGGCGTCGGCGAGGCGGGTACCACCGGATCCACGGTCGCGGTGCAGAACGCCGTGATCGACGCGCTGGCCCATCTCGGCATTCGGCACCTCGACCTGCCGCTGACGCCCGAGCGGGTGTGGCGAGCCATTGTGGAGGCCTGAGACGACCGCGACCCCCGTTCACTGTGTTGAACGGCGGACGCGGGACCGGTCGGGGGCAGGGTCAGGACGCGGTCTGTACGCCGGGCCGCGGAATGCCCAGCTGCTCGTAGGCCTTGTCCACCATGGAGTTGTCGAGGAACGTGCCCGCCTCGGGCTTCGCGAGGTCGGCCTCGCTGAAGTCGCCGCCTCCGGTGGTGTCCTTCACGGCCTGCTCGGTGGTCGAGCCGTCCGTCGAGAGGAAGCCGGGCTGGGTGAAGGCCCACTCCGCCGCGAACAGCTGCGGGTCCGAGCGGGCGTCCCTGAAGCCCTGTGGCATGAGCTGCATGACCTTAGCCGGGTCGGTGACCGTGCGGACCCGGTTCAGCCCGGCGACGACCGCGTTCACCAGGTCCTGGGACAGCTCCGGGTACTGCTGGCGGAACTTCTCCGGCATGACCAGCCCGTTGCCGATCAGCGTGCCGCCGATCGGGCCGAAGACGCTAAGGTCGTTGGTGTTGAGGACCGGGTAGCCGATCCCGTCCTTCACGGCCTGTGCCGCGGAGGCAACGTCCATCATCGCGATGTCGATGCGCCCGGTCTGCAGGGCGGGGGCGAAGGCATTCATCGCACCCAGCGCGATGCCCTTCTGTTTCGCCCAGTCCAGGCCCGAGTGCTCGGCGGCCTCCTTGAGGCTGACCTGGCTGATGGAGCCCTCAGAGGTGTAGCCCCAGTTCCCGCCGTCGAACTTGGCCAGGTCGGTGCCGCGCTCGGCCTCGTACCTCTTGGCCGCGATCGCAACGGTGCCGGCGCCCTTGTTCATGTTCACGACGTAGTGCAGCTCGTCGGAGGCCAACGCGGCCTTCAGCGCGGTGTTGAAGCTGCAGTTGCAGATCTGCGCGGAGCCGCCGAGCATCGCGGTCAGCGCGTCGTTGCCCTTGCCGAAGCCGGGGTAGGAGATTTTCGTGTTGTACTTCTTCTCGATCTCGGCCATCTCCGGCGCGGCGGCCCAGAGCGGGGCGAACGTGGTGATCCACGTGCCGCTGGTCGAGATGGCGAGCTCCGACGGGGCGCCCGCACCGCCCTGTGCGGCGGTGTCGGAGCTCCCACCACCACAGGCGGACAGGGCCAGAACGGAGGCCGTACACAGTGCGGCCAGAGCGGCGAAGCGTCGTCGCTTGAGCATGAGCCCTCCATTGGGCTGGCGCCGGGGCGCCGGTCACGCGTACAGGGGTCACGGGGGTGGCGACGGACGCCGCGGGCCCTCGCAAGTGTGACTACTATTGACAGATGCAAAGATCGAGTCAAGACCCTGTCGCGGTCGTGCCCAGATCGAGACCGCGCCGTCGTCGTCCCCGCAGCGTGGCCGCCGTGACGAACGACGACGCGTCGTCGGCCAGGTAGAGCATCACCAGCACCGTGAAGTCGGCAGGGACCGCCGGGAGCGTCGCCGCCCGCCTCGTGGAATGGACGCGACGACCGCGTCGACCCTCTACTTGGAGCAGGCGACGACGACGAGCTTCGCGCCGCAGGCTATCCGCGCGGTGTCGGAGCCCGGCCCCCGCTGCCACCGGTGAGGATGACTCGGCCGTCGACGTTGAACAGCGGGCGGGGGTCCAGCGGGTCAGGCACGGGCGCACTCGGGGTGCTCGCCGGCCTCGCGGAAGGGCGGGATGAGCTCTTGGCCGCAGGTGGTGCATTGGGGGGTGTCGGGGCGCCCGCCGATGCTGTCGAGGTAGGTGTCGCGTTCTTCGACGCGGTTGACCAGGGTTTCGGCGGCGACGGCGGCGAGCGGGGAGACCAGTCCGGCGCGGCCTGCGGCGGTGGTGAACGAGCTGAGGTCTTTTTTCATGACCAGTTGGGCGGGGGTGGTGCCCGCGGGGACGCTGGCGCGCAGCCGGTCTTGTAGGCCCCAGGTGCGTACGGCGCGGGAGTCGGCGTTGCTGGTGGTGAGCACGCTGCTCAGCGCGTCCTCGGTGAGGCCGTAGGCGCGGGCGAAGTTCATCGCCTCGATCTGCAGCGCGTAGCCGGCGATGGTCATGAAGTTGACCGAGAGCTTGGCGGCCGAGCCGGCGCCGGGGGGGCCGACGTGGAAGATCTCGCGGCCGAACGCGTCGAACAGCGGGGCGAGTTTCGCGGCGTCGGTGTCGGTGCCGCCGACCATGACGGTCAGCTCGCCGGTGCGGGCGCGGGCGAGGCCGCCGGCCACGGGTGCGTCGAGCACGCCGATGCCCGCGGGGGCGAGGCTCTCGGCCAGGCCCTGGACGAAGGCGGGGGTGACGGTGCTGTGCACGATCAGGGTGCGCGGCAGGCCGACGGCGACGATCTCGTCGGCCACGCTCTGTACCTGCGGCTCGTTGAGCACGACGACGCCGATGACGTCGGCCGCCTCGGCGAGCTCCTTGACCGAGGTGGTGCCCTTGGCGCCCTGCTCGACCAGCTCCGCGATGGCCTCGGCGCGGAGGTCGTAGACGTAGGTCTCGAAGCCGGCGCGGACGACGGCGGCCGCGATGAGCTTGCCCATGTTCCCGAGCCCGACGATGCCGATCTTCATTGTTCTCCTTCGTCTGCTGGTGTGGCGCGGCCCTGCGCGACCGTCCCCGGGGTCTCGAGTACAGCCCCGCTAAAATGCTTACTCTTACTAGGATTGTCGCCTCGCGACAAGGTGCGAGAGCGCGGCGGGTCGCCTCCTCCTCAGGCAGCTTGCGCAGGCTGCCTGTTGACATCGTTCAAGGAGGCCTGCACACTGACAGCAACAACCACGTGCGGCGTGGCCGGCTGTCTCAAGGGAGAGGGTGCGTAGCCATGGAGATCGTTCCGCTCGAGGCTCCCGTCGGCGCCGAGGTGCGCGGGGTCGACCTGACGAAGCCGCTGTCCGAGGAGGACGTCGTGAGCGTGCGGCGGGCGTTCGCCGACCACCTGATGCTGGTGGTCAAGGGTCAGCAGCTCGAGGGCGAGGACCACGACCGCTTCATCAAGTACCTGGGCCCGCTCGAGACCTTCGACAACGGCGCCCAGGTGCAGTTCATGACGAACAAGAAGGTGGAGAACGCGGCGGAGGCGGGCAACGCCCGGCTGCTGTTCCACAACGACGGCGCCTACCGGCCCAACCCTCGCGCGGGCACCTCGCTCTACGCGCTGGAGGTCTCACCGACCTCGCCGCCCACCAGCTTCGCCAACGGCGTGCGCGCCTACGAGAGCCTGTCGCCGGAGCTGCAGGAGGAGATCGAGAAGCTCACCGCGTTCCACATGCTCGACCTGGAGGACCCCTACGGCGAGTCGAACCGGCAGCTCGTCACCGACCTCCGCCCGGGCCGCACGATCGACGACATCCGGAAGGCGACCCATCCGGTCGTCATCACGCTGCCGCACAGCGGCCGGAAGGCGCTGTTCGTCAGCGAGTTCTACACCAGCCACATCGTCGAGTTCGGCGAGAGCTCGGAGGAGGGCGAGGCGCTGCTGCAGAAGCTGTTCGCCGCGCTGTACACCGAGGACAACACCTACTCGCACCACTACAGCAACGGCGACCTGGTGGTCTGGGACAACCTCGCCGTCCAGCACGCGCGGTCCGGGTCGGTCGACGACAACCCGCGCCACCTGCGCCGGCTCGTCCTCAAGGCCGTCGACTGGTGACGGCGGGCCCGCCTTGTCGGTGACCCCGGACTCCTTGTAGCGTCCGAAGGTCTAACCATGCACAGAGTTGGCCGCGTCCGGCAATACCGGGCCGCCTACCGCCGTCTGTGCCCTGCACGATGAAGGAGTGGACATGAGTGCCCAGGCACTGCTCGTGATGGACTTCCAGCCGCCAAACGTGGGCGCCGTCGGGGGCGACGATGGGCCCGTCCTGGCCGCCGCCGTCTCGGCGGTCGACGCCGCCCGCAAGGCCGGTGTGCCGATCATCCACGTCCGCGTGGCGTTCCGGGACGGCTACCGCGAGGTCAACGCCGCCAACAAGAACATGTCCCCGCTGACCGGCTACGGCGACGTGTTCATCGAGACCTCGGCGACGTCGCAGATCCACCCGGCGATCACCGTGGCCCCCGAGGACTCGGTCGTGGTCAAGCGTCGCGTCAGCGCGTTCGCGAGCGACCTCGCGCCGCTGCTGAGCGGTCTCGGCGTCACCAAGCTGGTGCTCGCGGGCATCGTGACCAGCGGCGTGGTGCTCTCCACTGTGCGCCACGCGAGCGACGCAGACTTCGAGCTCACCGTTCTGTCGGACGCGTGTGGCGACCCGGACCCGGTCGTGCACCAGGTCCTGATCGAGAAGATCTTCCCGCAGCAGGCGGAGGTCGTCACCGTCAAGGAGTGGGCGGACACGCTCTGACCCAGCTGTCCGGCCGAAGGCCCCGGTCCCCTCGGCGGAACCGGGGCCTTCGCCGTGCCGGAAGGACCTCAGCCGAGGCCGGGGCCCGCGTCCATCCCGCCGTCGACCAGGAACTTCGTCCCCGTGATCCAGGAGCTCTCCTCGGAGGCGAGGAACAGCGCGGACTGGGCGATGTCGCGAGGTTGGCCCATGCGCGGCACCGGCATCTTCTCGAAGAACGAGTGCGGCGCGGATGTGGCCGAGGCACGCGACATCGGGGTGTCTACCTGGCCGGGGACGATCGCGTTGACCCGGATCCGTGAGGGGCCGAGATCGAGCGCGGCGCACTGGACGAGCGCCGTCGCGGCGGCCTTACTGGCGCAGTAGGCGGCGTTGCCCGGGACGCCGTAGGACACCCCGCCCATCGAGGTGACCGCGACGATGCTGCCCCGGCCGGAGGCCTTCATGCCCGGGGCCACGGCCTGGATGCCGTGCAGCACACCGACGACGTTGATGTCGAAGGCGAAGTGCATGTCCTCGACGGTGGCCTCCTCGACCCCACCGTTGATGTTGACGCCCGCCGACTGCACCAGTACGTCCGGCGGGGCGCCGAAGCGGTCTCGCGCGGCGTCGACCGCGGTGGCCCAGGCCTCGGGGTCGCGCACGTCGAGCACGACCGGCTCTGCGGCGGCCCCGAGGGCGTCGGCCACCTCCTTGACGCTCGACATCTCGAGGTCGGCCACCACGACGGAGGCGCCCTCGGACACGAACAGCTGGGCGATTGTGCGACCGATCCCGCCGCCACCGCCGGAGATCAGCGCGATCCGGCCCTCGAGCCTGCCGCCGCGCGCCACCTGCGGTTGCGCCGCGACGACCCCATTTCCCGCGGGGAGGACGTACTGGACCTTGGGGGTCGGGGCCGCGCTCGCGGGCACTTCTTGCACGGGGGACGGGGCGACGGCGCGCCGCACGGGATGGGGGACATTCGGCATGCCGTTCACGATGTGCCGCCCCGGCACTCGGCTCCGATCATCATCGACGTGGCCCTCCGCTCGTAACCTGCGTATTCTAAATATAGTTCGAGCCCACGTTAGGGATGGGGAAGCCCCAGGTCAATGGAGAGCAGGCCGCCCGTCGACCGGGAGCGACCTCACCGGGGGCACACCCGAGGACTGGGTCGCGACCTCGCTGGAGCGGGCTCTGCGCAAGGGCAAGCTCGCTTGGGCGGCGCGGCTGCTGGGCGGATCTCCGCCGCGGACAACCCTGGACGCGCTTGACGGCCGGACGCTGGCGCTCGAGGCTGTCGAGGACGAGGCCGGGCGTGATTGCGGCGCCCTCGCCCTCCCGCTCGCCGGCCTCGCCCCGGCGGGCGCATGCTGAAGGTCCAGGCGAGCCTGGCGAAGTCGGTCACCTTCCCGCAGCGTCTCATCGGGTGCGCCCGGCTCGCCATGCTCGCGGACTGCGACTACCTCAACGACGAAACCGTCCGGATGGACGGTGCCATCCGGACGGCGCACCGAGTCGGCGGGGACCCTGGGTAGAGCGTCAGGACCGGTCCCCACCCGCGGCGATGCGCTTCGGCAGGCTGCGGTCGGCCAGCACCATCACGAAGGTCACCGCAGTAACCACCAGCAGGATGTAGCCGATCGTCTGCACGCTGCCGCCGGTCACGCCGTTCGCGTAGACGATGCTGATCACCGCCGACGAGATGATCGCGCCGAGGTAGGTCGCGGTGCGCTGCAGGCCCGCGGCCGTGCCCACCTGGTCGGCCCTGGCCTGGGCGTAGAGCGCCGCCTGGTTGCCGATCCCGGCGATGCCGAGCGCCACGCCGAGCAGTGCGGTGAGTAGGACGATCAGGACGATTGGCGTCGACAGCGTCATGAACGACAGCCCGCCCGCCACCAGCAGCGCGAGGCCCGCGGCCAGCACCAGCGGGGAGCGGACCAGGTTGCGTTTGGCCACCGGCCGCGAGACCAGGGCCGCGATCGCCGTCATCGGCAGCAGGAGCAGGCCGGTCGTGGTCGCGCTCAGCCCGCGGGGCTCCTGGAGCCACTGCGTCACGCCGTACATCACGCAGTAGGAGACGAACAGGGTGGCGCCGGTGCGGACGTAGGTCCGGGTCAGCGCGTTGTCCGTGATCAGCGAGCGCACGTCGAAGAACGGGCCGGTGGCACGCCGCTCCCACAGCACCAGCGCGACGGCGAGGACCAGGGTGAGCGCGCCGACGTACCAGTTCGGGTCGAGGATCGACATCAGGAAAACCATCAACGCGCTCAGCGCGCCGCCGAACAGGACCATCCCGATCGCGTCGAGCCCGGCGAGGGCGCCGCGCACCTCGGATCGGCTCAGCCGCGGGTCACGTGGTAACCAGATCAGCGCGGTGACGATCGCGAGCAGGGCGAGCGGGACGTTGATCAGGAAGGTGGCGCGCCAGCCGAAGACGCCGACGAGCAGGCCGCCCAGCGGGAGCCCCATGACGACGGTGACGTTGGCGACGATCGACAGCCAGCCCAGAGCCGGGCCCGCGGGCCGGTCGCCCGCGTTCCGCCGGATCAGCAGGATCGCGGTGGGGTAGGCGGCCGCGGTGCCGATGCCGAGCAGTACACGCGAGACCAGCAGCAACCTCAGATCGGTGGCCAGCGCGCCGAGCGCCCCGGCGACGAGCACCAGCGCGGCGCCGACGACGAAGACGCGGCGCGGCCCGAAGGACTCGGCGATCCGGCCCATCGTGGGCTGGGCGACCGCGCTGGCCAGATAGAGGGCAGCGATGAGGACCGCGGTGTCCCCGCCGGTGACGCCGAAGGCCTGACCGATCGGGACCAGGGCGGTGGCGAGCAGCGAGGTGTTCAGCGGGTTGAGCGCCGAGCCGACGAGCAGTGGGGTGATGAACCGCCTGCCGAGCGGCTCGACCCGTGGCGCGACGGGGGTGTCCGCGGTGATGGTCACGCCGACGCCCCGCGAGGACACGACGGGCTGACGGGACCGGGGGAGACACAGACTGTCGGCATGTCGCAACGATAACAGATTCGACAGGCAGCCTGTGCAGGAACCCTGCCTGATGTGACGAGGGTCCCCCGCGAGCGTCCGGGCGGCGATGTCTACCGCCGTCCGAGTGAAGGAGGAACTAGTCCGTGCTGCGCAGGCCCGCCTCAATGGTCAGCGGGAGGATCTCGTCCCGCACTGCTCGATGCCGCGCTCGTAGTCCGGCCACACGATGTTGATGCCGTCGATGCCCGCCTCGGACAGCCGGGCCATCTCCTCGACGATCTGCGCCGGCGTGCCGTACGGCGGGTGCGAGTGCATCATGGCGACCATGCGCTCGAGCATCACCGGGTCGTGCTTGTAGTCCAGTGTCTTCCCGCCGCCGCCCATCAGCTTGGTGATCTGGTTGCCGACGGCCTCGTAGTCGCCGTGCTCGCGCACCCAGTGGTCGTACTGGCGCTGGACATTCGCCTGGTCCGGCCCGCACAGGATCCCTGCTTGTGTCCAGCCCCGGACCTCGCGGCCCTTCTCGGCGGCCCGGTCCTTGATCTTCTTCACGACCTCGGCCAGCGACTCGTTGGAGTCGGCCGCGGCGAAGCAGATGTCCGCGTTGCCCGCGGCGAAGTCCATGCCCTGCGGACTGGAGCCCGCGCTCATGATCGCCGGGGTGTGCTGGATCGGCTTCGGCGCGCTGATCGCGTTGCGCGCGGTGAACCATTTGCCCTCGAAGTCGAACTCCTTGTCCCGGTCCCAGAGCATCTTGACCAGCGTGGTCCACTCGGCCGCGATCTCGTACCGCTCGTCCCCGCCGACCGGCTCGACGCGAACATCTCCAGCTCGGACCTGTCCCAGCCGGCGACCACGTTGAGGCAGAAGCGCCCGTTCGAGATGTGGTCGATGGTCGCGGCCTCCTTGGCGAGGCGGACCGGGTGGATCAGCGGGACGTGGGCGGTGGCGAACACCGCGATCTTCTCGGTGACCGCCGCGATGGCTGCGGCGTAGGGGGCAGGCTCGTACTGCTCGTCGTTGAAGTGCGACGGGCCGCCGTAGCCCTTCCAGCGCCCGAACGGGACGATCGCGTCGAGCCCCGCCCGGTCCGCCAGCTGTGCGATCCGCACCTGCTGGGGCCAGTTCAGCTGCTCGATGCCGCCCTCGCCGAGGGACGCTGTGCCGCCCCGGGTGCAGTTGTGGTGGAAGACCCCATCTTGAGCCGGTGGCGGTCACTGAACAGGGGCGATCCGACGGTGCCGACTGCGGCGTCCACCATGAGTACTCCCTCGCTAAGCTTTAACTCTAGATATTGTTAACAGATTGTCTTCCGGTACGTCACGGGTGCCGGAGTACGAAACCCAGGGTTCTTCCGGTGAGAAAACCATTGCATCTATAGTCATGGCTCGCCTAGTGTCGCTTGCCACGCCCTGGATCGTGCCGCGGCGCTCTGGCTCACTGGCGACCGGAAGAAGGATCTCGATGACCGTCCCCACGAGCTGTCAGGCGGCGGTGCTGACCGAGCACGGCGCCCCGATGGAGCTTCTCGAGGTCCCCGTCCCGCAGGACCTGGAGGAGGGCGCGGTGCTGGTGCGCAACCGCGCCGCCACGATCTGCGCCACGGACGTCCACCTCGCCGAGGGGGACGTCTCGTCGAAGCAGGCAGCCTCCGGGCTGCCCGTGATCCTGGGCCACGAGATGGTCGGCGAGGTCGTCCGCACGAACCAGGCCGACGTCGACTCGATCGGGCAGCGGCTCGAGGAGGGAGACCGGGTCATCTGGACGCCCGGCTACTGCGGGCGGTGCGTCGAGTGCGTGCTCAACCACGCGCCGTCGCTGTGCCTCAACCGCCGCGGATACATGGCCAGCAACCCGGCCGACTACCCGCACCTCACCGGCGCGTTCGCCGAGTACGGCTACGTCTACCCGACGTCGGGCCTGGTCAAGGTGCCCGCGGTCCTGCCGACGCGGTGGCCGCCGCGGCCTCCTGCGCGCTGCGAACCACCGTCCACGCCTTCGACCGGCTCGGCACGCTCGACGAGCGGCAGACCGTCGTGGTCCAGGGCTCCGGCCCGCTCGGGCTCTTCGCCGTGGCCAAGGCCGTGACCATGGGCCCGCGCCGGGTGATCGTCGTCGGCGCGCCCGCGGACAGGCTCGCGCTGGCTCGCAGGTGGGGCGCCGCGGAGGCCATCGACATCACCGAGGTGCCCGACGCCGCGGACCGCACCGAGTGCGTCATGGGGCTGACCGGCGGCCTGGGTGCGGACGTCGTCGTCGAGATGTCCGGCGCGCCCGCGGCCTTCACCGAGGGCATGGCCATGCTCCGGCGCGGCGGCCGCTACCTGCTCGTCGGGCAGATCAGCCCGGCCCAGGTGACGTTCAACCCAGCGCTCGCGGTGATGAAGCAGGCGTCGATCGTCGGCGTCTTCTCCGGCGCGATCGAGCACTATGCGCGGGCGCTGCAGTTCATGGAGGCGCACCACGAGCGCTTCGACTGGACCGAGATGATCACCAGCTCGCGTCCGCTCACCGAGATCAACGACGCCATGGACGCCATGCGGGGGCACCGCGAGATCAAGCCCGCGCTGACGATGGTCGAGTGACTGCTCCGGACGGGACGTCTCGCGAGGCGGCCGCCCGGACACGGCGCGACGAGGGCCCGACCGCGTCATCGTCCGAGGACATACGCCACACGGGCCGTGCGAACCCTGACGGAGGAAGAACGTGATCATCGAGTCCGGAATCAAGCACGTCGCCTACTTCTGGTTCGCCGAGAAGGAGTCGAAGGACGAGGCGCTGAAGCTGGTTCAGGAGATGGCCGCCGCGATCCCGAACGTCGGGGACGTCCGGATCGGCGGCCCGGTCGACCACGACTGGCCCGCGTGGAAGATCGACAAGAGCTGGGACCTGGCGTTCATCGTCAGCTTCCGCACCGTCGACGAGTGCCGCGAGTACTTCCACCACCCGGTGCACCAACGCAACGCCAAGCGCCTCACTGAGCTGTCGGACAAGGTCTTCGCGAACTACATCCAGTACTGAACCGACCTCGAGAGCAGGACGCGACCACGGCGAGCCGGGCCCGGGCGTGCCGAGCCACCGGGGCGGAGGTGCGCATGTACTCGAGTCGCCTCCTCGTGCCGACCCCTGCGCGCGAAGTGCGACGCTGAGCAGAGCGGATTGCCGACGGAGGAGGCGAGTCGAGGAGCAGGGATCAGAACTCGGTGACGCCGGCGTCAGGGGCGAGCTCGTGGGCGGTCATCATCCGGGACTCGTCCGAGGCGAGGAACAGCACGGTGTCCGCCACGTCCTCGGGCTCGGTCGACTCCACCGGCAGCATGTTGATGAACATCGCGGCCGGACGGGGGTTCGACGAGGAGGCCTTCGCGATGGCGGCCTGCATGGCGTCGTCCGACATCGGGGTGTTCACGCCCGTGGGGTGCACGCTGTTGACACGGATGTGGTGCTGGGCCAGCTCAGCGGCGAAGGCCTTGGCCATGCCGCGCACGGCGAACTTGCTGGTCGTGTAGGGCACCATGTACGGCTGGACCTTGATCCCCGCCGCGGAGCTGATCAGAATGATGGAGCCACCGCCGGCCACCACCAGGTGCGGGGCCCCTGCCATGACCGTGTTCCACACGCCGGTGACGTTGGTCGACATGGTCGCCTCGAACACCTCGGGGCTGACCTCGTCCCACTGGGTAGGGATGCAGATGCCGGCGTTGGCCACCACGATGTCCAGCCGGCCGAGCTCGGCCACGGCGCCGTCGACGGCCGCCTTCAGCGCGGGGAGGTCCCGCACGTCGAGCGTGACGTCGACGATCCGGCGGTCGTGCTTCTCGACCAGGCGGACCGTCTCGGCCAGGTCCTCGGGCGTGGCCGAGGAGTACGCGACGTGCGGCAGCGGACCGGCGAGGTCCACCGCGATGATGTCCGCTCCTTCCTGTGCCAGCCGGACCGCGTGGGCTCGGCCCTGGCCCCGAGCCGCCCCGGTGATCAGTGCGACCTTTCCTGCGACTCTCCCGCTCACTGTCGTGCCGTCCTTCCGTGCCGGTGCGCGGCCGGATCGGCCGCCGGTCTTCAGTCTCCTCCGTCGACATCGGAGGGAGGGGTGATCGCCCTCACCGGGAGGCTCGTGGTGACCGACGGTCGAGGAGGCTGGTCGAGCGAAGAAAAATATGTTAACTCTATGAAGCCTTTTCCCGGGCGACGGGGCCGTCGCGTCGGGCGGCCTTCTCAACGCTGCAGGAGCCCGACATGAGCGACGACCTCGAGAAGCGGATCCAACGCCTGGAGGACATCGACGCGATCAAGACGCTGAAGCACAAGACCTGGCGCTACTACGACACCCAGAACATCGAGGAGCTGCGCAAGCTCTTCACCGACGACATCGTCATCTCCACCGCGCCGCCCGCCTCCAGCGAGTTCCGCGGCCTGGACCAGATGATGGAGAACACGAAGAAGGCCTTCGAGGTCTCCATCGCCAGCCACCAGGGCCACGGCGCGGTCATCGAGTTCACGAGCGAGACCACCGCGAAGGCCTACTGGAGCATCGACGAGTGGTTCTACTACTTCGACAGGGGCGAGGAGTGGCACGCCAAGGGCTATTACCTCGACGAGTATGTGAAGATCGACGGTGTCTGGAAGGTCAGCCGGCTCCAGACGAAGTTCAACTTCAAGGAGACCTTCACCCGCGGGCGCTGAACCGCCTCAGGGCGAGGGTCCGGCTCGGCACGGCGGCGACGCCCCGGTCGACGACGGCGCGGCCGCGGAGGCCCTGCGCGGTCGTCGGCACCGCGAACGGTGAGCTCGACCGACGGGCACCACTGGAACGGGCCCACCGTCCCGATCTTCGATCGCGTCTCGAACGTGACATAGCTCGGTGGACCGGATCGAAGGAGACCGCATGCCACTCGCCCCCGACCTGATCGGCACCCGCAGCGGGCCCGTCGAGTACTCGTGGACCCGGGACGACGTCCTGCTCTACGCCCTCGCCGTGGGTGCGGGCCAGGCGGACCCGACGGCCGAACTGGCGTTCACCACCGAGAACTCCGAGGGCGTGAGCACGGCGGTGCTGCCGACCTACGCGGCGATCATGACCCGGGTCGGGGCGGTACCGCTCGGCGACGTCGATCGCACGAAGCTCGTGCACGCTGAGCAGGCCGTGCGGCTGCACGGCCCGCTGCCGGTCGAGGGCCGGGTCCGGGTGACTGCCGAGGTCACCGGGGTGTTCGACAAGGGCAGCGGCGCGATCGTCGAGACGACGTGCGAGGCGGTCGACGCGGTCACCGACACCCCGCTCGCGACGACGGTCGGGTCGGTCTTCCTCCGCGGTGAGGGCGGGTTCGGTGGTCCCCGTGGCGGCTCGTCAGCACCGCCGGTTCCGGACACCGCGCCGGACGACGTGGTGCACTACGCCACCGCCCCCAACCAAGCCCTGCTGTACCGCTTGACCAACGACCGCAACCCGCTGCACAGCGACCCCGCCTTCGCGCGCCGGGGCGGCTACGACCGGCCGATCCTGCACGGCATGTGCACCTACGGCTTCACCGCCCGCGCCCTGCTGCACACCGTCTGCGGCGGCGACCCCGCCCGTTTCGGCGCCATGAGCGGCCGGTTCACCGCCCCGGTCCTCCCCGGGGACGCGCTGACCGTCTCCATCTGGCGGGACGGGGACGGCGCGAGCTTCCGCACGACCCGAGACGGCACCGTGGTGATCGACCGCGGTCGGCTGGCCGTCGCCGAGGGCTGGGAACCGTCATCCCGAGGCCCGTAGCAGGGGCCACGGCCGACCGGTCTGGGTGTCGCGGGCCTTCCGGCACGGCCCGCCGCCGCTCCGGCGTGTAGAGCGGTCCCGGGAGACCACCGAGACGCTGTACGCCGTCGCTCTGCGCCTTCTCGTAGGAGCCGAACCCGACGTCGCCCAGGGCGACGCGCGTCATCAGTGCAGAGGTGGTCGCTCCGCCTACCAGATCGAGGACAAGGTGGTGTTCCTGCACGCCTCGGGCGGGGCGCACCACACCCTGGTGCTGCAGGCCGCCCATGGTGCCGATACCTGGCGGACCTCGCGGGCATGCACCGGGCGTGGTCGATGTCCCGGTCCGGTCGACCTGGCCCACCCCCTACCGGCCGCCTCGTGACCGTTCCGCGAGGTCGCTGAGCCGACGGCACGGGGGACGGGGGCTCGTGCCGCCGTGCCCGACCGGCGGGCTCCAATCGGGGCCCGCCGAGCGTCGTTACTGGAGAAGCAGCTGCTGGGTGGTCCTGGTGGTGATCGCCGCGGCGTCCTTCGCCCCGGCCCGTTCCTCCAGCGACCGCATCCACTGCGGCACGATGTCCGCGGGCGCGGGGTGCCCGGCGTGCCCGAGGTCCCCGCCGAACACCAGCAGCGAGTGCGGGTAGACGTCGACCAGACGCAGCGACCCCTCGTCCGGTCCGCCCAACAGGTCCGGCAGGATCCCCAGCTCCAGGTGGGCGCGAGCTCGGCGAGCACCGCCCCGAGCGGGTCCGCCCAGTGCAGGAAGGCCATCATCGGGTGGTTGACCAGCAGCCGTCGGACGCCGCGTCTGGCGGCCTCGGCGAAGACCACGACGGTCTCCTCGACGCTCAGGTGCCCGCTGGCCAGGACGAGATCGTGACGGGCGACGGAGTCCAGCACGTCGTACCACTCCGGCCGCAGCCGACCATCCTCGACGACCTCGACCAGGCCCAGCTCGAACCCGCGGTACACCGCCATTTCCGGGGCGGTTGCGGCGGCCTTGTGGTTGCGGGAGGAGACCGTCGGCAGCCAGACGATTCGGCCCCCGAGCCGCGCCGCGACCTCCACCGCGTCGGGGTTCGCCCCGCCGACAGCACAGTTGAGGACGATCCCACCGTGCACGCCCTCGCCGGCCAGCGCGGCCCGCTCCACGGTGCTGCCCTCGTGTGCCTTGAGCACCACCGTGCCGAAGCCCTGCACGCGCTCGGCGGCAGCGGTTTCCGGGTCGGTGCTGTGCCGGGGGAGCAGGCTGGTGGAGGCGTGCACGTGCAGGTCGGTCATGTCGACCGCCCAGTCCGGCGCGCTTATGTCGTGATCCACTCGAGCATCCCGGTCTGGTCGAGCCTGCGGCGTCGCACCTTCCCGGCCTCCACGTCCCGGGGCAGCGCGTCGACCCGCGCGACGGCGAGGTCGCACGAAGCCGGGCAGCTCGCCGTGCCGGCGCGGGCGAGGAACGCCGCGTGGTTCGGGTCCTGCGCCAGCAAGGGTGCATCGGGCTCCTTGGTCGGGCGACGCTGCCTCCCACGGCTCTACCCAATAGTAGGCTTATAATAAGTACCAAGAGGCGACGACGGTGGAGGTCCGCGCATGGACGCGCTGGCTCGTTTCGCGCTCGACGGGCGCGCCGCACTGGTCACCGGTGGCTCCCGGGGGATCGGGCTCGCCACCGCCCGGCTGCTCGCCGCCGCGGGGGCGGCGGTCGCCGTCGTCGGACGGTCTCGGGACGCTCTCGCCACCGCCGCGCGGACGGTCGAGGAGGACGGCGGGCGGGCACTCGCGGTGGTCGGGGACGTGGCCGATCCCGGGCAGCACGGGCGGATCCTCGCGGAGACCGTCGACGCGTTCGGGCGGCTGGACGTGCTGGTCAACAACGCCGGGCTCAACCGCCGTTCATCGGCGTGCGAGCTGACGCCGGAGCTCTACGACGAGGTGCATGCCGTCAACGCGAAGGGCCCGATCCTGCTCAGCGCTGCGGCTCAGCCGCACCTGGCCGCGCACGGCGTCGGCAGCGTGGTGAACGTGCTGTCCATCGGGCTGTGGACGGGGGGTCCGGGATTGCTGCCCTACCGGACCGCGAAGTCCGCGCTGCACGCCGCGACGCTCGTGCTCGCGCAGGAGTGGGGCAGCGACGGCATCCGGGTCAACGCCGTGGTCCCGGGCATGATAGGCGATGCCATGGGAGGCCGCGCGGACGACGACGCCCGCCGCGCTGCCAAGGCCACTACCCCAATCGGCCGGGGCGGCGAGCCCGACGAGCTGGCCCACGCCGTGCTGTTCCTGGCGAGCGACGCGTCCTCCTACATGACCGGCTCGATGCTCAAGGTCGACGGCGGGGCCTACACCGGGGCCTGATCAGCGGGCGGGGCTGGCCTCAGCGAACCATCGTCCGGCCCCCGTCGACGACAAGGGTTTGGTCGGTGATGAAGCGCGTGCCGGGGCCCGCGAGGAAAACGAGGAACGGGACCAGGTCGCGGTCAGGATCGCCCAGCTTGCCGTCGATCGGAGTGTTCGCCGCCATCCGGATCCGCGCCTGCTTTGCTGTTCGGGGGATGCTCCTATGGATGTCGAGCGGCTTCGGTAGGTCGTGGGGTGTGAGTAGAGCCTGGTAGATCTCTCGAGCGATGTAGCGCTTGAGACAGCGGATGATCTCTTTCTTGGACATGCCCTCAGCGGCGCGGCGCTCGGCGTAGGCGCGGGTGCGTGGGTCCCAGCGCAAGCGGCAGAGCACGATTCGGTAGAGCGCGGCATTGGCTTGGCGGTCGCCGCCGCGGTTGAGCCGCTAGCGGTGTGTGCGCCCGGAGGAAGCCGGGAGCGGCGCGACTCCGCAGAGCATGGCGAACGCGGCCTCGGAGCGGAGCCGGTCGGGGTTCTCACCCGCGGTGACCAGTAGCTGTCCCGCGACGTCGGTGGCGACACCGTGCAACGCAACCAACGCCGGGTTGATCGCTGCCACCAGCGGGGTGGGCAGGGGACGATGCCGGGGCCGATGCCGCGCCCCGCCCCGGTCACGAGGGCGAGCCGCCCGGTCAGGTCGGCGAAGCGGGTGACACCGTCCGATGTGGTCATAGGAGGGACCGTATTCCCCACGAGTTCATGGCCGCGCTCCGCCCGGGTCGCCGACTGCCGTGCAGAACACCGAGGTCGGCACACCGCGCTCCTCGGTGTCCGACACGCTCGCATCGATCTGCTGCTCGCCTCGGCTGGCGGAGCATCCGCGACACGGCGGTCAGCTGATACGCGCCGCCGGGAGAACTCCCCCCGGGCTCTGGACGGGACCCGAGAACCCGCGAGTCGACGGAGAGAGTTCACCACCCGCGTAGGCCACGGTACGTAGGGACCCCCTCGATGAGTGACAACCGGCCATAATCTAGTTATGTTAAGCCTTGTTGTCTGGGGCGGGGTCAGTGATGACGCTGCCGCGGGTGTGGCCCGCGCATGACGGGACCCACTGTGGTCGTGGCATCCCGTCCCACGCGGGCTACGCCCGTCAGCGCAGCTGCCCGCGAGCCGCGGCGTCCAGCGCTCGCCGGTACAGCGGACGCCGATCAAGGAGGATCATGACGAACGACAGCCAGATCCAGTACCTGCTGGACCGCTTCGCCATTCAGGACGTGTTGGCGACGTACGCGAAGGGGCAGGACGACTTCCAGGGCAACCAGTACGAGGGCACCCTCGAGACGTGGGCCCGGATATTCACCGATGACGGCGAGGTGGACTACACGTCCGGTGGCGGTCCGCGAGGGCCCTGGCGCGAGATGCTCGCGTGGATGCGCGGAACACCCGAGGAGCCCGGTGTGATGACCGGGGCGTTCGGTCGTTGGCAGCACATGCTCGGGCTCCCGATCGTCACGATCGAGGGGGACACCGCGTCGGCGAGGCACGACCTGTTGGCAACGCACACAACAATCGACCAGGCCGACGGCGGCGTCCACTTCTACGACGCATGCACGTTCACCGACGAGTTGGTCCGGACGCCGGAGGGGTGGCGAATCCGTTTCCGGATGCTGGAGGTCCACTGGGCCGGGGCTCTGCAGACCGCAAAGAACTTCAGCCTCCAGTGAGCCTCCACCCCAGCCGGCCTTCCTCCTCGGATCGAGGACGGCCGATCACGAGAGCGAGCGCCTCAAGATCGAGGGCGGCTGGAAGGTCCAACGCCTGCTGAGGAAACTCGACTTCAGGGAGACCTTCCATCGCGTCCGCTGACGGTCCCACGGACGACGACAGCGGCCTCGCGCGTGGCGCGAGGCCGCTGTCCTCGTTCAGCCGGTGGCCTCCGGGGGGAGGCCGTCCGGAGGACGGTCAGGTCGTGGACCGACCGGCGAGAGCACGGCCGAGCAGCACGCGGGCGAGGTGCTGCCGGTACTCCGAGGATCCGGCTCCGTCGTCGACCGGGGAGGTGCCCTGGGCGGCCAGGGCCGCCACTTCGTCGTGGCTTGCGCCCGACCGCAGCGCAGCCTCCGACGCCGACGCGCGCAGGGTGGTGGGGCCCATGTTGACCAGACCGATGCCGCCGCCATCGGGCTCGGATTGGTAGGCGACGCCGACGATGGCCCAGTCGATGCCCCGGCGGCGGAACTTCTGGTAGCCCCAGGTGGCGTCGCCGACACGCGGCACGCGGAGCTCGACGACGATCTCGTCGGGCTCCAGGGCGGTTTCGAGGAAGCCGGTGTAGAAGTCGTCGACGGCGATGGTGCGGCGCCCGCCCGGGCCCTCGACGACGACGGTGCCGCGCAGGGCCATCAGCGAGGCGGGCAGGTCGGCCGACGGGTCGCCGTGGGCGACGCTGCCGCCCAGGGTGCCGCGGTGGCGGATCTGGCAGTCGCCGACGACGCTGGCGGTGTGGGCGAGCAGCGGGGCCTCGGCGCGCAGCACGTCGGACAGCTCGAGGTCGACGTGGCGGGCCAGGGCGCCGATGGCGATCTCGTCGCCTTCGACGCGGATGTGGTCGAGGTCGGAGATGCCGCCGAGGTCGATGAGGACCTCGGGCGCGGCGAAGCGCAGCTTCATGATCGGCAGCAGGGAGTGGCCGCCGGCGATGAGCTTGGCGTCGTCGCCGTGCTCGGTGAGCAGCCTGATCGCGTCGGCGACGTTGGTGGGGCGGTGGTAGGTGAACGGGGCGGGGGTCACTTGTCCGCCTCCATCTCGTCGGCGGCGGAGAGCACGGCGGCGACGATGTTGTGGTAGCCGGTGCAGCGGCACAGGTTGCCCTTGAGTGCGGCGCGGACGGTCTTCTCGTCGGTGGCGCGGCCCTCGTCGATCAGGGAGACCGAGGCCATGACCATGCCCGGGGTGCAGAACCCGCACTGCAGGCCGTGGCAGCGGCGGAAGGCTTCTTGGACGGGGTGGAGGGTGTCGCCGTCGGCGAGGCCCTCGATGGTGGTGATCTCCCGGCCCTGGGCCTGCACGGCGAGCATGGTGCAGGACTTGACCGAGCGGTCGTCGAGCAGCACGGTGCAGGCGCCACACGAGGTGGTCTCGCAGCCGACGTTGGTGCCGGTCAGCCCGAGCCGTTCCCGGATGACGTCGACGAGCAGCTCGCGCGGCTCGACGGTGGTGTCGTGGTCCTTGCCGTTGACCCGCAGGGTGAGCGGGACGGTCGCGGCCCCGGCGGTGCCGGTGGCGTGGGTGGTGGCGTCGGCGAGTTCGGTCATGGGTCAGGACTCCCTGTCCTGCAGGGCCTGCCAGACCCGCATCGGGGTCAGCGGCAGGTCGATGTGGTCGATTCCGTGGGGGCGCAGGGCGTCCATCACCGCGTTGTGCACGGCGGCGATGGAGCCGGTGGTGCCGGCCTCGCCGAGGCCTTTGGCGCCCAGCGGGTTGCGCGTGGTCGGGGTGACGGTGTGGGCGGTGTCGAAGGAGATCAGGTCCGCCGCGCTGGGCATCCCGTAGTCCGCGAACGACGTCGTGGTGGGGTTGCCCTCGTCGTCGAACGCGCTGTACTCGAACAGCACCTGACCGATGCCCGCGGCCAGCCCGCCGTGGACCTGGCCCTCGGCGAGCAGCGGGTTGACCACGACGCCGCAGTCGTCCACCGCGACGAAGCGCCGCAGCGTGGTCATCCCGGTCTGCAGGTCGACCTCGACGACCGCGATGTGGCAGCCGAACGGCGAGGTGCCCCCGCCCTGCTCGAAGCCGGGATCGGCGAACAACCGCGGCGCCAACTGCGGGGGGCGGCGGGCGTCGTCAGCGACGGCGGCCGCCAGCTCGCCCCACTCCAGGGTGCGGCCGGGGACACCGCGTACGGCGAGGCCGGTGCCGGGCACGACCTCGATGTCCTGGGGTGAGGCCTCGAACAGGTGGGCCGCGATCTCCTTGGCCTGCTCGACGACCTCGTCCGCGGCTTTGCGCACGGCGGTGCCACCGAGCTGCAAGGAGCGCGAGCCCGACGTGCCCATCCCGCGCGGCACCGTCGCGGTGTCGCTCTGGACGAACCGCACCTTCTCGGTAGGGATGCCCATCGTCTCCGAGATGATCTGCGCGTAGACGGTCCAGTGCCCCTGACCGTGAGCCGAGGTGCCGGAGACCACGGTGGCGTAGCCGTCCTCGCTGATCTCGACCGAGGCGTACTCGCCGGTCATTCCCGGGGTGCCCGCGGAGACCTCGACGTAGGTGCTGATGCCGATGCCGAGGGCAACCTCGTCGCCGGCTGCGCGGCGCTCGGCCTGCTCGGCCCGCAGGCCCTTGTAATCGGCCAGCCCGAGCGCCTCGTCGAGGGTCTTCTCGAAGTCGGCCGAGTCGTACTCGGTGCCCATGACGCTGATGTACGGGAACTTGTCGACCGGCACGAAGTTGCGCCGGCGGATCTCCGCGGGGTCGATGTCCAGCTCCGTGGCGAGCCGATCCATCGTGCGCTCCAGCGCGTGGATCGCCTCCGGGCGCCCGGCGCCCCGGAACGGCACGGTGGGGGAGGTGTTCGTGGCGACGCAGCGCACGACGTGGCTCGCGTGCGGGATGTCGTAGCAGCCCGTCATCAGACCGCGGGCCGTCATCGCCATGCCGATGCCCAGTCCGGGATATCCACCGACGTCGGTGAGCCCCTCGGACTGGATGCTCGTGACCTGCCCGTCCTGGGTCGCTTCGAGGGTGACGTCGAAGAGGTGGCCGCGGGCCTGCATGGTGAGGAGGTTCTCGCTGCGCGACTGGGTCCAGCGAACCGGGCTGCGGAGGTGGCGGGCGACGGCCGCGACGAGCACGTAGTCGGGCTCGGCCGGCGTCTTCCCGCCGAACCCGCCGCCGACCGACGGACACGCCACTCGCAGGTCGGCAGGGTCCATCTTGAGCCACAGCGCCATCAGACCCTGTGTCACGTGCGGCATCTGGGTCGAGCACCACAGCGTCAGCTGCTCGCCTTCGCCGGGGACGGCGGCGATGGCCAGGGGCTCCATGGGCGTGGCGGCCATCCGCGGGTGGGCGACGCGCTGGTGGACCCGCACAGGCGGCTCCGGGGCGCGGGTGCCGGCCTCGAACGGGATGTCCACAGCGACGTTAGTGCCGGTGCCGGGAAACAGCAGGGGAGCGTCGGGCGCGGTGGCAACGTCCGGGTCCACGACGACCTCCAACGCGTCGTAGTCGACCTCCACCAGCTCGGCCGCATCGTGGGCCTGGGTGATCGTCTCGGCGACCACGACCGCGACGACGTCGCCGACGAAGCGGACGGTCTCGGACGCTAGCGGGACACGATGGTACGCGTCGTCGATCAGCTCGCCGAACGTCGGGAAGAACACCCGGGGGACGTCCACGTCCTTGTGGGTGAGAACCGCGACCACACCGGGCGCGGTCATCGCCGCCGTCGTGTCGACCGACACGACACGAGCGTGCGCGACGGGCGAGCGCACGAACGCGGCGTGCAGTGCACCCGGGATGTCCAGGTCGGAGGTGAACCTGTCCCGGCCCGTCAGCAGGCCCGGATCCTCCAGACGCATCTGTCGCGCGCCGACCCCTGAGGGCGGGGCTGCGGTCGTCGACTCCACCGCTGACCTCCTTGAAAGCGTGGGTGCCGCCTGCCTCACAGGCGTTCACAACCAGATTAACAGTAGTCAGAGTATGCGGTGGGCTCGGCGTGGAGCGTCGTGAATGCGGCTGCGCATACGGTCACGCCTGGTAGGCGAGCCGGGTCAGCGCCATGATCTCACCCAGGCCACGGGCGTCCTCCAGGCTCCAGCACCGGTCCAGCAGGGCGTCCATCTGCTCGGCGCCCATGAGGGGTGCTGCCTGGTGGCGGAACTTCTCCTCCACCTCGGCGTCGGTCATCGGGTTCTTGGGGTGCCCCTTGGGGTAGCGGATCTCCGCGACGTGGTGTTCTCCTGTGCGAAGGGTCGCCTTGATGTGGAAGAACGTCGACTCGGAGTAGGCCTCGGTATAACGCGGGTTCTCGGTGATGGTCATCTTTGCCATCAGGGCACGCAGTTCCGGGTCGGCAATCCGCTCGGGGGTGAAGTCCTCGATTCCGACGTCACCACGGGTCAGGCCCAGGGCGACCAGGTAGGGGATGCTGTGGTCCGCGGTCTCCCGGGTCGTCGGGGCCCACTTGGCGGGCGTGTCCGCCGCGATCATGATCGCAACACCGTAGGTCTGGATCTCGATCTTGTCGATCTCGTCGAGGCGGCCGCCGATCGCCTTCCGCAGCTCGGCGGCCGGGTGCACCGACGTCTGGGCTTCGTAGTCGGCGGGGAAGTACTTGAGCTTCGACTCCTCGAGCTTAAAGGGGTGACCGTCCCCGCCGAACCGAGGCAGCTCAACGGGACCGCCCGCGCATTGGTTGAAGAAGCCGGAGTCGCCGAGGTACGGCTCCGCGGGACCGGTCATGCCCCGCCGCGCGAGCAGGGCAGCGAAGAGCCCGTTGCGGCACGCGTTGCCGCCTGCCGCGCCCTTCCACATCGACAGCGTCCCGCGCCGCGTCTGGTAGAGGCTGACGTTCGCGACGACCGCCAAGGCCACGGCATGGGCGATCTGCTCGCGCTGCAGGCCGAGCGCCTTGCTCGCCCCGTACGCCGATCCCATCGCGATCCACGTCGGGTAGTCCCAGCCCCTGCCGATGCTGATGTCGCACACGTCGGCGAGGCGGTCCGCGATCTCGTACGCCAGTACGAGCCCCGTAAGGAACCGGCGAGGATCGGCGTCGCCGTACTCCGCGGCCGCCAGCAGGGCGGCGAGCATGTCGCTCGGGTGTCCACCGCCATTCCTGGCCATGCTCATGTCGTTGAAGTCGAGGTACCGGAACATGACGCCGTTGGCGTAGGCCGCCGACTCCGCAGAACTCAGGTGCCCGGTGCCGAACACGGTAGCGCCAGGGTTCCCGGTCGACTCCGCCGCATGCGCCCGAGCTATCGTCGCGGGTTCGCTCGGGTACGCGCCGAGGGCGCATCCGAAGACGTCGATGAGGCGTCTCTTCGCCTCGTGGACCGCACCGGTCGACAGGTCGTCGAACGTGAGCCCGGCTGCGTAGTCGGCGAGGAAGGCGAGGGTCTCGTCCACTGCGTGATCCTTCGTCGTTGAGGGACGCGCTCCGAACCCATACTCGGCGACGGGGTTGCTGAGAAAGGGCTGTGCTCGGACTGGCAGAGCAGCGAGCGCGCCCAACTATGCACCTAGTACGACGGGTTGTGCAACGAGCCCGACGCTACGTCGGCTCGGTCACGAGGTGCTCGGCCCGGAGCGCGGGGAGGACCTCCTTCTCGAACAGCCGCAGGCCCGCCCAGCCGATCGCCGGGTCGCTGCCACCGACGAGCGGGTGGAACTCGATCTGACCCTCGGGGCCGAGTTCGCGGGCGATGGCGAGGCACTCCTCCGGTGTGACGATCCGGTAGGCCCCACCGGCGCGGAGTTCGTCGAGGTCCGCGACGGGCCGATACTGGGTGCCGGTGCCCGCTTCGGCGAGCCAGGCCCCGTACGAGCGCATCTCGTGCAGCAGGTGCGGCCCGAGCGCCTTCCAGGCGCCCTCGACGTCGTCGGTGACGTGCAGGAACTGTCCGCGCGGCATCGGAGGCGGTGGCGGTCCTGCGGGGCGGCCGAGCCGCGCGCACTCCTCGAGGTAGTCCTGGAAGAACGCGCGCTTCGTGGGCTCGAACCCGTCGGCCAGCCGGGCGGCGCGCAGGGCCGCCGCCCGCGACGAGCCGCCCAGCACCAGCGGCGGGTGCGGGCGCTGGACCGGGCGCAGCGCTACCCGGGCGGAGCGGCCACGGTAGGTGAAGGGTTCGCCGGTCCAGGCCTGGACGAGGGCGCGGATCCCGTCCTCCATCAGCGACGGGCGCTCGCGCAGGGTCCTGCCGAACATCGCGAACTCCGACGCGACATACCCGCCGGCGACGACCAGGTCCAGCCTGCCGCGGCTGATCACGTCGATCACGGCGACGTCCTCCGCGACCCGGACCGGGTCGTGCAGCGGCAGGATGAAGGCCCTGGCGCGCAGGCGGATCCGTTCGGTGCGGGCCGCCGCGGCCGCGGCGACCGCGAGCGGGGAGGGGCAGTAGCCGTCATCGCTGCCGTGGTGTTCCAGGAAGCGCACGGTGTCGAAGCCGGCCGCGTCCGCCCACGCGCACTGATCCAGGGCCGCCGCGTAGAGATCGGCGGGGGCGGTGCCGAAGGCGGGGGCACGGAGATCGAACTTCAGGCCGAGGCGCATGGCGTCATCGTGGCGGAGGTCGCCCCTGTTGAAAACAGACCAACGGTCTCTTAGTGTGGACAAGTATCAGACCGGCGGTCTCCTGCGCCGCCGGTCCGTGTGGAGCAGGGTGTCAGAAAGGAACGAGACGATGGAACTCGTCAGCACGACGGCGATCGTCACCGGTGGGTCCAAGGGGATCGGCTACGGGGTGGCCGATCTGCTCATGAGCCACGGCGCGAACGTCGTCATCAGCTCGCGCAAGCAGCACGAGGTCGAAGCGGCGGCGAGGACGCTGACCGAGGCCCACACCGCGGACGGCACGCGGGCCGTTGGGGTGGCCGGGGACGTGGGGAGCTCCGCGGACGTCGCGCGACTGTTCGCCACCGCGGTCGAGGAGTTCGGCCCGGTCGGCATCGTGGTGAACAACGCCGGGAACAGCACGCTGGACCTGATCACGGATCTCCCCGAGGAGGACTTCGACTCCGTGATCAGGACCCACCTCAAGGGCACGTTCCTCGGGACGAAGGCCGCGCTGAACCACATGAAGGAGACGGGCACCCGCGGTGCGATCGTCAATATCGGCTCCGTCGAGACCTTCGCGACCACGCGCGGCAACGCCCACTACTCGGCGGCCAAGGCGGGCATCGACAAGCTCACCGAGGTCGCGGCCCTGGAGGGCGGCCGGCTCGGGATCCGGGTGAACACCGTGGGCCCCGGCGCCGTGCAGACGCCGATGGGGGAAGAGGTCAGCACGCCGGAGTTCACCGCGGCCTGGCTCCGATCCTTCAGCGTCGACCGCTACGGCAGGCCAGACGACATTGCGAAGGCCGTGGTCTTCCTGGCCTCGGACTACGCGGAGTGGATCACCGGCATCAACCTGCTCGTCGACGGTGGCACGCACCTGTGCGGCCTGCCGGACTACGCCGACCACCTGCTGCCGAACGCGGGCTGACCGTCCGAGCCGGCCCGTCGCCACCCCGGCTCCCTGAGGTGGCGCCGGGTCGTCAGGGTCTCCGCCGGCCGGTGGTGCCGAGGGAGCGGGAGATGCCGAGGGCGGCCGTGCGGACGGCAGGCGCCAGCCGGGAGGTGTCGATCCGGTTGGCCCGACCGGTGATCGAGACGGCCGCGACCGCCTCCCCATTGTCGCCGATCACCGGCGACGCCACGCAGGATATCCCGGTCGAGGACTCCTCGTGCTCGACGGCGACACCGGTCTCGCGGATGCGTGTCAGCTCTCGTTCGAAGAGGCCGCGGGCGACCACCGTCCGGGGCGTACGCCGGCGCAGCCCCTTCTCCAGAACGGCCGCCAGCCGCTCGGGGGGTGCGTGGGCGAGCAGCGCCTTACCGACACCCGTGCAGTAGGCCGGCATCCGGCCGCCTACCCGGGATGCGGTCGGTGGTCCGTGCCGGCCCTCCAACTTCTGGACGTAGACCACGTCCGTGCCCTCGGCCACCGCCAGGTGCACCGTCTCGCCCGTCGCCTCGTACAGGTCGGCCAGGAACGGGGACGCGGCCGCGCGCAGGTCGACCGGGCGGGACGCCAGGAGTCCCAGTTCGAACAGACCCATCCCGACTCGGACGCCGTCGGCGGTCACCTCGACGGCGTTCCACTCCGCCATCTGGTGGAGGAGGCGATGGGCGGTCGGCTTGCTGATGCCTGTCCGGCGGGCCAGCTCGGAGATGCTGATCGTCCTGTCCTCGGGCCGGAACGCGGACAACAGGGAGAAGACGCGACCGACGACGGAATCCGGCACGCCGTCTCGCTGAATGGACCGCATTGCTCGATTGTGTGCGCGTCTCGATGGGACCGTCCAGCGCATGTCGAACAACGGAGCACGGGAGTCGGTGACCGCCGCCATCGTCGGTCCCGGGAACATCGGGACGGACCTACTGATCAAGCTGCAGCGCAGCTCGGTGATCGACGTCAGGTACGTGGTCGGGGTGGTGGAGTCGGATGGGCTCCAGCGCGCCCGCAAGCTAGGAGTGGAGGCCTCGGCGGAGGGCGTTGACTGGCTGCTCAAGCAGGACCAGCTGCCGCAGCTGGTCTTCGAGGCCACCTCGGCCAAGGCGCACATCGCCAACGCGCCCCGGTACCAGGAGGCGGGCATCCAGGCGGTGGACCTCACCCCCGCTCACCTGGGCCCGATGGTCTCCCCGCCGGTCAACGGCGCGGCCCACCTGGATTCGCCGAACGTCTCCATGATCACCTGTGGTGGCCAGGCCACTATCCCCATGGTGTACGCCGTGTCCCGGATCACCCCGGTGCCCTATGCCGAGATCGTCGCCTCGGTCGCGTCGAAGGGTGCTGGTCCGGGCACCCGGGCGAACATCGACGAGTTCACCGAGACCACTGCGCGGGCGGTCGAGGAGGTCGGCGGAGCGCAGCGTGGCAAGGCGATCATCATCCTCAACCCGGTCGAGCCGCCGATGATCATGCGCGACACCGTGTTCTGCGCGATCGGGCCGGACGCGGAGAAGGACGCGATCACCGCGTCGGTGCACGACATGGTCGCCGAGGTCCAGGAGTACGTCCCCGGCTACACGCTGCGCGCCGAGCCCCAGTTCGACGACCCGCAGGACAGCTGGGACGGCAACGGCCGCGTCGGCATCTTCCTCGAGGTCAAGGGCAACGCCGACTACCTGCCCTCCTACGCGGGCAACCTGGACATCATGACAGCCGCCGCCGCCCGTGTCGGCGAACTGATGGCCTCCACCAAGGCTGGTATCGACAAGGAGACCGTGGCATGAGCCGCCCCGCCCTGACCCGCGACGTCCGGATGATCGACACGACGCTGCGCGACGGCAGCCATGCGATGGCCCACCAGTTCACCGAGACGCAGGTCCGCGACACCGTACGTGCGCTCGACCAGGCCGGCGTCGAGGTCATCGAAGTCTCCCACGGGGACGGCGTCGGTGGCTCGTCGTTCAACTACGGCTTCTCCCGCACGGACGAGATGAAGCTGATCGCGGCCGCCCGCGAGGAGGCCCGCAACGCCAAGATCGCGGTGCTGCTCGTCCCGGGCATCGGCACCAACGAGGACCTCAAGCGCGCCCATGACGCGGGCGCCGAGATGGTGCGCGTGGCCACCCACTGCACCGAGGCGGACGTCTCGCCGCAGCACTTCGGCATGGCCCGAGACCTGGGCATGGAGACCGCCGGCTTCCTGATGATGGCTCACCGGACCGACCCGGAGAACCTGGCCAAGCAGGCCCGGATCATGGTCGACGCCGGATGCCAGGCCCCCTACGTCACCGACTCTGCCGGCGCGCTGCTGATGCACGAGGCGCGAGCGCGGTTCGAGGCCCTGATCGCCGAGGTCGGCGACGAGGCCTGGGTCGGCTACCACGGCCACCAGAACGTCAGCATGGGCGTGGCGAACTCGGTGATCGCCTACGAGGTCGGCGTCCGGTACATCGACGGCTCGCTCTGCGCGCTGGGGGCCGGCTCCGGCAACTCGCCGACCGAGGTGCTCGCCGCGGTGTTCGACCGGCTCGGCGTGAACACCGGCCTGGACGTCTCCGCGATGCTCGACGCGGCCGAGGACGTCGTGCGGCCCTACCTGCCGCGCTGGCCGAAGATGGACCGCAACGCGATCGTTCAGGGCTGGGCGGGTGTGTACTCCTCGTTCCTGCTGCACGCCGAGCGGGCCGGAGAGCGCTACAAGGTTCCCGCGCACGAGATCCTCAAGCGCTGTGGCGAGCTCGGCTATGTCGGCGGCCAGGAGGACATGATCATCGACGTCGCGATCCAGCTGGCAGCGGAGCGCGAGCGTGGCTGAGCAGTCCACGGCGACCGTCGTCGACCCGCAGGGGAAGGCGAAGGCGCTCTACGAGGCCCGGCGCACCCGCAGGCCGATCGCACCGTTCACCGACACCGAGCCGCACCTGACGATGGCGGACGGCTACGCCATCCAGGCCGAGTTGGTTCCGATGCTGTTGGCGGACGGTGACGAGATCGTCGGCTACAAGGTCGGGCTGACCTCACTGGCCATGCAGCGGTTGATCGGGGTGGACTCGCCGGACTTCGGTCCGGTGCTCGCGTCGACCCGCTACGCGAACGGTGGGGACGTGCCGATGGACCGCTTCATCTCGCCGAAGATGGAAGCCGAGATCACCTACGTGATGGGGGAGCGGCTGCAGGGTCCGGGCGTCACGCTCGAGGACGCCCGGCGGGCGGTCTCGGGGGCCGCCGCGTCGATGGAGATCGTCGACTCGCGCGTGGCGGACTGGCGCGTGAAGCTCGCCGACACCGTGGCCGACCTGGCCTCCAACGGCGCGATGGTGATCCCGGACGAGTTCGTCCCGGTCGACGCGTTCGACTCCCGGCTCGTCGGGATGGTCCTGTCCCGCAACGGGGAGGTCATCGACACCGGGGCCGGCGCGGCCGCCCTCGGGGACCCGCTCGAGGTCGTCGCCTGGCTGGCGAACGTCCTCGGCGAGCGCGGTCTCGCGCTCGAGCCGGGCCACCTGGTGATGACCGGCGCGCTGCACGCCGCGGTCCCACTCGCGGCGGGTGACCACTTCCTGGCCGAATTCGACCGGCTGGGCTCGGTGACCCTGAACGTGGTGGACAGCCTCGGAGGCTGACGACCCGCACGACGGAAGACCCGGCCGGTGCGCTGCACCGGCCGGGTCTTCGTCATCCGTCAGAAGGTCAGTGGGCTGCCGCCTCGTCGGCGTCCTGGCTCTTGCGCAGCTTGACGCCGACGGTGCAGAGCACGGCGATCACCGAGATCCCCGCGCCGACCCACCAGGCCGCGGTGAAGCTGCCCTCGGTCGGCAGCGCGGCCCCGCCGTCGAGCACGAGCACGTTCGCGGTGAGCACTGCGGTCACGCCCGCGGCGCCGAGACCGGTGCCCGCTGCACCCGCCAGGTGACCGATACCCGCGGCCGTGGCGGACTTGTGCAGCGGCAGCGACTGCATGAGCAGGATGTACGACGACCCGAGGGTCACCGACCAGCCGATGCCGAAGATCGCGGGCCACATCCACAGCTGCCAGGCCTGGTCGTGGAACAGGGCGAGGCCGACGAACGCCAGCAGGATGACCGAAAAACCGGCTCGCGCCACGACCTGCGGACGCTCCCAGCGCAGCTGCATGGAGATCGCACAGCCGACTGTCGCGATGACGAACAGCGGGATGATCACAAGACCGGCCATCAGTGGGTCGAAGCCGAACCCGAACCCGCTCGACGTCGGCGCGCCGGCGATCGACGGGACTGTGAAGTTCATGATCCACACCGAGGCGGCCGAGAGCAGGTAGACGACCCAGGTACGCGCGAAGTTGGGGTTGGCGAGGGCGGCCGGGTCGGCGAACGGGTCCTTCTGTCCTCGCGAGACCCGAACCCAGGCCACGACCGCGACGATCCCGAGGGCGAAGAGGATCAGCGTGGTGGCCGAGCCCCAGCCCCAGGTCGACCCGGCGGACAGCGGGATCAGCAGCAGCGTGATCGCCGCCGTGAGCAGGCTCGCGCCGAACCAGTCGATCCGGTGTCGGGTGTCGATGCGCTCGTTCGGCACGCTCGGGATCGCGCTCAGGATGCAGGCCAGCGCCAGCGCCGCCATCACCCCGAACACCACGCGCCAGTCCACGTGCAGCAGCTCGGTGATCAGGCCGCCGAGTAGCAGGCCGATCATCCCGCCGCCGAACTCGCCGACCGGGATCGCTCGCAGCGCCCGGGAGAGCTGAGCGCCGTTGACGTGGTTGCGCACGATGGACATCGCCAGCGAGCCGATCCCGAGCGACGGCGCGGCGATCGCGCGGCCGATGAGGTGGATCAGCATGTTCGGGGCGACGGCCGCGATGACCGACCCCACGACTAGGCCGCCCAGTAGCAGGATCACCAGGGTGCGTTCGCCCGTGCGCTCGGCGATCCGCGGGGCGAGCGCCGTGGCGACGGCACCCAGGACGACCGTGATGATCACGGTCCAGTTCAGGAGCGCGCCGGATGCCTGCAGGTCCGTGCCGATGCCCGGGAGCAGGGTGACCGGCACGATGGTGTTCATGTTGATCACTACCAGGCTGGCCCAGAGGCTGGTCAGCAGTGGCCACCGTGCCACGGGTCGCGGATCGCCGTCCAGGGTGCGCGAGGTGTCACTCAACGCCTTCGTCATGGAAATCTCCGTTCACCCGGTCGGCCCGGATGCTGTCGTCGTCGACCGAACAGCATTAGCTGTTCATAATACGCAGTAAACAGGGCCCTGCTTGCTTGGACAAGGAATGTCAGCACGCATCGGCGGGTCATCAGGCTCCCTGGTTAGCTTGCCTGTCAAGATGGCCTGACGTTAGGATGGCCGGATGGCACCGACGCGCGCCCGCACCGACGCTTCCGCCCTCGCCGTCCAGCTCGGCCTCGCCATGACACGGCTGCGTTCGAGGTTGCGCCTGGAGCAGGCGTCGGTCACCACCGGTCAGACGATGTCACAGCTGTCCGTCCTCGGCCGGATCGCCGACAGCGGTCCGATCACCGCGAGCGCCCTCGCGCAGGCCGAGCATGTCCGGGCGCAGTCCATCGCGGAGACGGTGGCCACCCTGAAGAAGCAGGGCCTGGTCGAGGCGAACCCCGACCCGACCGACGGGCGCAAGTCCCTCTTGTCGGTCACCGCGGCCGGACGACGGCTCGTCGACTCCATCGTGGACCTGCGTGGTGCGTGGCTGGCGCGCGCCATCGAGCAGGACGTCACCGCCGACGAGCGGGAGGTGCTCGCCCATGCGGCGGAGATCCTCTCGCGTGTGGCCGACTGCCGCCTCGAGCCGGCTTCCGACGAGGCGTGGCGCGTGTGACGGCGGCTCGCCACAACTCCGTGACCACTTCGAAGGCGTTCGGCTGGCAATTCTCCCTGACCCTGGTGCTGGCGGCCATGCTCAACCCGGTCAACAGCTCGATCGTGGCCACCGCGCTCGTGCCCATCGGGGAGGCCCTCGGCCTGCCGGTCGGCCGGGTCGCCCTCCTGGTGACCAGCCTCTACATCGCCAGTGCGGTGGCCCAGCCCGCCATGGGCCGGTTCGCCCAGCGGTTCGGGCCGCGCCGGGTCTTCCTGGCGGGCGCGTTCCTTGTGGCTGCGGGTGGAATCGTCGGCGCGTCCGCGCAGGACCTCGCCGCGTTGGCGGTGGCCCGGGTCCTGCTCGGCGTCGGTACCTCGGCCGGCTTCCCCAGCGCAATGCTGATGATCCGGCGCCGCGCGGAGGACACCGGGGAGCACCCGGGTGGGGTGATGGGTGCGCTCGTCGCCTCGAGCCAGGTCACGGTGCTGCTCGGGCTGCCGCTCGGCGGGCTGCTGGTGTCGGCAGCCGGATGGCGCGCGACCTTCTGGATCAACATCCCGCTGGCGGTGGCGCTGCTCGTGATGGCCTACTTCTGGCTGCCCGCCGACGGCCGCAGCTCGGCAGCGGGAGGGGCACGTCGGCTCCTCGGCGAGCTCGACGTGCTCGGGATCGCGTTGTTCGGGGCGGCCCTCACGCTGCTGGTGTCGTTCCTGGTGTCGCTGCCGGCGGCGCACTGGGTGCTGCTCGGTGGCGCGCTCGCGGCCGGCGCGCTGCTGGTGGTGTGGGAACTGCGAGCGTCCAACCCGCTGGTGGACATGCGTACGTTGCTGAAGAACCGCGCGCTGACCACGACGTACCTGCGCACCGGCGGCGGGATGCTGATGGCATACGCGGTGATGTATGGGCTGACGCAGTGGCTGCAGGAGACGCGGCAACTCTCGGCCACCGCCGCTGGCCTGCTCATCGTCCCGATGAGCGCCGCGGGGGCGCTCGTCACCCGGCCGATCTCCCGACGGGGGCTGGTGAGGACGCCGCTGATCGTCTCCGCGGTTCTCGCAGTGGCGATGGCGGTGGCGCTCGTCCTGCTGTCCAACACGACGCCGCTGGTGCTGGTCATCGCGATCACCGCGGTGGTCGGGGTGTCCGTGGGGCTCGCGACCGTCGGCAACCAGGCAGCGGTGTTCACCCAGGCCGACCGGGAGGACACCGGCATCGCGGCGGGCCTGATGCGGACCTCCGGCTACATCGGTGCGATCGCTTCCGGAAGCATCATCAGTGTCGTGTTCCGGGAAGGCCCGAGTGACGCGGGGCTGCACGGCATCGCCGACATCCTCATCCCGGTCACGGTGCTGGTGCTGCTGCTCGCCGTGTTCGACAAGCGGTTGCCCCGCCGGTTGGACACTCCACGCGCGATCGACGACGACGGCATCGCGCCGCCCACGGCGCTCGAACCGCTCACCGGCACGGACGGCCCACGGCGCAGCCGCAGGGCAGAAGATCACTGATCACCAGGCGGGCGACCGCCGACGACGTCGGACCGCGGCGTCGTCCGACGACCAGGAGGTGGAGAATGGCGGAATCGACCACGACAGAGGGTTCTCGTCCAGTCGTGGAGCTGACGGAGTACCGCGAGGTCGAGGAGATCCTGCGCCGCGGGAGGGACTTCCTCGCGGGCGGCACAGTGGCCGAGTCCTCGGAGTTCGCGCACGGCACGCTCGTGTCCATCGACGGGCGTGAGCACCTGTCGCGGCGCCGGGCCCTTATGCGGATGATCAACCCGAGTCGACCGTGGGGCGCGGACGGGACCCTGATGGACGAGGTGTTCGCGGACAACCTCGCTCACCTCGAGGCGACCGTGAAGCCGGTCGACGGGCTCCTCCACTTCGACCTCGTCGAGTTCCTGCGGGGAATCATCTGGCGCTTCACCGCGAGCTTCGTCGGCATCGACGGCGTGGACAGCCCGGAGCAGACCTCCAAGTTCGTGTCGCTGGCGGTCCCGCTGGTCGCGGGCATCACGATCCAGTACATGCCCGAGGACCAGCGAGCGACGGCCCTCGAGAAGTTCCGCGTGGCGCGCACGACGATCCGCGAGGAGCTGTTCGACCCCAGCCTGGAGCGCCGGCGCGCCCTCGTCGCCTCCGGCCTGTCGGACGACGAGCTGCCCGGTGACCTGCTGACGAGCCTGCTGAAGGCGGACCCGCCCGTCGCCGACGACCTGATCTTCACCGAGGCGGTGCAGCTGCTGGCGGCGTCGGTGAACAACCCCGTGCTGCAGGCCACCCTCGCGATCGACGACCTGCAGCGCTGGCTGGACGAGCACCCCGAGGACCGCGCGAAGACGGGGGAGCGGGCCTTCCTCAACGCGGCCGTCAAGGAGACGCTGCGGCTGCACCGCGCGACCCGCCCGTTCCTGTCACGGCGTGCGGCCTCGGATGTCACGCTCGAGTCGACCGGTCGCGTCATCCCGAAGGGCACGCTTGTCGCGGGGTACCTGATGGAGGCCGATCACGACAAGTCGATCTTCGGTGACGACGCGGAGTCCTACAATCCGCACCGCATCCCGTCGGACCCGAAGGTCGCGCACTTCGGGCTCGCCTTCGGCGCGGGCCCGCACGTCTGCATCGGGCGCCCGATGCTGCTGTGGGAGCAGGGGAACGACACGAGCCAGGGCGCGCAGACCAAGCTCCTCCGCTTCCTGCTCGCCCGCGGCGTCCGCAGGGACCCGAACGGCGAGCAGACCATGCAGCGCGAGCGGGGCAGCCACCGCTTCACCCGTTACGACGTGACGATCCCCGTCCCGTCCTGATGCCCGGGTGAGCGACCGTGGCGCGCGGGGTCTGCGCCCGCAGAGGGTACGGAACCGCCAGCCAGCCCTCGCGGGCCGGGCGGTCCGGTGAGGGGACGGACTGGCTCAGGCCGGGCCCGTGCGCCGCGGGCGGTTGCCGAGGTTCGACTCGGCCAGCCTGGTCAGAAGCCCGAGAGCGGCCGACAGGGTGGTGCGTTCGTCGGTGGTGAACTCGTCGGCCAGGACGCTGACGATCCAGGCGTCCCGGACCCTGCGGTCCGCCTCGAGCTCTTGTCGACCCAGGTCGGTCAGGCGGGTACGGACGTGCCTGCGGTCGTTCGCGTCCCGCTCCCGTGCCACGAGCCCGCGCTTCTCCAGCGTTTCGAGGTTGGCCCACACGGTCTGGGCACGCAGGCCCTGATCGTCGGCGAGTTGGCTGGCGGTGGCCTCGCCCCGCCGGGACAGGTCGCTGAGCAAGGCGCTCTGCGACCAGGTGAGCGAGCTTCCGCTCTCGTACCGGACCCTGCGGATGACGAGGCCCGCGGTCTCACGGACCGCAGCGGCCAGTCCGGCCAGGTCGTCGGCGTTCCTCATGGCTGTCCACCATGCCAGCACGACCGGGAGAGCGGACGACGTCCCTGCCGAACCGGCGTGGTGGGCCCCTCGGCATGCTTGCCAGGGCCCCTGGGAGCCAGGCTGTGTCTAGATAAGCCCCAGATCGCGGTCTTCGCGCCCATATCGCGCCTGGCGGCGTTGCCGCCCGCGGCCGAGTACGTCCGATCATCGCCGCAGAAACCGACGAGGAGGCCTGGACCTGGTGTCCAACGACGCGCTGGACCCACTACGAGATGACGAAGCTGGCCGCCACGAAGGCCATGAACCAGGGCCTCGGCGGTCCTGATCGGGTCCTCCACGTCCGGCGCCTCGATGCTCGACGAGATGGCAGCGGTGCCGCTGCGTCAAGGGAGACGGTTCGCGGTCTTGTCGGCGGCGAGGAACAGCTCGACGCAGGCGAGCCGGGTCCGATGCAGCGGGTCTCGGCCAGGGCGATCACGTGCAGGGCACAGTCTGTGGCTCAGCCGCCGCAGTCGAGCCCGCTCGGCAGTCCGCTCCACCCTTTACATGCGCAGTGTTACCTCGAGCTCGGTGTCGCGGGTGGAACATCGGGCCAACCCCGCCCCAGGGCTCTGTTCCTTTGGCCGTCGCGGAGTCGTTTCCGATCACACGCAGGTCAGAAACGATGCATGGGCAGGAGGCCCGCCAGCAAGGGTGTCCGGATCTGCAGATGTGGCCGCGCGGTGATCGCAGCCCGGCCGTCAAGACCGGCATCTTGTCGGAGGTGACGAAAAAGACATACTCTGTGCACTAATAACGCTCGGGACGACGAGCCGCCACCCCTTCCCGGGCTCGGAGAGGAGCATGAGGATGAAGGCCGTTCCCATCACCGACAGCCTCGGTGTCGAGCTGCGGGACCTGGACATGTCGAAGCCGTTCGACACCGACGAGGTCGGGGTGCTGCGGGAGGCGTTCGACAGGGGCGGTGTCGTGTTGGTCCGCGGGCAGAAGCTGCGCGACGAGGACCAGGACCGGTTCGTGAAGACCCTGGGTGAGCTGCACACCTTCCGGTGGGGCACCCAGGTCGAGTACCTGTCCAACGTCATCAAGGACAACCCGTCGCTGGCCGGGTCGCGGCGGCTGTTGTTCCACAACGACGGCGCCTACCGGGAGAAGGTGGCCTCGGGCACCTGTCTCTACGCCCAGGACGTCTCGCCGACCTCGCCGCCGACCGCGTTCGCCAACACCGTGCGGGCGTACAAGAACCTGCCGCAGGAGATCAAGGACGAGATCGAGAACCTGCACGCCTGCAACGCCTTCGACATGTACGAGACCGAGGCCGAGCAGAAGCGGGTGCGCCTCGCGGACTACCCCGAGGGTGCGGACCTGTCCGGCATCCAGTCCTACGAGCACCCGCTGGTGATCACGGTGCCGCACACCGGGGAGAAGGCGCTGTTCGTCAACGAGTTCAACACCAGCCACATCGTGGAGTACGGCGTGGACTCGCAGCGCGGCGAGGAGCTCATCCAGACCCTGTTCTCCTACGCCTACGCCGAGGACAACGTCTACACCCACCACTACGCCAACGACGACCTGGTGCTGTTCAACAACTGGGCCGTCCAGCACGCCCGCACCGGCCAGATCGACCACAACCCGCGCACCCTGCGACGACTCGTGCTGGAGTCGCTCAACTGGTGAACCGGTCCGCTGCGGGCGGCTCGGGCCCGGGCCCCGGACGTATTTGACTCGCCCAACTATGCTTACGCTTTGAACGCCGGACGTGGGAGCGCGCCGGAGAGGGCCTGCAGGTCCACCTGCCGGTAGTCGAGGGGATGAATGAATGTCCGGTCCCGCCGCCCGCGCGATGAAGCAGTCCGAGATCGTCGCGAGGCAGATCGTCGCCCAGATCCTCGGGGACGGGCTCGGGGAGGGGACACGGCTCCCCACCGAGCGCGCCATGCTCGAGGAGTACCAGGTCGGGCGGAGCACGCTCCGCGAGGCGCTCCGCCTGCTGGAGAGCCGAGGGATCTTGAGCATCCGGACCGGGAGGGACGGGGGGCCGGTCGTCCGTCGTCCGCGTCCCTCGGACCTCGGGGAGGCCATGACCCTCATCCTCCAGTTCGAGGGCGTGGCGTTTTCCGAGGTGTTCGCCGCTCGGCAAGCACTGGAGCCGCTGCTGGCGGGAATGGCGGCCAAGAACGCGGACCAGGCCGCGCTCGACGCGCTCCGGGACTGCGTGGACCGCATGGCGTCGTTCATCGACGAGTCAGCGGTCTTCCATGCCGAGAACCTTCGGTTCCACGAACTGATCGCACAGGCCGCGGGAAGCCCGGTCCTGGAACTGCTCAGCAGCGCGGTCGAGTGGGTGGCCGACGGTATCGCCTTCGGTGCTGTCGACGCAGGATTCAGTCAAAACCAGCGGCAGATCGCGCTGACTTGGCACGAGCGCATCTTCAAGGCCGTTGCCGCCGGGGACGCGCCCGGCGCCGAGGCAATGATGGAGGGCCATCTCCAGGACTCGAGGGAGGCCTGGATGGGCCGCTACCGGGACGTGACCCAGCGACCCGTCCAGTGGACCCCGATCACCGAGGCGCCCGCGTGAGCTAGGCCGTCCGCTCGCTGGCACGGCGTTCGCGCGCCCGAGCACCGCCCGTGACCCCGCGACGGGACCCGGGCCGTCCCTGGGGCGGGAAGGTCATCATGTCGATGAGCTCCAGGGCCACTGCGGCGGCGGCGTCACCGTCCCGTCGACCGAGGGCCTCGTGGAGGCGCTTGTGGAGCTCGGTGTACTTCACCCGGGCGGCACGTGTGGCCTGCCGGGTGTCCGGGATCGGGTCGTCGGCCCGGAAGCCGTCCAGGACCGCGTCGACGGCGCTGACCAGGATCGCCAACACCGGGCTCTGTGCCGCCTCGGCGACGATGGTGTGGAAGCGGCGGCTCTCCGTCTCGAAGACGGCGATCTGCTCGACGTAGAGGTCCATGCGGTCGAGACACTCGCCGATCGCCGCCAGCTGGGCCGCGGACACGTTCTCGGCGGCCAGCCGCACCAGCCGAGGGACCAGGGCGCGTTGCCCCGCGACGACCTGCTCCGCGGTCACCCCGTCGAACCGCAGCGCGAGGCTGATGGCCTCGCCCAGGTCGGACGGGTGTGGGCGCCGGACGACGGGTCCGCCCTCCCGGCCGGTCTTGATGCTCAGCACGCCGCGGTTCTCCAACAGCCGGAGCGCCTCACGGAGCGTGCTGCGGCCGACCTGGTACTCCTCGACCATGCTCTTCTCGGGCGGCAGCCGAGTTCCCTCGGCCAGATCGTCGTCCACGATCTGCTGTGAGATCTGACGCGCGACGATCTCCGACTGCTTCATCGCCCGACGAGCGGGACCGTGCACGCGTGACCTCCCCAGTGGCGGGCCGGAAGGCCGCCCACCTCACGGCGTGAGCGGGCTGCAGCCAGCCGTGTCGTCCGGCGACCTACGACACGGTCAGTATGCCAGGCGGGGAGCCGGACCCGCCGCGGCTACATCGCTCGCGGCGCCGCTCTGGCACTGGTCGTGGATGCCGAACCGCGTACCGGGGCCCGGTCTGCTCCGTACGCAGGCAACTCCTTGAGGCCGCGGGGTAAGGAGCAGGACAGAGCGTTGAACCGCGGCGCGGCCATGACGAGTCGTTCGAGATCGTTGCCCCGCGTCGATCCGGCAGCAGCTCAGCCCGTCCGGGCCCTTCGCCAGGTACACGGCTGCGGCCGAGGCGCAGTCGCGGCGTGGACCTCCCGCTGGACCCGGAGCGGGTCCGGCGGGCGATCGCAGGGCGCCGGTCAGCCGATGAGCGCCCAGCCCGCGACGTCCTGGGGCTTGCGCGGACCGGGGCCGATGTACTGGGCCGACGGGCGGACCAGCTTGTTCTCCCGCTTCTGCTCCAGGATGTGGGCCGACCAGCCGGCGGTTCGGGCGCTGGTGAACATCGCCGGCATCATGTGCGGCGGGACCTGGGCGAAGTCCAGGATGACCGCGGCCCAGAACTCGACGTTGGTCTCGATGGTCAGGTCGGGGCGGCGCTCGCGCAGGGTCTTCAGGGCGGCCTGCTCGAGCCCGGCCGCGACCTCGTAGCGGGGCGCGTCGAGCTCCTGGCAGGTCCGGCGCAGTACGCGGGCCCGCGGGTCCTCGGCCCGGTAGACCCGGTGCCCGAAGCCCATGAGCTTCTCCTTGCGGTCCAGGATCCCCTTGACCAGTGCCTCCGGGTCTCCGGTGCGTTCGACCTCCTCGATCATGGGCAGCACGCGGGCCGGGGCGCCGCCGTGCAGGGGTCCGGACATGGCGCCGATGGCCCCGGAGAGGGAGGCCGCGACGTCGGCACCGGTCGAGGCGATGACACGGGCGGTGAAGGTGGAGGCGTTCATGCCGTGCTCGGCGGCGGAGACCCAGTAGGCGTCGATTGCGCGGACGTGCGCCGGGTCAGGGTCGCCCTTCCAGCGGACCATGAACCGCTCGGTGATCGTCTTCGCCTCGTCCACGCGCGACTGCGAGACGGCCGGGACCCCGATGCCGCGCGCGGACTGCGCGACATACGACAGGGCCATGACCGAGGCGCGGGCGAGCTGCTCGCGGGCCTCCTCGACCGAGGTGTCGAGCAGCGCCTTGTAGCCCCAGTGCGGGGCAAGCATGGCGAGCGCGGCCTGGACGTCGACGCGGACGTCGCCGGTGTGGACCGGGATGGGAAACGGCTCGGCCGGGGGGAGGCCGGGCCCGAAGCGGCCGTCGACGAGCAGGGCCCAGACGTTGCCGAAGGTGACCTGGCCGACCAGGTCCTCGATGTCGACGCCGCGGTAGCGCAGGGCGCCGCCGTCCTTGTCGGGTTCGGCGATCTCGGTGCGAAACGCGACCTGGCCCTCCAGGCCGGACCTGAAACCGGGAGGGGGCGGGGGGACCTCGGACATCCGGGCCTCCTTCGTGTGTAGGGGTGGCGGCCTCGTCAGAGCGAGACGGTGCCGCCGTCGACGCGCAGCGTGGTCCCCGTGACGTAGGACGACGCATCGCTGGCCAGGTAGAGCATGGTCGGGACGATCTCTTCGGGTCGGCCCCGGCGTCGCATCGGGGTCCGCGCGACCTGCGCGGCGACCCGGTCGGCGGAGATGGCGGTGCCCATTCCCGCCTCGAAGGTGCCGGGCGCGACCGCGTTGACGCGGATGCCGTCCGGCGCCGACTCCTGGGCGAGGACCATTGTCATCCCGTGCAGGGCGGACTTCGTGGAGCGATACAGCACGGAGTTCGCCCCGCTGCTCCACATGCCGATGGACAGCACGTTCACGACGCTCCCGTTGCCGTGCGCCTTGAGGTGCGGGTAAGCGGCCTGGGCGAGGAACAGCGCGGCCTCGGCGTTGATGCCGTTGATGCGGCGGTAGGTCTCGACGTCCAGCTCGGCGACCGGCACCCGGTGGGTCACGCCGGCGTTGTTGATCAGCACGTCGATGCCGCCGAACTCGGCGACCGCCGTGTCGACGACCGCGGCGCGGTCCGCGGCGAGGGTGATGTCCGCGGTGACCCCGACGGCCGAGCCGCCCGTGTCCTGGATTCCGGCGACGATCTCCTGCAGCCGGTCCGCGGCCCGGCCGACGACGACGAGGTGCGCGCCGCAGGCGGCGAGGCCCCGCGCGGTGGCGGAGCCCAGTCCGCCGGTGCCGCCGGTGAGGACGATGACTCGGCCGTCGACGTTGAACAGCGGGCGGGGGTCCAGCGGGTCAGGCACGGGCGCACTCGGGGTGCTCGCCGGCCTCGCGGAAGGGCGGGATGAGCTCTTGGCCGCAGGTGGTGCATTGGGGGGTGTCGGGGCGCCCGCCGATGCTGTCGAGGTAGGTGTCGCGTTCTTCGACGCGGTTGACCAGGGTTTCGGCGGCGACGGCGGCGAGCGGGGAGACCAGTCCGGCGCGGCCTGCGGCGGTGGTGAACGAGCTGAGGTCTTTTTTCATGACCAGTTGGGCGGGGGTGGTGCCCGCGGGGACGCTGGCGCGCAGCCGGTCTTGTAGGCCCCAGGTGCGTACGGCGCGGGAGTCGGCGTTGCTGGTGGTGAGCACGCTGCTCAGCGCGTCCTCGGTGAGGCCGTAGGCGCGGGCGAAGTTCATCGCCTCGATCTGCAGCGCGTAGCCGGCGATGGTCATGAAGTTGACCGAGAGCTTGGCGGCCGAGCCGGCGCCGGGGGGGCCGACGTGGAAGATCTCGCGGCCGAACGCGTCGAACAGCGGGGCGAGTTTCGCGGCGTCGGTGTCGGTGCCGCCGACCATGACGGTCAGCTCGCCGGTGCGGGCGCGGGCGAGGCCGCCGGCCACGGGTGCGTCGAGCACGCCGATGCCCGCGGGGGCGAGGCTCTCGGCCAGGCCCTGGACGAAGGCGGGGGTGACGGTGCTGTGCACGATCAGGGTGCGCGGCAGGCCGACGGCGACGATCTCGTCGGCCACGCTCTGTACCTGCGGCTCGTTGAGCACGACGACGCCGATGACGTCGGCCGCCTCGGCGAGCTCCTTGACCGAGGTGGTGCCCTTGGCGCCCTGCTCGACCAGCTCCGCGATGGCCTCGGCGCGGAGGTCGTAGACGTAGGTCTCGAAGCCGGCGCGGACGACGGCGGCCGCGATGAGCTTGCCCATGTTCCCGAGCCCGACGATGCCGATCTTCATTGTTCTCCTTCGTTTGCTGGTGGCCGCGGTGTCGCGCAGCCTCCCGCGTGCCTCAGCCCGAAACTGCTTACTCTTACTATCGTTCAAGGGGGCGACGAGTCGTGCACGCGATGACGGTCCTGGTCTTTCGCTCAGGCAATTTGAACAGGTTACCTGTTGACATGGTCGAGGGCCATCCCCAGAATCGTGGCCACGACCACTCGTGACGAGGCGGGTGGCATCCGGAAGGAGACGCGGCATGGAGATCGTTCCTCTCGAGGGTCCCCTCGGTGCCGAAGTGCGGGGCGCCGACCTCACGAAGCCGCTAGACGATGCAGACCTCGCCACGATGCGGCGGGCGTTCGCCGATCACCTGATGCTGGTGGTCAAGGGTCAGCAGCTCGAGGGCGAGGACCACGACCGCTTCATCAAGTACCTGGGCCCGCTCGAGACCTTCGACAACGGCGCCCAGGTGCAGTTCATGACGAACAAGAAGGTGGAGAACGCGGCGGAGGCGGGCAACGCCCGGCTGCTGTTCCACAACGACGGCGCCTACCGGCCCAACCCTCGCGCGGGCACCTCGCTCTACGCGCTGGAGGTCTCACCGACCTCGCCGCCCACCAGCTTCGCCAACGGCGTGCGCGCCTACGAGAGCCTGTCGCCGGAGCTGCAGGAGGAGATCGAGAAGCTCACCGCGTTCCACATGCTCGACCTGGAGGACCCCTACGGCGAGTCGAACCGGCAGCTCGTCACCGACCTCCGCCCGGGCCGCACGATCGACGACATCCGGAAGGCGACCCATCCGGTCGTCATCACGCTGCCGCACAGCGGCCGGAAGGCGCTGTTCGTCAGCGAGTTCTACACCAGCCACATCGTCGAGTTCGGCGAGAGCTCGGAGGAGGGCGAGGCGCTGCTGCAGAAGCTGTTCGCCGCGCTGTACACCGAGGACAACACCTACTCGCACCACTACAGCAACGGCGACCTGGTGGTCTGGGACAACCTCGCCGTCCAGCACGCGCGCTCCGGGGCAGTCGACGACAACCCCCGGCACCTCCGCCGCCTGGTGCTGCGGTCCGTCGACTGGTGACCCGGTCGGGGCGCCCTGCCCGCGGTCCCACCGTGACCGAGCAGGACTCCGAGGTGGTCAAGTGCCAGGTCAGCACCTTCGCGAGCGTCACGACGAGAAGGAGAAAGAGTTGTCCCAGGGCCTTGCGGAGGGTCGCGTCCCTCCGCCGTTCGACCCGGAGTGCGCGGCCGTCCTGGTCGCCGTCAACGAGGTCATGCCGCCGAGCGTGACCCCGGACATGATCCACACGGTGCGGGGCTTCATGGACGCCGGCGCGCCGACTGACGAGGCGCTTGCCCGCGGCGGCGCCTACAGGATCGAGGAGCGGCGGGTACCGGGCCCGGCCGGGGCTCCGGACCTCACGTTGTTGATCTGCACCCCCAGGAACCTGAAGGCGCCCGCCCCGGCGATCTATCACACTCACGGTGGCGGAATGATCTCCGGCAATCGGCGGTCGTCGACCGACTCCATGCTGGACCTCGCCGAGCCGCACGGCATGATCGTGGTGTCCGTGGAGTACCGACTTGCGCCCGAGCACCCCGACCCTGCCCCGATCGAGGACGTCTATGCCGGTCTGGTCTGGACCGCCGGGCACGCCGATGAGCTGGGCATGGACCCGGAGCGGATCGTGATCGCCGGGGCGAGCGCGGGTGGCGGCCTCACCGCGGGTCTCGGGCTGCTGTCCCGTGACCGAGGCGGGCCGGCTGTCTTCGGCCAGCTGCTCGCCTGCCCGATGATCGACGACCGCAACGACACCGTCTCGAGCCTTCAGATGAAGGGTCTGGGAGTCTGGGACCACGTGGCCAACCAGACCGGTTGGGACTCCCTTCTGGGTTCGCGCCGGGGTGGTCCGGACGTGTCGCCGTACGCGGCGGCGGCTCGCGCTACCGAACTGTCCGGCCTTCCGCCCACTTTCGTCGATGTCGGGTCGGCCGAGACCTTCCGGGACGAGGCCGTGGCGTATGCGAGCCGGATCTGGGCGGCGGGCGGCCGGGCGGAGCTGCACGTCTGGCCGGGCGGGTTCCACGGTTTCGACAACCTGGCGCCGGACGCGGCCGTGTCGCGGGCGGTCAGGAAGGCTCGCCAGGACTGGATCGGCCGGCTGCTGACCCGCTGAGCGGCCTTTCCTGTCCGGACATCGGCGGAGCCGAGCGAGCAGAAGGCGTCCCTGTCCGACGTGCACCGACCGGGGCCTCGTTCGTGGGTCTCCGACCGGGTCCGACGCTCTTGTGCACTCCTCACGCAGTGAGGGACTCGGTGGCGTAGTGCCTCGGGGCATACGCTGGTTATTGTAGTAAGATTTTATGCGTCCACGCTGGGAAGAGGCGCTGACGGAGGGAGAGGGAGGCGTCGATGGCGGACGGGCTGCGAGTCGAGCGGGCGAACGGGATCTGCCGGCTGACCATCGACCGGCCCTCGGTCCGGAACGCGATGACGACAGTGGACCAGTTGGGCCTTGTCGCGCCCTCGGTCTCGGCGAGGGCCTGCCGCGCGCTGCAGCGCCGGCTCCCCACGGGGTGGCGTGCGAGATGCTCTTCACCGGTGAGCTGCGGCTCGTCGACGAGCTCGTCCCCCGGGGGACAGTCCAAAGGTTGGTCGAGCGAGGGGACCCTCGATAAGGCCGTTACCGAGCCCGCCGGATCGATCGCACGAAACGCTCCGCTCGGTCTCCGGCGATGAAGGCCACGATGACCAAGGGCCACACGCTCCCGCTGATGGCTGCGGTGATCCTGCCGCCGGTCCGGACCCGTGCACCTCGGAGGACCGGCTGGATGCGCGTTCCGGGAGACGCGCGCGCCCGCTGGACCGGTCGTTGAATTCCCTACCCGCTCTCGTCTGGAGGTCCGACATGGACATCGGAGTTCACCTGTCGCGCAGCGTCGAGAGAGGTGCCCGCGAATCGGCGGCCCTGCTCCGTCCCGGCCGGGGGAGGGGTCGCCGATGAGCGCCGTTCCCGCGGAGTTCGGGCGGATCGGGGTCGTCGGGGGCGGTCTGATGGGATCCGGGATCGCCGAGGTCTGCGCACGCGCGGGCTGCGAGGTGATCATCGCCGAGGCGGACGACGCCGCGGCTGCGCGGGCGAAGGCGCGCGTCGACTCGTCCTTGGAGCGGGCCGTACGCAAGAGCAAGCTCGAGCCCGAGGCCGCCGTCGCGGCGAGCGAGCGGATCTCCGCTGTCGGGGACCTGGCCGCACTGCACGACCGGTCTTTGGTCATCGAGGCCGTGCTCGAGGACGAGGCCGCAAAGGTCGAGGTCTTCCGCGCGCTCGACAGGATCGTCACCGACCCGGACGCCGTGCTCGCCTCGAACACGTCCTCCATCCCGATCATGAAACTCGGGATGGCCACATCGCGGCCGGAGCAGGTCATCGGCGTCCACTTCTTCAACCCGGTCCCCGTGCTCTCCCTCGTCGAGCTCGTGCCCTCGCTGCTGACCGGGGACGAGACGACCAAGCGGGTCGAATACTTCGTCGAGGCCACCCTTGGCAAGCAGTCCGTGCGGTGTCAGGACCGCGCCGGTTTCATCGTCAACGCGCTCCTGGTGCCGTACCTGCTCTCGGCCGTCCGGATGGTCGAGTCCGGATACGCGCGGGCGGAGGACGTCGACACCGGCATGGTGCAGGGCTGCGCGCACCCCCTGGGCCCGCTGCAGCTCGCCGACCTCATCGGTCTGGACACGGTCAAGGCCATCGCCGAGTCGATGTACCTGGAGTTCAAGGAGCCGCTCTACTCGCCGCCGCCACTGCTGAACCGCATGGTCGAGGCGGGGCTGCTCGGCCGCAAGAGCGGGCGAGGCTTCCACCAGTACGCCGCATGACCGCGGATCATCCGCTCATCGAGGAGAGGTCGCTTCCATGCAAGTCGACGGAATTTCCGCGCTGGTCACCGGTGCCGCGTCCGGTCTCGGCGCCGCCACGGCCGCGCACTTGGCCAAGCACGGTGCGTCGGTGTACGGCCTGGACCTCGAGAAGGCGGTCACAGTCGCGTCGACTGTGCCGGACGGCGTGACCCTGCTCGCCGCGGACGTCACGGACGAGACCTCGGTGCGAGAGGTCGTCGCGCGCGCTGCTGATGGGCCGGGCCCATTGAGACTGGTCGTGAACTGCGCCGGCATCGCCCCGACGGGACGCATCCTCTCGAGGAACGGCGTGCACGACCTGGAGCTGTTCCACACGGTGCTGAAGGTCAACCTGCTCGGTACGTTCAACGTCATGCGGCTTGCGGCGGGGCGGATCGCCACGACCGAGGCGGACGAGCACGGCCAACGCGGCGTCGTCGTCAACACCGCCTCTGTGGCGGCGTTCGAGGGGCAGATCGGGCAGATCGCCTACACCGCGTCCAAGGCCGGCGTCGCGGGAATGACGATCACCGCGGCGCGGGATCTGGCCCAGTTCGGGATCCGGGTGTGCACGATCGCGCCGGGCATCGTCGGCACCCCGATGCTCACGGGCCTGCCAGAGGAGGTGCAGGCGAGCCTTGCTACGTCGGTGACCTTCCCGCAGCGCCTCGCCGATCCGATCGAGTACGCCCGGCTGGTCTCGATGATCGTCGAGCACGACTACCTCAACGGCGAAACCATCCGGATGGACGGCGCCATCCGGATGTCCGCACGCTGAGCGAGGGAAGCGGGCGTTCGACCGTCACTCAGTAAGGGGTGCGTGCGGCCGTCCGGGCCTCCTCGACCGCGGTCAGGGGGATTCTCCTTCGCCAGCGGTCAGATGCCGGCGAGCCCGCTGACATAGTCGACAGCGGTGGTGGGTCGTAGGAGCGGACGATCTGTTTCTTGTCGGCCTCGAGCGATCCTTCGGCGTGATTGGCGAGGAACGGTCTGGAGCCACCGCAGCCGCGGGCGGTGAGGTCGCCGATGAAGTCGAGGATGCGTAGGCGCTCCGCGGCCGGCACCGCCGCGGCGTAGTACTTCTCCAGGACGGCGCGAATCTACGGGTTCTCTCAGTCTTCGGCGCCAGGTCCGGTGGCGAGCAGGCCGCCGGCCAGGTCGGCCAGCGTTGGGGTGGCCTCGGTGTAGCCCTGGGCGAAGGTGTACTTCGCCATGTTCACCGCGAGGGGGTCGGGCAGCCACACGCCCCGAGCGCCCTCACGAGCACGCACCGCGGGGAGCTCGGCGAGCCCGCGGACGGTCTCAGCCCACGCGATCATCCGCGCGAGCTTGTCGCGGACGTACTTGGCACCCATGATGCCGTTGCCCTCGGCCGCCGGGTGCGCAGCGCCGACGCCGGGCCATGGCTATCGCCTTCGTCGACCACCACCAGCTCTGGCTTGCGGTCGAGGAACCCCAGTCGCGGGGTACGCGAACGTCGTCGAAGAAGATCAGCGACTCCAGCTGCTTGTGCTTCGACGACAGTGGGAAGCCGAACTCGTCGCGCTCGCCCGCGGCATAGGGGAGACGTACAGCTCCAACCTCGGGTGTCGGTAGGCAGGGCGAAAGTCACAGCGTAGTCAGCGTCGTCGTCCGGCGTCGAGGGCGTCGTGAACGCTTGACGAGCCGCGCGGAGGCGGCCACGGTCACCCCTCCGAGTACGGCCGCCGGGTGTGGGACATTCGAGCTGTGACGTATGCGAAAGTGACATCTCTATGTCGCGGGGCGTGGCTGGCTGCGCGGCTCGCGGTCGCAGGTCGGTCATCGCGAAAGTGCCACAATCGCCCGCCCGTGACACCACTTGTGACACGAAATCCCGTTGAGAGTCGCTGTTACTGAGGCTGGAGAGGTCTGACGCGCCAGAATTGTTGCTGGTGGGAGGCCTGAGAGGAGAGTGCCGCGCGCTTTACACCCGAGCGGTCGCAGGTTCGATCCCTGCCGCGCCCACCCAGTTCAGCACGGCACTACTGTTCAGTTGTGGCACGACATGCCGGTGCCATGACACCAGCTGTGACACCAACTCCTTCGGTCGCGCTCCAGTGTGTGCCGGGCGCGAGGTGGAGTTGTGCCACGACACGCCATCGGACCGGGCGTGTCGCAGCGCAGGGCGCGGGCTCTGGCCAGGGAGAGGCGCGGATGTCCGGGGTGAGCTGCGCTCATTTCCGCAGCTCTAGCACACACGCGGGCATCTCAAAGGAGCAGAAAGTCGCGTCCCCCACGTGGGTCGGATCGGCTGTCTCTGCAGCCCGAGCGTCGTCCTACGTTGCCGCATTGAGGCAGTCGCTCTTGCTTAAGCCGGTTCCAGTTCGCGGCCCGCGGAGGGGCGCTCGGCTAACATCCCGTGGTGCAGTCTTGGCGGGCGCTCAACGCCGACGTGAACGGCACGACGATCTCCTACCTCCGGACTGGTGGGGCCAAGCCTCCCGCTGTGCTTCTCCACGGGCTGATGGGCAACGGCGCGGGTTGGACGCCGGTGGCTCGCCTGCTTGAGGCCGAGTTCGACGTGATCATGCCGGATGCCCGTGGACACGGCGGCTCGAGTGCTCCGGACTCCGGCTATCGCTACCCGGATCTCGCGGCCGACGTGGCCGGGCTGATCCAGGAGCTGGGCCTGTCTAATCTGGTCCTCATCGGTCACTCGATGGGCGGCATGACGGCAGCGCTGGCCGCGACCCGGATCGGCCACCTCCTGCGCGGACTCGTACTCGTCGACCCCACCTTCCTGAGCCGCGAGCGGCAACGCGAGGTGTATGAGAGCGATGTCGCCGCTGAACATCGCCACGCCCTCAATGTGGGGAAGAATGCGCTCCTGGCGGATGCGCTGGCGCGGCACGCGCGTCGTCCACCGGAGATCGTCGAACTGCAGATAGAGGCTCGGCTGGGCACCAGCTTGGCAGCCTTCGACATCCTGCGGCCACCCAACCCGCCCTACCGGGAGCTGGTCAGCGCCCTCGATGTACCGACGCTGCTTGTCATAGGCGACAAGCCCGTCGTCACCCTCGACGTGGCTACCGAGCTGGGCGAGGTCAATCCACTCTTGCGTGTCGACCAGGTCAGCGATGCCGGGCACGGTCTGCCGTTCGACCAGCCAGAGCAGCTCGTGCGATCCGTTCTGGCCTTCGTGGGAGAGCTGCCGAGCGCGGCATGACGGGCTCGACCCTCGCCAGCACGAACCCGACCAGCGCCCCGCGCCCACCGGACAGCAGCGGGATGTGCGCCCAGCGGGTGTAGTCCTCCCACGCCGCCCAGTCCCGGGCGTAGGCCCTCCCGGGTGCTCGCGACCCGGGTGCTCGCGACCCGGGTGGTCGCGACCCGCTGCTGCTCGAGGTAGCGGTCCGCCGCCGCGTCCAGGGCCTCTGCGCGCCTGGATCCGCCGACCAGCAGCTGGCCGCCCGACCGGCCGGCGCGCTCCAGGCCCAGTCCCATGCCGCTCTCCCAGTTCTCGCCCCTCCCGAGCGGGCAGGTTACTCAGCCACCCCCGAGTTCCTGGTGTCATGCCAGATCTGCTGGTCGGGGGCCTCGTCGAGGTGGGGTAGGACTTCGGAAGCGGCGCCCCTGCCTGTGGCTTGCGCAAATGGGCGTTCGAACGGTGGCTACGGATGGCGACGCTGCACTAGTCGATCAGGTCGGACGCCTGTCCGGTCAAACCTCGTCTGAGGATCGTCCCACAGGGTTCACGGTGAGCGGAGTGCTGAGGGCGAGGCTGCTGGCGTCGAGGCGGGCGACGAGGGCGTCCACACGGCCAACGAACTCACCCAGGTGCAGTCGGGCCCGCGCCTTGATGACTGCGAAGTAGATCCGAGCCGGCGGGTGGCGCCCGATGGCCGTACGGCCAGCCCGACCCGGATCAATTCCGGGGGGCCGGGCCGCGGTCCGGGCCGAGCCGGGGCGGAGGCGCCTCGCCTGGCGGCGCGAACTCGCGTGCAGCGCGCATCTTCGCACCGACCCCAGTTGATCAGTGCATCCAGGCTTACGCGTCCCCGGCGGCGGCTTCGCGCTCGCGCTCCCACTGCTCGCGTGCGACGACCCGGGCTGCCGCGGTGGCGGCGCGGCTCGAGTCCTTCTCCGAGAGCACGTGCTCGTAGGAGCGGAGTACCGGATCAATGGAGCCGTCGAAGCGGGGGATGACCTCTTCAGCGAACAGCTCGTAGCTGCGCAGGGTGTCCTTCCAGTTGGCGAAGTCGATGCCCTGGAACAGGTAGGTGTCGAAGCCGCCGGACCGGTCGAGCAGGCCTTGGATCTGCGCGGCGCCTACGCCGGCTACTACCACGGCCGTTCCGACCGGCACCGGTGGGCTGGCGGCCCATGCCCGGCACGTGAAAGCCCAGCGGGATGTCGTAGTGCTCGCAGGCCTCGAAGATCGGCCAGTAGCGCTGCTTGCCCAGCGGGTCCTGCCCGGCCGGCGACATAGCGATAGGACCAGATCACCCAGATAATGGTCGTCAATCCTGTGCAGGTGCTCACCGGCGACGCCGAGGCGACCAAGGCCGTGGCCGCGAAGGTGCTCGGGCCGTGAGGGAGGACCTGACCGCGGTCGTCACGGCGATCGAGGCCGAGGCGGACGGGATCGTCTCGCTGCGCCTGGAGCCCGCGGTGGGGGAGAAGATGCCGGCCTGGGAGCCCGGCGCGCACGTCGACCTCGTCCTCGGCCCGGGCCTGGAGCGGCAGTACTCGCTGTGCGGGGACCCGACCGACCTGTCCTACTGGCGGCTGGGCGTCCTGCGTGAGCCCGAGAGCCGTGGCGGCTCGGCTCACGTCCACGAGCGGCTCGCCGTCGGCGATCAGGTCGTGTGCCGCGGTCCACGGAACAACTTCGCCCTGGTCGACGCGAGCGAGTACCTCTTCATCGCGGGCGGCATCGGGATCACCCCCATCCTGCCGATGATCGCGGCCTGTGAGGATGCCGGGACGCCGTGGCGGCTGTTCTACGGCGGGCGCCACGAGTCCACGATGGCGTTCCGCGGGGAGCTCGCAGCCTTCGGCGAGCGGGTGACGTTGTGGCCGCAGGACACGCACGGGCTCCTCGACCTCGCCACGATCCTGGGCACCCCCGCCGCGGACACCGCGATCTACTGTTGCGGACCTGGCGTGCTGCTCGACGCGGTCGAACAGCACTGCGCGAGCTGGCCTGCAGGATCACTGCACCTGGAGCGGTTCCGGCCCAAGGAGGGCGCGCTCGAGGGGGCGAACATCTCCTTCGAGGTCGAGCTCGACGCCTCGGGCATCACCCTGACCGTCGCAGCCGACCAGACCCTGGCCGAAGCGATCGAGGCAGCAGGGGTGAACATCCCCACCTCGTGCCGGGAAGGCACCTGTGGGACCTGCGAGACCTTCGTCCTGGAGGGAGAGCCGGACCACCGCGACTCCTACCTCAGCGCCGAGGAGCAGGCCTCCGGCGAGGTCATGATGCCGTGCTGTTCCCGCTCCCGGTCGGCCCGTCTCGTCCTCGACCTCTGACGCACCTGCTCAGCCCGCCGGGCGCCCCGGGTCCCGGGGCGCCTTCGGCATGTCCGGCCCTCCAGAAGTCCAGCGAACCCAGCCAGCGTATGAGCAGTTCTCCGGTGCCGCGGAAGTGCGCGGCGGTCCCGGCCCGGGACGCGTCGACACCGACCGCGAGTGCGTCGCTCAACGGAGCGGGCTGGGTGCGGTCGACCTCGGACCAGCCCGGCTCGCCACGTTTACGATAGCGTTGATGGTTTACATCAACGTTGATAGCGTCCCAGAGGTATTACCTCATCGAGGAGGAGGAATCCGTGGGAGTGCTCGAAGGCAAGGTCGCGCTGGTCACCGGGGCGGCGCGGGGCCAGGGACGCAGCCACGCCGTCCGGCTGGCCGAGGAGGGCGCGGACGTCATCGCGATCGACATCTGCGCGCAGATCCCGTCCGTGGAGATCCCGATGGCGACCAAGGAGGACCTCGACGAGACCGTCCGGCTCGTCGAGGCGTTGGACCGGCGGATCGTCGCGAGTGTGGCGGACGTCCGGGACGGAGTGGCGCTGCGCGAGGCGGTGAACGCGGGTGTGGCCGAGCTGGGCCGGCTCGACATCGTCTGCGGCAACGCCGGCGTGTACGCGCTGACGCTCGACGAGCCGACCGATCCGGTCGAGCGGCGGCAGTTCTGGCAGGACACCATCGACGTCAACCTGACCGGGGTGTGGAACACCGTCGATGTGGCGGCGCCGATCATGATCGAGGCGGGCAACGGCGGGGCGATCGTGCTGACCGCCTCCACGGCGGCGTCGAAGTCGGCGGCGAACCGCAGCCTGGCGATGGACGCCTACACCGCGGCCAAGCACGGCGTCGTCGGCCTGATGCGCAACTTCGCAGTGGACCTCGCGCCGCACAGCATCCGGGTGAACACCGTGCACCCGACCGGCGTGCACACCCCGATGGTGGAGAACGCGGTGGTCGAGCGCTACATGGCGGAGAACTCCGGCTTCGCGAAGCTGGTGCTGAACTCGCTGCCGGTCGACGCCGTCGACCCGGTCGATATCAGCAACGCCATCGTGTATCTGGCATCGGACGCCGGGCGCTACGTGACCGGTGTCCAGCTGCCGGTCGACGCCGGCTTCCTGGTCAAGTGAGCGGGACCGGGTGCGGGCAGCCTGCCCGCACCCGGCCGTCTCACTCCGCCGCAGGCACTCCTGGATGGGACGGGGCCGCGGCGGCGATGTCGAGCGCCCGGCGCACCGCGACGCGTCCCGCACCGAGGCGGACGGCGTTGGTCAGGTGCAGTCGGACACCGGGCAGGTACCGGTGGGTCGGCGTGGCGTCGCAGGCCATCGCGATCAGCTCCTTGAGCCGCCCGCGGACGGTGCCGCTCCGCCAGGGCAGGGCGCAGTAGGCGAAGAACGCCTGGTAGGCGTCGGGGGAGTGCTCGAGCAGGGCGTCCAGGAATCCCGGGATCTCGCGGTCGAAGTCCCCCCAGTAGGAGTCGTCGCCCTGCAAGCGGGACCGCAGCCCGGCCCGCTCCTCGTCGACCGGCGCGGCCGGCGTCCCGCGCTCGCGCAGGATCGCCGAGAGACGCCGGGTCCCTTCCATCAGGGTGTGGACGCCGAGGGCGGACACCAAGACGAGGGTCTCCTGGACCTGCTCGGGCGTCGCGCCCGCGTCAAGCGCCCGGCAGGTGGCGTCGTCGATGCCGGCCGGATCGAGGGTGCAGACCGAGGCATGGACAGCGAGTCGGATCAGCGCGGCGGAGAGGCCGTCAAGATCGGGTCCGTCGGGAACGGGTTCCAGGAGCGTCTCGGCGGCCTTCCGTACCTCGACGACGGTGACGAGTGTGCGGCGCAGTCGTGTGGTCACGAGGTGCTTCCCACCTCGGCGAGTGGTGCCGTCGGCGCGGCGACGCGGGCCCGCAGCTCGTTCTTGTTGATCTTCGTGGCGGATCGGGGCCACTCGTCCGCGGTCAGGAAGTGGACGGCCCGGGGCACCTTGTAGCGGGCGATGCGGCCCGTGCAGAACTCCAGGAGCTCGGCCTCGGTGACGGTGTGCCCGGCCTTGACCTCGACGAACGCCACCGGGACCTCGTCGAACCGGGCGTCCGGGCGACCCACCACCTCCACCCACTCCACAGCGGGGTGACGCGCGAGGAAAGACTCGATCTCGACGGCGGCGACGTTCTCCCCGCCGACCTTGAGCATGTCCTTGAGCCTGCCGTGGAAGGCGACCTGGCCCTCGGGGGTGAAGCTGTATAGGTCACCGGTGTGCAGCCAGCCGTCCGCGTCGAGCGCCTCGGCGGTCTTCTCCGGGGCGCGGTAGTACCCCTCCATCACCGAGTAGCCGCGCAGCAGGATCTCGCCGATCACCCCCGGTCCGACGTCGGTCCCGGACTCCACGTCGATGATCCGGATCTCCATGCCGGGGCAGGCCTTGCCCTGGGCGCGGGACCTCAGGTCGACGTCGTCCTCCCGATCGCTGACCGCGTAGATTCCGGCAGCCTCGGTCATCCCGCAGGCGGCCACGAGCTCGCAACCGGGCAACAGGGTCTGCACGCGCTCGAGCAGCACGCTGGGGCCGATCAGGAGCAGCGAGCGCAGTGCCGACAGTGCCGCCGGGTCGAACTCCGGGTGGTCGAGCAGCGGCTGGACGAGTGCGGGGAACCAGGGGAACGCGACCGTCACCCGCTCGCGGACGAGCAGCTCGAGCGCGCGCGTGGGGTCGAAGTGGACGTCGGTGACGAAGGTGCCGGCGGACCCGATGACCCCGAGGAACGGGGAGAGGGTGCCGATGTGGAACAGCGGGCCGGGGGACCAGGTCACGTCGTGGTCGCCGGTGCCGAAGCGGTGGCGCGCCCGTTCGACGGGGCCGCGGGTCATGGCCTCGTGGGTGAGCACGCAGCCCTTGGGGTTGGCCGTGGTGCCGGAGGTGTACATGATGGCGCCGACATCCCGGAGCCGGACCCGGGCGCGCAGCACGTCGACCTGCGCGGGATCAACGCCGTCGGCGAGGGCGTCGAACCGCGACCGGGGGAGGAAGCCGGGGCTGGACTCGCCGGCGAGCAGCGCGGCGGCGCGCAACCGGGGTGCCTCAGGAAGGTCGAGGGCGGTGGGGTCCGCGGCGTCGGTCAGCGACGGCAACCCCTCGCGCAGGGCCCCCGCGAGGTCGCTGTGTTGGCCCTCGGCCGCCGTGGTCAGCAGCACGACGACGTCCCCGTCGTCGATCACGTGGCCGAGCTCCGCGGCCCGGTGGCGGGCGTTGAGCGGCACGACCACCGCGCCGATCAGGCTCACCCCGAAGAACGCCTCGACGTACTCGACCCCGTTGGGGGCCAGCAGCGCGACGTGCTCGCCGGGCCGGACCCCGAGACCGAGCAGGCCACGGGCGACGCGGCGCGCCCCGGCCAGCAGGTCGGCGTAGCTGACCCGCGCGGTCGGGAACACAAGAGCGGCCCGGTCGGGGTGTTCGGTGGCGGCGCGGACGAGCAGGTCGGCGATGGGGGATACCTCCGTCCACCGCGCGGGGCGGTCGGCCGACGCTCTCATGGGGTCCTCCTGAACGATCACGGGCCGTCGTACGGCTGAACGAATTGTGGGCATTCTTCCATTACTGCGACGGCCGGGGAACATTTCCGGCAAACGCAGTGGTATCGTCCGCCGCATGGCTTCTCCCACCCGGCGTCCACCGGAGTCCGCGGCGGGCAGCGGGTTGTCGAAGCGTAGGCGCAGCGCGCAGATCGAGGGCAGCGCCACCTACCAGGCCAAGCGCAACGAGCTGCTGCAGATCGCCGGGGACGTCTTCAAGGAGAAGGGGTTCGAGGCGGCCACCCTCAACGACATCGCCGCCCGCTTCGGCACCGACCGCGCCGCGATCTACTACTACTTCGCCGGCAAGGACGAGATCTTCCAGGAGGTCTTCCAGGCCACGGCGAAGAAGGTCCTCGACGAGAACCTCGCCGAGGCCGTCCGGATCTCCGGGCTCGAGATCAGCGCGCACGAGAAGCTCCGCATGTTGATCAGGCTGCAGATCACCTCGTACGAGGCGAACTACCCGTACGTCTACGTCTACATCCAGGAGGACATGGGCAAGGTCGCCTTCCAGTCCACGCCGTGGGCGAAGGAGATGGTCCGTAAGACTCGCCGTTTCGAGGGAATCGTCACGGACATCATCGCGGAGGGCATCAAGAATGGCGAGTTCCGGTCGGACCTGTCCGTTCCTCTGGTGGTTCGCACCCTTTTCGGAATGGTGAACTGGACGCACCGCTGGTTCAAGCCGGGGGACCGGAAATACACCGCCGAGCAGACCGTCGAGACGTTCTCGGCGATCTTCTTCGACGGGCTGCGCCACCAGGACTGAGGGGCGCAGCCCGGCCGAGGTCATCGCGGACTCACCGTCCGGTCCACTCCGGCTTGCGCTTCTCGGCGAACGCGGCGAGGCCTTCGAGCTGGTCCTTCGTACCCGCGTAGGCCTCGATGCGCTCGTAGCGGGTGCCGAGCGCCTGCTCCAACGACATGTCGAGGCCCCGCAGCGCGGCGTCCTTCGCAGCCTGGACGGCCAGCGGGGCGCAGGCCATGATCTTCCCGGCCCAGCGGTCCGCCGCGGCGGCGAGCTCGTCGACCGGGACGACCTCGTTGACCAGGCCGTACTGCTCGGCCTTGGTGGCGGGGAGCCGGTCGCCGGTGAGGATCATGCCCATGGCGACGTGGTGGGGCAGCCTGCGCACGGCGCGGTGCAGGATCCCGGACTCGCCGATGATCCCGGCCTTGACCTCGGGGATGAAGAACTGGGCGTCGTCGGCCGCGACGATGACGTCCGCGCACATCGCCAGCTCGAAGCCGCCGCCGATGACGTAGCCGTGCACGGCGGCGATCAGCGGCTTGCGCAGGACGTAGCGGGGCCCGCCGACGCCGGTCAGGCCGCCGCCCAGGGCCATTCGCCCGTCGCGGTCGGTGCCGCCGGAGACGTCCGCCCCCGCGCAGAACGCCTTGCCGGGGGTGGCGTCGAGGACGGCCACCCAGATGTCGGGGTCCGCGTCGATCTCGGTCCAGGCGGCGAGCAACGCGTCGTCCATGGCGGGGGAGATGGCGTTGAGCGCCTTGGGGTTGTCGAGCGTGACCCGGGCGACGTGGCCGTCCTTGATGAACCCGATGCTCATGTGCGTTCCTCCGGTGGTGTGCGGAACTCGGCGATAGCCGCCTTGAGGCCGACCTCGCCGATCCAGTCGCGCAGCTGCAGCACCGACGGGGACAGGTGCAGCAGCGCGTCCATCTCGGGCACCTGGGCGGCGGCGGTGCGCACGCCCATGGCGTCCATCGTGCGGTTGATCGAGAGCTTCTTGATGCGCAGGACGTCGGACGGGATCTTCGCCATTCGCGCGGCCAGTCCCTCGACGGTGGCCTGCACGCGGTCCGCGGGCACCGCCTGGTTGGCCCAGCCCCACTCGACGGCGGTGCGGCCGTCGATCGCGTTGCCCGGCAGGAAGGCGAGCTCCTTGGCGCGCTTCGGCCCGACCAGCGGGGCCCACAGCGGGGCGATGTAGCCGCCGCCGAGGGGAACTGCGGGTTCGCCGATGCGGGCGTCCTCGGCGACGATCGTGAGGTCGCAGAACACGCACAGTTGCGTCGCGCCGGCGATGCAGTACCCGTGCACGGCCGCGATCACCGGCTTCGGGTGGTCCCAGATCGCCAGGTAGCGCGCGACGTTGCGGGCCAGGCGCTCCCGGTCGGCGACCGGGTCGGCGGCCTTCGGCTTGCCGACCTGGTCGACGTCGTAGCCGGCGCAGAACCCCCTGCCCTCGCCGCGGATCCCGATGACAGGCCCGCCGGCGTCGGCCAGCCGGGCCAGCGCGTCGGAGAACTCGTCGAGCATGGCGTTGGACAGGGCGTTGGCCTTGTCCGGCCGGGCGAGCACGATCCAGGAGATCGGGCCCGCATGCTCGACGCGGATGTCGCGGTACGTGGGTAGGTCGCGCTGAGCCGAGGGTTCGCTCGCGAGCTGGCTCACGCGCGGCCGATCGGGATCTGCTGCTTGACGTGGAAGTTCACGACACCGGAGGCGCGCAGCTCGCGACGGGCGAACCGCCACTCGCCGTCGACCTTGACCAGCTCGTCGTGGTACTGGCCGAAGAAGTGGCCGTCCGGGCGGTCCTTCGTGTACTTGTGCCAGGCGTAGAGCACCGAACGCACCGTGGCCGTGCTCAAGTCGTCGCCGAAGTCCACGACGATGTTCGAGACGTGATGGCTGGTGGCTGCGAAGAAGCTGCCGATACCCGAGAGCGTCTCCCGGTAGGCGGCTCGCCCTTCGGCGCCGAAGTTCGGCCCGTACGCCACGTAGCAGTCCTCGGTGAACAGCGCCGCGATCTCGTCGGGGTGGTTCATGTCGAGGTGGAATGCGTAGTCGAACAGCAGGCGGTGGACCTTCTCGGTCTCGACCAGCTCGGCGACGAGCGCTTCGCTGGACTTCTGCGTGGTCGTCACAGGGGACCCTCCGGATCTCGTGCGGGAGGGGCATGCGTGGGCGTCCTCGGACGCCTCCTGGCCGCCACCTCCCTGTGCGCGGTCGGCAGCCACCGTATCTACATCAATGTAAACGTGCAATCGGCGTCGGGCAGCTGATCCCGGGCTGACGGCCTGGCCGCGTGGTCGTGAGTTACGAGGGCGTTGACAGTTTACGTCGGTGTAGATAGCTTCGGTCCCGTCGTCGAGCGACGAGGCATCACCTCGAAGGGGAGGAGCCGCATGATCGAGCTCGAGAAGGTGACCGGGGACCCCGCCCGGCTGCGGCAGGTCTACGGGTGTTTCCCCAGCGGTGTCACCGCCGTCTGTGCGTTGGACGACGGCGTGCCCGTGGGCATGGCCGCCAGTTCCTTCACGTGCGTGTCGTTGGACCCGGCCCTGGTGTCGGTGTGCGTGCAGAACACCTCGACCACCTGGCCACGGCTGCGTGACCTTCCGCGGTTGGGGATCAGCGTGCTGGGCCAGGACCAGCACGGCGCCGCCGGGCAGCTCGCGGCCAGGAACGGGGACCGCTTCGCGGGCCTCGAGTGGACCGAGACCCCGGAGCGGGGCCTGCTGATGCACGGCGCCGTCGCATGGCTGGACTGTTCCGTGTACGCGGAGGTCCCGGCGGGGGACCACGCTGTGGTGCTGCTGGCCGTGCACGGGATGCGCGCCGAGCCCGACGCTGCACCGCTGGTGTTCCACGGCAGCCGGTTCCGGCAGCTCGTGGCGGTGTGAGATGGACACCATCGAGCAGGCCCTGGCCGAGATCTCCGCGGGTCGCCCGGTCGTCGTCGTGGACGGCGAGGACCGGGAGAACGAGGGCGACCTGATCGTCGCCGCGGACCTGGTCGACACCGCGACCATGGCGTTCGTGGTGCGCCACACTTCGGGATTCGTGTGCGTCGCGCTGCCCGAGCAGGACTGCGAGCGGCTGGACCTGCCGCCCCTGCACCACACCAACGCCGACGGTTTCGGCACCGCGTACCGGGTCACGGTCGACGCGGCGGACGGGGTCTCGACCGGGATCTCGGCGCGCGACCGGGCCCGCACTGCTCGGGTTCTCGCCTCGCGGGCTTCGACACCCCGCGACGTCGTCCGGCCGGGGCATGTCGTGCCCCTTGCGGCCCGGCCGGGTGGAGTGCTCCAGCGGACCGGGCACACCGAGGCCGCGGTGGACCTCGCCCGCCTCGCGGGGCTGCGTCCCGCGGGCGTGCTCTGCGAGATCGTCAGCACCCGGGAGCCGGGTCGCATGGCGCGGCGTCCCGAGCTGCTGGACTTCGCCGCCGAGCACGGCCTCGTCATGATCACTATCGAGGACCTCGCGGCGTACCGCCGGCGCCGGGAGACCCGGGTCGAGCGGGTCACCGCGGCCCGCCTGCCGACCATGAGCGGGACGGTCCGCGCCGTGGGGTACCGCGGTGTCCCGGACAGTGGTGAGCACCTCGCGCTGGTCGCAGGGGATGTCGCCGCGGCGATCGAGGTTCCCGTGCACGTTCACGTCGAATGCCTGCCGGGCGACGTGTTCGGGTCCTTGCGCTGCGGCTGTGCGCGCAGGCTCGACGCTGCGATGCGCGAGGTGGCGGTGACGCGCTGCGGAGTGATCGTCTACCTGCGCTCCGGTGCCGACCCGCACCGCGCGCTACGCGAACAGGGCGCCTGCATCGGCAGGTTGGAGGCGCTCTGCGGCCCCCTGGACCCCGCACTGGTGGCAGCGGTCCTCGACGACCTGGGTGTCCGGTCGATCCGGCACCTGCACAATCCGGCACCGGTCCGAGCGGCCCTCGAGGGCCTGCTGGGCGAGACGGTCCGGATCGGCCGTCCGGGCACGCCGTCCGGCGAGGTCGCCTGACACCTGCACCGGAGAAGACCACCGAGGAGACGGCTCTTGTGAGATTCAGTTTGATGCAGACCGGCGTGATCGGACGCCGGCACGAGCTCGAGGCCGGCATGGCCGGCCAGCGCGGTGACCTCTACCAGCGGTTCCTCGAGGAGATGGTCGGCTACATCAAGCTCGCCGACGAACTGGGCTACGACGCCTACTGCTCGCCGGAGCACCACCTCCAGGTCGAGGGGTTCGAGATCACGAACCACCCGGGCATCCTGGCCGCCTATGTCGGCCTGCACGCCCAGCGGCTCAAGGCGGGGATCCTCGGCTACGTCCTCCCGACCCACAATCCGGTCCGGGTCGCCGAGGAGATCGCGACGCTGGACCACATGCTGCGGGGCCGGCTGATCGTCGGGTTCACCCGCGGCTACCACGCCCGCTGGGTCGACGCCTACGCCGCGGTCCGGGGCATCGGGGCCACCAACGTCACCCACGCCAAGGCCAAGAACGAGCAGGACGCGATCAACCGCGAGATTTTCGAGGAGTCCGTCCAGATCGTGAAGAAAGCCTGGGAGAACTCCATGTTCTCCCACAAGGGCAAGTACTGGGAGTACCCGCCCGAAGGCGGTTCGGCCGGGCACCCCGGCTACGCGGAGTTCGGCGCCGGGCAGGACGAGAACGGCGTCGTCCGGGAGATCGGCATCGCGCCGCGTCCCTACACCGACCCGCACCCCAAGCTCTACGGCGCGTTCGCCTACTCCATGCGCACGGTGGACATGTGGGCCCGCGAGGGCGGCAAGCAGATCGTGTTCGCCAACGACCTCGACTTCTGCGACGCCCTGTGGAACCGCTACACCGAGACCGCCAAGAAGGCGGGGCGGGACGTGAAGCGGGAGGACGTCGGCGCCTGGGGCGGATTCCTGATCCTGACCGACTCGAAGGAAGAGGCGCAGGAGCTCGAGGCCGAGCACCGCTGGTTCTGGGACAAGTGGTTCATCCCACACGGCCAGCAGTTCCCCAACGTCCTGATCGGGACCCCGGACGACATCTCCCGGCAGATCGAGCAGGCCCACGAGCGGCTCGGGTTCGACGAGTGCTTCCTCATGTTCGGTCAGGGGCACCTCGAGCCGGAGCGGCAGAACGCCGAGCTGGTCCGGTTCGCCGAGGAGGTCGCCCCCCGCTTCTCCAGCAAGGCCCCAGACGGAACCCTCGTCTGATCCGAACCGCTCATCCGAGGAGGCAACGATGCCGAGCACCGAGGACAACAAGGCCGCCGTCACCCGGTTCCTGGAGATCTTCTCCGAGGGGAACCCCGAGAAGACCCTCGCCGCCCTCACCGACGACGTCATCTGGTGGGTCTCGGGGAAGCTCGAGGGCATGTCCGGCTCCTACGACAAGGCCGGGTTCGGGCAGCTCATCGGGGGAGTCGCCGACGTCTACGTCGCCCCGCTGAGGATCACCCCGCGCTCGATGGTCGCCGAGGGCGACTCGGTGGCCGTCGAGGCCGACTCGTACGCGGAGCTGAAGGACGGCCGGGTCTACGAGCCGCGCTGTCACTTCCTGTTCCGCGTCGCGCCCGACGGGCGCATCGCCGAGGTGCACGAGTACCTCGACACCCAGCACGCCAAGGACATCTTCTTCGGCGGCTGACCCCTCCGGAAACCCCGCACCTGAACGACGACGTCCAGCAACGAGGAGCACAGAACAGATGGATTCCGGTCTCATCCACATCCCGTACATGCGCCCGGAGCGCACCAGCCGGCAGACCTTCGAGTGGGCGCTGGAGAACGCTCGTCAGGCGGACCAGGCCGGGCTGACAGAGTTCATGGTGGCCGAACACGCGACCCAGAAATGGGAGTGCATCCCCACCCCGGAGCTGGTCATCGCGGCGGCGGCCACGCAGACGGAGCGGATCAAGTTCGCTCCGATGGCCCATCTGCTTCCGCACCACCACCCCGCCGACTTGGCGATCCAGGTGGGCTGGTTGTCCCAGATCCTCGAGGGCCGCTACTTCCTCGGTGTGGGCGCGGGGGCGTACCCGCAGGCGTCGTACCTGCACGGCATCACCGACCTGCAGAACAACCCGAAGCGGGTCCGCGAGTCGCTCGAGATCATGGAGAAGATCTGGAAGCGCGAGCCGTTCTTCCATGAGGGCGAGTTCTGGAATGCCGGCTACCCGGAGGAGGTCGACGACGGCCTCGGCCACGACGACCACAAGCTCGCCGACTTCAGCCCCTGGGGCGGCAAGCTCGACATCGCCGTGACCGGGCTGTCGGTGAACTCGCCGTCGATCCGGTTCGCCGGCGAGCGCGGATTCATGCCGGTCTCGATCTACTCCGGGTCCTCGATCCTCAAGACCCACTGGGAGACCTACGAGAAGGCCGCACTGGAGAACGGGCACACCCCGGATCGGTCCAAGTACCACGTCTCCCAGACGGTGTTCGTGGCTGACACCGACAAGGAGGCCAAGAAGCTCGCTATGGAGGGCGGCATCGGGTACGCCTTCGAGCGGTACCTGTGGCCCATCTGGGAGCGCTTCGGCATGCTCGAGGGCTACATCAAGGACGCCGGCGCCGAGCCGGGCGACGTCGACCTCGAGTGGATCTGCGACAACGTGTGGGTCGTCGGCTCCCCGGAGACCGTGATCGACAAGCTCAACACGCTCTACGAGTTCACCGGTGGGTGGGGCACCCTGCAGGTCGAGTCCCACGACTACATGGACGACCCGTCCCCGTGGTTCCAGTCCCTGCAGCTCATCGCGCAGGAGGTCGCTCCGAAGATCCAGCTGCCCTTCAGCTCCTCGGGCCGCTGAGTACGAGTGGGCGCGGGGGGCGGGTCCAGGTCAGGCCCGCCCCCACTCGCTCCTCCCATCGCCACATCGAGTTCGACTAGATCGACACCGCCCTCCCGCTCGAGCACGCTTGACCAGGGCGAACGCCGACAAGCACGCCGGGAACAGGCCTGCGGCGTCATCGTCTTCAACCCGTCACCGACAAGCATCACCGCCTGATGGCGCCCCACAGCGGAGAACACCATGACCGAGATGGCGGCCACCAACGACGCCACATCCACGTGCCAGGTCATCGACGTGCGCGCCTCGCGGCGCGCGCTCGTCGCGGGCTCCATCGGCAACCTCGTCGAGTGGTACGAGTACGCGCTCTACGGCTACATGGCGCCCGTCATCGCCGGGCTCTTCTTCCCGACCGGCGACGGCGTGGCGGGCCTGCTGGCCACCTTCTCGCTGTTCGCCTTGGCGTTCTTCCTCAGGCCCGTCGGCGCGGCCGTGTTCGGCCGCTTCGCCGACCGAGCGGGACGTCGTCCGGTGCTCGTCCTGATCATCACCCTGATGTCCGGGGCTACGGCGTTGATCGGGGTCCTGCCCACCTACACGACGATCGGCGTCTGGGCGCCGCTGCTGCTCACCGTGCTGCGGGTGGTGCAGGGACTCGCGGCAGGCGGCGAGTTCGGTGGTGCGGTGTCGCTGATGGCCGAGTACGCACCGCCAGGCCGACGTGGGCTCTACGGCTCGTGGTCGTTCTTCACCACGGTGATCGGGTTCGTGTTCGGCGCCGGGATGGCGACCGTGCTGATCGCCGTCCTCCCCGACGACGCCCTAACCTCCTGGGGCTGGCGCATCGGCTTCCTCGTCGCCGCTCCGATGGGACTCATCGCGCTCTACCTGCGGATGCGGGTCGACGAGACACCGTCGTTCCGCGCCGCGACTGCCGCGTCACCCATCACGCCGACGCCTGCGACAGAGGCCGCGCGAGAACCGGGGCTACTGCGGCAGGTGTTGGCCACGGTCGGGATCGTCGTCGTCTACTCCTGCACCGGATACACGTTCATGGTGTTGATGCCGACCTACCTGTCCAAGACCCTGGGGATGTCGCTGGAGCAGTCCTACGTGCTCACCCTGATCAACGGCACGGTCGCGGGTCTGGTCGTCCCCTTCGCGGGTGCGTGGTCGGACCGCGTCGGCCGTCGCGCCGTGATGCTCGTCGGCACCGTCGGCACCCTGGTGCTGTCCTACCCGCTGTTCCTCATGCTCCGCGGCGGCTTCGGTGCCGCTCTGGTCGCCCTCGTCGTGGCCGGTGTGCTCATCGGCCTGGTCGGCGGACCGCTACCGGCGCTGCTGTCCGAGCGGTTCCCGACGCGCACGCGGGTCACCGGAGTCTCCTTGGCCTACGCGCTGTCGGTGGCGCTGTTCGGCGGAACGGCCCCGTTCATCATCACCGCGATCGTCTCAGCGACGGGCAACTCGCTGGCCGCGGCCTGGTACACGATCGCCTGCAGCCTCGTCACGCTCGCGACCCTGCTGGCACTGCGGCAAACCGCGGCCCACCGAGAGGCCCTCCGGGACTGAGAATGGCCGGACACGACGTCAGCTCGGACCGCACCCTGCACGGGTTGCTCGACCAGTGGGCGGTCCTGCGGCCCAGAGAGCCCGCCCTGGTCCACCTCCGCGACCCTGCTGGACCCGCGAAGCCGGGCACGGTGACCTGGGAGCGCCTCGCCACCGATGTCCACGATCTTCGGCGCGGGCTTGCGGGGATCGGCGTGCAGGACGGGCGGAGCGTGGTGTTGGCCCTGCCCAACAGCCCGCTGACGGTGGCGTTGTGGTTGGCGATCCCGGCCAACGGCGCAGTCGTGCAGGTGATCGACCCGGACTCCGGGCTGCTCGCCGTCGAGAGGGCTCTCCGGGCGACCGGGCCGGTCGCCGTCGTCGCGGCTATGTCCAATGCCGGCCTCGTCGCCGACGCCATCGCCCGGGCAGGGGTGTCGACGCGGCTACTGGTCCCGACCGACGAGGAGCTGTGGACCACCGCCTGTCCCACCGACCTCGGCCCGGCGGGCAGCGAGCTCCCCTCCGCCACGCCCGACCTCGTCGCGGGGCTGCTGCCGACCTCCGGCACCAGCGGCGCCCCGAAGCTGGTGCAACTCACCCACCGCAACTACGTCATGTCCGCCGAACGCCTCGCACGCAACGGCGGCTACCTGAGCACCGACCGGCACTATCTCTGCTCGCCGTTCTTCCACACCAACGCACAGCTCTACCTGTGCGCCCCGCCCTTCGTCACGGGCGGCTCGATCGCGATCGTGCCCCGCTTCAGCGCGAGCACCTGGTTCGACGCCGCCCGTCGCACCGGCGCCACGATCGCCTCGATGGTCGCCCCGCCCATGCGGATGGCGCTGCACCGCGCCGTCGGCTCGGGACAACCGGTCGACCCGGGTCCGCTCCGTGCCGTCCACTACGGAATGACCTTGAGCAGCGCGGACTGGCAGGAGTGGGACCGGCTGGTCCCGGGGATCCACACGCGCCAGATCTACGGACAGACCGAGTCCGTGACCGGCGTCCTCGGCGGGTCGCCGTGGGAACTTGATGACCGCGCAACGATCGGTCGCCCGTTCCTCGGCGTCGACGGCCTCCGCCTGGTCCGCGACGACGGTTCCGACGCCTCCGACGGCGAGCCGGGGGAGCTGTGGGTCCGCGGGAGACCGGGCAACACGCTCATGCTCGGCTACCTCGACGCTTCCGATGCCACCGCTGCGACCCTCGTCGACGGCGAATGGCTGCGGACGGGCGACATCATGGTCCGGCACCCGAACGGCCGCTTCGAGTTCCGCGGCCGCGGCATGCACATCATCCGGCGGGGCGGCGAGAACCTGTCGACGTACGCGCTGGAGATCGACCTGCAGGCGTGTCCGCTGGTGCACGACGTCGCCGTAGCAGCCCGTCCGGACGAGACCCTCGACGCCGTCGTGGTCGCCCACGTGATCCCGGCTGCTGGCTACGAGGAGCGGGCCTTCCGCTCCTGGTGCTGCGAGCACCTCGGCCGCCGTGGAGTCCCCGACGAGATCCGAGAGCACACGTCGTTCCCCAGGACCGGCAGCGGTCGTGTGATCGTGCGAGACCTGTGAACCACGTCCGCTGGAGGGTCACGAGGCCACGCTTCTTCGCGCTCGTCCGAGCCGACGGCGTGACACTACTGATGACACGAGATCCCGTTCAGAGGTGCTGACCTAGGGGTTACAGGGGAATCAGGCGGGAGCGTTTCCGCTGGTAGGAGGCCTGAGAGGGAGGTAGTGCGCTCTTTACACCCGAGCGGTTGCAAGTTCGATCCCTGCCGCGCCCACCCAGTTCAGCACGGCAGAGCTGTTCAGTTCTGTCACGACACGCCAGTGTCATGACACCAGTTGTGACACCACCTCCTTCGATCGCGCTCCAGTGTGCGGCAGACGCCAGGTGCGGTTGAGTCACGACACGCCGAGCGTCGGCGTGCCGCAGCTGGCCGCACTTCTCAGACCGGGGTGAACATCGCCGGCTTAGGACGGGCGGGACTGACCGCGTGCGCGGCACCGCTGAAATAGGACGTCCGTACGGTGCCGGGGACCGACACCCTCCGGCGTGCGGCCGATTTGGCAGCTGCCCTGCTTAGTCGGTAAGCGACAGCAGTTCGCGCGGGTTGTCGTGCACGATGCGGCGGAGGTCCTTCTCGGGCAGACCGAGGTCGAGGAGGGCTTCGGCGACTCGGCGGAAGGCGTCGACCGGGCGGGGGAATCCGGCCTGACCGAGGTCAGACCCAATCAGGGTGTTCTCGGGGCCGAGTGCGGTGATCCAGTTCATCAGCTGCTCGACGGGCCAGCGCATCTTCGCGCCCGGGTCGTACATGTGGAGTTCGTGTTCGATCAGCGCGCCGTGCTCGATGTAGCTGGAGCACTGTCGGGGATCGGCTCCGATGACGAAGTCGGGATGGGAGACGACGAACTTGCGGACCCCGCGCTCGCGTGCGGCGGCGAAGCAGGCGCTGATGTCGTCGGGGTGCAGGTGTCCACCGTTGAGGACGGCGTCGTGTTCGGCGATCAGGTCGAAGATCGGCTCGAGCTCGGGGACGACCGTGCCGTCGCGAACGACCTCGATGCGCTGGGCGGTCAGCTTCACGGTCGGGGTGGGGAAGCCGAGGTTTTCGGCGTGGCAGTCGATGTGCCGGCCTGAGGACACGGTGGGCAGGTAGACGACCTTGCCGCCCAGGCCGAGGCAGAGCTGGACCTGGGCGAGGTTCAGGCCGCCGACGGTGGAGTTGAGCGCGACTGCGCCGATGACCTCGGTCGGGATGTCGGCCAGCAGGGGGCGCTGGGCGAGCACGTCCATCTGGGTGTTGTGGTGGTGGCACTTGGCGACCATCGCGCGCATCCGGAGTCGTTCCCAGCCGTCGCGGGCGCCGCCGGCGTGGTCGAACTCGCGTGGCATCGGGGAGGGCCCGGAGTGGCAGTGCATGTCGACGAGCCCGTCGAGGACCTGGTCGATCGCTTCTGTGGTCATGGTCGTTCCTTGTCCGATCTCGCCGGTGGCCGGCGGTTGAGAGGTCTTCAAGGTGCCGTGGATGTCTGGTCAGCGGCCGCTGGCGTCGGCCACGAGGGTGCGTGCGGCCTGGCCGAGCATCGAGGCGTCGTTGGAGATCATCACGAAGTCGTGGTGGGCGGCGAGCTCGCGCGCCGCCGCTGCGGTGCCGACGGCGGTGCCGAGCGGGAGCACCAGTTCCTTCGCGGCGCTGGCCACGTCGTCGAGCAGGGCGGCGAACTCGGGCGAGCCAGCGGCGAGCCCGGTGGCCACGGCGAGGTCGGCGGGCCCGACGAAGAGTGCGGCGAGCCCGTCGACTGCGCCGATCTCGCGCACGGCGTCGATGGCTTCCCGGCTTTCCAGCTGGGGAACAACGGCGGTCTCGTTGTCGGAGGCGCGGTATCCGGGCACGTCGGCGCCCCAGGCGCCGGCGCGGACGGTGGGGCCGTAGCCGCGGGTGCCGTGCGGCGGGAATCGGCCGGCGGAGACGACGGCCCGGGCGTCGGTCGCGGTGTCGACGTGGGGGACGAGCACTCCTGCGGCCCCGGAGTCGAGGACCCGGGAGATCGTCGACGGCGTTCGGTCCGGCACGCGGACCAGGGCCGGCAGCCCGCAGCCGTGCGCCGCGCCGAGCAAGTGGTGCACGGTGAGCACGTCGAGCGGGGAGTGCTCCATGTCCACGACGAGGAAGTCGAAGCCGGCGTGGGCCAGCAGCTCGACGCTGTCGACGGTGGGCAGTTTGACCCAGGTGCCGAGTGCTGTTCGGTGGAGCGAGGCGAGTAGCTCGCGGAACGAGGTGGTCATGACTGCTCCGGCACGGGGTACTCGGCGGCGTTGATCACCCAGCCGGGCTTGGCGGAGAAGTCGTGCCGGGGCGGGCAGAAGATGTCGATGAGTTGGTTGCGGACCTGGCCGACGGACTGGCTGGTGTGCACGGACGGTGGCGGGATGATTGCGACCGACGGGCTGGCGACGTGCACGTGTTCGTCCTCGCGCCAGTCGGCCATGTCCGGGGTCCACGGGTTGCGGATGTGGTGCACGTACTGGCCGTCGACGGCAAGCGAGCACTGCTCGAAGTCGTCGTGGTGGTGCGGGGAGAGCTTGGCGGGGTCGCGCGGGCCGAAGTCGGGGTCGAACAGGTTCACCATGAAGGTGCTGCACCGGAACAGCCGACCGAAGCGGCCCTGCTCATAGGGGTGCGCGGCGACCGGGTAGACGCGCAGCGCCGGTCCGTCGACGGGAGCCGGCCAGGGTGCGAACGCGGCGACGTTGGGGTGCGGCTCGACGTAGTCGGCGTGGTTGCGGCAGCGGGCCAGTAACTCGGGCGAGGCCGCGGAGAACAGCCGCACGACCGCGGTGTCCGTGGTGACCTCGACGCGGCTGTCCCCGGCCGGGACCACGACCATGGCGGCCCCCTGCACGGCGGCCTCGTCGCTGGCGGCGGTGAGTTTGGCGACGGCACTGTCGTGCGGGAAAAGCACCACGTACTCGTCCGGCTGGCCGCCGCGCTGCAGGGCCTCCCCGGCCCGAGCGTGGGTGTAGGCCAACGCGAAGTTCTGCCCCCGCACCCACCAGGTGCGGCTGCCCTGATCGCTGATCTCGTCCGGTGCCAGCGCGGTGAAGTCGACGTACTGCGCGGGCGCGTTCGGCTCCGCGGCGCGCACCGGCGACGCGCTCAGCTGGCTGCGGGGGTCGTCTGGGCCATAGGCCATGGCAGGCTCCTCGGTACTCGAGGCCGATCACGATGTCCGAGACGTCGGCCGCCCCGGAGGGCATCACCGCCGCTATCGTTCACATCGTGCGACTCAAAGTTCGCTTCGTGAACAATGCCAGCGTGACACACGCTCGCCAACCACGGCAACCAGGCGAGGCCGGGGTGTGAGATGCACTTCTCCGGCGTAGGGCTTGCCAGTGAACAACCCGAGTCCCTACCGTATGACGAACTCACGGTTCACATGACGAACGGATGGCGATGACGGAGTCGGCAGCCAGGCGCGCGGATGCGTCGCAGGGAGACATCCAGGCCGTGACGCGCGCAAGTCAGATCCTCGGGCTGTTCCGCCCGGACCGTCCGACGCTGACGGTGGCGGACGCCGCCGCCGCGTTGGGTCTGAATCGCACCACGACCCACCGCTACTTCGCCTCGCTGGTGTCGGCAGGACTGCTGGAGCGTAGCCGCGACGGGTCGGCCTTCGTGCCCGGTGGGCTGCTCGTCCAGCTCGGGGCTTTCTCGCTGGGCAGGCGCGCCGTTGTCGAGCTGGCCCCTCCGCACCTGGTGGGCCTGGCCCGCACGACCGGGCTGTCCTCGGCCCTGAGCCTGTGGGGGGCGAGCGGACCTGTTGTCGCCCGGGTCGAGGAGGACAACAGCAATCCCGTGGTCGTGTCGGTGCGGGTCGGCCACCAACTCCCGGTCGACTCGGCCCAGTGTCAGGTCTTCCTGGCGTTCATGGCCGACCAGCTGCGGGCCGACCGGCTGGTGGCCTCCGTGGCCGGCGCGGGGCGGCGGGCCCTGGTCGAGGGGGTGGAGCGCGCCCGGGAGACGGGTCTGGCGTCCACCCACATCCTGGACTCGGACATCACCGCCGTCGGGGCGCCCGTCTTCGACGAGTCAGGGATCTGCGCGACCATCGCCGTGATCGGCACCGCACGCACCCTGCCCGTCGAGACACCCGGCCCCGCGTGGCGCGACCTCGCCGGTACCGCCTACGAGCTAAGCAAGGAGCTCGGGGGCGAACACCACTTCCCGCAGGACTTCACCGACCTGCTCTGACCGCACACTGATGGCCCCGGTCCCGGCTTCAAAGGCCCGGGTCGCGGCCACGCCCGACGGCCGTCGGCCGCTCGGTTCCCGCGCGCAGCGTTGCCGCTACTCGGAAACGCTCGGTCCACTCCGGAGACACCCATGACCGAGATCGCCCACATCCCGAACCTGAATCCACCGGCTGCCGACACGGACGACTCCGCCAACCGTCGCCGTGCCCTGGTCGGCGGCATCGTCGGCTACTTCGTCGACCAGTTCGACATCTACCTGCCCGTGATCGTGCTCGCGCCCGCCATGAGCTTCTTCGTGCCGAAGAACCCCGACGCAGGCACGGCCGCGATCATCGCCGCCTTCGTCTTCACGGCCACGCTCATCGGTCGACCGATCGGGGCCGCGATCTTCGGGGTGATCGCGGACCGCACCGGCCGCCGCAAGGCGACGATCATCGCCATCGTCGGGATCGCGGTCACGACGCTGCTCATCGGGCTGCTGCCGGGGTATGCCAGTGTCGGGCTCTGGGGCATCGGCCTGCTGATCCTGCTGCGCCTGGTGGACGGGGTGTTCCTGGGAGGTGAGTACACCGCGGCGATCCCCCTCGCCATGGAGTGGACACCGAAACGCCGGCGCGGCCTGGCCAGCGGACTGATCACGATGACCTCTCCCGGGGCGCTGTGCCTGATCTCCGCGCTCACCCTCCTGCTGCTGCAGATCTTCCCCGCCGGCGCGGGGGACTCGCCCTATGCCGTGTGGGGCTGGCGGATCCCGTTCTTCATCGGGGCCGGGCTCGCGGTCGCCTTCCTCGTCTACTTCGTCCGCCAGGTTCCCGAGTCCCAGGCGTGGGAGAACGCAGAACCCGCGGCCAAGCGCGTGTCCCCGCTGCGCCAACTGTTCACCGGCACCAACCGGCGCAGCCTGCTCCAGGTCTTCGTTCTCATGACCGGGATCTGGATCGCCCTGAACATCTCCGCCTCGGTCCTTCCCGGCCTCACCTCCAAGGTCGCCGGCCTCACCCCGACCCAGCTGACCGTCGCCCTGATCATCGCCTCCGCCGCCAGCGCCGTGACCTACCCACTGGCCGGGCTGCTGAGCCAGCGCATCGGTCGGCGACCCTTCTACATCGGAGTGGGACTACTCGTCGCCGTCGTCGGTGCCGGTGCCTCCGCACTGCTCGCGGCGGCCATCGCGCCCGGCTTCGGCCTGGCCGTCCTGTTGCTGACCGTGGCCTTCGTGGTGGGGATCCTCGCCTTCGGCCCCATCGCCGCCTACATGACGGAACGATTCCCCGCCGCGCTGCGATCCACCGGATACGGCATCGGCTACAGTCTCGCCCTGGTGATCCCCGCGTTCTACGCCTACTACCTAGTGGGCCTCGGCGACCTGTTCAGCCCTACCTACGCCTCGGCGATCCTGATGGCGATCGGCGGACTGCTCATCGCAGTCGGCGCGCTCCTCGGCCCGGAGACCCGAGACGTCGACATGGGCGCCACCGCGTCCCCCTGCCAGCACTGAGATTCGTCCAGGTGCCTGGGCGCCCACCTCGTTCTTCTCCGGGTGTCGAACCCGCCTCTGTTCCCAAGCAGGCTGGTCGCAAAGCCTTGAGCCGATGCGAAGGCCAAGACCCAAAACCGCCATCGCTGCTGACAGTCTGAAGACGCCCCGCTCCCGGGGCAGGTTAAGGCCTGGCTCCGGGCGGGCGGGGCCCGCCCGGAACAGCGACCACATACGGTCCTTCGGCTGCAGGTGTGCCGGCTAGCGATCAGGTTTGCGCTACCGCCTTCGGTGCGACGTCGAGGTTGACGGTGCTTGTGGGCAGTTCAGGCGAGCCACCGCACTCACGGCGTAGCACGGGCATGATCTCCTCGGCGAAGTAGCCCATCTGGGCCTCGATCTCGTCGCCGTGGAAGCCGCCGAGCTCGAACCAGGCGTTGAACATGAAGTCGTCGTAGCCGCAGTGCTCCTTGATCTCCATGATCGAGTCGATCACGTACTGCTTCGACCCATGGATGGCCACCTTCTTCTCGCGGAGCAGGTCGGCGGTGACCTTCATGTTCAGGTCGTAGAACGGTTCGTCGGCCTCGGCCAGTACAGCGGCGAAGCCGAACGGTCCGTAGTAGTCCCATTGCAGCTCCATGGCCCGCGCGGCTCGGTCCAGGTCCCCGAGTCCCTTCTCGGCAACGTGGATGTACCGGCACGTAACGACTCCGCGATGCTTCTCCGCGTCCCAGCCTCGCTTGAACTGGCCACGATCCTGGCGGTCGGGCCACCCGGCTGCCTCGGCGGCCTCGTAGTACAGGTCGATGTTCTTGCGGAGTCGGGAGTTGGGTTCGACGATGAAGTAGCCGTTGATACCGCGCTCGGCCGCCCACTTGACCGATCGGGGGCTGGTCAACGGCTCCCACATTTGTGGATACGGCTTTTGCAACGGCTGCGGATACACGGAGAACTCGAGGAGCTTCGTGGTGGTCGCCTGCACCGGGTTGCCCCCGGAGTACATGTCCGGCGCGCCGACCTTGAGCACCTCGTCGAGCTCACGACCGACGCCCTTCTGGCTGAAGTAGGCCAGGGTCTGCTTGTGGTTCCACTTCGTGTACGACGGCGGGAGCGACATGAACTCGCCGTGGTGCGAGAACGAGTCCTGGGTCCAAGCCTTGAGGATGATCTCGTAGGCTTCCTCGTAGTAGGCGCGGTTGCGTTCCTGGTCCTGGATGGTGGAGCCATAGGGCCAGCCGAACGTTTCGTTCTCGCGCGGCTGGTAGCCGCGGCCGATGCCGAATTCGAGTCGGCCACCGCTGATCACGTCGAGCATGGCGGCTTGCTCGGCGATCCGGATCGGATGCCACCAGGTGATGATGTTCGCCGCCTGCGCCAGCCTGATCCTCTTGGTCCGCGCGGCGATCGCAGCCTCGCCGAGCAGCGGATTCGGGCTGAGCTCGGCGCCCTCGGGCTGGAAGTGGTGCTCGGTCTGGAACCAGTAGTCGAAACCCAGCTGGTCGGCGAGGACGCCCTGCCGGACCTGGTTGACGATGGTGCGCTGGGCCGACTCGTGCGTGGCGGGTAGGTCGCCGTCGTTGACGACCACGCCCGTGCCGTTCCACGGCACTTCCTTCGCAGGCAGGTCGGATGCCCCGTTGTGGAATACCCCGATCTCGATCACCGGATTCTCCTTGTCGGTCGGCGCCGCTAGGCGTAGGTGTAGCCCTCGTCGAACCGGATCGTCTTCAGCTCCTTACGCCCGTTGAAGTGTTGAATCCCTGTTTCGTCGTGCCCGGGGAACAGCCAGGCGTCGGTCTCGCGTGCCATCTGGCCAAGCGAGGCCAGCGAGGAGCGCCATTTCTCGATGTCCCAGTAGATCTGGGGTTCACCGGTGGGCTCGACGTAGTTCTCGTGGTGGTAGAGCGCATCGGAGGTCAGCAGCACAGTGCCGGTGGTCTCCAGGTTCACTTCCATGGCCATCTGGCCCGGGGTGTGGCCCGGCAAGTGAACCAGGCGCACCCCGTCGGCGAGCTCTGTCGAGCCTCCCGAGATCAGGGTCGGCTTCTTGTTGCCGAGGAAGGCCCAGTCCACGCGGGCGAAAAAGTCCTTGTCCGTATCCAGGCCCATGACGTGGGCATACTCGTCCTCGTGCACGACGATCTCGGCGCCGGCGTCCTCGAACAGACGCAGGCCGCCGGCATGGTCGGTGTGCAGGTGCCCCTGAACGACGAAGCGGAAGTCATCCGCTCCCAGGCCCAGCTGCTTGAGCCGCAGCTCCAGGCACGCCTCAGGCGTGACGGCGCCGAGATCCACCACCTGCTGCCACTCGGCGAGCCACTCGTCCGAGCACCGTGCGGACAGGCCGGTCTCCCAGAGAATCCGTCCCTGCGGAGTCTCGACGATGTAGGCGATGGCCGGGCACTGATAGGTCGTCCCGGCATGTTCCGCCTTGTTGACCAGCAGGGACTTGTCGAGCCCCATGAACCCGAGGTTGACGCCGCGAAGCGTGACGCTCATGGCTGCCTCCCGATGTGGTCGGTGTGGTGGCCGATCCGGCTCGAAGCAACTGACAGCTGTGAGCAGCATCATAGGGGCCTGCCCGCTGAGGGTGGATGGCTCGTCGGCCCGAAGATCATGCGCTGAGCTACTTCTCGAAGAGAGCATCTGACTGATCGGCCGCGAAGCGGCGGCGGAAGCCGACCGAGCAACCCAACCCGCCGACCGCTGATCAGGGTCATGTCATTCAGAGGCTCTGTGAGGTTACGAGGCCGTGTTGGGCGGGGGCATCGGCGGTTATGCCGCCACCTCGCTCATGCCGCCACCTCGTTCCCGAGCTCGGCGAGCCAGCCCGCGAGCACGCCGTCGAAGCCCTCGATCTCCTCCATCGGATAGTGCCCGATCCCGTCGAGCACCGTGCACCGCGCGCCGGGGATCAGCGCGGCCGCCGCGGCCGTGCCGGCGGCCGGGACCCACAGGTCGTCCGCGCCGACGACCAGGTGCGCCGGGCAGGTCACCCCGCCGAGGCGCTCGCGCAGGTCGTGCGTGGTCCAGCCGATCAGGTCCGAGTTCGAGATCGCCGGGTCCTCGCGGCGGTGCATGGTCGCGATCAGCTCGGCCCGCTCGGCCGGCACCGACCGCCCGACGACGGCGAGCGTCCCCAGGTAGGTCCGGTCCGTCCGGCTCGGGGCGGCGACGTCGGCCAGCTCGCGGCGCAGCCCCCGCTCCGAGGGCGTGCCGCCGGTCCAGGCGTTCGCCGCCATCGCCACCACGCCCGCGAGCCGGTCCGACGCGCGCGCGGCCAGGTCCAGCGTGATCTTCCCGCCGATCGAGCAGCCGACGACGTACGGGCGCGCCAGCCCCAGCGCGTCGATCAGCTCGAGGCACCAGGCGGCGTAGTCGCCCAGGTCGGTCACCGGGCCGCCGGGCGCGGGCTCCGACCGGCCGTGGCCGGGCAGGTCCGGCACGACGACCCGGAAGCCGCGGGCGGCGAGCGCCGGCGCGACGTGGCGCCACTGCACCCCGCTCTGCCCCGCGGTGTGCAGGCAGAGCACGGGCGTGCCGGCTGCGTCCTGCCCGCCCGCCCCGTGCTCCTCGACGAACGCCAGCGCGCCGCCGATCCCGATGTACCTCATGCGATCCCCCGGGCCGCGTCGACGATCAGGTGCAGGGCCCTCGTCAGGCGCAGGTACTCGTAGCCGTTGCCCCGCATCCCGAACCGGCCGGACATGGCGAAGCGGGTGAACTCGTTGGCCGGGGCGGTGACCAGCTCGGTCCAGGTGAGCTCGTCGGTCTCGACGGTGAACGTGGGGCCCAGCGCCGCGCGGGAGGCCACCTCGATGACCTTGCCGCGGTAGACCCGCAGGCAGACCTCGTGCTCGCCGGCGCGCAGCCCGACCGCCCCGTCCCAGGTGGCCAGCGACTCGGCGAACTCCGGCGCCAGCCCGGCGACGAGCGCCTCGCCCCACGCGACGGTGCCGAAGGCGCGGCCGACCGGATCGGGGCCCGGGCCCGCGGCGTCGACCAGCGCGGCGGTGGTGCCTTCCTGCACGGTGCGGCCCTGCTCGTCGACCAGCCGCATGTGCCGGGTGACCACGCCGCGGTCGCCCTTGCGGGTGCGCCGGCAGCGCACGACCGTCATCTCCAGGTGCACCGTGTCGCCGACGCGCAGCGGGAGCCGGTAGCTCCAGTGCGTGTCGAGCAGCCCGCGGATCGCCGAGCCGTGCAGACCGAGGGACTGCAGCAGGCCCATCGCGACGGCCAGGCCGAACGGGCCCTGCAGGATGCCGTCCGGGCCCGTGTGCAGCGGGTGGTCGTCGCCGGAGAGCCGGGTGAACTCCGCGAGGTCGGTGGCCGTGACGGTCCGGGGCGCACTCGTGAAGCGCTCCCCGACCGTGAACTCCTCGAACCGGCGGCCGGTCTTCGACAAATCCTTCGCCGCCCCGTCGGGGAACACGTGCACCTCCTCGACGAACGATCGTTCTTGCCGCCGGCACCCAAGCATCGCGGCGGTGTAGTGGTCAAGGCCACAGCTCAGCTAACGTGCCTTCACATGAACGGCCGTTCCCCGACCATCCTCGTCGCCGACACGGGGCGCCGGAACGAGGCCGCGATCCTCAACGCCGCACTGGCCGCGTTCGGGGAGCAAGGCTTCAACGGGGCATCCATGCGAGACATCGCCCGGCTTGCCGCCACAAGTCTGTCCAACCTGTACAACTACTTCCCGTCGAAGTCACACCTGCTCGCCGAGGTGCTGCGCCACGCCAACGCCGAGCTCTTCCGGCGGGTCATCACGGCCACGGCCGACGCCGGTGATGAGGCGGCGCCACGGCTGCGGGAAGCCGTCCGTGCCTACGTCGGGTTCGTGGTCGATCATCAGCTGGCGATGCTGGTCTCCGCCACGGAGATCCGCTACTTGCAGGGACCGCAGCGCGAGCGGCTCGTCGAGGCCCGCGACGCCACGCAGGCGATCTTCGAACGGATCATCGCCGACGGCACGGGGAATGGCGAGTTCCGCACCCCCTACCCAGAAGACGCCGCCCGCAGCATCCTCTCGCTCTGCGCGGCGATCTCCATGTGGTACCGACCCGACGGCCCCCTGTCCCGCGGCCAGCTCGCCGAACAACACGCGCGCTACGCCCTCGCGATGGTCGAGGCCCCCCTCCCGCGTCACGACTGACTGCTCGTCCGCGCTCGCGCCTCCCACCTCTTGTCATCCCGGTCACACCGACCTACCATCCGCGCTACCACATCACGAACGTTCGTTCCTGAGAGGTCGCAATGACGCAGACCACGGAAACCGCGCTCGTTGACCGCATCCAGCGGCTCGAGGATCTCGAAGCCATCCGCAACCGGTGGTACGACTACCTCTTCGCCCTGGACTCGGCGGACTGGCCGGCGCTCGCCGACGTCTTCACCGAGGACGCCACCCTCGAGATGGTGGGTCTGGACGCCGTCCAGCCCGGCTCCGACCGCTCCTACCACGGGCGGCAGTCCATCATCGACGAGTTCTACAAGCCCGTGATCGAGGCCAACTGCGCGCCCGAGCGCGGCCAGTACTACACCGGGCATCACGGCACGAACATGAAGATCGACCTCGACGGCGACACGGCGACCACGCTCGCCTACTTCTTCGAGATTCTCGGCAACTCCTCGGTCCTGATCGGGACCTACCAGCACCGGTTCGTCCGCCAAGCCGATGCCTGGCGCTTCGCCTTCCTGCGCATCGCCATTCGCTACGGCGCCACCGTCCAGGTCTCCGACCTCAACGGCCTGTCCCTGCAAGAGGTCCGGGGCATGCTCATTCCGAGCTGAACCGCGCCACCAGAGATCGCGACCAGGAGAAGGAGCCGGCATGACCGTCACCGATCAGACCAACAAGATGAGTGTCGAGGAGCGCCTGCAACGCCTCGAGGACGTCAACGAGATCCAGCGTCTGAAGTCCGCCTACACACTCGCCTGCGACGACAACTACAACCCCGACGCGATCTGCGCACTGTTCACCGACGACGGCCTCTGGTCGATGAACGTGTTCGGTCACCACCAGGGCAAGAACGAGATCCACGCGTTCTTCAGCTCGGTCAGCAACCAGATCGTCTGGTCCCTCCACACCGCCGCGACCCCGAGCGTCGTCATCTCCGAGGACGGGACGACCGCCTCCGGCACCTGGTACCTCGTCTGCCCGTGCACGCTGACCCGAGGAGGCGACCCCGACCAGAAGGACGCCGTCCTGATCACCGGGAGCTACACGGACGCGTTCCGCAAGGTCGACGGCCGGTGGTACTTCACCGAGATCACTGCACGGATCCATCAGATCTCGGACTGGGACAAGGGGTGGGTCCGCCAGCCATTCCGCTAGATCAACAGAGACATCGGTAGAGACTGCGCTCGTTCCGGAGGACCCATCATGTTGACCAAGGGCGCTATCGCCTGGGAAGTCAAGAAGCCCTACGTCATCGAAGAGATCGACATCGGTGAGCCCAAGTTCGGCGAGGTTCGCGTTCGCCTCGTCGGCTCCGGGCTGTGCCACTCCGATCTCCACATCGCCGACGGCGACCTGCCCGTGGCGTTCTTCCCCGTGCTCGGCGGTCACGAGGGTGCCGGCGTCGTGGACAAGGTCGGCGAGGGGGTGACCGACGTGGTCGAGGGAGACCACGTCGTCCTCGCCTTCATCCCGTCCTGCGGCAAGTGCCACTACTGCACCACGGGCCGGCAGAACCTCTGCGACCTCGGCGCCCATCTGCTCGACGGCCAGTCGATCTCCGACGGCTCCTACCGGGTCCACGTGAAGGGCAAGCCAGTGGTGCCCTGCTGCGCGCTGGGCACGTTCGCCCCCTACGTGACCGTCCATCAGGCCTCCGTTGTGCGCATCGAGAAGGACCTGCCACTGGATAAGGCGGCCCTCGTCGGCTGCGGCGTCACCACCGGTTGGGGGTCTGCCGTGCACGTCGCCGACACCCGCCCCGGCGAGACCGTGGTGGTGGTCGGCACGGGAGGTGTCGGGATCAACGCAGTCCAGGGCGCGGCCGCGGCGGGTGCCCGCCGCGTCATCGCCGTGGACCCCAGTCCGTTCAAGCGCGAGCAGGCCCAGATGTTCGGCGCCTCGTACACCTTCCCGAACCTCGCCGCAGCGCTCGAGCCGGTGCGCGAACTGACCAGGGGCCGGATGGCCGACAAGGTCATCATCACCGTCGGTCAGATCGCCGGCGAGCACATCACCGAAGGAGTGGAGATCCTGGGCAAGGGCGGCACCATGGCCGTCACCAGCATGGGCGCGGGCGACTACTCCGACGTCAAGCTCAAGCTGTACGAGATTGCCCTTCTGCAGAAGTCGATCAAGGGGGGCATCTTCGGCGGCACCAGCCCCCGCACCGAGATCCCCTGGCTCCTCGACATGTACCGCGAGGGCAAGCTCAAGCTCGACGAGCTGGTCACTAGCACCTACGACCTCGAACAGGTCAACCAGGGCTACGAGGACCTTGTCGCCGACAAGAACATCCGTGGGATGATCCTCTACTCCGACAAGGATTGGTGACCAGCCACTGAAATCCCACGACCTCATCGCAATCATCGGAGAGGCGTAGCACGACGCCCCGGGCAACATTCGGTTGCCGGGGGCGTTTCGCTACTGCCGCGAAGCCTCACCCTGCACCATCCCGGGTACGACGCAACGAGGGCATCCGCGATGTTGGTGAGAGAATGATGAAAGTGCACGGGAGGGTTGACCCCATGACACCACTCATGACACGAAATTTCGTTGCAGGGCGCTGCCGGAGGGGTTCAAGAGGAATCTCGCGCCAGCGTTGTTACTGGTAGGCGCGAGAGGCACATTCCACGCGCTTTACACTCGATAGGTCGCAGGGTTAATCCCTGCCGCGCCCACCCAGTTCAGCACGGCAGTCGTGTTCTGTTCTGTCACGACACGCCGGGTGTCGTGACCCCAGTTGTGACCCCAACCCCTTCCGACGCGCTTCAAGGGTGCGGTCTTGCCGAGGTGAAGCTGTGCCACGACACGCCATCGGACGCGGCGCGGTTGCTCGCAGGGCACAGAACCTTGACCAGGGAGAAGCCACGTTCTCCGATGTGGTGTGTGTGCGCGACGCTGCTCACGGCCGAGAACGCCTCATACGACACAGGTGCCGTCGCGGCCGGCTGCGGAAAGCAGAAGGGGGCGAAGGCGTGCACGAACGCCATCGCTAACGGTGCGGTCGATCGGTACGGGGGAGGCCGAGTGCGGCGAGGGCCGCGCCCGACAGCTCGTGTGCCACCGTCGGGTACCGCCTGAAGTGAGGGATCCGCGCACAGTCGTCGACGATCGTCTTGGCGGTCTTGACCAGCGTCGCGGCGTCGGCATCGGGGAGGTCGGGGCGGGCGACGGTGAGCCAGCGTTGCCATTCCGCTACGTAGTCGGCCTGAATGCGATCGACGCGCTCGCGCGCGGCGTCGGGCAGGTAGAGCCGTTCGGTGAGCCAGACGGCGAGTAGGTCGGTCGCGTCGAGTGCGACGCGGACGTAGCCCTCGACGAGCAGGCCGAGGACCGCGTCGTCCGGGCCGGGGGTGCGCAGGGCGCGGGTCATCTCCAGTGCCAGCCACTCGTGCAGCCGGGTGACCGCGGCGACCAGGATGTCGGCCTTGGTGTCGAAGTACCGGTAGAGCGCCGGTCCGACGACGCCGACCCGGCCGCCGATGTCGTCGATGCCGACGCCGGCGAAACCTTTGGCGCGGAACTCCCGCGCGGCCGCATCGATGAGCTGCTCGCGACGGGCGAGCGGCGCGCGGTCAGCGACCTGCGGCGGCCCGCCCGCGGCGGCCGCCGCGGGGGCGTCGATCACCCGCCTGCTTGCCAGAGCGAGCTCCTGGGCCAGGCGGGGGCTGGGGAGCGGGCTGTCATAGAACCCGGCTCCGGAGATGATGCTGACGATCACCCAGCTGCGGAGGTCGGCGACCTCGCCGCCCAGCTCGCTGCGCCTGGCGGCCAGGAGGAGCTCGCCCAGCTGCTCTGCGATCCACTGTGTCCGGCTCCGGACCAACCGGAAGTCCTCGGTGTCGAGGTGGCGAGCCTCGCGCTGCCACAGCAGGGAGAGCCGGCGGCTGTCCAAGGCGGCCTCGGTGAGCGCGGTGAGGGTGGCGTCGAGGTCGCGTTGCTCGGGCGGCTGCGCGACCAGCGTCGTGATCGTGTCGACGACGTGCTGCTGGTCCTCGAGCACAACGTGCGAGAGCAGGGCCTGTTTGTTGGCGTAATGGCGGTAGAGGGCCCGCGCGGTGATGCCGCTCGCCTCGGCGATGTCGTCCATGCGGACGGCGTGGAAGCCACGGACGCTGAACAGCTCACCGGCGTTGCGGGCGATCTCGGCTCGCCGGTTGCGAGGTCGGGACCGCGGCGGCGCACTCGCTGCGTCCATGCCATGGTCTCCTCTCGCCGTAACGATCCTAGCGAGGGAGACCATGGCCCGGCCTCAGGTGGGCGCGCCCGTCCGCCCGACCGACGCGGTGGCGATGGCCCCCTTCGACTGCCCCCGCACGAACTCCTCGAGCGTGGTGGCGTTGCAGCTCATGTAGAGCGTGCCGAGGTCCTCGCCGCCGAACGCGCACGCGACGGCCTGCGCCCCGGTCACGGGCACCTTGTCGGTGAGCTCGCCGCCGTCCACCACACGGTAGAAGCCGGCGCCGTCGCCGGTGGTGAGGGCGTTGCCGAACCACACGCCGCCGTCCGCATCGAGGGCGATGCCGTCCGGCATGAACGCCTCCGGGAGCTGCGCCCAGACGCGCGGGCTCGACAGATTCCCGTCGGGTCCGCGGTCGTAGGCGGTGATCCGGTGGAGGAAGGTCTCCGCCAGCAGAAGGCGCCCGTCGGGCGTGAGCGCCATTCCGTTGGGGAACAGGACCTCCCCGTCGACGCGGTGGACGGTGCCCTGCGGATCGATGTGCGCCAACGCCGTCGGCTTCGGCTCCTCGGTCCCGACGGCGAACCCGAAGTTGCCGACGTAGGCGTGCCCGTCCGGGGCCACCAGCATGTCGTTGCCGGGGCCGCCGGCGAGGGCACTGAAGTCGGCGTAGGTGCTCAGCGTGCCGGCTGGGTCGATCCGCTGGACCGTCGCGTCCGCCTGGGACACCACGAGGACGGTGCCGTCGGGCAGGAACCCGAGGCCCGACGGGGCCCCCGGGACCTCGGCGACGGTGGCGGCGGTCCCGTCGGGGCCGAACCTCAGCACCGTCTCGGCGAAGAAGTCGCTGGCCCACAGCGCGCCGTCGTGCCAGCGCAGGCCTTCGAGGAACCGGTGTCCGGTGGCGAACTCGGTCAGGGTGTGCAGCCTCATCGCGTCACTCCAAGTGTCGTGTGCTCACGTGCCAGCTCACGGAGCCGAAATTTCTGGATCTTGCCGCTGGCGTTGCGGGGCAGGTCGTCGAGCAGGATCAGGCGCTCGGGGAGCTTCTGGCGGGCCATCCGCCGCGCGGTCAGCCACTCGACGAGCTCGGGCAGGGCCACCTCGCAGCCGCCCTCGGGGACCACGACGGCGCAGACCCGTTCGCCGAGCACCGGGTCGGGGGAGGACACGACGGCGACGTCGGCGACCGCGGGGTGCTCGAAGAGGTGGTCCTCGATCTCCTTGGCGCTGATGTTCTCGCCGCCGCGGATGATGATGTCCTTCTGCCGCCCGATGATCTCGACGTAGCCCTCCGCGTCGATGCGGGCGAGGTCGCCGGTGCGCAGCCATCCGTCGTCGGTGAAGGCCGCGTCGTTGAGTGAGGCGTCGAGGTAGCCCAGGAACAGCTCCGGCCCGCGCACCTGGAGTTCGCCGTCGGGGGCGAGCCGGACCTCGGCGGGGCCGATCGGCCTGCCGTCCGTCTGCGCCCGCTTCTCGACGGGGTCGGTGGCGTTGCAGGCCGTCGCGGTGGGGTATTCGGTGGACCCGTAGCCGCGGCTGACCGTGCAGCCGAGCGCCGTGGTCGCGGCCCGGACCAGCTTTGGCGGCACGTCGGCGCCACCGCAGGCGAAGACGCGCAGCGACCTCACGTCCCGCTCTGAGAGCGACGGGTGGTGCACCAGCCCGTGGAGGAAGGGCGTGGCCGCCACCGTGAAGGTGCACCGGTGTTCCTCGATCAGCTCCAGCGCCCGGCCCGGCTCCCACACGTCGAGCAGGACGACGGTGCTGCCCAGCATGAAGGGCAGCTGCAGTCCGTAGAGGACACCGATGATGTGCCCGACCGGGGACGGCATGAACACGACGTCGGAGGCGGAGAGGCCGAAGAAGTCGATGATGCTGCGGTTCTCGTGGTCGAGGGTGTCGTGGCTGTGCAGCGCGCCCTTGGGGGCCGAGGTGGTGCCGGAGGTGTAGAGCAGCAGGGCGATGTCGCCCGACGTCCGCGGGGCGTCGATCGGCCCGTCCGTGCCCTCGGCGAGCAGGTCCTCGAACCCCAGCCGGTCGGAGTCGGCACCGACCACCACGACGGTCTCCATCGCGGGGACGTCGGCGCGGATCTCGTCGAGCATGGCCGGGTAGTCGAAGTTGCGGAACAGGTGCGGGACCACCGCCACCTTGGACGCGGCCTGACGGAGGATGAACGCCGTCTCCTTGTGCCGGTAGATCGGGATGATCGGGTTGCTGACCGCGCCGAGCCGGATCGCGGCGAGGTGCACGACGATCGCCTCGGCCCAGTTCGGGAGCAGCCAGGACACGACGTCCCCGGGGCCGACCCCGCGTCCCCGCAGCGCGGAGGCGAACCGGTTCACCGCGCCGTCGAGCTCGCCGTAGGTCCAGGAGCGCCCGCGGTCGACGACCGCCACCGCCTCCGGGGTCCGGGCGGCGGCCGCGGCCAGGTAGCCGTCGAGCAGGTTGCCTGCCCAGTACCCCGCCTCGACGTTCCGCCGGGCGTGCTCGCCCTCGAGCCTGGTCGCCTTCACGTCTGCCTCCCCGGATCCAGGAGTGCGGCGCCGATCCGGTGCCGCAGCTCTGTCTCGTCGCCGTACCAGGCGCGCAGCGCCAGGGCGCGGCGGTAGTACCAGCTCACGTCGGTCTCGGTGGTGAAGCCCATGCCGCCGTGCAGCTGGATGGCGTCCTCGCAGACGCGGAGCGCGACATCCGCCGCGTGGGCCTTCGCCGTCGACGCCAGCAGGTCCAGCTGGGCCCTCGGTGCATCGTCGGCGTCGGCGAGGGCGGCCAAGCAGAGGTTGTGCAGCCCCGTAGCGCGCGCGGACATGTCGGCGGCGAGGTGCTTGACGGCCTGGAAGCCGCCGATCGGTCGGCCGAACTGCTCGCGCTGCCCGACGTACTCCACCGTGCGCTCGAGGGCGCCCTGCGCGAGGCCGCTGAGCTCGCAGGCGAGCAGGAGCCGGGCCCAGGCGCGGATCCGGCCGACGAGGTCGCCGTCCGCGAGCACCGTGCGGGCGGTCGCGCCGTCGAACGAGACGCGGGCGAAGGCGGTTCCGGGATCGGCGCTGTCGACGGACTCGATGCGCACGCCCGGAGCGGCCGGGGCGACCAGGCACACCGCCTCACCGGCGACGACGACGAGCACGCCCGCCTGGGCGGCGAAGCGCACGGCGTCGACGGTGCCGGTGAGCTGCGCGCCGTTCAGCGCGACCGAGCCGAGGTCCCAGTCGTCCGTGACGCCGGGGTCGACGAGCGCGGGCGGTGTCCCCGCGGGGTCCGGGTCGAGGCCCTCGAGCAACGCCGGGAGCAGGCTGTTCTCCAGCAGCGGCCCGACGACGAGGTGCCGCCCGTACTCCAGGAACACGCGGCCGAGATCGGCCGGCGAGGCCCCGATCCCGCCCCGGCCCTCGGACACGGCCAGGGAGTACCAGCCCAGCTCGGCGAGCTCCGCTGCGAGGCCCGCGTCCCAGCCCCCGCTGTCGAGGAGCTTGCGGCGCCGGTCGCCCGCGTAGGAGCGGGTGAGGTAGTCGTCCACCGCGAACGCGAGGTCGTCATGCTCAGCCACGGGGCAGCCCCAGGAGTCGTTCGGCCACGATGGTGCGTTGGATCTGGGCGGAGCCGCCGTAGATGGAGGCGGCGCGCGAGTACAGGTGGTCGTGGGCCCAGCGCTCGGAGTGCAGGCCCGCGGGCCGTGAGCCGGACACGGCACGCAGCGGGCCCAGCAGGGCCGCGATCTCGGCGAACACGGCCTGCTCCACGTCGTTGAGCACGAGCTTGTCGACGGAGTCGAGCGGCGTCGGTCCCGCGTCAGCGACGAGCCGGGCGGTGGTCTGCCGGGTCTGGGCGTCGAGGACTCGCATGGCGACGTGTGCCCGGCCGATCGCGGCCCGGGCCCGGTCACCGAGGGCGCCGTGCGCGCGGAGCTCGTCGACGGCGTCGTCCAGGGCGACCTCCAGCTCCACCCGACGACGCAGCGTGGCGGCCCCGCGCTCGCTGCCCAGGGTGTGCGTGGCAATCGCCCAGCCCTCGTTCTCCGCGCCGAGCAGGTTCCGCCGCGGCACCCGGACCTCGTCGAAGAAGACCTCGCAGAACTCCCGGTCGCCGGTCATCTGCCGGATCGGCCGGGCCGTGATCCCAGGGCTCGCCATGTCGACGAGCAGGTAGCTGATACCCGCCTGCTTGCGCACGGTCGGGTCGGTGCGGACCAGGAGTGCACACCACTGCGCCTCGTGCGCCCAGCTGGTCCAGATCTTCTGGCCGGTGACCACGTAGTCGTCACTGTCGAGGACCGCGCGGGTCCGCAACGACGCGAGATCGGACCCGGCGTCGGGCTCGGAGAAGCCCTGGCACCAGATGTCGTCCCCGGAGAGCAGGCGGGGGAGCAGCTCGCGGCGCTGCCGGTCCGTGCCGTAGCGGTCGATCGACGGTCCGACGACCTCCAGGCCGATCAGCCCGATGGGCTGCGGCGCCCGGGCCCGCACGAGCTCCTCGACGAACACGAGCTGGTGGGCGTGCGTGAGGCCACCGCCGCCCGCCTCGGGCGACCAGGCGAGGCCGAGCCACCCGGCGTCGAACAGGGTCTTCTGCCAGCGGCGCAGCACGGCGAACCGCTCGTCGAGGTCCAAGGGGACCTCGGGGGGCTCGACCTCCGCGAGCCACGACCGGGCGCGGGCCCGGAAGTCCTCCAGCGACTCCACGGTCACCGTCCCGTGTAGACCGGCTCGCGCCGCTCGAGGAACGCGTTGACGGCCTCCTTGGAGTCCTCGTAGCCCGAGAGCTCGCGGGTCTTGCCCTGCTCGTACTCGTACCCGGTCTTGAGGTCGCGGTACTCGATGCCGTTGAGGCTGCGCTTCGCGAGCCGGAGCGTGACCGGACTGTGCCGGGCGATCGACCGTGCCAGCTCACGGGCCCTCTCGAGCAGCTGCGCCTCCGGGACGATCTCGACGATGCCGCCGTAGGGCAGCAGCTGCTCGGCGGGGTAGAGGTCGCCGGTGTAGTGCATCAGCCGCACCACCCCCTGCGGCACCAGCCGCGAGAGGTGCTTCGCGCCGCCCAGCACCCCGACGTTGACCTCGGGGGTGGCGAACCGGGCCCCCTCGGCCGCGACGACGAGGTCGCACGAGGCCGCGATCGCCAGGCCGGACCCTACGGCGACGCCGTGGACCGCGGCGATGACCGGGTAGGGCGAGTCGTATATCGCCCAGAACGCCTCCCGGGCCCGCTGCAGCTGCTCCGGGGCGTTGTCCGGGTCGAGGGTTTGGAACTCGGCGAGGTCGTTGCCCGCGCAGAAGTGCTTGCCCCGCCCGGCGAGCACCACGACCCGGGCCTCCGGGAGGTAGCGCTCCACATCGCGGAAGAAGGTGCGGATCTCGCTGTAGAGCTGCTGGTCGGTCGCGTTGACCGGCGGTCGGTTCAACCACACTGTCGCGATCGGGCCGTCCTGCTGCCACTCGATCAAGTGCAGGTCGCTCATCGTCGTCGGGTTCTCCTTCGGTCAGCGGTGGTAGGCGGCGGCGAACGCCTCGAGCTCGCGGGGGATGTCGCTGCCCGCGGGCTGGAAGTGGACCCAGTCGCACCCGGCCTTCTCGAGCTCGGCGAACCGGTCCCGCCACTGGTCGCGGGTCAGCGCGAGGCCGGCCGCGGTCATCACGTCACCAGTTACGAACGGCCGGTCGATGTCGTTGACCCCGACCACGTGCCGGTCGTGCAGCGCGATGTGGCGGACGTTCTCGGGGATGTGGTCGTAGGCGGCGGCCCACGCGTGGCCGCCCTCGCCGAGCAGTTCGTCGATCACCCCGTGCTCGACGGCCCAGTGCAGGAACAGGCCGGCGCCGTGGCCCGCGGCGTCGATCACGCGCTCGGAACCCGGGTCCTCGCCGTCGTCGAGCACGGTGCCGATGAGCATCATCATCTGCGGTCCGAAGTCCGGCTCGGGCGCGGTGATCCGGAACAGCTCGGCGCCGAGGTCCTTCGCGACCCGGGTGCCCTTCGGACCCTCGCCGGCGACGCCCCAGGACACCGAGATCGGCAGCGCCGGGCCGAAGCGCTCGTCGGGCTGGATGAGCTGCATGATCGCGCCCTCCCACTCGACCTGCTCCCCGCGCAGCAGCGCCCGCACGACCTCGGTGTAGTGCTCGACCTGCGCCCATGGCACCGGCGGCCTGCCCATGGCCAGGCGGCCGGTGAATCCGCTCCCGACCCCGATCAGCACGCGGTCCGGCCCGGCCGTGTGCACCAGCGTCGTGATCGCCGACGCGGTCACCATCGGGTGTCGCAGGCTCGGGATAAGCACCCCCGGTCCCAGCACGATCCGGTCGGTCCGCTCCGCCGCCTGGTTCAGGATCATCCAGACATCCGGGTACAGCGCGGGCGAGTCGTAGCACAGCGCCCTCTCGTAGCCGAGCTCCTCCGCGATGCGGATGTGCTCCGGCGTCTGCAGCGACGTGGCGAACGAGCATCCCAGCTTCATTGTCGGGTCTCCCGGTCGAAGGTGTCGGGAGCTGCAAGGTAGGGGCGACGCTTCGGGGTTGTCAATCGCTGATAACTAGTTGAGGAGTATGAGTTGCAGGTCAAGGACCGTCGATGGCAATAATGTCTATCACTGCTAACTGACTCGACCCGGAGGTCGACATGCTCGTGCACTGTCTCACGCTCAGGTTCACGGAGTCGGCGAGCGCGGCGGACGTCGAGGCGTTCCGAGACGCGATCGCCCGGCTGCCGAGCCAGGTGGACTTCCACCTCCGCACCCGGCAGGGCCCCGACCTGGGGGAGCGTGCGACGAACGCCGACTACGCCGTCATCAGTGAGTTCGCGAACGCCGAGGACTTCCGGCGGTACCTCGTCCACCCGGCCCACCTCGCGGTCCCCCGGGACCACGTCGAGTCCGCACACAGCGTCCAGTTCCTCGTCGCGGAAACGGACTGACGGGCGACGGGGGCCTTCATTCGTGTGGACCCGACTGTGCCCGAAGCGGGCGGCGATGCCCCCGACGGGCCGGTCCGCTTCGGACTACCTCGTCCGCTTACCCGCAGCTCCGCTCGACTGCTGGCCGGGTTCGGCGCTGCGCCGAGCGGGCGAGCCGGGGTCCGGGGTCGGCGCGGGGGCCGGCCATGGAGCCTTCGTACCAACGCTGCCCAACGGGACGACCGGGCAGCGGTCGGACTCCCATGAGACGAGCCTCCACCAGACCCAGGGCGACTCACATCGGTCGCCGGATCGGGGGCCGCAGCTGCTCGCCGGTCGGCGGGTCGAGGTCGCGCAACCGGGAGACGCCGAAGCCGGACCAGCACGTTGTGCACCCCGGCCGCCGAGAGATGCGAGTGCCGACCTCGCGGCGCAATTCGTAGGCGATGCGGTCCGGGCCGAGCTTGCGGTCGCGGCGCAGCCGCTCGATCCGGGCCTGCAGCTGCGGTGGGGTGCGCCGCGGCGAATGGTGTGGGCGCGAGAAGTGGTGCGGTTTGTCGACAGCTCCACACCTCGCCCGGAGGTCTCCCCAACTTCAGATCATCCGTCCTGGCGTGTCCGCACCCGCCGCGTCACCAACCTCCGTAGGCGGGACATCTCCAGGCCGAGAAGCCAACGCTGTCGTGCTGACAGATAAGGAGGGAGCTGCACCGGGGGCGACGCGGCAAGGCCGTGTTCAGGGCGGCTGGCCCGACGGATCGTCCTCCTGCCCCCTGCCGCCGCTCTCGGCAAGGACGAGCAGGCGATCCCGGTCGAGCGCGGGTGGCGGCGTGTGTCGGATCCGGGTGCGCTCGCTGCCGTCGACGTCGAAGAACCGGACGGCCGGGCCCGGGAGCGTGATCGGCCCGGCGACGGGGTGGTCGACCGTCACCACGAGGCGTTGGCTGGCCACCTGGTCCCACGCGTAGACCTCGTCCAGGGTGCGGACGGCGCCCGCGGGAACCCCGAGCCGGTCGAGCTCGTCGAGGAGCTCCGCCTTCGTCCGGTCGGCGAACGCCGCCTCGATCACGCCGATGAGTTCCTCCCGGTGGGCGACCCGGTGGGCGTTGCGGTCGAAGCGCGGGTCGTCGCCGGGGAGGCCGAAGCCGTCCGAGAGCCGTCGCCAGAGTGCCTCGCTGCCCACCGCGATCTGGATGGCGCCGTCCTTGCAGGCGAACAATCCGTACGGCGCGATCGTCGGGTGGTGGTTGCCGCTCGCCCGACCGAGTTCGGCGCCCACCGTCCAGCGGGTGCCCTGGAAGGCGTGCAACCCGACGCCGGCGGCGAGCAGGGAGGTCCGGACGATCTGGCCGCGGCCGGTCCGGGTCCGTTCGAGCAGGGCGGCCAGGACACCCGTCGCCCCGTTGAGGCCCGCGGTGAGGTCGCAGATCGGGACCCCGACCCGTTGGGGGTCGTCCGGGCCGGAGCCGGTCAGCGACATCAGCCCGGTCTCGCCCTGAGCGATCTGGTCGTAGCCCGGCCGGTGGGCGTCCGGCCCGTCGTGCCCGAAACCGGTGATGGAGAGCACGACCAGCCCAGGATTGCGCCTGAGCAGGGTCTCCGGAGCCAAACCGAGCCGGTCGAGGACGCCGGGCCGGAAGTTCTCCACCAGGACGTCGGCCTCCGGCACGAGCGCCTCGAGCTCCGCGCGGTCGCCCGCGTCCTTGAGGTCGAGCGCGATCGACTCCTTGTTGCGGTTCGCCGCGAGGAAGTAGGTGGCGACCCGCTCCGCAGAGTCCTCACCCCCGACGAACGGTGGACCCCACCCCCTGCTGTCGTCCCCACGGCCGGGCACCTCGACCTTGATCACGCGGGCTCCGAGATCGCCCAGGACCATAGCGGCGTGCGGCCCGGCAAGCGCGCGGGACAGGTCGAGGACGAGCATCCCGGCCAAAGGGCCGGGACCCGGCTCACCCATCGCGGCCGCCCTCGTGAGGCTTGGATTCCTCAGATCCCGAGGGGCCGCGGTGCTGGGCCGCCCGGTGCTCGGCCAGGACGTCGATGCCGAAGTCGTTGGTCGGGTCCCGCCACACCGCGTGAACATGGTTGGCGTCGTCCTCGGTGTTGTCGAACTCGACGAGGGTGACCGGGCCCTCGATGCGGAAGTAGTGCGGAGTGTCGATCGTGTGTCCACCCGCCCAGACGAAGTGCAGCTCGTCGAGCCCCGCCGACCGGATCCGGTCCATCTCACGACCCAGCTGCGCGGGTCGCACGCTGCCCAGGAAGGAGCCGAGCAGCTGGTCGAACGCCGCGGCTTGGGCGGGGGACATCGCCTCCCGGGGCAGGCCCCGCGGGGCGCCGCGGACGTACCGCAGGGCGGCGCGGTCCGCGTCGGTGATCATCGCGTCGCGGCGGCCGACACCGTGGACGTCGGGCCATTCCTCGGCGCCGATGAGCGGGACGCAGCGGGTGGCGAAGTCCGGCGGCGGTACCGGATGGATCGTGGCGGTCGCGCGCTGGACCGGGTCTAGTGCTTCGAGCAGCGCGAACGCCCGGTCCTCCTCCTCGCCGAGAATCCGGAAGGGGCCGATGCGGGCCGGCTCGGCCCCGAGCAGGAACGGTGTCACGGCCATCCGGTCCTGGCCGACGACGGTGACGTTCAGCGAGAGATGGTGGCCGACGAGCCGCCACCCCCAGCTGGCGTCCGGCTGGGGCTGGTCGAAGAAGGTGAGGTAGTAGCCGTTCGGGTCGCGGAAGTGCGCGGCCAGGTGGCCGAAGACACCGACGTTGAGCTCGCGCAGCACGTTCTCCAGGTTCATCACCTGGATGGCCTTGGCGTAGCCGGTGAGCGAGGTGCTCTGGGCGACCAACCGGTGGGTCAGGTAGCGCTGGGTGTCGGTCATGTCGCGCAGCGGGAGCCCGGCGCGCCCGGACTCGGGCAGGAAGTTCCAGTGCATCCGGTTCTCGTCGGCCATCGGCACCACGATCCGGGCGCGCTGGGCGGCGTCGAGGTGGTCGAGGAGTGCCATCGCGGCGAAGGTGACCGCGGTCGGGTCGAAATCACCGTCGATGGGCCGGTTGCGGGGGGCGTGGGCGTGGTGCAGCCGGTCGTCCGAGGTCATGACGTCGCCCTGATCACGAGCATGCCTGCTGGGGCGTCGCCCTCGTTCGTCACGCTGCGGACCTCTCCCTTGGCGAAGTGCAAGGTGTCTTCAGGGCCGGCCAGGACCCGGTCGCCCGCGCTCTCGAAGGTCAGCCGGCCGGAGAGGATCACGTAGACCGTCTCCGCCGGTTGGACGGTCGGCTCGGCCCGGCCGCCGGGCTCGTAGCGTGAGAGGACGACCGTGAACCGCTCGACGGGCGTGCCCGGCCCGCCCTGCACCCAGCGCGGTGCGACCCCGCGGTGGCCCGGGGACTCGAACGCCTCGGCGTCGGACAGGTTGACGACTCGCATGTCCTCGTCCCTCACGTTCCGGTGGCGCCGTGGATTCCGGCGCTGTGAATTCCGGCGCGGTGATCCTCGACCGGCGTGCTCACGGCGCCGATCCCCTCGACCTCGACCTCGACCACGTCGCCCGGCTGCAGGAGCCGCGGGGGGTTGCGGGCGTACCCGACGCCGGCCGGAGTGCCGGTCGCGATCAGGTCTCCCGGGGTGAGGGTGAAGGTCCGGCTGATGAAGGCGAGCACGTCCGGGACTCCGAAGATCATCTGGTCGGTGGTGGACTCCTGCATGACCTGGCCGTTCACCCGGCTGATCACCTTGCGACGGCCGAGCTCGCCGACCTCGTCCCGGGTGACCAGCTCCGACATCGGCCCACTGCGGTCGGCGTTCTTGCCGAGTGTCCATTGGGTGGTGAGCTTCTGGGCGCGCCGGGCGGTGATGTCGTTGAACGCGGCGTAGCCGAAGACGGCTGTCTCGGCCTCGTGCAGTTCGGCGCAGCTCAGCGGACGCCCGACCGCGACCAGCAGCTCGGCCTCCCAGTCCAGTCCCTCCTCGTCGACGGGGACGCGGACCGGGGTGCCGCCGACCGCCAGCGAAGGCGTCCAGCGCCCGAAGATCGTCGGGTGGTCGGGGACGTCGAAGGGGCCTTCCGCCGCGTGCTCCCGGTAGTTCAGCCCGACGCACAGGATGCGGGCCGACGGCTTGACCGGGGGCGCGAGCCGCACGCCCGACCCGGGGATCCGGGCGCCGGGCCGCCGGCCCGCCTCGATCGCCGCGTCGGGGTCCTGCCAGAAGTCCGCGACCGGGCCCAGCGGGATGAGCTGCTCGCCGTCCCGCGCGGCCACGTGGACCGCGCCCGCCCGCTCGTATCCGATGATCCGCATGCTCAGCTCCCGTACTGGCGGGCGAGCCACCCGCCGGGGGCAGCACCGGTGACGACGATCGACCGGTCGCTGATCAGCCAGCGCCCGTCGGGTCGGCGCACGAAGTGGTCCTCCCAGCAGCCCCAGTGGTCGGGTGCGGCCTCGTCGGTGATCGCGATGTACATGGTCCGGACGTCGGCCTCGTCCGGCCCGGCGAACTCGATGTCCATCGTGGTGGCGTGGTGCGCGATCATGGTCGGCTCGGAGCCCTTGACGACCTTCGCCATCTCGTGCGGGCCGACCTCGAGGCCGTCGGGGAAGCGGATCGTGGCGTCCTCGGTGTAAAGCACAGCCATCCCGGCGAAGTCCGCCTGCTCCTTCGCCATGGTGCAGTAGCGGTGCATGACCGCGGCGATCAGTGCCCGGTCCTCGACGCGGGCCTCGCTCAGGCTGGTGTCGTTCATGACCCGTCTCCTTGCTTCGTCGCGGTCTGGAGGTGGCTGCGCAGGAACGCTGCGGTGACGGCGATCGTCGCCTGTTCGTCGAAGGCCGGGTCCTCGTGGCCTGCGCCGCCGAGGACCATCAGGGTGCTCCGCGCGCCCGCCCGGGTCAGCTCCTCGTGGAGGCGCCTGCTCTCGCCGATGTCGACCATCCGGTCGCGGTCCCCGTGCGCGATGAGGAACGGCGGTGCCGCGGCGTGCACGTGGCTGACCGGGCTCGCCTCGCGGACCAGGTCCGGCACGGCGGTCAGGTCGTCGACGCCGAGCAGCGCGTGCGCCGGGCTTGTCGGCGGGAGCAGGGCCTGCTCCCGCGGACTGCGGGAGTAGCAGGCCGCGATGTCGCTGAACCCGAACCAGGACACCACGGCCTGCACGTCGGCCGGGCCGGACAGGCCGACAAGGGCGGCGAGCACCGCGCCCGCCGAGGCGCCCCAGAGTCCCACCGCGTCGGTGCCCGCCCCGAGTTCGTCGAGATGCCCGCGAACCCACCCGAGCGCCGCGCGCACGTCCTCGACCTGGTCGGGAAACCGTGCCGCGGGGGCGAGCCGGTAGTCCGGCGCCACGACGGTGATGCCGTGCCCGGCCAGCGCCTGCATCCGTTCCCGGTGCATCGTGCGATCACCCGCCACGAACCCGCCGCCGTGCAGGTGGACGACGGTGCCGCAGCTGCGCGCCGGTGCCGGGTACACGTCCAGCCGCAGACCGAGCGCGAACTCCTGGGTGCGCACCGCCTTCACGGGGTCACTCACGCGGGCACCGGGGCCGGGGCGGGGATCTGGGCGAGCAGATCGTCGACCAGGGCCAGCGAGTCGTCCGCGCCCGCGGCCAGGCCGAACAGGTACACGTCGGGCCGGGAGAGCAGGGTGGTGGCGCCGTGCTCGGCGAGGTAGTCCCGGAAAATGCCCTCGACGTCCACGACCCCGCCGTCGCCGAGGTGGAGCACCTGCACACCGAGCTGGGCGAGGCGGGCCAGGCGCGCGGCGCCCAGGATCTCCGCGAGCGGCAGTGTGGAGATCAGCTGGAACCCGTAGCCGACGAGATCGTCCAGCAGCCCCTCCCGCTCACCGATGCGGACCACGCCCTGGATCGCGACCTCGCCGGCCTGGTCCCCGTACTCGCCGTCCGCCGCGCGGTGCTGGACGCCGTTGCGCAGCGGCGGGATCGGGGGCGTGACGTCCCCGCCGGTGGCGGCCAGGTAGCCGTCCCGGGCCGCGGCCTCCTCGGGGGTGGCGGGATTGACCATCTTGTAGGCGGCCAACGACCCCTCCACGAAGAAGCGGGCGTGCGAGAGCCGCTCCGCCTCGTAGGTGTCGAGGAGCGCGTCCCGGGCGAGGCCGCGCAGCACGAGATCCAGCTTCCACGCCAGGTTGGCCGCGTCGCGCATGGCGGTGCAGGCACCCTGGGCCATGTACGGGGTCATCGCGTGGGCGGAGTCGCCGCCGATGAACACATCGCCCCTCCGCATCGCGCCGGCGATCTGGCTGCGGAAGGTGTAGATCTTGCGACGGGTCTGGCGGACGTGGGCGCGCGGGATGCCCACCCGCCGCTCCAGGAACTCCAGGCCGCGCTCCTCGGCGGCCTCGACCTCCTCGTCCTCACCCGGGAGCATCCGCACGTCCGACCGGACCCGGCCGGCCCCGTTGGGCCCCCAGAAGTACGGCTGGTCGAAGTCGAGATCGAAGTAGCACCTGTTCTCCAGGTCGTGGGGCAGGGGCTGGAGCACGTCGTAGTCCGTGAGGATCCAGCGGTCATGATGGCGGTGGATCACCTCGACGTCGATCCCCACGGCGTCGCGCACGAAGCCGCTCGCGCCGTCCATGCCCACCACGTACCGGGCGGTCACCGTGTCGCCGCCGGACGTGGTGACGGCGTACCCATCGCCCTCGGCGCGCAGGCCCACGACGCTCGTACCCCACCGGACCTCGACGCCGGGCAGCGTCGCGATGCGCCGCTCCATCGCCGCCTCGATGTTCGGCTGATGCAGGGTCAGGTGCGACCAGTGACCGCCCCGCTTGTAGTCCCAGTCGAACCGGCCCTTCTGCTCGCCGTCGGAACCCCAGATCTCGACTGTCCGCATCGGCAGCGACTCGGCGAGCGCCTCCGCGGGGTCCGCCGCGTGCTGGAGCAACCGCGCGACCTCGCCGTCGAGGGTGCTCATCCGGGGGAGCCCGTAGGGCTCCGGGAACTTCTCGCACACGACGATGCGATGGCCGCGCTGCCCGAGCAGCGAGGCCAGCATCTCCCCGGCCGGGCCGAACCCGACGATGACGACGTCGACGGTGTCACTCATCCGTTGCTCCATCTCACGCGCCCTCGCGCTGAAACTCACGAATCCTTCGGGTGTTTAAAGGATCCTTCGGCGCCTCGCGCCGGATGTCAAGCCTGCGTCGTAAAGTGGTCGGGTGTTTTCCGTGCCGCAGACGCGCGCCCAGTCGCTGGCCACCGAGATCGAGCGGTGGATCGTCGAGCGTGAGCTGGCCCCGGGCAGCCGCATCGCCACGATGGACGAGCTGCGCGAGCAGACCGGTCTCGGTCGCGCGACCATCAGCGAGGCGGCCCGGCTGCTGGCCGAGCGCGGCGCCGTGGACGTCAGGCTCGGCCGCAGCGGCGGGCTCTTCGTCGCCCAGCCGGCCGCGGTGGTCCGCCTGCGGCACACGTTGCTGTCGGTGTCCCAGGACCCGGCGCGGATCACGGACGCGCTCGCGGTCCGGGACGCCCTCGAGGAGCTGATCGACGTCGACGCGGCCCTGCACCGCACCCGGCGGGACGTCCGCGAGCTCGAGGCGATCGTGGCGACGATGCGGACCCATTCCGCCAGCCGGGCGGACTTCCTGCAGGCCAACTGGGCCCTGCACCGGCGCATCGCCGAGATCACCCCGAACGAGATCGCCCGCAGCGTCTACCTGAGCACGATGGCCCAGGTCGAGGGCCTGCCCAGCAGGCCCGACGCCGACACCGCGGACGAGGACGAGGCCTATCTGGCCAGGCGGGTGGACGTGCACGTCGAGCTCGTCGCGGCGATCGCCGCGGGCGACGCGGCGCGGACCTCGCGGGCCGTCGTCGCGCATCGGGCGTTGACCTTGCCGAACGCCGAGGTCGGCGCGCCGCCGGACTGAGAGGACCGGCTACGCGGCCCCGCGGGTCGCGAGCTCGTGGTCCTTCAGGTCGAACCCGGCGGACCCGACCTCGGCCGGGCTGGGCAGGACCCCGCCGGACAGCAGCCGGCGCGCGGCCATGTGGTCGCGCGGGCGGTTCACCGACTCGACGGCGACGAGGCGTCCCCGGCGGAAGCGGCAGACGGAGAAACCGTCGTCCGGATCGCCCACGAGCACGCAGTCGTCGTCGGGGAAGCCGAGCCCGACGGTCTGCACCCGCAGCGCGAACTGGTGGGTCCAGAACCAGGGAACCTTGCCGTACGGCTCGCCGAGGCCGTGCGCGATCGACGACGCGACGTGGCGGGCCTGGTCGATCGCGTTCTGCACGCACTCGATGCGCCGTGGGGCGCCGAGCTCGCGGTCCGGGCGCGCCACGCAGTCCCCCACGGCGAAGACGTCCGGGACGGAGGTCCGCAGCCAGGGATCGACCAGCACGCCGTCGTCCACTGCGAGACCGGCGGCCTCGGCGATGCCGCTGTTCGCCACGACCCCCACCGCGATCACCACGAGGTCCGCCGGGAGCTCCGAGCCGCCCGAGAGCACGACGCGGCGGACCCGTCCGGCGCGTCCGAGGAACCGCTGCACGCCGGTGCCCACGCGCAGGACGGTGCCCGCGGCCTCGTGGGCCCGCCGGACCGCGTCGGAGACCGGGGGCGCCACCGCCCGGGCCAGGAGCCGGGCCTGCGGCTCGACCACGGTGACCGCGCGCCCGACCTCGGCGCAGGCCGCGGCGATCTCGAGGCCCAGGAACCCGCCCCCGACCACGACGACGTTCCGGGCCGCACCCAGTCGCGCCCGCAACGCGGCGGCGTCGGTGAGCGACCCCAGCTGCGCGATCCCGTCCAGCTCGACGCCCGGCACCTGCAGCCGCCGCAGCGACGATCCGAGCGCCAGGACGAGGTGCGTGTAGTCGACCGCGCCGCCGTCGCGCAGCTCGACCCGGCGTCGCGCCGGGTGCAGCGCGGCAACGGCGGTGCCCAGGCGCAGGTCGATGTCCTGGTCGGCGAAGAACGACGCGCTGCGCAGCAGTTGCGGTTCCCCGGCACCGGGTCCGAGGAACTCCTTCGACAGCTGCGGGCGGTGGTAGGGGAGGTGGTCCTGCCCGTCCAGCAGGACCACGGGACCGCGGTGCCCCTCCGCCCGCAACGACGCGGCGACCTGCACGCCGCCGTGCCCCGCGCCGATCACGACGACCGTCACAGCTGCGTCTCCGGGACGTCGAAGGTCATCTCGTCCCAGTTGTCGGCGATCTCCACCTGGCAGGACAGCCGGCTCGCCGGTGTACGCGGTGCAGCCGTGGAATCGAGCATCTCGTCCTCGACGTCCGACACCGGCGGTAGCCGGTCGGCCGCGTCGGCGTACACGTGGCAGGTGGCGCACATGGCGTTCCCGCCGCACTCGGCGACGATGCCCGGCAGGTCCTCGGCCATTGCCACCTCCATGACGGAGAGGCCGGCCGTCCCCTCGACGGTGCGACGCGTCCCGTCGGGCAGCACGAAGGTCAGGGTGGGCATCGCGCTCAGGCCTCCACAGTGGTCACGTGGAGCTGCTGGGGCGAGCGGAAGAGCCACCCCTTCATCGCCCAGCCCGCCTCCGCCAGGCGCAGGGCGGGCGCCACCGCGACGAGCTCTTCCAGCGCGATCCGGGCGAGCTCACGGCCGAACACGTTCCCGGCGCAGAAGTGCCGGCCCCCGCCGAAGGACAGATGGGTGGGGCCGGAGCGTCGGAGCTGGTAGCGACCCCCGTCGCTGAACCGGCGCTCATCGTGGTTCGCCGAGGCGACCATGCACCACACGAGGGACCCCGGCGGTAGCTCCTGGCCGTGGATCGTGACCGCACGGGTCGTCTCGCGGAAGACGCCACCGATCGGCGCGATCCAGCGGAGGCCCTCGGCGAGGGCCGTGGGAATCAGATCGGGGTCGGCGACGATCTCGCCGTAGGTGCCTTCCTGGAGGAGGCCCAGCAGGGTGGTGGCCGCAGCGTGTCCTGGTTCCTGCATCCCGCCGGTGAGCTCGATCAGGAACGCGGAGTAGATGTCCTCGCGCGACCGGGTCCGGCCGGGTGGCATGCCGGCGTGCAGCAGGTGCGACAGGCCCGAGCCGTCGGGGTCGCTCTCGAGCCGGGTGAGGATCGGCTCGAGGACGTCCTTGATCTCCGCGACGACCTCGTCGCTCCTGCGGAAGGGTTCCTCCTGGAAGGTGTAGTTGCCCGCCGCACCGATGATGGTGTGGAACCAGCGGCGCAGCGTCTCCGACGGCACGTCGCCGATGCCGAGCATGGCAGCGAGGCCCCTCGTGCTGACCGGCTCCAGGTACTCCGCGACCACGTCGTAGGTGCCCGAGGCGGGCAGCCGCGCCGCCTCCTGCGCGGCAATCGGACGGACCAGGTCTTCGATGTAGCCCGACACCGCGCCTCGCCGCAGCGGCGGGTCGACGGATGCGCGGCGGTCACGGTGGACCTCGCCGTCGGCGATGAGGATGTTCTCCGGGCCGAAGGTCCGTTCGAGCACCGGCTGGACGCTCGGTGCGCGGCCGAGATCGGTGTCGGCGAGAAAGGCGCGCACCTCGTCGTAGGTCGTCAGCAGGTAGGCGTTCAACGCCGGGACGAACACGCACGGCGCCTCGGCCCGCATCCGAGCGTAGAGCGGATACGGATCGGCTTCGAGCGCGGCGATGTCGATGTCGTCGATCCAACGGATCCCCGATGCGGTGACGGCCACTCGTCCTCCTCGACGGTCAGCGCGTAAATACCCGAATGCTTTGTGTGCTTCGGCGGATTCTGCTGGCGTCCGTCGGGGGTGTCAAGCGGCTCGAGTCGCACTTGACACCGCCTGTCGCTCTCGACACCATCCCGTGGTATGACACGAAAGATTCGGGTTGTTTATGTGGGTGAAGGAGCTGTCATGAAGCTGTCCGTGGACCGGGACCGCTGCGAGGGCTACGGCCTGTGCGTCGACGAGGCGTCGTCGCTGCTGCACCTCGACGACGACGGGGAGCTCGTCCTCGACGCCGAGGAGGTCGAACCGGAGCTGTCCGGTGTCGCCGAGGCCGCGGTTCGCGTGTGCCCGGTCGCCGCTCTGACGATGGACTGACAGCCGCCGTCCACCCCTCGACCGAAGGCACAGCGATGACGCTCACCCACACTCCCCGCTCGGACGTCGACCTGTTCAGCGACGAGGTCCTCGTCGACCCCTATCCCGTCTACCGTGACCTGCGCGACCGAGGCGGCGCCGTCCATCTGAGCACCCTCGATATCTGGGCGATCCCGCGTTACGCCGACGTCCGGCGGGCACTCGCCGACTGGGCGGGCTTCTCCTCCCGCGGGATCGCGCTTAATGAGCACGTGAACCGGATGCTCGTCGGGTCGGTGCTGGCCAGCGACCCGCCCTTCCACGACACCCTGCGGGCGGTGCTCTCCGAACGGCTCGGTCCGCGCGCCGTCCGGCCGTTGCAGGCCGAGATCGCCGCCCGGGCCGAACGGCTCGTCGACGAGCTGGTCGAGAAGGGCTCGTTCGACGCGGTCACCGACCTCGCCGTGACCTTCCCCTTCTCGGTGGTGTTCGACCTCATCGGCATCCCGGACGACGCGCGTCCGAAAATGCTCGGCTGGGCGGATGCGACCTTCACCGTCTTCGGCCCACTGAACGAGCGCACCCTCGGCGGGCTGGACGCGATCGGGGAGATGTTCGGCTGGCTGGGCACGCTGCAGGCCACAGACCTGAAGGAGGGCAGCATGGGGCGGGACATCTTCCGTGCCGCCGACGAGGGCCGCATCGGGCGCGAGTCGTGCATCCCGCTGCTGGCCGCCTACACCTCCGCCGGGCTCGACACCACCATCAACGCCATCGCCAACGCGGTCCACTTGCTCGGCACGCACCCGGACCAGTGGGACCTCCTCACCGCAGACCCCGGCCTCGTGCCGAGTGCCCTCAACGAGGTGCTCCGCTACGACGCCCCCGTCCAGGGCTTCGGGCGCACGGTCACCGAGGACGTCGAGATCGACGGCGTCCCCGTTCGTTCCGGCTGCCAGGTCCTGTTGCTCTACGGGTCGGGCAACCGCGACGAGCGCCGCTACCCCGAGCCGGACCGGTTCGACGTGAACAGAAACCCCGTCGACCACCTCGCCTTCGGCTACGGCACCCACGCCTGCGCCGGTCAGGCCCTCGCCCGCCTCGAGGCGCACGCGGTGCTCATGGCACTGGCCACGCGGGTCCGCCGGTTCCGGGTCGGCGAGCCCGTGCGCCACCTGAACAACGTCGTCCGCGGCCTGGAACGGCTCCCGGTCGACGGACTCGTGCTCCGTTGACTGGGGCACCGAACCTCTGGCCCGCCGCCCGGTCGGCCGGCCACCACGTGACCCATCGGGTGACCGGCCAGGGGCTGCAGCGGTCGTAGCGGGTGGCCAGCCCGCGCCAGTGTTTGAGCTGGCAGAAGCCCCGCTCGACGGTGTTCCGGCGGCGGTAGCGGTCCTTGTCGAACCCGACCGGGCGGCCACCTGCTGAGCCGCGGCGGGCCCGGTTGGCCTGCTGGTCGCGGGGCTCGGGGATGGTCGGAGCGATCCCGCGCCGCCGCAGCAGCTCCCGGTTCGCCCGCGAGCTGTAGCCCTTGTCGGCCAGCACGTAGTCCGGGCGGGTCCACGGCCGCCCCCGGCCGGGGCGGGCCACCGCGATCCCGGCGATGAGCTGGGCGAACTGGGTGGTGTCGTTGACGTTCCCGGCGGTCAGCTGCACCACCGGCGGCCGCGCCTGCCCGTCGACGATGGAGTGGACCTTGGTGGTCAGCCCGCCGCGAGACCGGCCGATGGCGTGGTCGGCAGGCTCGGCGACGACGGGTCTCTCCCGTCGTCGCCGGTGATCGAGTCGGGAATTCTTGTCATTCGACCTTGCCCCCTGTGAGGGTGTCCGGCGGCGAGCCGGGGCCGGGTGCGGTCGCGGCGTTGCCGCCGATCCGCCGCGCCGCGGCACCATGCTGGTGGACCCGGACCAGCGACGAGTCCGCCGAGACCAACCAGTCCAGCTCGCCGCGGGCATCCGCGTCGGCCTGGGCTGCGGCGAACAACCGCGCCCAGGTGCCATCCTCGCTCCAGCGGGTCTGCCGCTCATAGGCGGTCTGCCAGGGCCCGAACCGCTCGACCGGGATCTCCCGCCACGCCGCCCCGGTGCGGTACTTCCAGGCGATCGCTTCGATCACCTGCCGGTGATCACGCCACCGCCCGCCCCGCCGCGGCGTGCGATCCGGCAGTCGGGGCTCCAGGGGCCTTGCCCCCGGTTCATGGACACGGGGTGGATTACGCCGCTTCCGGGACGGTAGCTGTGCGGGCCTTCTCGTAGGTGTTCGGGGTCTGGTAGCGGCACCAGGAGTGTCGTCGTCGGGTGTTGTAGCGGTTGAGCCAGCGGAAGAGCTGGCGGTGGCAGGTGAGGGCATCGGGCCAGGTCGGATTGTCTTGCAGGACTTCGCGTTTGAGGGTGGCGTTGACCGACTCGGCGAGGGCGTTTGTCGGCGCTGGAGCCGATCGCGCCCATGGACCGGACGACGCCGAGCCGCTCGCAGAGTTCGGCGTCGGCGCGGGAGGTGTAGACCGACCCGTGGTCGGAGTGGAAGATCGCCCCGGTGAGGCTCCCGCGGGTTTCGGCCGCGGCGAGCAGGGCGTCTTCGACGAGTTCGGTGCGCATGTGGTCGGCGATCGCCCAGCCGGCCAGGCGCCGGGAGTAGCAGTCGATCACGGTGGCCAGGTACAGGTTGCTGCCTTCGGCGAGGGGCAGGTAGGTGAGTCGCCGACGTAGACCCGGTTGGGCGCCTGCGCGGTGAACCTGCGCCGAGCAGGTCGGGCACCGCACCCTGGGCGGGCTCGGGGATCGTGGTGCGCACGCGGCGGCGCCTGCGGTAGCCACAGATGCCGTGCTCGCGTATGACCCGGCCGACCCGCTTGTGGTTGACCCGCTGCCCGGCGGGCGCGCCGTCGCCCCGCTCGGCGGTGATCCTCGGCCGCCCGCAGGTGTTGTCCTTGGCGTGCACCGTGCGGATCCGTGCCGCGAGTTCGGCGTCGGCGGCAGTGCGGGCGGCCCCGGCTGGGGCGGCGGCGCGCCAGGCGTAGAACGAGGAACGCTGCAGTCGAGTAGCGCGCACAGCCGCTTCACGCTCCACCCGGGGCGGGCGGAGGTGCCGGTGTGGTCGGCGACGAACTGGAAGCGGCTACCAGTTCGTCTCCCCGGCGAAATACTTGGCCGCTGGCGCAGGATCTCGCGCTCGATGACGAGCTTGGCCTTCTCCGCGCGCAGCGCGGCGTTCTCCGCCTCCAGACGCGCCAGGCGCTGCTCAGGGGTCTCCGACCCGCCGACCACCGGCTCGCCGAGCTCGGGTCCACCGCCGGCACGGGCCTGACGCGGCGGGCGGGGTGTGAGAGGGCTGGGGGCCGGCGTGCCGTCCTCGGCGGTCTTGCGGCCGGTGCCGAGCCGCTCGAGCCACACCCGAAGGGTGCCGCGCTCGATCCCGAGGTCCTCGGCGATGCCGCGCACCGTCGCGTCCGGGCTGGACTAGTACAACTCGACGGCCTGCCGACGGAACTCGTCGGAGTAGTTCTTGCGGGCCATGATCGTGGATCATCTCGCCTTCCCCGCGGTGCGGGGATCTGCGTGTCCATGAACCGGGGTCAGGCCCCGATCGCGGCTCTCCACGCACCCGTCCAGTTGGCGAAGACGCTCGCCACGATCGATCAGATCAGCGGCGGTCGCATGATCGCGGGGATGAGCACCGGCTGGTCCACCGACGAACTTCAGGCGACCGGTGCCACTCGAGCGGTTCGCGGCCGCTTCCTCGACGAGACGCTGGATGTCTTCGAGGCGGTCTGGGGACCCGACCCGGTGATCTTCCGCAGTCCTCGGGTCGTCGTCGACAACGCCTCGATACTCCCCAAGCCCGACTCGAAACTCCCCGTGATGCTGGGTTGCGGCGGCAGCAACCTCGGTCGCGGCACCAGTTCCAAGGCCGTGCAGCGCATCGCCCGACGTGCAGACGGCTGGTTGCCGGTCTTCACCACTCCCGGGCCCGGCCGGTGGAGCCGCCGAACTGCGCGCAAGCTGGGACCGCATTCGGGAAATTGCTGCTGAGTACGGTCGGGATACAAGCCGGATGGAGATGATCGCGGTGGAAAACGTCACCTTCACCGACCGTCCGGCGGGACCCGACCGAATGGCGTTCGTCGACACCCTCTCCCAGGCTATCGACGACATCCACATGGCGGCGCAGGCAGGCGCGAACGAGCTCATCGTGGATCTGAACCTGCAGGATTGGTTCACCAGCACTCCGCAGCTGCTCGAGACAGCGGTGAAAATCCGGGAGAGAACCTCAGCGTTATGACCGAAGGTGCCATCATCGGAGACGGCGGCAGCGTTTCTGCTCCGTAGGCGGCGAAGACCGCCCGGATCACCCGTACGGCGATCTCCCCGCGGTTGGCGACGAGAATCTTGCTGCGCGCAGCGGGCACGAGGCTTCCTCCTCAGGCACCCCGCGGCGAGGAACAACCGCCACTGGTGCCAGGGATGTACGGCAGACGGGTTCCGTGCCGCGGCCAGCGCCGTAGCGCGCAGGGCGGTGCCGACACCTGCGGCAAAACGGAGAGGATACGGGCAGAAGTCGCAAGGTTCTATCCCGCGTGTGACTTTCGTTGTCCGGAGCCCGCCACTGAACGAAGCGTCGCCGCGCGTTGCGTCGCGGCGAGCCGGAGCGAGCGCTGGATGCGGGGCCGTCATCGGTCTGGCGGTACGGCATGAGGGGGCATTGACCTGGAGATTATCTGCCGCTCAGCCTTGTACTGAGTGGTACAAGAACTCATTGCGGACCCAGGGCCTGTGCTGCTAGGAAGGAGCGGACAGTTCCCTCGCGGTACCGCCGGTACCCGTACGACGCGGACCGGCCGGGGTGGCTGGCTCTCAACCGAGGAGGTCGAGCAAGGATGCTCACCGGGACCGCACACAGCGATGTCCCTGCTGCAGCCGAGGCACGCGTAGGTGCTGATGGTCTCGACCGTCGCGTGCGACGGTCGCACGTCACGATGGCTCAGCTCTTCGAGCGCTCGTACCGTCACTACGCGTCCCGCACGGCCGTGCGGACCGACAGGGGTGATTGGACGTACGCCGAGCTGGGGGAGCGCGTCCATCGCCTCATTGCCGGGCTGGTCGCCCGCGGCATGACACGGGGGGATCGAGGTGTCGTGCTGCTCGACAACTGTCCCGAGTTCCTGGAAGTCGACCAAGCGCTTTTCGTGGGCGGTTTCGTGCGCTGCGCGCTGAGCGTACGGCTCCACCTTCGCGAGGTGGTGCACATCCTGACCGACTGCGAGGCCACCACGGCGTTCGTCTCACCGCTGTGGGCCGATGCCCTTTCGACGGTTCGCGACGAGCTGCCCCAACTCCGGCTCGTCGTCACCGTCGACGGAGGCCCGGGCGACGTCACGCTCGCCACCCTGCTGGAGGCCACGCCCACCCCGGTCGTTCCGCCGCTGGCGAGCGACCCCGCGGCCATCCTCTACACCAGCGGCACCACCGGCCTACCCAAGGGCGCGACCCTCAGCCAGGCCAACTGGGCGACGATGGTGCGCAACGAATTGCTCGAGCTGCCCCCGGTGGTCGACGGCGACCTGGTACTGCACGTCGCGCCGCTCAGTCACCTCAGTGGCTACGTCGCGCCCTCCTACTTCGTCCGCGGGGCGACGCACCTGACCTCGGCCAGGTTCGACGCCGCACAGACGCTGCGGCTCATCGAGGAGCACGCGGTAACCATTCTGCCGATGGTGCCGACGATGATGAACCTGCTGGTGCTCGCGGCCGAGCAGGTCGAGGGCGACTACTCGTCCCTGCACACCATCGTCTACGCCGGCTCGGCGATCGCACCGGACAGGTTGGCGAGGGCCCGCGAGGTCTTCGGGGACGTCTTCGTGCAGTTCTACGGGCTCAGCGAGATCCCGATCCCCATCGCGTGCCTGTCCCGGGAGGACCACCGGTTCGATCCTGCGCAGGGCGTCCCGGCCCGCCTGGCCTCTGCGGGTCGGCTCAGTCCCTTCGTCGAGGTGTTACTGGTCGGTGACGACGGAAAGGCCGTGCCTCCGGGCGAGATCGGCGAGATCACGGTTCGCGGCGAACAGCTCATGATGGGCTACTGGGGCAGGCCGGACGCCACGACCGAAATGATCGACGAGCAAGGCTGGGCGCGCACCGGCGACCTGGGCCGGTTCGACGACGAGGGCTACCTCCACATCGTCGACCGCAAGAAGGACATGGTCGTCACGGGAGGTTTCAACGTCTACCCGACCGAGATCGAGAACGTCGTCTCGACGCTGTCGGCCGTCGCCGAGGTTGCCGTCGTCGGCGTGCCGGACGAGACCTGGGGCGAGGCGTTGAAGGTCGTCGTGGTGGTGCGTGAAGGGCACACGCTGGCCGCGGACGAGGTGACCGACGTCTGCCAGCGCCACCTCGCCGCCTACAAGAAGCCCCGGTCGGTCGAGTTCGTCCCTGAGCTCCCGAAGACCGGCTCCGGTAAGATCATGCGTCGCCGTCTCCGGGACCGCTATTGGGAAGGCAGCGACCGCAGGATCGGCGGCTGACCGCATTCCTCCGCCCCGAGGCGAGCGGTTCACGCCGTCGTCGCCCATCTTCCGGCTGAACTGGAGAAGACCCTGAACGGCGAGCTGAGCCGGATCGGTGCAGTGCCTGCGCCGACTGCGCCGACCTGCACCGAGATCTTGGCCTCGCACGAGGGCGGCAAGCTGGCCACCGGCCTGTCCGCGCCGCTGCGCGACGCCCGCGACCTGGCCATCGCCTACACCCCGGGCGTGGCCGAGGTCAGCCGCGCGATCGCCGCCGAGCCCGCGCTGGCGCGGCGCTACACCTGGACCGACCGGCTGGTCGCCGTGGTCAGCGACGGCACCGCCGTGCTCGGCCTCGGCGACATCGGCCCGCGCGCGTCGCTGCCGGTGATGGAGGGCAAGTCCGCACTGTTCAAGACCTTCGGCGAGCTCGACTCGATCCCGCTGGTCCTCGACACCACGGACGTCGACGAGATCGTCGAGACCCTCGTGCGGCTGCGGCCGAGCTTCGGCGCGGTCAACCTCGAGGACGTCTCGGCGCCGCCTCGGTGAATGGCGGCGTGAGCAGCGAGCCCCGAGCCAGGCTGCACACGCGGGCAGCGCCGCAGCTAGCCCTGGCTACTGCCACGCCCTGACCTCCTCGAGAACCCGGTCCTTGGATCATCCAGATCGCTCGGTCAGCCCGCTGCAAGATCGTCGACGACAACGACGTCGAGGTCCCCCCGAACACGGTCGGTCAGATCATCTGCCGCTCGCCCGCGAACATGAGCGGGTACTTCGACAAGCCGGATGCCACCGCGGAGACCCTCGCCGACGGCTGGCTGCACACCGGAGACCTTGTGAGCTACGACGAGGACGGCCTCGTCTACATCGCCGGCCGCGCCAGAGGACATGATCGTCACCGGTGGGCTCAACGTCTGTCCGGCCGAGATCGAGCGGATGCTCGCCGCACACCCCGACGTGCTCGAGGCAGCGGGCGTCGGTGAGCCGGACGAGAAGCGGGGAGAGATCGGAGTGGCGCACGTCGTGGTCCGCGACGACGACAGCCGAGGCCGAGGTCCTGCAAGTGCGCCTCGCGGGCTTCACGGTGCCGCGCGACTACCACCTCACCACTCAGCCGCTTTCGCGCACGACGTCGGGGAAGGTGCGGAAGCATCGACTGGAGAAGGTGGGCCCCGGTGTCTGAGCGCTCGTCCTTGGGGGTCCACAGACGTCCTGTTGCACGCGCCCGAGCTCCTCGGAGTCGACCACCTCGTCGACCCGGCGCTCGCGGAGAAGTACCGAGAAGGCTCCTCCAGATCAGCTCCGTCATCGGCGGAGTCGCCGAGGGACAGTCGATCGCCTACGCCGGCCAGGTGATGAAGAAGGGCGACGAGACTGCTCTAAGCCGACGACCTCGGGTACCGCGCGACCCCGCTCATCGCGAGGGACGAGCGCGCCGGCGAGATCCTCTGGTCGCTGTGGACCCCGCGCCGCTTGGTGCACCGACTCCGCCAAGTGCTGACGCACCGCCCCGACTCGACGTCGAGTCGTCGCTGATCGCGTGACGAGCGGTCCACGCGCTGCTCAGCAGCGCCGTCTACGGCGGCCCCGATGGGCAAGCGATGCAGGACGACATACGCAAACAAGCCGGCGGATCGGCCCGCGAGCTCGACGCACGCCTCGGTGGAAGAGGAAGCAGATCTCCTGGCCTACCTCGTCCCGCGGGATGTGCGCCGCCCGTCACAGCTGCTACGTCTTCCCCCTGTTAGACCGATCGGTACAATAGAAGCATGGTTGTCCAGGACGATGCCGACCGGACTGCATTGGTCACGGGTGCGTCCCGTGGGATCGGGGCCGGAATAGCGCGGCATCTTCTCGACCGGGGAGCCCGGGTCGCAGGTGCCTATCGCTCCGGTCGCGAGGGTGTCGAGAAGTTGGCGGCAGCGTATCCGGACCGAGTCCTGCCGGTGCGCCTCGACCTCGCGGACCGCGACAGTGCGGTTGACGCGGTTCAACAGGTGCGATCGGACTGGGGTCGGCTCGACTCGCTCGTGCTGAACGCGGCTGTGTGGGACGGCGGCAAGCTCACCCGGATGGATCCCGACGCGTGGTGGGCGGTTGTCGAGACCAACCTTCGTGGTACGGCTGCCGTTGTGCGAGCCGCCATCCCGATGCTCGAGCAGGGAGGCGACGCAAGCATCGTCCTGGTGGGATCGGTCGTCGGCGACGTGGGCTTCGCCGGTGACACGGCCTACGCGAGCGCCAAGGCCGCCCTGGTCGGGTTCGCCCGGTCCCTGGCCAAGGAGCTGGCCCCGAAGGGGGTCCGGGTGAACGTCCTGGCGCCGGGCTTCGTGGACACGGACATGACCGCGGCCGTTCCCCGGGGGTCCCGCGACAAGATCGCCGAGGCGACTCTGTTGGGTCGGTTCGGCACCGTGGACGAGATCGCCCGTGCAGCGGTCTTCCTGTCCGAGGATGCGACGTTCTGCACAGGCACTGTCCTCGCCGCCGACGGCGGCTGGTCCCTGTGAATTCAAGGAGGAATCTCGTGACTGTTGGCCTGCCATCCGACGAGTACGCCAAGTTGCGCGAGGCGGTGTTCACCACGATCTGGAACGAGCTCGATCCCCTCGAGCACCAGATCGAGGACAGCGAGAAGATCCCCTACGAGATCGTCCTGCCGGCGCTCAAGGCCTGCGGCGCCTTCGGTCTGATCATTCCCCGGGAGTACGGCGGGTCCGGTCTGTCGATCGCCCAGTACCTGCCGATCCTCGCCGAGTTCGCAAAGATCCAGGGCGGCATCCGCGCCCTCGTGCACGTGCACAACTCCTTCGCCCACGCGTTGTCGGAGATCGGGAGCGAGGAGCAGAAGCAGGCGATCCTGCCCGGCGCGGCTGTGGGGGAGAAGTCGCTGGCCTTCGCGCTGACCGAGCCGGACAACGGCACGGGAATGGACCTGTCGACCAGGGCCCGCCGCGAGGGCGACGAGTACGTGCTCAACGGCCGTAAGTGGCTCATCACGAACTCCGACATCGCCTCGCACTTCCTCGTGCTCGCCAAGACCGCCGACAAGCAGGTCTCCGCGATCATCGTTCCCCGGGACGCTCCCGGCTTCACGATCACGCCGCTGCCCGAGACGATGGGGTGCAAGGGCGCCGAGCACGGCGAGCTGGTCTTCACCGAGGTGCGCGTGCCCGCCTCGAACCTCGTCGGTGCCGAGGGCGAAGGGATCAAGCACCTCGAGCGCGCCCTGGAGATCAGCCGGGTCTTCATCGCGGCGTCGTCGCTCGGAACCGCCAGCCGGGCGCTGGACCTGTCGCTGAAGTACGCCAAGGAGCGGGTGACCTTCGGCAAGCCGATCGCCGAGCGACAGGCCATCCAGCGGTATCTCGCAGAGATGGCAGCAGACGTTTACGCGTTGCGCGGGATGCTCGCGGACGTCGCGGCCAAGTGGGACCGCGACCGGCGCGTACCGGCCGAGTCGAGCCTGATCAAGCAGTTCGGGCTCGAGGCGGTCGGCAGGGTCACCGACCGGGCGTTGCTCGTCCACGGCGGCATCGGGTACACCCGCAAGTACCCGATCGAGCGCCTCTACCGGGACGCACGGCTGAACTGGTTGGAAGAGGGCACCCCCACCATCCAGTACATGGTTGCCGCCCGCGAGCTCCTCGACGGCTACACCTTCCACGACGCCTTCGACTGCCTCCCGCAGTAGTGCGGCCGAGGTCGTGAGTGGTCCGGGCTGACGTTCGGCCCTGGACACCCGGGATCGGGAGGAGTGGATCCTGACGTACGCGGTGTCGCTGGACCATCGTGCGTCGGGCCTCCCGGACCTTCCCTGCGGGCACCCGCCCCTTTCTCGCCTGCGGGCGGGTGCCCGCTGCGGAACCGCGGCGCGGAAACGTGAGCCGAACCCACGACATCGCCCGCCGGGCGAGCGTGGCTGCCCTGTCGCGGGCAGCAGGATAGCCTTGTCCCACAGCAGGCGGACGGAACGGGTGCGGCATGACGGCGTCGAGCTACGAGATCAATCGTGGCAGAGTGATCGCGACGGCAGCGGACCTGTTCGCGCGTAACGGATACCACGGAACCGGTATCGCCGAGCTCGGTCGTGCGGTCGGCCTCGGACGGGGTGCGCTGTATCACTACATCGAGAGCAAAGAGGCAGTCCTCTACGCCATCAGCAAGGATCAGGTCGACAAGATGAATGCTCTTGCCGAGTCGATCCTCGACAAAGGGCTGGAGCCGGAAGAACTGCTTCGAGAGATGGCCAGGGGACTGCTCCGCAATATCTCCACGCACCGATCCGAATGGACGGTCTTCTTCCGCGAGTACGGTGCACTCACCGGACAACGGCGGGATCACGTCATCGCGGCTCGAGAACGGTACGAGTCCTACTGGCGACAGGCGCTCGACCAGGGGGTTCGAAGCGGTGTTCTGCGTCCGACACCCCGCATCCTCGTGAAGGGCATACTCGGCATGCTGAACTATACGTACCTCTGGTTCGAGCCGGACGGGGTGCTCACCCCCGAGGAGCTCGCCGACGTCTTCCTGGATGCGTTGATCAACGGGCTCAGCAGTAGGGGCGTCCCGCAGAACTGACCTTGTCGTGTCGATCCCGTGAAAGTGAGCGAAGTAGCCGTATCGCCAATTGCCCAGCGGGCGTCGAGCGGGGCGGCCGGCGCCAATTCTTTCTTGCTGATGACACCGCGTCGGAGCGTTGGCGTCGGGGTGCCCGCGTAGACGAGGAGGTGCCCGTGGAACTCGGTGTCGTGCTCGGCGATCCGCAGACCGGTGCGCAGGACGTCCGTCGGGCGGAACGCCTTGATTTCACGTGTTCGGCAGTGGTGAACACGTCTTCTTCCATACCCCGACGCCGAACTCGTTGATCGCACTCGCGGAGGCCGCAGGTGCAACCGAGCGCGTCAGACTTGTCAGCTCGGTTGCATTGCTGCCGCTCTACCCGATCGCCCTACTCGCCACGTTGGCGGCCACTCACCCTGGATCACGTCTCCTGGGCGCGCTTCGAGCTGGGTGTCGGGGCAGGTGGTGATGAGTTCCCGGCGGAATTCGAGGCATGCGCGGTCGACCCGGCCACCCGGTTCCGGCGGCTTGTTGAGGGGCTCGAGCTCCTCCGCCTGCTCTTCTCCGCGGAACCCGTGACTTGGAACGGCCTCTACGACCGACTCTCCGTGTCGCCCTGAAGCCACCACAGCGGAGTGGAGGTGGGGCCGGGGGCGACCGCGTTGACCGTGATGTCCTTGCCGCGCATCGTTGAGGCGCTCGCCGACGACGTCACCGGTGGTGCGATCGACGAGGCGGGACACTGGGTAACTGAGGAGCGGCCCGCGGAGCTGGCTCGCAGATTCACACGGCCCGGCTGCGAGTGCTGCCGCAGGAGTGAGATCCCGACGAGCCCGACGTCCGGTGGGTGCTCTCGAGGAAACCCGGCGGCGACGGCGAGCGCCGCCGGCAGTCCGCCGACCCGGGGGACGACCACGCGTACGTGACATGGACGGCCCCGGCTGTCCGTCGACTCCCCGGTCGGGCCCGGGGAGTGCGGCATCTGTGGACCGGAGCAACACTCGGGGTTGCCCGAGCGGCGGCGACTCGACCAGCTCGGCCGGGGCACACGGCTTCTCGCCCCGGCGTTCTCCGCGGGACCTGATGCCTGTGGCGGTGCTCGCGCGTCGCTGGGCAGGCACGCGCTCCCCAGCTATGTTTGACAGCACTGTCAAAAATAAGCTGAGGAGGTTCCGGTGTCGTACGAGAACTCGGTGGAACTGGTCGAGTCGTTCTGGCGGGACGTGTGGAGCGAGCGCAATCCGGAGGCTGTCGATGACTACGTCGTCGAGGACTTCGTCATCACGAACGCGGGCCGGCGCATCGAGGGGCGCGAGAACTTCAAGGCCTGGGTCGCTGCCTTCCTGGAGCAGGTCGACAACCTGGTGTTCGAGGTCGTCGAGACGTTCCAGAACCACGACGGGAGCCGGGTGGCTTCGCGGTGGCGCGTGCACGGCCGCAACAACGGTGTGCTCGGCACCGAGCCGGACGGCCGGCCGATCTCGTTCAGCGGCACCGCGGTGTGGGAAGTTCGTGAGGACGGCAAGCTTGTGCACAACCACGTCGAGCGAGCGAGCTGGGAACTCTTCCAGTACCTGACCAAGACGGCCCCCTGACCGGTGCCGCGGCTGTGCGCCGGCTCCCGCCAGCCTGTGACGACCCCTTCGGGCGGGCCTTCTGGACGCGCCTCGTGCGATGAGCGGCGCCAATTGCCCGCCGGACGGGTGACGCCAGCCCTCCGTACCGGCTGACGACCGGCTGCTCTTCGCCGCCGCGCCGTCTCCGGGCGCCAACTCTCTTCATGGTCACTCCCTTGTCGTCACCCTCCATGACCAGTACATGCAGCGGTCATCGGAGGGGAGGGGCAGCGCCATGGCAGCGCGAGTCGTCCGGGTGCGGGCGGAGGCGAGTGCAGCTCCGCTCGTCCGGCGACAGGAGCCGCGCACGGACCGGCGACGCCTTCACGATCATCTGCTCCGTGCAGCCGGAGGAGCGATATTCATCGCCGCAGTCGCTTGTACCGACCGGTCGAAACATTTATAGTTTCCGCAACGTCGCGCTACGAGCTCGAGCTCGTAGCCGGACGTTGGCGGCCGAGGCCTCGTCGCGTTCCGGTCCGGGCGAGACCACGGCGGCGCCGGGCGACTCGGACCGGGGCGGACCGAGGACCTTCCGCTGCGCCGCGCTACGGCGAATCTCCCCCGATGTCGTTGGAGGTAGTTATGGTGATCGGGCAACAGCAACGAACGCAGGTCAGGCCTGCGCGTGTCGCCTTCGCGAGCTTCATCGGGACCGCGATCGAGTGGTACGACTTCTTCCTCTTCGGCTCGGCCGCGACGTTGGTGTTCAACGCCCAGTTCTTCCCCAACCTCGATCCACTGACCGGGACCCTGGCTGCGTTCGCGACGTTCGGCGTCGCCTTCGTCGCACGGCCGCTGGGCGGCATCGTGTTCGGCCACTTCGGCGACCGTCTGGGTCGAAAGCAGATGCTGATCATGTCGCTGATCATGATGGGCGGCGGAACGGTGGCGATCGGCCTGCTGCCGAACTACGCCCAGATCGGCGTGGCCGCGCCGATCCTGCTCGTACTGGTCCGGCTGGTCCAAGGATTCGCGGTCGGAGGTGAGTGGGGTGGCGCCGTACTGATGGCGGTCGAACACGCACCGAGCCGACGCCGAGCGTTCTACGGCAGTTGGCCACAGGCCGGCGTCCCGGCCGGACTGGTCCTGTCGGCGTCCGCCTTCCTCGCCGTGCAGCAGCTGCCGTCGGACCAGCTGCTCTCCTGGGGCTGGCGGCTGCCCTTCCTGGCCAGCGCAGTGCTCATCCTCGTCGGTCTCTACGTGCGATCCCGTCTCGAGGAGTCGCCCGACTTCCAGAAGGTCACGACGGCCCACGAGGTCTCCCGGTTCCCGCTGAGGGACACCTTGCGGCGGTCCCTCCGCGCCGTACTCGTCGGGCTCTTCGCGCAGGCCGGGACCAACATCCCGTTCTACATCGTGAGCGTCTTCGTCCTGTCCTACGGGCCCGGCGAAGTCGGCGTCTCCCGTGGCACCATCCTGACCTGCCTGATCGTGGCGTCCCTGGTGGACATCGCCGCGATCCCGCTGGTGGCCGTCCTCGCCGATCGGTTCGGGCGCCGGAACATCCTCATGGCCGGAGCGCTCTACTCCGCCGCCGCCGCCTTCCCGTTCTTCTGGCTGCTCGACAGCGGAGCCTCAGGGGCAGTGCTGCTCGCGATGTTCCTGTTCGCCACCGTCGGACACGCGATGACCTACAGCGCCATGGCCGGGTTCCTGTCCGAGCTGTTCGACGCCGAGTACCGCTACACCGGAGTCTCGGTCGCCTACCAGGTCGGTGGCCTGATCACCAGCGGCCCGGCGCCGTTCGTCGCCGCCGCCCTTTTCGCCGGCTTCGGCGGCTCGTGGGTGATCGCCCTCTACATCATCCTCGCGTGCGCGGTCACGTTCGTGGCGCTCCTGTTTACGCCTCCCTCGAGTTGACCCGCCGGGCCCGAAGGTCGAAGCAGCGGCCCGCAGAACCTCGCCGTCACCGGCATCACGCATCGACAGTCCTGAAGGAGGACGAAGTGAGTACACAGCAGGCGAGCACCCTCGTGCCCGCGAGCACCCATCCCTACGGAGTCGTCGACGACCTGGTCGAACAGGGCGCACTCGACCTGGACTGCGACGAGCGGCTGTGGGTTCCCCAGGCCGACGGCGTCGTGTTCCGGCCGCTGGCCTTCTCCGTCAGTCAGGGGTACTTCATCAACATCCTGCGCATCCGCAAGACCGGGTTCGTCTCCCGGCACCGCCACGCCGGCCCCGTGCACGCGTTCACCCTCCGCGGTCGGTGGCACTACCCGGAGCACGACTGGTGGGCCGAGCAGGGCACCTACGTCTTCGAGCCGCCCGGCGACGTGCACACCCTGGAGATCCCGGAAGGCGTCGAGGAGATGGCGACGCTCTTCCACGTCACGGGCGGCTACATCTACGTCGACGAGGCCGGCAACCCGGTGGGCATCGAGGACGTCTTCAGCAAGCTCGAACGTGCCCGAACGCACTACGCAGCCAACGGCCTCGGCGCCGACTACGTCGACCGGCTCATCCGCTGACCGCGGACGGGGCGGATTCCTCGTGAGCCGTCGAGGAGCGATCCAGGCCCCGCCCTCGAGGTGTCCCGATCTCGACGGGCGGGGTCGGCGGTGCACGATCCCGAGCCGCGGCGGTCGCACCCACCGGTGATCCTCACGGGCGGCCCTCACCGATCGAGGTCGGTGGGGGCCCCAGGAGCGAGGACACCAGGGTCTCGGCGACCGCGCGGAGCTCGGGGAGGGAGTGGCCGACCCGTTCCAGGACCGCGATGCCGCGCGTGGACGTGACGATCAGGCGCGCCGCAGCGCGGAGGTCGACCTGCAGTTCGGCACCGTCGTCGATCGCAGCCAACCCGTCGTGGACCACGGTCTCCAGCTCGTCGAGGAAGGTACGGACGGCGGTTCGCGCTCGACCGGACTCGGTTGCGGCCTCCACGGCGGTGCGGGTCGAGAGACATCCACGAGAGGGCGATCCAAGCGTGATCGACTCCAGACAGAAGTCGAGGAAGGACAGCAGCGCGGACCGCTTGTCCGGCCGGCTCAACGCTTCGGCAGCACGGGCCAGGAAGCGGTCGGTGTACTCCCGGAAGGCGCGGACGAAGATCTCCTCCTTCCCCCCGTAGGCGTGGTACAGAGAGCCACGTTGCACACCGGTACCGGCGGCGAGATGCAGCATCGACGTCGTTCGGAACCCCCGGTCCTCGAAGACGCCGAGGGCGCGCTCGAGAGCCTCGCGCTCGTCGAACTGCCGCACTCCCGCCATCGAGCTCCCTCCCCACCTCGATCAACTCACCTTACCCGGGACGACATCGTCGTCGGACGACGTCGGACGGCAGCATCGCGCGACCGCACCGAGAGCCCCCGGATGAGCGGCGTCTACCGCGAGAGCAAGCTCCTCATACTCGACGAGCTGGTCACAGCACTGAGCGACCCCGGCCGCTCGGGCACGGTGCGATCGACGCCACCGGAGGTGCCGGTGACGAGGGCAGTGTGTCTGTGGCGGGTGGCCGTACGTCCTCCTCCTCGGGGCATCGCATTCTCGTACAATGCGTTCATACAGCTGAGGAACGAAAGGTTCGTCCTTCTGAGCCGAGTGAGCTGGGCGCATGAAGTGGCTCCCCGCCGGCCCGGCCCCGCCGCGGACCAGCCGCTGACCGCGGAATTCGCCGACACGCTCGTCCGCACCCTGTTGGCCGGCATCCGGCCCGCACCCCAGGAGAAAACGCCATGAGCACGATCGTTCCGGCCCCGTTGCAGGCTTTCATCGACACGACGAACGCGGGCGACTCCGCGGGCTTCGTCGCCGCGTTCACCGACGACGCCGTCCTCGATGACTGGGGCCGGAAGTTCCACGGGCGCGACGGCGTGGCGTCCTGGAACCGCACGGACAACATCGGCAAGCGCGCGCACTTCGAGCTGGTCGGCATCGAGCCGACGGACGACCCGAACCGCGTGGTGGCCACGCTGACGGTCAGCGGCGGCGGCTTCAACGGCACGGGTCCGATGACCTTCGAGTTCCGCGACGGCCGGATCGCCAGCCTGGTGATCTCTCCGACGTGAGTCGGCCCGCGGGAAACGGAACGGCCCGGCCGGGTTGCCACCTGGCCAGGCCGTTCCAACTCGTTGCCCCGCTCGGCTGTCCCGGACCTCCTACGTGGTGCTCGGGTTTCCTGGTCAGCGGGCCGAGAACCTCCTCCTGATCTCGCACGCCAAGTGGCGAAGGTCGGTCCCGACCCGGGCTGGTCGAATGTCGGCAGCCGGCGCCGGTCGCGCAGCCACCGGTCGCCACAGCAAGCCCCTGGACCGCTCCGCGTAGGTCGCGAAGCCGCGCGCCGACGGCAAGACCGACAACGAGATCCGGCGCCCTGCTCACGTGATGCATCGCCCAGGGATCGTCCGCTGCCTCGGCAGGCAGCTCGGGCTTGGCAGGCACAGAGAAGCGTCGTCTTCGACGGGCGGACGGGGAAGTCCGACCCCACATGTGGTGGCGTACTCGGCGGCGGTCCTCGGTGCGACGCCGTCACCGGGCTGCCCGCGGGGGCTTGATGGACGCCGTCAGCGATGCCGCGATCTGCGCGCCCAGCTCCTCGGGGGTCAGCGAGCCCTCTGGGCGGTACCACTTGTAGGACCAGTTCACCGCGCCGAGACACATGTTCACGTAGACCTTGGGCGGCATGCCGAGCTCGACTCCCGGATAGGCGTCGAGGTGCTCGCGCAGCGCCGTAGCGAAGAGGTTCTCGAAGTTGCGCCGCCGCTGTAGCACCTCGGCCGCCAGCTCCTGCGGCAGCTCGTGCTCCTCCTCGAAGCACACCTTGAGCAGCGCCTGATGTCGACAGGTGTAGGCGACCCGGGAGGCGATGAGGTCCCGGATCGCGGCGAACGGACTGCCGGCAGCCGCCACGGTCGCGCGGCCGAGCACGAGGCTCTCGTCGAGCACGTCCGAGTAGAGCCGGACGAGCAGTTCCTCCTTGCTGCGGAAGTAGTGGTAAAGCGTCGGCTTCGAGAGCCCGACGGCGGCGGCGATCTCGTTCATCGAGGTTGCCCGGAACCCGCGCCTGCTGAAGATCTCTGCAGAGGTCGACAGCACGCGCTGCCGCCGGGCGTCGGCCCTGCTGAGCGTCGTCTCCGTCATCTGCCCTCCCTCTCGGGCCTCAACCGTAGCTCTCCCGGGCTTGACACCGGACCCGGACCGCGCAAAAGTTCGACCGCCCGGTCGGTCGATAATGTGAGGAAGTGCAGATGCTCTTCGAGCTCGACGACGAGTACTCGGCCTTCCGGGGAACCTGCCGTGACTTCGCCGATCGGGAGATCCGGCCGCTCGTGAAGGCCGCTGAGCAGGGCGAGACATTCCCGGTCGAGCTGTGGAAGACACTCGGTGCGGCCGGCCTGCTCGGCCTGGTCACGCCGGAGGAGTACGGCGGGTCGGACGCAGGGGCGCTGCCGGTGGCGCTGCTGGCCGAGGAGCTCGCCCGCGCCAGCGGCGGGATCGCCGTGACAGCGCTGGTCAGCGCGTACATGGCCGGGCCGCACCTCGTCCGGCACGGATCGGAGGCGCAGCGGGAGCGCTGGCTCGGGCGGCTCGCGAGCGGTGAAGCCGTGGCCGCCATCGCCGTCACAGAACCCGGCACCGGTTCCGACGTCGCCGGCATCACCTCCAAGGCCCGCCGCACCGAGGACGGCTGGGTCCTCGACGGCCGCAAGATGTTCATCACCAACGCCGGCCTGGCCGACGTGCTGGTGGTCGCTGCTCGCTCGGGTGGCCCCCGCCATTCCGGGATCACCCTGTTCGAGGTCCCGAAGGGCACACCAGGGCTCTCGTTCGGCGCCCCTCTGCGCAAGATGGGTTGGCACTCCTCGGACACCCGCGAGGTGATCCTCGACGGCGTCACGGTGCCCGTCGACGCCGTGGTGGGCGCCGAGAACCGCGGCTTCCATCAGATCATGGAAGGCTTCCAGCTCGAGCGCATCGCCCTGGCCGGCATGGGCCTCGGGCACGCCGCGGAGTCCCTGGACCTGGCCCGCGACTACGTCCGCGAGCGGGAGGCGTTCGGCGCGCCGCTCGCGCACCTGCAAACGGTCCGGCACCGGATCGCGGTCATGGAGATCGAGCTCGACGCCGCCCGGCTCGTCACGTACCAGGCGGCGGCCCGACTCACTGCGGGCCATCCCGAGGCCGCGGCGTCGGTGGCCCGGGCCAAGTACCTGGCCGCCGTGGTCGCCAACCGAGTGGTGGACGACGCCGTGCAGCTGTTCGGCGGCGCCGGCTTCGTCGAGGAGACGCCCGTGGCCCGGCACTACCGGGACGCCCGGATCCTGCGGATCGGCGGCGGCACGGACGAGATCCAGCTGGAGATCCTGACGAAGGGACTTGCTCGGTGAGTGCACCGACCTACGAGGACGTCGCGAAGGCACAGGAACGTGCCCTACGGGGCGGCGATCCCTCTCGCTGGCCCGACAAACTCCCCGTTCGGGACCGGCTGGCCGTGCTCTTCGACCCGGGTTCGTTCGTGGAGGACGGCGTGCTGGCCAGCGCCGCGGGCGACGCCCTGCCCGCCGACGGCGTAATCACCGGTGTCGGCCGCGTCGAGGGCCGCCCGGTCGCCGTGATCGCCCATGACTTCACCGTCAAGGCCGGCTCCTGGGGGGAGCTGACCTGCGAGAAACAGATCCGCATCCTGGAGCGGGCGGACCGCGATCTGCTCCCCGTCGTCTACCTCGTCGACTCCGCGGGCGGACGGTTGACGGATCAGATGGGGTTCTTCCCCGGTCGCCGCGGTGCGTCGGCGATCTTCCACCTGCAGATCAAGCTGTCCGGCCGGGTCCCGCAGATCTGCTGCCTGCATGGGCCGTCCGCCGCGGGCGGCGCGTACATGCCCGCCTTCTGCGACTGGGTCGGGATGGTGCGCGACAACGCCTCCATGTACCTGGCGAGTCCGCGGGTCGCGGAGAAGGTCACCGGCGAGCGCACCACGCTCGAGGAGATGGGTGGCGCGATGATGCATGCCACCGTCTCCGGCTGTGGTGACGAGGTGTTCGACTCGGATTGGGAGGCGGTCGCCGCCGCCCGGCTGCTGCTGACCTACCTGCCGGACGACTTCCGATCCTCGCCCGTCCGCCGCGAGCCCGAGGCGCCCGAGCACGTCCTCGGCGACGTCGTGCCGTTCGACCCGAACGAGGCCTACGAGGTCCGTGACGTGATCGACGGGATCGTCGATGCCGGCTCGTTCTTCGAGATCAAGGCCCGCTGGGCCGAGGAGATGGTGGTCGGCCTCGCCCGGCTCGACGGCCGGGTGATCGGGCTCGTCGCCAATCAGCCCGGCGTGCGCAGCGGCGCGATCTTCGTCGATTCCGCGGACAAGGCGGCCAGGTTCATCTCGTTCTGTGACGCCTTCGGCGTCCCGCTCGTGTTCCTGCAGGACGTGCCGGGGTTCATGGTCGGGGTCGAGGTCGAGCGGCAGGGGATCATCCGGCACGGCGCGAAGATGATCGCCGCGATGTCGTCGGCCGAGGTGCCGAAGTACACGGTGGTGCTGCGCAAGGCCTACGCCGCGGGCTACTACGCGATGTGCGCGCCCGGTTTCGAGCCACGGGCGACGATCGCGCTGCCGACCGCGTCGATCGGCCCGATGTCCGCCGAGGCGTCCGTCAACGCCGTGTATGCCAACAAGATCGCCGCGATCGAGGATCCGGACGAGCGTGCGGCGTATGTCGCCGCCCGCACTGCCGAGCAGGAGCGGGACATCAACCTGCTGCGGATGGCCGGGGATCTGATCGTCGACGCTGTCGTCGAGCCTGGGGACCTGCGCGCCGAGCTCGCCGCCCGGATGGTTGACGCGGACCGCTGGACTCGCGTGACCGGCCGCCGCCACCACCTCATCAGCCCCGTCTAACCGCCGGAAGGACGACGATGTCCGAGCTAGATCCGCTCGCCCAGCTCATCGCGAATCCGCTGCGCCCGCTACCGGACCGGTGGACGGTGCCCGACCGGGTGAGCGAGTTGGAGCGTGCCCGCGCGTTCACGACCGCCGACGACTACTGGGCGTGGGTCGCAGGGCAGCAGCGCTGGATGCGCCCGTGGCAGAGCGTACGCACCGGCGAGCTGCCGGACTTCCGCTATTTCGAGGGTGGCCTGCTGAACGTCGCGGACAACTGCGTGGACCGTTGGGCGGAGGACCCGGCCACCGCGCACCGGGCGGCCGTGGTGTGGGAGGGCGAGCCGGGCGACGCCCGCACGCTCACCTACACCGAGCTCGCCGACGAGGTGTCGCGGCTGGCCAAGGGCCTGCTGGAGCTGGGCGTGCGCAAGGGCGATGTCGTCGGCGTCTACATGTCCAACCTCGTGGAGGCCTTCACGACGATCCACGCCTGCAACCGGATCGGCGCGATCTACACCGTGCTGTTCTCCGGTTTCGGCGAGGAGGCCGTGGCCTCGCGGTTGCAGGCCGCGCGGGCATCCGTCGTGGTGGTGGCGGACGCGATCTTCCGGCGCACCAAGCGGATCCCGCTCCTGGACACGCTGCGCGCTGCGCGCGGCCGCGCACCGACGGTGCGGGCGACGGTCGTGGTGGACCGGACCGGGGACGCCGTGCCTTTGCAGGAGAACGAGTACGGCTACGCCGACGTGCTCGGGAAGGGCGCGGGCGGCACCCCGGCCGAGCCGCTGGACCCCAACGAGCCCTCGTTCCTCATCTTCACCAGTGGCACCGAGTCGAAGCCGAAGGGCGTGGTGCACAGCGTCGGTGGCTTCCTGCTCGGCACCTGGGCGAACGCGCACTGGCAGGCCGGCCACGAGCCCGGCGACGTCTACTGGGTGGCCGCGGACGTCGGCTGGCTGACCTTCCCGATCCAGGCCGTGGTCGGCGGGCTCGCTCGGGGCATGACGATCGCCTGCTTCGAAGGCGCCCTGGACACCCCGACCACCGCGCGCTTCTACGAGATCTGCGAGCGTCACGGGGTCACCAAGGTGCTCGCCGCGCCCACCCTGGCCAGGATGCTGCGCAAGTTCGGCGACGACCTCGCCGCCGCGCACCCGCTGGGGCTGAAGCTGATCACCATGCAGGGCGAGCCGCTCGACGCGGACACCTTCGACTGGATCACGGACACCTTCGACGTTCCGGTGGTCAACGCCTACGGGCAGACCGAGACCGGCTCCACCTGGACCTATCCGGTGTACGGGGCCGAGGCGCTGAAGGCCGGCTCGGTCGGCACCGCGGTTCCCGGGCACGAGTGGGCGATCATCGACGACGCGGGAGAGCTCTGCCCACCCGGCGTCAAGGGCAACCTGGTGCTGACGGAGCCGTTCCCCACGTTGGCCCGCACGGTCTGGGACGACCACGACCGCTACAGACAGACCTACTTCGCCCGGTTCCCCGGCCGCTACGCCACGCACGACGAAGCCGTCCTCGACCACGACGGGCACCTGTGGGTGCTCGGTCGCGCCGACGACGTCATCAACGTGGCTGCGCACCGGATCTCCACGATGGAGATCGAAGCGCTGGTGACCGCTCACCCGGCCGTCGTCGAGGCCGCCGTGATCGGCGTCCCCGACGACACCAAGGGCACGGTGCCGATCGCGTTCGTGACCCTCGGCCGGGACGCCGGAGACGGGATCGAGGCCGACATCGAACAGCGCGTCGTCGCCGAGCTCGGTGGTTATGCGAAGCCGGCCCGGGTGTACGTCACCGGCGCGATGCCCAAGACACGCACCGGGAAGACGATGCGCAGGCTCCTGCGCGATCTCGTGGTGCACGGAAAGCCGACCGGCGACACCAGCGCGATCGAGGACGCGTCCGCATTGGACATCGTCGCCGAGGTGGTGCGGGCCGATGCGTGATCTCCCCCTGGAGGAGCGGACGATCGGCCGGGTCCTGGCCGACAAGGCGCACACCGTCGGCGAGCGCCCGTTCCTGCACTTCGACGGAAGGACCTGGACGTACGCCGACGTCCATGCCGTCACGAACTCCGTGGCCGAAGGCTTCCGGCGGGCCGGGATCGGCCGGGGCGACCATGTCGCGCTGATGTTCGACAACCGCCCCGAGCTGATCTGGGCGATATGGGGACTCGGCAAGCTCGGGGCGGTGGCGGTCCCGCTGAACACCGCAGCCAAGGGCGATCTCCTCGTCTATCTGCTGGACCAGTCGGACTCGGTGCTGCTCTGCGCCGAGGACGGTTACCGAGAGCGGGTAGAGGCCGCCGTCGGCAAGGTGCCGGCGATCCGCGAGGTCCTCGGCCCGGACCGGGTGGCCGCATTCGCCGAGCTGCCCCCGGACGACCCGGCGGAGATGCTGGACGTGAAGCACTCGGATCCGCACCTGATCATGTACACGTCGGGGACCACCGGGCCGTCGAAGGGCGTGGTGTCGCCGCACTCGCAGGGCCACGCCGTCGGACGGCAGATGGCGTCGCTGTCCGGCTACGGGCCCGACGACGTCCTCTACACCTGCCTGCCGGTCTTCCACGGCAACGCGCTCTGGTACACGATCTACGCCGCGCTCTGGGCGGACGCCTCGGTCGCGTTGTCGCGCACCTTCTCCGCTCGCCGGTTCTGGGACGAGATCCGGGAGACCGGCACGACGGTGTTCAACGCCCTGGGTGCGATGTCCAACATCATCTGGCAGCAGCCGGAGTCGCCGCGGGACCGCGAGCACAAGGTCCGCACGGCGATGATGGTGCCGAACTCGGTCGACCTCACCGAGCGTTTCGCACGCCGCTACGGCATCGGTACCACCTCGGTGTTCGCGATGACGGAGAACTGCGCGGTCACCGTGTTCGGTCCGGACGACCCGCCGGAGAAGGCCGGGTCCGCGGGGCGGGTGCGGGACTACATGGCCGTGCAGATCGTGGACGACGACCGCCGCCCGGTGGCTCCCGGCGAGGTCGGCGAGATCTGTATTCGACCCAACGAGCGCGGGATGATCATGCTCGGCTACTACGAGATGGCCGACGCCACGGTCGCCGCGACGACCGATCTCTGGTTCCACACCGGTGATCGCGGCTGGGTCGACGCCGACGGCTTCCTCTACTTCGCGGACCGCAAGAAGGAGGCCATCCGCAGGCGTGGCGAGAACATCTCGGCCTACGAGGTGGAGACCGTGCTCTGCAACCATCCGTCGGTCCTGGAGGCCGCGGCTGTGCCCGTGCCCTCGGAGCTGGGGGAGGACGAGGTCATGGCCTACGTCGTGGCGGCTCCGGGCGCGGAGGTCGATCACGCGGAGCTGATCGCTTACTGCGTCGAGAACATGGCGTACTACATGGTGCCGCGCTACCTCGACGTGATCGGCGAGCTGCCGAAGACGCCCAGTGCCAAGATCGAGAAGTACAAGCTCATGACGTCCGCGCGCGATCGGCTCGACGAGCTGTGGGACCGGGAGAAGGCCGGGATCCGGGTGAGGCGGTCGTGAGCGTCGAGACACAGATCGACGGCCGGGTTGCCCGGGTCCTCATCGACCGCGCGCCGGCCCGCAACGCGCTGAGCCCCGCGGTGCTCGCCGGGCTGGACGACGCCGTGGACGCCGCGATCGAGGCCCGCTGCACGGTGTTCGTGCTGCGCGGGGCAGGCGGCTCGCTCTCCGCGGGAGCGGATCTGCCGCACCTGCGCTCGTTGCAGGGCAACGCCGAGGCCACCCGCTCGTACATCACCTCGATCGGTGCCGTGCTGGACCGGATCGAGGCGGCGCCGTTCGTGTCCGTGGCGGTGATCAGCGAGTACGCCCTCGCCGGCGGATTCGAGATCCTGCTCGCCTGCGATCTCGCCGTGACCGCGGACGACGCTCAGATCGGGGACCGGCACCTGGAGTACGGGCTACTCCCCGGTGCGGGCAGCTCGGTGCGGCTGCCGCGTGCGCTGCCCGCCGCGCAGGCCCGCCGGCTGCTCTACACCGGCGAGATGATCGACGGCGCGACCGCCGCGGCGTGGGGCATCGTGAGCCACCACGCCCCCGCCGCGGAGCTCGACGAGACGGTCGATGCCCTGGTGGCGCGGCTCGTTCGGCACAGCCCGGCCGCGCTCGCCGGCATGAAAGGGATGTACCGCCACGGGCTGGAGCGCCCCGCAGGGCAGGCGCACGTGGACGAGCGGGAGGTCCTGCTGCGCCACCTGGAGAGCCCGACGATCGCGGAGGGCCTCACCGCGTTCCTGGAGCGCCGCGCCCCCGACTTCACCGGCCCCCATTACGACAGGGAGATCTGAGTGACCCGCCCCGTTCTCGGACGCTGGTTCGAGGAACTCGAACCCGGCACCATCGTGCAGCACGCGTTCCGCCGCACCGTCACCGAGACCGACAACGTCGTCTTCACGACGATGACCATGAACCCGGCCCCGATGCACCTGGACGCGGACTACGCGGCCAGCACGGAATTCGGGAAGCCCCTGGTGAACAGCATGTTCACGATCGCGCTCGTGGTCGGGCTGTCCGTGCCCGAGCTGACCCACGGGACGATCGTCGCCCAGCTCGGGCTGGACGCGGTGAGCTTCCCGGCGCCGGTCTTCCACGGCGACACGATCCGGGTGGAGAGCGAGGTCGTGGAGGCGAGGGCCTCGCGCTCTCGGCCACGGGCAGGGCTCGTCGTGTTCGAGCACCGCGCCTACAACCAGCGCGACGAGCTGGTCTGCCGGGCGCGGCGGACCGGCTTGATGTACCGGCGGCCGACCGGCGCCGACGGTTCACACGGAGCACAAGGGAGTGCGCCATGACCAGCGAGTCCATCCCGATCACGCGCACGGAGACCTCAGCACCGCAGATGCGGCGCGTGGCCGCGTCCGTGCTGATCGGCACGACGATCGAGTGGTACGACTTCATCCTCTACGGTTCGGCGGCCGCCCTGGTGCTCGGCCCGCTGTTCTTCCCGAGCCACGATCCGGTCGCCTCGACGCTGCTGGCCTTCAGCACGTTCGCGGTGGGCTTCGCGGCCCGCCCGCTCGGCGGGATCGTGCTCGGGCACTTCGGGGACCGCATCGGCCGTAAGAAGATGCTGGTGCTCTCACTGTCCATGATGGGCATCGCGACCTTCCTCATGGGCCTGCTGCCCACTTATGCGACGATCGGTGTCGCGGCGCCGGTCCTGCTGGTACTGCTGCGGCTGATCCAGGGCTTCGGGGTCGGCGGGGAATGGGGCGGTGCCGTACTCACCGCCGTCGAATCGTCCAGCCCGAGCAAACGCGGCTTCTTCGGCAGTCTCCCGCAGATCGGTGTGCCCGCCGGGCTGTTCCTCGCGACGCTGGTGTTCTTCGGCGTGTCGCAAATGCCGCAGGAGGCGTTCCTGTCCTGGGGCTGGCGGATCCCCTTTCTGGTGAGCATCGTGCTGGTGGTCGTCGGACTCGTCGTACGGGCCACGCTGGACGACACCCCGGTCTTCCACGAGGTCCAGCGCTCCCAGCGGACCGTCCGCATGCCGCTGCTCGACGCCGTGCGCCGCTACCCGAAGCAGATCATCCTGGCGACGGGCTCGATGATCTCCACCGGCGGCTACTTCTACGTCGTCAACACCTACGCGCTGGCCTACGCGAAGAGCACGAAGTCGCAGAGCGGCAACGCAATGCTGATCGCTGTGCTTATCGGCGCGGTGGTGGCCGTGCTGGCGCTGCCCTTCTTCGGAGCGATGGCCCAACGCCGCGGACGCCGGATGCTGATCATCACCGGGCTTGCCGCGATGGCGGTGTGGATCTTCCCGACGTTCCTGGCGATCGACAGCGGCAGCGCAGTGTGGCTGGTGCTGGCCTACGTCGTCGGTGCGGTGCTGTTCTCGGTGTCGTACGGCCCGCAGGCGACCTTCATCACCGAGCTGTTCGACGGCAGCGTGCGATTCAGCGCGTCGTCGGTGTCGTTCCAGCTGGGCGTGCTGCTGGGCGGGGCGATCGCTCCGCTCGTGTCGGCCGCGCTCGTCGCGGGCACCGGGACGTCGATGAGTGTGGCGGGCTATGTGGCGGCGCTTTCGCTGCTGTCGCTGGCCTGCGTGTTCGCGGTGTCGCAGCGCGACCTCTCCCACGGCAGCAAGGACATGAACTAAGTGATCACGCAGTACCTCAACGAGATCGAGGTGGGGGACCGGCACGTGAGCCGGGCCCGCACGATCACCGAGACGGACCTGGTGACCTTCGCGATGTTCACCGGGGACTGGCACCCCATCCACACGGACGTCGAGTACGCCGCGGCCGATCCGCGCTTCGGCGGGCGAATCGCGCACGGGGCGCTGGTCGTCTCGGTGGCCCTGGGGCTCGTCGAGTTCCGGCCGGAGGCGATGAAGGCCTTCTACGGCATTGACAAGCTCCGCTTCGTCGGGCCCACGCGGATCGGCGACACGCTACACGTCGAGAGCCAGGTACTCGAGGTGACGCCCAGGGGATCCGACGACGGCGTGGTCACCTCGCGCTTCGCGGTGGTCAACCAGAAAGGCGAAGAGGTCGTGGTGGCGACCCTGAAGTGCCTGGTCGTGAGGGAAGGAGCGGCGTGACCCTCGCGGCCCGGAGCCTGATGTTCGTGCCGGGCGGGCGGCCCGAGCTGCTCGCAAAGGTCGCCCGCTGCCGGCCGGACGTCGTCGTCGCGGACCTGGAGGACGCCGTCGCGCCCGGCGACAAGGAGCGGGCGCGCGGCGCGATCGTCGAGGCGCTCGCGGAGAGGCCCGAGGCCGGGGCCGTGCTGCTGCGGATCAACCCGCCCGGCACGCCCTGGTACGCCGACGATCTCGCGATGGCCGCGCGCGCTCCGGTTGACGGCATCGTGCTGCCCAAGTACGAGCTGCGCTCGCAGCTGGCCGAGGTCCGTACCACGCTGTCCGCGGGCGCCCTGGTCATCGTCGGCCTGGAGAGCGCGCGGGGGGTGGCGGACGCGCGTCCCCTGCTGGAGGAGGGGCCGGACGCCGTGTACCTCGGCGCCGAGGACCTGATCGCGGACCTCGGCGGCCGTCGGACCCCCGCCGGCACGGAGGTCCTCTACGCCCGCAGCCAGGTGTGCCTCGCCGCCCACCTGGCCGCGGTACCGTCGATCGACCAGGCGGTGGTCGCGGTGCGAGACACCAGGTACTTCCGGCAGGACGCTGCGCAGGGCCGGGACCTGGGTTACCACGGCAAGATCTGCCTCCACCCGCTGCAGGTGGAGGCGGCGCACGAGGTCTTCACACCGTCCAAGGAGGAGATCGGGCACGCCCGCGCGGTGCTGGCTGCCGCCGAGCAAGGGGTGGGGATGGTCAACGGGCAGATGGTCGACGCGGCGCACGTCGCCATGGCCCGCGGGGTACTGGCGCGGACGGGGGTCTCATGAGGATCGGGCTGATGGTGCCGCCGCAGACCCCGCTCGCAGGGATCGTCCCGCTAGCCCGGCGGGCCGAGAAGCTGGGCTACGACCTGCTGGCCTGCGGCGAGCATGTCTTCTTCCACGTCCCGGTCACCAACGCGTTCGTCACGCTCGCCGCCGTGGCCGGGGCGACCGAGCAGATCCGGCTGCTCAGCGCCGTCACGTTGCTGCCGACCTATCCCGCGGCGATCGCGGCCAAGCAGGTCGCCACGCTCGACGGGGTCAGCGGTGGGCGGTTCGAGCTGGGCGTCGGTGTCGGCGGGGAGTTCCCGCCGGAGCTGCGCGCCTGCGGGATCGACCCGGCCGAGCGCGGCCCACGCACCGACGAGGCGCTGGAGATCATGACCCGGCTGTTCGCCGGCGAGACGCTCACCTACGAGGGCCGGTTCGCGCGGTTCGAGGGCCTGCAGCTCGATCCGCGGCCGGCGGCTCCGCCGCCGGTGTGGGTGGGCGGCCGCAAACCGGTGTCGCTGCGCCGGGCCGCGCGCTTCGGCGACGTCTGGTTCCCGTACATGATCACGCCGGACCAGCTGGCCACCGGCCTGGCCGACGTCCGGGAGCGGGCCGCCGCGCTCGGCAGGAAGCCCTTGCAGGGCGCGCTGTTCTGCTGGGCGGGAGTCGGGGCGGACGCCGCTGCGGCGCGCCGGACCGCTCTGGACACCCTTGGCCGGATCTACCGGCAGGACTTCACCCGCCTCGCCGAGCGCTACGTCCCGGCGGGCACGGCGGCCGACGTCGCAGCCCGGATGCGGGAGTATGCCGCTGCCGGCGCGGACACGCTGCTGTTCGCCCCCGCCTGCCCGGACGACGAGCTGGACCGGGCCGTCGAGTTGTTCGCGCGCGAGGTCGCGCCGTCCCTGAAGGAGGAGATCCGGTGCTGACCGACGAGCCGACGCACCCGCTGCACACGGTGCTGGTCGCGAACCGCGGCGAGATCGCGGTCCGGGTGATCCGGGCCGCCCGCGATGCCGGCCTGCGCAGTGTCGCCGTGTACGGCGGTCCGGACCGCGACGCCCTCCATGTCCGCGAGGCCGACCAGGCCGTCGCGCTCGCGGGCGACGACGCGGCGTCCACCTACCTGAACGCCTCGGCGCTGGTCGCGGCCGCACTCGAGGCCGGCGCCGACGCCGTCCATCCCGGCTACGGATTCCTGTCCGAGGACTCTGCCTTCGCGCGCGCCGTCATCGACGCCGGCCTCACCTGGATCGGCCCGCTGCCCGAGACCATTCGGGAGCTGGGGGACAAGGTCGCCGCCCGGCGGATCGCCCGCGACGTGGGCGCCCCGCTCGCGGCCGGCACCCCCGATCCGGTCAGCGACGTCGCCGAGGTCGAGGAGTTCGCGCGAGCCCACGGGTTGCCGATCGTGATCAAAGCGGCGTTCGGTGGCGGCGGGCGCGGCCTGAAGATCGTCCGGGACGAGGCCGAGATCGGCGAGGCGTTCGAGGCCGCCACCCGGGAGGCGACGGCGGCGTTCGGCCGCGGCGAGTGCTTCGTGGAGCGCTTCCTCGACCGGGCTCGGCACGTCGAGGCCCAGGTACTCGCGGACGCACACGGCACCGTGCTCGTCGTGGGCCTGCGGGACTGCTCGCTGCAGCGGCGCAACCAGAAGCTCGTCGAGGAAGCGCCTGCGCCGTTCCTCACCGCGTCGCAGGAGGAGGAGCTCCGTAGCTCGGCGGAGCGGATCTGCAAGGCGGCCGGCTATGTCGGCGCCGGCACCGTGGAGTACCTGCTCGGCGGCGACGGCACGCTGTCGTTCCTGGAGGTGAACACCCGTCTTCAGGTGGAGCACCCGGTCACCGAGGAGTCCACCGGCGTGGACCTGGTGAGCGAGCAGTTCCGGATCGCGGGCGGCGCGGGGCTCACCGGCACTCTCCCGGAGGCCCGCGGGCACAGCATCGAGTTCCGGCTCACCGCCGAGGATCCCGACGCCGGTTTCCGGCCGAACCCCGGCACCCTCACCGTGTTCCGGATGCCGTCGGGCCCGGGGGTGCGGGTGGACTCCGGGGTGGCCGAGGGCGACGTGGTCGACGGTCGCTTCGACTCGATGTTCGCCAAGCTGATCGTCAGCGGGCGGGACCGGTCGCAGGCGCTGGCCCGGGCCCGCCGTGCGCTGGCCGAGGCCCGGATCGAGGGGGTGCCGACGCCGCTCGGCTTCTACCGGCGGGTGGTGACGGATCCGGACTTCGCCGAGGACTTCGCCGTCCACAATCGCTGGGTCGAGGAGCAGAGCCCGGCACCGGCGGAGGAGGCCACCGGGGACGTACTCACAGTCCGGGTCGGTCGACGCCTGATGATCGTGCCTGTGCCCGGGCTCATCGCGCTGGGGGACCGGGCCGTGCAGATCCGTCGGGAGTCCGCTGAGTTGCGGCGCGCCGAGGCCGCGGAGATCGCGGGCGGTGCGGTCACCGCGCCGATGGCGGGCACGATCGTCCGGCTCGCCGTGGCCGACGGCGACACCGTGGCGAAGGGCGATCTCGTAGCCGTGCTGGAGGCGATGAAGATGGAGAACAAGGTCCTTGCCCACCGTGACGGCCCGGTCCACGACGTGTCCGTCATGGTCGGGGACGCCGTGGCCCACCAGACCCTCGTCTGCCGGATCGGAGACTGACCCGTTGGTCAAGGAGCACGATGTCGTCGTCCCGGCGCTCGAACGCCGCCAGCCCGCGTCGCAGGGAACGCAGCGCCGGCGGAGCCGGGGTGCTGCGGGCATCTGAGCTTTGGGGCACCGGGACCGGATCGTCGCGTTCTTGTCGAACTTCCCGAGGCACTCGTCGCAGTCCTGACCTACGTCGCAGGGAGGTCCGATCGGCGGGCATCGGCAGCGGAGACGCCGACCGTGGGCCCGGCGAGCTACCGGTTTGAGCGCTGCGGCTCCGATTGTGGTGCTCGTTGACGGTAGTCGGCCGCTCGGGCGCGGCGGGCGGATGTGCCCGGCCGCGTTGTGCAGCGCCCTGATTGAACCAGCCGATGTACTCGAGCGCGGCAATCTCGCATGCTTGACCGTCCGCCATGGGCCTCGAGGCTTAATCAGCTCGGTCTTGAACAGCTCGATGGTGGACTCGCAGTGCGTTGTCGTGGCCGGCGCCGACGGGCTCCCGACCGAGGGCGTCCGCCCGACGTCAACGGAGCCGGGCTCGACGTGGCCGGCGCGTTCGGCGGCTACAGGCAGTCCGGCAACTGTTAGCCACCCTCGGCCTGCGGGAATCTCTCAAGGTCAAGTCGGTGTTCGACTAGGGAGGCACTGAGCGGAGCACTTGGTGGGCGCGGCAGCGCCGCGCTCACCACGGCCGCCTACTCCTGCGGCAGGCGCGGGGGAGCGGTCAGATACCGCGGCGGGGTCGCCGAGAGGCCGATCGGATTGCGGGTTAGCGCTACGGCAGATCCGTCGGAGCGGGGCAGCTCGACCACTGGATCCAGGCCCAGTGATTCTGCGAGCGCGAACGCACCGGCGATGTCGTTCACGACACCGGCGGGCACTCCGACCTCGGACAGCTGCGCAGCCCAGTCCGCGGCCGGTCGCTCACGGAGCTGCTTCTCCAGGAGCAGGCGCAGGACCTCACGGTTCGCAACGCTTGCCGGGTTCGTGGAGAACCTGGCGTCGGCGGCGAGCTCGCGGAGGTCGAGCACCGCGCACAAGGCCCGGAACTGCCGAGCGTTACCGACGGCTAGAGTCAGGTCGCGGTCGGCGCAGGGCAGCAGCTCGTAGGGGGCGATGCTGGGGTGCCGGTTGCCGGGCTGCTCGGGAACCACACCTCCCGCGGTGTACGCAGCCCCTTGATTGACCAGCGCGGCGAGCAGGCTGGAGAGCAGGTCGACCTCGACCCGCTGGCCGATGCCGGTCGAGTCGCGGTGGCGCGGCGCAGCGAGGATGCCCACGGACGCGAACAGGCCAGCGAGCACGTCGACCAGCGCCACGCCGACCTTCTGCGGCTCCCCGTCCGGGTCGCCCGTGATGCTCATGAGCCCACCGACCGCCTGGACGAGCAGTCGTAGCCGGCAGCGCCGCGCGCTCCGGACCCGAAACCGGTGATCGAGCAGTAGACCAGCCGTGGGTTCGCCGCGCAGAGCTCCTCGGCCCCGAGCCCGAGCCGGTCCATCACGCCCGGACGGAAGTTCTCCACCAGCACGTTCGCACCGAGGGCCGCTGCCCGCGCGGCGGCGCACCCGGAAGGGGTGGACAGGTCGAGTGCGACGGAGGACTTGCGGTTGACCGCCTGGAAGTACGTGGCCTCACCGGCGTCGTCGTAGGGCGGGCCCCAGGCACGGCTGTCATCGCCGGTCCCCGGTCGCTCCACCTTCGTGACCGATGCCCCAGGTCGGCGAGCAGTGTCGTGGCGAACGGCCCGGCCAGCACGCGCGAGAGGTTCACGACCTTGAGCGGAGCGAGCGCAGTAGGCGGAGTAGGACCTCGGCACCTCCTCGCTAGAAAGCTTTCGATGAGGCATGTAGGGCCGGTGACGTGCGTCAAGAACTGGTGCGCAGGTTCAGGGGCCACTCCCGGACGACTGTGGAGCTTGCCGAGCCGCACGACGGACTAGCTGGCCTTCTGGGCGAGTGAGCAAGTTTCAGTCCACGGGTCGGGGCGCTCCGTGCAACTCATACCGGGGCCGGACGGCCGAGAACTGAGGCTTGACCTCCTGTCGACTCGCCGGGCTAACATAGAAACGAATCAAGCGACCGACGTCACTCGCCGAAGTGCAGGACCCGAGCGCGGTGCGCAAGGGCCCTCGGCAGCTGCTTCGACCTACCCCTGAGAGAGGAGACGCGCCGTGACCGACTACGACCCCGGCGCTCCCAACGCACGTCGCTTCCCGCGGGTGATCGTGCCCGACGAGATCGACAAGATGCCGCGCCTGACCTTCAACACCGGCATCACCACCAACATCTTCCTGTCCCGCGAGCGCGACGACGCCCGGTACTTCCGGCACGGCTACTGCTACGGCGAGCCGGATCACCTGCCCTACCACTGGGACCAGCAGGACTTCGACGAGACGCACTACGTGCTCGAGGGAAAGATCCACCTGGTCGTGGAGGACGCCGCGGGCCGCACGATCGTGCTCGAGGCGGGCAAGGGCGAGCACATCTATCTCCCCGCCGGCTACAAGTACACGCTCGAGAGCACCGGCGTCGCCTACCACTTCTTCTGGACCTCCGGCCCGTCCCCCAAGGTCGGCGTGGCCGACGCACCGGAGTACAGCCGCGAGCTCAAGGCCCTGCGCACCTCGGAGGGGAACTGACCATGGCCGTGACCGCGAGCACCTGGCAGCCGCTGCGCGGCGACAAGCGCTGGGCCTACCTGTCCCGGGCGAAGACCATCCGCATCGCCACGGCGAACGAGGACGGGAGCATCTACCTGTCGCCGCTGTGGCTCGTGGTGCACGACAAGAAGATCTACATCCCGATCGACGCCGCCTCACGGCACGCCGCGAACTTCACCGCCGGCCGGGCGCTCTCGGCCCTCGTCGACCAGGGCGAGGAGTACGCCACCGTGAGCGGCGTCCGGATCAGCGGCACTATGCGCAAGGTCGAGGACGAGGCGCTGGTGGAGACCCTCGCGCAGCTGGTGTTCGACAAGTACTTCCACGTCGGGCACCCCTACGCCGAGCAGTACCTCGAGTTCGGCCAGGTGGCCGGCCGGACGTACTACGAGCTCGTCCCGGACAAGATGATCGGCTGGGACATGCGCGAGATCAACGTGATCGCCATGCCGGAAGCCCGCGTGCTGCCGGCCCACGTGGGGGACCGGATCCTGTGAGCACCACCGACGGGGCGGGGCCGCTGCGCGTGCTCTTCGCCGGCGAGTCGTGGATCAAGCACACGATCCACATGAAAGGCTTCGACCAGTTCCATAACACCGAGTACGAGGAGGGGGCCGGCGAGTTCCTGGCGGCCCTCGACCGCGAGGGCTTCGACGTCACCTACGTGCGGGGCCACGAGATCTCCTCGAGGTTCCCGAAGACGATCCAGGAGCTCGACCGGTTCGACGTCGTCGTGCTCTCCGACATCGGCTCCAACTCCTTCCTGCTGCCTGACGAGACGTTCCAGCGTTCCGAGCGCAGCGCGAACCGGCTGGCGCTGCTGCGCGACTGGACGCGGGCAGGCGGTGGCGTGGTGATGATCGGCGGCTACCTGTCCTTCACCGGCATCGACGGCAAGGCCCGGTTCGGCATGACTCCGCTCGCCGACGTGCTGCCGGTGCGGATGCTCGACCACGACGACCGGATCGAGGAGTCCGAGGGAGTCAAGGCGGACTTCGACGAACCCACCCACCCCGTGCTGGGAGGCACCCCTGCGGAGTGGCCGCCGCTGCTGGGGTACAACCGCGTGATCGCCAAGCCGGACGCGACGACGATCGCGCGGGCGGGGGAGGATCCGTTGCTGGTCGTCGGGCAGGCAGGCGAGGGCCGCTCGGTCGCCTTCGCCTCGGACCTGGCGCCGCACTGGGCCCCACCCGAGTTCGTCGGATGGGCGCACTATCAGAAGCTGTGGGCGTCCATCTTGAGCTGGGCGGCCGGCGGCCGTCCCTAGGAGGTCTCAGCCGTGGTAGCACGCCGTCGTCCCACCATGAAGGACGTCGCCGCGCATGCGAAGGTCTCGATCAGCACGGTCAGCTACGTCTTGAACGACAGCGGGCCGGTCGCCCCCGAGCGCCGCAACCGGGTCCTCGACGCGATCCGGCTGCTCGACTACTCGCCCAACGAGTCGGCGAGAAGCCTCAAGCGGCGCTCGGCGTCGACCATCGCGATGGTGGTTCCCGACCTGACCAACCAGTTCTTCGCCATGGTCGCCGAAGGCGTGCAGCGGGCGGCGTCCGCGGTCGACGTACTCGTCGTCCTGGTCGTACCCGACGCCACCGAGCAGCCCGAGGAGAACCAGGCCAAGCTGCTTCGCAGCCAGCGGGTCGACGGCGTGATCTACCTGTCCGGCACCGGCTCCATGCCCGCCGCCATCTACGACCTCGCCCGCTCGGGGCCGGTGGTGCTGGTCGACGAGCAGATCCCGGGCCGGGACCTCCCCGCGGTCGTGTGCGACTCCCGACGCGGAGCGCGAGAGGTGGCCGCGCACGTGCTCGAGCAGGGGCACCGCAAATTGGCCGTCATCGGCGGGCCGCCGGCGCTGTGGACGGCCCAGCAACGTCTCGCCGGATACCGGGAGGCGTTCGCCGGGGCCGGCCTTGATCCCGACTCCGTCCCGGTCCACACCGGGGACTACCGGTTGGAGTCCGGCGCCGCGGCCGCGGCGGCGATCCTGGACGGCCCGGCGGACAAGCAGCCGACGGCCCTGCTGTGCGCCAACGACCTCATGGCGATCGGCGCGATGGAGTGTCTGAAGGCACGCGGACTGCGGGTCCCGGAGGACGTCAGCGTGGTCGGCTTCGACGACCTGCCGATGTCGGCCTTGCTGACCCCCAGACTGACCAGCGTGCGCCAGCCCGCGCACGACATGGGCTATCGCGCGGCGCAGGTGCTGTTCGACCTGCTCGAGGGCAAGGACGACGACGCGGGCGAGCTGCTGGCCACCGCGGTCCAGATCCGCGACAGCGTCTGCCCACCCAGGGAGAACAGATGAGCGGCACCGACGTGGTGGTCGTCGGCGCGGTCAACGTCGACATGGTGGTGACAGCGCCACGATTGCCAGGACCGGGGGAGACCGTGGTCGGCCCCGGCGTCGAACGGTACGGGGGCGGCAAGGGTGCGAACGCCGCCGTCGCCGCGGCACGGGCCGGAGGACGCGTGCACTACGTCGGCGCGGTCGGGGACGACGACCTGGGCCGCGGCGCCGTTGCGGAGCTGCGAAACGAGGGAGTCGACGCGACGGGGGTGGCCGTCAGCGACACCGCTACCGGGGTCGCGCTGATCGTCGTGAACCCTGACGGCGAGAACCAGATCGCCGTCGGCGCCGGCGCCAACACCCGGGTCGATCCTCCCGCCGTCGAGTCCGCTCTGCGGCGAACACTGCCCCGAGCGGGATGCGTTCTGGTCAGCACGGAGATCCCGGGCGAGGCCGTCGACGCCGCGGTGCGCACAGCCCGGATTGCCGGAGCCCGTTGCATCCTCAACCCGGCCCCGGTCCTGCCGTCCCTGGTCGACCTGCTCGAGCTCGGGCCGCTGCTCACGCCCAACGCCGGCGAGCTTCTCGATCTCGCCACTGCCGCTGGCGTCGACCACGGAGCCGGCGGGGCCGGACCGCGGTCGTCGGCGACCGTTCTCCGCTGTGCCCGCGCCCTGTCCGGACTCACGAAAGCCGAGCTGGCGGTGACACTCGGCGGGGACGGGGTACTCATCGTCTGGCCTGACGGAGCCGTCGAGCACCTCCAACCCCATCCCGTGACCGTTCGCGACACGACCGGCGCAGGCGACACCTTCAACGGCATCCTCGCCCTGGAGCTCGCCCGCGGGGAACCGCTCGCCGCCGCGGCGCGAACCGCCAACGTCGCCGCCGCGCTCTCGGTGGCCGGTGAGGGAGCGCGCGGCGGCATGCCCTCGATGCACGAGCTGGCCCACGCCCTGGTGGCCCACTGATCGACTACCGGGGGAGGGGACCCTATGGATGCTAGAAACGGTTCTAGCTTCCTTGAGCGGTGGCTGCACTTGCACCCGTGCGTATTCGTGAGTACAGGCACGCCGGCGTCCAGGTCTCCGGGCGCGTGTGGCGTTCTGAGCTGCCCAGATGCGGGGTCGACTGGCCAGGGGCCGGCTGTGCTGGCAGCTCTCGACGCAGGCGTGGCTGAGGCGGCGTCGTTCGAGAAACCTCCTTCGGGTGAGTTGACGGTCACACTAGAAACGTTAAAATCGCGTTGCTGGACGGCTCGCCCTCTGGTGGACCGTCGGACGGATACGCAAGGCTGCATGTCCCGCGTAGAACCCCGGTTCCACGCATCCTGAGCCACCTCTGCCGCGCCCTCGACGAGGTAGCACGGCGGGTCGGTAGAAACGACTCCGTGGAAGGTGAACGAGCCGATGGGCTACCTCGACAACCTGATCATCAACACCGACAACTACAAGCACTGCCACTACCCGCTCTACCCCCCGGGCACCGAGTACGTCTCGAGCTACATCGAGTCGCGCGGTGGCGAGTGGCCGGTCGTGCAGTTCGTCGGCCTTCAGGCGTTCCTGCGCGAGTACCTGATGCGCCCGATCACCCTCGAGGACATCGACGAAGCCGAGTTCGTCGTCCGCGAGCAGGGGATGCACTTCAACCGCGAGAACTGGCTCGGCATCCTCAACGACCATGACGGCTTCCTGCCCGTGGAGATCGAGGCCGTTCCCGAGGGCACCGTCCTGCCGGCCCGCAACGTGCTCGTCCAGGTCCTCAACACCGACCCGAAGTACTTCTGGGCCACCAGCTTCTTCGAGACCGCGCTGCTGCGGGCGGTCTGGTACCCGAGCACCATCGGCACGGTCAGCTGGCTGTCCAAGATGGTGATCAGGGAGGCGCTCGCGCGGACCTCGGACAACCCGCAGCTGATCCGCAACACCCTGCACGACTACGGCGCCCGCGGCGTCAGCTCCCAGCAGTCCGCGGCCCTCGGCGGTCTGGCGCACCTGGTCAACTTCGACCAGTCCGACACGGTGCCGGGCATCCTCGCCGCGAAGCGCTTCTACAACGCGGGCAAGGTCTCCAACTCCGGCCCGAACTCCGAGCACGCGGGCTTCTGCGCCTGGGGCCGCGAGAACGAGGTCGAGGCCCTGCGCAACATGCTCGACGTGTACGCCTCCAACGGCGTCGCGCTGCTGCTCACCGACACCTACGACCACGAGAACTGCGTCAAGAAGATCGTGGGGATCGAGCTCAAGGAGCAGATCCAGAACTTCCCCGGCCTCGTGGGCATCCGTCCCGACTCCGGCGACATCATCCAGGTCACTGCCGACACCACCGAGTGGCTCATGGACGCCTTCGGCTACGAAGTCAACTCCAAGGGCTTCAAGGTCCTACCCCCGTACATTCGGGTCGTGCAGGGCGACGGCGTGAACTTCTACAGCCTGCCGCAGGTCTACATGGAGCTGGAGCGCCGCGGCCTGGCCGCCGACAACGCCGTCTTCGGGATGGGCGGGGGCCTGCTGCAGCACTGGAACCGCGACACCATGAACTTCGGCCAGAAGGCCTCCGCGGTGTGCGTGAACGGCGAGTGGCGCGACATCGCCAAGTCGCCGACCGGCGCCTCGTTCAAGGTGTCGAAGAAGGGCCGGCTCGCCCTCAAGCACGAGAACGGCGTGTACACCACCGTGCCGAAGGGTTCGATCCCCGAGTCGGAGAACGTGCTGCAGCCGGTGTTCCGCAACGGCAAGCTGCTCAAGAAGTGGGACTTCACCGAGCTGATCGCCAACGCCGAGCGGGAGGTCCCGGAGTCCTACTACATCGAGCACGTCGCGCAGATGCGCACCGTGTCCGACGAGACCGCGGTCACCGCCCGCGCCTGATCGGCGTCCCCGCATCGGCGCTGCGAGCAATCATGGTGCCGTTGCGGCCGGGTCGAGACCCCGCGCCGCGACGGCACGCACCTCAGCGATCTGGAGAGCCGGCCATGACCCGCACCTACCTGCACGTCTTCGACATGGACGGCACACTGCTTCGCGGCGCAGCCTCGGTGGAGTTAGCGCGTCACCTGGGGACCTTCGAGGCCGCCGACCGGATCGAGCGGGCGTGGGTACGCGGGGAGATCGGCGAGGTCGCGTTCTGGGAGCAGATGCTGCCGCTGTGGGCCGAAGTCACCGAGGACGAGATCGACGCAGCATTCGCGGCCTCGTCCTGGATCAAGGGTGTGCAGGAGGTGTTCGACGACATCCGACGCCGGGGCGAGAACATCGCGGTCATCTCGCAGTCGCCGCACTTCTTCGTCCGGCGGCTGGAGGCCTGGGGCGCCCACCGCACCTTCGGATCCGACATCGTCCCCAACGGGCCCACTCGCCAGGACCTGCTGCTGACCCTGCAGCACAAGGTCGACATCACCCTCGGCCTGCTCGCCGAGCTCGGGCTCACCGAGCACGACTGCGTCGCCTACGGCGACTCCACCTCCGACAGTCTGCTGTTCGAGCACCTGCCGCACACAGTCGGGGTCAACTGCAGCCCGGTCTTGCGCGAGCGCGCGACCGTCTGCTTCGACGGCGACGACATTCGCGGCGCCTACGCCCTCGGTCGGCAGCTCCTCGAGGGCGTCCGAACCCCACCGGAGTACGCGGAATGACCACCGATGCGCCCGCACCCGCCCCGCCCGTCACCAGCATGCGGCTCGGCTACGACAAGCGCCTGATGCTCTTCGCCGGACGTGCCAATCCCGCGCTGGCCGATGCCATCGCGCGCGAACTCGGGGTCGAGCTCGGGCCGGTCACCTTGAAGACCTTCTCCAACGACGAGGTCTACTGCCGCTTCACCGACTCCATCCGCGGCGCAGACGTCTTCATCGTTCAGCCGATGTGCGGCAACCCCGTCACCGGCGTCAACGCCAACGACGCCCTGCTCGAGCTGCTCGTCATGATCGACGCAGCGGTGGGGGCCAGCGCACACCGGGTCATCGCCGTGACCCCTTGGTACGGCTACTCCCGTCAGGACAAGAAGTCCGCACCGCGCGAGCCGATCTCCGCGCGCCTGGTCGCCCGGATGCTCGAGTCCGCGGGAGTCGACCGGGTACTCACGATGGACCTGCATGCCGGCCAGCTGCAGGGCTTCTTCTCCCGCCCGGTCGACCACATGACGGCCCTGATGATGCTCGCCGACCACTTCGGGTGTCTGGATGACGATCCGGACGACCTGGTCGTCGTCGCCCCGGACGCCGGGCGCGTGAAGCTCAACAAGCAGTTCGCGACCCGGATCGGCGCGGGACTGGCGATCCTGGACAAGGAGCGTCCCCGCCAACAGGTCGCCGAGATCGGGCACGTCATCGGCGACGTCCGCGGCAGGACCGCGATCATCGTCGACGACATCATCGACACCGCCGGAACACTGCGGGCAGCCGGCGAGGCCGTTGAGCGCGCCGGAGCCAAGCGTGTGTTCGCCGCCGCCACGCACGCGGTGCTGAGCGGCAAGGCGCACGAGAACCTGGCCGACGCCCCGCTCGAGCGCATCGTGGTCACCGACACGATCCCGCTGCGCCCTGGCGTTCCGGCCAACGTCGACGTCGTCTCCACCGCACCGCTCCTCGCGGACTCCATCCGCCGGATCTTCACCGACGACTCGGTCAGCGAGGTCTTCGGTGGCCACAATCACCTGTTCTGACAGCGCACCGGATGAGATGCCGTCGTCGGTACCGGGCCTCGCTGCGAGGCCCGTGGAAGGGGTTGCTCCTGTGTCCACGCAGAATCCGGCTGGCGGTGTCCGCATCTGCTATAGGCGCGGCGGAGCAGTTCGGACTGAACTGAGGGAGCACTTGCAGGAGTAGTTCGGACTGGACCGTCGGCGGGAGGCAGCGTGGCCACGATCAAGCGTCTGTGTGTGTTCTGCGGTTCGAATGTTGGCAGAGGCCGGAGCTATCTCGATGCCGCTCGTGAACTTGGCCGGCTGTTGGCGCGTCAAGAAATCACTCTGGTGTACGGCGGAGCGGGCGTCGGGACGATGGGTGCTCTCGCCGATGCCACTCTCGAGGCGGGCGGAGAAGTCATCGGCGTCATCCCGCAACAGCAGACGGGGGAGGAGATGGCCCACCAGGGCTTGACGGAGCTCCACGTGGTGGAGTCGATGCACGAGCGCAAGGCGATGATGAGCGAACTCGCCGACGGTTTCGTCGCGCTTCCCGGCGGCCTCGGCACGCTGGAGGAGTTCGCCGAAGCGCTGACCTGGGCCCAACTCGGCCTGCATCGTAAGCCGACGGGATTGTTGGATGCAAATGGCTACTACAGCCTCTTCCTCGCGTTCCTTGACCACGCAGTGGCTGAAGGCTTTCTTCGACCGACGGACAGACAGCTCGTCCTGGCCGGGCGGGATCCTGACGCGCTCGTCAGAGAATTGCAGCGGTGGGAACCACAGGGGGAGCAGCGCTGGGAGCCGGTTCTTGAACCCGATGGTGAACGCTCCTAACGTCGGTCTTATGGCGAGCAAGAAGGCCGGTCGGACGCGGCCCCGTGGGAGCATCGACGAGCTGCCCAGCGGCGGTCTCCGCGTGCGCGTCGACGCGGGCTGGGACACCGTCACCCGTCGCCGCCACTACCTGACGGAGATCATCAATCCCGGCCCTCGAGCCCGGGCTCAGGCCGAGGCGGCACGCACCGGATGCTCAACGAGGTCGACGAGCGCCGAAGCCCGCGCACGTCCGCCACGGTCAAACAGCTGCTCGACCGCTACCTCGAGTGATCGACGTCAGCTCGAGCACGCACGTCATGTACACGCGGTACCTGGAGAACCACGTCCGCCCGTTCATCGGCGGCCTGAAGGCCGGCGCCGTCGACCCCGACGTGCTCGACTCGCTCTACACCGAGCTTCGTCGCTGCCGAATCCACTGCCGACCGCGCAGCCGGCAGATCGATCACCGCACGCCGCGCTTTACGTGCCTTGACATAGCGGGAGCGACCGGCTCGGGTCACCAGGGGCGGTGCCGGCGAAGGCGCATAGGCCGTTCGCGCTGGAGAACCTCTCGGGGTCGTCGCCGATCTCGGCGAGCACCCGGGAAGCCAGGATGGGCCCGAGGCCGGGCGCCGACGGCAGCACGGGCGCCAACGAGTGCTCGGCAAATGTCGAGGTCAGGTGCTTCTCGAGGGCGGCGACGGTGCGCAGCATCGCAGTGATGATCTCGATCAGGCCGCTGACGGTCACGCCGAGCGCCGCCTCGACCGGCTCGGGCTGGCGCAGCGCTGCGGTGCGCAGGTCCCGGTGGATCTGGTCGACCAGGACCGGGTCGTTGCGGCGACCGCAGCCGCGTAGCAGACTGATGATCTTCCGCTTGGACAGTCGCATCCCGGCGTCGGGAGTCGGGGCCGCGGCCAAGGCCGCCATCGCGGCGTGGTGCTTGAGTTTCGGGAACGCGACCAGCGCTTGCGGATAGAACTCCAGCAGGACAGCGCGCAGCCGGCTGATCGTCTGGTGCAGCGCCCAGATCGCCTCCTGGTGCTGGCGGGCCGCGGCCTTGATCCCCAGCGCCTCCTCGATGATCTGCGGCAACGGCCGGTGCAGGTGACGGTCCGTGCGCAGGATCCCGGCCAAACACGGCTGCGTCGCCTGGGTCGGACTTCTTCCCGGTCTGCCCGTGGCGTAGCCGGTAACGGGCCCCGCCCGCGGGTTGCTGGCGTAGACGTCGAACCCGGCGTGCTGCAAGGCGGTGACCAGCAGGTTCTTTCCGTCTCGATCGCGACCGGGACAGTGGCCAGTTCGTCGGAGTGCTCGGCGAGCAGCGCGAGGAGCTCGCTGTAGCCCCAGGTCCGCGCCGATGCGGCGGCGGGCGAGGATCCGGCCGTGCTCGTCGGACACGGCGACGTCGTGGTGGGCCTCGGCCCAGTCGATCCCGCAGGTGATGCTCACGTTCCTCCGAACCTCGAGTGCTTCCCGTGGGCCCGCGGGGCAGTGCGGCGACCTGATGGAAGCGCTCGAGGCGCGGCATCTCACCAGCCGATCACGACCCTGTGGTGACTGGCGGGACCACCGTCTACGTTCAGACCTCTCACGACCTGGCACGTCTGCTGAGTGGACACCCGCCAGCGGGCCCTGCTCGTCAGCGTTGCGCGGGCCTCGGGTCGGTCAAATCTCAGGGGACACCCGCCAGCACGTCGGCCGCCAGCACGGTGGCTGGCTCTCCCATCAGGTCAGGTCGGTGACCCATAGCTGGTTGAGCGCCTCGGCCTGGAAGTGGCGTTCCACAAGGTCGGGGTGTCGAGCCGCGACGGGATCCGCCCGTGTGGTGCGCACGCGTTTGGTCCGTCGGGCGCCCTCGAACCCGGCCGCCCCCGCATGAGGCGGGCGACCTGGTCACGCCCCACATCCAGGCCGGCCCGACGGGCCGCCTTCCACAGCTTGCGGGCCCCGTAGACGCGGTAGTTGTCCTCCCAGAACGCGACCAGCTGCGGAATCAGCTCGCCGTCTCGGCAGGCCCGCGCCGAGGGCGGGCGGGTCTTGGCGCCGTAGTAGGTACTCGGAGCCAATTGCAGGACCCGGCAGATGGTTCAACCCCGAGCGGCTCTCCCGACCACGTCATCACGGTGGGCGCCGAGGAACGCCACTACCTGCGCTATCTGCCGCTGCGGGTCGGGCTCGTCGATGCGCCAGGGTCCTGGTTGAGCATCCAGCGCCCTGGACGGCGCGTCCCGGGTCCGTACCTGCTCCGGCATGCCGGCCCGGCAGCGGCATTCCCGCCCGGCGAGTCCGACCGGCCCTGCTCCGACGCAGAAGAGCCCATCACCTTCCGAGACGGCCACTGCGGCCACTGGTGGGCCGGTGATCGGTCGGCACATCGCCGAGGACCACACCGCACCCGTGCAGTGCCCGCAGGGGCCGCCGCAGACCCCTCCCCGACGGGCAGGACCGGGGGACAGGTCCTAGCCGGGGAGGTTCGGGGATAAGTGGGCGGCCGACGCCCTGGGGACGGCCGCCCACCGATCTTCACCCGCGCCCAGCTCCACGGCGACCGGTGCTAATCTGCATGGCGGCGCGGCGTTCCACCAAGGACTCGAAACGCTCGAGCCAGTTGCATGAGCCCTCGAACGGCGAACTCGAGCAAGGGCTTGGCAGCCTCGACCTCGGCCGAATGCGATCAGATCGTGTGCGAGGGCCTGGGGTACATCGAGGTCCTCGGCGCTCGCGCCGTAGTCCCCGATCGGCGTCGGCGCCGTGCGGACGCAGCTACGGGCGCTTCTCGGCGAACTGCAGTGCCCGTTACGGCTCGAGGCCCCGTGGAGACCTACGTTCGCCCACGCAAGGTCGTCGTCGGGCGCGGTATTCGCCCACCCGGCCACCTCGCGACCGGCGGGATGCACCGGATACGGACTGCTCGAGTCACGCCGGCTCGAGGATGAGGTCTTTCAGCGGGGTGGCCGCGTCCGCCGCGGCTCTCGGCGGGATCGTCGCCCCCTTGCCCAGCGCGCGCTTGACGGCCATGAAGTCCTTGGGCCGATTCACCGACTCGGACGCGATCAAGGCGCCCGCACGGTAGTAGAGGACGCTGACGTCCCCGTCGCCCGGGTGCCCACGGATCACGTACCTGTCGTGGCCGCCGGAGATTCCGGCGATCTGCAGCTTCAGGTCGCGCTGGTCGGACCAGAACCACGGCACGGGTGGGGCCGGCGGGGTGACGCCTGCGATGCTGGCCGCGACCGCCCTGGCCTGCTCGTTGGCGTTCTGCACCGACTCCACCCCGAGCAGCTCCCCCGGGAGGTGCGGATGCGGCCGCACCGTGCAGTCGCCGGCGGCGAACACCATGGGGTGGCTCGTGCGGCCGGCGGCGTCGACAGCGATCCCGCGCTGCACGCGCAGGCCGAGCTTCTCGGCCAGGGCGGTCTCGGGTACCGCACCGACCCCCACGACGACGAGGTCGGCCGGCACCACCTGGCCACCGCCCAGGCGCACGCCGCGCGCCCGGCCGCCGTCGCCGACGACCGCCTCGACCTCGGTGCCGAGGCGGAAGTCCACCCCCCACTCCCGGTGGCGCGCGAGCAGGAACTCCGAGAGCGGCGCCGCGCTGACCCGGCTCAACAGCCGGTCCGCCCGTTCGACGACCGTGGTGTCCAGACCGCGCGCGCTGGTGACCGCGGCAGCCTCCAGCCCGATGTACCCGGCCCCGAGCACGACCACCCGACCGGCCGAAGCCAGCCGCTCGCGCAGCGCCTCCGCGTCTTGCAGGCTGCGCAGTGTGCACACCCCGGTGAGGTCGGCCCCGGCCACGGGCAGCGTCCGGGCCCGGGCCCCGGTGGCAAGCACGAGGTGGTCGAACGCGACGGCGTCGCCGTCCTCGCAGTGGGCCGCGCCCGCGCCGGAGCCGTCGAGGTCGACGTGCGTGACCATTCGGCCGGTCCGCAGGTCGATGGCGGCCTCGGCGTAGAACTCCGGGGTGCGCAGGGCCAGCGCGTCATGGTCGGCGGTGCCGTCGAGGAAGGTCTTCGACAGCGGCGGCCGCTGGTAGGGCCGATGCGGCTCCTCACCGAGCAGCAGGATCGGGCGGTCGTAGCCGAGCTCGCGCAGCGAGGCGGCCACGCGCACGCCGGCCTCACCGGCGCCGACGACGAGCACGCCCGTGCGGGCGGGAAGGTTCCGCGAGGTCGTCGGCGAGGTCGTCTGCCGGGTCGTCATTGCGCGGGAGCCACCGTGACCTCGACGCCATCGAGCGCGTCGCTCATGGCGATCTGACAGGACAGCCGGCTGGCCTCGGTGCGCTCGGCCGCGGCGTCGTCGAGCATCTCGTCCTCGAATTCCCCGACCTCGCCGACCGCATTCCGGAAGCGCTCGGCGACGTAGACGTGGCAGGTGGCGCACGCGAGCGCACCCCCGCACTCGGCGACGATCCCGGGAACCCCGGACCGGGTGCCGGCCTCCATGATCGAGGAGCCGGCGCGGGCCTCGACGAGACGCTGGGAACCGTCCGGACAGGTGAAGACGATCTTGGGCATGGCTGTGGCCTTCGCAAATCGGGGTGCCGGGCCCGGCCGACGGGTGTTCCGCCGGCCGGGTCCAGGGTGTGCACGGACTAGAACAACTCGAAGTACTCGCGGTGCTCCCAGTCGGTGACGCCGTTGACGTACGTTTCGGAGTCGGGGTTCTCGGCCACCCAGGCCTCGTACCGGCCGATCTCGCTGCGCTTCATCGTGACCATGTAGTCGACGAAGGTGCTGCCGAACTCGGCGCGGAAGAACTGGTCGTCCTCCAGCACCCGGATCGCCTCGGACAGGCTGGCCGGCAGCTGCTCGACCTCGGCACTGTAGGGGTCCTCGCTCAGCGGGCCGGGGGAGGTCCGGTTGACGATGCCGTCGAGGCCGGCGACCACCTGCGACGCCATGTACAGATAGGGGTTCGCCGAGGCCTCACCCACGCGGTTCTCCACGTGCGAGGCCTTGTCGCCCGGCGCGCTGATCACCCGCATCATCGCGGCGCGGTTGTCGTAGGCCCAGGTCAGCCGGTCCGGGGCCAGCGAATAGGGCCGCCGGCGGCGGTACCCGTTGACGGTCGGGGTGGTGAACACGGACGCCGCGGCGCCGTGCGCGAGCTGCCCACCCACGTAGTGTCGGCCCAGCTCGGAGAGGGCCTCGCCCTCGCCGGGGACCATCAGGTTCTCCCCGGTGGTGCAGTCGGCGATGGAGGTGTGCAGGTGCCAGCCGCTGGCGTAGAACCCGGCGATCGCCGGCGTGCACATGAACGAGGCGAGGTACCCGTGCCGCTTCGCGGTCTGCTTGGCGGCCATCTTGAACAGGCTGGCCGCGTCCGCCGCGGCGAGCCCCTCGATCACGTCGAACGTCGTCTCGACCTGGCTGGGGGCCCACTCGTCATCGAAGGAGCGCAACGGCAGGCCCATGGCGAGCACCGAGTCGCGGATCGGGGTGAGCGCCTCGTCGATCTCGTCGAGGTGGTCGAGCAGCAGGTAGTTGTACCCGCGGGCGACCGGGGCGACCTGCGGCGGGTCCGCCGGGGATCCCGGCGCGCCGAGTGAGCAACGGCCGAGCAGGTCGTCGACGATGCGGGTGAGGTACCACTCCATCTCGATACCGGCGACGAGGGTGTAGTTCCGCTCGGCGAGCTTGGCCAGGGCGTTCCGTAGGATGGTGCGCGGCGCGAGTGGGAACAGCGACCCGTTGCCCATGTAGAGGTCGGCGAAGACCACCGCGGTCTTCGGCGCCCAGGGCAGCAGCCGGAAGGTCTCCGGATCCGGAACCATGGTGACGTTCGGGCTGCCGCCCAGGCCCTCGACCGCGAAGCCGCCGTCGGCGCTGAACGGGTTGAGCACGATGGCGTTGGCGGTGTCGAAGAAGAACGGCGCCATGGTGATCTCGTTGCCGGCCTTGAGCGCGCTGATGTACGCCGCCCGGGTCAGCGCCTTGCCGCGCAGCAGGCCGTGCTGATCCGGCCACACGACGCGGACGAACTCGACATCGTGCTGCTCGACCAGCTTCTTGGTCCGCTCGGCGGCCTCGAACTTCTCGGGCCCGTACAGGCCGTGGCGCTCGATGAACGAGCCGGTGGTGGGCATGGGGGTGTCTCCTCCGTGTCAGTTGCGGGAGCGGGCGGGTGCGATGTCGTGGAACCAGCGTTCGAGCAGCGCCCGGGAGTCCCGGGCACCGATGGCGAAGTACCGCTCGGCTTCGGCGCGCACCGCTGCGACGTCGACACCGAACCGTTCGAGCTTCGGACCCTCCACAGCGAGGAGGTCCTGCACTCCGTCCAGGGTCATCTCGGGATGGAACTGGATCGCGAGTGCCGTCTCGAGCGTCCAAGCCTGCACGTAGCGGTCGGACTCGGCGAGGATCTCGGCCCCCGGGGGCGGGGTCATCGAGTCGGAGTGGAAGGAGAAGAACTCCCCCTCGACCCCGGTCGCAGCGGTGGCGGGCGGCCGGACCCGGATGATGCCGGCTTCCAGCCCGGCGTCCCCGGGCCACGCGGAGCCCCCGAGCGCCCGGGCCAAGATCTGGGAGCCGAGACAGATCGCGAGGACCGGAAGGCCGGCGTCGAAGGCGTCGGCCAGGAAGCGCTCCTCCGCGGCCAGGTAGGGGTGGTCCTCGTAGGCCGCCTGCGGCCCGCCCAGTGCGACGACCGCGCCGATCTCGTCGAGGCTCGGAAAGGCCTCCCCGCGGTAGGGCCGCACCGTCCGGCAGGTGTGCCCGTGCTCGCGGGCGACCTCGTCGACGAGCCCCCCGACCGCCTCGTCGACATGAGTGAGCATGGCGACGGTCGTCATGGCTGCGGCCTCGGTTCGATGCCGGTGCCCCAGGGGTCCCAGTGGTCGATCCCGGCGAGCGCGCCCATCAGTGCCACAGCCTTCCCGCGGTCGACTGCCACCCAGGTGTCGTCCGGGGTGACCTGGTAGGGGGTGAAGTCCCAGAAGGACAGGGTCCGCGTCTGCTCGATCAGCGGCCCGGTGCTGCGGACCTGCCGCTCCAGCCGGGCGAGCCGCCGATGCAGCAGCGCGTTCTCGTGGCGCAGCGCGTCGACCTGCGCCCGCAGGGCGGCCGGATCCTCGTCGCTCATCAGAACACCAGGGTGAGGTTCTCGTGGATCTGGTCGGAGTCCAGGAGGTTGACCTGCTTGAGCTTGATCCGCCAGCCGTCGTCGGTCCGCCGCAGTACGTGGCCGTACCAGCCGGGATAGGTCTTGGTGACTCCGGCCCGGAACTCGTGCACGACGAAGGTGGAGCGAACCAGGCGCTCGTCGGTCACCGGGTCGACGGTCGTCTCCACGTTGCCGATCAGCCGCCGGGTCCGGGAGGCCGGGATCTGGCTGAACGCCAGCCCGGTGCGCAGCCAGTAGACGCGATCGGTGAGCCGGCGCCGGTCGTCGAAGGCGTGCGAGACCTCGACGGTCGGGTCCCCGGCGCCAGCGGTCACCGGGACCCAGTACAGGCAATCGTCGCTGAACTGCTCCAGCCAGTCGTTGAACCGGCCCACGTCGATCAGCCGGGCTTCGCGGGCGAGGAGGGACTGGGCCTCGACGACCTCGGTGACACCGGCGTCGGGCCAGTCCTCACGCAGCAGTGCGGACTGGCGTGCCAGCTCCGCGTAGTACTGGTCGTCGATGTGGTAGGACCACGACGAGGTGTCGGCGTACTCGGCCGGGATCCGGTGGCTCATCGCGCGGTGTCCTCGCTCATCAGGTCCAGCCATACAGCGTAGTAGCGGCGCATGTGCAGTTCGTCGGTCGCGGTGCTGGACACGACGCCGTCGGTGCCGACTTCCTGCCACCCCGGTACGTCCAACCCGCGGTTCATCAGGACCCACTCGGCCTCGGGCGCGGCCAGCCCGCGCTGGACCTCCTCAAAGTTGGCCTGGTCGTCGGGCTCACCGAAGGCCGGAAAGTCCTCCTGGGTGCGCATCCGCATCGTGTTCACATCCGGCGGAACCCCACCGATCGTCGTGGCGTTCCAGGTGAGCTGCGTGCGGTCCACCCCGAGCGGCTCGATCACCTGGATCTGGTTCCCGATCACCAACAGGTTGGGGAAGATGCTCAGGTTGATCTGCGAGCCGATGGCCAGGTCCAGCAGCCGGTCGGCGCCGGCGCCGTGCTCAGCCCGGATCTTCTCCTCGAACCGCTCCCGGCCCGGCTGCGGACGCTGGTTGGCCCAGAAGCTGCCCGGGTCGTCGTAGTTCGGCCGCTGGTCGATCACGCTGTGTCCGTTGCCGAGCATGTAGGTCCGCATGGGGCCCTCGTCCGGGGAGCGGCCGAAGTAGGCCATGTCCTTCGCATCGCCCATGCGAGAGGCCATCTCGAGCAGCGACCGGTGGGAGAAGGCGGGGTGGTACCCGTCGCCGGCGTTGTCGTAGGCGAGCTTCCAGTTGCCGCGGTAGCCCATCCGGTGCGCGGCGCTGCGGACGACGACCTCACCGCCGGGAGCGCGGTCGATCCAGTAGTCGAGCCAGCCCGCCGCCGGGCCCAGCCAGTCCACCACCGAGGGGGCCGACTCGTTCAGCGTCCCGAAGACGAAGCCGCGGTAGGACTCCACCCGGGCGACCTTGTGCAGGCCGTGCTCGGCCTTGTCGAACGATGGGCCGTAACCCTGCGGCCACGGGGTCCCGACGAGCTCGCCGGTGTTACGGAAGGTCCAGCCGTGGTAGGGACACTGGAAGCTCTTCGCGGTGCCGGACTCCTCCCGGCACAGCGTGGCGGCCCGGTGGCTGCATCGGTTGAACACCGCGTGCAGCTCGCCCTTGCGGTCCCGCGTGACGATCACCGGGCGCAGGCCCATCCGAACGGACCGGAACGAGTTCGGCTCCGGCAGCTGTGACTCGTGGGCCAGGTAGACCCACGAGCGGCCACCGAAGACCTTGATCATCTCCTCGTCGAAGATGCGCTGCTCGGTGTAGAGGGACCGGTGCACTCGATCCTCGCGCACCAGCGCCGCGTAGTCGGTGCGACCTGGCGCCGGCGCGACGGCCGGCAAGTCGCGGGAAACTGTCATCGCTGCCCTCCGCGAGGGGGTGTGGGGACGGTCGGCGGTGCGCGTCGGGTCCGGACGACCCCGGATCCGTATTCCGTGTTTCGTATACGATGAGAGTATGGCGGCTCGCTGTCGATCACGCAAGCACTAGGATCGGTTCGGGTGAGGCGATGCGCTCGACCGGGCACTCCGGCCGAGCCCGCCGCATCGGGAGGACCCGCGCCTGCCGGCCGGCAACGCGCGGGCGGCGGACGGCGGAACCGCACAGCGGGACCGCGGACAGCGACGGGGAGGTCGGGATGGTGCTCCAGCCCATCGGGCGGGTGGGGACGCCCCTGGCGGACGAGGCCTACCGTCGGATCAGCGAGGCGATGCTGGCCGGGGACCTGCCCCCGGGCTCGCGCCTGGTCATGGACACGATCGCCGAGCGGCTCGGGATCAGCCGGACCCCGGTACGGGACGCCCTGCGCCGCCTGGAGCGGGAGGGACTCGTCGAGCCGACCGGCCGCAAGGGGTACACCGTCCGCGCCATCGCCGCCGCCGATCTGGCCCACCTCTACGACTCCCGGATCGCTGTCGAGGCCTACTCTGCGCGCCGGGTGGCCGAGCTCGGCGAGCCCGCGATCCGCACCATCGAGGCCGTCATCGAGACGGCTGTCGAGAAGGGGGCGGAGACCGCGGCCGAGGCCTACCACCTGAATCGGCTGGTCCATCGGTCCGTCGTCGAGGCCACCGCGAACCCCATCCTCGTCGAGCTGTTCGACAGCGTGTGGGACCGCGCCAAGGCCCTGCAGATCTTCGAGCAGTTCCACACCTTCGCCCACGACGGGGGAGGCGAGCAGCTCTCCGAGCACTACGATCTCACCGCGGCGATGCGGGTCGGGCCGGATCAGGCCTTCGCAGTGATGGAACGCCACATCGTCGACGGGTTCGGGGCGCACCGCAACGGGCGCTGACGCCCCGCGTTTCGGGGCCGGCGCCGAGGAGCCCCGCCTCTCGGACCCGGTCAGTCCTTGAGTGGGTCGAGTCCCAGGCCGCGCCCCTGTTCCGCCGGTCTGGTCGCGCTCGAACGGACCGGCCCCCTTCAAAGCCTGACTCAGGGCAACAAGAAGCAGCTCGGTCAACTTGTAGGTGATCTCGCGCCCGAGCTGATGGGCAGAGTCGGTATCGGGCCGGTCGACGCAGCTCAGGCGATCGTGTCGTATGCACATCGTGACCGCTGCCGCGACGATGCCGCATTCGCTGCGCTGACCGGGGCCAGCCCGCTGCAGGCCAGTAGCGGCCGGATCGTGCGTCTCACCGGGCCACTCGCGGCGGGGATCGTCAGCTCAACCGTGCCCTGCACGACGTCGTGCTGACACACTGGCGGATCTGCCCGCGCACCCACGCCTACGTCGCGACCCGTGGGCATGGTGATCGCGTCGGTGCGCGATCACGTCGCCTACGTCGAGGAGATGGACGTGCTGCCCGAGCACGGCCGGCGTGGCCTGGGGTCCCGGATGCTCGCCCGGGTTGCCGAGTGGGCGCAGGAGCGCGGGTACGTCGCGGTCACCCTGTCCACGTTCCGTGACGTCCGTGGAACAGGCCGTTCTACCGCCGCCACGGGTGTCGTGACCTGCGCCCGGACGAGCGGAGCCCGGCATGGGCGCGATCCGGTGCCCCGAGGCATGCCACGGGCTGCGGGTCGACGCCGGGTGTTCATGCGCTGCAACCTGCCCCGGGCCGACCGGCGCGGTTCGCAGGTCCGGGTGGCTCGTCGGACCCGCCGGATCGCCGGGATGATGCTGGAGATGACCGACGTGAACCTGCCGCTGCATCCGTTGTTGGCCGCGCGCTGGAGCCCGGCGGTGTTCGACCCGTCGCATGTGGCCACCACCGAGCAGGTCGCGGTGATGCTCGAGGCCGCTCGCTGGGCGCCCTCGGCGGGCACCTCGCAACCGTGGGCGTTCCTCGTCGGGCTGCGGGGCGATCCGGTGCATCAGCGGCTGGTCGCGCACCTCGCCCGGAGCTCGGCGGCGTGGGCGCCTGCTGCAAGCATCCTGGTCGCGAACCTGGCGCACCGCTTCGTCGAGGGCACGGACTGGGACTACTCCGAGTTCGCCCTCTACGACCTCGGTCAGGCGGTCGCCCACATGACGTTCCAGGCCCAGGCGCTCGGGTTGTCCGTGCGCCAGTTCCGCGCCTTCGACCGGGCCGGCGTCGAGGCGGAGTTCGCGGTGCCGGCGCATTGGCAGGTCACCACCATGGCGGCTTTCGGTGTGTCTCCTGCCGGCGCCGCACCCGGCGACGATCCCGCAAGGCCGGTTCCGCAGCGTCATCGCCGTGCCCCGGAAGAGATCAGCTGGCCGTCCCGCCCGCAGTCGGCACCGCACGCAGGAGAGACGCCATGAACACCGGGGCGCTTGCGCGGCCGTCCCTATTGCTGGGTGGCGAGGTCGCCGGCCTCTCACCCGCGATCGGGTTCGGCGTCGGCACCTCGGTCTCCGTACCGGTCCTGCGCGGCCTGCGCCCGGCCGATCTGTCGGCCGTCGAGCCGGGCGGCTCCGCGATGGTCCTGCTGACCGTCGCGACTGCCACCGGTCGGCTCCGTCGGGCCGGGGCAGGCCGCGGTCTGCTTCAAGGAGCCCTCACCAGGGGTCTGAGCTTCCTGCTCGGCGACCTCGGCCTGGCCCGGACCAGCGACCACCGGGTCGCTGCTGCTGGGGAGCGAGATGCTCCTGACCGTGCTGCTGGCCGCAGTCGTCCTGCGCGAGCGGGTCGGCCCACGGTCCGCCGATGCGCTGGCCCTCGGGCTCGCGGGCACCGCACTGGTCTCGTTCGGTATCGCGCCGAGCGGCACCATGAGTGATTCCTTCGCCGGCAAACTTCTGTTCCTCCTTCTGTTCCTCGCCGCGGTGGCCTGCGGCGCGGCGTTCACCGTGTGGTCCGGCACGCCAGGGACGGGAACGGTGTGGGCCTTTCGCCCACCGCCTGGCAGTTCCTCGTCGCCACCATCGCGATGAGCCCGTTCGTCCTCGGATCGTGGGTCACCGGTGGAACCCGACTGGTCACCGCCGATCCCCACACCATCGTCGCCGCCCTCGTGGTCCTGTGCTGCGGCCTGGGCGTGCTCTTCGCCTTCAACTTCGGGATCGGGACCGTCACCGCGACCCGCGCCGCCTTGCTGGAGAACCTGCAGCCGGTGCCGGAACGGCGACGGCCGTCGCTCTTCTCGGCGAGTCGCTCGGTGTTTGTTCAAGCACTCGGCAGCGGCCTCGTCATCGTCGGGCTCACTGTGCTGCTTCAGCGCCGCGCGCCCGTGCCCGGCACCGCCGACAAGTCGCAGGACCCGCCCGCCGCCTCCGCGACCCGACCGCCCACAACCCCGCCCTGCGCTCTGCCCACCAGCCCGCGTGACCCCACCGAGCCCGACGAGGACGGACCGAGGCCACGTACGAGCATGTACTTCGATCGCACACCCCTGTTCTGTGACACCGTGCTCGCTGCGCGGGTCGAGCGGGCCGAGGTCGACCTGATCTCCGCGGCCGCACGGGCCGCCCGTCGACGGCGAGACGGCGGGCGGGGACTCCTGCTACCGATCGCCGGGGGCGTCGCGAGCTTCGCCGACGACGGCTCGCCCTACAAGGTCGCCGGCCCGGGCTTCGCCGGCGTACCGCGCGCCGACGAGCTCGACGCGATCGAGTGCGCGTTCACCGAGCGCGACGCCCACCCAGGTCGAGCTCGCTCACCTCGCCGACCCCGACATCGCTGCGTTGCTGACGACCCGTGGCTTCCGGCTCGAGTCCTTCGAGAAACGTCCTCGGTCGACGGCTCGACCGACACTCCGGGCCGCCTGCACCGCCTGGCATCGAGGTCCGTCCCAGCGGGGACGACGAGTTCGACGCGTGGCTGGGCGTGGTCGCCGACGGCGTGGCCCGGCCCGACGTCCAGGGCGTGCCCTGGCACGAGGAGTTCCCGCGTGCGACCTACGAGCTGGCCGAACGCGACGCCGCGGCCGCCGGTGTGATGCGCTACGCCGCCTTCCGCGACGGCAGGCTCGCCGGCGGAGCCGGCCTTCGCCTCACCGGCGGCATCGCCCAGTTCGCCGGAGCCGCCACGACGCCCGCGCACCGCCGGCACGGCGTCCAGACCGCGCTCCTCACGGCCCGCCTCGTCGACGCGGCCGCCGCGGGATGCGAGATCGGGGTCATCATCATGCAGCCCGGATCGAAGTCCCAGCAGAACGCGCAGCGCCGGGCTTCGACCTGCCGTACACCCGCGCCGTTCTGGTCACGAGCCTGCCAACTCGAGCACCCGGGAGGAATCGGTCTGATCGGCCGGGCAGGTAGCTACCGAGGCCGGGTCCTACCGCGCCCGTAGCCTGCAGGAAGCAAACCTCGACCTGCGCCTGCTGTGCCGGGTCGGAGCCGCCCTCCACGGACGGCCTTCGAAGGCCTCACCGCGACCGACCTCGCTCACCAGACCGGACAACAGGTCCGCAGCCCGGGCGTCGAACCTGTGTACACCGGACGCCGGCGGGGCAAGGCATTACGGATCGAGGACGGCGACGAAACATCCGCCCAAGTGATCCCTAGCGTGAGCCCGTGTCCAGGACCGAGGTGCGCGGTGGCGATGTCGTCGCCGTGTTCACCGTGATGTTGCTGGTGGTCGCCGCCGCCGTGGTGGGGCGATGGCTGCTCGCGGCAGGGGTCGGCATCTTCCTCGGTTGGCCACCGTTACTGGCGGAGTGGCTCCCGCACGTCGGCCCCGGTACCCCAGCCGTAGTCGTCGTGGCTGTCGCGGTGGCGGCGTGGGGCCCGAGCGTCGCCGGCCGAGCCGCATGGGGGCCCCTGCTGTGTACTGCGTGGGCGGCCGCGTCTGCCTGGACGCTCGGCCTGGCGCTGGTCGACGGCTGGCAGCGCGGCGTGGTCGAGCGGCTCTCGAGCAGCCAGGAGTACCTGCACGACGTCCCGCGGGTCACGTCGGTCGCCTCGATGCTGCGTGAGTTCGGCGACCACATCCTCACCACACAGGTCGACCCGGCCCAGATCTGGTTCTGGGCAACGCACGTCGGCGGGCATCCGCCCGGGGCGTTCCTGCTGTTCGTGTGGCTGGACCGGCTCGGGCTCGGCGGCGGGGGACCGGCAGGGATGGTGGTGATCCTGTCCGGGGCGTCGGCGTGCGTGGCGGTGGCGGTCACGCTGCGCGGCCTGGGGCAGGAGGACCTGGCGCGGCGCGTGCTGCCGTTCTCGGTGCTGTTCCCGGGCGCGGTGTGGGTGGGGGTCTCGGCCGACGGCTTGTTCGCGGCCTGGCTCGCCTGGGGGGTTGCGCTGGTCGCGGTGGCGGCCTCGCTGCGCGGTGTCCGGGCCGATCTCGTCGCGCTGGCGGCGGGGCTCCTGCTCGGGTACGCGCTGTACCTGTCCTACGGGCTGGTGCTGGGGGGCCTGTTCCCCGTCGCGGTCCTCGCGGCGACGCGCCGGTGGCGCGTGCTCGCCGGCGCACTCGGAGGCGTGGTAATCGTGGTCGCAGCCTTCACCGCTGCCGGGTTCTGGTGGGTCGAGGGCTATGAGCACGTGCGGGTGATCTACGCGGCGAGCATCGCTGCGAGCCGTCCCTACTCCTACTTCGTGTGGGCGGACCTCGCGGCGGTCGCGTTCGCGCTCGGCCCGGCCGTGGTGGCGGCGCTGCTCCGGATCCCCGTACTGCCGCGGCCGGCGGCGTTCCTCGTCCTCGCGGCGCTCGGGGCGATCGTGCTGGCCGACGTTTCGGGCATGTCGAAGGCCGAGGTGGAGCGGATCTGGCTGCCGTTCGCGGTCTGGACGGTGGTGGCGTGCGGGGCGCTTTCGCATCCTCGGCGGTGGCTGGTGGCCCAGGCTGTCCTGGCGTTGGCCGTCAACCACCTGCTGCTGACCGTCTGGTGACCCGCACGACCCACACCAGGGCGGACGCTCCGGCCATCGCGAGCACGAGCCACAGCCAGCGGGTCAGGTAGGGGGCCTGGTCGAGGCCGGTCGCGCCGAGGTGGACCGGCCCGCCCTGCCGGATGATCCCGGGCAGGAAGACGAGCAGCGTGAGACCGGCGCCGAGCAGCGGGACCCGGACGTGGTTCACCAGCGGCACCGGGGCCGCCGGCAGGCGCACGAGCATCCGGTCGACCGCGGTGTACAGGGGGGCCAGGACGAGATCGTGGAAGAGCAGCGCTCCGGCGAACCAGGCGAGCATCCAGGGGATCGACGGGTGCAGCGACGGGTCCCGCACCACGATCGTCGCCGCGTACGCGCCCAGCGCCAGGCAGGCGAGTACTCCCACGGCGCGCAGCCCGGTCACGTCCGCGGTCCGCTCGTGGTGAAGGCGATCGAGCGGACCCACTTCGTGCAGTGCACGCCCGGCAGCGCCGGAACGATCACCCGGGCCGGGAAGCCGTGATCCGGGCTGAGGTCGGCGCCGTTCACGCGCAACGCGAGGAGGGCGTCGGGGTCGCGCACCTGCGCCCCGGTCAGGGTCGCTCGGGCGAACGGGCCTACCTCCACGGACGACACGAGCGCGCTCGTCGGTGCGGGCACCCCGGCCAGCGCGGCGAGGTCGTGCAGCCGCACGCCGCTCCAGGTCTGCTGGGTCGACCAGCCCTCGACGCAGGCGATCGGCAGGGCAGCGGTGTGCTGCGGCAGCGCGATGAGCTGCTCCCGGGTGAGCCGCAGCGAGCCGAGCTCGAGCCGCCAGCCCGCGCTCACGGCGGCCAGGGCGACGCCGGACGCGGCGAAGGTGCGGTTCACGGGGAAGTCCCCCGGCAGGGTCCGCCCGCGGGGCAGGAGCAGGGCGGTGGCGCGAAGCGGCCCGTCGACGGTCTGGCCGATGGTCATGCCGGCGAGCAGCAGCGATCCGCCGGCGACGAGGGCGAGAGCGCCGCGTCGGCTGAGCGTCGGTGGGTCCGGTTCGGGGGCGACGAGGTCACCGGGTGGCTCGGACCGGGTCTGCGCGAGCGGAGTACGCAGCTCGGTCCGGAAGGAGCGGGAGCGGAGCCCGCGCGTCATGGCCGGGAGCTTGAGGGCGACGTGCAGAACGAAGCCGGCCGTGAACACCCAGGCCCCGGTGTAGTGGGCGGCGTAGAAGCTGAAGCCGAACACGTAGTCGTACTGGATGTTCAGCAGCCCGGTGACGATCTCGAACAGGATCCCGCCGACCAGGAGCACCAGCGTGGCGCGCTCGGCGGCCCTGAGCGGGTTGCGGGGGAGGGCGGTGAACAGCTTCGGGATCACCGACCACAGCTTCGCCAGTACCACCGGGACCAGCACGATTCCCAGGCCGACGTGCAGTCCCTGGGTGAGCCGGAAGAGCCAGGACGGCCGCGTCGGCCAGCCGAGGAGCGGGAGGTGCAGGGCCCCGACGTCGGCCGGAATCGTCTGTCCGGGACCGTAGGCGACCCAGTCGAGCAGCCCGGTCACGATCACCAGGGGGAGTGCGCACAGCAGCACGAGCCCCAGCACCGACGTCAGCCACGGGCCCCGGATCGGGCTCCGCCAACGGATCCGCATGGCCGGCGACGCTAGGCCGGGTATGCCCGCCGCGCGGGCGCTGCGGGGAATCGGTAAGCAGCTCGTCAGACCCCTTACCGACCGGTGACGAACCGGTTCGGGAGAGCGCGTTCGGGGACTACCGTGAGCCGTGTGTGCGCCCGTGTCCTGGTGGTGGACGACGACGAGACCGTCCGTGACGTCGTCGGCCGTTACCTCGGCGCCGCGGGGCATCGCGTGGCACTCGCGGCGGACGGCCCGGGCGCGCTGCGGGCGGCCCGGACCACACCGCCCGATGTCGTGGTGCTGGATCTGATGCTGCCCGGGCTCGGGGGTCTGGAGGTCTGTCGGGCCCTGCGCGCCGATGGCGACCTCCCGCCGATCGTCATGCTCACCGCGCTCGGCGAGGAGGATGACCGACTGCTCGGTCTGGAGCTGGGCGCTGACGACTACGTCACCAAGCCCTTCAGCCCGCGGGAGCTGGTGCTGCGGGTGGGCTCCATCCTGCGTCGGACCGGCACGGCCTCCAGCGGGGCCGGCCCCGTGCTGGTCGACGGGGGACTCCGGGTGGATCCGGCGGCCCGCAGCGCCGTGCTCGACGGCCACCAGCTGGCCCTCACGGCCCGGGAGTTCGACCTGCTGGCGTTCCTGCTGGCCCATCCCGGGCAGGCCTTCACGCGCGAGGAGCTGCTCGCCCGGGTGTGGGGGTGGGAGTTCGGCGACCGCTCCACCGTCACCGTCCACGTACGTCGGCTGCGGGAGAAGGTGGAGACCGATCCGACGGCGCCCCGGCGGATTGCGACGATCTGGGGAACCGGCTACCGCTACGACCGCGAGAGCTGACCGTGCTCACCGAGCTCGCCCGGGCGGTGCCGCTGGCGCTGCTGTTCGCGCTGCCCGTCACGGTCGTCGGCGGGTTGCTGCTGCATCGAATGCGGCGGCGGTCGATCACGGCGGCGATGACGACGCTGGCGCTGGTTCCGCTTGCGGCGGCGCTCGGCGGTGTGGTCGGGGTGAGTGGGCTGATGTACACCCCGCAGCTGGTCGGGACGATCGCGGTGTGCGTGGTGGTCGGGCTGGTCACGGTGCCCGTGGCGTGGTGGCTCGGCAGCCGCTTCGCGCGGGAGGCACTCTGGCAGCGGGAGGCGAGCGCCGCGGAGCTGGAGACGGTGCGACGGGGCGAGCGGGCGCGCCGCGAGCTGGTGGCGTGGATGAGCCACGACCTGCGCTCGCCGCTCGCCGGGATCCGTGCCATGACCGATGCCCTGGCCGACGGGGTGGTGCGCGAGCCGGCCGAGGTCGAGGACTACCTCGGGCGGATCCGCCGCGAGTCGAACCGGATGGCCGGCATGGTCGAGGACCTCTTCCAGCTGTCCCGCGCCACCTCGGCGGGCCTGACACTACGGCTCGTCCCGGTGGCGCTCGGAGAGCTGGTCTCCGACGCCGTCGCCGCCGAGGCGCCCGCGGCCGAGGCGGCCGGGGTGCGGATCGTCGCGGAGGACCCGGAGGGCTGGCCGGTGGTGCACGGCAGCGACGCCGAGCTGACCCGCGCCATCCGGAACCTGTTGACCAACGCCATACGGCACACTTCCGCGGGCGGCCGGGTCGTGCTCTCCGGCGGGATGCGCGAGGGCCGCGTCCGGCTGGGAGTCCTGGACGGTTGCGGCGGCATTCCCGCGGAGGACCTGGACCGGGTGTTCGACGTCGGGTTCCGCGGCAGCGCCGCCCGGACCCCTCGGGAGGGGCCGGGAGCCGGTCTGGGGCTGGCGATCGCGCGGGCCTTCGCCGAGGCGCACGGCGGGAGCCTCGAGGTGCGCAACCAGGGTCCCGGCTGCCTGTTCGAGCTGTCACTGCCGGGGCTGCGACCCGAGCCGGCCCCGCCGCGCGCGGTAGCCCAGGCCTGACCGGGCCCTCAACCCGCGATCGGGGTGAGCTCCACGAACGTCCGACCGCCCACCGTTGCCGAGCAGGCGGTCGGGACGAGGCCGGCGTTCCCGGCCAGGGCACACAGCGCCTCGGCGCCGACGCACGCCCACGGCACGGCGGCACCCACACGGCGTCGCGCGGAACCAGAGACCTGAGCCGTGCCGGACCAGAACTCGCGTGGCTCGGGCCCGGCCTCGACCAGCGCGGTCCCGCCCGGCACGAGCAGGGCTGCGACGCGGGCGAGCAGCCGGACGGGGTCGCCACCGATGCCGATGTTGCCGTCGGCGAGGAGCACGTGCGCCCAGGCCCCCTCGTCGGGCAGGGGCCCGAAGACGTCCCGGCACACCATCGCCGCGCCCCGGCGGCGGCACAGTGCCCGGGCGACGAACGAGCTGTCCACGCCGAGCGCGGGGACGCCGCGAGCGGCGAGCGCCGCGACCAGCCGGCCAGGCCCGCAGCCCAGGTCGAGGGTCGGTCCGGTGCACCGGTCGAGGAGCCAGACGTCGTCGGCGTCGGCGACAGCCCGCCAGCGGGCTGCGTCCAGGAGCAGCGGCCGGCCGTCGTCCCGGACGAGGCTGCCCGGGTGGCCCGCGAGCAGGGCGTCGAACGCGGCGGGGCGGAGCGCGTTCGTCACCGGGCGTCGCCGAATGACGCCGCGCGGAGAGCCTCCACGCGCTCGACGGCCCGGGCGAAGCGTGAGCCGGGAACGTCGGCGGCAACGGAGCGGGCGTCCTCCGCGGTGTCGACGTCGGTCAGCTCGGGCAGCAGGGCCACCCGCAGGCCAGCGGTGCGGAGGGCGTGCAGCGTGCGTTCGCCCGTGTCGGCGCGGGACATCGGGACGTCGGCGACCGGTCCGGCCCCGCGGGGGTCGCGCAGCCCGAGCGCCCACCAGCCGCCATCGCGCGCCGGACCGAGGACGGCGTCGGCACCGCGAAGCCGGTCCACGCACTCGACCAGCAGCAGGACGTCGAGCTGCGGTGTGTCCATTCCGACCTGCAGGGTCGGGACGCCGGGATGCCGTGCGGCGGCGTCGGCGTGCGCGGCCGCGATACGTTCGCCCAGACCGTCTCCGCGCTGTCGAATCCCGCCGGCTCGGACGAGCGCCCGGCGGAGCTCGACCCGCCGGGCCGCGCCGGCCAGCCGGCCCGTGAACGCGACGAGGGTGCGTCCGCCGGGCACGGCTGCGGTCGCGTCGAGCGTGTCGAGCAGGGCGGCCGCGGCGACATCGGCCGCCTCCTCGGCCGAGGCGGGCGGGCACAGGCGCGTCTTCACGCGACCGGGCTCCGGCGCCTTGGCCAGCACGAGCAGGGTCGCCGCCGTCCCCGCTGTCGTCCCGGCCGCTGCCGCCCCCGCCGCTGTGGTCGCCCTCATCGGAGCAGCCCTGCCATGTCCCGTACCGCCCGCGCCGTGCCGGCGACCGAGCCGGAGACCTTCGAACGTCCACCGGCGCGGCGGGCGTACCGCACCGGCACCTCCTCGATCCGCCAGCCGGCCGCGCCCGCACGCAGCAGGAGCTCGAGCGGGTAGCCGAAGGCCCGGTCGACGATCCCGAGCCCGAGCAGCGCCGCGCGCCGGGCCACCCGGATCGGCGCGACGTCGTGCACCGGCACCCCACGCCGGCGCAGCTCGGCCGCGATCAGCGCGTTGCCCACGCGGGCGTGCCAGGGCCAGCTGCCCGGCTCCGGTATCCGGCGGCCGACGGCGAGGTCCACCCGGCCCGCGGCGACGTCCGCAGCCATCGCGGGCAGGACGTCGACATCGAGCGACCCGTCGCCGTCGAGGACCGCGACGAGCTCGGCGCCGGCGTGCTCCAGCCCGGTGTGGACGGCGGCGCCGTAGCCGCGGCGATCCTCCACGACGACGCGGGCGCCGTGCGCCCGCGCCACCTGCGCGGTGCCGTCGGAGGAGCCGTTGTCGACGACGAGGACGGGCCACCCGGAAGGCAGCGCGGTCAGGACCCAGGGCAGAGCCTCGGCCTCGTCGAGGCAGGGCAGGACGATCTCGACTCGGTGCACGTTCTGATCTTCGGTCCTGCCGGGCGTATCGGACCGGGTTCCGGTGCTTACCGATCGATGACGGCCGGGCGCGAGAGAGACGCCGGCGCGCGCAGCGGGTCCGTCGCGAAGGCTGTCACCCCGTCGGTGAACGCGACCCGGGCCGTGAAGCCGAGCCGCTCGTGGGCGAATGCCGGATCGGCGACGACGTGTCGTACGTCCCCCGGCCGCGCGCCCCCGACGACCTGCGGCTCCGGGCCTCCCATGGCCATCGCCAGCGCCATGGCGAGCTCCCCGACCGTATGCGGCTCACCGGAACAGACATTCGCGGCGGCGAACCCGTCGACCGGCGCGGTCAGCGCGGCCATGTTCGCCGCGGCGACGTCGGCGACGTGCACGAAGTCGCGTCGCTGCCGCCCGTCCTCGAGCACCCGCGGTGCCTCCCCGCGCTCCAGCGCGGAGCGGAACAGGGACGCCACGCCCGCGTACGGGGTGCCGAACGGCATCCGCGGCCCGTAGACGTTGTGGTACCGGAGCGACCAGACCGCACCGCCGGTCTGCCGTGCCCACGCCGCCCCCAGGTGCTCCTGCGCCAGCTTCGTCGCGGCGTACGTGCTGCGCGGGTCCGGCGGGGCGCTCTCCGGCACCAGGCCCGGCACGAGCTCGCGTCCGCAGGCCGGGCACCGCGGCTCGAAACGACCCGCGTCGAGATCGGCGACGGCGCGCGGACCGGGCCGGACGGTGCCGTGCTCGGCGCAGTCATAGCGCCCCTCGCCATAGACCACCATCGACCCCGCCAACACCAGCCGGCCGATCCCGGCGCGGTGCATCTCGGCCAGCAGCACCGCTGTACCGAGGTCGTTGTGCGCGGCGTAGTCCGGCGCGTCGGACGGGTCGACACCGTGCCCCACCATCGCCGACTGGTGGCACACCGCGTCCATCCCGGACAGCAGGGGGCGCAGCACCGCCGCGTCCCGGACGTCCCCGTGGACGAACCGGTGTGCCCGGGTCCACGGCGGCGCCTGCGCGGCGTGCGCCTGAGGCAGCAGGGCGTCGACCACGACGACCTCATGTCCCTCCGCGGCCAGCAGATCGGCGGCGTGCGACCCGATGAACCCGGCACCGCCGGTGACGAGAACGCGCACGATCTCGGACCGTAGAGCGCCGCTTGCGCCGCGGGTGCGTCTCGTCATCGCTCCGTAAGAAGCGCAGCTCCGGGCCCTCGTGAGGCGGCGGCTCCTGCCCTGGTGCCGGCCCGGCGGGCGTCGGAACCACCCGCGGACGGCCTCACGCCGGTCGGTCGCCGGTGCGGGCCGCTGGAGGCCGGCGCGAACGGAGGATCTGTTCACTCTGCTGTCGCCGGCATCTCCCAGTAGTCCTCCTCCGAGAGCTCCTCGTCCTCGACCTCAGTCGTCCGCTGGGGTGCATCACGCACCTTCTTCAGCAGGTCGAACAGCTGGCGCGCCTCCTGCTCGGACAGCGCACCGAGACCGAACTCGTTGCCGAGGAGCGCAGGCGCGCTCGCCTCGACGGCCGCGCGGCCGGCATCGGTGATCCGTGCGAGGGTGGCGCGTCGGTCCCTCGGGTGCGGAACGCGCTCGACGAAGCCGAGTTTCTCCAGCCCGGCAACGGTGCCCGTGACGCTGGTGGGATGCACCATCAGGCGTTCACTGATGCGGCCCATCGGCATCTGCCCGTAGCGGCTGAAGTGCAGCAAGGTGAGCAGCTCGTGCCGGGGGTAGGTCAGCTCGTGCTCTTTGAGTAACCTGCTCGCCTGCTCGCGGATCATCGCCTCGACCCGCAGGATCGACAGGGAGGCGGCGAGGCGCTCGCCGCCGTCCCAGCCGTGTTCCCGCCATCTCGCGGTGATCTGCAGGATCGAGTCGGCATCCCTCTGTGTTGGCTCGATCGTCGTGCCCCCGTCCCTCGTCAGCGGCCGGCCCGTCGGTGGGGGCCGAAGCCTACCCGGGGTCCGGCTGCCTGCAGGCAGTGTCAGCAAGTTACTCGTAGCCCCTATTGATTTACTAGGGATCCCTAGTACTTTGCTGTGCTGAGACGCCGGTCACCTCTCCGGAGATCCGGTCGTCGTCCAACGAGGACGGTGTTGTCCTCGTGAGACGCAGGGGAGTGCGCACCGGGATGCTCGAGAGCGCCGATGTCGCGGGTCGATGGCCCGGCGAGGAGCCACTGGCCGAACGCCGTCGCCGGATCACGCAGGAACTGGGCGGGCCGGATCGGCTCGCCCGGCTGCGCACACGCGGGAAGCCGACGGTGCGGGACCGGATCGCCGCACTCCTCGACCCGGGATCGTTCGACGAGATCGGGATGCACGCCCACTCGGCGCGTCACGAGGATGCGGCGGACACGCCCGGTGACGGCAAGATCGGTGGCTACGGTCGGGTCGACGGGCGTCGCGTCGCCGTCGTCGGGGACGACCTGACGGTGAAGAGCGGGACCAGCTCACAGAACGGCGGTCGCAAGGTCGAGCGCATCTACGACCAGGCCCTCCGGTCCAGGATCCCGTTCGTCTTCCTCGGCGAGTGCGGCGGTGGGCGGATACCGGACATCCTCGCGTCGTCGGACTTCTCACGGCTTTCGGCCCTGCCGGTGTACGGCCACCGTGCCCGGCGCATCCCGTCGATCACGTTCATCACCGGCGACTCGTTCGGCGGCTCGTCCTTTCACGCCGCGCTGTCCGACGTCGTCATCCAGCTGCGGGGGTCGTGCATGTCGGTCACCTCGCCCCGGGTGGTGGAAGCCGCGGCCGGTGAGATCGTCACGCCCGAGGCGCTCGGCGGGGTGGACGTCAATGGCTCCCTCAGCGGACAGACCGACGTGGTCGTCGACACCGAGGAGGAGGGCGTCGCGACGATTCGCCGCCTGCTCTCGCTGTTGCCCTCCTCGGCCCACGAGATGGCTCCGCGGGCACCGGTCGCCGACCGGGACCGGTCCACGCCGATCACCCGGTTCGTCAGCTCGGACCGCCGGCGCGGCTACGATATTCGACGGGTTCTCCGACTGATCGCCGACGACGACCCGCTCGAACTCGGAGCCGGCATCGGTCGAGGCATCGTGACCGCGCTCGGCAGGATCGGCGGGCATGCCGTCGGCATCGTGGCCAGCCAGCCGCTGCATCACGCGGGGGCGTTCGGCGTCGACGGCCTGAACAAGATCACCCGGCTGGTCCTGCTGTGCGACTCGTTCAATCTCCCACTGGTGTTCCTCCAGGACACGCCGGGCCTCATGGTCGGCCCGGACGAGGAGCACCGACGTCTGCTGTTCACCGCGATGCACCTGCAGCAGGCGCTGGTCAACTCGAGCGTGCCCAAACTGACGGTGGTGCTGCGGAAGGCCTACGGCCTTGCCCACCATCTGCTCGCGGGCTGCGGAATGGGCGCCGACCTGCTCTGTGCCTGGCCGGGCTCGGAGTTCGGGTTCATGGATCCCGAGGTCGGCGCGAACGTCCTCCACGGACGGGAGCTCGCCGACCTCGAGGGCGACGAGCGTCGGGCGCGGCGGCGGCTCCGCGCCGAGGAGCTCCGGCGCGAGACCGACGTCTGGGGGCCGGCCGGCGCCATGTCCATCGACGACGTCATCGAGCCCGACGAGACGCGCCAGGTCCTCTGCGCGCACCTGGACCGGCTGATGGACGGCCGGACGCCCGCCGATCACGACCACGCCCTGGCGGGCTGGCCGACGTCTTGGTGAGTGCCGAGCGCGAGCGCACGCGCGACATGACCACACCCACGACGCGGCCGAACGGGTCGCCAGAGCGAGTGGAGCGAGATGCAGACGGCTTCCGAGTATCTGAAGTCCCTCGATGACGGTCGGCAGACGTACTTCGAGGGCAGCAAGGTCACCTCGATCCCCGACCACCCGGTCATGGGGACCGCCGCCGAGTGGGTGTCGACGTCGTACGACACCTACTACGACCCGGCGGAAGGAGCCACGAGCCCGATCCTCGAACCGCCCCGCTCGGCGGACGAGCTGCGCGAACGAATTCCGCAGCTGCGTCGGGTCGACATCGTCACGCGCACCACGTTCGGCTCGCTCATGGCCATGCTCACCGCGGCTGCTCGGCTGCAGGGGGTCGAAGCGGCCCGCAGCGACAACGTCCTGGCCTACCGTGAGTCCGCGGTAGTCGGCGACATCCGGATCACCGAGTGCATCACCGACGCCAAGGGCGACCGAAGCCTCGCACCGAAGGACCAACCGGATCCGGACGCCTACGTCCGCATGGTCGACCGCGACGACTCCGGAATCGTCATCCGAGGCGCCAAGCTGCACATCACGGGTGCCTCCTTCGGACACGACCTGATGGTCATGCCCACCAAGCGGATGAAGACAGGCGAGGAGGACTACTCCGTCGCCTGCGCAGTCCCCGTCAACACCTCCGGCGTGAAGATCATCAACTCGTCCTACGCGCCGCGCTCGGCCGACACGCGACATTTCCCCGTCACCTCGCGCGAACACATGCCCGACGGCTTCGTGATCTTCGACGACGTCTACGTGCCCAACGAGCGGGTCTTCCTCGCGGGGGAGGGGCGCTATGCAGCAGTGTTCGCGCACTCCCTGGGCCTGTGGGAGCGGATCGGCGGCACGTCGGCGATGGCCGAGCAGGCCGACCTGCTCGTCGGCTTCGCCCACCTCGCGGCCGACGCCAACGGCACCCTGAGGTACTCACACGTCAAAGAGAAGATCGCCGAGATGGTGATCCACGCCAGTCTGATCCGAGCGGGTCTGGAGGCGGCGATCCTGCACTGCGTCGAGACCCCGGAGGGCTTCGTCCACCCCAACGAGCTGTACACGAACGCCGCGAAGTATCACGGCGCGGCCAACTACAACCTGATGGTCCGCCACGTGCACGACATCGCCGGCGGCGTCGTCCTGACCGCTCCGACGATCGGTGACCTCGAGAACGAGGAGACCGGGGTCTTCGTCAGCAAGTACATGCAGGGGCGCAAGGGCGTGGAGGCCGAGCACCGGCTGAGGCTGATGCACGCGATCCGCGACCTCACGGCCGACTCGCACGGCGGATGGCACTCGGTCACGAACGTGCAGTCGGGCGGCGGTCTCTACGCCCAGCGCATCGTGTCGTCCAATCACTACGACCTCGAGCGCGCACGCGAGCTCGCGCTCGAGGCGGCCGGCATCACCGAGTGGGCCAGCTGATGCTCAGTCACTCGAGAATCCTCGCGGCTGCCACGTCCGGCTACGGTGCGCGTCCGGCGGTGGCCAGCGCCGAGGCGGGCACGGTGACCTACGCGGAGCTCGCCGCGCGGAGCCGCGCCGTCGCCGCCGGGCTCCTGGGGATGGGCCTGCAGGCCGGGGACCGCGTGGTCTGGCTGTCCTACAACAGGGTCGAGTACCTGTACACCTACTACGGCACCGCGCTCGCCGGTCTCGCCCTCGCACCGCTCAACTACTGGCTCCGGCCCACGGAGATCCGTGGCCTACTGGAGCTGCTGGAGCCGAAGGTGGCGTTCGTCGAGCGCGAGCTGCTCGAGCCCTTCACGCAGGCCGCCGACGGGGTGACGATCCGAGTCGTCGCCATCGACGGGCCCGCGCCCGAGGTCGAGTCGGTCTCCTGGGACGCGTTCCTCGACGCCGCGGCCGACGGCGCGCTGCCCGAGGTGCCGGACGACGCACTGCACGAGATCGTCTTCACGAGCGGAACGACGGGGCAGTCCAAGGGGGTCATGCGCTCGCAGCGCAAGCGCATCATCGACTCCCTGGCCGCGGCGACGACGTTCCGGCTGCACCGGGACGACCACCTGCTCGGATCCGGCCCGCAGTTCCACATCGGTGGGGGCGCGGTGCCGGGCCAGCTCCTGGTCCAGGGCGGTCGGGTGACGATCATGCGGCGCTTCGACCCCGGGCACATCGCCGCGGCGATCGGCACGGGCGTCACGTACTTCATGGGCGTGCCGGCGCACTTCAACCTCCTGTTCGCCTCCGGGGAGCTCGATCGCGTCGACACCCGCGGGGTCCGCGGGGTGTACCTCGGCGGCAGCGTCGCCACGCTGGGCCTGTTCGAGCGGATCCGCGAGGCCTTCCCCAACGCCGAGATCAGCCACGGCTACGGCTCGACCGAGTCCGGTCCGCACTCCATCGGGGTTCGCGGCGAGGTGTTCCTGCAGCGCCCGGGCACGATCGGGCTGCCGGTGCCGGGTACCGAGGTCCGTGTCGAGGTCGACGGGCGACCGGCCGGCCCCGATGAGGTCGGCGAGCTCGTCCTCCGCGCGCCGACGACCATGGATGGCTACTACGGCAGGCCCCAGCTGACCGCCACCGTCCTCGACGCGGCCGGCTGGTACCGCACCGGCGACCTGGTGCGCCGGGACGCCGACGGGTACTTCTACGTCGCGGACCGGAAGAAGGACATGATCATCTCCGGCGGCGAGAACGTGTACTCCCGCGAGGTGGAGGACGTCCTGAGCCTGCACCCCGCAGTCGACGAGGTCGCGGTGATCGGCACGAAGGACCCGATCTACGAGGAGTGCGTCACGGCGGTCGTCCGGTTGCGCGATGACGCGCCGCCGGCGGATTTCGACGTACTCCGGGCCTTCGTGCGCGAGCGGCTCGCCGGCTACAAGGCGCCGCGGCGGGTCGAGTTCGTCGACGAGATGCCGCGGAACCCGGTCGGCAAGATCGACAAACTGCAGCTGCGCGAGCAGTTCGGATCGGTGTTCGCCGGGTCCGACGCGCCTGTCCACACGGAACAGGGGGCACGATGAGGTACCCACGAGTCCCGAGGTTGCTCGGGGCCCTGGCGGCAGTAGCGGCGATGCTCGGTCTGGCCGCCTGCGGCGGCTCGGACAGCTCCGCCGCCTCCGCGGGTGGACCGATCACCTACGCGGACTGGCAGATGGAGGGAGCCGGGCGTGGCGCGGCGCTGAAGTCCGCGGTGGAAGGCTTCGCGACCTCGCCCGGTGGCGGCCCGATCACCGCCGAGCAGATCGCGTTTCCGCAGTTCCAGGACACGTTGCTCACCCAGCTCGGCGGTGGGAACGGCCCTGACGTCTTCAACCTCACCGTCGACGACTTCTACAGCCTGCAGTCCCAGGGTCTGCTCGCCGACATCGGCGACGTCGTGCAGCGACCGTCGTCGGACTTCATCGAGCCCGACCGCTATGCCTTCGTCGACGGGAAGCGCTACGGCGTGATCCACAGCGTCCAGAACTACGCGCTGTTCATCAACAAGGAGCTCTTCGCCAAGGCCGGTCTCACGCCGCCGACGACGTACGAGGAGTTCCGGGTAGCCGCTGCCACGCTCACCACCAGCGACACCTTCGGCTTCGCGCTGCGGCACAGCATGAGCGATGAGGCGGGCTGGTGGTACGACCTGTCGAACTGGGTGTACGGCTTCGGCGGCCGCTGGTCGTCCGACGACGGCACTCCCACGGTCAACAGCCCGGCGGTCGTCGACGCCGTCACGCAGTTCGCGGACATGGTGAAGAGCAAGGATCACCCCTATGGCAGTGACGGGGCCACCAACCGTCGGATGTTCTGGGAGAACAAGCTCGCCATGATGATCGACAACGCGGCGGTGCCGGCGAACCTGCTGGGAGAGAACCCGAACCTGCAGCTCGAGGTCGTCCCCGTGCCGTTCCCGACGAAGTCCACGGTCATCATCCCGATCTTCACCGTGCAGAACGTCGACACGAAGCAGCCCGAACAGTCCGGCAAGTTCCTCAACTACTTCCTCAGCCAGCCCGTGCAGGATCAGCTGACGACCGCGACCAGGGGCAACATCCTCGCCACGTCGACCGCTCCTCCCCAGGACCTGCTGGCCGCCAGCCCGTGGTTGAAGACCTTCTCGGACGGGACGAAGGACGCGGTCCTGGCTCTGCCGACCGGCTTCGAGACCAACGCCGCCGAGTTCCGGACGACCGTGCTGCGCGAGGTCGACCAGGTCATCACGAACGGCAAGCCGGTCCAGCAGGCCCTGGACGACGCGCAGGCCGCGGTCGGGGGCCTGAAGAGGTGACGCTCGCCGAGGCACCGACGTCGGTGACGCCCGTGCGACGGACTCCCGTCCGTCGCACGGGCGGTTTCGGCCTGGCCCTCGTCATGCCGACCGTGGTGCTGCTGCTGCTCGTCCAGGCCTACCCTCTGGTGGAGGGACTGCGCCTGAGCTTCACCGAGACGTCCTTGGCACGGCCACGCGCGGGACGCGCGGTCGGGCTGGACAACTACGCCGAGCTGCTCGGTGATCCGCGCCTGCTGCACGTGCTCTGGGTGACGTTGGTGTACACGGTGGCGTCCGTCCTCGGATCGCTCGCCCTGGGACTCGTCGCGGCCCTCGTGATGAACCTCGGCTTCCGAGGGCGTGGCGTGCTCCGATCGATCCTCACGGTGCCGTGGGCGGCGCCCGGAGTGGCGACCGCCCTGGTCTTCATCTGGATGTTGGATGGCCAGTACGGCGTGACGAACTACGTCCTGACGTGGCTCCCGTTCATCGAGGACTACCAGCGGTGGTTGAGTGATCCTGCCCTCGCCATGCCCGCCGTCGTGGCGGTGACGGTCTGGAAGGTCTTCCCGTTCGCGGCCATCGCCCTCCTCGCGGCGCTGCAGTCCATCCCGGGCGAGCTCTACGAAGCCGCCAAGGTCGACAAGGCGTCGGCCTTCAACCGGTTCCGCCAGGTCACGATGCCGGGGATCACCGCGACGCTGCTGACGCTCGCGCTCTTCCTCACGATCTGGTCGTTCCGTCGCTTCGAGATCATCTGGCTGCTGACGGGGGGTGGTCCGGTCGACGCGACGAACACGCTGATGATCGACCTGTACCGCGAGAGCTTCCGGAACCGGCAGTTGGGCTACGGCTCGGCGATCGGCATGCTCGGCCTGCTCCTCTCCGTGGGAGCGGCGATCCTGTACTTCTTCGTGAGCCGCAGGCTCGGTCGGCGCTACGGAGGGACGGCATGACGATCTTCGGCCGGTTCGGGCTCGTCGGGAAGCTCCTCGGGGTCCTCGTGCTCTGCGTCCTCTGCGTCTTCCCCGTCTACTGGATGTTCGTCACCGCCACCCTCCCGACCGCCCGGCTCTTCGACCGGACACCGGTCTTCTGGCCGGACCTGGGCAACCTCTCGGTGTTCGTCGACGTCGTCACCCAGACCCCCATGGCAGCGTGGCTGCTCAACTCGACGCTCATCGCCGTCGGCACCACGATCGTCAGCGTGGCCTTCGGCGTCACGTGCGGGTACGCCCTGTCGCGTATCCGCTTCCGCGGACGCGGCGTGCTGGGGTTCACGCTCTTCGTCACGCAGATGCTGCCGGAGGCACTGCTCGTCGTGCCGCTCTACGCCGTGTTCGCGGCCGTGGGTCTGCTCAACGACCTCGGTGGCCTCGTGATCGTGAACGCGGCGTTCGTCCTCCCGATCGTCGCATGGATGATCAAGGGTGCGGTCGACGCCGTTCCCGCCGAGATCGAGGAGGCCGCGCGGGTGGACGGGTGTCCCCGCCTGGCCGTCCTTCGTTTCGTGGTCCTGCCTGTCATCAAACCGTCGGTCGCGGCGGCGGCTGTGCTGGCGTTCTTCGCTGCATGGAACGAGTACCTGTTCGCGGCGACGTTCGCGACCGACGACGCCGTGAAGCCGACCTCGGTGGGCCTGACGACCTTCATCGGCGAGTACTCGACGCCGATCAACGTCGTGATGGCGGGTTCGCTGCTCTACGCGCTACCCGCCGTGGTCTTCTTCATGCTCCTGCAACGTCATGTCGTCAGCGGCCTGGGCGCCGGCGCGGTGAAGGGATAGGTGGGCCGATGGGCCGCATCGAGATCCGGGGCGTCACGCGGCGCTTCGGGGCCACGACCGCACTCGACGACGTCGATCTCGTGGCCGAGGACGGCGAGTTCCTGGTCCTGCTCGGCCCGTCCGGCTGCGGAAAGTCCACCCTCCTGCGGATGATCGCCGGGCTGGACACGCCGACCTCCGGACGCATCGCCGTCGACGGCGAGGACGTCACGGACCGGGCGCCCGGGGAGCGTGATCTCGCCGTCGTGTTCCAGTCGTATGCGCTCTATCCACACATGACCGTCCGCCGCAATCTCGCCTTCCCCCTGCTCATGGACGACTTCCGGTGGTGGCACCACATCCCGTTGCTCGGCTCGGCGTTGTACCGGCGCGAGCGAACCGACCGGGAAGTCGCGGAGCGGGTCGAGCGAGCCGCGGAGATGCTTGCGATCACGGAACTGCTCGACAGGCATCCCCGCACGTTGTCCGGGGGCCAGCGGCAGCGCGTAGCACTCGGTCGAGCCCTGGTGCGCGACCCCGTCGCGTTCCTCATGGACGAGCCGCTCTCCAACCTGGACGCCAAGCTGCGCTCGGAGACGCGCTACGAGATCCTCGCCCTGCATCAGCGGACCGGGCGCACCGTCGTCTACGTCACCCATGACCAGGTCGAGGCCATGACCATGGGAACCCGTGTCGTCGTGCTGCGCGACGGTGCGGTTCAGCAGCAAGGCCCGCCGGCCGAGATCTACCGTGACCCCGCAACGGTCTTCGTCGCCCGCTTCCTCGGCAACCCACCGATGAACATCGGGCCGGGGGAGTGGGATCCGGGCAACGGGCTCCGGTGGTGGGGTGGCCGACTGCCGTGCCTGCCCGAGCCCGGCCTCTCGGTCGCCGGCGACACGCTCGTCGGCGTGCGGGCCGAGGACCTCGTGCTCCGCTCGGACGTCGGGTTGATCGACGAACCCGGCTTCCGAGGAACCGTCGAGCTCCACGAGGAGATCGGACACGAGACCCTGGTTGCGGTCACCCCCCTCGCGGACGACACGTCTGCGGCGGTTCACCGGGCGCGGATCTTCGTCCGGCACGTCGGTGACGCACCCGAGGTGGGGGCCGGGGTCAGAGTGACGGTGCGTGACGGTGGCCGGATCACGCTGTTCGACCCGGTCACGGAGGAGCGTCTCGGTGCTGCCCACGGGGCGGGCATCCCGTCGTCCCTCGGGTCCTGAGCCCGAGCCGACAGAAGCACATCAGCAGAACTCGACAAAGGAGGACGGATCTGATGGTGCCCGCGCGGGCTGACGTGACCGGGAGCGTCGTACTGGTGAAGGTCGCCGTGGGCGACACGGTGGAGGCGGACCAGGAGATCATCATCCTGGAGTGCATGAAGATGGAGATCCCCGTCCTCGCGCCGGTTGCCGGCATCGTCGAGCGCGTCGACGTCGCGCCTCACGATTCCGTGAAGGAGCGGCAGGTCGTCGCCGCCATCCGCGAGGAGCGGTAGCGGGACGCCATCCAGGCGCCACCGGCTCCGCACCCGGAGCTGGACGCTCCGCATCTGACGAGCGCGGCGTGGTTCGGCTTTCTGGGGTTGGGGGATCGCCTTGCGCCACAGGACCGACGTGGTCACCTGCTCGGTATCCTGCTGGTGAATCCAGCTGTCCTCGGCCTTGGGTTCCGCCTGTGGCTCCACCTGCCGAAGGGGTTTGACCTGAGGTTCCTTTCTTGTGAGTAGCTGGATCGACAAGCCTGACGCCGAAAAAAAGATATCCTAGTTCTCTTCCCTCGAGCTGCAGGCGCCCGCTATGGTCGCAACAGTCGCTCCGTCTCGCTCACCGTCCACAAGCGACTCATCCCCTCAACGTGGAGGAGTGGTCCGCATGTCGCGACCCTGGATCTCGCGTGCCCGAATGCTGGTCGCCGCAGTCGCAGTGACCGTCCTGGCTGCATGTGGCAGCACGGGCGGTGGAGCTCCCGCCGCGCCGTCCTCCCAGCCCGCGGGGGAGCCCGATGTCAACGCCAGCGCGGTGTTCGCCTATGCGATCGGCCCCTCGACCCTGGACCCCGCCAAGAACACCCAGCGCGGCGGCCCCGATCTCTACCTGTTGCCCTTGTACGACCGCCTGACCCGAATGGGGACGGACTACTCGGTGCAGCCGATGCTGGCGACCGAGTGGACGTTCGCCCCGGACGGCAGCACGCTCACCCTCAAGCTCCGACCCGACGCCACCTTCGCCGACGGCTCGAAGATCGACGCCGCTGCGGTCAAGGCGAATCTCGACCGGATGCGCTCGATCCCCGGCGGGGTGAGTGTCGCCTCGCTGAAGCCGATCACGAACATCACCGCGGCCGACGCCACGACCGTTGTGATCGACCTGCAGAAGGGCACCGGAGCCCAGCTGCCGGTGCTGTTCGCCGAGAACACCGGCATGATCATGAATCCGAAGGCCTTCGCGGACCCGAACGCCGACCTCACCACGAGCATCGGGGCCGGTAACGAGTCCGGGCCCTACACCCTGGCCGCGATGCAGCCCGGGCCCGGCGGCAAGATCGACTATGCCCGGCGGACCGACGTCGCGAACTACTGGGACAAGGACGCGGCGAAGATCGCCAAGTTCACCTGGCTGAACATCCCCACCGCAGCGCAACGGATCAACGCGGTCCAGGCCGGGGACATCACGATGGGCCAGGTCACCGGTGTCGACGTCGCCCGGGCCAAGCAACTCGTCGACAGCGGGCAGGTCGCGGGGGAGTTCTTCCGGCAGCCGCTGATCGACCAGGTGTTGTGGCTGCAGGCCTCCCGCCCGCCGCTGGACAACGTGAAGGTGCGGCAGGCGATCCAGCTCGCGTTCAACCGGGACGCGATCAACCAGGGCCTGTTCAGCGGCAACTGCACGCCGACGGCTCAGGACTATCCCGCGGGCACGCACTGGGCGTCGAGCCCGGAGCTGGCCCAGCTGAACCCCTACGACCCGGAGAAGGCCAAGCAGCTGATCGCCGAGTCCGGCGTCGGCGTTCCCAAGTTCACCCTCTACGCCTCGGAGACCTGGAAGGCCCAGGGACAGGCCGTGCAGCAGGCGCTGCGGGACGTCGGGATGGACGTGACGCTGGCGGTCGACACCCGCGCACCGGGCGGCCCGACCTTCGCGAAGGGTGACTTCGACGCCCAGCAGGGTGCGTTCGTGATCAGCACGGACCCGGCTCAGCTGGTCAACGACCTGTACTTCGCCAACGTCAACCTGGTGCCGCAGGCCGACCGGGCTCCGTACGAACCGCTGCTGGCCAAGGTCGGGGACCCGACGCTGAGCCGCGACGAGCGGGCGAAGGCCTTCGACCAGATCGCACAGATGCTCTACGAAGGCGCCTACTCGGTGCCGCTGTGCTACGGCTCGCAGGTCTGGCTGACGGACGGCACGGTCGGGAACCTGCACACGATGCCCGGCACGGACATGGGTCTGGTCGACGTCCGGTACCTCTACATCGCTCCGAAGAAGTAGCCGTGCTGAAGCTCGTCGGACGGCCGCTGCTCGCCCTGATCCCGACCCTGCTCGTCGTCACGTTCGCCGTCTTCCTGCTGGTGGAACTCGCACCCGGGGACGCCGCTCACGCCCTGGCCGGCGAGAACGCGCCGCAGGAGGTGGTCGACGCGATCACCGCGGAGCTGCACCTCGACCAGCCACTGCTGGTGCGGTACGGGGAGTGGCTCTGGGGGGCGCTGCACGGCGACCTCGGACGGTCGTACCTGTCGAACCAGCCGGTGTCCGATCTGCTGCTGGAGAAGCTGCCGGTGACGCTGTCGCTCGGCGTCCTCTCGCTCGTGCTCGCGGTGCTCCTCGGGTTCGTCCTGGGGATCCTCGCGGCCCGGTGGCCCGGTGGCCTCGTGGACCGCACGGTCACCACGGTCTCGTCGGTGATGCTGGCGATCCCCTCCTTCTGGCTCGCCCTGGTCCTGGTCCTGCTCTTCGCGGTGACCAGGAACTTCTTCCCGACGATCGGCTACACCCCGCTCGGGGAGAGTCCGACGGACTGGTTGCACCACCTGACGCTGCCCGCGATCGCCCTGGCCATGAACCCGGCCGCGACGATCGCATTGCAGCTGCGGTCCGCGATGATCGCCGAGGAGGGCAGCGACTACCTGATGGCGGCTCGCGCAAAGGGCCTCACGGTCCCGAACCTGCTGTACAAGCACGCCCTGAAGAACGCAGCCGTGCCGGTGGTCGCAGTCCTCGGCTTCCGGATCGCCGCCCTGCTCGGCGGCACGGTGATCATCGAGACCATCTTCGTGTTGCCCGGGCTCGGGCTGCTCGCCCAGCAGACGGCGCTCAACCAGGACGTCCCGGTCATCCTCGGCATCGTCACCGTCACCACCCTGTTCGTGATGGTGGTGAACGTCCTGGTCGACGCCTCCTACGGCCTGATCAACCCGAAGCTGCGAGGTGCGCGATGAGCGACGGTGTCCTCGTCGGTCCCACCCTGACCCCGCCGGCTGCCGCGCCGACCCGCGCGGTACCGCGGCGCGGGCGCGTGCTGCGCCGACTGCTCCGCCAGCCCGTGGCCACCGGCGCGCTGGTGTTCCTGCTGCTGGTGGTGCTGGTAGCGGTCCTGGCGCCGTGGATTGCACCCTATGACCCCGACCAACAGGACCTGATCGGGCGGTTGGCGCCGCCCTCGGGCGCTCATTGGCTCGGCCAGGACGACTTCGGCCGGGACGAGCTCTCCCGACTCATGTTCGGTGCGCGTATCTCGCTGCTCGCGTCCCTGCAGGCGGTCGGGATCGGGGTGCTCGTCGGGGTGACCGGAGGACTGCTGGCCGGGTTCGTCGGCGGCCGGCTCGACGGGCTGTTGGGCAGGCTGGTCGACATCCTCATGGCCGTCCCGGGGCTGCTGTTCGCCATCACCGTCGTCGCGGTGCTCGGACCGGGACTGACGACCGCGATGCTCGCTGTCGGGCTGCTGCTCGCACCCCCACTGTTCCGGGTCTCCCGCGCGACGACCCGCGCCGTGCGGGAGGAGACCTACATCGAGGCTTCCCGGGCTCTCGGATACTCCACTCGCCGCACCGTCTTCCACCACGTTCTGCCCAACATGGTCGCGCCGGTGCTGGTGCAGATCACGATCCTCCTCGGCCTGGCGATCACGATCGAGGCGAGCCTGAGCTTCCTCGGACTCGGCGTGCAGCCGCCGACCGCGACCTGGGGCTCGATGCTCTCGGACGCCAACGCCTACATGGCCCAGGCGCCCCACCTCATCTACGTGCCCGGCGCGATGATCGCCGCGACCGTGCTGGCGTTCTCGCTGCTCGGCGACGGTCTGGCCCGAGCACTCGGCACCTCCCGCTTCGCGGTGACGGAGAAGTCATGAGCGAGCTTGCGAGCGAATCGTGGGCACAGCGCCTGCGCGAAGCGCCGACCTCGCGCAGCGAGGGAGAGCAATGAGCCTGCTCAGCATCCGCGACCTGACGGTCTCCTTCCGCGGCCCCCGCGGCTGGACCCCGGTGATCGACCGGGTGTCGTTCGACGTCGAGGCGGGATCCGTCGTCGGCCTTGTGGGGGAGTCCGGTTCGGGGAAGACCGTGACGGCGCTGAGCGCGCTCGGGCTGACGCGCACCCAAGGCGCCCGGGTGAACGGACAGGTGCTCTTCGACGGCGAGGACCTCACCGCGATGAGCGAGAAGGAGCTGTCGACCCGGCGCGGCCGCTCCATCGGAATGATCTTTCAGCAGGCGATCCGCACCCTGGACCCGGCGTTCACGGTCGGCGAGCAGATCGCCGAGGCGGTGCGCCGGCACGAGGGTCTGTCCCGGTCGGCGGCCTGGGCCCGCGCGGTGGAGATGCTGGACCGGGTGCACATCCCGCGGGCCGCCGAGCGCGCGAAGGAGTACCCGCACACCTTCAGCGGCGGGATGTGCCAGCGCGCGATGATCGCGATGGCGCTGGCCTGCTCGCCCCGGTTGGTGTTCGCCGACGAGCCCACCACCGCCCTGGACGTCACCGTGCAGTCCCGGATCCTGGCGCTGCTGCGGGAGATCCAGCGCGAGACCGGCGTCGCCATCGTGTTCATCAGCCACGACCTGGGCGTGATCGCCGAGCTGGCGCAGCGGGTCGTGGTCATGTACGCGGGGCAGGTCGTGGAGCGGGCGACCGTGGAGGACCTGTTCCTGCGGCCGCGGCACCCCTACACCGCGGGCCTGCTCGGCTCGATCCCGGCCGTCGGGCGCGGTCGCCGCCTGGTAAGCATCCCTGGCGTCGTGCCGCCCCCCGGTGGCATGCCCGTCGGCTGCCGGTTCCATCCACGGTGCGCGCACGAGCAAGCCGGCCTGTGCGACGCGACGGCGCCGGAGCTCGAGCTCGGCGACGCGGCCCGTTGCCTGCGGACCGGCGAGCTCGACCTGCGGGGCATCACCCTCGACCCGGTCGGGGGTGTCCGGTGAGCCTGCTGGAGGTCGAGGGGCTGGTGAAGCGGTACCCCGTGCGGCAGGGCTTTCTCGGCCGCGCCAAGGAGTGGTTCACCGCGGTCGACGACGTGACGTTCACCGCCGAGCGGGGCGAGACCGTGGCGCTGGTGGGGGAGTCGGGGGCGGGGAAGTCCACGACCGGCCGGCTGGTGCTGCGCCTGATCGAGCCGGACGCGGGCACGGTCCGGTTCGACGGCGTGGACGTCACCACGCTCGACCGGGCCGGGCTGCGCCGGATGCGCCTGCGGATGCAGATGATCTTCCAGGACCCGTACAGCTCGCTGGACCCGCACCTGCCGGTCGGGGAGTCGGTCGCGGAGCCGCTGGCCGTGCACTTCGGCATGGGGCGCACGGACCGGCTGCGGCGCACGGCCGAGCTGCTCGACGTCGTCGGGATCTCCTCGGACGTGGCGGAGCGGTACCCCGCCGAGCTCTCCGGCGGACAGCTTCAGCGCGCCGCGATCGCCCGGGCCCTGACGATGAAGCCGGACCTCATCGTCGCCGACGAGCCGGTGGCGGCGCTCGACGTGTCCGTGCGGGCCCAGGTGCTCAACCTCATGTACGACCTGCAGGCCGAGTTCGGCCTGACCTACCTGTTCATCACCCACGACCTGTCGCTGGTCGAGGTGATCGCCGACCGGGCGATCGTCATGTCCACCGGCCGGATCGTGGAGCAGGGGCCGGTGGCGTCGCTCTTCGCGGCGCCGCGCGAGGCCTACACCCGGGCGCTGCTCGACGCGATTCCGCGCCCCGTGCCGCTTTCACTGCGCCGACAGCCCGTGCGCCCGGACCCGGAGCCGGACCTCGAACCCGCCCTCGAAGCCGCGAAGGACTGAGAACTCATGACCGACCCAGGACCGTTCGAGATCCGCGGCCGCACCGCGGTCGTCACCGGGGCCGGCAGCGGCATCGGGGAGGGCCTTGCCCGTGCGCTCGCCGCCGAAGGCTGCTCCGTGGTGGTGTCCGACGTCGAGGGCGACCGTGCGGCCGCCGTGGCGGCGGACATCGGACCGTCGGCGCTCGGCGTGCGCACCGACGTCGCGGACCGGGACTCGGTGGCGGAGCTGGCCGCGGCGGCGCGGGACCGGTTCGGCGCCGTGCACCTGCTCTTCAACAACGCGGGCGTGTCCTACCACCGGCGCGGGATCCACGCGACGTACGAGGACTGGCAGTGGGTGTTGGGGGTGAACCTCTGGGGCGTCGTCCACGGGGTCACCGAGTTCCTGCCCGCGATGCTGGAGTCCGGCGAGGACTGCCACATCGTGAACACGGCCTCGATGAACGGGATCGTGCCCAGCGCGCACAGTGCGATGTACTCGGCGTCGAAGTACGGGGTCGTCGGGCTGACCGAGACCCTGCACAACGAGCTTCAGGGCACTCGGGTCGGTGTGACCGCGCTCTGCCCTGCGGGCGTCACCACCAGGATCACGGACTCGGTGCGCAACCGACCGGACTGGGCCGCGCAGGCGGACGGGACGCGGCCGCCGCACGCGCCCAGCTCGTCCTTCGACATCTCGCCGCCCCTGCAGCCCGCCGAGGTCGCGCAGCTGACCCTCGACGGGGTGCGGAACCGGGCGCTCTACGTCTTCACCGATCCGAAGGTGCAGGCGCTCCTCGAGGCTCATCACGCGACGATGCTGGCGGCGTTCGCGCCGCTCACCGCGGCGGCCGCCGGATGACCGCCGGGGAGTACACGGGCTTCACCGTGGACGTGTCCGAGGGCATCGCGGAGATCACGCTGGGCCGCCCCGACCGGCTCAACGCGCTGTCCATCCCGGCGCGCCGCGACCTCGTCGAGGTGCTCACCGCCTGCCAGCTCGACGACGCCGTGCGGGTCGTCGTGCTCACCGGGACCGGCCGCGGCTTCTGCGCCGGGATGTGGCTCGGCGGGCTCGACGAGGGCGAGGCTCCCACGCTCGTCCCGCCGGTCGCGGCCGGGCACAAGGCGCCGGTCAACCTCGCCGCGCAGCTGCGGACCTACAGCCAGGAGCTGGCCCGCACGATCCGCAGGCTGGACAAGCTCACGATCGCCGCGGTGAACGGGTACGCCGTGCAGATCGGCCTGAGCATGGCGCTGGCCTGCGACTATGTGCTCGTCGCGAGATCGGCCACGCTCGGCAGCGGCACGTTGCGGATGGGCTACCAGCCGGACGAGGGTGGGCACTGGCTGCTGGTCGAGCACCTCGGCGTGAAGCAGGCGCTGGATTTCGTGATGCGCAAGCGGATGGTCGACGCCGAGGAGGCGGTTCGGCTCGGGCTCGCCACCGAGACCGTCGACGACGCCGACCTGGGCAAGCGTGCCCGTGAGCTGGCCGCCGAGCTGGCCGCCGGCCCGCAGGTGGCGATGCGGCTGCTCAAGCGGGCCGTCTACAACGCCGCGCACCAGACGCTGGACCAGGCGGGCGACGACATCGCCGTCCGCACCGCGATCAGCGACTTCCACCCGGACGCCCGCGACGGGGCGAAGGCGTGGCTGCGCAAGGAGACCCCGACGTTCAACCGGTGGCTGGAGGAGCCCGATGGATCGTGAGCTGGCGGGCGACCGGCTGTTCTTCCAGCAGAACACCCGGCGCTTCCTGGAACGCGAGAGCCCGCTCGAGGCGGTGCGTGCGCTGCACCCCGGCGGCCCCGGCTTCGACGCCGGATGGTGGCGGAAGGGCGCCGAGCTGGGCTGGACCTCGCTGCTCGCCACCGAGTCCGACGGCGGCGGGAGCCTCTCCGACGGCCCGCTCGCGGACGCCGTGATCGTGGCCGAGGAGGGCGGCCGGATGGTGGTCCCGGGGCCGTTCCTGCCGGTCAACGTGGTGATCGCGGCGTTGACCCGGGCCGGGAGCGCCGAGCAGCGCGAACGGCTGCTGCCCGGGTTGCTCGCGGGCGAGACCGTCGCGGCCTGGGCCCGCGCGGAACCCGACGACGGCCTCGCCACGCGGGCGGAGGTCGACGGGGACGCGGTCGTGCTGGACGGGGTGAAGGACGTCGTGGAGGCGGGGGACGCCGCCGAGGTGTTCCTGGTCGTCGCCCGGAGCGTGGACGGGATCGCCCAGGTCCTCGTGCCGCGGGACGCTCCCGGCGTCACCGTGGAGCCCTGTCGCAGCCTCGATCTCGTGCGGCGCTTCGCCCGCGTCCGGTTCGACGGCGTCCGGCTCCCGCTCGATGCGGTGCTCGGTACGCCGGGCGGCGCCGAGGCCGACGTCGAGCATCTGCTGCAGGTCGCGCTGACCCTGCAGACCGCCGAGTCGGTGGGCGCGATGGACCGCGCCTTCGAGTTCACTTTCGCCTACCTCGGCGACCGGCACGCCTTCGGCCGCCCCATCGGCTCCTACCAGGCGCTCAAGCACCGGGTCGCCGACATGCTGCTGGTGCTGGAGTCGGCCAAGGCCACCGCGGACGGCGCGGCCCGCGCGGTCGATGCGGGCGATCCCGAGGCGGGGCGGCTGGTCCGGGTGGCCGCCGCATACGTCAAGGACGCCGCGCCGCGCTTCGTGCAGGAGTGCGTGCAGCTGCTCGGCGGCATCGGGGTGACCTGGGAGCACGACGTGCACCTCTACCTGCGCCGGGTCACGGTCAACCGCGCGGTCCTGGGCACGCCCGAGCGGCTCCGCGAGCAGATCTGCGTCCGGCTGGGCGTGTGAGGGGGAGACGATGACGAGTACCGCAGCACGGTCGGAGACCGATCGCGCGGACGAGCCGCTCGAGGACTTCCGGGCCCGTGCCCGGGCCTTCCTCGCGGCCGAGATGCCCCCGCAGCGGGAGGGCGCGGGTCCCGTCGGGATGGCGGAGGCGCGCCGCCTGCAGGCCGTGCTCTTCGACGGCGGGTTCGCCGGCATCGCGTTCCCCCGCCGCTACGGGGGAGCGGGGCTGACGCTGGACCACCAGGCCGTGTTCGCCCAGGAGGCGGCGGGCTACCGGATGCCGTTCCCGCTGGCGGTGTCGGTGGCGATGATGGCGCCGACCCTGCTCGACCACGGGTCGGACGAGCTCAAGGACCGGCACCTGCCGCGGATGCTGCGCGGGGACGAGGTGTGGCTGCAGCTGCTGTCCGAGCCCTCCGGCGGCTCGGACATGGCGGGCGCGCTCACCCGCGCGGTCCAGGTGGGCGACGAGTGGGTGATCAACGGTGCCAAGATCTGGACCACCGGCGCCGACCAGGCGCACTACGGTATGTGCCTGGCCCGCACGGATCTCGACCGGCCGAAGCACACGGGGCTGTCCATGTTCGCGGTGCCGCTCGACGCCCCCGGCGTGCGGATCGAGCCGATCGTGTCCGCGCACGGCGGTGCGGCGCATTTCTTCCAGGAGTTCCTGGACGAGGTCACGCTGCCCGCGGGGAACCTGATCGGCCCGCTCAACGACGGCTGGAGCGTGGCGCACTCGCTGCTCTACCACGAGCGCAACGCCACGGCGGGCGTCGGGCACGGCCGCGGCTACCGTGCGGAGTCCGATGCCGGCGAGGCCGACGGCTCCGGTGTGGACGACCTGGTCGCGCTGGCCAGGAGGGCCGGGACGCTGCAGGACCCGGCGGCCCGGCAACTACTGGCCGAGGCGCACATCGCGGCGGTCGTGTCCCGGCAGGTCAGCGACCGGGTGATGACCGGGCTGCGGATCGGTGCCCTGCAGGGCGACTGGGGCTCGCTGCTGAAGCTGGGCATGGGGATCGACGCCCCGCGCCGCGGCGAGATCGCGCTGGCACTCGGTGGCGCGGCCGGGGTGGTCTGGCCCACGGAGGCGGGCGACAACCTCGACGCGCACTCGGTCCGGTGGCTCACGAGCCGCTCGATCGCGATCGCGGGGGGCACGAACGAGATGCAACGCAACATCGTCAGCGAGCGGCTGCTGGGCATGCCGCGCGAGGCCGCCGCGGATCGCGGCGTGCCTTTCCGGGAGGTGCTCGCCCGCCGGGCTGAGCGCCGGAAGCAGGGGGAGTGATGCCGTCACTCGACTCCCGCGCCGTCGTCGTCACCGGGGGAGGGTTCGGCCTGGGTCGGGCCTATGCCCTGGCCGCGGCGGCCGAGGGCGCCGCTGTGCTGGTCAACGACATCGACGGGGACCGCGCCAAGGCTGTCACCCAGGAGATCGTGGACGCGGGCGGGCGCGCCGCCGCCCATCCCGCGACGGTGACCGACCTCGACGCGGCGCACGGGATCGTCGCGGCCTGCGTCGCCGAGTTCGGGCACGTCGACGGCCTGGTCAACAACGCCGGCGTCATCGCACACGGTGATCCGTGGGCGGTCACCGCGGAGGAGATCCGGCACCTCGTCGATGTCAACGTCGTGGGCGTACTGAACGCCGGGATCGCCGCGATGTCGGCGATGCGCGGGCAGGGTGGCGTGATCGTCAACGTCACCTCGGGCGGCCACCTCGGCATGCCGGGGCTGGCTCTCTACGGGGCCACGAAGGGCGCGGTCGCCTCGCTCGTCTACGGCTGGGCGATCGACCTGGCCGGCACCGGCATCCGGGTCACCGGGTTCTCGCCGCTGGGCCGCTCGGGGATGGGCACCTCGGACGCGCTGCCCGAGGCCGAGCACGTCGCCCCGGCCGTCGCCTACCTGCTCTCGGACGCCGCAGCGCCGCTGCACGGCCAGGTCGTGCGGTTCGACGGGACCCGGCTCAGCCTGCTCCGTCCGCCGGCCTATGCCGAGCCCGTGGTGACCGCCGACCCTGGGTGGTCTGTTTCGGCCGTCGCCGACGCGGTGCGCGACACCCTCGCCGCCACCACCCATCCCATCGGCCATCCGCCCGTCCGACCGGTCGCCTGACCGGCCCGCCCGCGAAAGGACCCCCAATGACGGCGATCGACCCGGACAGCTACACCGGTCTGATCCTGCGTAAACAGGGCCGAGTGCTGCACGCCGAGCTCCACAACCCCGGCCGCAAGAACGCCCTGAACCACACGATGATCCAGGAGCTGCACCGGCTCTGGACCGAGGTGGACGAGGACGACGACGTGCACGTGGTCGTCCTCTCCGGACACGGCGACGCCTTCTGCGCGGGCATCGACCTGCGCAACCTCTCGCAGACATCGGGGCCCGAGAAGAACTCGTCCAAGCGGCTGTCGGTGAAGGGGCCGCGCGACACCTTCTGGCGGATGCTGGACTGCGAGACGCCGATCATCTCCAAGGTCCGCGGCCCCGCCTACGGGCTCGGCGTCAACATCTGCCTGAGCGCCGACATCGTGATCGCATCAGAGAACGCGCGGTTCTGCGACTCGCACGTGAAGAACGGGATCGCCCCGGGAGACGGCGGGGCCGCGCTGTGGCCACTGCTGATCGGCTTCCACCGGGCGAAGGAGTACATCATGCTCGGCGACCCGATCCCGGCGCAGAAGGCCGCGGACATCGGGCTGATCAACTACTGCCTGCCGGACGAGGAGCTCGACGCCTTCGTCGACAAGATGGCCGACCAGCTTGCCCACGGCGCGCCGATGGCGATCGCCTTCGCCAAGCTGTCCGTCAACGTCATGCTCAAGCAACTCATGGCGGGCGCCTTCGAGACGTCGATGGCCTACGACATGCTCACGCTGAAGTCGAACGACGTGAAGGAGGGGGCCACGGCGTTCGTGGAGAAGCGGGCACCCCGGTTCACCGGGACCTGACCGGGTGCGGCGCCGCGGGGACCCTGCGGCGCCGCACTGCGCGCTCAGTCCGACGAGGGAAGGGTCTTCGCCTGCACGGGCTCCAACGGCTCTGCGCCCACGGCGAGCGAGCCCGCGCCCGCCTTCGTACACAGCAGCTCCAGGCCGGAGTCCGGGTGACCGTAGCGCTTGCCGACCAGGGTGCCGCCTGCACGCGCCGCATCCGGGGTGCCCGTGGCGGCCCCGCCCGTGAGGTCCGCGACCGGGGCGCCACCACAGGTCAGCTCGATCTCGGTACTAGGCGGTCGGACCACGACGAACTGCCCCTCGCAGGTCGTGCTCCGCAGTCGCTGACCCGGCTTGAGCATCATCAGGGGCCTCCTCGCGCGTGGACTCCCGCCCATTAGATACCCTATTTCGCCGTTCTGGAAGAGGTCATGACTGCTAGAACGCTTGCCATCGCAGTACCAGTACGGTCAATTGGTGGCGGCCTGGTCGCGCTCGGCGGTTCCGGCGTGCGGCCGGACGACGGGCCGCACCTGCTCGAGGTGGTCCCGCATGAGGGTCTGCGCGGCGGTGGCGTCGCCCGCCTCGATCGCGTCGATGATCTCGGTGTGCTCGCGGTCCACCCAGCGACGCATAGCCGGGTCCGGCTGCACACCGCGAGTCTCGGTCAGTCGCATGAGCGCGAGTTGGAAGAGCCAGATGGCGCGGTTGCCGGCCGCCTCCGCGAGTTGGCCGTGCCAGCCGTGGATGGCGCGCCCGGCCCTGCCCTCGACCTGACGGTGCGCCTCGAGCGCCGCGCGCAGCCCCGCGACCACCGCCCGGTCGGCGGACCGCGCCAGTCGGTCGACGATCGCCAGCTCCAGCGCCGCGCGTACCTCGAACAGGTGTGCCGTGTCCACACCCTCGTAGTCGAGATGGATGGCGAGCGACTCGGCCACGGCGTCGGCCGACGGCACGGCGACGAACAGCCCGCCACCGGGGCCACGTCGGGTGCGGACGACCTGGTGGAACTCCAGCAGCCGCACCGCCTCGCGGACCACCGCCCGGCTGGCGTCGTACCGGTCCGCGAGGATGAGCTCCGAGCCGACGTGGCGGTCGACGGGCCAGCCCTGGTCGATGATGTCGGTGAGGATCTCGGCGGCGATCACGCTGGCGAGCTTGGCCGCCGGCTTACCGCTGGACATGTCGCCGAAGGTCGGCGTGCGCCGGACCTTCCGGGTGGTGAGGTAGCCGGTGACCCGGTCGAGGTGGTCGGCCATCTCCCGGCCGGCGAGCTGCGGATCCCCCGCGCCGACGGCGTCGACGATCCGCCGGTGGGACGACTCCGCCGCCCGCCGTTCCCGGCGGATCTGGGCGTGCGAGCGCCGCTCCGACGCCGAGTACCAGCTCGTGACCTGGACGAGGATTCGGGTGAGCAGCTCGAGCGCGGGGTTCGCCGAGAGGGACGCGAGGCGGCCGTGCAGATCCGTCCAGGGCTCGTCGCCCTCCTCGGCGCTGTGCTCGGCCAGGCCGGCGGCGAGGGCCTCGTGCTCCGCCGGCTTGGCGTGCCGAGCGGCGAGCTCGGCCGCACGTCGCTCGATGATCGTGCGCGCCTCCAGCATCTCGGCGACGCCGACCTGCGCGTAGGCGAAGTAGACCATCGCAGCCGTGCCGACCGCCGTCTCGTCGGGGGCCGTGACCATGAGCCCGCCGCCCGAGCCCGCCTTCATGCGCGCGACGCCCAGGTACTCCAGCAGCCGGATCGCCTCTCGCACGACGGCGCGGCTCACGCCGTGCCGGAGCACCAGTTCGGTCTCGGTGCCGATGATTTCGCCGACCGGCCAGCCGCGCTCCATGATGTCGAGCCGAATCCGCCTAGCCACCCGGTCGACCAGGCGGGGGCCAACCTGGCGGGCGGTCGTCATCTCGGGTCGCCCGGCGGGACGGGGCGCGGCGACCAGCGGGCTGCGCTGCGGAACTGCTGCACGAGAGCCTCTTCCACCCGGGGTCACCTGACCGACGACCCGAGGAGTCTAGCGAACCGGTCGACCGGGTCCGGCGACCGTAATTAAACAGCCTAGTTGAGTCAAGACATAGCTATTGCCCCAGATGAGAGGGAGACTTCGGTGGTGACAAGTGGACCTGATCCGTCATCGGCAGTGCCGCCTCTCGACGGTGTTCACGTGGTCGACCTGAGCCAGGGCGTCGCCGGCCCGTTCTGTGCCGAGCTCCTGGGTGAGCAGGGTGCCACCGTGACCAAGGTGGAGCCGCCGGGAGGGGATCCGACGCGTCGCCGGGGCCCGTTCCCCGGCGATCGGCCCGATCCGGAGTGCAGTGGGCTCTTCCTGCACCTCAACCGGCACAAGCGCGGGATCGTCGTGGATCCCGGCAGCCCCGACGGCGTCGATCTGCTGCGCCGGCTCGTCGCGGCGGCCGACGTGGTCGTCGACTCCTGGACCCCGGGTGCTGCGCCCACCGGGCTCGAGCCCGAATCGCTCCGCGCCCAGCGACCGGACCTCGTGGTCACCTCGGTCACGCCGTTCGGCCAGACCGGGCCGTACCGCGATTACCAGATGACGGAGATCGTCGCGTTCGCCATGGGTGGGCCGATGAACTCCAGCGGGTTGCCCGACCGGGAGCCGGTCAAGATGGCCGGCGACGTCGTGCTGATGCAGAGCGGGTGCACGGCGGCCTCGGCGACCCTGGGTGCGCTGTGGCACGCGCAGGAGCGCGGCGTCGGCCAGCACGTCGACGTCGCGACGTACGAGACCCAGAACGGCAGCCTCGACCGGCGGCGCTACTACCTGCTGTCCTACCAGTACTCCGGCTACGTCACCCAGCGCGCGCACAAGGTCGGCGCGGCCCGGATCGCGATCGGCGGCCGGTTCCCGACCAAGGACGACCGCATGATCACCACCGGCGCGGTGTGGGCGGCGCACCTGCCACGGATGGTGGACGTGCTGGGGGACAGCGAGCTGCAGCGACGCTTCGCCGAGCGCGGAGAGACGCTGGTCGTCGAGGAGCCGGAGTGGATCAATGCTGCCATCGCGGCCTGGGCAGCGGGTCGCACGGCGCGCACCGCGATGCGGGAGGCGCAGCGCGCCGGCTGGCCGGTGGTCGTGGTCAACGACCCGAAGACCCTGCTGAGCGACGAGCACCTCGTCGCCCGAGGCTTCTGGGTCCGCGGCGGATCGCCCGTCGGTCCGATCCCGTACTGCGGTCCCGGCTGGCGGGTGACCGACGATCCCGTTCCCGCGGTTCGCGAGGCGCCACGACTCGGGGAGCACACCGACGAGGTCCTCTCCCAGGTGCTCGGCCTCGATGCGGCGCGGATCGCCGAGCTGCGGGAGAAGGAGGTGATCGCGTGACCGGGGTGCACGGTGTACCGAGCCCGGACGGCATCGCGGACTTCGGGCCCCTGCAGGGCATGCGGATCCTCGACCTCACGGCTGCGCTGGCGGGCGCCTTCGCGACGATGCTCCTCGCGGACATGGGCGCCGAGGTCATCAAGATCGAGTCCGTTCAGCACTACCCGACACCGAGCCGTGGGCCGCGCAACCCACCGCGGGGCGATGCGCCGGGCGCCGTCGCCGCGAGCCGGGACTACCCGGACTCCGACCCCGGGGAGGACCCGTGGAACCGCTTGTCCTGGTTCAACTCCCACTCTCGCAACAAGCGCAACGCCACGATGGACATCACCAGGCCGGAGGGGCGCGAGCTGTTCCTGCGCCTGGTCGAGGTGTCCGACGGACTGGTCGAGAACAACGCTGCGGGTCTGCTGGAGAAGCTCGGTCTTCCACCCGAGGTGCTGCTCGAGCGCAACCCGCAACTCGTCGTGGTCCGCATGCCGCCGCTGGGATCCACGGGCCCGGACGCGAACGCGACCGGCTTCGGCTGGCACTTCGAGGAGCTGGCCGGGTTCCTGGAGGTCCAGGGCTATCCCGACGGGCAGTCCGTCGGCTCGATCTTCATGGACGGATCCAGTGGTCCGGCCGGGGCGAACGCCTTCCTGACGGGCCTGTTCCGCAGGAGGCGCACCGGCAGCGGCTGCGTGGTCGAGGTCGGGCAGGTCGAGAACATGATCGTCCACATCGGTGACCTCGTGATGGACGCCGTGCTCAACGACCGGGTCCCGGCCCGCGACGGCAACCGCTCGCCGGACTTCGCCCCGCAGGGTGTGTACCCCTGTGCCGGGCCGGACGACTGGGTGGTCCTCAGCGTGCGCGACGAGCGGGACTGGGAGGCGCTCCGGAGCCTGGTCGGGGACCCGGCACTCGCCGACCCCGCCCTCGAGGCCGTCGACGAGCGCAGACGACGGCACGACGAGATCGACGCCGTGCTCGCCCGGTGGACCCGGACGCAGTCGAAATTCGACCTCTTCCACGCACTGCAGGGCGTCGGCATCCCGGCCGGGCCCGTGATGGACGAGGCCGACGCGACCTCCGACCCGCAACTGCACGAGCGGGGCTTCTTCCACCTCCTCGAACACCGCCGTGCGGGCTGGCACTTCCATCCCGGGGCCAACGTGCAGCTCACCGGCACCCCGACGCAGATCGTTCGGGCCGCACCGATCACCGGACAGGACAACGAGTACGTCTACAGGTCCGTCCTGGGCGTCGACGACGAGGAGTACGCCGCGCTTGTGCGGGCCGGTCACGTCGGCGACACCTACCTGTGAGGAGGCCACACATGGACCGCACGACCCCTGCGCTCGCCCTGGCGTTCAACCTGCGCGCTCCAGCGTGGGGCCCTCCCGCGGAAGAGCTCTACGCCGCCGCCGTCGACATGGCCGAGTGGGCCGACGAGCTGGGCTTCGACGAGATCCTTCTCAGCGAGCACCACGTGACCGACGACGGCTATCTTCCCTCGCCCATCGTGATGGCAGCGGCGATCGCGAGCCGCACACGCCGGATCCGACTACGGCTGTCGGTAGTCCTGGCGACCTTGATGCACCCGGTGCGCCTGGCAGAAGACCTGGCCGTGCTCGACGTCCTGTCTCGCGGACGGCTGACCGTCGCGCTCGGCGCCGGCTATCGCAAGGAGGAGTTCCTCGCGTTCGGGGTGAACTGGAAGCGCAGGCCCTCGATGATGGTCGAGACCGTCGAGACGCTGCGCGCGGCGTGGACCGGCGAGGCCTTCGACTTCCGCGGCGCCCGTGTCCGCGTACTGCCACGCCCGGTTCAGCCCGGCGGGCCGCCCCTGCTGATCGCGGGCACGTCAGAAGGGGCGGCGCGCCGGGCCGCAAGGTTGGGCGTGGGCTGGGAGCCTCTCGGCGGTCAGTTCGTGGCGGAGTACCGTGACGAACTCGCCCGCCTTGGCAACCCGACCCCGCCGGACGAGGCGCCGGCAGCCGCGCATCCGCCCTTCGTCCATGTGGCCGAGAATCCGGCGGCCGCCTGGGCCGTCGTCGGCAAGCACGTGCTGCACAACGTCAACGAGTATGCGAGCTACGCGCGGCGCAAGGATCTCACGCCGTTCCAGGCAGTGTCGGACCCCGACGAGTTGCTGGCGACCGGCGCAGCCGTGGTCCTGACCCCGCCCGAGTGCGTGGACCTGCTCCGGAGGATCGGCCCCGAGGGACGGTTCCGGTTGAACCCGCTCGAAGGCGGGATCCCGCCGCAGACGGCCTGGGAGAGCCTGCGACTTGTCGAACGAGAGGTGCTGCCGGCGGTGCGGGCCAGCGCGCCCGTCGCGACCTGACAGCCACACCCTCGACGCCGGGCGCGCTCTGCGACGACCTGGCCGGGTCGTGGGGTTATGCGAGGCAGTCCATTGAGGCTGTCGCGACGCGCGTTAGTGGTGGGAGAGAGCGAAGCCCCAGCCGGGCGTTCGGGACTGCCCAGGGTTCGGTTGACTCCTGGCCTGTGAGGACGTGCTCCTCGCTGGAAGGATCGACATCGTGCACGGCCTGCAGGAGGGCTGCGCCGCCGGACGCTTCGGCGGGGAAGAGTTTCATCTCGGTGATCTCACGCTCGGCAAGGGCCATCATCTCCGAGACGGTTGAGTGCCGTCCAAGGGGGCCGGAGAGGGATATCTCATCAGCGCTGCCGCCGCTTCTAGTACTGCAACGGCAGTCGCGGCGTGTCGTGAGTGGCTGAGCACCGTTCGGCGGTGAAGATCACCGCGTGGTGGATCTTGCCGGTGGGTGGCCTCGTTGGACGAGCTGGTGGAGTGGGTCGGGTCGTCGGTTCGCCCGTGCGGAACCGCGGGTCCGCGTCCGCGCCTACGTGCGAGGGCTACTGGCGGGTTTGGAGGGCAAGAACGGGTGGACGTTGGCCGAGCATTCCGGGGCGGTGTCCCCGGATGGGATGCAGCGGCTGCTGCGGACCGCGGACTGGGACGTTGAGGGCGTGCGCGATGACGCGCGCAGCTAGGTCCTCGATGAGCTCGGGGACCCGGCCTCGGGGGTGTTCGCGGTCGACGAGTCCGGGTTCATCAAGAAGGGAACCCGCTCGGCCGGGGTGGCCCGCCAGTACACCGGCACCACCGGGAAGATCGACAACTGTCAGGCCGGGGTGTTCCTGGCCTACGCGAGCTCGCGGGGGCGGGCGTTGATCGACGGGGAGCTCTACCTGCCGACCTCGTGGACCGAGGACCCGGATCGCTGCGCGGCTGCCGGGATCCCCTCCGAGGTCGGGTTCGCCACGAAACCGCAGCTCGGGATCGCCATGCTCACCCGCGCCTGGCGGGCCGGGCTGCTCGACCGCGAACTCGGGTCGACAGCCGGGGCGCCGTGGGTGACCGCGGATGAGCTCTACGGGCAGAACCCGACCTTTCGCAACTGGCTGGTCGACCACGAGATCCCGTTCGTGCTGGCCACCCGCAACGACGATCTGCTGACCAGCCCGGACGGGCACCGCCGCCAAGCCAAGGTGCTGGCCACGATCGCCGGGGCGCGCGACCCCGACACCGACACCTCCGGCTGGGAACGGCGCTCGATCGGCGCCGGCGCCCACGGCGAACGCGTCTACGACTGGACCGCGGTCGCCCTGCACACCGAGGGCCTGCCCGACGGGTGGGGACACTGGCTGCTGGTGCGCCGCCAGACCGAACCCCCGCACGGCAAGACCGTCCGCGAACTGGCGTTCTACCGCTGCGCCGCCCCCTCGGCCACCTCGCTGCGCGAGCTGATCCGGGTGGCCGGGGCGCGCTGGGCCATCGAGGAGTGCTTCCAGGCCGCGAAGAATGAAGCTGGCCTCGACCACTACCAGGTCCGATCATGGCGGGCCTGGTACGCCCACATCACCCTGGCCATGCTCGCCGCCGCCTACCTCGCCACCACGCGCGCCCACGAGATCGACCGGGACGACCATCGGGCGACCGAAAAGGGGGACCTCCAGGCCGTCACGGCGAGTCCGATGACGAGCTGATCCCGCTTTCGGCCAACGAGATCCGCCGCCTGCTCGCCGCCCTTGCACTCGCCCCGGCCACCTGCCTGACCAGCACACTCGCCTGGTCGACCTGGCGCCGCAGACGACAACACCAAGCCCGCGCCTGTCACTACCGCCGCCGCGGCCAACGACCACCCGTCTGATCAACTGCCGGTTCAGTACTGATGAACACCAGCGATGGCAGCGTCATCTCGTCCGGGATCAACTACACGTTCTGGTGCGAGCTGCTCGGCGGCTGAGCGCTCCTAGTACTGCAACGGTGGCGGGCGAGCTCACCGGATCTGGGGCGGCTCAGAACTGATCACCACAGGCCGCCCTGAGGATTCGCATCACCCGTCTGCATGAACGATCCATGTCGAGCTGATCGAGTGGTGAGAGGTAGAGGTTGCGCTGAAGATGTGGTGAAGCCCTGTGCGGAGGATCGAGGTCGTTGAGGAGGTTTAGTGACCCTCACTGTGTTCGTCCTGGACGATCACGAGATCGTCCGGCTCGGCGTCACCTGGCTGCTCAAGAGGGAGGGCGATCTTGAGGTCGTCGGCGAGGCAGGCACTGCCGCTGAAGCGCTGGTCCGCATTCCGGCACTCCGGCCCGACGTCGCCATCATCGACGTACGCCTTCCTGACGGCGACGGGGTGTCGGTGTGCCGGGAGGTGCGCGCCACGATGGAGCTACCGCCAGCATGCCTGATACTCACCTCGCACTCCGACGACGAAGCCTTGTTCGGGTCGATCCTGGCGGGCGCCTCGGGCTACGTGCTGAAGCACGTCGCGGGCGCCCGTCTCGTCGACGCCGTACGCACTGTCGCTGCTGGGGGCTCGCTGCTCGATCCCAGAGCCACTGCCATGGTGCTGAACCGCCTTCGCAATGGAAAGGAAGACCACGAAGAAGACCCCCGCTACGCCGCCCTCTCGGCACAGGAACGTCGCATCCTCAAGCTGATCGCCGACGGGCTGACCAATCGACAAATTGGCGCGGACCTCTACCTGGCGGAAAAGACAGTCAAGAATTACGTCTCCACGCTGCTGCGCAAGCTTGGCCTCTCCCGCAGAACCGAGGCCGCCGTCTACGCCATCGAACGCCGTGACGGCCTGCCGTCTCGAAGGGTCCCGCGCGCCGGTCCGTGATGGAGGCTGGGAACGCACACACCAGGAGCGCCTCAGCGAATGATGCCCCTCGGCGGCGCCGCGTGCTCAGCGCACGAAGCCGGCCGCCCGGCTGGTCTGCATGTCCTCGTGGCCGTTCGCTCGGCCGACCAGCTCAAGCACCGCCGCGTGGGAAACCGTCGTCCACTCGGCGTGGAAGCCTCTGCCGAAATCGTCGCGGCGAATGGTCAGCTTCTCGTCGTCAAACTCCGTCAGGATGCCGCCGGCGGTGTCCGTGACGGGGTTCGGCCCGACGCGCGGAGCTCGGGTGTAGACCAGCACGACCTCCCGGCCGAGGAGCTCGGCCAAGACGTCGGCGAGGACGCGCGTCGGCATGTTGGTCAGCGTCCACCAGAACGGGGACGGGGTCGATCGCTTCATCTACTCACTTCGTCACACCTGCGCAAGTTCGCTTGGTCAAGATGGCGCCGCGAACGCCAACATCAAGTCCGCGCATGCCACCACGGACAACGCGGCCACCGGTCCAGGGCTGGCTCACCGACGGAGCCACCATCCTGCGCCGGCGTGGAAGAAGCCCGAGGCGCCCCACCTTGTGGGTCCGGCCCGGGCGCGCCAGTTGGCCCGTCGGACGCTGTAGGTGGCGTTGACGAGGAGCAAGAGGAGGACCGCATAGGTCCGTCGTCCCCTTGTGACGTAAGCCCTCCGTCGCTTGGCTACACCGCAGTCAGCAGGAGGTGTTCATGATCGATCGCGTGACGCTTCGCCTCTCGGCAGCACTGCTTGTCGTGGGCTTCATTCTTTACGTAGTGGTGGGCCTCCTCCACCCCGACGGGCCGGCCAACAACCACGAAGTGGTGTTTGCCGAATACGCCAGCAGCGCCAGCTGGACTGCTGTGCATCTCGGCCAGTTCGCTGGGATGGCGGTGATCATCGCCGGACTTCTCGTCCTCTATTTCGCTCTTGACGTTCGAGCTGGAGGCGCGGCCTGGGTGGCACGACTGGGAGCCGTCTCTGCAGCGGTGGCGCTTGGACTTTACGGCGTCCTGCAGGCGGTGGACGGGATCGCTCTCAAACGGGCCGTTGATGCCTGGGCGAGCGCGCCGGAAGCGGAGAAGGTGGCCCGCTTCGCCAGCGCCGAGACGATTCGGTGGCTGGAGTGGGGCACCAGGAGCTATCAGAGCTTCATGTTTGGTCTCGCCTTGATCCTTCTCGGCAGCGCAGTGGCCTCGACGGCAAGACTGCCGAGAGCCCTTGGCTACGTGATGGGGCTGTCCGGTCTTGCCTATGTCGTGCAGGGTTGGGTGGTCGGATCCGAGGGCTTCCCGGTAAGCAACACGTTCGCGATCCTGGGCGGCTATGTCCTCATCCTGGCCTGGATCATATGGCTTGTTGTGGTCGCCTGGCGAACAAAGGAGTCGTCCGGAGCACCTTCATAGCGATCGACCCGTGGCTCTTCGCACGATCGGCGTCGGACTAGACCCCGGGCAGTCGTCCGCTGGCCCGCAGCACCCTACGGCCACCGATCCGGCCTCGCCGCGCCAACGATCCGGCCTCGCCGCGCCGCCGAGCTCGTCGCCGCAGTTCAGACCCTCATGAGCGAGTGCCGTTGCAGTACTAGGAGGCCAGGCAGGGGAGTAGTTCGCGTCTACCGACCTGTGCTTGCAGCGGCGACGATGTTGGTCCTGCACGCGATGCCGAGGGGACTGCCCGGACCGTTGTGCACCCCGGTTCGGGCAGGTGCCGAGGGTGGGCGGCCGGATGCCGCACGGCCGGCGAACCTCACCGCTCCACCCACACTGGATCGGCCTCGGGCGTCCTGTGGGGAGGTCAGGCTGCTTGCGGCATCTCCTCGACCGCCTGAGCGCCGGTCAGGCCGATCAGCCGGTGGCCCCGGTTGCGGGCGTGGCGCAACGAGCGGAGCCAGTCGTAGAGCGTGCCCAGCCGGTTGCCCCAGCCGACCAGGAACATCACGTGCACGTAGCGCCAGAGCAGGTAGGCGAGGTACCCGGTGATCGTGACGCCACGTACCTGGGCCACTGCCTGGCGGGCGCCGATCGTGGCCATGCTGCCTTTGTCGACGTAGCGGAACGGGGTGGGTGTGCTCGTGTCGCCCTTCACCCGGTCCGCGATCCGCTTGCCCACGTAAGTGCCCTGCTGCATCGCCACCTGCGCCACCCCGGGCAACCGGTCCGCCGTGGTGACCATGTCCCCGATGGCGTAGACGCCGTCCGCGCCGGGGAGGCTGCAGTCCGGGCCCACGGCCAGTCGGCCGGCGCGGTCGGTCGGGGTGCCGGTCGCCTTGGCGAGCATCGCGGCCAGCGGCGAGGCCTGCACCCCGGCCGCCCAGATCTTGGTGCGGGCGACGATCCGTTCCTGGCCCGCCGAGCTCCGCACCGCGATGGACTCGGCATCGGTGTCCGTGGCGGCGGTGTTCAGGCGGACCTCGACGCCCATCGCCTCGAGCCGGCGCCGGGTGTACCTCTGCAGCTTCGGCGCGAACGGGGGGAGTACGGACGGGCCCGCGTCCAGCAGCACGATCTTCGCCCGGCGGGTGTCGATCGAGCGGTAGTCCTCGGGGAGCACGTGCCGGGCGAGTTCGGCCAGCTGACCGGCGATCTCGACGCCGGTCGGCCCGGCCCCGACCACGACGAACGTCAGGTAGGCCGCCCGCTCGGTGTCGTCGGTGGCGAGCTCGGCCAACTCGTAGGCGCCCAGGATGTGGCTGCGCAGCGTGCGCGCGTCCTCGATGGTCTTCATGCCCGGCGCGAACTGCGACCACTGCTGGTGCCCGAAGTAGGCGTGTGTGGCCCCACCGGCGACGACGAGGTAGTCGTAGGGCAGCTCGATCTCCTGTGCGGTCGGGGTGGCGGCGCGGACCACCTTGCGCTCGAGGTCGATGTCGTGGACCTCGGCGAGCACCGTGCGGGTGTTGCGCTCCTTCCGCACCACCCGGCGCAGCGCCGGCGCGATCAGACCGGGCGGGAGGATCCCGGTCGCGACCTGGTAGAGCAGCGGCTGGAACAGATGGTGATTGGTGCGGTCGACGAGCGTCACCTCGACGTCCGTGCGGGCGAGCGCCTTCGCGACCCGGACCCCGCCGAACCCGCCGCCCACCACGACGACCTTGGGGCGGTGGCTCTCCTGCGCGCGCCGAGGAGTCGACTTGTGCATTTGTATCCCCTTCATGGCGGCCGGCCCGACCTGGCCACCGGCCAGCGACGGTGGCCTCCGGCGGCGACCTACCCGATTTGTTGCCCTCGTCCGGTAATCCGGCTCCGAGCCCGTCAAGCCGGCCAGGGCGGTTTCGCTCAGCGGTGAGGCTGACGAGAGAAGGATGGTCGCCGTGGCCCTCGCAGCCGATCCCGTTTCCCCTACGGCTGCAGGGGCGTTCCCGCCAATCGAGGTGGGGCTAACCCCTCGGGCACGGCTGGATCGCCGATGGCAATCTGCGCTTCAGGCGCCCGGACGTCGACATCGCCGTGCCGTCACCAGAGGCAGCTGACCGGGGCGTGCCACTCGCCGGCGCTTCTGCTCGATGAGGAGCTGCGCCGCAGGTCGAGTGTGGAGTTCCCGTGTCGGGCACGCGGCCCGCACCCCTGAGTCTGCTGCCTGCGCTTCCCGACTCGGCGCCGGCGCCTCGGTCCCGCAGCGGTTCCAGCTCCACCGGCCCGCAGCTCGTCACGGCGGACCGATCGCCTGACGCGGACGGGCAAAGGGGGACGCACAGGCGGCGGCAGGCTCGTGGTGTTCGCACGCTCGGCCGGTCGCACACCCGAGGTGGCCGCGAGCCCATCGGGTTTCGAGCATCTCCGCGCCGAAGTGTAAGTGGGGCTCGACGCGAGCCGCTGCAGCAGCGGGTCGAGAACACTGGCGAATCACGCCGGGTTGCACACTCTTCCCGCTGCCCGGGGTTGCTCGGGGCTGAGCGCAGGGACAACCTCGGGCCGCTCTGGTCATCGACGATCGCGTCGTCAGGAGCGTCGTCCTGCCAGGAGGTCGGTGTGGTGCACGGCGGCCACGTCCGGGTGTGCCCGGAGCCGTGCTTTGAGCAGGTTGTCCCCGAAGGTGCCCGAGATGACGTTCGCGGGGTCCTGGGTGATACCTCTCGCCTCGCCGGCCAGGTCGGCCGGGAGGTCGATCCGGGGGACGGTGGAGTCGAGGGCGGGGTTGAAGAAGAACGGGATCGAGAGGCGGACCTCGCCGGCGGGCGGGGACACGACGCGGTGGATGGTGGCCTTGAGGTAGCCGTCGGTGGCGTACTCCATGAGCTCGCCGATGTTCACGACGAACGCGCCGGGGATGGCGGGGGCGTCGATCCAGCCGCCGGGGGTCTCGACCTGGAGGCCGCACTTGCCCGGCTCGATCATCAGCAGGGTGAGCACGCCGGGGTCCTTGTGCGCGCCGACGCCCTGCCCGCGCTCCTCGCGGCCCGGGTAGCGGACGAGCTTGTTCAGGGTGGAGGGGCGGTCGCCGAAGGTCTCGGCGAAGGCCGCCGCGGGGCTGCCGAGGGCCAGCGCCCAGGACTGCATGAGCCGCCGCGCGATCGCCGAGCAGCGCCGTTCCCAGTCGGTGACACCTCCCGGAGCTCGGGCTGGGCCGTCGGCCAGAGGTTGGGGCCCTCCAGGCGCATGTAGGCCGGCGCGGTCGGGTCGTCGACGGGGGCGCGATCGGCGCCGATGTCGATCTGCTCGCGCCAGTCGACCCGGCCCTGGGTGAGCTCGCCGCCGGTGCGGGTGTAGCCGCGGAAGTGCGGGCTGCGCAGCATCTCGACGCGCTGCTTGTCCTTGAGCGGCAGCGCGAAGAACTGCTTGGCGACCGTGAAGGCCCCCGCGGTCACGTCCTCCGGGATGCCGTGTCCGACGAGGTAGAAGAACCCGATGTCGTGGGTCACCTTTCGCAGGGCGGTGCGGAACTCGGCCGCCGCCGCGTCGCCTGCAGCACGTGTCGGGGCGTGGAGGTGCTCGGGGGCAGGGCGCCCCAGTCGTGCAGGAGCTGGAACCGGTCGTCCTGGGCGCTCTCCTCGCCGTAGCCGCGCAGCACGGAGAAGCCGTCGAGCCGCTGCACCGCCGCGCGGAGCAGCGTGCTCTTGCCGAAGCCGGCCTCGCCCTCGATCGCCAGGACGGCGGGACCTCCCGCCCGAGCTCGCGCCGCGGGCGTGTCATCAGCTTCTCCAGGTGGTTCACGGCGCAACATCCCGGGTAGTCGGTGGACCGGGTGGTCAAGGGCCGCGCGTTGCCTCGGAGGGGTCATGGAAGATCGAGACAAAGCCCAGGGGGAGGTTCCGGCGCTTTCTGCGGTCACGCGTGCGGCCGTCCGCGCCGCCGTTCTTGCAATCCTGTCAGACGACCACAGCTACGAGGCGGGGCTGCACAAGGCTCGGACCGTCGCCGAGGGCGTGCTGGCCGCGCTCGGTCCCCAAGGACTGATCGAGTTGGTCTTGGCGCTCACGTCGCAGCTCGCCGCGGAGATCGAGGAGAAGGCCAGCGAGAACGGGCTGCTCGCGGCCGACATGGCTGAGATCCGCTTCCTCGATTGAGGGATCGGGTCATCGAGTGATCGCCTTCCGAGAGCTGTGAGTCGCGCGGTCCGAGACCTCGATCAGGTGCACGGTCAGCACGTGCACCAGAGCCTCGACGGAGACGGGGTGCCACCAGCACCGTCGAGCCCTACAGCCGGTCTTGCCGCCGGCCGCGGCGCCCGAGGAGCGTCCGCCGAGGGCCGGCCACTCATCATTGTCGTGTGATGCCCGCCGGGGGCCCGGCTCGGATCGTCGAAGGATGACCCCGCCTCTCTGTCATTCCGGCAGCGCGTGTTGCCCGCCGGTGGTCCCCCGCGCAGGGACGGCCGCTCGAAGGCCCACAGGTACCCCTTCCGCATCGGGACCGGCAGGTTTCATGATCGCGTTGTCCGGTGGGGTGTTCACGATGGGGTCGGACGAGCAGCGCTACCCCGAAGACGGCGAGGGCCCAAAGCGCACCGCCCACGTCGCGCCCTTCGGGATCGCCGCGCACGTGGTGAGCAACGACGACTTCGAGGGGTTCGTCGCCGCCACCGGGTACCTGACGACAGCCGAGCGCGAGGGCTGGTCGTTCGTCTTCGCCGGCCTTCTGCCCGACGACTTCCCGCCGACCCGGGCCGTGGTGGGCGTGCCCTGGTGGCGGCAGGTGCACGGCGCGACCTGGCGACGCCCGGAGGGCCCGCACTCGGACCTCGACGGTCGCCGCGCCCATCCCGTCGTTCACGTGTCGTGGCTGGACGCGCGCGAGTACTGCCGTTGGGCCGGCGGTCGGCTGCCCACCGAGACCGAGTGGGAGTACGCCGCACGCGGCGGCATCGACGCCGCGCGCTATCCGTGGGGCGACGAGCTCACTCCCGGGAGCGAGCACCGCATGAACGTCTTCCAGGGCCGGTTCCCCGACCTCGACACGGCCGAGGACGGCTTCGCCGGCACCGCACCGGTCGACGCGTTCGCGCCCAATGGCTACGGGCTGCACAACATGACCGGCAACGTGTGGGAGTGGTGCGCGGACGAATTCGGGCCCGGCCGGCCCGGTCAGCTGAGCATGCGCGGCGGCTCCTACCTCTGCCACGAGTCCTACTGCTGGCGCTACCGCTGCGCCGCACGCTCTGCCAACACCCCCGACAGCAGTGCCGGCAACATCGGCTTCCGCATGGCGACGAGCGCGGGTGCGTGCGATCAGGACAGATAGCGGACGTTGACGCTGTGGATGGTGCCGTCGAACGGGAACGGCGCCCGGTCGTAGTAGTCGAGCGAAACGGGGCCACCGTGGCAGACGCCGATGTCGAGGCAGTCGTTGGCGGAGAACAGCAGCGGGGCACTCACCGGCACCCGGCCGGAGGCGAGGTCGCTGCCGTCGACCGAGATCGTGACGTCGAGCGGACCGCCGGGTCTGGCCTCCGCGTACACGGTCTCGATCTTGATCTTCGCCGGACCGGCCGGGAGCGCGCGCAGCGACCGGATCTTCGTCCGCATCACGATGAACAGGTTGTACTCGTAGCAGAGCACACCGTCCTCGAGATAGCAGGTGAGGCCGCCACCGGCTCCCCCCAGCGCGTAGAGGACACCGTTCGCGCGGTCGGGGAGCTCCGCGTCGATCATGACGACGTTCGCGCGGTTCCCGAGCGCCGGCGCGCAGAACTCGGGCATGCGGACGATGCCGCCGGTGAAGTTCCACTCCCGGTAGGGAGTGGAGATCCGTTGCTCCGGGTGCAGGGCGATGTAGAGCCCGCCACCGACCGGGTAGACGCTGTTCTTCGCCGCCTCGATGGCGAAGGTCTCCTTCATCTGGGCGAGTTTCTCGGGCATCTCGGCGGCCAGGTCGTTGGCCTGCGACCAGTCCTCGTCGAGGTGGTAGAGCTCCCAGGTGTCGCGGTCGGGGGTCCAGTCGTCGATGCCGGCCGGCCGGCCGACGGCCCAGGGGGTGCGCGGGCCGAAGGCGGAGGCCATCCACCCGTCGTGGTAGATGGCGCGGCTGCCCATGATCTCGAAGTACTGGGTCCGCAACCGGCCCGGCGCGTCGGCCCGGTCGAACGTGTACGCGAAGCTGACACCGTCGATCGGGTCCTGCGGGACGCCGTTGACGACCCGTGGTGGGGTGATGCCGACCACGTCGTAGATCGTGGGCACGACGTCGTTGCAGTGGTGGAACTGGGTCCGCGGAGTCGCGTCGGGCCGGATCTTCGCCGGCCACCGGACGGCCATCGGGTTGCGCGTCCCGCCCAGGTACGACGCAAGGAGCTTCATCCCCTTGTACGGCGTGCTGCCGGCCCACGCCCACGCGGCGTGGTACTGGTTGTCGACCTTGGGAGAGCCGAGGACGTCGAGGCCGCCCAGCTCGTCGAGGGCCTCGATGTGCATCGCGACCGTGGTCGGAATGCCGTTCTGCGACAGCAGCTCACTGATCGTGCCGTCCGCGCCCTCTCCCGACGAGCCGTTGTCCCCCCAGATGTAGAACACCAGGGTGTTGTCGGCGTAGCCCAGCCGTTCGAGCTCGTCGATCACCCGGCCGGCCTGTACGTCGGCGTGCTCGGCGAACCCGGCAGCCACCTCCATCAGCCTGCGCTGGAACGGGCGCTCCTCCTCCGGGACGTCGCCCCACGCCGTCATGCTCGGGTGGCGCGGGGTCAGCTGCGTCTCCGGCGGGATCCACCCCATCTCCTTGGCCCGGTGGAAGACGCGCTCGCGGTAGGCGTCCCAGCCGTCGTCGAACTTGCCGGCGTACCGGTCGGCCCACTCCTTCATCACGTGATGCGGACCGTGCAGGCAGCCGGTGGCCCAGTACAGGTAGAACGGCCGGTCGGGCTCGAACGCCTGGTGTCGGCGCAGCCAGCCGATCGCGTCGTCGGCCAGGTCCTCACTGAGGTGGTAGCCCTGCTCGGGAGTCCTGGGCGGCAGCACGATCGACGTGTTGCGGACCAGGTTGGGTTCGTACTGGGACGCCTCCCCGGCGAGGAAGCCGTAGAAGTACTCGAAGCCGACGTTGACCGGCCAGTTGTGGAACGGCCCGGACGCGGTCGTCTCGATGGCCGGGGTGTTGTGCCACTTGCCGAACGCGGCGGTGGCGTACCCGTAGTCCTTGAGGACCTCGGCACCCAGTGCGCTGCTCCTGGGGATCTCGCCCGCGTACCCGTCCCAGTCGTTGGCCAGCTCGGCGATCTGGCCGTTGCCGATCCGGTGGTGGTTGCGCCCGGTCAACAGGGACGCCCGCGTGGGTGAGCACATCGCGGTCGTATGGAAGCGGTTGTATCCGATGCCCTCGTCTCGGATGCGGGTCAACGTGTCGGTACGCACCTCGCCGCCGAAGGTGCTCGGCAGCCCCGGCCCGGCGTCGTCGATCAGGACGATCAGGATGTTCGGTGCGGTCTCGGGCAGTCGTCTCGGTCGCTCGCGCTGCCGATAGACCGACTCCTGCATCGTCCGGCCGGCGGTGCTCGCCGACGGCGTCGGCGGGAACGGCAGCACATCCTGCGGGTTCATCGGCGACTCCTCGAGAGGCGACCAGGCTGGCGCTCGATCGCGACCTCGCGACACGCCGTCGGCAACGCACGCTAGGAGACGAATCGGGCGGGACGACTCACCTGGACGAGGTGAATGCGGCCTGCCCGAGAGCCGGCGCTTCACCGAGGACGAGTGAGGTACGACGCTGATCGCCGAGGTCCAAGGCAAGGCCGATGAATCAGGAATCGAGCCGACATCACCCACGGTCAGCTCCCATGCCGCCCGGGCCGAGGACCTGCACCACGCCCCGGAACACAACTCGGGTGCCCCGAGTTCCAGACCCCCGACGCAGAGAACACGGTTGCCCGCGAAAAAGTACGGGCCCTGCGACAGGACCGTCAGGAACCAGGGCTCAGATGACGTGCGCAAGGGACCACGGCGCGCGTGAGGGTTGTGCGGCCGTCTGTGCTTAGCCCGTTCGAGTGGCCGCGCTGCTGGACGGGCGTCGAGATCTGCGGAGCTTGGACCGATTGCGTAGGTTTCGGTCGGGTGATGATGCGCCCCTCTGGCCCTACAAACCCGCTCGGGTCCTGCGGCAGGCTGGAGCCCCGACAGCACAAGGCTCCCCTCGCGAAGCTAGGACGGCGTCGTGGACAGCTCTGTGAACGACGCAGTGAACGATGTGGCGAACGGCGTCCGGATCGGGGTCGTAGAGGGCCGCTGGCGGCTGAGGGCGCCAGCGTCGGACACGGCCCCGCGTCCGGGTTCGGGGCGAGCTTGGGCAGACGCTGAGTGGTGTGGGGTGGCCGGAGGAGCAGGCCCACGACGTCGAACCTCGGTCGACGTGGACGTGCCCGCCGAGGTGGAGGTCACCGCCGACGTGGTGCCCGACGGGCGGGCGCGTCAGCTCCGCTGTCGGGTGGGTGACTGGGGACGCTGGCGACCCAAGCCGGTGGATCCCGGGGCGCGTGGCCGCGGCCTCGACGTGATGGTCGGGTTGATGGCGACGGTGGTCTTCCGCCCGGGTGAGGCGGGGTCTCGGACACTGCGATCGGCACCGAGGTCACACTGGTCAGCCGTCCGGTCGGGGCGCTCGCTGAATGAACCTGGGGCCGGCCAACCGGCCTGCTCTGCTGGATGTGGCGGCCCGTTCGCTGTCTGCCTCGACCACGACGGTGACGGGCTTCGAGGTAGTCGGTCGGGCGGTCTTCGCAGGGGGTCTGTCGTTTGAGCGAGCCGAGGACTAGAACAGCGCGGAAGCCGACTCGCTCGACCGGTCTCCGGGCCGGGCCCCGGCCTGTCGGCGGGCTGTGATGGTCGGGCCGACTGCTACCCCAGTAGGGACCGACCCGGGCGGCACGTTCCAACGCAGCATTTCGCCCGAGCCCGGACAGATTGCTGCGTTGAGAGCGGGGCTTCTGCGCTGGCTCGGTAAGGCGGCGTGGCCCGAAGAGCGGGCGCAGGAGATCGCGGCTGCGACCGGTGAGTCCGTCGCCGGCCTCGTCCAGAGCTCGAGGCCGGCGGCCGGGGCGGACGCCGTGGTGTGGGTGGAGGCGACTGTCCTGGCAGGTGGCGAGCAGCGGCGAGTACTGGTAGTGCTTCGCTGCCGCGGATCCGCGAAGATGCTGGACGGGCGGCCGACAGGTTTGCGTGCCCTCGGCAACCTTGTGGACGAGGTCGTGATCCGTCCGGCCGAGATCAAGCCAGGTCAGGACCCCGTGGCCGAGGTCTGCTTGCTGAGCAAACGGATCCGTGTCTGAGCGCCCCGGTTGGACCTGACACCAGTTGTCTGGAGCCTCCGAGATCCTGGCTGGCCGGTTGCAGGCGTAGGTAAAGCTCATCGGTGCTTGCAGCAGTGGTTGGGGATCATGCGGCGGCAGTCCCGGCGCAGCCCGGTGTGGACGGCGGCTCCAGAAATGACCCAGCAGCCCCGACCGACTCGTGCACAGCTCGAGACGGCCTCCGACCTGCGCTGGCCGAGTTCGGAACCACCGCCTGACCGAGTTGCACGGCCGCTTCGCGGCCAGTTGCACGGCCGCTTCGCGGCGTGGAGACGGTGGAACTGCTCGAGGGAAGGGCAGGCGCTTGTCGGTGAAGGACGGTGCTGTGGAGGACGTGCGCGACGACTGGGACGACGCCCTGCGTCTCGAGGCGTGCGTTGTTCGCCTGCCGGAAATATCGGTCAGGTGCCGCGCTCGTCATTCTGGTAGGCGTGGACCCTCGCCCCTGATCGGCAGCCAATAGAAGACGTTGAAGGCGACGATGAGGGCCACACCTGAGGCGGGAACGAAGGCGCCGGACAGGGTGGCGATGGCCAACCAGGCCAACGCCAGCTGGAAGCGTCTCCCGACCGACGTCGCGCCCCCGGGATCGATCGAGTCGCGGAGGAGCCGGTGTCGGCGCGCATACCGCCAGATGGCGTTGAACATCAGCGCGGTGACCGCGAACGCGAGACCGTAGAAGACCACGGCGACCCGCTGGTCGTCTGCGCTGCGCAGCGCCTCGGCAAGGACCGAGGTGGCGAACGGGAGGAACGCCACGATCATCAACAGAAGTGTGTTGAGGAGCAGTACGAGCCGGTCGGCAGCACGGATGTGGTCGAACATGACGTGGTGGTTGGCCCACACCTGCCCGATGAACAGGAAGGTGACGGCGTAGGCGAGGTAGGACGGCCAGAGCGCGAGGAGCTCGTGCAGCAAGGTACGACCGCCCTCGGGTGGTCTGATCTCCAGGACCAGCAGGGTGACGGTGATGGCGAAGACGCCGTCGCTGAACGCGACCGTCCGGACCGTCTCTCGGTGCACCGCGGCGGGATCCGCCTTCGCCCTCCCTCTGAAGGCCCGAAGGGTTGTCGATGCCCGCACCCTTCTCGCCATCACCGAACCCCGTGGTGGAGGCGTGCCGCCCAGGCTGCGGCGCCGGAGCTGACTGATGGCGGTCCAATCCGTGACGGTGGAACGAAGACGGGCGGAAGGGGGCCGATGGCGGGGCTGACGGCGAGCTCGCGCGGCGCCGGGGCGAGGACGTCAGGGGCGGGCGTCGGCTGGCTTCCGCTGCAGCCCCGCGGGCCTGTGGCTCCGGTTCTCATCGTGCTCCTCGGTGCTACATGTCCAGGACGAGATCGGTGGCGGGCCGGGCGCAGCAGATGAGCACCTGCCCGTCCGCCGGGGGCTCGAGCGGCTCGGGGGAGTAGGACGTGTCGCCGGCCAGCACGGGGGTGACGCAGGTGTGGCACACACCCGATCGGCAGCTCCAGCGGGTGGGGACGTCGCAGGCGTCGGCGAGCTCGAGCACGGTGCGCAGCCCCGTCGGGAAGGGTGCGGTGATGCCGCTGCGGGCGAAGGTCACCAGCGGTCCGCTTCCCGGCGGTCCGGCGGGCTGGTGGGGCGATCGACGGGGCTGCCCGACCACGCCGGGGTTGAGCGACGGCACAGCACCGAACAGCTCGGTGTGGATGCGGCCCGGGTCCATGCCCATCGCGGTGAGCCCACGCTGCATGTCGGTCATGAAGGACGCCGGCCCACAGACGTAGGCGCTCGCGTCGGTGGGAGGGCTGAGCGTGGCCAGGCCGTGCCGATCGAGTCGGCCGCTGTGTGCGCCGTACTGGTGGCACTCCTCGATGGTGGCGGCACTGAAGAACACGTGCTCATGGGTGTGTGGCAGGGCCTTGAGCAGGGCGTGTGCCTCGTCCGCCAGGGGCTGCTCGCGCGGTTCCCGGGTGCCGTGGAGCCACCAGATGTCCCGCTGGCTCCGCCGGGTGGCCAGCTCGTGCAGCATCGACAGCACGGGCGTGACACCGATCCCGGCAGAGATCAGGAGAACAGGCTCGGTGCCCTCATCGAGGACGAAGTCCCCGCGGGGCGCGGCCACTTCGACGACTGCTCCGGGCTGCAGGGCCGTCGTCAGATAGCCGCTGGCGACGCCGTGCGGCTCGTGTTTGACGCTGATCCGGTAGGTGCCGGCGTCGGGTGTCGAGGACAGGGAGTAGCTGCGTACCGGGACGGGTTGTCCGGCCGCCGGTAACCGCAGCGTCAGGTACTGGCCGGCGCGGGCGGGCGGTAGCCGACGGCCGTCCGTAGCGGCCAGCCGGATGGAGGAGACCGTGCTGGTCTCGCGGCGCACCGCGGCGACGCGCAACGTGCGGAATCCGGCCCACGCAGGCTCGGCGGCTACCGGGGCGACGGCTGCGGCGGTGTCGGCGGTGAGCAGGTCGCGGAAGGAGTCCCGCCAGCCGGGGCTCAGGGCGGGGATGTGCGCTGCGAGGCGCAGCTTCGACAGGTCCCGGTCGGGAAGGTAGAGCAGTGCGTCGGTGTCGGCGACGCTCAGGGCGCCGGGGCCGTTGCGGGTCTTGACGATGTGGTCTCCGGCGTGAATCCGGCCCTCGGTGAGGACGCGCATGTAGAAGCCGGGACGGTGGTGGCCGACCAGCAGCGCGGGGAGCTCGGGCTCGCCGAGGCGCATACCGACGCGGTAGCAGGTGACTCGCGGCTGGGTGACCTCGAACTCGGCCTCTCCGATGCGGTAGCGGTCGCCGATGCAGACCTCGTCGTCGGCCATGCCGTCGACGGTGAGGTTCTCCCCGAACTGGCCGTACTCGAGGTCGCCGCGTCCGAAGTAGTGCTGCCAGTGCGCGTAGGACTGGATCTGGTAGACCAGCACGGCCCGCTGCTCGCCGCCGTGGCCGGCCAGGTCGCCCTGCCCGTCGCCGTCGATGTTGAGCCTGCGCGCCGGCACCGGGCCCTGCACCGGTCGCTTCCAGATCCCGGTGTGCACGGTCCGGCCCTGCCAGGACACGTCCTTCGGCATGCCGACGTTCACCGAGAGGACGCGGGGAGCCGGAGTCGCTGCCGCAGCGGCGGTCGTCTTGTCCGGGCCGGTCATGTGCTTCTGCCGGGGGCGAGTTCGTCGGGAGTGAGGTCCCGGTCGATGCCGTGCGCGACGACGGACTGGCCGGGTTCCAGCCGCAGTCGGGTGCCGTCGAGGTGCACCTCGGCCTTGTCCGGCTCGAAGGACACCATCCCGCTGATGCGCCGGACCTCGGTCCACGCGTTCTCGTAGGACCAGGCCGCGCGAGGGGCATCGCCGATGTCGTAGTAGCTGCAGAGTCCCTTGTAGGGGCAGAACGTCTGGCCCTCGACCGGTGTCGTCGCGGACTCGTCGGTGTCCTCGCGCGGCACGTACCACCGCGGCGCGAAGCCGGATTCGTAGAGCGCCAGCGGCCGGGTCGTGTCGGCCACGAGCCGGCCCTCGCGGTGCACGGTGAGATGGCGACTGGTCCGGCGGATGTCGATGCGGTGGTAGCTGTCGGCGGCATGCCCGACGATCCGCTCGTCCTCCTCGTAGAAGGCGTCCATGGCTCGCCACGCGAACGCGACCCGAGCCTTCAGCTCACCGGCACAATCGGGCAGCTCGACGTGCTGGTAGGCCGCGCGCGGTCGGTCGCCGGTGCCTGCGCGCACCGTGTACCAGGTCGTCAGCCCGAGGTCGCGGTGCCGCGTCGCGTGCGGGATCGGGTGCAGGACGCCATCGACGATGCCGCTCGGCGGGAAGTAGGCCACCGGGTAGCGGCCGGGCTCGTGCAGCAGCACGACATCGTCGCTGTCGGCGATCCACTCGCCGCCGAAGCGGACCCGCATCCGACGACGCAACGGCTCGGCGTAGAGCAGGCGCTCGGGCAACGGGTCAGGGACGAGGAAACGTCCGACCGAGCCGACGGCGAGTGGTCCTTGCTGCCAGGAAAGGCCCATCGTTCCAGTCCTCCGATCATCCAGGTGGGGCGTCGGTGCGTCAGGTCAGGGGCTCGCCGCCGTCGATGTGCAGCGTCTGCCCGGTGAGGAAGGCGCTGGTCATCGCGAACAGGACCGCGTCGGCGACGTCGGCGGCGGTGCCGATGCGTCGGATCGGGTTGCGGACGCTCCCGTCGGCGGAGTAGTCGGTCTCGGCGTGCTCACCCAGGGCGCCCCGTGCGTCGACGTCGACCACACCCGGGGAGACCGCGTTCACCCGGAGGGGGGCCAGCTCCAGGGCCAGCGACCGGACCAGGACGTCGACGGCGCCGTCGATGACGGCCACCCCGAGCGAGCCCACCGAGATCTTGGCCGCGGCCACGCCGGAGAACAGGACGAACGATCCGCCCTCGTTCATCCTGGAGGCGAGCTGCTCGACGACCATGAGCGGGCCGATCACGTCGCTGTCGAAGGACCGCTGCAGTGCGGCCCTCTCCAGCTGCGGGAGGCGCCCCCGGATGCGCGCCGAGGCGGTGAAGACCGCGTGGTCGATCTCGCCGAGCCGTTCGGTGAGCGCCCCGATCGAGTCGTCGTCGGTCAGGTCGACACTCTCGGTGCTGATGGCGGGCTCGCCGAGGTAGGCAGCCGCCAGGGCGGGTTCGTCCGGACCTGCGGCGATGACCTTCGCCCCGGCGTCGCGCGCGGTCAGGGCCGTTGCGTAGGCGATCCCGGTGCCTCGCCCGAGCACGAGCACGGTTTGGGCGTGCAGGAGGCCGGTCACAGCAGAGTTCGGGCCAGGAAGCCGCGAACGAGGCTCGCGGCGAGGTCCAGATGGCTTTCCAGGAGGAAGTGGCCCCCGTCCAGCAGGTGGATCTCGACGGCGGGGACGTCCTGCGCGAAGGCCAGCGCGCCCTCGGCGCGGAAGATCTCGTCGTTACGGCCCCATACCGCCAGCACGGGCACACCGCTGTCGCGTAGCCAGGCCTGCAGCTTCGGGTACAGTGGCAGGTTGCTCGCGTAGTCGGCAAACAGCGCCAGCTGGACCAGGTCGTTGCCCGGGCGGGACACCTGGGCGAAGTCGTGCTCCCAGGTGTCCGGACTGACCAGGCTCTCGTCCGACACCCCGTGCAGGTACTGCCAGCGGATCGCTTCACGGGTCAGTGCCTGCCGCACTCCGACCTCGGTCTGCGGGTTCTGGTCTTGCCAGTACGCCCGCACCGGTCTCCAGAAGTCCTCGGCGAACCCGGCCTCGTAGCCGTTGCCGTTCTGGGTGATGACGGCACCGATCGCGTCCGGGTCGGCGAGCGCGAGCCGCCAGCCGACGGGTGCCCCGTAGTCCTGGACGTAGAGGACGTACTTGTCGGCCCGTAGTTCGCCGAGCAGGTCCGCGGTGAGCCCGGCCAAGGCGTCGAAGGTGTAGGCGAACTCGTCGACCGGCGGCGCGTCCGACAGGCCGAAACCCAGGTGGTCGGGCGCGATGACCCGGTACCGATCGGCCAGTAGCGGGATCAGGTGGCGGAACATGAACGAGCTGGCCGGGAAGCCGTGCAGCAGCACGACGGCCGGCGCATCGACCGGGCCTGCTTCCCGGTAGAACAGCCGTCGGCCGCTCACGGTGGCGTAGCGGTGGTGGACCGACGTCATCTCGACTCCCTCCAGCGTCCCCGGTGCCCGACGGCGGTTCGCGAGCCCTCTCGGAGGGCGGTCGACCGTCGCCTGCATCGGACTCTGCCTGGACCGCCGGGCATCTCGAATCTCTCGGTGGGTAGCCCCGACGGGTAGTTCTTCCCCGGCCACGGCGCTAGCGTGAGTTCTGTGCAGGTGCCCGACGGCTCGTCGGTACGGCGGCCCGCGGCGGGACTCTTCGGCCGCCGCACCGAGTGCGGCGTGCTCGACCGTCTGGTGGAGGCAGTAGCGCACTCCGGGGAGAGTCGGGCCCTGGTGGTGCACGGCGAGGCGGGCGTGGGCAAGACCGTGCTGCTGGAGTACGTGGCCGAGCATGCTGCGGGCTGTCGGGTGGCTCGCGCCGCAGGGGTGCAGTCGGAGATGGAGCTGGCCTTCGCCGGGCTGCATCAACTGTGCGCGCCGCTGCTCACGCACGTGGCGGCGCTGCCGGTACCGCAGCGTGATGCGCTGCGAACCGCCTTCGGCGTGGTTGCCGGGCCGGCACCGGACCCGTTCCTGATCGGGTTGGGCGTGCTGAGCCTGTTGTCCCACGTCGCCGAGGAGCAGCCGCTGATCTGCCTGGTCGACGACGAGCAGTGGCTCGACCATGCCTCGGCACAGGTCCTCGCGTTCGTCGCCCGTCGTCTCGGCATGGAGTCCATGGGGATGGTCTTCGGGGCCCGAGTGCCGAGCGACGACCTGGCGGGCCTGCCCGAGCTGGTGGTCCGCGGCCTGCCCGATGCCGACGCTCATGCGTTGCTGGACTCGGTGCTGACCGGGGCGATCGACAGACGGGTCCGGGACCAGATCGTTGCAGAGACACACGGCAACCCCCTGGCGCTGTTGGAGATTCCGCGGGAGCTGAGCACCGCGGAGCTGGCGGGCGGGTTCGGCCTCCCCGGCGCGACATCAGTGGCAAGCAGCATCGAGGAGAGCTTCCGGCGCCGCATCAACGCCCTTCCTGATCAGCCCCGGAGGCTCCTGTTGCTGGCTGCTTCCGATCCGACCGGCGACCCGGTGCTGGTGTGGCGAGCGGCCGCACTGCTCGGGATCGACACCGACGCGGCGGCGTGGGCAGCCGACGCCGGTCTGGCCGAGTTCGACACCCGCGTCCGGTTCCGCCACCCGCTGGCCCGCACGGCCGCCTACCGCTCGGCGCCGACTCAGCACCGGCAGCAGGCACATCAGGCCCTGGCCGAGGTCACCGACGAGCGCCTCGATCCCGATCGGCGGGCCTGGCACCGCGCGAAGGCGGCCCTCGGGCCGGACGAGGACATCGCCTCCGAGCTCGAGGACTCGGCCGGACGGGCCCGAGCGCGCGGCGGCTTCGCCGCGGCGGCTGCGTTCCTCAAGCAGGCAGCGACGTTGAGCCGCGACTCGGAGAACCGAGCCAGGCGTGCCCTGGCCGCCGCGCAGTCCAAGATCCAGGCAGGAGTGTTCGTCGTAGCCCGGGATCTGCTGGCCATGGCGAGCTCCGAACCGCTCGACGACGTCCAGCAGGCGACACTGGACATGACGCAGGCTCAGTTGGCGTTCAACACCAGCCGGGGCGGAGACGTCCCGGCGTTGCTGCTGGTCGCGGCCAGGCGGCTCGAAGCGATCGACCCGGATCTCTCGCGTGCCACCTACCTGGACGCCTTACTGGCCGCGATCTTCGCTGCACGCCTCGCGGGTCCGGGCGGTGATGTCCTCGAGGTGGCTTGCGCGGCCGGCGCAGCCCCGCCACCGCAACACCCCCCGACCGTCTCCGATCTTCTGCTCGACGGCACGGCAGTGAGCCTGTACCGGGGGTACGACGCGGGCATCCCGATGCTGCGCCGGGCTCTGGCCGACTTCGGCACGGGCATGCCCCCGGACGACCAGCTGCGGCGTCTGTACTTGGCGTGCATCACCGCCGCTCGGCTCTGGGACGACCATCGCTGGGACGAACTCTCGGCACGGTATCTCCAGCTCGCACGCACCACCGGCGCACTCAGCGAGATCCCGCTGGCCCTCACCGCCCGCGCCCACATACTGCTGTTCACCGGCGACCTGACGACGGCGGCGGCGTTGACCGACGAGTTGCAGACGGTCATGGAAGCCACCGGCAGCGGCCTCGCCCCCTATGGCGCCATGGGGCTGGCCGCGCTCCGCGGCGACGAGGCGACGGCCCACGTTCTGATCGAGGCCACCATTCAGGACGTGACCCGGCGCGGGGAGGGCATCGGCATCACCTTCGCCGAGTGGGCGAACGCCGCGTTGAACAACGGCCTCGGTCGCTACGACGAGGCGGCGGCCGCGGGTCGACGCGCCATCGCCTATGGCAACGATCCCGCTTCGTTGTGCTGGGCACTTGTCGAGTTGATCGAAGCCGCCGCGCGTTCCGGGATGACCGACACCGCGGCCGACGCCTGCGGCCGGCTCACCGAGCTGACCGCCGCGAGTGGCACCGACTGGGCACTGGGGGCTCAGGCGCGGTCACATGCGCTGCTGAGTGAGGACGGCGACGCCGAGCGCCTGTACCGCGAGGCGATCGCCCGCCTCGACAAGACCCGCCTCGGCGTCGACCTCGCTCGCGCGCACCTTCTGTACGGAGAATGGCTTCGCCGGGAGCGCCGGCGAAACGATGCACGCCGACACTTGCGCACAGCACACGAGATGCTGGGGGCGATGGGTGTGGCGGCATTCGCGGAACGCGCGAGGCGGGAGCTGAGAGCCACCGGCGAGACAGCACACAAACACAGCTCGGTCGCACTGCACCAGGAACTGACCGTCCAGGAGACACAGATCGCCCAACTCGCCCGTGACGGGCTGACGAACCCCGAGATCGGCACCCGGCTGTTCATCAGCGCTCACACGGTTCAATACCATCTACGCAAAGTCTTCGCCAAGCTCGGAATCACGTCACGAAGCCAACTCGATCGTGTGCTGCCCTAGAGGCCTGTCGAACGAAATCTGTCGCGCTGCGTCGTCACGACGACTATCTCGAGCTCTCACGGAGATCGGTCGGGCTGCCGGCGCTGTACTCCGCGGGCGACCCGGTCGAACTGGCTTACCTGCTCGGCACGGACTCACAGCAGGTCAGCGCGCGGTCGCTCGCCTACGTCGGGGGTCTTCGCGGCCGGGGCAGTCGGCGACGGCGTCCTTGCTGGGTGCACCGCGAGTGCGGCCGCGAGTCGCGGGTAGACCCGCAGTGCGTTGCCGGAGTAGATGGCCTCCCGCTGCTCCTCGGTGAGCGAGGCGGCGTCGACATAGCGCTTGGTGTCGTCGAAGTGGTGACCGGTCCGGGAGTCGATCCCGCGCACCGCCCCCACCATCTCCGAGCCGAAGAGCACGTTGTCCGTGCCGACCACACCGAGCAGCAGGTCGATGCCCGGCTGGTGGTAGACGCACGTGTCGAAGAAGACGTTCCGCATGAGGTGCTCCTCCAGCGGCGGGCGGCCGAGCATGTCCGCCAGGCCGCGGTAGCGCCCCCAGTGGTAGGGCACGGCGCCGCCGCCGTGCGGGACCACCAGGCGCAGCGTGGGGAAGCGGCCGAACAGGTCTCCCTGCAGCAACTGCATGAACGCCGTCGTGTCCGCGTTGAGGTAGTGCGCACCCGTCGCGTGGAACACAGGCGTGCAGCTCGCGGACACGTGCACCATCGCCGGCACGTCGAGCTCGCACATCGCCTCGTAGAGCGGGAACCAGTAGGCGTCGGTCAGCGGCGGCGAGTCCCAGCGGCCACCACTGGGGTCCGGATTGAGGTTCACCCCGACGAACCCGAGCTCCGTGACGCACCGGCGGAGCTCGGCCACCGCGGCCTCCACCGGCTCACCCGCGGTCTGCGGGAGCTGACCGACCCCGGCGAAGCGGCCCGGGAACAGGCCGACCACCCGCGCGATCAGGTCGTTGCACGCACGGGCCCACGCCGTGCCGACTGCGAGATCGCCCTCGTGGTGCGCCATCGCCGACGCCCGCGGCGAGAAGATCGTGAGGTCGGCACCGCGCTCCCGCATCAGGCGGAGCTGGTTGACCTCGATGCTCTCGCGGATCTCGTCGTCGCCGATAGCCGGGTACGCGGGTGCCGCGTGCCCGCCGAGTGCAGCCTGGAGCTGGTCCTGCCTCCACGACGTGTGTGCCGGCGGCGCGGTGGTGTAGTGGCCGTGACAGTCGATGATCACTGGTACCTCCGTGGAGAGCAGCAGGACGGCGCCCGCTGATCCCACTTGGACTGTTGGCGATGGAAGACATCGTGCTGGCAGCATCGAACCCGGAACTGGCCGGAACTCGACGCCCCACGTGGCCGTGGTCGGGCCGGCGTGGGTCAGGGGTTCAGCGGGTTCGCCTGCTCGTTTCCACGGTCGGGAGTGCCTCGACGACGCTCTGCAGGTGCGCGCGCATCGCCTGTTCGGCCGCGTCGGCGTCGCGCGCGCACAGCGCGTCGATGATGGTCAGGTGCTGGGGCAGCGACACCGACGGACGTCCCGGCTGCATGGCCAACCTGAACTGGTGGCGCACGTTCTGCCCACGGAGGCGCTCCAGGATCGAGCCCGCCGTGCGCTGCCCGGCGGTGTCCCGGATGAAGGCGTGCAGGTCGCGGTTGAGCGCCGAGTAGCCGAGCAGGTCGCCCGTGGCGACCGCCTGCTCCATGGCCGTCCCGATCCTCCGCAGTCGCTCCCGCCCTTCGTCGGTCAGGCGAGTTGCGGCCTTGGCAGCGAGCAGCCCTTCGAGGACCATCCGGACCTCGGTGATCTCCACGGCCTCGTCCAGTGAGACGGCTCGGACCCGGGCGCCGCGGTTCTGCACGCGTTCGACCAGGCCTTCGCTGGTCAGTTCGAGCAGGGCCGCGCGTACCGCCGCGCGGCTGGCCCCGAACTGCTCGGACAGGTCGGCCTCGACGAGCCGCTGGTTCGGCGCGAAGTCTCCGGCGGCGATCGCGTCGCGGAGCGCGTCGACGACCCTGGCCGCCGGGCCGGTGCCCTCCCGACGCTCCGCCGAACTCATTGTCGCCATCCTCCGCGCCACGATCGGGACCAATGCTGTGTCAGGGTAGCCGTCCTGCGCGCGGACGGAACCTCTGACGCTCATGGCCGCGGGTGGGCGATGCCCTCGAAGAGCGCTCGGGCGGTGCGTACCACCGTGGACCGGGCCACGCGGGGCGGCTCGCCGTCGCGCAGGGCGACGTCGACCTCGAAGGAACCCGTCGGGTGCTCGACGGCGAGCGGTCCCCCCGTGCCGCGGGCGAGCAGGTCGTGCCCGACGCTGCCCTCGAGCAACGCCGACGTCACCACGCTGACGGCGCCGAGCACGCCGATCGCCGGGTGCGGGCGGACCGGGATGAAGGTGCGGGTGCTGATCGCGCCGCCGTCCCTGGGTGGTGCCACGAGGGTCGTCTTGGGGACCGGTGCCGTGGACACGTCGCCGAGGCCCATCAGCGCGGCGGCCCGCGTCCGCAGGTCGTCGATCCGCGCCGCGAGACCCGGAGCGGCGGCGAGCTCGGCCGGGGTCTCGTAGCCGCTCAGTCCCAGATCGGCTGCGCGGATCACGACGACCGGCATGCCGTTGTCGATGCACGTCACGTCGATGCCGTCGATCCGGTCGACGACGCTCCCGGTGGGGAGCAGGGAGCCGGTCGTGGAGCCCTCGGTGTCGAGGAAGTCGAGCAGCACCGGCGCGGCGGTGCCGGGCACGCCGGCGATCGCCGTGTCCCCGCCGAACTCGACCCGACCGCCGGGCGTGGCGAACCGGGAGACGGCCGACGCGCCCGTGTTGAGCATCCGGATGCGCACCTCGGTCCGCTCGCGACCGGCGGGCACCAACCCACGGCCTACGGCGAACTGCCCGACCGCAGCGAGCAGGTTGCCGCAGGTCTGCCGCTCCGACACCGTCGCGGCGTCGACGCCCACCTGCAGGAACAGGTAATCGAGATCGTGGTCGGGGTCCGTGGAGGGCCCGACCACGGCGACCTTGCTCGTCACCGGGGTCGCCCCGCCGAGCCCGTCGATCTGCGCCGGGTCCGGGCTGCCCATCAGCCGCAGCAGCAGGTCGTCGCGGTCGGCCGGGTCGGCGGGCAGGTCGGAGGCGAGCAGGAACAGGCCCTTCGAGGTACCCCCGCGCATCAGGGACGCCGGCATACCGGGGCTCATCCGATGGCCTCCTGTCCGGACGGCGAGGCGGGGAGGTAGCGGACGCCGAGGCCGGCCAGCACGTCTCGCAGCCCGTACCGGTCCAGGCTCAGTTCCCCCTCGCGGAACGCCCGACGCGCGGCGTCCTCCTTCGCCAGCCGCGCGCGGCCTGCGGTGACGGCCTCGGCCACCCGGTTCCGTGCGACGACCACCGCCCCGTCGTCGTCGGCGAGGACGGCGTCGCCTGGGTGGACGACCTCCCCACCGATGACGACGGGGACGTTGACCGCGCCGGCGCTCGCCTTGACCGAGCCCTGGGCGCTCACCGCCGCCGACCATACCGGGAAACCCATCGCGCGCAGGTCCGCGAGGTCGCGCACGCCAGTGGTGGTGACCAGGCCGCGGACGCCACGTCGCACCAGGGCGGTCGCGAAGAGCTCACCGAAGAGGCCGTCGACGCACGGCGAGCTGGTGGTGACGACCAGCAGGTCGCCGGGGCGGCACTGCTCGACGGCAGCGTGGATCATGAGGTTGTCACCGGGGCGGCACAGCACGGTCACCGCGGTGCCGCCGGTCTTGACCCCGTCCTGCCGGGCGCGGACGTCGGGACCGAGGTAGCCGGTGCGTCCGAGTGCCTCGTGCACGGTGGCGACGCCGTAATCGGTGAGCGTGGCGACGTCGTCGAGGTCGGCTCGCGGCGGGTCGGTCACGATCACTCCGCTGCGAGGGGTCGTGGCCGGCGTGGTGGTCGAGGTGCTCACGTGGTTCCTTCCTGTGGGCCGGTGGACGTCGCGGCCGCACGGCGGCGCGCCGACGACGGGCGGGTGCGCTGGCCGAAGAGGGCGAGCACGATCGCGCCGAAGGTCCAGGTCGCGGCGATGAAGATGAAGACGCTCTGGTAGCCGCTGCCGGTGTAGAGGGCGGCGATCACGAGGGGGCCGATGGCGTTGGACAGCCGGCCGATCCCGTATGCCAACCCGGTGCCCAGCGAACGTCCGCGGATGTCGAACTGCTCGGGGGAGTAGGCGTAGGCCAGCGCCGTGTAACCCCGCTCCATCATGTTGACCAGGAACCCGAAGACCACGATGAGCACCGGGTCGAAGGTCAGGCCGTACAGCAGACCGGCGACGGCGATCGCGAGCCCGAAGACGACGAGCAGCCACTTGCGCTCGAAGCGGTCGGTGACCAGCGCCGCGAGGAGCGAGCCCAGCGGAGCGCCGACCGTGGTCAGGGCGACGTAGAAGATGGACTTCTCCACACTGAACCCCTCCGAGCTCAGCAGCGTCGGGGCCCAGCTCGAGTAGCCGAAGAAGCCGATCGTCTGGGTCACCCACAGCACCGTCAGTACCGCGGTGGGCACCAGGTAGCGGCGCTGCAACAGAATCCGCAGCGGAGCCTTCTGCGCGGGCGCGGTGGTGTCCGGTGCGGCCTGCGCCGGCTCGGGTAGCGGACCGTGCTGGGCCTCGACCTCACGCTCGACCCTGCTCAGGGCGGCCTCGGCCTCGGCATACCGGCCGCGGCTCTCGTACCAGCGCGGGGACTCGACGATCTTGCGGGAGAAGACCAGGAAGACGATCCCGAGCGCCCCCCAGAGGTAGACCAGGCGCCAGCTCCAGTCCGCGAGTGGCACCACCGCGCTGGCGATCAGGTTGGTGACCGGCGTGCCGCAGATCCCGATCACGATGGCGTAGGCCTGGTACCGGCCGCGGACGGCGGCCGGGTAGATCTCGTTGACGTAGATGACCGCGACGACCGTCATCGCGGCCAGCCCCGCCGAGGTGAGCACCCGGAACGCGCCCATCGACACGATGTCCCAGGCCAGGGCGGAGGCCAGGGAGAACACCGAGAACCAGATCGTGGTGGCGATCAACGTGGTCTTGCGCCCGAGGCGGTCCGCCAGCCTGCCGGCGACGATCGAGCCGATGAACATGCCGACGAAGGACAGCGAGGTGACGTAGGCGACCTGGTTGACCGTCACCCCCCACAGCTTGACCAGCTTCGGTGCCGTGGTGGCGAAGGTGTTGATGTCGGCGAACTCGAAGAAGTACGCGAACGCCACCGCAACGATCGTGACCTTGTGGAAGCGGCTGATCGGGAGCCGGTCCAGGCGGTTCGTGGCGTTGGTGTGCACGACGGCGCCGTCGCCGTCGGGGTGGGCGCTCATGCCGTCTCCTCCGGCCAGTACAGGGCCATGGGGTTGTCGACGAGCAGCTGTCGGCGCTGGTCGGCGGTGTCGGTGACGTGGGCGAGGTGGTCCACGAGGAGCCCGTCGTCGGGCATGTGGTCGGTCAGGTTCGGGTGCGGCCAGTCGGTGCCCCACAGCGTCCGGTCTCCGAACTCGGCGAGGACCTTGCGGGCGAAGGGGACGACATCGGTGTAGGCGCGGCGCTGACCGTCGAGGGCCGCCGGGCCGGTGACGGACAACCGCTCAGGGCAGCTGATCTTGACCCAGCACCGGTGCCGGCCGGCGAAGCGCAGGAAGCGTGCGAACTCGGGACCGTTCGGATCGCGGGTGACGTCCGGTCGACCCATGTGGTCGATCACCAGCGGCACCGGCAGGGTCCCGAAGAAGTCCTCCAGGTCGGCGAGGTCGGCGGCCTCGAAGTACACGACGACGTGCCAGCCGAGCGCCGCGATCCGGGCCGCGATGCGCGAGAGGGCGTCGGTGGGGGAGGCGTCGACCAGTCGTCGAACGAAGTTGAACCGGACCCCGCGCACGCCGGCCTCGTGGAGGGCCGTCAGCTCGGCGTCGGTCACGTCGGGTCGGACGGTGGCGACACCGCGCGCACGGCCCGCCGCCGAGCGTACGGCATCGACCATCGCGCTGTTGTCCGCGCCGTGGCACGTCGCCTGGACGACCACGCGGCGCCTGATCCCGAGCCGATCGTGCAGCGCCTGCAGGTCCTCCTTCCCGGCATCGCACGGCGTGTACTTGCGCTCCGGGGCGAACGGGAAGGTCGCGGCGGGCCCGAAGACATGGCAGTGCGCGTCGACCGCGCCGGCCGGCAACTCCAGCGCCGGCCTCGACGGTGCCGGGTGGGGGGCGAGCCAGCCAGGGGTGACCCCGGAGAGGGCCGAATCCGGCGGCGTCGTGTCGGTGGGCAACTTTGGCCTCCTCTGCGAACGAGACGTCGTGGACGTCCGGTGCAGAGGGACCGTACGTGGGCGCCACCTCTCCACACAAGATGGGTCGCAAGATTGTTAACAATTTTGGGGACGTCGGGACAGAGGTTGCTGGGTAGAACCAGGCCTGCCGCTGTACTGGGTTGCGTTCGACCTGCTGAGCCTGGCCGCTGCTCCCGTGACGCGCGCGGGCTGGAGGTCGTCGCCACGACGACAGCGTCTCTTCGGTGTTCACCGCGAGGGGTGCCTACCGCGGCAGCGTGGCGACCTCCTTCGCCGCGTCCGCTACGTGGCTCCAGGGGTTGTCGGTCAGGCCACGTTCAACTCAGGGGTGCGTGGTGGGCGCGGGCGGTCACGACCCGCCGCACGAGGTCCGTCATCGCCCGGATCTGCAGTGGATCCGCAGGAATCCGCGACAGTGCCCGCGCTGCGCGCGTGATCGTCCGGGACGCGAGATCGCCGAGAGCCGCCACAGCAGGGAGGTCTACACCGCTGGATCGCCTAGCTCACCCAAGGGCACGCGGTAGCCCGGGCGTCATGCCTACGCGATGGTGAACGCCGTCCGAGCATGCCGCTGCCCGAATTTCCCACAGCCGCTCACTCCCCAGCGTAGGAAGGACCCTCGACGATGAGTGAACTCGATCAGGAACGCGTCATCATCGGAGCCGGTTTCGCCGGTGTCGGGGCGCTGATCGAACCGCGCAGGCGAGGCATGAGCGCACGTCTCATCGAGGCGGGTACGGATGTGGGCGGGGACGTGGTACTGGAACCCCTATACCGGAGCCGGGACGACCCGGCCGACGGGCCGGTCGACGAGCAGGTCCGCGCGGTGCTCGCCGAGGGCGTGACTACGCGATCGACACCACCGGCGTCGCGGCGGTGGTCCAGCAGGCGTGGCCGCCCTGGCGCAGCGCGGCAGCCTCGGCATCATCGGCGTGCCTCCGACCCCGAGGCGGCGCTGACGCTGGGCTTGATCCACGCCCAGGTCATCGGGATCACGGTGAAGGGCATCGTCGAGGGCGACAGCGACCCGGACGTGTTCCTGCCCGAGGACCGTGGCTGATTCGTGCAGCCGACGGCCTTCGCCGACGTCGACAACAACTACACGATCTCCCAGGAGGAGATCTTCGGTCCGGTGCTGACGGTGATCCCCTACGGGGACGAGGACCAAGCCGTCGCGATCGCCGATGACAGTGGCTTCGGCCTCGGCGGCTCGGTCTGGACCGCCGACGGGGACCGAGGCGAGGCCGTGGCCCGACGGGTCGCGTCCGGCACGATCGGGATCAACGGTCACGTCAACGACCCGACCGCGCCCTTCGGCGGGATCAAGGCCAGCGGTATCGGGCGCGAGCTGGGGCCGGAGGGCTTGCACGGCTACCAGGTGTTGAAGTCGATCTACCTCGACTCGACGTCCTGACTTGTTGGATCGTGCACATCCCCGTCGTCTCCATCGCGGGGATCGTGCACGCGCAGACCTTCGATCACGGCGAGGAAGCGAGGGGCGACGGGCTCGAGGTGCATCGCCCTTGCGTCATCGCACCATCACTGTCAGCGATCGGGCGGCTCGGTAGGATCCGGGACGTGGGTCGGACGGGGAAGGAGCAGCTGCGCGGCAACGTCGCGAGCGCGATCCGGGACCAGATCATGGCCCGGACCGTGCAGCCGGGCGAGCCTCTGCGACTGGGCCAGCTTGCGGAGCAGCTCGGGGTGAGCGTGACGCCCGTCCGCGAGGCGCTCCTGCTGTTGACCCAGGACGGCTGGGTGACCCACGAGCCGAACCGCGGCTTCCGGGTGTCGGCGGTCCGCCGTAAGGACGTCGAGGACACCTACCTGATGTGGGGTACCGCCGAAGGGGAGCTCGCGGCACGTGCTGCCACCCGGGCCACGGCTCGGGACGTGGACGAGCTGCGGAAGCTGGACGCGCAGATCCGCGACGCAGACCCGTCCGACGGGCACCTGGCCACATCGCTGAACTCGGCGCTGCACCATTACGTGTCGGTGATCGCGGACGCGCCCAAGTTGGAGTGGTTCGCCGGGGCGGCGAGCAGGCTCGTCCCTCTGCAGTTCCCGGAGAACTTCCACGTCGTGCCGGGGTGGTCCGACGTGAACCGCACCCAGCACACCCCACTGATCGACGCCATCGCCGCAGGGGACGTCGACCAGGCACGCCTGCTGGCCAAGGACCACTTCATGGGCACGGGCGATCTGCTCATGCAATGGCTGGACTCTCTGGACTTCTGGGGCGAGCCGGACGTGCCGCAGGCCCCTCGGGGTCCGGGCCGCCTCGCCGGCTGACCGGCCGGGAGCAGACCGGAATCAAGCGCCCGAGCGCCCCGCCGAGGGTCCGGGTTGGTGTCGAGGCGTGCAGCTCCTCGGGGTCGCGGGGCGCGCACCGCCGCCCAGGGTGTGACGATCACACGTCCTGATGCGCGGCTGAGTCGAGGAGCACGACCCGATGACTGCCGGGATCACGAGGCCGCGCTTCCAGCAATCAGCACACGTGCAGGCGAGGGCCGCGTGCGCAGGGGCGTCGGCGGACGTCGAGCTTCGCCGCGTCGTCGCGCAGGCACCCAGGTCGCAGGCTCTGGACAGTGCGCCGACAGAACGTATATTCTTCTGCACGAGAATATACGATCGGGTAGTCGCCTGATCGTGCTCCCATCACGGAGGTCGACGGTGACCGACTCGCAGATCGCTGCCCCCAGTGCCGACGGCACTCCGGCAGTCGATCCCGCCCAGCAATCCAGCCGCCGCATGCGGAACCGGGTGCTCGTGTCGAGCTTCTTCGGGTCCGTCATCGAGTGGTACGACTTCTACCTGTTCGGCATCGCCTCGGCGGCGGTGTTCAACCAGCTGTTCTTCCCCGAGTTCAGCTCCACGGCGGGCACCCTCGCCTCCTTCGCCACCCTTGCCGCCGGCTTCATCGCCCGGCCGGTCGGCGGCATCATCTGGGGACACTTCGGGGACAAGGTCGGCCGTAAGGGCATGCTCGTGCTGTCCATCGTGCTGATGGGGGTGTCCACCACAGTCGTGGGTCTGTTGCCCACGTACGCGACGCTCGGTGTCGCCGCGCCTCTGCTCCTGGTGCTGATGCGGCTGATCCAAGGTGTCTCCGCGGGCGGTGAGTGGGGCGGCGCGGTGCTCATGTCCATGGAGCACGCGCCCAGGCGTCGGGGCCTGTCCAGCTCGGTCGCGCAGATGGGCCTCTACGGCGGCATCCTGCTTGCCAACGGGGTGTTCGCGCTCACCTCCGCGCTCACCGGGGACGCCTTCCTCAGCTGGGGCTGGCGCATCCCGTTCCTGATCTCCGCCGTCCTCGTGGTGATCGGTCTGTGGATCCGGCTCGGGGTCGAGGAGAGCCCGGTGTTCAAGCAGGCCCGCGAGCAGGCGGAGCAGGCAGCGGGCGTCAAGCCCCGCGTGCCACTGTGGGACGTCCTTCGTCACCCGAAGAACCTGCTGCTGTCGATCGCGCTGGTGCTGGGTGCGTTCGCGGCGAGTGCCGTGTACGGCACCTGGATCGTCAGCTACGGCATCGAGGACGGCTTCCCGCGGGCCGACGTCCTCAACGCGGTGCTCGTCTCCGCGGCGATCGGCCTGGTGTTCCAGCCGGTGTTCGCCTACCTGTCCGACCTGTGGGGGCGCAGGGTCGTCGTCGGGGTCGGTGCGGTGCTGCAGGCGCTGAGCATCCCGGTGATGTTCGCGCTGATGGACACGGGCGGCGTGGGTGCGATGTATCTGGGCATCTCGCTGGCGGCGTTCGCGCACGCCATCGTCTACAGCCCGCTGGGGGCGTGGCTCGGTGAGCTGTTCCCGACGACCCAGCGCTACACCGGCGCCTCGCTGGGCTATCAGATCGCCGGCACGGTCGGCGGCGGTTTCACCCCGCTGATCTGCGCCTCACTGCTCGCCGCCTCGGGCGGTGGCACCGCCGGGATCTCCCTGTTCATGGCGGCGACCTGCCTGCTCACGGTGATCGCGGTGTTCTTCGCCGCCGAGACCAGCCGCAGCGCCCTCTAAGCCGCAACCCCCAGAGGAAGTTCATCATGACCCTCACCGACGTTCGCCCGGCCGAGACCCAAGTCGAGGAAAAGCTCGGCATCATCGACACCGACTTCCACCCGATGCCGCTGCCGACCGACCCGCAGGTCGCCGAGCACCTGCCGCAGCGCTGGCGTGACTACATCGCGCGCTACGGCCCGGGCAGCTTCGGCGGCGGGATCGCGCCGTCGCAGCGCGAGTTCACCCACCGGCTGGACGCGCTCGACGCCGACGGGCGCGTGGGGGTGGACCCGCACCTGGCCGTGGAGCAGGTGGTCGACAAGTACGACATGTCCGCGGTCGTGCTGACCTGCCCGCAGACCTACATCATCACCCACGGCGGGGCGAACATGCCCTACGAGTGCGCGTTCGCGATCTACCGCGCCTACAACGACGCCCTGGCCCACACCTGGGCGGGCGCGGACGACCGGTTCAAGGCGAGCATCACCCTGCCCCGCGACCTCGCGGGCGCCGCCGACGAGATCGTGCGCTGTAAGGAGGGCCCGAACGGCGACTCCTACGTGCAGGTGCTGATGTCGCCGGCCGGGCAGGACCCGCTGGGCAAGCAGCGCTACTGGCCCATCTTCGAAGCGTGCGAGCACTACGACATCCCGCTGGGCTTCCATGTGCCGGGTATGGGTCGCCAGCCCACCGGGGCGGGGCGGCAGAACTTCTACGCCGAGATGCACGCGGCGTTCGCGGTGCTGCCGATCTCGATGGTGCCCAGCCTGATCTTCGAGGGCGTGTTCGAGCGCTTTCCGAAGCTGAAGATCGCGCTGCTGGAGCTGGGCTGGGACTGGGCGGTGCCGTTCTCGTGGCGGCTCGATGCGACCTTCGAGAAGCTGCGCGACGAGCTTCCGCACCTGACCCGGAAGCCGTCGGAGTACCTGCGGGAACACTTCTGGTTCTCCACGCAGCCGATCGAGGAGCCCGAGAATCCGCAGTGGACTCCGGACGTCTACGCGATGTTCGAGGATTCCGGGTTCGCGGACCGGTTGATGTTCTCCTCCGACTACCCGCACTGGGACTTCGACTCGCCCTACGAGTCGGTGCCGCGGACCATGCCGCTGGAGCGGCGCCGTCGCATCCTCGGGGCCAACGCCAGCACGCTCTACAAGATCCCGCTGCGGCCGGGCCACGGCATCCCCGCGGTGGGGGCCTGACATGGCCGAGCTCCCGACGTTCGTCGAGAAGGCCCGCCGCAGACGGGCCGGCCGGCTCCTCGACGCCGCCGACGCCCAGCGCGCCGCGGCCCGGGTGCTGCCGCGCGGTATCCGGGAGTACGTCGACGGCGGCTCCGAGGGGGAGGTGACGTTGCGGCGCAACGCCTGTGCCTTCGAGGACGTGGCGTTCGCGCCACGGATGGCCACCTGGGTCGACCAGCCCGACCTGTCCACGAAGGTGCTCGGCACCCCGGTCGACCTGCCGGTGCTCACCGCGCCCTGCGGCGGGATGCGGCTGGTGCACCCGGACGGCGACCTCGGCCTGGCGACCGGGGCCGCGCGGGCCGGGACGATCCACGTCGCCAGCTCGGCGGCCGGGTACACGCTGGAGGAGATTGCGCAGGTCGAGGGGCCGCAGTGGTTCCAGCTCTACCGCTTCTCGAGTCAGGCCACGATGGAGAACCTGGTCGGTCGGGCGCAGGCGGCCGGCTACTCCGCGCTGGTCGCCACGATCGACACGGCTGTGGCGGGCTTCCGACCGCGGGACTACAAGAACGGCTTCAGCTACTCGATGCGGGTCAACGCCCGCAACGCCGTGAAGCTGGCGCCGCAGCTGCTGCCGAAGCCGGCCTGGCTGACCCGGTACCTGCTCGACGGGCTGCCCTTCGAGATCCCGAACACCGCCGAGGTGACCGTCGACGGCAAGCCGATGGTGCTCACCGAGATGACCAAGGGCGGCACGGGCTCGCACTCGCCGACCTGGACCGACCTCGAGTGGCTGCGTGCCAACTGGCACGGCCCGCTGGTGGTCAAGGGGATCATCACGCCCGAAGACGCCCTGCGGGCGGTCGCCACGGGAACCGATGCGGTCATCGTGTCCAACCACGGGGGCCGCCAGCTCGACGGCTCATCGGCCACGCTCACCGCGCTCCCACGGATCGTCGACGCCGTCGGCGACCGGACCGAGGTGTTGCTGGACAGCGGGATCCGGCGTGGCAGCGACGTGCTCAAGGCGTTGTCGCTGGGCGCCCGCGCCGTGCTGGTGGGCAGGCTGCCCGCCTGGGGCCTGGCCGCGGCCGGCACCGCGGGCGTCGAGCGGGTGCTGGAGATCCTGCGCACCGAGATGGTCCGCACGATGCGGCTGATGGGCTGCCGCAGCGTCGCCGACCTGGACCCGAGCTGGTTGGACCCCGAGACGGTCCCCGGCCACCGCACGAAGGAGGTGGAGGTCCTGTGACGACCTCGCCCACCCGCCCGGCCCGCACGACCCGCTTCGTGGTCGGCCGGGTCGATGAGATCCCGCCGGGGGAGCGCCGAATCGTCGAGGCGAACGGCCGCGAGATCGGCGTGTTCAACATCGGCGGCACGTTCTACGCGATGCTCAACCGCTGCCCGCACCTCGGGGCGCCGCTGTGTGAGGGCGGGGTCGTCAACCAGATCGAGTCCCCGGTCCCCGGCGACGTCCGCCTGGACGAGGGTCAGACGTTCGTGACCTGCCCGTACCACAACTGGGAGTTCGACGTCGAGGACGGCCGGTCCTACTGGAACCCGCGGCTGCGCGCCCGGCCGTTCTCCGTCGCCCTCGAGGGAGCGGACGAGGTCAAGGCCGCGCTCGACCGCGGCGAGCTCGGCCGGATCCCCGGCCCCTACACCGCCGAGACCGTCGACGTGGCGGTCGAGTCCGACTACATCGTGCTGTCCCTGCGGCCGGCCCGCCAGGAACGACAGCCCGGAGGATCGTCATGACCACCCCCCTGCTGCAGGGCACCACGCGTGACGCGTTGTGGACCGGCCCGGTGATCGACTGCGACGTGCACGCCACCCCGCCGTCGCTCGAGGCGCTGTTCCCCTACACCGACCCGGTGTGGGTGCAGGGCGCCCGGGAACGTGGCTGGAAAGGGCCCAACGGTCAGGCGCTGGCGTACCCGCCGAACGCACCGACGACGGCGCGCGACGAGTGGCGCCCCGAGGGCCGGCCCCCGGCGTCCCGCCTGGAGGACCTGCAGCAGCACGTCCTGGACCCGTGGCGGACGGAGGTCGCGCTGGTCAACACCGCCTACGGCGTGGACTCGCTGCGCCACCCGGACTGGGCCCCGGCGCTGGCCCGCGCGGTCAACGACTGGCTGATCGCCGAGTGGCTGGACCGCGACCCCCGCCTCGTCGGCTCGATGGTGGTCCCGGCCCGCGACCCCGCCGCGGCCGCAGCCGAGATCGAGCGCGTCGGCTCGCACCCGCGGATCGTGCAGGTGACCATGCCGGTGCGCTCGGAGCGGCTCTACGGGCAGCGGGTGTTCTGGCCGATCTACGAGGCGATGACCCGCCACGACCTGGTCCTGGGCCTGAGCTGGGGCGGCACTTCGGAGGACGCGCCGTCCCCGACCGGTTACGCCTCCTGGTATGCCGAGGAGTACGCGGCGGAGATCCAGGTCTTCGGCGCGCAGATGACCAGCCTGATCTACGAGGGGATCTTCCAGAAGTTCCCGGACATGCGGGTGACGATGCTGGAGAGCGGCTTCGCCTGGGTTCCCACCTGGAGCTGGAGCGTCAACAAGAAGTGGAAGGGCCTGCGCCGGGAGATCCCGTGGGTCGACCGGCTGCCCACGGAGATCATCCGGGACCACTTCCGGTTCTCCATCGCCCCGGCCGACCTGGGCCCGGACGCGCACGCCCGTCGGGTCATCGAGTGGCTGGGGTCCGAGGACATCTTGATGTTCGCCACGGACTACCCGCACCTGCACACCGACGACCTCGCCCGGGTGCTGAGCGTCATGCCGGAGTCCATGCGGCCCAAGGTGATGCACGAGTCCGCGCGGCAGTGGTACCGGCTGGACAAGGCGCTGCAGAAGACCGCGTCGTGAGTTACGCCGTCGTCACCGAGGCCCACCCCAACCGGCTGCGGGGGATCCTGGAGTCGGGCGGGACGGCCGTCGGTCTGGCCTGCCACACGGGGGACCCGCACGTCGCGGAGACCCTGGCGATGGCCGGGTTCGACTACCTCTACCTCGACCAGCAGCACAGCGTGGGCGGGCTCGCCAGCCCGGTCGAGATGCTGCGGGCCACCGCCCGGACCGGCACCACTGCGCTGGTCCGGGTCGCGGCCAACGACCCGGTGCTGATCGGCAGGGCGCTCGACGCCGGCGCCGAGGGCGTGATCGTGCCGAACGTCGAGTCGGCCGACGCCGCCCGCCGGGCCGCCGCGGCGGCGCACTACCCGCCGCTGGGGGTGCGCAGCTGGGGGCCGACCCGTTCGGCCTACGGCCTCGGGCCGGACCCGGCCACGGTCAACGGCCAGGTGCTGTGCCTGGTCATGATCGAGACCGCGGAGGGCGTCGCCCGGGCGAAGGAGATCACCGCGGTCCCCGGCGTGCACGGCGTGTACGTCGGGCCCGGTGACCTCGCCGTGAGCCTCGGCCTCGACCCGGTCACCGGCCCCCGCGACGAACGGCACCGCGCCGCCGTCGCCGAGATCGTCGCCGCCTGCGCCACAGCCGGCATCGCCGCCGGGATCACCGGCGACCCGGTCACCGAGGCCGACCGGGGCTTCCGCATGGTCACCGCGGGCTCCGACGTCGGCTTCCTCAAGGCCGGCCTGGCCGCTGCCCGCGCCCGTCGCGACGCACTCACCACCGCCACCGAAGGAGAAGTCCCCGCATGAGCACTGTGAACACATTGCGCGGCCCGATCGACAGCACGCAGATCGGCACCACGCTGATGCATGAGCACATCATGGCCCGCAACCCGGAGCTCGAGCAGAACATCGTGCACCCGGAGTACGACGAGGCCGCGATCTTCGAACGCGCTCGGAAGAGCCTGACCTCGCTGCACGAGGACAAGGGCATCGACACCTTCGTCGACCTGACGGTGCTCGGCCTGGGTCGGGACATCCCCACCGTGCAGCGCCTCGCCGAGGGCGTGCCGCTGAACATCGTCGTGGCCACCGGCTACTACACCGCCAAGGACCTCCCGACGTACTTCCACACCCACGGCCCGGACGGGCTCGTCGGCAAGACCCTCGGCGGCCCGGACGTGCTGGAGACGATGTTCGTCGAGGACATCACCAAGGGCATCCCGCGCACGGACGGCGTCAAGGCCGGGATCATCAAGATCGTCACCGACGAGCACGGCATCACCCCGGACCTCGACCGCGTCTACCGCGCCGCCGCCCGCGCGCAGGCCGAGACCGGCGTGCCGATCTCCACCCACACCAACGTCCATCACGCCAACGGCCGCGACCAGCAGAAGTGGTTCAAGGCCAACGGCGTCGACCTCGAGCGCACCGTCATCGGGCACAGCGGCGACTCCACCGACCTGGACTACCTCCGGGAGCTGATGGACAACGGCTCCTTCATCGGCATGGACCGCTTCGGCATGGAGTTCGTGCTCGACGACGAGTCCCGCGTCGACACTCTCGCGAAGCTCCTCGAGCAGGGCTACGCGGAGAAGATCACGATCTCCCACGACGCCGGGTTCTTCTCGATCAACACCCCGCCGTCGTGGCGCGCGAAGCACACCCCGAACTGGCACCACCACCGCATCTCCGACTACGTGCTGCCCGAGCTACGCAAGCGCGGAGTCACCGAGGACCAGATCACCCAGATGATGGTCGTCAACCCCGTGCAGGTGCTCACCGGTGACGCCGAGGCAACCAAGGCCGTGGCCGCGAAGGTGCTCGGGCCGTGACGGAGGACCTGACCGCAATTGTCGCGGCGATCGAGGCCGAGGCGGACGGGATCGTCTCGCTGCGCCTGGAGCCCGCGGTGGGGGAGAAGATGCCGGCCTGGGAGCCCGGCGCGCACGTCGACCTCGTCCTCGGCCCGGGCCTGGAGCGGCAGTACTCGCTGTGCGGGGACCCGACGGACCTGTCGGCCTGGCGGCTCGGGATTCTCCGGGAGCCGGAGAGCCGCGGCGGGTCGGCCCATGTCCACGAAAAGCTGGCCGTCGGCGACCAGGTGGTTTGCCGTGGGCCGCGGAACAACTTCGCCCTGGTCGAGGCGGACGAGTACCTCTTCATCGCGGGTGGCATCGGGATCACGCCGATCCTGCCGATGATCGCGGCCTGTGAGGCGGCGGGGAAGCCGTGGCGGTTGTTCTACGGCGGTCGTCAGGAGTCGACCATGGCGTTCCGGGCCGAGCTCGCGGCCCACGGCGAGCGGGTCGTGTTCTGGCCGCAGGACAGCCACGGCCTCCTCGACCTGGCCTCGATCCTGGGTACCCCCACCGCCGGCACCGCGGTCTACTGCTGCGGGCCCGGGGTGCTGCTCGACGCCGTCGAGCAGCAGTGCGACCCGTGGCCCACGGGGTCGCTGCACCTCGAGCGGTTCCGGCCCAAGGAGGGGGCGCTCGACGGGGCCAACATTCCGTTCGAGGTCGAGCTCGACGCGTCGGGTGTCACCCTGACCGTCGGAGCCGGCGAGACCCTGGCCGAGGCGATCGAGGCGGCGGGGGTGGACCTGCCGACCTCGTGCCGGGAGGGCACCTGTGGGACCTGCGAGACCTACGTCCTCGAGGGGGAGCCGGACCACCGTGACTCCTACCTGAGCGCCGAGGAGCAGGAATCTGGTGAGGTGATCATGCCCTGCTGTTCGCGATCTCGGTCTCCCCGCCTCGTGCTCGATCTCTGACGGGTCCGCTCAACCCGCCAGGCGCCCCGAACCCGGGGCGCCTTCGGCCTGCTCTGCCTCCTCAGAAGCCGGCGGGGCCGACCGCGGCGTGAGCCATCTTCGACTGCTGCGGCTGACGTGCGCAGCAGTCCGGTCTCAGCATCAGTCACGCCAGGCGTCATCCGGGTCCGGAGCCCCACTCGAGTGACACTACGTATGGCACGGAATTGCGGCCGCTTGCCGATTCGCGGCCGAGCTCCCCGCCGGCTGGGGCGTCATCGCCGGCCCGCCAGGTTCCGCACAACATGGGTGCGGTCGATCTTCACCTGGTCGTGGTCGGGGAGAACGACCGTCTACGTCCGACACCGTGATGCCGTCGACCGGGCGGCGCCGCTGCCCGGCTGGGCCGTCGACACCGGCGTGCGACCGCTCGTCCTGGTCAGTCTCGGCACGGTCTTCCACCGCACATCGTGCGCCTACGAGGCGATCATCGAGGCGCTGGCCGAGGAGCAGGTCGTCGTTGGTGTCGCGCTCGGAGCCGATCAGGATCCAGCGCGGCTCGGTCCGCTGCCGCCGCACCTGCACGTCGAACCCGCCCTGAGGCTCACTCGCCTGCTCGACCGTTGCGTGCTGCTCGTCACCCATGGTGGCTTCAACAGTGTGAAGGAGGCGATGAGCCGGGGCGTACCGATGGTGATCATGCTGCTCACGTCCGACCAGCACCTCAGCCCGAACGATGCGCCGCGCTCGGGTCGCGGAGACCGTCGCCCCGGACCAGCGGCACGCCGACCGCGTCGGCAAGGCGGTGCGGGCTGTCCTGTGGGGATTCCGGTCTTCGCCCGCGCCGCACGACGGCTGGCCACTGAGATGGCCGCCGCAGCCACCGTTAGAGGAGGCGGCCCGGCGCTCGAGAGCTGATCTGATCGTCTGCCCGAACGGGACGTCGTTTCCGTGCGGTGCCGCGGAGCGCTTTCAAGGTGGGCGCCAGCAATGGCAGCGAAGGACCCAATCTCGAGCAGGACGCGAAGGAAGCAACGGGGGCTCCACGAGCGGCTGCGGGAGAGCTGTGCCCTTGCTCGGGCCCTTCGCGAACACGCCAGTCTGACGACAGCCTTTCCTTGTCAGGTCGGCAACCGTCATCGGCAGGTGCGTGAACTACGTATGGTCCTGATCCCCGGGATCGACCAACGTCATGGCCTCGCCACTATGCAGGGATGAGCGTTGGGAGATCATGAGCCGGGGCACCTGCGCGTGATGACTCCCGGCGCTCGGCCACCACCTGAGAGTGTTGGAACGTATTGAGTGAAGAACCAGCCCGACCGGGGCGACCGCCGTCGCACGGTCGGACTCTCCGGCGATGAGTGGAGCGCCCGATGTCGATGATCGTGATGACCATGCCGATCCCGCCTGAGAAGTACGAGGAGTGGCGCGACGGGATGAGCAAGTTCAGTGGAGCGCGCCGAGACGAATACAACGCGGCGAGGACGCGGCAGGGCGTGACCAGGCAAGGTGTGTTCGTCGACCACACCCCGCAAGGACCAGTGGAGATCATGGTGTTGGAGGCGGACGACCCGGAGCGGGCACTCCAACTCATCACCACCTCCGAGGAACCGTTCGACGTGGAGTTCCGAGAGTTCTTGATGAACATCTTCGGCCTGGACCTGTCCAAGCCGCCTCCTGGTCCGCCTCCCGAGAAGGTCCTCGACTGGAGCGCACCCGTGGCGGCCCAAAGCCGATAATCGGCGAAGCCGTGCGTGCCTCGAGCTCGCACCTGAGGACGAGGCAAGAAGTTCGTCACTCCGTAGGTCTTGACCAGTGAGCGGTCGACCGAGGCCGAGGACCGGGCCGTCCCGGCCAGCGAGGCCTCGGCGGTCGAACTGCATGCTGCCGAGACCGAGACCTCAGTGACCCGCGACGCAATCAACGGAGTGCGGTCGGGTGTCGTGGGTACTTTCCCAAGATGTCTGAGCGCACTGCGCACCTGCTGACCCCGACCGGGGTCCGCACGCTCTTCTTCGAGACCGTCCCCACCGGGGACGGCACCTTCCAGCTGGCCGCCTCCGAGCCGTTCTCGATGGCGCAGGGCGATGTTCTGAACTTCGGCGAAGTCGGGCTGAGTCTCGGCGACTACCTCAACTTCCGCACCTTGGGCACCTTCACCGACGAGTAGGCGGACCTCACCCGGGCCGGAGCCTGCCGGGGCGCACCCCGGCGGGGGCCAGAGTGGCTCGGACCCCCGGACGGGTCGCAACCGCACCAGCCCGGCCGATGAAGCGCGTGTGGTGGCCGCGGTGAGCTCAGGTCTCGGGCCGGCGCATCGCCGCAGCGACCGGGTGCCCGAGCGCATGGCGTCGAGGAACCCTGGCCCGCCGCACGTGCCCGCCCTGCCGACTGCGACCCGATCACCGGCACCCGGAGCCGGGCGAGCCGTCACAGGTGTGGGCCAAGTCGACCGGTAGGCACGTCCGAGAACGCCTCATACGACCAGCGCGTCACACGGGCCCGATCCTGTGAAGTCGTCCGCGCCGGAGCGCAAGTCGTCGCCGACAGCGTCGATGGCTCGTTGCGAGCGGCCCCGCATGAACTGCCCCGGCGTGTCCGAAGAGCTCCGGACCCGCCGGGGCGGTTCTTCGTGCAAGTAGGCAGCGTCCTCGGGCTCGAGGTGCCCGCGGACGCGGGTCAGCGGATGCCCTCGGTGATGATCGCCGTGAAGCGGGCGGCGTCGTCCGGGTCGCCGTCGATGGCGATGCCCGACCCGACGGGGCGGCGCCACAGCCAGGCGTCGAGGTCCGCGGCGCTGGCACTGATGGTGAACGTCGACTCCGCGGCCGGCGCTGTCGTGTCGGCGACGCGGAACCCGGGCTGCCGGTCCTGGTGGTTGCGGCCGTCGCGCGTCGGGCCGGTGACGTCGCCGAGCTCCACGACCCAGTCGGCGCCGGTGTCCGGTGTGCGTAGGGAGCCGAGGGGACCTCGGCGGCGGAACTGCGCCCCAGCCGTTCCGCCGAAGAAGTGCCTCAGGACCTCGTCGACGCCGTCGGTGGCCAGCTGTGCGTCGACGGGCGTGGCCGCCCCGGCGGTCAGTTGGGCGTCCAGCCGGTGGATCAGGGTCTCGTGCGCGACTCGCCGGCGCACGAAACCCACCGTCCGGTCGTTCGACCACGTCCACACCGCGGTGCTTGCGGGGGCGTCCTGCAGCACCCGGACGAGGCGCGCGAGCTGGTGGTCGAAGTGGTCGAGCAACTCGGGGCGGTGCGCTTCTGGGCTCGGTTGCTCCGGGGCCGGCGGGGTGGTGAGTCGGCCTTCCACGACCGTCGCCCAGAAGCCGAGGACGACACTCAGGTGGCGCAGAAGGTCATCGGCGTGCCATCCCGGGCAGCTGGGGACGGCCGCTGACGGCTCCGCGGACGTCAGGGCTGCGCGTAGGAGCGATGCCTCGCGGCGAATGTGGTCGATGTGGTCCAGCGACACGGTCTGCACCCGACCCCGATCGTGCTCGGTTCTGGGGAGGACTATGCCAGAACCGCGGCTCGTCGCCTGCCGTTCCTCCTCGAGGGACCGGCTGAGCTGACCGAGTCGGTGGCCGTCTTCCTTCAGCGGGTCGACGTCGTGCGGGGTCAGGCCGAGGGTGGTGTCCGGTCCAGCACGTAGGAGCCCGGCGCCGGCTCCAGCGGTGGGTGGTTGGCGTTGCTGCCCGTGGCGGGGGCCGGGCGTTCGTCGCCCGACCTCTCCACGAGCCAGTCGGCCCAGGCCTCCCACCAGGTCCCCTGGCGCCTCTCCGCGGTGGCGCGCCAGTGCTCGGGGCCGTGCGAGGGGTCCCCGCCGATGAAGTAGCTGGCCTTCGGGTTGCCGGGCGGGTTGACGAGGCTGGCGATGTGGCCCGCGTTGCTCAGGACGTAGGTGCTCGGACCGCTCACCAGCTCGGTCGTCCGGTAGCACCCGGTCCAGGGGGTGAGGTGGTCGTTGAGCGCTCCGGTGACGAACACCGGCACGGTGATCTTGCCGAGATCGATCGGCGTTCCCAGCACCTCGAGGTGTCCCTCGGCGAGGGTGTTGGACCGGAAGATGCCGAGGAACTCCGAGTGCAGTGCTGCGGGCAGGTTGGTCCCGTCGGCGTTCCAGGCCAGGATGTCGAAGACCGGGGGACGTTCGCCCATCAGCCAGTTGTTGACCACGTAGTTGAAGATGAGGTCGTCGGGGCGCATCCAGCTGAACACCGTGCCCAACGACCGGGCGGTGATCACTCCGCGGCGCTGCGAGTCCGCCCGGGCCATCTCCAACGCCCGCGGGGCGGAGAAGGCGCCGAGCGGCGCCCGGACGCCGAAGTCCAGCAATGTGACGCCGTACGACGCGGAGTGGATGGTGTGCTCGCCCTGAGCGGCGAGGTGGCCCAGGACGACCGACTGGAGGATGCCCCCGGCGCAGAAGCCGAGGGTGTTGACGTCCTCGACGCCCGCCACGTCCTTGATGACCTCGCAGGCGCTGAGGATCCGCCGGGCGTAGGTGTCGATGTTCCAGTCCGCCTGTTCGGCGGTGGGGTTGCGCCAGCTGAGCATGAAGACGCGAAGCCCGCGGCTCGTCGCGTACTCCACGAAGCTGCGTCCCGGCCGTAGGTCCAGGAAGTAGTACCGGCCGATGGGCGGCGGGACGACCAGCAAGGGCCGTTCCCGGACGGTCGGGGTGCTCGGCCGGTACTCGATGAGCTCGGCCACCTCGTCCCGGTGGATGACGTCGCCCGGGGTGAGGGCCAGGTCCTCGCCCACCGTGAAGGCACTGCGATCGACCTGCGAAGGCAGCCCGCCGTTGTGCCGGACGTCGTGCGCGAACTGGCGGGCCCCGCGCACGAGGCTGGCCCCCGCGGTGTCGAAGGCACGCTTCAGCGCCGCGGGGTTCATCGGCAGCTGGTTGGTCGGCGACAGCGCGCTGGTCAGCGCGGACACGGCGAACCGGGCCCGCTCGACGTCGTGCCAGTCCGCGGAGCCCTTCTCGTACTCGTCGACCAGGCGGCCCAGCTCGGCCCCCAGGGCGAGGTAGCCCTGACCCAGCCGCCGGAAGATCGGGTTCATCGACCAGGCCGGATCGACGAAGCGCTTGTCCTTCGGGTGGGGCGTGTGCTCGTCGGTCCCGCGGGCGATCGAGACCAGGTCCCGGACGAGCCGTCCGGCACCCCGGCTGACGGGCCCGGGCTGCGCGAACGCCGAGGTGATTCCCTTCAGGACCCCGACGACCGACGGGATGCCGACCGCCTCGCCCCCCTCGACCACGCCGAGCGCCTCGGCCTCGTCGACGGGGACGGGCTCGGCCACCGGTCCGGGCCGCGCTGACCGGGTGGTCCGCTCCTGGTCGGCGCGGCCAGGCACTGCCTTGGTCATCGAGCGGCTCCCATCCTCGCGTGGTGAGGCGACTTTCGAGCTAGGACGCTGTGCGGGCGGCCGAGCGGGCCGCGACGAAGTCCCGGATCACCGGGTAGATCTCTTCGTTCCAACGGGAGCCCGCGAACACCCCGTAGTGCCCGACGCCCGGCTGCAGGTGGTGGTGGTGATCCCTCGTGGGGAGCCCGGTGCACAGCCCATGGGCGGCCTCGGTCTGCCCGGGCGAGCACAGATCGTCCTCAGCTCCCTCGACGGTGAGCAGGGCGGTCCTCCTGATGAGGGAGAGATCGACCTGCTGCCCGCGCCAGACGAACTCGCCGCGGGGGAGGGCGTGCTCCATGAAGACGTGCTGCAGGGTCTCGAGGTAGAACTCGGCCGGTACGTCCATGACCGCGCCGTACTCGTCGTAGAAGCCGCGGATCCGCTCGGCGGTCGCGCCGTCGCCCGCGACCAGCGCGCGGTAGAGCTGGACGTGCGAGCTCAGGTGCCGCCGCGTGTTCATCGACATGAACGCGGTCAGCTGCGCCAGCCCCGGGTACACGCGCCGCCCGGCACCGGCGTACCGGCGGGGCACCCGCGAGACGAGGAACCGCTCGTAGAACGACAGCGGACGCCGCTCGGCGAGCTCGTTGATCTTGTTGGGGTTCACCCGGGTGTCGATGGGGCCCGCCATGAGCGTGAGGCTGCGCGGCTGGGCGGGATCCTCCGCCCGTGCGAGTACGGCGACGGCCGCGAGCACCAGCGGGGCCGGCTGACACACGGCCAGTGCGTGGTGGCCCGGGCCGAGGTGGCGCATCGCGGCCAGCACGTGGTCGATGTACTCGTCGAGCCCGAAGCGGCCCTCGTCGACCGGGATGTCCCGGGCGTTGTGCCAGTCCAGCACGTAGACGTCGTGATCGGCCAGCAGCGTGCGGACCGTGGGCCGCAGCAACGTGGCGAAGTGCCCGGAGATCGGCCCCACCAGCAGCATCGGCGTCCTCCCGGTCGCCCCTGGCGTGGCGAAATGCAGCAAGGTGGCGAAGGGCGTGGCCAGCACGGGCCGGACATCGACCTCGACGGGCTCGCCCGCGACCGTGACCGACTCGATGCCCCAGTCCGGACGGACGTGGGTGGGGCGGCTGCCCGCGACGATCTCGCTGACGGCCCTCAGCCTGCGGGTTCCGGCAAGCCCCGCGACCGGCGCGGGCAGGCCCGACAGGGAGCGGTGCAGCAGCTCGGACGACATCCGCGCCGGCTCGGTCAACCGCCGATGCCATTCGTATACGGGGTAGAGCATCCGCCCGAGCTCCGTTCGCTATGCGACCTGCATCACAGAGAAGGTAACTCAGCGTCGTGGCATCGACCACCGCTGTGGCGACAGATCGATCATCTCCGGCGCTCAAGGCCGTCCGGGCTGCAGATCCTCGGCGAGCGCTTCGCCGGCCCGGACGGAACCGACCACGCGGGGTTGGGCGTGCTCGACGTGACGACGACCCGGCGGGTCCGGCGAGCGGTGGGAGAGGTCCTGACCGCGGCGCCGCGCGCGCAGACGCCGCTCTTGCTCACCCCGTACCCATTCCTCCCGGCCGTCGCGGTGATCGTCGTCCTCTCCCTCTTGCCGCTGGTCCGTGAGCTGTACAAGGAGCGCGGCACGACGCGACCGCTGACGACGATCACGGCAGCCGGCGATTCCTTCCTGCGGTGGCGGAGGTCTGCATGGTCGACAGTGCGTTCCGCCGGAGAGGCCGGCGGGACGAGGTGAGCCCAGGAGAGGGAGCCGATCGCCATGAGCATTCCCGCCACCATGCGCGCGCTGCAGCAGACCTCGTCGAAGGGTCCGCAGGACACCAGTCTGATCACCAACGCGCCGGTGCCGCGCCCCGGCCGGGGCGAGGTGCTGATCCGGGTCGCCGCTGCCGGCGTCAACTTCGCCGACATCTCGAGGGCCCACGGCACGTTCCCGGGCGGCCCGCGGCCCCCGTATCTCGCGGGCTTCGAGGGCGCCGGCGAGGTCGTGGCGATGGGCGAGGAGGTGACCGGCCCACGGCCGGGGACCCGCGTGGTCGGCGTGGGATACGGGGCCTTCGCCGAGTACATGGTCCTGCCCGCAACCGCGGCGACGCCGGTGCCGGCCGGTTGGACGGCCGAACAGGCGCTGGGCCTGGTCGTGAACTGGCCGACCGCACTCGCCGCGCTCAAGCCCGTGGGCCGCCTCGCCGCCGGGGAGACCGTGCTGGTCCACGCCGCGGCGGGCGCGACCGGCCAGGCCGCGGTGACCATGGCCAGGCACTACGGCGCGACGGTCGTCGCCACCGCTTCGCCGAGCAAGCACGGGACGGTGCTCGGGCTGGGCGCCGACCACGTACTGGACTCCCTCGACGGCGACCTCGCCGCCGAGGTGCTGCGGCTGACCGGTGGTGCCGGTGCCGACCTGGTGCTGGAGTCGGCGGGCGGTGCCACGTTCGAGGCCAGCCTCGCCGCGGCGAAGCCGGTCACAGGCCGGGTCGTCGTCTACGGCGTGGCAGGCGGCCAAGCCTCGATCACCAACCGGGACCTGGTGTACAGACACCAGGTTCATGTCATCGGCCTCAACATCGGCGTGCTGATGCAGGCCGCGCCCAGGATCTTCGGCGAGATCGTGGATGAGCTGTCGACCCTCGTCGCCGCCGGTGTCCTCACCCCCGCTCACCCCACCGCCTACGACCTGGTCGACGGCCCGAGGGCCCTCGCCGAACTGGAATCCCGGGCGACCACCGGCAAACTGGCCCTGCTGCCCGGAGGCCCGTCCACCGCGTGAATGCGCGTTGAGCTGGGATTCGATTCCTGTGGAACGGCGTCCCGGTCGTCATGGACGACGGCTCCGACGAGCGGGGCCGGTCCGGACGAGGGGCAGCGGCGCATGAGGAGCACACACCCGGCGGCGGAGGTTTCCCCTGTGGTCGACGGTCCGGGCGGCGGATCGCGAGCGGACGCCGCGGGACCACCGCCCGCCGGGGGAGGACCGCGAATCGATCGCGGGCCCGACCACCGGGGCGCGGCCTACGCTCGCGGGATGACGGCGCACATGCGGGAGGCGGCGGACCAGGAACGGTTCGTCGCCGAGACCGAGCGGTTCCGCCGGGAGCTGTCGGCGCACTGTTACCGCATGGTCGGCTCGGCACACCAGGCCGAGGACCTCGTGCAGGAGACGTATCTTCGGGCCTGGCGTTCCTACGCCGGCTTCGAGGGCCGTGCGTCGATCCGGTCCTGGCTCTACAGGATCGCCACCAACGTCTGCCTGACCGCCCTGGAGCCGCGCCGGATGCGGGTGCTGCCGACGGGCCTGACAGCTTCCTACGACGGACCCGACCGCCCGCCGACTCACGTTCCGCCGGGCGAGGTCTCGTGGCTGGAACCGTTGCCGGACCACCGGGTCGCCCCGGCCGCCGATGACCCGGCCGCGACGGTGGTCGCGCGCGAGTCGCTCCGGCTGGCTCTCATCGCGAGCTTGCAGCACCTGCCGGCCCGCCAGCGTGCGATCCTCATCCTGCGCGAGGTCCTGGCGTTCTCCGCGGCCGAGACCGCGCAGATCCTCGGCACCACCACGGCGGCGGTCAAGAGCGGACTGCAGCGCGCCCGCGCCCGGCTGGACGAACTGGACCCGGAGCCCGGGGACGTGCTCGAACCGACCGACCCGCGGGCACGTGCGCTGCTCGACGGCTACATCGCCGCCTTCGAACGCTCCGACGCCGGCCTGCTGCAACAGGTGCTGCGCGCCGACGCCACGCTGGAGGCCACCCCGTTCCGCGAGTGGTACGCCGGCCGGATGAACTGCATCCACATGCTCGACAGCTACGTGCTGGGCGCGCCGGGCGACTGGCGCATGATCGCCACGATGGCCAACGACCAGCCCGCCGCCGTCGTGTACCACCGGCACGCCGACGGCGCACTCCGGGCACACGGCATCGTGGTGCTGACTGCCACCGCCACCGGCGTTTCACGCGTGACCGAGTTCCACGAACCCGCGCTGGTCACGATGTTCGGCCTCCCGGATCTGCTCGCGGGCTCGTCCTGACGGACGGCAGTGCCGCCTGTGCTCTCCCGCTGTCATCGTCGCCGCGTCGAGATCCGGAGTCGCCGCCTGCGGTGTCGGGTTCGTCGCGCTGCGGGTGCTGCCGACCAGTCGCCGTCGTCTGCCGTAGCGAGAATGCTCGGCCTCGACGGGGTCTCCTCCTGCAGTTCGACTCGAGCGAGGCAGGCCTGTCAGAAGGGGCCGGATGTCGTTCGCGCCGACAACTGTCTCGATATCCCCAGAAGTGGTGCGACTCGAGCAGCGAAGTCGTACAGCAGTGCCTCGTCGTCGTCGGTGAACGCCATGTCGACCGAGAACCGGATCAGTGAAGCCCCGCCGACCAGCCGTCCCTCGTGCTCCAGAGGCACACCGAGCATCGCGGTGAGCGGATAACGCAGCAGGAACTCCAGCTGCTCCGGTGAGGCCCCCGGAAGAAGTTGATCTCGGTCGATGCGGAGACGGACGGCTCGGCGAGAGTCGACGACGGGGCGCCAGATTCCGCTGCGCGGCCGAGTGCCGTGCGGTCCATGACCGATGCGATCTTCGAACGCAGGTGAGGATCGGGGTGGTGGGCTGCCACGGGAAGGAGCAGCGAGTCGTCCTCGGACAGCATCCGCACGGAGGCGGCCGTGGCGGACGCTACGGCCAGTGTTTCCGTCGTCGAGCTCAGCAGGGTGCGCAGCGTACTGTCGACCTGGTTGTCGACCCGGGTGCGCAGCCAGGCCCTGGTTGCGGCCGGTTCACCCACGCGTCCCCGCATTCCGCGCCCGAGCCGTGTCGACGCGCGCTTCCAGGCCGTCGCGCAGGACTCCGGTTGCCCGATCCCGGTCCGCGCGCGAACCCGACGTCTGATTCACAGACGATACAAGTCCCGACCTGGGCCAGGGCTGTGTCTCGTTGTCTCAGCCCGGACATGCGCCGCCGTCGCAGACTTCGCGGCAGCTGCGACCGAGGGGAAGCCGCCGGCGGTCGAGACGCCCTTTCCTCTGTGTGCCAGCCGGTCGCCGCGCTCCCAGACCACCGTCTCGTTGCCCTACGCGTCTGTCCTGCTGCTGCCCGCTCTGCACTTTCTTCTTTCGGGGGTCACCTACCGCCCGGCCCACCCATGAAGAGCCCGGCTAGCGCGTCAGTAGGACTGAGGTACATCTCAGGCTGGTATTCCTGGAGCAGAGCAAAGCCATGGTGAGGGACGGTTCCTCGGGGCGCAGATCACGCACAGCTCGCTGCCGACGGCGACGGCCTCGTGGACGAGCTCTTGATACGAGGCTTCGACAGGTTCGTCGCCCTGTGCATGCGTACCTGCGGCCAGGTTGACGACCACCGGCTGTCGTGATCTGCGGTCCAGCAATTCGTCGATCTCGTCGCGAAGGGCCTGGGTGGATTCGCGGCCAGGTTCTCCTCGCAGGATGACGATCCAGGCGTCGGCCCGGGATTGTGTGAGCACAAGCCGTTCGTACCCGGTGGCCATATTCCAGACCATGCGCCTTGGCTGCTGCAGCCCGGAAGCGGCCACCACATGATTTGGCCGAGATTTAACCTTGAGCGCCTCAGAGTCGCATGTCATCCGTGGAGGCAGTACGACCGCATTCGAAGTTTCCCAGATTTGCGCATCCGGTGCCGCGCGCCGCTGCCGTCGATTGTTCACACCGATGCGGCCTCGACGAGATCCGTCAATGCAGAGGAGTCCGGGCTCGCGCCTCAGCTGTCGGCTGGTCGCGCCGGCCGTACGTGCCGACGTCAGCTCGCTGTGGTGATATCGGCGCGCCAGCGGGCCAGGAGCCGGGCGATCGGATCGGGGTGGTGCTCGTCTACACGCTCGGCTCGAACGGCCTCGATCAACTGGTCGTCGGCGAGCAGCTGATCGCACGGCACGTCAGCCGGCACTGCCCAGCGGGCCGACCGGTCGATGTGAGGACGCCGCGGTGCCCTCGTCGTGTCCTCGCCCGTGCGAGGCATCAGGCGATCGTGCCGAAGCGACCGGCGTGGTCTGTGGCTCCAGCAGTGGCCGATCCGGTGGCAGTGGCGCCGTCGTGGGGCTGGGGGGGTTCCCAGCCGAACAGGTCGGGCGCTGCGGGCAGGGTTATTCCGGGATGCGTCCCTGCTGGCACTCTCGGTGATCAGTGCGTAGCCGATGGGTTGCAGATCGGCGTCGAACGCCAGCTGGATCTCTGTTGTGGGCGTGCCGCTCCGTCGCCTCCACGGACGTCACCTGCTCGGATGACGCAGCGCGTGGCAGGCTTTCGAGGGCGGGCCGGTCCGATGATTGCTGTGCCGCCCATCGGCTTCCCGAGCGAAGCCGAACGTCCTTACCGGAACCGGCCTGCCGGTGGGCGGCACGGGCGCGTTGTCGTCGGCGTGCACGGGCTCATCTCAGGTCGGGACTGGTCGCCAGCGATGAGGCTCCGGCCCCGGCAGCACCCATCTTGACCGCCAGGACCTCGAAGCCTGAAGGGTCCGGACCCCTCGAGCGCCGTGTGCTCACGGTGACAGTGACACCGGTGCTGGGAGTACGGGCTTTCGGCCCTCCCGGCCTCAGACGGGCGAATCAACGTCCAAGGCTCCAGAAGCACGGTGCGACCGCCCGAGGGAGGGGTCACGCGACGGCCACGCCGCTCACTGGATTTCCTGGGTATCGGCACACCTCTTCTCGGGTCGCGAGGCCGCGCTCGAATGGCTCACGGCGGTGGGGTTCGAGGTCGTCGCGGGCGGCCCGTAGCGCGGGCTCAGCAAGAGCAACCAGTTGGGGCCGGTTCACGGAACCGGCCCTCTCCCCGTCGAACTGCTCGGCCACGACGACGCCGACAAGCCGTTGGCGGCCGGTCTGCGTCGGTGCCGGCTCGCTACGCTGCGCCGGAAGCTCGAGGCGTTCGGCTTCCTTCAGAGGCCGCGACCGAAAGGTTCCCGGACGGACAGACTCGCGGTCGTCCAGTGCCGGAGAGTCCTGCCTGGGGGTCGGAGCGGTCAGTCCGCCGGACGGTCAGCGAGGCGTCACCGGCGTGCCGAACCTGCTCCGGCGAGGGGGCGGCGATGAGGTGACGCCGGCCGGATGCCCGGTGCCGCGCTCGCGCTTCCACGGGAGGGAGTCGACCGCCACCGGACCGGGCCCGAGCGCGGCGATCAGCAGGAAGATCCAGCAGTAGAGGGCGGCTGCTTCGCCGCCGTTCTGGATCGGCAGCAGCGCCGTGCCCTGATGAACCATGAAGTAGGCGTAGCCCATCGAGCCCGAGCAGACGATGGCCGCGGTGCGCGTAGCAAGACCGAGGGCAACCGTCGTGCCGCCGACGAGCTGGATCAGGGCGGCCCACCAGCTCGGCCACTCGGCGAACGCCACGACGCCGCTCTCGCGTCCGTGTGCGCCTCCCAAGATGCCGAACAGCGACGCCGCACCGTGGCAAGCGAACAAGAACCCGGCGACGACGCGGAAAGCGGGAAGGGCCGCCCGAGCGGCGCGCTGCGTGATGGTCGGTCTCGAAGAACCACCCTCCTCTACGCCGTACCGCTTCGACGGGAAGGACGAGCTACGTCCGTCGGACATGAAGGCACCTCACCGGGGGAGCGACGTCGGGGTTCTCGTCTCGACGCCGGTGCTTCTCAACTTCGGAACAATGTGGGTCGTCCTGCGTCAGGCAGGTCGTCGTCTGGTTCCAGGCGCGGCTCCTGTGAGAGCGAAGAATTCCTGGTCGGTTGTCGTTGGCGCTGTCAGCTCACACCGACTCCCAGCGTGGCCAGGAGCACGAGCACGACGGTGGCGACCGCCACGAGTCCGTGTGCGGCCACCACGGCGACCGGGAAGTGCTGCTCGGCGGGACGGTTCGGCTCGGCAGAGCCGCCGGGTGCCGGGGCGGTGGCGCCCGTGTGCGCGGGGACCCCGGAGGCGGTGTGGGCGCGGTATCCGGGGATCCAGCGGGCGAGCATCGTGAAGCCGAGCAACGCCACCACGACCAGCAGCGCGAGCGCGACCCAGGTCAGCACCGCCCGGTCGGTGACCAGGTAGACGATCCACACCACCAGACCCGCGGCAGCCAGCAGGAAGTGCCCGAAGATCAGCGCGGGCGGGAAGCTGCTGGTCCGCGGGCTCCGCGCGCCGCCGTGTGCGATCCACCTGCCGAGCAGGACGAAGCCGCCAGCGGCTGTGACGACCCAGGCGATCAGTGCGGCTGTACTCATTGCTCGTCTCCTCGCAGTGGCGGTGGCAATCTGCTGGTGGGGAGCTGTTGGCCGAGGGCACATCTGTCGGGGTCCGGCCGGATCACGCGGGGGTCACCCAGGCTCGTAGCCCTCGGCCTGAGTGGTTTCCTCGGCGACCCGCACGCCGTACCGGTAGGCCAGCTTGCCGCCGAGATAGCCGGAAACGCCCAGCACGACCAGGCTGATCGTCGACAGCGTCAGCGGGCCGATCTCGACCGGCACCACAGGCCCGGCGCCGGCGCCTCGCCAGAAGAAGTTGCCGATGTAGGCCCCGGTGACCCCGAGGTTGAGGGTCATGTGAACCAGGCCGGTGCGAAACGCGCGGGTCCCGCCCGGGATGGCCATCAGGTCCAGGAACCCGATCATCGCCGCCGCCAGCGCGCCGACAACGCCGATCGCGATCAACCATCGTGACCCCTGCTCGAGACCCGCCGGAGTGGCCACCACGTACGACCCGATGTCGAAGACCAGGCTGGCCACCCATGCCCCGATGGGCACGGTCACGAGGATCGGGTGGAAGGGATGCCCGTAAGGGCCGGCCAGCAGCGCACTCACCGGCCGCTTTGCCCGAACCCCAGCAGTCATGACGGCTCCAGCCCCTGGCTTGATTCGCCAACGAAGTTTGGTCTTATCCGGTTCGGCAGTCAAGATGCCCTGCACTGCCCGATCGCGTGAACGATCAGGACACAAGCCTTGGTGTTACCCTCGCCCGGTGAGCGGTGATCCGGCGATCCGGGCGGTTGCCGCCCTCGAAGGTCCCCTACGGCAGGCGATGTTCTCGTTCATCCGCGCTGCGGGCGGCCCCGTCACCCGGGACGAGGCCGCCGAGGCGGTCGGGATCAGCCGGAAGCTTGCCGCCTTCCACCTGGACAAGCTCGTCGACGCCGGGGCGCTCCGTGCGGACTACCGGCCGGCCACCGGGATCCGCAAGGTCGGCCGGGCTCCCAAGGTGTACTGGCCGACAGAGGCCGACATCCGGATCAGCATCCCGCCTCGCCGACACGAGCTGCTCATCGACATTCTTCTCGACGCGGTCCTGGTCCGGAGCGACGAGGTGGACGGCGCGGCTGACGCGGACACAGATACCACTCACGACGCATACCGAGCCGCCCACCAGCGCGGGTACCAGATCGGGATCGCCGAGCGCGGCCACACACGTCCGGGGCGTCTGGGGGCAGAACGTGCGCTTACCGCCGTCGTGAACATCCTGCAGCGCCAGGGATTCGAACCCCGCCGCGAGGCGTCCGACTGCGTGCGGCTACGCAGCTGCCCGTTCCACCCCGCTGCCGCCAAGGCGCCCACACTGGTATGCGGCATCAACCAGGCCTTCCTCGCCGGCCTGATCGAGGGGTTCGGCGGCGCCGACGCGCTCGAAGCAGCGCTCGTTCCACGACCTGAGGAATGCTGCGTCGAACTCCGCAGTCCGCGTCGATCAGCGTAGGTGCGCCAGACGTCTGCTTCAGCCGCAGCGATTGCCGCCCCGTGCCGACCAGTTGACGCCTGGTGCGGTCGGATGTGATGGCGGATCCTGAAGCAGCCGCTGCTGGCCCTCCTCACGGCCGTCGCCGCTGTCGTCGCGGTCGCCCTGCGCGCGGTCGTCGCGGTCGCGGTCGTCCTGGTGCAGGTAGTGACCGTGGGCATCAGCGCCATGATCGCCGCGGGCGCGCTACTGGTCGGAGGATCAGACAACGGCACGAGGTCGGGGCATCCCAGGTCACTCTGGCCGACGTGAGTCGCCCTGCGCCGCCGGTCCGGCAGACATCTCGGTGGTGGGTTCGACGACCGCGGCGGCTCCGGGGAGGTCGGCGTCGCCGGCGGGTCGCTCCGGGTCCGGGCCGGGCAGCGGGACCGGGCGGGTGTGGAACAGCACCGTGACGCACAGGGCGAGCCAGACCCCTCCGACGAGCCAGCCGTCGAGAACGTCGGTGAGCCAGTGCACGCCGAGTTAGAGCCGGGACAGTCCGACCGCGACGATCAGGACCGCCGCAAGTACGACCTCCGCTGTTCGGGCCACGGTGCCGCGCAGGACGAGCACCGCCACGGCGGCGACGATCCCGAGCACCACGGTCGAGCCCAGGGCGTGTCCGGACGGTAGGGAGTAGTTGGTCTCGACCACCAGCCGGGTCGCCTCCGGGGGCCGCGGTCGGTCGTAGATGTTCTTGAGCGTCTCCACGAGGAGGCCGGCGCCGGCCGTCGCCACGGCCACGACGCCGGCCTCCCAGCGGCGGCGGCGGAACCACAGCACGAGCACGACGACGGCGGCGAGGACGGCCATGGCCGCCGTCCCGCCGACCAGGCTGACCGCCATCGCGGCTGCGGTGGCGAAGGGTGCGCGGTGGTCGACCAGCCACTGCAGCGCGGGGATGTCCGCGACAGAGATGCCGTCCGGGTCGGCGACGGCGTCGACGACGCCGGCCTGGAGCGCGAACAGCCCGGCGGCGGTCCCGGTACCGGTCAGCGTGACCGTCGACAGTCGCCTCACTCGCGGCACCTGTCGGAAGGCCGACAACCCAGCGGCGACCAGCCACACCATCAACAGCGCCGCGGCCAGCCACTGTTCGGCGTCGGCGAATCCCATCCCTGCTCCACTCGTTCTGACGCCCGACCGGGGCGGCGTCTCGACGATAGGGATCGCACTCCCTGCGGGGACCCAACGGAGGGTTAGCGCAGGGCAAGGCATCGCGGACGGACGCGCTATGGAGGGGCGGCGCCAGGGGGCCGGTTCGGCGACTCGAAGGAGGACGGTGAAGGTGGTGGGTCGGGTGCGGGTGAGGGTGAGCCGCCCGCCCTCGGCCTTTGCCAGGCTGCGGGCCAGGGCGAGCCCGATGCCGTGACCGTCGGCGCTCGTAGCAATCGTCCAGTTACTCGTCCCAGCGTGGTTGTGCTGGGCACGCCGCGCTCGTCCGTGTTGCGCTCCTGGCGATCCCGGGCTGTGGGAAGGCCCGAACTCCGGCCTCACCCGAGCGGTGAGGGGGGTCCCGCTCGGGTGAGGCACTCGGACAGCGGCGGAGCATGGCGCTGCCCGCCAGCGCGGCGCGCCCGCTGACCGCTGCCCCAGGAATCTAGAACCTCCAGTCGGGTGGAGGGTCAAGCGCTGCCGGCGCTACGGTCGCTCGGTGCGTATCGGGCAGCTCGCCGCGCGGACCGGAGTGCGCGTACGGACGATCCGCTTCTACGAGCAGGCAGGACTGCTCCCCGCCCCGGAGCGCACGCCCGGCGGCTTCCGGGAGTACGACGAAGAGGCGGTGACCCGCTTGCGCTTCACGCGATCGGCACAGTCGCTCGGCCTGTCCCTGGCCCAGATCGCCGAGGTGCTCCGGGTCCGCGACCAGGAAGGGCCGCCCTGCGAGCACGTGACCGAACTGATCGAGAACCACATCGAGACCGTGGAGGCGAAGATCAGAGACCTGACCACTCTGCGCGACGACCTGCGCGCCCGCGTCCCGCGGGGAGCGCGACCGGATCCGGGTCGCTGCAGAGGCGGGCAGGTCTGCTACCTCATCGAGGATCCGTCCGAGGTCCACGCGGAGTAGACGTCGTTCACGGGAGGCTCCGCCGCGCATCCCCGGGCTGCTCCTGGTGACCAAGAGCGCGAATGCCGACGGCTGCAGGTGGGCGCGATCTGAGCTCACGGGACCATGTCGCGATGACCGCCACCCATGCCACCGTCGCGACGTTCGCGTTGGACCTCTCCCGCGAGGAGGAGAACGGCCGGGCGCTCCGGGAGCTCATCATTCCCGGTGCCCGGCGACATGCCGGATTCGAGTCGGGCAGCTGGCTGCTGGACCGGGACGCTCGGCAGAGCATCGCCGTCGTGACCTTCAGTTCCCGGGAGGCGGCCGAGTCGTTCCGCGTCGACGTCGAAGGCAATGAGGAGGGTCGCTCGACCCGGGGCATCGCGTTGATCGACATCCGGGTTCTAGAGGTCACGGCGACAGCGGCCCCGTAGGCGGCCCCGGGCGCGGCCGCGCAGCGATCGCGACGGCCCCTCACCGGGGCGGGCGAACGGGACGTCACCACGACCTGGCGACGGTCAGATGACGAGCGCCGAGGACCTCGTGGACGTAGGTGGCTGGGCGGTGGTGACCACGCCGGTGGCCTTGCCGGCCGCCTTGGCCGATCGGCGACACTCGTCGGGAGCCGGGCTCAGTACTCCTTCTTGATGGTGAAGTACGAACCGCGGATGGTCCCGGCCAGCTTCGACTTCTGGCGGGCGAACTTGAAGCGGGAGGCGAGCTCCTCGGGGATCTCCATCCCGTCGGACAGCTTGAAACCGACCGCCCGCTTGCCGGTGTCGTCGAGGGTGTACATGACGTTGATCGACAGGCCGCTCTCGTAGAAGACGTAGGCCATCCGGATGTTCTCGACCTGGAACGCCGTTGCCTCGAGCGGCGGGGACGAGATGACGATGTCGCGTTCCTCCCGCAGGATCCGGTGCACCCACTCGATGGTCTCCTGGGCGTCGGCCGCGGGCTCCACCGTGAAGTCGTGGTCGTACTTGTTCTTGAAGTAGCGGGCCTCGTTCGCCCGCAAGCCCGCGAGCGCCGACGCCACCGGCGACGACTCCACTCCGGTGGTCGACACGGTCTGGAAGTCCACGGCGTAGGTCATGACACGAAGTCCCCTCGGTCGGCCGGATGATTCTCGAGCCCGTCGCTGGGCATCCTGCCCGTGAAGTGCCTGTCCTCAAAGATCCGTAGCTGCGGCAGACCGCGAACCACCGTGGCGTCAGGTCCCGGCAGTGCCGCCTGCTGGACGCCGCCTCTGTGCCAACGGGCCCGCAGCCGCGCCTGAAACCCTCGCCGAGGAAGTCACCCGGGCTGCTCCTCGTGCCGGGCTCGGGCGGCTTCGGTGGCCTCGGCCGAGATGGCCTCTGCGGCTCGGGAGGTGGGAGGCGGTTCTTCCCCTCCCGTCGGCGGGTAGCCCTGGCTGCGGTTGGGGGTTGGACGACGGGATCCGACGAGGGCTGGAGAGTCGATGGGCGAGATGCGCGTCGCGAGCGCCGAGCTGCGCCGCAAGGTGGTTCCGGCCGACGCGGCGGCGGCGTTGATCCCCGCGGGAGCGAACGTGGGGATGAGCGGCTTCACCGGGGCCGGCTACCCGAAGGCGGTTCCCCTGGCTTTGGCCCGGAGGATCTCCGAAGCCACGGCCGCCGGCACCCCGTACCGCGTGAGCGTGTGGACCGGTGCGTCCACCGCTCCGGAGCTGGACGGTGCCCTCGCCGAGGCCGACGGCATCGAGCTACGACTGCCCTACCAGTCCGACCCGGTGAGCCGCCGGAAGATCAACGCCGGGCTGATGGAGTACATCGACGTGCACCTGTCCCACGTCGCGCAGCTCGTGTGGGAGGGCTTCCTCGGCCACCTCGACGTGGCGCTCGTCGAGGTCAGCGGTATCACCGAGGACGGGCGGCTCGTGCCGTCCTCCTCCGTCGGGAACAACAAGACCTGGATCGACCAGGCCGAGCGCGTGATCGTCGAGGTCAACTCCTGGCAGAGCACCGAGCTGGAGGGCCTCCACGACATCTACTACGGCACCGCCCTGCCGCCCCACCGCGTCCCCATCCCGCTCGCCCGTCCTGGCGACCGCATCGGCACCCCCTACCTGATGTGCCCACCCGAGAAGATCGTGGCCGTCGTCGAGACCGACCGGCCGGACCGCAACACCCCGTTCACCGAGCCCGACGACGCCTCGCGACGGATTGCGGGGCACCTGCTGGAGTTCCTCGAGCACGAGGTGGCCCGTGGACGGCTCCCCGCGAACCTGCTGCCACTGCAGTCCGGTGTCGGCAACGTGGCCAACGCCGTGTTGAACGGGCTGGGCGCGGGCCCGTTCGAGAACCTCACCGCCTACACCGAGGTGATCCAGGACGGCATGCTCGGGCTGCTCAGCTCGGGAACGCTGTCCGTCGCGTCGGCCACGGCGTTCTCGCTGAGCCCGGTCGCCGCCGAGGAGATCAACGCGAACGCAGCTGCGTACCGGGACCGGATCGTGCTGCGGCCGCAGGAGATCAGCAACCATCCCGAGGTGGTGCGCCGGCTCGGTGTCCTCGCCATGAACGGCATCATCGAGGCCGACCTCTACGGCAACATCAACAGCACGCACCTGATGGGCAGCCAGATCCAGAACGGTATCGGCGGCTCGGGCGACTTCGCCCGCAACGCCTACATCTCGTTCTTCCTGACCCCGTCGACCGCGAAGGCCGGCGCGATCTCCAGCATCGTGCCGATGGTGTCCCACGTCGACCACACCGAGCACGACGTGCATGTCCTCGTGACCGAGCAGGGCCTCGCCGACCTACGCGGCCTCGCTCCGCGACGGCGGGCGCGCCAGATCATCGACCGCTGCGCCCATCCGGACTACCGGCCCCTGCTCGAGGACTACCACCAGCGCGCTCTCGCCGGGTCTCCGGGCAAGCACACGCCGCACCTCATCGGCGAGGCGCTCGGCTGGCACGAGCGATACCTGGCGACCGGAAGCATGCGGGCCTGATCCTCACCAGCCCGGACGGGCCGGCCGGACTCCACCTGCCGACCACGTCCGACCCCGCCCGGGCGCACATCTCGGTGCTGGCGGGCACGGCTCGGGCGAGCGGCCGACCCGCCACGAGCCGACCACGGTCCGGCCGGCCGCGGCTCCGGCTCATCGCCCGCAGCGGGTGAAGTGCCGCCGCGGCGCACCGGGTCGAATGCCGGACGCGGTCCCCGCCGCGGGCGGCGGGGCGGCGCCGAAGGGCGGCGCCGGGGCCGCCTCGACAGGGATGGAGCTCCTATGGACACCGTCGACTCCACGGGTCGTTGGGCACTCCGTGGAGATCCGGCCCTGCTCACGGAAGCGGCCACGGCCCTGCGCGTCGCCCGTGCGGAGCAGATCTTCGGGGACCGGTTCCCCGGCGAGTACGTGATGTCGGCGATCGCCCGGCTCCTGGAGGCCATCGCGCGCGAGATGCGCGAGAAGGACACGCCCAGCCACGGCGTGGTGTCGGCCGCCACCGACATCTCCGCACACGTCCTGAGGTACCTGCCCGAGCTCAGGGAGGCGACGAGCCGTCGCCACGACGCCGCAGGAGCCGATCCCGCCCGCACGTACCCCCGGACCACCTGATCAAGGCCGCGCTCGCCCCCCGCGGGCGAGCCCTGAACCGACGCTGACGGTCCCCGTGGCCGTCCTCCGGGAAGGATCCTCCGATGAGTGGCCGACCGAACATCGTCCTCGTCCACGGCGCGTGGGCCGACGGCTCCAGCTGGAGCGCGGTCGTCGAGCGCCTGCAGGCCGACGGCTACACCGTGAGCGCGCCGCAGTTCGCCGAGGGGGCGCTGGCGGCCGACGTCGCCCGGCTGCGCCAGGTCCTGGCGCGCCAGCACGGCCCGACCCTCCTCGTCGGCCACTCGTACGGCGGCCAGATCGTGACCGCGCTGGGTACCGACACGCCCAACGTCGTCGGCCTGGTCTACATCGCGGCCTTCGGCCTGGACGAGGGCGAGTCGATCGGCAAGCTGCTGGCGCAGGGTCCGCCCGGCCCGGCCCTGGCGCACCTGGACGTCGACGAGCAGGGGTACGCCTGGATGCCCGAGGACGACTTCCTGAACCAGTTCGCCGCCGACGTCGACCCGGTCAAGGCGCGGGTCATGTACGCCGTGCAGCAGCCGCTGGCCTGGTCGGCCGTCGACGAGGTGATGGGCGTCCCGGCGTGGAGGTCGCTGCCGTCGTGGTTCCTCGTCGCCGAGGGCGACCGCACGATCCCGCCCGACGCGCAGCGCGCCTTCGCCGCCCGGATGGGGGCCACGACCGTCGAGGTCGCGACGAACCACGTGGCGATGGTCTCCCACCCGGACGACGTCCTGCAGCTCATCGTGACGGCGGCCGAGGCAGTGGGGGCCACGCAGTAGCGACCCCGCGTGGTCGGCCGGGCGTCAGCTGAGCACGGTTTCCTCGTAGCGGGTCGGTGCTGTGATGTCGAGCAGTTCCCATTCGCGCATCCAGCCCTGGGTGCGGTCGAACATCTCGCGCGTGTAGGGCTGCGGCACGATCCGTTCCCCTGGCCCGAAGCGGCGCACGTCCACCAGCTCGAGCAGGTCCGCCGGCATCTCCCGGGCCCAGTGGGGGGTGTAGCGGTGCGGCTCCAGGTCGATCTCCTGCTGGGCCCGTAGCAGCGCCCGGAAGTAGCGCTCGACGTCGTCGGGGTTCACCTGCGCGGAGAGCAGGAAGCCCATGACGAAGGTGGTGTCCACGAGCTTGCGGAATCCGCGCTGCTCCAGCACGTAGGCGGCCGCGCCCCAGACGTTCACCGCGGGCGCCCGGCCCTGCAGCAGCAGTCGGGCGCGGTCGAACGGCCTGCCGAAGAAGCCGAGCGTCACCTGCTCGCGCGGCATGAACGCCTCGAGGGCCTGCAGTGCGGAATAGTGGCTGCCCGAGTGGTACCCGACGCCGACCTCGACGCCGGCAAGGTCGGCGGGTTCCTGCAGCGCGGAGTCCGCGGCGACGTAGATCCCTGCCGGGCACACCGAGTACGCCTTGCCGTACATCTTCCCGTGCTCGGCCGTGGCGGCCGCGTTCACCGCCCAGTGGCAGGCGCAGGACACATCCGAGGGTCGGCCGGCCTGCATGTCCTCGAAGGCGCCGCTGCGCACCTGCAGCGGCGCCTCGCCGGCCGCGCTGACCCCGCTCGCCGAGCCACCCGCGAACCCGGCGTCGAACTCGTAGTCCAGACCTTCCTCGGCGAAGAAGCCCCGCTCCTCGGCGACCCACTCGTGCAGCCGCACGTGCGGCTGGATCCGGAACACCATCGTGATCACTCCCACCCGGTGGACCCCGGGCCGACGCGGCCGTGGACGCCCACGATTCTACGAACACGAGTCGAGCACCGACAGCGTGCGAGAGATCCGCCCACCACGATCTCGTGTCCGGACCCGAGAGGCCCGTTCGGATCCGCGAGTCGCCACATCCGCATCGTGTGGTTCCTGCACACGGCTTGGATCGGCCGTGGTGTCGGTTGGATCTGTCGGATGAGGAATGGAGCACCCGGGCGGAGCTGCGGGCGCCTGTCCTCCGGCTTCAGGCTGCCGTATCGCATCCGGTCATGCGGCAACAGCGTAGATGCTGCCGGAGGTGGCGACGAAATGCCGAAGATAATCGTTCCTGTTCCTGTCCCTCGCGAGACGCCACTTCGCAGGAGCCGCCAAGGGCTGCGGCGCAGATTTCTCGCACCAGACAACCGATGCCGATGCAGATTCCGCCCGTAACCGAGACAGGATCATTCTGCTTCGGACGACGCGTTCGGAAGGCCGCACATCGATCTACTGGTCGCGCCGGGTCAGCACAAACCCTGGGACACGCAGAGGCCCGGGCGCTGGGCGCAGGAGGCCCTCGCCCTCGCTGTACTGCTGTTCGTCCGGGCGTGCCTCGAGGAGGCGGGCGGGCTCGTCGAGCAGCCGCGGGCGTACTCGTGTGCTCCGTGGCCGCCGAGGCGGCTGTGGTTGTGGGGGAGATGGTGACGACGGCCGCGGGCAGGTAGCTCGCCGGTTGGTCGACGTGGTCGAAGGCGTTGACCTCGCCGGTCGGGTCGAGCATCGCGGGCCCTCCTTCCGAGGCGGGTGGGGCGGCCGGGCCGCCGCGTCCGCGCCGCGAGCACCCGGGGTCACCTGTCCCTGGGGGAACCTGGAGCTGCCCCGGCCCGCATCGAGCCGGAGAAACCTGGTCGGTCGCCGGACACGTCGTTGACAGCTTCTTCCAGTGGGAATAGTTTCCTTAGGAAGGAATTCTGCACGCAGAGACGGGAGGGATAACGGTGCCCGAGGTCGTGTTCAGCGTGGATCAGTCGAAGTCGATGCGAGATCAGGCGGTACCCGGCCACAACCGCTGGCACCCGGACATCCCGGCGGCCGCGTCGGTCCGGCCGGGTGCGGAGTTTCGGGTCGAATGCCGGGAATGGACCGATGCGCAACTCGGCAACAACGACTCGTCGAACGACGTACGGGACGTCAACCTCGACGTTGCCCACATGCTCAGCGGGCCGGTCGAGATCCAGGGTGCCGAGCCCGGCGATCTGCTGGTCGTGGACATCCTCGACCTGGGTCCCTGCCAGCCACCGCAGGAGTACGGCGACGCCCCCGGCCAGGGCTGGGGTTACACCGGGATCTTCGCGAAGGCCAACGGGGGCGGCTTCCTGACCGACCACTTCCCCGACGCCTACAAGGCGATCTGGGACTTCCACGGTCAGGACGCCACCTCGCGGCACATCCCCGGGGTGCGCTACACCGGCATCACCCACCCGGGCCTGTTCGGCACGGCGCCGTCCGCCGAGCTGCTGGCCGAGTGGAATCGCCGCGAGCAGGCGCTGATCGACCAGGACCCGGATCGGGTGCCGCCGTTGGCCCTGCCGCCGCTCGAGGACGGGGTCCTGGCCGGCACGTTGAGCGGGACGGAGTTGGAGCGCGTCGGACGCGAGGGTGCGCGCACGGTCCCGGCCCGGGAGAACGGCGGGAACCACGACATCAAGAACTTCACCCGGGGCAGCCGCGTCTACTACCCGGTGCACGTGGCCGGGGCGAAGCTGTCCGGCGGCGACCTGCACTTCTCGCAGGGCGACGGGGAGATCACCTTCTGCGGCGCCATCGAGATGGGCGGTTTCATCGACTTCGGTGTGGACCTGATCAAGGGCGGGATGGAGAAGTACGGCATCACCACCAACCCGGTGCTCATCCCGGGGCGTGTCGAGCCGCGCTACAGCGAGTTCCTCACCTTCATCGGGGTGTCGGTCGACGAGACGTCGGGGGACAACCTCTACCTGGACGCCACCGTCGCCTACCGGCGGGCCTGTCTCAACGCCGTCGAGTACCTGAAGAAGTTCGGCTACTCCGGAGAACAGGCCTACCTGCTGCTCGGCTCGGCGCCGATCGAGGGACGGGTGTCGGGCGTGGTGGACATCCCGAACGCCTGCTGTTCGCTCTACCTGCCGACCGGGATCTTCGACTTCGACATCCGGCCGACCAGCGAGGGCCCGCAGTCGGCGGACCGCGGCGCGTGCGCGACCAGCAGCTGAGGACGCAGGTAGGACGCAGGTAGGACGCGGAAGGACGCGGAGGAGACCTGAATGCGGGTCGACGTCTTCGCCTGCCCCCACTCGGGGCGGAGGGGGCGAGCGCGCACGAGCTGCGCGTCGTCAGCGAGAAGCGCGGCAGCCCGGTCCGCCACCGGCCGGAGCCGCCGCCGTGGGTACTGCACCGACCATCGAGAGTGAGAGGCGAACCGATGCTGCTCGCCGTGGTGTTGTTGTACGTCGGAGCCGTCCTCGGCGTGAACGGGATCTGGCTGATCGGCCAGGCGCGGGCGGCGGAGGACGTCGAGCGGGTCCCGGCCCACGCGGCTGCCGCCGCCGGCGAGTCGGCGGACGTCCCGAGCTCGGTCGGCGGCCGGGGAGCCGAGCCGGCCCCGGCGCGGGCAGAACGCTCGCCGCTGTTGCTGCAGAACCGGGAAGTCGCGGTGATCAACATCTTCACCGGCTTCGTGGGCGTGGTGATTGCGCTGATCTTCCTGGTCCAGGGCGCGGTCGGCAACAACCTCGCCGCCGTGCGCGGCGGGGGATTGATCCTGCTGTTCGCGTTCACCTACCTCTGGGTGGCGTTCAACCAGTACCTCGACGCGGGCGGCCGCGCCTTCGGCTGGTACTGCCTGTTCGTCGCGATCACCGCGGTCCCGGCCGGGGTCTACACGCTGCAGAACGCGAACGGGAACATCGCCCTGATCTGGCTGGGGATCAACTGGTTCCTGTGGGCCATCCTGTGGGCGTTGTTCTGGGCGCTCCTCGCGCTCGAGCTGCCGATCGCCCGTCCCACCGGATGGCTCACCATCTTCGAGGGCGTCGGCACGGCGTGGGCCCTGGGCTTCGCCGTGCTGATCGGGGTGTTCTCGTTCTAGCCGGACGTCGACCGGTCGGCACCGAGCAGGCCCGGCACCGAGCAGGCCCGCTGCCGGGCGGCGGCGGCCGGGTGTTCCCGGCTCAGCTCCGGGGCGGAGCTGCGAGTTGGGCGATGACGTCGAACTCGAGCCCGTCCGCCCGTGCGAGGTAGACGCTCTGCAGCAGGTGGTTCCCCGCCATGCGCACCACCCCCCGAGGGCTCTCGTAGGCCAGCTCGTCCGCCGCCGCGCACAACCGATCCAGCTCGATGCTGCCGGCCCGCTCGGCGAGCCTCGCCATGAAGGTCAGCGCCTCGTAGCAGGACTCGCCCATCGAGTTCAGCGTCGGCGCGGTGTGCCCGAACCGTTGGACATAGCGGCGGGAGAAGTCCAGGCCCGCCCCGGTCACCAGCGTCTCGAAGAACCCCGATGTGGCGTACAGGCCGTGGGTGTTCTCCGCGCCGCTGGCCAGCAGCATGTTCTCCTCCATCAGCGGACTCAGGCGCACGCACCGCCGGTCGAGGTCGGCGGCGACGAAGGTGCGGTTGAACCGGACCGCGTCCGATCCGACGAGGAACATCAGCACACCGTGCGCCCCGCTGCGGCCCACGCGCCGCACGGCCGAGGAGAAGTCCTCCGTACCGAGCGGCACGAACACCTCGTCAAGGACCTGCACGAGCGGCGAGGACCGCGCGAACCGTCGCGCCACCTGCGCCGACGCCCGCGGCCAGACGTAGTCGTCGCCGGCGATGCACCAGGTCCGCACGCCCAGCTCCCGCGCCATCCATTCCAGCGCCGGGAGCACCTGCCGGTCCGGGGTCTCTCCGGTGAGGAAGACGCCCTCGGTGCGCTCCCCGCCCTCGTACAGGGTGGAGTAGACGTACGGCACGCGGCCGGCGACCACGCGGTCGATGCACTGCCGCACCGCGGAGATGTGCCAACCGGCAACGGCCTGGACGGTTCCCGCATGGACCAGGTCCGCCACCTCGCGCGCCACCCGCGCCGGCGTCTGCCCGCCGTCGACGACGTGCAGCCGCAGCTCGCGGGTGAGCACTCCGCTCCCGGAGTTGATCTCGTCCACCGCGAGCTCTCCGCAGGCCTCGCAGGACGGCCCGAAGATGCCCGCCGGGCCGCTGAGCGGAACGACGAAGGCGACGTCCAGCGACTCCGGACGTCGACCCACCAGGGCGGTCGTGCCTCGCATGGCACCCCCTCCGCGACGTGCGGCACAGCCTCACCCGACACTTCGAATCGGTAGTGTTTACGATGACAGCGATTTCGTCACCCGTCGGAGAGGACTTCCCGTGGCCTCAACGTCCCTCGTGCCCCGAGGGGCGTCGTCGACGGCCCGGCCGACCCAGTCGCTGCACACGCTGCTCGCCCGGGTCACGCACCGGGTGGCGCGGCAGGTCGAGGCCACCCTGGCCGGCTGCGGGCTCGCCCTCGAGCAGTGGCGCGTCCTGGACCTGCTCGCCGACGGGCAGGGGCACTCCATGTCGGAGATCGCCGAGCATGCCATGGTGCCCGCCCCGACACTGACGAAAATTGTCGATCGGCTCGTGGACAACGCCGTGGTCCACCGTCGGGTCGACGAACGGGACCGCCGCCGGGTCCTCGTCTTCACCACCGATCACGGCGCCGACCTGCACGCGCGCATCGCCCCGCAGATCAGCAGGGCGGAGGACGATGCGGTGGCGGAGCTGGAGCGTGACGACGCCGCGCAGCTCGTCCGGCTCCTCGCCCGGCTCGCCACGTGAACAGCCGGGGCGCTCGCGAAGCAGCGCCCGCACCCATGATCGAGCTCGGCGACCTCGCAGGCGACGTAGGGTTTCACGCGAAGCGGTCAGCGATGGTCGATGACGGGGCGCCAGTGACCAGGCCGGCGCGAGCGGTGGCGAGTGCCAGAGCGACGCATCCGGTGATCTTCTCGGCATCGGCGGCCCAGCGCATCGGCTGCTCGGCCTCCGGGACCGCGTAGCAGCTCGCGAGGAGATCCGAGAGCTCGTCGAGGAGGTCCCCGATCGCGTGTGCGCGGGTCTCGTGGCGGGTGGTGGGCCTCACTGGTGACTTCTCTTCTGTGGTCGTAGTGCGAAGGGCTGGATCGCTGTCGAGGTCGGGAGCGGGTCGCCGTGGATCTGATTGGCAGGCACCCCGGCCGCCAACAGCCGGTCGGCGGCGGCCTTCTGCATGCGGGGCGGGCCACAGATGACGACGTCGTGGTGTCGCCAGGTCCGGCCACGCAGTGCGGTCCCGACCAGGGAACCGGGGCGTTCGTCCTCGGTCGGGGGGATGACGGGGGTGAGGGCGAGCCAGGGGCGGGGGCGGGCGCCCAGGGCGGCGGCGAGGAGGGCACGCAGCTCGGTGTGGCTGCGTGCGCTGACGTAGAGGTGGGTGTGCGGGGGGTCGTCGCGGGTGGCGAGTGCGGCGATCAGGGCGCTGATCGGGGCGATCCCGGTTCCGGAGGCGAGCAGGAGCAGGTCGCGGCCGGTGCCGAGGACGTCGGGGAGCCGACCCAATGGAGGGCCGAGGCGCCAGGTGTCCCCGACCCGGGTCTGGGCGACCAGGGCCGGGCTGACCAGGCCGTGGCGGACCGCGCGCACGCAGAACCGCATCACATTGTCAGGGCGAGCGGGCTCGGTGGGGGACAGGTGGCGCCACATCCCAGGGCGTTGAGGGATCTCGACGCTGAGGTACTGGCCGGGCTCGTGGGGGACCGGCTCCAATGTCTGCACGACGATGCAGGCCAGGTCAGCGGCGGGGCGGTCGTGTTCGACGACACGGCCGAGCCACAGAGCGGGGCCGCGGTCGGCTGCGGCGGCGGTGAGCAAGTCGTGGGTGGCCGCGGCGTAGGCCGTGGTCCAGGCGGCCGCCAGCGGCGGGGTCCAGGTCGGGCCGTGGATGTGGGCGAGCGCCTCGAGCAGCGCGTTTCCGGCCGTCTCGTAGTGGGCGGCGGTGATGCCGTGTTTGCGATGGTCACGGCCGAGGTCGGCGAGGCGGCGGGCGAGCTCCTCGGGGTGGTCGAGGCGTTGGAGCAGCCAGATGAGGGTGTCGGTCAAGGGGGCTCGTCGGCCGTGGGAGTCGAGCGGGAACAGCGTGCGCAGTCCCGGGGCTCGGGTGAACAGCGCGGCATAGAACTGGTCGGTCAGCTCCGCCGTCTCGTGCTCGATGCGGGACCGGGTTCGTTCCAGCAGGTTCAGCAGCGCGGGGTCCAGGGTGTGGACTCCGCGGTCCCGACGGTTTCGCGAGCTGCGTCGGCCGCGGTTGCCGAGCGTGCTCGGATGCGTGGTCTGCTCCTGTGGCCGCCGGGTCGAGCGGGTTCCGGGGGTGGTGGGGGGCTGCATCAGCGCCTGCCGGGGTGGGCCGGGGCGCCGACCGCGGCCCGTCGGCACGTTGCAAGCTGCTCGGCGGTGCAGGCCAGTACCGCGCCTGCTGCGGCAGGGGCGCCGTACTCGGCGAGCAGAGCCTGGTCGGCTGCGTGCCCAGCTGCTTGTACGAGCTGATCCGGCCCGATGTGTGTGTGCAGTGATGCGCGCAGTAGCAGGGAGTAGGTCCAGACGCGCATCGCCGCTCCGGTGGTGCCGGACTCCGTGCCGGGGCCGCTGCTGAGCTCGGGGATGAGATCGAGCTCCGGGCTGGCCGGCACGTGAATGGTGATGGCGGCGAGGGCAACGGCTTCGGCGTGCCCCCGTTCGGCATGGTCGGGAAGGCGGAGCCGCAGGAGCGCGGGGACGACTGCCACCTCACACCGTCCGGTCGGCCGGTACCCGGGTGAAGCGGCGGGTGCGGCGGACCGCTCCGTGCAGGTCGTGGGCCATCTCGGGGGCGGGGACGACGAGGACCGGGCAGACGGCGTAGAGCATGGCGTCGCGCTCGCGCGTGGAGTCGGCGGCCACCCGCAAGGCCTGCAGGGTGTCAGCGGCCCGGCCACGCCGACGATCACCCGCTGACGAGCAGACGTCATCAATGAGCTCCTTCCGCATCTTCTTCGCCCGAATCGGCACCCGACGCACCGCCGTGGGCCGGCTGGGGCGGGCATGCGGGAGTCGGCAAAGGACTGAGGAGGACACCCGCATGCCCGATCCAGGCACCTCCTGGACGCGGTCCACGATGCCGCGCGACCGACGTCACGGCAGGGGGGCTGACCGACCAACAACGACACCGTGAAGCTGCCGGACCCCGGCAGGAGTCCCACCTCGCCCGCGGCCTACGCCTCCCCGGCCGTTGAGCCCGACCGCGTCGAGCTCGGCCTTGTCCGGGCAGCGTCCGGTGGTGGCGGCCTCGACGAGCACCGACAGGAACCCATCGGGCAACTCGACCGGCACGCCGCCGCCGGCTCCCTGCGCCACGCGCAGCAACCACGCGGCCTCGCCATGCCGGTCGGGCATCCACGGCGACTTCTCAGGTGTACGGGTCGTCTCTCTCCTCTCCCCGCCGGGCCCTACGAGGGTGCTCGGCGTCCGACCCCGAACCTGCCGGAGTACGGCAGTTTCATGGCCGGAGACTTGGGCGCGGTCAGCTCCTGCGGCGAGTCGGGTGACGAGGGCACCGTTGCAGTGAGGCCCTCCCTGTTGGCCGGCTCCGACACGGCATGGGAGTGGCGTGGTCGTTGTCGTGTTCCTGGTCCGGCAGGTGCCGGGTCGGAGGAGGTCAAACGTGCATCCGTGCGAAGCAGGCCCGGCGACGTTGATGGCGGCCGCGGCGAGGCTACGGTCGGCTCCACCGGTAGCTGCCCACTGCGGGACGAACGTCCGCTCCGCCACGGTGCGCCTTCTCCAACAACTCGCCGCGGGCCTGGCCCACGACGACCCGGGCCTGCCGCCCTATGTCTGCCGTGCCGCACTCGCACTGGCGACGCAGCTGCTGGCGGCCGACCTTCCCGACGCCCGGCCCGCGCCACGTGGCTCGAGCCCCGCGCCGGCCCTGCCCGGGCTCCGGTCGTCGCCAGGGCACACGGTGGTTACTACGTCCCCAGTGCTCGGGGAGGCGCGGTGACCACCGTTGTCGAGCCTCCGGAGGTGGCGCCACGGGCGATCTCGGCTGCGTCCCGCATGGGCATCACGCCGCGAACCGATGCCCGGCCCGGAACCCGTGCCGGCGCACCCGAGCCCGCGTCGGTCACCGTTGCGGTGACCGACGCGGACGCGGTGTCGATGCCGCGTAGCGTCCCGAGGCTGGTGCGACGAGCCCACCAGGAGCGCATCCGCGTGAGCGGTGCCTCCGAGCAGGCGGGCGTCCCGGTGACCGTGGACCTGTCCGCGCTGCCGGTGCTCGGCCCGGCGGTGTGTGCGCAGCTGCTGTTGCTGATCCGGCTGCTGAAGGACCTCGCCGCGCCCGCTCGGGTCGTCGTCGTCGGTGTGGCCTCGACGGTGCGGTCGTGCCTGGCGGCCGGCCTGCCTGACGGGGTGCAGCTGGTCGACCGGCGCGGTCGGGTCTGGGGGCAGTGACCTCCTGCGCGGCCTTGATCCCGGGGTCGCCCGTCCGGAGGTCACCGGCACGTCCCGTGGCGCCGGGCCCGGGCGCAGGCCCCGGATCGTCCGGTGCCCGCTCGATCTGCGCAGGATGCCCGTGACCCTTCCCGGGCACCTGCTGATCGATGTGCGACGTGTCCGGCCCTGGTCGGCGCTTGCGGCCGGTGCAGGGTTGCGTGCAGCCGCAGCACCGACAGGACGGCGTCAGGGCTCTCGTACGGCAGCAGCAGGACCGCGGAAGCGCTCACGGCGGTGCGGCACCGGCCAGGTTGCGAGCTGTAGCCGACACCAGCTCCGGACCGACGATCTGCAGGATCTACCTCGGTAGATCCACATGGCGCGTTCCTTCCCACGGCTCGCTGTCGGGGAGATCCGAGCAGTTGCGTCGAGCGGGGACAGCGACTCAGGCAGCGCCGGATCCTCGACGTCCACTGCGCATTCGAGTGGTCGCGGCCGTGGCCGGTGAGCCAGGCCGAACGACTGGGCTGGGGCGGCCGGCCACGCTCCTGCGGGTCCGCACGGTCCAGGGGGTGAGCCGACGCGGGAAGCCGAGCCGCCGCAGCCATGCCGGCCGGGTGTCGATCATCCAGACGATCCATCGGTCGTCCCGTTCCTGACGAAGTCCGACGTCGCGCACGCGTTCGGGCTTGGTCTGCACCGGCGTGGTCAGCACGGGTTTGCCCAGGACGGCATCGGCGAGCCACTCCCGCTGCGGATCGAACGACAGGGGCGACGGAGCCGGCGGTTGCCGCGCGGTGTGTACCCGCAGTCGCGAGTCACCCCACGACGTCACGGCCTCCGAGGGCAACGTGAAGCAGTACCCGCCCCTGTCCACCAGGATCGTGTCGACGTGGGGGCTACCGCGGGTTCGCTTCAGCCCCAGGTCGCGCAGGTGTCCCAGATGCTCGCCCGCGGGGCCGCGGACCGCGGCGCCCAGAAGCCCGTCCACCCACAACACGGTCGGTCCACCGACGCGAGGAAATGCTCCGTCACGCTGCTTCCGACCCCATCCGAAGAACACCGTTCACCTGCTCGCTCGACAGCTGATACTCATCCCGCCGGCGCTCTGCGCCAACCACACCTGCGTCTCGGTCATGTGGTTCCACTCCTCGAGAAGACTCCGTCAAGGGGATGTCGCGCACCGAAGACAGGTGACGCGCTGCGCGCAGATGCAAATGAGCACGGCCCTGGGGCGCGTCGGGCCGTGCTCAACGACGGGGACCGGTAGCCCGTCACGCTGCCGCGTCGACCATCTGCGACCCGATTTCCGGACCTCGGCACCAGGGTCGCCACGACCGTCGCATCGCCCGCGACGCCACATCTACCACAACTGCACGGACAGCCGCGAGATTGCCGATGCTCGGCAACCAGAGATCGGTCGAGGTTGCGGACCCGCGACCTGCCCGCCGCGGGGTTCTGCGGGCATGGTGGGTGGTGGGCCTGCCGAGGGACTCGGCAGTCACCCTCGTCGGCAGGCCCACCACCACGTTCTCGTACCGGTCAGGCCCCCGGCGATCTGCCGGGCCGCGTACGCGGGTTTCTTCGAGCGAAGGGGTGTGCTGTGGAGTCGGCTGTGCGGCCGCGGGTGATCGTGGGCGTAGGCGGGCGTGGCTCTCATCCACGCGGCACCGACGATCCGCGGCTGTGCCGGCGATGCCCGGTCCAGGCCACCTGCCTCGACTGGGTCCTGGTCACCGGGGCGCAGGGCGTGCTCGGCGGACAGGAGCCCGACCGGCGGCGGGCGATCCGAGCACGGCTGCTCGCCGAGCTCGGTGGGCGCTCCATGGCCCGCTCGCCCGAGCCTGCCGAGGTCGTCCGTACCCGGACCCCATCTCGAATCAGCAGCCAGCGCACGAAGTAGGCCAAGCCGATGGACGCTGCCCGATAGCCGCAAAGGAACAGGTCGCCTCGACCCAGGTCCGACTCAGCAGAATCGCGCGAGCACTGCCTGCGTGCTTGCCTGTCAGCACCTTATGGAGATAATCATGCGCAACGGCTGCGCCCTTTCCGGTGTTCCTCTCACTCGGATCGATGGGCACGCTTCAGCTTCTCGATGGATTCTCGCCGCAACCACGCACGGCCTCGACATGGTGGTAAATCTGCACACCGACCCGTCGTCGAATCCGGGCAGCAACAATCACGACATCGTTCAGGAGTGGGGTGAGCAGTCTTTCCCGGCGAGCGATCCCCCCGCCAACTGGTAGTCGACCCGTAGGGCTCTACGAATGATGTGCGCGGCATTGATGAGGAGAAGCACCATGCTGAGCAACCATGAGCGGCATCTGCTCGGTGAGGTCGAGCGCCGACTCCGCTCCGACGACCCTGCCTTCGCGGACCGCCTCGGCGATGGGCAGCAGCGGCTGCCTGCGGAACGCCACCGCGCCGACGCCCGATTTCGCCCCAGCGGGCCGGTCGTCGCCCTCGGCGTCCTCGCGGTCGGCTTGCTCGTCCTGGGGATCGCCGCGCCCGCGGTCATCGTCGCGGCCCTGGCCGCGGCGGTCGGCTGGCTGAAGACCGTGCACATCGAGGTCGAGGAGGGCGGACGGTGAACCCCACTCAGCAGCCAGACGCAGATCACGGCCCGCGGACCCGCCCCGACAGCGGTCCCGGAGGCAGTGCCGCCGGAGCGGCCGAGGCGGACGGGAACGCGCCGACGCAGCGTGCTGGGCGCTTTCGCTGCTCGGTCGAGGAGATAGACCAACCTCCGCGCCACGCCGGGCGGGTCGCCGTCGTCGGCGCCGGCATGGTCGGCCTGGCCACCGCATGGTTCCTGCAGCAACGCGGCGTCGACGTCGACGTCTTCGAGCGCCGCCAGGTCGCCGCCGGGTCGTCGTGGGGCAACGCCGGGTGGCTCACCCCCGCCCTGACCATGCCGCTCCCCGAGCCGGCCGTGCTGCGCTACGGGCTGCGGGCCGCGCTCGACCCGGCCTCCCCGGTGTATGTGCCGATCAGTCTCGAGGCGAGCCTGTGGCGCTTCCTCACCGGCTTCGCCCGCAACTGCACCACCCGCCGGTGGCGGCGGGGGATGGTCGCTTACCGCAGCGTCAATCGGCAGGCCCTCGACGCGTTCGACGAACTCGCCGCCGGCGGCGTCGAGGGCCCGACCCGGCCCGCCGATCCGTTCCTGGTGTGCTTCGCCCACGACGGCGAACGTACAGCGCTGCTCGAGGAGCTCGGCGAGCTGGAGCAGCTCGGGCAGAAGGTCGGCTACGACGTCCTCACCGGGCCGCAGGCACGTGAACGTGCCCCGATCCTCACCGACCACGTCACGGCGGCGGTGCAGCTGCACGACCAGCGGTTCATCGACCCCCCGCAGTACCTCGCCGCGCTCGCCGACGCCGTCCGCGCCCGCGGGGCCCTCATCAGTGAGCACAGCCGGGTCCTGGGCCTGCATGACGACGGCCACCACGTCTTCGTCCGCTGCCGCAAGGCGATCCACCGCTATGACGCCGCAGTGATCGCAACGGGCGCTTGGCTGCCCGAGCTGGGCTACCCGTTCGGCGTCCGCGTGCCGGTACAGGCCGGCCGCGGCTACAGCTTCACCGTGCCGGCGCGACACCTGCCCGAGGGCCCGATCTATCTTCCCGTGCAGCGCATCGCCTGCACCCCGCTCGGTGACCGGCTGCGGATCGCCGGGATGATGGAGTTCCGCGACCCGGACGAGCCCCTCGACCAGCGCCGCGTCCAGGCGATCGTGGCCGCTGCCCGGCCCTTCCTGCAGGGGGTGGACCTCGACGACCGCCGCGACGAATGGGTCGGGTCCCGCCCGTGCACCCCGGACGGGCTCCCCGTGGTCGGCCCCACCTCGTCGCCGCGGGTCTTCGCCGCCGGGGGGCACGGCATGTGGGGCATCGTCCTCGGCCCCCTCACCGGCCGGCTGCTCGCCGAGGCTGTCGTCACCGGCACCGCCCCGTACGAGCTGCACGCCTTCCGGCCGCTGCGATGAGCCGGCCCGAGCAGCACAGCTCCGTAGTGCGCGCGGACGCGCCGGGCGCCCTCGCCGCGTTGCAGGTCGGGTTCGCCGACGGTGACCTGACCCCCGTCGAGCACGTGGAATCGGTTCTGCAGCGGCTCCGACACGATCCGCACAACGCGGTGGTCGCCCTCGACGAGGAGCGAGCCCTGCGGGACGCGGCCGCGCTCGCTGTCGAACTACGCCGGCGCGGGCCGCGCAGCCCCCTGCACGGCGTCGCGATCGGGGTCAAGGACCTCATCGACGTCGCCGGGCTACCGACCCGCGCCGGCTCCGCCGTCCGGGCGGAGGCGCCACCGGCCCGCGCCGACGCAGCCGTCGTCGCGCGGCTACGCCGAGCCGGCGCCATCGTGGTCGGGAAACTGCACACCCACGAGTTCGGGCACGGCCCCACCGGCGACGTGGCCGCCCCCGGACCGGCCCGCAACCCCCACGATCTCGGCCGGATCACCGGGGGATCGTCCTCGGGGCCGGCCGCCGCGGTCGCTGCCGGTCACCTCCCGCTCGCCATCGGCACCGACACCGGCGGCAGCGTGCGGATCCCCGCCGCGCTGTGCGGCGTGCTCGGCCTCAAACCCAGATGGGGGGCGCTGCCGACGCGAGGCGTGTTCCCCTTGTCCCCGTCCCTTGACCACGTCGGGCTCCTCGCCGCCGACCCGTACGCAGCCCTCGCCGGCTGGGAGGTCCTCGCCGCACCAGGACCGCAGGACCCGGTCGGACCGCCGCGACGGCTGCGCGTCGGCGTGCCCTACGACCGGTACTGGTCCGAGACCGATCCCATCATCTCGCTCGCCGTGGCCCGCGCCGCGCACGCGCTCGACGCGGCGGAGATCCACGTCGTACCCGTCAGCACCCCCGAGATCGGGCAGCTCGCCGCCACATACATGCCGATCCTGGGCCGTGAGGCCTACGCGGTGCACGCCGGCACACTCGCCGAGCGGGCCGCGGACTACCAGCCCGCCACCGAGGCCGGCCTGAAGTCCTGTGCCGAGTACCGCGAACACGACTACCAGCAGGCCAAGCAGACGGCGCGACGGTTGTCGGGGACCCTCAGCACGCACCTGGCCGACGTCGACGTCCTGTTGACCCCGACCACCCGCATCCGCGCCACACCGCTGGGAGCGCAGTTCGTGACCGTCGGACAGGAGCGCACCACGGTCGCAGCAGCGCTGCTGGAGCTGACTCTGCCGTTCAACCTGCTCGGATGGCCCGCTGTGTCCGTCCCTGCCCCCGGGGTAGGGCTTCCCGTCGGCCTGCAACTGGTCGCCACCGGTTGCGCCGGGAGCGACGAACGAACCCTGCTCTACCTCGCCCGCCTCCTCCAGGCCACGTGACCACCGACGACGGGCTCATCGACTACTCCGACATGCCGCGATCGAGTGCCGGCGGAGGACGAGGAGCTGGCCCGCTTCCTCGCCGCGACGCTCGACGACGCGGGAGTGCGCGCGGCGGTCACCGCCGAGCGCGCGGTGCTCGCGACCCTCGAGGCCGGCTGCAGCGCACCGGTGGCCGCGCACGCGGACGTCGTCGAGGACCTCGACGACGCCGGCCGCGTGGTGGAGCGGTCGCTGCGCGCGGTCGTGGGGATCGGAGAGGTGGGCGACGGCGCGCTGTTGCGTGCGTCCGCCAGGAGACAGGGACAACGCCGAGAAGCTCGGGGCGGCCCTCGCCCACGAGCTCCTCGCCGACACCACCGTCTGCCGCTCTGCGTGGTGGGCCTCGGCGGTTGGTCCGACGATCAGATGAGGCCCAGGGCGAGCATGGCCTCGGCCACCCGGGCGTAGCCAGCGATGTTCGCCCCGGCGACGTAGTTCCCGGGAGCCCCGTACTCCTCCGCGGTCTGGTGGCAGCGGGCATGAATGTCGATCATGATGTCGCGCAGCCGGGCCTCGGAGTGCTCGAAGGTCCAGGAGTCCCGGGAGGCGTTCTGCTGCATCTCCAGCGCCGAGGCGGCCACCCCGCCGGCGTTGGCGGCTTTGCCCGGGCCGAACGCGACCCCGGCCTCATGGAGCACCCGCACCGCGTCGGGCGTGGTGGGCATGTTGGCGCCCTCGCCGACGGCCAGGCAGCCGTTGCGCACCAGCGCGGCCGCACCGGCGGCGTCGAGCTCGTTCTGGGTGGCCGAGGGCAGCGCCACCTGGCAGGGCACCTCCCAGATCGAGCCGCCGTCGACGAAGGTCGCGCTCGACGCCTTGTCCGCATAGGCGCTGATCCGCTCCCGGCGGACCTCCTTGACGTCCTTGAGCAGCTCCAGGTCGATGCCGTCGGGGTCGTGCACGAAGCCTCCCGAGTCGGAACAGGCGACGACGCGCCCGCCGAGCTCGTGGACCTTCTCGATCGTGTAGATCGCGACGTTGCCCGAGCCGGAGACCACCACGTCCTTGCCCTCGAACGACTGGCCGCGCACTCGCAGCATCTGCTCGACGAAGAACGCGCTGCCGTACCCGGTGGCCTCACGGCGGACCTGCGCACCGCCGTAGAGCAGGCCCTTGCCGGTCAGTACCCCGGACTCGTAGCGGTTGGTGATGCGCTTGTACTGGCCGAACAGGTACCCGAGCTCGCGCCCGCCCACGCCCATGTCGCCGGCCGGCACGTCGGTGTACTCGCCGATGTGGCGGTAGAGCTCGAGCATGAAGCTCTGGCAGAACCGCATGACCTCGCGGTCCGAGCGGCCGCGCGGGTCGAAGTCCGAGCCGCCCTTCCCGCCGCCGATCGGCAGCCCGGTCAGCGCGTTCTTGAACACCTGCTCGAAGCCGAGGAACTTCACCGTGCCCAGCAGCACCGTCGGGTGGAACCGCAGCCCGCCCTTGTACGGGCCCAGCGCGCTGTTGAACTCGACCCGGAACCCGCGGTTGATGTGGATCCCGCCGTGGTCGTCCTCCCACGGCACGCGGAAGATGATCTGCCGCTCCGGCTCGCAGATCCGCTCGACGATCTTCGCGTCGGCGTACTCGGGGTGCTTGTCCACAGCGGGGCCGATGCTCTCCAGCACCTCACGGACGGCCTGGTGGAACTCCGTCTCGCCCGGGTTGCGGGACAGCACCCGCTCGTAGATCGGCTGCAGCGCCTTGTGCATGTCGTACCGTCCGTACCCTTTCGCCGCTCTGCCGCTCTTCGTCGGCCCCTGCATCCTGACCGGTGACCCGGCTTCTGCTGCACACCGGGTCGGGCATCCAGAAGGTCGGCATCGGCGAGCCAGTGGTCGCATCAGCGCGGACGGCCCGACCGTCACGGGGCGGCATGAGGGTTCGCACGCCCTTCCGGGGTGGCGGGCCACCAGATCGGTCGGCCGATGTCCAGAGCGAGTGCCGGAACCAGGACGGAGCGCACGACGAGGGTGTCGACGAGGACGCCGACCGCGACGAGGAAGGCGATCTGGACGAGGAACAGGATCGGGAGCACGGCCAGGGCGGCGAAGGTCGCGGCCAGCACGACCCCGGCGGAGGTGATCACTCCTCCGGTCACGCTCAGGCCGCGGATCACCCCGGTCCGGGTCCCGGCCTGCAGGGTCTCCTCCCGGACCCGACTCATCAGGAAGATGTTGTAGTCCACGCCGAGGGCGACGAGGAAGACGAACGCGAACAGCGGCACGCTCGGGTCCGCGCCCGGTAGGCCGAGGACGTGGTTGAACACCACGGCGCCGACGCCGAGGGTGGCGGCGAAGGACAGCACCACGGAGGCGATCAGCAGCAACGGCGCGACCAGCGCGCGCAGCAGCAGGGCCAGCACCACGAACACGACCAGCAGCACCGCGGGTACGACGACCTGCAGGTCGTGGGCCGCCGTGTCCTGGGTGTCGAGCTGGGTCGCCGTGACCCCGCCGACGAGCGCGCCCGCCTCGGGAATCGCGACCAGGTCCTGGCGCAACCGGTCGACGGTCGCGACGGCGGCCTCGCTGTCGGCGGGATCGGCGAGCACGGCATCGAGTTGCACCCGGCCGTCCACGACCTGGTCGGACCCGCGTTCCACCGACACGACCCCGGGCACGGCGCGGGCGGTCTCGACGACGCGCTCCTCGGCGGCCGCCTCGATGAGGAGGATTGCCGGCGAGCCGGTGCCGCCGGGGAAGTGGCGGCTCAGCGCGTCCTGCCCCTGCACGGAGTCGACCGCGGACTTGTCGACGAAGAAGTCCGACTGCGCCACTCCGGAGGCCTGGAACTGCGGCACGAACGCGGCCAGCGCGCCGAGCACGACGGCGGTGCTGATCCACAGCCGCCGCGGTCGACGGCCGACGGCATCCGCGACCCGTGCCCACAGCCCGGCCGACGCCTCCGCGGTGCCCGGGCGCGGACGGAAGGGCCAGAACGCGGCACGCCCGAACAGCAGCAGGCCGGCGGGCAGGAATGTCAGGGAGGCGAGAACGGCCGCGACGATGCCGAGTGCGGCGACCGGGCCGAGGCCGCGGTTGGAGTTGAGCCCGGACAACAGCAGGCACAACAGCCCCAGGATCACGGTCCCGGCGGAGGCGAGCACGGGCTCGACGGTGGCGCGGTAGGCGGTGCGCATCGCGACCCACACGCCCTCGGCGCGGCGCAGCTCCTCGCGATACCGGGCGATCAGCAGCAGCGCGTAGTCGGTCGCCGCACCGACGACCAGGATGAACAGGATGCCCTGGGTCTGGCCCGACAGCGTGATCAGATCCGCGTCCGCGAGGAGGTAGACCGCGATCACCGCCAGACACAGCGCAAGGCCCGCGGACAGCAGGACCAGGACCGGGAGCAGCGGGCTGCGGTAGACGAACAGCAGGATCAACGCGACGACCCCGGCGGCCACGGCCAGCAGCAGACCGTCGATCCCCGAGAACGCCGCGGCCAGGTCCGCGGCCAGCCCGGCCGGACCGGTGACGTGCAGGACCAGGCCGGCAGGCAGATCCGCCGCCAGGCTCTCACGCAGCTCCGGAACCGTCTCGTCGAGCTCACCGCGGGCCGGCGCCGGGTAGGAGACGACGAACTGCGCGGCCGCCCCGTCCGGCGCCGGGATCACCGGCGAGACGCCCTCGACCCCGGGCTGCCCCGCGGCCTCGGCAGCGTGCGTGCGGATCGCCTCGAGGTCCTGCGTCGTCAACCCGGCGGGCCGCTCGTAGACCACGACGGCGGGCAGCGGCTGGGCGCCGGTGAAGCGCTGCTGCTCCTGCGCCGCCCTGGTCGACTCGGCATCCGCGGGCAGGAACGTGCTGCTGTCGTTGGTCTGCACCTCCGCCAGACGTCCCTGGAACGGGCCCCCGATCCCGCCGACGGCGAGCCAGGCCAGCAGCACGATCGCCAGCACCAGCCAGCGACGCACCGCAGGTGCCCGACCCTCCCTCGGATCCGAGGTGCCTCCCCGGCCGAGGGGCCTCGACCCCCGAGCGGCCGCAGCAGGGTCAGAAGTCGGCGAAGGTGACGAATCACCCGAAGAAGGGCGCACGCTCGGATATTAGCTTGATCATCGAGATACTCGGTGCGACGGGGGACGGGTCTCCCGTCCGGCCCGCGCCGCACTGCCGTGATGCCTGCCGACGCGTCGGCAACGGGTGCCGTCGGCCGGAGCGGCGGTGTCGATCGAGATGGTCACCGGGACATCGGGGAGCTCGGCTCGAGCGGCCTGCAGCGCGCGTTCGACGCTCCCACCCGCGATGGTCGACCAGGCTTCGCTGTAGGCCGGGGAATCCGGTGGAGTGTGGGCGTGCGCGATGCTGCGCATGCACGACCCGCAGCTCCGTACGTCGCGCCGACGCTTCCGCCCGTGGCCCCGTCCAGGGCGGCGAGCGAAGACGGATGTGCGCTGACGCCGACGACGACGTCCCCCGCGATGCAGCGACTCAGGGCGCAGCCGCCACCTCCGCGTCCGACATCGCGCCTGGCACGTCGGCCGGTGCAGACCCCGTCCGTGTCGTGTCCTTCGCGGCTGAATTGGTCGGCGTCGACCTCTCCAGGAACCGCAGCAGCTCGACGGGGAAGGGCAGGACCAGGGTGGAGTTCTTCTCCGCCGCCACCTCGACGACGGTCTGCAGCAGCCGCAGCTGCAGCGCGGCGGGATTGGCGGCCATCACCTGGGCCGCCTCCGCGAGCTGCTTGGAGGCCTGCAGCTCGCCCTCGGCCGTGATCACCCGGGAGCGGCGCTCGCGCTCGGCCTCGGCCTGCCGCGACATCGAGCGCTTCATCGACTCCGGCAGCACCACGTCCTTGATCTCCACACGGTCGATGTGCACGCCCCAGCCGACCGCCGGGTTGTCGATCATCAGCTCGAGGCCCTGGTTGAGCCGCTCGCGGTTGGACAGCAGGTCGTCGAGCTCGCTCTTGCCGATGATCGAGCGCAGCGACGCCTGGGCGACCTGCAGGATCGCCGAGCCGTAGTCCTGGACGTCGACGGCCACCCGGACCGGGTCGACCACGCGGTAGTAGACGACGGCGTCGACCCGGACGGTGACGTTGTCGCTGGTGATCCCGTCCTGGGCCGGGATCGGCAGGGTGATCACCTGCAGACTGACCTTGTGCAGGTGGTCGGCCACCGGGACCAGCAGCGCAAGTCCCGGTCCCAGGGTCCGCGGGCGCACCCGGCCGAACCGGAACACCACCCCCCGCTCGAACTCCTGCACCACGCGGACGCTGGTGGCGGCGCCCACGAGGCACAGCGCCCCCACTGCGAGCAGAACCCAGACAACGATCATCAGTGCCTCCGATCGGGAGATGCTCTGGCGTGCAGGACTGCCGCGCCGGCGGATCACACAGGCGCAGCGCCGGGAGACGGTGGTCAGGACGGGGACGAGCCGGTGAAGACGTTCGGGTACCGCCAGGCCAGCCACACCAGCCCGGTGGTCGACATCGCCGCCAGCGCCCCGCCCGGCGTACCGAGAAGCAGCAGGCACCACCGCACGCTGCACGCATGTTCGTCGAACACCACGCACCTCCTACATCACAGGCGCACACCCGAGTTATATCGTAATACGATAGAAACGGCAAGGATGACCCGGTTCCGGGTCGGGAGGTGGTCACATCACACTGTGACCGTGCAGGAGGAGGACGGACCGGCGCCGACACCGCTGACCAAGCAGGACTTCGAGGCCTTGGCCCGGTTCCGCTTCGGCATCCGTCGCTACCTCCGGTTCAGCGAGGAGACCGTGCGCCGCCACGGGATCACCCCGCAGCAGTACCAGTTGCTGCTCGCGCTCAAGGGCTTCCCCGGACGCGAGTGGGCCACCGTGGGCGAGCTGGCCGAACGGCTGCAACTGCGCCACCACAGCACCGTCGAACTGGTGAACCGGGCCCAGGGCCAGAAGCTCGTGCGGCGGATCCCGGATCCCGACGATCACCGAGTGGTCCGGGTCGGCCTGACCTCGGACGGCGAGCAGATCCTCGCCGAACTGAGCGCTCTACACCGCAGCGAACTGGAGCGGATGAGCACCGTGCTCGCCCTGCCCAGCTGGGAGGCCGGCGATTGACCTGCTCACCGCGCGGGATCGCGTCCGGCGCGGGTATCACCGGCGGCTACCGCGTGTTCGAGGGCGACGACGGTGACCCCCCGGGGAACGGTTCAGGAGTTCTTCAGCGCTGCGCGGACGAGCCCGCCGCCGACGATGAGGCGCTGGATCTCGCTGGTGCCCTCGTAGAGACGGAGCAGCCGAACGTCGCGGTAGATGCGTTCGACGGGGATCTCGCGCATGTAGCCGGAGCCGCCGTGCACCTGCACGGCCAGGTCAGCGGCCCTGCCTGCCATCTCGGTGCAGAACAGCTTGGTGGCAGAGGGGGCGATCCGGCGGTCCTCGCCGGAGACGTAGGCCCGGGCCGCGTCGCGGACCATGGCCCGGCCGGCGAGCACACCGGTCTGGATGTCGGCGAGCATGGCCTGGACCAGCTGGAACTCCCCGATTCGGGTGCCGCCCTGGGTGTTCTGGGTGGCGTGGGCGACGGACTCGTCCAGGGCCCGCTGCGCGGTGCCGACGGCGAGTGCGGCGATGTGCACGCGGCCTCGGGCCAGGGAGGTCATGGCGGCCTGGTAGCCGGTGGCCTCGTCCCCGCCGACCAGGGCGTCGGCGGGGACCCGGACGTCGGTGAAGGTGACGTCGGAGGTCCAGGCACCCTCCTGGCCCATCTTGTGGTCCTTCGGGCCGACGGTGACGCCTGGGGTGTCCGCCGGGACGAGGAACACCGCGATCCCGGGGTTGCCTGGCCGGGGGTCGGCGGTGCGGGCGAACACGACGAACAGGCCGGCGAGGGGGGCGTTGGTGATGAACTGCTTCTGCCCCTCGATCACCCAGTCGTCGCCGTCGCGGCGGGCCCGGGTGCGCAGGCCCGCGGGGTTGGAACCGGCGCCGGGCTCGGTGAGGGCGAAGGACGCGACGACCTCGCCGGAGGCGATGCGCTCGAGCCAGGTCTTGCGCTGGGCGTCGGTGCCGAACCCGACCAGCACCTGACCGGCGATGCCGTTGTTGGTGCCGAACATCGAACGCAGGGACAGGGTGGTGTAGCCGAACTCCATGGCCAGTTCGACGTCCTGGGCGAGGTCGAGACCCAGCCCGCCCCACTCCGCGGGGATCGCGTACCCGAACAGCCCCATGTCGGCGGCGGCCCGCCGCAGGTCGTCCGGGATGCTGTCGGTCTTCATGATCTCGATCTCGCGGGGGACGACGTCGTTGCGGACGAAGTCGCGCACCTGGCGGCGGATGGACTCGAAGTCCTCGGCGGACACCTCTGTCATGCCTCCACGGTGCCGCGCGATCTGTTGCAAGTCCAAGACCGATTCGCGCACTATTGTTGCCTCATCCACATGAAAGGGGCCGGGTGGACTCGCATCACCTCCGCGCCTTCGTGGCCGTCGCCGAGGAGCTGCACTTCGGTCGCGCGGCCGAGCGGCTGCGCCTGGCGCAGCCCTACCTGAGTCGCACGATCAAGGCCCTGGAGGAGGACCTCGGCGCGGTGCTGTTCGCGCGCACGACCCGGCGCGTCGAGCTGACCGCGGCCGGATCGGCGCTGCTGGAGCGGGCGCAGCGGATGCTCGCGGCGGAGCAGGAGGTGCGGGCGGCGGTCGCGGCGGCGCAGGAGGGGCGCGGCGGTCGGGTCCGGATCGGCTTCGCCGGGCCCTCCGCACACCCGGCGGTCGGGACCCTCTCCCGGGCCGTGCGGGAACGCCATCCGCTGATCGATCTGGAGTTCCAGCCCGGCCGTTACGGCGCTTCCGCGGTGGCGGACCTGCTGAACCAGGACAGCGACCTCGTGCTCGCGCGCTTCGCCGAGCCGCCGGCCGGGGTGTCGGCGCGGCCGATCGCCACCGACCGCTTCGTCCTCGCGCTGCCCGAGGGGCACCGCCTGGCCCGGGGCGGACCGGTGCGGCTGACGGATCTGCGCGACGAGCCGTTCGTCGCCTTCCCGGAGTCGTTCGGGTCGGCGGTCCGCGCCATCCTGGTCACCCACTGCCAGGCGTTGGGCTTCACACCGCGTCTCGCGCAGATCTCGCCGGACACCTGGACCTCGATCGCGCTGGTCGCGGCCGGGGCGGGCCTGCACTTCACCTCGGCCAGCGCCGTGGCGACCCTGCCGCTCGACGGCGTGCACATCGCCGAGGTCGCAGACCCGCTGCCGCCGGTCACGGTGTACCTGATCCGGCGCGAGGACGACGAGGCTCCCGCCCTGCACCGCGTGCTGGCGACGGCGGCGGAGGTCTTGCCGACGGCGGACCGGCGGGACCCGTGAACGGGCCCCGCCGGTCCCCGGGTGCTCAGGCCTCCTGGCGCTCGAAACCCTTGTAGCCGGCGTCCGCGACCTCGGCGAGCTGCCCGCGGTAGGCGCCGATGCCGGCCATGTAGAACATGACGGCGTTGCGCTTGCCGGGGATGTTGGCACCGAAGATCCACGAGTCGGCCTGCGGGAACAGGGTCATGTTCGCGATCTCCTCGCAGGTGGCGGTCCAGCCGGCCTCGGCCTCCTGCGTCGGCTCGATCGTGCGTACGCCGTCGCGCTCGGCGTCGGCGACGAGCGCGGCGATCCACTCGACCTGGGCCTCGATGCTCGGCGGCAGGTTGGTGAACGGGCCGTTCGGGCCGAGGATCATGAACATGTTCGGGAAGCCCGCCTTCGACACACCCAGGTAGCTGGTCGGGCCCGCCTCCCAGTGCTCGTCGATGTGGCGACCGCCGCGTCCGCGGAGGTCCATGGCCCGGTAGTTGCCGTCGACGGCGTCGAAGCCGGTGGCGAACACCAGCACGTCCAGCTCGTGCTCGACCCCGTCGGCGGTGCGCACGCCGGCCGGGGTGATCTCCCGAATCGGGTTCTCCTTGATCGAGACCAGCTCGACGTCGTCCCGGTTGAAGGTCTCGTAGTAGCCCTCGTTGCACAGCGGCCGCTTGGCGTAGAGGTCGGTCGGGGTGAGCTTGCGGGCGGTCTCCGGGTCCTCGACGATCTCGCCGATCTTCGACCGGATGAACGCCGCGGCGGCGGCGTTGGCCTCGGGGTTCGTGGCGATGTCGCAGAACGTCCCGAACATGAACCGGAAGCCGTTGCCCTTGTCCCAGTTCTCCTGGAACACCCGGCGCCGCTCCTCCTCCGACACGCTCATGGCCTCGACGGTGCTCTCCTCGAACCCGAAGGCCACCACGGAGTTGCGGACCTGGTGCCAGATCTCGTCGAAGTTCTCCTTCGTGCGCGCGACCTCGGCCTGGTCGACGGGGCCGTTCCCGGAGGGGACGCAGTACTGCGGGGAGCGCTGGAAGACGGTGAGGTGCTCGGCCATCCGAGCGGCGGCGACGATGAACTGGGTGCCGGTGGAGCCGGTGCCGATCACCCCGACCCGCTTGCCGGTGATGTCGAGGTCCTCGGGCCAGGCGTTGGTGTGCACCAGCCGTCCGGCGAAGGAGTCCCGGCCGGGGATGTCGGGCATGTTGCTGCGCGCCAGCAGACCGAGGGCGTTGACGAGGTAGCGGCTGGTCAGCTGCGCGCCGTCGGCGGTGCGCACCGTCCAGAGTGCGGTGTCCTCGTCGAACGTCGCGCCGGTGACCTCGGTGTTCAGCGTGATGTCGCGACCGAGGTCGAACCGCTCGACGACGTGCTCGAGGTAGGCGAGCACGTCCGGCTGGTCGAGGTAGCGGGTCGACCAGTCCCACTCCTGCAGCAGGTCCCGGTCGAAGGAGTAGCGGTAGACGAAGCCCTCGGTGTCGGACTTGGCGCCGGGGTAGCGGTTGAAGTACCAGGTGCCGCCGACCCCGCCGCCCTTCTCGAACGCCTTGACGGTCAGGCCCAGCTCGTTGCGCAGCTTGTGCAGCATGTAGATGCCGCCGAACCCGGCGCCGATCACGATGGCGTCGACGTCCGGGGCGACGTCCGGGGTGGGCGTGCTGGTGCTCATCGGAACTCCGGTGGTCTCGAGAGGCGGGCGGGTCAGGCGCGGAACCAGGCGGCGACGGCGGCGATCTCCGAGTCGGCCTCGGGTGCGTTGCCGGCCATGAAGGGGAAGACGTGCTGCATGTCGTCGACGACCGAGAGGGTCACGTCGACGCCCACCGCGCGGGCCTGCTCGGCGAGCCGGGTGGCGTTGTCGAGCAGGGACTCGGCCGCGCCCGCGTTCACGTAGAGCGGCGGGAAGCCGGTGAGGTCGGCGTGGAGCGGGTTCGCCAGGGGGGTGCGCGGGTCGATCCGGCCCTCGGCGAGGACCCCGGCGATCATGCCCTCCAGCAGCGGGACGGTGATCAGCGCGTCGGTGGCGTCGTTGGTCACCAGGGTCTCGCCGGAGTTCTCCATGTCCAGCCAGGGGGAGAACGCGATCACCCGGGTGGGCAGCGGCAGGCCCTGCTCGCGCAGGGCGAGCGGGATCGCCACGGCGAGGTTGCCGCCCGCCGAGTCGCCGATCGTCGTGATGTCGGTGATGCCGCGCTCGCGCAACGCGGTGAACGCCGCGACCCCGTCCTCGACCTGCGCCGGGTGGGGGTGTTCGGGGGCGCGGCGGTAGTCGAGGACGAAGGCGGTGACGCCGAGGGCCTTCGCGACGTGCGCGGCGAGCTTGCGGTGGCTGGCCGCCGACCCGACGGCGAAACCGCCGCCGTGGGTGTAGAGCAGCACCTTGGTCGTGTCCGCGCCGAGCGGCAGCGCCCAGATCCCGGGGACGCCGCCGACGGTGTCCTCGCGGTAGGTGACGTCCTCGGGCTCGCGGGTGGGCTGGTGCCACTCGTCGAAGATGCTGCGGAACAACCGCGTCGTCAGACCCGGGGTGGTCGCGAGGATCTCGGCCCAGTCGGCGTAGAGCGCGCGCAGCACATCGGACCGTGGGTCGCTCTGCACGGAGTCGGTGGTCGGGTCCGCCGCGGGCGCCGAGGGCGTCGTCGTCATCGTGTGTGTTCCTCCTCGAACCGGTTGTGACGTGGCCCTCACCTTCCTCGGCGGCGGGCGGCTCGGCGTGTTCCGTTCTGGAACGGGTGGCGGTGTTCCAGAACGGAACACCCCGGGGGCGGCGCGGCAGGCCTAGCGTCCGGCGTTGGTGGTCGTCCCGGCCGCCGTCAGGCACAGTGAACGGCAGTGGTGGCGCCGATGTGCCGGGCGCCGTCGTCGAGGGATCACGAGGCAACGATGCGTCGAGACCAGGTGCGTAACCCGCCGACCACCCTGACGTCCGCCGAGCGTGAACGCATCCGCGCGACCCGCGAGTCCCTGCTCGACGGCGGGCTGCTCAGTGCCGCACCCGGGGCCGTCGGGGTGCCCCAGTACATCGAGAAGAGCTGGCGGCGCTGCATCGGGGAGAACGTCCCCGCCGCGGCCACCGACCTCGCCTACCGCGCCCCGGACGACGTCCACCCGACCCTGCGCCGCGCCGCCGGTCCGGTGCTCGAACGGCTGCAGGACAGCTTCGCCGACGTCCCGGTCGCGATGGTGCTCTCCGACGCCGCGGGCCGCATCGTCCTGCGCTACGCCCCCCACCGCCGGCAACGGGACGTCATGGACAGGGCGAGCGCCGCGGAGGGCTTCGACTTCTCCGAGCACTCGATCGGCACCAACGGCATCGGCACCGTGCTCGTGGAGCGCACGCCCGTGCTGGTCCGCGGGCCCGAGCACTACAACGCCCTGCTCGAGCAGCTGACCTGCGCGGGCACCCCGATCATCGAGCCGTACACGGGTGTCCTGGTCGGCAGCTTCTCCCTGGCCTGCACCCTGCGGGACGTGCACCCGCTCATGACGGTGATGGCCGGGGACATCGGCCGCCAGATCGAGGCCCGCATGGTGGACGAGGCGGGCGACCGCCATCGTGGGCTCGTCCGCGCCTACCTGTCCCTCGACCGGACCTCGGGCCCGGCCCTCGTCGTCGACGAGGACACCGTGCTGGCCAACCGGCTGGGCCTCGCCCACACCGGGCCGGAGCTGCACGCCCTGCTGTGGCCGTACCTGAACGAGCACGCGCCGCCCCGCCCGGAGCGGATGCCCGTGCCCCTCGCCGACGGCCTGCGCGACGCCCTGGTCGAGCCGATCGGCGACGGGGCGCGGCGGGCGTTCAGCGTGCGCCCGCTCCCCACCGCCATGCGGTCGCCGTCGGCCGCGCTCTCCGGCGGCGCCCGCTCGCGGGCCGACGCCGTGCGCAGCGCCGAGGGGCCGGCGCGTGAACCGGTGCACTTCGACCCGGCCGTCGAGCGCCAGATCGAGATCGCGGCGCTGCACGGCGAGACCATCGCGGTGACGGGCGCGGGTGGGACCGGCAAGCTGTCCACGGCGCTGCGGGCGCTGCGGGGGCGTGGTACCGGGGAGCCAGTGGTCGTCGAACCGGCTCTGCAGCCCGCCTGGTTCGACGCCGCCCGCTCGGCGGCCTCGGAGGGTCGCGGCGTGGTGGTCCGCAGGGTGCACACCGCACCCACGCCCACCACGGCCCAGCTCCAGGCGCTGATCGAGACCGGCGCCCCGATCGCGCTCACCGCCGAGCTCGACGGTGCCGACGACGCCGTGCTCGGGACGGTGCGCCGCGTCGCGACCACCGTGCGCCTTCCCTCGCTCGCGCAGAGTCGGGAGCACCTGCCGGCGCTGGTGCGCGAGATGCTGGCCGAGCTGCCCGAGCCGGAGTCGGGCACCCGGCTCGCCCCGGCGGTGTGGGAGCGCCTGGCGGGCTGGCACTGGCCGGGGAACCTCGCCGAGCTCCGCACCACGGTGGTCCAGCTGGCCCGGCGGGCGCGCGCGGGCACCGTGGAGGTCGACGACCTGCCCGAGGAGCTCCGCACGGTCCGCCGTGCGCACGGGCTGATGGAGTCCGCCGAGCGGGACGCGGTCGCCGAGGCGTTGCGGGCGGCGGACGGCAACCGCAGCCGGGCCGCGCAGGCGTTGGGCATCGGCCGGAACACCCTCTACCGCAAGATGCGCGAGTTCGGACTGGGCTGACGGCCCGGCACCGGGTCCGGCCGGGCCGCCGGCTCGACAGGTCACCGGATCGTCGGCGCGGGGCAGCCTGACCACTGGATCCGGCCGAGCAACGGCTCCCGACAACCTCGTGGAGCACGAGACCGCTACAGCGCGAGCCCGCCGTCGACGACGAGTTCGGCGCCGGTCATGAAAGGGCAGTCCCCGGAGGCGAGGAACAGCACTGCCCGGGCGATCTCCTCGGCAGTGCCGCGCCGGCCGAGCGGGGTGGCTGCGGTGACGGAGTCGATCTGCTCGCCGGGCAGGACGTCGATCATCGTCGTGCTGATGAAGCCCGGGGCCACCGAGTTGACCCGGACACCGTGCGGGCCCAGCTCGACGGCAGCGCACTTGGTCATGCCCCGCACTGCCCACTTGGTGGTGGAATAGCCGATCTGGTTGGCGTAGCCGCGGTGCCCGCCGATCGACGACACGTTGACGATGGAGCCGGTGCCCGCCCGCTTCATTCCGCCGGCGACCGCCCGCATTCCGAGGAACACTCCGAGCTGGTTGACGCGGTAGTGCCTGTCGAAGTTCTCGACGCTGGTCTCGCTGATGTCGTGGCCGGGGTCGAGGATGCCGGCGTTGTTGACGAGCAGGGTGATCTCGCCGAGCTCCTTCCGGGTCCGGTCCAGGAGCTCGGCCCACGACTGCTCGGAGCTCACGTCGTGAGGCAGGTAGCGGTGTGGCCCGCCGAGCTCGTCGGCCAGCGCGCGACCGTGCTTCTCGGAGCCGCCGGCGATCACGACGGAAGCGCCGGCGCCGGCGAGCGCGGCGACGACGGCGGCGCCGATGCCGCGGCTCCCTCCGGTGACGACGGCGATCTCGCCGGTGAGGTCGGTCGCTCGGGCGGATCCGAGGGCGGTGGTCTCGGTGGTCATGATCGTCCTTCCCTGGGTGTCAGGTCGTCGAGCCAGCTCGCGAGTGCGTCGGTGACCGCCTCCGGTTGTTCCTCGGTGACGAGGTGGCCGGCGTCGGCGATGGGGGCGAAGGTCGAGTTCGGGAGTCGCTCGTGGATCGCGTGGGCGTGGTCGACGGCGATCCCGTTGTCGCCCTCGCCGTGGAGGACCAGTGTCGGGATGGTGATGTCGGCCAGGTCGGGCAGCCGGTCCGGTTTGTCGATCCACGAGCGGTACTCGCCGTACAGGGCTCGAGCGGGGCGGCGGCGCCACTTGGCGGTCCACCGCTGCGCCAGGTCGGGCTTCTCGGCGAGCGCCTGCTTGCCGAAGATCACCGGGCGGAACGCCTCGACGACGGACTCCGGGATCGTCCCGTCCGTGTCGAGGGGTGCGAGAAGGGCGCCGAAGGTCCGCCGCTCCTCAGCGGTGTAGGCGGCCGCCTGGGTGGCCATGAGGACGAGGCCGGCCAGCCGCTCGGGGTGGCGGAGCGCGAGCTCGACCGCCATGAACCCGCCGACGGACATGCCGAGCAGCACGAACCGTTCGGCCCCGGCCGCGTCGGCCACGGCCAGGCAGTCGTCGACGAGGTCGTCGAGCGAGCGCTCGGTCCCGAATCTGCTTGTGCCGGCTCGGCTGGTGTAGGCGATGGTGCGGTACCGGTCCCTGAGCGCCCTGGTCTGGGGCGCGAACATCGTGCGGTCGAGCAGTGTGCCGTGGCTGAACAGCACCGCGGGTCCGGATCCCTCGTCGGCGACATCGGAGTCGGGTAGCGGATCGGGCGTGCTCATGTCGTCATCCCTTCTCGGTCACGGCGGCGGGCGCCGGCGTCCCGGCGACGTCGGGGGAGGCCGTCGCGGCCTCGTCGGCGAAGACCTGCTCCAGCGTCTTGCCGGTGACGCGCGGGCCGAGGGCCCGGATCACCAGGGCGCCGACGGCCAGCAGGACCCCCATCGCGACGAACACCCCGCCGAAGCCGACCGTGCCGAACGCGAAGCCGATCGCGACGGGCGCGGCCAATGCGCCGACGTTGCCTGCGGTGGAGACGAGCCCGGCCCCGGTGGCGCGAACGGCCGTCGGGTACACCTCGGAGGAGTAGGGGAAGAAGATCCCCGAGATGCAGGTGATGCAGATCGACAGCGCCATGCCGATGAACAGCAGCACCACGCTGTCGCGGGGGATCACGGCGAGCGCGACGGAGGAGACGGTGGCGAACGAGAAGAACGTCACCAGGAGTGTGCGCCGCTCGAACCGGTCGCTGACGACGAGGGCGATCAGGTATCCGATCGGCTGAGCGACGAAGAGCAGGAAGCTGTAGAGCGAGGCGAGCCCGGGTGCGACGCCGATCTCGAGGAACAGCGACGGCATCCAGGTGAAGAAGCCGAAGAAGGCGAACAGGAACACGAACGACGAGATCCAGGTGGCGGTGGTGACCCGGGCCAGACCGTTGCGCCACACCCCCAACGGCGAGCTGGACACGTGCGGGGTCGGCGGGACGACCGCCGTGGCGGGCACCGGCGCGAGCGGTCGGCCGGTCGCGGCGACGACCCGGGCCTCCAGCCGGGTGACGACGGCGTCGGCCTCGGCGGCCCGGCCTCGGCTGAGCAGCCAGCGGGGCGACTCCGGCAGCGAGCGCCGCCACCACAGCAGCACCAGGACCGGCAGGCCGCAGAGGACCGAGGCGATCCGCCAACCGTTGTCCAGGGGCACCACGAACGAGCCGAGCAGCGCCGCGACGACGTTGCCCAGGGAGAAGAAGAAGGTGACGCCGCTGACGAAGCGGCCGCGGTTGCGTCCGGTGGCGAACTCGGAGATGTAGGGCGAGACGATGGCGGCCTCGGCGCCGGCGCCGAGCCCGGCGACGATCCGGGCGATGATGATGAAGGTCAGCCCGTCGGCGAAGGCGATGGAGACGGACGCGGCGCAGAACAGCAGCAGGGCGTAGAGCATCACGCTCTTACGACCCAGTCGGTCTCCGAAGAGACCGGCTGCGACCGCGCCGACGATCATGCCGACCGGCGCGGCCCCGCCGATCAGGCCGATCTCGCCGTTGGACAGGCCGAACTCCGCCTTGAGGTAGGGGAGCATGAAGCCGATGATCACGATGTCGAGCGCCTGGAAGAGGTGCCCGAGTCCGCCGGCGAGCAGGATTCCGTACTGCGGGCGGGCCATCGGGAGGCGTTCGAGCCGGGCGAGGATCTGCGGATCGGGCCGGGAGGTGGGCGGGGGAGTGGCGTCGACCATGTCGACCTCCGTTGGTCGAGGTGGACGTGCGGGACGGATAAGCGTGGGCGGCCTCGGGTGTCTCAGGTGGTGCCGGCGACCCGGGCGGGGTGGGTGTCGTCGGTGAGCGATCGGCCCGCCGTCTCCGGCAGCACCTTCGCCAGGACGAGACCGATCACGAGAGCGATCGAAGCCAGGTAGAGGGCGGGTGCGAGCGGGCTGCCGGTACCTGCGGCGAGCGCCGCGGCGACCAGGGGGGCGGTGCCGGCGATGGGGCCGGCGCCGAGGCTGAACGCGACCGCGGCACCGCTGGAACGGGTGCGGGCCGGGAACAGCTCGACCAGCACGATCGACGACATCACGTTCAGCCCGGCCTGCGGAACGGCGAACAGGCACATGCCGAGGAACGCCGCCCAGGGTGAACCCGATCCGATGAGCAGCAGCACCGGCACTGCGAGCACGGCGTGCGCGAGCGCGGCGCCGACGTAGACCGGCCTGCGGCCGATGCGGTCCGACAGCCGCCCCGCGAGCGGGCACAGCACGACGTAGACCAGCAGTGCCGCCGAGCTGACGAGCAGTGCGGTGCGCCGGGAGCCGTCGACCGACATCGCGTTGGCGAAGTAGGTCGCGAGGTAGTAGAAGCCGACGCCGGTGATCGCCGCGCAGGCGAAGGCGACGAGAAGGTTCCGCCGCTCGGTGCGCAGGGTGTCGCGCAACGGGCTGCTGGAGACGCCGTCCTGGGCCTGCAACTGCTGGTAGACCGGGGTCTCCTCGAGCCGCAGCCGCAGGTAGAGCCCGGTGAGCCCGAGCGGTGCGGCCAGCAGGAAGGGCAGCCGCCAGCCCCAGGATTGCATCTGCGCGGGATCGAGCGTCGACTCCAGGAGCAGCACGAGCACCGTTCCGGCCACGATGGCCAGACCGCCGGAGGCGGAGATCAGCGCGGCACGTGCGCCGCGCCGGTCGGGCGGGGCGTACTCCGCGAGGAAGGCCGAGGCGCCCGTCCACTCGCCGCCCGCGGACAGGCCCTGCACGCAGCGGAGCAGGACGAGCAGCAGGGGCGCCCAGAACCCGATCGTGGCATAGGACGGGAGGACGGCGATGAGGGTCGTGGCCACGCTGATGCCGAGGACGGCGGCGGACAGCGCGACCCTGCGGCCGTACCGGTCGCCGACCGAGCCGAGCAGTGCGCCGCCGAGCGGGCGGAACACGTAGGCGACGCCGAACACCGCCAGCGAGGCGAGCAGCGAGACGACCGAGTCCGTGGCGGGGAAGAAGACCCGGCCGAGGGTGACGGCGACCGCGCCGTAGACGGCGAAGTCGAACCATTCGGTGAAGTTCCCGATCAGCGTCGCGGTCACGACCCTGCGAGGCATGGCGGAACTCATGGCGAGGCTCCGATGGTGTGGCGGGCACGGCCCGGTGGAAGGAGTGGAGGTGGGCCGCCGGCGGGATGGCCGGCGGCCCGGTCGGGTCCAGCCGGCGGCGACGCTCGCGACCTGCCGGTCAGGTCATCGAGGTGACCGGTGGGAGGAGTGCTCATGGCCTGCTTCCCGTGCGAGGTCCGGCTACCGGCCGGGGACCACGAGGGGTGCCGTCTCGCTGCCGTGGGCCGGGGTCCAGTTCGGGATCGGGGTGAAGTAGTGCAGGTCGAAGACACGCTCGGTCAGACCCCACCGGCCGTCGCGGCGTTCGAACCGGTCGCGGTAGACGCCGCCCACCTGGGTCGGTCCGAGCTCGACGTTGGTGACGAGGCAGTCGAGCGCCGAGACCGCGGTGCCGGTGTCGCCGTCGGCACCCAGGTCGACGACGACGTTGCTCATCCAGTGGTGCATGCGCGGGCTCTGGGACCAGAGCAGGTGCGCGGCCTCCACGATCCCGTCGACGCCGGCGAAGTCGCCGAAGGGCTCGCCGAGGCGCAGCTCGGCGCCGTCGTGCCAGATCGAGCGCAACAGGTCCACGTCCTGGCTGTCGAAGGCGTGGGCGTACTCGGCGATCAGGCGGTGGACCGCGAGGGTGCTCTCGAGCCGGTCGAGGCGGAGGTCGATGTCGGTCACGGGCTCGTCCTCACTTCGAGTAGTCGATGATGCCGCGGATGATCTTTCCGTCGCGGAGGTCCTGGTAGCCGTCGTTGATCTCGTCGAGGGTGTAGCGGCGGGTGATCAGCTCGTCGAGCTTGAGCTGCCCGGCGTCGTAGAGGCGCAGCATCCGGACGATGTCGTACTGCGGGTTCGACGAGCCGAAGAGCGTGCCCTTGATCGTCTTCTGGTTGAAGACCATGTCCGAGCCCGAGACGTGCACAGTGAGGTTGGCGGGGTTCGCGACGCCGGTGACGACGACGGTGCTGCCCTTGCCGATGACGTTGAAGGCGTCGGTGATGACCTCCTCGGTCATCACCCCGACGACGCAGATGGCCTGGTCCGCGCCCTCGCCCCAGGTGAGCTGCTTGACGGCCTCGGCGGCCTCGCCTGCGGTGGCGAAGACGTGGGTGGCGCCGAACTCCTGAGCGGCTTCGCGCTTGAACGCGACCGGGTCGACGCAGATCACGTACTTCGCGCCGGCGTGTGCGGCGCCCTGGACGGCGTTCATGCCGACCCCGCCGAGGCCGTAGATCACGACGGTGTCGCCGGGCTTCACCCCGCCGGCGTTGACCGCGCTGCCCCAGCCGGTGGGGACCCCGCACCCGACGAGGACGGCCTTGTCCAGCGGGAGCCAGTCGTCGACCTTCACACAGGAGAGCTCGGAGACGGTGGCGTACTCGGAGAAGGCGCCGAGCATGCAGAACGCGCCGATGTCGCCGAGCTCGGCGTCGTGCATACGGAAGGTGCCGTCGGGCATGGAGCCCTCGAGGATGGTGGCACCCTGGTTGCACAGGTTCTGGCGACCGGTGGAGCAGTAGCGGCAGATCCCGCAGGAGGGGATGAAGCTGCACACCACGTGATCGCCGGGCTGCACCTTGGTCACGCCCGGGCCGACCTGCTCGACGACGCCTGCCGCCTCGTGGCCGCCGACGATCGGGAAGCGGACGACGTTGTCGCCGTCGACCATGTGCAGGTCGGAGTGGCAGAGGCCGGCCGCGGTCATCGTGAGCAGGACCTCGCCCGCCCGCGGCTCGTCGAGCTCGATCTCGCGGACGTCGAAGGGGGTGTGGTAGCCGGTCAGGACGGCGGCGCGTGTCTTCACGACGGGTCTCCTCAGGTGGGGGTGATCGGTGGTGGTCAGCCGTGGAAGGTCCAGACGGACTTGGTCTCGAGGTAGCCCTCGAGGCTGTCGGGTCCCAGGTCGCGGCCGTAGCCGGACTGTCGGTAGCCGCCGAACGGGGCCGCCGGGTCGGTGAGTCCCCAGCCGTTGACGTAGACCGTCCCGGCACGCAGCGCCCTGGTGGCGCGGTGCGCGAGGCTCACGTCGCGCGTCCAGATGCCCGCGGCGAGGCCGTACTCGCTGTCGTCGGCGCGGCGCAGCACCTCGTCGGTGTCGTCGAAGGGCAGCACGGTCAGCACCGGGCCGAAGATCTCCTCCGTGGCGCAGGCCATGTCGTCGCGGGCGTCGGAGATGATCGTGGCCGGGTGGAAGAACCCGTCCGCGGACACGTACGGCCCGACGTGGACGGTGGCGCCCTGCTCGACCGCGAGGGTCACGTGCTGCCCGACCTTCGCCTTCTGCGAGGCGTTGACCAGCGGGCCGAGCTCGGTGCCGTCGTCCAGGCCGTGGCCCGGCCGCAGACCGTCGGCGATCACATGAAGCCGCTCCACGACCTGGTCGTGCACGGAGCGGTGGACGTACAGCCGCGAGGGGGCGCTGCAGGTCTGGCCGGAGTGCCAGAAGATGCCACCGGCTGAGCCCTCCACGGCCGCGTCGAGGTCCGCGTCGGCGAAGATGATGTTCGCGCTCTTCCCGCCGAGCTCCAGCGTCACCCGCTTGACCCGGTCCGCCGCTCGGCGGGCGATCTCCTTGCCCACGGCGGTCGAGCCGGTGAAAGTGATCTTGTCGACGCCGGGGTGGTCGACCAGAGCCTGGCCCGCCTCCTGTCCGCGGCCGGGCACGACGTTGAGGACTCCCGCGGGCAGACCGGCCTCGACGGCCAGCTCGGCCAGCCAGAGCGCGGAGTGCGGGGTCTCCTCCGAGGGCTTCAGCACGATGGTGCAGCCGGCGGCCAGGGCGGGCGCGAGCTTCCAGCCGCACAGCAGCAGCGGGAAGTTCCAGGCGGTGATCGCGCCGACCACGCCGACGGGGTCCTTCTCGGTGGCGATGTGGACACCCGGGTGGGAGGTCGGCACCGTCGAGCCGACGATCTTGGTGGGCCAGCCGGCGAAGTAGTGGAAGCTGCGGGCGGCGAACTCGACGTCGATACCGCGGGCGGCGGCGCGGACCTTGCCCGCGTCGAGCACCTCGAGCTCGGCGAACTCGTCGGCGTGCTCGAGGATGGCGTCGCCGATGCGGTGCAGGACCTTGCCGCGCTCGATCGGCGTCAGGGTCCGCCACTCCGACGCCGGGTCGAACGCCCGGCGCGCGGCCTGGACCGCACGGTCGACGTCCGCCGCGTCGCCGCAGGCGGCGGTGCCGATGCGGTGGCCGTCCGCGGGGTCGAGCACGGGGAGGGTCTGTCCGCTCAGGGCGGGCAGGGCCTGCCCGTCGATGTACACGTGGGGCGGTAGATCCAGCCTCGTGGCCACGGCGGGGGAAAGGGCGCGCGTGTCAGCGCTGAGGGTCATCAGCGACTCCTTCTCGATACTTGATACAATTGCACACCGTGTCAGCGAGTACAACCACTGGCTTGTCGATACTCCGCTGAGCTGCAGATTCACTCTGGCTGCGGGCCAGGGCTCCGGGGTAGCGGGGGGTGCATGGACCACCATGGCACCTTGCGCAAGTTGTATCAAGGATCTAACGTCGAGTGCAGAGACGGGAGCTCACTGCTCTCGCCAACGGTCCCCTGGAGGCGTCGATGCCCCCCACGAACACCTCGGATGCCTCGGCTCCTGCGCAGACCCGGCCCTTCCGCGAGGGCCTGGTGTCGCTCGAGCCGCCACGTCTGCTCGGATCCCGCTGTGGCGCGTGTGCCACGGCGACCTTCCCGCCCCGCGAGTTCTGTCCGGCCTGCCGCGCGGTGGACGGGCTGGAGCAGACCGAGCTCGACCGCCGCGGGCGGATCCACTCGTTCACCGTCGTCCGGCAGGCCCCGCCCGGGGTCGCGGTGCCCTATGTCCTGGCCTGGGTGGACCTGCCCGCCGACCAGGTGCGGTTGATGTCCACCGTGGTGGGTGCGGAGCCGGAGGCGGTCGAGCTCGGCCTGCCGGTGGAGCTCGAGCTCACCCCGTTCGCCACCGGCGAGGACGGCGCCGAGCTGCTGGGCTTCCGCTTCCGCGTGATCCATGGGGAGGAGGACGCATGAGCCTCGCACCCGCCCATGTCGCCGGCGCCGGGATGGTCCGGTTCGGCAAGTACCCGGCCGACGTCACGCTCGAGCGCATGGCGGTCGGGGCGGCCCGCACCGCGCTGGCCGACGCCGGAGCCGACCTCGGACAGGTCGACGGGCTCTACGTCGGCCACGTGTTCGGCGGCCCGGTGGCCGGGCAACGGGTCGCGGCGCAGGTCGGACTGGACGGCAAGCCGGTGTCCAACCACGAGAACTACTGCGCCAGCGGCGCCACCGCGGTCCGCGAGGCCTGGATCGCCCTGGCCGCCGGGTTGCACGACGTCGTCCTGGTGATCGGCGTGGAGAAGATGACCGACCGGATCTCCGGCGGGGTCCGCCCGGACCCCGGTGACCTCGACGCCGCCGTCGGCTACGTCATGGCCGCGGGACACGCGATGAGTGCCCGCCGCTACATGGCCGACCACGGGGCCACCCGGGAGCAGATCGCCGCGGTGGCCGTGAAGAACCACGCGCACTCGGTGCACAACCCCTTCGCGCAGTACCAGAAGCCGATCTCCCTGGAGCAGGTCCTCGGGGCGCGGCAGATCGCCGAGCCGCTCGGGCTGCTGGACTGCAGCCCGATCTCGGACGGCGCCGCGGCGGTCGTGCTGTGCAGCCCCGCGGGCCTGCGCCGGCTGGGGCTCTCCGGCGCGGTCCCCCGCGTGCTGGGGGTGGGGCTGGTCAGCGGGGCCGTGCAGACCGGGCTCGGTGATCTCAACGCCGAGGACGTCTCACGGCGGGCCGGCGAGGAGGCGTGGAAGCTGTCCGGGGTCGGCCCGGACGAGATCGACCTCGTCGAGATGCACGACTGCTTCACCATCGCCGAGATCGTCCGCATGGAGGGCCTCGGCCTGGTTCCGCACGGACGGGGCGCGGCGTGGGCGGCCGACGGGCACACCGCCCTCGGCGGACGGCTGCCGGTCAATCCTTCCGGGGGCCTGCTCTCGCGCGGCCACCCCGTCGGCGCCACCGGGGCCGCGCAGGTGTGCGAGCTGACCTGGCAGCTGCGGGGCACCGCGGGTGGCAGGCAGGTCGACGGTGCGCGCACCGCCCTGGCCTACTGCAAGGGCGGCACCGTCAACGGCACCGACGGCGGCTCGGTCACCACGGTGGTGATGGCGCGATGACGACCTCCACCCTCCGGCCGGTGCACGTCGTGGGAGGCGGTGGGCTCGGCCCGCTGGTCGAACGGGCGCTGGAGACCGTGGACGCCGTGGCCCCGTCGGCGTGCGTCGTCGCGCCGGTGCCCCGGCCTACCCCGCTGGCCGAGCTGACCGACGACCGGCTCGCCGAGGAGGTCGTCGGTGCGCTCGAGGCGGTGCTCGCCGCGGTCCAGGGCGAGCTCGCCCACCTCGGGTCCGGCGCCCACCTCGGGTCCGGCGGCCGCCTCGTGTTCGTGCTGCCCGCCGAGCCACTCATGGCGGTCGGCGGCGGCACCGCGTGCTCCGCGGTGACCAACGGCGTGCTGTCCATGGCCCGCACGCTGTCCATCGAGCTCGTCCGGGACGCGGTCACCGTCAACGTCCTGGCCGTCGCGGCCGAGAGGTCGAGCGGCGGCACCGACCCCACTGCGTCGCTGACCGCCCAGCTGGCGGCCCTGCTCGGGCCGGGCGGCGAGCGGATCACCGGGCAGGAGATCTACCTGACCGCCGGCTCCGACTTGGGAAGGCTGCGCCCATGACCGCCCTCACCGGCAGGATCGCCCTGGTCACCGGGGGTGCAGGCGGCATCGGACGCAGCATCTGCGGCACGCTCGCGGCCCGTGGCGCCACGGTCCTGGTCGCCGACCTCGACGGGGAGGCGACGGCCGCCGCGGCCGCCGCGATCGACGTCGAGCACCCGGGCCGAGCGCACCCGCTGGTCCTGGACGTGAGCGACGCCGCGTCCCGGACCGCGGCGATCAGGTTCGGCGCCGACCTCGGCGGGGTGGACCTGCTGGTCAACTGCGCCGGCGTGCTGCGCGACGCGCGGATCGGGCGGCTCGAGCCCGCCCTGTTCCGGCGACTGCTGGAGATCAACCTGCTCGGCCCGCTGGCCCTGACCCGCCTCGCCGCGCCCGGCATGGCCGCGCGGGGCGGGGGAGCGGTCGTGAACCTGGCCTCGCGCGCGTGGCTCGGCACGTTCGGGTCCACGGCCTACTCCACGGCGAAGGGCGGGCTCGTCGGCGCGACGCGGTCGCTCGCCCTCGAGCTCGGCCCCGACGGGATCACCGTCAACGCGGTGGCCCCCGGCTTCGTGGAGACCCCGATGACCGACGGGCTGCCCCCGGACATCCGCGGCCGCACCCTGGCGGCCATCCCGGTCGGCCGGGGCGGCCGTCCCGACGACGTCGCCGGCGCCGTCGCCTACCTCGCCGAGGCCCCCTACGTCACCGGGCAGGTCCTCGTCGTGTGCGGCGGGCGCAGCATCGGCGACCCCTACGCCGCATGAGGAGACCCACCGTGCCCGACGCCGCACCGCAGCCGACCGAGGGGCCCCTGACCGGGACCAAGGTCGTCGAGTTCGCCGGGCTCGGGCCCGGCCCGTTCGCCGCGATGCTGCTCGCCGACGCCGGAGCGGACGTCCTCCGGATCGACCGCCCCACCGGCCCCGTCGACGGCGGCGCGCTCACCCGCGGCCGCCCCTGGATCGGACTCGACCTCAAGGACCCCGCCGACCTCGACACCGCCCGGGCGCTGGTCCGTCGCGCCGACGTGCTCGTCGAGGGATTCCGGCCCGGCGTCATGGAACGCCTCGGGCTCGGCCCCGACGACTGCCGGGCGGACAACCCCGGCCTGGTCTACGGGCGGATGACCGGCTGGGGGCAGGACGGGCCGCGTGCCCGCGAGGCCGGTCACGACATCAACTACCTGGCGCTGACCGGGGCGCTGCGCTCGATCGCCCGCCGCGGCGAGGCCCCGGTCCCGCCGCTGAACCTGGTCGGCGACTACGGCGGCGGCGGGATGATGCTGGCCTTCGGCATCGTCACCGCCCTGCTCGAGCGGCACCGCAGCGGGCGCGGGCAGGTCGTCGACGCGGCCATGGTCGACGGCGTGAGTCTGCTGATGACCGGGATCTGGAGCCGCGCCGCGCAGGGCCGCTGGTCGGACGAGCCGGGAACCAACGACATCGACACGGGTGCGCCGTTCTACGACGTCTACGCCACCGCCGACGGCGAGTACATGGCTGTCGGCAGCATCGAGCCGCAGTTCTGGGCCCGGTTGCTGCAGGGCCTGGGGCTCGACCCCGACACCCTGCCCGCCCAGTGGGACCGCGAGGCGTGGCCGCAGTTGAAAGAGGTCGTCGCCGACGCGTTCGCCACCCGCACCCGCGCGGAGTGGACCGAGGTCTTCGCCGACCTCGATGCGTGCGTCACCCCGGTCCTGTCCCTGGCCGAGGCCCCCGTCGACGCCCATCTCCATGCTCGGCGGACCCTCGTGCAGCGGCCGGACGGGCCGCAGCCGGCCGCCGCACCGCGTCTCGACCGCACCCCACTACAGGCCAGGGAGGCCGGAGCGGTGGAGAAGGCCCTCGGTCGCTGGGGCGTGTCGCTCACGGCAGGTGCGCGGTGACCGCGGCGCAGTCCACCCCGCCGGGCCGGGTGATAGTTTATCCAGAACTGAACGGGCGATCGGGGGGAGCCGGCGTGGCTGGACGAGCACGCGCTGCCGCTCGCCCCCGTCTGCAGCGCCGGGCGATGAGCGTCGAGGTGGCCGAGCACATCCGCTCGATGATCTTCGACGGGCGTCTGAAGGCCGAGCAGCGCGTCCCGCAGGACGCCATCGCCGAGGAGCTCGGCGTGAGTCGCCTACCGGTGCGCGAAGCGCTGATCACCCTCGAGGCCGACGGTCTGGTCGCCTCCGAGCCGCATCGCGGCACCTTCGTCGTACCCATCCGCGCCGAGGACATCACCGACCACTACCGCCTCTACGGCATGGCCCAGGGGCTCGCCGCGGCCGGGGCGGTCCGGCGGATGACCGAGCCGGTGCTGACCAGGCTCGAAGAGCTGCATGCGCAGATGTGCGCCAGTGAGGATCCGGACCTGCTGCACGACCTGAACTGGGAGTTCCACTCCCTGATCAACAGAACGGGCGCGAGTCGCCGGACCCTGTCGGTGCTGCGACACCTGTCGCACAACCTGCCGCGCGAGGTCTACAGCCTGCCGGCCGCCGCGAGCCCGCAGGCCAACCGTGGGCACGCGCGCATCATCGCCGCGCTGCGCGCCGGCAACGAGGCCGAGGCCGACCTGGCCAACCGCGAGCACGTCCAGCAGGAGGGCGACCAGGTCGTCGCGGCGCTCAAGCGCGACGGCATTCTCGCCGACTGACGACCACCCCGCCGGGCCGTGCCGCTCCCGACGCGTTGCCTGTATCAAAGATCCGAACAAGGGAGGTTCGGGACGTGACCACTCCCGTCGCTGTGGTCGGCGTCGGCACCACCGACTTCGGCGCCCTCGGACGCACCGCCGACGACCTGGCCGGTGAGGCGTTGCGTGTCGCCCTGGACGACGCCGGTCTTTCCGGTGTCGATGTCGACGGGCTGCTGACCCACCGCGTGGACAGCTACGAAGGCCTCGCGGCCGAGCACGGACTCGACCCGCGCTGGACCGTCGCGCTGCCGCCGGAAGGACGCATGACCGGCCCGGCCCTCCAGCTGGCCGCCGCCGCACTGCGCGAAGGCCTGTGCCACACCGTGGTACTGGTCTACGGCAACGACGGACGCACCCGTGGCGCCACCTACGGCGCCGGCAACTCCGGCTCGACCGCCGCGGGCGAGGGATACGGCACCACCCCCGCGCTGACCGCGCCGTACGGGATGACCTCGCCGGGGGCGTTCTCGGCGCTGATGCTGCAGCGTCATCGCCACCTGTACGGCACCACCGAGGAGCAGCTCGGCGCCGTCGCCACCACCTTCCGCGCGCACGCCGCCCTCAATCCGCAGGCTCTGCGCCGCGACCCGCTGACGCTGGAGGACTACCTCGCCTCCCGCTACGTCGTCGCGCCTCTGCACCTGTTCGACTACTGCCAGATCAACGACGGTGGCGTCGCGCTCGTGCTCACCACGCTCGAGCGGGCCCGCGACCTGCGCCGCGCCCCGGTACACGTGCTCGGCGCCGCCCAACGCGCCCGGCTGACCGGGTCCGACGTGCCGCCGGAGGACTTCTGGGCCGATGCCCTGACCGAGGTCGGGGAGGCGGTGCTGCGGTCGGGCGTGCGGAGCCGCGGGGACGTCGACGCGCTCATGGTCTACGACAACTTCAGCCCGAACGTGCTGTTCACTCTCGAAGGTCTCGGCTGGTGCGAGCCCGGCGAGTCGGGGGACTGGGTTTCCGAGGGGCGGATCGCCCTGGGTGGTGAGCTGCCCTGCAACACCTCCGGCGGTCAGCTCTCCGAGGGCTACCTGCAGGGTTGGGGCCTCGTCGTGGAGGCGGTGCGCCAGCTCCGCGGCGAGTGCGGGGCGCGTCAGGTGCCCGGAGCTCGCACGGTCCAGTACGCCTGCGCCGCCCCGATCGTGTCCTCGGTGCTGTTCGGACGGGAAGCCTGATGGACGTCCGACCTCACGTCGACGGGCTGCGCGCCGGCCTGCTGCGGGTGGCCCGCTGCGGGGCCTGCGGGACGGCCGCCTTCCCGCCGCCGCGGGTCTGCCCGCGCTGCGGCGCCCGCGACGCCGTCGAATGGTTCACCGCGTCCGGCCGCGGCACCGTCTGGAGCGCCGTGGTCTTCCACAAGACCTACCTGGCCGAGCACCCCGCGCCCTACCCGGTCGCCGTGGTCGAGCTCGCGGAGGGCCCCCGACTCGTCACCACCCTCGCCGGCCTGCCCGGCGAGGACCTCCGGGACATCGGGCAGGCCGTGACCGCGGAGATCGACGCGAACCGCGAGCCGCCGCGTGTCGTGTTCCGTCCCGACCCAGAAGGAGAAGCGCCATGAGCGCCTCGACCGGCATTCCCCTGCACGCGGCGTCCGACACCGGGCCGGCCGCCCTCACCGTCCCCGAGGTCCTGGACGATCTCGCCGCGCGTCGTCCCGGTGCCGAGGCCGTCGTCGGGCCGGAGGGGCGGGTCACCTACGCCGAGCTCGCCGACCGCACCCGCCGCCTCGCCGCGTTCCTCGCCGACACCGGCCTGCGCCGTGGCGACCGGATCGGGATCCTGCTGCCCAACGGCGTCCGCTGGATCACCGCCGCACTCGCCGCGCACCGCGCCGGACTCACGGTCGTCCCGGTCAACACCTGGTACCGCGCCGCCGAGCTCGACCACGTCCTGAGCACCTCGGAGGTGCGCCTGGTCGTCACCGACACCACGATCTTCGGCCGCGACACCCTCGGCGAGCTCACCGCGGCCGGCTTCGGGCGGCCCTTCGCCGACACCGACCCCCCGCCGGCCGACGGCTACCGCGGCGCGCTGGTCTGGCCGGCCGAGGTCGAGCTGCCCGGGCGGGCCGACCCCCGGCCTCTCGACCCGCCCGCCCCGAGCGACCTGGCCCTGCTGCTCTTCACCAGCGGCAGCACCGCCCGCCCCAAACCCGTGCCGCTGGAGCACGGCAAGCTCCTACGCAACGGCTACGAGATCGGGCGCCGCCAGCACCTCGTCGCGGGCGACCGGCTCTGGATCGCGGCCCCCTTCTTCTTCGGCTACGGCTGCTCCAACGCCCTGCCCGTCGCCCTCACCCACGGCGTCACGCTGTGTCTGGAGGAGCGCGTCGACGGTGACCGCTCGCTGGAGTTCATCGCCCGCGAGCGCTGCACCGTCTACTACGGACTGGCGCCCACCACGCGCAACCTGCTCGCTGCTCCGTCCTTCGGCCGCCACGACATCTCCTCGCTGCGGACCGGCACCACCGGCTTCACCGCCGAGGACAAGCGCCTGGTGGTCGAGGAGCTCGGGGTGGCCGAGATCTGCAGCATGTACGGGCTGACCGAGGGCTACGGGCACTCCACCGTCTCCGACGCCCACGATCCGCTCGAGGTGCGACTGCACACCTCCGGGACTGCTCTGTCCACTCAGGAGATCCGTATCACCGGCCCCGACGGCGGTCTCGCCACGGGGGAGACCGGCGAGATCGAGTTGCGCGGCTGCGTGATCGAGGCCTACCTCGGCGGGGCGGAGCTGAACGAGGGCGTGTTCCGGCCCGGCGGCTGGTTCCGCACCGGCGACCTCGGCTTCCTCGACGACGGCCGGCGACTGCACGTCGTCGGGCGCAGCAAGGAGATGCTCAAGGTCAAGGGCATCAACATCGCGCCCCTCGAGGTCGAGGAGCTCCTCTGCAGTCACCCCGAGGTGGACCAGGCCTACGTCGTCGGCCTGCCCTCGTCCGACGGCGACGAGACCATGGTCGCCGTCGTGGTGGCCCGCCTCGGACACGATCCCGCACCAGACCTTGCGGCCGCTCTCATCGCCCACGTCAAGGCCCGAGCGGCCGGTTACAAGGTCCCGAGCCGGATCGAGGTGTTCAGCCAGGACCAGCTGCCCCTCACCGACACGGGCAAGGTCAGTAAACGGGCTCTGCGTGACGTCCTCGCCGGGGGTGTGGCATGAGCATGCGCACCCTCGCCGCCGGAATCGGCTTCACCGAAGGGCCGTTGTGGACGACCGACGGCCGGCTGCTCGTGGTCGCCATGTCCCGCGGGCTCGTCGTCGAGATCGATCTCGACGGCGGTGTCCTCGCCTCGATCGAGGTCGGCGGCGGACCCAACGGACTCGCCCAAGGCCACAGCGGCGCGATCTGGGTCGCGCAGAACGGCGCCGCCCTGCGCCCCAGCCGATCCGCCCGGCCCACCCCCGCAGGACTGCAGCGCCTCGACACCGACCAGGTCGTCGACGTTCCCGTGCCGGGAGCGCTGGCGCCGAACGACCTCGCCACCGGGCCCGACGGGCGCATCTGGTTCACCGACCCCGGCCTGCCCGGCAACACCGGCGACGGTCGGCTCTGCGCCCACGACCCGGTCACCGGGACGACCTCGGTCCTCCTTGACGGCCTCGCCTTCCCCAACGGGCTCGCATTCGGACCGGAGGGGGACATCCTGTACCTCGCGCACACCCACGACGGCGTCATCACGCAGCATCGGTGGACCGGCGACCGGCTCGTCCCCATCGGGACTCCCGGGGTGCTCGCCGCGGGTGGCCCGGACGGGCTTGCCCTCGACGCCGACGGCCGGCTCTACGCCGCCGCCCCCGACGCAGAGGCGATCTTCGTCTTCGAGCCCGACGGCCGGCCGGTGGGCGAGATCCGATTCCCCGAGCCCACCTTCCCGACCAACCTCTGTTTCGCCGGCCCGGGGCTCGACGTCCTCGTGGTCACGGGCGCCAAGGGCGGTCGGGTGCTGCTCGTCGAGCTGCCAGGCCGTACCCGCGGCCTCGCCCTGCGGGCGGGAGCAGCGTGACAGCGGGCTCATCGGCCGGCGACCTCCCCGAGCTGCTCACCGAGCTGCGCGGTCTCGTCGCTGCGTGCCCCACCGGATCGCGGCTGCCGGCGGAACGTGAACTGGCCGTCCGGCTCGGGGTCGGACGGGCGGTCGTCCGCTTGCCCTGCGCGAGCTGGTCCACTCGGGGACGATCCGGACCCACGCCCAGTCCGGCAGCTACGTGTGCTGATCGAGGGAATGCGCGCGACGAAGGTGTCGAGACCGGCGGCCCGGCCGGCTGTCCCGTGCGGAACGGCGTCGTGACCGAGCGCGATGCTGCGGTCGGCGCCGAAGACGTAGCGCGAGCGGTTCTGCGGATCATCGCCCGGCCGGGTCGCCTCCCGGCCGGGTCGCCTCCGCGGGCGCCACCAAGGGCTTCCCCGACATCAGCAACTACGTCGCCGCCGAGGGCGGCGTCGTCGGGATGCTCAACCCGAGGGCCGCCGAGCTCGGCCCCTCAGCATCCGCGTCGACGCGCTGTCGCCCACGAACGTCGGCACCGACCTGTTCCTGTTCGACGCTACGTCACCGCATCGAACTGCACGTCGACGCCGGCGTCGTGCGCTGACCCGGGGCGCCCCGCCCGAGGCGGACCACCCGTGTCGAGAGGGTGGAGTTGACCTGTGAACGCGCTGTCCGGGCGCCCTTCTCGGGCGCGGTCGGACGCGGCAGCCCGGCCCGACCATCCTGCAAGGGGTAGGGCCGGGCCAGGGCCCGGTCAGATCCGGGACAGTCCCTCGACGGCAACGGCGTCGTCTGCGCCGGTCTTGCGGTCGGGTTCCGTGACGACGGGCTCGTCCTGCATCCGCCGGTTCTTCGTCTCGCCGAGCGTGACGACACAGATCAAGCTGAGCAGCCCGAACCCGGCGATCATCAGGCCGACGGCGTAGCTGCCGAAGCTGCTGGACAGCTGGGCGGCGACCAGTGGGGAGACGGCGCCGCCGAGGACGCCGCCGAGGTTGTAGCCCATGCCGGCGCCGGTGTAGCGGTACCGGGTCTGGAACATCTCGGGCAGATACGCGCCGACGGGCCCGTAGGCGATACCGAAGATCGCGAGCGTGCCGATGAGGCCGATCGCGAATCCGATCCCGGAGCGGGTGCCCATGATCGGGAACAAGGCGAGCGCCCACGGGATGGACAGGGCGCAGCAGGCGAGGATGACGTTGCGGCGCCCGAACCGGTCGGACACGATCCCGGAGATCGCGGTGGTCGCGCCGAACACGACGGCGGCGGCGATGTTGAGGATGAGCACAGTACGCCGGTCCAGGCCCGCACCGGTCTCGCTGGCACCGTAGCTGGTGAGGAACGCGGTGCCCATGTAGAACAGCGCGAACAGGATGGTCAGCACCCCACCGCCGAGCAGGACCTCACGGGGCTGCATGCGGAAGACCTCGAGGATCGGCGCCCCGACGGAGGCGGTCGCCCGCCGCTTCTGGGCGGCGCGGAAGGCGGGGGTCTCGTCGATGGTCACCCGCACCCACAGCCCGATGCCGACCAGAACGACGGACAGCAGGAACGGTATCCGCCAGCCCCAGTCGAGGAAGGCGGGGCCGGTGTCGCCGAGCACGACGTCGATGGCGAGGAAGGTGCCGCTGGACAGCGCGAACGCCAGCGCCGGGCCCAGCTGCGGGAAGATCGCGTAGAGGCCGCGCTTGGTCGGCGGGGCGTACTCGGCGGCGAGCAGGGTCGCACCCGCCCACTCACCGCCGACCGCGAGGCCCTGCAGGAACCGCAGGACGACGAGGATGATCGGGGCCGCGATGCCGAGGGTGGCGGCCCCGGGCAACAGGCCGATCACCACGGTGGAGATACCCATCAGCATCAGCGTGGCAATGAGAGTCTTCTTGCGGCCGAGCCGGTCACCGTAGTGGCCGAACAGAATCGCCCCGAGCGGTCGGGCGATGAACGCGACGGCAAAGGTCGCGAACGAGGCCACGATGGCCGCGGCGGTGCCGAGGGCAGGGAAGAACACCTTCGGGAAGATCAGGGCTGCGGCGGTGCCGTAGATGAAGAAGTCGTAGAACTCGATCGTGGTGCCGGCGCAGCTGGCGAAGGCCACGCGCCGCAGTGGCGTCGAGCGAGTGGTCGTGTGCTCCATTGAGTCTCCGTTGGTTCAGCAGAACAGAACTGGGGGTGAGGCGGGTCCGGGCGACGTGCGCTCAGCGGATCGAAGATCCGATCCCTGGCGCCGTCGTCGATGCCGGTGACGTGGCGGGCTTCTCCCGGAACGATGGTGCGGCGTAGGAGCCCGGCATTGTCGACCAGCACATCGATGCGGCGGTCGCTGTGGACCCGCTCGATCCACCCGGCTCATCGTCGAGGTGGTGGCGGTCACGGGGTGCTGTGTCCGGCGGCGGTTCACGATGGACTGCCGGCTGGTGCGCCGGTGAGCCGAGGGGTGCCGGGGGACAGATCCAGGTCGCGCGGGAGGAGTTCGGTCTTGGCGCGGCCGTGATGGGCGCGGACCCCCTCCGGCGTCGGGCTGTGCACGACGGTGCCGTGGCGGACGACGGATACCTGCAGCGGCCGGCTGGGCCTCGTCCGGCCGAACAGGTGGCCGATCAGGTCCGGGGTGGCGACGACGCGCTCGCGGACGGCGTGCCCGGTGTCGTCGAGCTCGCGGGAGGCGCGCTTGATCCCACCGATCGACGCCTTGCCCACGCTGCGCTTGGCGACCGGGCGCAGCGGAGCGTCGGCGCCGGGGGCGTCGGCGATCGCGACGAGCTTGTAGATCATCTCGGCGGTGGGCGCGCCGGCGCCCGTGACCAGCCGGGTACCGACACCGAAGGTGTCCACGGGGGCATCGGCGAGCGCGGCGATGCGGTGCTCGTCGAGGTCGCCGGTGACCGTGATCCTCGTATCGCGAGCGTCGAGGGAGTCCAGCAGCGTGCGGGCCCGAGCGGCCTCGACGGCCGGATCGCCGGAGTCGATGCGGATCGCGCCGAGGTCGGTGCCGGCCACGTCGATCGCAGTGCGGATCCCGGCGCCGGTGTCGTAGGTGTCGACCAGCAGGGTGGTGCCGGTGCCGAGCGCGGCGACCTGGCCGGCGAACCCGGCTCGCTCGTCGGCGTGGGCGAGAACGAAGGCGTGCCCGCTGGTACCGGCGACGGGCACGCCGTAGCGCAGCCCGGCCTGCAGGTTCGAGGTGGCGGTGAACCCGACCAGGTACGCGGCGCGCGCAGCGGCGACCGCGGCTTCTTCGTGAGTGCGCCGGGATCCCATCTCGATCAGCGGCCGGCCGGTGGCCGCAGTGACCATCCGTGCGGCAGCGGTGGCGACGGCCGAGTCGGCGTTGAGGATGGACAGGACGAGCGTTTCCAGCAGCACGCACTCGCCGAACGTGCCGGAGACGGTGAGCACCGGCGAGTACGGGAAGTACAGCTCGCCCTCGCGGTAGGCGTCGATGTTGCCGGTGAAGGCGAACTCGGCCAGGTAGGCGGCGGTCGCGTCGTCGGCGACGCCGGTGGCGCGCAGCATTGCGATCTGGCCGGCGGTGAACCGGAACTCCTGCAACGCCTCGGTCAACCGGCCCAGTCCCGCGACGACGCCGTAACGACGGCCGGCCGGTAGGCGACGGGCGAAGACCTCGAAGGTGGCCCGGTGCGCGGCGGTGCCGTCGGCGAGGGCTGCGCGCAGCATGGTGATCTCGTATGCGTCGGTGTGCAGGGCCGTCGACGCGGCAGTGGTCGTGAGGGGGGTGACGAACGTGTGTCCCGCGTCGCGGGCACGGCGGTCGATGGTTCCGGTCACGGGCTTCCTTCCAAGGTCGTGTGCGGGTCGGTGTCGTGATCAGTTCTGCGACAGGGCAGCGCGTGCAGCTCGTTCGCCGAGACCGGGACCGGGCAGGCCGTCCGGCCGGTGTGCCGCGGCTGCGGCCTATGGGATCCGCAGAGGCCTACGACGATCTCCTTGTTGCGCGCCTCAGCTGTCGTGGAACCAGTCTCACGGTGGCCGTTCGTGCGCGACCTCCGTCGACCGGTCGACGGCCGGGCCGATTGTCGGGTCCACCGATCGGTCGGCCCCGTACCCCCGCCCGTCCGGACGTGAATCTTGAATTGCGGCCGCAGTAGATCTTTGTCGTGCCGGATCGGCGCGAGGGGCTCGCCCTGGTCGTCCGGGCCGCCGGGCTGCGCCTGGGTGGAGCAACGCCTATCCGGGCGGCGTCACTGACCAGCCAGGACAGTTCGCGCGCCCGGTATCCGCCAGCGCGGGTGGGGCTTCAGCCCGACGCGTCCTCCGATCGCGCGACAGTCGGTTCCCCCTGAGTGTCAGACGTCCGGCCGACGGCGGCCCGGTGAGGTCCGCGGCAGAGTTCTCCTTTGCCACAGGGCACCCCAGCCACGCGAACCGAAGGAGAAGAAGAGATGACCGCGTTCTGGACCATGATCCGCAGCACCGCCCGCCGTCTCGACGAGTGGACGCCCTCAGCCTTCACGCCGACGGCGTCCATACAGGACCCGGCGGTGGAACTGGCTCGGCTGACCCAGGGCCGCCTGCCCAGGGACTTTCGGTACCCGGTCGGCTTCCACCGCTGAAGGCAGCCTCGGAGGCGAAGTCCACGCGGCCGGTCGAGGCGAGCCCAAGCGCCGCGGCCCGTCGCAAGATCATCCCGATCGCCCGAACCTGGGCGCGCTCCTCGAGCTCGTGGTAGCGCGACCACCTGCATGGGCCGCTCCCGACCAGGCTCATGTGTCCGCCCGTCGGAGATGAGCCAACGACCGCGTGGTTCCGCCCCGTAGGACGGACCCCGGCCGCGCGCCTACGCGCTTCCCGTTCACGGAACGAGCACCGTTGTGGTCGCCGGGCCGTCGGGACTCGTGTCACGGCGACCGGCGGGCGTGTCAGACGGCAGGCTCGAGGGCGGCCACACCGGTCGGGCGGAACCCCTTGACCAGCAGGTAGACGCCGAGGGAGAACTCCCATGCGGCGATCGGGAGCGCCAGGAGCGCGGCGATCGGCGCCGCCCGGTCGTACAGGCCGAAGAGGATGGCGATGTCCGAGGCCAGCAGCATCGGGGCGCCGACGAGCCCGATCACGGGGAGGATGCGCGGGACGAGGCGGGACCGGTACAGCACGTAGCCGAGGCACAGCGCGTTGAAGACCGGCGCCAGGCTCTGGGAGAGCAGGAACGCCTTGTCGTAGACCGCGACCAGGGCCTGCCCCGTGGGGATCAGCGCCGCCGGGTCCGCGCCGGCTGTTCCTCGCACGGCGAGCAGGGTCAGCAGGGCGACCACCCCGACGAGGATGAGGGCGGCCTCGATCACCCGCGAGGCGACGAACCCGAGGGCCGCGGTCTCGCTCTGCCGCTTCACCACGGGGAAGAGCACCACCGCGGTGCCGACACCTGCCAGGGCCACGACGACCTCGGACAGGGCACCCCACTGCACGGCGGCGTCGGTGCCCGTTCCGAGGAGGAACCTGGCGGGGTCGTGGAGGGGGCCGAACAGCGCGAGGGTGGGGATCGACACGAAGGTGACCAGGTAGAGCGCGCCGGCGGCGAACGCCCTCCTGCGCAGCGGGTCGGGCCGGGTCGTCGTCGGCCGGATCGTCGAGGTCGTGGTCGTCATGACGGTCTCCCGGGGTCAGTGGGGTCGGTCGAGCAGGGGCTCGGTCTCGAGACGGAGGACCGCGACCAGGGGCAGGCCCAGGTCGCGCACCTTCCGCAGCAGGCCGTGCAGGGCCGCCTGGTCGGCCACCGCGCCGCGCAGTGTGGTGACGTGCTCGGTGGTCGTGAGGGTCATGCCGTCGAACCAGGCGGTCCAGCGGGGGTCGAGGCGGCCGTCGAGCCGGATCTCGTAGTGGCTCGGCGTCACGGTGTCCTCCTCTCGTCGGTGCACGGCGAAAGGTAGGGAGGAGCGTGGTGAGCCGGCCTCACCCTTCGTGGTGATCCGGTGGGTGAGCCGTCAGCGGGGCGGGAGCAGGCCGAGCTCCTCACCGCGGCGGACCGCGGCGCGACGGTTGCTCACCCCGAGCTTCGCGTAGATGTTCTTGGTGTGGGTCCGGACGGTGTTCACGGACACGAACAGCCTGCGGGCGATGTCCGGCCCGTCGAGCTCGGTCCCGAGCAGCCGCAGCACGTCGAGCTCGCGCGCACTGAGCTGCGCGATCAGCTCGACCGAGGTCGACGCGTCGGGGACACCGTGCTCCAGCACCCTGCGGGCATGGTCGGCTCCGGGTTCCTTCGTGGCGGCCACCGACCTGAGCAGCAGCACCACAAGCGGGCCCTCGTCGAGGAGGACGCGGACGTGGCCCTGCGGCTCGGCCAGGACGAGGGCGCGCCGCAGCGCCGCGACCGCGGCGTGTTCCTCGCCTCGCGCCTGCTCGGCGAGCGCGCGGGTGACCAGCACGGCGACGAGGCTTCCCGCGCGGCCGCCCTCCTCGGCCAGGTGCAGCAGACGCTCCAGCAGTTCGACGGCGGCGGTGATCGACGGCTCGTCGCCTGTTGCCGCGTGCCGGGCGACGAGGGCGCGGGCCAGCGTCAGGTGTTCGAACTCGCGCAGGTAGCTCAGGTCGTCGGACGTCGACAGGTTCCGTTCCGCCGCCCAGGCCAGCGCCTCGGACCAGCGGCCACGCCGCGCGTCGAGTCGTGCCCGCAGCGCAGGGACCGGCTCGACGTTCGGGAAGTAGTCCCCGACGTAGCGGCGCTCGGCCTCGTCGAGGAGGGCGTGCGCGCCGTCGGTATCGCCCTCGCTCTCCCGCAGTCGCGCCGCGACGACGCACCGCCGGTACGGGTTCTGCGGGAGTCCGCCGCGGTCGCCCAGATCGACGGCGGTGGCGAGACGCCGTCGGGCGCCGTCGAGGTCGCCGCGCTCGAGCAGGACCGCGGCGATGCCGACGTGCAGGTCCGCCGCCCCACGCAGCGGCGTCCCGCCCTCGGGGCTCACCACCGCCATGGCCCGCTCGAGGACGGTCGTCGCGTCGCCGAGCCGGCCCTGGGCCAGACGGATGTCGGCCAGCGCGAGGGAGCAGCCCGCCACGTCGGAGCGGTGCCCTGCGGCCTCCAGGGCGGTCGCGGCCTCGGCGTACCAGCGGTACCCCTCGTCGAGGCTCCCTGCTGTCCAGTGGGCCAGGCCCAGGATGCCGGCGGCACTGCCGCGGCCCAGGTGGTCGTCGGGCCCGGCGAGGTCGAGCGCGGTCCCTGCTCGGGTCCGGGCCCCGGTCAGGTCGCCGGAGAGCAGAGCCAGCCCGGCGCGGTAGAGGGCGATCGCACCGGGCAGCCGACCGAACGCCACCTCGTCGACGACCACCGCCTGCCGTCCGTTGTCGTCGACGGCGGCGAGGCCGCGCTCGGCGTCGCGCAGGCGTTCCTCGACGCCACGGGTCTCGCCGTCGACCATGAGTGCGCCGACGTACCCGACGCTCAGCACGGGCCGGGCGCGGACCAGCTCGTCCGGCAGTGCCTCCAGCCAGCGCCGCATGGTGGTCTCCTGCCGGTTCTGCTGCAGCGCAGGCAGGGTCAGCTCGATCAGCTCCGCCGCGCGAGGGACGTCCCGGCCCGCGAGCGCGTGGGCGACGGCCTCGGCGCGGTCGCCGTTGCCCTCGTACCAGGCGCAGGCCCGCCGGTGGAGCTCGGGCACGGTGTCGGGGTGCTCGTCGCGCAGGTGGACCTGCAGGACGTCGGCGAACAGGTGGTGGTACCGGTACCACCGGCGGCGGTTGTCGAGCGGGACCAGGAACAGGTTGCCCCGCTCGAGGACCTCGAGTGTGGCCCGGCCGTCGCGCCGACCGGTGACCGCGTCGCACAGTTCGGCGGTCATGCGGCCGAGGATCGAGGTCTGCAGCAGGAAGGTGCGGTTCTGCTCCGGCTGGCGCGCCAGCACCTCCCCGACCAGGTAGTCGACGATGTAGCGGTCGTCCCCGGCGAAGTCACGGATGAAGCCGGGCACGTCCTCACGACCCTGCAGTGACAGCGCCGCGAGCTGCAGGGCGGCGATCCAGCCCTCGGTCCGCCCCTCCAGCGCGGCGACGTCGTCGGCGGTCAACGCCAGCCCCATCGCGTCGGTGAGGTACTCCGCCGCCTCGTCGGGGGTGAACCGCAGGTCCGCGGCCCGGATCTCCACGAGCTCCCCGCGGCTGCGCCAGCGCGGCAGGGGCAGGGGCGGGTCGGCACGCGCGGCGATCACCAGGTGGACGTGCGCCGGGAGGTGCTCGACCAGGAACGCCATCCCCTCCTGCACCGCCTGCGAGTCGATGACGTGATAGTCGTCGAGCACCAGCACGACCTCGCCCGGCGAGGCCGAAAGGTCGTTGACCAGGGTCGCGAGGACCGTGTCCAGGTCGGCCGGCCCCGACTCCAGCAGCGACACCGCCGTCGCCCCGACGTCGGGTGCGGCCGTCTGCAGCGCGGCGACGAGGTACGACCAGAAGACCGCAGGATCGTCGTCGCGCTGGTCGAGCGAGAGCCACGCCACCGAACGGTGTTCCGGGCGCCGAGCGAGCCACTCGGTCAGCACCGTCGTCTTGCCGAACCCGGCCGGCGCCGAGACCAGGGTGAGGGCCGCGTCGGCACCCTCGTTCAGGCGCCGCGTCAGCCGGACTCGCTCCACCACGCCGCGGCGCCGCCGGGGGACGTGCAGCTTGGTCGAGACCAGAGGGCTCAGCAGGACCACCTCCCTCGCCGGCCGGTGCACTGCAGCCGACGAAGCGGGCCAGCAGGGCCGCGCGGTGTCGACGAGGTCAGCCGCACCGGCGGGTCACCCGCCGCAGGGCCGCCGTCAGAGGTATTACCACCGAACCGGCTCCGGCACCCACCATGAACCCGAAGAACGGGAGCTCGGCCGGGTCGAGGCCCGCTGCGTCTCGCGGACCACGACCAGGGCGGGCAGCAGCAGGCCGAACGGGGCGGCCCGGGACGTCGTTCGCCCACGCCGTGCTCTGCAGCGCCGGCGGGACGAACGGCAGCAGCACCGCGACCCGCACGATCCCGACGACGATCGCGACGTTCAGGACCGGAGGCTGCGGCTCTGGTTCCGAGGCACGGCACGGGGCATGACGCCGCGAGGACCATCCCACCTCGCGGCGCCACGCCCGATCGGCGAGCTCAGGGCCGGGTCACACCCGCTCGAAGCCGTGGTAGTGCGCCACGGCCACGCCGTCGCCGATCTGCTTGTACGTGCCGACCCCGCCGAGGAACGGCATGAACACGCGTCGCTTGCCGGGGATGTTGGCGCCCATGTACCAGGACGCGGCCTGCGGCATCAGCGTGGTGTCGGCGATGTCGTTGGTGGCGGCCACCCAGTTGTCCTCGGCGTCCTGCTCGGGCTCGATCCGGGTGAGCCCGCCCGCCCGCATCTGCTCGAGCGCGGCGGTGATCCACTCCACGTGGTACTCGATCGACGTCATCATGTTCGACAGCACCGACGGGCTCTGCGGCCCGGTGATCGTGAACAGGTTGGGGAAGCCGACCGACATCAGGCCCATGTAGGTGCGCGGGCCGTCCGCCCACTTCTCGCGCAGCGTCAGGTCCCCGTTGCGGATCTCCATGGCGTTGAGCGCGCCGGTCATCGCGTCGAAGCCGGTCGCGAAGACGATCACGTCGACCTCGCGCTCGGTGTCCCCGGCGACGATCCCGTGCGCCGTGATGCGGCGGATCGGCTCCTCGCCCAAGTCCACAAGCGACACGTTGTCCCGGTTGTAGACCTCGAAGTAGCCGGTGTCGACGCACATGCGCTTGCTCGCGATGGGGTAGGTGCGCGGGCTGAGCTTCTCGGCGACCTCCGGATCCTTCACCGTCTCGCGGATGCGGCGGCGGACGTACTCGGCCACGGCCTCGTTCGCCTCGGCGTCGACCAGGACGTCGGCGAACTCGGAGGTGAAGCAGAGCCCGCCCACGTCCCAGCGCAGGGCCAGCCGACGCTCGACCTCGGCGGGGTCGGTCTCGCTGAGCAGGTCGGTGCCGTCGCCGCACTGGAACCCGATGCGCTCCATCCGGCTGATCGCGCGGAACTCGGGGTAGCCGGGCCGGACCTCGGCGAGCCGCTCGTTCGGCCCGTTGTGGGCGGGCACCGCGTACGACGGGGTCCGCTGGAAGACGACGAGGCTGCCGACCTCGGGAGCGATGGCGGTGATCGTCTGCAGTCCGGAGGAGCCGGTGCCGACCACGGCGACCCGCTTTCCGGCCAGGTCGACGGGCTCGTGCGGCCAGCTGGAGGTCCAGTAGACCTCCCCGGCGAAGTCCTCGAGCCCCTCGAAGCGGGGGCGCGAGGGCACCGACAGGCAGCCGGTCGCCGCGATCACGTAGGTGGCGGTCCGGCTCTGCCCGTCGTCCGTGGTGACGGTCCAGCGGATCGCGTCCTCGTCCCACACCGCCGACGACACCCGTCGGTCGAACTCGATGTCCCGGCGCAGGTCGTAGCGGTCGGCGACGTGCCGGGCGTAGTCGAGGAGCTCGGGCTGGGCGGCGTAGCGCTCGCTCCAGTCCCACTCCTGCTCGAGCTCGGGGTCGAAGGAGTAGGAGTACTCGACCGACTCGATGTCGCAACGGGCGCCGGGGTAGCGGTTCCAGTACCAGGTTCCGCCGACGTCGTCGCCCGCCTCGATCACGCGGACGTCGAAACCCGCCTCCCGCAGGCGCTTCAGCTGGTACATGCCGGAGAAGCCGGCCCCGATCACGATCACGTCGTGGTGCGTCACCGCTCAGCCCTCCCGGCCGGTCTCGAGGAACGCCGCGATCTGGCCCGCGACGAGCTTGAGGCCCGTCTCGGCCCCCGGCAGCACATTGATCATCTGGAAGAAGGCGTGCATCTCGCCCTCGGCCTCCTCGAACACGACGGGGACGCCCGCGCCCCGCAGGGCCTCGGCGTAGGCGACGCCCTCGTCGTGCAGCGGGTCGAACTCGGCGACCACGACGAGCGCGGGCGGCAGCCCCGCGTGGCTCGGCGCGCGCAGCGGGGAGGCCTCGGGGTTCGTCCGCGCGGACGGGTCCGGCAGGTAGTGGTCCCAGAACCAGGCCATGGTGTCCCGGTTCAGCAGGAGCTGGTTCTCGGGGGCCTGGTAGGAGGGGGTGGTGAAGTCGCAGTCGGTCACCGGGTAGACCAGGGCCTGGTAGCCGATCGCGGGACCGCCCCGGTCCCGCGCCCGCAGCGTCATGACCGCGGCGATGTTCGCGCCCGCGCTGTCCCCGGCGACGACGAGCGGCACGCCCGCGGGCGCCAGCTCGGTGGCGTGGTCGGCGACCCAGGTCAGGCCGGTCCAGCTGTCCTCGATCGCGGTGGGGAAGGGGTGCTCGGGGGCCTTGCGGTAGTTGACCAGGACGACCACGGACCGGGTCAGCTCGGCCAGCCGGCGTCCGATGTGGTCGTACTGCAGGTCGATGTCCCCGAGCACCCACCCGCCGCCGTGGAAGTAGACGACGATCCCCTGCGGCTCACCGAACGGGGTCAGCACCCGGACGCGGAACCGGCCGCCCTCGCCGTCGAGCTTGAGGTTACGGACCGCGGCGACCTCGGGCCCGGGCCCGCTCAGCCCGGCCATCACCGGACCGTTCAGCCGGGCGACGGCCGGGGTCGACTCGTGGATCGCGGGTCCACCTGCCTCCGCGAGTTGGGCCAGCAGCGCTTGCGACGCCGGTTCGAGCGGCATGCACCTTCTCCTCGTCGAGTTCGGACACTCTGCGGCGTCCCGTGACCCGGTCGTCTATGACGCCGATCACGGCTCCGGTGCCACACGGTAGGTCCGCCCGAGGTGCGCGGACAGCGCAGACGGGGCCACATCACGGCCGTTCCGGCCAGCGCTCGTCCACGCGGGGTAATGCAGTCGTTTGCCGGCGGCGGGGCTCGTGACAGACTCGGGGTGCGCGGCGAGGGGGCCAGGCATCAACGGAGGCGGTCATCGATGACGGCGGTTCGCCGGTCGGACACCATGCCGTCGCCCCGCGTCGTCGCCGCGATGACGGACTCCTGGGACCACCCGCGCACGATGGTCGGGGTCTCGATCCTCTGCGAGTGGGCCGCGGTGGCGGGTGTGCCGGCCGAGACGCTGCTGCGGGGCTCGCACATCCCGCCCGCGCTCCTCACGGACCCGGAGCAGCTGATCGAGGCCCGGCAGGAGATCGCGGTGATCCGCGCCCTGCTGCGCACCTTCGGCGACCGCCCGGGCCTGGGGGTGGAGATCGGCAGGCTCTACCACCTCACCGCCTACGGCTACTACGGCTTCCTGCTCGCGTCCTGCTCGTCGGTCCGGGAGACCATGCGGCACGGGTTGCGGTACGCGCCGCTGACCTTCGCCTTCTCCACGATGAGCGTCTACGAGACGGATGCGCCCGCCGTGGTGCAGGACCTGGCGGCCGAGGACGTGCCCCGCGACATCCGGCGCTTCGTCGTGGAGCGGGATCTCGCGGCCGCGGTCCAGCTCCAGCGCGAGCTGCTGCCGTGGCCGCGACGGTTCCCGCTGCGCGAGGTCCGGCTGGCGGACGACGTCGGGCGCTCGCCGCTACCACCGGTGTTCACCGAGCATTTCGCCGTGCCCGTCAGCGGCGGGCACGCCCGCACGGAGCTCGTGTACGACCCCGGGTTCCTCGACGAACCGCTGCCGATGGCCAGCCCGCACACCGCCGCGATGATGATCCAGCAGTGCGAGCGCATCCGCACCGAGCGCCTGCACCGGACCGGCATCGCCGCCCAGGTCCGCGCGCAGCTGTGGGGGCGGGAGTCCCTCGACGTCGGGCTCGAGGAGATCGCCGAGTGCCTGCACTACCCGCCGCGGACACTGCGGCGGCGCCTCGCACAGGAGGGCACGACCTTCCGGGCGATCCTCGACGAGGTGCGCTGGACGGTCGCCGAGGAGCTCCTGCGGACCCCGGCCGTCTCCCGTGGCGAGATCGCCCGGCGGCTGGGGTACCGGGACTGGTCGAGCTACCTGCGCGCGCGCCGCCGCTGGCAGGGACGGACGAGCGCCTGAGGGCGACATTCCGGCGGTATCTGGTCCACGGTTGTTGCCGGGGAGGCGTGGAACGGCGCGTGTGCTTGGGCCCGTACCCGGCGGGCTCAGGCAGGTGCGGGTCTCGGGTGCGACGGGCGGCCCGGGGCGGACCGCCCGCCCGACTCAGAGGTGTTCTTGGCCGCGTACTCTGCGATCTTCGCGATGTTCCCGCTGTCCACGAAGGACGGGCCGGTGAGGACCGGCTTGCCGCCGCCGAGGTCGTTGCCGTTGGTCAGGTTGAGCCACGGCGACTGCACCGCATGTAGCCCTGGACGTAGGGCTGCTGGTCGATGGCGAAGGGGATCGCCCCGCTCTGGATGTCCTTGGCGAGGGCTCCCACCGCCGCCCCGAAGATCAGGATGCTGACCACGGCACCCTCGGTGAACGCGGTCAGCCCGAGATCCCGGGACAGCGGCTCGAGCGCCCCGATCGGGCCCGGTCAGGCGGACCCGGTGACGGTCAGAGCGCGCCGGCGGCGGCGTGCAGGTTCTTGGCCGCCAGGGCGAGGCCCTCGGTCTGGGAGTAGGCGGCGTCCTCGTGCTCGATGTTGACCGCCATGTCCGGGTCGACCTCGGCGAGCGCGCGCAGGAACTCGGTCCAGTAGGCGACGTCGTGGCCCTCGCCGACGGCGACGAACTTCCAGGCGGGGTTCTCCGGCCAGGCGTTGCACCAGAAGCCGTAGCCGGTCGGGACCTTGCCCTCGGCGTCGGCCGGGACGCGGGTGAAGGAGGTGTCGAGCACGCCGCGGATGTCGACGCCGGGCTGGATCGCGGCGTCCTTGGCGGCGGCGTGGAACACCAGCGGGCCGAGCCAGCGGATGCAGGCCACAACGTCCATGCCCTGCCACATCAGGTGCGACGGGTCCATCTCGGCGCCGATGTTCGTCGCGCCGATGTCGTCGACCAGCTTCTTCAGGGTGACGGGGGAGAAGACCAGGTTGTGCGGGTGCATCTCAATGGCGACCCGGACGTCGTTCTCCCGGGCCAGCGCGTCGATCTCACTCCAGAACTCGCGCGCGACGGACCACTGGTAGTCCAGGACGTCCATGTAGACGCCGTCCCACGGGTTGACCACCCAGGAGGGGTACTTGGCGTCGGGGTCCGAGCCGGGGGTGCCGGACATGGTGACCACGTGCTTCACGCCGAGCAGGCCGGCGAGGCGGATGGTGCGACGCAGGTCGTCGGCGTGCTTGGGGCCGACGCCGGGCAGCGGGTTGAGCGGGTTGCCGTTGCAGTTGAGGCCGGTCAGCTCCAGGCCGCGCTCGGCGAAGACGGCGAGGTACTCCTCGCGGGCCTTCGCGGAGGTCAGGAGCAGGTCGATGGTGCAGTGCGGGGCCGGGATGAACCCGCCGGTGTTGACCTCGACGGAGGTCAGCCCGTTGGCCCTCAGGACGTCGAGGGCCTCGGTGAGGGTGTGGTCGTGCAGGCAGGCGGTGTAGGCGCCGAGCTTGAGGGCCATGATCGGAATCCTTCGGTGAGGGGTCAGACGGAGGGGATGTCGGCGGCCGCGCCGCCGGCCTCGGCGGAGCGCACGACGGCCTGGACGATCTCCATCGTGCGCAGGGCGTCGGCGAAGGTCGCGCACGCCGGGATCGGGTCGGACACGCCCGCGACCTGGTCGAGGAACGCGCGCGCCTGGTAGGTGAAGTTCTCGCTGTTGCCGCCGCCCACGCCGGGGGCCTCCATCGGCATGCCGCCGGCGAAGTAGGGCAGTTGCGGGCCGGCGATGATCTGCCGGGCGCCCCGGGTGCGGGCCTCGGGCTGGGCGTCGTCGAACAGGTACTCGGCGGGGCGGTTCTGGTCGAACGCGGCGCGCCCGCCCACGCCGAGGACGTCGAACGCCAGGCCGTTGGGCAGCCCGAACGCGGTGCGCGACACCGAGAAGCTACCGACCAGTCCGGAGGCGAAGCGGGCGGTGAAGGTCGCGGAGTCCTCGTTCTCGACCTCGCCGTACTCGTCGGAGACGGGGGCCGCGTTGTGCCCGACGACCGCGCCCAGCGGCAGCGGGCGCTTGCCGATCTGCGTAGACAGCGCGGCGCCGGCGACCGACACGATCGGGCCCGCGACGTACTCGGCCGTGTCGATCACGTGCGAGCCGATGTCGCCCAGCGCGCCCGACCCCTTCGGGCCCTTGAAGCGCCAGCTCAGCGGGCCGCGGGAGTCGGTGGCGTAGTCGCACCAGTAGCGGCCCTGGAAGACCGAGAGGTCGCCGAGCTCGCCGCGCCGGGCGTGGTCGCGGATCGCGGCGACGGAGGGGTTGCGCCGGAAGGTGTACCCGACGGCGGTGACCAGGTCGGTCGAGCGCTCCAGCGCGACCATGGCGCGGGCGTCGTCGAGCGAGCCCGCGAGGGGCTTCTCGCACAGGACGTGCTTGCCCGCGGCGACCAGGGCCTCGGCGATCGGCCGGTGCAGGTCGTTGCCCACCACGATGCTGACCGCGTCGACGGTCGGGTCCTCGGCGACCTGCTCCCACGAGGAGTACGCCTGCTCGTAGCCGTAGCGGCGGGCGGCGTCCTCGCCGAGCTCGACGTTGGCGTCGGCGATCGCGGCCAGTCGGATCTCCGGCAGTCCTGGGCCGAAGACGGTGCCGGCGTTGCGGTACGCCGCGGCGTGGCTGCGGCCGGCCATCCCGGCGCCGATCACGGCGACGGACAGGGGTCGGTCGGTCTGGGGCTCCGTGGACATCGTTGTGCCTTTCGACGCGTGCGGCGTACCAGATGCCGGTCCCTGGAACGTTCCGGTCCCGGTCGGCGAGACAGCCACAATTTCGACCGGAACGTTCCGGTTGGGCGACACGGACGGTAGGGTCTACCTCGTTACCATGTCAAGACAAAGTTGGAGCCTGGTGCGTACCGGGGCGAGCGGAGGTGCACGTGGCGTCGAAGACCGGGCGGGTCACGATCGTGGACGTCGCGCGAGTCGCAGGCACCTCCGTGTCCTCGGCCTCCGTGGCCCTGCGCGGCGAGCCCGGCGTCTCGGAAGACACCCGCCGCCGGGTCCTCGACACCGCCCGGCGGCTCGGCTACCGACCCGACCAGCGCGCACGGACTCTGCGCGAGCAGCAGTCCCGGCTGCTCGGCGTCACGTACACGGTGTCGCAGGCCTTCCACGCCGAGGTCGTCGAGCACCTGTACCGAGCCGTCGCCGACAGCGGCTACGACCTCGTGCTGTCCGCGACGACGCGCGAGCGCGGTGAGCTCGAGGCGATCGAGAGTCTGGTGCAGGACCGCTGTGCCGCGCTGGTGCTGGTCAGTCCCGAGATGGGCAGCCACGACCTCGCCGCGGTCAGTCGGAGGGTCCCGACGGTGCTGGTGGGATCGGAGCTGCGTGCCGAGTCCGTCGACTCCGTGCGCGCCGACGACCGCCGAGGCGTCGCGCTCGCCGTCGAGCACCTGGTGGCGGCGGGGCACCGCGACATCCACTACGTCGACGGCGGCCGGGCGATCATGAGCGACACCCGCCGGGAGGGCTACCTCGAGGCGATGGCGGCGCATGGTCTGGCCGCGTGTGCCCGGGTCGTCGGGGGGCGCGCCGACGAGGAGTCCGGCGTCGCCGCAGCCGCCGAGCTCATGGCCGCGCCGGATCGGCCGACGGCCGTGCTGGCGCACAACGACATGACCGCCTTCGGCCTCCTGTTGACCCTGCGGATGAGCGGTGTCGACGTGCCGGGCGAGCTCTCGGTCGTCGGCTACGACGACACCCGGCTCGCCTCGTTGCGCAACGTCGAGCTCACCTCGGTCAGCCAGGACCCGGCCGCCCTCGCCGCGGCCGCGGTCCGCTGCGCGATCACCCGGGCCGAGGGGCGGGAGGCACCGGCGGGGGAGTACGTCACCCCGCCGCGGCTCGTCACGCGCGGAAGCTCGGGAGCTGCGCCCGGGCCGTCCCGCTAGCTTCTTCCGGCGGCGCTCGCCCGCGAAGGGGACGCACACGAGCCTCCCCGCGCTCACACACTGTGGCGATGGCGCGGCTGGTCCGTCAGTGCTCCTTCGTGCCACGACCGAGGCGCAGCGCCGAGACGAGGAAGAAGATTCCGCCGAGGGTGGCGTAGCCGGCCACGTTGACCAGGGACGGGTTCGCTGCGCCCGCCATGAGGAAGAACCCGGTGCCGGCGATCACGGAGATACCGCCGCTGAGCATCATCGGCCACTGCCCACCCAGCGCACGCCGGTTGATCCCGACGACGAGCTGGATCAGGCCGGCGACGACGGCCCACACGCCCCAGACCCGCAGGACCGCGGGGATGCCCGAGGCGGCGGCGATGCCCAGTCCGAGTGCGGCGAGGAGGCTGACGGCGATGGTGAGGTACAGCCCCCGGGACGACGAGGTCGACCCGGTCGACCTCGACGCCCGTGCGTCGACGACGGCGGCTGCCACGTCGAACAGCGGGTAGAGCACGACCAGGACGGCGACGGAAGGCCCGAACTCACGGCCGCTCAGGGCCAGCAGCGCCGCCCAGACGACGGCGAACCCGAACCGGACGAAGTAGAGCCGTCGCAGAGCCGGAGCGAATCCGGCAGCGGCGGAGGTGACAGCGGTACTCACGGAGGCTCCTTCGAGGACGAGCAGCGGCACGAGGGAGAACGTTCTGTCTCATGCTGTGACCGACGGTCACAGAAGGAGGCGAGCGTGTCAAGACTGAACGTTCTATCTGGTAGTTTTCGTTCATGGAACGCAGCGTCAGTGCTCGGCCGTCCGAGGCGCGTTCACGACTGCTCGACACCGCGAGCCGGATCTTCTACGCCGAGGGCCTGCACACGGTGCCGGTCGATCGGATCCTGGCGGAGGCCAACACGACCCGGGCGACGTTCTACCGTCACTTCCCGGGCAAGGAGGACCTGGTGGTCGCCTACCTCGAGGGGGCCGATCGCCACCTCCGGGACCGTCTCGAGGAGACTCGGGCGGCTCGCCGGTCGGCGGAGGACACCGTGCGCGCGATCGCTGCGGACGTCGCCGCGGACATCCGAACGCCGGAATTCCGCGGCTGCGCCTTCCTCAATGCAGCGGCGGAGTATCCCGACCCGGCGCACCCCGTACATCGACGGGTGCTCGCTCACCGCGAGTGGTTCCTGAGCGCACTGGCGGATCCGTTCGCCCAGATCGGGGACCGGCTCGCCGAGCCTGCCGCACGACACTTCGTCATGCTGCGGGACGGCGCGATGGCAGCCGGCTGCCTGTCCGACCCGGCAGCCGTGTGCAAGACCTTCCTCGACGGCGTCGAAGGACTCCTGTGGTCCCGTTCCGTCCCGGGTGCGCCGCGAGGCTGAGCCGCTGATCTCGATGCGACTTCCGTTGGAGCAGGTTGCAGACGGGTACACGGTGATGGAGGCGGCACCATGGTGCGGGACGATCGTGGACATGTTCCTGTAGCGACGTCACGACGAAGGAGTCCCGATGCCGATCGACGTCCGGTGCGAGGGTGCCGTCGCGGTGATCACCATCGACCGGCCGGAGGCCCGCAACAGCCTCGATCCCGAGCACAACGCGGCCCTCGGCCGGGCCGTGGCGGAGTTCGAGGCCGACGACGGCCTGCGCGTCGCCGTGCTGACCGGCGCCGGGGACGAGGTGTTCTCGGCGGGCGCGGACCTCAAGAAGCTGATCCCGGCCTACCGGGACGCCGTGCGGGCCGGGGAGGAGCCGGCGTGGAACTTCGGCGGGTTCACCGCGACGCCGCGCGAGAAGCCGATGATCGCGGCGATCAACGGCCACGCCCTCGCCGGCGGTCTGGAGATGGCGCTGGCCTGCGACATCCGGCTGGCGTCGCCGAACGCGACCCTCGGGCTGGCCGAGACGAAGTGGGCGATCATCCCCGGCGCGGGTGGCACCGTCCGGCTGCCCCGTGCGGTCCCGCTGGGCCTGGCGATGGAGATGATCCTGACCGGCGACCCGATCGACGCCGCCGAGGCCCACCGAGTGGGCCTGGTGAACCGGATCGTGCCGCTGCCGGAGCTGCGGGCGGAGGCGGTCGCCCTCGCGCAGCGGATCGCCGGGCGCGGTCCGCTCGCGGTGCGGGCGGCCCGGGCGTCGGTGCTGGAGGGGCTGGGCACGGACCACGACGCGGCGATGGCGGGTGAGTTCCGTCGGTTCCTGGAGGTCATGCGGACCGACGACGCCGTGGAGGGAGCCACGGCGTTCGCCGAGAAGCGGGCGCCGGTCTACAAGGGACGGTGAGTCCGGCGGCCTCGACCGATGCATGCAACTCGGGCGTCTCTGCGCTCCGAAGAAGGCCGCTCACTCGACTCGGCTCGGTGCAGCTATCTGCGCCGAGGGGCGGAGTGGCGCAGTAGATCGTGCCCGCGCACGGCGAGCTGCAGCCGCTGCTGGGTGTCGCTGCTGCTCAGATCCAGCCCGAGGATCCTGGTGATCCGATCCAACCGGTAGTACAGCGTGCGCCGTTGGACGAAGAGGACCTCGGCCGTGCGGGCCTTGTTGCCGCCGGCGTCGAGGAAGGCACGCAAGGTCGGTAGGAGAGGGTTCGAGCTCTGCGCGTCGTGGGAGAGGAGCGGGCCGAGTTCGTCCTCGACGTACCGGGCGAGCTCCGGACCCTCGGCGAGCGCCACGAGGAGTCGGAGGGCGCCGAGGTCGTCGAACCGGAGGAACTGGTCTGCCCTGGTGGCCACCGCCGCCGATGCGGCGCTGCGGCCCTGCCGGACTGCAGTCTGGAGCCCGGCGGCCGGTACGGCTCGGCTCAGCCCGCCCCAGTTGCCGGCGTCGGCCAGGCTGCGGGCGAGCCGGTCCCCGGTGACGTCGCGGTCCAGCGCCACGACGGCGAGGGCGAAGTCTCCGATGTCTCCGACGACGGCGTTGAGCCCGAGCCCACCGACGGCCCTCTCGACGGCCTGCAGCGACGAGTCGTCGCGCCCGTCGGCTTCCCCGCGCGCCGAGACGACGACGAGGAGGGGTTTGTCGCGCAGGTCGCGACCGAGCCCGAGAGCGTTCTGCACGAACTCCTCGCCGGTGATGTCGCCGAGCATGAGCCGGTTGAGCAGAGCCCCTTGTCGCTGGGCCGAGCGGGCCCCGCTCTCGCGTTCGCTGAGCAGGCTGATCGCCACGGCCGCGGCGGCGCGCTCGAGCGTGTTGAGGTCGGCGGGTGTCGGCTGCGTGGCGCCGTGGAGCAGGTGCATCCAGCCCCAGGACTCGCCCCGCAGCACGACCGCACGCCGTGCGCAGGCCACGACGTTGCGGAACGAGCCCGGCCGGGCGGTGGGCGCGCCTCGACGTTCGCTGATGGCCGGCCTGTGGCGCTCGTGGATCGCTCGCGAGTGTGCTCCCCAGTCGGCGACGATCGCGTCGGACTCCGGCGTGGCCCCTGAGTAGGCCAGCATCTGGTGGGCGACGTTCTCGAGGACGACGGGGAGCCCGGTGCGCCGGGCGACCTCGTCGGTCATCGCGAGGTAGTCCTGGTCGGCGAGCAGCAGGTTCATGAACGCCTGCCCGGTCGCCTCGTCGGCGATCAGCTGTGACATGCGGTTCTCGACCAGCACCTCGTGCACCTGGGCGGAGGCCTCGACGAACGGGATCTCGTCGCGCAGTCCGACGAGGGGGAGGTCGACCGCCTCGGCTTCTTCGACGACGGCAGCAGGCATGACGTCGAACATGCGGCCGGCGAGCTCGATGACCAGCACCGAGGCGCGCGCGTCCGAGACCCGCCGGACGAACGCCCGTTGAAGGTCGCCGGTGTCGCCCATGCCGAGGCCCGCGGTCAGCAGCATCTCCTGACCGGAGAGGAAGCGGTGGATGTCGGGGATCTCGCCGGCGTGGACCCAGCGGACGGGCCGGTCGAGGTGCTTCTCACCTGCGTAGATCCGGACCTCGGTGCGCTGGAAGACCTCGAGTTGCAGCGCCTTGCGTACCGTCAGGACCTCGGCCACCGGGCACCTCACTTCGTGCAGTAGTGCGGAGAAGTGTTGCACGTTCTGTATCTGCCGTGACCTCCGGCACCGGCCGCACACTTCTCGGCATCGCCACCGGCAGTCACCCGCAACGCCACCACCGTGTAGCAGGCGGACGCATCAACGAGGAGTGGGCAGTGTCGACACCCAGCAAGCTGGTCAAGGCCGCAGCGGCCTCGGGCCCCGGACGCACCAGCAGTCCGGAGATCGTCGAGACCGTGGCCGAGGTCATCGCGGACGTCCGCGCGAACGGTGACGACGCGGTCCGGCGCTACTCGGAGAAGTTCGACTCCTGGAGCCCGGAGTCGTTCCGGCTCGGCCCGGACGAGATCAGCTCGGTGCTCGCGTTCGTGCCGGGCACGGTGCTCGACGACCTCCGCTACGTGCAGCGCCAGGTGCGCGGATTCGCCCAGGCCCAGCGGGACTCGCTGACCGACTTCGAGGTCGAGACCCTGCCCGGGGTGTACCTGGGGCAGCGCCACATCCCGATCTCGGCCGTCGGCGCCTACGTCCCCGGCGGGCGCTACCCGCTGACCGCCTCGGCGCACATGACCGTGGTGACCGCCAAGGTCGCGGGCGTGGACCGCGTCGCGGCGACCACGCCTCCGGATCGGGGCACGCCGCCGCCGATCAGTGTGGCCGCGATGCACCTGGCCGGCGCCGACGAGATCTACGTGCTCGGCGGGGTCCAGGCCGTCGCGGCGCTCGCGCTGGGCACCGAGACCGTGGACCCGGTCGACATGATCGCCGGTCCGGGGAACGCCTACGTCGCCGAGGCCAAGCGTCAGCTGTTCGGTGAGGTCGGCATCGACCTGTTCGCCGGCCCGACGGAGACGCTGATCGTCGCCGACGAGCACGCCGACCCGTTCGTCGTGGCGACCGACCTGCTCAGCCAGGCGGAGCACGGCCCGGACTCCCCGTGCGTGCTCGTCACGACCTCCGAGGAGGTCGCGCGGCGCACCCTCGACCACGTCGAGGAGCAGCTGGTCGACCTGCCCACCGAGCCGGTGGCCCGCAAGGCCTGGCGCGACCGGGGCGAGGTCCACGTCGTCGCCTCGCTCGACGACGCGTGGGCGTTGGCCGACGAGTACGCCAGCGAGCACGTGCAGATCCTGACCGCCCAGCCGCGCCTGGCCCTGGAGAAGATGCGCAACTACGGCGCCCTGTTCCTGGGCGACAAGACCTGCGTGCCCTACGGCGACAAGGTCATCGGCACCAACCACGTGCTTCCCACGCTCGGCGCGGCCCGGTACACCGGCGGGCTCTGGGTCGGGAAGTACCTCAAGACCGTCACCTACCAGGAGGTCCAGGACGCCCGCGCGAGCGCCGAGCTCGGCGAGCGCTGCGGTCGCGCCTCCCGCCTGGAGAACTTCGAGGGCCACGCCCGCTCCGGCGACATCCGCGCAGCCCGCTTCGGTTCGGCCCGGCTCGAGTGGACCGACCACGAGTTCGACCGCTCCTGATCGACGCTCGCGCCCTCCCGGCACCGAGCTCCCGCCCGCCCGCCCCGGGTACGGCGGCCAGCACGACGAACGAGCAACGAGGCACGTCTCGCCCTGGCCCACTGGAGGCACACCATGTCCGCACTGGACGAAACGCAAGGACCCAGCGCGGTGGGCGCCACGCCCGCCGGCGCCCCGCCGAAGTCCGAGGACGCCGAGCTGCTGGCCGCGCTCGGCTACGAGGAGCGGTTCGACCGGAAGGTCAGCCTGTGGGCGAACTTCGCCCTCGGCTTCGTCTACCTCTCGCCCCTGGTGGGCGTCGTGTCGCTGTTCGCCGTCGGCCTGGCCGCAGCGGGACCGCCGTCGATCTTCTGGATCCTCATCGTCGGGCTGGGGCAGCTGCTGGTGGCGCTGGTCTTCGGCGAGGTCGTCTCGCAGTTCCCCCTCGCCGGCGGCCTCTACCAATGGTCGCGGCGCCTGTGGAGCGGCCGCTACGCCTGGTTCACGTCGTGGACCTACATCGCCTGCATCACCATCGGCATCACCAGCACGGCGCTGTTCAGTTCGGACTTCGTCGCGAGCCTGTTCCTGGGAACCGCCGACGAGCCCGGGGTGGCCTCCACACCGGGGCAGCGGCTGGTGATCGCGATCGCCATCACCGTCGTGTGCTTCCTGTGCAACAGCTTCGGCACCCGCACGCTGGCGCTGATCTCCAAGATCGGCCTCGCCGCCGAGCTGATCGGCATCGTGCTGGTCGGCCTGTACCTGCTGATCTTCGCCCGGAAGAACTCGCCGTCGGTCTTCCTCGACACCATGGGCACGGCCGGCCCCGGCGGGTACTTCGGCGCCTTCCTGGGCGCCTCGCTGGTCGGCCTGTTCCTCTACTACGGCTTCGAGGCGTGCGGTGAGGTGGCCGAGGAGGTCCCCAACCCGGCCCGGAGCATTCCGCGGGCCATGCAGCTCACGGTCGTCGTCGGCGGCCTGGCCGCGATCTTCGCCTTCGCCGGTTACGCCCTGGCCGCGCCGGACCTGCCCGCCATCGTCTCCGGCGCCGACACCAACCCGATCCCGGCCATCCTGCAGGGCTCCATCGGCACCGTCGGCACCAAGCTGATCCTCGTGGTCACCCTGACCTCGTTCATCGCGGGTGTGATGAGCCAGCAGGCGGCCGCCAGCCGGATCGTGTTCTCCTTCGCCCGCGACGACATGTTCCCGGGCAGCCGGATCTTCAACCGGCTCTCCAGGCGCTTCCACGTGCCGTTCAACGCGCTGATCGCGGTCAACGTGCTCCCGCTGGTCATCTTCGTGTTCGTCTACTTCTCGCCGGACTCGCTGACCAAGATCGCCGCCTTCCAGGTTCTCGCCGGATACTTCGCCTTCCAGATGGTGGTGTTCGCGGCCCTGCGGATGCGGCTCAAGGGCTGGCGCCCGGCGGGGGCGTGGACCCTGGGCAAGGCCGGTACGGCCGTCAACGTCCTGGCTCTGGCCTACGGGGTCTTCGCCATGGTCCTGCTCGCCATGCCCACCGGGGACGCCGACGCCCCGTTCGTCGACCGGTGGATCGCCCTGATCGGCTTCCTGATCGTCTCGGCCGTCGGCCTGGCCTACCTGTTCATCGCCAAGCCCGACCGGAAGTCCACCGCTCCCGAGGGCGACGCCATCGACATCGCCGCCACGCTGCGCGAGCGTCAGACTCGGCTGCAGACCACGGCAAGGAGGACCTCATGACCCGCGTGCTCTACCTCTTCGGCGGCTGGCCCGGGCACAAGCCCTACGAGGTCGCTGCGCAGTGGGCCCGCCCGCTGTTCGAGGAGCTGGGCTTCGAGGTCGACGAGACGAACGACATCTTCTCCCTCGACGCCGACCTGACCGGCTACGACCTGCTCGCGCTGAACTGGAACAACGCCCTGCTCTCCGAGGGGCTCACGGCGGCCCAGGAGGACCGGCTGCTCGAGGCGGTCGAGGCCGGCACCGGCGTCGCCGCCTGGCACGGCGCGGCCGCCGCGTTCCGGACCAGCCTGAAGTACCACTGGCTGCTCGGTGGCAGCTTCCTCGAGCACCCGGCCGGCGAGGGCGTGAAGTACCCGTACGAGGTCACGATCGTCGACCGCGACCACGAGATCATCGACGGGGTCGGCGACTTCCGGGTCGCCTCGGAGCAGTACTACATGTCCGTCGACCCGAACAACCACGTGCTCGCCGAGACCCGCTTCACCGGCGACCAGCTCGCCTGGCTCGACGGGAAGACCGTCCCGCAGGCATGGACCCGCACCTGGGGACAGGGCCGGATCTTCTACAGCGCCGTCGGTCACGACCTCGACGACCTGCAGAACCCGGACGTCACCCGGCTCTGCCGGCAGGGCTTCGCCTGGGCCGCCCGGGACGCGAAGTAACCGCCGCCACCACGCCCTCCACCCGACAAGGACCACTCGCATGCCGAAGCTGACCGGCGGCCAGATCGTCGCCCAGACATTGAAGAACTACGGCGTCCCCTACGTCGCGGGTATCCCCGGCCACGGGATCTGGTCGCTGACCGACGCCTTCCTCGAAGAGGACTCGCGCATCCCGTTCGTGCAGACCTTCCACGAGCAGAGCGCCGTCCATCTCGCCGACGGCTACTGGCGGGCCACCGGCAGACCGATGGCGGCGGTCACCTCCATCGGCGCCGGCGCCAGCAACACCGTCATCGGCATGGGCACCGCCTTCACCGACTCCACCAGCTGTCTGGTCATCACCGGGGGCCCGCCCACCCACATGCGCGGCCACGGCCTGCTCCAGGAGCTGGACCGCTACACCGCCAACGACTTCCCGAAGGTCGCCGAGGCGGTCTCGAAGCGGCACTGGGTGGTCACCCGGGTCGAGGAACTGCCCTTCGTGATGCACCGCTGCTTCAACTCCATGCTGACCGGGCGCCCCGGCCCCGTGCACCTCGAGGTCCCGATGGACGTGCAGGCCGAGGCCGCCGAGGTCGACCTGCACGACCTCGCCCGGCGTCTCCCGGTCGGCCGGCAGCACCCCGACCCCGAGGCCGTGGAGCGTGCGGCCGAGGTCCTGCGCGGCTCGCGGCGTCCGGTCATCGTGGTCGGTGGCGGCGCCATCACCGCCGAGGCCGCCGACGACGTGCTCGCCCTGGCCGAGCGCTGGCAGATCCCGGTCGTGACCACGTGGAACGGCAAGGGTGCCTTCCCGGAGGACCACCCGCTGTTCGCGGGCAGCGTCGGTCAGACCGGCACCATCACCGGCAACCGCATCGCGAGCACGGCCGACGTCGTCGTCTCCGTCGGCTGCCGCTTCACGGACTGGTCGGCCTCGAGCTACGCCAAGGGCATCAGCTTCTCCATCCCGGAGGCCAAGCTGATCCACATCGACATCGACCCGCACGAGATCGGCAAGAACTACCCGGCCGAGGTCGGGATCGTCGCCGACGCCCAGCGGGCCGTCGCGGCGATCGTGACCGCGCTGCCGGAGAAGCTCCCGGCGCCGCGCTCGGAGTACCTCGCGGAGCTGGAGACGCTGCAGAACGAGTGGGAGCAGAAGCTGGCCACCCGCCGCGACAGCGACCGGTTCCCGTTCACCTCCCAGCGCCCGCTGGGCGCCCTGCGCAACGTGCTGCCGCGCAACGCGATCATCGTCGCCGGGTCGGGCAACACCCAGGGTGCGGTCAAGCAGACCTTCCCGGTCTACGAGCCCCGCACGCACCTGACCTCCGGCGGCTTCTCCTCGATGGGCTGGGCCGTCCCGGCTGCCGTCGGCGCCAAGCTCGGGCAGCCGGACCGTCCGGTGGTGTGTGTCCTCGGCGACGGCGACTTCCTGATGACCTCCCAGGAGATCGCGCTGAGTGTGACCACGGGCGCCCCGGTGATCTTCGTGGTGCAGAACAACGCCGGCTACATGTCGATCCGCGGTGGCCAGCGCAAGCAGACCTCCCGCCACATCGGCACCGAGTTCTCCTACCCCGACGGCCGTCCCTACAGCCCCGACTTCGCCGCGATGGGCCGCTCGTTCGGCATCGAGTCGTGGAAGGTCGAGGACGACGCCTCGCTGGAGCCGACCCTGCAGAAGGCGGTCGACTCGGGGGCCCCGGCGCTGATCGAGGTCCCCACCGACCGCGACGCCGCCGGTCCGTGGGTGCCCGGCTGGTGGGACTTCCCGGTCCCGGCCTACATCACCGACGAGCGCCAGGACGAGTACGCCCGGAACCGGGCGACCGAGCAGCACCTCTGACGAGCGACGGGCCCGCCGACCGACCGGGCCCACCCCACCGACACGAGCACCGCCGCGCCCGCCCACGGGGCCGGGTCGCGGCGGTGCTCCATCCTGCCCGACCACCGGGTCCGACACCCGCTCCTGGGAGATTCAGCGTGAGCAGCCGAGGTCCTGTCCCGTCCCCGACCGCCCAGCAGAGCCAGCCTCTCGCCCTGCGGCCGCTCGACCACACCGACCGGCCGACGAGGACGAGAACCGAGCACGACCTGCTCGGCGACCGCGAGGTTCCCGAGCAGGCGCTCTACGGCGTGCACACGCTTCGCGCAGTGGAGAACTTCGCCGTCTCCGGCATTCCCCTCGGCGCCCGCCCGCTGCTCGTGCAGGCGCTCGCGGCGGTCAAGCAGGCCGCCGCGACCGCCAACCGCGACCTGGGCCTGATCTCCGCCGAGCAGGCCGACGCCATCGTCACCGCATGCACCGAGATCCGCGACGGCCGCTGGCACGACCACTTCGTCGTCGACGTCGTCCAGGGCGGTGCGGGCACGTCGACCAACATGAACGCCAACGAGGTCATCGCCAACCGCGGCCTGGAGCTCCTCGGACACCGGCGCGGCGACTACCGCCGCCTGCACCCCCTCGAGCACGTCAACCGCAGCCAGAGCACCAACGACGCCTACCCGACCGCGCTCAAGATCGCTCTCGCGCTGTCCGTCGACACCCTCTGCGCCGCCATGCGTCGGCTGGCCGCGGAGTTCGCGGCCCGCGCCACCGACTTCGCGGATCTGCTCAAGATCGGCCGGACCCAGTTGCAGGACGCCGTGCCGATGACCCTCGGCCAGGAGTTCGCGGCGTTCGCGGTCATGATCGAGGAGGACGCCGACCGCCTCGAGGAGACCAAGGCCCTGATCGCCGAGATCAACCTCGGGGGCACGGCCATCGGCACGGGCATCACCACCCATCCCGAGTACGCCGCCCGCGCGTGTGCGGCGCTGCGGGACCTGGTCGGCCTACCTCTGCGGACCGCGGCGAACCTCGTCGAGGCCACGCAGGACGTGGGCGCCTTCGTGCAGGTCTCGGGGGTGCTGAAGCGGACCGCGGTGAAGCTCTCGAAGATCTGCAACGACCTGCGCCTGCTGTCCTCGGGCCCACGGGCCGGCCTCGGGGAGATCGTGCTGCCCGCCGTGCAGGCCGGCTCGAGCATCATGCCCGGCAAGGTCAACCCGGTCATCCCCGAGCTGGTCAACCAGATCGCCTTCCAGGTCATCGGCAACGACGTCACGGTCAGCCTGGCCGCCGAGGGCGGCCAGCTGCAGCTCAACGCGTTCGAGCCGATCATCGCGGAGTCCCTGCACGAGTCGGTCGCCCACCTCACGGCGGGGTGCGACACCCTCCGCGAGCGCTGCGTCGCCGGCATCACCGCCGACGTCGCGGTCCTCACCGAGACCGTCGAGCGTTCGATCTCCCTCGTCACCGCGTTGTCGCCGTACATCGGCTACGAGACCGCGACGGAGGTCGCCCACGAAGCCCTCGAGTCCGGTCGCTCCGTCACCGATGTCGTGCTCGACCGGACCGAGCTGACCGCAGAGCGGCTGGCCGAGATCATCGCCCCGTCCCGACTGGTTGCCCCGGCCCCGACCGGTCACATCTCCGCCTGAACAGCCATGGGCGGTCCTCCTGCACGAGGGTCGTAGGGAGAGCGGCATCCGCCTCGCGTAGCGGATGGTGCATCGGCGGGCGACGATACGAGTACCGGCACTGTCGAGCGACGTACCGAGCCCGAGGCTCCTGCCCACGGGCGATCAGCTTCGGGAGAACTGCACATGGCCGAGAAGCCACAGAGCGACGACGCGGCGGGGGAGCCGGTGGTCCAGGAGCGGACGGACCACGAGCAGGCGCACGAGCCGTCCGAGATCACCTACGCGGAGTACCTGCACCCCGCGCGGCCGCGCAGCCTGCGCCATCGCGCGCGGGTGAAGTCGCCGTTCGCCCGCCGGTCGGTCGCGCAGGACGGGCCGGCGACGGGGGGGAACCCGGCGTACGTCGACTGGCTGCTCAGCCAGTCGATGCTCGCCGACGCCAACGAGATCGCCCGGCAGTTCTCCGGCCAGGGCACGATGTGGCAGAACCCCTTCGCCGCTCCGGGGCCGCGTCACGCCGTCGAGACGGCGTCGGTGTGGTTCACCGCGTACCCCATCTCGTTGATCACGCGGTCCGGGGAGTCCTTCCTCGCCGCGCTGGGTGACGAGGAGCTGTGGAAGGCGTTCGCCGCCATCGGGATCGACGGCGTCCACACCGGCCCGGTCAAGCGCGCCGGCGGTATCGCGGGCTGGCAGCCCACGCCCAGCGTCGACGGCCACTTCGACCGGATCAGCACCCAGCTCGACCCGGCCTTCGGCACGGAGTCGGAGTTCCGGGCGATGTGCGGGATGGCGACCTGGTACGGCGGAACGATCATCGACGACGTCGTGCCCGGGCACACCGGCAAGGGCGCGGACTTCCGGCTCGCGGAGATGAAGTACGGCGACTATCCCGGCATCTACCACATGGTCGAGGTCGAGCCGGAGGACTGGGGGCACCTGCCCGACGTCCCGCACGGGCGGGACTCGGTCAACATCGACACCTCGACGGAGGACTGGCTGGAGAAGGCCGGCTACATCATCGGCCGGCTGCAACGGGTGATCTTCTTCGCCGAGGGCGTGAAGGAGACGAACTGGAGCGCCACCCGGCCGGTCGTCGGGGCGGACGGTGTGGAGCGCCGGTGGGTGTACCTGCACTACTTCAAGGACGGCCAGCCCTCGATCAACTGGCTCGACCCGTCCTTCGCCGGAATGCGCATGGTCATGGGCGACGCCCTGCACTCGCTGACCGACCTCGGCTCCGGCGGTTTGCGCCTGGACGCCAACGGCTTCCTCGGCGTGGAGAAGAGCACCGAGGGCATGCCGGCGTGGTCGGAGGGCCATCCGCTGTCCGAGGCCGCCAACCAGCTCATCGGCAGCATGGTCCGCAAGGTCGGCGGGTTCACCTTCCAGGAGCTGAACCTGACCATCGACGACATCCGGATCACCTCCGAGGCGGGCGCGGACCTGTCCTACGACTTCATCAACCGGCCCGCCTACCACCACGCCTTCGCCACCGGCGACACCGAGTTCCTCCGGCTGACCCTGCGCAGCTCGCTCGCCTGCGGCGTCGACCCGGCCTCGCTCGTGCACGCCATGCAGAACCACGACGAGCTCACCTACGAGCTCGTCCACTGGGCGTCCGGCCACAAGGACGACGTCTACACCTACAAGGGCGAGGAGATCACCGGGGGTGAGCTGGCCGAGACGATCCGCGCGGACCTCGTCGCGCACCTCACCGGCCCGCAGCGCCCCTACAACCTGATCTTCACCACGAACGGGATCGCCTGCACGACCGCGTCGGTCATCGCCGCGGTGCTCGGTTTCCCCACCCTCGACGCGATCGACGACGGCGAGGACCGCGACCGCATCCGGCGGGCGCACCTGCTGCTGGCCATGTTCAACGCCCTGCAGCCCGGTGTCTTCGCACTGTCGGGCTGGGACCTGTGCGGCATGCTCACCCTTCCGCACGAGGACGTCGCGGAACTCATCGAGGGAGGCGACACCCGCTGGATCCACCGTGCCGCCCACGACCTGATGGGCGCGGCCCCGCGGATCCGCAAGTCCGAGGCCGGCATGCCCCGCGGGCGCAGCCTCTACGGTTCCCTGCCCGCGCAGCTCGAGGACGAGACCAGCTTCGTACGGCAGCTCCAGGCGATCCTCGCCGTCCGCCGCCACTACGGCATCGCGACCAGTCGCCAGGTCGACATCCCCGACGTCTCCCACAAGGGCATGCTGGTCCTCGTCCACGAGCTCGACGATCCCGGCCACCTGCAGCTGACCGTGCTCAACTTCGCCAACGAGCACATCTGGGGGAGCGTGCGCTCGGAAGCCCTGCCCCCCGGCGGCCAGGTCTGCAACATGTTCAACGACCGGGCCGTCGGCACCGTCGACGACCTGCAGAGCTTCGGCGTCGAGCTCGCCCCGCACCAGGGCATGTCGCTGCTCGTGCGGCCTCCGGAGCCGGAGGACGAGGAGGTCTGACGTCCGTCGCGGGCTCGCGCTCTCCCTCGCTGCTCACGCCGATCCGGCAGCGGCCGCCCAGAGGAGATCGCGGGCCAGCCGATACCGGTCGGTGGCGGCGTCCGGCTCGAGGAACCCGACGACGAGGCGATCGTGGTCGTCGCGGCTCAGCCGGAGCGCACGTACGTCGTCGAGCAGCAGGAACTCCTCGTACGTCCCTCCCAGCGCGATGCGTGCCCGCGTCTCGGACAGACGGCGAGTCGTGCTGCACCTCTCGTCGTCGGCGGTCTCGTCGCGCGACCCGGTCTCGATGCGAATCTGATCGACAGGGACCCCGTGCGACGCGACCGCGTCGAGGACGGCCGTGTCGGGCCCGGCGAGACAGAGGAAGATCCGTTCGCAACAGTGGTCCGCCAACACCCGGCCGAGACTCGCGGGGCTGACGAGCCTCGGGGCGTCGAGGACCCGGCCGGCCTGCCGGTCGGCGCCGGCCGGCGGCATCGTCTCCTCGGGTGCAACCACGTGCGGCTCTTCTCCTGCTCCGGCCGACACAGACTGTGCGACGCCGCCACCTCGGCACGTGCGCCTCGATCGGGCAACGGGAAGTGTATCCCCGCAGGTGGAGACCCAAACGCCGAATCGGGCAGCACTTCGTGCGGCCTTCATGCTCTGTGCAAGACGATCAAGGCGGGCTGCACACGTCGAACCTGCCGCGGGCGGCTGTCGTGGGCTTACGCTCGACCGGTCTCGACCGCCCGTGTGTTCGGGCGTGACCGCGGCCGACCCGCACCCCCGCGGCCGCCGCGAGGCCCAGCCAGACCGACGACCGCCAGGGAAAGACGCCGTGATGTCCGAAGCCTCGAACGACCCGTACATCCCTCTCGGTGCCCCCCGGGAGGGAGTCCGCGATGCCGGGCCGCCGGAGGGTCTCGCCCCGGCCGCGGTGCTCACGCTCGACGACGCCGACGAGATCGACACGGACGTGCTCATCGTCGGGTCGGGCATGGGCGGCGGGACGCTCGCGTATGCGCTGCGCGAAGCCGGCGCCGAGGTCCTCGTGGTCGAGCGTGGCGGGTTCCTGCCGCGCGAGCCGGAGAACCACCAGCCCGAGCACATGTATCTCAAGGGGCGCTACAAGAACGCCGGCTACTGGTACGACGGCCGAACCGGGGAGCCCTTCGCGCCCGGCACCTACTACTGGGTCGGCGGGAACACCAAGTTCTACGGCGCGTCGTTGCCCAGGTTCCGCTGCAGCGACTTCACCGAGGTCGAGCACCAGGAGGGCGTGTCGAAGGCCTGGCCGTTCTCGTACGAGGACCTGGAGCCCTACTACGGCGAGGCCGAGCGGCTCTTCGACGTGCACGGCCAGGTCGGCGAGGACCCGACCGAGCCGAAACACTCCACGTCCTACCCGTTCCCCCCGCTACCGCACGAGCCGGCGGTCGAGCGGCTCGCCGAGTCGATGCGCAAGCAGGGCCTGCACCCCTTCCACACACCGAACGCGCTGAACATCAGCAGCCCGGCCGACCGGGCAGCGATCGCCACGGCCGACGGCTGTCCGGACGACACCGGGATCAAGGCCGAGGCGGAGAACAAGGTCGTCGTGCCGGCGCTGCAGGCCGGGCGGGTCACGATGATGGTCCGCACCGAGGTCACGCGCCTGCTGACCTCGGACGACGGTCGGCGGATCGTCGCCGCGGAGGCCCGCCACCAGGGCCGGATCATCCGGATCAACGCCAAGCGGGTCGCCCTGGCCGCCGGTGCGGTCAACACCGCAGCGCTACTGATGCGCTCCGCCACCCGCGCTCAGCCCCACGGCCTGGCCAACTCGTCCGGGCTGTTGGGCCGCAACTACATGGTCCACAACAGCACCTTCTTCGTCGGGGTGAACCCGCTGCGGGTCAACGACACCCGGTGGCAGAAGACGTTGGGCATGAACGACTTCTACGAGGTCGGCGAGACCAACCGCTACCCGCTGGGCAATCTGCAGATGCTCGGCAAGCTGCAGGCGCCGATGCTCAAGCCCGCCCGGCAGTGGGCACCCACGTGGGCGCTGAAGTTCATGGCGGCCCGCAGTATCGACATCTACCTCACCACCGAGGACCTCCCCTCCCTCGACAACCGGGTCCGAGTCGACGGCGACAAGATCCTCATCGACTGGGTGCCGACCAACGTCGCCCCGCACCACGAGCTCGTACGCCGGGTCACCCGCATCGTCCGCAAGGCGGGCTACCCGCTGATCTTCACCCAGCAGATGGGGATCGAGACCAACTCGCACATGTGTGGCACCGCCGTCGCCGGGCACGACCCGGCCTCCAGCGTGCTCGACGTCAACTGCCGCAGCCACGACATCGACAACCTCTGGGTCGCCGACGCGTCGTTCTTCCCGTCGTCGGCCGCGCTGAACCCTGCGCTGACCATCTCCGCCAACGCCCTGCGGATCGCCCCGTCCGTCGTGGACGGTCTCTGAGACGCCGCGAGCCCGGACGGTGGCGGTGCAGTGCTGATCGACGGCGAGCCCGACCTGGGGCCGTGGTGTGCGGCGCCGGTCGGGGTGGTCCTCGACCGGCTGCTGACGACTCCTGCTCGCGGCCGCCCGACCGTGATCGCGGTCGACGGCCGGGGCGGTGCGGGCAAGTCCTCGATCGCTGCCCTCCTGCAGGCCGAGGCCCACCGGCGGGGGCTGCGGTCGGCGGTCGTCCACACCGACGACTTCGCGTGGCACGAGTCGTTCTTCGGGTGGGACGGGGCGCTGCGCCGCGCGGTGCTCGAACCCGTGCGCCTCGGCGAAGGGGTCGACCACGTCCCGCCTGCATGGCGCGCCCGGGGCCGCCTCGGTTCCGTCCCGGTCCCGGTCGGCTGCCAGGTGCTCCTCGTCGAAGGATCGGGGTCGGCTCGTCGCGCGCTCGCACCCGTCGTCGACAAGACGGTGTGGGTGCAGGTGGACGGTCGGTGCGCGGTGCAGCGGTTGCTCGGCCGGGACGGTGACACGCCGCAGAACCGGGCGTTCCTCCGCGAGTGGGCGGCCGTCGAGAGGCCGTTCATGCTGGCCGAGCGGCCGTGGGAGCGCGCCGACCTGGTCGCCATGTCCGGGGGAGCAACGACGTTGATGATCAGCTCGATCGGCAGGACGTCGCCGCTCGTCCCCGATCCCGGGACCTGGGGTCAACGCGAAGGGCTGTCCTCGCGGTAGGGGTGGCGCGGCCGTATCCGGGGGCCGACGCCGGAACGCGTGGCGACGTCCAGAGTGGTTCCCCCTTCGACGACGTCACGTGTGGTCGGCGTGTCACCGTCGCTCCTCCGATCGTCCAGTTCCACGTCGTCGTGTCTGCCCCCGTCGGTGGGCGAGGCGCTCAGCGTTCGGTCAGGGCTCCCGGGGTCCGATCGGTCGGCCTCAGGGACGAGGCGGCCAGTCCCGCCGCGAGGACGAGGACGAGCACGAGCACGATGGCGTTGCGCAGTCCGACGTGATCGCCGAGCACCCCGATGAAGGGGGGACCGACGAGGAACGCGAAGTAGCCCGCCGTCGAGACCGCGCTGACGCGTCGAGCGGCGTCGGAGGGGTGGTCGGCCGCGGCAGCCATCGCCATCGGGAACCCGAGGGCTGCGCCCAGGCCCCAGAGGCCCACTCCGACGCCCGCCAGCGCGAGCGTCGGGGCGAGCACGACGAGTGCGATGCCCACGGCACCCAGTGCCGCGCTGTAGCGCATCGCCGTGACCCGGCCGACCCGCGTCACCACGCGGTCCCCGCCGAACCGTCCGACCGCCATGGCCAGGCCGAACAGCGAGTAGACGATCGAACCCGTGGTCGCCGAGGATGCGAAGCCCTCCACGACGATGAGCGGGAGCCAGTCCCCGGCGGATCCCTCGGCCATCGCCATGCCCAGGAGCACGATGCAGAGCAGCAGGAGGCGTCGGTCCCGCCAGACCGACGGGCTCGCGCGCCTCGCCGCGTCCTTCGCGACCTCGTCCCGCCCGGCAGGAGTTCCGTGTGGGACGGGGGCCACGGACCAGGCACCGACGAGCGCGAGCACGAGGGTGACCACACCCAGGTGAAGCGCGACGGGGACGTTCGCCGCGTTCAAGGCGATTCCGCTCAGGCCACCGACGAACGTTCCGAGGCTGTAGCAGCCGTGCATGATCGGCAGCGCGGACCTTGCGGTGATCCGTTCGACCTCCGAGGCCTCGACGTTGAGCGCCACCTCGACGAGGCCGAGACCGGCGCCGTAGAAGCACAGCCCGGCGAAGGCCGACCACCCGGCCCCGAGCGCCGGCGACAGCGCCACCAGTGTCAGGCCGGCCACGAGCGCACCGGCACCGAGCTGCAGCGCCGGTCGCGTTCCGCGACGGGGGACAAGGGTGGAGGCGGTGACGATGCCGATCATCGAGCCCACGGACAGCCCGGCGAGGATGAGCCCCATCTCGCTGGTCGAGGCGTGGACGGCATCGCGGATCGCCGGGGTGCGGACGACCCATGAGGCGAAGCCGAGGCCGATGGTGAACATCAGGGCGAACAGCGCCCAGCGCCGGCGCCGACTGCTGGGCGTGGACCGCACGCGCATCGTGCCCTTCCAGGTACGGGGTGGGCGGGTCTCGACCGGTCGGACTCGACGTGGGAGCGCCGGACCGCGGCACCGGAGATCGCTCGGCTCCGGGTTCGACACCGCTGAGGTCGACAGAGCATGCGGGAGCCGTGCCCACCCTCGCCATGCACGACATGAGCAGCCTCGAACCCTCGGCTGCACGCACTGTGCAGTTCTTCCCGCGATCAGACTCCCGGTTCCTTCCGCGGCATTGACCTAGTGAACACCGGTGATACGATTAACTTCGTTCGATGTCGCGCCGGGCTGAGCCCGCACATCGAGCAAGCATCCAGTCCTGGTGTCGCCGCCGAACCGCCGCCGCGACACCGCATCCGGGACCCGTCGACGAAGTGGGAGATCCAATGGGACAGCTGGACGGGAAGGTCGCCTTCATCACCGGGCTCGCTCGCAATCAGGGGCGTTCGCACGCGCTGACCCTGGCGCGCGAAGGCGCCGACATCATCGGTCTCGACCTGTGCGCCAAGCCCTCGTCCACCGCCTACGCGGGGGCGACCGAGGAGGACCTGCAGGAGACCGTCCGGCTCGTCAAGGAGACCGGACGCAGCATCCACGTCGAGCAGGCCGATGTCCGGGACTACGAGCAGGTGAAGGCGGTGTTCGACCGCGGGCTGGCGCAGTTCGGCCGGGTCGACATCGTCGTCCCGAACGCCGGGATTTGCGCCGGCGCGAAGACCTGGGAGATCGAGGTCGCGGACTGGCGCGAGATGATCGACATCAACCTCACCGGTGTGTGGCACACGGTGAAGGCCGCGGTCCCGCAGCTGATCAGGCAGGGCGAGGGGGGCTCCGTCGTCTTCATCGGCTCGACCGAGGCACTGAAGGGTGCGGAGAACATCTCGGCCTACGCGGCCGCCAAGCACGGCGTGACCGGCCTCATGACCTCCCTGGCGCGGGAGCTCGGGCAGTACAACATCCGGGTCAACTCGGTGAACCCGACCTGCGTCGACACCCACATGATCCAGAACCCGTTCGTGTGGGGGCTGTTCCGGCCCGACCTGGAGCAGCCGAACCGCGCCGACGTCGAGGGTGCCTTCACCGACACCCACATCCTCCCGGTCCCGTGGATCGACCCCGCCGACGTCAGCAACGCCATCCTCTACCTCGTCTCCGACGCCGGGCGCTACATCACCGCCACCGCTCTGCCCATCGACGCGGGCTTCATCGTCAAGTCCTGAGCGGGCGCGAGCGGCCGACCCGTCCGTCGCTCGTGCGCGGGGCGACGGACGGGCCATGTCACCACGTTCTTCCGGAGGATGACGTGATCGCCGAACTGAGGAAACACGACACCGACGAGGTCCTCGACTTCGCCCGACGATGGTTCCGATACGGGGGCGGGCCGGCCATCGAGATCATGGCGGGCCTGGGCCTGACGCAGCTGCAGTTCTTCACCGCGCTTCTCGAGGCGCTGGACACGGATCCTCCGGCCGATCTCGGCGAGCAGGTGATCGGCGAGATGCGGCGGGTCGCACGGCACCGGATCTGGCTCATCAGCTGAACGCCCCGGAGGTCGTCGCCGGTAGGATCGGCCCGGGTCGGACGCCGAGTTCCCACGTGCGCGGCCATCCGCACGCCGGCAGGGGGAAGCGCGTCATGGTCACGATGAGGGACGTCGCCCGGGCCGCCGGAGTGTCGCAGGCGGCGGTCTCCTACGCGTTCAGCAACTCGCCGAAGGTCTCCGACCAGCAGCGGCAGCGCATCTACGCCATCGCTGCCGAGCTGGGCTTCACCGGTCCGAACGTCGTGGGGAGGAGCCTTCGCTCGGGCCGGATCGGGGCGGTCGGCGTCATGGTCGTCGACTCGCTGGTGCATGCGGTCGACGATCCGTCCACCACGTTGCTCATGAAGGGCATCGTCGAGGTCGGCGAGCTCGCGCACGTCGCGCTGACCCTGCTGTCCGTCGCCCGCCCCGGTGACCGCGGCACGGAGGTGTCCGCGAACCCCGCCCTGCGCGGACTGGTCGACGGCGTCGTGCTGCACAACGTCCCGGGTGACCATCCCGCCGTGGAGGCCCTGCTCGCGCAGGCGGTGCCGATGGTGGCGATCGACTCGCCCGTCCGTCCCGACATCCCCCTGGTCACCGTGGACAACGTGCGCGCGGGACGACTGCAGATGCAGCACGTCCTCGACCGGGGCCACCGGCGGATCGGGATCGTCACCGACCGGCTCCGGCCGGTCGCCCGGGGCGGCCTCGTCACGCTCGCCACCGTCGAGGACGCCACCGAGGTGGTCGTGCGAGATCGCCTGCGGGGCCACCTGGAGGCGTGCCGGCAGGCGGACGTCCCTCCGTCGGACCTCACCGTCGTCGAGACGACCGGGATCGATCGGCTCCACGGCCTCGAGGCGGCCGAGGTGCTTCTCGCGCGTTCGGACCCGACCGCGATCGTCGCGACGTCGGACGTCCATGCCGCTGCGGCGTGGGAGGTGCTGCGGCGGCGCGGGGCGCGCGTGCCCGAGGACGTCTCGATCATCGGGTTCGACGATGCGCCCGTTGCGGACCTGCTCGACCTGACCACGATGCGCCAGCCGTTGGTCGACAAAGGACGCACCGCGGCGCGTGTCCTTCTCGATCGCCTCGAGGGCACGGACCGCCGGCACCAGCTACTGGATGTCGTTCCGATCATCCGCAGCTCGACGGCGGGGGCTCGCACCTAGGCCGTGTCTCCCAACCCGCCACCACCGCTCCCGGCGCCCACGCCGTCCCCGCCGGCGTTGCCGGGCCACCCGAATACGCCCGGCATGAGGGCAGCCTGGTCCCGAGCGTGATCCCGGATCCTGCCGTCACGCAGCTCGAGGCCGACGGCGTCCCGCACACCGTGCACCCGGTCTCCGCCGCACCCTGCCCGGTGGTGCGCGAAGGCCTGAGCTGCAGGGCACCTGCGGTTCAGGAGACCTGGAATCCGGCGTAGTCGTTCGCCTTCGACTCCGCGTACTTCGCCCGGTACAGCGGGAGACCGCCCGGGTAGTTCAGCATCTGGACCGGCTTACCGGGGATGTTCGCGCCCACGTACCAGGACCTGGCGTGGAGGAAGAGCGTGGGCGCGACCAACTCGGCCACGTGGTGGGTCCACTCCTCCTCGGCCTCGGGGGTCGCTTCGATGCGCCGGTGGCCGTTGCTCAGCAGGTGCTCGAGAGTCTCGACGACCATCTCGCCCTGGATCTCCGCGCAGGTCGGGCCGTTGCAGAAGCCCGAGGGGCTCTGTGGGCCGTAGAGGAACAGGAGGTTCGGGAACCCCGCGGTGGCCATGCCGAGGTGGGTGCGCACCCCGGAGGCCCACTTGTCGCGCAGCAGTGACCCGTCGGCGCCCCGGATGTCGATCGCGGTCAGCCCGCCGCTCACGGCGTCGAACCCGGTGGCGAGCGCGATGATGTCGAACTCGTGTTCGACCCCGTCCGCGGTCAGGATGCCACGCTCGGTGATCGACTGGATCGGCGTGTCGTTGACGTCGACGAGCGCCACGTTGTCCTGGTCGAAGGTCTCGTAGTAATGCTGCTCGAGCGAGGGGCGCTTGACCCCGAACGGGTGCGGTGGCGTGGTCGGCGCGAGCTTCTCCTGCAGCGTCGGGTCGTTGATCCGCGCGCGTACCTTGTCCCGCCAGAACGCGTAGGCGTACTCGTTGGACTTCGGGTCGAACAGCGTGTCCTGGAACGTGGCGAGCCAGAAGCGGAAGCCGCCCGCCTGCCAGAGACGCTCGTACCCGGCGGTGCGCTCCTCCTGGGTCAGGTCGATCGCGTTGCGGGGCTCGAAGTCGAAATCGAAGCCCGCGAAGGTGTGGCCGCGCGACTCGAAGCGCTCGGGGAGCGTGGCTTTGATGGCCGCCTGGTCGGTGGGGCCGAGCTTGCGCTGACCCATCGGGAGCGCCAGGTTCGGCGTGCGCTGGAAAAGGGTCACCTGCGCGGCTTCGCCGGCCGTCTCCTGGACGACCTGGACGCCGCTCGCCCCGGTCCCGATGACGGCGACGCGCCTGCCGGCGAAGTCCAGCCCCTCCTGCGGCCACAGGGCTGTGTGGTGCCAGCGTCCCTCGAAGGTGTCCTGGGCCAGGCCGGGAATCTGCGGAATATAGGGCTTGGAGGCGAACCCGAGGCAGGCCACGAGGTACGTGCAGCGCATGGTCGTGCCATCCGATGCGCGCACCACCCATTGGTTGTGGCCGCTGTGGAAATGCGCCGCAGTCACCCGGGTGTTGAACTTGACGTCCTTGCTGATGTCGAGCTTGCGGTCGAGGTAGCCGAAGTAGTCGCGAACCTCGTTCCAACCGGGGTAGAGCTCCGTGTACTCCCAGTCCCTCCACAGATCGTCCCGGGAGAACTGGTAGATCGCGCCCTCGGTGTCGACCCGGGCGCCGGGGTAGCAGTTCCAGTACCAGATCCCGCCGAGTTCCGGGCCGGCCTCCACGATCTTCACGGAGTGACCGAGGCCGCGCAGTCGGTCGAGTTGGTAGATGCCGGCGAAACCGGCCCCGATCACCAGGACGTCGAAGTCCTCGACAACGTCGGTTGTCGTGCTCATGCTCTTGCTCCCTCACCACGAAGCTGGTGTTGTTCGACCCCGCGTCGCTGAAGGGCACTGGAAACCGGTGCTGCGGAGCCTTCTGGTGTCTCACCGCCACAAGGTCGACCAGAAATCGACCGACGGCTGACCGCGACGACGGCGAGCCCTGCAGGTCGACAAATGCCCATGCGGGCCTGGCGAGCCTCCTGGTCCGTCAGGTGCTCGGAGGGGGGCCGGCGGGCCTCGCGCATCTGCTCGAGCACCGCGGAGTCCGTGGATCCGGCAGCATCCCCACCTCCTACCGGCGCGTGGTGAGTCGCCGCACAACAGTCGCCCCACCCATCCGAGGAGTCAAGGACCCACGAGGCCGCCCACGTCGGCGGCAGCGGGTCGCCACTGCAGGGGACGCAGGTCGGTGGGCTGGCAGGCCCTTCGGCGTGATCGCGCGGTCGCTCAGGTCGACGGCGGCCGGTATCGGACATCCCGCTGCGTGGCCTCGTCCAGCTGCTCGGGGGTCAGCAGGACGGTCGTCCGGGAGATCGCGGCCCCGGAGGCGGCCGTTCGAAGGCTCAGGGCCGCCGCGGCGACGTCGTCCGGTACCTCGCCGATCACGACGACGTCGTGGGGCCCGAACGCGAAGTAGCAGGCCTCGACCCGTCCGCCGACGCTCTCCACCGCCTCGACGATCGCTGCCCGCCGCGCGCTGCCGCCCTGGTCGAGCACACCGCGCGCCCCGTCGGGCGAATAGCTCACCTGCCACAGGTACCTCGGCATCGTCGCCACGCCTTCCTCGGGGGTGGGCCGTGCCGAGCCATCCTCCACCAGCTGAGCCGCCCGCGCGAGAACCCGTCGCCGGGCGAGATCTCCTGCGTGCGGGCGCCCCGTCCTCCGATCGCCCGACAGCCGGATCCCCTTGCGTATCGGGCCGCGGGTCGACGGTGGGAGGCCGGGATCGGCGGCAGAGTTCCCCCATCACAGACCACACCAGGCCACTCGTGAAGGGGAACCACGTGAGCAGCGCAGCCACACTCGCCGTCCCGACCACCCGGGATCATCGTCGTCGCCTGCGCGACGTCGACGACGTCGACTACGCCCTGAAGGGCGTCGCGACCTCCTCGAGCGTCCGCCCGCCGACCGAGCGGCTCACCAGGCTACTCAAGGATCTCGTCCGGGACGCCGTGGACGGCACCCGCCCGCTCACCGCCGCTGACCGACGAGTCTCACGATGAGCGCGCTGCTGCTGTCCGCCCGCCTGGACCGCCTGCCGATCGGCCGGTTCCACCGCCGGGTGCTGCTCGCTCTCGCCGTCGCCTTCGTCTTCGAGTTCGGCGACCTCAACACCTTCGCCTACGCCGCGCCGGCGCTGCAGCAGCACCTGCACCTGACAGTGGCCGAGATCGCCTTCGTCACCTCTGCCGCCTTCCTCGGCATGTTCCTCGGCGCGGTCGGCGGCGGCCGCTTCGCCGACGCCGTCGGCCGGCGGCGCGCCCTGCTCCTGTCGGTGACCTTCTTCTCGGTCAGCTCGCTGCTCAACGCGGTGGTGTCGACCGTGCCGACCCTGGCCGTGGCGCGGCTCCTCACCGGCATCGGGCTGTCGGCGATGACGATCGCCGCGACCGCGTACCTCTGCGAGGTCATGCCGGCGCGGCTGCGCGGCCGGATGCAGTCGGCCGTGATGGCCATCGGGCTGGTCGGTATCCCGGTCATGTCCTTCGCCGCGCGCGGGATCGTCCCGCTCGGCGCCGAGACCTGGCGCTGGGTCTTCGTCTTCGGCGCCCTGGGACTGCTCGCCCTGCCTCTCATCGCCCGGCTGCCGGAGAGCCCCCGGTGGCTGCACCAGCACGGCATGGAAGAGCGGGCCGCCGCCGCGGTCGACCGGATCGAGAAGGCCACCGCTGCCGATCCCGGCTCACTACCTCCGCTGCCCCCGACCCCGGACGTGGCTCCGTGCACGTCGCGCCCCGGCTACCGTGCCCTGTTCCGCGGGCCCCTCGGCCGTCGCACGCTGATGCTCGCCGTCGTCTGGGTCTTCCAGACCCTCGGGTTCTACGGCTTCGTCGCCTGGGTGCCCACCCTGCTCGCCGCGCACGGCTTCGACCTGGTGCACAGCCTGACCTTCTCGGCCCTGACGACCCTGGGCGCGGTGCCCGGGGCGCTGCTGGCCTGGCCGCTGTCGGACCGCTTCGGCCGCAAGACGCCCATCGCGCTGATCGCCACCGGCATCGCCGCCTGCGGCCTGGCCTACGGCCTGACCTTCGACCCGGTGGCGATCGTCGTCTTCGGCTTCCTGGTCAACGCGCTGACCCAGACGTTCGCCGCGCTGCTGTACGCCTACACCCCGGAGCTGTACCCCACCGAGCTGCGCAGCTCCGGCAACGGCCTGGTCTACGGCGTCGGCCGGCTGGCCAACATCCTCGGTCCGATGATCGTCGCCGCCGTCTTCGGCACGTTCGGCTACAGCCCCGTCTTCCTCTACATCGCCGGCTCCTGGGCCGTCGTCGCCCTCACCATCGCCGTGTTCGGTCCGCGCACCGGGATGCAGCAGCTGGAGAACCTCCAGGGTGCAGAGTGCGCGCCCGCGCAGCCGGTCCTGTCGGGCCCGCCGGTACCGGCGACCCGCTAGCTCGGGCTCCCATCCGTAGTCCCTTGCTTCAGACCACCGAGATGTGGACCTGCCGAGGTCCACATCCGTGTGTGTCGAGAGCACCGGACTGAGGACGTTGTGCCCTGCGCGGCCCGGCACCGTCCGGCGCACGCTGAGGTCGTCGGCAGGCGGGTACGCCGACCTCATCGGGGAGGAACGACGGGTAGGCGCTGTCTCGGGCGGCGCGGGACGAGGGAGGAACCGATGACGCACACGACCGAGCGCAGCTCCACGCGGGTGCGCGGGTTCACCGATCCCGAGCTGGACTTCCAGCTGCTGCGCCAGCTCGGGTCGGCGGCGTACGGGGGCGCGTCGATCGGCGAGCCACTCGCCGTCGCCGCGACGCTCGGGGACGGCGTGGCGGGCTGGACCGACGGGTTCGCTGCGCTCGCCGAGCGCCAGCGCGCCGACGCCGAGGCGCGTGCCGCGGCAGGGCATGCGGTCAGCGCCCGGGACCGGTTCCTGCACGCCTGCAACAGCTTCCGCGCGGCGGAGTACTTCGCCCCTGCGGGCACCGCCCGGCAGGCCGAGCTCGGGCTGGCCAGCCGGGCGGCGTTCCTCGCCGCGGCCCCGTACCTGCCGGGGCGGGTCGAGGAGCTGTGGCTGCCGTGGGAGGACCAGCGGTTGCCCGGCTACCTGTGCACGCCATCGGACGACGCCGGGCCCGGGCCGACCCTGGTCGCCACGAGCGGTTTCGACGGCACGCTGGAGGAGACCTACCTGCAGGTGGGTCGGGCGGGCCTGGAACGGGGCTGGCGGGTGCTGCTGATCTGCGGACCCGGGCAGATGGACGTCACCCGCACCGAGCCGCACACCCACTTCGTCCCCGACACCGAACGGTGGGTCACGCCGTGGCTGGACCACGTGCTCGCCCGGCCCGAGGTCGACCCCGAACGGCTGGCGCTGCTGGGCATCAGCCTGGGCGGGTACCTGGGTCACCCGCGCCGCCGCCCACGACGACCGGATCCGGGCGCTGGTGGCGAACTCCCCGATCGTGGACCTGCACGCCTACCAGGTGGCGTTCGTGGCCCCGTACGTCGGCGGGGACCCGGAGGTCGTCCTCGCCCCCGGGGACGACCTCCGGCTCGACGACATCGACACCCTGCCGGACACCGAGATGCCCGCCGCGGCCAAGGAGCTCGCACGCTCGCTCATGACGCGGTTCGGCCGGGCGAGCTTCCTCGACACGTTCGCCTACCTGCGCGGCTTCCGCGTCGATCCCGCCGCCGTGACCTGCCCGGCGCTCGCACTGGTCGGCTCCGGAGAGGGCGGCGAGCCACGGGCCCAGTTCGAGCGGTTCTGCGCCGAGGTCGCCGGCCGCGTGACCGCCCACACCTTCACCGCGGACGACGGCGCCGACACCCACTGCCAGCTGGGCAATCTCGCCTACTCGGCGGCCGTGGTGTTCGACTGGCTGGAGGAGCTGTTCGCACGGGGATGACGAGCTCGACCCCTCGCTCGGTCCTGGCGGCCGAGCGAGGCGGGGCGACACAGGGGATGCTCCTATGGATGTCAAGCGACGGCTGGGGCGTCGTGGGATGTGAGTAGTTCTTGGTAGATCTCTCGGGCGATGTAGCGCTTGAGGCAGCGGATGATCTCTTTCTTGGACATGCCCTCGGTGGTGCGGCGGTCGCGGTAGGCGCGGGTGCGTGGGTCCCACCGCAGTCGGCAGAGCACGATCCGGTAGAGCGCGGCGTTGGCTTGCCGGTCCCCGCCACGGTTGAGCCGGTGCCGGTGGGTGCGTCCGGAGGAGGCGGGCAGTGGTGCTGCCCCGCAGAGCATGGCGAACGCCGCCTCGGAGTCGAGCCGTTCGGGGTTCTCCCCTGCGGTGACCAGCAGCTGTCCGGCGACCTCGGTGCCGACCCCGTTCAACGCGACCAGGCCCGGGTTGATCGCGGCGACCAGCGGGCCCAGCAGTGCGTCGAGTTCGGCGATCTCGGCGGTGAGGCGTTGGTGGCGCTGAGCGAGGCTGCGCAGCGCGATCAGGGTCGCGGTGGCGGGGTCCTTGGCCCGGCTGTGGTCAGGGCGGCGAGTCGCGCAGTGGGTGATCAACCGACGGGTGGTCAGTCCGCGCAGTTCGGTGCGCAGTGTCTCCGGAGCCGTCACGACCAGCGATTTCATCTGGGTCTGTGCTTCGGCTCGGTTGCTGATGGCGCTGCGTCGAGCGACTCGCAGCGCGCGTAGTGCTTCCACCTGTCCGTCGCGGTGTTTCGGGGTGCCGGTAGCGCGTCCGGACAGCGCGGCGCGAGCGGCGGCCTCGGCGTCGACCGGGTCGGACTTGCCCTGCCAGCGGCGGGTCTTGCGGTCGGGGCGGTCGACCTCGACCACCTCGATCCCGGCGGCGTGCAGGTGGCGTGCCAGGCCTGCGCCGTAGACACCGGTGCCCTCGACCCCGACCCGTAGTAGCAGTCCGAAGCCCTGCAACCAGGCCAGCAGACTCCGATAGCCGGACGGCGTGGTCGGGAACTGGCGGTGGCCCAGTAGCCGGCCCGCGGAGTCCAGCACCGCAGCGGTGTGGGTGTCCTTATGAGTGTCGATCCCACCGGTGACCTGCAGCTCATGGGCGGAGCCCATCGCAGAACGGGTGGGCTGTGTCATCGTGGTCACTGTCGTCCTGTCCTTCGAGCGTGCAGGGCGGCACGCACCAGCCGGGCTGGCGGACAAGACAGTGATGGGTGCCTGCTGGCACAGGCTCCTATGAGGTCACGACGCCGTCTGGTGAGTGCAAGCGAGCCCCGCAGTCAGCCGAACGACAGATCCACTTCAGGACCCGGGGTCAGTCAGCGCTTGGGTCAGAACGACCGGCTGCGGGGCTCGCCTACATCCTCACTGTCAGCGCTCGAAGCCTCGTTCGATCCCGGCCCAGACGCCGTCGTAGTCGGACTGGCGGTGGACCGCGGCGTGCGCGAAGTCGGGGACGGTGATGGGCCAGCGGGTCTCGAACATGAAGGCGAGGGTGTCGGCGATCTTCTGGGGTGCGAGTTCGGCGGCGCTGGCCTTGCGGTAGGTCTCGGCGTCGGGGCCGTGGGCGCTCCACATGTTGTGCAGGCTGGCGCCGCCGGGCAGGAACCCTTCGGCCTTGGCGTCGTACACGCCGTGGACCAGGCCCATGAACTCGCTCATGATGTTGCGGTGGTACCAGGGCGGGCGGAAGGTGTCCTCGCCGACGAGCCACCGCGGGGCGAAGACGACGAAGTCCGCGTTCGCCTGGCCGGGCGTGTCGGTGGGTGAGGTGAGCACCGTGTAGATCGACGGGTCCGGGTGGTCGTAGGAGACCGTGCCCAGGACGTTGAACCGGGAGGTGTCGTACTTGTACGCGGAGTGGGTGCCGTGCCAGGCCACGACGTCGAGCGGGGAGTGGTCGTAGTCGGCGGCCCACAGCGCGCCGGCGTACTTCTGCACGACCTGGACGGTCTCTTCGCGGTCCTCGTAGGCGGCGACGGGGTAGAGGAAGTCGCGCGGGTTGGCCAGGCCGTTGGCGCCGATGGGGCCGAGTTCGGGCAGGACGAAGGGCTGGCCGTAGTTCTCGCAGACGTAGCCGCGGGCGGGGCCGTCGGGCAGCTCGACGTGGAACCGGACGCCGCGGCCGACGACGGCGATCTCCCCGGGTGCGACGTGCAGGCGGCCGTACTCGGTGTGCAGCAGCAGGGCTCCCTGCTGGGGGACGACCAGGAGCTCGCCGTCGGCGTCGACGAAGTAGCGGTCGGTCATCGAGAGGTCCGCGGCGTAGAGGTGGATGCCGATGCCGGCGCGCTGGCGGACGTCGCCGTTGACCCCGACGGTGTAGAGGCCGTCGACGAAGTCGGTGGGCTGGGCGGGCAGAGGCAGCGGGTCCCAGCGCAGCCGGTTGGGGTCGGTGATCCCGGTGCTGTCCGGGGCCGAACGCAGCAGGCCGGTGTCGATGCGGCGGAACGGCGGATGCGCGGCCGAGGGCCGGATCCGGTACACCCAGCTACGCCGGTTGACCGCGCGAGGCTCGGTGAACGCGGTGGCGCTGTGCTGCTCGGCGTAGAGCCCGAGCGGGGCGCGCTGGGGCGAGTTGCGGCCCACCGGGAGCGCCCCGGGCACGGCTTCGGTGGCGTGTTCGTTGCCGAACCCGGACGCGTAGGTCAGCGCCGCTCCGGTGACCTGCGCGGCGGCGGGTGAGGGCAGGGTGCTGGTCATCGACATTCTCCTTCGCCGGTCGAATGTGCGAGTCGGTTCGAGGGTGTCAGAGGTGGGAGCCCGCGTCGACGACGATCACGAGGCGCATTCCCGCCGTGGGGCCGGAGCACCGCTCGCCGTCAGGAAAGCCCGGGCTAGCTTCCGGGCGGCATCGGTGGGGCGTCGCCGGGGACGAGCGTCGCAGCGATCTTCCGCCACAGGACGTCGGCGGAGTTCTTGTAGTCGCCCGTGGTCGGGTCGAAGGCGGCCTGGTCGAAGGTGACGGCGACGGCGACGGCGACCTTCTGCGAGGGCAGGTAGGCGTAGGCGCCGGCCTCACCGGAGAACAGCGGGTTCTGCAACACCCAGTTGCCGGAGGAGATGATTCCGAGCCCGTAGGTGTAGCCCGGCGACTGCGGGTGGCAGGTCGTGCATCCGGGCAGGGTCGTCGTCCTGCCGATCAGGTCCTTGGTCACCATCTTCTGGTAGGACTCGGGCGACAGGAGCCTGCCCGACCCGATGGCCGCGGCCGTGGCGTTCAAGTCGTGGATGTCGGTGGTCTGGATGGCTCCGTGCGTGATCGTCCACGACGGGTTCCAGTAGGTCGACTCCTCGTAGAAGGGCGTGCCGGCGGGAATCTTGAGCGCCTGACGGCGCTCGGACGTGTAGGCGTGCAGCGCGGGCTCCTGGGTCGCCGGTGTTCCCGGGTCGGTCGTGTCGTCCAGCGCCGAGGGGGCCCAGGACCTTCTGCTGCAGGAGCGAGGCGACGTCCTGTCCCGTGATCTTCTCGAGGGCGAGTCCGAGGATGATGTAGTTGGTGTGCGAGTAGTTCCAGTTCGTCCCGGGCTCGTAGAGGAGCGGGTGTGCGGTGCTGATCGCGATGAGCTCCTCGGGGGTGACGGTCCGGAACGGGTTCGCGTGCTGCGCGCCGTCCAGCTCGGGGGTGGTCACGTAGTCCACGTACTCCGAGGTCATCTGGGCCAGTTGCCGAGGGTCACCTTGTCCGTGTAGGGATGTCGGGCAGCCACGTCGAGACCTTGCCGTCGATGGTGACGCTGACGATCACGGCCTTGAGATGGGCATCGGCCATGGCGTCCCTGACGACCCTCATCACCGCGTCGGCCTTGGCCGGGTCCACCGACGCCGACGACGGACCGCTGCTCGACGTCGAGGACGACGGCGGCGCGGTGCCCGACGTGCACGCGAGGCACACTTCGGCGGCCTGTCCTCCGCCTCGGCCGGGCCATCGACGTCCCGGATCCGGGACGGTGAGCACCCCGTCGAGGTAGAGCGGGCGAGGAGATGTGAGGTCCACTAACAGCACCACACGCCACTCGAACCGGGGCGGTTCCGATGACTGACACATCCGCTGCGCGCACCGTGCGCGCGGCTCGCGGCCCGCAGCTGTCGTGCAAGGGCTGGCAGCAGGAAGCGGCGCTGCGGATGCTGATGAACAACCTCGACCCGGAGGTGGCCGAGCACCCCGACGAGCTCGTGGTCTACGGCGGGAGCGGTCGAGCGGCCCGCAACTGGGCCGCGTTCGACGCCATCGTCGCCTCGCTGCGGGAGCTGGAGGACGACGAGACCCTCCTCGTCCAGTCCGGCAAGCCGGTGGGGATCCTTCGCACGCACGAGTGGGCCCCACGGGTGTTGCTCGCGAACTCGAACCTCGTGGGGGACTGGGCGAACTGGGAGCACTTCCGCAGGCTGGAGGCGGCCGGCTTGATGATGTACGGCCAGATGACGGCCGGCTCCTGGATCTACATCGGCACCCAGGGCATCCTCCAGGGCACCTTCGAGACCTTCGGTGCCGTCGCCCGCAAGCGCTTCGGCGGCTCGCTGGCCGGCACCATCACGCTGACCGCCGGCGTGGGAGGCATGGGCGGCGCCCAGCCGCTCGCGGTTACCATGAACGACGGCGTGGCCATCTGCGTCGACTGCGACCGGACACGCATCGACCGCCGTATCGAGCACCGGTACCTCGACGTCCGCGCGACGAACGTCGAGGACGCGCTGCGTCGCGCGGTCACCGCCCGCGACGCCAGCCGGCCGCTGTCCATCGGCCTGGTCGGCAACGCGGCCGAGGTGTTCCCCCAGCTCCTCGCCGGGGACGCGCCGATCGACGTGGTCACCGACCAGACGTCGGCCCACGACCCCCTCTCGTACCTGCCCCGTGGCGTCGCCTTCGAGGACATGAGGACGACCGCGGAGAAGGACCCCGCGTGGTTCACCGAGCAGGCCCGGCTGTCCATGGCCGCCCATGTCGAGGCGATGGTCGGCTTCATGGACCGTGGGGCCGAGGTCTTCGACTACGGGAACTCGATCCGCGACGAGGCCCGCAAGGGCGGCTACGCGCGGGCCTTCGACTACCCCGGCTTCGTGCCGGCCTACATCCGGCCGCTGTTCGAGGAGGGGCTGGGCCCGTTCCGGTGGGCGGCGCTGTCGGGTGACCCCCAGGACATCGAGGCGACCGACCGGGCGATCCTCGAGCTGTTCCCGGACAACGAGCACCTGCGGCGGTGGATCACGCTGGCCGGCGAGAAGGTCGCCTTCCAGGGTCTTCCCGCCCGCATCTGCTGGCTCGGCTACGGGGAGCGCCACCGTGCCGGGCTCCGCTTCAACGAGATGGTGGCCGCCGGGGAGCTGAGTGCGCCGATCGCCATCGGGCGCGACCATCTCGACTCCGGGTCCGTCGCCTCGCCGTACCGCGAGACCGAGGCCATGATCGACGGATCCGACGCAGTGGCGGACTGGCCGCTGCTGAACGCCCTGGTCAACACCTCGTCCGGTGCCACCTGGGTGTCCATCCACCACGGCGGCGGTGTCGGCATGGGCAGGTCCATCCACGCCGGGCAGGTGACCGTCGCCGACGGGACCGAGCTGGCCGCGCAGAAGCTCGTCCGCGTGCTGACCAACGATCCCGGGACGGGAGTCATCCGCCACGTCGACGCCGGATACGCCCACGCCGCCGAGGTCGCCGCGGAGCGAGGGGTGCGCATCCCGATGCGGGACGACGGATGACGGAGTTCGAGACGCTCTGGTCGGAGATCGCCGGGATCGGACGGGCCGGGCGCCCCGGCGGCTACCGGCGCTTCGCCTGGACCGACCCGGACCTGGCCCTGCGACAGTGGTTCGTCGACTGCGCCGGCCGGCGCGGGATGAGCACCGAGCAGGACCGCAACGGGAACCTGTGGGCCTGGTGGTTCCCACCGGGCTGGGCCGGGGACCCACGGGCCGCCTTCGTCACCGGCTCGCACCTGGACTCCGTCCCTGACGGAGGTGCGTTCGACGGGCCGCTCGGCGTGGTGTCGGCGTTCGCCGCCGTCGCGCAGCTGCAGGAGGCCGGCGTCGAGCCGAGGACTCCGATCGGTGTCGTCGCCTTCTCGGACGAGGAAGGTGCTCGCTTCGGTGTCGCGTGTGTCGGCTCGCAGCTGTCGACCGGTGCGCTCGCCCCGGAGCGCGCGTTGGGCCTGCGTGACGCCGACGGCCGGACGCTGGCCGAGGTGCTCACGGCCGCGGGACGCGACCCGGGGTCGGTCGGCCGGGATCGACGCCTGCGTGACCGCGTCGGGGTCTTCGTCGAGCTCCACGTGGAGCAGGGACGGGCGCTGGACCTGCTGGACCGTCCCTTGGCGGTCGCCTCGTCGATCTGGCCGCACGGACGGTGGCGGCTGTCCTTCACCGGGCAGGCCAACCACGCGGGCGCGACACGGATGGTGGATCGGCGCGACCCGATGCTGGCCTACGCAGCCTCCGTGGCGTCGGCGCGGTCGCGCGCCGTCCAGCACGGGTGCGTGGCGACCTTCGGCAAGCTCAGCGTGCTGCCGAACGGGGCCAACGCCATCGCCTCGTCGGTGGAGAGCTGGCTGGACGCGCGCGCGGGATCGCCGAACGAGCTGGATCTCCTCACCCGGGAGATCTTCACCGACGCCGCGGAGCACGCCGAGGCCGAAGGTGTGCGGCTGCAGGTCAGCGCCGAGTCCGAGTCCCCGATCGTGGAGTTCCCGCACGCGGTGCGCGACCGCATCGTCCGGGCGCTGACGGCCTTCGGCGACGTGCCGGTCCTGGCGACCGCCGCCGGCCACGACGCCGGCGTCCTGTCCACGGTCGTGCCCAGCGCGATGGTGTTCGTGCGCAACCCGACGGGCGTGTCCCACGCGCCCGACGAGCATGCCGAACCGTCCGACTGCCACCTCGGGGTCGCGGCACTCGCCGCGCTGATGAAGGAGTGGGCAGCGGTATGACATCGCCGTCGGACGCCCTGCGCCGGACAGCCCGTGCGCCGCGGGCAGACGACCCGCAGGGGCAGTGGTGGTGCGAACACGCATGGCTGGGCGGCGGGTCCGTGGAACACGGCGTCCTCGTCACGGTCGCCGAAGGACGCTTCTCCCGTGTCGTGCCCGGGGTCGAGCGTCCCGCCGCGGTGCCCGCCCTGCGCGGGCTGGTCCTCCCCGGCCTGGCGGACGCGCACTCCCATGCCTTCCAGCGGGCTCTGCGTGCACGCACGCAGCACGACCGAGGCTCCTTCTGGACCTGGCGCGACCTCATGTACCAGGCGGCGAACAGGCTCGACCCCGACACCTACCGGGAGCTCGCCACGGCGGTCTTCACGGAGATGGCACTGGCCGGGGTGACCTCGGTCGGCGAGTTCCACTACCTGCACCACGACGCCCGCGGGGTGCCCTACGACGACCCCAACGCCATGGGCCGGGCACTGGTCGACGCCGCAGCCTCTGCAGGCGTGCGCCTGACCCTCCTCGACACCTGCTACCTGAGCTCGGGCGTGGACGGGTCGCCACTCGGCGACCTGCAACGTCGCTTCGGGGACGGCTCCGGCGAGCGTTGGACGGAGCGCGTCGACCTCCTTCGTCGCGAGTTCAGCGGCTCGGACACCGTGATCGTCGGCGCGGCCCTGCATTCGGTGCGCGGCGTCCCGCTCCAGCACATGCCCCCGGTCGTCGAGTGGGCCGACGCCCACCGCGCCCCCCTGCACGTGCACTCCTCGGAGCAGACGGCCGAGGTGGAGCAGTGCCTGGCCGTCCACGGACGAACCCCGACAGCCCTGCTCCACGACGCCGGGGTCCTCGGCCCGCGCACCACCGCCGTGCATGCGACGCACCTGACCGAGTCCGACCTGGCGATGCTCGACTCCACCGCCACCGGGGTCTGCTTCTGCCCGACGACCGAACGCGACCTCGGCGACGGCATCGGGCCCGCCTCCGCCCTCCTCGCCCGCTCGGCCGGCCTCTTCTCCCTGGGCTCCGACAGCCACGCCGTCATCGACCTGTTCGAGGAGGCGCGCGCGGTCGAGCTCAACGAACGACTACGGAGCCGCGGGCGCGGGATCTTTCCGGCCGACCTGCTGTTGACGTCGGCGACCTCGGACGGCCAGCACGCCCTGGGCCGGCCCGACGCCGGCCTCATCGGTCCCGGACACCGCGCCGACCTGGTCGCGGTCGACATGGAATCCGTCCGGACCGCGGGCGGCGGCCCGCGAGCCGAGACCGCGGTCTTCGCGGCCACCGCCGCCGACGTGACCGACGTCGTCGTCGACGGGCGGACGGTGGTCCGGGACCGGCGACACCTGACGGTGCCGGATGTGTCCCGCCGGCTGGCCGCCGCAGCGGGTCTGCTGTTCGGGGGACACACCAGGCAGGAGGGGGCCGTGCGGTGACGGTGCTGTTCACGAACATCGGAGAACTGACCACGAACGACCCGACGCAGGGCGACGGGTCGCGGTTGGGCCTCGTCCGCGCCGCGGCCGTGCTGGTCGACGCCCACCGGGTCGCGTGGGTCGGCCCCGGGAGGGCGGCCCCGGCAGCCGATCAACTCGTCGACGTCGGCGGATGCGCGGTGATCCCCGGATTCGTCGACTCCCACGCCCATCTGGTCTTCGCCGGCGACCGGGCGGAGGAGTTCGCCGCGCGCATGACAGGAGCCAGGTACGAGGCCGGCGGCATCCAGACCACTGTGCGGGCGACCCGTCGGGCGGACGACCAGACCCTGCTCGCCACCGTCACGGCGCTTCGGCAGGAGATGCTGGCCCAAGGCACCACGACCGTCGAGTGCAAGAGCGGGTACGGCCTGACGGTCGACGACGAGACCCGGTCGCTGAGGATCGCGGCTCGGGCCACCTCCGAGGTGACGTTTCTCGGCGCCCATGTCGTGCCGCCGGAGTACCAGGGGCGCCGGGACGACTACGTCGATCTCGTCCGCGGTCCCATGCTCGACGCGTGCGCCCCACTGGCCAAGTGGGCCGACGTGTTCTGCGACCGGGGAGCCTTCGACGCCGACGAGGCCCGCGCGATCCTCGAGGCCGCAGCAGAACGCGGACTGCAACCGCGCCTCCACGCCGGCCAGCTGCAACTCGGCCGAGGTATCGCACTGGCGGTCCAGCTGGAGGCGGCCTCCGTCGACCACTGCACCTTCGTCTCCGACGACGACCTCGACGCCCTGGCCGCGGCCCGTGACGTCACCGTCGCCACGTTGTTGCCCGGAGTGGAGTTCTCGACACGCTCACCGTGGCCCGACGGCAGACGGATGGTCGACGCCGGGGTCACGGTCGCACTGGCCACCGACTGCAACCCCGGCAGCTCCTACACCTCCAGCATGGCCTTCTGCATCGCGCTGGCGGTTCGCGACATGGGACTCAGCCCTGCCGAGGCCCTGTGGTCGGCCACCTGTGGCGGTGCGGCGGCACTGCGCCGCAGCGACGTCGGCGTCATCGCACCGGGACGACGAGCCGACTTCCTCGTGCTCAAGGCGCCGTCGTACGTCCATCTCGCCTACCGTCCCGGAGTCCCGCTGATCGGCAGCGTCGTACGCGCAGGGGTCGCGGTGCCCACGTGACGAGGCGGACCGCGCCGGCGGCTACCGGAGGGGGCCGACTGCAGACTCGGCCGCTCGCACGACGTCACCACGACGGACCAGCTCGGTGACCTGCTCGAGTTCGGGGGAGAGCCACCGGTCGGGGCCGACCCCGGCGATGCTCCGGCGCAGCAGGGTCACGACCGCAGTCGAGGCGGACCCGGGCTCGAGCGGAGCGCGAAGTTCCAGCCCGCGTGCCGCGGCGAGGATCTCGATGCCGATCACGCGCTGCAGGGCGTCGATGGCCCTGCGCAGCTTCCGCCCGGCCGACCAGCCCATCGACACGTGGTCCTCCTGCATCGCGGAGGAGGGGATGGAGTCGACGCTCGCGGGGTTCGCCAGGCGCTTGAGCTCGCTGACCATCGCCGCCTGGGCGTACTGGGCGATCATCATGCCGGAGTCGATGCCGGGCGACCCCGCCAGGAAGGCCGGCAGCCCGTGCGAACGGCTCGGGTCGAGCAGGCGGTCGGTGCGTCGCTCGCTGATCGACGCCATGTCGGCCGCGGCGATGGCGAGGAAGTCCAGGACGTAGCCGACGGGGGCTCCATGGAAGTTCCCGTTGCTCTCCACGCGCCCGTCCGGAAGCACCACGGGGTTGTCGATGGCGCTCCCCAGCTCGATCGCGGCAACGTCCGCGGCGTGCCGGAGGGTGGCTCGCGCCGCTCCGGCGACCTGGGGCGCACAGCGCAACGAGTAGGCGTCCTGAACCACGCTGCAGTCCTCGCCACGATGGCTTTCCACGATCGCGGAGCCGGCGAGCAGACGGTGCAGGTTCTGCGCCGAGGCCACCTGCCCGGGATGGGGTCGCACGCCCTGCAACTCCGGCGCGAAGACACGGTCCGTGCCCAGCAGGGCTTCCACGCTCATCGCCGCCGCGACGTCGGCGGCGGTGAACAGCGCGCCGAGGTCGTGAACGGCCAGGGCGAGCATCCCGAGCATGCCGTCCGTCCCGTTGACGAGGGCCAGCCCCTCCTTGGCCGCCAGCCGGAGCGGCTCGAGGCCGTGCGCGGCCAGCGCCTCCCGACCCGTCACGACGTCGCCGTCGCTCGTGCGGACCTGGCCTTCTCCGATGGCGGCAAGGGCGCAGTGCGCGAGCGGAGCGAGGTCGCCGGAGCAGCCGAGGGAGCCGTACTCGTGGACCACCGGCGTCAGTCCGAGGTTCAGCATCGCCATGTACCGGTCGGCCACCTCGGACCGCACACCCGTGTGGCCGGTCGTGAAGGTCTGCAGCCGCAGGAGCATCAGGGCACGGACGACCTCGCGCTCGACCTCCGGGCCGGTGCCCGCTGCATGGGACCGGACCAGAGCGTGCTGCAGCGCGTCCCGCGACGCCTTGCCGATCCTGGTCGTGGCCAGCGCACCGAAGCCCGTGGACACGCCGTAGATCGCGCGGTCGGATGCGGCGAGCTCATCGACGGCCGCCCGTGCGCCGAACATCGACGCCGCGGCGGTGGCGTCGATCTCGACCCGGGCGTCGTGCCGAGCCACCGCAACCACCTCGGGCACCGTCAGCGGACTGCCCCCGACGACGACTCGGCGGACGTCCGCGCCTGCATTCTGCGAAGCCACGGCGCACCACTCCTCTCGCCCGCCTCCGGCGTGCTCCCTGCGGACGCGACCACCTCCGCAGTGTGCGGACCGGCCGACCCGCCCGCCAGATCCGACTTCCGGACAGCGTCCGGCCGGGCGCCGGCGGCGGAACGGAGTGCCGGACGCGGGCCCGGGCGTAGAGGGCCTCACGAGCTGTCCGGCCGTGCGCATGAACATTCGGCCGCGGGGGTACACGCGGGCCGCCCGGCTGTGTGTGGAGATGCGAGATGCCCAGACCGCCGGTCCGAGTGGGCGTTGGGTCGGCGGCACTGAAGACTGTTGACAGTTTTCAGAGTGGGCCTCTACCGTGACCCTCGCCATGCGCCGGTTCGGACTGCCGACCGGGAGGGCGAGTCGAAGGAGATTCGTGACGCCGATGAGCAGCTACTGGTCGAGTTGGTCGGATCTGCCGGAGCGGGAGGTGCTCCCGGGGAACTTCCGGACGGCGGTGACCGGCAAGGAGATGGGCCTCAACCGCATCCGCTGGGTGCACCCGACGGAGCTGCCCGCGCACACGCACCCGGACGCCGAGCAGGCGATGGTGATGACCAGCGGGCGGATCGCCTTCACGGTGGGCGGTGAGAAGACCGTGCTGGCCGAGGGCGACGTCGTCGTGATCCCGAGGGGTGTCGAGCACTCGGGGCACAGCATCGAGGGTGAGGCGACCTTCATCGAGGTCTTCGCACCCACCCGGATCGAGAACCTGGTCGGCTTCCTCGGAGGATCCTCGATGCCGGAGCCCTCCGGAGGTGACCCGCGATGAGCCTCCGGCAGATCAGCGCGCACGTGCACGTCGAGACCGCGCACCTCGGGAGCAACAACTCGATCGTCGTGGGTGCCGAGGGCCTGGCGCTGGTCGACACCCCGCACCGCCCGACCGATGCCATGGCCTGGCGGAAGACGGTCGACGGCTTCGGCACCACGCGGTTCGTGGTCAACACCGACCATCACCCGGACCACACGATCGGCAACTTCTGGCAGGGCGGCGAGGTCGTCTCGCACCGCGGTACACGGGAACGCCTGCTGCACGAGGCGCCGAGCCGCGACTACCTCGCGAGCCTCTTCGCCCGGATCGACCCGGAGGCCGTCGCGCTGCTGGACACCTACCGGGTCCGGGTGCCCACGGTGGTGTTCTCCGACGCCCTGGACCTGCACCTCGGGGACGTCCACCTGGAGCTGAGCTTCCAGCCGGGGCACACCGCGAACAGCCTCATCGCCTACGTGCCCGAGGACGGGGTCGTCTTCACCGGCGACATCGTCTGCGAGGCCGGCCTGCCGTCCTTCCAGGACTCCCGGCTGTGGGACTGGTTCGACGCGATCGAGGAGGTCGCGTCGTACGACTTCGACGTGCTGGTCCCCGGGCACGGTGAGGTGGCCGACCGCGGCGTGCTCGAGCGCTACCGCGACTGGGGGCGCGAAGTGGTGGGGCAGGTCGCCGATGCGATCGGCCGGGGTGTGGACCGCGAGCAGGCCAGTGCGGAGATCCGGTTCCCCGACAACATCCACGTCGACACCGAGGACTACGTCGGGTACCCCGACGACCTCATCGAGATGTTCCAGCGGCGTTCCATCGAGCGCATCTACGAGGACCTCCGCGAGAGGCCCGACCTCGCGGCGCGATAGGGCCGCCACCGACTCGATCTCCGGCGCATCCCGCGCCGCGTCCTCATTGGAGAACCCATCTATGCGCATCACGAAGCTCGCCGTCGCGCTCGTCGCTGCGACCTCACTCGGCCTGCTGGCCGGTTGCGGGGGCGGAGGCAGCACCAGCACCGCGGTCACGCCCGAGGGCACCCAGAAGGCGCAGGCCGCGCAGCAGACCGTCGACGCCGCCAAGGCGGTCCCGGGCACGGAGGACCTGGGCCCCGCGATCGACGTCAGCTCCCTGCGGGGCAAGACGATCTACAGCATCCCGATCGACAGCAAGGCCGAGTTCTACCAGGCCGGTGAGCAGGCGATGCGGGGTGTGGCCGAGAAGGCCGGCGTCACCCTCGTGACCTTCCCCTCGGACGGGACCCAGACCTCCTACCAGCAGGGGATCGCCCAGGCGATCAACGCGGGCGCCGCGGCGATCCTGCTGAACGGACCGCTGCCCTCCACCCTGGGGCCGCAGATCGACGCCGCGACGAAGGCCGGCATCCCGGTGGTGCCGCTGCACATCTCGGACAAGGGCAGCCCGGTCACCCCGGGGCTGAAGTACGAGGCCTTCGCGCCGTTCAACGAGGCCGCCCACCTGATGGCACTCGCCGCGGTCGCCGGGCAGAAGGGCGCGCCCGTGCACGCCCTGATCATCCAGTCGTCGGAGACGGGCCCGGCCAAGGGCATGGTCGACACGATGCAGAAGGCCCTGGCCGACGAGGCGCCGGCCGGGTCGGGCGCCGAGGTGATCAACGTCGCGGTGCCGCAGTGGTCGCAGCAGATCCAGAGCCAGGTGCAGTCGGCGCTGCTGAAGAACCCGAACATCAACGCCGTCCTGCCGATCTACGACTCGATGGCGCTCTACGCCGCGCCCGGCATCAAGCAGGCCGCGGGCGGCCGTAGCGTGCCGATCTACACCTTCAACGGCACCCCGTCGATCCTGAAGATGGTGCAGGACGGCCAGGTCGCGATGGACGCCGCCGAGAACCCGGACTGGGTCGCGTACGTGAACATCGACGTCGCGTTCCGGGCGATGCTCGGGGCCGAGCCGGTGCCCGCGGAGTCCGGCCCGCTCCGTGTCATCGACGCCTCCAACGTGGCCGAGACCGGCACGCCGCCGCAGAGCGGCAAGGGCTTCGGCGACGAGTACGGCCCCGCGTTCCTCAAGATGTGGGGCCTGGCCTGATGACCACTCCCGCGCCGCTGTTGGGTGTCACCGGCCTGACCAAGGCGTTCAACGGCGTCCCCGCGCTGCGCGGGGTCGACCTGGACGTCCGGCCCGGCGAGGTCCACGGGCTGCTCGGGGCCAACGGTTCCGGCAAGTCCACCCTGATCAAGATCCTGGCCGGCTTCCACGATGCCGACGGCGGCACCGTGACCGTCGCCGGGACGACGGTGCGCAGCCCGTTCGGGGCCCGCGGTCTGCGCGACCACGGCCTGGGCTTCGTGCACCAGGACCTCGGGCTGGCCGGCGCGGGAACCGTCCTGGAGCACATGGCCCTGGACTCCGGGGGCGACGCCCCGGGCTGGAGCCGGGTGAACTGGAAGGCCGAGCGCCGCCGCGTCACCGAACTCCTGGAACGCTTCGAGATCGACGTCGACCCGGCCGCCGCGATCGACACGCTCACCCCGGTGCAGCGGGCGATGGTCGCGGTGGTCCGGGCCGTCGGCTCCCAGGAACTGCGCTCGGGCAGCGGCGGCGGGCAGATCCTCATCCTCGACGAGCCGACGGTGTTCCTGCCGCGCCACGAGGTGGGCCTGCTGTTCGCCCTGCTCCGCCGGCTGCGGGACCGCGGCGACGCGGTGCTGCTCGTCTCGCACGACCTCGACGAGATCCTCGAGGTCACCGACCGGGTCACCGTGTTCCGCAACGGGCGCACCGCCGGCACGCGCTCCACCGCCGGCGCCACCCGCGACGACCTTGTGCAGCTCATCCTCGGCGCCCGGGACGAGCACGTCCCCAAGGGCGACGCGGCGGTCCGCACCGACCGGCCCGCGCTGCTGTCGGCGCGCGGACTCCGGGGGAACCGCGTCCGCGACCTCGACCTGGACCTGTTCGCGGGCGAGGTGGTAGGGGTCACCGGGCTGGCCGGCTCCGGCTTCGAGGAGCTCCCCGACCTGCTGTTCGGGGCGCGGCACGCGCCGGCCGGGCGGATCGAGCACGCCGGCCGGACGATCTCGAGGCCCACCCCGGCGCGGTCGATGGAGGCCGGGGTGGTGCTCATCCCGGCCGACCGCAAGGGGCAGGGGGGCGCGCTGGGCCTGTCGGTCCTGGAGAACGTCTCGCTGCCCTTCCTCGCTGGTCGGGCGCGCGGGTGGCGGGTCGACTGGAAGGGCCTCGGCCGGCAGGTGCAGGACACCTGCGACCGGCTCGGCGTGGTCCCGGCCAATCCGCAGGCGATGTTCGGGCACCTGTCCGGCGGCAATCAGCAGAAGGCCCTGCTGGGCAAGTGGATGGACACCGACCCGCAGGTGATGCTGCTCGCCGAGCCCACCCAGGGCGTGGACGTCGGCGCCCGTCGCGAGATCTTCGTGCTCATCAGGGAGGCCGTGGCGCAGGGCATGGCGGTGCTCTGCGCGACGTCGGACTACGAGCAGCTGGTGGAGATGGCCGATCGGGTGCTCGTGCTCGACGGCGGCCGGATCAGCGCCGAGATCACCGGATCGAACATCACCAAGGACGTCCTGGCGTCCGCGGTCTACGCGGAGGAGGCATCGTGAGTGCCACGGAGGAGAAGAAGGCACAGAAGGAGAAGGAGAAGGAGGCGGTCCGGGCGTCGGCCGCTCCCGCCTCCTCCGCCCGCAGGAAGCGCAAGGCACCCGCGGAGCCGGAGCGGTTCGCCCTCCTCGGCGTGTGGGCCGTGCTGATCCTGGCCTTCAGCCTCGTCGTGCCGCAGACGTTCCCGACCGCGGCCAACGTCTCCAACATGCTGTCCTCGCAGGTCGTGCTGCTGATCCTGGCGATCGGCCTGCTCTACCCGCTGCGGGCCGGCGACTACGACCTCTCGGTGGCGGCCACGCTGAACCTGGCGACCGTGGTCGTCGCGGTGCTCAATGTGCAGCAGGGCTGGGGCATCGGGTGGTCCGTCCTGGTCGCGATCGCCGCGAGCCTGCTCGTCGGCGTGATCAACGGGCTCATCGTCACGGCCTTCGACATCAACCCGTTCATCGTGACGCTCGGTATGGGCACCGTCGTGCAGGGACTGGTCTACCTGCTCTCGAACTCGGCGACGATCAGCGGCGTCGACCGGACGCTGTCGGACGCGGTGCTCTTCCAGCCGTTCCTCGGCATCCCGATCGGCTTCTTCTACGCGCTGGCGCTGGTCGTGATCGCCTGGTACGTCTTCGACCACACCGCGTTCGGGCAGCGGCTGCTGTTCGTGGGACAGAGCCATGACGTGGCCCGGCTCAATGGCGTGAACGTCTCGCGGCTGCGCTGGCGCTCGCTCGTCATCTCGGCCGGCTTCGCGGGCCTCGCCGGCGTCGTCTACGCGGGCACCACGGCCAGCGCCGATCCCGTCTCCGGCGCGTCGTTCCTGCTCCCGGCCTTCGCGGCCTGCTTCCTCGGCTCGACCGTCCTGCGCATCGGTCGGTTCAACCCCTGGGGCACGTTGATCGCGGTGTACTTCCTCGTCACCGGCATCACCGGGCTGCAGCTCCTCGGGGCCCAGCAGTACGTGCAGCAGCTCTTCTACGGCGGCGCGCTGGTCATCGCGGTCGTCCTGTCCACGCTCGTGCGCAACCGCGGCGAGCGCAAGCGGCGCGCCGAGGCCGCCGCAGCGTGATCACCACTCTTCTCCAAGGAGCACCACAGTGAAGGCACGCGGAGCCGTCATCCACGAGATCGGCGCGAAGTGGGAGGTCCAGGACCTCGAGCTCGACGAGCCGCGGGACCACGAGGTCCGGATCAAGGTCATGACGAGCGGGCTGTGCCACTCCGACGACCACTTCGTCACCGGCGACCTGGCCGTCACGCTGCCGATGGTCGGCGGGCACGAGGGCGCGGGGATCGTCGAGGCGGTCGGGCCGGGGGTCACCAAGGTCGAGGTGGGCGACCACGTCGCCACACTGTTCATCCCGGCCTGCGGCAAGTGCCGCTACTGTGCGCGGGGCCAGCAGTACATCTGCGACAACGGTGCAGGCATGGAGCACGGGCGTGCGATGGACGGCACGGCCCGCTTCCATGCGACGGACGGCACGGACGTCGGCGGCGTCACGCGGCTGGGCACGTTCGCGAACTATCTGGTCTGCCACGAGAACCAGGCCGTGAAGGTGCCGGACGACATCCCGTTCGAGCTGGCCTGCCTGGTCTCCTGCGGCGTGGCCACGGGCTTCGGCGCCGCGGTCAACGGCGGTCCCGTCCGCCCCGGGGACGTCGTGCTGGTCGCCGGGCTCGGCGGCGTCGGCGCGAACGCCGTGCAGGGCGCCCGGATCGCCGGTGCCGCGCACGTGATCGTCGTGGATCCGGTGCCGTACAAGCAGGAGCGGGCCGAGGACTTCGGCGCCACCGCCGCGTTCGGCTCCATCGCCGAGGCCCGGCCGCTGATCGACCAGCTCACGAACGGGCAGGGCGTGAACGTCGGCATCGTGACCGTCGGGCGGGTGGACGGCGACATCATCGGCGACGTGTTCGCGGCCGTCGGCAAGGCCGGGCGGTGCGTGCTGGTGTCCGTCGGCTCGTCGGACCGCCACCTGGCGGTGAGCCCGCAGGACCTCACCAACTTCGCCAAGTCCATCAAGGGCGTGATGTACGGCGACTGCAACCCCACCGCCGACATCCCGGGTCTGCTGGAGCTCTACCGCAGCGGCGTCCTGCGCCTCGACGAGCTGGTGACCCGCCGTTACTCCCTCGAGGAGATCAACCAGGCGGTCGAGGACATGCACGCGGGCCGCAACATCCGCGGCGTCCTCGTCCACCAGCACTGAGACCGGCACCGAGCCCCTCCGCGAACAGGAACCCACGCATGACTGGAGTGACCGACACCCCGGCCGCGCCCGCGGCCCGGACCGTGGAGCACACCGACACCCGCTGCTGGCTCAGGACGGGCATCCGGACCCGTGACGTCGAGACCGTCTGCGTCGATCTCCATGGCTGACGGCACGGCGTCGGTCGCGCCGCTGCCGATCGACCGCACCAACCTCACGCTTGCCGACCGGGTGGAGACGCTGCTGCGCGACGCGGTCGTCCAGGGCGAGCACCCACCAGGCGCCCGGCTGTCCGAGGCGGACATCGCCCGGTCCTACGGGGTCAGTCGTGGCCCGGTCCGGGAGGCGCTGCGCCGGCTCGAGCACCACGGGCTGGTGACGGTCGAGCCGCACCGCGGGGCGTTCGTCCGGACCCTCGACCTGGAGGAGGTCCGGGAACTGTTCGAGGTCCGGATCGCCCTGGAGGCGGAGGCGGCCGAGCTGGCCGCCGGCCGGATCGACGCGGCGGGAGTCGCCGAGCTGCGCCGGCTCGCACAGACCGCGGGGGAGGAGGTCGCGCGCAGCGGGCGGTCGGGGGTCTTCGACACCCACGACCTGCACGATCTGGTGGTCCGGCTCGCCGGCAACCAGCGGCTGGCCCGCACCGTCGCCCAGGTCAACGCCGAGCTGCGGCTGGCCCGCTCCCGCTCGGGGGCGACCGGGTCGCGCGCGGTCGAGGCGGTCGGCGAGCACGACCGGCTCGTCGACGCCCTGGTCTCGCGCGACGCCCGCGGCGCGCGCGAGGCCATGCGGGACCACCTCGGGGCGGCCCTGCGCAACACGCTGACGCTGCTGCAACCCACGTACGCGGACGGGAGGGCCGGATGAGCACGATCTTCCAACCCTGGAAGCTCGGGCGGATCGAGCTGGCGAACCGAGTGGTGATGGCGCCGATGACCCGTAACCGCGCGGACGTGGCGGGGGTGCTGCCGGACTCGGCGGCCACCTACTACGCCCAGCGGGCGGGGGCCGGGCTGATCATCACCGAGGGCACCCAGCCGAGCGCCGCGGCCCAGGGCTATCCGGGAACGCCCGGCCTGCACACCGACGACCAGGAGAAGGCCTGGTCCCGGGTGGCCGACGCGGTGCACGCCACGGGCGGGCGGATCTTCTGCCAGCTCATGCACACCGGCCGGATCTCGCACGAGAGCCTGATCCCGGCCGACGCCCGGGTGGTGGCCCCGAGTGCCGTGCGCGCCCGGCTCGAGGTGGCCCGCGCCGACGGCGTGATGGTGCCCGCACCCGAGCCCGTGCCGCTCGACGAGGCCGGGATCACGCAGGTGATCGAGGACTTCGCGGCGTCAGCCGCCCGCGCCGTCCGGGCCGGCCTCGACGGGGTGGAGCTGCACGGGGCGAACGGCTACCTGCTGCACCAGTTCCTCTCCCCGGGCACCAACCTGCGCACCGACCGCTGGGGAGGCTCGCCGGAGGGGCGGGCGCGGTTCGTCGTCGAGGTGACCGCGGCCGTGGCCGAGCGGATCGGCGCCGACCGCGTGGGGCTGCGGATCTCGCCCGGGGGCCAGTTCAACGACATGGCCGACAAGGGCAACGAGGACACGTACCTGGCGCTCGCCGACGCCCTCGCGCCGCTGCGCCCCGCCTACCTGCACACCTTGCGCAGGCGGTCCTCCCCGCTCCACACCGAGTTGCGGAGGCGCTGGCCCACGACGTACCTCCTCAACACCGGCTACCTCGGCGGCAGCGAGCTCGCCGACGTCGCGCCGCTGGTCGGGGAGGAGGCCGACCTGGTGAGCGTGGGGCGGCTGTTCATCTCGAACCCGGATCTCGTCCGGCGCTGGCGCGAGAACCTCCCGCGTGCGGCCTGGGACGAGTCGACCTTCTACACGCCGGGGGACGCGGGCTACGTGGACTACCCCACCCACTCGGCTGACGCCGATCCAGAGCAGGGAAGTGACGCATGAGCACGATCCAGGCGCCCTTCGACGGGCGTGTCGTGGTGATCACTGGGGCCGCGTCCGGCATCGGTGCCTCCACCGCGGAGGTGTTCCGGGACCAGGGCGCGACCGTCGTCGGCTGGGACCTCTCCGGGACGAAGGAGGCGGGCCCGCTCGACCTGACGGACGCGGCCGCGACGAAGGCCGCCGCCGAGGCGGTCGTCGCCGAGCACGGCCGGGTCGACGCGCTGGTCAACTGCGCCGGGATCATCACCGACAACCTGCCGGTCGAGAAGACGGACCCCGCGGACTTCCGGCGGACCTACGAGGTCAACGTCGGCGGGATCGTGCACGCCGCCCAGGCGCTGTACCCCGCGCTCGCCGAGGCGCGGGGCGCCATCGTCAACGTGGCCTCGCAGGCGGCGCTCGTCTGCCTGCCGCACCAGTCCGCGTACTCGGCGTCCAAGGGGGCGGTCGCGGCGTTGACCCGGTCGATGGCGATCGACTGGGCGGAGGCGGGAATCCGGGTGAACGCGGTGTGCCCCGGCTTCACGCTCACCCCGATGGCCAAGCAGCAGATGACCCCCGAGCTCGACGCCGCCGTGTCCCGGCGGGTTCCCCTCGGGCGGATGTTCGAGCCGGAGGAGATCGGCCAGGTCATCGCGTTCCTGGCCTCGTCCGCCTCGTCCGCGGTGACCGGGGTGGTCATGCCCGTCGACGGCGGCTGGACCGCCGGGGAGCCGGCCCTGCCGATGGGGTCCGCATGAGCGGGGTCGCGTACGTGACCGGAGCCAGCTCGGGCATCGGCCGCGGTGTCGCCGTGCGGCTGGCCGCCGACGGCGCCCGGGTCGTGCTGCTCGGCCGGGACGAGAAGCGGCTCGCCGAGGCGGCCGCGGACTGCGGGCCCGACGCCGTGACGGCGGCGTTCGACGTGGCCGACGCCGCCGCCGTCGACGCCGAGCTGCCGGGCCTGCTGGAGCGCACCGGCCCACCCGACGTGGTGGTGCACGCGGCGGGCCAGACGGTGGTCGGCGCGCTGGACCAGCTCACCGCCGAGCAGTGGCACCGCCAGCTCGACGTGAATCTGACCAGCATCCACAGCCTCAACCGGCACCTCTGGCCGGCGATGGTCCCCGCAGGGGGCGCGATCGTGCTCGTGGCGTCCACGGCGTCGTTCGCGGCGTTCCCGCAGGACGCGGCGTACGTCGCGTCGAAGGGTGCGGTCCTCGCCCTGACGAAGGCGATGGCGCTCGACGGGGCCCCGGTGGGCATCCGGGTGAACGCGGTGTGCCCGGGGTTCATCCTGACCCCCAACCTCGAGGGGTACTTCGACGCCCAGGAGGACCCGGCCGCCGCCGCGGCGGGAGCGGCCGCGGCCGCGCCGCTGGGCCGGATGGGAAGCCCGGCCGACGTGGCGGGGGCCGTCGCCTACCTGGTCTCGCCCGACGCGGCCTTCGTCACCGGCACGTCCGTGCTGGTCGACGGCGGGCTACTGGCCCGGGTGCCGGGGTGAGCGCTCACCTCAGCCGTAAACTGTTGACAGTTGGCAGGTTGAGGTTGGAAAGTGATGACAGGGGGCACTGAAGCCCCCGGACGAGCACGATCGATCGACCTCCAGGAGGTTCCATGACCACCCCGGCGCGAACGCTGCGCGCCCTGCTCGGGGCGCCGGACCGGCCGCTGGTGCTGCCGGGTGCGGCGAACGCCCTGACGGCCCGGGTGGTGGAGGACGCGGGCTTCGACGCGGTCTACGTGACCGGCGCGGGCGTGACCAACACCTACCTCGGGATGCCGGACCACGGCATCCTGACCCTCGACGAACTCTGCGGACACGTCGAGGCCATCTGCGACGTCGTGGCCCTGCCGGTCGTGGTCGACGCCGACACCGGCTTCGGCAATGCGCTCAACGTGCAGCGCGCGGTGCGCAGGCTGGAGCGGGCCGGCGCTGCGGCGATCCAGCTCGAGGACCAGATCAGCCCGAAGAAGTGCGGGCACTTCACCGGCAAGGAGGTCGTGTCGCTCGGGGAGATGGTCGGCAAGGTGCAGGCCGCCGTCGACGCCCGGCGCGACGACGACCTGCTGATCGTCGCGCGCACCGACGCCCGGGCGTCCGAGGGCCTCGAGGCCGCCTGCGAGCGGGCCGCGGCCTACCGGGACGCCGGCGCCGACGTGATCTTCGTGGAGGCGCCGGAGAGCGCCGACGAGATGCGGTACATCACGACCCAGGTTCCGGGCCTGCACATCGCCAACATGGTCGAGGGCGGCCGGACCCCGCTGCTGCCCCGCAGGACCCTCGGCGAGCTCGGCTTCGCGGTGGCGCTGTACGCGAATGCCACGATGCGCGGTGCGGTGGTCGGGATGCGCGAGGTCCTCGCGCACCTCGGCAAGCACGGTGACACCCGGGAAGCGGGACACCTGATGATCAGCTGGGAGGACCGGCAGGCGCTCGTGCGCAAGCCCGAGTTCGACCGGCTCGAGGAGCGGTACGCAGCGACCGCGGAACGGAGGCGGGTCCGGTGAGCACGCACGACCTGAGGTTGCGCGGGGGCCGCGTCTTCCAGCACGGCGCCGGCCTGCAGGAGCTCGACGTCCTCGTGACCGGCGGGGTGATCAGCGGGCTGGTGGCCCGGGACGCCGAGGTGGCGGCCGCCCAGGAGGTCGATCTCGCGGGCAAGGTCGTCCTGCCCGGTGGCATCGACCCCCACGTGCACCTGGGCAAGGACATCCGGGTGCCGCGCGATCCCGAGGACGGTGAGCGCGAGACGGCCTCGGCCGTCGCGGGCGGCATCACCACGATGCTGATCTACCTGATGAGCGCGGACCCCTACGAGAAGGTCTTCGCCGAGTCGGACGCCGCGATGGCGGGCAACTCGCACACCGACTACGGGTTCCACTTCGTGCTCGGCACGGACGAGCAGGTCGCCTCGATCCCGGACTATGTGCGCGAGCTGGGCGTACCCAGCTTCAAGTTCTTCATGAACTTCCGCGGCGACGAGGGCAAGTACCTCGGCCTGCCGGGCAACGACGACGCGTACATGTACAACCTGTTGGGCACCGCCGCGGACGCGGGAGCGCTCGTCTGCCCGCACCCGGAGAACATCGAGCTGGTGTGGAAGCTGCGTGAGCAGCCCCGGGACGAGACGATCCCGCCGCTCGAGGCCTGGTACCGCAGCCGCCCCCCGGTCGTGGAGGCCGAGGCGGTGCAGCGCGTCGCCTACTTCGCGAGCCAGACCGGCGCGTCGGTCTATGCGGTGCACACCAGCAGCAAGGCCGCGCTCGACGCGATGGGCATGCAGCAGACGGCGTACCCGAACCTGTTCACCGAGACCTGCACCCAGTACCTCACCCTGACCACGGACGCCGACTGCGGGACCTACGGCAAGGTCAACCCGCCCATCCGGCACGCCGAGGACGTCGAGGCGCTGTGGGAGGGCGTCCGGACGGGCGCCGTCGACACCGTCGGCTCCGACCACAACTCCCGGCACCGCACCGCCAAGGAGAAGGACATCTGGACGGCGTCGGCGGGCTTCCCCGGCACCGGCCTCGTCCTGCCGACGACGGTCGGTGAGGGCCTGCGCCGGGGCATCGACCTCGAGCGCCTGGTCGACGCGACGAGCACGCGGGCGGCGCAGCTGTTCGGGCTGTTCCCGCGCAAGGGGACGATCCGGGTCGGCTCCGACGCGGACCTCGCCGTCGTCGACCTCGACGCGACCACCACGGTGCGCGCCGAGACCCAGCACTCCGTGGCGGAGTACTCGCCGTGGGAGGGCCGGGAGATCCCGCTGAAGGTGGTGCACACGCTCGTCTGCGGGCGGTTCGCGGTGCGCGACGGCGAGCTCGCCGACACGCCCACCGGCACCTACCTGTCCCGGACCAACGGCGGCGCCGCGGCGCTCGCCTCGCAGAAGGAGCTCGTGTGACGGATCCCGTGTGGACGGTCGGCGGGGCGGGGGTCATCGACGAGACCACCCTGCGCCACTACGACCTGGCCGGCTTCGGCAAGCCCGTCGGCCTGGGCGCCCGGCCCGCCCTGCTGATCATCGACGTGCAGTACCGCACCGTCGGCACCACCCCGGCGCCGTTCGAGGAGGCGGTCAAGGAGTTCCCGACCAGCTGCGGTGAGGTCGGCTGGGCCGCGGTGGAGCGGATCGCGGAGCTGGTCGCGACCTTCCGGGAGAAGGGCTGGCCGATCCTGTACCCGCACGTCGCGCCCAAGCAGTCCTACGACGCGGGCCGGTTGGGGGCCAAGGTCCCCGGGATCATGGACATCCCGGCCAAGGGGTACGAGTTCGTGGCCGAGGTGGCCCCCGTCGAGGGCGACGTGCTGGTGCCCAAGCGGCACCCCAGCGCGTTCTTCGGGACGCCGCTCGCCAGCTACCTGGTGGAGACCGGCGCCGACTCGCTCGTCGTCACCGGCTGCACCACCTCGGGCTGCGTCCGGGCCAGCGTGGCCGACGCCTTCTCCTACAACTTCCGGGTCAGCGTGCCGGCGGACGCCGTGTACGACCGCAGCGCGGTCGTGCACGAGGTCAACCTCTTCGACATGGCCCAGAAGTACGCGGACGTGACCACCACCGGCGCCCTGCTCGGCGCGCTGGCGGAGCTGCCCGCACGGGCCTGACCCGTGCCGCGCGGCCGGGCGCTCAGTCGGGCTCGGCCGCGCGCAGCACGGCGAGGGCGCTGTTCAACGAGCTCGAGAGGTGGGCCTCGAGGAGGGAGGCGGCGTGGTCGCCGTCCCGGTCGTCCAGAGCCGCGACGATCGTCCTGTGCTCGTCGAGAGCGGTACGGGCGCGCCGGGGCTGGTGGGCCGAGCGCGCCCGGGCGAGCTGGATCTTCCGTCCGACATCGGTGAGGGCCTGGATCAGCGGAGGACTGGCCGCCAGCCGCGCCAGCCGGGCGTGGAAGTCGGGATCGGCGGGGTAGGAGCCGGTGGCGTCCGAGCCCATGCTGGACTCCGTGTCGTCGAGCATCCGGCCGAGCTCGTCGATCCGCTCCTGCGGGGCGTAGCGGGCGGCGAGCCGCACGGCGTGCGTCTCCAGGGCGATCCGCAGCTCGTAGAAGTCCGAGAGCTCGCGCGCCGAGAAGGAGCGGACGTACACGCCGCGATGGGTCACGGCCTCGACCAGGCCCTCGCTGGCCAGGCGCTGGATGGCCTCGCGCAGCGGTCCGCGGCTGATCCCCAGCGCCTGCGACAGGTGCACCTCGTTGAGTCGCTCACCGGGGGAGAGGGTGCCGTCGAGGATCATGTCGCGGAGGACCTCCAGGCTGCGCCCCGCGAAGGTCGCGACGGGGCCCAGCTTGGCGGGGCGGTTCTGCTCGGTCACCGGGTCTCCTCGCCGCGGTCGCTGCGACGGGGGCAGTCCGGGTGGACGCCCCGCCGGGCCGCGATCGCCGATCGGTTCGAACTGTCGACACATCGAATAGTAACTGAGCTGCTGCGGACCGCGGTCGAAGGCGACCGTATCTCGCAAACTGTTGACAGTTGTCAGTTTGTACCGCAGCCTATGACCCAGCCGCGGAGAGCCGCGGCCGGCAGGACAAGGAGGTGCTGGCGGTGGAATCGGACAAGCGGTCCCTCGCGGGCCGAGCGGGTACCGGAGCGCGTCCCGGGGTGAACTCCGGGGCGGAGGTGGACGCGGCTGCCGTGCCGCAGTCGATCGACCGCAGGGTCGTGGCGGCCGGACTGGTCGGGTCCGTGGTCGAGTACTACGACTTCGGCATCTACGGCTACCTCGCCACGGTGCTCTCGGTCGTCTTCTTCGCGAACGGCACCGACCCCACCACGGCGCTGCTCGCCACGTTCGCGACCTTCGCCGCGGCCTTCGTGCTCCGCCCCCTCGGCGGACTCATCTTCGGTCACCTGGGTGACCGCTTCGGCCGCTCGCGCATCCTGGCCGCGACGATCCTGTCGATGTGCGCGGCCACGGTGGCGATCGGTGTGCTTCCCACGTATGCGGCGATCGGCGTCGGGGCCGCGTTCCTGCTGGTGGCGGCGCGGTGCGTGCAGGGCATCGCCTCCGGTGGCGAGGTCGGTGGTGCCGCGGCGTACGTCGCGGAGAAGTCGCCGCCCGCCCGGCGCGGGTTCCTCTGCTCCACCGTCCAGCTCGGGGCGCTGTCGGGCGCGTTGCTCGCGTCCGTCGCCGTCACGATCCTGACCTCGGTGCTGACGTCCGAGCAGCTCGCGGCCTGGGGCTGGCGCATCCCGTTCCTGATCAGCCTGCCACTGGGACTGGTGGGTCTGTGGATCCGGTACCGCCTCGAGGACTCGGTCTCCGACGAGGAGCTCGAGGCAGGGGAGGGGGAGGCGTCCGCTCCCGCCGTCGAGCTCGTCCGGGCGCACCTGCCCGGCCTGCTGCGCACCCTGGGCCTGTCGACGCTGCTGTTCGCCGGCTACTACGTCACCTATGTGTACGCGTCGACGCACCTGCAGCGGACCGGCGGGTTCAGCCCGGCCGCCGCCTTCTGGTCGACCACGATCACGCTGATCGTGTCGTGTGCGGCCATGCCGTTCTTCGGCAAGCTCTCCGACCGGTGGGGCCGGCGACCGGTGCTCCTGATCGCGGCGATCGCGTTCGGCGTGCTCGCGGTGCCGTGCTTCGCCGTCATGAACGCCGGCGCCCTGGCGCCGGCCATCCTGGCGCAGGTGGTGCTCGGCCTGCCCGAGGCCGCGCTGATGGGCGTCGTCTTCGCGACGTTCGCCGAGATGTTCCCGTCGCGGGTCCGCTACACCGGCATCGCGTTGGGCTTCAACCTCGCCAGCATGGCGGTGGGCGGCACCGCGCCGCTGATCTGTCTGTGGCTGCTCGGCCTGACCGGCAGCCCGCTGGCCCCCGCGTGGTTCCTCGTGGCGGCCGCCGTCGTCACCGTGGGGACCGCGCTGACCCTCACCGAGACCCGCGGCACCGCGCTGCGGACCGGCTGACCCCGGAACGAGGAAGGACCCCCGTGCCCGAACAGTCCGAAGTGGATGTCGACGTCGTCGTGGTCGGAGCCGGCGGCGGCGGGCTCACCGCCGCGCTCGCCGCGACCGACGGCGGCGCGACCGCCGTCGTGCTGGAGAAGGAGGAGCGCGCGGGCGGCAACACCGCCCTGTCCACCGGATCCGTGCCCGGCGCCGGGACGCGCTGGCAGGGTGAGGCGGGCATCGACGACTCAGCCGAGCGGCTGGCCACCGACCTGCTCCGCCAGTCCGGTCCGCACGACGCCGAGGATCTCGTCCGAACGCTCGCCGCGGCGAGCGCGGGGCTGGTCGAGTGGCTGGTCGACACGCATGCGATCGACCTGCGGCTCATCACGGACTACAAGCACGTCGGGCACTCGGTCCCGCGGCTGCACGCCCCGCCGTCCCGCAAGGGGCAGGCGCTCGTCGCCGATCTGCTGCGGGCCTGCAAGGCCGCGGACGTCGAGGTCCTCACGCACTCGCCGGTCGAGCGGCTCGTGGTGGAGGACGGGGTGGTCCGCGGGGTCGTCGTGTCCGGCGGCCGGTCGGGTACCTACACCCTGCGCTGCCGCGCGGTCGTGCTGGCCGCCAACGGGTTCGGTGCCAGCCCGGACATGATCGCCCGGTTCGCCCCGCAGGCCGTGGGGCTGGAGTACCTCGGTGCGCACGGCAGCACCGGCGAGGCGGTCCGGTGGCTGCTCGACCTCGGGGCCACGCTCGGCAACGCGGAGGCCTTCCAGGGGTACGCGGCCGTCGCGAGCCCGCACGGCTCGATCACCTCGTGGACCACGGTCGAACACGGCGGGATCGTCGTCGACGCGCAGGGGCGCCGGATCGGCGACGAGTCGATCGGCTACTCCGGTTTCGCCGCCGACGTCGCACGTGCCGAGGGCCCCGTGCACGTCGTGTTCGACACCTCCATCCGGGACTCGGTGGCCGCGCACGAGGAGGAGTTCGCCGACCTGCTGGCCGCCGGCGGTGTCAGGGAAGCGGCCGACGTCCCCGCGCTGGCGGCAGCGATCGGGGCCGACGAGGCGGAGCTCGGCCGCACCCTGGACGCCGCCCGGGCCGCGGCGGCGGGGGAGCGGCCGGACCCGACCGGGCGGTCCGACTGGGGACGCGGGCCGCTGCGCCCGCCCTACGCGGCGGTGCGGGCGATCCCCGCGCTGTTCCACACCCAGGGCGGGGTGCAGGTCGACGCCGACGCGCGGGTGCTCGGCCAGGCGGGCCCGATCGCCGGCGTGTACGCCGCGGGCGGGGTCGCCGCCGGCGTGAGCGGGCGCGCGGGTGGCGCCGGCTACTCGTCGGGCAACGGCCTGCTCGCGGCCCTCGGCCTCGGCATGCTCGCCGGCCGGCACGCGGCCGTCCCGCGCTGACCCGACGCCGCTCCGGCATCCGACGAGGAGGACCTGTGTCCGGCCACCCCCACACCGCCACTCCACAGTCCCGCAGGGCCGCCCTCGGCAGCTTCGTGGGGACGACCCTCGAGTGGTACGACTTCTTCATCTACGGCACGACCGCCGCCCTGGTGTTCGGGAAGGTCTTCTTCCCGACGCAGGAGGGTGTGGTCGGTACCCTCGCCGCCTTCGCGACCTTCGCCGTCGGGTTCGTCGCCCGCCCGCTCGGGAGCATCCTGTTCGGCCACTTCGGTGACCGGCTCGGCCGGCGCAACGTGCTCATCACCACCTTGCTGATCATGGGTGCGGCGACCGTGCTGATCGGCTGCATCCCCTCCTACTCCTCGATCGGGGTCTGGGCGCCGGTGCTGCTCGTGCTCTGCCGGATCGCGCAGGGCGTGGCGCTGGGCGGCGAGTGGGGCGGCGCCGCACTCCTGTCCGTTGAGAACGCGCCCGCGCGGCGGAAGGGCCTGTTCGGGTCGTCGACGCAGATCGGCTCGCCCGCCGGGCTGCTGCTGGCCAGCCTGGTGATCGCCGGGGCGTCCGCGGTCAGCGGCGACGCCTTCGAGCAGTGGGGCTGGCGGATACCCTTCCTGGCCAGCGTGGTGATCGTGGTCGTGGGGCTGGCGATCCGGCGCGGACTGGCGGAGTCCTCCGACTTCGCCGAGACGGCGCACGCCGGCAAGGTCGAGACCCTCCCGATCGCCCAGGTGTTCCGCGAGGACTGGCGCTCGGTCCTGCTCGGTGCCGGGCTGGGCGCCGCGAACAACGCGATCTACTACACGGTGGCCACCTACACCCTGGCCTACGTCACGGGCACCCTCGGCGTGCCGAAGGGCGAGACGATCAACCACCTGACGATCGTGTCCGTCTGCTACCTCGTGTCGATCCCGGTCTTCGGCTGGCTGTCGGACAAGGTCGGCCTGCGCAGGCAGGTCGCGATCGCGGCGGTCGCCGCGGCCCTGTTCGTGTTCCCGTACTTCGCCATGATCGAGACCGGCGAGTCCTGGATCATCCTGCTCGGGATGGTGCTCGGGCTGGCCGTCGTCCAGTCCGCCGCCTACGCACCCCAGCCGGCCGTGTACAGCGAGCTGTTCCCGGCCCGGACGCGCTACACCGGGGCATCGCTGAGCTACGCGCTCCCGACGACGATCGTCGGGGGCACGGCACCGTTCCTGGCCACCTGGCTGTACAGCGTGACCGGCAGCAACACCGCGATGGCCTGGTACGTCGTGGCGCTGTCGCTGCTCGCCGCCTGCTGCGCCTGGGGTGCGCACCGCCGGCACGCGGCACAGCAGCGGGCGGCGAAGGTGGAGGTGCGCAGTGCCTGAGCTCGACGACCTGCTCGGCTGGACCGCGGATCGCTCCGCCGCGGGCGCCGTAGGGCTGCCCGGGCCCGTCCTGCGCACGGCACTCACGATCGTCGCCGACGACGTCGCGGCGATGGTCGGGGCCCACGCCGAGCCCGAGGTCCGGGCGGTCTCCGCCCAGGCGGGGGGCTCGCCGGAGGCGTCCGTGGTGGGACGTCCCGGGGTCCGGGCCGATCGTCGGAAGGCGGCGCTGGCGAACGCCGTCGCCGCCAACTGGACCGAGCTCGACGGCGGCTACCGCCCCGCGACCTGTCACGGCTCGCTCTACACCCTCCCGGCCGCGTTGGCCGAGACCGAGGCGGGCGGCGGCAGCCTCGGCGACCTCCTGACCGCGGTCGTCGTCGGGTACGAGGTGGTCACGCGGATCGCGCGGGCCTACCGGCCGCCGCTCCCGCTGGTGCTCCATCCGCACGCGACCCTGTCGCCCATCGGCGCGGCGGCGGCGTTGGCCGCCGCGCGCCGGCTGCCGGTGGAGGAGTTCTCCCGGGCCGTGCTCGGCGCGGCCTCGATGTCGTTGACCGGCCCGTTCGGGCACGCCACCGAGGGCGCCACCGTCCGCAACGCCTGGGCCGGCGCCGGCGCACAGCTCGGCTTCGTCGCCGTGGACATGGCCGCGGCCGGGCTGACCGCGAGCCCCGGCGTGCTCGACGAGGTGTTCGGCCGGGTGGGTGGAGCCGTCGCGGGTCCGGCCGCGCTCACCAAGGACCTCGGGGAGCGGTACGCGGTGCAGGACGGCTACCAGAAGCCGTACGCCTGCTGCCAGTACCTGCACTCGAGCGTCGAGGCCGCCGCGCTGATCGCGACGGAGACGGAGGGCGCGGAGGTCGAGCGGATCGACGTCCGGGCGCATCCCCTGGCCGCCGCCCTGTGGAACGCCGCACCGGAGACCACGCTGGCCGGGCGCTTCTCCCTGCCCCACGCCGTCGCCACCGTGCTGGCTGCACGGGACACCGCCGCCACGGTGTTCTCCTGCGGCTCGCTGCGGGACCCGGACGTGGCGCGGCTCCGGTCGCTCGTGGCGATCGAGGAGTGGTCCGATCCGCCCGCGCCGCCGCACGACCGGCCCGCCACGGTCCGCGTGAGCTTCGCCGACGGCCGCGTCCTGACGAAGACGGTCCTGTCGGCGTCGGGCGGGCCGGACCGTCCCCTCACACGCGAGGAGCTGCTCGCCAAGTACCGGACACTCACCGGCGACCTCCGCCCCGGCTTCGCCGGTCGGGTGCAGGTCCTGACCGATCCGTCGACGCCCCTCGACCTCGACGCACCGCTGCGCCCGCTACTGGACGACCTGCTCGCCGAGGGGGACCGATGACCCGCACGACCGCCGAGATCCTGGTGGACGGCGTGCTCGACCTGCCCGAGAACCTGCCGGAACGGGTCGAGGAGGCCGCGCGGCTGCACCTGCTCGACGCCCTCGGGGTCGGGCTGGCCGCCTCCCGGCTCGGGCCCGCGTCGGGCCTCCTCGGCGTCGCGCGTCCGGACGGGCCGTGCACCGTGCTCGGTGCGGCCTCCGGCACGACACCGGCCGACGCGGCGCTCGTGAACGGCACCCTCGTGCACTCGCTCGAGTACGACGACACCCACACCGGCGCGGTGATGCACGGCAGCAGCGTCCTCGCCCCGGCGGTGCTCGCCGCCGCCGAGGCCGGGAAGGCCACGGCACCGGAGGAGGTGCGCGCCTTCGTCGCCGGATGGGAGGTGCTCGTCCGGCTCGGGCTCGCCGCCCCGAGCGGCTTCCAGCGCGCCGGCTTCCAGGGCACCTCGGTCGCCGGGCCGGTCGCCGGTGCCGTCGCGGTCGGCCTCCTCGCCGGCCTCGACCGCGAGGGTCTGCTCGACGCCGTCGCCGTCGCCGCGAGCTTCTCCGCCGGGAACTTCACGTTCCTCAGCCGCGGGGCGTCGAGCAAGGCGGCCCAGGCCGGCATCGCCGCCCAGGCGGCGATCTCCACGGTGCACCTCGTGCAGGGCGGGATCACGGGAGCCCGCGACGTCTTCGAGGGCGACCGGGGGTTCTTCGGCCTCTACGCCGATGATCCGTCGGCGGCGGACCGGCTGCGCCGTCTCTCCGGTGATCTGGGCTCCCGGTGGTATCTGATGGACGCGGCCTTCAAGGGCGTGCCCTGCTGCCACTTCCTGCACCCGTTCGCCGAGGCGGTGGCGGCGCTCGGCCTGCCGGACGGCGGGTACCGGCGGATCCACCGGATCCGCTGCCGCGTCCCGCAGGGCCAGGAGACGGTGATCGCCCTCCCGTGGGCCGCCAAGCAGGCCCCGGCACGGGCCGACGAGGCCCGGTGGAGCCTGCCGTACGTCGTCGCGCTGCAGGCGGTCCGCGGGCGGGTGCTGCTGTCCGACTTCGTCGGGCCCCCGGATCCCGAGGTGCTCGCCGTCGCCGCGCGGGTGGACTGGGAGATCTGGCCCGACTCCGGTTACCCGGCCGTCTTCCCGGCGGAGATCGAGGTCGAGTGGACCGACGGCAGCGTCCGGACCGTCACGATCGACGACGTCGACGGCGGCGTCGGTCGGCCGTGGGCGGCGGACCGGGTCGTCGAGAAGTTCCTCGGCAACTGCGAGGCCGCCGGGCTGCCGGCGTACTGGTCCGTGGGCTTCGCCGCGGAAGTGAAGGATGCGGGCCTTCCCGATCTCGGCTCCCTGCGCTCGCTGATCAGCGAAGCGGGGTGAAGGTGGGCGGCCCCAGCACGCCTGCGGTGCACGGCCCTTCCCCGCGAGGGTCCCTGCTCGGGGGCGTGCGGGACGGCTCACCGACTACGACGAACTGCGCCGGGGCCGCCGGATGAAGGTCCTCAGCGACCTCTGATCCCGGTCATGGCGTGGAACGGCGCTCCACCCGGCGGAGCTCGGCCTCGGCCCACCGCCGCTTCTCGTCCGGCGTGCCCGGCGTCAGCGGGCGGACGGCGACCGGATTCTTGTCGGCGTCCATCGCGACCATCGTGAAGTAGCAGCTGTTGGTGTGCCGCACGGTCTGGTCGGTCAGGTTCTCCGTGGTCACCCGGATCCCCACCTCCATGGAGGTCCGGCCCGTGTAGTTGACCGAGGCGGCGAACGTGACGAGCTCGCCGATGTGGATCGGCTCCCGGAAGACGACCCGGTCCACGGACAGCGTGACCACGTAGGTCCGCGCCCAGCGGCTCGCGCACGTGTAGGCGACCTGGTCGAGGAACTTGAGGATCGTGCCACCGTGTACGTTCCCCGAGAAGTTCGACATGTCCGGCGTCATGAGGACGGTCATCGACAGCCGGTGGCGGTCGTCGGGCTCGTCGGTGGTCATTGCGGCTCCCGCGGCTGTGCGCATCACCGGGGCGGTGGTCGAGTCGGCCCGCACCGGGGCCTGGGTGGCGGTCGCTGCCGCGTGAGTCCGGCGGACGGGCTCGGACCCGGCGAGCAGCGGGCTGCCGCCGAAGCGAGGCGCCCGGCGTGCCGAAGGGGCAGCCGGGCGCCGTACAGCAGCAGGCCGGGCTACTTCCTGAAGACGTCCTTGGCGGCGTCCTTCACCTTCTCGCCTGCCTGCTTGACCTTGCCGGAGGCCTGGTCGCCCTGGCCCTCGGCCTGCAGCTCCTCGTCGTCGGTGGCGCGGCCAACACCCTCCTTGGCCTTGCCCTTCAGCTCCTCGGCCTTGTTGTCGATCTTGTCGTCCATCGCCATGGCTGCTCCTTCGATTGCCGGACCGGCCGTCGTCGAGGTCGGCAGCGAGGAGGTACCCCGGTGGTCGTCCTCCGGAACATCGCGCCGCGAAGGCCCGGGAACCGGGCCGAAGGTCCCGAAGGTCGACGACCGACGACCTCGTCTCCGACGACCCTCGGATGGGGCGAGGCGCAGCTGGCCCGACGGACCGTGGAGGGCCGGAAGACGAGGAGGGACCATGAGCGTCACCGCCCGCACCGCGGTCGTCGTCGGAGTCGACGGATCGGACACGGCCCTTGCCGCCGTCCGGTGGGCAGCCGTCGAGGCCGAAGGGCGAGGCGCACCCCTGCGGCTCGTCGCGGCCGTGGTGTGGAGGACCTACCATCCGCGCACGCTGGCGCTCGCCGCCGAGTACGAGCGGCAGGTTCTCACCCAGGCTGCCGAGAAGGACCTGCAGGCCGCCCTCGAGGTGGCGCGGCAGACCGCCCCGGAGCTCGACATCACGACCGAGGTCCGCGCCGGCGGGGCCCCTTCGGTGCTGCGCGAGGAGTCGGCCACCGCCCAGCTGGTCGTCGTCGGTTCCCGCGGCCGTGGTGGCTTCGTCGGGCTGCTGCTCGGGTCGGTGGCCATCGCCGTGGCCGCGCAGGCGGCGGGGCCGGTGGTCGTCGTCCGCGGCGACGGGGCCCCGCGCGACACGGCCGCCCCGATCGTGGTCGGGGTGGACGACAGCCCGCACGGCGAGGCCGCGCTCGGGTTCGCCTTCGACGAGGCTGCGCGCACGCGGGCCCCCCTGGTCGCCGTGCGCGCCTGGGGCGACCCGGTCCACGATCCCTACCTGGCCGGCTTGATCGACTGGCACGCGGTCGAGACCGACGAGCGCCGACTGCTCGACGAGTGCCTGGCGGCCCGGGCCGCCGAACACCCCGAGGTGCCGGTCGAGCGGGTCCTGCTGCGGGACCCGCCGGCGGCCGCCCTGGTCGCGCGGTCGCGCGGCGCCGGGCTGGTCGTCGTCGGTTCGCGCGGGCGCGGCACGGTGCGCGGCGCGCTGCTGGGTTCGGTGAGCCAGGCTGTGCTGCCCCACGCGGCGGCCCCGGTCGCCATCGTGCGACCCGAGGCCGGCGCGGAGTAGCCGACGAGGCGACCTCGAACGACTCAGGTCAGGCCGATGGCGGGGTGATCGTGCGTGGCCACGGCGGCAGGTCGGCGGTCCGGACGTGCTCGGGGTGGGCGCTCAGCGCGCAGATCGCGGCGAGGCGGACGCTCGTCCAGTCCGCCCGTGACCACCCCCTCGGCCCGGCAGCGGGCGGGTGCCATCCGTGTGCGCGCGCTTCGGTGAGGACGCCGTGCGCGTAGCCCGCCAGAAGCAGGAGGCCGGCAACGGCGGCGGACGCCTCGAGCCCGATGGTGGTGGCGTCGTGCACGGCGGCCGCGTGTTGGTCGATCGCGGCGGCGAGTCCGGGGAGCACCGCAGCGGCGGCGAGCCCCGCGGTACCGAGCTCGTCGTGCAGCGCACGCAGCCAGCGCCGGGCCGAGCGGAGCGTGCGGGGCACGGGCCGGGATGCGAGGGGGCGCGCGGCATCACTCACGATCCCGCAGGTTAGCCGTGAGGTCCGCCGCCGCCCATCCCCTCCCGTCGGCTGTGGTGAGCGACTCAGGTGGGGGACGCGGCGCGGCCCCGGACGCAGAGGTCCGGGGGCCGTGCCGTCGGGGGGACGAGGTGCGGTCGAGCCCGTCGTCAGCGGGGACCGGTGGTCGGGCGACGTTGAATCCGCCGCCGTCGGCGGACTGGGCCGGATGCTGCCGTGCTTGCGCCTATGCGGCGGCTTCGCTCCGCGAGGCGCACACGTGCAGCCTCTCCAGCAGGCCCAGGACCGCCAGCGGCATCAGGACCTGCTCGGTCGCCGCTACCAGCCGCATCTGTCCTTGGCGTCGAGCCGCCAGGCGTTCAGCCTGCAGCAGGCTGCGCACCCCGCAGGCCGCCAGAAAGTCCACGGCGGAGAGATCCACGATCAACCGGTCACCGGGGTCGAGCGCTGCCGCCGCGTCGCACAGGCACGAGTCGAACTCCTCAACACTCGTCAGGTCGATTTCCCCGCTGATCTCGACCACGGCCGGCCGGCTCGTGTCGGCCCTGCGAAGACGCAGGCGGCGATCCTGGGATCGCGCACGTCCGCGAGCCTGACCACAGACATCGTCCGAATCGGTCATCGAGCACCAACTACTCGAAGGGCCAAGACCGGCGGGGCCGGACCTGAGGCGTCGTAGGCGCGGTCGTCACCCCGACAGGTCACCGCCATCGCACTTCAGGCCCATGCAACCCGCACCAGAACGGTCCCACCCCGGACGGCGTCACGCAATCCGGCGCAGCCGCACGTCTCCTCTGGGCTCCGCCCGAGTCGTCGGCTCTCCGCGCCGCGAAGACCCCGGAAACCGATCTCTGCCCCACCTCAACGTATAGCGCCCCGGGGGGCTTGCCACAAGACCCGGTGGGTGCCGCACACTCTGCGGCCGTCACCGGACTCCGCACTCCGTGGACGGTGGCTGCAGCCGACGAAGTGGGGGAATCCGTGGTGGGTAGCGGCAGTGGCGCGGCGACGGTCGCGCTCGGTCGTCCCGTGCTGAGGCTCGAGCAGATCGACCGCGGCCGGATCGGACTGGTCGGCGGGAAGGGCGCGCACCTGGGGGAGCTCTCGCGGATCGAGGGCGTCGACGTGCCGCCCGGCTTCTGCGTGACCACGGAGGCGTTCCGACGGGTGACAGCGGGGGTGCCGTCCTTCGAGGACCGGCTCGACCGGCTCTCGCGCCTGGACCCGGACGACCGGGAGGCGATCGCGGGCCTGAGCGCCGAGATCCGCGAGGTCGTCGCGGCCCTCCCGGTCCCGGACGACCTCGCCGCGGCCATCACCGGCCCGCTCCGTGACGCGACCGCCTATGCGGTGCGGTCCAGTGCGACCGCCGAGGACCTCCCGACGGCCTCCTTCGCCGGCCAGCAGGACACGTACCTGAACGTCGTGGGAGCCGCGGCCGTCCTCGACGGCGTCCGGCGGTGCTGGGCCTCGCTGTTCACCGAACGTGCGGTGGCCTACCGGTTGCGCGGCGGCGTCGAGCACCGGCAGGTCCGGATGGCCGTCGTCGTGCAGGAGATGGTCGTCCCGGACGCGTCGGGTGTGCTGTTCACGGCCGACCCCGTGACGTCGAACCGGCGGGTCACCAGCGTGGAGGCCGTCCTCGGGCTCGGCGAGGCCCTGGTCTCCGGCCTGGTGAACGCCGACCGCTTCACGGTGCACGACGACACCGTCGTCGACCGGGCGATCGCCGCGAAGCAGTGGGCGGTCCGGGCCACGGCCGGCGGCGGGACCCGGTCGCAGGAGGTCGCACCGCAGGCCCGGCAGCAGCCGGCGCTGACCGACGCGCAGGTGCTGCGCCTCGCGGACCTGGGCCGCCGCATCGAGAAGTACTTCGGGTGTCCGCAGGACATCGAGTGGTGCCTGGCCGGGGACGACGTCCGGATCGTGCAGAGCCGGCCGATCACCACGCTGTTCCCCGTCCCGCCGGCCGACGACGACGGCGCCCACGTCTACCTCTCCGTCGGGCACCAGCAGATGATGACCGACCCGCTGACGCCGCTCGGGCTCTCGTTCTGGCAGATGACGACACCGCGGCCGATGGCCGAGGCCGGCGGACGGCTGTTCGTCGACGCCACCCCGATGCTCGCCTCGGCTGCCGGCCGGCAGAACCTGCTGGAGGCCATGGGCCGGTCCGACCCGCTGATGGCGGACGCGCTGCGGACGGTCCTGGATCGCGGCGACCTCGTCGGGGAGCCCTGGGCGGACGACGGACCGCGCGCCGTCCCGCCGACGGACCCGGTCGACCCCGACCCGGTCGTCGTCGAGAAGCTGGTCGCGCAGACCCAGGCGTCGCTGGCCCTCCTCGACCGCGAGATCCGCACCCGTCACGGATCGGAGTTGCTCGACTTCGTCCGCGAGGACCTCCAGGAGCTGCGGCGGCTGCTGTTCGACCCGTTCGGCCACCGGGTGTTCATGACGGCGATGAACGCGGCCTGGTGGCTCGACGAGCACCTGCGCGAGTGGCTGGGGGAGGAGGGCGCGGCCGACACGCTCAGCCGGTCCGTCCCGAACAGCGTGACCTCGGAGATGGGGCTGGCGCTCCTCGACGTCGCCGACGTCGTCCGTGCCCACCCGGCAGTGGTGGAGTTCCTGCGCGGCGTCACCGACGACGGCTTCCCGGGCGACGACTTCCTGGCCGACCTGCCCCGGGTCGCGGGCGGGCGCGAGGCGCGGGACGCGATCCGCCGCTACCTCGACACCTACGGCATGCGCTGCGCCGGCGAGATCGACATCACCAGGCCCCGGTGGAGCGAGCAGCCCACGGTCCTCGTTCCCGTGTTGCTCGGTCACGTCGAGCACGCCGAACCCGGGGCGAGCCGCCGGCGCTTCGAGCAGGGGCGGCAGGAGGCGTGGGAGAAGGAACAGGACCTGCTCACCCGGCTGCGGGCGCTGCCCGACGGGGACCGGCGGGCGGCCGAGACGAAGACCATGATCGAACGCCTGCGGACCTTCATCGGGTATCGCGAGTACCCCAAGATCGGCATGGTCAGCCGCTACTTCCGCTACAGGCAGGCCCTGTTGCGGGAGGCCGACCGCCTCGTGCGCGACGGCGTCGTGGGCGACCGCGAGGACATCTACCACCTGCGGTTCGACGAGCTGTGCGACGTCGTCCGCACCGGGCGCGCGGACCGACAGGTCATCGCGCGGCGCAAGGAGGAGTACCGCGGGTACCAGGCGCTCACGCCACCGCGGGTGCTCACGTCGGACGGCGAGGCCCTCTCCGGGTCCTACCGGCGCGACGACGTCCCGGCCGGTGCGCTGGCCGGGCTCGCGGTGTCCGCCGGAACCGTCGAGGGGCGCGCCCGCGTCGTCCCGGACATGGCGCAGGCCCACCTCGACACCGACGACATCCTGGTCACCGCCTACACCGATCCCAGCTGGTCACCCGTGTTCGTCACGATCAAGGCGCTCGTGACCGAGGTCGGCGGCCAGATGACCCACGGTGCGGTGGTCGCCCGTGAGTACGGCCTGCCCGCCGTGGTGGGGGTGGAAGGGGCCACCCGCCTGATCCGGGACGGCCAGCGGATCCGGGTGAACGGGACGAGCGGGTACGTCGAGCTCCTGAGCTGACACGGGGCGGATGCACGGGCCGGTTCGGGTCAGGACGACGGACGGAGTTCGATGACGTGTTCGGCGGCGGCGTCGATCCGCTCGCGGCTGTAGAGCAGGGGGAACGCCTCGTCGCGGCTCCACGGCCCGAACAGGTCCGTGGCGTGCGGGTCGTCGAGCCGCCCGGACTGTCCGGGGGCGTTCATCGCCAGGGACGAGTCCCATTCGCCGACGTCGACGACGAGCCGGAAGGTCGCCCCTGCACTCTGCACGAAGTTCGGTCCGTAGGCGGTGTTGCCGACGGTGTCGCCGCTGCCGCCACGCGGCTCCGGCCCCGCGACGAGCTGCTCCCCGGGTACGTCGGTGAGCAGCGCCGCGAGCGGGTGCCGGGCCCGTGCGACGTGCAGCCGGCCCCAGTGCCAGGTCGCGCGATCCGGGCCGAGCAGCTCGGCGAGCTCGGCCACGGCGGCGGGCAGCGTCCACACGACCGTCTCGGCGAGGAACTTGTCGGGGTTGGGGCCGAGCCGCGTACCGGGGTTCTCGACGAGCTCCAGGTCGACCCGGGCGTCGGCGAGCAGGTCCTCCGCGGGGGAGATGCGGGCGGCCGTCTCCGCGGGGTTCGCCACGTGCTCCTCGAGTGCCCGGGTCAGCAGGGCGGGCCGCAGGTGTCGGCGGTACCAGACCTCGAACACCGCGGCGGCGGCCGAGTCGGCGGTGAGGGTCCCGTCCCAGCCGAGGAGCAGGGCGAGCCCGTCGGTGTCGCCGGGGACGTCCAGCTTGCGGACCCGGGCGAGGATTCGCCGAGCGGGGGTGCTCAGGTAGTCGCCCTGGAGCGCGACCATGGACTCGGGCGTGGCGTCCGTCGTCTGCGCGAGCACCTCGTCGAGGCGGTGCCGCCGGGAGGGCGCGTACCAGTCGTAGGTGACGTGCCGGTCGGCCGGGAAGTCCTCGGGCAGGTTGCACTCGTTGGCCGTGGCGAGGAACCCCTGCTCCGGGTTCACGGCGCCGGGGAGCTGGTCGGCGTCGTAGAAGCCCGCCCACTCGTAGCGGCCGTCGCCCGGCACGGGAAGCGTGCCGTCCCAGTTCGGGCGGATCGGGGTGAGCCCCCCGGTCTTCCAGGCGATGGTGCCCTCGGTGTCGGCGAAGACCTGGTTCTCCGGCGGGGCGCCCCAGCGGTTCATGGCGGCGAGGAACTCGTCGTGGTTCTGCGCCCGCATGTAGTCCATGCTTCCCAGGTAGGGCGCCATGCCCGGCTCCAGCCACGCGGCCCGGACGACGAACGCGGTGTGCCGGGAGGGGTCCTGGTGCACGACCGGGCCGTGCCGGGTGAACAGCAGCTCGACCTCGACCGGCTCGCCGCCTCTGACCTCGATCACCTCCGAGACGCGCTGCATGGGCTCCCAGCGGCCCTGGTACCGGTAGGAGAGCGGGTCGTCCGGGTCGGTCTCGTAGACGTAGAGGTCCTCCTGGTCGATCGCGAAGATCGTCAGCCCGAACGCGATGCGGCCGTTGTGCCCGATGGAGATCCCGGGCAGCGCCGGCTCGCCCCCTCCGATCACGTCGAAGCCCGGTGCGGAGAGGTGCGCGATGTAGCGCAGACCGGGGAGAGCCGCCGCGGCGCGGTGCGGGTCGTTGGCCAGCAGCGGGCGGCCCGAGCGGGTCCGCGACCCGGCCAGCACCCAGTTGTTGCTGCCCTCCGGCAGCACGTCGCCCTGCGCGTCCAGCGGGTCGCGGGGCCCGAACACCGGCGCCGAGGTGGCGAGGTCGTAGACGGCCAGCACGTCGTCCGGGATGAGGTCGAGGTCCAGCCCCTCGGGAACCGTGAGATCCCGGTGCGGTTCGCGGCGCCGCCGCAGTTCCTCGACCTCACGAGGAAGGTCGCGCACGGTGCGCGCGCGGGCGACCTCGTCACGCACGTTGTAGAAGAGGCCGTGGCTGCGGATCCGGGCGACGTCCTCGGGCTCCCACAGGGCGGGCTCGTAGCCGAGCTCCCGGAACTCGATCGGGAGCAGCGAGGGGTCCCGCCGGGTCAGCTCGACGAAGGCGTTGATGCCTTCGACGAACGCGACCGTCGCCCTCTTGGTGTCCGAGCCGTACGAGAGCCACTCGCGGCGCATGTCCCCGCGGTAGAGGAACAGCCGCGCCGCGCGGTCCCGCTCGACGTGCTCGGCGCCGAACACCTCCGACAACCTGCCCAGCCCGCGCCGCCGCCAGAAGTCGATCTGCCACAGCCGGTCCCGGGCCGCGTTGAACCCCTGCGCGCGGAAGGCGTCATAGGTGTCGGTGGCGTAGATGTGCGGCACGCCCCAGCGGTCGACCACGATCTCCGCCGGCCCCTTCAGCCCGGGCACGGTGTACGACGTTCGTCCCGGTCCGTTTCGGTGCGCTGCCACTGTGCCCTCCAGCCTCGTCGCCTTGTGCTCGACCAAGTCAAGCAAGGGGACGGGTGGTCGTGTCGGCAGAGTTCCGTGGCGATCCGGCCAGCCACGCACTGCCCCTTCGGGCAGCGGCCCGGCACCCGAGGTCCCGGTGCCCGCTCGAGTGCGCCGTGGGCTCTTGACCTGAACCGTGGTCGAGGGTGCACGGTTGGCCACATGGCTGTCGCGTTCAACCACACCATCGTCGCCACCCGCGACCAGGAGGCCGGTGCGCGTTTCCTCGCCGAGGTGCTCGGGCTGCCGGCGCCGACCCGCTTCGGGCCGTTCAGCGTCGTGGCGCTACCCGACGGGGCGAGCCTCGACTTCATGGACAGCGAGGAGGTGCACCCGCAGCACTACGCGTTCCTCGTCTCCGAGTCGGTGTTCGACGCCGTCGTCGGGCGGCTGCGGGAGCGGGGCGTGCCGATCTACGCCGACCCCTGGCACGGCACGCCGGGCCACAACACGAACGACGGCGGCCGCGGGGCCTACTTCGACTCCCCGGAGGGTCACAACCTCGAGGTGATCACCCGGCCGTACGGCAGTGGTCAGGGGTAGCCCACCCCGGCCGGCTCCCTGACCGTGCCTCTCGTCACAGCCCGAGCGCATCTCGAGGGCACCCCGAGTGCCGTCGAGGGTCGCAGGTACGTGCCACCGGGGTAGGCGGCCCGGCCGACGACGTGGACCGAGGCTCAGCTCGGCGTGGCGGCCAGCTTCGTCGCGAGGGCGGCGAGGGTCTCCTGCGCCGCGGCGAACTCGGCGGCGGCTCGTTCGCGCTGGTCCGCGAGGGCAGGGACGGTCTCGGCGAGGCCGAGTGGGACCGTCACGGCGGTGACGGCCATGCCGAGCGACGCACCCAGCACGATCTCCAGTACGGGGACGGCATGGTCCCAGCCCTCCTGCGGCGTGCCGGGGTCGTACACCGCGCCCTGGCTGCTCACGACGACCGCCGGGCGGCCTGCGAGGGGCTGGGTCGGCCCGTCGAACGGGACCGTGACTCCGGGAATGTGGATGTAGTCCAGCCAGGCCTTGAGCGTGGAGGGGACCGAGTAGTTGTAGAGCGGGGCGCCGACCAGCAGGACGTCCGCGTCGGTCAGCTCCTCGATCAGTTCGCGCTGCAGGGTCTCGGCCTCCAGCGGCGGTGCGGCGCCTGCGGGGCGCAGCCGGGGCGGCCAGTGCAGTGCCGGGTCCGGGAAGTGGGGGAGTGCGTCGCGGTGCAGGTCGCGGCGGATGACGAGGTGGTCCGGGCCGGCGTTGCGCCAGACCTCCGCGAACCGGGCGGTCAACACCCGCGTGCGGGAGTGCCGGAGGTCGGCGGAGGAGTCGAGGTGCAGCAGCGTCGGCACGAACCCGCACGCTACCTGTCGGGTCCAGGGCCTGCGCTCAGGTTCGTGCGGGTGCGGTGAGGCGGGCGGTGAGGTCGGCGGCTCCGGGGCCGGCCAGCTGGGGCAGGGCGGCGTGGCGCCCGGTGCACACGAGGAGGAGCGCGGCCATGGGTCCGTGGACCTGCGGGCCCTCGCCGGCGGACCACGGCGTGTCGGTGGCGGTCAGGTGGAACCCGGTCACCGCCCGCGTCGCGGGGGCGGGCGGTGGCCATCGCATGGACAGCACCCGGGTCGCGGCGACGGCCGCGGCCGTCGGCGGCATGTCGTGCCTGCAGCCGAGCGGGATGGCGATGTCCTGGGAGTGGACGAGGATGTCGATGAGTGTCTCGAGCCGGGTGACTCCGAGGGTGTGGTGCCGGGAGCCGACCGTCGCGCGGATCTCGGCGACGATCTGCCCGGTCGGCACGGCTGCGGCGCGGCGACGGGCCACCTCCTGGATCGTGCGGTCCAGGCTGCCGCGCCACCGTGCCAGCGTCGCGAGCAGGTCGCGGAGGCCGAGCTGTTGCTGGGTCAGGTGCGCGGCGACGTCGCGCACGGTCCAGCCCGTGCACAGCGAGGGCTGCTGCCACTGCTCGTCGGAGAGACCCTCGAGCAGGTCGGCCAGGCTGCGCCGCTGCGCGTCGATGACCTGCCAGACCTGGTCGGGGTCCATGACGGCCGGGCGACGCGGCTGGTCGGTCATGTCGGCACCTCCGTGGGGCGTGGACGGACCACACCGGTGACGAGCGCTTCGATCTGCGGGTAGGGGTCGAACGCCGGATCGGGAACGGCCAGTTCGTGCAGGACGATCCCGGTCCAGTGGTTCATGATGATCGGGGCGTCGCGCTCGGGGTCGGTGGAGCCGGCGATGCGCAGCCAGTTCATGAACCAGGTGTTGACGCGGGCACCGGTCGCCAGGAGTTGAGCCCGTAACGACGGGTGGATGCCGGCCTCGACCAGGATCGCGTACCGGGCCAGGGTCAGCACGCGCTGTCGGCCGGTCGCCTCCTGCGCGAACACGGCCAGGGAGCGGGCGAGCTCCTGCGGGGTGACCGGGTACATCCTCGTGGCGAGGTCCTCCCAGTTCGCGCGTTCCCGGGCGGCGAACCGCTCCACCACCGCGTTGAGCAGGGTGTCCCGGGTGCGGAAGTGGTTCGAGGTGGACCCGGCGGACAGGCCGGCGGCGGCATCCACCGCGCGGTGGGTCAGCCCGTGCATCCCGGACCGGCCGAGCACGGAGATCGCGGCGTCGAGGAGCTGCTCCCGGCGGCTGCTCATGACCGGGATACTACGACGGTCGGTCAGATCACTACAAGCGTAGTTGTGGTGAGCCGCCGGGTCCCCGGGGACAGCGGCGTTGTGGGCCCAGTGGCGTGGGGCCGCGACGTCAGGCCCAGATCAGGTTGTCGGCGAGCCCGGATGCCGAGGCTTCGTCGTGGGTGAGCAGCTCGTGCGGGTCGCGACGGAGGGCTTGCAGGACGACGAGCGCGGCAAGGTGACGTTCGTCGGGCTCGCGGAGCACGCGGGTGCGGGTGCTGCCCGCCGGTCCGACGAAGGCCCGTGGCGCCGGGTGGTTGTGGCAGGTTCCCGCGATCACGGTCCACGGCGCGTGGTCGCGCGCGGCCGTCCGGGCGCGCAGGAGGAAGGGCGAGGTGCCGTCGATCCGGCAGTCGAGCCCGGCCCGTCGGACGATCTGGGCGACCAGTTCGACGTCGAGGGCGTCGGCCCCGTCGTCGCGGTCGTCGCCGTCGTCGCCGTGGTTCCGGGTCGGCGTCCCGGTCACGCCGCTGATCACCCGCTCCCGACCAGCCGTCATCGTCTCGTCGTCCCTTCACTCGATCGACCCCGGCACAGGAACTCGGCCCGCTCGCTCGGGGTGCGGGGCAAGCGGAGGTCGGCAGGGGGAGGCGACCCCGCACGCTGCCCGGGTACGTCCCGGACGACATCCACGGTGCCGCGGAACCCGCGTCGCGGCACGGACTGAGGGCCACCAACTACGCCCCACGGGTTTGCCGAACATCGGCAAGGTTCGCTGAGGAGGGATCAGGTGGGGTCGGGTGCGGGGAGGTCACGTCGGGGCCAGCCGAGCAGGCGGGCGCCCAGGACGGCGGCGTGCACGGTGAACCGTTGTGCGGGGTCGGTCGGGTCGTAGCCGGTGAGCTCGGCGATGCGCTCCAGTCGGTAGGTGACCGCGCGCACGGACAGGTGCAGCCGCCGCGCGGTCTCGGTCACCACGCACCCGGTGGCGAAGTAGGCATCCAGGGTCTCCAGCAGCGGACCGGCGCCCCCGCGTGCCTTGGCGAGCGGGCTGGCGACGGCGTGCACCAGGTCGGTGATGGCGGGCTGGTCGCGCAGCAGGACCCGGTAGATCAGCAGGTCCTCGGCCCGCACGACGGGCATCTCCAGCCGCAGGCGCGCGGCCATGCCCAGCGCTTCGCGGGCCTCCTCGTAGGAGCGGGCGATGCCGTAGGAGCCCGGGTACGGCCGGCCCACCGCGATGCGCCACGGGCCGCCGCGCGGGACGCGGCTCAGGTCGCCGTGCATCAGCTCGCCCAGCCCGCCGCGCAGGGCCCCACCGGATGGCCCTGAGGCGATCTGTCCGGTCGGTGTGGCGGGCGCGACGACGACGATGCTGCCGTCCTTGGTGGCCACGAGCACGTCGCGGTCACCGATCCCCTGCACGACCGCCCGCTCCAGGCTGCTGAGCGCGGCCTCCGCGTCGACGAGCCGACCGGTGGGCGCGGCCAGGGCCACCTGGTGGGGCTGGGCCATGTCCAGTCCGAACGGCTCGGCCCGCTCGACCAGCGCGCCGATGTCCGCGTCCCCGCGCAGGAGGTCCTCGATCAGCTCGCGCCGCAGCGTCTCCTCGCTGCGCATCATGTCCCGGCGCGCCGCGGTGTAGCCCTCGGCGAGGCCGGCCACGGCGCGGTCGACCGCGCGCATGACCGCCTCGGCGGCGGTGGCCGTGGTCGCGGCGTCGGGGAACGTCACGACCCCGGGCAACTCCCGCCACAGCCGCCAGGCCGCCGACAGGTACAGCTGCACGGCGTTCCCGGCGGACACCCCGAGCTCGGCGGCCCGACGGCCGTTGAGCCCGACCGCGTCGAGCTCGGCCCTGTCCGGCCGGCGCCCGGTCGTGGCGGCCTCGACCAGCATCGACAGGAACCCTCCGAGCAGCTCGACCGGTACCCCGCCCGCGCCCTGGCCGGCTTCCTGCGCGACCCGGTGCAACCAGGCGCTCTGCTCCCCGTTCCGTGCTCGCCGGTCGGGCGGGCCACTGGATCCCGTGGTCGGGTGGGTCATCGGTGTCGTTCTCCTCCGCGGCACCTCGGCGACGTCCGGCGTGCCGGCTCCACATTGCCGGAGACCGGCAACCCTGGCCAGGGTCAACCCTACCGGCCGGATCCCCGCGGCTACTCGGTCCCGGGCGCCGCGCGGTAGGGAACTGCACGCATCAGCGTGACCTGCATCGCCTGGCCGTTCGGAAGCACGTACCGCACCTTCTCGCCCTGCTTCGTCCCGGGCAGGGCCTGGCCCAGCGGTGAATCCGGCGAGCAGGTCATCAGGTCGTCCGGGTACGCGCCCTCCTCGTGGTGGGCGAGGAGGAACGTCTCGGTCTCCTGGTCGTCCTCGTAGCGCACGGTCAGCACCATCCCGGGTTCGGCCACGCCGTCGTCCGGAGGGTCCTGGCCGACCAGCGGGTTCTGCAGCAGCTCCTGCAACTTCCGGATCCGGTTCTCGCGCTCCCTACGGTCGGTCAACAGCTGCTGATCGGTGTTGTGGTCGGCGCTGTCCCCGATGAACTGCTCGGCAGCGGAGCCGCCGAGTCCCTCGGTGCGCTGCCGCAGCAGCCCGATCAGTTCTGCCTTGAGGTGCTCGTAGGCGCTCGGTGCCAACCAGACCTGGGCCTCGGTCATGTCCTTCACTCCTCATCCGGAAAAGAGGAAGTCGGGTCGACCCGCGATTCGGGCAGGGCGACACGACTGTCGGGGATGCGAACGAGCACGGCCCGAAGCGCGTCGGACCGTGCTCGATGACGGTCGAGCCCGTGATCGCTGGAAGGAGGCGTCGACCGTTTCCGGCTGTCGGCACCCGCATCGTTCCGGGGCCGGTGGCCGGTACGGCAACGTGTACCACAACCTCCGAAGTAGTCCGCAAATCTTGCCGAGTTCCGGAAACGAGAGCCGCTGTGAGGTTGCGGGACCTCGCCCTGCCCGCACCGGAGATTCGCGGGCATGGTGGATGGCGGGCCTGCCGACCTCCTCCGTGCGGCGCCACACAGTCGGCAGGCCCACCAGCTTCTGACCAGCACCGGGTCTCGGCCGTACGCCGGAGCCCGGTGCGGTCATGTCGAGTGAAGGGGTAGCTGCTGTGGAGTCGGCTGTGCGGCCACGCGTCATCGTGGGCGTGGGCGGACGAGGAGCTCGTCGACGCGTCGTGGACACCGCGGTGTCGCTGGCCCGCGGGACCGGCGCGGTCCTCTACGCGGTCGACGTCCGTCGCGGTGACGGGACGAGCAGCCGCTGCGGGGCGCCGGCGATGCAGAACGCCTATCACGCGCTGGCACAGGCATCGGCCCCGGTCGACGACGTCGACGTCCGCATCGTGGTCACGACAGGCGATCCGGACGAGACGCTGCTCCGCCTGGCCGACCGCCCCGGGGACCTGCTCGTCCTCGGTCACTCCCGACGGGCGCCCACCCGGGGCGCCGAGCGGCCCCTCGCTCTCCGGTGCGCCGCGCGGGCGCGCTGCTCGGTGGTGGTCGTGCCGTGTGAGCAGCCGCAGGTCGAGGCGTGAGACGTCGAGACATGCCCGCGACTCCGGCACCGGGCAGAGGAAGTGCGCCGTGTTCGACCAGCCCGCCGACACCGAGAAGGGTCGCGGTCGCCCACCTCACCGCGAGTGTTCGCCGCCGGCGGGCACGGTAGGTGGGGCATCGTGCTCGGACCGTTGACCGGGCGGCTGCTCGCCGACGCCGTCGTCACCGGCGACATGTCCTATGAGCTGCAGGACTTCCGAGCGATCCGATGAACCGCCACGTCCAGGGTCACGGCGAGGACGACCCTGGCCGTCCCTCGCCGACACCGGCCTCAGGCCAGGCCCTTGCTCGTGTCGTTGCGGGTCGCGTCGCCGAGCTGGGATCCGCCGTCGACGTCGAGGATCGTCCCGCTCACGTACGAGGCGGACGGGCTGGAGAGGAAGACCGCGGCCTCGGCGACCTCCTCGATCTCGCCCCAGCGCTTCATCGGGATCCGCGCGTAGTGGGCCGCACGGGTGCTGTCGTCGGGCGCGAGCCGGGCCATGCCCTCGGTGCCTGCGATGGGGCCGGGGGAGATGCCGTTCACGCGCACGTCGGGGCCCCATTCCATGGCCAGTACCCGGACGAGCTGGTTGATCCCGGCCTTGGCGGCGCAGGCGTGCGCCTGCATGGGCATGGCGTTGACCGCCTGGCCCGCCGTGATCGCGATGAGTGAGGCGCCCGGGGTGCGGAGCAGGTCGTAGCAGCCGCGGAAGACGTTGAACGTGCCGTTGAGGTCGATGTCCACGACCGTGCGGAAGGCGTTGGCCGACATCGTCGCGGCGGGGGCCAGGAAGTTGCCGGCCGCGCCGGACACCACGACGTCGAGCGGGCCGAGCTCCGCCGCGACCTGCTCCATCGCGCCGCGGATGGCCTCGTAGTCGCGCACGTCCGCCGAGAGGCCCAACGCGCCGGGGCCGATCGAGTCGGCCGCTGTCTTCGCCTTCTCGGGGTTCCGCCCGGCCACGGCCACCCGCGCCCCGAGTTGCGCGAACCTGCGGGCGATACCGAGGTTGATGCCGCTCGTGCCGCCCGCCACGAAGACCGTGCGATCCGCCATCAGGCCGTCGTCGAACGCGCTCATCGTCCTGTCCTCTCCGTCGAGTCCCCTGACAATCATGGAGTGCTGAACGCGCGTTCAGTTCGACTGCCGAGGTGATCTCGGACACCGAGCCGATGCTCTGCGGCAGAGGGCTCGGCCGGAGGGCCTCACGCGTCGCACGCGGCGGTCATTGAGCGCTCGTGTGTCTCGGGGAGGCGGCGCAGGCATCCGACGGCGATCGCCAGCAGTCCCGCTATGCACAGGCCGAGGGTGATGGGGCCCCAGGCCGAGGCGGTCAGCGGAGCGGCGACCACGAGGATGACGGCGCCGCCGGCCACCCCGCCGAGGTTGTAGCTCACTCCCGAGCCCGTGTAGCGGTACCGGGTGGAGAACATCTCCGGCAGGTAGGCGCCCAGCGGGCCGTAGGCGGGGCCGAGCAGGGCGAGCAGGACGACGATCCCGGCGCCGATCGCGAAGGGCGAGCGGGTGTCGAGGAGCGGGAAGAGCACGAGGGACCACACGGCCAGGCCGATGCAGCCCGCAGTGACGAGTCGGCGGCGTCCGAGGCGGTCGGACAGGATGGCGGCGTAGGCGGTGGTCGCCACCGAGACGAGCGCAGCGATGATGTCGATCACGAGGATGCCGGCCTTGCTCATGCCCAGGCTGCCGGTCGCGTAGCTCGTGAGGTAGGACGTGGCGACGGACATGGCGGCGAACACGCCCGTGGCCAGGCCGGTCGCGAGCAGCATCGTCCGGGGCTGGCGCCGCCACACCTCGAGGAACGGCACGCCGCGGCGGGTGGTCGTGCGGGTGGCGTCGGTGAAGACGGGCGTCTCGTCGGTGTGCAGGCGCACGTAGAGCCCGACCCCGATCAGCAACGCGCCGAGCAGGAACGGCACGCGCCACCCCCACGAGACGAAGGCGTCGCTCGTCTCGCCGATCCCGAGGTCGACGGCGAGGAAGGTGGCGGTCGCGAGCGCGAACGCGACGGTCGCGCCGACCTGCGGGTAGAGGGCGAAGCGTCCGCGCTGCCCGTCGGGGGCGTTCTCGGTCGCGAACAGGGCGGCGCCGGCCCATTCGCCGCCCACGGCCAGGCCCTGGACGGCGCGCAGGACGATCAGCAGGATCGGGGCGGCGACGCCGAGGGTCGCGGCGCCGGGCATCAGCCCGACGGCGACGGTGCACAGACCCATCGTCGTCAGCGTGACGATCAGGGTCCGCTTGCGGCCGAGCCGGTCGCCGACGTGGCCGAAGAGGATCGATCCGATCGGCCTGAACACGTACACCAGGGCGAAGGTCCCGAACGCCGCGATCGTGCCGACGACGCCGCCCACGTCGGGGAAGAAGACCTTGTGGAAGACGAGCGCGGCGGCCGTGCCGTAGATGAAGTAGTCGTAGAACTCGATCGTGGTGCCCGCCATGCTGGCCAGGTTGATCCGGCGGACCGCCGAGCGGTCGGGCGGCAGGCCCGCGGAGGGCGTCGGGCCGGGGGACGGCGGGGTACGGACGGCAGCGGACACGGGTCCCTCTCCGGTCGGTCTGGTGGGTGACCTCCAGCGTCGACCTGCGGGAACAGCGCCGGGATCGACCGGCCGGCCGGGCCCGTTGATGACTCAGGGCTCGGGCGATCGGGGGACGGTCGGTGTCGTACGGACCCGCGGTGGTCTCAGCCTCCGACCAGCGAACGCAGGAAGAGCAGGAGGTTGGCGGGACGCTCGGCCATCCGCCGCATGAGGTACGGGTACCACTGGCCGCCGAAGGGGACGTAGACCCGCACCCGGTAGCCCTCGGCGGCCAGTCGCTCCTGGAGGTCCCGGCGCACGCCGTAGAGCATCTGGAACTCGAAGTCGCGGGGATCGACGCCGAGTCGGTCGGCCTCGGCCCTGACGTGGTCGATGCACACGTCGTCGTGCGTGCCGAAGGCCGGGTCCGGCAGGTTCGCGAGCGCCCAGCTCGCCAGGTACCGGTACTGGGCGGTGATCTCCTCCCGCTCCTGCAGCGCCTTCTCGATCGGCTCGAGGAAGGCCCCCTTGACCAGGCGGATGCGCGGCTTGACGTCGGTGAACGAGCTCAGGTCCTCCGGGCAGCGCCGCATCGCGGCCTGCTGCGCCACACGGGTCCGCGGGAAGGACGGCAGGAACGTCCGGTAGATCTCCAGGGTCTGGGGGCCGACCGAGCTGTGCTCCATGTCCACCTCGACGGTGACCGCGCACTCCTCGGCGACCTCGAGGAGCTGCTTGAGGTGGCCCGCGCACACGCTCTGGTCCAGGCCGACTCCCAGCTGCGAGAGCTTCACCGACACCGTCGCACCGGGGGCGCGGTCGGCGATCGCGTGGATCGTGTCGACGTAGGCCGCCGTCGCCGCAGCGGACTCCCGCAGGTCGTCGACGGTCTCGCCGAGCAGGTCGAGGCTCACGTCGATGCCCTTGGCGCCGAGCGACCGCGACACGGCGATGACGTCGTCGAGGGTGGTGCCGGCGACATACCGGGAGACGAGCCCACTGGTCAGGCGACTGCGGCTCACCAACTCCTCGAGCCGCTCGTTCCCGGCGGCCAGGAGCAACAGCTTCCTGATCATGTTCTTCCTCCTGCTTCGCGTGCGTCGGATGGCGTGAGCGCATCGAGGACAGGGAGGAGGGGCCGGCGCCGGTCCAGGGACGCGGCGTCGCTGTCCTTCTCCGGGCCCCCAGAGTACGATGTAATCACAGATCACACAATGGGCTGGTCGACGTGCTCATGCGGCGGCCGGGGAGTCCCGAGCCGCGGACCGCTGCCGGTCCGCAGGCCGGACTCTCAGGGAGACGGCGTTGAGGGTGGTGCCATGGCGATGTCGAAGCTGGAGAGCCCGTCCCTGCTGACGGACAGGGTCTTCACGGCGATTCGCGAGCAGATCATGAACGGCGGGATGCCGGCCGGGCACCGGCTGCGGATTCGCGACCTCGCAGCGGAACTCGGTACCAGCGTCATGCCGGTGCGGGAGGCGATCCGCCGCCTGGAGGAGGCGGGGCTCGCCGAGAGCGTCCCGCATCGTGGCGCGGTGGTTCGCGGGTTGACGCTGGCCGAGCTGCGCGACGTGTACTACGTGCGTCGGGTCCTCGAGGTCGATGCTGCCCGACTGGGCGCCCCGAACATGACCGACGAGGACGCCGCGGTCATGGCGGCGCACTGCGCGGCGATGTCGGAGGCGGTGGCGGCCGGCGACGTGGTGACCGCGCTCGATGCCGACGAGGCCCTCCTGGCCACGCTCTACGCCGCGGGCGGCAACGCCGTCCTCCTCGACACGATCCGGGGTCTGTGGGAGCGCTGCCGGGTGTACAAGATCGTCGGCGCGCGCCGGGCGGTCGAGGAGGACGACGGGACCTTGTGGTCGTTCCAACCGCGGCTGGTCGAGGCGGCGCGCGACCACGACGCCGTGGCCGCCGCGGCCGTCACCGAGGCGTCGCTGCTCAGTGCCACGGCCCGCATCGAGCATCAGCTCGGGGGCGTGGGCTGATCGGACGCGCGAGGCAGACGCTCGCTCAGCGCATCTGGCCGGCCCCGACGTACGGGTGCGGGCTGTGCAGCAGGTCGCCCTCCGCGAAGCGGGAGAGCCGGAAGTCCCGGGCCGGGATGGTCGGGACGGAGCTGTCGCCGCTGAGCACGAGGTCCGCGACCAGGGCGCCGACGGCCGGGGAGATCTTGAACCCGTGCCCGGAGAATCCTGCCGCGACCACGAGGTCGTCCACCGGGGCGAGGGAGATCACCGGGTTGAAGTCCGGGGTGACGTCGTAGCAGCCGGCGTAGGTCGAGGCGATCGACGGGTCGGCCAGCCCCGGGAGGCGGGTGCCGACCTTGTCGATGGTGAGCTCGATGAACTGCTCGGTGGCCCGGTTCGAGTAGTGGTCCGGGTCGGCGGGTTCGAGCTCGGCGAGGTCGGAGTTGCCGAAGAGGAGCTCCCCGCCGCTCTCCGGCCGGATGTACTGCAGGGACACGAGGTCGGAGAAGACGGGGACGGGCCCCAGCTCCTGCCCCGGGTCGATGAGCACGATCTGCTCGCGGTGCACCGTGATCGGCAGCTCGACGCCGTGCGCGGCGAGCAGCGGCACCGACCAGGGACCGGCGGCGAGGACCACGGCCCCGGCGGCGAGGACCGATCCGTCGGTGAGACGGACGCCGGTGGCGCGCCCGGCCCGGACGACGATCTCGGCGACGGTGGTGCCCTGCCGGAGCCGGACTCCGCCCCGGCGGGCGGCGGTGAGGAAGCCCTGGGCGGTCCGGTAGGCGTCGCCGTGGCCGCCGCGCTCCTCCCACGCGAACGCGCCGAACGGTTCGAGGTCGGCGACCGGCCAGAGCTTCTGGACCTCGGCGTGGTCGATGTCCTCGGTCCGCACGCCGACCGCGCGCTGGTCGGCCATCGAGGCGTGCAGCGCGTCGACGTTCTCCGGGCCGACCCCGACGACGTAGCCGGTCTGGTGGAAGCCGATGTCCTCGCCGAGGACCTCGGCGGCGTTCTCGAACAGGTCCAGGCTCCGGCCGGCCATGGCGGCCAGGGACGACACCCCGTAGTGGCAGCGCACGACGCCGGAGGACTTGCCGCTGCCACCGGACCCGACGGTGTGGCGTTCCACGACGGTGACGTCCGTGATGCCCGCCTGCGACAAGGCCCAGGCCGTCGCGCATCCCTCCAGCCCGCCACCGATCACCACGACGTCCGTGGTGTCGGTGGCGGCTCCTGCGGTCGTCATGTCTTCTCCTTCAGGGCGGTCGACTGTGCGGACGCGTCCGTCGTGCTCGGGTGATCGGCCCCGCGGCTCCCGGACGCCGCTGCCGCAGAGCGTCCGAGGCGGAAGCGGCTCCAGTCGAAGCCCCCGGCGGGCGGTCCCCAGATGACCAGGAACTCCGCCGGGTCCGGCCCGTCGTTGCGGACGCCGTGGGGCAGGCCGGGCGGGGCGATGAAGGCGTCGCCGGGGGAGAGGTCGGTGGCCGTCCCGCCGACCAGCAGGGTCGCCCGGCCGCGGACGAGGACGTAGACCTCCTCGAGCTCGCCGGCCGCCGCGCCGTCCTCGCCCGGCATCGGAGGGTGGGCGTGCACGCCCTCGGTGGCGCCCGGCGGGAAGGACCACCGGTTGATCGCCACCGGGAGCTGTGTGCGCTCGCGGAAGAACCACTGGACGCCGACAGGGATCGTGCCGTCGTGCAGCACGTGACCGAAGGCGCCGTCGCCGGATCGCTCGACGTGGGTGTCCAAAGGTGGCCTCCTCAGCCTCTTCAGCCCATGTACGGGTAGGTCCAGTCCAGGTCGGGCGACAGGTTCTCCTTGATGAAACGACCGCTGACCCAGCGCTGCAGGGCCAGGACCGACCCGGTCTTGTCGTTGGTGCCCGAGCCGCGGCCGCCGCCGAAGGACTGCTGGCCCATCGTGGCCCCGGTGGGCTTGTCGTTGACGTAGGTCATGCCCGCGGCGTCGCGGAGCCGGTCCAGGGCGGTCGTGATGGCGCCGCGGTCGTTCGCGAAGACCGAGCAGGTCAGCGCGTACTGGCTGGTGGCGTCGACGAGGTCGAGGGTGCGCTCCCAGCCGTCGTCGCCCGGGCCGTCGTCGTAGACGTGCACGCCGAGGAACGGTCCGAACAGCTCGTCGGACAGGCTGAACGCCGTCGGGTCCTCGGTGCGGACGATCGTCGGGTCGACGAACCAGCCCCGCTCGGTCGAGGTCGTGCCGCCGACGAGGATCTGGTGGGCGCCGTCGGCCTTGGCCCGGTCGATCGCGCCCTGCAGCCGGTCCACGGCGCCGCGGTCGATGACCGCTCCGAGGAAGGTCTTGTGGTCGACGACGTCGCCGACCTGCAGACCCGCGGTGGTCTCGAGCAGCGGCCCTTCGAGCTCGGCCCAGAGGCTGCGCGGGAGGTAGGCGCGCGAGGCGGCCGAGCACTTCTGGCCCTGGTACTCGAAGGCACCCCGGACCAGCGCGACCAGCACCGCCTGCGGGTCCGCGCTGCGGTGGACGACGACGGCGTTCTTGCCGCCGGTCTCGCCCACCAGGCGCGGGTAGCTGCGGTAGTGGTCGATGTTCTGCGCGGTGCTGCGCCAGATGGTGCGGAACACGGTGGTGGAGCCGGTGAAGCTGATGCCGGCCAAGTGTTCGCTGGCCTGCGCGACCGCGGTGACCAGGCGGCCGTCGCCGTGCACGAGGTTGACCACCCCGGGCGGGAGGCCGGCCTCCTCGAACACGCGCATCACGACCTCGCTGCTCAGGGCCGACTTCTCCGAGGGCTTCCAGACCACCACGTTGCCCATCAGCGCGGGGGTCGCGGGCAGGTTGCCGGCGATCGCGGTGAAGTTGAACGGGGTCAGGGCCAGGACGAAGCCCTCCAACGGCCGGTGGTCCATGGTGTTGCGGACACCGGTCACGGAGAAGGGCTGGTTCTGGTAGATCTGCGCGGCCAGGTGGGCGTTGTACCGGAAGAAGTCGACCAGCTCGTTGACGTCGATCTCGGCCTGGTGGAAGGTCTTCGACTGGCCGAGCATCGTCGTGGCCAGCAGCTCGTCGCGGTACTTGCCGGTGACCAGCTCGGCCGCCCGCAGAAAGACCGACACCCGGTCCCACCACGCCGTGCGCGACCACTCGTGCCGCACGGCCAGCGCCGCGTCGATGGCCGCCTGCACGTCCTCCTCGCGGGCGAGCGGAATGCGCCCGAGGCGCAGGGACCGGTCGTGCGGGGCGATCACGTCGGCGGTCGCGCCGAGCGGAAGCCGCTCACCGGCGATCACGGTGGGCAGGTCGCGGACCTGACCGCGGACCCGCTCGATCTCCGCGTGCAGCCGGACGGCCTCGGGCGACCCGGGGGCGTAGCCCCGGGGCAGCTCGTTGACCGGATCGGGGACGCGCGGGTTGCCCGCAACGCTGAGGCCAGAGGTAGTCATGGGGTGCCTCCTCGAGGCTGGGGAGGAAGGGGACTAGCTGAAGTTGCGCTGAAATTTCAGAACGAAGGTACGTATGATGCCAACGTGGGTCAACACCTGGATGCGGCCGACTCGCTGGACGGAACGGCTCGCCCGAAGGCCGTCGAGCGCCCGGTCAGACTGGTGGACCGGGCGTACGAGCAGCTCCGCGACGACCTGGTCGCGCTGCGGATCGAACCCGGCGAGCCGCTCGACGAGAAGCGGCTCAGCGCTGCGATGGGCGTCGGGCTCACGCCGGTGCGCGACGCGATCAAGCGCCTGACCCTGGAACACCTGGTCGTGACCTACCCCCGGCGGGGCACCTTCGCCTCGGAGATCGCCGTCAGCGACGAGCTCTGGCTGACCGAGGTGCGCGAGGAGCTCGAGGGGCTCGCCGCCGCCCGCGCCGCGGTCCGCGCCACCGCGGCCGAGCGCGAGGAACTGCGGCGCCTCGCGGACCTCGGGAAGTCGCACCCGGCCGTCGACCACGGCTCGACCTCGTACATCGAGATCGACACCGCCATCCACCGGGCGATCTACGCGGCCGCGCACAACCCGTTCCTCGAGAACAACCTCAACCAGTACGCCACGCTGGGCATGCGCATCTGGCACTACGGACTGCGCCGGGTCGCGCAGCAGCCGTCGGCCGGCTGCGACCAGGCGCAGGTCGTGGACGCCATCATCCGGGGCGACGAGGACGCCGCCCGAGCCGCCGCCCGGGCCCACCTGCGCGACTTCTCCGACAGCGTGCGCGCACTCCTCGCGCGCTGAGCCGGCCTGCACCCTGACGGGAACGCTCCCTCGGCCCTTGTCGGAATCCGGACCCCGGGGCTACTTTCGTCGACGAGTGGTATTCGAAGCGCGCGACCGTCATCGGACGGGTGGGCGGGTCCTCGACGCCGATGTAGATCAGGGAGTGCCATGGCAGCGACGAGTCCTGACGAGCACGCACGTCGTGCCGGGCAGGTGCGGGTCGCCGTGGACACCGGCGGCACCTTCACCGACGTCGCGGTCCGGCGACCGGACGGCTCGGTCGAGGTGTGGAAGGTGTCCTCGAGCCCGCAGGCGCCGGACGACGCGGTGGTGCGCGGGGTCGAGGAAGCCCTCGAACGGGGCGGGGCGGACTTCGGCTCGGTCGAGCGGTTCGTCCACGGCACCACGGTCGCGACGAACACCCTGCTCACGCGAACCGGTGCCCGGGTCGGGCTCGTCACGACCGCCGGGTTCGCGGACATGCTCCACATCGGGCACCAGAGCCGCTCGGCCCTCTACGACCTGTCGGTGCGGCGGCCGGCCCCGCTGGTCCCGCACGAGCTGACCTGGGAGGTCACCGAGCGGGTGGCCTCCGACGGCGCGGTGCTCGTCGCACCCGTCGCCGCGGAGCTGGACGGGCTCGCCGAGCGGATCCGGGCCGCCGCCCCGGAGGTCGTCGTCGTCTCGTTGCTCAACGCCTACGTCGACCCGGCGCACGAGCAGCGCGTCGTGGAGCACCTGCGTCGGGCCGGGGCGGCCCCGTCGGTGCTCGCCGCCACGTCGGTCACCCCGGAGATGCGGGAGTACGAGCGCACCTCCACCGCCGTCATCTCCGGATACGTCCAGCCGGCGATCGCCGACTACCTCGAGCGGCTCGAGACCCGGCTCGCCGAGCGGGCGATGCCGACGCGGGTGTGGGTCATGCAGTCCAACGGGGGTCTGCTCGGCGCCGGCAGCGCCCGCGAGCACAGCGTCCGGACCGTGCTGTCCGGCCTGGTCGGCGGAGTCGTCGGCGCAGCGCGGTGGGCATCGCAGCTGGGTCTGCCGCAGGTGGTGAGCTTCGACATCGGGGGCACGAGCACCGACATCGCGCTGATCCGCGACGGCGTGCCCGGCGAGATGACCTCCGGCGAGCTCGAGGGGTACCCGCTGCGGATGCCGGCCGTGGACGTGCACACGATCGGTGCGGGTGGCGGCTCGATCGCGTGGCGGGACGCGGGCGGCAGCCTGCGGGTGGGTCCGCAGAGTGCGGGCGCGCGTCCCGGCCCGGTCTGTTACGGCCGCGGCGGCGAGCAGATCACGGTGACCGACGCCCACGCCCTGCTCGGCCGGTTGGGGAGCAGCCTGCTCGGCGGCCGGCTCGCGCTCGACCTGGACGGCGCCCGCGACCGGCTGGCGGCGTTCGCCGACGAGCTCGGTCTCGACGAGGACGAGGCCGCCGCCGGGGTGCTGCGCGTCATCACCGCGACCATGGCCCGGGGGGTGCGCAAGGTCAGCATCGAGCGCGGCATCGACCCGCGCGACTGCGTGCTGATGGCCTTCGGTGGTGCCGGCCCGCTGCACGCCACCGATCTCATCCGCGAGCTGGGGATGAAGGGCGCGGTCGTGCCGCCGCATCCCGGGATCGCCTCGGCGGTCGGCATGCTCGACGCCCCGGTGCGGCACGACTTCGCGGCTGCCGCGGCCGCGACCAGCGCGGCCGAGCTCGACACGGTGGCCCGCGCGCTCGAGGAGCTCACGGCGGACGCGATCCGGTTCCTGGAACGGCGCGAGCGCGTCGATCCGGCACTGGTCACCGTCGACCGGCTCGTCGACGCCCGCTATCTGGGGCAGAGCCACGACCTGACCGTGCCCTGGCAGGCGGACTTCGCCGCGCTGCGCAAGGCCTTCGACAACGCGCACCTGGAGCGCTACGGCTTCGACGACCCCGACGCCGTGCTGGAGATCGTCGCCGTGCGGGCGAGCGCGGTCGTCGAGGCGCCCGGCGCAGCCGACCTGCCTCGGACGTCGGCCGAGGGCGCCCCGCCGGAGCCGGTCGAGACCCGCTCGGTCCGCTTCGGCGCGCACCGGCACGCCTGCCCGGTGTACCGCCGCGACGACCTTCCCGCCGGCGTCGAGCTGCCCGGTCCGCTGGTGCTCGAGCAGCTCGACTCGACCGTCGTCGTCGCCCCGGGCCAGGTGTGCCACCACGACACCTTCGGATTCCTCCACATCCACGAGGAGCGCCCGTGACCAGCGACCACTTCGCCGACGACCGCACCGACGATCTCGGGCCCGTGGAGTTGGAGATCGCCCGCAACCGCTTCGAGTCCACGGCGGAGGAGATCGGGACGGCGCTGATCCGCACGTCCTACTCGCCGAACATCAAGGACCGTCGCGACTGCTCGGCGGGGGTGTACTCCCCGACGGGCGAGCTGATCGCGCAGGCCGAGCACATCCCGCTGCACCTGGGGCTGATGCCGACCATGGTGCGCAACGTGCTGGCCGAGGTCGGGACCGGCTCGCTCGAGCCCGGGGACGTGCTCATCAGCAACAACCCCTACCTGGGCGGCTCGCACCTTCCCGACACCTGCCTGGTGACCCCGGTCTTCGCCGACGGCCGGATGGTCGCGGTGGTGGCGAACATGGCCCACCACGTCGACGTCGGTGGGATCGTCCCGGGCTCGATGGCCACGCACGCGACGGAGATCTTCCAGGAGGGCGTGCGCATCCCGCCGGTCAAGCTCGTGTGCCGCGGCGAGCTCCGCACCGACCTGATGGCGCTCCTGATGGCGAACGTCCGCACGGCGGACAAGACCCGCGGCGACCTCATGGCCCAGCTCGCGGCGAACCGGCTCGGTGAACGCCGCATCGGCGAGATGGTCGCGGAGTGGGGCCCCGAGCTGTTCCGGCAGTCCTGCTCGGCCCTCGTGCGCTACGCCGAGCGGCGCACCCGGGCCGCGATCGCCGCCCTGCCGGACGGGTCCGCGAGCTTCACCGACCACCTCGAGCACGACGGCGTCGAGCCGCGCTCGATCCCGATCACCGCCACCGTCCGCAAGCACGGGGACGTCCTGGAGATCGACCTGACCGCCAGCGCCGACCAGGTGCCCGGCGCGGTCAACTGCTCCTACGCGGTGACGGAGGCCTGCGCAGGGTATGTGGTCAAGGCGCTGACCGACCCGACGCTGCCGTCCAACGCCGGCCTGATGCGCCCCGTCCGGGTCCTGACCCGGCCCGGGTCGGTCTGCGCCGCGGAGTTCCCGGCCCCGGTGGCGAACGGGAACACCCAGACCGCGCAGCGCATCGTCGACGCCCTCCTCGGTGCCTTCGCCCGGATCGTCCCGGACCGGGTCCCCGCCGCGTCGAGCGGCAGCATGAGCATCGTGACCATCGGCGGCCGCGACCCGCGCACCGGGCGCTACTACTCCTACGTCGAGACCTACGGGGGCGGACAGGGAGCCGGCCCGCACGCCGACGGCGACAGCGCGGTGCACACGCACATGACCAACACCCGCAACACCCCCTGCGAGGTGATCGAGCGGGAGTACCCGCTGCGGGTCGACCGCTACGCGATCGCGCGCGGCACCGGCGGCGCCGGCCGGTGGCGCGGGGGAGACGGACTCATCCGCGAGATCACCCTCACCGACGGCGCGGCGACCGCGGTCGTGGCGACCGCCCGCGTCGACAGCCGACCCTGGGGCGTGCACGGGGGCCGGGACGCGACCGGCGCCCGCATCGCCGTCACGCACCGGGACTCCGGCACCACCGAGCTGCCCGCGATGAGCTCCGTCCGGCTCGAGGCCGGAACCACCCTCTCGGTCCGGACCGCCGGCGGCGGCGGCTTCGGCGAGGACCGATCGACGGCCGCGGGCGTGGAAGGATCGGCCGGTGCCCAAGCGTGATCGCTCGGTGATGGAGCAGGCCTTCCAGGAGATCAGACGAAGGATCATCACACTGCAGGTCGAGCCGGGGCAGCGGCTCGACGACGTCGCGCTGGCCAAGGACCTGGCACTCAGCCGCACCCCGGTCCGGGAGGCGCTGTTCCGGCTCGGCGCCGAAGGACTCGTCACCCCCGGCGAGCGGGGAGGGTTCACCGTCCGGCCGCTCGACCTGTTCGACGTCAGCCAGCTCTTCGAGGCGCACATCGTCGTGGCCAGAGCCGTGGCCCGGCTCGCCGCGACCCGGGCGACCGACACCGAGATCGACCGTCTCGCCGAGCTCACCGACGCCGTCGAGGACGCCGTCCGGGCGGGCGACCCGGCCGGGATCGCCGCCACGAACGCCGAGCTCCACCGCGCGGAGGCGCGCTATGCCCGCAACGAACACCTGCGCGTGCTGGCGAACAACGTGCAGAACCTGGGCCAGCGCCTGTCCTACCTCTGCTTCGGCGGGGACCGCGGCGGCGTCCTCGACCTCGACGACCACCTCAAGCGGGTGTGCACCGACCACACCGCCATGATCGAAGCGCTGCGGGCCCGGGACGTCGACGAGGCCGAGCGCGTCGCCGCGCGCCACGTCCACCTGTTCCGCGACCGGGTCGTCGAGTTCTTCGAGGCGACCCCCGTCGAGTCCGTCGGCTTCGACCACGACCTGCCGCCGACGTAGAACGCGAGAGGATGCCTTCCGATGGTCGTGATCCATCGCGACGAGCTCATCGAGCTGTGTCGCAACGCCTTGCTCACCGCAGGCGCCGGCGCTCGCGACGCCCGTGTGTTGGCCGAGGCGACCGCCGAGGCCGAGGTCATCGGCAACCGGGCCGTCGGGGTCGGGCATCTCTTCGACTATCTCGACGGCTACGCGAAGGGTCGGATCAGCAAGGACGCACAACCCGTCGTGCGACGCGCCGCGCCGGCCGTCCTGGACGCCGATGCCCGGTCCGGCCTGGCGCAGACCGCCTTCACGGACGCCTTCGACGACCTGCTCGAGGCCACCCGCGAGTCCGGACTCGCCGCGCTGTGGATCCGCAACTCCTTCACCTGCGGGGAGCTCGGCTACTACGCACGCCGTCTCGCCGCACAGGACCTCGTCGCACTGGCGGCGGCGAACAGCCCCGCGCTGATGTCGATCGGTGGCGCCCCGAGGTCCGTCCTCGGCACCAACCCGCTCGCGTACGGCTTCCCGCGTCCGGGCAGGGCGCCGGTCGTCATCGACCAGGCCTCCTCGGCCACGGCGTTCGTCAACGTCCGGCGGGCGGCCGAGGCCGGCGAGCCCATCCCGGCGGGGTGGGCGCTCGACCGTGGCGGCGAGCCGACCCGGGACGCCGCCGCGGCCCTCGACGGCACCCTGCTGCCCTTCGGTGGTCACCGCGGCGGGAACGTGGCCCTGCTGGTGGAGGTGCTCGCCACCCTCTCGGGCGCATCGTTCTCGCTGGATGCGGCCCCCTTCCACGAGGGGAGCAGCTCGCCGGGCATCGGCGTGTTCGTGCTCGGCATCGATCCTGCGACCTTCGCCGGCTCCACGGAACGGCTCGCCGGGCAACTCGACATCCTGTGCGCAGAACACGACGTCCGGTTGCCCGCACTCGAGAGGACGGCTCCGTCGGATCGGGTGGAGCTCGAGGCGGCCGCCCTGCAGCGCCTGAAGGATGCGGCCGCGACGGACCAGGCCGCCACGTCGACTCAGCGGATCCCGACCGACGAGCACTGACGGGGAGCAGAGATGTCGAACCACGACGTGATCGTCGTCGGCGGCGGACCCGCCGGCGTCGGGACCGCCTACGAGCTGCGGGACTCGGGCCTGGACGTGGTGGTCCTCGAAGCGGCCCCCGCGGTGGGGGGCCGGACACTCAGCGTCGATCTTCCCGGCGGGAAGGCCAACACCGGGGCACTGTTCCTCTACCGCGGCACCCGCAGCGAGGAGGTGGCCGCGGAGCTCGGGCTCTCGACGGTGCCCTTCCTCCCGACCACGTACGGGATCTCGGAGGGCGGCCGCACCTCGGTCTCGTCCGACCTGCAGGACCTGGTCGACGGGCTCCACCTCGCCGACGACGAGCGTGCGGCGCTGCTCGGGACGCTGCAGGACGCGGTCGCGGAGTACCGGGGGTACACGGCCGGGGGGCAGCTGTCGCGGTCCAGCACGAGCCTGGCCGCCGAGACCGTCGCCCAGCGGTTCGCGACGCTGCCCGAGCGGGCCCGCCGCATCCTCGAGACCGCGGTGCAGGGTGGCTCCGTCGGACGCACCGACACCCTCAGCGCGCAGTACGCGCTGCGCTACTTCGCCAGCTATCCGGCCCTGGAACGGGAGAACCGGCTCCTTGCGCTCGAGGGTCAGCAGGCCCTCTCCCTCGGCATGGCGGCCCGCCTCCCCGAGGGCAGCGTGCACCTGTCCACCGCCGTCGAGCGGGTCGTCCCCGACGAGGCGTCGGAGACCTACCTCGTCACCGCGACCGGGCCCGACGGGCCCGTGGACTTCCGCGCCCCGCAGGTCGTGCTGGCCGTGCCCGCCCCGCTGGTGGACACCCTCGTCGCCGGCCTCCCGGAGTGGAAGCGGACCGCCCTGGCCGTCGCCGAGACCCCGGGCAGCACGGTCATGATCGTGGCCGCCGACGTCACGGGGGTCGAGGAGCACCGCGACTGGTCGTTCGTCACGACGGTGGGCGCGGCCTTC